>NZ_DF968181.1:859100-2313929 GCF_001192795.1 Flexilinea flocculi | reverse complement strand
GAAAAAAACAAAAAAAGACGAAAGTCAAAGCAAAAACCGAGTGAAGTAAGAAAGAAAAAGAACAGAAAAAAGATCTGTTCCTTACATCACGTGAAAAGCTACTAAGAGCTTACGGAGGATGCCTTGGCGCTGAGTGCCGAAGAAGGACGTGGGACACTGCGAAAAGTCTGGGGGAGCTGTGAACGAGCGCCGATCCCAGAATATCCGAATGGGGAAACCCAACAGAGAGAACCTCTGTTATTCTCATATGAAAAAGATAGTATGAGAAAGGGAACCCGGGGAACTGAAACATCTAAGTACCCGGAGGAAAAGAGAATATTCCCAAAGTAGTGGCGAGCGAAATGGGAGAAGCCCAAACCGAGATGAAGAGATTCATGGAGGGGTTGTAGGATCAGTACAAAAAGTGAAAAAAGGCGAACTATAGCGGAATGACTTGGGAAAGTCAGCCAGAGGGGGTGAGAGCCCCGTACGCGAAATAGGGAGCACACCGTACTGACACCTGAGTAGTACCGTGCACGCTAATACGGTATGAAGCTGGGGAGTCCACTTCCCAAGGCTAAACACACACAGCGACCGATAGAGGACAAGTACCGTGAGGGAAAGGTGAAAAGTACCCCGATAAGGGGAGTGAAAAAGAACCTGAAACCGTAAGCTTACAAGCAGTCGGAGGGCAATGGTCGAAAGACAAAGCCTGACGGCGTGCCTCTTGGAGAATGAGCCTGCGAGTTAATAGTTGTGGCGAGGTTAAGGGAGAGAAACCCGGAGCCGAAGCGAAAGCGAGTCTGAATAGGGCGAAAGAGTCGCAACGATTAGACACGAAACTGGATGAGCTAACCATGAGCAGGATGAAGCGAGATTAAGCCCTCGTGGAAGACCGAACCTTTCAACGCTGCAAAGTTGAGGGATGACTTGTGGTTAGGGGTGATATGCCAAACGAATTCAGAGATAGCTTGTTCTCCCCGAAATAGTTTTAGGACTAGCGTAAAGAATAATGTGTGGAGGTAGAGCACTGACTGGACAAGAGGGTCAAAGACTTATCGAATCCAAACAAACTCCGAATGCCACAGATGGAATCTTTATAGTCGGACTGCGGGTGATGAGATTCGTAGTCGAGAGGGAAACAGCCCAGATCATCGGCTAAGGTCCCCAAATCTATGCTAAGTGGGAAACGATGTGGAGTTACAAAGACAACCAGGAGGTTCGCTCAGAAGCAGCAACCCTTTAAAGAGTGCGTAATAGCTCACTGGTCAAGTGATTCTGCGCGGAAAACGTAACGGGGCTAAGCATAGTACCGAAGCCATGGGATTGTCTGAAGAAGACGATCGGTAGGGGAGCGTTCTGTATGCGGAGAAGGGATACCGGAAGGAGTCTTGGAGCGTACAGAAGTGAGAATGCAGGCATAAGTAGCGTAAAACATGTGAGAACCATGTTCGTCAAAAATCTAAGGTTTCCGACGTCAAGTCAATCTGCGTCGGGTTAGTCGGGGCCTAAGGCGAGGCTGAAAAGCGTAGTCGATGGACAGCTGGTTAATAATCCAGCACCGATATCAGGGAGTGATGGAGAGACACAATAAGGAAGTCCAGCCTATTAGTGGATTTAGGTGGATGAACGGTAGGTGAAGAGAGCTGGAGTGAAAAGCCCAGTTTGAGCCGAGGGAAGTCAGGAGGCGCAAGCCGGAACTGAGATGGACCTTGTTGTCAAGAAAAACTTCTAAACGATGAAATGATATTGCCCGTACCGCAAACCGACACTGGTAGATGAGTAGAGAATACTAAGACGAACGGGAGAACTATCGTTAAGGAACTAGGCAAAATAGCCCCGTAACTTAGGGAGAAGGGGTGCTCAAGATTCTGATAAATAGGGATCATGAGTCGCAGTGAAAGGGTTCTAGTGACTGGTTAGCAAAACCACAGGTCTCTGCGAAGTCGAAAGACGAAGTATAGGGGCTGACGCCTGCCCAGTGCCGGAAGGTTAAGTGGAGGGGTTAGTGTTGAAAGACACGAAGCTCAGAAATGAAGCCCCGGTGAACGGCGGCCGTAACTATAACGGTCCTAAGGTAGCGAAATTCCTTGTCGGGTAAGTTCCGACCCGCACGAACGGCGTAACAACTAGAACACTGTCTCAACGATAGACCCGGTGAAATTGAAATGGCTGTGAAGATGCGGCCTACCCGCAGCAGGACAAAAAGACCCCGTGGAGCTTTACTGTAACTTGGCATTGAGTTTAGGTATAATTTGTGTAGGATAGGTGGGAGACTATGAAACTAGGGCGCCAGCCTTGGTGGAGTCGCCAGTGAAATACCACCCTGATGATATTTGGGCTCTAACCCTACGCCGTAAACCGGGTAGGGGACCGTGTCAGGCAGGCAGTTTGACTGGGGCGGTCGCCTCCAAAAAGGTAACGGAGGCGCCCAAAGGTTCCCTCAGACAGAATGGAAACCTGTCGGAGAGTGTAAAGGCAGAAGGGAGCTTAACTGCAAGACCAACGCGTCGAGCAGATACGAAAGTAGGGCTTAGTGATCCCACGATACAGAGTGGAATGGTCGTGGCTTACCGGATAAAAGCTACCCCGGGGATAACAGGCTGGTGAAGTCCAAGAGTTCACATCGACGACTTCGCTCGGCACCTCGATGTCGGCTCATCGCATCCTGGGGCTGTACAAGGTCCCAAGGGTCCGGCTGTTCGCCGGTTAAAGCGGTACGCGAGCTGGGTTCAGACCGTCGTGAGACAGGTCGGTCTCTATCCGCTGTGGGCGAAAGAGAATTGAGAAGGGCTGCCCCTAGTACGAGAGGACCGGGGTGGACAAACCTCTGGTGTGTCAGTTGTAATGCCGATTGCATAGCTGAGTAGCCACGTTTGGGAGAGATAACCGCTGAAAGCATCTAAGTGGGAAACTTGCTTCAAGATAAGTTCTCTTATCAGGAATGAATAAGATCGCACGGAGACTACGTGCTAGATAGGCTGGGAGTGAAAGTTCAGTGATGGATTGAGCAAACCAGTACTAATGATCGAAGGCTTGAGACGTGATGTAAGGAACAGGTCGGTTTTCTGTAAAAAGAAAAAGGATACTACATACTGAGATTCAGTGAAAGAAGAAATAGAAAGTCATGTTGGTGACCAGAGGGACGTGGGTATACCCGGAAACATCTCGAACCCGGAAGTCAAGCGCGTCAACGCCGATGGTACTTGGAGGGCGACCTCCTGGGAGAGTAGGTTATTGCCAACATGACTTTTTTTTGTTAATACCTTCAGTACAATTCTCAAAAAATTCGTCAAATTATTTCTGAAATATTCCCGATATCATTTACATTTTGCGCTATATAAAAAAATGGATCACCATTTTTTACCGATTGATTGAATCGCAAGTCAATACTTCGGATTACTGCATTTCATTTTCAATCCGATTCTACAGGTATAATCATGGAAACACAGGAAATGAATCATTGTACAACCGGATGATCAAAAATAAGTTTGAAAAAGGCTACATAGACAATGAGAATCTTAATCGGAACCAATAATCGGCATAAAATTCAGGAAATCCAGGACATATTATTTGAATATGAATTAGTTACCCCTGCTGAGCTTGCTCTGGATTTCGATGTTGAAGAAGACGGAAAAACCTTTGAGGAAAATGCTGAAAAGAAAGCGATGTTTTTCTGCAAAAAATCCGGTCTGATTACAATTGCTGATGATTCGGGCTTAGAAGTCGAATGTCTTGATAATGCACCCGGAATTTATTCACATCGCTATTGCCCGAAACCGCATGCGACGGATGCGGATCGCAGGCAGTATCTCATTAAAAATCTCTTGGATAAACCGCGTCCATGGTGCGCAAGATTCTATTGCGCGGCGGCTATTGCTGTACCTGGAAAGCCGGACATCCTGATAGCACAAGGTATTTGCCCTGGCGAAATCATCGACGAGGAACGTGGCAGCGGCGGATTCGGGTATGATCCGATTTTTTATATTCCTGAACTTGGGAAGACATTTTCGGAATTGTCTGAATCAGAAAAAAACAACATCAGTCATCGCGGAAAAGCCATGGAAAAAGTGCGTGTTTTATTAGAAAATCTGGGAGAATATTGATATGGATACGATTCGACATTTATATCGGATTGGACATGGACCAAGCAGCAGCCATACGATGGCACCGCGCTTTGCTGCTGAAAAATTTTTCACTCAATTTCCTGATGCGGCACACTACCAGGTCACGCTCTATGGCAGTCTGGCTGCGACAGGCAAAGGCCATTTTACCGATCAGGCTATCTATGATGTGTTGCCAAGGCAAAGAACGATCATTGAATGGAGACCGGATATAATTCCTTCTTTCCATCCCAATGGAATGGAATTTTCTGCGTATGACGCCGAAAAAAATCCAATTCATCAATGGATGGTTTATTCTGTTGGGGGTGGAGCTTTATCCGAAGGAATTCTGGACAATGAAGTGAATTACTGTTATCCGCATAGAAATTTGACAGCGATTTTAGATTACCTCAAACATACCGGAAAAAGTTTCTGGGAATATGTTGAGGAATGCGAGGGTGAAGATATCTGGGATTATTTGCGCGATGTTCTTCATGTTATGTATGCAGCAATTGACCGTGGAATTGAAAAAGAGGGAGTTATCCCAGGCGGTTTGGGCGTAATCCGCAAAGCCAGTTTGTATTACCGCAAAAGTAAAATGATGAATGATTCATATGCCGGAAATCCGCTTTTAACTTCCTATGCTTTGGCAGTTTCCGAGGAGAATGCCACGGGTGGTGAAATTGTGACAGCTCCGACATGTGGTTCCAGTGGTGTGGTACCGGCAGTAATCCGATTTGTTGCTGAAATGCTTAATCGTAATGAGGAAGCCATTCTTCGAGCTTTAGCTACTGCAGGTATTTTTGGCAATGTCGTCAAACACAATGGATCCATCTCTGGTGCAGAAGTTGGCTGTCAGGGTGAGATTGGAGTCGCTTGCTCGATGGCAGCTGCCGCCGCAGTTCAGCTTTATTCGGGATCTATCCGTCAAATTGAATATGCTGCTGAAATGGCGTTGGAACATAATCTTGGGATGACTTGCGATCCGGTCAATGGAATGGTCCAGGTTCCATGTATCGAGCGAAATGCTTTCGCGGCAGGAATTGCGCACTATGTTGCTCAGTTTGTTTCTTTTTCCGATGGTTCGCACCGTGTCAGTTTTGATGATGTTGTCGATGTGATGAAGCATACAGGACAGGATATTCCTTCGTTGTATCGTGAAACCAGTCAGGGCGGATTAGCGAAAGTCTATCGGATGCCGAAAAAAATACGAAATTTAAAACAGATAAAATAGCGCTTTCAATTGCAGATCTCATGAAACAAGTAATCGTTGATCAACTTTTAGCAATCAATCATAAGTTCTATCATGATTTTGGTGACGCTTTCGCTGCCACAAGGAGACGGATTCAGCCGGGAATTCGACGTATTTTATCCGAAATTCCGCGAGATGGTGACTGGTTGGATTTAGGATGCGGCTCCGGTGCACTTGGTGTGGAATGGGCCATGTCCGGTATGTCCGGCTCCTATCTGGGATTGGATTTCAGTGAACCTTTACTGAAGGAAGCAAGGTCTATCACAGAAAAAATATCCAATGAAAAGCTCTCCATTCGGTATGGGATGGCAGATCTGATGGATCCAGGTTGGGATCAACCTTTCTCCGATCATTCATTTGACGGAGTATGCGCATTTGCATCGATTCATCACATTCCTGGGGCGATCCACCATCAAAGAATCATGCGCGCGATTTCTCGAATTATTAAGCCGGGCGGATTATTCATTTTTTCTGTCTGGCAGTTTCAGAATTCGCCCAAATTAATGAATCGCGTATTACCCTGGGAAACTGTTGGCATGGAGCTTTCTGAGCTCGAGCCGGGAGATACATTGCTTGATTGGCGATACAGTCTCCCTGGACAAACCGAACAGACCGGTTTGAGATATGTTCATCTGTTTTCCTCTGCAGAATTGCATCGGTTGGCTGAAGAAGCAGATTTTCGGATTGAGGATGAGTTTCTCTCCGATGGCGCTGAGGGTAATCTGGCGTTATATCTCATCTGTAGGTCAATCAAAAAGGTGTCCTGATCCAAAATAATCTGTTAACGCAGATAAACTCCTCGCAATCTTCTATCACTCAGGAATTCAATAGATTGCCGCGTCGGGCTATGCCCTCCTCGCAATGACACATTGCCATGTGTGCACTGTTGTGGTGAATCCTGGCATTGTTAGCCACACAGGGGCTAAATCTGTCATTGCGAGCCTCGCAGAGGCGAAGCAATCTTCTATCACGCAAGAATTCAATAGATTGCCGCGTCGGGCTATGCCCTCCTCGCAATGACAAAATGGCATGCAAGCCCAGACCAGCGATTAATAATAGGATTGATCGAAAGACCTGACTGGTTTATTCTTTTCATACTGGAAGAAATTCGGAATATTGATCATACTACCTGAGATGAGAAGAACAACAATCCCGCTGAAAATGTATATCTGATGGATTCCAAAAAATTCAGCGACTGGGCCGGAAATGATCATTCCGAGCGGAACAGATATATTGATCAGGCTCGAAGTGATCGAAATGACGCGTCCCTGCATCTCTGGTTTCGTTCTGGATTGCAGCAATGCATTCAGTGAAGCCAGACTTAACGATTCGCCGATTCCGGCAGCTCCCCATGCCAGTATTGCCAACGGAAACTGATTTTTTGTTGAAATACCGATCAGGATAACAGCCGCGCCATAGAGAATATCCCCGGATATGCTTGTCTTCATTCGGCTTCTCAATTCACTCTGCATCCCCAGTATCAAACCGCCCACAATCGATCCAATTCCAAAAGCCATTCCCATCATACCCAGTTCAGTGGCTCCACCGCCGAAATGATCTGAAATCATCAATGGAAGTAGATGGTCTCCCGGAATCAACAATAGATTGATGATCGACAGATATGCCAAAAGTTTCAGCAATCCAGGTTTCTTCTGAACGTAAATAAAGCCGTCTTTCAAGTCATTCCAATTTCGAATCATCGTTTTTCGGATAGAAGGCATTGCATCTGCATTATTAATGATTTCAGGAATTTTTACCAGGAAGAGCGGTATAAATCCGATCAAAACCAGTAAGACATCTGTCAGCATAATTTTTTGAATGGAAATGGAATTGATCAGAAAAGCTCCTGTGATAGGGCCGATGATATTCGAGAATCCACGAATCATGTAATCGACTGCATTGATGCGGGTCAGATGATTTTCGGGAACTATTTGCGCTGCAGCAGCGCTCAGAACCGGCCAGCGGCTAACATTGAAGATGCTGCGAAGCAATAATCCGATCAGAATCATCCATGGAACAATCAGGTTTTGATGAAACCCAAAACTGAGAACCAGGGCGATGATTGAAATACTAATGCCGGAAAAGAATAAAATCTTCTTTTTGTTGCTGCGATCGATAACTGGTCCGATAAACGGCCCGATGAAGATTTCCGGGATCAATGTTGAAAGTGCTGCGATTGAAAGCAGGATCGCTGATCCGGTTTTTTCTGTAATCCACCAAATCAGTGAGAACTGAATAATGGAAGTCCCTAATAGTGAAATGATTTGGCCTGCCCAAAGAAGTGCGAAATTGGTTTTCCAATTTTTATTTAAAAACATAGAATTTCCCCTGAACCTTTAGCCAAGTAATTCATTCGAAATATCGATTTGTTATCCGAATCAATCGGGAAAAACTTTATATTGTTGAGATGATTTTGCGCTTCGCGCAAAAATCATCTCAACAATAAATAATCCTCTTATATTCCGAATTACTATTGGCCAAGAGAATCACTGTCTTCATTTGTTTTCATGGAATAAATAACGATCCGAATTCTGGAAGCGGATTAAAATGGATGGTTTGATCCTTTATCCAGGATTGGCTTTTTAATAGACTGCTAAACCCATTGAATGATCATTAAGCGGATGATCAATTCTCAGGTTTTTTAATTCCATGATTTTCCTGAAAGGATTGCGCTGAATCAGAAATAAATACTTAGCGCCCAGGATTCTCACGAACCCGTCGTTATGACGGAATGCAGTATGATGATTTTATCAGGCTCAGGTGTAAGAAAATTCAAACCTTTGGAATATTTCGCCCCAATTACGGCGCATAATATCACAGCTTTTGTCAATAAACTGGTTGAAAATGGTCATTGCATGCGCGGAATCCAATCGCGCAATTTGAAAATCATTTCTCCTGCTGCTTATATTCCTTTGCGTGTTCATGATTCACCAACTTTAGCAGCCGGTTAGTAGTTTGTGAGATAGGTCGATTCTCCGGCTGCCCCATAAAAAATCTTCCTATAGATATAAGTATATCATATGGGAATTTTTAATTTCAACCTTTGAAATTTATCGAAAGTAATTCAAAATATGGTGTAAATTATTTGTTGTAGTGCTGTTTTATGCCGAGTATAAAAAAACATACAAATTTTTTCGATTGATTCAAAAGGTTGGTTAATATTCCGAATTGCTGATCAACTCTTCGAAATATATAAATCAGGAGTTACAAATGAAGTTTATCAACAAATATGAAAGACTATTACAATAATTAATGATGAGTTATATGAAATGATTTGAAAACAAGTCAAAAATGATGGCGCAGGGGCGAAACACTCTCCTGCTACATATGAGAACAGACTGCTTCTCTATGATTGCAATGAAACATTCATCCATGATTGATTCATCATATAAATCATTGGCACACAGCATAACACCATAAGCACAACATGGATACTTTTCATGTTTCAAAATGGTGGATTTTTAGAAATGATTTGCAAAAATTGACTTTATTCTGTAAGATTAGTATCAATCAGTTCCTATTTTTATACCCATATATTTTTCAAGGAGATCTGTTGAATGTTGTTAAAAATTCGCTCCTTCATGCAAAAGACATTTGACGCAATCCTTCCGATTTTTGCGACACTCCTTGCATTAATCATCGGAATTTTTATGCTGAAGTCACTGGGGAAAAACCCATTGGACGCATATCAGGCATTATTTGAAGGGGCTTTTGGCAGCCAGCGGGCAATCATTCAGACCGTAATCAAGGCAACTCCATTATTGCTGGTGGGCATTGGTGTCTGTATTGCTTTTCGCGGAGGTGTTGTCAATATCGGTGGAGAAGGTCAGATTATCATGGGCGCTCTTGCCTCAGCTGCCGTCGCTTTATATTTGCCGATCCCATCACGTTTGATCATGATTCCTTTATGCCTGTTGACCGCAATGGCAGCCGGTGCTGTCTGGGGTGGTATTCCGGGATTTCTAAAAGCTCGTATGGGTGTGAACGAGATTCTGACAACGGTTATGATGAATTCAATTGCTGTGTATTTTTCGAATTTTCTTTTGCGTGGACCGATGATCGATCCACATGAAATTGAGATGGGTACACGGGCAGCCCAAACTGCGCAAATGCCTGAATATACCTGGCTTACCCGATTGGCTCCACCCACACAACTAAATACCGGTACCATTCTCGCTGTCATTCTGGCATTTTTTGCGTTTGTTTTATTGTGGCGAACGACAATCGGTTACCGTATTCGAGCCGTTGGTTTTAATTCTGCTGCATCCAAATATGCGGGGATAAAAGTTCCAATCTATCAGGCAATGGCTATGATTCTGAGCGGGGCATTCTCAGGGCTGGCTGGAGGCATCGAACTCTTTGGCGTTCAGCATCGTGTGCTGGAAAATATATCTGCAAATTACGGGTTCAATGGCATCGTTACCGCGTTGTTCGGGAATCTCCATCCCATCGGGACGATTCCCGCAGCAGTATTGTTTGGCGGGTTGATGGTTGGTGGCAATAAAATGCAGCGTTCTGTTCAAGTCCACTCGGCTTTTATTGACACCTTGTTAGGACTGGTGGTTTTATTCGTGGTTGCAGCAAAGATTTTTTCAACAAACCGATCCAAAAGGAGAGCAAAAAATGAATAACTTGTTCTCAGCAGCAACGATATTCGGAATTATCGGCATGGCGATTCGTCTTGCAATGCCTTATCTTTATGCCGGATTGGGCGAACTTTTCAACCAAACTGCCGGCTGCTTCAATCTTGGGGTTGAAGGCATTATGATGATGGGGGCTTTTTCCGCCTTCTATGTGGTTTATCAAACCGGTAACTTATTCTTGGGTATTGCTGCAGCGGCTGTGATCGGTTTATTCATGGGATTGATCATGTCGCTGATCAGTGTTACATTCAAAGCTGCTCAGGGTATCAGCGGTATCGGATTGACCATGTTCGGAGTTGGTCTTTCATCGTTATTATTTAAAACGCTGTTACAGGGAACGGTACAATCTGTAGCGGGATTTGCTCCCTTGAAAATCCCTGTTCTTGGTGATATTCCTTTCATTGGAGAAACTTTTTTTCAGAATAACCTGATGGTCTATCTGGCATATTGTTTGATCCCGGTATGTTCGGTTGTCCTTTACAAAACAACCCTGGGGTTGAAGATTCGTTCGGTCGGACAGAATCCGCAGGCGGCTGACACTTTGGGCGTTTCGGTGATTAAAATCCGATATCTATGCGTTTGTATCGGCGGTGTTCTTGCAGGAATAGCAGGAGCGACTTTTTCAATTGCCAATATTAACATGTTCCAGGAGAAAATGACGAATGGTACCGGATATATTGCGGTAGCCCTCGTATATTTCAGCGGTTGGAAACCCAAAGGAGTCCTTTTCGGTGCACTGTTGTTTAGCTTTGTGAATGCATTACAGCTTCGAATGCAGGTGCTTGGAATCAACATCCCTTCCGATGTCGCAATGATGTTGCCATATATACTTACCATCATCACGCTTGTTTTTGTACAGGGCAGAGATGCACCTGCGGCGTTGTCCGTTCCATATGAACGCAGTGAAAATTAATAATTTGGTTTGAAAAAAGGGATAGAAAAAAGCAGAAATGTTTGAAGATGGCTAAAAACAGAATTTCCTGTAATCAGAATCTGACAGAAAACATGCTTTTCTCTCGTCCCTATTAGAAAATAAGGAGATAAGATGTCGAAGAAGTTTTCAATCATGATTTTATTTGTTTGTGTCGTCATGACCTTGTTGTCTGTTCCTGTTCTTGCTGAGGATGAAGTCTTTCAGGTGGCTATGGTAATGCCGTCCAAGATCAATGATTATTCTTTCAGCCAATCCATGTATGAAGCGCTTAAAGTGCTTCAGAGTGAAGTCGGTGAAGAAAACTTTGAAATTGTTTATTCCGAAGATATGTTCAATGTCGCGGATGCCAGAGAAGCGATTCGGGACTATGCGGATATGGGCTTTGATCTGGTTATTGCGCACGGATCTCAGTATGGCACATCAATCCAGGAAATTGCGCCGGATTATCCGGAAACAGCTTTTGCCTGGGGAAATGGTACAGATTTCTTCGGATTGGATAATGTTTCTGTGTATCAGGCACGTGCTGAACAGGGTGGTTATGTGTTCGGACAGATTGCAGCCGCGGTCAGTGAAAATGGCAAATTAGGCGTTTGCGGACCTGTTGAATCCGGCGATGCAAAAACCTATATTGACGGCTTTAAAAATGGTGCGGCGGAAGCCGGTGCAGAAGTCAGCGTTACATATACTTCCTCATTCTCGGATGTTTCTTTAATGTCCGCTGCCGCGGAAACGCATATGGATGAAGGAGCGATGGTGCTTACGGGAACATCCCAATCCATTCCAGGTGCAGTCAGCGTTGTGAAAGAACGAGACGGTGTTTGGTTGGGTGTTCAGTGGGATACGATTCCACTTGCCCCGGAAAATGTTCTTGTCAGTCTTGTTTATGACTGGACACCGATTCTAAATGAAATCATCACAAAAATGACTGAAGGCATTTATGGCGGCGCTGCATACGATCTGACTTTCGAAAATGGCGGTTTGCAGATTTTATGGAATACTGAAAATCTGGAGATTGACCAGGAATTGATTGATATGGCTGATGATCTGGCACAGAAGATTGTTGATGGAGAAATTGAACCGCTGCCTGCAGGATAATTAATTTACAGGGAACATCATTCCGGAGATGCAATCCGGAATGATGTTTTTATTGTTATTCTGTGATGTGGAGGATTGCTTTGCCGATCTGTGACTTGCAATGACAAACCTTGCTGTTGTGTTATTCACATGGCACCTGTCATTGTGAGGAGGGCATAAGGCTGAGGAAGCAATCTCAATTGTAGAATTTATAGATCGATATGATTCTATTAATAAACGGATGAGGGAAAATGTCTAAGAAATATTATCCTGCAGCGGTAAAACAGCCGATAAAACAGCTTCAAATGATTGACATCACAAAACAGTTTCCTGGTGTATTGGCGAATGACCATGTGAATTTGGAAGTGCGTGCAGGAGAAATTTTAGCCTTGTTAGGTGAGAACGGAGCCGGTAAGAGCACGCTGATGAAACAGCTTTATGGTTTATATCAGCCGGATAGCGGCAGGATTCTTATTAATGGAAAAGAGTGTCATTTTTCTTCTCCGACGGACGTAATCCATGCAGGAATCGGTATGATTCATCAGCATTTTATGCTGGTTTCCAATTTAACGGTTCGCGAAAATGTAGCACTGGGTTTGAAGTCCAGCCGACAACCCTTTCTGGATTTAAATATTGTCGAAAAGAAGATGATGGAGATCTGTGATACCTATAATCTTAAATTGAATCCCAGAGCATATATTTGGCAACTGTCGGTTGGTGAGCAGCAACGTGTTGAAATTGTGAAGACGCTATATCGAGGAGCGGATTTGCTGATTCTGGATGAACCGACTGCTGTTTTGACACCTCAGGAAGTTGATGAATTCTTTCAGATTTTGAGAAAGATGGCGCAAGAAAAACATTTAATCATTTTTATATCTCATAAACTTCATGAAGTGCTAGCTATCAGTGACCGAGTTACCATTTTACGGGATGGAAGAAGTGTAGGTCAACGGGAAAACAAGAATTTGACAAAAGCCGAGCTGGCTCAAATGATGGTCGGACGTCCGGTGGTTTTGCAATATGAGCGAGCTGCTCCATCTGTTGGGGATGTGAAGCTGAAAATCGAAGATGTTTGGGTGAGGAACGACTGGGGAGAGGATCAGGTCAAGGGTGTCTCCCTGGAAATTCGAAGCGGCGAGATTTTAGGATTAGCTGGTGTATCCGGAAACGGTCAGCGTGAACTGGCCGAGGCGTTAGCCGGACTCCGGAAATGTTCCAAAGGGCGGATTATCATCGATAGCATTGAAATGACCAAAGCTTCTCCATATGAAAGGATTCTTGCTGGACAATCCTATATCCCCGAAGAGCGCAATAAAGAAGGAATCATTCGGGAATTTGATATCATGGAAAACTTCATTTTAGAGGATCATGATAAAATCCCGTATTCAAAGCATTGGATTCTGAATTTTTCCAATATAGCCGCAGCAACGCAGAAAGCTGTGGATGATTTTTCTGTAAAAACTCCAACACTGTCAACCAAGGTAAAGAATTTATCCGGCGGAAACGTACAAAAACTTATTCTCGCGCGGGAGCTAAATCGCAATCCGAAAATCCTGATTGCTGCTCAACCTACAAGAGGTGTAGATATCGGAGCAACAGAGTATATTCATCGTCGTTTATTGAAACAACGCAGTGAAGGAACAGCAACACTCTTGATTTCTGAGGATTTGGATGAAATCAGAGCTTTGTCCGATCGAATTGCGGTTATCTTTGAAGGTCGGATTATTGGTATTGTGGATGGACCGACTGCCACTGCGGAAAAGCTTGGATTAATGATGGCAGGAGTACAGGAAGAAGAACAAAAGTAGAACCTCTTCTTGATGCGGAATTACAAAATTTGGAAGAGCCATCCAAAAAAACAACAAATTAAAATTTGAATTTACTGTTCGAATCAAGAAAGAAGGTTTGTCGTTCTTTTTTTTCGATTTAGTGGAGGAAAAGAAAGAAAAAAAAGTAATTGAGTTATTTATACGCGTAGTATAAAACAACTCAATTACTATTGATCCTTCCTATATTTCGAGTTGCTATCCTTTTTGCCAGATTGTGATATCTACAATTTATCCAGATAATGATCTTTATCAGGGAGATATGGCATATCCGGACCTTCCAAATGCAAAAATTCGCATAAGGCTGCTTTCATAGCTGTCCGATCATCCCAGGGAAATTCAGTGGTACCGAAACACATCGACTGTTCATGCCCTTTTCCGCATGAAATCACGATGTCTCCTGGCTTTGCCATGGCGATCCCCAGTCGAATAGCATCCCGCCGATCCGGTTCAATAAAAACATTCTTATTTAGAACAGCACCATCTTGAATGGCTGCATCAACCATATCACTGAGAATATCCGACAGAGGTTCGGTGCGGGGATCTTCCGCAGTAAGGATAGTGATGTCCGCATTCTTAATGGATACTCTCGGCATCATTCTGCGTTTTTCCCGATCACGCAATCCGGCTGAGCCAAAAATTGCGATAATGCGATTTGCCTCTGCTCCGGTTTCCTGATTTTGCACCAGCATGGCTCTGGCAGAATCCAAAGCTTGTTTTAAGGCATTCGGAGTATGTGCGAAATCGACGATTGCGGTAAAATTTTGTTCGTAATCAATGACTTCCATCCTTCCTGGAATGGATTGAACAGCAGCGATTCCTTTTGCAGCGGTTTCAGGAGAAACGCCAAGGCCGTAAATTGCAGCTGTCATTGCAGCAAGCAAATTGGAACCATTATAAATTCCCAACAAATTTGTGGTTACTGGAATTTTTGTTTCACCCGAGATACCCTGCAGATTTTTGAAAACAACATCCGCTTTCAACCCGGAAGGCGAGGAGACGATACTTTCAATCCGGCTGACAGCATTCTGTAATTCTCCGGATGCAGAGTAGGAAACTTTTCTGACCGTAGTGATTTTTTTTAGAAAATTGTAAGAATCAGGATCGTCCACATTAAGAACAGCCAAAGGTTTTGTCGCCCTGTCCTTTTTCCCTAAATTCTGAAAAAGGATTCCTTTTGCAGCAAAATATGCTTCTCGTGAATTATGATAATCCAGATGTTCATGCGTAATGTTGGTTACAACGGCAATATCGAAATCGATTGCAGCTACACGTTGTTGTGCCAGTCCGTGAGAGGTGACTTCACATACCGCATGTGTAACCCCTGCATCTCTCATTTCCGCAAGATAATGCTGGATATCCGGACTTTCCGGTGTGGTGACATGAAATCCGGTATCAATTTCCTGATCGTCAATTACTGCTGACACAGTGGATATCAAACTGGCTTTAAATCCTGCTTCCCGCAGGATGTTATATAAATATGTCGAGGTTGTTGTCTTGCCATCTGTGCCAGTGACACCGATCATGACCATCTCATTTGATGGGAATCTATACAATGCTGCTGATGCCCATGCCATCGCGAGGCGCGCATCAGCAACCCGAATATAGGGAACAGCAAGTTCAGATGGCATGTCTTTGGTACCAATCACTGCGCAAGCTCCTTTTTGGATTGCGTGTTGGATAAAATCATGGCCATCAACATTAATCCCTGCAAGTGCAACGTAAATGCTGCCTGGCTGGATTTTTCTGGAGTCAAAAGCTACTTTATTGTAAGTAATATCTGGGTAATTTCCGGAAATACTGCGTATATCTGGCAGTACTGCGATGCATTGATTCAGTTTTAAACTGTAATCTGTCATTAAAGCGCCACCTTCAAATTTTAGGGTACCTTTATTCTACCAAAGATCGGAATTTTCATTGAGTATAAAAACCGGCAATCAGCTATTCAAACTATAAAACAGCTACATATGATTTTTTCATATTTCGAATTCCTGCTATTTTTTCCGATCACCAGATTTATAATGAATTGCAGATTGTATTGAGAGGAGTGGATGCGGATGAAAGTCGATAAGGAAATAAAATTTGATATTGTCGAGAAAATTGCAATTCTTTCTACTGATTCGAAGGGATGGTCTAAAGAACTGAATCTGGTCAGTTGGAATGATGCAGAACCCAAATTCGATATCCGAAGCTGGTCTGAGGATCATTCAAGAATGGGAAAAGGGATTACGTTGTCGGAGGAAGAGGTTTCCGTACTGTTGGAAGTCTTGAAAACGAAACTGGAATCATAAAAAAAAACAGAGGTCTGACTGACCTCTGTTTTTTTGTGTACTTTTACGAGCGGGATTTCAACGCAGACCAGCCGGCATAGACAGCTGTTTCGCCCAGTTCTTCTTCAATGCGGAGAAGTTGATTGTATTTGGCAACACGGTCTGAACGGCATGGCGCGCCGGTTTTAATTTGTCCCATGTTCAATGCCACTGCAAGATCAGCAATGGTAGAATCCTCTGTTTCACCGGAGCGGTGAGAGGTGACTGCACGCCATCCATTGCGCTGGCAGGTTTCTACTGCTTTAATAGTTTCGGTCAGAGAGCCAATCTGATTTAATTTGACGAGCAGTGCATTGGCAGCTTTTTCTTTGATTCCACGGATAACGCGTTCCGGATTGGTTACCAGCAAATCATCACCGACAATTTGCAGGCGGTCGCCGCACTCTTCAACGAGCATTTTCCATCCGTCCCAGTCATCTTGAGCCAATCCGTCTTCAAGGGAAACGATCGGATACTGATCAACCCAGGACTTCCAGAAAGCAACCATCTGTTCACTGGTCAGCATTTTACCTTCCTTGCGTAGGTTGTATTTCTTCGTTTCTTCATCAAATAATTCTGAGGCAGCCGGATCCAATGCGATTGCAACATCTACGCCTGCTTTATAGCCAGCTTTTTCAATGGCTTCCAGAATTAATTCAACGGCTTCATTATTAGCTTTCAATGCAGGAGCAAATCCGCCTTCATCACCAACCAACGTCGCATATCCATGGGATTTCAGAACAGATTTCAATGTCTGATAGATTTCTGCACCCCAGCGCAGTCCCTCTGCAAACGTGGGTGCGCCTAATGGCATGACCATGAATTCCTGCGCATCAGTGGATTGCCAGGAAGTATGTGCGCCGCCATTGAGGATGTTCATCATGGGAACTGGAAGTGTATGAGCCCAGACGCCGCCGATGTACCGATAGAGCGGTAAACCGAGGGAATTTGCAGCTGCTTTTGCAACCGCTAAAGAAGTCCCTAAAATGGCATTGGCACCAAGTTTGGATTTGTTCGGTGTACCATCTAAATCCAGCAAAGCCTGATCGATTTCCATTTGTTCCACTGCGTCATAGCCAGTGATTTCGTCTGCAATGAGATCATTCACATTCTCAACAGCGGTCAACGTGCCTTTGCCGTTGTAACGCTTTTTATCGCCATCGCGTAATTCCAGCGCTTCATGAATGCCAGTGGACGCGCCCGAGGGAACTGCTGCTCGTCCGTAATTACCATCCATTAATACAACTTCAACTTCTACAGTCGGATTTCCTCGTGAATCTAAGATTTCGCGTCCGATTACTTGTTCGATTATGGTATCCATCATTTCATTTTTCCTTTTTGTGAAAATGTAAGCATCGAATCATGCTATTTTTCTTTAATTATAAGCGAATATCCTGATCCATTTGTGAATTTTGGCAGCAATCAGTAACTCATACTTTAGAAAAGCCTTTTAAAAAAGACAGATGAAATGTGTTACAGCATGATTTTTACAAGGAGCGCAAAAAAAGTCGTAAACTACGAATTATTCCTGAATGTCGAATTACAGAGCAAGGCATGCAGATCACTTCAAGATTTTCCCGATGAAATGTACGGATAAAACCCAGTGATTATTGAAAGAGTATTTGAACTGCTTATGGCTTGATCCACAACACCGTCAACAGGATCAGTACAATCATTAGGATACCAATAATTAGAATCCAACCTAATGAAAGGTCATTGCCTATGATTTTTTTCAACCGATTTATCGCTTTCTGGAAAAAACCGTTATGTTTGGGATTATTCACTTCAAACTGAAATAGCGGTTGGCTAAGTATGACTCTTGTCACAGGTTCCGGTTGTTTCCCTGCCGGATTCAGCCACTGAGTCGGATGTTCGGATAGAACGGTCGGTGGAAGCGGCGGATTGGATTTGGCTGTATTTTGGGTTGATGCAGTTTCCGATTGGATCAGATTCCTGCAAAAATCAGTAACAGAACGAAAACGGAAGACGATGTTGGGAGCCAATGCCCGCATAATAGCAGAATCAGCTTCAGCAGGTAATTGCACTCCCAATTGGGAAGGAGAACGAATTTCATCATGCATCGCTCGAGTTGGAGCATCCGGAGGAACAATTCCTGTTATAGCACGATAAAAAGTGGCTCCGATCGCATAGACATCCGTCCAAGGCCCTTGCGTAGAAGTGCTGGTATATTGTTCCATGGGTGCATACCCTGGTTTGATAATGGTACGGATGCTGTGTGTATCATCCCTTTGATGAAATCTCGCTGCGCCGAAGTCGAGTAACTTCGTCTGTCCGCCCCTTGTAATGTAGATATTATCCGGTGCAATATCACGATGGAGCATTCCTTCATGATGCACGATGTCCAATGACTGCATGACCGGGAAAAGAAGATTTAATGCTTCCTCAAATGGAATTCTTCCACCCCTGCTTTCCAGGTAGTCCTTAAAAGACAAACCTTCAATATATTCCATAACAAAGTAGGCTGTACCATTTTCTTGAAAAAAATTAAAGACGCTCACAATATTGGGGTATCGTATCAATTTTGCTAAAATAGTAGCTTCTTTGTAAAACAGTTCGACACCATGCAAAAAAGCAGTCTGAGTCTCCTGCGTAATTGGCTGCAGGATTAAACCTTGTCGTATGGCTAAGCCTGAAGGGAAATACTCCTTGATTGCCATACGCTGGTTGGAAGACAAATCGTATCCGAGATATGTGATTCCAAATCCGCCCTGTCCTAAAGCTCTGCCTACCAGATACTGACGGTTTAAAATCGTCCCCAGCGGGAGCTGCTGCGGGTAGTTACATGCGCTGTAGTTTTCAAAGCCACAGTATGGACAAGGATTTTGTCCACCTGTGCCAGAAAAACAATTGAAACAAATGTTGTTGTTTGTCAATTTTTCCTCGTTTTTCCGCTTGAAAACCGCAAATTCTTTTGTTTGACCATATCTATATGATAAGATTTTACCATTGCGATAGCGTCTCGCTTTCCTAATCCGATTTGTGTTCATTAATTCCAAATATGGATTCAATCGAAAATAAAAAGAAAATTTGATATTCTTCTCATATTTCGAATTATTGCCATGTAATGTACGTTTGGGAAAACTTTTTTGATTGCAGTATAATTTGTTAGCGATTATGAGGAGTGTCTTTAGACGAAATTGAAAAAGTTGGAGACAGTCCTTTTTTGATTTTTAGAATTGGAATAAGATGACTGATTTAGACCAAAAGAATGAAACCGTATTCCATCATGAATTGGAATACAATCCTTCCCGTTCATTAGTAACTATGCTGATTGGGAAACCATTAAGCACATCGGAAACAGCCCATCAGACAATTGGCAAAACAATTGGATTGGCTGTTTTTGCATCGGATGCGTTATCATCAATGGCATACAGCACCCAGGAAATGATGATGATTCTGGCAGCAGCCGGTACTGCAGCATTCGGATTCACCATGCCGATTACGCTTTGTATTGTCGCTTTGCTGGCGATTCTGACGCTTTCTTATGAACAGACAATTCATGCTTATCCGGATGGGGGCGGTGCTTATATCGTTGCTCGAGATAATCTTGGCGACCTTCCAGCGATGACAGCGGCGGCAGCTTTGTTAACGGACTATATCTTAACAGTAGCTGTTTCTATTTCTTCCGGAGTGGCGCAATTTACCTCTGTTTTCCCGGAACTATATCCGCATCGCGTTGCGATTTCGATCGGATTTGTCTTGCTCGTGATGGTGATCAATCTGCGCGGCGTGAAGGAATCAGGCACAACATTCGCTATTCCGACTTATATCTTCCTATTCTCTATTATTATTATGGTCGGTTCGGGAGTATACCAGTTCCTGACTGGTACGCTGGGAGTTGTACAAAATCCTCCGCCATTAGAACATGAAGGTGCTTTTGCTGCTGTAACGACATTTTTGATTTTGAAAGCTTTTGCCAGTGGGACAACAGCACTGACCGGAGTTGAAGCAATTTCGAACGGTATCACAGCTTTTAAAGAACCGCGCTCAAAAAATGCTGGACAGACGCTTGTAATTATGGCGTTTTTACTGGGTACGCTTTTGTTGGGTGTCGCATTTCTTTCTTATCGGACGGGCGTAATTCCATCCGAACTGGAAGCGAATATCTCGCAAGTTGCAAGAACAGTCTTCCATTCAAAAAATATCTTCTATTTAATCACCGTCGGTTCCACTATGCTGATCTTGATCATGGCAGCAAACACAGCTTTTGCGGATTATCCGCGTTTGAGCGCCATGCTTGGCAGAGATGGTTTCCTTCCGCGGCAGTTTTCATGGCGTGGCAGCCGGCTGGTTTTTTCGAGAGGTATTATCTTCCTGGCGCTGATGGCTTGCGCACTGATTATCTTTTTCCAGGCTAGTGTTAACCGATTAATTCCTTTATACGCTGTTGGTGTTTTTGTCTCTTTTACACTTTCTCAATTTGGAATGGCAAAACGTTGGCATAATGCCGGAAAAATGAAGGAAGGTGAAGAAATTCACGGTCGCGGATCAACTTTGAAATATGATCGTCATTGGTTGATGAAGATGTTCATGAATGGTTTTGGAGCATTTTGCACCTTAATCATCTCGTTGATTTTTGGGGTGACCAAATTCACCAGCGGAGCCTGGTTTGTGTTGATCCTGACACCGGTCCTGGTCTTTTTGTTTTCAATGATTCACTCGCATTACCAGGGTATTCGCAAAAAATTATCTCTTCGCGGAGGCGAAAAAGCCGGATCGCAGATAAATCGGCACAGAGTGATCTTGTTGGTGAGTGGTGTTCACCAATGTACAATGAAGGCGCTGCGCTATGCAAGAACGATTTCTGATGATATTACTGCCGTTCATGTAGCGGTGGATCCTCAGGAATCTGAGAAAATTCAATCTGGATGGCAGGAATGGGGCGATGGATATCGTTTATCCATATTAGAATCCCCCTATCGTCATTTAATTGAGCCGCTTGTTGCGTACATAGAAACCTTATTAGAACGATTGGAGCCCAATGAAGTCGTTACGGTCATTGTTCCTCAATTCGTCAGTAAAAATCCTGCAACAGCGATACTGCATGCACGAGCTGCGGATACATTGCGGAAAGCGCTGATTCATTATCCGAATGTTGTCATCACGGAAGTCCCATATGATATTGACGATCTTTAATCGGGATCTGTAGAAAAAGGAAAATTATCGATGAAAGTAATAGTGATTGGCTGCGGTACCTTCGGTTTGAATGTTGCGATTGAAATGGACAGGGGCGGGCACGAAGTATCGGTAGTGGATATTAAATATAAAAGCTTTGAGATGCTTCCGGATTCTTTCCATGGAAAGCGGATTAATGGGGATGCGCTTGCACATGATGTTCTTGATCGGGCGCATGTTGACCTGGTCGATGCTGTAATATTGACAACTACGGATGATATTCTGAACCTGACTCTGTCTCGGATGTTTCAGGATAAGTTCCATAAGAGTAATATTATTGCTTTGAACACAAAGCCGCAGTATCGTATGTTTTACGATAATATGAACATTCAGACAGTATCCATGGTAAGCTGGGGTATTTTGCGGATAGAAGAGTTATTGACAAATAAATTGGAACAATCTCCGTATTCACTGGGAACGATCGAGGTTGGTGTCTATAACGTCGTTGTTCCAAAAAGCGATATGAAATTTTTGTCGGATGATCTTCTGAAAGTAAAACAATGCATCATTTTTGCATATACACATAATGACAAAACAATGAGTCTCTCTGAAGGAATAACGGTGGAATCGGGCGATGTATTGCACGTAAGCACCAATACAGAAGGGCTTCGTAACCTTTATATGAGTTTGGGAATGAAAACAAAAGAAGGGATGAAATGAATATTCTAATTGCTTCAGCAGGCAGAACCAGTTCACAGTTGGCTAGAGTTCTCATTTCTCAAAAGCACAATGTTTCAGTGGTTGAATCTCGTCCGGAAGTACTGTCGCTGGTTCATAAAGAGTTGCCAACAGAAATCATTTATGAAGGGGATTTTTTAGATATTCCAACGCTGGAAAGAGCCGGTATCAAAGATGCTGATGTTCTTGTCGCTGGCACCGATGATGATCATTTGAATCTGCTTTTATGCTATCTCGCTGAAGAAAGATATCAAGTCCCTCGAAAAATTGCACGTGTCAATAATCCAAAACATGCTTGGCTGTTTGACAGCTCATTCCATGTCGATTATGCGCTGAACCAGGTTGCATTGTTGTCGATGATGATTGAGGAAGAAATTTCGACAGGACATATGATGGTCCTTCTCAAGCTGGGGAAAGGTAATTTTTCATTAGTTAAGGAAGTCGTTCCGGCAAATGCCCCGATCATTGGCAAGTCACTGAAAGATCTGGGACTCCGATCTGTTATTGCTGCAATTATTCGCAATGACGAAGTGATTCCACCACACGGGGATACGGTTTTCATGGAGAATGACGAAGTCATTGCACTCGTGGATCGGGAAAGTGAAACACATCTTGCAGAATTATTCAATTCGTTATCGTTTATCGATTCCGCAAAAAAAGATTCTTAATCGGCGATGATTTCGTTGTAATATGCGTGTCATAAAACTTCAAAATCAGCTCTTGATTTTTTCTTGTATATGATATAGTTGAAGAATCAATATGAAAAATTACAATTCTTTCTTCTTTTTTGGTTATTACTTTTATCACACTAACACACCAGGTGCAGAGTGATCTTTTTGGTTAAGTGAATTTGTAAACAGAGACCTCCTGCACAAACAGGAGGTCTTTTTTTTATATTTTTCAAACAGGAGTAGTAGCATCATGAAAAAATTATCCGTTCTTTCTTTATTAATTGTTGTTTTGGCTTCTGCCATTCTCACCGGTGTCGTTTATGCTCAGGATGAACTTATTCAAATTGGTGTCTTACAGTTAGTGGAACACGCTGCACTTGATGCTGCAAATTCCGGATTTGTTGCCGGATTGAAAGATTCCGGATTTGAAGAAGGGAAAAATATTGAGATCGACCAACAGAATGCCCAGGCTGATCAGGCTAACCTGATGACCATCAGCGACAGGTTTGTCAAAAATAAAGTGGATTTGATCTTGGCGATTGCAACACCCGCAGCGCAGGCTGTCGCTTCTGCCACAACAGAAATCCCGATTTTAGTGACAGCCGTAACCGATCTCGTCGGAGCAAGACTGGTAGAAAGCAATGAAGTTCCAGGTACCAATGTCTCCGGAACAACCGATGCAGCCCCCATTGATAAACAACTGGCGTTATTAATGGAACTGTTCCCTGAAACAAAAACCTTGGGTATTATCTACAATTCTTCAGAAGTGAATTCAGAAATCCAGGCGAAACAAGTTGAAGAAGAAGCAACGAAATTGGGCCTTGCTGTTGAAAAAGGAACGATTACATCGGTCAACGATATCGAACAGGTCGCTTCATCTTTGAGCAGCAAAGTAGATGCAATCTATGCGCCTACGGACAATACTATTGCCTCGGCTATGCCAAATCTGGCCAAGGTAACCGAAGAAAAGAAGATTCCTACCATTTGTGGTGAACCTGGAATGGTAAAAGCAGGCGGTTTGATGACGATCGGTATTGATTACTATAAGTTAGGTTATCAGACAGGATTAATGGCTGCCCGAGTTCTAAAAGGTGAAGCAGAACCTTCAACCATGCCAGTCGAGTCTTTAAAGGATGTAGATATTGTTCTGAATCAGGATACGGCTGATGCTATCGGATATACTTTCCCGGAAAGTATTTTGGAAAAAGCTGCCATAGTCTATCCTGAATAACATCCGTTTTGTTTGTAATAATAAAAAAATATCCTCGTCGAGAGGATATTTTTTTATCTGTCAATTATTAGTTGGATTTTTGTCATCTTTTTACGAAATACTGTGATAAGTCTCTGGCGACGATCGTATTTGGAAAAATGGATTGTGCTTCAGCCAGAATGTCTTTTTCTCTGTGACGACGTGATACATGCGTCAAATATAGCTGCTGCACGCCGGCTGTTTTAGCAAGCATTGCAGAAGATTTCGCTGTCATATGAGAAAATTTTTTCGCCAGGTCGATTTCTTCTTCTAAATAGGTAGCTTCTATAACCAGTGCATCTGCACCCTGAATATATGAGATCAATGAATCAGTCTCGCCGGTATCTCCGACGACAGCGAGGGTTGCACCTGGTTTGAAGGGACCTAATACCTGATCCGGTTCAATAAAGCGGCCATCCGGAAGTGTTACACCTTCTCCATTGGTAAGATCACGCCGCCAGGGTCCCGGCGGTATTGCCAGTGCTTCTGCTTTTTCTGGAAGGAACGGGCGTCGACCATGTTCCTGGAATAAATATCCAACCGAGTCAGAACCTCGATGAATGACGGGGAAACAACTGATAGAGAAATTTTTCTCATCAATAAAGGTTCCATAGGTCAAATTATGAAAATGAAGCTGAGCTGGGATCTGACTGCCGCGTAATACAACGGTATAAATTAAATCCTGAATGCGGTAGATCGCATCTTTCCCGCCATAGATATCCATATCTTCCATACTCTCCCAGCGGATCAAGGTCGCAAGAAGACCTGCCAGTCCGAGAATATGATCCAGATGTCCGTGTGTGACCAGTATTTTATTCAGATTTTTGAATCCTGCTCCGGCAGTCAAAATCTGACGCTGCGTTCCCTCTCCGCAATCCACCAGATAGCGATGATCTTCATGCTGAATCAATAATGAAGGCAGACTGCGATGGACGGATGGCGCAGATGCAGAGGTTCCTAAAAAAAGTAATTCGAACAAATTTTTCTTCCTTTTGAGGCGATCGATGAATAAATCTACACAATTTTACCAGAGAGTACGAATAACCAGTAATTCGAAAACGCAGACTTATTCAATAAAGTAATTTCAAATAGGGGGCGATTGATTCGAAAGGTCGGTTTATATTTCGAATCGCTGGCTCTACTTGACTTTAAGCCGTGAATGAGCTTTAATTAATATGGTGGCTGGCTTATGGGTGACCCCCTCATCTATAATGTCCAGACCACCTTTTTATTTTGATTATCGATGAAAAAATGCAGGTGTGTTTATTGATAGTTGGAGCCCGAAATACTCAAATAGCAAAAAAATCAGGATTTAATCAGTTTTTTGAAACATTGACTTGTTATTCGAATTCAGAGTGAAAACCTATTGTTGTGATATTTTCACATTTCACGAAAAAAATACTATAACAAAAAATCTTCATCATATTTCGAATTACTGATTGATATACCGATTTCTTGCGATGCGGTTTTTTTATCCGTTATACTTAAATAGGGGTTGTTCCATATTATGCAAGTTGTGGAATAGCCCCATTTTTTCTTCCAAAATTAATGAAAATATTGAACTTGCACAGGATTAAAATCCAATCTAAAAATTGCGACAAAAAATCTCTTAGCCTTTTAGCTAAGTTCAGAACTACAAAATACAGAGCAATCATGACCTTGCATGTATGTTCAGTCTTTCCTTTGATACAATCCATTCCATAGAACCGTTTCCCTTCACCAAATTTGCCTTCAACAGCATTCCGTTTTCTGGAATCCATTTGGGCAATTTTTCTTTCCGCTTTCTCCTGATTGACCTGTTTTCTGCCAAGTTTTGGCCCACTCAGTCGTATTCCTAATTCAGCACATTTTCGCCGGTTTTCTTTTGTTCGATAGATTTGATCTGCCAGAACAGCTTCCGGATAATGCCCCGTGCGAAGTTTATACGCTTCTATCTGTGACCAAAGGTCTTCACTTTCATTGTAGGAATCGAATTGGACGCGATCCAAATATGAATACCCATCAATTACGCTGATCGATATCTTTGCTCCGAATTCTGTTTTATTTTTTGCTTTTCCCCGGACAATCGGACGAATGTATGGCTGTGAAATGCTGACAATCCGGTTTTCGACATTATGCTTTTTTGCGCGATACATTTCCTCCTGTTGTTGATATACCAGACGAGTTGTCTCCAATTCCCTTTTTTGTTTCTCACTCAATAATTCAATTAAACCCGGCTCTTTTTCCAGCATCTGATCGATAGTTTTGAAATTCCTCCTGACATAGCCGATTTGTGCTTTTATTGCATTTCGGATCGCTCTTTGACTTGGATTCCGGTTCTTTGCAAACATCAAATACTTTTTTCGGGCAGTTTTTCGATAAGTCCTTGGTTTCTTTTTCCGTTCGCTGCTTCCAGCATACATGATGTCGATGATTTTTTCCTGCTTTTCCCTTCCTTCATTCAATAGATCGGTATCTTTCGGATATCGTATATCGGAGGGTACGCAAGTTGCATCAATTATCAGTTCGCCCTTGTTGTCACCTTTTCTCTCATCATCGCTCTTTTTTCCAGCCGTATTTGAATTTTCTCCGGGACGTCCGATTTCCTCAATCAGTCCCATAATCATCCCCAGATCGATCCTGTCTCGCCATTTGCTCAACATACTGTAACTGAATGGCAGCTCAAATTCAAACCTTTCCAACCCGATAAAGTATTGTAAGTACGGACTTTCCACAATTGCTTCTATCGTTTTCCGATCTGACAAATCCATCATTCGCTGGATTATCAACGTCCCCAATCCCATTCTTACCGGATGCGCTGTGTGCCGGGATTTCTCAGAAAATTGTTTGGCATATTCTTTTTCAAAACTATCCCATGGGATGATTTCTGCTAATCTTACCCATCGGTTTTCCGGATTTAAATTCCGATCGAATTGATACCACTGAGCGGTTTTACACAAATCTTGCTGTTGATTCTTTCGCAGATACATCGGCTTTTCTTTCTGATTGATGCAAGGTTTTTTGGTTCTTTTTGCTTTTTTCCGTGCACTAATTGTATCAGAAAGATCCTTTTTTATCCAATTTTACTCGTAGTTTTATGCCATCCTTAACAAATATTTCCTTTAGGAACAACCCCNNTAGGGGTTGTTCCATATTATGCAAGTTGTGGAATAGCCCCATTTTTTCTTCCAAAATTAATGAAAATATTGAACTTGCACAGGATTAAAATCCAATCTAAAAATTGCGACAAAAAATCTCTTAGCCTTTTAGCTAAGTTCAGAACTACAAAATACAGAGCAATCATGACCTTGCATGTATGTTCAGTCTTTCCTTTGATACAATCCATTCCATAGAACCGTTTCCCTTCACCAAATTTGCCTTCAACAGCATTCCGTTTTCTGGAATCCATTTGGGCAATTTTTCTTTCCGCTTTCTCCTGATTGACCTGTTTTCTGCCAAGTTTTGGCCCACTCAGTCGTATTCCTAATTCAGCACATTTTCGCCGGTTTTCTTTTGTTCGATAGATTTGATCTGCCAGAACAGCTTCCGGATAATGCCCCGTGCGAAGTTTATACGCTTCTATCTGTGACCAAAGGTCTTCACTTTCATTGTAGGAATCGAATTGGACGCGATCCAAATATGAATACCCATCAATTACGCTGATCGATATCTTTGCTCCGAATTCTGTTTTATTTTTTGCTTTTCCCCGGACAATCGGACGAATGTATGGCTGTGAAATGCTGACAATCCGGTTTTCGACATTATGCTTTTTTGCGCGATACATTTCCTCCTGTTGTTGATATACCAGACGAGTTGTCTCCAATTCCCTTTTTTGTTTCTCACTCAATAATTCAATTAAACCCGGCTCTTTTTCCAGCATCTGATCGATAGTTTTGAAATTCCTCCTGACATAGCCGATTTGTGCTTTTATTGCATTTCGGATCGCTCTTTGACTTGGATTCCGGTTCTTTGCAAACATCAAATACTTTTTTCGGGCAGTTTTTCGATAAGTCCTTGGTTTCTTTTTCCGTTCGCTGCTTCCAGCATACATGATGTCGATGATTTTTTCCTGCTTTTCCCTTCCTTCATTCAATAGATCGGTATCTTTCGGATATCGTATATCGGAGGGTACGCAAGTTGCATCAATTATCAGTTCGCCCTTGTTGTCACCTTTTCTCTCATCATCGCTCTTTTTTCCAGCCGTATTTGAATTTTCTCCGGGACGTCCGATTTCCTCAATCAGTCCCATAATCATCCCCAGATCGATCCTGTCTCGCCATTTGCTCAACATACTGTAACTGAATGGCAGCTCAAATTCAAACCTTTCCAACCCGATAAAGTATTGTAAGTACGGACTTTCCACAATTGCTTCTATCGTTTTCCGATCTGACAAATCCATCATTCGCTGGATTATCAACGTCCCCAATCCCATTCTTACCGGATGCGCTGTGTGCCGGGATTTCTCAGAAAATTGTTTGGCATATTCTTTTTCAAAACTATCCCATGGGATGATTTCTGCTAATCTTACCCATCGGTTTTCCGGATTTAAATTCCGATCGAATTGATACCACTGAGCGGTTTTACACAAATCTTGCTGTTGATTCTTTCGCAGATACATCGGCTTTTCTTTCTGATTGATGCAAGGTTTTTTGGTTCTTTTTGCTTTTTTCCGTGCACTAATTGTATCAGAAAGATCCTTTTTTATCCAATTTTACTCGTAGTTTTATGCCATCCTTAACAAATATTTCCTTTAGGAACAACCCCTAAATAATTACATCCTTTTATTATTGAGAAAAACACTCTTTACAGCATGAAACAGCAAATTGGGAGATGAAAATGAACAAAGATATCCATGAAAAAATGAAGACGATCCTTTTGGGTACTTTAACGGTAGGCGTGATTGCTGGAATTTCCGGAAATATTGTTTATGATTATTCGATCAACAGAAACAGAAAATTCTTCTTTGGACCGACTTTATGGAAAAACGATTCAATGACGAGAGGACAATTCCTCAGAACAGATGTGGCAGAGGAAGCTTTGCATTGGGCTGAACGAACTGAAATTTCCGAATTGAACGAAAAAGCATTTGATGGTGTTGCACTGCATGGATATTCTTTCATGCAAAAAAAGCATTCAAATTTATGGGTAATCGCTGTACACGGCTATGCTGGAATGGCTTCCCAAATGTTTCCTGTTGCAAAAATATTTTATGAGCGAGGTTTTAATGTTTTGCTGCCGGAATGCCGCGGCTCAGGTAAAAGCGGCGGGAATTGTTTTGGTATGGGCTGGCTTGATCGTAATGATATCTTAAAATGGACCTATCAGATCATTGACAAAGACCCGGATGCCAGAATTGTATATTATGGAGTATCCACAGGAGCTGATGCTGTGATGATGGCTGCCGGTGAATCATTACCTTCCAACGTTCGATGTGTGATCGAAGACAGCGGTTATTCTGATCTGATAGGCTTGTATAACCATCACTTTGAACGACATTCGATTCCTTGGTTTCCGCTTCATGTTGCAGCCAGCTTTGTGACAAGAATTCGAGCCGGATATTCGTTTTTTGACGCTTCCGCAATCAATCAGGTGGCAAAGAGCAAAACACCAATTTTATTTATTCACGGCGGACGCGATAAAGAAGTTCCTTCTGAAATGGTTTATCAATTATATAATTCCACAAATTGCGTTAAAGATATTTTGGTGATACCGGAAGCTTCTCACGCATATGCGATGTATGTCGAACCAGAACTTTATTGGAAAAAGATCTGGGATTTTACCGACCGTTTTATTGACAATTCAGAAGAGGAAAGAGATTATCGTTCAAAGATCATGGGGCAGATTAATAAAATTCGAGGAAAATAACCATTGATCAGTTAAAACTGAATTTTCTTAAAAAATACCGCGAATTTTCTTGCGCCAGATTCCTTTTTTGTAATAAACAATCATGAAAATACTGGCAAGTGTCCAACACGATGCGATGCATACAAAGATCAGCCGGGAATTTCCCGTCAGTTTGACGATCAGATAAGCGGAAGAAACGCGCAAGATAACATTGCAGAAGAAACTGGCCATGAGCGGAGCCACGGAATCCCCGGCTCCACGCACAGCGCCGCTTAATATCACATACGTATTTACAAGAATATATCCGGCGCTGAGTGTGCGTAGAATGTTTGTTCCGGTTTTTACGACATCGATGTCTTTGGTAAACCATGACATTACATTATCGCCGAAGACAAAGAGCAGTGCAACCAGACCGATTGTAGTAAACTGACTTAGAATAAGCGTCTTTTTAATGCCACTCTGTGTTCGTTGAATTTTTAATGCTCCGATATTTTGCCCGACAAATGTAGTAATTGCCGTTGCAAAAGAATTCATCGGCATCATTACGAATTGATCGACACGGGTTACGATTGTATAGGATGCAATCAGGACTGAGCCAAAACTATTGATCAAATTTTGCTGCAATAAAAAGCCTACAGAAAAAATGGCGCTCTGGAGACCGGCTGGCAGTCCGATGGAAATTAATTCTTTCCCGATTGACCAATCCGGTTTAATTCCGCTCAAATTTATGTCATATTTTTTCTGAGACAATATCAGATAAATAAAAGTAACGACTGCAGCCGTTGTTTGAGCCAGAAGCGTAGCATAAGCTGCGCCTTTGATTCCGAATTTCAGAATCACAACAAAAATGTAAAGAAAGATTCCATTGATTATATTGGATACAATCAGAATAACCAGCGGAATGATCGAATCGCCCATTCCGCGTAAAATGCCGCATAAGATATTATAGAAAAAAACCGAAATGATCCCGAGAAACATAACCCGTGAGTAGGTTAATGCCATATCAAAAATTTCAGCGGGTGTATGAATCATTTGCAAGAGCCATTTGATGATAAACAATCCAATACCTGTAAACAGGATTCCACTGAAAACGGTTAACCAGATAGAAACTAAGATGGATTTGTTTAATTTTTCATTGTTCTTTGAACCGCAAGACTGCGAAACGATGACAGTAGCGCCGGTGGAAATCCCTGTAAATAATCCGATCAGCAGGTTGTTCATCGGCGAATAAACACCGACAGCTGCTAATGCATTGCTGCCGATAAAATTCCCGACAATGATAGAATCAACGGTATTGTAAAGCTGTTGAAAAATATTGCCAACAAATAACGGCCATGAAAACAGAAGAAGCTGCCGAATGATACTTCCTTCTGTCATGTCGAATCTGGCTGTATGAGTTTGTTTTTGCATTCGGATAACGACCGAGTCCTTTTAAAAAGATATGCAAAAAAGCAACTGGATTGACCAGACGGCTGCGTCAGTTTTCCATCAATGGCAAGTCGATCAATGTGTCCCAGAAAAAGGCAATTATGGCAGTTAAGAATAAAAGCGATTGCTCTTCTGTTTCAGTTTTTTGAATTTTGCTGATCCGGTTGCTTACCATTTCAGCTTTCTTCTCTGCCGAGAAAATGGCTTCCAGCCGTTTTTTTGCATCCGCGTCTTTGCGGATAATCTCATAAGCATAATGACATTTTATTACACCAGAGTTTTCAAGTTCCCTGATATCATTTATTCGGATACTCTCTGTCAGACGGTTAAAGGATGGTTTAAAAGAATAAACGCATTTTTTCCGAAGCATTGGCTGATAATGGCAAAAGCCAACCAATTTTTCATCGGAATCATATAATAAATTTGGAATCATCCCATCAAATTTAAAAAGTCGATTGTGTGGAGTAAGTATATCCAATGCTCCAATTTTTTCATGGTTACCGTTCATCAGTGTCAGGCGTTTCTGATTGGCATTCAATTTTTTTAATGGGTGTCTTTCTTTTTTTTCAGAAACAGTGTAGTAAGAAAAGATTTCTTCAGGTGTTTGATTTCCGGGATTAAAAGGATTATAGGAACCGATAATGAATGCTTTCTTCTCTTTTAATTCCTCCGGCTGTTGATAAACGAATGGACTCGCAAAAGAAAACGCGTAATTATGCTGACCATCAGAAAAATGTACTAAACTCTGAACGTTGCCTTCAATCGGAAATTTGATATCCTCGAGATTCATTTTCTCTCCGTTATATTACAGAATGATTCTATGTACTTATATATGATTATACTCTGAATCCCGCCCATATTTCGAATCATTGGCGATGCGAAATATGAAGAGAATTCATCGTGGATCTAATGGCTTTGCGTGAAATGTAAAAGCAATACAATTACAAAATTCCCATTTTATTGAGGCTTTCCTAATTTCATATTATTGTTGCGCCATGAGATCTTCTTGCGTGAAGTTAAAATCTTGAAGATCATGCTGACGATTATTTTTGGCTTAAAAATTGCACACAATTCAATAAAGAGATTTTGGAAATGTTAGAATGGGAAACGGCGGTATTTTGTTCGATCTGAATATACTCCCTATGAATTTGATCAATAACAGAAATCTGGGCGAATTACCCGGATTGCAGGTATTCTCCGCTCCCAAAAAATGTGACAAATCACGCCAAAATGATGTGCTGATTGTATTAATCTCTTCGGGGAATCTTCACCAGTACGGCCAGGAATTGGCAGTCTGGGGAAAAATTATCTCGAACGGGTATTTTTCAGCTCGTGGTTCTTTCACGATGGGTATCAATGCGGCAGTGAAAAAGATTGGCGATTATTTACAAAAGACATGTCCCGGAATGGTGCTTCCGAATGTTGTCATAAATATGATTGTCATGCGTGATCGGACTTTAATGATCGGTCATACAGGGCCGGCAAATACAACGATTGTCTATGCGGATCATATCGATAATTTTTCGAATGAGCTTTCAATCGGCTTTGGGCAGGGAGAGCAAAATGTTCGGTTTTATCAAGCTGAAATTCATTCGGGCGATTTGATTCTGATGTGTCCCTATATTCCTAAAGGGTGGACAAATGAAGCGATTTTGGATGCAACCAGCGAGAGCCCGCTTAATGTGGTTCGATATTTATTGGATCAGGCACACGGGAATTTGCAGGGAGCTGTGATTCAAGTTAAAGCTGGTCATGGCGAGATTCTGTATCGATACAAACCACCGATATCTACCAACATCGCTTTAGGATTCGAAAATGAACCGGAACGAAAACCGGAAATTCCGGAAAAACAATCCACAAACGCCAAAAAGACTGCGAACCTGTTGTCTTCAGAGAAAGCTGTAAGTTTGATGGATAAACCGGGAGTACTGATGGGCAATGATCAGGAATCAGAACGTCCATTATATCGGCTGAGAGTACCTTTTGAATCGTTGCCTGATTTTAATCCGTTGGAAAATATCACGCGTGAAAACCAGTTGCATGAGGAATATGTTGCAAAATCCGATGAAGAGAGCAATGGCGCAACTGAAAAATTCGTTCAAGAAGGGACCGATAATTTGAAGGTTCCGGACGAGAAATCATCAAGTTCGGACGCGCAGAAAGCGGAAGAATTGGGGACATTTTCCGATGCTGGAAGTACGGAAGCCGAAAATTCTGTAGATTCGAGACATGATCCTACAGATCCCGCAATTCCGGATCAACGAACACTTAGTGCAAGAGAGCGAATTGCTCGAAAAAAATTATCTCTAAACGATAGCGCTCTAAATGAAAAAACGATAAAAAAAAAGAATACGAAAAACCTGATTTTATTATTGGTTTTCGGTTTTTTAATTCCAATTTGTACCGCACTCATCTTCTTTTTCATCTATTCCGGTCGCGGGAAAAATGAAATCTATCGCGAAAGTTTAGGTCTTGCGGTCGATACAGCAAAGGTGGCAGTACAGCAAGCGGATCCCGTATTGAGAAGAATTTCATGGGAAAAAGTTCTGGAGTACCTGGATGAGGCTGACCAATATGGCTCATCCAAGGCATCTACTGATTTGCGATATCAGTCCTATGCGGAATTAGAAAGCATCGAAAAGGGCAAACAAACAATCTACCATTATGCTTTATCCAATCAGTTACCCAATGGGACGAATCTGATTCGTATCGAATCTACTCCGCAATATGTATATGCTCTGGATCAAACGACAGGAAGCATTCTGCGTTTTTTTATTTACAGCAACGGTTTAACACTGGATAATTCATTTCAATGCAAACCCGGGACCTATCCGATCTATAAAAAACCGGGATCAGAATCATCCCCTCTGGACCAAACTGATTCGCAAGCAACTGAGCAGGAACTTGTTGTAAAGAATCTGATTGATTTTGTGATTTTGCCAACAGGAGAATTCGGAAACATCACGTTGGCAGCGATTGACGGTGAAGCAAATTTACTTTATTGCGCTGCTGAAGGAAAAAATTCCGCTGTCCATTTGGAAACTCCTCCGATTGGATGGTTGGGTTTGGATGGACTGTTCTTTGCATCGAAGACGCTGTTTGTTTTAGATGCAAGGAATGAGGCAATTTGGAAATTCGATTTTCTGGACGACGATGGATTTTCCACAGAACCCAAAAGCTATTTTGGAGCCGGAGCTCCAAGTATGCGTGATGTCGTTGATTTCGTTGTGTATGGAGATTATTCATATCTGCTACGGAGTAACGGCACACTGATTTTCTGTGATTATACGGGTTATGATCCTGCCTGTTCTTATATTTTTGAATTGAAGAATGCCGAGGGTCAACTGATTGACTTGACAAAAAAGCATATGATCCAAATCCGAATGAACGCTTCTCCGGATACTTCGCTTTATCTGATGGATGAGAAACGACAGTCTGTTATTAACATGACTTTGAAATTGAATCTTATCCGATATATCGTACCGGATCGCTTTGCTGGAGAAGGAGGAGGAAAAATTGTGACCGGGTTCGGTTTATTGAATACTTCCAACATTGTATGGGCATCCGGATCGGATCTCTATATTGGTCAAATGCCTTGAATAAACTTTAAGACAATCTGATTATTGAGCCATCAAGATATTTTTAAATTTTCATCAGCAATTCGAAACGAGGGAGAATTGCTGATGAGATCGAATATTGTCTTACGGTACGTAAATCTGATAACTGAATTCGCAAAAATTTTCTTCGCCGTTGGACAGTGCATAAGTTGCTTCAAATTTACCGTTCGCATTAGTTTCTTCCGGCGCCTTCATCGGAATATTGATCAGAAATGTTTCTTCAGGGACGACGCTTTCAACTGGTAGTGCATAGGCATATTGTTTATCTACTTCAGCTTTTAGACCGCTCAGGTATTGAATGGTCACTTCTTTGCCCCAGGTTTTTGGACCGATGTTTGTAATTTCAACCTGGAAGGAAAAAACGGAACCGCGGTTGAATTGCCCATAGTAATAGGGACTATTAACCTTTGCTTCACAATCATATCCCGAGGGATTCGGTGTTCGGGTAGGTTCAGCCGTCGGAGTTAAGGTTCCTCTGGGAATTGCTGTTTTTGTTGCCGTCGGCATATTTGCAATGATCGAAAGTGTAGCAACCTGTTTTTCATAAGAGGCAACTTTTTCTTCCAGTGTCTTCACACGCAAATCCAATGCTGAAAGAGCGGCATCAAATTTCTCGGTCACGGCTGTTTCGATTTGTTTTATCAGCGCATTCATATCGATGGAAATCAGTGGCGTCTGATCCTGGGGGATGGGAGCGAAGCTTAACGTCAAAAATAGGACGATTAATGGCACCAAGCTAATTTTTAGAATTCTTTTTTTCATTTCAACTCCTGTTTGAAGAATAACTTTCTATTATGAATTAATCTTAACATATCTTATTCATTTTTCGACATACAGGCCTGTGATCTGAAAAGTAAGAAGAGTTCTTTATTGTTGTGATATTTTTACACTTCGCACAAAAACATTACGATAACAAGTAATTTTCGATTGATTCGAATAACAAGTCGATATTTCGAATTACGCAGTGCCAATAAAAACTCATAAATTTTGAATTTATCGATCATAAAATATGCATCTATGCTAAAATTGACGAAATATAATCCAATTGGGAGAATTCAATCATGAAAAAAGGAATAATTTTTGCAATTATTGTTTTGGCTGTTGCAGCCATTAGTGGTTTTGCATTTTTTCAATCCGCAGAAGCGGCATCTGACGATGTAATTCGGATTGCTACTGATGCAACATGGCCTCCATTTGAAATGGTCGATGAGGAATCAAAGGAATTGACCGGTTTCGATATCGAATTGGTCAACGCAATCGCTGAAGTAGAAGATCTGAAAGTTGAATTTGTCAACGTCGCTTTTGACGCTGTGATTGCCGGTTTATCTCAATGCCAATATGATGCTGGGGCCTCAGGGATTTCCATTACGGATGAACGGAAAGAAACGATGCTTTTCTCTGATCCATATTATGCTGTCGGTCAGATTATGTCGATCAATGAAGGAGTCACCGGCCTTGTTAATAAAGAAGACTTCAAAGGAAAAACAATTGGTGCTCAAACCGGGACAACGGGCGCTCTGATGGCTCAAGAATGGGAAGAGGAAGGTCTTGTAACCTATAAAGGCTACGATACCATTGATCTTGCCTTCATGGATCTTAAGAATAAGCAAATTAATGCTGTTTTGACTGATAACACTGTTGCCGAGGGGTATGTCAATTCTCTTGGTGGACTGCAGACCACGGGCGAGCTTTATTCTTCTGAAGATTTAGGCTTCGCATTCTGCAAGAAAGAGACTGATCTTCAGGCGAAATTCAATGATGCGTTGAAAAAATTAAAGGAAAGCGGTAAGATCGACGAACTGGTGAAAAAGTATTTTGCTGTTGCGGAATAACCAATTTTTCTAAATGGACAAGATCAATTCAGGCGTGTCCATCTTTCAAAAATGAAAAGAAGAGGTGCATCGGGATTCCGGTACACCTCTTTTTCTTCATTCTCATGTGGCAGAAGATTGCTTCACCTCCTGTGTAAGGCTCCCATGGCACGCTGTCATTGTGAGGCGGGCATCAGCCCGACGAAGCAATCTAAAGTATTAATCAAATAAATAAAAATTGTCAGTTTATTGATTTCGCAAGAAGATCAATAAACTGACAATACATACAATACATGTTCGGAATCGCTGAATTCAAGCGGATTCCACCTGGCATTATCAATTTATAGATTTAATTTGGGGATGCGCAGCGACAGACAGCTCAATCCGCCATCCTGTTTTTCAAATTCACTCATTGGAACCGGAATTGTTTTAAAACCTGCTTTTTCAACCTGTTCAATCGTACGATCGAAACCCTGTGGGATGATCACATAATCGTTGATGCGGATACAATTCGATGCGTATCCCTCTTCTTCTGTTGTCACAATCCGATTAAATGCTTTCAATTCCGGATCATTCGCAATTTGCGGAATGGAAATGAACGTATGATCACCCAGATAAGACATGCCAGTTTTTAAGTGAAGAACGGATTTGTAATCGCGGATGCTGATAGTACTGCTGGTAAAGCCGTATTTTTTCAGGATTTCGGAAAGCTGGCGAGCCCCTTCATCATTCGTTCGGCGCGATAATCCGATAAAAAAGTGTGTGCCGACCTGGCATATATCTCCGCCTTCCACTGTGCCTGGTGATTGAATTATTTCAATTTTTGTCCCATAGAGTTTTTCAATCAACGGAAGAACTTTCTTTTCCTCCCCTTTTCTGGAGGGAGCCTGAAAACCGGCAATTACTGCAACTCGGTCTGTCACAATTGCTGGATCTTCGATAAAACAGGAATCCGGATAATCGTTGTCCTCTGCTAACACGGTGACTCGTAAACCGCATTGTTCTAATGCGCGAATATATGCTTTATGTTGTTCCCTGGCAAGGGCTGTATCAGCTCTGCCCAGGAATCCCGGCGTAATGCCATCTGCAAAATTCTCACTAGGAGTCCTTACAATCGCTTGCTCAAAAAGTTCCATGAATTGATGTTCCTTTTTTTATTTGATGTGTGTAAGATATAAATAAAAAACCTCCGAAAATGACTTTTCGGAGTGTCTTTAGGTCAAAAATTTATAAAATTTTACTGAGAAAAACTTTCGTTCGTTCTTCTTTCGGATTTTGGAAAAGTTCGTCTTTTGGAGCTTCTTCAACGATTTTCCCTTCGTCCATCAGAATACAACGGTCAGCGGCAGCTCTGGCAAATCCCATTTCATGCGAGACGACTACCATGGTCATCCCTTCCTTTGCAAGTTGAATCATAACTTCCAGTACTTCCTGGATCATTTCCGGATCAAGCGCACTGGTGGGCTCATCGAACAGCATGATTTTTGGATTCATCGCGAGGGCACGGGCAATTGCTACCCGCTGTTGCTGTCCTCCGGAGAGTTGTGAGGGAAAAGATTCCGCTTTATCCGGAATTCCAACTTTGTCCAGAAGGATCATTGCATTTTTTAACGCTTCTTTTTCACTGCGTTTGCGTACAACTTCTTGTGCCAGCATGATATTTTTCAATACAGACAAATGAGGAAATAGGTTGAACTGCTGAAAAACCATCCCGACTTCCATGCGCAGCTTGTTGATGTCTTTGTGATTTACAACCGAAAGGCCGTTAACAATGATGTCTCCATAATCGATTTCTTCCAAATTGTTGATACTGCGGAGAAGTGTGGATTTACCGGAACCGGATGGCCCGATGATCATTACCACTTCCCCTTTGTAAATATCGAGCGATACGCCTCTCAATGCGTGAACATCGTTTCCGCTGAAGTATTTGTGAACATCTTTGATCTGAATGATTGGTGTTTCTTCCATGTTATTTCTCCATCTTCGTCTTCTTTTCAATGATTTTCACGATACGGGCTGAAATCAACGTCATCAGCAAATACAATAAGGCGATCATTGCCCATGTTTCGATGGGAAGGAATGTTTTTGACATAAATTCCCTGCCTCTGCGGGTCAAATCAGCGACAGCTACAACGGAAACCAAAGATGAATCTTTTAATAAAGAAATGAATTCATTACCAATTGCCGGCATAATCGTTCGATATGCCTGAGGAAGAATCACATATCGCATGGATTCCCATTTTGTCATGCCAAGTGAACGTGCAGCTTCCATCTGTCCTGCGGGAAGTGATTCGATTCCCGCTCTGACAATTTCAGCCATATAAGCAGCGTAGCAAAAAGAAATTCCGATGATTGCCATCATGACTGGATTTGCGAGGAAATTCTTCAAAGGTTCAATATTTAATGATTCCCCGATTTTTATAACGATTGCAGGAAATGCAAAATACCATACCAATAATTGAACTAACAATGGAACACCACGCACAAGCTCAATGTATAAAGAGGTCAACCCATATACTACTTTATGCTTCGAGACTCGCCCTAATCCTGCAATCAGTCCGAAAAACATAGTCAAGATAAAAGATATGACCGTTACCTCAAGTGTGACGAAAATTCCATCCTCGGTAAAGTTTATGATGCGTTGATATGGATCAGGTCTTAAAAATGTCAGCAGGATGATGAGCGCCAGGACCAGTACAACCAATCCCCACCAAGGATCGATTTTCGACAGCTCACCGACCTGCGGGAGGTTCATTTGCAGCCATTTATTATTGATGTCATTTTTTGATTTTTTTGAGATCATAAGCCTGTTGTGCCGATACTTTCAGAATCGATTTTTAAAAAAAGACTACTACAATAAAGTCAATTTTAGCACAGACTTCTTATCCGTTTTCAGGTGTTATGACCATTCTATTAATTTGAAATATGAAAAGAATTCATTGTTGTACATATGTTTTTACACACCGCGCAAAAACATATGTACAACAAAAACTTTCCTCTTCATGACGAAAACAAATTTATTTTTTCAACATCGTTTTCATGATGTTTTCAATCAAATTCGCCGCTCTTTCACGTGAAAAATCCTTACAGATGGCTTGATATCCGTTCATTCCCATTTCCCTGCATCGTTCCCGATCAGCAGCCATCGCAGTTACCGCATTTGCCAGTGCCTCGGCGTTTCCGGGTTCGATAAAAATACCGGCATCGTAGGTTTCGACAAGCTCCCGGATCACGCCGTCGATTTGAAGTAGGACCGGTTTTCCTGCTGCCATTGTGTCAAAAACTTTATTTGGATACGTTGTTTTAAATAATGGGATGGGTTTTAGTATCGCAAGCCCCATATCCGAAGCTGCCATCACATTCGCAATATTTTCTTTTGATACGGGTGGTGTGAAAATCACATTCTTTAATTTTTTTTGAGAAGCATTTTCCATCAATCTGGTTTTGTCTTTGCCACTGCCAACCAGCACAAATTTAATGTCTTGACGGTTGCGAAGCATATCCGCTGCATCCAGTACGATATCCAGATCATTGGCCGGACCGTGTGCTCCGCAATACATAACCACAAATGATTGGTCAAGATGGTATTCTTTGCGAAAGGTTTCTCCTTGATCCGATGAGCGGAACATTTCCGGGTCAGAGCCGTTTGCAACCAGAGCTGGAATCTTTCCACATTTTTTTTGGATGGAGGGGATAAACCCAGGTGAATTTACAATCAACCGATCCGCATGCAGATACAGGAATTTTTCAAGTTTTTTTGAAAAATAAATTAATAATGGATTTGTCAGAACGCCAAGTTCGATCGCAAAATCCGGCCAAAGATCGCGGATTTCAAATAAAAAACCGGCTTTTTTGCATTTGGCGCTGAGCCAGGCAGTCAATCCCTGAAATAGATTTGGTGAGGTTCCCCAGACGATATCTACATCCGGGACGGATAAAGCCTTGAAAAAAGAAGAAATCATGAAACTGAAAAATGCGCACAAACGCGAAAAAAAACCTTTATGCATTCCTTTACTGGTGTAACTGTAAAGAATGTTGATGCCATCGACTTTTGAGGCTTTTGCGGCGTTTTCTTTTTCTCCGGTCAAGTAACTGACCGGGCTTGTGATTACTGTAATCTGATGCCCTTTCGTAGCAAGATACCTGGCTATTTCAAAATGCCTGGTTCCTCCTGCATTTCCGGTAGTTGTAAAAGCCTGATGGATCAATAAAATATGCATTTTTTCTCGATTGATTCGAAAGTTCGACTTATATTTCGAATTATTTGTTTCAAAACCTTGCTTATGACGAATTTCATTTTATCACAACGATTTTGCTGAAATGATTGCATCGATCAGTTCGAAATATGGATTAACCTTTAGGATCAACAAGGAATCATTTCATATTTCGAATCATTGGGACGGATCTGAATCGGAAATACGTTGCGAATTGCTGGTTAAGCGTTCACATTTACTGAATTAATCCCGTTCATGGAAACCGCCATTCGGTTTGCAGGGTAAAGGGCGCTGGCGCTTTTCCCGTAATAATTAGGGACAATGCCGGTATTCGTTCGTCGTAAGTCCTTGAAAACCAGCCTGAAATAGCTTGTATGGCTTCCTGTTCAAACGAATCTTCCGTAGAGTATACGGGTTTCCCTGCCCGAATAAGACGTATTGTCAATGGTATTGCGGCATTTGTAACCGCGAGATTGAATTCCGGTGTGGCTAATTTCCATCCGGATTCGATCTTCTGTATCTGAAAGTCAAGATCCGGAAGCAGCCAATGAAGTCGGAAATGAAAATCACCCGCTTTTCGTGAGGACGAAATTGGAATGATACGATCTGTGATCATCCAGCCTTCATCTCTTTCAAGCGTACGGGTGTGTTTCAATCCAATTTTTTGATATGCAAAGTGTTCTGCCTCTGCAGATGAAGCTGTTTTCTTAAGGATTCGTGCCTGGTCCCAGTCCAGCCAAAGGAATTTTCCCGCATCGTCCATCGGTTCAATTTGATTGATTAATAATGAATTATGGACAAACGCTGTTTTCAGTCCATTATTCCAAGGCGGAGCGCTGTTATAACGATACGTTCCGGCATCGAGTGCGAGATATCTCCCATTATGGAAAATATGAATATTCAATTGGTCATCATGCGCTGGACGGCTTTGAAACCCGGATACCTGCAGCAAAGCCCAATCGTGATCATCCCCGATTCGTAGGATCGTATCGTCAAGATAGGATCGGGACTCGGTGCAGGGGAAAATTGAACTGGTTGGGAGCGGGCGATCGATAAACCAGTTATACAATTCATCCCACGGTCCGACAGGAAATACGGTTTGTGCCAGAAATAACTTGCTGAGAGCCTGTAATACTGGACGAAAATCCTGATATTCACCGCCCAAAGGGAATAGATTCGATCCATCATTATGACCAATATTACAAACGCTTCCGCTGATGTGATCTGTGTGTTTAATGAGCCATGTGATCGATCGGCCGATTTTCTGATGGAGGTTTTCAGGCCATTCGATTCTTTTCAAAGAGAGCAATTGATTGACCCAAAGGACCAGTTCCAACATCAAGCGATGATAATTCGGACTATATTGAATGTAAGCACCATCAGGTAAAATTTGATGGTTTAATGCATTTTGGAATTCCCTCCAGCCTAAACGGAACCAATATTCCGATTGTCTTGCTGCCGGCAGAACACACGCGGCAGTCATAAGACCGGCTGCATCGCTTAACCAATGATTATTGTTTTGCGATCGCGCGTACCTTAAAGTTGAAGGGATGCGGCAGGCATGTTCGTAAATCATTTTTGATAAAATCGCAAGATTTTTATTGTCCGATGGAGACGATTTCAGAAAAACACTGGCGCAGAAGGACAACGTGATGATGCGCATAGCCGATTCCTGCGCAGAAAACCAGTTCTCTCCAAAATATGCAGGATTCTGATCATTGAAATGCTGAATTTGTGTCCAAAAATAATCCTGGTAAACCGGATTTTTTGAAATCATCCATGCGCGAACAAGAGAATACATCCATGAGAAACGAGCTGGTTCCCAAATCAGTTTGATATCTTCATTTTGTCCAGGATGAATTTTCGTCCAGTGAAGTGAGGGGTTTTCAGGTTTAAGACTGAGAACTTCACTCACGTTTTTCATAAAAGGGAAAAAACGTCCATTAAGGATCTTTTGTGCAGTTTCTTCGATGCGATTTGAATCAGCCAGTAAAAAAGGCAGAACTTGATCGGATACAGGAACATTCAACGGTCGAAATCTGCCAATTTCATTACTGGTAAATTTGGGCGCTGCTTTTTTATAGGCACCAAGCCGCAGCCGGACAATGTAAATAAAATAATTCCGAATTTGAAACGGTTTCAGCGATTGCAGCGTTTTTCGGAGATGAGCGATTTTTTGCATGTGCGGATGGGACTATTCTTCATGACCATTGAAAGAACTCAGGTTGGGTATCGAAATCACATCGTTTTCCTGAATGGATTTGACAGCCGCAAAACTCGCCAATGAAGTGTAGAAAAGGTCTTCCATCGGTATTGGCCACTTGGATCCTTCCAGGATGGCATTGATGAACATTTGCAAGGATGCCGAATGCCCTTTATCTTGTCGCAGGATGGATTTTATCTGATGATGATTTCCTTTGTCCCACGTCTCAAGCGTTCGGAAATCGTTCAAAACTGCGATTTTTCCACCTCCAAAGACTTCAAATCGTTCTTTGGGATAAGATTTGTCGCCATTTGCCAGGTAACTGATAGTTCCGATGGACCCATTATCAAATTTTATCTGTAGACTCACATTGTCCTGGTTATAACGTCCATTATCCGGTAATGCAATCGAATAGACGCTGGTTGGATGCGATCGGGAAATAAATTGCAGCATGTCAATAAAATGACAACATTCTCCGATGATTCTGCGCCCGCCAATTGCAGGATCCTGTGTCCAGTGGTTGGGCTGAATATATCCGGCGTTGATTGTATAATGCATGGCGACCGGCTCTGGACAATCTGAAAAGAATTCGTATAATTTCTTTCCCATCGGAGAAAAACGTCGATTATATCCAACGGTTAAAATAGGTTCTGAATGGATTTGAATGGCTTGATAAATACATTCAAGTTCTTCGATGGTTAATGCCAGCGGTTTCTCGCAATAAACATTTTTTCCGTTTTGAATTGCTCGCAGAACTTGAGAACCATGCAGATGATGCCGAGTCAGCAGCGCAACCGTGTTGACGGCCGGATCGTCCAGGATTGCATTACCGGAGGTATCCACTTTTTCAAAACCGAATTTGTCGGCGGCATGCCGTGCGCTGCTTCCGCTGCCGGATGCGATGCTAAGCAAACAGAACGGTTTTGTACATTTCTTGAGCGCAGGTAAGAAAGTGGCTGTTGCATAATTTCCGGCGCCCAGCACACCGATTGTGATGGCAAGTGGATGATTTCTGTGGGAGAGTTGAATTGGTTTATTCTGTTGATACGCTTCAGTGTTATTTTGATATTCCAGCAAAACGCCGAGAAAGCGTTCACCTGTTTTGCCGGTGATCAGTTCATATGCTTTTTGACCATCTTCGATCGGAATTCGATGTGTGATCAATTTTTTGACATTCATTTTCCCGGAGGCGATTAAGTCAATAAAACTCTCCATGTTACGGCCTTCTGTCCATCGGACGAAACCGAGCGGATAATCGTGTCCTTTTTCTTCGTATTCTGTGTCATACCGGCCGGGTCCGTAAGAGCGTGAGACGCGGAAATTGATTTCTTTTTCATAATAAAGTTTACGGGGTATATCCAGCCCGACTGCGCCTATGGCAATCACATTCCCGCGGTCACGGCACAACTGTCCGGCTAGTTCGATTGAATCATTGTCTTTACTTCCAGCGCAGATCAGAACATGATCGAATCCGCGGCTTTTTGTAAAGGGATTGGAGAGCGATTCAATTTCTGTTCGTAAACAGGCATTTGCTCCTAATTCTTTGGCAAGTTTAACGCGATCCTGAGAAATATCGAGCCCTAAAACATGACAGCCTGCTGCCAGTGCAACCTGGATGGTCATCAATCCCAATAAACCTAACCCGATTACTAAGACCGTGTCGTTCAACTGCGGTGCTGCCAAACGGAAACCGTGGATGGCAACAGAACCTAATGTGGCAAAAGCTGCTTCTTCAAAATGGACTTCTGCAGGGATCTTGACAAGCAGATTCTTGGGAATAGTGCAATATTCCGCATGAACAGCATATTTTCCGCCTCCGCATGCTACCCGGTCTCCAACCTGAAATCCCGTCATGCCATCACCCAAAGCAATGATCGTTCCGGAGGATGAATAACCGGGGTATAGCGGTTGATCCAGACGATGAAATGCACTTTCAAGCGTGGTCAGCGCTCCTTCTCGTTTGGCTTTGTCAAGAACCTGTTTTACTAAATCCGGCCTTGATGCTGCTTTTTCGAAAATATTTTTCTCAGCAAATTCGACGAGCATTTTTTCTGTACCGGCTGAAACCAGCGAATATGCTGTCTGAACCAATGCCATTCCTTGGGCGGGACGGGGTATTGGGATGTCTTTTACTTCTGTAGTGCCATTTTTCATGTTTTGCAGGAGTTGTTTCATTATTTCTCCTTATAAGCAATTCGAAAAACTGACAATCCGTCGATTCATGAGAAAAAGTCTATTCGCTTTTTTTTGAATTCCTGTCTTATTATCCATGATTCGGGTTATGAGGAATTTTCTCGATTGATTCGATTGTCTTGTCAATATTTCGAATAGCTTTCTCCTTATAGATCCATTAGAAATATTCATTATTATACTTTATGCACGATGAAAGTTTTTTCTCAGTAATCTGCAATGATTCGAAATATGGGGAGTGTTGTTTTTGCGTGAAGCGTAAAAACAACACTTCAATAGGTTATCTCGATGGATTCGAAAGGTTGGTCAATATTTCGACTTGCCGGATTATTAGAGAAAAAAAGGCATTACTCATTTATAATATTTTTACAATGAAAACTTACGCTGAAATTCTCATATACCATTGGCGAAAGTGTGCGATTCTGATGATCATCGGAGGAATTGCAGGATTTTTGCTGTTTTATATTCTTCCGCATGCTTATAGTGCTTCTGTCTATTTGACGACTGCTATTGATCATAATCGTACAGGTTCGCTGGACGAACTGGAAGAAGACCGGATGCTGGGTATTGCAGAAGATATCATCAACTCTGATTTTGTGTTGCAATCCGTCTGTAATCATTCGGAGGCATGTTCAGTGGAAAATTTTCGAAAAGATGCTCGAATCCAACGGACGATTGATTACTGGTCTCTGACCGTCAGCAATGATGACGCAGTAATGGCTGTTACACAAGCCCGTTTATGGCTGGAGACAGCCTATGAGGCTTTGGCAGAAAGCCAGAACCATGCGAGACAGGCAGAAATGCTCGAAATACGATCAGCCGGATTGGAGTCCTGTATTCAGGATTCTGTGAACGGCATCCCTCCTGTCGTCTGTGATGAACCGGATTTTGAAACGCTGTTGAACCAATTACAGAAAACCGCAGAAGAAACCACTCAGGAACGGCTGCTTTCTCATGGAATTTCCTCAGCGATTTTATTTGGACCGATGAATCTGGATCATATCGATTTAAGACAAAACGGATCTTCCCACGGCTTCTTGACATTCTTCGGTTCAACGATCGGATTGTTTTTGTTCCTTTTCAGTATTTTCTTTTTAAATGAATCTTCGGCGAAATTACAAAGCCCTGGTGTGGATCAATCAGAGCTGTCAGATTCGGAAATCTGATGATCGTATGACGAAAATGAGCTTGAGACGAAACATTTTTCGGATCGTGGAATCCAGGTTATGGTACGGAATTTTTTTCGCATTCTTTTTTTTGCTTCCGATCACATCAATGCCGCTGGTTGTGAAACTGGTGCATTCCGATGTTGTTGCCGCACCATCAGGTCTTTTGTTGGTGATAATTCTGTTTTTCTATGTTTTTCCGCGGCTTCTATCTGGTAATTATCTGTCTGAAAATGCGATTCCGCTGATTTGTTTTATAATCATCAGCCTGATTGCCACGTTGATTTCATTTTTTTATGCAATTCCGGATTATAAAAACGCAAGTGTATATTCTGCTTCGATTTCTGCAGTCCTTACTTTGTTGGTTGGATTCGGATTCTATCTGGCGTCTTCGCTTTGGGTTCAGGATGAAAGCAGACTGCGTTTCACATTGCGCGTTTTCAATTGGAGCGGTTTTATTGTTCTCCTGTGGACATTTTTACAGGCTGTTTTCTGGTATTCCAGTTATCGCTACCCGAATTGGATGAAGGAGATTCATTTTTTTCTTTCGATCGGTCCTTTATACCGGCAGCGTTTTGTCGGATTTGCACTGGAACCATCCTGGCTGGCGCATCAGTTAAATTTACTGTATCTGCCATTGTGGTTTGCATCGACGATTACTGGCTTTACTTCACACCGCCGGCGCTTTGGATGGCTGACTTTTGAAAGATTCCTGTTCCTGTTCGGCATGGGGATTTTATATTTGACGCTTTCACGTGTCGGTTTGGTTGCATTCTTGTTGACAGTGACCTTTTTTGTATTCTCATCTCTTTGGCGAAGACGTTCCCGATTGCTGCGAAAATACAGAAGCAATACAATCTCAATACTGATTATTTTGATGATTATTTTACTGATTCTGGCGTTCCTTGTGTTTTTAGGTTGGACGCTCAGCAAATTGGATTACCGAATGGCCAATTTGTTTCAGCTTGATTTGCGTGGAAGAAGTGATCCGCTGATGTATCTTGCTGAAAAACTAAGTCTGGCGGCACGCTTTGTGTATTGGGATAGCGGTTTCAAAATATTTAATCAATTTCCGCTCCTGGGGATTGGTTTAGGACATGCAGGTTTTTATATGCCGAATACCTTGAGCGCTTATGCATTGAAACTGGTTGAAGTACGCGATTTATTGTTTCGGACAGAAACGTTATTAAATATCAAAAGCCTCTGGATTCGAATCCTGGCTGAAACCGGAATATTTGGATTTTCATTTTTTTTCACATGGATTCTGAATGTCTGGATCAAAGCGAAAATGATGACGCAGCATAATTCCCGGTTAATTCAAACGATCGGTTGGATGGGCTGTTTTGTTCTGATTGCTTTTCTTTTGGAGGGTTTCAGTCTGGATACTTTTGCATTGCCTTATCTGTGGACCAGTACCGGAATTATCAGCAGTGTAAAATCTCCACTGTCGTCTAATTCTGTGAAGGCGAAGATATGATTTGTAATATGAGTCAGCGATTTAGAGAATTTTCCAAATTTTTCAAATCGCTGAAAACTGAGGGATAGGATTCTGTTTTGAATCGAGGCGACTTGTGAAGCATTCGTTGATCATAACCAGTCTGTGTCTGGTAATACTTTCCTCAAATTTATTAACGAAATCTAAAGTCGATTCAAAAGAATATGACCAATATTTGGCAGATCAAATGCTGTCTGTTTTACAGAAGACAGAAGTTGAACCGTCAGATCGTGTACAGATTGCCCGTAGGTTCGGTTTGGTTAGCAGCATACCGGAGGAAATCTCTGCACCTCCGGTTTGGAAGACCGGGATGGAACGTTCCTTTTGGGTTATCAATACCGATACCAGCGAGACGCTCGAAACAGAAGCGATTATTCAATTTATAGGCGGACATATTGTCTGCTGGGTGGAACGGGAAGCGCTCGCATGGATTACTGAGGATTTTTATTCAGAGTTGGAAAAATTTGATAAAGAACTATATCCATTTGAGCATGCGGTCTTTGGCAGCGAATTATCACCGGGTGTTGATAATGATCCCTATATTCATGTGTTATTTACCGGAAAAACCGGCGCTAATATTCTTGGTTATTTTTCTTCCAGAGATGAGGATCCTGCCTGGGCGTCAGCGCATTCCAATGCGATGGAATTATTTATTCTGAATACGAGCCTGATGAAAAATGACGTTTTCCATATCTCGAACACGTTGACTCATGAATATCAGCATATGATCCATTTCGCTTACGATCAAAATGAGGGTTCAGCGATTGATGAAGGTTTATCCGGTTTGGCAGAATATTTGCTCAATACACGCGTCAATACAATTTATGAACAATTGTATCTTTCCAATCCGGATAAATCATTGACCATTTGGCCTGTGAAAGATTCCGGAATTCCTTATTATGGCGGATCTTTTTTATTTTTCAAATATATGACTGACCGGTTGGGACTGGACTTCATTCAAAAAGTAGTTCAGCAGCCGGAGAATAACCTGGATGGACTGGATGCGGCTTTAACCGAGTACCACGGAGCGAAGGAAGCGCTGACCGCTGATGATCTGTTTACAGATTGGATCGTGACCAATTTGGCGTATCTGATCGGGCATCCATATGCAAATTACCGTTACACCGATTATGAGCCACCGATTTCGGCTCAATCGGATGTGATACATTCGCTCGATTGCAGCAACGGGGTTTTATCGTCGGAAGTTATGCAATACGGTGTCGATTATTATCAGATGATTTGTCCCGACGGGAATTATCAGATTGAGTTTTCAGGAAACGAATTTGTATCAATAACAAACCGAAAACCGATCAGTGGAAATTATTCCTGGTGGACCAATGCCGTCAATAATTCGGAAACAAGTCTGCAGCGTGATTTCGATTTTCAATCGATCAAATTGGGAGAAGATATCATATTGGAATATGATATCGATTATTCTTTAGAAGAACAATTTGATTTTATGTATGTGTCTTTTTCAGAAGACGGTGGTTTATCCTGGGAAAACTTTCCGACACTCCTGGGCTCTGATCGGAATCAGTCAGGGTTTAATTTAGGCTGGGGTTATACGGGAAACAGCAACGGAATCCGCCATGAACAGATCGACTTGTCTGCTTTTGCGGGGAAGAAAGTATCCATACGATTTGATTACATCACGGATCAGGCGCTCGTTGCTGACGGTGCTCTGATTGATAATATTCGGGTTGACGCGGTCAATTTCTATGATGATGCCGAATCGGATCAAGGGTATTGGAAGTCATCCGGATTCTTGCGATTATATAATCAGGTACCGCAGCCCTTTGTGAATATATTTCTCAGGCGTTCCGGTGATTCTTACACTACGGAAATTGCACGGATTGATCACAGCGGCTCCACCGTGTATCACTGTAATTTTAACGATGTAGAAACTAACGCATGTTATTTCGGCGTCAGCGCTATGAATCGATATGCTTCGCAAAATGCTGATTATTCCATGAAAATCACGCGATTAGAATAACCTGATTCAATCATTATCCCCCAAAAAAGAGCCGCCAAATATTAAATTGATTTCGCGTTCCGAAATTTGGAAAAGACGCAGACCTCTTGATTTTTTTTGATAATTTATCGAAAGTTCCTCGTTTATTTGAAACCTTGAATCGAAGGAATACTTGGAGACTAATTGGAAGGATTTCGCCGTTTTTCTAAATCTTTTTCCATTTCTTCACGATATTCCTGAGCAGCTCGATTGAATTCGACCAATATGTCCTGCGATTTCTTTTGAATTTCATCCAGCCATTCGCTACCTTTTTCAGGAGCGGCTAAAATCGTGATTACTACACCGGCAATTCCGCCTATGAGGACACCTGTTAAAAAATTACTGATTCTTTTCATCTTCCCTCCAAAGGATACTGATCGAATTATTTTCATAATTCATATGTGAAAAAACGTTCAATTCTTAAAAAAAAGACACATCTTCAATGATAAATTATAAATTTTTTTGTTTCGTTAACAGTATACGGATTTTTGTCGAAAAAGGGTCAAATTACAGCAATTCGAAATATAGACTTAATACTTGCATCAATCGGGAAAAAATGATAACAATATCAGAATTTTACTCTCTGTAATCAGTTTTGTGGCTTCGTTTCTGAACATCATTCAATGACCAAATATTGTTTCATGGATTCGATTCTTGCTTCTGTCAATCCCGGGAATACATCCATGGAGTAGTAGGGATTATTCCCTTCAAAAACAAATGAAGCTGCCACATTCCCGTAAACCAGCGCCAAAGCCGGATCATATGTCTCGTTCAATCCTGCAATAAATCCACCGCAGAAAGCAGAACTGATTCCCACTAAATTGATGATCTTTGTTGAATAAGCTTTTAACCGAACACGTTGGCGATGAATTTTATCCAACAGAAGGTTTTCATGGTTTTCTTTCATAACAACCACCAGGTCAATGCCCCATCCGGCAATTTCATCAGCCATCTGCCACAGATCATCGATTCGTTTCTCAAAAAAAAGGCGTCTGATTTTAGATTCTGATGTGATAAATGCAGTAATGCCATGTACTAAATTGGGCAGATATTTATAAAAAGACGGCACCATATAACCATCGCCGGCTTCCATGGTGATTATTTTTTGTCCATGCTGTAAAAAATGCTGGGTAATTAAATTATGTGTCAGAAAATCCATCGGACAAAAGTGGATGCATCTGGAATCCAGATAATCGCTTGGAATGTCCCTGGCGATGATTGTTTGAATGCTTCTTTCCGTAAGACTGTCATCATGAAAAACAGGCGCAGAATAACCTAATAATTCTTTGGGAAAATCCAATCCTTCTTCAGCGTAATGGGCAAGAGGCTGTTGATTCGATTTTTCTCCATGATCGCTGAAGCTGATAAAGAATCTTTGATCCAGCGGCAGATTCGTTTGTTTAATACCGCGAGTATCCATTCCCAACTGCCGCAATTTCTCAAGCCATTCACTGGGATATCGTGTGCCGATTCTGGAAACCAGCCCAATTTGTTTTTCCCAATGATATAATCCCGCAGCAGCGTAAAAAAGGTGCCCGCCTTGAATGTCATTCAGCGGTTTGCCGCCTGGCGCAATAATGAAATCTCTTGTAAGGGAACCGACCAAAATATATGGAAGGTAAGGGAATTCCGACATGATTCAGATGAGTTTTTTTAGAATCTCAACGACTGCCAAACCTACTTTAGCGGTATCTTTTGAATTAAATTGAATCATCTCATGTTTTGATTCTGCTCTTTGTATCTTGATATAAGCCATAATTAATCCTGTAAATAGGGGTTGTTCCATATTATGCAAGTTGTGGAATAGCCCCATTTTTTCTTCCAAAATTAATGAAAATATTGAACTTGCACAGGATTAAAATCCAATCTAAAAATTGCGACAAAAAATCTCTTAGCCTTTTAGCTAAGTTCAGAACTACAAAATACAGAGCAATCATGACCTTGCATGTATGTTCAGTCTTTCCTTTGATACAATCCATTCCATAGAACCGTTTCCCTTCACCAAATTTGCCTTCAACAGCATTCCGTTTTCTGGAATCCATTTGGGCAATTTTTCTTTCCGCTTTCTCCTGATTGACCTGTTTTCTGCCAAGTTTTGGCCCACTCAGTCGTATTCCTAATTCAGCACATTTTCGCCGGTTTTCTTTTGTTCGATAGATTTGATCTGCCAGAACAGCTTCCGGATAATGCCCCGTGCGAAGTTTATACGCTTCTATCTGTGACCAAAGGTCTTCACTTTCATTGTAGGAATCGAATTGGACGCGATCCAAATATGAATACCCATCAATTACGCTGATCGATATCTTTGCTCCGAATTCTGTTTTATTTTTTGCTTTTCCCCGGACAATCGGACGAATGTATGGCTGTGAAATGCTGACAATCCGGTTTTCGACATTATGCTTTTTTGCGCGATACATTTCCTCCTGTTGTTGATATACCAGACGAGTTGTCTCCAATTCCCTTTTTTGTTTCTCACTCAATAATTCAATTAAACCCGGCTCTTTTTCCAGCATCTGATCGATAGTTTTGAAATTCCTCCTGACATAGCCGATTTGTGCTTTTATTGCATTTCGGATCGCTCTTTGACTTGGATTCCGGTTCTTTGCAAACATCAAATACTTTTTTCGGGCAGTTTTTCGATAAGTCCTTGGTTTCTTTTTCCGTTCGCTGCTTCCAGCATACATGATGTCGATGATTTTTTCCTGCTTTTCCCTTCCTTCATTCAATAGATCGGTATCTTTCGGATATCGTATATCGGAGGGTACGCAAGTTGCATCAATTATCAGTTCGCCCTTGTTGTCACCTTTTCTCTCATCATCGCTCTTTTTTCCAGCCGTATTTGAATTTTCTCCGGGACGTCCGATTTCCTCAATCAGTCCCATAATCATCCCCAGATCGATCCTGTCTCGCCATTTGCTCAACATACTGTAACTGAATGGCAGCTCAAATTCAAACCTTTCCAACCCGATAAAGTATTGTAAGTACGGACTTTCCACAATTGCTTCTATCGTTTTCCGATCTGACAAATCCATCATTCGCTGGATTATCAACGTCCCCAATCCCATTCTTACCGGATGCGCTGTGTGCCGGGATTTCTCAGAAAATTGTTTGGCATATTCTTTTTCAAAACTATCCCATGGGATGATTTCTGCTAATCTTACCCATCGGTTTTCCGGATTTAAATTCCGATCGAATTGATACCACTGAGCGGTTTTACACAAATCTTGCTGTTGATTCTTTCGCAGATACATCGGCTTTTCTTTCTGATTGATGCAAGGTTTTTTGGTTCTTTTTGCTTTTTTCCGTGCACTAATTGTATCAGAAAGATCCTTTTTTATCCAATTTTACTCGTAGTTTTATGCCATCCTTAACAAATATTTCCTTTAGGAACAACCCCNNTAGGGGTTGTTCCATATTATGCAAGTTGTGGAATAGCCCCATTTTTTCTTCCAAAATTAATGAAAATATTGAACTTGCACAGGATTAAAATCCAATCTAAAAATTGCGACAAAAAATCTCTTAGCCTTTTAGCTAAGTTCAGAACTACAAAATACAGAGCAATCATGACCTTGCATGTATGTTCAGTCTTTCCTTTGATACAATCCATTCCATAGAACCGTTTCCCTTCACCAAATTTGCCTTCAACAGCATTCCGTTTTCTGGAATCCATTTGGGCAATTTTTCTTTCCGCTTTCTCCTGATTGACCTGTTTTCTGCCAAGTTTTGGCCCACTCAGTCGTATTCCTAATTCAGCACATTTTCGCCGGTTTTCTTTTGTTCGATAGATTTGATCTGCCAGAACAGCTTCCGGATAATGCCCCGTGCGAAGTTTATACGCTTCTATCTGTGACCAAAGGTCTTCACTTTCATTGTAGGAATCGAATTGGACGCGATCCAAATATGAATACCCATCAATTACGCTGATCGATATCTTTGCTCCGAATTCTGTTTTATTTTTTGCTTTTCCCCGGACAATCGGACGAATGTATGGCTGTGAAATGCTGACAATCCGGTTTTCGACATTATGCTTTTTTGCGCGATACATTTCCTCCTGTTGTTGATATACCAGACGAGTTGTCTCCAATTCCCTTTTTTGTTTCTCACTCAATAATTCAATTAAACCCGGCTCTTTTTCCAGCATCTGATCGATAGTTTTGAAATTCCTCCTGACATAGCCGATTTGTGCTTTTATTGCATTTCGGATCGCTCTTTGACTTGGATTCCGGTTCTTTGCAAACATCAAATACTTTTTTCGGGCAGTTTTTCGATAAGTCCTTGGTTTCTTTTTCCGTTCGCTGCTTCCAGCATACATGATGTCGATGATTTTTTCCTGCTTTTCCCTTCCTTCATTCAATAGATCGGTATCTTTCGGATATCGTATATCGGAGGGTACGCAAGTTGCATCAATTATCAGTTCGCCCTTGTTGTCACCTTTTCTCTCATCATCGCTCTTTTTTCCAGCCGTATTTGAATTTTCTCCGGGACGTCCGATTTCCTCAATCAGTCCCATAATCATCCCCAGATCGATCCTGTCTCGCCATTTGCTCAACATACTGTAACTGAATGGCAGCTCAAATTCAAACCTTTCCAACCCGATAAAGTATTGTAAGTACGGACTTTCCACAATTGCTTCTATCGTTTTCCGATCTGACAAATCCATCATTCGCTGGATTATCAACGTCCCCAATCCCATTCTTACCGGATGCGCTGTGTGCCGGGATTTCTCAGAAAATTGTTTGGCATATTCTTTTTCAAAACTATCCCATGGGATGATTTCTGCTAATCTTACCCATCGGTTTTCCGGATTTAAATTCCGATCGAATTGATACCACTGAGCGGTTTTACACAAATCTTGCTGTTGATTCTTTCGCAGATACATCGGCTTTTCTTTCTGATTGATGCAAGGTTTTTTGGTTCTTTTTGCTTTTTTCCGTGCACTAATTGTATCAGAAAGATCCTTTTTTATCCAATTTTACTCGTAGTTTTATGCCATCCTTAACAAATATTTCCTTTAGGAACAACCCCTAAATAATCCGATACCTGCTCCTAAAAGCAACGTTTTTAATTTCCAGTTTTTGTTTTCCATAATAACCTCAGCGAAACATTTTTATTGACGGAAGCAGAAAATCCCGATTCATTTTTTTCATCCGATAATTTGAAATATAGACTTGTTATTCGAATCAATCGGGAAAAACTTGTTGTTGTGTAATTTTTGCACTTCGCACAAAAACATCACAACAACAAAGAATCCTGCCCATATTTCGAATTCATGCTTGTTATTTCATAGCGAAAAAAAAGTATTCTTTTTTATTTTCTTTATTCGTAAGCTTGGTTCAAATAAAGAACTGCTGATTTCTGCTATTCGTGTTTGTCGGATTTCTTTCGATCCAGGATTGATTTTAAAGCAAAACTCCAGGATTTTACTTTAATCATCGGTTCATACGACTTTTTAAGAATATCGTCGACGATTTGATTTAATGACTCAATTTTTCCCTGTTGCGGATCAGTGATTTCAGGTATTTTTTTTATCCAATCGGCTGTTTTGCTAATTCCGTTCATCAGCATAAAGATCAAAATCAGTTCTGCCAGAATTAAAATCACGATCAGGATGAAAATGGTGAAGTCCGAAATTTTTTTAACCGTTTCAGGGCTATTCACGCTAAGAAAAATTAACAATCCAATCAAGAGAAGAATAATGATTGCTATCAGAATAGCCGGTAAAATAATTTGTTTTTTCACCTGCTGGCGATGAAGCTTTTTCCTATCCACCTTACTCCTTTTTCCCTGATTCGGATTCAAATTCTTTTTTCTTTGAGTGTATTAATTCTAACATGGCATCAGCAATTCGAAATTTTTAAATAATACAACAACCTGTTGTGTATCTCAATTCGAAAAGCTTGTTCCTATTTCGAATTGTTAACCTGGGATCAGCCATCTGGCTGCTCTGATGCATCCATAATAGGCAGCGATGCAAATTGGGACAACAACAATACAGGCATATTGTTCCCATTTTGTTCCCCAGAGAAACATAAAAATCATGCCAAAGAGAAACCAGTAAATGTATATTCTCTGTTTTTTAAAGAGGTCTTTTGCTCCGATACAGGCAAGCAGAAAAATCAGTTCATCACAAGAAAACAGAAAGTTTTGCGGTGCTTTGGCAAGCGGGCTCTTTTCAAAGTATCTGCCGGATTGGTGAGCGACAGATCGCGTAACCCATGCCAGTGGCTGCCAGAAAGGATATATATCTCCGGCTTTTGTCTGATATTGTTCATGAAAAGATAACATCATTTTTATTCTTTCTACCGGCGTGTACCACAGCGATGGATTGAATACATAGAAAGATGCTAACGAACAAAAAGCCATACATATCATCGATAAAGCCAAAAATCTCCAACGAGTCTTTTTCTGAAAAAAAGTTTCAATTGTGATGATCAGCATCGGGAAAGCAATCACGCAATAAATGATTTTGCAGGCTGCTGTCATTCCTAAAAAAAGTGACGAAAAAGCAAGAGATTTTAAGGACTTTTTTCTTTGTTCTTTTTTTATCAGGTCAATGAATTGATTGAAAAACCAGATGCTCAAAAATGAAAATAACATCGGTAAAGCTTCCAATCTTGCCTGTGCGCCATATTCTGCTGCCAGAGAATCGATGATCAGGAAAAATGCTGCAAGCGGATGGATCAGGAGACATACTGCCTGGATCAGCCAGATACTAAAAACTGCGCTGACCATCCTGCCTGTAAAAATGGTGTAATCTTCTTTTCCGAGGTTTGCATTATTGATGTTATTCCAACCAAATCGTGCATAATAAGCTCTGCCATCCATGGATGCGGGAATTGCAAATGTCAATTTGACGAAAGCAGGATGCTCATGGTTATACAAAATTGTGGGGATTTCCAATGCTTTGAATGACAAGATTTTTTCTGAATAGCGCATTGCAGCACGCGAGTAAGTGCCCTCATCCCAGCCTAACGGGAAATGATACACACTGATTACCCGATAAAAAATTGTGAATACCGTTAACACTGTAAATAATATCTTGAATTTTTTTGACCTTGTATGTACAAAAATCCATAGAATCAGTTGAATGAGCCATAAAAACAAGAAAAGGGGAATAACGACTGACAGAAGGTTAAAAAAGAAATTCGCTTTCTCGTAGTTTTCTGTTGAAATTCCAAAATCATGCACGATTCTTTTCGAAACCGGAGCGTCTAATTTGGCATTCAGATCAACAACCTCAGTGATCCCATCTCCCCAGTCAATTTCCACAACACCGGCTTTTTTACCTGACAAGAAAAAGAGCTCTGCGATTCTGCCAGTTTTTCCCTGAAAAAAGAGCGTTGCTTGTTCGTTCATGTCACGTAAAAAAAGCTCATCATTCTGCCGCTGCCAACTCCCGGATTGCAAGAAATCTGAAAATGAGATACCGCGATATCCATTATTCAATGACAAAAAGCGGATTCCGACGTCCCCGCTGCCAAATGAGGCATCAAGAATTTTTATTGAAATATTCCGGGATTTGAGGAGAATTTCTTTTTGGGGGAGACTGAGATGGAATAATCCGGTAAGAACTGGAGAAATGCAGATTGACAAGACAAAAAAAAGGACAATCGTTTTTTTCGGAATAATACATATCTTTTTTAACAGGCAGTAAATGCCCGCAGATAATAGCGCTCCAATCAAAAACCCAGCTATGAGCAGAAGCGCTTTTTTTGGCGAGAGGTTATTCCCCGGCATTAATTGGAACAAGGTTAATGCGATGGAAAAACCAGTGATCATCATAATAAATAAAATGGGGAGATGCTTTTTCATATGGCAAAATTATAATGGTTTTCCTTGTTATAATTACTTCAAAAACAGCAATTCGAAATGGAGAAGATCTTTTATTGTTGTAATGTTTGCACGCTTTACGCAAAAACATCACAACAATAAATTTTCTCTTTTTATTCGAAAGGTCAATCCATATTTCGAATTACTACCTCAAAAATAATTTGATTTATGAGGAAACAGTGTCTGAAAAACCAATAATATAAAATATGGACTTATTATTCGAATAAATTGAGAAAAACAATAGTTGTATTTTATTTTACGTGTAGCACAATAACAACTTAGCAATCAATAATTTTTTCTCAAATTCATATTGCTGCAGAATAAAAACAAAATCCTGAATAAATCAATTATTTCGCAATCATTGTTTTTTGGCTGAGCGATTTGCAGAACATAATTTCATGAGTGAGTGATTTCGATGGCGGAAAAAAATTCAAATAATTCACAAAAAAAAACAACTGGCGGAAATCAGTCCAATTATCCGAATTTTCCTTACAACAATTTTAATCCAAATTTTCCCTCGAACAGGGGACAAGAAAATTATTCGGCAGCGCAGCAGAATTACTTTAACCCTGTAAATAGACCACCATCCGTTCCTCCATCGAATATGCCGACCGGGGATCCTCATTTTTGGCAGACGCAAAATCAGCCGCCTGTTACTCCACCTCCTGACAAAAAAAAGAAGTTGAAGAAAACTGTTCACAGAGACTGGGAAGATTTTTTCGGCAGAATTTTTACGGGTATCTTGATTTCATTTGTTCTGGTTTATATGGGATGGCTTTATGCTCCCCGTATTCGGAATTCCATGACATTTTGGCCGACAAAAACACCAACTCCGATAACGCCAATGCCTACTCAGATCTTCACGCCAACGGTAACACCGTTGGCGACTAACACACCGACGCTTGTCCCCACTGCGACTCCTGGGCCGCTTTCGAATTATTGGATATCTGACGGAATGCAGGTGGATCCGCAGATCCCCGATGCGCCTGATGGCGTAATTGTACTCAGCGTGGATAAAAGCGCCGAAGTGAATCCTTCATTGGACAGTGGTTTATGGACAAGCTCCAAAAAAATCGCCGCTGATTTAGGAAAGACGACTTACGATGGTAACTGGTACGCCACATACAGTAGCGGATGGGTTCATTGGTTCATGGATCAGCCGTTAAGAGAAGGTCTGTATGAAATTTACACGATGGATACGGTGTACAGTTCAGGTGGCACATTGGATTTCAGTGTAAAACTGGGTGAACAAATTCTGCCGCCGTTGACGGGTTCTCAGCGTGTAAACTACATGACCAGTCAGTATGAACCGCAACAATCTACGGATGTTTGGCGAAGTTTAGGTATGTATTACATCAATCCGTCCAGAGAAATCCTCACTGTGACAACATCCTGGGAAGACCGTGACGAATATTCGATTGTAGCTGTGGATCGATTGGTAATTGTTCCACGCAGAGCTGCCAATTTGTCGCTGCTCAGCAAGCTGAATGTATCCGGAACCAAATATGTCTTTGATGATTTACAGGCTGAGATTGTGGCAGGTGATTATCGAATTACGCTGAAAGATGAGGAAAGCTGGGATGATTCTTATCAGCTCATCATGAATCCGAAAATGAAAATCTCAATGGTTTATACATTCAAGGATTGCTGGCCGATTGGTAATTATCAGCTTTATGCCTGGATGCCCGCCAACAAAGGTGGTATCAGCGCGTCTGTGAAGCTTTATTCTGATAATACGGTTTTATTGTCTGATACCGGTGAAGAAGCGGTCAGTGTGACAGCTCCTGCTTCTCAGGAAGGATCCTGGATTTCGATTGGTTCCTGGACAACTGATCGGTATTACGAACGGGATCGAAAATTTAAACTGGCTTTTGAAATACCCGCGGATTCAGCAGGTGAGTTCCCGATTGATGCGATCGCACTCGTTCATACGGCCTTTTCGGAACAATAATTCGGATAGATAAATTGGATCATTTCCTGTGTTTCGAAATAAGAATTGACTTTTTGAATCAATCATGAAAATTTGTTGTTCTTATGAGTTTGTGTTTAGCGCAAACTCATAAGAACAACAATGAACTCTTTTCATATTATGCTATGTTGTGACTGAACTTAAAACTTGCCATAAATAAAAGGCTGAAAATCTCCTGCAATTGTGCAACTGATGGTAAAGATTAATAAGATGATTGCGAAGAAATCACTGAGAATTGCGATGGCGTGGGCTGCAGCCGGATGTCGCTGGATCTGTTGCTTGGAAAGCTTACTTTTCATTAACGGATAAACAGGTGCGGAAAAAAGGATTGCAGTAATCAAAATAAAGAGTCTATAACGATCGACCCAAAACAAGACTTGTGCAGGATTCAAGGCTGAAAAAGAAAATAGGTGAGAGATATACTGCAATGCGTCGTTCAAACTGTCGGAACGGAAAATTGTCCATCCGATAAGAATCAGCATAATTGTATAAAAATGCTGCATCCAACGGGGTAATTTTTCAAGGATTTTCTGAAAGCCGGCTTTTTCAATAACGATAAAGAATCCATGAAATAATCCCCAGAAAATGAACGTCCAATTTGCTCCATGCCATAATCCCGTCGCGATGAAGACAATAAGCAAATTCCGGTATGTACGAAAAGCTCCAGTTCGATTTCCTCCAAGCGGAATATAAAGATAATCTCTGAACCAGCTTGAAAGCGAAATATGCCATCGGCGCCAAAATTCCTGAATACTCTTTGATATATAGGGATAATTGAAATTTTCCTTGAAATGGAAACCAAGCATCTCGGAAATTCCTAAAGCCATATCAGAATAACCTGAAAAATCGTAATACAGTTGAAGCGAATAGCACAAAATTCCAAGCCATGCGACGGCGCAGCTTGCTGCCGCTCCGCCGCCGAAGGCATGATCGGCAACTTCTCCCAGTGTGCTTGCCACCAGAATTTTTTTTGAAAATCCGAAAACAAATCGCTTGATTCCGTGATAGATTTGCGCAAATTGGATCTCTCGGCCTTCAAACTGCGGCGCAATATCGCTGTAGGTGACAATCGGACCTGAAATTACCGTTGGAAACAACATGGTATACAACAGCAAGTAATGAAAATGCGGCTGGAAGGCAATTTTTCCGCGATATAAATCGATCAGATAGGTACCCAATTTGAATACCGCAAAAGACAAGCCCAGCGGCATCATCAGCGATTGTTGTTGCGGCAGATTCCAATGGAACAGTGCGTTTATGTTGGAAGCTGCAAACGGCAGATATTTGTACAAAAACAAGACGCCGAAATTAATGCATAATCCAATCGCAAGAAAAAATCCCGATCTTTTTTTTCCAGATTGATTTCCTATAGCGAAGCCGATTATGTAATTGATCAAAACCAGTACGATTAAAACAATGGCAAATTGAATTCCACTGAAAGCATAAAATATCAATGAAAGGACAAGCAACAAGCAGTTCTTCTGTTTTAAACCAGGCAGAATTATATACAGAATGATAGCAAGCGGAAAAAAGATGAATAGAAAAATGCTGGAAGTGAGGCTCACTGTGATCTCCTGCAATCCTGGTCTGACGGAATACCGTTTTGTTCAATATACGTTTTCATCCGGCTGATAAATCCGAAACTCATATTGTTGGCTGCGAATTGATTCACTTCAAAGATGAAAACGTCATTGTCCAGATTCCCTCCGATGCTGATGTCTTCAATTCGATCCACAATTCGCTCACCGTCACAATCGGAAACAATTTTGTTTTCAGCATAAGAATAGCGATCCACGATATTGCTGTTTTGGAATAAATAACGCAGAGGACCCTGAAAACTTCCTCCCTGTATAAAAACACGTGGAGCCTTTTGTGTATTCTCCAAATTGATCAGGGCGACATCATAATAGCGGTCATTTTCATATTCTTGCCATGAAAATTGATCCACAAGGTTCAGAACATTAAAAATATCCCTGTCCGGGTGAATCGGTTTTTTTGTCAGCGTGAAAATTGGTTTTACTTTTCGAAATTTGATATCGGATATTTTGTTTATTTCTTCAATCATCGCAATGCCGGCTGTTATCCCGGCTGCCCATGTGTAATGCGTTCCAGATCTTGGGAATAACGTAACGTCCAACGGATTTTCATGAAAAAATTTTACGCTGTCAAAATAACGTATCCCGTATTGATCAAACAATTGCAATAGTACATCGCAAAAGCGTTCCCTGTCTGTCATTGGTGCATTTTTTTCAAACGCATCCGGAAAATTGGATTCTGTAAAAGATGCCTTGCTGGGAGTATAAAAAACATAACTGATTTTTCCAGCTTCATCCAATTTATCCTGAATATACTTCAGATCCCGCACAATCTGTTCCATATTTTTCAGCGTATCGTCATAATTGTTATCGATTCTGGTATAGCCTAAATATTCCTGCAGATACCAGGGTTCATATAATTCAAAATTTTTACCAACGACGACATTGGGATTAGATGATTTATTGAATATTGTCCAATAGATTTGATTGCGAAATTTGATATAAATTGCCCGAAATGGTATATTTTCTTTCATCCAGGCTTCAGCGGAGGATGCTGTCGTTCCATCAAGCAATCCTTTAATCGATAGAACAGGCTTCTCTGCTGAATTGGAAATTCCATTTAAATACGGTTTCAGTTCGATCCCGATACATCTCAAGAACCATCCGGATAGGATAATCAGTAATATCAAGATCTCAAATAGTCTATGCTTTTGATCAAGGTCTTTCATACGAAATCTGGTCACCGAACTAAAAAAATAGATGTATTATTTATGATTATTGTGTTGTTTTGAGCTCAGTATAAAAACACAATAACAAATCATACCTCTATATTTTGAATCATAGGGAAAAATCATAATTTTTCTTTATTTTTTTTAAGGTATAATGAAAATCAGAAAATTGATTATATCCGTATCGTAGTCTATGGCGGTTTTTGAAACATTTTGGAACTTAATTTTATTGACCTGATCGGTCAATTGATAAAAATGAAATAAGCGGCAATCTATATCTTTCTTGATTATTAGGGTATTGGCTAATAAGAAAACATTAGGTTGAAGAAAAATTTATAAAATTGCTTTTTTTCAGACAGCAAGAATCTACTGTTTTTTTTAATATATTCTTGTTGAATACAAGTTTCAAAGACAAAAACTGTCGAGACGATTATGGCTTGACGGTTTTTTTTATGGATGGAAAGCGAATTACGAAACTTGCTGTTCAAAAGAACGATCAGGAGCGCATCAATATCTTCTTGGATGACACTTTTGCTTTTGGCCTGTCTCGGATTATTGGTGAACGTCTCCGAATTGGCCAGGTGTTGACACAGCCAGAGATTGATAAACTGCTTTCTGAAGATCTGGACGAAACGATCCGCAAACGTGCTTTAAGCTATCTAAGCAGAAAAGCGAGATCAGAAAATGAATTACGAAAAGAACTTTTAAAAAACGGTTATGAGGATAAACGGATCGACAACGCAATTGCCGAATTGAGAAATTCTCATTTATTAAATGACGAAGCGTTTTCGAATGATTGGGTGGAAAATCGAAATTCCCTTCATCCGCGAAGTCAGCGGTTAATTGCGCTTGAACTCCGCCATAAAGGCATAACCGAAGAAATTATTCAAGAGTCCTTGAAGAATGCGGACGATGATCAGACTGCTTATGATCTTGGTTCTCGATATTCGCGGAGACTGGCTGGATTGAAGTGGCCTGATTTTCGAAAACGGCTGAGTAATCATCTCGCTGGTAAAGGATACGATTATGGAGTAATCACCCGTGTCGTACGCCAAATCTGGAATGAGAATGAGCATTCGGCAGAGGATTCTTTATCTTAAATTGTGAAGGATTAAAAAATGATACTGGAAAATTTACGAAATTCGGGGAGATTGCTTTTTCAAGTAGTCGGACCCGGAGATATGAATAAATTGTCGTCTGGAGCGGTAACCGGCTCCAATAGCCCGGGGATCTCCATTGCCCTGGTGATCATTTTAGCGGTTGTCATCAGCCTGATCGTAATTGCAATAGCTACTTACTTCTTTTCTCGTTATTTGAACGAAAAATTCGAGAAGACTCAGCAGCTTGATGCGGACAATATCGTTTTAGCCAGCCGCGAAAAAGCGCAATTGATCGAATCTGAAGCAAAAGATAATGCGATCAAAGTACTGCGGGATGCAGAGATTGATATACAGAAAAGACGCGGTGAATTGACCAGGGAAGATGACCGGCTGCAAAAAAGACGGACTGAGTTAGATCACCGGATTGAGAAACTTGAACAGCGTGAAGCGAATCTGAATAAACGACAGAGCAGTATTGACAAGCGGTTGAACGAAATCGAAAAAATGTCTACCAAACAATTGGAAGAACTGCAAAAAGTCGCTGAGATGACAACGGAAGAAGCACGCCAGGAGCTGCTTGATCGTGTAGAAAAAGAATCTCGGAACGATATGGCGCGAATTATTCGTCAGATTGAACAGGAAGCTCGTATTGAAGGAGACAAAAAAGCTCGCGAAATTATCGCGACAGCCATTCAGCGCGTTGCATCGGATCAGGTCAGTGAAGTGACGACTTCCATTGTGAATCTGCCTGGAGAAGAAATGAAAGGCAGAATTGTCGGCCGTAATGGACGAAACATTCGCGCTTTCGAACAGGCTGCCGGTGTTGATGTCATTGTGGACGATACGCCGGAAGCAGTCATGATCTCTTGTTTTGATCCAATCCGTCGTGAGATTGCTCGTCGTTCTCTGGATCGGTTGATTCAAGACGGGAGAATCCACCCGGCCAATATCGAAAAGGTTTTGAATGAAGAGGAACGGGAAGTTCAGCGGTTAATTGTTGAAGCAGGTGAACAGGCAGCTTTTGAAGCTGGCGTTGTTGGACTTCATCCGGAGATTGTAAAAATGCTGGGACGCTTGAAATATCGTACTTCTTACGGACAAAATCAGCTTTCCCATGCAGTTGAAGTTGCCAAGTTATCCTCCGTTATTGCTTCTGAGCTCGGTGCAAATATCGAACTTGCCCGTCTCGGTGCTTTGCTGCATGACCTTGGTAAGTCTATGGATCATAATACAGAGGGTACACATGCGAAAATTGGTGCAGAATTTGCCAAACGGTATGGCGTGAACCCAAAGGCAGTTAATATCATTGAAAGCCATCACCATGAAGTGGATCAGGAAAGCGTGGAAGCAGTCATTGTCGAAGCTGCTGATGCAATTTCCGGCGCACGTCCTGGCGCTCGACGGGAAGATTTGGAGCAGTATATCAAACGTCTGCGTGCATTGGAAGAAATCGCCAATTCGCATAAAGGTGTTCAGAATTCTTTTGCCATTCAGGCAGGGCGTGAAGTCAGAATTATTGTGACTCCTGAAGATGTTGACGATCTGGCAGCTACCTATCTGGCGAGAGATATTGCTCATCAGGTGGAAGAGACGATGCAGTATCCCGGACAAATCAAGGTCACCGTTATCCGCGAGACTCGGGCAGTCGAATACGCCAAATAAAAGAAAAAAAAACCGCTGAAAAGCGGTTTTTTTTATCTTAACAATTTGAAATAGCGAAGGGTTCTGTTGTTGTTATGTAGCGCTGTACGCAGCTCTTCATAACAACAGATTTTCGTTCCGTTTTTATACTGTTTCTGTAAATTTCGAATTACTGTCCCTTTATGGATGTTATTGATCCTGATCTGAAATGATTTTCTCAGCGTAAGCCAGTTGTTTAGATACCTGTTCTCGTGAAGTTCCTCCCCAACTGGAACGCTGATGGATGGAAGATTCAAGTGAGAAGACTGAAAAAACATCCTGATCGAACAAAGGCGAGATTTTCTGCCATTCAGATAACGGTAAATCTGCCAGATTGATACCGATTGTTTCCGACAGCTTCACTGCTTTACCAACAGCGTGGTGTGCTTCTCTGAAAGGCATTCCTTTCTTAACCAGATAGTCGGCGATGTCTGTCGCAAGCGCCTGCATGTTGATCGCTTGCTGACATTTCTCACGATTTACTTTTAATGTTCGCAGTACGCCGTTCATCACTGCCATTGTGAGACTTGCCGTATCGGCAGCCTGAAAAACAAGCTCTTTGTCATCCTGCAGATCTTTATCATATGCGGATGGCAGTCCTTTTAAAATTGTCAGCATGGCAGTCAGTCTTCCAGTTTGGCTGCCGCTTTTTCCGCGAATCAGCTCCAATGAATCCGGATTCTTCTTTTGGGGCATTAAGCTGGATCCGGTCGAAAACTGATCGGATAATGTAATATATCCATACTCCATTGTCGTATAGAGAATCAACGCTTCAGCGCATCTGCTGAGATGAATTCCCAACATAGACGCCCAATAGAGAAAATCACAGACAAAATCCCGATCCGACACAGCGTCAATACTATTGGGTGCAGGCTGTGAAAAATTCAGATCTGCTGCCAGTTTGAAACGATCAATTGGAAAAGTTGTTCCTGCAAGCGCTCCGCTGCCTAATGGCAATACATTCGTGCGATCACGAAATTCGCGAAGCCTTTGTTTATCCCGTTCCAATGCCCATAAATGTGAGAGCCACCAATGGCTTAATAAAATCGGTTGTGCTTGTTGAAAGTGTGTGTATCCGGATATGATGATGTCGATATCATTTTTTGCCCGATAGAAAAATGCGCTTTGGAGTTCAGTGATCTCTTTGATCAGGTTATCCATCGTGTTCCTAAGCCAAAGACGAAAATCGGTTACGACTTGATCATTTCGGCTGCGGCCGGTATGCAATTTTCCGCCGACTGCTCCAATGATTTCTGTCAGACGGCGTTCAACCGCAGAATGAATATCTTCATCGGATGGGAGAAATTGAAATCTCTTTTCTGAAATTTCGAGGGAGATTTGTTCCAGCCCGGAACAAATCTGGCGGTATTCTTCTTCTGAGAGAATCCCTGCATCCAAAATAGCTCCAGCCCAGGCAATACTGCCGCGAATGTCTTCATGAGCCATTCGCTGATCTGTGTCCAGGCTTCGATTCAGCCTTGTCATATTCTGGTCCAGAACTGCGTCAAGCCTTCCGCCGCTCCATAAAGTCTTTTCTTTCATTCCTTTTTTTCCCTTATAAAAAATACTGCCATCTTTTATCAACCACTGGTTATCAAATTTTCGAAAAAAAAAGACGTCTCCTGTTTTGATATTATTTGAAATAATGACTTGCTATCCGAATCGAGAAGGAAGCTATTGATTTATGTGATGTTTTTTGCGCTCCGCTTATAAACATCACATAAATCATTGTTCCTTCCTCATATTTCGAATTGCTGCCCTTGTTTTATCATGTAACAGGAAAAAAACGTTTTCTCAATCGGACAAACGCAATTTCGGAATTTTTTCACACCGGATCTGAATATTTTAATATCCGGTTGCCTTACTTCAATCCGGCAGCTTTTTCCATCGATGATCTGACTCTGCTTGGAAGGCTGAAACAGCGAATAAATCCGGTGGCATCCTTGTGATCGTATAAAGTTACATCTCCAAAGGAGGCAATTTTTTCATTGTACAGACTGTATTTCGATTTACGTCCTGCTGAGATAATATTTCCTTTATATAACTTCAATTTTACTGTGCCGGTTGTGGTTTTGTTTGTCACATCAAAAAATTTGTTTAGTGCTTCGCAGAGCGGTGAGTACCATTGGCCAAAATAAACCAACTCCGCATAGCGCTCAGCAACAACATCTTTGTAGTGCATTGTATCACGGTCTAAAGTGATTGTTTCCAACTCGGAATGAGCAAAACAGAGAATAGTTCCCCCCGGCGTTTCATATAAACCATGAGATTTCATGCCGACCAAACGGTTTTCGACCATGTCGCAGCGGCCGATTCCATTTCTTCCGCCGATTTTATTCAATTCAACCAGCAGATCTTTGGGGGACATTTTTTTGCCATTCAAAGCAACGGCTTCACCAGCTTCGAATTCAATTTCCACGAATTCCGGTTTATCCGGCGCTTCTTCCGGTGAAACGGAAAGCACCCAAAATTTCTCATCCGGTTCGATTTCAATATTTTCGATAGGGCCACCTTCATGAGAAATGTGCCAGATATTCCGGTCACGGCTGAAAAGTTTCGGATTTTTTGCCGAATCAGGATATGCAATTTTTTTGCTGTCTAAGTACTGGATCAAGTCTTCACGGGAAGTAAAATTCCAAATCCGCCAGGGTGCAATCACTTTCAATTCAGGATTGAGAGCCGCAATGGTATTTTCGAAGCGCACCTGATCATTCCCTTTACCGGTACAGCCATGACAGATAGCGTCGGCACCTTCTTTTTCTGCAATCTCAACCATCCATTTCGCAACGATCGGACGGGCGATGGATGTTCCTAAATAATACTTTCTTTCATAAACTGCACCTGACTTAATCATTGGCCAAATAAAATCTTTGCATAATTCATCGGTCAGATCTTTGATATAAAGTTTACTGGCGCCACTGGCTTTCGCACGTTCTTCAAGTCCTTCCAATTCTTCTTCCTGGCCGACATTGGCACAGCAGCAGATGACTTCACATTGATACGTATCAATTAACCAGGGGATGATTGCAGATGTATCCAAACCGCCTGAGTAGGCTAAAACAACTTTCTTAATTTCCTGTGACATAGTTTCTCTCCAAGAATTTACTCGAATAACCAAATAAAAAAAAACTCCGCATGTATTGCGGAGTTTTTCGTTGATAAGGAAAAGAGTATTCAAAAATACCGCAAAACATCGTTATTCGTTGCGGTAACCTCGTCGAACAAAATTGGTTGAGGATTTCTTATTCATGCCGCTTATTATAAGTTTTACCGTGATACTGTCAAGTGGGGATAGAAAAAATATGTTACAAAAGTGTTGTTTTGATGATTTTTCCTTGGCGCAATACCATTAGAATAACAAAATTTCTTTAATATTTCGAAAGGTTAATCCTTATTTTGAATTGATGGCTTTAATTGACTGAATGGATGAAGTAACATAAACTATAAAATACGAATTCTGATTTTGAGGTGACTCTTATTAACCATTCTATTTGTTACATTATCGGGGCTTCTACAATTGATGAAATCAAGATCAACAAGGAAAAACAAGATTTTGTGATCGCGGTTGATGCCGGATACTCACATCTTGAAAAAATGGGTATTCAGGCTGATCTGGTGGTTGGTGACTTTGATTCTTTGATGCGTATTCCGGATCATCCACATGTGCTGCAATTTCCGGTGGAAAAAGACGATACGGATACGATGATTGCAGTACGAGAAGGATTGAATCGCGGTTATCGGCAATTTGTTTTTTTCGGATGTCTTGGCAATCGTCTGGATCATACGTATGCAAATTTCCAGATTCTGTGTTTTCTAGCGGAGAATGGAGCAAGCGGTTATTTATTGGGGGAAGGATTTGCAGTTTCTGCCATTCAAAACAGGGCAATTGTTTTTCCAGACAGAATGAAAGGCATCCTGTCGATTTTTTGCGCGGGAAGTGCTGCGGAAGGAGTAAATCTGACCGGATTGAAATATGAATTACATCAGTATCATCTTTCAAATACGATTCCCATTGGTGTCAGCAATGAATTTATTGGAAAAAAAAGTGTTGTTTCTGTTGATAATGGATTTCTTTTATTGATGTGGACTGAAGAAATCGATTCTTTGATTTTCAGGTTGAAGAATCCTGATTGATAGGAATCCTTCATCTGATTTGAAGGCATTGAAAACCGATCGAATCGCTGCAATTGGTGACATTACGGAGAAAAACATGAAAATTTCCGGCGCAATATTTGACCTGGATGGAACACTTCTGGATTCAATGTCCGTTTGGAAAACACTCGCCAGCCGTTTTCTGAAATCACATGGTATTGTTCCTGAAGATCATCTGGATGTGAAACTGCAAAATTTCAGTATGTCTCAAGCGATCGAATATCTACAAAATCATTACAATATACAGGAATCATTTGATGCAATTCTCTCCGAACTGAACCGAATGATTGAAACCGATTTTTTGCGTTATGTGACTCTCAAACACGGGGTTATTTCGATGCTTTCTCAAATGCGGCGTTTGGGTATCCAAATGTGTATTGCTACGGCTAACGACAGAAAAATTACTGAGATGGTTTTAGAAAAACACGGCATTGCAGATTATTTTTGTGATGTGATCACCTGCAGCGCTGTCGGCAGCGGGAAAAGTGATGTGTTGATATATCAACGGGCATTAGAAATTCTTGGTACGCCAAAAGAAGAAACACTTGTATTTGAGGATACTTTTTTTGCTGTTCAAACACTGAAGCGGCATGGTTTTTTCGTTGCAGCAGTGTATGATCCCTCCTCTGAATCTCTGAAAAATGAAATTATTAAGATCGCTGATTTCTTTTTACTCTCTTTTGACGAATGGAAGAAGATTCTGGATTAGTTTTTCTTCAATATTAGCGGCTCAGCATCGGAGAGGATGAATACCATTATTCTTAATATAATATGGATCCCATAATACTTTCGTTTTCAAGTAATTAGGAATTTGATGGATCTGCAACAAATCTTTTCAATCGTCAAATAAAAAGACTGGACGGCAATGAACCGTCCAGTCTTTATTCAAGTTACAAATAGTTATTATTATAGTCCAAGGTCAGCCATGCTGATTGAGGCGTCACTGGTATAATTCAGCAATCCGCCTTCCATCTTTGGAGGTTTAATCCGTTCTTCCTCTTTCCCGAATTTGACAACTTCGCCATTTTCAAGAAGGGCTTCCACAGCAAGACCGAGGCTTTGCAGTTCCTTGACTAAGACTCTGAATGAGGCTGGCAATCCAGGTTCCTGAATTGGTTTTCCTTTCACGATTGCCTCATAAGTGCTGACACGTCCCTGGATATCATCCGATTTTACTGTCAGCATTTCCTGCAGCGTATACGCTGCGCCGTATGCTTCCAAAGCCCAGACTTCCATTTCACCAAAGCGTTGACCACCGAATTGCGCTTTACCGCCTAACGGTTGCTGCGTGACTAAGCTGTAAGGTCCTGTTGAACGTGCATGGACTTTATCTTCAACCAGGTGATGCAGTTTCAGCATAGTCATGACGCCAACAGTAACTGGCTGGTCAAACGACTCTCCCGTTTTTGCATTGATCAGTTTTTGTTTACCGACAATTGGAACAGGTCTACCGGTTTTTAAACTGATTTGAGCTGCAATACCGCGGAGTTCCTCTTCATTCAGACCTTCGAGCTCTGCTTTTTCATAATGATATTTGGTCCCATTGGAACCATCTTCGGCAATATTCCTGCCTTCTTCTTCGATCCAGAGCTGCAGACAGGCAGAAATAGCATTTTTGTCTTTTGGCAGTACGGTTGGAGCGTTCGGTTGGACGTTTTCCCAGTCAACAATCATCTCCGGATTGAATCCATGTTCGCTCAGCCATTCTGAGAAAACAACTTGTTTGGCATAAAATTCATCATTTCTTAGACGATAGAAATCGTATTTTTTACCCTCAAGCCAGTTTCCAACATAAAGAAGTCTGACTTCATTGTCATCCGTAATCTGGCTGGGATCGTAACCCTGCTCATTCAACCAATCCCAGGCACGATCACCGATTTCCCGCCAGGCTTTATCAAGCATCCATGCACGGGAAAGCTCGGATTCAATTTCATATTCAGTAGCACCGTCAAAAACCGGTGTGATTGCGCGGAAGCCAAGCCGATGAGCTGCCCAGCCAAGATGGACTTCCAAAATCTGACCGATGTTCATACGGCCAGGAACTCCAAGCGGATTCAGGATGATGTCTACCGGCGTACCGTCTTCCAGAAATGGCATATCTTCAATTGGTACAACGCGGGAAACAACGCCTTTGTTACCATGACGTCCAGCCATTTTGTCACCGGCAGTCAATTTTCGCCGTTGAGCAACAGAGACCCGCACCATTGTATCGACACCAGCCGATAAATCATTATTTTCTTCGCGTGTAAAGACTTTGACGTCTACAACTTTGCCGCGTTCGCCATGTGGCATTTTCAGAGAAGTGTCTTTAACATCCCGTGATTTTTCACCGAATATTGCCCGCAGAAGCCGTTCTTCCGGTGTCAGCTCTTTTTCACCTTTCGGTGTAATTTTTCCGACCAAAATATCATTTGGTCCGACTTCGGCTCCGATTCGGATAATTCCTGTCTCATCAAGGTCTTTGATTGCATCATCACCGACATTCGGAATGTCGCGTGTAATTTCTTCCGGTCCTAATTTCGTATCACGAGCTTCCAATTCATATTTTTCGATATGTACGGAAGTGAATTTATCGTCCATGACAACTCGTTCGGAAATCAGGATTGCGTCTTCAAAGTTACCGCCTTCCCAGGAAACAAACGCAACAACAACATTTTGACCCAGCGCTAAATTTCCATCGACTGTTGAAGATGAATCTGCCAGAACCTGCCCTTTTTTAACACGCTGCCCTTTTGTTACTGCTGGACGTTGATCAATGCATGTGCTCTGATTGGATCGTTGATATTTTCGAAGCTGATGGGTATGGAGCATATTGTTCGTATCGCGAACAATAATTTGCGTAGCATTGACTGAAATCACTTCTCCGTCTTCCGGTGATGTCAAGACCTGTCCAGAATCGATAGCCGCATATTTCTCCATGCCCGTTGAGACTAAAGGAATATCCGGATTGATCAGCGGAACCGCCTGTGCCTGCATGTTCGAACCCATTAATGCACGGTTCGCATCGTCATGTTCCAGGAATGGAATTAAAGCTGCACTGACACCGACGACCTGCTGCGGGGCGACATCCATATAGTCAATCGCTTCCGGAGAAGAGGTTGTAAAATCGGAATAGTGACGGCTGGAGATGGATTTCTCATCAAATTCATTCCAGTTGTTGATTCTCGTATTGGATTGTCCGATCACGAATTTATCTTCGGCATCCGCGGAAAGATATTCCACATCCTCTGAAATATAAGGCGTAATGAAGATAATCGATTTGTTTAATTTTTTAATGGCTGGAATCATTTCTTCGGTGATTCTTTCACCTTTTTCGATGATTACATTACCTGATTCATCGGTCAAAGTTTCGTTGACCTGTCTTCCAACCAAACGATGATCATCTTTGGAAAGATTCTTATAGACTCTGCGATATGGAGTTTCGATAAAGCCGTATTCGTTGACTTTTGCATAGTTTGCCAGGCGGCCGATCAAACCGATGTTTGGCCCTTCCGGTGTTTCAATCGGGCAGATACGGCCATAATGCGTATGATGGACGTCGCGGACATCAAATCCTGCACGTTCACGGCGCAGACCACCGGGACCCAGAGCAGACAAGGTACGTTTATGACGTAATTCTGCCAACGGGTTTGTTTGATCCATAAATTGAGAAAGCTGTGAAGAGCCAAAGAATTCACGCAATGCTGCAACAACTGGACGGATATTGACAAGACTGACCGGTGTAACACGTTCTTGATCGCGGATCGACATTCTTTCTTTGATGACTCGTTCCATCCGGCGGAGACCAATCCGAAGTTTATTGGAAATCAGTTCTCCGACTGTCTTAACGCGACGATTGCCCAAATGATCGATATCATCTTTATCAATCATGCCGTTATTGATCATGATTAAATGCCGGACAAGCCGGACGACATCCCATTTGGTCACATTGCGATGATTGTTGGGTATATATTCAGTTAAATCCAATTTTTGATTCAGCTTATATCGACCGACACGTTCGAGGTCATAATGACGCTGATCAAAAAGTTGTTCTTCCAAAAATTGTTTTGCGTTTTCGACGGTTGCAGGATCTCCCGGACGCATTCTTTTAAAGAATTCCAATAAAGCTGCTTGCCCGATTTCAATTCCAGGATAGTCTTTTTCCCATTCCGGTTCCTGTTTTATGCTGGATGCAATAAACATCCGGTCAGGATTGTTATCAATGTCGGAGAAAAGGGAAATAATTTCCTCGTCAGTTCCTTTTTGGATCGGAGGTTCTCCAACAATTCCATCGTCAACTGCTGCTAACGCACGTAGAAAAATGGTAATCGGAACAGTTCGTTTTCGATTAAATTTCAGGATTAAATAATCATTCTTACGAGTTTCAAACTCCATCCAAGCGCCGCGATCTGGAATGAGTTTTGCCATTGCCAGCCGATGACCTGTTGAACGATCGACCGGCGCTTCGAAATAGACACCCGGAGAACGGATCAACTGGGAAACAACAACACGTTCAGTACCATTGATTATAAAGGTGCCATTCTCGGTCATTTCCGGAAAATCGCCAAGGAAAATATCCTGTTTCAGCGGTTCCGATACTTCGCTGCCAGCCAGTAAAACGGTCACATTCAGCGGACAGGAATACGTCAAATCGCGTTCAACACATTCTTCAACGGTATGTTTGGGTTCTCCAAATGAAAATTTCAATCCCCATTCTTCTGTGATCGCATCTTTTGCAGGAAAATATAATTTCATTCCTTTGTTAAAAGATTCAATGGGAGAAATTTCATTGAGCAGTTCTGCAATACCATCCTGCTTTAGCATCTGAAATGAATTCAATTGAACTTCAATCAGATCAGGCATTGATGTAGCACTTGGAATCCGGGAATAGGATTTCGTTGCATTGGCTGTTGTCATAAATTCGCCTCCAAAAAAGTTTTCACCTGGTCAGATGACAAATTTGGCGCATATGTACGACCCGCCGTAAAGATGCTCATACCGACACAAACTATGATTTTATCATAAAAAAAATAGGATGAATGGTATTTACTGATTATGATATTTGTTTTTCATGATTTCGTATCAATGTGATTCAATGTAACTGATCAGAATTATACTGCACGTTTTCCGTGACAACTGGAATTCGATATTATGAAGAGAATGAATGTTATTTTGATGTTTTTGCGTAAAAATATCAAAACTATAATCTGTTTTTCCAGATTTCGGATCGCTGATTGCATGATAGAGGTCGAGTATAATCACATGTATGGATTTATTTGATTTCTCAATGAATGAGAAGGTCGATCGAATGGCGCCATTAGCAGCCCGCATGCGTCCACGTTCACTGGATGAAATTGTCGGACAGGATCATATTATTGGAAAGGGAAAACTCCTGCGCCGTGCAATTGAAACAGACCGTCTTTTTTCATCGATCATCCTTTTTGGCCCTCCGGGAACGGGAAAAACGACTTTAGCGAAATTGGTCGCGATCCAATCCAGGGCGCATTTCGAATCTATATCGGCAGTTTTAGCTGGAGTGGCTGATTTACGAAAAGTAATTGTTGAAGCTCAGGAGCGGCGTAAACTGTACAATACACGTACGCTTTTATTCATTGACGAGGTTCATCGATGGAATAAAGCCCAACAGGATGCTTTGCTGCCGCATGTAGAAAATGGACTCATCACATTAATTGGCGCCACCACAGAAAATCCATATTTTGAAGTTATCCGCGCATTGGTTTCCCGTTCGCGCATTTTCGAGATGCATCCATTGGATGAAAAAGCTCTGGATGAAATTCTCAATCGTGCCTTATCGGATAAGGATCGCGGATATGGAAATCGACGAATTGTATTCGAGCAGGACGCCAGAAAACTATTGATCGATTTGAGCGGCGGGGATGCAAGAAATTTATTGAATGCTGTAGAACTTGCTGTTGAGACAACTCCGTTGGAAGCTGATGGTTCAGTTCACATTACACTGAGTATCGCGGAAGAATCAATTCAACAGCGAGCGTTGCAGTATGATAAAAACGGAGATGCACATTATGATACCATTTCCGCATTTATCAAGTCAGTCCGCGGTAGTGATCCGGATGCTGCCCTTTATTGGGTTTCCAAAATGCTGATTGCAGGAGAGGATCCCAGATTTATTTTGCGAAGGTTGATTATTTTAGCAAGTGAGGATATCGGGCTGGCTGATCCGCGGGCGCTGCAAATTGCCACAGCAGCCGCTTCCGCCTTTGAATTTATCGGAATGCCGGAAGGATATTATCCAATTGCTGAAGCAGTACTATATCTGTCCACGGCTCCGAAATCAAATTCGACAATGGCAATCTTTAAAGCGATCAATCAAATCAAAGAAGAGGGCGTTGGAGAAATACCGATCCATCTGATGGATTCCAGCCGGGATGCAAAAGGCCTCGGCCATGGAAGCGGTTATCAATATCCACATAATTTCCCGGAGCATTATGTTCCTCAACAATACTTGCCTGATTCAGTCCATGGCGGATTTTATGAGCCTACCGAAGAGGGGTATGAAAAAGAAATCAAAGAACGTCTGGCAAGATTAAAGAAGATTTCGACACAAAAAATCGGGTAGCTCTTTTACTGATGGGATAATTATTTTCGCGCCACATAATCGAAGAAGCCATTCCCCGTCAAATCCCGATTTCACTCCGATAAAATTCACGCCTGCATTATTTGCGGATCCAAGATCAAAAATCGTATCGCCAACCATAAGGCAATCCTTGACTTGAACGCCCATCTGATCGGCTATATAACGCAGCGGTTGTCCGCTGGGTTTGGTGTATCTGCATGTTTTCGATGAGACTACTACTTCAAATAATCCCGCTAAACCAACCCGTTTTAAAAATGCTTCCGTGCTTTTTTCTCCACCGGCAGTGAAGATAGCCAGTCGATATTTTTTTGATAATTCCGTCAGTGTCTGGTTGCATCCCTCCATTAATTGATAGCGGTATTCTACTCCTCGCTGTGAGAAACGGTTATGGAGTGAGCGAAACAGAACATCCAGATCAATTCTGTCTAACAAAAAATAGAATGTACTGAGCAGTGTTTCATCGAACATGACCATTTTTCGGATCATTTGTCTGGTTCTTTTTTCAGAGATGAAAAAAAATATTGGGCGGATAACTTTTTGTATCGTGTTGATATAATACTCATCTGTTTCAGCAAGCGTTCCGTCGATATCAAATACAATAACTTGAAGCGTTTGGTTCTTGAATGAATTTGTCATGTCAGTAATCAGCGGGAAGAATTTGAAATGCAGGAAAGATTTAAATAGTTTTGTGTTGTTTTGTACTTTGCGCAAAACAACACAAAACCATACTTTCTCTTTTTTTCAAGAGTACGATAATTTTATAAATTTAAAAAAAAATCGCTTCATTGGTCCAGAAGAATTATTATCAGAAATCTATAGGGATGAACCGCTTCGGATTAACTCCAGCAGTGAGTTGTTCTGGAATGTGTCCGGACGAATCATGAAATATACGACGTCTTCCTGTTGTATTACATCGATGGTCTCATTGTTATTCCCTGTCCAAGTAGCATCTGCATCACCAGGATTCCAACGCAATTGATTATAGTCAGAAAGGGCTTTCGTAAACTCATCCGCGTCTTTTTTTGAATCCCAGGTTGTTTTACTGAAAAACATCGGCTTTTCGTCACATCTTGCAAATTGGAAGTGTCCACCGCCCCAACCATCCGCTGCTTCTTGGGCAGTTTTATCCGAAAGGCGCCATTTTTCTTCATATCCGCTGTTCAGCAGCCAGAGCAAATCGGCTTCATTCAATGTATTATCAAAAATCAGTTCACAACCTTTGGCGATTTCATCCTGAAATGGTTCCATCAGAATTGGCGTTGGTTTTTCATCGGGATAACGGTCAGGATGCATAATCTGTTCGATGCTCACCGGCGGATTGGAATATAATCGGTCTACAGCAGGAAAACCATCTTTGATGTAAAAAGAATATACAAAATTAAAGCCGTAAGAGTATGGAAACATCAAATATTCCTGGAAATATTTCGGCGCGTTTTCAAAATTCTTGGAGACTGACTCGTCTATTTCATCCTTCTGCAGATCCAGATCTTTTTGGCGGGTCAGCAGTGTTTCCATCAATGTAGCGTCCCCCTCCATCACAGCTTCCAAAGATAAACAATATTCACTGTCGGTTTCACAGGATTGCTTATTGTAATTGAGCTTCCCCTCCATATCGAAATTATCAAATTGTAAATAGTGAATAAATTCATGGGCTAAGGTCAGACTGTTTTCTTTTTCAGTACCATCTTTTACTAAAATCATCTCTCCTGATTCTTGGTCATAAAAGCCCGCGATCTGTTCTGCGTAGAAATCAAGGTAAAATTTTTCCAGATCGAAATCTTGTGGGATGAAACCTAAGATTGTCAGTAGATCGTGTTCATCGACCAAATCTTGTTTGGATGTATTTTTATGCAGTTGCTCGATCAAAGTTTTACGTAAATCTTCTTTGGTTTTGTAAACTGGCGAAAAATCATTTTGAGTACTGAGTTCGCGGATTTTTTGAGCGGTCTCAATGATTTTCATTTGACCTGGAGTCAGCGTATTAAAGGAAGTATCTTGTTCCGGTTCCTCGGTTTGATCTGCAGAATTTTGTTTATTTTCATCATCCGCATTATTGAAAATATTTTCCAGCATACTTTGCGGTTCGGCTTTTAAGAAGATAAATAATCCGGCTGCACATGCAGAAAGACACATACAACCGATCAGCAATATCGCTGCAATCACAACAATCCATAGTGTAGTTTTCTTTTGATTGTTTCCCATAGTTCATCTCCAGCAAACTTTATTACTTTTTTAAGAACTCAACTGCATAAAGGGCATCCTGATAATCGGGTTTTATCGATAGTGCTTTTCGAAAACACTGTGCAGCTTCTTCCTCTTGGTTACGGAGTATCATCGCCCACCCTTTCCAAAGCCATGATTCCTCTGAGTGAGCATTAATTTTCAAAGAATAATCTGCATAGGAACCTAATTCATCTGCGTTTCCTGTATGAAACGCTGCAGCATACAAAGATGGATTATATAGGAAAAATCGCTGTGGAATCGATAAATTTTGAATAGATCTGTAAGTATTCCATGCCTCTTCATATTGTTCATTTTGCGCTAACACAACAGCGATATTGAGCCATGCGTATACATTTTGCGGAAGCATTTCTGCATCTTTGCGGAATTTTTGAAGAGCTGATTGAAAATTATAATCCTTTTCCCATTGATCTCCGAATATCTGCTGTACACGCCATTCATCATCCTTGGGATATACAACCATGTATTTCCGTTGGTAGGCATACCAGTCTGCCATGATTTGGTCATAGGTATCGTTGATTCGGTCACCGATGAAAGGATCCTGATAAGTGATTCGATTTTCGTTTTTATCCAATCCCGTAATGAAAATATACCGACTGTCTTTCAAATCATCACCATCCCATGCCGGGAATGTTTTTTCCCTTTCAATACGGATTATTACGGGGTATCCGGCAAAAACCAGGCGTTCCAGCATATTTGTATTTCCGTTGATTCGGATCTGACATCCTAAATCCGGATATATTGCGTGTAGGTATGTCTCCATTTCTTCAAATGATACAAATGGATCAAAATAGTCCGGTTTTATTTTTTTCGCGATCAGGTACTGACTTTCGGTCTTTCCATAAAATCGGATTGCGGCGCTCAGAACAGCCGGACCATCGTTTTGAAAATCTTGATGTTCAAAAACCGGAGGTATTAAAAATGCTTTGCTGTCTTCTTCATCAGGAGCAGCTATTGATTCGGATACAGGCCGCTGTGTTTTAATGATCCAGGCGATTCCGGGCGTAGGAGTCACCAGAGGACTTTGATCGACACGATCTTGTTCGAGATTGATATTTTCAAGATTTTCTGCAAATATTACTTGTTCCGGCGGCATTTCAATCGTCGGATAAATTGTGGGAATACGAAATAGAAGCGGATTCGGAGTATGAACAGGTATCAAGAGACTTTTTGCATAGGATTGGGCATCAATCACATGCCATCCAAACAGTTGACGAATGCGTGGAACACGAATACTCCAAATGCTGAAAATCGCAATTCCGATGATAAATAATAAAAATATCGGCCAGATTGTCTTCTTTTCCTGATAAAAGAAAGGCCGTTTTTTTTTCCTCATGTTTTTCTATGTTCATTCTTTATAGAAATAAGCGTTCCGATCACAATAATTAACACAAGAATCGTTCCGCCTAAAATGATCCCATTGGTTTGATTTTCATTTTCAAAAAATTCACGCGGAAGTTTTGGATAGTTTTCCGGTAAAGGGGTCAATGTTGGTAAAATTATCGCAGACTCGTCCATCTTTGCACTTTTTAAGAGTCCCCCGTCTTTACTGTCCAGCGTTATAATCCGGAACGGATCTGCAAGGATTAAAGCAAATATTACAATCGTGATCAGAATAAAAAATGGAATCCAGTAGATCCTTTTATTTTGTTGCTTCTTAAATTTTTCTTTGCTCATTTTTTTTATTCCAATTCTGAAATAGCTTCCTGAGCAGCCTGCTCCGGTGTAGTTTGGCTCTTAATCACTTTTGAAACAGCCATGTTTAAAATTGGTGATATTTTATTCAAGATTTGACTTTCCGGAAGAAGCGCCGCATCAGGAAGGATTTTGAGAATCGTGTCATAGGATTCATCTTTCTGCCATTCTACATGTTCGGATTGTCTGACAGGGAAAAAACCTGCATTGGCTGTCCAAATATCATTGAAAATTGGATCTGCCATCTTTTCAGCAAACTGAATTCCAAGATTTTGAATCTCTGCATTGCTTGTAGTAACTGCTATATTCCATGTATTCATCAAAGGGTACCTTTGATTATCTGTGAATAATGGAATTGCCATGGCTTTGATATCGGGTCCTTTGTTGTGCTGGAAGGTCGAAAAATTCGAAATGATAATGCTGACCGAGCCTTCTAAAAACATTTGCCAGTTTTGGCTCTGATCAACCACTTGTGCCAGAGAAGGCGGGAACGCGCCATTTTGTCCGCCTGTCAGGAATAATTTCAGGGTATCTACCAGAATAGACTGATCCAGCCATGGCTGGCCTTTGTCGTCGATCAGTTTACCTCCTTTTGCCAGATAGATGAAGGTGGGGAATAATCCGTCAGAACTGGCTGGGACAAAGGCAATAGGAAGTCCACGGGAGAGAATATCCTCCCATGTCGTCATTGCTGCGCCGGTTTTGCTAGCCCGATAGACCATGACCAATGTGTCACCGGCAATTGGTATTCCATAAATATAATTCTCTGCAGCCGAGGATTGTTTTGCGTACGAGTACCAGGAATTCGCTTCAGAAAAAATATTGGTTGTAATGGGGTAGACTAATCCTTTTTGCACAGCAGACAAGAGATCATTGCGGTTTAGGATGACCAGTGAAGGGATAACATCCGGGGCGGCATTTTTTGCGGCGGAGAGTGCGCTTAATGCACTACCATCACCAGTAATCGCTTTGACCCTGAAAGTGATGTTAACCCCTGGATGTTCTTCTGTGAATTTACCTATGAGATCTGTCAGAATTTTCGATTCTTTCGTATTTTGTGAAGGATCAAATTGCGGTGGAACCCAAATCACAAGATTTTGTATGTCCGGTATGGATGCATTTTCTGGAGATGGTGTTTGCTGTAAGGATTCACTCGTCTGTGTGTCTTTCAGGGAAATTGGTGTGACTGAAATTGTTGTCTCAGTGATATTTTCCGCAAGCATAGTAGAAGCATCGGTTTCTTTTAAGAGATTGATCGAATCAATCAATATCGAACATCCTGAAAGGAAACTGCAAAAAATGAGGATGCTGAAAATTGTGAGATAAGGTTTGTTCTTTTTGTATTTTCCCATAGTTTCTATCCCCAGTTTCAAATACTTCCCTCTCTTATTAAAAGCGTATTTCCAAATTTCGAATTACTGTGCTATCTCGACAATTCGAAATTTTGGGCGGATCTTCGTTGATGTGATGTTTTTGCTCTTCGCATAAAAACATCACATCAAGTATTTTTTTCCCGATTGATTCGAATTGCTGTTCTATCCCCGATTATAGTGTGTTGAAAACAGAATCGCTTAAAATTAAGCATTCCAATGACAGATAATACAGAAGAGATTCATTCACTCCTTAAAACCAGATAAAATCCAGATTAACAATTATGCCTCCCAAAAAAACAACTTGACAGCAAAACTTCTTTTTTTATTTTAGAAAACTTTTCCAAAAATCACATTGCTGTTCAAATAAGCTGTAGATCCAATCGCTGTTTCTGCCGCTTTGCATTATAGAATAACCGGTTTGTCTAAGATTTCTGTGAGCAAACGAATGGAATTTTCAACATCATCCCAATCTACCATTTCTGAGGGTGAATGGACATACCGACAAGCCACAGACAGGCAGCCGGACGGAACGCCTGAGCGGGCGAATTGAATTGCACCGGCATCCGTTCCAGCAAATCGCAGAACTTCCATTTGATATGGGATCTCTTTTCTGTCAGCGGCATCGGTCATTGCTTTGATAACCATAGGGTGAGAAATCAACATACTATCTTTAACTTTTACGCAAGGTCCTTTTCCAAGGACCGGATTTAGTTGTTCTCCTCCCGGCACATCGGAAGCGATGGTTACGTCGACCGCGATTCCCATGTCGGGGTCAATTGCATACGCAGAGGTAACGGCGCCCCGAACGCCAACTTCTTCTTGAACGGTAAAAACGAAATACAGTTCGTTCGGTGAGTCTTTTATGGATTTTAACGTTTCGATCGCTATGAGACAGCCAATCCGGTCATCAAGTGCCTTTGAAACCACACGACTTTCCAGATCTAGAAACGGTCTGACAAAAACGCCGACATCTCCAACTTTTACCGGGCAGTTATCTTTCGATGAAGCTCCAACATCGACAAATAACTGTGTGACATCCGGAATTTTATTCATTTTTTTTGTCTCTGCGTAAACAACTCCCTCCGTACCATTCATGAATTTAACCCGGGAGCCGAAACAAGTCAACGGATTGATCCCCCCGATAAAGGCGATGTATACAAAACCATCTTTGTCAATATGAGAGGCCATCACACCCAACTCATCCATATGCGCGGAAATCATGATCCGTTTTCCGTCTTCCTTTTGTACTCCTTTTCTGGCGATCAGGTTGCCCAGCGCGTCAATATGAATTTCATCCACAAATGGTTCAATTTCTTTTTGTATAAAATTTCGGATTTCTTTTTCATACCCTGAAGGACCAAAGGTCTGGGTCAATGTGTTCAATAAATTTTTCATTCATTTCTCCTTATCAATCAGGACGATGATTCAAAGAATCAGCGGTCAGCTTTAAGAATATCAGCATGCAGATGAGCAAGTGCGGCGGTCATTAATTGGAAATGTTTTTCCCAATCAGCAATACGAACAATCATGGCAGCAGTGTGGGCATATCGGCCGGGAACAGAAACGGATGCTGTCGGGATGCCATTCTTTGATAAATGAATTGCCCCCGCATCGGTTCCACCGGGTCCCGGCTGACGAATCTGGTAAGGGATCGCATAGTTTTCACACAGCGAGGTCAGAAAGTGTATTAATCGGTAATCATACATGGTGCGTCCATCTGATGCATAAATGGCAGGTCCCTGGTTCAGTTTGGTTTTGTAGTGTGTATTTTCAGATTGATCCCAGGCAGGCTGATCGTTAGCAGGTGTACAGTCAATTACAAAAGCTACATCCGGATCATAGCGAAACGGGGCAACGGTAGCTCCGCGCAATCCGATTTCTTCTTGAGCGGTAAATGCGGCGATTAATTCGATATTTTCCGGACAATTCTTGATTAATTCGATTAATGTGGCAACACCGATCCGGTTATCCAGCGCTTTACCGCAGACGCTTTGCCCCATGCGGATGAATTTCGTCGCAAAAGTAGCATATTCTCCCGGCTGGATTTCCGATGTGCCAGGTCCCGTGTCAATTCTTAAGGTATCAACAGATAAGATTCGTTCGCGTTCTTCTCTCGTGGATAAATGAACTGGGCAGGCGCCGATCACCCCGGGTTTCTGCTTTTTCCCAACCTGAACCGGTTTTCCAGCCAGAGCACGCTCATCGATTCCGCCAATCACTTTGAAGCGGAAAATCCCATCCGATTCTTTTTCCACCAGCATAAATCCGACTTCGTCCATGTGAGCAGCGATCAATACTTTCAGCGGTTTTTCAACTTTTGCTTTCTTAAGTGCGATCAGATTCCCCAGCGCATCGGTGTGCAGCTCATCAACAAATCCGGCAATCGAATCTCGTATAATTGAACGGACTGCAATTTCGTTTCCGGATACACCAGCGATGTTACTCAGCGTTTCAAGCAGTCCAATCATCTCATCAGTCAATATAGGGAGATCGATCAATTGATCATTCGTGTTATTCATTGCTCATCCTCCCATACAATTTTTTCTATGAAGTCCGGCGACAGTCTTGCAATGAATTCAGCCATCAGATGACCTGTCCGCATAACGTCTTTAATCGAGATAATTTCAACCGGCGTGTGCATATAACGCAGCGGGATGCTTAGCAATATTGTCGGTACACCTGCTCCAGTGATTTGGATTGGATCGGCGTCGGTTCCCGACATTAACGGTTGCGGGGATAATGTATAGGGAATATCAAGCTGTTCACAAAGCTGTTTGATCTCCGCAAATAACATGGGATGCAGATTCGCACCATAGCCGATGGAAACGCCGCTTTCCAAAGCAACCGTCCTCCATCCATCCGCACCAGGGCCTTTAGCAAATGTAACATCAATTACAATGGCCAAATCCGGCAGAATGTCAAAAGGAGAGGTAGCGCCACCCAGAAAAGCAGTTTCTTCCTGTGTCGTCCCGACAGCAAAAACATCCCAACTGTGCCGCATGTGCTGCAGTTCTGTCAGACATTGCGTCACTGCTGCAACCGAAGCCCGATTGTCCAGGCTGTGTCCTGCAATGCAATCCGTTGGAAGCTCCTGCGGTAAATTCGCATAGGATATAATATCTCCTACGCGGAAAGTTTCTTTTACCATTTTTTCTTCCAGGCCGGTATCAATAACTAACTGATCTAAAGGAACCGGTTTCCCTTCATATGATTCAGAAAGCAGATTCGGAGCAAGCTGAACAATGATTCCTGGAAAATCTCCTTTTTGACTGTGAATGTTGACAAATTGTCCTGGCAGAATTCTTGGATCAAATCCGCCAATTGGTGCAAAATACAAGAGTTCACCGGAGATTTTTGCAATGACCATGCCGATACCATCCATGTGGACAGCCAGCATCAGCCGTTTATTGGGTTTTCCGTCTTTCGATGGACTGCCCCGTTTTATACCGTAAAGATTCCCGATCTTTGAAACTTTCACTTCATCGACAAATGGTTCCCATGCTTTTGCGATGGCATTTGTGACGGGAGTTTCGTAACCGGAAATCCCGGGCAGAGAGATAATTTCACATAAAAATTCTTTGATTTTTGTTTTTTCTTCCATATCTTCCCCGGAAAAGGTTTCGTGGTAATTAATAAAATTATAAGTCTGAATTTCGAATCGCTGGAACTAACAAACCGCAATTTCGAATAATAACTCACCTTTCAAGTCAATCAACAAAGGATTTATTCCATATAATGGATCGATAAATCGAGAATCAACTTTATCCGTTACAACTCTCTTTTTACTGTTCTGATTAATTCATCTGCTTTCAAACCGGCGACCAGATAGCACGGCGCATCCAGTTGTTTGGCAAGTTCAACCGCCAATCCCTGGTCAAATGTGTATTGTTCCATGTCAATAACAATACTGCGAAATCCTTCATCACGGATTTTTTCTGCAATTTTTCTGGACTCGATCAACGGATCATAGTTTCCCATCGCCACATTACCAGCGCCGTCTGTCAAAATTATTAATAGAGCATTAACATCCGGATGCGTTTGCTTTTCATGTTTCAGCAACTCATATGCTTTCCACAATCCAGCGGATAGCGGAGTTTTCCCTCCTACTTTTACGCGTTTCATGGATCTTTCCGCAAGCATCACAGAATGAGTAGGCGGTAAAATAACTTTTGCTCCATCTTTTTGGAAAGTAATCAGTCCGACACGATCCCGCTGTTGATACGCATCTGTCAAAAGTGATAAAATCGCACTTTTTGTAATCGCCATTCGTTCCTGAACGGCCATCGACCAGGATAGATCTACTAAAAAAAGAAGCAGATGGGAGGATTTTCTCATCCGTACTTTTTTCATGATATCCTGTCTTTGAACGATCAGTTTTTTTGATTTTTCGTTAGTTTTTCGTGATTTTTGAAAAGGAGCGGCAGCCCGAATTGTAGCATCAAATGCGATATCCCGAACTCTGTCTATGGCAGGTCGTGCTTTGACATAATAACCTCGAAGGTCTTTGGAAATGATGCGTGTTCTTTTTCCAGAATTTTTCTTTTTTGAGACTGACGGTGTGTATTCGTTTGTGATCAGCGGTGTATCGAAATTAAAATTACGCGCGCCGTCCCACCAAGCACCTTGTCCGGCATTAAAAATGGTATCGCCGGTATGTGAATACATCGATGAATTGGCAGGAGCGACGGTAGCGATTGAGCCATCATTTAAATTTTTTTTTCCTCATCATTTAATTCTGATACATTTTTGTAATCAGAATTTTCAGGGGCGTTTTTCCCGCGTAACTGTTCAATTCGATCTTGTAATTCTTCGGTACTGATTTCTTTTTCCGCAAAAGGTCCTTTTTGGAGTCTGTGGGGTAATGCCAATTCTGCCGCCATCGCGATATCTAAATCGGTAATATAGGTTCTGCTGTCAAATGCAGCTTGAGCGACGGCTGTTTTCAGGATGACCAGATCTGCGCGGTGGCCTTCCACCTTCATAGAAGCAGTCAGTGAAGCAATTGAGATCAAATCATGGTTCTGATAGGTGACATGGGATAGATTTTTTCGCGCAGTGATAATTTTTTCTGAGAGAATATTCTCTTCTGTTTCCCATTCGCGGCAGAAAGCATCCGGATCTCTTTCATAGCTGATGGTTCGTTTAATGATTTCAACACGATCCCAGGAATCTGAGATCCCAAAAATATCCACAGCATGGGCAAAACGATCTAATAATTGCGGACGTAAATCACCCTCTTCGGGATTCATCGTACCCACCAGAATGAACCGTGCCGGATGAGAAAAAGAAATTCCTTCGCGTTCAATTCTGTTGACACCCATCGCAGCAGAGTCCAACAGAATATCAACAACATGGTCTTCCAGAAGGTTTACTTCATCAATATATAACAATCCGCGGTTGGCAGCTGCTAAAACTCCAGGTTCAAATCGTTTTTCACCGCTCTGGATGGCTTTCTCAATATCCAGTGTGCCAATCACGCGGTCTTCTGTCGCGGAAACTGGCAGGTTGATAAAAGGTGTAGGCCGTAAAATGACTGACATGGGAATATTCTTGGCCTGGCGTTCTTTACATTCCGTACACCAATGTACTTCATCAGAAGGATTACATCCAAATCTGCATTCTGCGATGACTTTTTCCTGTGGCAATAAAGCTGCCAGTGCGCGAGCGGCAGTCGATTTTGCGGTACCGCGTTCTCCGCGGATTAGGACTCCTCCGATACGGGGATCAACAGCATTCAGAATCAGGGCACGTTTCATTCGTTCCTGACCAACGATGGCGGTAAAAGGAAATATAGTAGACATGAGTTTGATTATATTCAAATAACTGGAAATGGGTAAAAAAAAGTATTGTCTGGCAATTATTCGTAATTTCAATTTTTTTTGAAAAAGGGAAGTAAATTAATTTTCATATCGCTTGAGATTGCTTCGCTCCTGCGGAGCTCGCAATGACATGGTACGCTGTTGCAGGATTGATACGTGATTCTGTCATTACGAGGAGAGCATCAGCTCAACGAAGCAATCTGTCCCCGCAAAACAGGAGATTGCTTCGCTCCTGCGGCTCGTATGGAAATTTACGGTATTTATGTGGATAATACTTATAAGAAAAAATTGTAGCGAGATTATTTCAGAAGAAAATCGATTTGATTAATTACATCATTTTGGAGCGGAAAGATTTCGATGAGGAATACTTCAGCACAAATTCATAGAAAGATTACACAACAACAACTGCTTCTTCCTATTTTCGAATCACTGAAACCACTACCTTGCTCTGATTATTATAGATTATGATATTATGACGTACAGGAGTGTGAATGATTAATAATTCTTTTGAAAACAAGGATCAGCAATCTCAAAAGCCTGCTGAACCAAGACAACCACCCGATCCGGTTGAAAAAAAAGATCGTTGGACATCCATTTGGATGAAAATGGTATGGATGGGATTTGGCGAAAAATTTCTGCAAATCGGGTCAGCGATGATTACCCTGATTCTGATTTGTATTGTATTATGGTTTATGGGAAAGTATTATTTACGAAACCGTTCGGAGCAGCAAGTTCAGACAAGCGAGACAGTTCGCGAAACGATAACCGTAGCAGATGCGGTACTACCTTATTACAATCCCTCTTATCCGCGTTTGGAAAATAAAGAGATTCATGAGGGCATTTTTCGTTTCTCGCAAAACCATACCGATTTGCCAGCCAAACCGCGAAGCGAGGTGATCAAATATACCGTCATGCCGAATGATACGGTGATTGCTATTGCTGAAAAATACAATCTCAGTCCAAGCACCATTTTGTGGGGCAATCCGTATACATTATCGGATAATCCTCATAATTTACTGGAAGGTATGACCATCAATATTCTTCCTGTCGATGGCGTATATTATGAATGGCATGACGGGGATGGGTTGAATGGCGTATCGGATGTGTATGGTGTGTCGCCAGAGGCAATCATTGATTATCCTGGAAATAAACTTTCCATTGAGACAATCGGTGATTTCAGCCATCCGAATATTCCTGCTGGAACCTGGCTGATAGTTCCGGGTGGATCACGAGAATTTATCAACTGGTCTGCTCCATTAATTACACGTGAGAATCCTGCTGTCGCAACGATCTATGGACCAGGAGCCTGTGAAGCGGTTATGGACGGACCGCTTGGAAGCGGAAATTTTGTCTGGCCAACTACGGAGACATGGATTTCCGGATATGATTATTCGCCAGAATCAAATCATCGCGCAATTGATATTTGGGGGAAAATTGGAAATCCAGTCTATGCAGCTGATGCCGGGGTAGTTGTCTACGCCGGATGGAATGACTGGGGCTATGGAAATGTGGTCATGATTGACCATGGAAACGGTTGGCAGACATTATATGCCCATCTGGATTCGTACAACGTTCAATGCGGATATTATGTATTCAGTGGAGATGTGATTGGCGGGTTGGGAACAACGGGTAATTCGTCCGGTCCGCATTTGCATTATGAAATGCGGTATAACGGTGTTGGACAAAATCCGCATAATTTCTACCCTTATTAATGAAATGGATGTGATTCAATATCAGCAATTTGAAATATAGGGTGGATTGTTGAATCGAATTGTAAATCAATATTTCGAATTACTGATTTGACATATAAGAAAGATACATTATAGTAATTTGCAGGTAAAATCCTTCATATAATCAGTTCAGGCGGGATTTCGATGGAAACAAAACGACAATGGAGTGATACGCTGCGCTATATGGCAGTAACAGGAATTATTATTCTGTCCATAATCCTGTTCTCTTTTGCACGAAGTAATTTAAATTTAATTCTTATTGCGGGACTTATCGCATATATTTTATCGCCGCTGGTTCGATTTCAAGTCAGGATTCTGCGTTTTAAGAAAAGTCTTGCTGTAATCTTTTCTTATTTGATCCTGATTATTCTTGTTGTATTGCTCTCCAGCCTGGTAATTCCATTAATCACCAGTAAATTTCAAGTGTTCCTTTCGACAGACTGGCCAATGGTGATTCAGAGTATCGATACATGGCTCGGTGACATTATCCTTGAATTGGAAGTGAAACAATTAAAAATCGGAAGTGTTGGTATCGATCTGACGGTTCCGTTGGTTGAATTAAGAAAAACCATTAATTCCTTTGATATTTCAAAAATAAATGTTTCATCCATTATTCCGGATCTCTCACGGATGCTGCAATCTGTGATCTCAGTATCAGCAAATGTGTTGAGTACTGCTTTCCATGTATCCATCGCAATTTTAACAACCATTATGGCTTCGTTTCATTTCAGTAATGATGGCTGGAAAATAAAGGATTGGATTGCCAATCAATTTGTGGAATCTTACCGCGCTGAAGTTCGAGAACTGATCAATCGTCTTGGAGGGGTTTGGAATAATTATTTTGTCGGCGAATTGAAACTGATGATTTCAATCGGTATTATCACGTTTCTTGTCTGTACAGGACTTGGGCTGAAATGGGCGTTGTGGCTGGGGATTATTGCAGGCTTTTGTGAAGTAGTTCCCAATATCGGCCCGATCATATCGAGCTTTCCGGCAATCCTGTCCGCCATGATTTTTGGCTCGGAATGGATTCCGCTTAATAATTTTCTGATGGTTTTGGTAGTCATCGCTGCCTATCTTTTGATACAGCAAATGGAAAACATCCTGATCACACCGCGTGTTATGAGCGAAGCATTGAACATTCATCCAGTTATTATCACACTGGGTATTCTGATCTTGAGCTCAAGGCTTGGTTTGTTTGGAGCGCTCCTGGCCGCTCCGATAATTGGTATTGCAAAAGAGATCTTGAATTTTATGATGTGTAAAATTCGCAAAGAAGACCCTTATCCTGAACTGTCTCATATACCGGAATTAGATTTTGAAACGTTAAAGACTCACACTAAAAAATAACCCTGATTGATTTCCCATTCAGCAATTCGAAAAATAAAAGTGTTTGTTGCATTGTTTTTGCGTTTCGCATAAAAACTACGCAATAACATTTTTTCCTTATTTAATATTAAGTGGATATTTTGAATAGCTGTTTCTCAAAGGATTGCTGCCGAAACAGATGAAATTAACGGAAATGACTTTCATTGCCGTATAAAAAGGACCTGACAAAGTCAGGTCCCTATGATTCATGGCTGTTACGGTCATTCGAATCACAGCAATTTCTTATCCCAATTTTGCCCGTTCGATTTCGACAATGGAAGGGTCTAATTTTTTGAATAGCGGGGAAATCTCACCGAATTTTTGTCCGGCAGGCAGTTTCGACGGTTCCCATTTCCCAATCGCTTTTGTTGGGTCATAACAATTTACTGTGTGTTCGCCCAGTTTGTCCTGAATGGATTTTGTTACAAGATCCCCGAAAATCTGTCCTTCATACCCCAGCATTTTATGCAGTTTCTCCGAGGAGAAAGGAAGAATCGGAGCAAATAGTATTTTTAATGAATCGATCGCTCGTAATGCTGTATAGATTTTTCTTCCGGCAGCTTCTTTGTCGGTTTTTACCAATTGCCATGGAGCAGCGATATCCAGATAACGGTTGACTTCTGTCGCGAGACGCAGTGATTCTGCCAGGCCAGCGCGCAGATGGACTGCATCATATTCTTTTCCAACACTTTCAAATCCGGATTCGATTGTTTCCAGTAATTGTTTGTCATCTTCATCCAGATCACCTGGGTTTGGAATTTCTCCCCAATGTTTATTGGCAAATGAAATCACCCGGTTGGCAAGATTGCCCCAATTCGCAACCAATTCATTGTTGTTTCGTTTGAGGAAATCTTCCCAGTCCCAATCCGTATCCTGTGATTCTGGCATATTTACAGTCAAATAATAACGCAGCGGATCGGGGTCAAAATCTTCCAGAAAATCGTTGACAAAAATTGCCCAATTGCGGCTGCCAGAGATTTTTTGACCCTCAAGATTCATAAATTCATTGGCCGGTACATCGTACGGCAGATTCAACGCCTCGCCTTCTTTCCCGTCGAACAGAAGGTCGAATTTTGTTCCCATTCCGGATAATTGAGCAGGCCAGATCACCGCATGAAACGGAATGTTATCTTTTCCGATGAAATAATACGATTTACTGTCAGATTCTTCCCACCATTTTTTCCAGGCATCTGGTGTCCCCTGTAATTTTGACCATTCAATCGAAGCCGAAAGATAGCCAATTACAGCTTCAAACCAAACATAGAGGCATTTTCCTGCTGCGTCCTCTACGGGAACCGGAATACCCCAGTCTAAATCACGTGTGATTGCTCTGCCATGCAGATCTTCAGCTAATATTTGTCCCAGGGATTGACGGAGAACGTTGGGACGCCAATAGTCTTCTCGTGCTTTCAGAAAATTAACAACTCTGTTTTGCAGCTTACCGAGATCCAGATAATAGTGTTCCGTCTCTCTTAATTCCGGCATGGATCCATCAATCTTTGAGCGGGGGCTGATCAGTTTTTCCGGATCCAGCAAATTGCCGCATTTGTCGCATTGGTCGCTGCGGGCATTGTCATAACCGCAAATGTAACAGGTTCCCTCAACATATCGATCTGGAAGAAATTTTTTCTGAGAAGGCGTGTACCATTGCTTATCAGTTGCTTTGTATAAGTAACCATTCTCTTTTAGTGCCAAAAAAACATCTTGAGAGACTTTAAAATGATTTTCTGTATGCGTACTGCTAAAAAGATCATAGGTGATACCGACCTTATGCTGCATGTCCAGAAACGATTCATGGAATCTTTTATAAACAGCTTCAGCAGTTGATTTTTCGGCATCTGCACGGACCGTAATCGGAGTACCGTGTGCATCAGAACCTGAGACGAATAAAGTTTCTCGTCCCATCAGCCGTTGAAATCTGGCAAAGATGTCAGCCGGAAGGTAGGCTCCGGTAAGATTTCCGACATGGATATAAGCGTTAGCGTAAGGCCAGGCTGCTGTTACGAGAATTTTTTCTTTCATTTTTTGCCTCTGTTTTTGAAAAGGATTTATCATCCAATTTTTTTGATGTTACGAATCGTTGAAAATTTTATCATAGATGAGACGGGTTAATTGTGTTTTCCTGATTTTCAGCATTTCGATATGCGGGGAAAAAATGTTTGCGTTTTTATTCTTGATGGAGCTAATCTAAGAAACTGCAACAATCCTTCGATCTTTTCTAAAAAAGTCTCTTCAAATTTTGCGTATCTGCAGAAAATCCAGTCATGCGAACTATGAAAAATATTCATTTTTGAATGTATTATTTTGCACGTATATACGTTCAACAAGTTTCCTTTCTTATTTTAAAAGTCAATCCTTATTTCGAATAATTGCAAGAAATCTGAATTCCGATTGAATATGATAAACTAATGAGACTGAATTAAAAATGAGTCGTCAATATTATAAAATACTAAGAGATATTTTTCTCTCATAGCTCGAACAGACAGATCGATTTTCGAATTATTGGAGGATTGCAGATTGATGAATTTCGTACAGCCTTCTCGCGGAAAATACGGGAAATTTCCGATTCAACTCTACATTATTATGGGGAGTGCATTAATTTTCTCAATAGGGTCTTCCATGGCTTGGCCTTATCTGAATATATTTTTGCGAGAACGGCTTGATCTCCCGCTGCGTGTGACGACGTTATTGATTTCCCTCCGTTCCGTTACCGGAATTCTTGCATCCTTTTTTGCAGGTTCCTTTGCCGACCGATTTGGAAGACGCGGATTGCTCCTTACCTCCCTTTTTGGAGGTGCTACATATTATTTCCTGATGTATTCAGCAACAACTTTATGGCAGTTTGCAGTGCTAATGGGGACATGGGGCGCTTTGGATCTATTCTATTCCATCAGTTCCAGCGCTATGGTTGCAGACCTGGTTTCTGATGCTGATCGGATTGAAGCATATTCCTGGCTGCGGATGATGTCCAATTCAGGTTTTGCAATCGGGCCGATTGTTGGTGGATTCCTAGCGACAAAATCGTATGCGTTGATTTTTTACTGCGCTTCAATCGGTTATCTTATTTCTTTCCTGATTTCAATCTTGACAATTAAGGAGACTTTCTCAAGACACCTTTTACCGGTAGAAAAGATTGAGTCAAAAACGAAATTCGCTGATGTTTTTCGCGATCGAACATTTATTTCCGCAATCTTCTTTATGAGTGTCATTTTTATGGGCGCATCGGTTGTTTTTAATTTGCTCTCATTATATAGTCGTGAAACTTATGGATTAAGGGAGAATCAGGTCAGTTATGTCTATTCAGTCAATGCAATTCTTTGTGTCCTCCTTCAGCTTCCGGCTTTAAAGATCAGTCGCAGAAAGCACCCTTTAAAGACGATGATTTTTTCTGCACTATTTTATATGGTGGGAATAGGCGGATATGCGCTTTTCCCCAATGTCCTGTGGTTTTGTTTTTGTATGGCCATACTGACAATCGGAGAAATCCTCATGTCTCCGACGATGTCCGCTTTGGCAGCAAGGTTATCTCCATCGGATGCACGAGGAAGGTATATGAGCATCCTGAGTCTGGCACATCCATTCGGATACGGAATTGGACCGGCTTGTGCCGGATATCTCTATGATGTCTTCTATCCGCAGAGCATCTGGATTTTTGGATCCATTTGCGCGATGACTGCAGCATTGGGCTTTTGCGTTTTGTATCGGAAAAACAGACATTCAATTCGGCTTACAGAGCAAGGATAACGATGCTTTTTTTTATTGAAAAAAGGAGTATCTGTCTCTTCAATTTTTTTTACCGTATTTTATACTCCATTTATTCGAAATTTTGTAATTCCTTTTATTAAAAAAGAAAAAAAGTTGCTGTTTTGCCAAATTTCAGCGAGTTGCAAGAATGTCCTGATATCCATTCAGCTGTTTTATGATTCGAATCGATTGTGTCAAAAGGTAGTTATTGTAACTTTTTCTTAAGAAGAATGTCATCGAAAGAATAATGATAGTATTACTTTAGTATATCAATAATAGGGATAGAATAGTAGTTAGGGGATTTATTATATTTTATTGAATTACGAGACAGTTTCAGCGGTATTTATTGAGCAATTATTTTTCGTTCTCTCGTTTTTTTATTCAAATTTTTTCGTCTCATCAATAAATCCTCATTGTGAATCACAGCGCTGGATAAGGGAATAAGACATTCCTGTTTCTGGTGTCTGCTCGTGTTTTTTCCAGACAAATGACGCATCAGATGTGTTTCTGTTGCGCATAATCAGTATTTTCTTAGGAAAAAGGAATTATTCATGAGGAAAATTGATCAAATTATTCGAATTATTGGACTTATTGTTTTTGGCTTTAGCGGTTATTGGCTTGGAAAATCGTATGCACCGGCTTTTTTCCCAGAACGTTGGGGACATTTGCAGACAGAAATCATTTACTGCGTATTAGGAGTGATTATCGGTTATTTCCTAACCCCATTTTTCACTGTGATTCCGCTGCGGAAACTCAGCACTAAATTGAAGCTGATTCCGATGAATCGGCTGACGGCCGGTTTACTTGGCCTGTTATTGGGACTTATTGCAGCAGCTTTAATTTCGATTCCTCTCTCATTCTTGCCGGGGTTCTTTGGGAGAGTGCTGCCAATCGTTTTTAGCGCTGTCTTCTGTTATCTTGGCATTGTAATAGGAATGGCGAAATACCAGGAAATCAATGCGTTAACGATGCATCTGGCTTCTGGGCGGGCTGAAATCAATGAACCGTTGATTCGTCATGAAAAAAATGTTCTTTTAGACACAAGCGTTATTATTGACGGCAGAATTGCAGATATTGCACATACAGGTTTTATCCCTGGCATTATGATTATCCCGCGATTTATTCTGCAGGAACTACAGTACATTGCGGATTCTGAAGACAGTCTGCGGCGGCAGCGCGGAAGGCGCGGCTTAGAAATTTTGGCTCAACTTCAAAAAGAACCTAACGCAGAAGTGAAAATCAGCGATCTTGAAGTTGACGGCGTGAAAGATGTCGATGCGAAGTTGGTTGTGCTGGCACGTCAATTGAATTGTCAGATTCTTACGAATGACTATAATCTGAATAAAGTCGCTGATCTGCAGGGTGTTGGTATCTTAAATGTAAATGATCTTGCGAATGCAGTAAAATCAGTGCTGCTTCCGGGTGAAGGGCTGCAGATTAAAGTCATTCAGGAAGGGAAAGAGCATAATCAAGGCGTCGGTTATATGGAAGATGGCACAATGGTCGTGATCGAGAATGGCAGGAACTTTTTAAATCAGGATATCTATGTGGTTGTTACAAAAATACTCCAAACGGCTGCCGGCAGAATGATTTTTGCCCGACAGGAAAAGGGAACAGGAGCGAAACGGTGAGCATTCAAATCTATAACACACTGACCCGAACAAAAGAACCGTTAGAAACAATCGAACCGGGGAAAGTCCGCATGTATGTTTGCGGTCCGACAGTTTATAACAAAGCGCATATCGGTCATGCGATGTCTGCGCTGGTTTTTGATATCATTCGCCGATATCTGGAATATCGGGGATTCAACGTTCAATTCGCTATGAATTTTACCGATGTAGACGATAAAATCATTCGGAGGGCGAATGAAATGGGAATGGATCCATTTGCCCTTGCAGAAGGTTATATTCAAGACTTTCAGAAAAATATGGCTGATTTGAATATCAAGCCGGCATCCTTTAATCCGCGGGCATCCAAAGAAATCGATCAGATCATTGCGATTGTACAAGGATTGATTGACAAAGGCGCAGCTTATCCATTGGAAGGCGATGTTTATTTTCGCGTTCGTAATGATCCGAATTACGGAAAACTTTCTGGAAGGAATTTGGATGATATGCGAGCCGGCGTACGTAAGGAAGCGGATGATCGGAAAGAGGATCCGATGGATTTTGCTTTATGGAAATCAGCAAAGCCGGGGGAACCGGCCTGGGATAGCCCATGGGGTCCTGGGCGTCCAGGATGGCATATCGAATGTTCAGCAATGAATTATCATTATTTTGGCGATTCGATTGATATTCATGGCGGTGGAAATGATCTGATTTTTCCCCATCATGAAAATGAAATTGCACAAAGTGAGTTATTTACTGGTAAACCTTTTGCCCGATACTGGGTGCATAATGGAATGCTGCAGCTTCGCGGCGAAAAAATGTCGAAATCCATCGGTAATATTATCAGCATTGATGAGTTTTTGTCTCATCACAGTGCTGATTCTTTTCGTTACCTGATTCTGAATTCAGCCTATCGAAATCCGATCGTTTTTAATGAAGATGTTTTACTTCAGGCGGAAAAAGCGCTGGATCGAATTCGGTTCGCGTTTCATCCGGCAGCGGAAGGGGCAAAAGGCGCATCCGAAGACGTCAAACAAGCCCTTTCACAGCAAATCGCTGCAACCAGAAATGGTTTCGAAAGCTCAATGGATGATGATTTTAATTCTGCCGGTGCATTGGGGTATATTTTCGAGTTAATTCGTGTAATCAATTATTCCCGCGATGAAGGGGCAACTCAAGCAGAATTACAGCCTGCACAAGACTTGTTATTGGAGCTGACCAGCGTATTGGGTTTGACGCTGGATGTCAAATCTGAAAAACAGCAATCGGCAGAAGCGGATCCATTTGTTCAATTATTGGTGGATTTACGTCTTGAACTTCGTAAACAGAAAAATTGGGGATTAGCGGATCAAATCCGAAATCAACTTTCTGAAAAAGGAGTTGTTCTTGAGGATACGAAAGACGGTACGACCTGGCGTTGGGATCGAAAAAACTGATCCCAAGCGCAGTCCGAAAGCTGAATTTTCATAGATGAGAATTCAGCAATTCGAAATGCTGGGAAAATAAAAATTGGCAAATAGTCTGTGCGCACAGACTATTTGCCAATAAAACTTTTTTTCTTATTGCGAATAAATGACGTGTCCTTTGGCAATGGTCATTTTTACAGGAATGTCTTTAATTTCACTGGAGTCAACTTCTGTTGGATCAGCATCCAGAAATACCATGTCAGCAAATTTTCCGGGGGTAATGCTGCCCTTATCTTTTTCTTCCATTCCAATATAGGCGCTTCCTATGGTGTGAAAGTACAGTGCGTTTGTTGGAGAAATCCGTTCATCGGGAAGCGAATGATTAACAGCGCTGGATATTGTCAGAAGCGGATCACAGGGAGTGACTGCACAATCTGAACCGAACCCCATTGGAATTCCTTTCTTTACAATCGTTTGTATCGGATCTGCTCTCATCGCTCTGGATATACCTAACTGTTCGATGTAGGTTGTGTGATTCCAAAAATGATTGAAATTCGGTTGAATCGACAAACACATTCCCAACCGTTTCACTTTATCCATCTGTTCTTTTGTACCAAACTCAAAGTGTTCAATTCGATGCCGTATTTTCCTGCCGCTTCGATTTTGAACAGCTTCGACAGCGTTCAACACTTGTTGTGACGCTGCGTCACCAACGCAGTGTAATGCAAGCTGTAAACCGGCCGAGTGAACTTCCCAAACAAAATCTTCCAACTCTTCATCAGAATAATAAAGCAGACCGCTGGTTTCTGGTCGCTCTGTATACGGTTCCAAAAAAGCGGCAGTAAATGGACCAGAATCACCATCAACCATCACAGCGCCGCATCCGCCGATTTGTTTCAGTCCGGCAGCTTTGACTGCCTTGACATTCTTTGTCTCGGTATAGATCTTCAAATCGATGGGCAGGATATCTTTGTAATAGATAAGTCCCTTCATCTCCTCTTCGGTGACGATGGCATGGATCGATGTAACTCCATGTTCAGCGGCAATTGACGAAGCATACTTCCAGGCTGATTTTAATGTCTCTGGATTGCGAAGTCCTTTTTGAACGTAATGATGAAGTGCCGAATTAGCCAAACCGCATATTTCGCCTGTGAAACCGGCGATTTTCAAATTACAAGGCACCATACACTGAAGGCATTCTTTAGGATCCAGGTTGATTTCTGCAACCTGCAGCGTTTGGTCGGTTGTAACTGACATGTGCGAACTGCGGTCCGAGATTTGTATGATTCGATTGGGCGCAGCTTTCTGTAAGTCAAATTTATAAATATGATGTTCTTTCGGAATATGGTCTACTTCGTAATTAATTCCAATCAATGGTAAATTTGGATCTAATTTCAAGTGTTCTTCATGAATTCGATTTAAAATCATCTCCCGATTAAAAATTCCGCCTAAATCCAGCTCAAATTTTTGGACGCCCATCAGTGTGTAATGATTGTGTGCATCGATGAAACCGGGAACAATCACGGCTCCTTTTGCATCGAAAATGTCCTTGTTATTGACCGAATAGGTGCTCTTTAGATTGCTGCTGTTACCAACTGCTATGATACGCTCTCCTTCAAAGAGGACTGCCTCTGCTGACGGATGAGAAATATCCATAGTAATAATTTTTCCGTTGACAATTAACTTTTTCATTTATTCATATAACCATACCAATTGCGAATTTCTTAAAAAAATCGGTTCATTTTTCAAAATTCAGATGCACCTGCTTTTGTGAAATGATCGAATCTTATATGATACCGATTCATAACTCCAAATCTCCGGATGAATTCTTATTTATTAATCGGATCGAGCACATCGCCAAGTCCATCGCCGATCAGATTGATGCTGAGAATTGCCAGAAAAATTCCTAAACCTGGAAAAACGCTGACCCACCAGGCATTTGTCAGAAACCCTCTGCCTGCTGAAAGCATGGAACCCCATTCTGGCGTCATCGGTTGGGCGCCAAGCCCGAGATAACTGAGTGAAGCACCTTCCAGTATTGCACCGCCGATTCCCAGCGTTGCCAGGACAATCAACGGTCTTAGAATATTTGGAAGAATATGACGAAATAGAATTCTGGAATCTTTACAGCCGATCGTTCTGGCTGCTTCAATGTAATCCATTTCACGCGTTTTTAATACAGAACTGCGAGCCATCCGCATAAATGAAGGAATGGATCCAATTCCTACTGCAATAATGACATTCGTCAAACCTGGTCCCAAGACCGCCATTACGGATAACGCAAGCAGCATTCCAGGGAAAGCCATTAAAACTTCAGTCAGCCAGGAAAGAAGACTGTCAATCAGAGAGCCATAAAACCCTGCAATGATGCCTAATATTGAGCCGAAAAGCATCCCGATCACCATCGCAGCCAGACCAACCAGGAGCGAAATCCGGGAACCGAAGACAAATCGTGACCAAATATCTCGTCCGATGTTATCTGTCCCCATCCATTGATTCACATTCGGAGCGATAAACGTTGCTGTTGGATCGGCTGAGTTTACATCATGCGTTGCAAGCAGAGGCGCAAAAACAGCGATCAAGATCAAGAGAATCAGGATAACTACCCCGAGAATAAAATAAAAGTTATGGCTCAGCAATGAAAGGACTGAGGGCGGTTTGGAAATTAGGCCATGTCGAAAATCATTTATCTTATTCATTTCAATCGAACCCTCGGATCAACAACAGCATAGATTAGATCAGTAATCGTGTTGATCAAAACATAAATCACTGCAATAAAAGCAACTGTTCCCTGTACCAGTGGAAAATCACGGTTTTGTATTGCTGTAACAGCCAGTCGCCCGATTCCCTGACGGGCAAAAATGGATTCAACCACGACAGATCCGGCCATCAAATAAACAAACTGCAAACTGATTGCAGTGACAATGGGAATCAGAGAATTTCTGAGCACATGATAAAAAAGGACAGTGCTTTCACGAACACCTTTTGCCCGTGCCGTCCATTGATAGTTTTTGTTAAATTCTTCCAGGATACTTGACCGTACGAGACGTGCGAGCCAGCATGCTTCGCCAATTGCTAACGTGAAAGCTGGAAGAATTAAACCCCCCGGATCATTGCTTTTAGCGACTGCCGGAAGCCAGTTCAATTTTACAGAGAAAAACAGGATTAATAGCAAACCAAAAAAAAAGGGTGGAATCGAAATTCCGCTGATTGTAACGATTGACAGGATCTTGTCAAACCAGGAGTTATGTGAAAATGCACAGATTGTCCCGATGAGGATGCCGAATGTACTGGAGATCAATAGAGCAAAAAATGTCAATTGAAGTGTGCTTGGAAATTGTTCTTTGATCGAATCAAGAACCGAGCGATTCGTTTTTAAGGACCGGCCGAGATCACCTTGTACGACATTTTTTATATAGTTAAAATATTGGACAGGAATGGGATCATTCAATCCCAATTCCTGTCGAAGTTCTTCAAGTCTTTCGGGCGTAACTGCCTGTCTGCCCAGAAGTGCGTGGACAGGATCACCTGGTACCAGATGGAGCATCAAAAATGTGAAGATCGACACGCCGATCAATACCGACAAGGATGTCAGAAGTCTACGCCCAAGATATCTCCACATCGATTATTCCGCCGTGATTGATATTTCGTAAAGATAAGGGAATCCTTCGGGATCAAAGCGGAATCCGGCGATATTTGAATCTGCAAGGTAAACGCTGCCATAACAATGAATCGGGAGCGCGATTGCATTCTCCATGATGATCATTTGTGCTTCCTGATACAATGCTTTGCGGGCTTCTTCATCGATTGTCTGCGGAGCAGTCCTTAATATCTCATCCAGACGATCGTTGCGGAAACGGGTATAACTGGATTGATTGCCGCCTTCAATATTTTCTGAATCATAAACATAACTCAGTACAGCGGGATCTCGGCTGATCCAACCCATATTTAATATATTATGTTTGCTTGCGAAACCAAATTCAGAGATACCAGCGTCATCCAATTTTGTTATGTTGACTTCAAATCCTGCCTTTTGCAGATACGATGCCAGCAGTTCCATGAACGCTTCTTCATATGTCGGAAGGGCAGGGTACTCAATATGCAGATTCACGCCGTCTTTTTCGCGAATTCCGTCACCGTTGCTGTCAATCCATCCTGATTCTTCCAGCAATGCAGCAGCTTTTTCCGGATCATAACTGTATAGTTGGGCAGCTTCTTCGTTGTATCCCCATGTGCTGGGAGAAATCACACTATGTGCAGCCGGTTGCAGACCATAGAAAGCAATCTGTGAGATTGTTTCCTGGTCGACTGCATAGATTAATGCTTTGCGTACATTGATATCATCAGTCGGCGCTTTTTCCACATTGATCATTTGATGGGATGTCATGCCTGGATTGACAAATGTGAAGAGTTGTACATTCGGATCTGTCGCCATTTGTGATGCTTCTAAGTAAGATGGATCCTGTACTAATGAAGCTTCACCTGACTGGAATGCTGCAATACGAGTAGCTTGTTCCGGCAGAAAACGGAACGTGATTTCATCCAGCAAAGCTGGTCCGTTGTGAGCCATGTATTCAGGTGCCCAGTTGTAATCCGGGTTTTTCGTCAGTGTAATGTGGTCCTGCGTTGCCCATTCTTTCAGGATGAAGGGACCCGTGCCGACTGGATGCTGTCCATAATCTTCGCCATATTTTTCAATGGCAGCAGGAGAAGAAATCATCAGCCAGGGACGTGTAAGATCCTGCAGAAATGTAGCGTGCGGTGATGAAAATTTTACGACGACAGTTGTATCATCAACAACCTGGGTTTCTATGTAATCATAAAAAATTGTGGGGGCAGCGGCTGCAACAGTGGTTCCTTTTGCTGCACGATCGAAGGAGATTTTTACTGCTTCCCCTGTGAATTTTGTCCCATCCTGGAATTTCACATCCTCTCTTAAATGAAATGTAAATTCTGTTCCATCTTCATTAACTTCCCAGCTTTTTGCTAATGCAGGATGCAGATTTAATGCGGGATCTGCAGCGATCAGCGGATCGAAGATTTGTTGAATTAAGAATTGTTCAGGAACATATAATCCACCGGCTGGATCGAGAGATATGGGTTCAACAGAGATTCCGATTGTCAAAGCGTTGGTTCCGCTTTGGGCAGGCACTGCCACAGTGCCAAACAATACAGCAAACAGGGACAAGATTAAAACAAGACACTTTCGATTTTTCATGATTTACTCCTTCGTTTTTTTCGAGTCAAAAAATATCCCGTTCGCAAGCCTCCATCTTGATGATATTGGTTAAATTAAAAAACGAACGGACTTCTCAGCCAATAAAATAACGAGGAATTCCGTTCGTCAGTTTGTCTAAAGTTGCAAGAACATCAGCCAAAGCTGTTCAGAAAAGGAATTCCCCGCCAGGTACACAAGCACATAATTATATATAACTGGTTCTTAAAATTAAACATGCAGGTATTATAAAAAGATTAGGTGTTTCGTCAAGATATCTTATTACAATTCAGCAGTTATTTGAAAAATTTATCGTTGTTTTGAAGAAAACGCGTTAGACCGTAAGAACGACAACGAGTTCTTTTCATACTTCGACTCACTGCTGCCAGACTCAATTAAGGTATTTTATGGCAAATTCTGTATAATACCTGGCTGCTATCGATAACGCTTTTTCTTCGATATCGAATGCGGCGTGATGCAGCGGGTGCAGAGTCTCCGGTTTTTCTGGATTTGCTGATCCGATTTTCACATATAATCCGGGGGCTTTTCGCTGATAAAATGCAAAATCATCTCCAGCCAGCGATTTCTCGAATTTGGCTATGACGTTTTTCTCTCCGACAATTTCTGAAGCAATTTTTTGCCCGAATTCTGCAAGATTCTCCGGATTGATCACTGGCGGTGTAAATTCCTTAAACGCAACTACTGCTTCTGTATGGTAAGCTCTGGCGATATTCTCAGCCATGTTGCGTATCGCTGTCTGTGCGGCTGATTGGGAATTCGGATCATAATATCGAATGGTTCCTTCCATACACGCTTCATTGGGAATAATGTTATATTGTGTTCCTCCTGAAAACTTCCCGACCCCTATTAATATCTCTTCTGATGGCGAAAACTGCTGTGTGATAATAGATTGGAGACTGTTCAAAATTTGAGCTGCGGCAAGCAACGGATTCGCTGCCAGATGAGGGGTGCTGATATGTCCACCTTTTCCTTGAACTGTTATTTGAAAATAGTCACAACCAGCCATCACCGGACCGGCGGCACAACAGATTTTCCCATATTCAAGCGTCGGCATAAAGTGTATTCCAAGCGCACAATCAACATCATCAAACTCCCCTTTTTCGACAAGAATTTTTGCCCCTTCACAGATTTCTTCAGCAGGTTGAAAGAGTAATTTAACTGTACCGCCAAACGAAGCCCTGTTTCGCTGTAGCAAACGTGCAGCTCCCAGGAGAGAAGCTGTATGTCCGTCATGACCGCAGGCATGCGCTACTCCCTTATTTACAGATCGATAAGGGGTGCAACTCTGTTCTTCCATACATAATGCATCGATGTCAGCCCTCAGGCAGACTGTTGCATTGATGCTTTTCTTTTCTCCGATTACAATGCCGCAAATTCCTGTCGGACCGATGGCATAGGTCCAGATATTTAAGGACTGTAATATCTCATCGATTTTTTGTGTTGTCGTTTTTTCTTTGAGACTAACTTCAGGATTTTGATGAAAAAAGCGACGCCAGTGTATGATCTGGTTATCGAAATCTTGCGGAATATCCATTTTTTGCTCCATTCTGTCAAACTTCATCGATTCATTGCAGTGATTTGAAATACCGTCTTTCTTTTTGAATCAATTGGAAATAAAGACTGTTGTGTGATTTGAATACGGATTACACAGACAACACAACACCATAGAATCCTTTCTATATATATTGAAATCATTGGATTCTATGGTTTCTGTCTTTTTTTTGATTTTAATCTGAGAACAACTTTTTATATTGTATTTCAAGGCAATTATTACCAGTTTTGTCCATTATTACGTATGCAATTTGAAATATCGGGAGGAAAGAGTTCCCTCATCATTCAATTGGCTCTATTAAATATGGAATTGCTGATTTTTCAAATGAAAGGTTGAATTATGCTGCGAAAAGAGTGATAATCCTTCAGTGTGATTCAGCTATAATGAATCACTCCCGTTCATAGCAGAATTATTTGCATCCCTCGGGAAATTCAAATAATCAATGTAATCAGCCATTCGCAATAGAAACCAACCTTTCGAATCAATCGAGAAAACATGTTGCTGTGTTGGTTTTGCGCTTCGCACAATAACAGCACAACAAAAAAAATTTCCCCATCTTATGAAACGCTGAAATGTAATGACATTTGTTTTTGATTATCAAGACAAATGACCCTGACAAATCAGAACTGAATGGCTTACCTTGACCTTCGATGAAAACAAGGTATAATTCAGCTATTGAATATTAGATGCCTATGACGATATTAAGCCCCGATCAGGGATATGACGATAATGAAGACCTGAAAGACCTGGATATTTTGGAATTGCTTGAGGAAAATCCGAATTCCACCCAGGCAGTCCTTGCGAACAAGCTTGGTGTAGCTGTCGGAACAATTAACTGGCATGTCAAGCATCTGGTGGATAAGGGCTATTTGAAGATCCAACGACTGGAGCGCAGGAAACTCAAATATATCATTACTCCGGAAGGATTGGCTCTTCGCACACGTTTGGCAGTTGACTATATTCATTCTTCCTTTCAGCTTTATCGATTATTAAGACAACGAATGAAATCTGTTTTGGATCAATGTTCTGAAGCACATTATAGTGCTTTGATTCTAAACGGGGATGGAGACGTCGCTGAAATCTGCCGACTGACCGGAATTGAACAAGGTTTCAAAATCATTGATCAAAAAACGGCTGCTCAGAAAGAGATGAAGTTGCCGGTTGTTGATATCCAGGGATTAAAGTTGTTTTTAACAATCCCTGATGATTCGAAATAATTTCTGACGGAGGGGTAAGGACATGTTTATGACGGAAGTTTCTCCGCTTTCAGGTAAAAGAATTTGTATCACTGGCGGCTCAGGTTTTTTAGGATCATTTGTTCAGGAAAGTTTGCATAGACGCGGAATTCATGATTTTTTTATTCCTGCCTCAAAAAATTACAATTTGATCAATGCCGCTGATATCAAACGAATGCTGGAAGATTCCAGACCGGATGTCATCATCCATTTGGCCGCCAATGTGGGCGGGATCGGCGCTAATCGAGAACATCCTGCAGAATTCTTTTATGATAATCTGATGATGGGTGTTCAACTGATCCATGAATCGTGGAAATTCGGTGTTGAAAAAATGGTGGCAGTCGGTACCATTTGTGCTTATCCAAAATACACGCCGATTCCATTCAAAGAATCCGATCTCTGGAATGGATATCCGGAAGAAACGAATGCCCCATATGGATTAGCGAAGAAGATGCTTCTTGTTCAGTCACAAGCTTATCGTCAGCAATACGGCTTTAATTCGATCTATCTGCTGCCGGTCAACTTATATGGTCCGCGTGATAATTTCAGTCCACGCTCTTCTCATGTCATTCCCGCACTAATTCACAAATGTTATGAAGCCAAACTGAAGGGCGATCCGGAAGTCATCATTTGGGGCGATGGAACTCCAACGCGAGAATTTATTTACGCGGGTGATGCAGCTGAAGGTATTGTCATGGCTGCCGAGTTTTATAATGGTCCCGATCCTGTTAACATCGGCTCTGGCAACGAAATTTCCATACGAGACCTGGCGGAAAAAATAGCAGTATTGACCGGTTTTAAAGGAAAAATTGTCTTTGATCCGACAAAACCAAATGGACAACCGCGGAGGGCGCTGGATGTAACACGGGCAAAAGAATATTTTGGCTTTTCCGCAAAGATGGATTTTGATACCGGATTGAAAAATACGATTGAATACTACATTTCAAACCGTGATGCAATATTGAAAAAAGGCTGATTCGGAGCAATATTTTGAATGTAATCAATGAACCAGAAACAACTAAAACGATCATTCAACCTTCACAAGGCTGGAAAATTGTCGATTTAAAAGAATTAATACGATCGCGCGAACTGATATTTTTTATGACATGGCGGGATCTGAAAGTCCGCTATAAACAGACTGTCTTAGGCGTTGCCTGGGCGATTATTCAACCTGTCATGACTATGGTTGTCTTTTCGATTTTCTTTGGTGGATTGGCAAGAGTACCTTCGGATGGCATCCCTTATCCATTGTTTTCACTGGCCGGTTTGCTTCCATGGCAGCTCTTTGAAAATTCGTTAAGAAATGCCAGCCGTTCTCTGGTTACAAACCGCAATATGATCACAAAAATTTATTTTCCGCGTGTGGTTTTGCCGCTTTCCAGTGTTTTGGCTTGCATCGTGGATTTTTTCGTTGCTGTACCTATTTTAATTTTTATGATGATTTACTATCATTATTCACCAAACATTTATTTGCTATTAATTCCATTTTACATTCTCTTAACCATCATTACATCCCTTGGGGTTGCCTTATGGTTTTCGGCAATGGATGTTTTATATCGGGATATTGGCTACATCATTCCATTTATTTGTCAGCTTTGGATGTATTTAACTCCGATTGCATATGGATCAGGAATGATTTCAAATCCAAAATTGCAGTTTATCTATAATCTGAATCCGATGGTGGGCGTTGTCAATGGATTTCGTTCATCTTTATTAGGTGTTTACAATACAGTGCCGATACAAAGCATTGTTTTCAGTTCGGTGATCTCAATTCTGATTTTGATCAGCGGCTTGGTCTATTTCCGGCGGATGGAAAAGCAATTCGCCGATCTCATTTAAGAGGAGTACATCGTGCCTCAAAATTCAGTCATTGTAAGTCATATTGGCAAGAGATACAGGATCGGTGCTGCGCCTGCCTCTTATCGAACTTTTCGGGAGACGTTAATCGATACGTTTACCAAACCTAAAAAACGTCTGCATGGGAAAATGACTGATGCAAATTCTTTCTGGGCACTAAAAGATATTTCCTTTAATGTTGAAAAAGGGATGGCGTTGGGGATCGTCGGTCGCAATGGCGCCGGAAAAAGCACATTATTGAAGATTCTTTCCCGAGTGACAGAACCAACTGTCGGGTCTGCGACCATTTCCGGAAGAGTCGGATCTTTGCTGGAAGTTGGAACAGGTTTTCATCCCGAATTAACGGGAAGGGAAAATATCTATTTAAACGGTGCGATTTTAGGGATGAAGCATGAAGAAATATCCCGAAAAATGGATGAAATTATTGCCTTCTCAGAAGTAGAAGAGTTTATTGATACACCTGTAAAACGATATTCAAGCGGTATGTATCTGCGTCTTGCCTTTGCAGTATCGGCTCACCTCGAACCGGAAATATTAGTGATTGATGAAGTATTAGCTGTCGGCGATGCTGAATTCCAAAGGAAATGCCTCGGAAAAATGAGCGATGTCGCCGATCAGGGCAGAACCGTGCTGTTTGTCAGTCATAATATGTCAGCCATTCTACGGCTTACGCAAGAGACAATTGTTTTGGAAAAAGGCAAACTCGTAATGCAGGCTCCCTCAGCTGAAGCAGTAGATTACTATTTATCACATGGTTTTTCACAGGAAGGGTTTCGAGTATGGACTCCGGATGAAATTCCTGCCGAAGCAGCTCCCTTTGTACCGGTGGCGATACGAATTCTGAACGATCAAGGAAACATTTCGGATACTGTTCGTTCAACACAGCCGATTCATATCGAGTTCGAATATCAATTAGAGGAAGCGATCACCGGATTGCGGGTTGGCATCTATTTAATCAGTGTACGGGGGGAATTTATTTTTACTTCTTTTGACGTCGATGATTCAGAAAGATTCGAGGAATTCAGCGTACGTGACAAGGGAACTTACATCAGCCGATGCACAATTCCTGCGGATTTCTTGAATGAAGGACGTTTTGTTTTAGGAGTCAATGCAAGTACTTTTAAAATCAAGAGATATTTTCACGATGAACAAGCGCTTGTATTTCATGTGGATGGCACCGGAGCGCCGGGAACGCAATGGCCGGAACCGCGCACCGGATTGATTCGTCCAAGATTATCATGGGAAATTGAGGCGAAAAACTAATGCAAACGACTTATAAAGAAACTATCAGCAAAATTTTAGGCGAAATTCCCTTAACAGCCGAATTCTATTTCCAGTTAAAGAATAAGGGTGAACCTGGAACCCGTTATTCATTAAAAAATATTCAAGCACGACTTCCGCAAATTCTAAAAGATATTGAACAATTTAAAACCGAACAAAAGAAACCAAAAAAGATTTTTGTTTTTACATCACTCCACTATTGGGTTGAACAAGCTGCTACGGTTTCACTCTATTTTGCCGCAAAGGGACATCATGTCACTTTTGGATATCTCCCTTATGCAGATTGGCAGAAACCCGTCAATAAGTTCGATTTACGCAGGCAGGACTTGTATACAAAGAAAGTCTTTGAAGACGCTGAGAAATATATGGATATCGTCTCTTTCCTGCCGATTCACCCTTCCTATAAGTCCATTCCAGAAGAGCTGCATCATATTATTGAAGAGGTCAGCACTTATGATACACAATATACGCTTCAAGTGGAGGAATTTGACCAGAATGATCCGTTATTCAAAATGCGGATGGAACGGAATGAATCATTTGCAAGGCTTCTTTATTCCTGGTTGAAAAATAACCGTCCAGATTATGTGATCATACCCAATGGTACGATTCAGGAAATGGGTGTGGCATATCGTATTGCGAAATGGATGAATATACCCGTTACAACCTATGAATTTGGAGAACAACGAAAACGAATCTGGATAGCGCAAAACCGTGAAGTGATGCGTCAGGAGACGGATGATCTTTGGGAAATCCGGAAGAATATCCAAGTTACTGATGAGGAACTCGAAAAAGTCAAGGCGATGTTTGGCGCCAGACAACATGCGAATATCTGGGAGAATTTTTCTCGCCGTTGGCAGGGAAGCGATCGTGTGGGCAGTGAAAAAGTTCGAGAAAGTTTGAAGCTGGATGATCGTCCGGTTGTCTTTCTGGCAACGAATGTACTGGGCGACAGTTTAACACTGGGCAGGCATACATTTTCGAAAAATATGGCGGAATGGATCGAGCGTACTGTTCAGTATTTTGTTGAACGAACCGATGCGCAACTGGTCATCCGCGTACATCCCGGAGAACAGCTGACGCATGGAACTTCCATGGTGGACGTCGTCCGAAACCTGCTGCCTAAACTGCCGGAGCACATCCATCTGATTACACCGACCGATAAGACCAATTCCTATGATCTGGTGGATATTGCTCGTTTAGGTTTGGTATACACTACAACGATGGGACTTGAAATGTCCATGAGTGGTGTGCCGGTGATTGTCGCCGGACAAACCCATTATCGCGGCAGGGGATTTACTTTTGATCCGGAAAATTGGGTCAGCTATTATAAGATACTGGGCGGGATGCTGGATGACCCGGAAAAGGCAGTATTAAGTGAAACTCAAGTGAAACAGGCATGGGCATATGCTTATTCGTTTTTCTTTGAGTATGCAAGGCCATTCCCCTGGCATCTGGTAAAAATGTGGGATGATTTTGACAGGCGTCCTTTTTCTTATATTTTGAGTAAGGAAGGACAAGTTGAATATGGGACCAGTTTTGAGTATCTGATCGGGAAAAAATTAGACTGGGCGGAAATATTTGCCGATAAATTGGAAAAATAATGAATGAACCTGAGATAAAACAAAACGTCCGAGAATTCTATGACCAGATTGGCTGGAAGAAGGAGTCCGACGGATATTATCAAAATGCGCGATATGAAGATTTACGTCCGGTATCTGCTGAATATATTCACCGCTGTCATTTGCGGATTACGCCATATTTTTCGGACGGAGGTAAATTTTTTCTGGATGCCGGTTCTGGTCCGGTTCAATATCCTGAATATTTAACCTATTCAATGAATTTTGAGAAAAGGGTGTGTGCGGATATCTCCATAACTGCTCTGATTGAAGCACGGAAAAAAATCGGCGCACATGGTCTTTTTGTGGTAGCGGATATTGCGAACCTTCCGTTTACAGCGGGGGCTTTTGATGGTATTGTTTCCCTCCATACATTGCATCATTTACCTCTGGATGAACAGGAAAAAGCCTGGATGGATCTGATTCGTGTGCTGGCTCCTAAAAGAACCGCGGTGGTGGTTAATGGTTGGACAGAATCAAAAATGATGAAAAAGTGGCAGCCGATGATGGAAAAGATGGAAAAAATCGGTCGTCTTATTGCAAGAATTCGGGGGAAAGAACTGAAAAAGGATCAAAAAGGAAAGCGAGCGGTGTCTGATACCGCTCAAGCTACTGGAACCTTTGTGCAGAAACTCGATGCTTCCTGGATCCGCAGCAAACTGGATATGCCGGGAATTTTATCTGTAGACATCCGATGCTGGCGCAGTGTCAGTGTGCGATGGCTGCGGGCTTTAATCCATCAACCATTTGGCAGACTTGCTTTGCGGATATTATTCCGAAATGAAGAAAAAAGGCCTGAATTCTACGGTGAATATGGGCAGTATCCGTTAATTATTATTAAGAAAATTGCTCACTCGGAGACTGAAAAATAATAATTTTTAGTCTTATTCCGAATTTCTGGAAGGAGAATTGAATGGACTGGACGAATAAAGTAGTCTTAATTACCGGCGGAACCGGTTCTTTTGGTAAAAAATTTATCAAGACGATGCTGACAGAATATCATCCTGCAAAGATCATTGTTTATAGCAGAGATGAATTAAAACAATATGAAATGCAAACTTCAGGTTATGATAATCCGAGTTTACGATACTTTCTTGGCGACATCCGTGATCTTCCCAGGCTAAAACGAGCTTTTGAAGGTGTGGATATTGTGGTACATGCTGCAGCGCTGAAGCAGGTTCCGGCTTGTGAATATAATCCGATGGAAGCCGTTAAGACGAATATACTTGGCAGCCAGAATGTAATAGAGGCTGCCCTCGATACCGGAGTAAAAAAAGTCCTTGCAATCAGTACAGATAAGGCAGTCAATCCATTGAATCTGTACGGCGTGACGAAGTTAGCTGCTGAAAAACTCTTTATTCAAAGCAATTCATATGCTGGTGGTCGTACCGTGCGCTTCTCCTGCGTTCGTTATGGAAATGTAGTTGGCAGCCGCGGATCGGTAGTTCCGGTTTTCCTTCGTCAAAGCGCGAACGGCACATTAACGGTTACGGATGAACGGATGACGCGATTCTGGATATCACTGGAAAATGGCGCTCATTTTGTCATTCGCTGCATAGAACAAATGTATGGTGGCGAAGTGTTTGTTCCGAAAATTCCGAGTATGGCAGTTAAGGATCTGGCAATTGCTATTGCTCCGGAAGCAGAGATCATTTATACCGGAATTCGACCAGGTGAAAAATTGCATGAAGTCCTGATTTCCGAAGATGAAGCAAGAAACTCTGTGGAATTAAATGACATGTTTGTGGTGCAGCCGACAGGAACGACATGGTTCGGTCGTGAATGGGAAAAAATTGGCAAGCCATTACCGGAAGGATTTCATTATTCCAGCGACAATAATTCAGAATGGCTGGACCTGGAAGGGGTCAAACGGATGATTGCTCCTTTTAAAGAAGCTTTTGAAAATGGACAACTTCAATGAATCTGCTTCATCATAATTCATCCAGCGACTCACCGGAAAGCAAACCCCGTTTATTGGTAACAGGGGCTTCCGGTTTGTTGGGTTTGAATCTGGCTGTACAGTTGAAGGATGCGTATCATGTGATTGGAGTTTACAACAAGAAGCAGCTGCAGCAAGTTCCCTTTGATTTGATTCAGGGGGATTTTTTTATTGAAGGCACTGCTGAAAGAATGATTGCAGAAGCGCGACCGGATGCGATCATTCATTGTGCTGCAATGGCTAATATCGATGCCTGTGAGAAAAATCCGTTGATGGCTCGGCAGATCAATGGCGAGATTCCGGGCGAGATTGCTTCTCTTGCCCGAAAACACAAAATCCGTCTAATTCATATTTCCACTGATGCGGTTTTCGACGGTCTGGATTGCGGTGAAGAAGGCTACCATGAAGAGGATCAGACAAACCCCATCAACGTTTATGCGCAAACAAAATTACTTGGAGAGCAGAATGTCCTGGATCAAAATCCAGAGGCTCTGGTAGCACGAGTAAATTTTTATGGCTGGAGTGTGACGCAAAGCCGGAGTCTGGGGGAGATTTTTTTTCATAATCTGGCAGAGAAGAAAACAATGATGGGCTTTACCGATGTTTTTTTCTGTACGCTTTATGTCCAGAATATGGTTCGTATTCTCGATCAATTAATTCAAATGGATGCTTCCGGTTTATATCATGTTTTTAGCTCTGATTTTCAGAGCAAATATGATTTTGGTGTCTCCATCGCGCGACGATTTGGTTTGGATGCCTCATTAATATCTCCGGTTTCGTGGAAAGATAGCGGGCTTACTGCAAAACGATCACCAAATTTGATTATGAATACTGACAAACTGCACCGGTTGCTGGGTGAGAATCTGCCGACCCAAAAGGATTGTCTTGAAGATTTTTATCAAGCCTATCAGGATGGATTGCCGGAATTATTGAAGCAGATTGGATTACAATAACTCGAAAATTGGAAAAGCCTTTTTAGAAACGAGCAGAAAAGTAGTAATTCGTACTATGGATTAATTTGCAGAATAAAAGAACTGACAAAGAATTCTTTTCATATTTTGAATTATCGGAAGAAACGATATTTTCTTGAAAGACAATTCAATTTGTCTGCAACAATGCGAATTATCAAACACTCTCTTGAATCAATTGCGAATTGCTGATTTGTCAAAAGACTGATACCACAAACGGGATGATTATGGAAAAAATAAAGATCGGGAAAAAAACCATTGGAATCGATGAACCTGTCTATTTTATTGCTGACATCGCTGCCAATCATGACGGTGATCTGAATCGGGCAAAACAATTAATTCATATCGCAAAAGAGAACGGCGCTGATGCAGCAAAATTTCAAAACTTTAAAGCTGCAAAAATTGTCTCGGATTACGGCTTTCGTACGATGGGCGGGCAGCAATCCCATCAGGCAAAATGGAAAAAATCCGTGTTTGAGGTCTATCAGGATGCTTCAGTACCTGATCGTTGGTCATCCGAATTGAAAGAGACCTGTGATAAAGAAGGAATTGAATATTTCTCGGCTCCATATGACTTTGAATCAATTGACTGGCTGGATGCGTACATGTCCGTCTATAAAATCGGATCCGGGGATATTGACTGGCTTGAATCTTTGGAACGCATTGCCTCTAAAGGAAAACCCGTTTTGCTGGCAACTGGAGCCTCTGATCTCTGTGATGTGCAGCGGGCTGTTCATACAATCCTTGCAAAGAATTCACAACTGGTTTTGATGCAGTGCAATACCAACTATACAGCCAGCCTTGAAAACTTTCAATACATTCATCTGCGTGTTTTACAGACCTATGCGACGATTTGGCCGGATTTGATTTTGGGCTTATCCGATCACACACCCGGACATGCGACCGTGTTAGGCGCAGTAGCTCTCGGTGCCCGTGTGATTGAAAAGCATTTTACGGATGATAACAATCGGGAAGGACCGGATCATAAATTTGCGATGAATCCTGTCTCCTGGGCAGCAATGGTCGAAAATACACGTCAGTTAGAGAAAGCGCTGGGTTCTTCGGAGAAGTACATCAATGAGAATGAATTAGAAACCTCGGTAATCCAGCGGCGTTGTCTCCGCGCGGCAAGGGATATTCGTGCCGGCGAGGTTTTCTCAAGGAATATGATTGACGTTTTGCGTCCTGCAGTGCCGGGAGCCATCAAACCGCCGGAAATCGATAACGTGATCGGCATGAAGGCATTGGAAGATATCCCGTTCGGCAAAGAACTCAGTTGGAAACTATTAGGATAAGATAACCGAAATACTATTGCCTATCGGTCTTCATGCTAATAAATCGATCAACACGAAATTATAAATAGGACCAAAAACTGTTCATAAAAATTTATGAAAGTACTTTTTTTTTCAAGAGACTATACCCCGCATGATTATCGGTTTTTGAAAGCTATTGCAGAAATCGGCCATGAATGTTATTACCTGCGGCTGGAAGACCGTGGCCAACGTCTGGAACGCAGGAAACTTCCAGACTCTGTGCATGTGATTAACTGGAAATGGGGAAAATCACCTCGAGATCCAGTTAACGATCCCTATGTCATATCCGATTTGAAAACGATTTGGAATGAAATCCGACCGGATGTGATTCATACTGGACCGCTTCCAGATGTCTCCTGGTTGGCAGCCAGGGCAGGTTTGCATCCGCATGCGGCGATGTCTTGGGGCTTTGATCTGATGCATGATATTGAAATCAGCGATGCCATGAGACAAACAACTGCTTTCGCTCTGCAGAACGCGGACTGGTTTCTCGGTGATTGTTATGTTGAGCGTGATACGGCAGCATCGCTGGGATTAAATCCAGCGCATGCAACAATTTTTCCGTGGGGAATTGATCTGCAAAAACTGACTCGCAAAAAAAGTCTACTTCGAGGGGAATTCGTGCAGGATGATGATTTTGTCCTCATCAGTCTGCGAACCATGGAACCGAATTACAATGTCGCAACAATTGTGAAAGGCTTTTTGTTGGCGGCACAAAATGTTTCGTCTTTGAAATTGTTACTGTTAGGGGACGGCAGCCAAAAAGCGATGCTTCAACAAATGGCTTCATCGGCTCCTGAGGAAATCCAAAAGCGGATTTTTTGGATCGGACGGAAAAAGAATGATGAATTGAAGGATTATTATTGCGCCTCTGATCTTTATTTAAGCGCTTCGATTACGGATGGAACATCCGTATCGTTGTTGGAAGCGATGGCATTTGAAGTTCCTGTGCTTGTCTCCGCAATTCCGGGTAATCTTGAATGGGTAACAGCGGATGAAACCGGTTTATTGTTTGAGCCCAATAACGAGCAGATGTTGGCAGAAAAAATTCTGTTTTGTTATGAAAACAGAGGGAAACTGAATTCGATGATAAAGAATGCGCGGAAAATGATTGAGGAAAAAGCAGATTGGGAAAAGAATAAGTTCCAATTAACAACTGCTTATGAACAAGCAATTGCTGTTTCAAAGCAAAGAGGTTTTTCCAGATAACATGCAGAACCTGCATTTTTCTACTGAGAAGTGACTGAAAAAATGGAAGTTTTTTCGCAGAAAAAAACCTCGAAATATCAGAGCAGTAAAGGAAATAATACAGATGATGAATTTCAGGATCATCACATGAAAAAAACATTGATAATTCAAGCCAGAATGGGTTCAAGCAGGCTGCCCGGGAAAGTACTTTTAGATTTGCAGGGCAGACCGGTTCTCGAATGGGTTGTAAGGCGCGGAGCCCAGGCGGCGTTCGTGGATGAAGTGCTTGTGGCTACAACAGTGAATGTAGCAGATGACCCGATCGAAAAATGGTGCCTGGAGCATGGAATTGCCTGCTTTCGCGGATCCGAGTTTGATGTTTTGGACCGATTTTATCAGGCTTCACTTTCCGTTCACTCAGATCTGATCATTCGTGTAACGGCTGACTGTCCTTTGATTGATCCCAAAGTAATTGATGATACAATACGGCATTTCCTCAATACCGGAGCAGATTTTACTGCAAATCGTCTGCCTCCGCCCTGGCATCGAACATTCCCTATTGGTCTGGATGTGGAAGTAGTCAGCTTCATGAATCTCAAAAAAGCATGGCAGGAAGCCAGAGAACCTTTTGAACGAGAACATGTCATGCCCTGGTTTTATTCCGTTCCAGGTCGCTTTAAAGTAGAGATTCTGGATCATTATCCGGATTATGGAAATCATCGCTGGACAATCGACACATTGGATGATTACTTGCTCTTACAGGAAATCTTTAAACGGTTATCAGATCCGCTGCAAGCTTCATGGTATGATGTATTGAAAATCATCGAGCAAAACCCGGATTTAGAACGGATTAACGAATCTACTCATGCAAAACAGGTTGATGTTGTGGATGAAAGGAGCTTGAAAAAAACATGAGTGTGATGACAATTTTTATCTCTCCTAAAGCTTTCATCCGTGACCATATCGCAACAATTCAATGGAATGCAATTCAATCCTGGAAACAATTTGGAAAAGATGTTGACATTGTCCTGATCGGCGATGATCCTGGTGTAGAAGAAGCGTCCATTGATTTGGAAGTCCGATATATTCCTCATGTGAAGCGCAATTCATCTGGAACACCGTTGTTGAGCGATATCTTTTCCTTAGCACGGGAGACTTCCATTTCTCCTTTATTGGCATATGTCAACGCAGATATTATTCTTCTCCCGAATTTTTTGGAAATAGCCGAAAGCATATTGAGTTATGAGAAGCAATTCCTGCTGGTTGGACAACGTTGGGATTTGGATATTCGGGAAAAAATCAATATGTCTGATGGATGGATTGATCGTATCCGAGAGGATATAAAAAATCGTGGCAGACGTCATCCGGCAGGGGGCAGCGATTATTTTATTTTCCCACGAAATTGTTTTATGAAAATGCCTGATTTTGCAATCGGCAGATCTGGTTGGGATAACTGGATGTTTTATGAAGCAAGGATGAGAGGTTGGAAACTGATCGACTGTTCGGACGTGATCGATATCATCCATCAGGATCACGATTACGCGCATCTTCCGGGAGGACAGCCTCATTACCGGCAACAGGAATCCTTCGAAAATGTAAAATTAGCAGGCGGGAAGCGGACTGTTTTCACTTTACTGGATTGTGACTGGAAAATGAAAAAAGACGGCTCCTTAACACGCCCAAGTCTAACAGTGAAAAAAATATTAAGGGAGATCGAAATTTTTCCTTTGGTAACTCTGAAATCAAGACTTCTGGGAGAAGCATTTTTTGCCGTATTTCATCCGAAAAAAGCGTATGGTGAATTACGCAAATTCTTAACAAAAAATAATAAGAATTCCTGACATCGATGGATGATGTGGAATAAGAGGAAGACACCATGCGAATTGGACAAAATCCTGCAAAATTTGTGAAGGATGTAGCAAAACCGGCCAGAGTGACAGTGGCAGTTCTGAATTACATCCCATTTATCAGTGGTTTCTATGCGGAAATGCCTGAAGTCTTAAAAGCTTGCTTGAACGGTATTCGAAACAGCACAACGGATGTCGATTATGATCTGATGGTTTTTGACAACGGGAGCTGCGATGAAATCAAAGCATATCTATTGAACGAACAAAAATCGGGCAATATTCAATATCTGATATTTTCTGAAAAAAATCTTGGCAAAGGAGGTGCCTGGAATATCATTCTGGATGGGGCACCAGGCGATGTTATCGCATATACGGATAATGATTGCCTCTTTTCTCCAGGTTGGCTATCGAAAAGTCTTGAAATTTTGGAAACCTATCCCCATACCGGTATGGTGACTGCCCGACCTTTCCGTACCAATCCGGATTATTATTCAAACACGCTCAAATGGGCAAAAAACCAGGAAGATGTTCAGTACAAATCCGGGCAGCTTGTCCCTTATGAAACCTTTCGTGAATTCGATTTAAGTTTGGGACAATCTGAAGAAGAAATTCGCGCGCATTATGATTCCAGCGAAGACCATTTATTAACCTATCATGATGTTCAGGCGATGGTTGGCGCGTCTCACTGGCAGTTTACCGCTTATCGTAGTGTCTTGTCCGAATTCCTTCCTTTCCAGATGGATCGTCCGATGGGCCAGGTAAAACAATTGGATATGCGGATGAATGAAAAAGGATATCTGCGATTAATGACCCCGCAGCCATTGGCGATGAACATGAGCAATACGATAACGTTTGTTTCCAGCCCGACCGATGGTGTAAAAAATAACAAAGTGATGCGGCGTCGCTTTGTTGATACTCCGCCTGTTAAAAAAATCCTTTTAAGTATATATAATAAGATTTTTCACTGGTATTATGATCAAAGGTCATGATAAACCAAAATTTGGAGAATGTATGGGAAATCAGCGGATCGAATTATAAGAGGGAGTATTTGTTGTGGTGATGGTTTTTCGCGAAACGTAGAACCATCACTATAACAAGGTTGTTCTTTTTTTCTTAAAAGGCTTTTCCATCCTTCGAATCGCTGATGGGAGAAGTCAATCTGAACGGAGCATTTACCTGTCATCATCGAAAAAAACCTGAGAAATGTCAGGGCTATGAAAATTATAAATAGCATGAATAACGAATTAATTGAAAAAAAACAAAAAACAGTCTTTATCAGCGCTGATCATGGATTGGCATTGGTTTATTTTTTACAGACAGATGTTGTCAATACGATGTTGTCTAATGGAATTCGCGTAGTCGTCCTGACCGATGATGGCGTGACCGATAAAGTCCGCTCGAGATTTGCTGCGGATAACCTGTATTTTGAAGGCTTACGGCTTGACGGGCTTAAAAAATATTTCAAAAGCGTTCATCATAATCGCCAGTATTGGCTGCATTTTTTACGTTGGATGGGCGGTTCTGATCAGGTTAACACAACAGCAATTGACAGCCATTTACGGCAGATGAATCATGAAACATCACGACGCGGCAAATTCTTGATGCCTTTTCTCAAAGGGTATATCCGCATTCTGCGGAAATCAGGATATGCGCGGAAGAATCTGGTGAGGAGCCAGATGCGTTATACGCCAGCCATCTATTCAGATCTTTTTGAGAAATATTCACCAACACTCGTTATTGCCAGTACATCCGGATGGCGATTGGATCGTTATTTACTGCGGGAAGCTGCTCAAAGAGGGATTGAAACTTGCATGGCTGTAATTGGATGGGATAATCCAAGCAGTTATCGCCTGCCCGGGGCGCCAATGCAGTGGGCGAATTGCTGGTCACAGATTCAGAAACAGGAACTGACGGAAGGGGCTGATTGGAATCAAGATCGGGTGAATATCGGCGGAATTCCCACCTATGATGGATATTTCCAAAAGAAATGGCAGCTTTCACGGGAAGCGTATTTTCAAATGCATCAACTGGATTTGAATCGAAAACTGATATCTTTTGCTTGCAGTTTTGTTACCTTCTCCCCAAACTTTCAGGATATTGAAGCATTAGTTCAATTAGTCTCTGAAGATGCATTGAATCAACCCTGCCAGTTATTGATTCGGCTCCATCCCAATCACTTTCTTGCCGGATCCCTTTTTGAAGAAGAGGCAAATCGTATCCGGGAACTGATCAAAGGGAAACCCTATATCCATCTGGTTGAACCTGTCGCGTTGGGTGGTGATCTTGGATTCTACTCTGGAGAGGATATGCCGGAGAAGTCTTCCATGATGGCCTGGTCGGATGTCTTTTTGACGGTCTATTCAACGATGGTTGTGGAGACAGCAATCCACAATCGGCCGATTGTCAGTGTCTGCATCGATGCTCCTGGCGGATGGAACAAACCGGAAAAATTCAGTTTGTCTCTGTCAGAAATCGGCAAATGGCCTACACATGAGCGTTTTCGAAATGCCAAGGCTGGCCGTGTTGTTTACAACAAGGAACAATTGAAGGATGCCATCAATTTGTATCTGGAGCATCCGGAGACTGATGAAGCTGAACGCTTAAAGTTCATTCAGGATGAATGTACTTATACGGATGGATCTGCCGGAAAAAGAACTGGCGAGTATTTCTCCCGACTTGCTAAGGAAAGCAAAATCAGCCAATCGGTCATCTATCAATTCGATCCTATTCATTGACTTAATACGATGAAAAAATTGACATTGCGTTTTTTCATCCCTTCTTTAACAATTCTTGAAGCTTTTTGCGCCATTTTCTTTTTATGGAAGCCATCTGAAACCGGACTGTCTTTAATCAGGTCCGGTTTTATTCTGATTGTCTTTATCGCCGCTTGTCTGATTTGGGCAGGTTGGCTGTGGTATTTCAAGAAAAACGGACCAGTGATATTCATGCGTCTGGCGCTAAAGAGAAGTATCATCGAAAAGACAATCCTTTGTTTGTTTTTCACCAGTGTGATCAGTTTTACAATCGCGATTGCCTCTCAGTTTTATTATGATCATCCACCAGTAGACCATATCATTCGTTATATACGCCAGGCTGTACCGGCATTGATTTTTTTTGGGTTTTACCTGATTCAGGGATCATTCGTTCTATTCTATTTGCTGTTCAAACTTGAAAAACGTATTGGACAGACATGCAGACGGATTTTTTTGAATGGAAGAATCGTCTGGCAGACAGCGTTGATTTTTCTTGCCTGTCTGTTGCTCATGGGAGCATTTTTCCCGCTGCGAAAAAATTATTATCCTTCCTATGATTACTCAATTTTTTCATACATCGGTCAACAAATTCGGAACGGGAAAATCCCCTATCTTGAAATTTGGGACCATAAACCGCCGATGGTTTTCTATCTGGATGCGTTCGGTTTATTTTTGGCAGACGGATCACTTACGGGTATATGGCTGCTGGAGCTGTTCGCATTATTTACCGGGGCTTTTATCTTATTCAAACTACTGTCACGTTTTTTCCCCGAATCCATAACCCTCTCGGCAGTCATTCTGATAATCCTGCATTACGTCAGAGTATTTGATTTTGGAAATTACACTGAAGAGTATGCGCTATTTTTTCAGATTCTCGCTCTGGGATTGTTTTTTTCCCGATTTTGGAAAACCAGACCATTCCTGTCAGGGTTAACTTCCGGATTATTGTGCGGACTGGCTTTCACCTGCAAACAGAATACGATCGGTATTTGGGCTACTTTCTCGATCATGGAAATTCTTTCATGGATTCAATGGAAAAAAGATCGCAAGGAAATTATCCATCGATGGATCTTTTTTCTGTTCGGATTGATTGCCATTAATGGAATTTGGGCTTTTTACTTTTGGAACAAAGGTGCACTTCAGGAGTATTGGGATGTCGCTTTTCTGTATAATCTGATTTACTCGGAGCAAAGCGCTGCCAACCGCTGGGCAACCGGATTGACAACGCTGACTTTCTTGCCAGGGATTTCCATTTTTCTTTCCTCCGGTTTTCTATCATGGCTGATTGTTTTTATTCGATTTCTTAATTGTCTGCGAATGAAAAGCGGCAGTTTCTTTGGATCAATTGAAAATCCTCCGATTCTTTTATGGGCTTTCCTTTCGCTGCCAATTGAATTGTTGCTGGCGGGTTTATCCGGGATGAATTATCAGCATTATTTTATCTTGTGTTTCCCACCAGTCTGTGTGCTGGTTATCTGGCTGGGAATGCGGATCTATGATTTTCTTAATACAAATATGAAAACTCAGACCGCTGTGTTCCTGGTTATACTCTTGTTCATCGTCACATCGATTCCGATCGTTTCACTTTATCGGGAAAACTACAATCCTCGGATGCCGTCTGTTTACACAAAAACTGCCGATTTCCTGAAGGAAAACACGAATAAAACTGATCCGGTAATCATTTGGGGTGGCGGATTGGCATCGTATGTCCTGGCTGAACGATCAGCGCCGACACGATTTTTTAATGTCCGTCCTTTATATTTATTTCCCGGATATGTCCAGGAAAAACAATGGTCACAATTTTTATATGATTTGAAGCAAAATCCGCCACGATTTATTATCTATACCAATGAAAGTTACCTTGCGAAAATACCATTTTCCGATTCAGGATTTTGCAGCGAATTAAATCTGGCAGATTATCAGTTGGAAACGTATAATTTTTTATGTCAGAATTACCAATATCGCGAAACGATTAATGAAGGAATGAATGATCAATGGGGTGTGTTTGAACGAATACAAGGAGGAAAACAATGATCGATGCTCATAACGAAAATTTATCCGACGTATATGCTGCTTCACCTTCGCGTTACGATACAATGATTTATCGACGCTGTGGACGAAGCGGAATTAAACTGCCCGTACTGACACTCGGGTTATGGCATAATTTTGACGGTTATAAAAGTTTTGAAACTGCTCGAGCTATGGTTCGTCATGCGTTTAATAAGGGAATTACTCATTTTGATCTGGCAAATAATTATGGACCTCCCTATGGCGCTGCTGAGCGTGTTTTCGGACAGTTATTCGCTCTGGATTTGAAACCGTATCGGGATGAGTTATTTATATCTTCCAAAGCGGGGTATGATATGTGGCCTGGCCCATATGGCGATTTTGGATCTCGCAAATATCTGATTTCCAGTTTGAATCAGAGCTTGAAACGCACAGGGCTGGATTATGTGGATGTCTTTTATCATCATCGCCCGGATCCTGAGACGCCATTAGAAGAAACAATGAGTGCGTTGGATCACGTTGTCCGGCAGGGGAAAGCTCTTTATGCCGGAATTTCCAATTATCCGGCTGACCTCACTGCAAAAGCAGCGAAAATACTACGAGATCTTGGCACTCCTTGCTTGATCCATCAGCCATCCTATTCCATTCTCAATCGGTGGACTGAAAAGGACCATCTGTTTGACATCACAGCTGAGAACGGGATCGGTGTCATTGTTTTTTCACCGCTTCAAAGAGGATTGCTTTCAGGAAGATATCTTAATGGTATTCCGGAAGGCTCGCGAGCTTCCCTGAACAAACATCTGAAAAGCAATTTAATTAATGAACAGACGATAGGATATATCAAAGCTCTTAATGAAGTTGCACAAAAACGCGGACAGACTTTGGCACAGATGTCCCTTGCCTGGGTTCTGCGAGATACTCGTGTCACCAGCGCATTGTTTGGCGCCAGCAGCGTTGACCAAGTGGATGAAAATCTGAGAGTATTGGATCAATTGAATTTTTCTGATGAGGAATTACGCGAAATCGATCGAATTGCTGAGCCGTTTATCAAATTGTTAGAAAAGTAATTTGTCTTCTACATCTGAATAAATATTTTTGGCTTCATCCTGTAGATAAGCTTTTTTAATCTTAAGGACTCTCTCGCGCATATAACAGGATTAAGCTCTCTGATAAAACATGTATATACCACCGGCTTAGCCGGTGGTTATGATTTTCATGTAAAAGGAGATTGCTTTACCCCTGCGTGGCTCGCAACGACAAATATTGTCCCTGTATTACTTGCAAGGCAACCTGTCATTGCGAGAAGGGCATAAGCCCGATGAAGCAATCTTTTCCTGCAATCAAATCTCAATGGAATATCAAGGATTTTCTTTATAATTGAGAAATAATGCTATAACAGACTGTTGTATCCGGAAATATAGATTCGAAGGGAAATTTGTGGCGTTGATCCAGAACAGACGAATAAAAGTTGCATTAACCATTTTTTTGATTTGCGGATTACTCGAAATATTTCTGTTTAATATTCGCAGTTTTGAATTAATTGGAAGCAACTCTCAAAAAAGGATCTCAGTCTCCAAATCCGAGATGGAATTTTCGGATTTGGGGGGCGAAAAGAAACTGGTATTAGCCATCCACAAAGATCAGGGTATCCCCGACGATTTACGCAATTTGGAGATCCAGTTGGAAAATGTCTTGCAGGATCGAATTCGGGGTACTGTCCATACCACTGAGGTCGGTTTTGCTGCAGGACATACACGAAAAATTGAAATAATTCCCGGTATAGAACACAGCCGATTCATTTTCCTGTATCCAAGTAAAAATGTTTCTGAAATCACGCTGACGTTGGAAAACCTGGAACCGCAAGCGATTTCATTAGGCATCAACTCTCCAGTACCCTTTCACTTCAATTTTTATCGTTTTAGTATATTGATTCTGATTGTGTCTGTCATTTATTGTTTTCGGCCGGGTTCTTTTTTACATCAGACGCGCTTGCATTTGAAAGAGCGCTGCCAGAGAAGGTGGCTGTTCGGGATTTTTTTATACTTTGCCGGTACATTTCTGTTTGTCTCTGTCAGCACATATCCGAATCTGAAGACAATGATTCATTCGGACAACTTTGCTTTCTGGAATAAAGACCATTATCAGTTATTAACCGAAGCTCTTTCCCATCGGTCATTGTCTCTGCTGGCAGAACCGCCGGAAATCCTCAAGACGCTGCAAAATCCTTATGATGCTGCAGAAAGAGCTGCGAATCAGATTTCCGATGCGGATATCTATTGGGATACAGCGTATTATGAAGGCAAGTATTACGTTTATTTTGGCGTTATCCCTGTTGTCACGCTCCTTCTTCCTTATAAACTGATAACCGGTCATTATTTATTGAACGATTTTGCAGTTTTATTCTATGCAATACTCGGCTCTTTCGGATTGGCTTATTGTCTCTTTTGGATCACGAGGCGGTTTTTCAACCATTTGTCGGCAGCGACATTCCTCATTGGTTTGATTTTCCTGGTTCAATCAACCGGTCTGATCTGGTGTATCAGGCGCCCGCTTTCCTATGAATTGGCAATGGTTTCTGCGTTCTGTTTTTCTGTCTGCGGTTTTGCTCTGAATCTTAGCGCTGTATCGAATGAAACGCATCGGAATCTGAAGCTGGCTTTCGGATGCCTCTTCATGGCGTGTGCAGTTGGCTGCAGGCCGATTTCCATTTTTGCTTCGCTCTTAAATATTCCGATCTTGCTACCGCTGATTTTTTCAAAAAAGGAAAACAGGCGGCTACATTTACAAATACAGCCATTTTTTGCTGTCATCATTCCGTATCTGATCATCGGATTATTCTTGATGATTTACAACCAATTGCGTTTTGGATCTGTTTTTGAATTTGGACAGAATTATCAGTTGACAATCGTTGATAACCGTGCAGCAATCAACGGATTAACTGTTCCGAATTATTTGCTCGGAATTTTCAACCTGATTTTCCGCCCGGGGATACAGTTCAGCACAGATTTCCCGTTTCTTGTCGCGCCGGAGCCATTGACATTTGGCTTTGCCGGAACAAAATACTGGAAAAATTGTTTTTCAGCAGCTTCCATTTGCCCGTTCATTTTTTTGCTATTATTAGTCCCTTATTATCCGCTCATAAAACGGACACGCGACCGGCTTTTTTCAGCTCTTTTGGCAGGGTTGATCTTGATTCCGCTTTTCATAGCCGGATATGTCGGATCCTCCGTCGGCACCTATCAACGTTACATGATGGATTTCTCCTGGATGATTGTTTTAGCTGGAATGACAGCAGCCTTTTTTGCTGTTGAAAAGCTGCAGGAAATTCATTTGGAAAAATTTTCTCAGGCTGTATTATTGATTTGCCTGCTGATTAACACAGGTTTCTATATCGCTCTATCATGCGGAGAGGCTCAATTAGACGTCAGCAATTTCTTCGAGTATCATAATCCAATTCTTTTCCAGAAAATCGCTTATGCATTAATGTTTTGGCTGTAGAAGGCGGAGATTTCAACAATCGGATTGTTGGCCATCAGAATACTTGGCTGATAAATTTTTGATATTCTCTTTGGCAATTTTCGTGTAATGTTGGATAAAATCGCTTTTAGCATGCGTATAACCATCTCGATCATATTCAAATTGATTCTTCAATTGATGTTTTAAAGAAGCATATTCAGCGGCTGTTTCCGGGTGTATTCGCAGAAAATCCCGGAAGTAAATTTCATCCCAGTCCCCTGGATAGCGTACATGGACATGAAATGCTTGTCCGGAAAAACCATCAGGAGTATAACCCTTCATAAACATCATATGAGGAGCTGGATTCTCCGGCTGCGGAGAATAATAATAGGATCGATTTTTGAATATTTCGATGATGGAATCCAAATCAGATCCGATGTGAATTTCCAACAGAATATCGATGGTTGGTTTTGCATCCAGACCTGGGACTGATGTGCTGCCAAAATGTCTGATTCTATACCAGTTGTTTGCGGGGATAGATCTTTGAATGTCAGCGGCTTCATGCTCATAACGGAAAGGCCATTCCGGATCATATTTGACAAGGATAATCGGAAACAGTCGACTTAATTCTTGTCGGCTCATGGCTTCAAGCGCTGGCGAATCAATGTTCATAATTTTCTTCATTGAAATATGTTGTTGTATAGTTTTTTCGCTTTATGCAAAAACTATACAACAACATAAAATTTTACTGATTCTTCAAGTTGCAGACCAGACTGCGCATTGATGGACCAACAGAAATCACGATTCGAAAAGTTTTTCGAAGGATTTAGGCGCAAATTTTGCTACATCTTCCGAATCCAGATAATTTTTTTTGCAGATTTCCTGATAGAAATCTACCGATGGGCGACGGATACGTTTTTGGGTTTTGTTTTCCAGACCCCATAAGCCAAAACGCTGTGTCCAACCGCGATCCCATTCAAAATTGTCCACTAAAGTCCAATGATAATATCCCTGAACCGGCAAATTATTATTGTAAGCCCGCCACAACTGATAGATGTGATCAGCCAAATATTCCGGACGAATGCTGTCATCAGCATTTTCGATTCCATTCTCTGTCACGATTACCGGTTTTCCGTAGGAAGCTCCCCATTCAATCGCTTGATAGAAGTGTTCTGGCTGGTTTGCAATAAATCCGGAATCGCTCAGAACGGCATCTTCCGGATAACTTAAAAAACGATTGAGATACGGTCCGAGGTGAACCTGACTGCACGTATAATAATTCAACCCGACAAAATCAAACGTGTCTTTGGCTTTTTTTTGCGAATTAGATCGCAGACCAAATTTCAGTCGTCCTTTGCTGATTGCATTCATGAATGAATTGTTGAAATTCGAATTCAATACATTTGCCAGCCAGCGGTCTCTAGGAGTATGATTTTTTGGCGTGAAGCCACGATAGTTGATGGAAACGCCCACCTTTGCATCGGTTTGACGTCGATGGATGAAATGATAAGCAAGTGCGTGTGCCTGCACCATATTGGAAAGCACCTGAAAAGCAGATGGCAAGTCCATCTTTTTTCCTGGTGGAAATGTCCCGGTTAGATAACCGCAGAGGACATACACATTCGGTTCATTGATCGTAATCCACTCTTTGACAAGCGGTTTAAAAGCCGACACGACTTTTTCCACATATTTCATGAACACAACTGGTGCATCAGCATATTCCCATCCACCGACTTCCGTAAACCATAATGGATCAGAAAAATGGTGCAGTGTGACCATCGGACGGATTCCTCTGCTGATGAGCCCCCGGATGATTTCGCGATAATAATCCAAAGCTTCCTCATCCCAGCGATCATATTCGGGCTGAATTCTGGACCATTCGATGGACAGACGATGAGAATTCTGTCCAGTTTCTGCAGCCCGATCAAAATCTTCTTTCCATCGGCCTCCCCACCAATCGCATGCCAAACCGCTGGTATGGCCGTTCAGGATTTTTCCGCGAGAAGATTCCCACACAGACCAATTATTCTTATTTTGTCCTTCAACCTGGTGAGATGAAGTTGCAGTACCCCAATAGAATTTTTTTGGAAAATTAAAAGTAGCTGAAGGCAAGGCCGACTCCTTAATAAATAAATGATTCAATCAAATTTCTGATTTCCGAATCCAGATCATCAGAATGACGAATTTCTAAAGTTTTTCGAACAACACAAGTTTCAGAAGGCTGATCGATCCCGTTCAGTTGGCAGTCGATTTGTTTTTGCAGGATTTTCCCTGTCTTCTGTTCAATCCAAAATAAATATGAATTTTCAGGTAAATTTCCGATATCCTTTGCAGAACCTAAGGTATGGAAAAACCGATAGCACCATGCTGAACGGTTTTCATATTCGCATTCTTTTTGTTCCACTATTTTGGCATTTGTCCTGAAAAGCGTATAAAAATCACTGCCATATACGAACGGATAAACATAACCTGTATTATATCCCTGATTTTGAATGAGAAGTCCTTGCGGCAGAACGATCTGGCGGTCTGCTAAATTCCAAGTTCCGCTGATGATCTGACCGGAAAGATTCCTTACAAGCGATATATTGCTGAGTACGGTGCCATCCGGTTGGATTTGATCCCAGGATTCTTCGATGATGTGGTTCATTTGAGTGTTTTTTTGTGAGTGATCGATTAAATCCGGATAGTCCCCTCCGGCGATACTCATCTTTGTTTCATATCGTTGAAAAATCCAACCGCTTTTTGAGCTGAGAGCTGCAGAAAACTCCTGTATTTTTTTTACTGTTTTTTCAACCTCAGGATCCGATCCGTCGTAAAAATTCATGGAATCCATTTTATAGGGTAATACGGTTTGCTCACTGGTTTGATCCCTTGCAGGTATTGGAATGGGATTCCATTGAAATGACCAGTTCCCATCGATCCGATATTCAAATGAATCGTAATTCAGCGTCAGTTCAGTTTGATCCATTGATAACAAGGGAACATCACATGCGAATTGCTCTGATTCCGGCAAGAATCCGCAGACTGCAGGCATAAGCTCGCTATCAGAATCACCAGTCGAGAAATTTATGGAAGAAACAGGTCCTTCTGAATCCATGAATAATCTCAGCGTTGGAATCGTATGATGATCTTCAGCGATGTCCTGATAAATGGAATACCCGCTTATTCTTGCCGAAAACTCATCCAAAGAAAGCGGAATATCTAACGCTTTAATAGGTTGTTCTTCAGATATTGCTTCCAGCGAAAGTTTTACTTCTCCTGCGGACTTTCTTTTAACGTAAACAAAATCTAAAGAAATGGTTCGAGGCTCAGCATCATGAATAGGCTGGAATATATACGAATTATTGACCATGAAACGATCATCATCCGCAATATTGAAACCGTACGCATAATCTCTCTTTAGGACGTATTTTTTTCCATCGCTTTGGGATAGTGAAACCCATCCAACTCGCGATATTTGTTCATCAGTCCTTGATACGCTTAATGCAGGCTGGATCATCGAAATCTCAGGAGTCTGTGCAGTGTTTAAGAGCGAAAAGAAAACGCCAGATTTTTCATCGATGACACTTTTTTTTTCGATACGCTGTCGGGAATCACCAGCTTCGAAGTCTAATACAATGACAGCTCCTTCTTTCAATGGCTGCTCATCAAAAGGAATTTGGTTAAAATCGAACGACACAATTTCCGGTGTTTCGTTTGTGAGGAATTCCAGTAATCCGGCGATAATCAATGTATCGCCCTGATTAATGAAACTGAAATGAGAACCGGATCCAGGAGTAAGCCATTCACCGGAAGGGATCCCTAACTCAGCTATTGGCAGATAACTGCCATTCAAACGATTCTGATCAGAAATCTTTGACTCCCAACTTTGCGGGAGTCCCCAAACAATGAAGCGTATCAGAATGCTGCCTTCATTGACGATTCCATCATTAATCTCGATGACCGCTTTTTCATCGGCTGATGTCAGAATTTCCGCGGTTTTGTTTTCCTTGAGAGAAAAAAGTGCCTCGTTTTTCCCGATCAACGTCACATCATCCGCATCCAATGCATCGACAGATCGAATGAAAAGGGACAAACTGAGTATCAGGAGGAAAAAGCATCCTGAAAAAAAAGCTTTAATTTTCATGGATTGAGCCCCTCTCAAATTTTTGCAGAATCCCGGGATTAATCAAACCGGGGAATGCATAAGGGTATTCTCCTGCTCCTAGCCTACAAATTTTTCGAATCACATCACAAACTGCATCAGCAATTGCTTGCCGCGCCTCGCTGGTATTTGCACTGATATGGGGAGTCAGAACGACATTGTCTATCTGTTTTAATCTTGTCGGGATATGTGGTTCATCGGGAAACACATCCAACCCTGCTCCATAGAGTTTCCCATTTTCTAAATAATGGATCAGGGCTTCATAATCAACAATCTTGCCTCTTGCTGTATTGATCAGAACAGCTCCGTTTTTCATTTTTTGAAATACATCTGCAGAAAAGAGATTTTCGGAATCTTTGTTGAATGGACAATGGATTGAAATGATGTCAGAAGTCTCCACTAATTCATCGAACGAAACAAAACGGATGGCTTTTTCGATGGCAAGCGGTTTTCGGTGCCGGCTGGTATAGATCATATTCATTTTTAATGGACTGCAAATCTCAGCTAATGCCGACCCGATATGGCCTAATCCGACAATGCCGAGCGTTTTGCCGCATAAATTCCTGGAAAGATTTTTCCCGGGTTGGAAGATTTCCTCCTCGTTGTTGACCGGATTGCGCAATTGCCGATCGTTTTCTGTAACTTTCCGCATGACATCCAGCATTAACGCAAGTGTCAGCTCGGCTGTTGTCATCGCTGTTGTGTCAGGTACGTTGACAACAGGAATTTTTCGAGCAGTGGCTGCGGCAATATCAATATGATCGAATCCGGCTCCGTTAACGACGATGACTTTCAGAGACAAAGCCTTTGCAATCATGTCCGAATTGATACCGGTCAATGCTACGATCGCTTTAGTATGCGGAAGGATTTCAGCCAATTCGTCATTGGAAAAGGCAGCGTAATCATTTATCGGTTCAACGATTGTAAATTCCGGTTCCAATGAATGAAAATTTTCTCCAGGTATTTTTACAGGAATTAAAACGATATTATCAGAGTCCGATAATAGAATCATAATCAATCCTTCTCAATTCTATGTTTGTATTCTTTGATTTTATTGGTCTTTTCGTTCTTCTCATATTTCAAGTCTCTGGGTCAGATTGTGCACTGTGATCCGTCATCAATATCAATTGCATGTAGCCGAATGAGACGGCTGTTTATTCTTTCTGCTGTCATGGCAAAATGAAACAGGTCAAACGAACAAACAAAATCGAGATCCTCTTTCGGCAGATCCTTTGAAGACGGATTCTGAAACCGCATACCATTCTTTGAATTGATCACCCGTTCCTTCAGCGTTTCTTCGGGAATCCTCTGGTTGGTTATGATTCCTTCGACATATTCTGCACATGCAATATCTTCATCCCCTCTGCCATCAGCTGTGACTCCGGTTTCGACAAAAAAAACTTCATCCGGCTGATGTGTTTGAATGTATGCTGCAGTTGCTGATGCGTTGACAAAGCTGCAGGCAAGTATCGTTTCTGCATGAACGGATCGAATTAATCCCTGTGTTCCGGCTGTCGTGCGCATAATGATGGTTTTGCCGGTTAAATCCACACTGCTGATCGCTGCCGGAGAATTATTGTAATGAAATCCTGGAATTCGATAGCCATTTATTTCTCCCAATAAATATGAATTTTTCATCTGTGTATGCAGGTGAAAAGCTTCTTCAACTTCAGAGACACAGAACATATCCTTCGCTCCTGACTGGAAGGCATAGGCTGCTGTCGTAAATGCCCTTAACACATCGATGACGACAACAAAATCTGTTGCAGTATGACAATCTGACAACGTCCCATGGCGGAATTTTATTTTTTGATTCATTGATTTCGATGATCGATCTCCGTATTGTTCGAACGGAACGAGAAAATTTGTTTGATATTTTTCTTTTATTCCGAAATTCTCATCTGTAATTCGAATTATGAAGAGAATTCTTTATCGTTCTTATGGTTTTTATCCGAAGCGTAAAACCATAAGAACAACCGTTTTTTTTTATTTATTCGAAATGTCAATCCATATTTCGAATTGGTGTTTTCCATCAATTATAATTACAAACGATGAGATCAATTCTGAATGTGGATTTAAATACGACCTGCAAATGTCCGATGACCGTTGTTGTATTGGGAGATACGCATATTCCTTCGGACATGGACAGGATCCCTGATGACACAATCGACCGGATCCGGGACTTAACTCCATCGATCATTTTTCATACCGGGGATATCGAAAAACCGAATGTAATTCAAGAATTGAACTTAATCGCTCCTGTCTTTGCTGTAAGAGGCAATCGGGATGTCCTGTATTGGAATCATTATCCGGCTATCTGTAACTTTACATTTCAAGGGGTAAAAATCTCGCTTTTTCATGGGCAAGGTGATTTCTGGCATTATTTGCGGTTAAAAATAATCAGTATTTTTAGAACCATTAACCCGTTGTATCTTTTGGATCAGATACCTGAGGAAGCAAAAGATGCGCAAATTCTTATTCATGGACATACTCATTTCCCGTTTCTTTGGAATGACGATCAACGCGTATTATTGAATCCGGGATCTCTGTTTATTGAAAATCCTGATAAGCATTTCCCGGAACCCTCCTTTGCTGTAATTCGGTGGTTTGAACCGCAGCGGATAAGCATAGAGATATTTTATAAAACAACAGAATGGCATAGTTATTGCAATAAGGAATTAGACAGGAAAATTTTTTGTTCTGAGGAGAGATAAAATGAGTGCGGGATGGATTTTTGGATTTTTCCTGGGTGTTTTAGGTATTATCAGTCATTTTACGTATATTCGATTTGCATCTGAGTATAACTATTGGCTGCTCGTAGTTGGTTTTTTCCTTGTCTGTGTAAATGCTCGCCGATAAACGGCAATTGAAAGCGAAAAAACACGCTTTCTAAGCGTGTTTTTTTTATGTTCTCAAGGGATAGCGGATGCTTTTGCCCTTAATGGTAATTAAAAATGACAAGATTCATAACAATGTAACTCATAAGATAATCTGTCATTGTGAGGAATGCATTAGCCTGAGGAAGCAATCATTTAAATTTTGAAAAAACATGTGTTCTGCAAGTGACGAAATGAAGTTTTGCTTATAAAGAAGTACATCCAATGTGAAAATGAGTACAGACTGACAATCGTGTCATAGGATAGCAACAGAAGAAAGCATAGAAGGGAACTGTTTAGCCGATGGTTGCGATTTTGATAATTTATCCTTCGTAAAGATTCAACGGTGCTATGTTCTGAAAGATTACTCTGATAAAAAAGATCAGCTATTCGATTATAAAGAAAACATTATTCGTTGTGGAACGATTTTGTGCTTGGCGAATAACAACACAAGAACAAGTTTTCTTGATAGAATCGGAATACAAGTCAATATTTAGAATTGATTTTTATTAAGACATCAAGCTTTTTTTTCTGAAAACCATTTACTCATCGATTGGACATTGAATTTATGAATTATGAAGCGATGGTGAAGTTATTTGGTTGTTGTATTCCTGTCTGTAAAACACAAAACAATGAAATCCGATATCTAACAGATACTATCCATGATTGGATGGAGATTATTTGCTATGCTGAAAAGTTTGGTTTTACCTCTTTATTGTATGGAAAAATAAAAGAATTTGATATTTCCTTACCTGCGGAAGCGGAATTGATGTGTCAAATAATCGTCAAACGGCATTATCTTTCAAATGAGGCAAAAATGCGCGTCCTGGAAAAGATTACTATGGCTTTTCAGGAGAATTCAATTCAGTCCATCGCTTTGAAAGGTGCTGCTTTGGCGAATGTCTTGTATCCGAATCTATCTGATCGGCCAATGGCTGATTTAGATGTGCTCATTTCTCAATCCATGACCGCGAAGGTTTCAGCTATCATGAAAGAAATGGGCTTTTCTTGTGTAACCAATGCCAATTCTTATCACTCCTGTGCTCATCTGCCGACTTTACAAATTAAACAAGACGGTTTCCCGGTTAATGTTGAAATTCATCAATTTTTATGTCAGGATACATCGTCACATCCGTGGTTGACATTGGATGATCTGCAGTATCCGACGCAGCAGTTTATGTTGTTTGATCGATGTCCGGTTTCGTATCTTTTCCATGAGGAAATGCTTTTCCATCTTTGCTGGCATGCTTTTTATGATCATCGCAGCTTCCAGCCTTTGAATTATCTTTGGATCAGCGATATTCTCAATTATGCAGAAAAATTTAAAGAACAAATTAACTGGGATGTAATTCGAAGAGATTTTTCGATTGTCATTAACTCATTATCTGTATTAAATGGTTTTGTCCCCCTATCCGAAAATTTGATTTCAAAATTGGGATTTGATACATCCTGTCGCTATCATCATGCTGGAAGTGAATCATTCGGTTGGCCGATGATTCCTATTTCAGAATTCCGGCGCAGAGGATTTTTAAAAACACTCAAGAGGACATTATTCCCTTCGGATTGGTGGCTTTATCTGCATTATGGAAAAAATGGTCAAACCTCTATTTATCCATACTGGCAGAATCATATAACCGATTTATTTGCTGAATCACGGGAACGAATTCAGTTGCGGATCAGAAAAAATTTTGGCCATTTTTTGCGAATTCCTCATGGTTAAGTAAATATCTCCAATATGAATTGAAACCAACTCAAAAAAATGGAAAAAAGGAAGACAGATGAATTTATGCGGAAAGCCACAAGCCAGAAGTAACTTTATAATCGAAAAGATCGATAAGGAATTTGTTCTGTTCAATACAGAAAATTTGGAAATCATGTATCTGAATCAATCCGCTGCCTTAATTTGGAGCCTGATGAATGGAATATTAACCACACAGGACATGATTGATTTGTTGATTGAGACCTATCCTGAGGCTGCATCTGAAATTCGAACAGATGTAATTGAGACTATGCAACGATTCCTTGAGCGGGATGTGATCCAATTCATATGAGCAGCCTCTGCACCAGAGAAGTTGTGTTTGCAGGAAGCCGTGCTGTGATTGAATGCGATGGGCTTATTGCGCGCAGGATTTGTGATTTTATCATTCCCCCGGATGCAGATAGAGGTAATGAAACTACGCAATCCAGTGTATCTTTTTTTCTAAGCGCGAACAATTCCGGAAATTTTTCATTATTCCAGAACGATGAATTAATATGGAAAGGAACCGACTCCGGATATCTGGCTGAAAAATTCTTGAGTCAGTTATGCTGGTATTTCGCAGACCGGTGCAACAATGGCCTATTATTTCATGCAGGTGCAGTTCAATACCAGGAGAATTGTATTTTAATTCCCGGTAAATGCGGATCAGGGAAAACAACCTTGATAAGCTGGTTAGTCAAGCAGATGGGGTGTAAGTATTTAACGGACGAGTTAGTTTTTTTCCCGTTCGGGAAAAAAGTTGTTCAATCGTTTCATCGTCCGCTTCATCTAAAAAAAGCATCACTTCCTGTCATTCAACCATTTTTGGATGTCGATCGTATTGAAGAAAAGTATCATATCTCCTGTCAGTTTTCCGATTTGATAGCTGTTCCCGGAAATTACTCCGGTGAATCGCAGATCAGGAAAGATACTCTTAAAGTTATTCTATTCCCTCAATATCAATATGATTCATCTGTTCAGTGGTCTTCCTTAACGGCTGCTGAGACCAGTTTTCATCTGATGCAAAACCTTGTAAATGCAAGAAATTTGGAAGGATATGGTTTTTCTGAAACCACTCGATTAATGAATAAAGTTCAAGGATATCTATTTACATATTCCTCTTTTAATCAAATCTATGAGAATATTCTTCGCGTGATCCACACAGAGAAGAAGCATACATGAAAATTTTTACATTTATTGCGCTCAGGTAATACGATCGAAAATCAGGATCGCTTATAAAGTGATTCTTTTTTTTCGAGATACTGGTTAAAATTACAAATTAATGGTTTACTCTTTGAGATACTGAAAATAACTATTATTTGATGAAGGGATCGATGAATGGGAAAAATGATTTCACGTCGCAATGTATTCAAGTTAGTATTAGCCGCAACTGGCAGCATCACTGCTTCAGCCTTCTTGCCAGAGAAATGGATTAAACCAATTGTCAGAGCCGGAGTTATTCCCGCTCATGCTCAAACATCTGTGACGCTGACTGCAACTACTCCGTCTGCAACGAACATCCCGACAGAAACTCCGACGGAACAACCATCCGGAACTCCGACGGAAACTCCGACGGAACAACCATCCGGAACTCCGACGGAAACTCCAACGGGAACACCAACAGAAACCCCGACTGAAACACTTACAGGAACTCCATATATTGAACCTACACCCACAGGATACTAAAAAAAATATTTTAATATAAAAAAATCAACACAAAAAAGTTAATTCAGGATTTTTTTCCGACTTTGGCAGATAAAAATCATTAAAAGGTGACATTTACGAATAAAAGAGAGAAAAAAAGCAACTTTTATTTTGGCTATTGTATATATAATAATGATATATTGCGATTGAATTGAATCTGACAGAGAAAAAAGCAGATGAGTAGTTTACACATACAAAATAGCCAGGGAAATGAATATGCCTGAATCATGGAAGATTATCGCGATTTAATGACGAAAGAGCCAAAGTCAAGAAAGTTTGCGATGGCAATTCAGATTTTTTTTATTATTTTGGATACTATGCAGCGGGTCTTACCTGTTTTCGCTTTTTTTCAGCGATTTGTGCGAACAGAATGCTGATAAAGAATAAGGCGATCAGCGGAATCATCAGGATTGTCATGTTTACCGGATCGACTGTCGGAGTGATCAGCATTGCGAGGATTGCGCAAATTACGACCGCATATCTCCAATTCCGCAACAGTTGTTTCGCAGTGATCCATCCGATGCGGGCAGGTATATAAACCATGATGGGCAATTCAAAGACGACCCCCACCCAAAAAATCATGCTGGTTACAAATGAAATGTAATTTGCAGGACGAACTTCGGTTTCAATTCCCATAAATGTCGTTAAAAATGGAATGGCAGTCGGCAGCAGCAGAAAATATGCAAAGCTGATTCCGCACAGGAAGAGGAAAATGGCTGAAGGAAGAAATGAAAACAATAGACGTTTTTCATTGGCTTTTAATGCTGGCAGGATGAAAGCAAAAATCTCATATAAGATTACCGGAAATGACAGAATTACACCGCCCAGAAGCGCAATACGGAAAACCGCACTGACATTTTCGGTGATTTCGATTGATCGCAGTTTATCAATACCTCCGATGGGGATACAAATAATCTCAAATAATTTCTCCGAGAAAAACAAACAAAGCACTGTCCCGAAAATCAGGGCGATGATCGCGATGATCATGCGATTCCTGAGCTCATAAATATGTTCGCTCATCGCACTCAGGAATTCTTTTGCAGACAAAGATTCATTTTCTTCATTGCTCATGAATTTTCTCCGGATCAATATGCGCTGCCGATTGTTCTTGTTGTGATTCCGCGTTGGTTTCTCGTGATTGTTCAGTTTCTTGTAAATTGATCTTTTGCGGGTTTATTTCCTGATTGATTTTTTGAATTTCATTGTCTGTTTTTTGTTGAATATCTCTTAGCTCCTTTTTGATTTCTTCCATGTTGACTTCCTGCATAATTTGCGAAGGATATTGTTTAATTTCTTTATAGATATCGAAAAAATTACGCCACGTATCAGATCGCATGATTTTCCTAAGAAATCTTGCAAAGCGATAGGCTGCGGAAGTCATGCGATGCGGACCCAGAAAAATCAGCATGATTACGAGAACGACCATTAATTCTGAGAATCCAATATTAAAAAAGTTCATTTTTTCCAGGTATTATCCTTGTCAAAATCTAAAAATACATTCACTGCGCATTGAATTTGATTGAGAGGAAAACGATATACCTTCTCTCTTACGAATCAGCGATTCGATACATAAAAAGGATTATTTGTATCAGTGATGTTTTTGCGATCTGTGCAAAAACATCACTGATAAAGGCTTCCTTTTTTTTCTTATAAGGCTTTATCAAATTTCGAATTGCTGCTTATCAACATGAAAATTATATCGTTGAATTCATACCGATAAGCGATCTGCTATTTTAATTATGGGGAAGATTCTTTGTTGTTGTGATGCGTTTGTCTTTTGTGAAAATGGATCACAAAAACAAATTTTTTCTCTTTATCCGAACAGAAAATTTATTTCTCGAATTATAGAAAAGCGATTTAAAATTACCAAAGAATTCTCTCCTGTATTTCGGATTGGTGATTGCTGTTTCGGCAAAAGATTTGAAAAAGCCGTTACAATAATATCTACAAAACTTCTTGAATTCGCGCGAACAACCAGCGATTCGAAATTGGGGAAGGATTTTTAAGTATTGTGCGGTGCAGAAAATCGATACAATAACGGATTTTCTCAATTTTTTCAAATGATGTTTCTAAATCTTGAATTGCCGGTAAATGAAATGAGGACTACGTGCTAAAAGTCTTTTTAGTGGAAGATGAAATTGTTGTGCGTCAGGGAATTAAAAATAAAGTCAATTGGGCGGAGCACGATTTTGAATTTATTGGGGAAGCCAGTGATGGCGAGCTTGCTTACCCGATGATTCAAAATTTAAAACCGGACATTCTGATTACTGATATCAAGATGCCCTTTATGGACGGTTTGGAACTGAGCCGCCTGGTTAAACAGGAAATGCCCTGGATAAAAATAGTCATCCTCAGCGGATATGACGAATTTCAATATGCCAAAGATGCAATCAGCATTGGCGTAACTGATTATTTATTAAAACCGATAACAAGCTCGAAAATCCTTGAAACGATGCTTCTCATCAAAAAGAAGGTCGAAGATGAAAGAAACCTGCAGAACTTGAGCCGTCAGTATAAATTGGAAATGCAGGAAAATGAAGAATTTCAAAGACGTAATTTTTTTACGCAGCTTGTGGATAATTCTCTATCGGTTACTGAATTATTGCAGAAAGCCAAAAAACTTGATATTGAACTGAGCGCACAAAGCTATAACATCATATTGTTCAAATGTTATCAAGATGAAGAGGAGATAAGCGAACAATACTCCGAATTAATAATTCAAATGGAGGAGCGGATTCAAAAAAGCTTTGCAATCAGAAATCATATGGTTCTATTCAGCCGGTCTTTGGAAGGATGGGCGATTCTGGTAAAAGGAAGCGAACATGAACCCGCATCGGCGGTTACGCGAAGATGCATCCAGGAACTGGAAACATTGTTTAAAGCAGAAAAAAATTTGGATTATTACATTGGCTCCGGTATGCCGGTGCAACGTCTGCAACAAATTCGGAAATCTTTTGATGAAGCCTGCAGGGCATTTGCATATCGTTATATTATTGGTAAGAATCAGGTTGTTTTTTATGATGATATTGCAAAAGCTCCCATTGCACAGAATGCAGGATTAAGCCTGAAAACCCTTGACACGGCAAAGATTGACAAAACGATCATCGAACGATTTTTCAAGAGCGGATTACGAGAGAATGTCGCGCATTTTGTGGATGATTATTTTGAGAGTGTTGGAAGAGAGCATATCAATTCGCTGATGTTCAGGCAATATATCGCGATGGATATCCATATCAACGCCGCTTCCTTTTTGGAAGAAATCGGTATCGGAAAGAAAGCGTTGATTGATAAATGCGGTGATTTGGATCAGATTACTGCTGACTTATCTTCGCTTGAAACAACCAAAGCAAATATTAAAAAAATTATTGATGGCACACTCTTGCTGCGTGATCAATCTGCAAAACAAAAATATCGAACGCTGCTCCAAGAGGCAGAAAATTTTATTCGAGATCATTATAATTCTGAAGATTTGTCATTGAATATGGTCTCACAGGCTGTTAACGTCAGTCCCACCCATTTCAGCACGATTTTCAGTCAGGAAAAGGGTGTGACTTTTATTGAATATCTGACTGAAGTCAGAATGGAGAAGGCAAAAGAACTGCTGCGTTGTTCCAGTCTAAAAAGTTCAGAAATCGGATATGCGATCGGTTACAAGGATCCGCATTATTTCAGTTATATATTTAAGAAACTTCAGGGTTGTACACCGAAAGAATATCGGGCGGGTAAAACGGAAAACGGATGAGACATACTCGCTTTTTTGAAAAGGTTCAGCATTCTTCATTAAGCGTAAAATTGAATTCGCTGATGACATTAATCATGATGACGATGGTTTTCATGATTGTTGTCATGCTGGCTATCCTGATCCGATCAACCAATCAATATAATCTGATCGTGCAGAATCTTGTGACTGCCAGTCAGTTTAATTTTGATTTTAAAGAAACACTTGATTATAAGATGTTTCAATATGTGATTGGCGATGGTAAAAACTTCGATACGTTGGATCCTTTGGCGGATGTAAAAAACGCAAGAGATGTCACAAAAAAGCTCAAATTGACGACCACGCGAAATGACAGTCTCAAGCGCTTGCAGAATATCGAAGATTTTCTGACGAATCTTGAAAACAAAATTATCAATATTCACAACACCAGCGGATATGAGAAAAATTACACCAGTTTGAAATATGATATTCGCGTTTTAACAGCGCTCATCCAGGAAAAAGTCCAGGAATATATCTTTTATGAAACAAATGAACTGGCAGTGATTCAACAGCGGACGAATCGCGAAATCCGCAATACAATTCTTTTATTTGCTTTGGGGTCGATTATTCTTATCGGCGTTTTGTGGTTTGTTTCCATCTTAATTGCGAACAGTATTACGCATCCGATTAAAGAATTATCTGAAAATATTCGTCTGGTTGGAAGCGGCGATTTTACGGTTCGATCTGTTGAAAGTTATGATGATGAGATCCAAACACTGAGTGTCGCTTTTGATGGAATGGTGGGTCAAATTGGAAGTCTGCTGGAAGATGTAAAAGAAGAACAGACCAATTTACGCCAAACGGAATTAAAATTGCTTCAGGCACAGATCAATCCTCATTTTTTGTACAATACGTTTGACACGATTATCTGGCTGGCTGAGGATCATCAGGATGAACAAGTAGTAAAAATGATCACTTCGCTTTCCAATTTTTTCCGGACGACTTTAAGTCGTGGCGAGGATTTTATCAGTCTCAAAGAAGAAGAAATTCATGTTCGGAGCTATCTGGAAATACAACAATCACGTTATCGGGATATTTTGGACTATGAAATAAACGTGCCAAGCGATCTTTATGATTCCAAAGTACCAAAATTAACATTACAGCCGCTTGTCGAAAACGCTTTATATCATGGTATTAAAAACAAGAGAGGCAAAGGTCGAATTGATGTATTGGCAAAAACCGATCAGAATAATCTGATTCTTGTCGTAACCGATAATGGTATCGGGATGGAAGAGGATGTTTTGTCGAAACTGAGGACGTCTATTAACACCGGCAATAAAATCGGATTCGGTTTGACAAACGTCCAGGAGCGGATCCGTTTGTATTATGGAAATAAATTTGGTTTGAATATTCAGAGCGAATATGGAACGGGGACCGTTGTAACCGTTTGTATCCCTCTGGAAAAAATTGACCAGACAAAACATGATTCATGATAATGGAAGGTTCGATTTGCGTAGTAAGGCGGATTTATGTTGAAAAAAATGAGAAAATTCTTTTTTTATTTTGGTATCTTGATGCTCATTTCAGGTTGCAGCGATATCAGAAAGTCAATAGAAATTCCAACTGAAGAAGGCATGCATCGAGATTTGATTAAAGTAGGATATGCTCAAGTTGGAGCGGAATCAGATTGGCGGGTTGCAAATACAGAATCTTTCAAGTCCACTTTTACTGAGGAGAATGGTTATGAATTGATTTTTATTGATTGCCAGCAGGAATCAGAAAATCAAATAAAAGCTTTACGAAATTTCATCCAGCAGGAAGTGGATTATATCGTTTTAGCTCCGATCATTGAATCGGGCTGGGACAGTGTTCTTGCAGAAGTGAAGGAAGCGAATATCCCGCTCATTTTATCCGATCGCATGGTCAATGTGGAAGATGATTCACTATATATGACATGGGTCGGAGGAGATTTTATACAGGAAGGCCGAAACGCGATCCTTTGGCTCAATCAATATCTGGAAAAAATGGGACGGGCAGATGAATCGATCAACATTGTCGAATTGCAGGGGACGTTAGGCGCTTCTGCTGAAATCGGGCGAACAAACGGTGTCGCTGAAATGATTGCGCAAAAACCGAATTATCATCTTATCGCTATTGAGACCGGCGATTTCATCCAATCCAAAGGAAAAGAAGTGATGGAATCTTTTCTGAAGACCTATCCTGATATTGATGTTCTCATCGCCCAAAATGATAACATGGCTTTTGGAGCTATAGAAGCGATAAAAGCAGCCGGAAAAGTTCCTGGAAAAGATATTATTATCATATCGTTCGATGCTGTACACGCGGCTTTTGAAGCAATGATTCGCGGTGAGCTGAATGCATCTGTTGAGTGCAATCCGCTGCATGGGCCGCGTGTGGCAGAAATTATTCAGAAACTGGAGTCCGGTCAAAAAGTCGAAAAAATCCAGTATGTCCCTGAAGGGGTTTTCGATCAGGAAAATGCTGCGAAAGAATTGCCGAACCGATTGTATTGATACAAAAATTCTGATCTGGCAAGCTACAAAACAGGTTTTCAGTATCGGCAGCGATTCGAAATTTGGGGAGGATTCTTTGTAGTTGTGAAGTTTTATGAGTATTGCGGAAAAACATTAAAACTATACAATTACAAGTCTTTCTTAGTTGATTCGAATAGCAATAGCAAGTCTTTTTTTGAATTACTGCAGAATCAGTGACAGGATTGCTGAAGAATTACCTGCCTGTTGTTGAAAACTCGATCCACCAATTTTCCGAATTAACCAAAAAACTGGACAAGCGAAATAAAAATCGAAGTGAATAACCCGCTCAATCCCATGGCGATTCCACTGACAGCCCCTTCGATTTCCCCAAGTTCGATAGCTTTGGATGTACCGATTCCATGACTGCTGACACCAATCGCGGTTCCAGCTGCAATTCTCTCTGAAATATGAAAAAAACGGATCAGAAATGGTGAAAATAAAGCCCCCAGTATTCCAGTGAGAATTACCAGAGAGACTGTGATGGATGGCATTCCCCCTAATTGAGCGCTGATTTCGATTGCGATAGGTGTTGTTACTGATTTTGGAATTATCGATGACGTTAAAGCATCATTGAAACCAAAGACCCTGCATAAGAAATATACGCTGCCGATGGAAGCGAGTGATCCACCAATACAACCGGCAATAATTGGAATTGCCCATTTTTTTAATATTCTGATTTGCTTAAAAACGGAATAGGCGATTGAGGCAGTTGCTGGTCCAAGAAATAAATTGATAATTTGTCCACCCTGATTATAGTCATCAAAGGGGATCTTAAACAATATTAATGTCAAGACGATTCCAATTATCGTCAGCAAAAGCGGATTGATGAAATCCGATTTGATTTTTTCCCTTAGAAACACACCGAACAGATAAAAGGCAATACTGATGATGATCCCGAATAATGGCTCTGCAGCGAAGTTATTCATGGTCTACCTCTTCACATCCTTTTATTCGCTTCATCATTGTTTCAACGATGATTGCGGTTACCCAAAATGAGCATACAAATGTTATAAAAAGAATGAAAAGGATCAAATGAATTTTATTAAGAAGAAATGGAATTTCATCCATGATGGCGACTCCTGAAGGAATAAAGAAAAACGCCATATTTTTCAATAGGAATTCAGAAAAATCACGAATTGACTCAGGTTTTATGGCTTTTGTAATTAAAAGCAAAAATAGCAGGATCATGCTGATGACATTGGATGGAAATTTCGCTGGGATCACAGTAGATATTATTTTTGAAATGTAACAGATCAAAAAAATAATACCAATTTGTCTTAAGTATCGCATAGTTATTATTCTTTATAGAACGAATTTGTTTTTATTTTATCAAAACGGCTGCTGAAATAAGATCCGTTCGATTTTCTAAATGATAGCATGGATTTTTTCAATAAAATTCAAATGAAATCAGAAATTCGAAATTTGATAAAGCCATATAAGATAAACGGGAAAAGTTGTTATAGTGTTATTTTTACGCGGAGCGTAAAAATAACACTATAACAAAAAACGCTTTTCATATTTCGTAATAGCAATTCGAAAAGATAATCCGTACTACAATTTGCTGATATTAAATCAATGATTTGAAGTATTGAAGCATATTCTGATGCTGTAATGCTATTGCGTTTTATGAAAAAAGCATCCAATGATTTTCTTTGATATTTTCAAAAAAAGATTTTTAAGAAAAATGGTGCAAAAGCATGTAATAAAAGATTTTCATTCAACTGGAATAAGAAATACAAAAAAATACTGAAAAAAACGAACAAAATGAATAGATCAAAAAAAAAACCTTCTAATGTCAAAAGAATGTCAATTGAAAAAAAAACTTGAGTCTCATAGAATAAGAATAACATTGATTCAATGCGGATATTCCGTATGATACAGATTCCTTAGGAGGGAAAATGAAAAAGTTTGTAAGTATGCTTGTTTGTGTTTTGATTTTCGCGAGTTTGTTTGCGATGACAGTCAGCGCTGCTGATCTTATTACTGTTGGTTATGCTCAAATTGGCGCTGAATCCGATTGGCGCACAGCAAATACAGAATCTTTCAAATCCACTTTCACTGAAGAAAATGGCTTTAAATTGATTTTTGATGATGCACAACAGAAACAGGAAAATCAGATTAAAGCAATCCGAAACTTCATTCAGCAGGAAGTTGATTACATCGTCTTAGCACCGATTGTTGAAACCGGATGGGAGACTGTTCTTGGTGAAGCAAAAGAAGCAGGAATTCCTGTGATTCTTTCTGACCGCCAGATTAAAGTTACCGATGATTCCTTGTATGTTGCATGGGTCGGTGGTAACTTCCTTCAGGAAGGCTACAATGCTGTTGAATGGCTCGATGGCTATCTGAAAGAAAATGGCAGAGAGAACGAAGATATCAATATCGTGTTATTACAGGGTACTATCGGTTCATCCGCTCAGGTTGGCCGTACAGAAGGCGTCGAAAAATTACTTGCTGATCGCCCGAAATACCATCTGCTTGCCAAGCAAACCGGCGAATTTACCCAGGCCAAAGGTCAGGAAGTTATGGAATCCTTCCTGAAATCCTATGACGATATCGATGTCGTAATTGCAGAAAATGATGACATGGGCTATGGCGCCATGGAAGCAATCAAAGCAGCTGGTAAAGTTCCTGGAAAAGATATCATCATGATTTCCTACGATTCCGGCCGCCGTGCATTTGAGAAGGTGATTGCTGGTGAATTAAACGTGACTGTTGAATGCAACCCGCTGCATGGTCCTCGTGTTGCTGAAATCATCAAGAAATTGGAAGCTGGCGAAACAGTTGATAAGATCCAATATGTTGATGAAGGTGTATTTGATATCAAGAACGCAGCAGAAATTCTTCCAACTCGTACATACTAATTTGTAAGATAGGATGATCAAAATGGCAGGTGGTAGCCCACCTGCCATTTTTTTCAAAAAAAAATAAATATAGATAGGGGAATATCAATATGAGCAAAGAGTTATTGACGATGCGACATATCACGAAAAATTTCCCGGGTGTCAGAGCATTATTTGATGTTGATTTTACGTTGCGAAGCGGTGAGATCCATGCACTGATGGGAGAAAATGGCGCCGGGAAGTCCACATTAATTAAAGTACTGACCGGTGTTGAGGATTTTGAGGAAGGCGAAGTTCTTGTCTCATGGATGGATCAACCCTTGATCAATCATTCACCTCAAGAGGCTCAAAAGAACGGAATCAGTACGGTCTACCAGGAAATCAATCTATGCCCTAATCTTTCAGTGGCCGAAAATATCTTTATCGGGAGAGAACCCAAGAAGAATGGCATGATTGATTGGAAAAAAATGAATGATTGTGCAAAGAAACTGCTTGCTGATCTGAATCTCGCTCATATTGATGTAACGAAATCATTGGAACATTATTCCGTAGCCATTCAGCAAATGGTGGCGATTGCACGCGCAGTGGATATCGAATCAAAGATTTTAATCTTTGATGAACCGACATCTTCGTTGGATGAACAGGAAACGGAAAAACTGTTTCAAATCATGCGGCAATTAAAAGACAAAGGAGTGGGAATCATTTTCATCACCCATTTCCTGGAACAGGTTTATCAGGTTTGCGATCGGATTACGGTCTTGCGGAATGGTGAACTGGTTGGTGAATACTTGATTAAAGATTTACCAAGAGTGCAATTGGTCGCAAAAATGTTAGGAAAAGATTTTGATGACCTGGCAGCGATCAAAAAAGAAGGAATCGAAAGACGCAACAGAGCGAATGAAGTACCATTAATCACAGCAAAAAATATCGGGCACAGAGGGACGATTAAACCTTTCAATGCGGAGATTTTTGAAGGGGAAGTGATCGGTTTAACCGGATTATTGGGGTCCGGCCGTTCCGAAATGGTGCGATCTATTTATGGAGCGGATCGTCCGGACAGCGGCGAATTGTCCATAAAAGGAAAAAAGAAAAAAATTACCGCACCAATCGATGCGATGAAAGCCGGCATGGGTTTTTTACCGGAAGACCGTAAAGCGGAAGGAATTATCAGTGATTTATCCGTGCGTGAAAATATCAACATCGCTCTTCAAACAAAAAGAGGGATGTTTCGACCTTTAAACAAAAAAGAACAGGCAGATTTTACAGAGAAATATATCAAATTACTGCAAATAAAAGTTGCAAATCCAGATAGTCCGGTCAAACAACTCAGCGGAGGGAACCAGCAAAAAGTAATCTTGGCTCGCTGGCTGCTGACACATCCGGATTTCTTAATTTTGGATGAACCTACACGCGGTATTGACGTTGGAACAAAAACAGAGATACAAAAATTGGTTCTAAAATTGGCTGAAGAGGGAATGACCATCATGTTTATTTCATCTGAAGTCGATGAAATGCTTCGAACGGTTGGCAGGATGTATGTTTTACGGGATGGAGAGCTGGTCGGCGAGTTGGCAGAAGACCAGATGAATGAAAATGCGGTAATGGCAGCGATCGCCGGAGGTGAAAAAGATGAGTAAATTCATACAAAAGATCACACGATCTCAACTGTTTTTACCGATTGTAGCATTAATTCTGGTGCTGGTATTTAATGTTATCAAAACCCCGACATTTTTCAAAATTACCATTATGAATGGAACGCTGTATGGTTTCATAATTGATATTATCAATCGAGCGAGCGAACTGGTCATTCTCGCCATTGGTATGACTGTGGTTGTTGCTTCTTCCGCCGGAACCGATATATCAGTTGGCGCTGTAGCTGCAGTTTCCGCCGCAATCATATGCTATTCTCTCGGACCTAGTCAGGAAGCCTATCAGGTCCCGTACCTTGTCGGTATTTCTCTGGGTTTATTAGGCGGGGTTCTATGCGGGATATGGAACGGTTTTCTTGTTGCAAAGATGAAAATCCAACCGATGGTGGCAACATTGATTCTATATACTGCCGGCAGAGGCATTGCGCAATTAATCTGTGCCGGGCAAATCATTCACGTGGAAAAGACGGATTATCGACTATTGGGGAGTTTCCTGCCAGGTGTTCCGTTTCCAACACCTGTTTTTGTCGCGATTCTGGTCGTTTTTATCACATGGGCAATGCTGCGTTATACTGCTCTGGGAATGTATATACAGGCTGTCGGTATCAATAGTAAAGCGGGCAGACTTGTCGGAATTAATTCGTCCATGATCATTTTTCTGACCTATATTTATTGTGGTTTGTGTTCTGGAATATCCGGTTCGATTATGAGCTCCCGAATTGCAGCCTGCGATGCAAATAATATCGGGCTGAATTATGAATTGGATGCTATTCTTGCTGTTGCTTTGGGCGGTAACAGTTTAGGCGGCGGGAAATTCTCTTTGGCAGGATCCGTCATTGGTGCAATCACAATTCAGGCATTGACGACATCCCTTTATGCGATGCAGGTGACTGCAGATCAGTTACCAATATACAAAGCCATTGTTGTGGTTATCATTGTTGCAATTCAATCTTCTGAGTTTAAAAAATGGTTCTCAAATTTGAAACGGAAACATGCGATCAAAGCAGAGGCGGCATCATGATCAAATTTTTCAAAGAACGCATTGACGAAAAGACTTATTTATTGCTGATCACCATTTTGATGTTTATCGTTATGTATGGTGCCGGCATGATCATTTTTGCTGACAAAGGTTTTGCAAAACCGCAGATGTTTTTTAATTTGTTTATTAACAATGCCGGATTGATCGTGACAGCCGTTGGTATGACAATGGTCATGATTACAGGGGGTATTGATATTTCTGTTGGTTCCGTTGTAGGTTTGACGTGTATGATGCTGGCTTACATGATGGAATTCATGAAGATACCTGCCGGACTTGCAATGGCTGTTGTACTGGTTTATGGAATTTTATTTGGCTGCGTCCAAGGCTTTCTGGTCGCATATTTAAAGATACAGCCGTTTATTGTAACCCTTGCTGGCATGTTTTTCTGCAGAGGCTTGACGGCGGTCATTAATTCAGAAATGATTAATATTTCCAATGCGGTTTTTCTCAAAATTGCCCAATTTAAAATCTATTTTCCATTTCTTGCCACATTAAATAAAAAGGGCAAATTGATCACGCCATTTATTTATCCAAGTGTGATCATCGCATTCGTAGTACTGATTCTGATCTATATCATGTTAAAATATACAAAGTTTGGTCGAGCAATTTATGCAGTTGGTGGAAGTGAACAATCCGCATTGTTGATGGGGTTGAATGTACGAACCACCAAGATGAAAACCTATATTTTCAACGGCTTTCTTGCTTCACTGGGAGGCATTCTGTTTTGTTTGAATACGTGCGCAGGATTTGTTGAACAGGCACGCGGTTTTGAAATGGAAGCTATTGCTTCTTCCGTGATAGGCGGTACCTTACTGACGGGTGGTGTCGGAAATGTCATCGGATCTTTATTCGGTGTTCTGATTAAGGGAACGATTGAATCTTTCATTACAACGCAGGGTACTCTTTCATCCTGGTGGACAAGAATCGTCATCTCTCTATTGCTGGCTTTCTTTATTGTTCTTCAAAGTATATTTGCTTCGATTAAAGCTAAAAACAAATAAGTATTATGAATCAGTACTATCAAATTAAAATCACTAAAAAATACGAGGAATTGGATGAAAAGATATACTATTGGTGTTGATTTTGGAACACTTTCCGGGCGGGCAATTCTGGTGGATGTCTCCAACGGGATTGAACTTGCGGACAGCGTATTTGATTATCCCCATGCTGTGATGGATACGACACTTCCGGATGGAACAAAACTGGGAGTCGATTGGGCTTTGCAGCATCCACAAGACTATTTGGATGTGTTTTATCATACAATTCCGGAGTTGTTGAAGAAAAGTGGTGTAAATCCTTCGGATATCATCGGGATTGGAATCGATTTTACAGCATGTACCTTTATGCCAGTGAAAAAAGATGGTACGCCTCTTTGTTTCTTAGATGAATTTCGTTCCAATCCGAATGCTTATGTAAAACTGTGGAAGCATCATGCAGCACAAGACAAGGCAAATCGTCTGAACGAAATTGCATACGAACGCGGTGAAGACTGGATTTCTCGATATGGCGGAAAAATTTCTTCAGAATGGCAGGTTCCCAAAGTCTGGCAAGTTGTAGATGAAGCTCCGGAAGTATATGCGGCAGCTGACCATTTCATGGAAGCTGCAGATTGGGTCATCTGGGCATTATCCGGCCAGATCACAAAAAATACCTGCACAGCCGGTTACAAGGGAATTTGGCATAACCGGGAAGGATATCCATCAAAGGAATTTTTTAAATCATTAAACCCGCTGCTGGAAAACTATGTGGAAGACAAATTGAATTATCCCATTGTCCAACTTGGAAGCCGTGTCGGAGGTATCACCGCAGAAATGGCGACAAAGACCGGACTGCGTGAAGGCACTGCAGTTGCAGCCGCCAATGTTGACGCACATGTTACTGTTCCAGCTGTGAAAATTACCGGATCCGGTAAAGTCCTTGCAATCATGGGAACTTCCACCTGCCATATTCTGCTTGGCGATGAAGAACATACAGTTCCAGGAATGTGCGGTGTGGTTGAAGGCGGTGTCTATCCTGGATTTTATGGATATGAAGCCGGTCAGAGTTGTGTCGGAGACCATTTTGCCTGGTTTGTAGAAAACTGTTGTCCGCCAGAATATTTTGAAGAAGCCAGACTTGAAAAGAAAAGTATTCACGAATATTTGACAGATAAGGCTTCAAAACTTGCCGTTGGTGAGAGCGGGCTTGTTGCATTGGACTGGTGGAATGGAAATCGTTCCGTCCTTGTTGATGTGGACTTGACCGGGATGATTCTTGGAATGACGCTCCAGACAAAACCGGAAGAAATCTATCGGGCGTTAATTGAAGCAACGGCATATGGCACGCGGAAGATCATTGAAACCTTTGTTCAAAACGGAGTACCTGTCGATGAATTCTATGCTTCTGGTGGAATCGCACAAAAGAATCCGATGATGATGCAGATTTATTCCGATGTAACCGGATTGCCGATTCGGATTGCAGGATCTTCTCAGGGACCTGCGCTTGGCAGTGCAATCTTCGCAGCAGTAGCAGCAGGAAAAGAAAACGGCGGTTATGATGATGTGTTTTCAGCTGCATTAGCAATGGGTCAACTGGATGAAAAAATATATACACCAATTCCTGAAAACAAGGTTGTATATGACAAAATTTATGCAGAATACAGTATTTTACATGACTACTTTGGCCGTGGTGAAAATAACGTAATGAAGCACATGAAAGAAATCAAGAAACAAGTAAAGAAGGCTTAGGGGAAATATGTCTGAATTGTCAAAAAGTGAATTTTGGTTTGTTGTGGGGTCTCAATTTCTGTACGGTCCTGAAGTTTTGGAAACAATTGAAAAACGGGCTGCTGAAATGGCTGAGGTGTTAAGTGCCAGTCCTTGGATCCCCTTTAAAGTTATTTATAAAGTAACTGCCAAGAGCCCTGAAGAAATTACGAAAATTGTAAAAGAAGCGAATTATGATGATCATTGTGCTGGAATAATTACCTGGATGCATACATTTTCTCCATCGAAGATGTGGATCAACGGATTAGCCCTGCTTCAGAAACCATATTTGCATTTACACACACAATATAATCGAAACATTCCGAATCTTGATATTGATATGGATTTTATGAATTTGAACCAGGCTGCGCACGGTGATCGGGAACATGGTTTTATCGGAGCACGGATGCGGCTGGCGCGTAAGGTTGTCGTCGGATTCTGGAAGGATCAGCAAGTTCAGGAGAAAATCGGAAGCTGGATGCGATCTGCGATCGGTTATAAAGTCAGTAAAAACTTGAAAGTAGTGCGGTTTGGCGACAACATGCGAAATGTCGCAGTGACCGAAGGGGATAAAGTCGAGACGCAAATTGTTCTGGGATGGCAAGTCAATACCTGGGCTACCGGTGATCTGGTTTCAGAAATGAAGCGTGTTACAGAATCTGAAATTGACCAATTAATGGATGAATACCGGAGGAATTATGAAATTGCATCCGATGATTTGGACGCAATTCGTTATCAAGCCCGAGAAGAAATTGCCATAAAGCGAATTCTGGATCGTGAGGGCGCTGGCGCATATTCGAATACGTTTGAAGATTTATGTGGAATGGATCAACTCCCCGGTCTGGCATCTCAGCATCTGATGGAAATGGGCTACGGATATGGCGGAGAAGGTGACTGGAAGGTTTCTGCAATGACTCATATTGTCAAACAGATGACTGAAGGACTTCCTGGTGGAACAACATTTATGGAAGACTACACCTATGATCTGGAACCTGGAAAAGAATTATCTTTAGGCGCTCATATGTTGGAGGTTTGTCCATCCATTGCAGCCGATAAACCACGAATTGAAGTACATCCATTGGGTATCGGCGGGAAAAATGATCCTGCTCGTCTTGTTTTTGAAGGGCATAGCGGAAAAGCGATTGTCGCCTCATTGATTGATATGGGTGGCCGACTGCGCCTGATCGTTCAGGATGTGGAAGCCGTAAAACCAATTTATGAGATGCCGAATTTGCCGGTTGCCCGAATCATGTGGAAAGCCATGCCGGATCTTCTTACCGGAGCACACTGTTGGATTATTGCTGGCGGTGCTCATCATACGGTATTGACATTTGCTGGTACTGCAGAGATGCTGGAGGATTGGGCGGAGATGATGGGCATCGAATATGTTCATATTTCTGAGACGACGACAGTTGAAACATTAAAGAACCAACTGTTTCTTGCGGATCTGGCATGGAAACTTCGGTCGCTATAGGATGATCGCTTATGCTTGAGTCGCTGAAAAAAACAGTTTGTGAAGCTAATTTGATGCTTCCGAAATATCAATTGGTGACCTTTACCTGGGGAAATGTTTCCGGTATTGATCGAGAAAAAGCGCTGGTGGTTATAAAGCCGTCCGGTGTTGAATATGAGAGCATGAAGCCCGAGGATATGGTGGTAGTTGATCTTGAGACTGGCAAAAAGGTGGAAGGATCTCTGAACTATTCTACTGATACAGCGACACACCTGGCTTTATATCGTGCATTCCCAGAAATTGGGGGAATCATTCATACGCATAGCCGCTGGGCGACAATTTTTGCACAATCAGGCCGGGGAATACCGGCTTTCGGAACTACGCATGCAGATTATTTTTACGGCGAAATTCCATGCACTCGGCGAATGACTCGGGATGAGATTGAAGGAGATCCCGGTTACTATGAACAAGAAACCGGTTCTGTCATCATCGAACGTTTCAGGGGTATGAATCCGATGGATATACCAGGTGTACTGGTTCATAGTCATGGACCTTTTGCATGGGGAAAAGATCCAATGGAGGCTGTGCATCATGCAGTAGTCATGGAAGAAGTTGCGTTTATGGCATGGCACAATCTTTCTCTTTCGGGAAATGCGCTTCCTCCAATGCAGTCAGAACTTCTTGACAAGCATTTTTTACGCAAACACGGAAAAAATGCATATTATGGACAGGGAAAAAAGGATAAATAATCCGGAATATTATCAGTACTTCGAACTATGAAAAAAATTCATTGTTGTTCTTATGGTTTAACGCTTCACGTAAACCATAAGAACAATCAATTTCCTTTCATTATTCGAAAAGTCACTCCATATTTCGAATTACTGACATACACTTAACGTTTTGAAAAATTCTGCTTTTTTTAAAGGCTTTTTCCAAATTTCGAGTGACTGGTTATTTGTCACATGTTTATGCGGCTCTCTTGACCGGTAATTGAAAAAATACTAAACTAATCTTTATGAATCATTTGTTTACGATGGGGTACGGAATGTTGATGTGCAGCCGCCGGGAAGGGCGGTGGAGCTTAACGTATCTCTGATCAAATTCAAATTATTGAAGTTCATGTATCGAATCGTGAGGCTCTTTTATTTCAAAGTAAAAGAGCTTTTTTTTTATAACACTCCATCAAAAAGAAAAACAAAGCCAGTCGGGTAAGTGAAATCAGGAAAACCGTAATGATTCGAATCCAAAATTTAACAAAAGTATTTAAAACAGAAAATTCACCATTTACAGCTCTTGAAAATGTTTCTCTTCATGTAGAATCGGAAGATATATACGGCATTATTGGTATGAGCGGTGCTGGTAAGAGTACATTGGTACGCTGTATCAATTTGCTGGAAGAACCTACTTTTGGCGAAATCCACATTGCTGGTCAATGTGTTTTTCGTCATACGATTTCTGAAAATTCCGAAAATTCCGCTCAGAATGAAAAAATTCGGCTTGTTGGCAGGGATTTACTTGAGCTGCGGCGTGAAATCGGAATGATTTTTCAATCTCCAAATTTGCTGATGCAGCGAAATGTTGAGGAGAATATCGGTTTTCCGATGGAAGTTGCCGGAGTTCCCAAAGAGAAAATTCAGAAGCGGGTAAATGAATTATTAGAGCTGGTAAATCTTCAAGAGAAAGCCCGTAACTATCCTTCGCAATTATCCGGTGGTCAAAGACAGCGTGTTTCAATTGCCAGAGCACTGGCTAACACGCCGAAAATACTTCTTTGTGATGAGCCAACTTCAGCTCTCGATTCGCTGACTACGAACCAGATTTTGGATTTATTGTGGGATATCAACCAAAAATTGCGCGTAACCATTGTGGTCATTACGCACGAAATCGACGTCGTCAAGAAAATTTGCAACAAGGTCGCTGTTATTGATCAGACAAAGATTGTAGAACAAGGAGAAATTGGTCAAGTGTTGTTAAATCCCTGCATGGAAATTACGCGTCAATTATTAATGGGAACCAGGGGGAATCATGACTGAATCAATCCCATTTTTCCAAGGCATCATTAATTTGCTGGCAGAGTTTAAAGATTTGTTGCTGATTGCAACCTGGCAGACGTTATACATCACGTTTATTTCGACATTTCTTGCCTATTTACTGGGCGTCCCTTTGGGCATCTGGGTTGTTGTGACAGCGCCAAATTCAATAGCTCCAAATCGAACTGTGAACGAAATATTAGGCGGAATTATCAATATCGGACGTTCAATTCCTTTCATCATTCTACTGGTTGCAGTTCTTCCTTTTACACGGTGGATTGTCGGTACGACAATCGGTCCAACCGCGACAATCGTCCCGTTGACGATTGCAGCAACACCCTTTGTTGCTCGAATTATCGAGCAATCTCTTGTTGAGGTTGATTCAGGACTGATTGAAATGGGTGAGGCAATGGGCGCGACATCCTGGCAGATTATTTTTAAAGTGCTCTTACCTGAAAGTCTCCCTTCGATTATTCGAGGTGTTTCGATTACGATTATCAATTTGATTGGTTATTCTGCCATGGCTGGAGCAGTTGGCGGAGGTGGTTTGGGCGATCTGGCAATTCGATACGGCTACTATCGGTACCAATCCGATGTCATGATTGTAACGATTATTCTTCTTGTGATTATCGTTGAACTGATTCAACTTATTGGGAACTATAGTGCAAAACGGATTGACAAGCGAAATATTCGTTAGTGATTTACCATAATGAGAATTTTCTCTGTTTCATAAACAGAGTTGTTGGGGATTATAAAAATTCTGATCCCATCATTATTTTATCAACGTAAAGTAAGAGGTATTTTATGAAGAAAAACATAATTTTTGTTGTTTGCGCTGTTCTTATCAGTGCGTTTGTTCTAACCGGATTTTCTCCCAAACCGGAAGAAACTGCGACATATTCTAAAGATAACCCGATTACTTTAAAAATTGGCGCTTCTCCTGTTCCCCATGCCGAAATTTTGAAATCTGTAAAAGACACGCTGGCTGAAAAGGGAATTAATCTGGAAATTATCGAATTCACAGATTATGTGCAGCCGAATACCGCGTTGGAAGATGGCAGTCTTGATGCGAATTTCTTCCAGCATTTCCCATATCTGGATGATTTTAATAAAGCAAGACTTGCGGAAGACAAAAACTGGACTGAATTGGTTCCGCTTGTTTATACACACTTCGAACCCATGGCAATTTACGGCGGAAAGACAAAAACGCTGGCAGAGATTAAAGAAGGTGCAAAAATTGCAGTTCCAAATGATGCAACCAATGAGGCTCGTGCCCTTCTGCTTCTCCAGGCAAACGGTTTGATTAAAATCACCGAAGGGAAAGGACTGGAAGCAACGGCGAAAGACATTGTAGAAAATCCGAAAAAAATCCAGGTGGTTGAATTAGAAGCAGCACAAGTTGCCCGTTCATTAGCCGATGTAGATTTTGCTGTCATTAATGGTAACTATGCATTAGAAGCCGGATTAACAACCGCGGATGTGCTTGCTGCTGAATCCGCTGAATCAGAAGCAGCCCAAAAGTATGCAAATCTGGTGGCAGTCCGGAAAGGCGAAGAAGAATTACCTCAGTTCAAAGCGCTTTCTGAAGCGTTAACCTCAGAATCGGTCAGAAAAATGCTTGAGGATACTTACAAGGGATCAGTAGCTCCGGTTTTCTAACGAAAAACATTCAAAAAGAGGTGTCTCACAATATGAGACACCTCTTTTTTTTATGGATTTTAAAATAATTTCATGATTTCGAATTGCTGCTTGTATTATGAATATCCTTTTCCCATCGATACTAAGAATTGATCAGGATCGTTTCTTTCCAATCAGGAGACCATGATTGCTGATTCCAAGGATTGATGGTTCCTCGCAGGTGCGGATATGAAATTCAGCCCAGCGTTTGAAATATTCAGAATTCATTGCATTCACCTGATCTGCAAGGATTCTTCCGATGCCATCTTGCGCAAGATGATGGATTTTTTCCAGATGAAATTTATTTACCAACGTTTCAATTTCGCCTGGTGTCGTGAACCAGGTATCTGTCCAGAAACAGTCTTCATCTGAGGAACGCATCACGCCTTCTTGGATGATCTTTTGGAACCATTTTTCTTGTAAGAACTGTTTGTTTTCTGATGAAAGATGAGAAAAGACGAAGTATTTATTGATATATGCCAGGAACAACAGCCCGCCAGGTTTTAGAACCCGTATACTTTCGCGCATTACCTTTTCACGATCTTCCTCGTCTGGCAGATGGTAAATTGGACCCATACAAAAGACATGGTCAAATGATTGATCACTGAACTTTGAAAGGTCTCTGGCATCATTAACGAATGTGCTTAAATGTATGTTCTGATCGGTTGCTTTTTGACGAAGAATATCGATATAGGAAGGAGTGATGTCTAACGCTGTCATTTGCACACCGCGCGCTGCGTAATACAGCGCGTAAGCTCCAGTTCCGGCAGCGACATCCAAAACACTGTCGCCAGGTTTCAGATACTTATTCATATATTCAATTGCGGTCATATATTCCAGCCGTCGTACGTTATCAGCAGATAAGCGTAAATCTTCATCGTATTTCTCGTACGATTGAACTACTGGATTCGACGTCATTTTTCCGTTTTCCATTTTTTCTCCCGTCATCGATAGCAATGGATTAATTATACAACAAGCGATTTCAGAATTTGGCTGCGATTCAAAATATCGACTTGCTATTCGCATCGAGAGAGAAAACTTATTGGTGTGATGGTTTTACGTGAAGCACAAAACCATCACACCAACATAGAATCCTACTCATATTGCGAATTGCTGGAAAAGAGGGGAGAATCTGTTTTATAATCTACGGCATGAGAACGCAACGATTTTCGATCATTTCACGTTTTGGTCCCTATTTGTTTTTTGCACTTTATGCCGTAATTGGTTTATTTTTGTTCAACGATTATGGATGCGGTCCGGATGAAGGGATGGAACGTCAAACATCCCTGGTGAATTTTCGATATGTCATCGAAACCCTTCAAATCCCTGTCCCTGAATCGACCACGACATGGCTTGCGTATCTGCCGGATCTTCATGAATACCGCGATCGTTACTACGGAATAGCGCTTCATTTTCCGCTTGTCGTGATTGAAAGCCTCTTTAATTTTCAAATGCAGCCAATTGAATTTTATTCGCTGCGTCATTTTTACACATTTCTTAATTATTTTATTGCAATGATTTGTTTCTATCGACTGCTTCTGTTTCGCTTTAAGGCGGTTCACTGGGCTTTGCTGGGAACACTGATGGTGATTCTGACTCCGCGGTTCTTTGCAGAGAGTTTTTATAATAATAAAGATATCCTTTTTTTTGCATGGTATATCATCAGTCTGGCATTCATCCTTCGCTGGTTTCACACCAAAAGTTATAAAAATGCGGCTCTTACAGGTATCATATTGGCATTTACCTGTAACACAAGACTGAATGGTATTGTATTCTACCCGCTCATTATTGCCTTTGTATTCCTTGAATTTCTCAACCAGAAGAGAATTTCAAAACAGACACTCGTTTCAGTTTTATTTTTGTTCCTTGTCAGCGCAAGCGTTTTCTATATCATCACGCCAAATTTCTGGGAGCACCCGATTCAGACTGCTTTGGAAACTTTTGCTTTTAACAGACGGCATCCGAACCACGGATCAACCGGAAACTTATTTCTTGGCAAACTTGTCGATACAACACAAGTCTGGTATTTTATTCCTGTATGGATCACAATCACTACTCCATTTATTTATCTTTTTTACAGCGGAATTGGATTTTTTATTGTCTTGTGGCAACAAGTTAAAAATCGATTCATCAAATTTCAAAATTTTTCAGAGTTGATGGATCTATTTGTGATTTCCTCCGGTTTTCTGCCGATAATCGTGATTATTGCTTTTGATGTGATTATTTATAATGGCTGGCGGCACTGTTATTTTGCCTACAGCGCTATCGTATATTTGGCGGTAGCTGGGATTGTTCGGATCTGTCGAGGTTCAGACAATCCATCTTTTTGGCACTCTGCAAAAAAAGTCGGATTAATATTTTTTCTAGTGCTTTCATTCGGTTTTAATGTTATTTGGATATGGGTCAATCATCCCTATGAATATGTCTACTTCAATCCCTTTGCGAGTAAATATTCGGTTTATTTTTCTGGTGATTATTGGGGAGTTGCATCCAGAGATCTTCTACAGTACATTATTGATCATGATTCGAGGCCTCAGATAATCATTGATCATTCTTACACACAAGCAGGAAGTATTAATCGAGGATTACTCGCAGAAAGCGATCGCGCTCGTATCAATTTGGTTTATGAGAAAGAAAACGCGGATTATATCCTTTTCAGCAGGGATGATAAGAAACCTGAAGAAGCAAATATCCCTGGATTTGAAAAGATTTTTTCAATTCAAGTTGATGACGATGAAATTGGAATTGTTCTGCGAAAAACTGGAAACGAATAGAAATACAGAGTTTATGGAATGAAAAAAGGAGCGCTTTCGATAATGCGCTCCTTTTTCTTCATATTTCTTGTGAACTTTAATGCAAACGATTCGAAATGCGTTTTCTTTCCTTATCGGATGAATCATTCACGTTTCGAATAGTCAGCTCAATTCAGGACATATAACTCGACGTCAGAAAACTTGCATTGAATTCCGTCACCCAAATTTGTGCCTGAATCGATGACAAATCCAAGTGTACCGGGATCCTTCAATGCCAGATCACTGCGTTTGAAAACGACTTTTCCGTCAACCATCATTGATATGCGATTTTCATAAACTGAGAGAACCACATTTTTTGAACCGGTCAGACTTGCAGGCCCATAAGGTGTTTTTTGATAAGAAAGATCGTCAAATCCCTGGATTCCTTTCAGATGAACAAATCCGTCCAGAAAGAGAGAAGCGCGAAGATGTTCGCCGTCATTTTCGCGGAAAATGAATCCGCAACCGGAACTGTCCCATTGCGGAGTATCGCTGGCAGAATTCCAACTGATTTTTGCCCGAATGACAAAATCTTTGACATCCTCTTTGAACGAATTCCAGCGATACCAATACATTTGAGCCCAATGGTCTTCAAAATCATCGATTTTTGAATAGGACCAGGTTCTGGTAGGGAGACTGCCATTCTTTTGAAGTTTCATGATGTCTGCTTCAAAGGAATCTGAACCTTCCGCTGCAAAAACAACGGCAGAAACCGATAATAAGAGGATCAATACCCCTAATAGAATAATGAACCACCGAGACGTTGACATTTTTATGTCTCCTGATTATGTCCCTGATTCCCATGAATTCAGATAGTGTACCTGTTCTTCTGTCAGAACATCACAACTGATACCCATGGATTTTAATTTAAGAGCCGCTATGGCAGTATCGATATCGGTCGGTACTGTATACACCTGTTTCTCAAGCGTTTTGTAATTTTTAACCATGTATTCTGCTGAGAGCGCCTGATTGGCGAATGACATATCCATAACCGATGCAGGATGTCCTTCTGCTGATGCCAGGTTGATGAGTCGTCCTTCGCCTAAAATATGGATCAAGCGTCCATCCTTTAATCGATATTGATCAACAAACGGGCGGACCAACCGTTTCTCTACAGACATTTTTTCCAAAGCTGGAATATTGATTTCGCAATTAAAATGTCCGGAATTGGCAACAATCGCTCCATCTTTCATAACTTCAAAATGGTTTTTATCGATGACGTTAATATCGCCGGTCATTGTGCAGAAAATGTCACCAATTTTTGATGCTTCCAGAATCGGCATGACCGTGAAACCATCCATCACAGCTTCCAGTGCTTTCAATGGATCAACTTCTGTAACGATCACGTTTGCACCCATTCCTCGTGCTTTTTGGGCTAAACCACGGCCGCACCAACCATAACCCACAACGACAAATACTTTGCCGGCAATAAGAATATTGGTCGCGCGGATGATACCGTCTAACGTAGATTGACCCGTGCCATAGCGATTGTCAAAGAAATGTTTTGTCATCGCATCATTGACAGCGATTACCGGGAACATTAACATTTTATCCGCAGCCATTGCTCTGAGGCGGATCACTCCGGTTGTCGTTTCTTCTGTACCGCCAAGAATATCCGGAAGTAATTCACGATGGGATTTATGAATAGTACTGACGAGATCTGCGCCGTCATCCATTGTAATTTGAGGTTTATGTGCTAATGCCGCTTCAATGTGTTTGTAATAAGTAGCGTTATCTTCCCCCTTGATTGCATGAACCGGTATTTCCTCATGGAGGACCAGCGATGCAGCGACATCATCCTGTGTTGAAAGCGGATTGGATGCAACAAGCACAACGTCAGCACCACCAGCTTGAAGTGTTCGCATCAGGTTCGCAGTCTCGGCAGTCACATGCAGACATGCAGACATACGTAAACCTTTCAGCGGCTTTTCCTTCAGAAAGCGTTCTTTAATCTGGCTTAAAACAGGCATTTCTCGTGCTGCCCAATCAATGCGGCGTCGGCCGCCTTCGGCAAGCGACTCATTTTTTATATCAAAATTTGACATGCGAACTCCTTATGTATTATAGAAACAGGTAAATTTTACTACAGATTGTATCCATATTGAATTTCAACCAACTGAAATTCGAAATAAGGACAAGCTTTTCGAATTATGAGCGATAATTCAGATTACAGGAAAGAAAAATTATAGATCTTATGGTTTTGCCCAAAGCGCAAAACCATAAGATCTATAAAAAATTTCCCCCTCATTCGAAATATTGTATTCAATCAGTCATTTATAACTTCAATTTGATAACAGGTAATCATCATCCAGCAATTTGAAAAGTCAATCGATATTTCAAATTGCTGATCATCACCGCTATCCAACTCAAATCTTAAATGATTGAAATAGATGGATTAACTGAAATCAGCGTTGTCCATGGGAAAATACAACGAAAATAAGTCGAATAGGTTGGAAAAAAAGCCTGTTCGTTTCAGTTTCATCTGTCTTTATCTTTTATTTTTGATCATAAACCATTGATCCCAAAAGGCATCAATGGTTTATGAAATTTGCCATTCATACTTTAATCCTTTGCAATCAGCCGCATAAATGGCGGCACGTCTAATTGACTGTTTGATAAAAAGTCGGATTGTTCGTTCTGTTTTTTCTGACGATTTTGCGGCAGAATATCTTTTCTGTCATTTACCGGTGTCATTGGTGTCCGGCTTCCCATGACCTTAAATCGGGAATCCATCTCGTTGTAAGACTGTTTTGCATTAATAATCGGTGTCGTTTTCGTTGGTTGATCGTAACCGGTTGCTACCACAGTAACCCGTATTTCATCCTTAAGATTGGGATCGACGACCGCACCAAATATGAAATTTACATCCGGGTGTGCGCTTTCTTTGATAATCGCCGCAGCTTCATTGACTTCATAAAGTGTCAAATCTTCACCACCGGTTACGTTGAACAGAATTCCTCGGGCTCCATCGATGGTAATATCTAACAATCGATTTGAAATTGCCATTTCTGCTGCTGCCCGAGCGCGATCCTCGCCTTTTCCGATTCCAATTGCCATCAATGCTGCTCCGCCTTCCGACATAATGGTTCGGACATCAGCAAAATCGAGATTGATTAATCCAGGGACTGTAATTAATTCGGAAATACCCTGAATACCCTGACGGAGAACATCATCAGCCTGGCAGAAAGCATTCTTCAGTGAAACTTTTTTGTCAACAATCTGAAGCAATCGGTCATTTGGAATTACGATAAGCGTATCCGCACGATCTTTCAGGTTTATTATGCCATCTTCCGCAGATTTTGCACGACGCGGTCCTTCGAAATCAAAAGGTTTTGTGACAACGCCGATTGTCAATGCATTCATCTCGCGGCAAATCTCGGCAACGATGGGAGCTGCGCCCGTACCGGTTCCGCCGCCCATGCCGGCGGTGATAAAAACCATGTCGGCGCCAACCAGTGCTTCACGAATTTCATCACGGCTTTCTTCAGCAGCTGTGCGGCCAACCTCCGGATTTCCGCCGGCGCCCAATCCGCGGGTCGATTTATCGCCAATTCGGACACGTTTATCAGCTTTTGATGCAATCAGTGCCTGAGAATCAGTATTGATTGCGATGAATTCCAAACCCTGCATTCCTTCATCAATCATCCGATTGACTGCATTGCAGCCGGCTCCGCCAACACCAATCACTTTAATTCTTGCGAAGCTTTCACCAAAATTTTGATAATTTGCTTCCATCGGTTCCTCTTCTTTCTCTAATTTGTTTTCCATTGCATTGTTGAACGATTCTTTTTTTCCTGCTTTGTCTAAATCCTCAGGTACGATTTAAGGAAGCAGATTTCTAAGAAAGGTTTTAATTTTATCCAGTGACTCATTACCGATTTTCTTTTTCGATTGCGTTTCTGTACTTTCCTGCATGATCATTGCCCAATAAAGCAAGCCGACACTGGTTGAAAAAGCCGGACTGTTCAACTGGTCGATCATTCCGGTCAGATTTTCAGGTTTGGCAATTCTGACAGGCATTTTGAGAACGTTTGAAGCTAATTCATCGATACCAGGAAGAAGAGCTGTTCCGCCTGTAAGTACCATTCCGGCTGGCAATAAGTTGTCATAACCGGATCGCTTAATTTCCTGAAGAACCAACTGAAAGATTTCTTCAGTTCTCATATGGATGATTTGAGATAATTCTTTGCGGTTGAATTTGGCAGCCTCATTTTTTCCAAATGTTTTACAGTAAAAATATTCTTCTTCACCAATATAATCCGGCAGTGCATGGCCATGCTGCTTTTTGACCTCTTCCGCCTGGCTAATCGGAAGGTGGAAAGCTTGTGCAATATCCGATGTAATATGGCTGCCGCCGACCGGGATCACGTTCGTATGCCAGACATCACTGTCAATATATAGCGCCAGATCTGTCGTTCCTCCGCCAATATCACATACAATCACACCCATTTGCTTTTCGATATCGGTCAGGACTGTTTCGCCATCTGCCAACGGATTGAGCACCCATTGATTTACTTCAACTTCAGCAGTCATAATGCACTGCCGCAGGTTTTCAATCGAGGATTCTGATCCAATAATAATATGAGCTTCTACATCCAATCTGGATCCGAACATTCCGATGGGTGAGCGAATTCCATCGACGCCGTCAACACTGAATGTTCTTTGGAGTGGATGAATAATTACTTTATTGTGAGGGACAGGAATCGCCCGTACAGCTTCCAATACTCGATTGACGTCATAGTGATCAATCACGCCACCGACAATACCGACTGTTGCTTTATTGTTAATCGAAGAAATATGAGATCCGGCTACACTCACGATTGCGCTTGTAACTTCCAGCCCGGAGGTTCGTTCTGCCTTTCGAACGGATTCAGCAATTGAACTGGCAGCAAGAGGAATATCAACAACGGATCCTTTGCGAATTCCTTGAGATGGTTCAATCCCAACGCCAAGGATTCGCATATGATTTTCACTTTCGATTTGTGCTATCAAAGTGCACACTTTTGTGGTTCCGACATCAATTGCGACGACAATCCTTTTTTCCATGCGTTTTACTCCGAAAACCGATAATATGGGGCATGCGTGAATTCGAGACTTAACATATCAGGCTCAATTTCTTCTTTTTTAAAATATTCCTGAATACTTTCCGCCATTTTCAGCTTTTCATCCAGCGCGTTACTATTTTTCCCAAGCCATAAACGATAACCTGACTGTGTGTCCCATCCAAAACCATTGTCATAGGTATAAAAAAGGGTTTTCCCTTTCGGACACTTTTCATTTATTCGAATGATGCTTTGCAGAACATTCTTACTGAAGGAGGAGGGTATTTTCCGATCAGAACGACTTTTTGCTCCTGGAAAGCTGTTGGCAAGAACATAAATTAATTCTTCATCCGAAGAATTCTCTTTAATTACAGTTCCTTCTTCGTCAATCCAAAACTTGCTTCCTCCAAAATCCCATTCGATAATCGGCTTTCTTTGTTCCATCAGGATTTCAATTGAGGATGGGAAACTTAGATTGATTTTGACATCTCTGATTTCCGGATATCTTTTTAATAAGGTTTCTCGGATGAATTTAGGATCAGCTTGATAGAAAGGTAAATTATTCAGACCTGTATAATACGCAATTTCCTCAACATTAATCACAGAATATCCATGAATGACTGGCTTATGAATTCGAAAAGTTGGCAGATAAGTAAAAGCTGCTGCTGCAAGTCCAAGAAAAATACTAAGAATCCCGGAAACGGCTCTTGAACTGACCGATCGGTTTTTCGCTTGTCTATGACCACCCGAATGCGTTTCTTGATTAGAAAGTGGATCGTGATAAATTCGTTTTTGCAGGCGAACAGGTTCAGCAGTTTTTTGCTGAGTACGATTAGTTGTGCTGTTTCGTCTGTTCCGATTTATCATAGGATTCCTCTTTGCAGGTTGTGTCAGGGTAGAACTTCAATTTCAGGGATCAGATCAATCCCGAAACGCTCTTTGACTTCTTTTTGCATCAATTGCATTAAAGCCACATAATCAGCGCTTTTCGCACCGGGTTCCGTAATAATCGTATTTCCATGTGCCTCACTAATGTGAACCCTTCCGATAGTTTTTCCTTTTAATCCGCATTCTTCGATCAGTTTTCCAGCATAAAATCCAGCTGGATTCTTGAATACTGATCCTAAACTACCTTTACCTTCCGGATGAACAACGCGTCGTTTCGCGATGATCTGATCCATTTTTTCTTTAATGACGAGCGGATCGCCATAATTCAGCTCCATTGCAACTCGTAGAACGGTACCCCTCATCAATTTGTCTTTTAAGATGCTGGATCGATAACCGAATCCCATTTTTTCATTGGGAATTTCAATTACTTCAGTATCTTCTTTTAATAATGTGATTGTTTTTACAAGTTCTTTGGTTTCATGGCCAAAAGCGCCTGCGTTACCGTAAACAGCCCCTCCCAACGTTCCAGGAATTCCATATGCCCATTCAAATCCTTCCAATCCTGTTTCGGCGCATGTTTTGACAACCGAAATCAACGGTAAACCGGAATCGGCAATAACTACCGCGGAATCACCTTGGGGATAGATGGCAATTTTTGCAGAATGATTCAAAATTACGGTTCCATCAAATCCGTTATCGCTGAAAAGGACATTGGTAAGCCCACCGAATACTTTATACGGATCGTGATTGATTTGATAGAACTTTATGATTTCTATCAATTCTTCTATTGAATTTGCTGTGATGATTTCTTTGGCAGGGCCGCCACAGAGCGCACGCGAAAATTGCGATAATGGCATATTGTGTTGAATCGTATTGCTGTATTTAACGTTGAAATCCGTTTTCATATCATCGATCATGCGATGGATGGCAGCCGGTCCGAACTGATTGGCATCACCGGCAGAGAGGGTGACGACAACATCATCGGGACGAAGCTGCTGTCTTAACAATTCAACTGCCATTTCGTTGGTATCCGCAAAGAACGCCTTCGGATATTTTTGTTTGAGAGCTGTTTTTAAATCCTCAAAACCGAAGTCAGTCTGTTTTTCTCTGGATGCATAAATATTGGTTACGAAAAGCACGTCCGCAAGATTAAAAGAATCACAAAACTCGTTTAGAAGCGATTTTGTTCGACTGTATGTATGCGGTTGCCAAAGAGCCCAGATCCGTCTATGCGGGAAAGCATCCCGCGCCGCAGTCAGAGTCGCTTTGATTTCAGTCGGGTGATGAGCATAATCATCAATGACTTTAATCCCGTTCCATTCGGCGATGGTTTCGAATCTTCGTTCAATTCCCTGAAAATTTTTCAATGCATCTGCTGCATCATCCAGATTCAGTCCTTTCAAAGAGCAAATGCTCAATGCTGCCAGTGCGTTATAGACATTATGCTTGCCTGCAATCGAAAGCTGAATAATGGTTTGTTTCTTTTGAAGATTGTCTGAAAAAACAAATCGATAACAGCCATTTTCTGTGATTTCACATTTCTCTGCCTGAAAATCAGAAGCTTTTTCGATGCCAAAAGTATATATTTTAACGAGAGAATTTACTTTTTCCGACAATGAGGCTTGTTTCGGATCATCTGAGTTCAGCAAAATAATACCGTTTTCCCGTGTGTTTGCCAGGAATTCAGAAAAAACACTCAAATATTGCGATTCTGTTGGATAGCAATCAGGATGATCGTGTTCAATCTTTGTCACTACAGCAATCGCTGGATGCAACCCAAGAAACATGCGATCATATTCATCCGCTTCGATCACAAACAAATTTCCTTTGCCTGCTTCGGCATTTTTACCGATATTTTTTGGAGTACTCCCTATGATGAATCCGGGCTGCATTTGTAGTGATTTTAAGATCCATGCAGTCATACTGGTTGTTGTGGTTTTCCCATGTGTTCCTGAAATCGCAATTACCTCGCGTTCCGACAGAATGCTGTCCAGAAACTCCATTCGTTTTTGTGCAGGAATGCCCATCCGACGGGCTTCGATCAATTCCGGATTCTCCTCTGCAATAGCAGAGGAATATACAACGATATCAGCATCCTTCACGTTTTCTGCGGAATGTCCGATCTTGACGTAAATCCCGTTTTTTTCTAATTGGCTTACAGAAATCGAGTTGGACCGATCCGATCCAGTCACATTTACTCCCAATTCGTGCAGAACCAATGCGATTGCTGACATACCAGTACCGCCGATTCCGATGATGTGAATATGTTTCCCCTTTAAATTTTTCATATCGTTATTATTTCCGAAGGCTTAATTCTTCTAACAGCAGGGCGATATTTCTGGCAGCGCCATGAACTGCCAAAGCACTCATTTTTTTCCTCATTGATGTAAGCTTTTCCCGGTTTTTCATCAGGTCCTGTATAACGGAAACGACGCTGTCCTTCAATTCTTCATCTTGAATTACAATCGCAGCTCCTTTTGAAGAAAGATAATCCGCGTTGACTTTCTGATAGCGCCACGCATATGGGTATGGAACTAATATTGCTGGCAGACCGAACAGCGGCAGTTCTCCAATCGTCGATGCGCCTGCACGGGAAAGTACTAAATCTGCAGAACAAAATGCAGCTCCCATTTCTTCATTCAAGTAAGGCGTTATATGATAATCTCCTTTTAACATTGGATCGATCGATTCATGAATTTTTTGCATCTCAATCCAATCAGGTTCTCCAGTGATATGGATAATCTGACAAATTGAAAGGAGGTTATCGAGATTCGAAGTAATTGCCTGATTAATGGATCGTGCTCCTTTGCTTCCGCCAAATACAAATAAAACTGGCTTGCTGGAAGAGAGATTCATCGTTTTTCTGGCTTCTGCCGGAGACCAGCTTTTCAAATCTCTTCTTGTTGGATAACCGGTCACGGCGATCCGTTTATTTTTTGGTAAGAATTTTTTGCTCTCTTCACAGATTACAGCAATTGTGTCAGAAAATCTTGTCAGGACTTTCAAAGCAATCCCGGGTTCAATGTCTGGAACAAACAGCAATTGTGGATAGCGAATTGCTGCCAGAGACATTGGAAATCCGACATATCCGCCTGTGAAAAAAAGGACATCCGGTTTAAATTGCTTCAGGATTCTTCTGGATGCAAAAAACCCTTTGATCAACTTAAAAATATTCCCCGGCAATTTTGCGAGACTGATCCCATGGACACCTGCAGACGGAATTTCTGTATAATCAATCCCAGCCCGTTGGATGATGGTTGATTCCATCCCGCCTTCAGACCCAACCCACAGAACGGCATCTTCCGGATTATTATTTCTTTCTTGAATTACGGCCAAGGCTGGATATACGCCACCCCCAGTCCCGCCTGCGCAGACTAATAAACGCATCCGGTGTTGTCCTTTCATTTTCCAAAGAATCAATTGCTGTACAACGTGAAATACTCATCAGAATTCCAATTCCAGCCATCGTACAGATCATGCTGGATCCGCCAAAACTGATAAACGGCAGTGCATTCCCCGCAAACGGGACGATATTGAGCATCACTCCGATATTAACGGCTGCTTCTATGGTGATCCAGAGCGTGATTCCGGCTGCCAGCAATTTTCCGAAATTATCCGGAGCCTTGACTGCAATCGCAAAACCGCGCCAAAGAAGAATCAGATAAAGGGCAGCGATCAGCGTTCCACCGATCAAACCTGTTTCTTCCAGGATGACTGCATAGATACTGTCTGTCCAGGCGACAGGTAATCCTGTCAGCTTAACAACCCCTTTCCCGATTCCGACACCGGTCCAGCCACCTCGAAGAATCGCTTCAATAGACCGCTGAATATGGTAGGATGCTTGTGCCGGATCGGTTAAACCATGGATAAAATCATCGATCCGGGTACTGACCTTATCGAATAAAAAGTAACCGCAGAAGATCATGATCATTGCCAGCACAATGATTGCCCCAATATGTTTGGTGTTTCCCCCTGCGATGAAAAACATGATTCCACCGAGAAAAACGACTGTAATAGTCGCACTGACATCGGGTTGAGCCAGGATTAACCCGCCGATGATTCCGATAATGACGATGACCGGAATAAAACCCCAGTAAAGTGTAGAGAGGCTTTCCTGTTTTTTACTTAACCAATGAGACAGGTAAATGATCAAAGCAATTTTTGCAAGTTCGGACGGTTGAACAGATCCGGTTAAAACCGTACGAGTAGTTCCCTGGATGCTGGAGGGCATAAAGAGAACTATTAGCAACAGTCCACAAGTCCCTGCCAGAATGAGCGTTGCTGTATGTTTCAAAAAATGATAATCAATCATCGTCAAAACAATTGCCGTAATGGAACTCAAAAAAATCCAAACAGCCTGTCTTGTCACCATATAGGTGCTGGATCCAAATTTTTGCAAACCGTAGTTCCAACTGGCTGAATAGAGAATCAACAGTCCAATTATGACGAGGATAATCACTGTAATCAAAAGGGGAACATCGATTAACAGTTTTGTTGATACTCGTGTCTTTTTGCTCTTAAAAAAAGTTACTTCAGTTGAAGTACCCATTCGATGAATTGTTTCCCCCTTTCCTCAAAGTCTTTGAAGGCATCATAACTGGTTCCACCTGGCGATAAGAGAATGACATCACCAGCCTGTGCCTGAGAAGCTGCAGCAGCCACTGCTTCCTGTAATGTGTGACACACAATAACTGCAAGGCTGCTGTCTGTTGTCTGTGCCTTTTCCAATGCAGTTTTTATCAATGGTGCAGCTTCTCCGAAAAGAATTGCACAGCGAGCACGGTGATGGATTTGGTCAGCTAATTCATCCCAGGGTAAATGCTTATCGCGGCCTCCCAACAGTAAAACCAGCGGTTCGTCGAAACTTTTCAACGCTGCCATCGTTCTTTCAGGTGCTGTCGCGATGGAGTCGTTATACCAATTGACGCCATTGAATTCTCTGACCCATTGAAGACGATGATCTACTCCTGAGAAATTTTCTATTCCTTCTCGCATGGCTTTTGGTGAGAATCCGGCAGCTGAGGCAATGGCGCATGCAGCCATAACATTCGCTATGTTATGACTTCCTCGTAGACGAATTAAATTAGCGCTAAAAAGATCTTCCTCTATACCTTTCATGCAGCGTTTGATCATCCCATTTTCCAAAAAGATCGCTGCTTCATGATCACAATCAACGGGTTTTACAAACCCAAAACTCATCAGTCTGCCATGAATTTCTTTTCTTAAATTCCATGAAATCTTATCATCGCGGTTTAATACTGCGATATCCATCTCATTCTGGTAATCTATGATATGTTTTTTCGCCGCTATGTAAGCTTCCATTGTTCCATGACGATCCAGGTGATTCGGTGTAATATTCAGAATTGCTGAAATTCTTGGACTGATTGTTGCGATTTCTAATTGAAAACTTGATAGCTCCAAAATTACAATATCGTCTTTTTTGATATCATCCACGAATGTCAGCAGTGGATTACCAATATTTCCACCAACCCAAATATGCTGTTCTTCTTTTTTTTGTGCCTCTGCGATTCGTCCGGTAAGGGTGGTAGTTGTCGTTTTGCCCGAAGAGCCTGTGATTCCAATCACCGGAGCCTGAACGGCGCTTAAGAAAACCTGCGTGTCATTTTGTATCGGAATGTTTCGAAAGACAGCTTCTCGAATAATCGGGATTTGAAGATCTGCGCCTCCCGTTACAAAGACAGAATCGACATCCGACAATAATTCGACAGGGTGTCCGCCAGTGACCCAATGGATTGGAAGATCTTTTAATGCGTCAAAAGCCGGGAATAATTTGTTGAATGGTTTTGCATCACTCAGCATCACTTCAGCGCCGTGTTCCGACATGTATCGGGCAATAGCCTGTCCCTGACGAGCTGCTCCCAACATCAAAATTTTTTTCCCGTACCAGTCAAATTTTTTCAAAGATTCTCTCCTCGCGAAGAATTCATCATAACTTAAGACCGAATTTGCGAATTCTGGACCTACAGCATCGCAATTGCAAATCCCAACATCAAGAACAATAAACTGACCAGCCAAAACCGTTGAACTACCTGAACTTCGCTCCATCCCAGTAATTCAAAGTGGTGATGAAGCGGTGCCATTCGAAAGAGGCGCTTGCCATGTGTATATTTGAAATACCCTACTTGGAGGATATCTGATAAGGCTTCACTGACTGGAATGATGGCAATGATGGGAAGGACTAAAATATGACCGGTCAGCAATGCGACAACTGCTAATGTCGCGCCTAATGCGAGGGATCCGCAATCCCCCATAAAGAGTTCTGCCGGATTGACATTAAACCAAAGAAAGCCAAATAAAGCACCAACTAAAATGAAACAGAATCTGCCGACATAGGTTTGACCTACCATGAGTGCGATGGCTCCATAACCGGCAAAAGCAGTAGCAGATATCAAGCCGGCTAATCCATCCAGTCCATCCGTTAAATTGATAGCATTTGACATGCCGACGATAAAAAAGACGGCGATTGGAATGAACCAATTGCCTAAATCGATTGGAAATTGATAATTTGGCCAGTAAATATAGGAAACGTTCAGATAATGTTTCATGATCCAGGCAAGAAAGATGGCGATGATGATTTGAAGTAAAAATTTCGTTTTCGCTCGCATACCCAATCCGCGCCGCGGTCCGCGAATTCCTTCCCAGTCATCGATCGATCCGAGCAAGGCATACAGAATCAGAGTAATCATTGGAAGGACAAAGGTCTGCCCCATGATATTTACTCCCAACAACGATGCTGCATTCAACATAGCATTGACTAATAAAGTGGGGATGATGAACATAATACCGCCCATTGTCGGAGTCCCCATCTTTAACATATGTGTGTCCGGTCCATCAATGCGGATCATCTTTCCGATTTTTAGGACATGGAGCAACCGTATAAAGGGACCGCCCCAAATAACAGTCATCATGAATCCTAAAATGGATAAGGCAAGGGTCAGGGGAGTCTCTTTCATTGTTTTGTCTCCATTACATCAACGATTCGTTCCATTTGCAGTCCTCTGGATCCTTTGATCAAGACTACTTCACCTTCTTTTAGTTTTCGAATTTTCAGGAAATCAATGACTTCCGGAACCGTTTCAAACCAGTGAATTTTTGATGATGCCAATCCGGTTTTATAAGCGCTTTCTGCTAAGATTCTTGCCTTTATACCCACTGTAATCAGTTCATCGCAGACTTCTGCTGCACGGGCTCCAACAATAGTGTGTCCATGTATTTCGTATTGTCCGAGTTCACGCATCTCTCCTAAAATTGCCAGTTTATATCCGCTCATTTCATGCAGCAGGTTTAAAGCAGCCATGGTTGAATCAGGTGATGCATTGTAGGTGTCATCAATGATCAGAGCGCCATCTTCTGAGTGAATGACTGCCATGCGAAGCTGCGATTGCGCATGATTTAATCCCTTAAAAATTTCACTCCAGTTTAATCCCTCAACTCTACCAACCGCTGCAGCACGCAGAGCGGTGTGAACGGAATGACGTCCAATCAGCGGAATCCGCAAATAATAACTTTCATTTTTGTAATGAAGACAGAAACGAATTCCTTCCAAACCAAATGATTCGATCTGGTCAGCCCATATCGTTGCATCCGGATTTAAACCATAATAAAAGGATTTTGCTTCGGTCAGCTCAGCCATCGGTTTAACAAGCGGATCATCATAATTCAGAATTGCATATCCATTTGGCGGCAATGACCGTATCAGTTCACTTTTCCCTTTTGCAATAACATCAATCGATCCGGCTCTTTCTGCATGAACGGTGCCGATGTTGGTGATGACGCCGATTTCTGGCTTAGCAATTTGACATAGCAAATCAATTTCTCCAGGTACATAGAATCCCATTTCCAGAACAGCACGTTGATGCCCTTTTCCTGCACGCAGTAAAGTAAGCGGTAATCCAATTTCGTTATTTAAATTTCCTGTATTCTTTAATGTGTGATATCGTTGGCTGAGGACTTCTGCAACCAATTCTTTTGTTGTCGATTTGCCTACTGTACCTGTGATGCCGATTACTTTCAGATCAATCTGATTCCGATGGTAAGCTGCGATGTCCTGTAGTGCTTTCAGTGTGTTATCTACGCGGATGCAAAACGGAAATGAGGGTATTTGATCCGGCTGAAAAGCATCAACAGCTTCTTTTCGTAAATCAATCGATGTAAATTGTTCCGCACAGTCTTTTTGTACAAGGGCTATCAGAGCTCCTTTTTTAAATGCCTGTGGAATAAACTGATGGCCGTCCGTATTTTCCCCTTCCATTGCAACAAACATGGCGCCACGAATTGCTTGACGGCTGTCTACAGTCGCTTCGCTGAAAAAGCGATCCTGTGTGTTGATTGGTTTACCGGTTATCGCCCGGAGGACTTCATTTAATGTGAACACGGCATTTCCTTTCTTTCATATTTCTACTGTGCGAAAAGGTTCCTACATGAAAACTACCAATAATAATATTCATCGGAATCTTTTGAAGGACATTTCTCCGTATAGATGCATGCCAACTGACGATCTGTCGGAAGATGCAAATAAGGATAAACTTTTGTCATAACCTCGCTGAATAATGGCGCTGAGACTTCAGATCCCCATATGTTTACCAACGGTTCCTGAAGCCATACATAGGTTACAAATTGCGGGTCATCGACAGGTCCCCATCCAACGAAAGATGCATTCGTCACGCTTAGAACATAACCAACACCCTCTTTCGCAATTTCTCCAGTTCCTGTTTTCCCTGCGATTCGAGTATATTCCATCAGTGAATCTGATGCTTCCACTTCCAGAGAAGTGGCAAGCATTTCTGTAACAGTCTTTGCTGTTTCAGCGCTAATGGGTTGTCCAATCACCTCAGGTTGTGTAATTTCCGTATGATCATCAAAATAGATGGCTTTTACGATATGAGGCTTCATCATTTTCCCGCCGTTGGCAAGCGCATTTACTGCTGTAATCATCTGAATCGGTGTGGACATGATTCCTTGTCCGAAAGAGTTCGTTGGCAGGTTGATAGGTGTCCAATATTTATCGCCGGGTTTGGAAATCGGGTAATACTCTTCATGCGCCAGCTCAATTCCTGTCGGTTGATTCAATCCAAATGCATCGAGATATTTGTAAAACCTTTCCACACCGATTTGTTCCGAAATCCAGGATAAACAGGTGTTCAATGAATGCTGCATGCAGCCAATCATTGTTTGCGGTCCCCAGGCGCCACGATCCCAATTATAGATACTGACTCCCATGATATTATAGGTTCCGGTGTCATTGAAAATCGTCTCGGGTTTAATCACTCCGGCATCGATTCCAGCTGCCAATGTTATTACTTTAAATACTGAACCGACTTCATACGGCTGCATCACAGCCGGATTAAAGCGATTGTCTTTTGTGAACACTTCTGAAGATTTCCAATATTCATTCGGATCAATTCTTGGATAAGTAGCCATCGCCATAATTTCACCGGTTTTTGGATTCGAAATGATAATTGTTCCACTCTTCGCTTTGTTATTGACCACTGCTTCTTTGATTGATTCTTCGACGATGCTTTGCACTTTTCGATCGATCGTTAAAACAATGGAAGCCCCTTTGGGCATGTCCGGTATTGTATCCGGTATATTGGGATCCAGCGAAAAAAGATGTTCAATGGAGTGGCCAGATAAAATGTCATCATATTCTTGCTCAATTCCATAGGATGCTCCTGCTGATGGATTCAGAAAAGGAAAGAATCCAATGACATTGGATGCCAGATCTTTATTAGGATAATAGCGGTGGATATTTGGATAATAGACAACGGAGTCCAAATCTTCCATAGCTTTTGACTTGCTTTCGATTTTTGACACTTCCCTTTGACTAAGGAAGGATTTTACCTGATCAATTTTTTCGATTTGTTCTTTGGTCGCAAAATTGGTTAATGGCATTTCAACCGCTTTTTTTTCATCGAACTTTATCTCTGCTGATTTCTTTATTACATCATGATCCATGTTTAAAATCGGAGCGAGATAATTCGCAATAAATTCTCCATGAGAATTGGATGCTTGTAATTTCAGTGATACTGTGTAGGATACTGAATTTCCTGCTAAGAGATATCCCTGACGGTCATAGATATTTCCGCGTTCCGAATTTATCTCCAATGTTCGATATTCAAAAGCCTGTCCAATGGTTTCTTTCAGCGCAATTGCAGAAGCATTCGTCTGGAGATAGAGAATTCGGAGGAATACTACCCCGAAAAAGACGCTTAAACCAATCACCAGTAATTTGAGACGGAAATCAATACGGTCCATTATTCACCACGCTTTTTAATCGATACGTGTTCTTTTAACCATCGTTGAAGACTTTCTGTATATTCTGGTTTTACAATCGATACCGGTATTGAAAGATTCCGAGGAACATTATCTAAACCGCTGTAATTGTCCTCTCGAAATCCTGCAATTGGAAGATAGGTGTATGTTTCTTCATCATTCATATCGATAGGAATATAACCAGCCTGCTGGGATCTTTTTTCCATTTCGTCGAAAGATGTTATTTGTCCTTCACGTGTCAAATAATCTGCAATCATTCTGGTTAAATTGCTTCTCTCTTCATGTAACTTCTGTATTTCCAGTTTCATTTTTGTCATTTGAGCTGAACTATACAGGTAGATCATCGTTACGGATGCAATGAATACCAACACAATGATTACATTTAGAATGTTTTGAACTTGTTTCCGCCATGGAGCTAATCGATAAGCGCTTTGAATGGTTTTCATCGTATTTCTCCAATTTTTTCTGCAACTCGAAGTTTTGCACTTCTGGAACGAATATTCGTATCGATTTCAGCACTGTTTGCAATCTGCGGATGTTGTGTAATGATTTTTATCGAAGCTGTGTGATTGCAGGTGCAGATCGGCTGGTTGGGCGGGCAGATACAATTTCGGCTTTCGAATTGGAAAAAATGTTTAATTATCCGATCTTCCAATGAGTGAAATGATATGATTGCCAGCCTTCCTCCGGGCTTTAAATAACTGACCGCCATCGGTAAAACTTTTTCAATTGCATCGAGCTCGCCGTTGACGGCAATTCGAATCGCCTGAAAACTTTTCGTGGCAGGGTGGATCTTTTGACGTGGTTGTTTCATGGCATCTGCTATGATAGCAGCCAATTCTGTCGTGGTCTGAATCGGTTTGTTTTTTCGGATGGAACAAATTCTGGCTGCGATTTGGCGGCTTTTACGTTCTTCTCCATAAACGAATAAAATACGTGCCAGTTCTTCTTCCGGATATTGATTAATAATCTGGTATGCCGATATGGATTGATCCGGATTGAATCGCATATCCAGAGGACCCTCTTTTTGAAATGAAAAGCCTCTTTCGGGATTGTCGATTTGCATGGATGAAACGCCAAGATCCAACAGTATACCGTCCACTGGTTTATTCTGATCCAAATAGGAGGACATTGAACTATACGAATCATGTATGATTTTTAAACGATCACTGAAAGATTTTAATCTTTCAGTGGCAATTTGGATCGCTTGTGGATCTAATTCGAAGGCAATTACTTTTCCGTCCGGTGAAGATGCTGATAATATCGACTCTGTATGCCCTCCCGCGCCTAAGGTTCCATCGACATAGGTTTTGCCTGGACCGGGCAATAAGGCATCCATCACAACTTGTCGCATCACTGAATAATGAGGAATCTCGTCGGTTATCATTAGCGGTTGTTCAAAAGATTCGCAAAATCTTCGGAGATTTTCTCGTCGTGGAAAGCTTCAATTTCTGCTTTTTTCCATTCTTCTTCCGTCCAAATTTCGATATAGTCAGAAGAACCTGCAAAAATGATTTTGTCGCCATCCTGGAAGTTGAATTCATCACGAAGGTAGGTCGGAAGCAGGAATCGACCGTTGGCATCAAATTCGATTAACTCTGCTTTGTTAAACATGCGGCGCCGATATTTTCGGGCTACCGGATCAGCAAGGCTGAAATCAGATACGTCATTTGCCATTTTTTCGAAGAATGGTATAGAATAAATGACCAGGTTTTTATCAAGGCCAACCGAAATATAGGCGCCTTCTATCAGTAAACTGCGAAAGCGAGCCGGAAGCGATGTTCTGCCTTTTTTGTCGATTGTATGTTCGTATATACCTGTGAACATATATTCTATTTTGTCCTTTAAAAAAACAGAAGACTGGCTGGCCAGTCTACCACTTTATGGGAATCTTTACCACTTCAATGACTTTATTATAGCAAGTTGGCTTAAAAATTGCAAGAGCTAATTCTTTTTATCAGCGATTTGAAATTTGGAAAATTTAAAAAAAAGGGGGGAATTATTTTTTTTGAATAAAAACGACACGACACTAACCGATTCATACAAATATTTCGAATCATAGGCTGATTGAAAACAGCTTGCATCTGATTTTAAATTATGTTAGAATATATACACACAGAAGTTGTAGCAACAACGAAAAGTGGGGATTTCCCCACTTTTCTGTTTATAAGGAAAAATGTGGGAGATGTGATCAAGGATGAAGAACGAATTTGTCCTGGCTTTTAATGAAATGTTGGACGAGAAACAATTGCCTCGTGATACCGTTATCAAGGCTTTGGAATCAGCGATGGTTTCAGCTTATCGAAAAGCTGTTGTGGCTTCAGCTGCGCAGCACATTGAGGCAAAACTCGATCCGGAAACCGGAAATTTTCTGATTTATGCAGAAAAAGAAGTCGTCGATGAAGTCGTCGATGAACGTACCGAAGTATTATTAGCTGACGCAAGAAAAGTGATGCCGGATGCAGAAATCGGTGATATGGCGATTGTTGAAAGTACACCGAAAGATTTTGGCCGTGTAGCAGCACAGACTGCTCGTCAGGTGATTCAGCAGCGTCTCCGTGATGCGGAACGAATGGATCAAATTGAGTTCTATGAAAAGAAGGTTGGTGAAATTGTCAGTGGAGTAGTGCAGTCGATCAGTAATGATGGATATACTATTGGCCTGGACAAAAAAGCGGAAGGAACCCTTTTGCGTAAGGACGTTATTAAAGGAGAACGTTTTCGACTCCATGAACATGTCCGCGCTTTGATCGTCGAAGTAAAGGACACTGCAAGAAATCCTCAGATATTGCTCTCAAGAACGGATCGCAAATTTTTGTTCCGGCTTCTTGAGATCGATGTTCCTGAAATATTCCACGGAATCGTTGAAGTTCGTTCGATTGCGCGTGAACCAGGTGCACGCGCAAAAATTGCAGTATCTGCGACCCAGCAAGGGATTGATCCGGTGGGTGCGTGTGTCGGCATTCAGGGGAAACGCATCCAGCCAATTGTCAAAGAATTACATGACGAAAAGATCGATGTTATCGAATGGAATCCGGATCCGGCTATATTTATTTCCAAAGCGATCAGCCCTGCGAAAGTAGTTGGCGTGTACCTGGGAAATGGGAAGACGGCAACCGTTGTTGTACCAGAAGATCAACTTTCGCTGGCAATTGGCCGTGATGGACAAAATGCGCGTCTTGCTGCAAAGTTGACGAGCTGGCGGATTGACATTAAGAGCGTTACCGAAGCTGCTTCCGATATTATCGGTATCTTCGAATCAAAACGAGATCTGATTGAGCATAACGATGAAACTGGTGAAAGAACAACGATCATCACACATAAAGAATTGTTCGATGGCGAAGAGAAAAGTATTGATTCAATTCGTGTGATTCTTTCCAAGAGGAATGAAGGGCGCAATCTTTCCGTTGATGAGATTGAAACATTGAATCGGTTTGTTGATCGAATCGAAAAACGAAAAGTAGCCGGTTTTAATGAGAGCAATGTTTCTGAGGTCATTCGAACTCTCATGAACAGTCAACTGTTAAAAGAAGATATTTCAAAGAAACATATCAACGAAAGTGGTCTGCCAAAGCATGTGGCTGCAATTCTGCAAAATGCTGGATTATTCACATTTGGTGATTTATATGAACGGATGAAAAAAGATCCGGATGAGATCTTTAAACTTCAGGGTATTTCAACAAAATCTATGAACGAAATCGCATCACTGGTCAAATTTATTGGCATCAGCACCAGCGTCGAACCGAATATGCAAACAGTTCCGACTGAGATGAATTCGGATTCAGGAATAGCTTCTGAGAGTACTGCATTGGAAGTACCAGCGGAAGTTGAAAATCAAGCGGAAACAGAACCCGAAAAACTTATTGCAGAAACGGTGATAATACCGCAAGTTCAAACTGAATCAGAAATGACAGAAAGTATACCGGAAAAGCCCGTTGAGCAAGAGGAAACAGAAGATATTTCTTTTGATGAGCTATTTAATACAATACGAACTGATGCAATTTCTCATGTCGATTATATAGACGATGAGGATGAAGATCGTATTGATGGCAATACGAAGAAAGATAAAAAGAAGAAAAAGAAGAAAAATGTCCAGGTCGAGTATGATCCGGAAAGCGATGTTACTTTAGTTCATAAGAAACATAAACGTACCGATGATGAGGATTGGGGCTGGTAAAGTGGCAAAAAATACTTTTAAGCGTTCAAAGCATGTTCCTCAACGTACATGCATTGGTTGTCGGGAAATATTGGGGAAACGATTATTAATTCGGTTGGTGAAGACCGCAGATGGATTGATGATCGATACAACCGGAAAGATTCCCGGCAGAGGCGCTTATCTGCATAATAAACGGGAATGTTGGGAAAAGGCGCTCTCCAGAGGATTATTAGCTAAGAGTCTGAAGACAGAGCTAAGCGCGTTGGATATCGAAAATATGAGAAAGTGGATGGAAGAATTTCCTGATTTGATCGATTCTTCGTCATAAACAGGAACCCCCCCGTTTTCGGAAAGTGAGCAGGTTATGGGTGAGAATGTAAAGAAAATTGAAATCCCTTACGCAATTACAGTTCGTGATTTAGCGAAACTGTTACAAAGCAACAGCATCCAGGTCATCAAAGTTTTAATGGCGAATGGCGTTATGGCAAATATTAATCAAATGATTGATTATGACACTGCTGCCATTGTTGCAAATGAAATTGGCTTTGAAGCGGTACCGGAATCAGAGAATGAAGTAGAAATTGAAAAAGATTTGGGAGAAGTTCCTTTATGGCGCCAAATCATTGAACGTGAAGACCAGAAGAATTTGATTCCGCGGCCTCCAGTTGTAACGATTTTAGGTCATGTCGACCATGGAAAAACGTCATTATTGGATGCCATTCGGCATACCAATGTAACCGCCGGTGAGGCTGGAGGAATTACACAACATATCGGCGCCTATCAAATAGAAAGCCATGGGAAAGCGATTACATTTTTGGATACGCCGGGACATGCTGCATTCAGCGCGATGCGTGCTCGCGGAGCTCAGGGTGCGGATATTGTCATTCTGGTTGTTGCAGCCAATGATGGCGTGATGCCTCAAACGAAAGAGGCGATTTCACATGCAAAAGCGGCTCGCGTCCCTATTATTGTGGCGTTAAATAAAATTGACAGGTCGGATGCAAATCAGGACCTTGTAAAAAAACAATTATCAGAACAGGGATTGATGGCGGATACCTGGGGTGGGAACACGATGGTTGTACCAGTTTCCGCAAAACAAAAAATCGGCATCGAAGATTTGATGGAAGCAATTTTAATGACCGCTGAAGAAATGAAAATTATGGCAAATCCGAAAGGAAAAGTTTTCGGAACGGTTGTTGAAGCTTCTGTTGATACAAAAAAAGGCGTTATGGCGACATTGCTTGTCCAAAATGGTACGTTAAAAATGGGAGATGTCGTTTTGGCTGGGAATTCTTATGGAAAAATCCGTGCGATGTTTGATTTTCGCGGCAAGAAGATTCAAAAAGCCGGACCTTCGACGCCAGTACAGATCATGGGATTGACCGATGTCCCGACTGCAGGCGATATTTTCCAGGTCTATTTTTCGGAAAAAGAGGCCCGAGCTGTCGTCAGTGCAGCGAAAGCGGATGCTGCTTTAAATCGAAATCTTCCGAAAGCAACACTGGAAGAATTATTTGCCAAATTTAAAGCTGGTGAAACGAAAGAACTATGTCTGATCATCAAAACCGATGTTAATGGATCTCTTGAACCGATTATTAATTCTTTGAATGAATTAAGTAAAGAAGGCGAAATTAAGGTAAACATACTTCATGCAGAGGCAGGAAACATCAGCGAGAACGATGTGATGCTTGCGGCTGCATCTCATGGCGTTGTGATCGGCTTTAATGTTCAGGCTGATCCTGTTGCCAGGAAAAAAGCTGAAAATGAAGGCGTCTCAATCCGAATATATGACATCATTTACCGCTTGACTGAAGATATTGAAAAAGCGCTGAAGGGTATGCTGGAACCGGAATATAAAGAAGTGACAACTGGAAAAGCTGAAGTTCTGGCGGTATTTAAAATCTCCAAACTTGGTTCCATTGCAGGAAGCCGTGTTCGTGAAGGCGAGTTACGCAAGAATTCAAAAATTCGTGTGGTTCGAAAAGGTGAGATTATTTATACTGGTGAAATTTCTTCTTTGAAACATGAAAAAGATGATGTTAAAGAAGTCAAAAATGGCTTGGAATGCGGCGTATCTATTAAAGGTTTTGACGCTTTTGAAGTTGGAGATATCTTGGAAGCCTTCACTTTAGAGCGATCTGGTTCCTGAAAGGAGTAAAAGATGCCATCACCAATACGTCTGCAGAAGATTGCTGACAGAATTCGCGAAGACCTTTCAGAGCTACTGATTTTTCAGGTGGATGATCCTCGTCTAAGCGGAGTTATGGTAACCGATGTAAAAGTTGATCGGGAATTATATTATGCTAATATTTATGTCTCTGCGGTTGAAGGGAAAGAACGGAGCAGTGAAATTCTTGCCGGTCTGGAAAGTGCAAACAGTTTTCTGCGACGGTCACTTTCGCAAACGATTGAGCTAAGGACTTTTCCAAAGTTGAGATTTTTTTGGGATCCAACTCCGGAAAATGCAGATCGTGTCGAGTTCTTGTTGAAACAAATTCAAAAGGAACGCGGGGAACAAGAGGGAGAAGTTCCAAAACCCGCTGAAGATACCGAAGAACAATGAAACACGAAAGTGAGGAATTCAAGATATGAATTTCTCACTTTTACACTATGAACAGTTATTTGAAAAATGAAAAGAATTCATTGTTGTTCTTATGCTTTGTGAGAAGCGCCAGAACCAGCCATTTTATAAGGCATTTATTAAATAACTAATAGCTGACGATCATTGTTTGTATTTACGAAATTAAACTTTATGATCATTTCTCCTTTTTTAGAAAGAAAATCAGATGAATTACGAGATTCATGACAAAACAATATCGGCGATTCATCAGTGTATTCAGAATTCAGACAGAATAGCATTATTTTGCCACATACGTCCGGATGGCGATACAATAGGTTCTGTCTTGGGATTTGGATGGGCTCTGCAGGCTGCTGGAAAAGAAGTTCAATTCATTTCGCAGGATGATATTCCCTCTCAGGATCGGTTGCGGTTTGAAGACTATGTTGACACTTCACCTTTTCAAAAAACTCCTGGATTATTTGATTGTTCCATTTTACTGGATATCAGCGATATTCAACGGGCAGGAGATTATTTTTCGAAAAATGAAACCTGCATCCCGGATATTTGTATTGATCATCATTCCTCCAACATCGGAATTGCGCGGATCAATTGGATTGATTCAGAAAAAGCTGCCACTGCTGTTATCATCGCAAAGCTCATTCCGCTGCTCGGATTATCTTTTAACAAGAAAACAGCCTCTGCCTTGCTGTCTGGAATATTAACGGATACACAAGGTTTCACAACACGAAATACCGATTCAGAAACACTCCAGATTGCATCCGAAATGATACAACATGGCGCCGATCTTTATGAGATTACACAAAGCGTGATGATGGCACATTCCTTTGAAGCCGGAAAATATTGGAGCTTTGGATTGGCAAAAATGCAGCGGGACGGAAAACTGTTGTGGAGTGTATTAAAATCCGAGGATAAAGAAAAATCCGGATATCCTGGAAACGATGATGCCAATTTGATCAATTACCTCTCGACGACTGAGGCTATTCAAATTGCCTTATTATTTGTTGAACAATCGCCTCAAAGTGTGAAAATTTCCTGGCGTGGCAGGCCGGGAGTAGATGTCGCTTCAATCGCGAAAAAATTCGGCGGTGGCGGTCACGTTTTAGCTGCCGGCGCAACAATCAATCAATCGTTCGAGAGCATTTTTCAGGAAGTTCTTAACGAAACAAAAAAAGCGATTGCATAATCAAGGATAAAAATACTTATCATTGAATGGGGAGATGTGTTTTTTGATTCGCATATCTCCGATATTTGTGGAACGATAGCAGGAAAAAAATGCGTGATGAAGATAGCAGAAAATTAAAAAGCGCAATTTCAGGTGTCATCGTCGTTGACAAACCTGTTGGCAAGACTTCTCATGATGTAGTACAGATTATTCGAAAAGGGACCGGTTTACGAAGAATCGGACATACTGGAACTTTGGACCCTCGTGCCTCCGGTGTTTTAGTCATTTTGATCGGACCGGCTGTGCGATTGAGTGAATACTTGCTGACTGATCGCAAGCGCTATGAAGCTACAATTCGACTCGGTGCTGTTTCCGATACCTATGATGGGGATGGTGTGATTCAATCGACAGGTGTTGAAGTTCGTTTGACAGAAGATCAAATCTTGGAAGCCATGAAAGAATTTACCGGTGAATTTGATCAAATCCCGCCAGCATATTCAGCAATTAAATTACAAGGGAAAAAAGCATATGAGTTGGCAAGACAAGGAAAACCTGTCCAAATTCCAAGCCGTAAAGTGAATGTATTTTCGTTTGATCTCGTTGAGTTCAACCTACCGGAAATTTCTGTTGATATATACTGTTCCTCTGGAACGTATATTCGTTCCATTGCCCACGATCTTGGAAAAAAATTAGGCTGTGGGGCATATCTCAACGGATTACGTCGAACAGTCAGCGGACATTTTTCTCTCAGAGATGCCATAACGATACCTGATCTGCAGACATGTTTTGAAGAAGGAACCTGGTATCAGCATCTCATCCCCGCTGCCGATTCGTTGGAGGGAATGCAGGAAGTACTGCTGGATATGGAACTGGAAGCAGCGATTCGATATGGCAAGAAAATACCTGCAAAACCGGAAGACGCAGCACTCGCCAAAGCAGTTTCTGAACAGGGCGAATTAATTGCAATTTTGGAGAAATCTTCTGATGGAATGGCCTGGCAGCCAAAAAAAGTATTATATTCATAAACTATGCTATCCGAATATCATTCATTTTCTTCTTTGCATTTAGAAAAAACCTGTGTCACAATCGGAGCTTTTGACGGTATTCATCTCGGTCATCGTTCTTTGTTGGATCCATTTATCGATTACGCTGAGCGTCTTCATCTCCCAACAGCTGTTGTGACATTTGATCCGCTTCCCACAGTTTTTTTTCAGAGAAATGGTATACAGAAGAACATCATCCTTCCGGAAGAGCGTGCTTCAATACTGAGCCCTCTGGGAATCCAGTATTTAATCACACTGAAATTTGATCAAAAACTTGCCGATCTTTCTCCGCATGAGTTCATTTCTGAAATGAAACACGCGTTGAACATGGAATCAATTTGGGTTGGAATGAATTTTTCCCTGGGAAAAAATCGATCCGGTACAACCGATGTCATTCGTGGATTGATGCAGGAATTCAATTTTTCCTTGTATGAAGTTCCTCAATTGACTTTAGATGGCGATGTCGTTTCTTCAACGAGAATTCGTGGATTATTGACAACCGGAAACATACGAGAAGCTAATCATTTGCTGGGTTATTCATTTTTTATCAATAACGAAATAATCCATGGAGAAGCCAGAGGCAGGAAACTCGGAATTCCTACGATAAATATGGCGTATCCGGAAAAGAAAGTAATGGTAGCAAAGGGTGTATATGCAACAAGAATTACTATCCAGGATGACATCTATGCTGCAGTAACAAATGTCGGGACTCGTCCAACGTTTCATGACGATGAAGAGCAAGTTGTAATTGAGTCTTTCCTAATGGAAAATGCTTTTAACGATTTATACGGAAAAACAGCCAGGATCGAGTTCGTCGAATATTTACGGACTGAAAAGAAATTCCCATCAGCGAAAGATTTAGTGGATCAGATTCATCAAGATATCGCTGAAGCGAGAGAAATTTTAAGCTGATAGCGGATCGTTCAACGGTGCAACAGTTTAATGACGGACTTTCCAGTTTTCCGAATACCAAATCAGGTAATTTAATAACTGTGAACTCCAGTAATTTTCATCATGTCCACCCGTGTTTATGATTCGGATATTGCTATAACCGTAATAATTCAGTTGATCGCTGAAAATCCGGCCTTTATGACGGTAGTTATCTTCACTCCCGACATCAATATAAACTCTTAGCATCAAATTGTTCTGAATTTGATTCTTAATCAGTACCTGTAAAGACTGGTCGTCAAAAAAAGTTCCGGGAATACTGTGGAGTCCTACTGATCCAAAAACTTCCGGATTGCTGAAAGCCATTTTTTCTGCCCATAGCGCTCCGCGGGATATCCCGCCAATTGCTCGGCAGGTACGATCTGTGCAGGTGTTGTAATTCTCATCAATCCATGGAATGATTGTCTCGAGAATCGCTGTATCCAGTTTTGACAGATAAATGTCTTCGAGAAAATTATCTTCCTGGATTGTGACCACAAGAAAATGCGGCAGAATCATACGCGCAAATCCATCCTGCATTTTATCTTGCAGTCCCATTTTTTGCCAAACAGAATTGTCCATATTCTGCCCGTGAATTAAATAAATTACCGGATAACCATCGGTAATTCTGTCATCGTAACAGGGGGGAATATAAATGGAAAAACGGACAGGATGCGCCATGACTGGCGATGTCATTTGAACGTTTTGAATTTTCACCGGCATGTCGGAACAAGATGCGAATCCCGGAATAAAATCACATAGAATTAATAGAAAAAAGAAACTGATTTGGATCTTTCGGGTAAGAATATTTGCTGCCTTCTTCATCGAACTAATTATAATCAATGCAGATGAATTTGAATTGGCAGCAATTCGATTTATGCAAAATATACTATGATGTTGTGATAATTTTGACGCTTTGAGTCGGATGATTCATTCATGGATGAATCGATCATTCCGAGGAGGGCGTCAGCCCGATGAAGTACTCTATTCTCGCGTATGGCGGGAGATCGCTTTGCATCTACGACAGTTTCACCCATTCCATTTGACATGTTTTCAAAACATCCTTCTTTAAGGTAAAAACCTTTATTTTTTTTAGACAATACTTATACATTCCTCTTTTATCGATTGATTCGGAAAGTCATTCGATATTTCGAATTGCCGAAGTTTCATCAACACATTAAAATTTGATAAACCCCTTTTATAAAAAGAGCAACAAAGAATAATCCCTCTCATATTCCGAATAGATGTTTCATGATCTGCTTCAAACTGTAAAAAATTACGTTATAAATAAATAGAATGTTTTTATTATTTGTTTACAAATGAAAGAGTACGATTATGGAGAAAAACCAACAGATTCATGAGATTCAACCAGAATCAGCGCTGACATTCCCATGCGATATGCCGATGAAAGTAATCGGACTGAATATCAGTGAATTTGAAAATACAATTTTTGAGATCATTGAGCGGAGAGATCTACGTATTGCAAAAGAGGATGTGACATCGATATTAAGCCGAAATGAAACATACCGATCCATGTCTTTCCATTTTTTTGCTGAAAATCGTGAACAGGTTGATGATCTATATCGGGAATTAACCTCAAATCAATATGTCAAGTGGGTGTTATAAAATGAGTAATCCAGTTTATCGAAAACCTGACCGGCGCGATTTCCTAAAAATGGTTGGGGCAGGAGCTGGAGCGTTTGCTTTTCAGCCTTTCTTTAGTGAAAATGATTTATTAACAAAAGGTGGAAAAACTGCCCGTGTTGCGATTGCCAATGTCAGTGTCTATAAAGAACCCTGGGATGAAAGCCAGATCCAATATCAAAAATATCGGGATGAATTGGTGAATGTTTATTATCAGGTTAAGTCAGAATATGGCCCGGGATACAATCCAATCTGGTATCGTGTTTGGGGCGGTTATATTCACTCCGGACATCTGCAATTGGTTGAAACACGGTTGAACGAAGTGGATTATTCTGTCATTGGCGCTAATCTTCCCGGAAAATTGGCAGAAGTGACAGTTCCGTTTACACAGGCACGGCTGCATAATTCAGATGGGTCGTGGCGCGATGTTTTTCGTTTGTACTATGAATCCGTTCATTGGGTAGTCGGGTTGATAGATGGACCGGATGGCAGGCCATGGTACAGAATCAAAGATGAAATCTTCGATGTCGATCGGTTGGATTACTATGTACCAGCTGAGCATATCCGAATCATTTCAGAATCAGAATTACTGCCGATTTCTCCCGAAGTCCCCTGGATTGAAAAACGAATTGAAGTATCGATAGCAATGCAGGAATTGACGGCTTATGAATACAATAAAGTCGTTTTAAAAACCAAAGTGTCCACTGGGATTCCAAGCGCTAAAGTTGAAGGAAAGATTCCAACTTCAACACCGACCGGGACTTTTAATATCCAAAACAAAATGCCTTCTAAACATATGGGAGATGGGCAGATGACGGATGATTTAGAAGCATATGAACTGCCGGGTGTCCCTTGGGTTTGTTTCTTTGAACCAAAAAATGGAGTGGCGACACATGGTACCTATTGGCATACCAATTACGGAATGACAATGAGCCATGGATGTGTCAACATGCCAAATGATAAGGCGAAATGGCTATATCGTTGGGCTTTACCGGCTGCAACCGAGTTTAAGTTGGAGACCATCGGTTATGGAACAACGGTGATTGTCTCATAGAATGGCGATTCATCCATGATCAAAGAAAATAAACCAGAAATAATAATGTTTTAAAGATTATTGATCCTGGATTTTATGCCCTACACTGAAACAAATTCCATAAAAACCTGATTCGCAATCAATATCGATTTTTTCTTTAAAAATAACCGTCCATCCGACGCAACTTCTATAAGTTTTTTCTGCAAAAGCCTTTCTATTTCATAATGGAAAATATCCTCTAATTCAATTCCAAAACGTTGTTTAAAAATTGCGGGATCCACCCCTGTCTGGATCAATCGAAATCGGAGCATGACGAAATCCTGCATTTCCATCATTTCCGTCTGCGGAATAATCTCCTTGGATGCCGGAAAGATTATACGATTTTTCCTGGCGAGTTTCATGCTTTCAAGATAATCATCGATCGTCGACATATTTACGGTACGTACGTGATCAATATTGCCATGCGCTCCGGTTCCAAAACCTAAATAGGGCAGGGTCAACCAGTACTGCATATTATGCCGGCTCTGCAGTTTTGGACTTTTTGCCCAGTTTGCAATCTCATAATGGATATAACCGCTCTTTTCCAGAAAATCTTCAGCATAATCATACATATCTGCGCTGATATCTTCATCAACCGGTTGCAGTTTCCCTTCAAAAATCCTTTTTTGGAGGAGTGTACCTTCTTCAATGCTAAGCGCATATAGTGAGATATGAGCAGGATTCAATTCAATTGCGGATTGAATGGAATCCTGCCAGCTCTGCATCGTTTGCGTAGGAAATCCGTAGATGAGATCGACGCTGAAATTTTGCAGGCCCGATTCACGTAGAAGCCTGACTGCCTCGATTGTCTGTTGCGGAGAATGACGTCTTCCCATGATTTCCAGTTCATCAGGATTGTTTGACTGCATACCGAGACTGACCCGGTTGATTCCGATTTGTTTCAGATCGCGCAGGTAATCAGCATTGGCGTCTCCAGGGTTCATTTCCAGTGTGATTTCTGCATCTGCATCAACCTGAAAGTTTTCCTGAATTGTTTCAAGGATGGAAGCAAGATTTTTCGCTTCGATCATGGAGGGCGTTCCGCCACCAAAATAAATACTGTGCACAGGGTTTTGAAGACAGAGTAAATCAGAATTTATCTCAATTTCGAGTTTCAGCGCTTCAATATATTCAGGAATTAATTCTTTCTTTCCTGCAAATGTTGTAAAATCACAGTAACTGCAGCGCGAAACGCAAAAAGGAATATGGATATACAGCGAGAGTGGATCATTCATGCTCATAAGATTACCATGTTATAATACGATTATTAAATTCAGGCAGCTATTTGAAGGAGAAAATCTATTCCAATAAGTTATACATACGGCAGCTTGCTGTTGCTGATCAAAACTTCTCTTCGAAATTCTGCCTGCTAATGAATCTCATCTTCATTCCATTGCGAATGAAGCTTTGTGCCATGGAATACATTTTGCAGAAATTATTATTCATTTTGTTAAAATTTATTTTAATATAAAAATTACAAACAGATTAAATGAATCAATAGCGTGGTCTCATGAGTCCAGAAAATTCAAATACACCGAAAACAAAAATATGCCCAACCTGCGGAACCCGCATGAATGAAACAGCTACACGCTGTCTGGTCTGCGGTCGGACTTTTACCGGATTACCTGATGAATTCGGAGTTCCGAAAAAGGGTGCTGCCAAAAGAGAAAATTCTCTTCAGAAGAAACCTCGATTACCTGAAATTACCTTAAGTCTCCCGATAGCCATTGGTCTGGCAATATTAATCCTGGGAGCCGGTGCTGCAGTTGTCTTTTTTATGCTGCAAAGTACCGGCAGAGTGGTGGAACCAACCGCAACGGCAACCAATACGTTTACACCGACCATTACGTTCACACCGACAACGACTTATACTCCAACGATGGAAATGACATCGACACCGCTCGCACCGATTGAATATACCGTCAAGGAAGGTGATTTGTGTGCTTCGATTGCGGCTTTGTTTGGCATTTCCGTTCCCAGTATCGTACTGGAAAATAATTTATCCTCTGATTGTTATCTGAATCCTGGGATGGTTTTGAAACTTCCGCAACCGACACCAACGATTACGCCGCTCCCGACAAACACATTATCCGGTTCTGAAGCGACGCTTGCAGCCTGTGGATCCTATGATTATGTCGTTAAGAATACGGATACCTTATTTGGAATTGCCTTAAATTTTGGTGTATCGACAGATATCATTCGGGAATATAACGGTCTTGCCAATGATATTGTCGTTGCAGGTTCAACCCTTCATATCCCATTGTGTGAGCGCGTTACTCCAGGACCAACTTCGACACCGACCAATCCACCTCCCTATGAAGCGCCGAATCTGTTACTGCCTGCTGATGGCGCATCCTATAATACGAGCGGTGAAACCATTTCACTTCAATGGGCTGGCGTTGGCACCTTATTGGATAACGAAGCTTATGAAGTTAATATTGAGGATATTACGGAAGGCTCAGGAAGAAAATTGATCGATTATGTCAAAGATACAAAATATATCGTTCCCATATCATTCCGTCCGAGTGATCCTGCTCCTCATGCGATTAAGTGGTATATACAGACGGTACGACAGACAGGAAGCCAGGAAGACGGCACGCCCATTTACAGCTCGGCAGGCGCCAGAAGCGACAGTCGAACCTTTATCTGGTCTGGCGTAGCGATTCAATAATATAGCGATTATTTTTCGAGCAGTTCAGATTTCACCGAATAATTCGAAATTTGGACTGACCTTTCGAATCATAAGAGAAAAATTAAATTCCATATATTTTTTGGGAGAAGCTCAAAAATATATGGATTTTAATTTAATACTCACTATATTTAGAATTTATGGATTACAACAACAATCTAAGCATTTTTTTATCAAACAGTAGCCAGACGATCATTTTGGATTATGTATCCTCTCCCATTGAAAATTTAGTCGAAAAAGTTCAGTTGCAATCCGCCATGCGCATAGTCGGAAATTTGTTTTGCATTAATTCCAAATGGATACAGAATCGTGCCGGCAGCCCGGGCTAAAAGTTCCCGATATTTGGATTTATCGATTTGCTCACGCTGAATCGGTTCGGGTATTTCCCATGCAAATACATCCGGTGTTCCGACGGTATACAGGTAGCGTATTTTTTGTCCGGGAGCAGTATTCTTACCAGTTGCCTCTAATAACTGCCGTGCAGCCCGTACAGCTGCAGTCGGCGCTTTATACTCACACAATTTCCGGCTGATTCTGTTTGTAACGATCAGTTTTTCCGGAGGTATTCTGTCCGCATTGATATCTTCCAGCGCATTATGAAAGATTCGAAAAGCTTTCGGCAAATAATCCGGCAGTTTTCGTGCATCCGCAGCTTTGGCCAGACAATTCAGCATTTCGAGCTGCGTTTCAATGATCCAGACTGGAACATCCCTGCGTCTTGCCTCGATACCGCGAATTTTCAGACTGCCATCTTCGAAAACGCCAAAATAACGATTGGGAACTGGCTGATCATCGTTGGCACGGGATGGCAAAAAAGCAATCCATCGGTAAATGCCGTCCATGGAAATGATCATTCCGGTTCGACGGGAAATTTCATCCAGTACCGGTTGAAAGTCGGACACTTTTTTGCATCCGGATTTTTGAATCCAGAGTGCGTCGACAAACATATGCAGCACTTCACAGTCCATTTCCTCGGAAGTCTCTTTGGCAATCAGCAGCGCTTCCCTTCCTCCGCGCGTAACCGCTTCATGGGCTTCGATCCGCCCGAATCGTGCATTTTTATACCCCAAAAAACCGAAGCAAACAACCAGCAGCCATTTCAGTGCAGAAGCTCTTGCCGTATAGCTTTTTGCAAGCGGGGCGCTTTTATCTGGAAAATGCAGCAGTTTTTCTTTAATAAGAACCCGTTTTTCATAAAGCGGTTTGAGTGTCAGCGGGACTATTCCGAGAACACTGCTGGCAGGTTTTAAACCATCCGGAAGCGGCACTTCTGGTGATATATTCCCATTGATGATAACAGCCGGATACATTGAGGTAAAATCAATTTCTGCCACATTGCAGTGAAGCCCGGTACGCGGTTGGTATATCAGACCGCCACGATCAAATTGGATTAGATCCAATGCGGATTTCGAAGCTTCAATCTGCTGCTTCTGTTCCGGAACCAGGACATCTTGTTCCAGTGCAGTGATCATTTGCATGGCGGAAATGCCGGACCCGGGAGAAACGCGTGCAGCCTGTTCTATGGGCAGCGTGGTGACACGGGCGGATTCCAGTGCGCCGTCCAGGTGATAATCACTCCACATTACCGCATTTTTTGTATCAATATGACAGCGTCCGAACAGATGTGCCTCTCGTCCGCGAAATACAATCTGGCCATAAGAGTAATAGGTGATTTCTTTTTTCCAGAATAGCTTTCGTTCTTCATCCCGATTCATTTTCAGCGGAATTCCGGCGGTGCTTTCCATTTCCAGCAGTTCCGGAAAAAGCCAATCGTCACCCCATTTTGTCTGAATCAGATCTGGATCGATTTTCTCAATCAACTGGTTGATATGATTCAGCACATTTGCTGGATCACTCATTCTGATTTGCTGTGTATGATGATTGTAACTGAGCCTTAGTGATTCCGGATTTTTCTTATTTGGATCACAGGACGGTTCCATTTCCAATATACGAAGTACCGGATGCAGTGGCGCCACATCCCAGCGGCTGTTTAACACTTCCAGGTTTAGAATTTCCTGGTTTTCCGAGTCATATGTAACGGAACAAAATGCCAGAGGGAAGGTATGATAACGGGCAGCATGGTGGATGTGGACAGCAAGGTCGGCATTGTAATAAATGAGATCAGGAAAATCTTTTTTTAAACGCTGAAAGCAGAGACGCTGGCGAACTGGATTGTCCATTTCAATTTCCAGAACACAGACCGGTTCGGGTTTAAAAACATCGCGTTTATTCTCACGGCTTAGATGAAGCAGTCCCGGCGTCCCTTGGATTGCCAGACAGTATTGATGAAGACGTTCCCGAGGACCCGCCGCAAAAAAGCGGACAGGCAGGTACTGTTTCAGGCAAATTCGCTGATTTTCTTCGGTGATGAACCAGATTCGTACGCCGTCTGTTTCATCTTCATAAATATCTAAAATCCATCCTTTCAGAAATGTTTTCATAGGACACGGCGTTTTCTTTGTTCATAGATGGATTAACGTTGAACAACAAGAATTTTTTGCGTATTTCGAATTACTGACATATTACGAGAATATTTGCAAAAAAATTTATGGCTCCTCGTCCAAATGCTCAATCAGTTCAGTCAAGCTAGGCAGGTCGGGGATTTCAGATTCCGGCGGAGGCTCAATCCCCTGCAATTTGCAGAGCTGAGCCACTTTGTTTTCCGTGCGTCTCAGCTTTTTGTACGTCTCAAGCAGCATGCTGATCAGATAAATATCCATCGGATACAAATTGCTGGCGTAAGACGCCTCCGCAATATGAAGACGCGAGAGATTGGTTAATTCCTGCAGTAACTGCTGATCGTCTTTTCGCAGTGCGCGCGTAAAACGCGAGAGCGCTTTTTCCTCTTCAATCCAGGTTTGTGTGGCGGAACGAATTGTCCTTCCCATACGTAGCCTCCCCTGCTTCTATCAAATTATCAGCAATTCGAAATATTGACTTGCTATTCTGATAACGAAGGAAAAACTTGTCGTTGTGATGTTTTTGCGCTTTGCGCAAAGACTTCACAATAACTAAGAATCCTCCCTCTATTTCGGATTGCTGTCGAATAATGGCAGTTGTTGATATTTTTCATTTTCAGTGTTCTGCGCTGTGTTCTGAAGCTGCTGAAACTGATCTGCCGCTTCTTTTAACTGATACATCAGATCGACTCGATCTGCAGCGAGTTCAGGAATGGGTTTAACGCCGACGAATACAGGATTTTTACGGCTTATTTTTTGGATATGATCCAACACATTTCCAAACAACCGCTCCGCTTCCTTTTTCTGAACACTTTCATCGAAAAACGTGGTTAATAGATCCAGTATCAGGATGGGCATATTCTCAAGAGACCGGCTTTCTGACAATAGCGCTTCAGTCTGATAACAGGTAAAGGCACGCGACAAACGAATATTCAGCATGGCGGCTGCAGGATCGCGTGTGATTTCTCGTAATTCACGTGCGACAAGATGCATATCCGATCGATTGCCGCAGTCCAGAATTCTGACCGCATTTTTCAATGCCAGCTTTGCGCAGAGCTGCAGTAATTGCGGCGTGGCCGCCTGCGGGCCATACAGAACGAAGAAACCGCAGGATAACGGCTGCTGCATAGCAACTGCTGTTTTATCAAGTGAATAACGTTCAATATTTGTTTCCATATTTCAATTATAGAACAATTATTCTATTTGTCAATGAAACGTAATTCGAAATATGAAATTCAGTTAATTTGTTCAACCGTAGCGTAAAAAAATCCTGCATTGTTCTTTATACAAAAAACAGTGCAGGATAAAAATATCAAGATTTTGGTCAGAATGATGATTTTAGGATTTTAATTGGATCCGGCAGATTTATTGACACGGATTTCATAGTTGCTGAAAGCGCAATCGACATATTGCGTATTCTCCCCAATGTAAGTACCCAGAAACATGGTGACATTGTTGGTAATCCCGTCATCCACTTCGCCAATGAAGACTCCATCAATAAAAACGTTGGCGATTCCATCGATTCGAATGATGTCAATGCTATACGTTTTGCCGATTTCGCCATAATTGCTGAGGTCGAAGAATTCATATGACTCGTCTTCCGGATAAGTGTATGTGTTGATTGAGTATCCCGGTTCAACATCAAACCATTTATATCGTTTTTCTCCGGCAATTTCCTGGTCGGTATACGAAATATAACAGTCGCCATAGCCATCGGCAGGGCGTACTGTTGTGATAGTAACATCTGTGTGAAGTGCAAAATTGCGAAAAGATCCTAATCGCGTGCTTAAATAATGTCCATAACTTTCATCTTCGATTGTACCTCCCGGTGCATCCAGTATGGTGTGGTATGTATTATTCTCCAATCGAGAATGGTAAGTTACTCCATCGCTGACAGTTTCATCGTTTTCTGAAATCCCCCAATTGTTTGGATTAACAGCAATATTCGGGAAAAGCGTTTGAACCTGGTCCAGCAGATTCTGCTTTTCCGGATTGATCTGCGGCGCAGCATTTTGCGTCGGATTCTGGATGGTCTGAACATTTTGTGTGGTTCGAATCTCAAAATTATTGAATGCACAATCGGTATAGGTACCTCCGCTTCCAGTGTATGAACCGAACCACCAGTTGATATTACCGTCTATTTCATCATCGAATTTTCCTATGTAGATACCATCAATAAAAAGATTCGCTGTTCCATTCAGCCGGATTATATCCACACGATAATTTTTGCCGATATTGCCGAAAGCGCTCAGATCAATCCCGTCCAGATAGGTTCCCCCATTTTTGTTCGAATAAAGAAATGACTCATAACCAAAATAAAAATTCACGGATTGATATTGATCATCTCCGATCATCCTGCCATTGGAATATGAAAGTACACAATTACCAGCGCTTCCATTCGGAAGAACCTCGGACAAGGTTATGTCTGCATGAAAAGCGAAGTCACTGATCGAGGCAGTATTTTGCCGGAAATACTCTCCATAGCTGTAACCTTCTGTCAGAGGGACTGATGCACTGAAAATGGTATGATAAATTCCATTTTTAAAGAGCGTAGTGTAATTCTTCCCGTCCCCAAGGTTTGTCTGCAAATTTTGCAGTCCCGAATTATTTCTATCCAGTATGATGGTTGGAAACAGTGATTCAATTTGTTCCACTTGTATTGGCTGATTCTCAACGGCTTGATTGCCAGGCTCGGAGATCAGGCTTATCGGACTGAAATCTTCCGGTGGCGTTGGTATATCGTCAAGAGTGCGAATCTGAAAATTTCTGAATAAACAATCAACAGACTGCCCTCCTTCACTCAACATGGCGCCAATTTTTACTGTGACATCTTCGATAGCGTTATCTTCCACTTCACCGATGAAGACCTGATTAAAGTAAATATTGGCTACACCGTTTACTCGGATGATATCAATACTATCTTCTGTTCCGATTTGCCCATAGGATGGAACACTGAACCAATCCTTATATTTTGAAGAGGATGGGTTCGCATTGTTGCCTGTATAAATATAATATCCTGGTTCGATAACGACCCATTGATAATTATTCAAATTTGTCCGGTCGGGATTTAAATTGGAATAGGATAAATAACATCTGCCTCGATTATCCGCAGGCAGCATTTCATTTTTGGTGATATCCACATGAAGATAGAAATCATGCAAAGGGCTTAAATCTGGTCTGATATCATGGATTGAATAAGTGATTTCTTTCAGTGGTGATTGCGTTCTTATTCCCAGGTGATAGTACTCGTTCTCCGCTTTCCCTTCAAAAATAACCCCTTCGCCTTTATCCTGTTGAAAATCGCTTTGTCCCCAGTTGTTTTGGTCAATTGCAACTTTCGGGAATATTGTCGGGACAAGGTACAGCAATAATCCTTTATCAATACCCTCGATAAAAACATTTGAAATCGCCGGTTCTGTCTCGGATTTTTCGATTTGACTGTCTTCAATTTGAGACGGGAGGGAAGTAGGTTTTGGCTGTATCAATCTATCAAAAATTGAACCGGAAGCAGGTTCATCTATAGCAGAAGCATTCAGTTGGCTGTTATCTTCTTCAGTTTCATCTGCAACCAATGATATATTCTGATTGATTAGCGTAATTTCATTTTCATCGGATGCAGTTTCAACATCTGCTCCTTCGACTATGTTATCGATTTGCCAAACCATATCATCTGTTGAGGGTCCCAAACCAGGCTGGTAATAAACTTTGTAAGGTGCAGGTTCCAGAATTTTAAAACAGACAGATCCGGATAGCTCGGAATTAGGCTGAATTGTTCCATTGATGGCTGGATGATTACAGCTGAAAGAATCATTGATCAGATCTTTTCCGGCAGCGTTTTCTGCCCGAAAATTGAGAAATGATGATATCTGGATATCGGAAGCACCCGTATTTCGAATTGAAAAATTGACCTCTAAGCGGCTGTCATCGATTACAGCTGTAAGGAGTGTAGTACTCCGATCACTCCTGGTGATCGTATCCCCAATTTGCGAAGTCCTCCAGAACGATTCAGCGGTAACGGAGGGGAATAACAGCAATATCAGGATCAACAAGCGAATACTTCGACAGCTTTTCATATATCCCTCCTTAAACTCAACGATATCTGCTTTCTGCTTTTATTCGAATCGATTTCAGATCGAACCAGCAATTCGAAATTATTATCAGTTTTTCGAATCAATCGAGAAATCTTGTTGTTGTGCTGTCTTTATGCGACGCGCAAAAACAGCACAACAATCTGTCATTCTTCCCGCATTTCGAATCGCTGGGATTGAACATTGAAACACTTACCTCGGTTTTTTGATAATCTTGTCAAAAAGTGAACCGGAATTTTCAGGCTCTTCTTTCGTTTCTTCTGTCGGTTCAATTATTTCCTCCTGTACAATTTCTGGTTCTCCGAATGTGCGAATTTCGAAATTATCAAAGGCACAATCTGCATATTGACTGCCTTCAATGAGATCGGTTCCAAGAAACATAAAGACATTTTCATTGATTTCATCTTTGATTTCACTGATGAATTGTCCATCGATGAAGAAATTCGCGATGCCATCTTTTCGAATGATATCGACGCTGTAATTCTGTCCGATTGTCTGATAATTTTGCAAATCTATTAAATCTCGGGATTCCCGACCTTTTGATTCTGAGAAAGCATAGGAGAAGGCTTTGTGTCCTGGAATAAAATACAAATTTTTAAAATCCTTGGTTCCAGTTAATCCATTATTGGAATAGGCAATCCAACAATAACCGCCATTTTTTACTGGTTGAGCTTCATTGACTTTTATATCTATATGAAGGGCAAAATCGGTAAAGGTTCCTAAATCTTTGCTGATCTGTTCAGCGTTTCCCCAGCGATTGGCAGAAGGAGCTTGTGCGCTCAAGATGATATGGTGCATACCTTCTTCATTTTTTGTTATAAAGGTATTTCCATTTCCCAGGTCGGTTTGTGTATCCGTTAATCCCCAATTCTCTTTATTGATAGCTGTTTTCCCAAAATTCACTGCAGCATCTTGCAGCATCTGCTGTTTCAGCGTAACCGCATCCTGACTCAGGCAGTTAGCCCTTAATCCCGAAACAACGCCATCCATCGGTTTCGGGGCAGGCATTGCATTTTTCAGATAGCATTTTGCTTCCTCTCCCAATATCCCCGGTGAAGCATAGGTAAATGCAATACAACTGACATCATCTACACAAGCGGCAGAACATTCTGAGGGATCTGGTTTGGTCAGACTGACACTGCGATAATCCAATCCGGGACGGTCGATATTTTGCTCGAGACAAGTGGATGAGACAATTTGGTTGAAATCGGCCGGTTTCTCTGTTGGCACTTCTGATTCAGTCGGTTTGACTTCCGGTTCATTGAGGGATGCCTGTTTTTCAGCAGTTCGGATTTCGATATTGTCAAAACTGCATGCGGCATTCTGACCTCCGGTTCCTAAAGTCATTCCAATGAAGCCGGAAACATTTCCATCGATTCCATCGTTGACTTCGCCGATAAAATTGCCATCAATAAATGCATTCGCCACACCATTTTGTCGGATTATATCCAGATGGTATTTTTTTCCTGATTCTTTGTAAGCACTCAGATCGATCAGGGTATTGCTCTTTCCGCCTTCTGCTTCTGTGTATGTGTAGGTATAAATGCCGTAGCCGAGTTTGAAAACCAGTTCATTAAATTCATTTCCTTGCACGAGGTTATGATTCGTGTAGACAAAAAAGCAATATCCGTTGCTTCCTTCCGGCTGTACTTCGGATATGGTTATGTCTGATCGAAATGCAAAATCTCCATAGGATCCCAGATCCGGGTTAATATAGGTACCTGCGGTGATACTTTTTGAAAGCGGAGCGGGTGCATTGATTCTTTCTGTGTAAATTTCATTGGCGTAGTCCGTCTTGTATGTTTTCCCGTCACCTAAGTCACGAGTTTCCAAAGGCAACGCCATGTTGGCTTCATTTATAAAAATCTGGGGAAAAGTTATTTCCAGATTATTCAGTAATTGTTGCTTTTGGGGATCAATTGTCGGGATTTCCGGTGGAACTGAAGTCGGTTCAGCGGTTGGAGCTGCTGGTGGTATTGCAGTCGGAGCAGGGATGGCTGTTGCGGTTGGAATCGGAGTTGGCGGGACAGGCATTGGAACTGCATTCCAAACAAAATCTTCAGGAGAGGCTCCCCATCCCGGTTGATAGAATACCTTATATGGGGAAGGTTCTCTGGTTTTAAAACAGACTGATCCTGTTTTTGTGTCACCGGGGATCAGTTTGCCGTCAATCGTAGGATTCTTACAACTGAACGAATCATTAGAAAGCGCAACTCCGCCATTATTTTCAGCTCGAAAACTCAAAAAAGAATCAATCTTAATATCTTCGATTCCCGTATTCTGGATTGTAAAGTTCAATTCAATCAAGTTTGGGGTAATATCAATTGAATTAAGTGTTACAGACCTTCCATTTCGCTCAATCGTTGATCCAATATAATATGTATCAGATTGAGCTGCGACGTTTGAAACGAAAAGAAATATGAGCAACAAAACAAGGATGGATATTCGATTCTTCATAAGTTTTTCCTTCTTTTTCCGGTTTTATCGATTGACTGTGTAAGAAAAAAGATTTTGTTGATGAATGATGCGAAAAAGGTTTGTGTTGCTGATCATTACGACTTTTTTACAGAAACCACAAACCTTTTTTGAAAATAGATCCGATCCGATTTTTTTTCGATGAAAATGTTGCATCCAAATTGGAAATTCGGCAGTTCAAAATTTAGATGGACATTTCGAATCAAGTGAGAATATTTGCTGCTCTTTTTTTATTGTTTTTCACAAAAACGTCAGAACCACAAATAATCTCTTTACGATGTTAAAATACGGTTGAAAAACAGTAAGCCTTAAGTTAGCTGACTATTTTGTCCGAATTGTAAAATTATCATAGGAACAGTCAACAACTTGACTGCCCTTGTCAAGGTACGTGCCAAACCATATCGTAACTTCTCCGGGGATACCATCTTCCGCTTCTCCAATATATTCACCATCGATATAGATATCAGCAAATCCATCTTGGCGGATGATATCGACACTGTATATTTTGCCGATTTCCCAATACGAACGCAAATCATACCAATAAGTGTTTTTCTGACTTGCCGAATCGTAAGCGTCAATGTTGTAGCCCAATTCCACATCAAACCAATTGCTCTTTCCTTCATCGACAAATTTTGAATTTGTATAAGAAATGAGACAGTCACCATAACCATCTTCAGGATAAACTTCATAAACCGAGATATCCACATGCAGAGCGAAATCGGTAAAAGGACCGATTTCTGAATTGAAAAACTCTCCATAGGAATCACCTTCAGTCAGTGGTTCCGACGCGCTGAAATTTACGTGATATACGCCTTTTCGAAAACGGGTTGTATACTTTTTTCCATCTTCAAGATTATCTTGCCAGCCATATAAGCCCAACCCTTTTTCATCATATGCGATTTTGGGAAATAGTTTTTCAATTTTGTTTGCAAGCTGCGAGTTTTCAACAGGAACATCTGTTATGATTTCCGGCTCAGGCGTTGGAGTACCTGGTATTTTGGGAAGCAGTTTATCAAAAATTGATCCGGATTGTGTGCCAGCCGATTCGGTTCTGACCGGTTCAACCGGTATAACCGTCGGAACTTCGGTTTCTTCTGCTGTAGGTTTAATAACATCCTGCGAAAAAACGAATCCGGATTGGGCTCCGGCATTGCTGAAAGAAATCAGAATGACAATAAAAATGAGGAAAAAAATCTTCTTTTTCATAATACTACCTGTCCTTTTGACTAATCCGGAAAAAACCTGTTAATTCAAAATTTGAAAGCCTAAAAAAAAGAGGATAAATCAGCCGCTTTGTTTTCTTATAGAAGATCGCTCATACAATATAATCGCTAATTATCCTTCCCATATTTCGAATCGTTGGAAAAAAACAAGAAATTTCATCGATTCCATCGATATCATTTTGTTGGGACTAATTCCATGTATCTATTTTGAATTATATTGAAAAAAAGATGATATTTCAACATCATTTCGTCATCGGTTCAGCAGCAGCAATTCGAAAAATGGATTTGCTTTTTGAATAAATTAAGAAATCATTGTTATTTATATTTCGAATCACTGGTTTGAATAACCGAGTTTGTCCATCCGCTCTGTAAAATGGTAAAATCATAGATCGTCAGTTTATCAAGAGGATATTTTTTATAGAAATCTATTCCATATCAAAGATGGCTGATCAAGGAAGGTAAAAAACATGAAAAAACCGATCGTGGCGCTGGTTGGGCGCCCTAATGTAGGAAAGAGTACATTGTTCAATCGCATGTCCGGCACACAAGATGCGATCGTGGATGACGTACCTGGCACGACGCGCGATCGTCTGTTCGGTCATGCTGAATGGTGTGGAGTCGAATTTGATATTGTTGATACCGGTGGTATTGATCCGGATTTTTCAAAACAGAACACCCCGTTATCGATCGGGTCATCCGAATTTATATCGGAAATTCGATCGCAAGCGTTGATTGCTGTAAAAGAAGCAGACGTTGTTCTTTTTCTGGTGGATGCTATTTCAGGTGTTACGTTGGCGGATCGTGAAATTGCAGAAATTTTGCGTAAAAGTCAAAAAATCGTTGACGGCGTAGAAAAACCGCCTGTTTTGTTGGTTGTCAATAAAGCTGATTCATCCAGACAACGGAATTTAGTTGCTGAATTTTATGAATTAGGAATGGGCGAGCCTTTCCCGATTTCAGCAATTCATGGGACAGAGACCGGTGATATGCTGGATGCATTGATTCAATTATTCCCTGCACAGGATAAAGAGCCAGAGGATGATTCTGTAAAAATCGCAATTGTCGGAAAACCAAATGTTGGTAAATCCAGTCTGCTGAACTGCCTGGTTGGTGAGGAACGCGTCATTGTAAGCGATATTGCCGGCACAACCCGAGATGCAATCGATACGAAAATGATGTATGGAGATATACCCGTAACGCTGATTGATACTGCCGGCATTCGCCGCCGCGGAAAGATCGAACCTGGCGTTGAAAAATATTCCGTGATTCGTTCCATGCGGGCGATTGAACAGGCTGATGTTTCATTATTGGTAATCGATGCAACACAGGGAATCTCTGTTCAGGACGCTCATATTGCCGGTTATATATTGGATGAATGGAAGAGTGTAGTAGTTGTTGTCAATAAATGGGATGCCATTGAAAAAGACACCTATACAATGCAAGCCTATACGGAAAAAATTCGTAATGAGTTGAATTTTATGCCGTACGTTCCAATCCTATTTGTTTCTGCTCTGACGAAATTACGCGTCAACCAGATCATGCCAATGGCTTTGCAAGTTCAGGAAGAACGACTGGTCAGAATAAAAACATCTGCTTTGAATGAAGTGATTCATGAAGCACAGGACAAGCACCACGCGACATCGAAAACCGGCAGATCCTTAAGTATGTATTATGCCACCCAGGTTCGCAGCGACCCGCCAACTTTTCTTATTTATGTCAATGATCCGGCGCTGGCACATTTCAGTTATAAACGATATATTGAGAACCAGATCCGTGAACGTTTCAGTTTTATTGGGACTCCGATACGAATCGCGTTTAAGGCGAGAAGATAATCCAGAATACCGAGCTTTTTAATCAACATGAAGAAGATTAAAAGCACTGAAAAGTAGTGATGCAGTCTTAAGAAAGATTTAATACAGACTTTTTCAGTTTTCCAAAGGAAGGCTTCGCGCTTAAATCCGGCAATTTGGCCTATAAATCGAACTTAAGTAACCCGAAATTTGTAAGATCTTTCAAATCAATTGAGAAAATTTGCTGCGTGGTTTTTAAACTTTGCGCGAAAACCACGCAGCAACAATTTATTCTCTTGATATTTCGCGTTGCTGAATTATCAATTATTTTTAAGACCTTTCAGAAAACAGGTGTATGATTATTAAAATATTGAGAATTTCTGATTTGAATGGAGTGAAATCAGCAGACAATGGCAAAGCAGCAACCCTATAAAAAAGAACCATCAAACAAACGGCCGCTTGAGAAAAAGAAGGAGCCGGTGAAGAAGAAAACGACATTAGGGATGATTTGGGAAATTGTTCAAACGTTATTAATGGCCGCAGTCTTGTATTTTGCGATTGATTATTGTATTGCACGAGTTCGCGTTGAAAATATCAGCATGGAGACCACTTTTACTGAGGGTCAATTACTGATGGTTAACAAACTGAATTATAAATTCAGCGAACCAAAACGCGGTGATGTTGTCATTTTTGAAGCACCAAAAGCTCCGGGAGAAGATTATATTAAACGGATGATTGGGCTTCCAGGTGATCATGTAGAGGTGAAAGAAGGAAAACTATTTATCAATGGGAATGAAATTGTTGAAGAGTGGATTCATGAACCGATGATCTATACTGGTTCATGGGATGTTCCGGAGAATTCTTACTTTGTTCTGGGCGACAATCGAAACCATTCTTCAGATTCTCATAGCTGGGGTTTTGTACCCCGTGAAAACCTGGTCGGGAATGCATTTTTCCGTTATTGGCCGCTGAACCGCATTCGGATTATCAATAACGAGATTGTACTGCCTGGCGAGGAGGAGATTGCTGCAATCAAGGAGGAAAAGAATGGAACAGGAACGAATTAAGTATTGCCCTGAATGTCAGGTCGGGATACCGCGTTTCGGATTTGCTACCTATTTTACCTGGATTGAAGATGAGCTGATTACCGTGCCGGATTTTCCCTGCTGGATCTGTGATGTATGCGGACGCAGAGAGTGGGATTCTCATTCATTGATGCAGCTCAATCTCTTGCTAAGCCCGAATGCAGGGAAGATTTCACAGAAGAGACGACCAATAACAAGCGATCGAGATCTTCCAATCCGCAAAACCACGCGCAAAACACTGCATTAATAAATTTTTCTTCAAACAGTGAGATAAAAAAGCAATATTCCAGAAAATAGGATGAGAACTATTCGACCGGCGAAACGGCAGTAAGCTCGCTTTCGCCGGTTTCGTTTGTTTCTCCATCTGGCTCTGCTGTCGTTTGCGTTTCTGCAGTTAAAACAATATCAAATTCTCCGGATTTGCATACGTCGGTCATATAAGCTGCATTTTCAACGGCGATGGCATCTTCCGGGATTCCTTGTGTTATTGCCCGCACAATTTCTGCTGCTTCCTGGCACATTCCGGAGCGGGCTAGAATCAAACCGTACATATAATAAAGCTCGGGGATCCGATTATCATAACTTAGCGGGATGCCTTTGATGATCTCTCCATCTGGCGTGATGCCTCCTTGAATTGCCAGTTTGAAATATTTCAACGCATCTGCAAATTTCTCGGAACGATAATATTGCGTTGCCAGATTCCAATAAAAAGTGGTTTCTGTTGGATCTAAATTAATAGCATCTTCTGCCTGTTGAATCGCTTTCGCGTATTCCCCGTTCCCGCTGTATGTGCGTGAAATATAATAAGGTGCCCATGGATCATAGGGATTCAGGGACCGAGCTCGCTCAAATGCTGTGATTGCATCCGAATCTTTTCCTGCCGCGCGCAAATTTCTGCCGAGCGCCAGATATAGATCTGCAATGTTGGGATTCATGGATATGGCAATTTGGAATTCATTAATAGCGTCTTCATAATTGCCGGTGATTTCAAGCAGCAATCCCCTTGCCCGATGTGTCTCCATCAAATTATTGCCATTGGTGACGCCCAGCCGTGAATATTCTGTGGCTTTTTCAAGGGTATTCAGGCTGTCTTCTCCATTGTTGATCTGTTCAACCAGGACTTCAGTCTGGTAAGCATACGTCAACGCGTTATTCGGATCGATTTCCAAAGCTCGATTAAAAGCGGTCTCGGCATCCAAATAATTTCCCTGTTTCCCAAGCGCCCAACCGCGGATTGCATGGGCAACTGCATTATTGCTGTTCAATAAAATGGCATTTTCTGCGTTTTTCAAGGCATCTTCATAATCAGATTCGAAGATTTGCAATTTGGCAACGTTGATGTAAGTGGATGAATTCTTGGGATCTGAATCAATCGCTTTTTGGTACAACTCAATCGCACGGGACAGTTTGCCTTCCTGTTCCAACTGTTCCGCTTCATGAATATAGGATTCCGGAGGAGTTGTTGGTGTGCTGGTGGGGATAAAAAGAGGCTGTGTCTCAGGGACAATCACGATACTGAAATACAGCCCGGCTGCTGCCAATACCATTAATAGGAACAATCGCCAGGGGCTGGATCGTCTCCTTCGATTGTTATAACTGTATTTTGAGCCTTTCAGATACACTTTTTCCTCAATTCTTTATGCAGTGCTCTGGTTTCAGCATATCCAAAACACCTCCCCAATTATAAACGATTCTCTTTTGTCAAAATTTCCTTGCCTAACCAGCAGTTCGGAATAAGAATAATTTTTTTGGATTGAAAGAGAATATATATTGTTGTGATGTTTTTGCACTTCGCGCAAAAACATCACAACAACAAAGAATCCACCCGATATTTCGAATTGCTGATAGATTTATAGGCGAGTGGCAGATCATGAGTTATTATTCCTGATACGGGATGAGCAAAAATCGTCAGTAAAGAAAGTTCACATCTTTTTTTGTCATTATATTAACACTGAAAAAGTGATATGTATGGTGGCAGTTTTTCGTCAAGTTAGTTAGGACCATATTGGCTTTTTTCTATATTCCATCCTTTCCGAACCATTTTTTGAGGTCCCCAGAAAACCGTTACAACTATCGCCGCAAGAATATAGAATATTATGTAAAACAACTTTGCCTGGGTAGTTAATTGAAACAGCTCGCCAACGAAATTCACCGAAAAATGAAATAATACTGCCGACAAGGTGCTCCGTCGATTGTTGTTATACACCCATGTCATGAGTACTGATAGAGGAATCTTGTCAGCCATAAATAACCAAAACGCTTCTGTTCCCAATCCCAATCCATGCTGATAACTCCCCGGAATGAGGAACAACGGAAGATGCCAAACTGTCCAGACTGTTCCCAGGAACAAACTCGCTGCTAAAGCATTCCATCTTTTTTGCAGCTGCTCAAGCGCATATCCTCGCCAGGCTAATTCTTCTGGCAGAGGGCCAAACAGCAGCATGAAGACTGCGAACAGCAACATGGCGAGAGGATGGGTAGTAAAATGAGCTGCCGTCTCTGATGCAATGCCTTTACCTCCGGTCATCACATCCAAGATTGCACCTAAACCAGCAAGCACGGGAGCCGTGAGAAAAATAACAGCATACCATTTTGTGCCTATCCATTTGAATCCAATTACTCGTTGGAAGTAATCCCGCCGCTCTTCTGGGGTATGTCGCATATAGATCAGAAGTATCGCAACGATCGGGGGGATAACTCCACCTATGTAAAGAAAAATCAGAACAGGGATTGTGGACTCTGCTTCGTATAAAAGAAATCCAATTATCCAGAACAGCCAAGAGAACATAAATGTCAAAATAAAGAACAGCCATAGATTCTGAATTCGTAGTGGTGGCAATTTTTTAAAGATCATCAATCCACGACCTATCTATGGGCTATCCAAGCTGGTTTATTCGTCATGACAATAATAGCAGCTATAACCCATAGTAGCGAAACAGCTATCCACAATGGTCTTAAATCGCCACCTGTGTCCATTGGTAGAATGGGCAACACCCCAAGCGTTGTATTACTTGCAGCATGAAATAGATTTACGATCAACAGACTTTTCTTTGTGCTGTTGTAGAGCCATGTTAGAACTATGGATAATGCAATATCCTGCAAAAGGAACAATATAAAAGGTATTTGATGATGAAAGTTGCTTTTCATCCAAAACTCCGGTAGATGCCACAAACCCCAAAGCAATCCAATGATCAAGCTGGCAAAAAGAGCGCTATGCTTCTGTTCTAATCTTGGTAAAATATATCCCCGCCATCCTATCTCTTCTCCCAACACGCTTAAAAAAAGAACGTAAGCAAAAACGGGTATTACCAGGTAAATCTGTCTGGGATCATTGAATTTTGGAACTTTCCCCCCCATAATCAGATGGATACCGATTGAAGCCATGACTACCAACATCGTCGAAAAAAAACTGAACAAATACCAAAAAAAGTTTAATCGCCAGATAAAAAAATGGCTGAGAAGTTCCTTCAGACCATTTCGTCCCGATTTTAGACCAGTCAGTAAAATCGCTACCGATGTTGGTCCAAATGTCCCTATTATTATAAATAAGCGACTTTCTTTGTTAGTAAATACCATTGGCATCCAGATTAACCATGAGAAGCTATAAGTCAACACGAAAAAAATGATTGCGGGGTGGCTTTCCAGCAAGCTTAATCTTTTCACAATTCAGCTCCAAAATTATATCGTTGTTGTAAATTTATTCTTTATAAATTATTTAGTACTTGAATATAAGAGGTAAGTCAGAAGAATTCTTATTGTTACAAAAATTATATGGGAGATCAACATGGCATATAAAACCGATTATAGCTTGTTTTTAAATTTGGAGGGTTAATCCATATTTCGCGACGTGAATCATAATTAATGTTACCGAAGAAGTATCGGTGAATCAAAATAAATTGTTACCATAAGCTGCGGAGGAAAGGCTGATGGGTAACAAAATGAGTAAGAAGAGCAGGCTGGAATTAGCAACGCAAATACAATCCCGATATCTAAAAGCGAACAAGGCGGCGAAAGAAAAAATTCTCGATGAATTTGTCGAGAGCACTGGTTACCACCGGAAGACGGCGATACGTTTATTGCATTCAGATCTTCGGCCAAAGACGTTCAAAAAGAGACCTGGGCGGAAAAAGAAGTATCCACGAGAGATAATCGAAAAGTTGGAACGGTTGTACGAGATCAGCAATTATATCTGCGGACAGCGATTACAGCCATACATTTCCGAGCTGATAGATATACTGGAGCGATGCAATGAAATGTACTTCACATCTGAGGAAAAACGTCTGCTAACTGAGATGAGTTCGGCAACTATCAATCGAAATCTGAGGGAATACAAGAAAAACCATCAAGGAAAAGGCAAAACCATGACTAAGCCCGGCGGATTACTCAAGAAACAGATTGCGATCCGAACGGGGATGGACTGGGATGATAATCGCCCTGGATTTCTGGAGATAGACCTTGTTGCTCATTGCGGGCAATCAGCAGCAGGAACTTTCTTTTACACATTGACAGCTACCGATGTATGCACCGGTTGGACAGATAACTTCATTCTCCGGAACAAATCAAAGGAAGCCGTTGTGGAAGTGATGACTTTGCTTGAATCCCTTTTACCTTATCCCATCCTTGGTATTGATTCTGATAATGGCTCCGAGTTCATCAACCATCTCCTTTTTGATTATTGCAATAATCGGGAAAGAAAGATAATCTTCACCCGATCAAGGCCCTACAGGAAGAACGATCAAGCTCATGTTGAACAAAAGAACTGGGCCGTAGTCAGACGTTTGCTTGGATACAACCGCTTCTATACTCCAGACCATTTTGCACTCATTCAACGTATTTATCAGCTGAACCATGTGTTCAATAATTTCTTCCAACCTGTACGTAAGACCATTGCCAGACCAGACAAAGATGCCGGTGTCTTTTCTCCAAAATATGATTCTGCTAAAACACCTTACCGTCGAATCCTTCAATCTGGCGACTTATCCTCTCCCAAAAAGGCTTCTCTTGTATACCTGTATGTTGCATCAAATCCCGTCAATATCCTTGCAGAAATCAATGATCTGCTCCGTATTCTTGCCGAAACTTCTTCTTATCAAACATAGTAACGATAAAAATTGGCTGTTTGGGTTTTTCGCTTTGGGCCAATTCCTATCGTTTATGGTAAAATGCCCCTGCACTTCCAGGGGATAGAGCTCTGCTGGGGAGCAACTCGAGCACTGGATGTGCCCAATTTACTATCGTAGAGATGCCTACACATCTCTACATTTTTCGTGGCTGTTGGGTAACATTTTTATTTGATTCTTCGATCCCCGCAAAGTAACATTTTCTTTTGATACACACCGTTCGAATCACTGAAATAAACTGGATATTTTTTGTGTTCGCTTGTATAATAAATTTACGAGAATGGAAACATAAATTCACCCAAATAAGGAGAGAAGAATGAAGAAAATCAGTTTGATTCTTGCATTATTGGTTGTATTGGTTTTGTGTATGCCAGTGATGGCGGCTGATCCAATTAAGATTTGTCAGGTTACCGATACGGGCGGCGTTGATGATAAATCCTTCAATGAGACAGCCTGGAACGGCGTTTTGCAGGCAGAAAAAGAGTTTGGTGTCGAAGGTGTTGTCCTGGAATCAACTTCGGATGCAGATTATGCACCCAATATTGAACAATTCATCGATGATGAATGTGATCTGATTATTACTGTTGGATATATGCTTTCTGACGCAACAATTGCTGCTTCTGATGCGTATCCGGATTTTAAATTCAGCACCATTGATGCCAGCATTTCGAAACCGAATACGGTTGATCAGGTTTTCCAGACTGATGAAGCTGCTTTCCTGGCTGGTTACGTTGCAGCCTCTGTAACGAAAACCGGTGTAATCGGCACCTATGGCGGTATGTGCATTCCGACTGTCACCATTTTCATGGACGGATATGCCCGCGGAGCTGCTTATTACAATGAAACACATGATACCAATGTGAAAGTACTGGGCTGGGATGTTGAAAAACAAGAAGGAACCTGTGTTGATTCCTTCGACGATCTGGAAAAAGGTAAGCAGGTTACCATCACCATGATGGACCAGGGCGCTGACATCATCATGCCGGTTGCCGGACCTGTCGGCGGTGGCACGATCGCAGCGATGGAAGATCGCGGATCCGGTTACGTGATCGGTGTCGATTCTGACTGGTATTATGCTTATCCTGAAAATACAGACATGATTTTGACATCCGTTGTGAAAAAGATGGATTCAACCACGTTGGAAGTGATTAAATCCGTTGTTGACGGGACCTTTAAAGGCGGTTTGATTGTTGGTACGCTTGCAACCAAGGGCGTTGATCTGGCTCCGTTCCATGATTTAGAATCTGTTGTTCCTGCCGATGTGATTGCCGACCTGGATCCAATTCGGGAGAAGATAATCAGCGGTGAAATTGCATTGAATCCGGCATTTAAACAGGTAAAATAGCCTGAAAGTCTTACAAAGATAAAAAGGAGGCGGAAAAAAACCGCCTCCTTTTTCATTCGATCAGAAATTCAATATATAGAGGGGAATCGTTGTTGTTGTGATGTTTATACGCTTTGCGTATAAACATCACAACAACAATTCTTTTTATTTTTTAAATTTTAAATCGGTGGCATAGTTGCATTTAGGGGATGATGATAAAATTATTGAAAAAATAGGATTCACGCAACGATAAGCCGAGTATGCAGAACGTTTCAATTTAATCTTATTTTTTCTGACATATTTTTATTTGAGAATCGCAAAAACGGGCATAAGAATATGGCATTGCAGTTCTTCACCCGTGTTTCTTTTCCAGAAAAAATACACAAAAGAGGAGAAGAAGATGACTCCAGTACTTGAATTAAAAGAAATCACAAAACAATTTCCGGGGGTTCTGGCAAATGATCATATTGATTTAAAGCTGGAAAAGGGCGAGATATTAGCGCTCCTGGGTGAGAATGGCGCCGGAAAATCCACACTGATGAATATTCTGTATGGATTATATCAGCCGGATGGCGGAACAATTTTCATTAATGGACAACAAATTAATGTCCATTCGTCGATTGACGCGATTAAGGCCGGAATTGGAATGGTTCATCAGCATTTCATGCTGATTCCAGTTTTTACAGTGACAGATAATGTGATGCTGGGTGAAGAATCTCTTATTTTGGGCGATATCCTTGATCGAAAAACAGCAGCAGCCAGGATCATGGAGATCTCCAAGCAGTTCAACCTGAATGTGGATCCGAATGCGATGGTAGGCGATTTACCTGTCGGTGTACAACAGCGCGTTGAAATTATTAAGTTGTTGTATCGCGATGCCAATATTCTGATATTTGATGAACCCACGGCTGTATTAACCCCGCAGGAAGCGGATGAGCTGTTTAAAATTATGCGCTCTTTGACGGATAAGGGAAAATCGATCATTTTCATTACGCATAAACTGCGCGAAGTATTGGAGTATTCCGACCGGATCATGGTAATCCGGCGCGGCAGAGTCATCGGGGAAACTACACCTGATAAAGCTGATCAGGAAAAATTAGCGGAAATGATGGTTGGACGGGCAGTCAATCTGAATCAGGAGAAGAACAAGGCAAAAAAGGGGGAGGTCGTTTTACAAGTCCAAGACCTTGTTGTGGCAGATTCGACCAAGAAAATTACTGTCCATGGCATATCCTTCACACTTCATAGCGGGGAAATCCTCGGAATTGCCGGAGTCCAGGGCAACGGTCAGACCGAACTTGAGGAAGCAGTAACCGGTATGCGTGAGTTTGAAAGCGGGGAAATCCAGATTTCTGGTAAGTCGATCCGAAAAATCAAACCGCGTGAATTTGTTGAAGCAGGTGGGGCTCATGTTCCGGAAGACAGGCAACGAGATGGATTAATTCTCAGCTTCCCGGTTGAGGATAATCTGATGTTATGCACTTATTACAAGCCGCCTTTTTCGAAAAATGGCATCTTAGACCGCAGAGAGATTCGCAAAAATGCTGAAAATCTAATTTCCGCGTTTGATGTACGAACTCCCAGCCCGCTGACCGATGTTGGAACTTTATCAGGTGGAAATCAGCAGAAAGTCATTGTTGCCCGTGAGTTAAGCCGAGACAACCGTCTGATTGTAGCGTCTCAGCCGACAAGGGGTCTGGATGTCGGTTCGATTGAATATATACATGGACAATTGTTGAAAAAACGGGATGAAGGATGCGGCATTCTGTTGATTTCTTCTGAATTGGATGAAATCATGGAACTGTCAGATCGAATTCTTGTTATGTATAAAGGCGAAGCCATTGTGACAGTCGATACAGAGGCCGTCTCAAAATCTGAAATCGGGCTTTATATGGCGGGCATCAGCCAGCAGAGCGTTTCCGGATCTGAAACCGTGGCTGAGAAATCTTCGACGGGAGAATGAATATGAGCGCATTAGAAAAAGATTCTGAACAGAAAAAAAATGAAGCGAAACAAGCCGGTGAAATCTTTTTGCAGGAATTATCACGAAAACCTTCTAACGACAGCAGCTTCTTTTCGAAGCTATGGTCTGCGATCCAGATCCCTTTTCTGGCAATATTTTCCGGTTTATTTTTAGGAGCGCTGATTATTGTCTTTACATCGCCGGACGTTTACGAAGCTTTTAGTAAAGGACTGGGGACAGGATTAAAAGCGGTTTTTTCCGTTGTGGGGAATGCATATGGTGCCTTATTTGCAGGTGCTTTCGGCAGCCCGTCAAAAATCATGGAGGCTTTGCGGACCGGTGAAAAAATTGACCGTGTGTTCAAACCGATTAGCCAGAGCCTGGTTGAAACCACTCCGTATCTTCTGTCCGGTCTGGCTTTGGCACTTGGTTTTCGTGCCGTTGTTTTTAATGTTGGCGGTGAAGGGCAGATTTATGTGGGTGGGACTGCAGCGGCCTTTGTCGGATTTGCTTTTGCCGATTTACCGAGAGCCATTCATTTGCCGTTATCGGTGCTGGTGGGAATTATCGCCGGAGGTATCTGGGGTTTTATTCCAGGCTGGTTGAAAGCAAAAACGGGTTCTCATGAGGTGATTAACACCATCATGCTGAATTATATAGCGCTGCGTCTGGTAGAATTTTTGCTGACCGGACCGATGACAAAAGCCGGCAGCGGCGGAATGCCGATTTCCAATTCTGTGCAGGAATCTGCGAAAATCCCGCTGATTTTCAAAAAGCCTCTGACGTTGCATTGGGGCTTTCTGTTTGCGCTGTTGATGGCAGTACTGATCTGGTTCTTCCTTTTCAAAACCAAATGGGGTTTCAATTTACAAATGGCCGGAGCGAATAAGCATGCTGCAAAATATGCCGGATTAAATATCGGAATATGGACTGTTCTTGGCATGACGATTTCCGGAGCATTGAACGGTTTATGCGGTGCTAATCAGGTGTTAGGAGTGACCTATACGATGGGTTTGGGTGTTTCTGCCGGATATGGCTTCGATTCCATTGCACTGGCTTTGCTGGCGAATAATAATCCGCTGGGCTGCATTCTGTCAGCACTGTTATTCGGTCTTTTAAGAACAGGATCGCGAAATATGATGTCGAACACAGGTATTCCCTTGGATATCGTTTCCATCGTCCAGGCATTTATTCTGATGTTCATTGCAGCTCCGGCAATTATCCGAACGGTTTATCATCTGCGTGCGAAGAAAACTCAAGCGCCGGCAGCGGTTAATGTCTCTGGTTGGGGAGGGAAATAATGATAAAGGCGAAACCTGTTTATCTGAAACATGAAGTCAGTCCGCGGGATCGTATCATGGGATTTGTTTTTCTTCTGTTGGGTCTCTTTGTTTTGTTGGTCTTTAATAGACATTTTTCTGCAGATACGGTTACTACTTTTGCAATGACTCCCGGTGGCATTACCCGCGGTATGATGTCGGATTGGCTGATCCAGACAAATCGTACACTTTGGATCTGTGGCATTCTGCTTTTTTTGATCGGGGCTTATCAATTTGTGTTTGGATTTGGGCGCCGCTCGAATTTGATTTTGATATTGGTGTCTCTGATTTTTGTCTTCGCCTTTACCGTCTATGTTGCAGCCAATAAAATGCTGAATTTAGCGGGACTGCTGGCATCTGCTTTATCGATGGCAGTACCGATTATTCTTGGCGGATTCTGTGGAATTCTGTGTGAGCGGGCTGGAGTTGTCAATATTGCCATTGAAGGAATGATGCTGATGGGTGCGATGCTGGGATCGGTTGTGGGTTCCACGACGAAGAATATTTGGCTCGGTCTGGCAGCAGCTATGTTAGGCGGCGGTATTTTGGCGTTGGTTCATGCCTGGCTTTCGATTAAATATAAAATTAACCAGATTGTATCCGGTACAGTTATCAATATATTTTCTACCGGAATGACCAGTTATATTTCTTCCATGTACCTGCAGAATTTTCCAAATCTGAATAAAACACCACGTTTTCCGAGTGTTGCCATTCCAGGACTTGCGGATATTCCATTTATCGGGCCGATCATCTTCGATAACAGTCTGTTTGTCTACGGCATGTTTCTTCTTTTGATCCTGCTGCAATTTGGTTTGTTTAAGACTCGCTGGGGTTTGCGTCTGCGTGCAGTAGGAGAACATCCTAAGGCAGCAGACACCTTGGGAATTAACGTGTTTAAGACGCGTTATATGGCTGTTATCCTGGGCGGGTTGCTGGCAGGTTTTGCCGGGGCTTATTTTTCACTTGGATCAGTCGGCCGCTTTGATGAGGGAATGACTTCCGGCAAAGGGTTCATCGGCCTTGCTGCTATGATCTTTGGCAACTGGATCCCCTTCCGCACGATGTTGGCTGGGATACTGTTTGGTTTTGCCGATTCATTGTCCTCATCTGTATCGATCCTCGGATCTTCCATTCCTGGCCAATTCATCAATATGCTGCCATATCTGGTGACGATTGTCGTATTAGCAGGTGTAGTTGGCAGCAGCTCAGGTCCGGCTGCCAGCGGTACTCCTTATGAAAAAGAATAAATAAATCTTTGCGTGACAACAGCGATTCAAGTATGAGTGGAATTACTTCATGATGGGGAGTTTTCACAGATCGCAAAAACAACACATCAGCGAGCTTTCTCGTTTTTAATAGAAGCCTTTTCAAAATTTTACATTATAGACTGTATTAAAAAACTCCGATTTTTCGGAGTTTTTTAATCTTTTATTTCCGGCCAAAGTCATCTTCAATACGGACGATGTCATCCTCCGGGCAGATTCCGATTTGTGTTTCGATGAGGACAAGCATTGTATCTGAATCATTTTCGACGCGATGGGGTTGTTCTTTTTCAATTTGAATGACATCTCCGGCTTTAATCGGAAATGTTTTTTCTCCCAGTGTCATTTTACCTGCACCTTCAACAATGACCCAGACTTCTGAGCGCATGCGGTGGTATTGCAGTGATAACCGTTTGTGCGGAAAAACCATAATGCGTTTTACGCGATAACCAGGTTCAAAAAGGTATTCTTCCCAGCGACCCCAAGGGCGATTATCGAAATCGATCATAGTGAGCGTCCTTTCTAATTATCTCAATTGCAGTGATTAATTATATGATTGCATAAATCAGCATAAAGGATGTGATCTGCAGCAGCTTCTTTGGGAAGCAAGCTGTTGGGTGTCATACCTGGAAGTGTATTGGCTTCCAGACAGTAAAAATCGCCGCTGGAGTCTGTTTTAAAATCGATCCGTGAATAGAATCCGAGTTTCAGCACATTGTGAATTTTTATGGCTGCCTGCTGCATGGCATCTGACAGTTTCTCGGAAATATCAGCCGGACAGATTTCAGCAGTTAAGCCGGGCTGGTATTTTTTTTCATAATCAAACCAGCCGTCTTTAGGGATGATTTCAATGACCGGCAGCGCTTTTTGATCGAGGATTCCGACGCAAAATTCCCGACCATCCAAATACTTTTCGATGATAATTTCTTTGTCACAATTGGCAGCTTTTTGAATGCCTTCTTTTAGTTCATCAATTGTTGTGGCAATGCTGACGCCAATGCTGGATCCCCCGTTCACAGGTTTAATCACGCAAGGAAGACCGATTTTACTGATTTTTTCAAAATTTGGACGATGAACATCTTGAATGTGAACCCAGGGAGAAGTAGGTAAACCATTGGCGTATAAGATCTGTTTTGTCAGATTTTTATCCATAGCCAACACGCAGCCCGGAAAACTGGATCCGCTGTAATGGATATTTAATAGATCAAAGGCAGCCTGTATCTGACCATTCTCTCCGGCATTCCCATGCAAACCGAGGAAAACAGCGTCAGCCATTCGGCATATTTCTAAAACATTTTCACCAAAGAACATTCCAGTATCCGGCTTTCGTTCCGCCCACATTTTTTCAAGATCCGGTGGAACGGTGGGTATTGGATACTGACATGGGACGTAGTCCGGATTCTTTTTAAATAATGACACAAGTCCAGCGGCAGGTTCTTTTATCCCGAGGAATGCATCCACAAGGACAACCGCATGTCCTTTTTCGGCTAAAGCATTGCTGATCATACAGCCTGATGAGAGCGATACGTCTCTTTCAGGTGAGTATCCTCCTGCAAGTACGACAACTTTCATAAGTCTTCCCTAAAAAATAAATTTCCGGAGATCCGGATGTTTCTAAATATCAGTGGAAATTTTATCATGATCCCTGAAAGACCAGTAATTTGAAATATGGGGAGGATTCTTTGTTGATGAGATGTTTTTGCGCGGAGCACAAAAACATCTCATCAACAATTTTTTCACAATTGATTCGAAGTATGGATTAACCTTTCGAATTAAAAGAGGGAATAAGTTGTTCTTATGGTTTTGCGCGAAGCGCAAAACCATAAGAACAACAAAGAATTATTTTCATATTTCGAATTCCTGGGTTATTAAGATTTTCAAACGTCAGTTTTCCAGCGCCTCACCGTTAGGCGGGAGCAATACAATGCTTTGAGAAGGCTGGTGTTGGTCTGGCTTTTGAAAACAAACATAACGATTTCTGCCGGATTCCTTTGCCTTATATAAGGCTGCATCTGCAGCGTGATACAGCTCATAAAAATTGCTGCCATCCAGATTATAAAAAGAGATCCCAATGCTGCAGGAGTAACCGATTGGACAATCGCAATGATTTACGTTATATAACCTGCAGTTCATTTTCTCTTCATCTGAAAAATTATTTCGAACATATTTTTTTTGAAATGCAGCAATCAGTCTACCGGCTTTTTCTAAAGCATCGCCCGAATCCCGAATGTCCCGCATAAAGACCACGAATTCATCTCCGCCGATTCTGCCGATTATATCATTCGTGCGAAATGTCTCTGTTAATAATCTTGCGAAGAGTTTCAGAATTAAATCACCAAATGGATGTCCAGCGGAATCGTTGATTATCTTGAAATGGTCGATATCCAGCAGCAGGAAAGCGTGTTTTGTGGAGCTGTTGTTTTCAATCGATTGATTGATAATTTGTTCGACAGATAATTTATTGTACAGTTTTGTCAGGCTGTCACGTTCCGCTTTCGTGGTCAGGTCTAAAATTCTCTTCTTTTCTGTATCAACAAAACGCAGCATTCCGATATAGCGGTTTTCTCTGCCATCCGTACCGCGACTGACCGATCCATAGACCTCATGCCAATAATAGTCAGCCGGATCCAGCCCTGCCACATGAAAACGCATTTCTGATCCGTTTAAAGGCTGTCTGTTTTTCAAAAACCAGATGGCGCGGTCGCGATCTGCAGGATGGATGATTTCCAGATCCGTCGCTCCAGGTTCACTGAAATGCTTTATGGTTATTGACCGATAACTTTTAACCTTTGATGTTTCAGCTAATAGGAACAATTCCATTTCATCCAGATCCATATTGTATTCAAAAATTGTCGTTCCTGTGCTCTCGACAAGCCTGCGATACTGATCCTTATGATCTGTTTTGTGCAGATTTAATACTTCAGGGGAACATTGATGCAGAAGGACGGAAGATATGTAATACTTGCCTTGATCATTGACCAGTTTGAAATATGCAATATCCGGACAGGTGTGTTCAAAATTAGAGGATTGTTCAACGGATTTGCTGAAAATAACAGCATAGAGGACCCCTTCATTAGGCAATATTTTTACAGAACTAATTTGATATGAAGTACAACCTGAATGCTGTTCTGATGAAATGACTTCTCTTAAGTAGCCTATAAACGCTCTTTTATCGCAAAACTCTCCCGGAACCCCAGGAATTGTTGCAATTAGATTTTCTGATAATACGGGAACTACCTGATCCAATTTTTTCTGGATTAAAATTTCATCCAAAAAAAAAGTGAGGATTGTCTGAGCTTTTCCTACATGTTCCTGCATTGCAAACATCCCCCGAATATTTTTATAGCCAAAATATTACTAAGTTTATCCTGATTATGTAAATGCTTCTGTTTTACCAGTTCGTGTTGCTTGAGAATCGATAAAAACGGCGCAATAGATTGCAACTCATTGCTGCTGTTAATTATTACATAGAATTATAAACAAAATAGCGTGCTTAATATTTTCCAGTCATTTTAATTTTCAAATTTTATCTATTAATATTTTGATATTATAAATCAAAAGAAAAAAAATGGAAAAACTTCCTTCCAGTAATTGATATATTGAAAAACTTCTCAAAAAAAGAGGGGATTTGTTGTTGCGGTGTTCTTGCGTAAAATTGAACACCATAGAAACAGCATATTTTCTTTCCTGATTCGAAAAGTTATTCCATTTTCTGAATTGCTGTTTATTTGATCATTCATAAAAAAACCTCCGTTTTTCTGACGGAGGTTTTTTAATCTTTATTTTTTAGTATTCAGGCATTGGAGCCGGCGCCGGTTTTTCCGGTTCCGGAATGTCAGTGACAAGCGCTTCGGTTGTCAGAATCATTGCAGCAATGGATGCGGCATTTTCCAGTGCACCGCGAGTGACTTTTGCAGGATCGATGACGCCGCCTTCCACCATATTGATATATGAGTCTTTCAGAACATCATAACCGATATGTTTGGATTTTTTGGCTTTTTGCTGTGCGCGAATGTTTGCAACGATTACTGCGCCGTCTTTGCCTGCATTTTCAACGATCTTTCGCATCGGGACTTCCAACGCTTTACGAACGATATTGACACCTGTCTGAACGTCTTCATCAGCGAATTTGAGCGCTTCCACTTTGGCAATGGTATTGATCAGTGCGACACCGCCGCCAGGAACGATACCTTCTTCAACGGCTGCACGTGTAGCGGAAAGTGCATCTTCAACACGATGTTTCTTTTCTTTAAGTTCTACTTCTGTCGCAGCGCCAACACGGATGATTGCGACACCGCCGGAAAGTTTTGCAAGGCGTTCCTGCAGTTTTTCACGGTCATAATCGCTGGTGGTTTTGTCGATTTCAACACGAATCTGATCGATGCGGGCTTTAATTTCAGCAGGATCACCTTTACCGCCGACAATAGTGGTATTGTCTTTATCGGAGATGACTTTTTCACAGTGACCGAGGTCAGAAAGCTGTGTAGTATCAAGTTTGCGGCCAGTTTCTTCAGAAATAACGGAAGCGCCGGTCAGAGTGGCAATATCTTGCAGCATGGCTTTGCGGCGATCCCCGAAACCGGGTGCTTTTACAGCCAGAACGTTCAGCATTCCGCGCAGTTTATTGAGGACCAATGTAGCAAGCGCTTCGCCGTCAATATCTTCCGCAATGATGACTAAATCACGTTTGCCGGTTTGGACAAGTTTCTCCAGAACTGGAACCATATCCTGTGCAGCGGAAATTTTCTTGTCATAGATCAGCAGGTAAGGATCAGAAATATTGGCTTCCATCTTGTCATGGTCGGTCATGAAATAGGAGCTGATGTAGCCGCGATCAAATTTCATACCTTCGACAAATTCAGTTTCGAATTCCAGACCTTTGGATTCTTCTACCGTGATAACGCCATCTTTGCCGACTTTATCCATGACATCTGCGATGAGATTACCAATTTTTTCATCCTGTGCAGAAATGGTTGCAACGTTGGCAATATCGTTTTTGGTTGTAATATCGATTGCCTGTGCTTTAATTTCATCGGCAACGACTTTTGCTGCAGATTCAATACCTTTTTTGAGGAGCATTGGATTTGCACCAGCTGCCAATGTTTTCAAACCTTCGGAAACAATGGAATGTGCTAAAACAGTTGATGTGGTTGTTCCGTCACCGGCGATATCATTTGTTTTTGAAGCAGCTTCTTTCAGAAGCTGGGCGCCCATATTTTCAAATGGATCTGGCAGTTCGATTTCTTTTGCAACAGTAACACCATCGTGTGTGATGGTCGGAGAACCATATTTGCGGTCAATCGCAACATTGCGGCCTTTTGGACCGAGTGTGGTTGCAACTGCGGAAGCTACTACATCAATACCGACTTTCAGACTTTTTCGTGCTTCTTCACCAAATTTTAATTGTTTTGCCATGATTTCTTTATCTCCTTAGAGTTCTTTCGAAAAATTATTCAACAATTGCGAGGACGTCACTCTCGCGGAGGATGAGCAGTTTCTTGCCGCTGACTTTAATTTCAGTGCCGGCATATTTTGCATACAGAACAACGTCGCCTTTTTTGATGTCCATCAGAATTCGGTCACCTTTTTCATTTCTTTCACCAGGACCAACAGAAATTACATTGCCTTTTTGCGGTTTTTCTTTAGCGGTTTCAGGAAGTACAATACCTCCGGCGGTGATATCCTCTTCTTCAATCGGTTCAACAACAACTCGGTTACCTAATGGCTTTAAATTCATTTTTTTCCTCCAAATATGGACTGTTTTAAGACTTTTTCATTATTTTAGCACTCAAAAATAGTGAGTGCTAATTACAAATCTTATAATAATCCTCTCAAAGGGGATTGTCAAGATTATTTTTATATTTCTAACAAATTTTTAATAATAAAATCGGGAAAATTTTAGAAATACTGTTTTATCAACCATTCATTTGAAATTTGGGTTGGTGTAACATATTTTCTGTAAAATAAAGAACCTTAACAAAAGAGGTGAGTCAGAAGTATCCTTATAGTAACCAAACCATAAAAGGAGACTAGAAATGACTCACCCAAATAATTATACCTTTGCAGAGGAAATAGCGGAAAAAGGATTGGAAGCAATTCCAGAAATGATGCGAGTGCTGATAAATAACGCCATGCAAGTAGAAAGATCAAGGTACTTACAAGCTGAACAGTACGAACGCACAAAGGATCGCAAGGGACATGCAAATGGTTTCAAACCGAAGACGATACAGACCAGGATAGGAAACATTACCTTTGCAGTTCCACAGGTTAGAGAGGGTGGTTTTTATCCCAGTGCTCTGGAAAAGGGACTGCGAAGTGAAAGAGCCCTTACGATCACACTGGCTGAAATGTATGTACAGGGAGTATCGACTCGGAAGGTAAAAACCATTACGGAACAGCTTTGTGGGATTGAGGTCTCAGCCACACAAGTCAGCCGGGCAACAGCGCAATTGGACGAAGTACTGCAAGAATGGCGTGAAAGGCCATTAGGAGAGATCAGCTATCTCTTTGTGGATGCCCGATATGAGAAGATTCGTGAAGCAGGACAAGTAAGAGATGCAGCGGTTTTGGTGGCCTCTGGCATTACGCCAGAAGGCGAACGGCAAATACTTGGGGTTTCAGTTTCGCTTAGTGAGCATGAAACACATTGGAAAGCATTTTTAAAGAGTCTAAAAGAGCGAGGGTTACACGGAATAAAGCTGATTATCAGTGATGACCATGAAGGTCTAGGGGCAGCCAGAAGAGCAGTTTTTGGCGGTATTCCCTGGCAACGGTGTCAGTTCCATCTGCAACAGAATGCCGGAGCTTATCTGCCCAGACAATCGATGAGATTGGAAGTGGCAGCAGACATCAGAGCCATATTTAATGCTCCTGATCGAAAGACAGCAGAAGAGCTCTTGCAGAGCGCCATCCAGAAGTATGCTATTTCTGCTCCGCGGCTTTCATCTTGGCTCGAAAATAACCTTTTTGAGGGTTTTTTGGTTTTTGATTTTCCATTGGAACATCGAAGAACGATACGAACAACCAATAGTCTGGAGAGGATTAATAAAGAGATTCGCAGACGGACAAGAGTGGTTGGTGTGTTTCCAAATCAAGCTTCTTGTCTCAGGTTGGTCTCGGCATTACTGATGGAGACCTGCGAAGAATGGCAGATCGGAAAACATTTTTGTACTGGCAAGTTTATGAATTCTTAAAGATCTATGGATATTTCAGACTCTAATTTACAGAAAAAGGGTTGCATAATCAAATTTGGATTGACTTTTCGCACAAAAAGCGGGAAATCTGATATTGTGATGGCTTTGCGCTCTGCGCAAAGCCATCACAATATCAAAGAATATTCCTTATCTTTCGAATTGAAAAAATAAAAAGGTACAACAAAAATTTCTTAATTGGAACGGAAGTTTGATTTAAATTTCGAATCGCTGTTATTTAACAAGAACAGATCTAATTGATTATTAATGTTGCTGAACCGGCTCTGAGAAAGCGCAGCGAAATCCTAAATCATAGGAAAATGCGTATGCATCTGCCCTGTTGCGGATTGTCATGGACTGATAGGTTGCGTTATAAGCCCAGGAAAGACCGCGAACAGTATGTATTTGACCTTCTATTCCGCCTTTTGGATTTTCACGCGGACTGTTGCTGTACGCTTTCCTGTCAAATAAATCAGCAGTCCATTCCCATACATTGCCTGCCATATCCAATGCTCCATATGGGCTTGCACCATCTGGATATGATCCGACTTTTTCCGTATCACCATCCTGTAGATGACCGCAGTTCATCAATTCAACCGGATCTCCTTCATTGCCCCAGGGATAGTAGTTGCTGTCAGTTCCTCTGGCTGCCTTTTCCCATTCTGCTTCAGTTGGAAGTCGCTTCCCAACCCAGGCGCAATAGTAATAAGCCTGATTCCAATCAACATAGATGACTGGATAATCTGCGAAATCCGCTAGGCCATAGTATTGTGGCCTGGTTTTACTGGCAACCGATCTTGGCTGAACACAATAACCCGAGGCGACACATTTAGCAAACTGCCCGTTGGTCACTTCATGCTTGTCAATCCAAAATGCGTCGAGAATAACTTCATGTGATGGTTTTTCCCAGGACATCGCCTGATGATTCTCTGAATCAGCCCCCATGATAAATTCTCCGGCTGGAACATAGACCATTTCGGACGTATCCAGACCATTCCCTTTCGGCTGATCGGAAAAATCCGGCTGCGGTGTACTTTGATCCGATAGATACGTTTCGAATTTCTGAATGTCTTGCGGTGAGATCACCGCAGTGCCAGTATCTTTTGCATATATTTCTTTTTCCGAAAAACTCAACATCAGCAACAGAAGGAAAATCTTAGCTATCCAGTGGACCGAAGATTTCGTAATTACTATTTGCCGCAATGATGCGAGAAGTATCTTCATATGATGTCCCTCCAGTTAAAGGTCGACTCATCCCTATTTATACCTTTATTTTTAGAATTTCTGCAAAGGTTGCAATTCGTATTAATCCTGCAATTACCTCGAATAACTGATCGTAATTCGAAATATAGACTCGCTATTTGAATCAATCGAGAAAGAAGTTTGTTGTTAAGATGTTTTGTGCAAAGCACAAAAACATCTTAACAACAAAGAATCCTTTTCATTTATTAAACTGCTGAATTACTGATGATTTCCTTTACAATCATGCATTTCAACATACAATTGAACCATGAAATTTGACGTTTTTTCACTCTTCCCCCAGGTTTTTAATGATTATTTAAACAGCAGTATACTGTTGAAAGCGATCGAAAATCAGTTAATCGAGGTGGCTGTGCATGATATCCGGGATTGGGCTTCCGGGAAGCATCATGTCACCGATGAACCACCTTATGGTGGTGGCGGCGGTATGGTCATGAAACCTGAACCGGTGTTTCATGCAATTGAAGGCGTGTTAGGTGTGCCCCCGGAATGCCCGATTATCCTTTTAACACCGCAAGGGCGAGTTTTTACACAGAAAGATGCGCAAAATTTCGCCCGCATTCCTCATGTTGCGCTGTTGTGCGGACGTTATGAAGGGTTCGATGAACGAATTCGACAGCATTTAGTGACTGATGAAATCTCGATTGGCGATTATGTTCTTACAGGAGGGGAACTTCCTGCACTGGTTCTTATCGACGCGATCAGCCGGAATATTTCTGGTGTGCTTGGTGACCCGGATGGAGCTCAAGATGATTCGCATGCGGAAAACTTGTTGGAATACCCGCATTACACACGGCCGGAGAATTTTCGCGGTTGGAAAGTTCCAGAAATTCTTCTCAGCGGAAATCACGCATTGATTGCTGACTGGCGGCGCGAACAATCACTCCGGCGGACATGGGAACGCCGCCCGGATTTACTGGAGAAAGCGGCACTATCTGCTGCTGATTATGCAAAATTGAAAAAAATCGGTTGGAAACCTGCTGAAAAAGAAACAGACCAGTCATAACCGGTCTGTTTTTTTATAGCTGATCAGATTTTATTAAGATACGGTTTTGTAGTTTTTCAAAAAATTTTCTGCGTATTGTGTATAAGTCCCATCGAAAATTGCTTGTCGTGATTGTTTGACCAGTTTTTCCAATGTCGCAATATTATGGATGGAAAGCAAAGTCGCTGCCAGCATCTCTTTGGATAGGATTAAATGGCGGATATAAGCGCGGCTGAAATTACGGCAGGCATAGCAATCACACTCTTCTGTGATCGGTCTGGAGTCATGAGCAAATATGGCATTATTCATATTTAAGCGACCCAAAAAAGTCATGGCAGCTCCATGCCTGGCAAGCCTTGTCGGAAGAACACAATCAAAAATATCAATTCCTCGCAAAATTCCGTTAATCAAATCTTCCGGAGAACCTACTCCCATCAGGTAACGCGGTTTGTTATTCGGAAGCATGGCCGGCACAATATCCAGTATGGCATTCATTTCCGCTTTACTTTCTCCTACCGACAGCCCGCCGATCGCAAAACCGGGAAGGTCAAAGGATGAAACAAATTCTGCGGAGGCTTTTCGTAAATCTTCAAAGATGCCGCCTTGGACAATTCCAAACAGCGCTTGATCATTCCGCTTTTTTGCCGCTATGCAACGCTCCAGCCAGCGATGAGTTCTTTCCATGGATTTTATGTTGTAGGCATAATCATTGGGATTTGAGCATTCATCAAAAGCCATGATGATATCCGCGCCCAATTTTTCCTGAACTGCGATCGAAATCTCAGGGCTGAAACGGTGTATGGAGCCGTCCAGATAACTTTTAAATGTGACGCCATCATCATCGATCTTTCGCAATCCTGTCAGGGAAAAAACCTGAAATCCACCCGAATCGGTGAGAATCGGTTTGGGCCATGCCATGAACTGGTGCAGTCCACCAAGTTCAGCAACCAGATCGGCGCCTGGACGGAGATAGAGATGATAGGTATTGGATAATACCAGACTGGCATCCAACGCTTCCAGTTGCTCAGGGGTGACTGCTTTAACAGTAGCCTGTGTGCCAACAGGGGCAAAGATAGGCGTAGGAATCGGACCATGCGGTGTATGAAAAATACCGGCGCGCGCTTTTCCATCGGTTGCTAATAATTCAAATGAGAAATTGTCTTTTGTCATAACAGAAGATATTTTACCATTGATAGAATTTGTTTCCAGCAATCCGAATTATCCAAAAAACTATCAGATGTTGTTTTAATTCTGTTCTATGTGCCAAAATTTTATTTGGTGAATCATTCTTGGATGAATCCGTCATTGCAATCATAGAGAAGCAATCTATTTTCGCCTATTGTAGGAGATTGCTTCAATCCTATGACAGGTTTCATCCATTCCCTTTGATTTGTTTTCAAATCGTTTTAAAAATTGCATGATTCATTTAGGTAAGAGTCTTTTTATTTTTTAGACATTTCTTAATTGTTCCTCTTACTTCCCATATTTCGAATTTCAGATTCGTTTTGTTGATCGATATGATTCGAAATAGCGGTTAAATTAATATTGGTTATTTATTTCTTACATGAAACGCAAAAAATAAATAACCAATCATTTTCACTTTTTTAATTTGGAAATCCAGTTCAACTCTCAAATTATTTTACAAAAAACCATCATGAAACTGGAATTCAGGAGTATACGGTGGCTAATTTCTTTGGAAAGCCCGTTTAACGTACAACGAGGAAATGAGCAATACAATCAATGTCATTACGATTGCGCCGGCTGAACTGAAGCCGATCCGATAATTACCGACGCCGTAATTGTAAATGTATTGAGTAATTGTGGCTGTTGTATTCGCCGGACCGCCTCTTGTCAGTATATTGACTTTGTCAAACAAGCGGATCGAATCGATCGACCGCAACAGGATGACGAGCACGATCCCACCCATGATATTGGGAATGGTTATGTACCAGAAACGATGGAAGGCATTGGCTCCGTCAATTTGTGCAGCTTCATATTGTGATTCAGGCACGGATTGCAAAGAAGCATAAATCAACAGGAAAGCAAATGGCATGTACTGCCAGACATCGATCACCAGGATGCAATAAAAGGCAGTTCTGACATCATTCAGCCAACTGACCGGTGCAATACCGATGAGCTCTAATAATTTATTGATAATGCCATAATTATTAGATAGCATAATACGCCAAATTAATGCTACCGTGACCGGAGGCAGAACAACAGGCAGCAAGAGTAAAGTGCGTATGATTTTCTGGTCTTTTGTCAGACTGTTAACGAGTAACGCAACCAGCAATCCAATTCCTGTTTCAAGAATGACTGCCAGTACCATAAATTTCAATGTGTTCAGCAGTGCCTGCTGGAAATAGGAGTCCGCGAGGATTTTTTCGAAATTGGACAGGCCGATAAATTTCAATGTTTTCGGCTTCAGCATATTGAAATTGGTAAAACTGTAATAGATCGTATATCCCAGCGGAAAAACCGTCAAAAATGCCAGAATGATGACGGTTGGAAGAGACATCAAATATGAAAACTTTTTGTTTTGTTTCAAAAATGACCTCAATCAGGAAACCTGTCATCCCTTAAGAGATGACAGGTTTGATACGATAAACGAAGGACAAATTACTCAGCCATTATAGCGGTGATAGCGGCTGCGGCATCAGTCAGAGCCTGATCCACAGTCTTGACACCCGATATGGCGCTGGAAAGCTCTGTTCCTAATGCGGTTTCTACATTGCTCCAAAGCGGAGTTCGCGGCCGGACAACCGAGTTGTTGGTGGCTTCCAGAAGTGTTGGGAAATATGGATATTTCGCGGTTAATTCTGGATCAGTCAGGACGCTTGCTCGTGTTGGAACTCCACCGAAGGTTGCTTCAATTTTTTGATTTTCAGCAGAAGTGACAAATTTCAAAAACTCGAGCGCTAATTCTTTGTTATGAGAATTGGCGGTGACTGCCATCATCCAGTTTCCAATCATACCGGAGCCGTGCAATTCAGAATCCGCATCTACTTTACCGGGGATCGGGGCATAGGCAGCTTTTGCGTCTGCGCCAGAAATGTACCAGGAAGGCCATCCCAGAGACATTGCGGCTTTCCCTTCAGATACAGCGGCAACGATGTCATTCTTTTCATAGTTTACGCCGTTGGCAAGCAATTCCATATAGAGTTCCAATGCTGCTTTAGCTTCCGGAGAGTTAATCGTTACATTCCAATCTGCATCAAATACATTTCCGCCGAATGACCAGAGAATCGGCAGATAATCGGTTACAATCGGATTTCCTTGCTGACCGCGGATGACATAGCCGATTTTTCCATCGCTTTTCATCTGTTTTGCGATATCCAAAACGGACTTCCAGTCAGTGGGAACAGAAAGCGATTTCGAATCGAAAAGGTCTTTATTGTAGAAGAAAAGCATCACATTTCCGGAATATGGGAGCGCATAGACATCACCTTCACCATAGGGGTCTTTTCCGATTGCGCGGGAAGGCGCAGCAAAATCCTCATCTTCCACATAACCCATCTCTGTCAGGTTGGCCATGATCCCGCTTTCAGCAAATTCCGGCATCCATGGATCATCAATCATGATCAGATCCAATTGTCCGGTCTTGTTGACGGAATCGAGACCAATTTTTTGTTTGAGATCGGCGCTTTCAAGACCTAAAATCTCAATTTTAACATTATTGGCGGTTTCAAATTCACCTTTGACTGCTTCCATTGCATCCACGTGGGATCCGCCGCGGGCAGCAATCGTCAGCGTTTCCTGATTGGCTGGTGCGAACGCACTGGTCAAGAGGATGACAGACAACAACATGATCGTGACAACTAAAATTTTCTTCATTTTTTTCCTTTCAATTCTTATAAGGTTTTTATAATTTTCCTGCAATAAGGAATTCTTAGAATCCTTACTCTTTTACAGCGCCGCTGGAAAGGCCGCTGATCAGATAGTTTTGAGCGAAAATAACGAACAGGAGTATGGGAATTAAAGATATAGTCCCGCCGGCTGCAATCAAACCGTAATCCGCTAATTCCTGTTCTGAATTCAATGTAGCCAGAATCAGCGGAATTGTATAATTTTTTGGACTCTGTATAAATATCACCCCATATAAATACTCATTCCAGGAGGTCATAAACGCAAGGATTGCAACTGAAGCTACTCCCGGCATTACCAGTGGAAAAATAATTTTTGTCAGAAGCTGCATTTCAGATGCACCGTCAATTCGGGCGCTGTCTTCCATTTCTTCAGGCAGTGTGATGAAGAAGGTGATCATAAACCAAACAATAAAAGCAATATTGATCATGATGTGTGCGGAAATGATCGGTATTTTCGTTTGAATCAAATTGAGCCGAGTCATGATAAGATACAGCGGAATCGCAAATGCAATTGGCGGTAAGATTCTGACTAAAAGAATCCAAAATAATGAGACGTCTCCGCCGGTAATTTTCAATCGCTTTCGGGACAGAATATATGCTGTGGCCAATCCAAATGCCAAAGCAAAAAATAAGGATATTACGGTTACCTGAAGACTGTTAAACAATGCTCTGCCAAAATCTTTTTCTGTAAATAATCTTGAAAAATGTTCGGTTGCGAAGGATTGGGGTATTAATGGAATTGATGATCGCAATTCTGCACTGTTTCGCAGCGAAAGAGAGATCATCCAATAAATTGGAAATAATGTCCAGATCAGCAATATCCCGATCAGAATGATTTTATACCACGAAGTTTTCTTTTTCATTATTCTGTAATCCCTAGCAGTCCAAATTTTTGCAGGATTTTATCTTTTCTTTATTATTCGATTTGTATATTAACAAATTACCATCAAACTTACTTTCCTGATTTATTGGATCTTCCAAATTATAAATTGCTGAATCTCCAATGGTTTGTTTTCTATTTGTAATTATACAAAGGAACCTTCTGCTTTTTGTCATGATTCTGTAAAGTTTTTAGCATGTATTTACGTCGAATAGTAGTGATTCGATATATGAAATGAAATATTTGTTATTCTTATGAGTTTACGCTAACCCATAAGAATAACAAATTTTATTGATGGATTCGAAATGTCAATCCATAATTCGAATTGCTGCGAGATTTGATCATGCTTTCCGATTGAGAAAATTAGATTTCTATTTTCTTTGTTTGACTTTTTCAAGGAACTGATCGATGTTGACAATGAAGCGCTCGTGTACTCCGCTTCCAATTTCTCCATTTTCATCTGAAACGACAACATGGAAAACAAGTCTTTTACGGTCAATTTCAATCAGTTCGCTTTCACAAGTAACAGTGGATCCAATTGGTGTTGCCGCTTTGTGCTGAATATTTACAAGCGTACCTACGGTTGTCATTCCCGGGTCCAGATATGGTTGAACACTGTATAGGGCAGTACCTTCCATCAATGCTATCATGGCTGGTGTGCCGTAAACATCCAAACCGCCGCTTCCCAGTGAACTGGCTGCTTTTTCCATGGTCACAATTTCTGTATGTCTACCTCTAATTCCAAGTATCAGCATGATAAACCCTCCGTTTGAATCTGGTATTTATTTTGGTAATTCTAAATATCAAAAGGATTTTTTGTTGTTCTTATAGTTTTTCGTTTCACGCACAACTATAAGAACAACTATAAGAACAACTGATTTTCTTTCTTAATTCAAAAAGTCAATCCATATTTCGAATTACTGTATCCGAAGATTATAAAAGAAATCAGGAATTCAATCGAATAACAAAGAATTCTTTTCATAAAACAAGTAATTATACAAAAAGGAAAAAACTAATCATTGAATTTACTAATTCTCTGTGAAAAAATATCAAAACAATAAAGGATCCTTTCTAAATTTTTTAATTTCCAGAATAAGACTGGTCTTATAAAATAGAAAACAGGATAAAATTTTTTTATGAAGAATTTTTCCGATGAAATCTCCAACTTCAGGCAAAATAGAAAAACAATTTCTTAAAAATCTATTTTGGTAATCGCAAGTATTTTAGGAACAGGTATAATCCTTCTGTATTTTTGCTGATTCAGAACCGTGTTTGTCATTGAATGTACATCGAATTGGGGAGTTTTTATGACAAAATTTATTTTTGTAACAGGAGGGGTTGTTTCCGGCCTCGGAAAAGGTATCACGGCAGCATCACTCGGCCGTTTGTTAAAAACACGCGGTCTGAAAGTCGCTGCGCAAAAACTGGATCCTTATATCAATGTGGATCCAGGAACGATGAATCCATATCAGCATGGTGAAGTTTTTGTTACCGAAGACGGTGCAGAAACCGATCTCGATCTGGGGCATTACGAACGATTTATTGACGAGGATCTGAACAAGTTTTCGAACCTGACAACTGGAAAAGTCTATTGGAATGTATTAAATAAAGAGCGCAATGGAGAATATTTAGGAGAAACAGTTCAGGTTATTCCGCATATCACCAATGAAATCAAATCCTTTATTTATAATGTTGGCTCAAAATCCAATGCGGATGTTGTCATTACAGAAATCGGCGGAACAGCCGGCGATATTGAAAGCCAGCCATTTTTGGAAGCAATCCGCCAGGTTGCGATTGAAGTCGGACAGGAAAACTGCCTGTTTATTCATGTTACTTTGGTTCCATTTTTAAAAAGTTCGGGGGAACAAAAATCCAAACCGACACAACATTCCGTAAAGGAATTGCAATCAATGGGAATTTCTCCCCGTATCATTGTTCTGCGCTGTGACGAACCCATTGAACACGAAATTATCAATAAAATCTCCCTGTTTTGTAATGTAAAACCTGATTGTGTTATCGAGAATAAAACCATTTCCGTATTATACGAAGCGCCTTTAATGCTCGAAAAGAGCCATTTTTCCGAAATTGTGTGCAGGGAATTAGCGATTAAAGCATCCGACCCAGACCTTTCTGACTGGAAAAAGATGGTGGATCGAATTGAAAAACGGAACAAGACAGTAAAAATCGCTCTGGTAGGCAAGTACACGAAGCTGCATGATGCGTATCTTTCTGTGATGGAGGCGCTGCAGCATGCAGGTTATGAGCTGGGATCGAAGGTGGAAATCAACTGGGTCGATTCAGAATGTGTCTGTGAAGAAAACATCGATCAGCTGCTTTCAGGTTGTTCTGGTATCATCATTCCCGGGGGCTTTGGGAACCGTGGAATTGAAGGTATGATCCTGTCCGCAAAATATGCTCGTGAAAAGAATATTCCATACCTTGGATTATGCCTGGGTATGCAGATTGCCGTTATTGAGTATGCGCGTACCATCTGTGGCCTGAGCGATGCAAATTCAAGAGAGTTTAATGAAAATTCACAGAATTTGGTTATAGACTTTATGCCGGATCAAAGCAATGAAATTGCCAAAGGCGGGACCATGCGGCTTGGCAGTTATCCCTGTAAAATTGTGAAGGGTACCTTGTTGGAGCGCTGCTATCAGCAAGAACTGATTTCGGAACGCCATCGCCATCGCTATGAGTTTAATAATGAGTATCGGGAAATGATCGAGAAGATGGGAATGAAAATCAGCGGGATTTCTCCGAACGGGCACATTGTCGAAACAATTGAAATTCCTTCAAATTCATTTTTTATTGGTGTTCAATTTCACCCGGAATTTAAGAGCCGTCCGAATCGGGCTCATCCGCTTTTTCTTGGTTTTGTGCGCGCAGCTTTGGAAAAACAAGGATCTTAATGGAATGATAAATGAATGACTGATCGAAAAGGAATGAAAGATTTTTAAATGATTGATCAGTAATTCATAATATAAACCATTCTTTCGAATCAATCGAGAAGATTTGTTGTTGTGATGTTTTTGCACAAAGTAAAAAAACATCACAACAATAATTTAACAATAAATATTTCTCCCCATATTTTGAATTAATACTGATCGATAAGCATCATATAGAAAAATTGGCTGTCCTGTTTCTTTAAAATTTTCTACTAATGACTTAGACTTGGTTCTTCGATTATTCGGTTTAAAAGGAAAAAAGAAACGCGCTTATTTCGAGCGCGTTTCTTTTGATCAGCCATAGAACGCTTTCTTATACAGCTCCTGAAGCTCGGAGATCAGCGGATACCTTGGATTTGCATTGGTACACTGATCTTCGAAGGCATTTTCTGACATTTTTTCCAAAGAAGCGAGAAATGTCTTTTCCTCAATACCGCATTCCTGGATACTTTTTGGCAAAGCCACCCGTTCCATCAAGTTTTTAACGGCTTTTATCAGATTTTGGATTTGTTCTTCTTTTGTTTCGCCTCCAAATCCCATAAACCTTGCGATCTGAGCATATTTTTCATCAGCTACAAATTCCGAATATTTTGGAAAGGAGGTGAACTTCGTAGGTTTTTGCGCGTTATATTCGATGACATGCGGCAATAACAGTGCGTTGGCTCTGCCGTGCGGAATGTGAAACTCTCCTCCCAATTTATGAGCCAGTGAATGATTGATGCCTAAAAAGGCATTGGTAAATGCCATGCCGGCGATGCAGGAAGCGTTGTGCATCTTTTCGCGGGCGATCTCATCCTTTGGATCATCCCAACTGCGGGGCAGATAATGGAAGACCAGTTCGATCGCTTTCAACGCCAAACCATCGGTGTAATCGGAGGCAAGTACCGATACATAAGCTTCAATTGCATGCGTCAGAACATCCAATCCAGTATCAGCTGCAATTGATTTCGGCATCGTATCCACAAATTGCGGATCAATGATTGCAACATCCGGCGTTAATTCGTAATCAGCGAGCGGATATTTAATATTGCCGTTCTTTTTGTCGGTGATGACAGCAAAGGATGTCACCTCGGATCCGGTACCGCTTGTTGTCGGAATCGCTACCATCTGTGCTTTCTTTCCAAGATTGGGAAAATGAAAGGCACGTTTGCGGATATCCATAAATTTCAATCGAAGCCCGTCAAAATCTGTATCGGGATTTTCGTAGAAAAGCCACATCCCTTTTGCTGCGTCGATTGCGGACCCGCCGCCTAAAGCGATAATGACATCCGGCTGAAAGCGATTCATAGCTTCCACGCCACGTTGAATGGTTTCAACGGATGGATCGGATTCTACTTCTGAAAAGACTTCATAATGAATATGATCCGGACGTTTTCCGAGATAATAGGTTAATTTTTCTACATATCCTAACTTAAGAATGATCGGATCTGTGACGATGAAAGCCCGCGTGATATTTGGCATCTTCTCCAGATATTGAACGGATCCTCTTTCAAAGTAAATTTTCGGAGGTATTTTGAACCATTGCATATTGACTCTCCTTTGAGCCAACCTTTTCTTATTGATCAAATTTACACTGGAGACATTGGCAGTTGTCGAATTCCGTCCATATGAACCGCAGCCTAATGTAAGGGATGGCGTATTCGTATTGTAGATATCTCCGATCGCTCCCTGCGAAGAAGGCGAATTGACAATAACTCGCCCGACTTTCATTTCCTGACCGTACCGAACGCATAAATCCTGATCGTTGCTGTGAATGACGGCGGAGTGACCGAGCCCTCCCAATTCCAGCATTTTTTTTGCATATTGAAAACCCTGATCGGAGTCCTTACACACAAAATAGGCTAAAACCGGAGATAATTTTTCCAATGAGAGCGGATAATTCAGCGATGGCTCGGGTAATTTTGCCAGCAGAATTTTCGTATCGGCAGGAACATGGACTCCTGCTTGCGCTGCAATCTCAGCGGCCGGATGCCCGACAATCTTTGCATTAAGCGAATGCAAATCGGGAGGAAAGATAAAATCCGATACCTTTTTCGTTTCATCTTCATTCAAGAAGTAGCAATGATTCTCTTGCATGAAAACTTCAAATTCAGCTTGAATATCCTGATCAACGATGACTGCCTGTTCGGAGGCGCAGATCATCCCGTTATCAAAGGATTTTGAAAGAATCAGGTCTGTACAGGCGCGTTTCAGATTGACGTTTTTGTTGATATAGCAAGGTACATTTCCCGGACCGACACCCAGGGCTGGTTTACCGGCGCTGTATGCTGATTTGACCATTCCTGATCCGCCCGTTGCCAGAATCATAGAAACTCCCGGATGATTCATTAATAAATTCGTTGCTTCTATTGAAGGGACCTCAATCCATTGGATACAATGTTCTGGCGCTCCATGCTTGATTGCTGCTTCTTTAAGAATACGGGCAGCCTCTGAAGAACATTTTTGAGCTGACGGATGAAAACCAAAAATAATCGGATTCCTCGTTTTAATACAGATCAAACTTTTGAACATCGTAGTCGATGTCGGATTGGTCACCGGCGTCACGCCTGCCACAACGCCGACTGGTTCAGCTACTTCTATGTATCCTTCCATTTCGTTTTCATCCACGACGCCGACGGTTTTTTGGTCTTTGATCGAGTGCCAGATATACTCAGTTGCAAAGATATTCTTGATATCTTTATCTTCAACAATGCCGCGACCAGTCTCTTCAAACGCCATTTTCGCCAGTTTGAAGTGATTTTCAAGCCCTGCGAGTGTCATGGCATGGACGATTTCGTTAATCTGCTCCTGATCCATCTTCAAAAATTCTTTCAGCGCTTCTTCAGCGTTTCGGACCAGTATGTCGATCATTGTTTTGGGTTCCATATTTTCTGTTTCAAGACTTATTTTTGTTTTCATTTTCCCCTCAATCTTCTTCGATTTCATTCAATAATTTGCATTTCGAAAGGTCGTTCCACATTTCGAATTGCTTGAATTCAGTCGTTTTTCTTCAGTTTGACTGACAAATGTTTGGACAGGATCGCAAGCGAAACGGCCATATTTTCATTTTGAACCAGGATATCTTGCGGAACATTCAATAAAACGGGTGCGAAATTCCAGATAGCGCGAATTCCGCTTTTGACAAATTGATCGCAGACGAGCTGTGCATAAGCTGCCGGAACGGTAATAATTCCGATCTGGATATTCAGAAGATGACAGATTTCCGGCATTTTTTCTATCGGATAGACCATTTTCGCATTTACACTTTGATGGATTACAGCCGGATCTGAATCAAATGCCGCCAGGATATTTAATCCATATTCTGAAAAGCCATCATAACAAAGTAGTGCTTGTCCCAATTTTCCTGCGCCTGCAATGACAGCATTGTTGACATCATCGTAACCGAGATATGCTTTGATATCTTCAATCAGCATATGAATATCAAAGCCTTTCCGCGGTTTTCCGCCGGATGAGCTGACTGCAGCTAAATCTTTTCTTACTTGAATTTCGTTCAGATTCAGATCACTGGCAATTGCGGAAGCAGAAATTGATTGACGTTCTTGTAAATCTAAATTTTTCAGATATAGAAGATATGCCGGCATGCGGTTCAATGTCTGTTTGGATATTGGCGCTTTGTTTTGTTCATCCCTATTCATGCAGATCTCCTTTGACTATTCGATATATATTTATCGATATATTTATATCGATAAATATATATCGAATAGTCAAAGACGTCAACATCCTTTTTGCAAAGAAATGACAAATTTTTAGAAGGAATTCGAAATACGGGGAAATTTTTTTGTTGTTGTGGTGTTTTTTGCGCGAAGCGCAAAAAACACCACAATAATCGTTTTTCTTTTGCTATTCGAGAAGTTTGTCCATATTTCGAATTTCTGTTTCTCGAGTCAGGTGATTGACCCTTTCACTGGTCAGAAGCATAATGGAAGTAAAAAGAAACAGAAAAAATGGCAAAATTACCATGGAAGTCCGTGCTCCGATAAATCCGATGATTGGGGGAAAGAAAGTGGACCCAGTATAAGCCGCAGCCATCTGAATACCCATGATTTCCTGCGACTGATTTTTTCCAAATCGGACTGGTGTCTCATGCAGAATGCAGGGATAGATCGGAGCGCAGCCAAGTCCGGCAAGTAATATCCCTGCTGGCAGGAAAAATTCTGGCAGCGGAAGGATAATCACCAGCAACCCGATCAATATTGTGATCTGCCCAATGCGAATTATACGGATGTTATCGATTCTTAAAGTGACAAATCCGGAGAGAAATCGTCCGACCGTAATACCTCCAAGAAAGAGTGAAATCCAGGCTGCCGCTGTCGATACCTGAATTTCGTGAATCCGGATCAGGTAGGTAGCCCCCCATAACATCATGGTTTGTTCAGTCCCGCAGTAGAATAACACTGAGAGGAGCACTGCGACAACTCCTTTTAATCGGAACACTTCTTTTAATCCGGATCGTTTTTTCGGATTTGTTTTTTCAATTGATTCCAACGGGAAAGCTTCTTTTTGCATTGCATCTCTTCGCGCTACTTTTTTCCACATTGGCAAGGTCAGGAATATGACGACAGCCAGAGTCAGTTGAATGATGGAGACGATTTGATACACACTGCGCCAATTTTGACCTCCAGCCAGTAATTGGGAAAGCAGAATCGGCCCTGCCATCGCTCCTACTCCCCAAAAACAATGCAGCCAGCTCATGTGGCGGGATTCATAATGCTCTGCAACAAATTCATTCAAACCGGCATCAATAGACCCGGCGCCCAACCCCAGAGGGATTGCAAAAATTGGCAACCAGAAAAAAGAGGGGGCAAAGTGAAATCCCATTAGAGAAATTGCAGTCATCAGAATGCTGATGAACGTTACATTCCCGGTTCCAATGCGGCGAATAATCTTGCTGCTGAAGAAGCTGGAAATGATTGTTCCGCCTGCGATAATCATGGAGATGATCCCAGCGCTGTCGGTGGAAACTTGAAAATCCGCTTGCATCAAAGGCCATGCTGTTCCCAGGAGAGAATCCGGAAGCCCCAGGCTGATGAAAGCGGCATAGATGATGAGGATAAAAAAAGTTGTCATGGTGTAGGTTTTCTATTTTTTTTGTATGAATAAATTTGGTTCAAGAACGTTGAGAGTTGTTTCGATCATACCGTTCTCAAAATCCTGATGAAATGATTCTGTAAGAAAAAATTTTGGGATGGCACGAGAGTCCAGGTCCATTTTACATTGACGGATTATTTTTTCTGCATACGATTCCTGAATGGTAGTGCCGGACAATACCACAACATGCGGACTGAGAATCGCGCAAATACCGATAATGAATTGTGCGATTTTTGAACAATATTGATTCTCGTTTTTCAAGAATTCTTCATCCGTCCAGGGAATATGAAAGTAGTTTTCGCGTATTTCTCCGGCAAAATTGCGGAATCCTTTATGGATCTTTCCATTACAGAAAATTGCAGTTCCAGGACAGTATTTTTTCGGGAAAAATAAATACAATACAGTCTGTTCAGGATCAATCTGGTGGCTGCGACAATAGCCCAGACAGGCAGCATTGACGTCATTTTCAAATATGGTCGTTTTTTGAAATTTATTCCGAAAGAATTCCAAGAAACCTGACTGGTTTAAATCGGGGTAGTCGCAGTGAAGCTGCCCATTAAATTCAACTCCCGGCAATCCCAATCCGATCACTTGAATGGATGGAACTTGATGAAACATATCCTGAAGCAGCATTTCCAGCGTTTGTAATGAGATACGGGTAAACTTTTTTTGATAACTGATGACAATATCCCCGTACAAATCTACAATTCGAAGGAAAATCGTATCTTCTGCTACAAATTCATGAGCATAGAGAATGGCAGCATGCGCAAATTGATGATTGAAGCGGAACAATTGTGCAGGTCGACCTCCGCTTGAAGGGCTTTTTTCCACTTCAAAAACCTCGCCGTTTTGGAGCAGTATGTTTATGATGGAATGAATGGTTACAACACTTAACCCTGTAGCTTTTGCGAGTCCTTGAATACTGGCTGTATGTTCTTCTTTTAGCGTTTTTTTCACGAGATTGATATTGATCTCTTTAATCATTAAGGAATTACAAGACAAATTATCCATTGCAATGATCATCTCCCGTTTTAGAATTTTTAAATACTTGCTTCGAAATTTATAAAAATATATTAGAAAAGTGAGAAAAAAATTTCTCTCATATTTCAAGTTGCTGATTCCGAAGCGGGATCACTACGATAGTATGGTTTTAAACCACAACAACCAACTTTATAAAATAGTTTATTAAACTATTTTATAAAGTATATCATTTTATTACCTGAGTTTCTCACTTTTTAAAAAATTTCCCTTTTTATGTTCAGATTTGGAGATTTCAAGGCACTAATTTGAGGAACGCAGGATGACACACACGGCAATTTGTCATTGCGAGGAGGGCGTCAGACTGACGAAGCAATATCTTTTCGTGCGGTAATCTTTTCTTAATGAGGAAGGAAGATTGCCATGCCACTTCGGGGCTCGCGATGACAAGTTTTTTCGGGATCGCACGCATTAATTCGAAAAATGAAAAGAATTATTTGTTGTTCTTATGGTTTTGTTCAAAGCGCAAAACCATAAGAACAGCAAATTTTCTTGATTGATTCGAAAAATCAGTCCATATTTTAAATTTACTGTACTGGTATTTCGAAATTTGGTTTGGCTTTCCGAATTGCAGATCATGCAAATTAACTGGTCTTTTTCTCGGAATATATTTTTACAATTTCAACGATCATATCTGCGCAGCTTTCAAGGCTTTCTGCTGTGATATGCTCAAAAGGGCCGTGAAAAGCATATCCGCCGGTGCACAAATTGGGACAGGGAAGCCCTTCATATGTCAGTCGGGCGCCATCTGTTCCTCCGCGAATCGGGACAAGAACCGGTGTAAAACCGACATTTTGCATCGCTGCAATGGCTGTTTCGATGAGATGGCGGTGTGGTTCGATCAATGCAGCCATATTTGCATATTGATCCTTAATCGATAGCTGAACAGTCCCTGTGCCATATTTCTCATTGATCACTTTTTCGATATGTCGCAGCATTTCTTTACGTATTTCAAAATATTCATTGGAATGGTCTCTGACAATATATTCCAATTTAGCATTTTCGACCGTTCCTTCCATTTTTGTCAGATGGAAAAAGCCTTCATATCCCTCTGTATTTCTGGGAGTATCAGCACAAGGTAACATACTGTTGATTTCAAATGCTACAAGGGAAGCATTCACCATGATGTTTTTTGCGGAACCTGGATGGACATTCACACCATGAATTTGAAAGACTGCTTCACAGGCATTGAAATTTTCGAAATTTATTTCTCCTTCCTGATCACCGTCCACGGTAAAGGCAAATTTTGACGTGAACAAATCTCTGTCGAAAAATTCTGTCCCTTTACCAATTTCTTCATCCGGAGTAAAGGCAATACATAGCTTTCCATGTGGAATTTTTTCTCGCATAATAATTTCGCATGCAGTCATTATCTCGGCAATTCCTGCTTTATTATCGGCTCCCAATAACGTCGTTCCATCTGTTGTGATGAGCGTTCTTCCTTTCAATAAAGACAGATGCGGAAAATTATCGACTGACAAGCAGCGATTTCCGTTTTTCAGCCAAAGGTCATTTCCATCATAATTTTCAATAATCTGCGGATTAACGTTTTCACCTGAAAAATCCGGACTTGTATCCATATGGGCAATAAAACCGGGCATGGGTGCATTTTCATAACCTTCTGATGCATCGATCGTTCCGTACACATAACAGTGGTCAGTCACAACGACATTCTTCATTCCCAGCTTTCTCATTTCTTCAGCAAGTTCATTCGCAAGGTCAAACTGTCGGGAAGTGGATGGCGTTATATTTGCGGTTGGATCGGAAGTGGTATGTACCTTTACATATTTTAAGAATCGTTCTGTAGCTTTCATGGTTTTCCTTTTTTCGAATCACGATCTGATGACAGTGATTCGAAACACTCATTTACTTTTGGAACCAATGGGAAAAGTTTTTTGCGAGAAACACAAGAAAAACACAAAAATAAATACTTCATCCCAAATCTCGAATCGCTGATCTGATGAACGATTTTAGCATTATTTCGAAAAGTCAATCCAAATTCCGAATGCTGGAATTGTTGAGACTAAATCTTTTATCTGATAACTATTCGAAAAATCACTTGCTTTTTGATTAAGGAAAAGATATCCGTTTTTTTATAGGATCAGATCCAGATATAGACTGTTTTTATAAATGGAAAGGGGGAATCTTTAATTGTTAATCAACTTATCTTTCGATAAGAAAGATTGGATCATATTTGTATAATCGGAAATTACTGCCAAGCAATTTGCAATTACAGGCGTGAAGGGTACTTCTTCAGCGTATCAATCAGGTTTGTTTTTGTCCTCAACGCCAGATTCGGATTCATCTTGTATTTCCAGATTTTTTTTGGCGACCCGAATTAAGTCATCATATAATAATCCATCATCCGGAAATTGTGAAATGCCGATTCGGATCGATAATTTCATTTTTTCCGTGAAACTCTGACGCAATCGATCAATCAGGAAATGGGCATTTTGTTGGTATGTATTGGGCAGTACGATGACATAATAATCATTCATCTCAACAAACACATCGGTTTCTCGAATCGTTGCGTAAAAAATCTTCAATACATCGTTAGCTAAATATTGTTTAAAAAATTTACCCATGATCCGATATTTCCATCTTTTTTTGATGGTTTCAAAGGATTGATAATCCGGCTCAATCAGAAGCAACGTCAATGGATATTCATATCTGCGGCTTCGATTGATTTCATAATTAATAATTCGGTCAGATTCATTATGATCAAAGACGTTGGTCGGGATGTTTGAGAAAGCCAACTTCCGTGATGTGCTGATAATTTCCTCAAAGGAACTCTTCATATCGCTGGCTAAAATCATACCAATTAAGACGAAAAGCAATTCTATTAAGAAATTGGTGATATTCAGATCGCCCAGCGCTGTGTGCGCCATGTAATATACCATTGTATAGAAAATCACACATAAAAAAGTCTGTGCGAACATTGTCAGGTATTTTGGAGGATCAAAGACAAAAACGATGATATAGACAAAAAGAATATAGATATAGGTGATGTTCGATATATAAATATTAATTCCTGAAATATTTAACATATCTATGTTGCCAAGACCAAATGCATAGATGATCATCAATAACACAGAAAAACCTATTTTATCCACTCGATTCTCCTTTCACCTGTGATAAGTATGTCGATGATTATATTATCATTGTTTTTGGATCGAGAAAAAAGTTAGTTTTATTTTTTTTAGAGGTAAGAATGTTTTGAAATCGTTTTCCGAATCATCATACAAATCAATTAATAATCCTATTATAATCGACAATATTCAAAAATCACCGTTTCGAAAATTTCTATTTTTAACTGATGTAAATCCGTTATGGTTCTATAATCACAGCGATTCAAAATTTGGAAAAAATATTGGTATTGTGGTGTCTCTGCAAGTCGCAAAAACGCCGCAACAACATATTTTCTTTGCTCAAATTGAGAAGTTTGTCGATATTTAGAATTGCTACTGCAATACGAAATTTAGAACAATTTTAAAAAGTAAGAAAACTTGTTGTTCTTTCTTTTCCAAAGTCATTCCAAGTTTCGAATTAATGCGAAATTCAAAAAGTCCCTTTTTTTCTTGATTGTGCAATTATCGTACCTAATTTAAAATCAGTTCCGATTCTTTTTTTCTTCTTTTTGATTCATATCAGATTTTTTTCTTCTTATTTTATATTGAAGTATTTTTATGCTGGTGAAAACGATCAGAAAAATCACAAGACTGGCATAGAGTGTCAGCGTCACTTCAAACAGTTGCTTTTCCAGAAATTCGGAAATCTTGTGAATATTTTCTTCTTGTAAAAAAGAAGGAATTTTAATACATTGATTTTGGATACAAAACGCCTTTTGATCCGATTTGGATTTTTCCTGTCGGTTTTCTTCTGATAATACAGTATCCAATGCAGTAAGACTGGCAGTCGTTAAAATGAATGTTGGTTTCAAAGGGACCGGCAGGTATGTATTGGTGCGGCTCGGGGCAGGCAGCGGCGAAGATGTGGCGGACGGGATGCGTGTCGGTGAAGCAACAGCCGTAGGCGAGGAAGTCGGCGGAATGGTCGAAGTAGAAGTCGGCAGGGACGTATTGGTGCGGCTCGGGGCAGGCAGCGGCGAAGATGTGGCGGACGGGATGCGAGTTGGTGAAGCAGCAACCGTTGGCGAGGAAGTCGGCGGAATGGTCGAAGTAGAAGTCGGCAGGGACGTATTAGTGCGGCTCGGGGCAGGCAGCTGCGAAGATGTGGCGGATGGGATGCGTGTCGGTGAAGCCGCAACCGTAGGCGAGGAAGTCGGCGGAATGGTCGAAGTAGAAGTCGGCAGGTATGTATTGGTGCGGCTCGGGGCAGGCAGCGGCGAAGATGTGGCGGACGGGATGCGTGTCGGTGAAGCAACAACCGTTGGCGAGGAAGTCGGCGGAATGGTCGAAGTAGAAGTCGGCAGGGACGTATTGGTGCGGCTCGGGGGAGGCAGCGGCGAAGATGTGGCGGACGATATGCGAGTTGGTGAAGCAGCAACCGTTGGCGAGGAAGTCGGCGGAATGGTCGAAGTAGAAGTCGGCAGGGACGTATTGGTGCGGCTCGGGGCAGGCAGCGGCGAAGATGTGGCGGATGGGATGCGTGTCGGTGAAGCAACAACCGTTGGCGAGGAAGTCGGCGGAATGGTCGAAGTAGAAGTCGGCAGGGACGTATTGGTGCGGCTCGGGGCAGGCAGCGGCGAAGATGTGGCGGACGATATGCGTGTTGGTGAAGCCGCAACCGTAGGCGAGGAAGTCGGCAGGGATGTCATGGTCAGTGTCTTTGAGATAATCGGAGAAGCGGCCGTAAAAAATGATTGAAATACAGGAACTCTTGTTGCGTCCATAGCTGTTTCTGAATTTTCAGTAAGCATGGAATTATCCTCGAACAATTTCGGGACAACGGTTGCTTCAATTAACGGTTCGATTTCAAGGACAGTTGAAACAGCAGGTTGAAAAAATTCCGGGGGGAGGCTGACGGTTTGTGTAATTTTTGCGAGGATGGTCTGATCTTTTAATAACGAAAGGGAGAGAATAATCGGATCATTATCCTTCGAAATCAAGTTTTCCGGGATGGTTCCCTGAATGACCAGCTTTTTATTGATAGCGGTTAAAAGGCGATCTTTGAAAATTGCTGTTTGATTTATTGCTTCAGCGGAAGTGACTAATCCTCCAGTATCGAAAACAAATTCAGTAAACCAGTTGGGAACTGAGGAGTTCAACGATTCAGTATCCGTGCTAACCATATCAACAAGGTGAATCGTAATTCCACTCGATGCAATCATTTGTTCGATTTTCTCTTTGTCTATCTGATTCTCGTTATAACCAGTTCCATCGGTAATTAAAACGATTTGGCTCAATCCCGATAAAAACGTATCATCATTCTTGATTGAATTGATCGAATTTAGCAGTTTATTTTCGAAATTCATATCCGATGTCTCGAAATCCAAATGTTCAACTGCAGTGATTATTGCGGCTTGATCTTCAGGAGAAAAGAATTGTAACTCCGCGTTTTCGTGAAAAATACCGATGCGCAATTTTTTTTGATCTTTTGACAAAGGGGCGCCGGCGAATTGCAGGATCAGTTCCGTTATCCATAACCGATTTGCTCTTAGAAAATCTTTTGATCCATCCAGGAAAAATATCAAATTGATTGGTAGGCTGCTTTCTTCCAGGTCGGTTATGTTAACCTTTTCTAATGCTGTCTGGTTGATCTGGATTTCAGCGTCGAAAGGCTGTAATGCCTTCCAATCGGATGAACCATATCCCACGAAGGTGACCTGGTGATTATAAAAAAACGAATGAAAAAGCGGATTGATTTGTACATTCTGCGCTGAACAAATGAAGCATGAAATGACTAATAAGATCAATATGCAAGTATGTTGTCTTTTTTTCATAGTCCCTGGAACAGATCCGCTATCGTCTTTTAATCATACAATGGGGAAAATTTGACTTACATTTAATACCAAATCAAAACACAATGAATCAGTAATTGAAAATATTGATATGCTAATCGAAACCGTCGAGAAAAACTTATTGTTATGATATTCTTACGCTTCGTGTAAAAAATATCATAACAAATAAGAATCCTCTCACAAATTCGAATTGCTGTTTACTAATGAAAAGTATATCAGAATCGCCCTAAAAATGAGGATCATCAACAATTAGAACAGTAATTCGAAATATAAACCAACCTTTCTTATCAATCACAACAACAAAAAACTGTCCTCATATTTCAAATCGCATGAAGTTGATCATTCTCCTGAAGAATAAGAAGTTACAGCCAAAAGTGAAAAAAAAGGTGGGATTCTGTTCTCACCTTTTTTTATGGGATGATTGATTATTTTACTTCGAGGGTCCAATGGAATGTGTCTTCGATTTTTCCCAGTTGAATACCCGTAATGGTATCGTAGAGTTTTTGGCTCAAAGGACCTATTTTCCCGGGATTGACCGGCATCAGATGATCTTTCCATTTTAATTGATCTACCGGAGAAATGACTGCAGCGGTACCTGTACCCCAGACTTCTTCCAACTGACCTTTTTGGAAAGCTTCAAAAACCTCATCAATCGAAATCTTTCGTTCTTCGGTCGGGTATCCCCAGCTTTTGCATAGATCAACGACAGATGACCGTGTGACGCCTGGAAGAATACTGCCATTTAATTGCGGGGTAATTACTGTACCATTTATCTTGAAGAATATATTCATTGCACCGACTTCTTCGATGTACTTTCGTTCGACACCATCCAGCCACAGAACCTGATTGTACCCGCCGTCGTGTGCTTTTTCTTGTGCTTTCAGACTGGCTACGTAGTTGCCGCCAGTTTTTGATTCGCCGATACCGCCGCGAACTGCACGGACGTAATCGTCTTCAATCCAGATTTTGACAGGATTAAAACCGTTGGCATAATATGCGCCGCTTGGTGAAAGAATGATGATGAAGAGATAGGAGGAAGAAGCTTTCACACCCAGATGCGGTTCGGTTGCGATGACAAATGGTCTGATATACAAGGATGTACCTTCTGCGGTCGGAATCCAGTCTTCATCCATTTTAACTACTGCTTTTAATGCATCCAGGAATATTTCAGGGGGAATCTGAGGAATGCAAAGCCGTGCATTCGAATTATTAGCCCGTTCAATATTTTTTTGAGGACGAAAGAGAAGCGTTCTTCCATCATCGGTTTTATATGCTTTGAGTCCTTCGAACATTTCCTGTCCGTAATGAAAAACCATTGCGGATGGCTCTAATGAGAGATTCTGATACGGAATGATTCTGGCATCATGCCAGCCTTTTCCTTCATCATAATTCATTACAAACATATGATCAGTAAAAATCGAACCAAAGGGAAGTTTTGCACTGTTTTCCGGCTTCTGTTTTGGCTTTGTTGTTTTCTCGATCCTGATTTCCAACATAATTTCTTCCTTTCTTATCTAACATTTATCTGATAACTAAAAAATTACCACGCATTAAGCGGAGGTTCCTGATGAATGAAAACGTATTGATCAGCGATTTGAAATATGGAAACGATGATTTGTTGTTGTGGTATTTTTGTGCTTTATACAAGACAGCACAACAACAAGCTTTCTCTCTTTTCTTTAAGTACGCTTCCATCTTTCGAATTACCGGGTATCGATTGGATGATTAGCAATAGATTATACACCGTCTGTGACATTGCCATAGAAAATCCAGCGGTTCAAATTATGAGAGGGAGTATTTATTGTTGTGTCGTTTTTGCACGGAGTGCAAAAACATCGTACCGAAAAAATATCTTTCTGTTCTCAATAGATTTTTTCATCTATCGAATTCCGGTGAAAAAAGAAGAGGATATTTTAAAGCCAGAGAACACCTTTTTTCACCGGAAATGATGCAATCGATATTATTTATTCTACAGTTACACTTTTCGCAAGATTTCTTGGCTTATCCACATCCAGATCTCTTATTACAGCAGAGTAATAAGCCAATAATTGCAACACAATGACTCCGACCAACGGCATGAAGATATCATCGAGCGCCGGCAGATCAATCCGATGATTATATAACTCGGGATCAATTTCCATTCCCTCTTTGGTAATCAGCAGCACATTGGCGCCACGGCTTTGAACTTCTTTAATGTTTCCGATCATTTTTGAGAGCAAAAATTCCTGTGTACAAACTGCAACAACTGGAACATCGGGAGCAATCAACGCAATGGTTCCGTGTTTCATTTCGCCGGCAGCATAGGCTTCACAGTGAATATAGCTGATTTCTTTCATCTTCAGAGAGCCTTCCAGAGAGAGCGAGTAATCAAGTCCACGTCCGAAGAAAAACAGGTCTTTAATCTTTGCGAACTGCTGTGCGCAAAATTTGGCTTCTTCTTTCAGTTTCAGCACCTGTTGAGATGCTTCAGCTGCCTCTAAAAGTCCTTTGGATAATGTGCGTATTTCTTCAAAGCTGCGCGTACCGGTCGTCATTGCCAGTTTCATGGCAACCAGGTACATAATCGATAACTGGACGGAATACGCCTTGGTTGAAGCAACGGAGATTTCCGGACCGGCATAGGTGTAAATGGTATAATCCGCTTCCCGTGAAATGGATGACCCTGGAACGTTAACGATGGCAAGTGTAGGAAGACCGCGCAGTTTGGCCAGACGTACTGCAGCCAGTGTGTCCAGGGTTTCTCCGGATTGGGAAATGACGATAACCAGCGTGTTTTTCGTCATGATCGGATTGCGATACCGAAATTCGGAGGCAATATCGCATTCTACAGGGATATGGGAAAGTTTTTCAATAATTGCTTTTCCGACCATTCCAGCGTGCAGTGCTGTACCACAGGCAACGATGGAAATGCGGTTAAAATGGAGCCAGAAATTATCATTAATACCGTCCTGTGTGAAAGACGGGAATCCGTCGATGATGCGAGGGTGGATCGTATCAGACAGAACCTGCGGTTGCTCAAAGATTTCTTTCAACATAAAGTGGTCAAAACCGCCCTTTTTTGCCTGTTCCATCGTCCATTTTGCGGTCTGCCATTCCGGATTACGAGTTTCTTTTTCGGATGTATAAATCGTGATTTGATCGGATCCTAAGCATACGACTTCAAATTCATTAATTAGAGTGTATGTCTGCGTGTATTTTAAAATTGCTGGCATGTCGGAAGATAAGAATGAACCTTCCTCGTTCTTTGCGCAAATTAACGTACTGGAATTCCGCATGGCATAGATTTGGCCCGGGTGATCAGCGAAGATCATTGCAAAGGCGTAGGATCCTTCCAGTTTTTTCTGGATATCAAATAAAGTCCTGATCGGATTCCCAGTGTAAAGGCTGTCTATCAATTTAACCGCGACTTCGGTATCCGTCTCAGAAACAAATTCATAGCCTTTGTCATAGAGATCTTTCCGGATGGCTTGATAGTTCTCGATAATGCCGTTGTGAATCAGCGATAATTTCTCCGTGGTATGCGGATGTGCATTTGTGTCAGACGGCTTGCCGTGCGTCGCCCAGCGTGTGTGTCCGATTCCGCAGGTGCTGTAAAGATTTGGATATAATTTCTCTATCCGATTTCGTAATCTTTCTAAACGTCCGACAGATTTTATTGTCGTTATGTCCTGATTTACAAAAATTGAAATACCAGCAGAATCATACCCCCGGTATTCGAGACCGGATAATGAATCCAGAAGGATTTCCACCGAATTGTTTTTACCTGTATATCCAACAATACCACACATAGAGTTTCTCCTTATGAAAACTGCATCAGTAATCTGTTCAAGACCTTAAAATGTTGGAAAATCTCATTAAAGCGCAAATTCTCAGCGAATTATAAAAGCTAATCTTCAATTCAAATTGCTGGTATATTCTAACAGCAGTTCTTTATTTTTTCTATGACTATCGATTCAGGTCTTCGATTATAGGGTTCCACTTCACCATCTATGAAAAAAAATGTTGTTGTGTCGGTTTAAGATTTCACGATACAACAACAATTTTTCTCTCTTTATTTAAAAGGTGTTTCTAAATTTCCAATCTCTGATCAGGAGCCGAAATAATGGAAATTATTTTATAATTATTTTAAGGAATCAGAGTCAGGAAAGGAAAAAATATGATTAAACATATTGTAATGTGGAGATTTCTGGATAAGGCGGAAGAACATACAAAACAGGAAAATATGGATATCGTCCGCGAACGCGCGCTTGCTTTGCGGCCAATTATTCCACAGATAAAATCGATGCAAATTGGAAAAGATATCCTGCACACAATAGCATCTTATGATTATGTTCTGATTGCAGATTTTGAAAATGAAACTGATCTTCAGATTTATATTAACCATCCAGACCATAAAAAAGTAGGAGAATATCTTTCAAAAGTAACAGCTTCACGGGTAGTGGTTGATTTTCAATACAATCCGTGATCTGCTTGCAGAATTTTTACGAGGTTGTTTTCATGCTTCTTATTGAAAACAACCTCGTAATTGCTGCTGCTGAATGGTTATAAAATCCCTACAAATTATCGAAAATTCCCGGAAGCAACTGGTAAATAGAACAACTGGTTTCTTTTTCAAAGTATTTTTTTAATTCGATCACTTTCCTCCAGGCTATGATCGAATGATCGCTGACGCCATACCGTAGACCTACATCTACAAACCGTTTTTCAATAATACAAAATCCGTACGGCATTGCCAAACAATCGCACAATTGTATTAGACGGTCGTAATCATCAAAAGTGGTTTCCTCCACAAAGTGCCGTAAAAACTCGCAATCCGTATAGGGAATGTCCCAATTCTGGAAATTGGCTGAAACCACCTGGGTCGGATGGCTATGAGTAAGACAGATTCGGGCAGCATCTTCCCATCCACGTTCCATGCAATACTGGTATCCGGCAATCTGGTGCTTCTCTTTAACAACACCAACGTACCGACCGATGTCATGCAGTAAACCCAAAACAAACGATTTCTCTGCATCCAGATTTTCGCATCGCTCGGCGATCGCTTTGCAGGCCATGGCAGTATACTCTGAATGTGGAACCCAGTTGCCGGGATTGCGCAGCGCAGCTTCTGCTAATGCTGCTTTTGCTTCTTCCATGGAAGGGTATTTTCTGCCGTTTTGATTTCTTTCCATACTTGAATTTCCATTTCTGTTAATCATCAGATTTTATTGAAAAAATATCGAATCAATCAAGAAAATTTGTTGTTCTTATGGATTTACGCATAGCGTAAATCCATAAGAACAACTATGAATTCTGTTCCGATTTCGAATTTCTGGCAGCCGGTGTGTATCAAAAGAAAATGTTACTTTGAGGGGATCGAAGAATCAAATAAAAATGTTACCCAACGACCACGAAAAATGTAGAGATGCGTAGGCATCTCTACGATAGTAAATTGGGCACATCCAGTGCTCGAGTTGCTCCCCAGCAGAGCTCTACTCCCTGGAAGTGCAGGGGCATTTTACCATAAACGATAGGGATTGGCCTAAAGCGAAAAAACCCAAGCAGCCAATTTTTATCGTTACTTTGTTTGATAAGAAGAAGTTTCGGCAAGAATACGGAGCAGATCATTGATTTCTGCAAGGATCTTGACGGGATTTGATGCATTATACAGGTTTACAAGAGAGGCCTTTTTAGGAAATGATAAGACGCCAGATGGAAGGATACGACGGAAAGGTGTTTTAGCAGATTCGTATTTAGGAGAAAAGACACCGGCATCTTTGTCTGGTCTGGCAATGGTCTTACGTACAGGTTGGAAGAAATTATTGAACACATGGTTCAGCTGATAAATACGCTGAATGAGTACAAAATGGTCTGGAGTATAGAAGCGGTTATATCCAAGCAACCGTCTGACTACGGCCCAGTTCTTTTGCTCAACATGAGCTTGATCGTTTTTCCTGTAGGGTCTTGATCGGGTGAAGATTATCTTTCTTTCCCGATTGTTGCAATAATCAAAAAGGAGATAATTGATGAACTCGGAGCCATTATCAGAATCAATACCAAGGATGGGATAAGGTAAAAGGGATTCAAGCAAAGTCATTGCTTCCACAACGGCTTCTTTTGATTTGTTCCGGAGAATGAAGTTATCTGTCCAACCAGTGCATACATCGGTAGCTGTCAATGTGTAAAAGAAAGCTCCTGCTTCCGATTGCCCGCAATGAGCAACCAGGTCTATCTCCAGAAAACCTGGGCGATTATCATCCCAGTCCATCCCCGTCCGGATCGCAATCTGTTTCTTGAGTAATCCGCCGGGCTTCGTCATGGTTTTGCCTTTTCCTTGGTGGTTTTTCTTGTATTCCCTCAGATTTCGATTGATCGTTGCCGAACTCATCTCGGTTAGCAGACGTTTTTCCTCAGATGTGAAGTACATTTCATTGCATCGCTCCAGTATATCTATCAGCTCGGAAATGTATGGCTGTAATCGCTGTCCGCAGATATAATTGCTGATCTCGTACAACCGTTCCAACTTTTTGATTATCTCTCGAGGATACTTCTTTTTCCGCCCAGGTCTCTTTTTGAATGTCTTTGGTCGAAGATCTGAATGCAATAAACGTATCGCCGTCTTCCTGTGGTAACCAGTGCTCTCGACAAATTCATCGAGAATTTTTCCTTTTACCCCATTGTTCGCTTTTAGATATCGGGATTGTATTTGTGTTGCTAATTCCAGCCTGCTCTTCTTACTCATTTTGTTACCCATCAGCCTTTCCTCCGCAGCTTATGGTAACAATTTATTTTGATTCACCGATACTTCTTGGGTAACATTAATTATGATTCACGTCGCAGCGGATCGAATCGCTCAATAACAAGCTGTATCGTTTATAATTTTTAAAAGTTCTTAAATAATTCTACTTTCTGAAAGAATAAAACACTAAAAATAATGCTGATCCATTCGGATATTAATAAGGAGTGAATAATGATTATTGATCAAATCGAACGTGCAAATTCCTACGCTTATTTGGGAGAAGGTTTTGAGAAAGCGATGAATTTCCTGTATGATCACCGCAATGGCGACCTTGAGCTGGGACGTTATGAAATCAGCGATGATGATTATGCGCTGGTACAGTCTTATGAGACGAAACCCATCGAGGAATGCCATTTTGAAGCCCACAAACGCTATATTGATGTCCAGTATAGTATTTCCGGCTCTGAAGGCATCAGTTGGGCGTTGACAGACCATCTGCATCAGGCAGATTATGATGAAAAGAAGGATTTTATCCGCCTGGAAGGAAAAGGCGATATTTTCCCGTTAACCGCCGGAAATTTCTTCATCCTGTTTCCGAGCGATGCCCACCAGCCGAAAATTATGATCGGAAAAAGCGAACAGATCCGGAAAATTGTTCTGAAGATTCGGATTCGTTAACTTTAAGATTCACATCGATTCATAAGCATCTGTCCGTTTGAAAAGGGAAGGATCCTATGGCAGTATCCATTCGGATTACGGAAAAAAGTGACTCAGTACGGCACCTATCTTCTGTGGATGGGAAGATGAAATCCCTCATCCGATCAATCGGCGCAATCGAATATCACTGCGATTTTGACTCGTACGAATTTCTCGTCAAAACGATTATCGGGCAGATGCTCTCCAATAAGGCTGCCGATGTGATTACGCAGCGCTTTGAAAAGATATGCGGCGGTGTAGTGACGCCGCAAGCGGTTTCCGGCCTTTCGGTTGCTGACTTACGGGGTGTCGGGCTTTCGAATTCAAAAGCCGGATTTATTCTACAATTGACTGAAAATGTGCTTTCAGAAAAGCTGAATTTTTCGATTTTCGAAGCGATGTCGGATGCAGAAGTCCTCAAGGCATTGACTGCACTTAATGGGATCGGACCCTGGTCAGCCAAAATGTACCTGATTTTTATGCTGTGCCGTGAAGATGTCCTTCCGTATGAGGATGGCGCTTTTCTACAGGCTTATTCCTGGCTGTATCCGATGGTCGGACAGAAACCATCCGAGATTGCCGCAGCGTGTGCGCATTGGCGTCCCTATTCGAGCATCGCTGCCCGCTATCTGTATAAGGCGCTGGACATGGGCATGACGAAAGGTCTGCCGCCGGAATAAGATCAGGATTGCTCTTGAATTCTCTTTGGATTATTGACTGAATAAAGCGCCCGATAGGATCACCGCGATGAAAATCAACAGCCAATTTCCCTTTCTGATACCGCTGATGGTTAAGATCATCGGTAGGATCAACGATCCATAAGTTCCAGGAGCACTGATTATCAGACCAATCTGACCAATCAACATCAGCCATCCGATCAATTTCAATAGAGAGTGCTTCTTTTTCGGTTTCTCTGGCACATGAACATTACTGACCGTGTTGAACAGTTGTGGCTGAGGAGCGACAGGCTGGTTGTAATAATAATAGTTATTGTTATGCGTGATCACCTGCGGATTCATTCGATCAGGAGTTTCGCCAAAATCTGAGGGAAGAGGCTGCGAGGGAGCCGCAACCGGGAATTGAACGCCGCAATATTCGCAGCTGGAAGATTTGTCTGCGCTAAGCGCTCCGCAATGTTGACATTTTTTCATAATTTGCTCGCTGTTTATTCCTATTATTGCATGTACGTGACATTAATTATACATAAAAGAATGAATCGGAATAGCCTGTCTTTTGATTTATATCTCGTGGAATGAGATGTTGATGATGGGAAATTAGAAATAGATATTAAAATGAGTTAAAAAAACTCATAGAAGATGTTATATTAATTATGTTATATTTGTAAGTGATAATAATTATGCATGCTATTAATTGTTATAATTGCGATTGTGACATCATCGTACGATAAAAAAAATTGAACCGCCTGGCCGGACAGGCTCCCCGGCATCAATTGCTCGCGCGTAATAGCGCCTGTCTCTCTACCTCAAGCGGTTCCTTAATGATCTGGCTGGGCCACCACATCCAGCGTCTTCCTTGACTGGCCGTTTACGGACTCAGTGCGTGAGCGGTGGATTTCCTCACCTCAGATCTATATATGATAAAGGATTTTTTCATCTTTTTCCATGCCCGAAATTAAAAAATAAATTCGGACAACGTGTGTTAAATAGAATCCATGACAGCGATTCCAAATATGGAAAGGAATAAATGTTGTTGTGTTGTTTTTGCGCTTCGCGCAAAAACAACACAACAACAAGTTCTCCCTTCTTTCTTAAAAGACTTTTCCAAATTTCGAATTACTGAATCCATGAAAAGCGTTAAGACAATAATAAGACAATATGATAAGGTGATCCTCAAAACGAGAGAAGAGGCAACGATCGTCGAAATTTATGAGCATGGCGTCACTTATGAAGCTGATATTCGTGATGGTGATGATTATCGCACGGAATTAATTTGCCAGGATGATATATTATCTCTGAGGGATCAATAAAGACTAAAATTCTGGAAATAAAAAATAGAATCATATCGAAATGAAAAATCCTTACTACTGTTACCTGAACGATATAGGAATTATCGCAAAAAAAGAAAATTCTATCCCATATATATACATCAAAGGGAAAGGCTGGATAGTTGATAATGATAATGTGATGGAGGATCGTATCATGGATTATGGTACGCACTCTTGGGCGGATGTGGATGATATCACTTTAGAACAGGCGAACAAATTTATAGAATTGTTAGAGTCTGGAAAAAAACCAAAACCGGCGACAGAGCTATAAAGCCTAAATATCTGGGAATTAAATAAAAATAGAAAAATCAGAAAATTTTTCTATTTAGATAATCCCGTACGCCGTGCGCCACGTCGGCATCGCTCAATGACAGTGAGGGGCGCCTTCTCACCCCAGGATTAACTATATTATATCGGAATTTATAGCAGGAATACAACACGGTCGACAAATAAAAAAGTAGCCTGGCGATTAATCAGGCTACATAATTATCTGGCTGGGCCACCCACATCCAGCGTCTTCCTTGACTGGCCGTTTACGGACTCAGTGCGTGAGCGGTGGATTTCCTCACCTCAGATATCTAAATTATACAGAATATTTCCATGATTTCTAGCCCTTGACATGAAAATAAAACCGTTTAGTGCAAAACACAAAACAAAAAGAAAAGAAAAAGTGTAACGGGGAGAGGATGAATGCAAGAGAGGGAAGGGTTTGCAATCCCAGCAACTCGAGATATGGATAAATTTTTCGAATCAAAAAAGTATTAAAATTGAATATTTTTTGTCGAAATAGTACTATTTGTTGATGATTTGGAAGGAGAAAATAAGATTCGAAAGCAGTCAAGAGGGGCGGATTCACATCTGTCTTGATGCTGTTTTATCCATTCAGTAATTTTCAGCCCAATATATATCAGACGATTTGTTTTTCAATTTGACATGATCACTGTAACTGATAAAAAAAATCGAAAAAAAAACTTTATGTTTCGTTTTCTCAATATCGATTAATAATTGTAAAAAAATGGATTGTGACCCATCTGGGACTCGAACCCAGAACACATTGATTAAGAGTCAATTGCTCTGCCAAATTGAGCTAATGGGCCTTGTTCGTGCTGAACAATGCAGGATTATACCATAATTCTTTTGGATTCAACCTTTTTTGCGAAAATTTGCATTTCTCGAGACGTGAGGATTCACAATTCAAAATTACCGCTGATCAAAAAACATATTTATGCGATTTTACTTTACGAAAAATCTATTATTTGGTAGAATACAAAGCGTTTCAAAAATTTGGGGACTCGTCTAATGGCAGGACAGCAGACTCTGAATCTGTATGTAAGGGTTCGACTCCTTTGTCCCCAGCAATCAAAAGGTTCAAGGAAAACTTGGACCTTTTTTATTTAAGTGTTAAAGCTCTCGGTTATAAATGGGAAGGAAGAAGATTCAGTCGAAAAGGAGAGCTTCCAATGCGAACATGGAAACAGGATGACAATTTGTCGTTGCGATCATAGAGAAGCAATCACTTTTCGTATGACACTCTTCCCTTCATACGGCAGGGAGATTGCCATGCCCTTGCAGGGCTCGCAATGACAGGTTTCGCCCTTGTTCGGCTCACGATGATCGGATTGAACAAACTCTGTTGGCTTAACCAATGGTAATGATTGTTGTTTTTCTTTACGGCAATTCGGATTTGTATTTTGCACAGAACTAAAAAACGCGTCATTTCAAATGATAATGACGCGTTTTTTTTATGGCTGAATGAAACGATTAAATATTTTTAGAATTCGTCCTCTTCATCTTCCATCCAAGGATCATCATCTTTATCTTCATCATCTTCTTCAGTGAGATCTTCCCAGTCTTCCAAATCTTCTGTATCGGTATCCACCCAATCATCTTCAACCGGCGTTTCGGCGTTGGGGGAATAGGTCAAACAGCCTTTATTCGAGTCCAACTCGACCAATGCTGCACTGCAGTAACCCTCATCTAAAAACGCGCAGTCAAGATACTTACATCGAATTCTAGCCATTATTTCAGCCTCCTGATTTTTGTGGAATCGATTCACACGAACCGTTTATTTCATATGGCGACAATTTGGCGATATTCTACCGCAAGGAGTCAACTGTGTAAAGGATGAAATTTGAATTCGTGCAATCGAAAGGAACCCGTTTTTTCGCTTCGCTTCAGGATGTGCGCAAATTTATTGCAAAATTGTCGGGAAGTATACAGTTTTCAACCTGGACGATTGCGGTAGGCTTCAACAACATTCGGCAGTCCTTCGATTTTTGTCAGAATGCGGCTGAGCTGATTGATATCCAGAACATCGATCACGATCTGAATGTTAGCGTAATTATGCGCAACATTGACATTGATGTTTTCCAGATTGACCGCTTCGGTAACCAGCATGTTGGTGATGTCGTTAACCAGCCCCTGACGATCATACGCTTTGATGGTGACACCGACGGGATAGCGTTGTTCAGGCTGTCCCCAAGTGACGTTGATCAGTCTTTCACGGTCTTTCACGCGTTTTACATTAGGACAGTCGCTTTTGTGAATGGTTGCGCCGCGTCCTTTTGTGATGTAACCGATGATATCATCCCCTGGCGCGGGGCTGCAGCATTTCCCGAAGGTAGTGTAGATGCTGCCTGCTCCTAAAACGGATATACCGGACTCTTTTGTATGATCAAATTGTTGGGGACGCGGTGTCAGTACTTGCTGCTCGTTGGTTTTCAGTCCTTCGTTAATTTTATTGATTACCCGATAGGATGATAAATCACCGCAGCCAATGGCGATGTATAGTTCGTCTACGTTTTTATAATCAAGGTCACGAGCAATCTCGCTCAGGTCTGTGTCACTCATACCTAAGCGCTGCAGATCCTTTTTAATGGTTTCTTTGCCCTGAGTCAGATTCAGTTCACGATCCTGCCATTTGAACCAGGCGCGAATTTTTGATCGGGCACGTTGTGTATTAGCAAGCCCGAGATTCGGATTCAGCCAGTCTCGGCTGGGACCGCCCTGTTTGGAAGTCATGATCGAAACCTGATCTCCGGTTTTCAGTTGATAGGTTAATGGAACCATTTTGCCGTTGATCTTGGCGCCTCGGCAGCGATGTCCGATTTCCGTATGAACGCCATAGGCAAAATCAATCGGGGTTGAGCCAACCGGCAAATCGATCACATCACCACGGGGTGTGAAAACAAAGACTCTGTCCTGGAGAACATCCGATTTCATCCCTTCCACAAACTCACCGGCGTCTTCGACATCCTTCCGCCAGTCCATGATTCGGCGAAGATAGTCCAGACGTTTTTCAAAGTAGGCATCGGATTTGGCGTGTTCTTTATAACGCCAATGAGCCGCGATACCGTACTCTGCATTTTGATGCATTTCCGGCGTTCGGATTTGAACTTCCAGCGGTTTTCCGTCGTCATAATAAACAGCGGTATGAAGAGATTGATAAAAATTATCTTTTGGGACTGCGATGTAATCATCGAATTCCTGTGGGATCGGTCGCCAATGCGTATGAATTTGACCTAAAGCCATATAACAGGAAGGTATATCCTTGACGATTACACGGACACCGCGCAGATCGCGGAGCATTTCAAACGGTTTATTCCGATCCAACATTTTATTGTAAATGGAATAGATGTGTTTCGGCCTTCCGGAAATTTCACATTCAATCTGTGCCTGTTCCATGACAGATTTCAGTTTGGCTATAATTTCCTCGACTTCTTTTTCTCTTAAGGCGTGGGTGGTGGCAAGATTTTCAGCAATCTGGATGTATTCTTCCGGATGGACATAACGGAAAGCCAGATCCTCTAATTCCCATTTGATGCGCCAAATGCCCAGCCGATTTGCCAGCGGTGCATAGATATCCAATGTTTCTTGAGCGATGCGTTTTTGCTTTTCTTTGCTGGTGTGGCTTAGCGTTCGCATGTTATGAAGGCGGTCTGCCAGTTTGATGATGATAACGCGGACGTCATCTACCATTGCGATAAAGGTTTTCCGCAATGTTTCATTTTTTAATCTGCGCTTGCTTTCGCGAATGGCGGCTTCTTTTTGTTCCGGATCTTCAATATTGGATTCGCCTTTTTCAGGATTGTCTGCAGCGGCAGATGACGTAAACGATTTTTCATAGCGGTGGGCGTCCGGTAAATTGGTGAGCTTTGTGACGCCGTCCACCAGTTGAGAAATTTCATCACCAAATTCTTTTCGGATTTGATCCAGTGTGATTTCCGTATCTTCAACAGTATCATGCAGAAGTGCTGCGGCAATGACGTTGCTTTGAACCTTTAATTCGCACAGGATCATCGCGACGGCAACGCAATGTGTAAAATACGGTTCACCGGAAGCTCGTTTTTGCCCTTCATGCGCTTTTTCTGCAAAGTAATAAGCTTTCTCAATGAGATCTTTGTCGGATTGTGTAAAGGAATCGGGTGAGACTGCAAAAAGGTCGTCCAGCAGCATGTGGTATCGTGCCTTTCCTAATTTGAGTAATTTTCAATAAAAAAAATCGACCTTCATTGTGAACAACTACAAGCGTTAGTATTTCTCTGCATAACAACAAGTTTTTTCTTCTTTATTCAAATAGAAAATCGAAATATCGAATTACTGTTTTCTCTGTATGACTGTGATATACCAGCACGCTGCTATTCCTCTTGTGATTCGAAATTTGAATAAAATTTTGTGTAATGTTTTTTAGGTGGAGCGTAAAATAATTTCAAAATAAATAAGTGATTTTTCCATATTTCGAATCATTTCTGCATCGGCTGTTTTCAGCAGAAAACCGGTTGATGTATTGCATTAAATTATACGGTATTTTGATTGATTGAGAGAAACCAGCATTCTTTGTTCATGATACCAAATACCAGGAATCCTTCCCATAAAGCAATTCGAAATATCGATTAACTTTTCTTTCCATATTTCAAATTACTGATTGACGATGATCGAGAGAGAAAAAAGTGAGATAAAATTAGCAGCATTGAACAACCTGGAAAATGAGGAAGCCGAAATATGCTGGCTATAGCTGGAAAAAATAATATCGCATGCGATTTATTGGAATATGCACTCGAGCGGATTGATCATCATGAAATTTGTGCGATTGTAAATCAAACCGATCAGGGAATTGATGGCTGGCAACGATCCTTTAAAAAAGCTGCAGCGCAATGGAATATTCCGATAGTCCCACTGGAATCGGTTTATGGCGTTCCGAATCTGATTTTTTTATCATTGGAATTTGATACGATCATTCGTCCTGATTTGTTTCAATCTACCCGTCTTTACAATATTCATTTTTCGCTTCTGCCGAAATATCGCGGGATGTATACCTCTGCCTGGCCGATTCTTAATAATGAATCTGAATCCGGAGTGACGCTGCACTGTATTGATTGGGGTATCGATACAGGAGCTATCATCGATCAGATTGCTTTTCCAATCACTATAACGGATAACGGCAAAGATTTGTACTTGAAATATATCCGTTACGGAACGGAACTCACAAAAAAGAATTTTGATCTCCTTTTAAGCGGAGAAATCGTTGCGAAACCACAAAACAGATGGAATGCAACCTATTATTCAAGGAAGAGTATCAATTACAAGGATTTGAAAATTGATTTTCAACAGCCTGCCATTGCCGTATATAATCAGATTCGAGCTTTTTCATTCGATGTTTATCAACTTCCGATTGTCTATAACAGGACGATTAACCGTTGCGTGATCACGGATGATCGTTCCCGAGGGAAAGCCGGTGCGATAATTCGTCAGGATCAGCAGAAAATGACAGTTTCCACCCTGGATTTTGATGTGATTTTATACTTCTCAATGGATCAAACGATCGTTTAGATATTGGAATCAGTGACGAAAATGAAGCAAATCAAAGCGAATGATATATCCCGCCTTTATTTTCGATATCAGGATGAGTTCGAAGAGAAGGCATTGTCTGTCTTACGAAGCGGTCATTACGTTCTTGGACCGGAAGTGACGTCATTCGAAAAAGAATTTGCCGCATTTGCTGGTTCGGATTTCTGTGTTGGATTAGGCAGCGGGTTGGATGCTTTGTGGCTCTCTTTTCGAATCTTGGGAATCGGCCGAGGGGATGAGGTGATTGTCCCTTCCAATACCTATATCGCCAGCGTCATGGGAATCACAATCAATGGAGCGAAACCTGTTTTTGTCGAGCCTGACGCGTATTTTACAATTGATCCGGATAAAATTGAATCAAAGATCTCTGAGAGAACAAAGGCGATTTTGTCGGTAAATTTGTATGGTCAATCCTGTCATATGCAGCGGCTGCGAGAGATTTGTGACACTTATCACCTCCTTTTAATAGAAGACAGCGCACAATCTCATGGCGCCAAATTCGATGGAAAATTCACGAATACCTATACCGATATTTCTTGTTTCAGCTTCTATCCAACGAAAAATTTGGGCGGTTTTGGAGAAGGCGGCGCGATTCTCACGAACAATCCGGATTATGACAGAGCTTTCCGCATGTATCGCAATTACGGCAGCGAAAAACGCTATTACAATCAGGTTGTCGGAACGAACTCGCGCTTGGATGAACTGCAGGCTGGCTTGCTGCGGGTAAAGCTGGCACATTTGAACGAAACGAATGAAGAACGCCAAAGATTGACTGATCGATACGCATTGGAAATCCAAAATCCGATGATTCTGCTGCCGAAAGTGCGGCCTTATGCTTCGTCTGTCTGGCATCAGTATGTGATCCGTTGTACAAAAAGAGACCATTTGAAAGCTTACTTGCAGGAACATGGCGTTGACAGCATCATTCACTATCCGATTCCGCCTCATTTATCCGAAGCCTACGGATATTTAGGTTTCCGTCGGGGGGATTTGCCGATCGCTGAGGACTATGCGGATACAGTGTTATCCCTTCCGCTTTATAATGGGATGACTGAATCCGAACAAGCGTATGTAATTCAGATCCTGAACAGTTATACAGGTTAACCGAATGAGAAAAGCGAAACTGATTGAATTTCCGCAGCATGGTGATGAAAAAGGATACCTTGTTGTCATTGAAGAAAAATTAGATGTTCCGTTTGAAATTAAACGAGTATTTTATATTTACGGAAGTCAGCGCGATGCGTTGAGGGGAAAGCATGCCAACCGGAAAAGTGAATTTATGCTGATCAATGTCAGCGGAACTTCCAAAGTGCGGGTGGATTATGGTAATTCAACCGAAGAATTCGATCTGAATCGTGCGCATGTAGGAGTATATATTCCCAAAATGGTCTGGAAAGAAATGTTTGATTTTTCTGAGGATTCAGTCTTGCTGGTGTTGTGCAGCGAACTGTATGATCCTGATGAATATATCCGAGATAAAGCAGTGTATTATTCGGAGGTTAATCAGTAAATGAAGAAAATTTCGATCATTATTCCGGTTTATTATAATGAAGAAAATCTTATCCCGCTGTATGAGGATCTGAAAGAAAAGGTTCTGGACCAACTGGTTCGATATGATTTCGATTATGAGATCATCTTTGTCGATGATGGATCCGGCGATCATTCTTTTCAAGTGATGACAGATCTGGCTGAAAAAGACGAAAAAATTGTCAATTTGCGTTTATCGAGAAATTTTGGTTCCCATGCTGCAGTTCTGGCGGGGCTGTCTGTGAGTACTGGCTGCTGTGCAACTATGAAAGCGGCAGATTTGCAGGAACCCTCGGAAATGATTCTTGAAATGATCGAAAAATATCTAGAAGGGAATAAAGTGGTTTTGGCGGTTCGGGAGGGCAGAGAGGAAGGGTTTTCTCAGCGATTCTTTGCAAACGCCTATTATTTTTTGGTTAAGAAAATCGCATTGAAAGAAATGCCCAGAAACGGATTTGACTGCTATCTGATCGACAGGAAAGTCATCGATGTCCTCAACTTGATGGAGGAAAAAAATACTGCATTAACTGGACAAATACTTTGGAGTGGGTTTCAGAGAGCGGAAGTCCGATATGTACGCAAAAAGCGGAATATCGGAAAATCACGCTGGACATTAGGAAAAAAATACAAACTGGTCGTCGATTCTTTATTGGGATTTTCATATTTTCCAATCCGCTTTATTTCATCGATCGGTGTATTGATGTTTTTTGGAGCATTCATCTGGATGGTTTTCTTGCTGATTAATAAACTGAGCGGAAAGATTCCTGTTACAGGATATACAACGCTGGCAATATTACTTTTAGGCGGTTTTGGTATTGTGATGCTTTCACTTGGTGTGTTAGGTGAGTATTTATGGCGTATGTTTGATGCAGCTCGAAATCGTCCGCCTTACATTATTGATGAAAACTCGAAAAAGAAGGATCCGATTTTAAAATAACTGCGTAATCCCCGCAAGTTATTAACGTGGTATTCAGCAATTCGAAATATGGGGAGGATTCATTTTTATTGTGATGATTTTGATCTTCACGCAAAATCATCACAATAAATAGTTTTTCCTTCTTAATTTAAATAGCACATCGATATTTCGCATTGTTGCGTGGTGATTCCAAAACTCCTGACGGAGAACTTAATCATTTGTTGAAGAAAAAAATATGAAATTAAGTGAAAAAATTTTATTAGGTCGCTGGTTCCCCTTTTTGCTTTTGTTGATTATGATCTGTACCTGGGCAATTCAACTGCCGCAGGTTGGTTTTTATCTGGATGACTGGGTGAGTCTTTCCGGATATGATCAGGGCGGTTATCAGGCACTGCTGGATTATTCCATCAATGACAGCCGTCCGGTCATAATGGCGTGGGTGCTGTCAATGGATTTTAAGATTGCCGGGACCAGTAAGATCGCCTGGCAAATCTATTCCCTCTTCTGGCGTTTTCTGGCAGGTGTCATCAGTTGGGCATTAATACGCCGTTTATGGCTCGAATGTAAAGAAATTGCCGCAATTTCTGCGATTCTATTTTCGATCTTTCCATTTTTTAAACATCAGGCGCTAAGTATCACGTACAATCAGATTTGGATGCAGTATCCCGTAATTCTTGGCTCTTTTCTGCTTACAGCGGCAGCAATTCAGACACAGAATATGCGGAAGCGGATACCGCTTTTTCTGATTTCTGCCGTATTGAGCGCATTTCAACTGCTGGTGACCGAATATTATCTGACGCTTGAATTATTGCGTATAGGTATTATCTGGTTCGCGCTTCGTCCTCAAAAATTGGCGATTAAGAAGCGGATTCAAAAAACGATTCTTTACGAATTGCCATTTTTATTCATCTTTTTCGCATATTTCTTCTATCGTTTCTTTATCATGCCGAAATTGATTCATGACCGGAACGAATTGGAAATATTGCAGCAGACCGATGGTGTGTTGTCAATGGTTGTGTTTGTGATTCAAAGAATGATACAGTACATAACCGAATCGGTCTGGGGTATCTGGTATCGCAGTATCAATCCTGCTAATTTTGATCTGACAAAGAAAAACACACAAGCGGCTTGTGCGGTTGGTTTTCTGATTGCTGTATTAATTTTTCTGATTTTGTTCCGACTCCGAAAGAAAAAACAACTGTTTTCGGACACAATCGATTCACGAGAGATTTTTCTGTTGGGTATGGCTGCAGCAGTAATCGGTTTCCTCCCGGGAATTGCGATCGATAAGACACCTTCTTCAACGTTTCTTTATCATGACCGGTTTCTGATTCCCAGTTTTTGGGGTATTTCACTTTCAATCGCAGCGGCTGCAGCGACTTGTTTGAATGGGAATGTTAAAAAGATACTGATTCTGGCAGCATTGTGCGGGATCAGCACATTTTTCCAGATTCAAAATTCCGCTACCTATCGATATGCTTGGGAATCGCAGCAAAAGTTTCAATGGCAGATGAAATGGCGCGTTCCAGATCTTCAAGAAAATACAGCCATACTCGGAGATGCGATTATCGCTTCTTATATGGGTGGATGGGCAGACGGAGGTATGGTTTTTGAGATGTATGGCAAGAATACGGGGCATAAACCGACTCCGTACTGGTATTTCAATATGAGTGGAAAGGATTTCTGGCAGGAGATTCGTGAAGGATTGCCACTTGGATATACAACGAAAATGTTTGAAACAAACATGGATTCAAAAAATTCGGTGGTGATCACAAAGCCCGAATGGGATCGGTGCCTTTGGCTTCTGGATGAAGCTGATTTAAAAAATCCTTACATTGATCCAAAAATGAAAGAATTGATTCCGTATCAGAATAAGAGCCGGATTCTCTATAATTCTGATTATCAGATGCCGACTGAAATATTTGGTTCGGATTTTCGCCATGATTGGTGTTATTACTATGAAAAAGCAGCGCTTGCAGTGGATCTCGGCGATTACGAAACCGTTTTTCGGTTGCATGATGAAGCGATTGCGAACGGATATAACATGCTGAAACCGGTTGAGATGACCCCCTTTATTCGGGGTGCTGCTATGAGCGGGAATTGGGAACAAGCAGCGCAATGGACGATTGATGCCAGCATTGAACCGCATATCACCTGGGAATATTTTAAAAACCTGTGGGAACTATTGTTCCGCGATACGGTTGATTCTCCGGCGAGATCTGCGGCTCTCGAAAAAATCACATCGGTGATTCAACCATAAACGGAATCGTTCTTTTCATATTATGAACAGCAGATGAAAGAAATTACACATCTGATAATGAAAATTCAATCTTCAGAGGAATTGGTGGAGTGAAATAATAAGGCTGGTTGTCAAAATTTGACCAGTGTGGTATATTTTATTCGGTATTCGTTCGGAAACTAAGAATTATTTCCGAAAAGAAGGAAGGAGCTACCATAAGTACACAAGATTTTCGTGTTAATGAAACTATCAGAATCCCTGAAGTTCGTGTAATCGATCATAAAGGTGAAAATCTGGGCGTAATTTCAACCCGTGAGGCGTTACAAATAGCGCGGGAAGCTGAATTGGATCTCGTTGAAGTCTCTCCAAATGCGAATCCTCCGGTCTGTCGTGTGATGGACTTTGGAAAATTTCTTTATGAGAGAACAAAGAAAGAAAAGGAAGCGCGAAAAGCCCAAACAAAAATTGAAATCAAAGAGATTCGTCTTCGGCCAAAGACCAATGAGCATCACCGGGGATTTAAGACACGTGATGCGCGCCGTTGGTTGGAAGATGGAATGAAGGTCCGTGTCACAATCCGCTTTCGCGGTCGAGAGATCTCATATCCGGAACTGGCACTTGAAGATTTAAAAGAGATTGCCCAAGAATTAAGCGATATCGCATCCATTGAACAGGCTCCGGGAATCGAAGGCCGCGTCATGAGCATGCTTCTGATGCCCAATGCAAAGAAAATTGCCAAACGGAAAGCAGCCATTGAATCCGGTGAGATTCAACCGGTCGTCATTGAAGATGAATCTGATGAAACCGATGAAGATTTCGATGATGAAGATGATGACGAGGACGAAACAACGGATTCTGAATCATAGAATTTTTGAAAACAAAAAATAGTGTATAATTAGCCCGCTAATCGAATGGCAAATCGTTCTGATTGCCATTGAATTTTGTTGTAAGGAGTTTCGTTGTGCCACGCAAACAAACAGTAGGTAAATTCAAACTAAAGACCCATAAGGCTACGTCAAAACGTTTCCGCATGACAGGGTCTGGCATTGTTGTTCGGACGAAAGGTGGAAAAAGCCATTTCCGCCGTCGTTCATCCGATCGAACAAAGGCGCTTTTGTCTGAGATGATTGTGGTTGAAGGAAAGAAAACCATTCAGCGCATCAAACGTCTCGCTCCATACATGGAGAAATAATCGTATTCTTTTTTAGTGCGACTGTCGGGTGTATATAACAAATCATTTTTCATGATTGACGTCCGAGGGAAGCAAAGGAGTTATTTATGGCACGTGTAAAGGGTGGTCCTCAGGGACATCGCCGTCACAAAAAATTATTAAAAATGAACGAGGGTTATCATGCCACTCGTCATAAACTGTATCGCCGCGCCAATGAAGCGATGCTGGCAAGTTTATGGTATGCATATCGTGATCGTCGAACACGGAGACGTGATCTGCGGAAGCTTTGGATTACCAGAATCAACGCTGCAGCTCGCTTGAATGGAATTTCTTACAGCCGTCTGATTTCCGGTCTGAAAAAGAACAATATCAGTTTGAATCGAAAGATGCTTGCTGATGTGGCTGTTCGTGACCTGCAGGCATTCTCCAAAATTGTTGAATTAGCGAAAACGGAATAAACAAAGCAAAAAAAAGAGCCTAAATAAAAAAAGGCTCTTTTTTTTTCTCTATGTGATGGAGGATTGCTTCGCTACGCTCGCAATGACAAACTACGCCCCTGTTGTGGCTCGCAAAACAATCTGTCATTGCGAGGAGGGCATAAGCCCGACGAAGCAATCTTTTCAAATTTCGAATTACTGTTTTAGAAACTTTCAAAATTCTTTTGCGCGGATTCTGACCCGCCTGCAATATCCTGATCCGGTTGTTGGAAAAAACCGAACAATTCGGAGTCCAGGAATTCGTCTTCCAAACTTTCATCTTCCAGAAGGGTTTCTTTAAAACAAAAGGTTTGAAAACGACAGAAGCGGCAATTATTTTGCTGGAGTGTCTGCGGATAATTTGCGCGATCATCATAGCACAATTTTTCTGCCATATCTTTGAAATAAAACAAATCTTTGTCATATAACTCTGCAGAATACTGCAAATGAATCGGATCAGATGGAAAACGTGCGTACCAGTAAACCATTTCAATTTGATCCGGCGAGATATTTCCTGAAAAATTCAGAAAATTTTGATGATTCTGCATCATTAGAAAGCAATAAAGCCGTGTCTGCGGTGAATTCAACAGGACTTTCGGATCCCCGACGCGTCTGGAAGTCTTCCAGTCAAAGATTTGAATTTTATCCGGCAGAAATGCAACAGCGTCCATATAACCGATCCATAGAATCTCTGCAAAAATTGCGGATATTTCGATTTCAGAGAAGATTTTGGCGTTATCGGGAAGTGGATTATATTTTTTAAAATTTTTCAGCCATTGATTCAAATCCGTTTCATAAACCTGGGAAATAAGTTCCTTGTAACTGACTCCCTGAATCAAACGATTGATAAAGAGATGGAATGCCTTGCCCTGACGATTGCTCTCTTCGATTTTTTCGAATGATGGCGAGACAGGTTCCGGCCAGGTTATTTTTTGAATGTGGGAAAGAAAGTACCGCCGCGGACAAAACAGATAATCCTGAATCTGAGTCTGACTGAACTGTTTCATGAGTGAGCCTCGTTTTGTTTTTTCCTCAGCATTGTACATGCGATTGCCTCGGATTGTTTACCGAATCGTCCGGTATTCCAGGAGACATACAAACCTTTTTTTGCACGCGTAATTCCGACAAATAGCAGCCTTAATCGTTCGGATGCAGCGTTATTATATGCTTTCTGGCTGCCTTCTCCTTCAACATACACAAGTCCTTGTTCCGGGAAACTGATTGTTTCCAATTGCTGCAGCGCTTCAGCCTGTAAATCAAGATTATTACGGATATAAAAGGGCCGTGCAATCTTTTTCCTTTGATTTGCCGAATTTTTTAGCAAATCCAATGTTCCGGATGGAAAATCGTAATTATTACAGCTTGTTAAAAAAACCTGATCCCATTCCAGTCCTTTCGCGCGATGATACGTGATGACAACGATCTTTCCCCGATACAATTCCGGATCAAATTGCGAATCTGTACTTTGTAATCCTGGATATACAGATGCATTGGCAGCCGCTTCCCGCAGTTTTTCTGCCAGTGCGTTTAATCGCAATGAAGGATCGGTACGTACCATTTGAGCCAGTATTCGGCCAAATTGGTTGGAAATCGACAAATCCTCCGAAGAAGTGAAAAGATCCTGAGCAATCAGCAGAATCAATTGGTCAATTTTAAGAAATCGGGCGTCCAGCCAACGTTTTAACAAGAAGCGAAAAGAGAAAAAAGTTTGCATGACAATCTCCGGATCATCCCAGCCGGATAATTCGCTTCTGAATGTTTCCTCGGAGAGCGGAAATAAGAAATCTTCCACATTTTGAATGGACAATAATCGATCCCTGGCAATTTTGCAGTGTTCAGGACTCAGGTAGAAATCATTTTCCGCATGATGATGAAAGAGCATTTCGAATAAATCAAGCCAAATTTTCTGATTCAGAGGTCTTGAAAGCCAGGTTAAGATTTTTGCCAGATAATCCGCAGTGTTTCTCGTTTTTCGGTTGCTTTTAAGAATTTCAATTACATCAACCGGATATTTTTCAAGTTCAGCAATAAATTGCGTTCCAAAATCATTGCTGGGCGTCAGAATGGCGAGTGTTTCTTCCGGATGTTTTTGGATGTGCTCATACGCAAGTCTGCTGATTTTTTCCACTTCTTCAGCGGGTTCATAATTTCTGGGATCATAGATAATTCGCCTGGGATCATCCGGCGGATTATGCTGCGGATCATCTTTGGGTGTTGTTTTAATATAAGGTTCGACCAGAGCGGTGCGGCAGGGGCTCGAAGGATGCTCGTGACTGGTCCATTTTACCAGCCGATTGGCTTGTCTTAAAACGCTCACGCTGGATCGGCCTGAATTGAACAAATCCACCGTTTTTTGTGCTTCTTTCAGGAAGCTTTTTAAATATTTGGGATCAGCAGTTGTGAAAGTCTCGTTGATCGCCTGATTCGGATCACCCACACGAACCCAATTCCCATGTTTCTGGGTCAGTAGACGCAGGATCTTCTCCTGGATCAAGGAACTATCCTGAGCTTCATCTTCCAAAATGATCGGCCAGCGATCCTGTAAAAAATCCAGATAGGCCGGATCATTTTGCAAAATATGATAGGCATGAAACATTAAATCGGCATAATCCAGCGCTGGATAAATTTTCAGCAAGGACTGATATGTCTCATAGATGTCACAAATGGCAGCTAAAATTCGAAAAGATCCGGCGGCATTGTCAGCGGCAATCGCCTGACGGATTGTCTCCGGCAGCATCATGTAATCCTTTGCCTGAGATATCACATTTCTGGAAATACTGATAACGTCCGACCGCCATTTTTCGGTATAAAATTTGTCTTTTTGATTTTGTGAAATCGTCGATTCTGCAAATGCTTCATAAATGGCTCGTGAATCTTTTTCCAGCCATAAATCAACCGCCCGAATCAGCAGAGCGTCAGAGGCAATTTCATCCAGAATAACAAAATCCGGATCAATTCCGAAACTTTCAGCTCTTCCGCGAATGATGTCCACAGCCATACCGTGGAGTGTACGAACGCGGTAACCGATTCCGGGAACCATTCCTTCTTCACTGAGAAATCCGGCAATTCTGGCAGAAAAATTGGCTACAGCTGAATTTGAAAACGTTACGATTAAAATCTCCTTTTCGAATTTTTCCAAATCCATTTGCTGGTGCAGTTGTAGCACATTTTTCTCAACCAGTCTGGCAGCCAGAGCAGAGAGCGTATGCGTTTTCCCGCTGCCGGGAACTGCGGAAATGCCCATTGTTCCGCCTGAATAGTTTAGAATTTCCGCCTGTGTGGGACGCGGAGTAAACGTCATCTTCCGTCCTCTTCTAAAAGGAATTGATTGGACTCATCGCCCAATATTTCCTCTTCATTTTTTCCCGCGATATTCATATCCTTGTCATCGATTCCGGGATAGAATGCGTCAGAAGATATTTCTTGTGTGAGTTTATTAGCAATTCCTTCCATGAAGTCTTTATTTTTTCCAAAGCGGTATGAGAGGTCTGCGAATAGATACAACAGACGAGATTTTTGATCCTGTCCGGATTCGGATAACTCACTTGCATAGACGCGAACCTGTTTTCTACAGCGCGAAAGTAACGCGAGAATTTGGCGAATCATACTGTCATTGTTGGCTTCATATTCTTTTTGAATATCCCATTGGTCGCCATCCTGCCAGGATCTTGAAAGGACGATATCGTTGGTAAGCTGTCCGTAGATACGTTCCCACCAGCGCGGACTGCCTGCATTGAGCCAGATTTGATAGGAGACCGGACGATTCATTACCGCATATGCGGATGCCAGCGAAATCAGCACAGAGTTCTCAGGCTGAAGAAACCAGTCTTCATAATATTGTGCTGCAATCATCCCTTCATTGACAAGGCGGAAGTAGTCTTTCCAGCTGAGCAAATCCTGATCCACATGTTCCAGAATTACTCTGAATTTTTTCAGAGATTCAATAACTTTTTTTATTCCAAGGTTCAATTCTTCCGCGCCTTCATTCCCGGCTGCAAAACCATTTTTTGTCAGAACAGTATGAAAAAAGCGAGATAGCGAAATGTCCGGTGTTTCTTCAATTCCTTTATTGGATAGGATCCATTGCCGAAAAGTGTCGAACAGAAGACCGATTGAGGTCGGAATCCGCTTGCGTGAATCGGATGGAATTTCCGAAAAAGCTTTTATTTCATAATCGACTGCTTCTTGAACGTCATTGAATATTTCTTTGAATGCTCTGGCAACCAGTACATGTCCACGAATCGGATCCAAATTCGGAATGATCGTCTGCAGCATTTGAACGATATCCAGAAGACGAGGATGGATTCCCCATTCAGGATGGATCAAGGCGATCACAGTCAAAATGCTTTTAGAGGCGTTTTCTCCGATCAGCGGTCTTGAGGGGCGATAAATGAAACAGGGAATGTTCTGAATTCGCAATTCGCGTTCCATGGAGGTATAAAGGACATCGGAAACCAGTGGTGCGATAATCACAATATCTGAGGGCAGGACATTTTGCCGATGAATTAAGTCCGCGACATCGGCAGCGGCTTGTTTTATCATAGCAGGATACTGATGGTAAGGATGGAAAGTATACGCAGTTTTGGGATCTCCAGGAAGGTCTTTTTGCGCGATAAATGGATTTTCAACACACATCGCCATGGATTGAATGGAATCCGAACAAATCAGTGTTTTTTCGAACACGATTTGACGGTCGCACAGCGTTTTCAGTTCGGCTGCAGATGAAGGATCACCTCCTAAAAAAGAACGAAATCCGCCTAAATGGTCAGCGATGATGAGCGCCGACTGGCAGTTTTTTAAGAGAACGCGGGCAAAGTGATGTGCTGCGGGAATATCCTCTTCAACGTTGTCATAGATAAAATGATGATAGGAAGATTCAAGCCATTTTTGGTATCTTTTTAACGGCAGCAAGTATTGTTGAAAGACCTCGACCTGGATTGAATAGTCCAACAGATTGTTCTGATAACAGATTTTTTTGAAAATCTCACCGCATTCCTGCGTCTGATCAAAAATCTGGAGCAGACTTTTTTCTCCTGTCCAGCTTTTTTTCATTCGCTCAGCATAGTCTTGAAATGGAAATTCTGCCGCTGCAGCTTTATGCATACTGATCATAATTTGATTATAAATTCGGCTGGATGGAACTCTCAGTGCGCTGAAATAACCTTGTTCAAGTTTGGATTCTATCAAACGTGCCATTAAAATTTGCGCAGTTTCGATTGTTAAAAAACAAGGTGGTTTTTCCGGAAAAGCAAAACCGGCTTTTTCTGAGATAATCGGCCAAAAAATCTGAAGACTGCGTTGAATGAAACCATTGTAGGTTTGAATCTGCGGCTTAACTCCCCGAGATGAGAATGCCTCCTGATATGGCTTTGCAAGCGTCCGATTCGGAATGAACGTCAGTATTTCAGAACCCAGAGCAACATTTTCAAGGATGCGGTTTAGCCTTGCGATGGCTGCTGTCGTCTTTCCACAGCCAAATTTTCCTTCTGCATAGATTTTTTGATTCAGCGGGAGATTGGCAAATTCTTCTTGAAAGGTCGTGAGTTGGATCATCTACTTTTTTCTACGGATTTTCTTTGATGAGGCTGGATATAATTTTCAACTTCGGATGTCTTTTTTTTTACCCATTTCAGTATACCGCGATCTCTCTCTCCACACAAATTTCAGACAGCAATTTCTATGAAAATTGGAATTTCATTTTCATTATTGGTTGTGTAATATTTTCATCTGTTGTTTGAAGTAATCCTTCTTCCCTTAAAAGTCTTTTTAATATTTCGAATTACTACCTCTTTATTCGATGTTTATCGATATTTAGAATTGTATAAAAAACTCATTCGATGGAACAAATTCTTCTGAGAATCGTATAACATGTAATCGTATTTTTAATATTACCGAGGGAAAATATCATACTTCGAAAAATGAAAAAGGTTATTTTTATTTCGAAAGGTCAATCGAAATTTAGAATTGCTTGTCATATTATCAAAGAATTGAAAATGGATGATTTTATTGGCGTGTACTTGGGTAGAATTGAATTATCAGTATTTCGAAGCATGAAATAGTTTTTGTTTTTTATTTCTTTTCGAAATGCCGTTTGATGTTTTGAGTTTTTGTTGAATTCTTTAATCTTTTTTCCTAAAGGATGGCTATCATGCGTTCTATGATTCATTTAAAAAGAAGGAATTATCTCATATTCTTACTGATCGTGCTTCTTTTCAGCATGTATATTCCCGTTTCTGCATTTTATCAGGACGGAACGCCTGCTTATGTAGGGATGAATGAAAATGATCTGAATACATTGCAACTGATTTACAACCAGATGACTCCGGAAGGGATTAATCAATCGGGGTGGTTTCAGGCAAATGATCAGCCTTGCACCTGGAACGGCATCGCCTGTGACGGAAACGGATCTGTCATCCGGCTTGATTTTGATTCAACAGATTTTTTCTGTTTCATTCCACCTGAAATTACCAATCTGACAAACTTGCAGGAGTTGCGTCTGAGAAATCTGGGACTGCGGGGTATCCTTCCCTCTGGATTATTAAGCATGCCCAATCTGCGTTCTATTGAGATATCCGGTAACCTTTTGACAGGCAATATCCCACAAGCTAATTTTCCGACACCTTTGCAGATCTTGATTCTTGAAGACAACCGCTGGACAGATGCCAAACAGCAGAACTTGAATAGTCGCCCCAATCTTTCGATTTGTTCCAGTGTTGTGACTTATCCGGAAGGTATTGATACAGAACCTGGTTTGGACGGATCCATTCCGGGATCATTGGGTAATCTTCAAAATCTGCAAAAATTGGACCTTTCCGGGAACAACTTGCAGGGTGAAATCCCCGGTGAACTGGAATACTTGTACAGTATCCAGTCCATCGATTTGAGTGATAACAGTACTCAAAATCCGCTCGTAATCAGCAATCCGACTTTGGCTCAACGTTTTTCTTCACTACCTGAAAATAATCTTTCCGGAGTATCGATGCCTCAAGCTATCGAAACGCCAGATTATGCACAAACAGAATCTTCAGCGATTGCCTATCAGCAGACAGCGGATGCAGCGGCAGCCATCGCCTATCAGCAGACAGCGGATGCAGCAGTAGCGATTGCCTATCAGCAGACCGCGGATGCAGCAGTAGCGATTGCCTATCAGCAGACCGCGGATGCAGCGGCAGCCATCGCCTATCAGCAGACAGCGGATGCAGCGGCAGCCATCGCTTATCAGCAGACCGCGGATGCAGCGGCAGCGATTGCATATCAGCAGACAGCGGATGCAGCAGCAGCGATTGCTTATCAGCAGACCGCGGATGCAGCGGCAGCCATCGCCTATCAGCAGACCGCGGATGCAGCGGCAGCGATTGCCTATCAGCAGACAGCGGATGCAGCAGCAGCGATTGCCTATCAGCAGACTGCGGATGCAGCGGCAGCGAATAAAGTTGTTGACGAAGACCTGGCAGTCTTATATGCAATTTTCAATAAAATGACTCCTTTTGGAAAAACAGATTCAGGATGGTTCATGACAGAATCTTCCTGTGAATGGAAAGGGATCACGTGCGAAAATCATCGGGTGACCGAATTGAAATTTGACTCTGTTGATTATTTTTGTTTTATTCCGGATGAGATTGCCAACTTATCTGCATTGAGAGTTCTCTCGCTTTCCAACATGGGTCTACGCGGAATAATTCCATCTGGAATACTCTCGATGGCAAATTTGACCATTTTAAATCTATCCAACAATATCCTTTCCGGATCATTACCTGAGATCGATCCTGCTTTATCCGGTCGCCTTTCATTGCAGACATTAGTCATTGCGAATAACCAGCTGACTGCTGAAAAACAATCGGATCTTGACAATCGTCCGAATCTCCAAATTTGTCAGTCGGCTGTTCAATATCCGGATCGAAGGAGAGCGGATAGTGGAATACCATTGCGTGGTGGAATACCGGCTTCGTTTTCTGTATTTTCGAATTTGCAGAATCTCGATCTTTCAGGAAATTTATTGGAAGGAGAAATTCCGTCTTCACTTGGCGATTTATCTCAATTGTCCGCCATTAATCTGAGTAATAACAATACGGAGAATCCTTTAACAATCAGCGACATGAATTTGGCGCAAAGGTTTGCCAGTTTGCCTCAAAGTAATCTTTCCGGCGTTGTAATTTTACAGCCAACGGAAGTTTTTACTGAAACACCAGTTCCGGTTATAACGGATACCGCTATCCCTCCAACCGATGTTCCTACGAATACATCCGTACCGCCAACAGGAGTTCCTACGAGTACATCTGTACCGCCAACTGCAATTCCTTCGAATACAGCGATTCCTGTCTTTACCAATACTCCGATCGCGCCGACAGCAATTCCGACCAATACGCCTGTTCCTCCAACAGCGGCACCGACAAACACTGCTGTTCCGCCCACATCGGTTCCGACACTGGTCCCTACCAATACGCCACAACCGACTATCGCCATCATCATTATCGTCATGACTTCTACACCGCAGCCTACGCAGCCTGTCATCGGATCACCTACGCCAATTCGCTGGATTACTGCAACACAGGTCCCCTGGAAAAAACCGACTCCATATTACTGGCCATATCGAACTGCGACTCCTGTACCATATAATCCTCCGATTTGGTATTATCCAACGTCAAGCGGAAATGTGACTTATCCGATAGCGACAGCATATGTGCCGCCATTGATAAAGACTCCAACACCGACAGTGAATCCGGCTTCAAAATTTGCATTCAACTATGTGACGGAAAAAATGACATCAGAAAAGATTCCCATGACATGGAAATTTACAGGAATGAAGGAGTACATGATTAATTTTCTGACGGCTTCCCGCAGTCTGTATCCAGGATTTGCGATGGAGTGGACTCCTGCCACAAAACTGTGTAATGCCTCGAATTGTAACTATGACATCGTGAAGATTCCGGATTCCTTACTCAAAAATGGTATGTTCTATATACAACTACAGGCAAAGGATTATTCTGGAAAAATTTATCAAAGTGATCCGATCGGTTTCCAGGTAGCTGGCAGTTTGACTCCAACACCTGTGCCAACTGAAAAGCCGGTTGAAAAGCCATCGATTGGTTCATTTTTCTCAAGACTACTGCGATTCATATTTTGGCCGCTGATAAAATTGTTCCAAGGTGGTTCCTGATATGGATCTTTTTGTGTACCTTTCAAAATTCCTGCCGCAATTGGTCTATCCGGCAGGATTGATCTTTTTTATGCTGTTCGCTGCCATTCTGTTGATCCGCCACAGAAAATTGCTGAAAATATTGCTGATAACTGCTCTGGTTGTATTATGGATCAGCGGTAATCCATTGCCTTCAGCTTTCTTAATCAGAAGTCTGGAAAAATCCTATCCTCCATATACCGGGGAGGAGACAGCAGATGTGATTGTTGTTTTAGGCGGGGGAACGGAAACAAAAAGCTACCCGCGACAGATCACTGAGATTTCCGGAGCGGGTGATCGGATTCTATATGCATCGGATCTGTATCAAAAAGGATTCGGCAAATATTTATTAACTGGCGGCAGTTATATCAATTGGATTCATCAAACAGAAAGTTCTCCGGCTTCTGAATTGGCTGAGATAGCGGAGAAATTAGGGGTTCCAAAGGATAGGATTATCATCCAAAATACTTCTGTCAATACACAAGAAGAAGCAGTTTACGATGCGGAAATCTTAAGAAAAATGGGCGTTGGAAAAATCATTCTGGTTACTTCAGCTACGCATATGCGGCGTGCTGTCGGGTTGTTCGAAGCGCAAGGGCTTGAAGTGATTCCTGCTCCGACTGATTACAACTTTTCCGATGATGAATGGGATATATTGACTTCATTTTCCTGGTCTCGTTTGTTTATGAACATTGTTCCACAATCTTCCAACATGAGTTCTTTGGAAACAGCGTTAAAGGAATATATCGGTATTGCAGTATATCGGTTACGGGGCTGGATGGATTAACAGTACCGTTTAACCATCCTCACTTTTCTCATGTCGCAGCGGATTGTTTTGCACCTGCTAAGCTACTATGTCACAATGTCATTGCGAGGAGTGCAAAAGCCCGAAGAAGTACGGGGTTGTCAACGACTCTAAGCTCCCTACCCTCCTTATTGGAAAATGAAACCACCCGCTATGCGGGTGATTCTGATTTATATTGAGTAAGAATTATTCTTCCGGAATGATCAAATCGACAAATTTAAGGGGAGCATTGGATTTAAGTTCCACAAGCCCCTGATTACTTAAATGGAGCTCTTCAATCACAATCAGCCCCAGGAGACTAAGTGTCATTTCAATTGAGGGATAAGGGCAACCGGCTTTTTTTAATGCCAGTTCGACAGCATTGATCTTTTTAGCGACGACCTCCATAGGTTCCAAAGACATCAATCCTGCAAACGGCAATTCGATGATTGCATCCAGAATTCCGTTTACAACCACCGCTATTCCCCCGCCAGCCTGGATCACTTCATTGGCTGCCAGTGCCATGGCTTCATCGCTGGTTCCGACAACTAACAGATTATGGCAGTCATGTGAAACTGTGGAAGCATAAGCACAATTCGAATTAAATTTCGTTCCAGCGACAAAACCATATCCGCGAGACCCTTTCAGCGTTTCTTTCGGCTGGTGTCGATAGAAAACGAACGCCTTTGCCAGGTCTCGTGAGCTGTCTGCAATTAAATTCCCGTTGACCGGGCGCATCCGTTTCATTTTCTCGATAGTATGAACCATACCCGGGATGATTTCAATTGCTCTGATTTTAACGGGATTCTCGGTACCAGCAGGAATTTTAAAATCTTCAGGGGATAAAGGATCTAAATACATCGTTTTAGTAGCAATTTCCGGATAAGAATACGGTTCAAAATCAACGGAAAGGATTCCATTCTTTGCAACTAACACACCGTCACTATAAACCTCATCGATGACGAGTTCTGTCAAATTACTGACAATCAGGATGTCGGCTGCACGTCCTGGTGCGATAGAACCAATCCAGCGGGCTTTTTCCAGAAGCTGGGCAGGATTAAGCGTTGCCATTTGAATCGCTGTTATTGGCGGTACACCATTTCGAATTGCAGTACGGATGGCTCGATCCATTTGCCCTTCTTCTACAATCGTCGATGCGTTTACATCGTCGGTGCAGATGGTTAAAAATCGGGAATCAATTCCTGGATTGTTTGTATACGCTTTGATGGTGTTCGGCAGATCCAGCCATGCTGATCCGTAGCGTAACTGACTGTAAAAACCGAGTTCAGCCCGACGGAGGACTGAGTCTGCCGTGGTAACTTCATGGCAGCAATTAATTCCTGTTGCTGCAAATGCATTTAATCCCTGATCAAGTTCCAGGCTGGAATAATGACCAGTAAGGATCATACCGGCATCATGGGATGCTTTAATGATGGAGTGAACGTGTTCATCGCCATGAATCACCCCGACAAAATTCATCTGCTCTCCCTGGAGCTGTGCCCAGCCGTTTTGGTAAGCTTTGGACACATCCGCAGCGTTAATTTCTGCTCCGGCATTCTCAAATCCTGCAACAGCCGGAACACAAACCGGCATTGCCAGTAAAAACTTGATGGGCAATCCCTGAGCAGCCTGATGAAATAACTCGACAGCTTTTAATCCAAGAACGTTTGTAATTTCATGGTTGTCAGGACAGATTGTAGTAGTTCCCCTCGGAAGAATTCCCTTAATAAAATGACGGGGATCCGTCATTGAGCTCTCTATGTGGACATGGCTGTCAATGAAACCAGGCACCAGATAACGCCCGTTTGCATCTACAATTTTCGTATGATCGTCTGTTTTAATTTTTCCTTCTGATTCTTGACCGACATAGACAATAAAACCGTGTTTGACAGCAACATCGATATTTTTTTGAATGCAACCGATATTGACATTGACTAAATTACCGTTGCGAATGATCAGATCCGCTGGTAAACTGCCCATGGCGACAGCCGCAAGGTCACGGGTAACATCGGCAAGCTTTTTCGGTTTGTGATTATAAATTGTCATGTGTTATTCCTCCTGCCTGTTATTGTTTTATCCGACCAGATATTTTGTCCGAAATTTTTATGAAAAAAGGCATGGATCGTTTTATATACAATCCATGCCTGCCATTAGCGATCTTCCCGGAAATAGGGAAGCCCAAGCGCATTGGGCGGTTGATTGTCCGGTTTATGCTGATAAGCCACGACAATCAGAACTAGAACAGTCACGATATAGGGAAGCATTTTGAATATTTCCTGTGAACTGCGTGTCAGTTCCGGGATATAGAAATAAGCCCATGAGAGCATTCCAAACAGGTAAGATCCCCAGATCGCGCGAGGTGCTTTCCAGGAGGCGAAAATGACCAGCGCCACCGCAAGCCAACCCAGCCCTTCGATTGAGCCATCGCTGTCCCAGGTGCCTTTCATATAATCCATCACATAATAGAGACCACCGAGGCCTGAAATTGCAGCGCCGACGCAAGTTGAAACGTACTTGTACTTTGTGACGTTAATTCCTGCCGCATCTGCGGTCGCTGGATTTTCACCGACCGAGCGCAGATTTAATCCGACTGTAGTACGAGTCAAAAACCAGCTGATCGCGAAAGCCAGGAAAATTGCGAGATAGACCAAAAATCCATAAGACAGGAAAAGATGGCCGAAGGGTCCTAAACTTTGATAGGAGGGAATTTTAGTTCTGAATGCCGCACTGGTTGCCAACACGTTGATTTGACCGACGCCACCAGCCAGTTTGTTGAGGGAGCCGCCATAAAAATTGGCGAATCCGCCAGCAAAAATATTGAATGCAAGCCCCATCACATTCTGGTTGCAGCGCAGCGTGATGGTCATAAAGCTGAACAACAGCCCCCCCAGCATGGAGGCGATGATTGCGCAGACGAGCGCGATCAGAATACAGACAATCGGGATCGGATTTTCGACATATCGTTCATAATAGAAAACACCGATCAGACTGGCTATACTTCCAAGATACATAATGCCTGGAACACCAAGGTTCAGGTTACCCGATTTTTCGGTCAGGATTTCTCCAACTGCACCGAAAAGGATGACGGTTCCAAAAACGATGGATGCCTGAAATAATGAGATGAATTGGTTCATTGGGACTTATCCTTTGTAAAGCGCTGGCGTAATCTGACTTTGAAGTTGATAAAGAATTCACTTCCCAAAATGAAAAACAGGATAATGCCGATAATCATATTTGAGACATAATCTGAAAGCTGATAACGGGAAGCGATTTCCATTGCGCCTTTTTCGAGGAAAACCAGCAGCGATGAGAATAAAACCATCACAAACGAATTGAATTTTGCCATCCAGGCGACGATGATGGTCGTAAAGCCACGACCGCCGGCGGTACTGACTGAGATCGTGTGTCCGGCACCGGCGACCGCCAGAAAGCCGGCGATTCCGCAGATTGCTCCGGAGATGATCATTGTTCGGATGATGACTCGTTTGACGTCAATGCCGCAGTATCTGGCGGTATTTTCGCTGTCACCAACTACGGAAATCTCAAAGCCCTGTTTGGTGTAATTCAGATAAACATAAATTAAGACCACCAGCACCAGGACAATGATGACGTTCAAGCCATACATCTGTCCGAATATCGGCGGGAACCACCCAAATTTATCGCGGGAGTTGATGATTCCGACTGTGTTCGAACCGTAAGGATTTTCCCAGAGCGCCACAAAGTATGAGGTCAGCTGGATCGCGATGTAGTTCATCATCAGCGTGAACAGCGTTTCATTTGTTCCATATTTGGCTTTGAAATAGCCGGGAATGAATCCCCAGATAGCGCCCGCCAACATGCTGCAGACAAACATGATGGGCAGCACTGCCGTTGCGGACATCTTCCCTCTGAGATAAATCATGCAGGCAGCTGAGGCGATTCCGCCAACGAGCACCTGACCCTCGGCACCGATATTCCAAAAACGCATTTTGAATGCCGGCGCAAGCCCCAATCCGATGCAGAGAAGCATCATGGTGTCGCGGATGGTGACCCACATGCGCTTGTTGGTTCCAAAAGCACCCTGGAACATCGTTCCATAAACTTTCAGCGGGTTTAGTTTGGTTATTGAATAAATGATGAACGCGCATACGACTAAAGCCAGCAGCAACGCGCCGATTCGGATTGCCCACGCTTTATAAAGCGGGACAAAACCGTTCTTGGAGATGCGAAACAGAGGTTCCTTCTTTCTATGTTTTTGTTTCATCATGCTGTCTCCTCCTTGAAATGCGTCATTAACAGACCAACTTCTTCTTTCTTCGCTGTCCGGCCGTCGACGATCCCGCTGACACGTCCGCTACATAACACCAGAATGCGGTCACAAAGCTCAAGCAGAACGTCCAGGTCTTCACCGACATAAATCACGGCTGTTCCTTTTTTCTTTTGCTCGTTAAGCAACCGATAGATTGTGTAGGAAGTGTTGATGTCAAGTCCGCGTACTGCGTAAGCCGTCATCAGCAGATAAGGATCGGAGGAGATTTCCCGACCGACCAGAATCTTCTGGACGTTCCCACCGGAGAGACGACGAATGGGCGTCCGCAATCCCGGAGTCACGATTTCAAGATCATGGATGATTTCGATCGCCTGTTGCCGCGGCTTTTTTTTGTTAGTAAAGGGTGATTTGCCCTGATCATAGCATTTGAGCATTATGTTGTCAGGAATGTTCATGTTTCCAACCAGCCCCATACCGAGCCGGTCTTCGGGGACAAAGGCCAGATGAACGCCTTTATGCTTGATATCGATCGGCGACTGACCGGCAAGGTCTTCTCCCTCTTCTTTGTTTCCACGGGGATAAAACATGATGCTACTACCTGGTTCCAGCTTGTGCAATCCGGCAATCGCTTCAAGTAATTCTTTCTGTCCGCAGCCTGAAATGCCGGCGATGCCGAGGATTTCACCGGTGTAAGCTGTGAAAGATACATTTTCAAGTTTTTTCACGCCGTTGATGTCTTTGACGCCCAAGTTCTTTACAACCAGGCTTTCCTTCGGATTGACTGGTTCCGGCCGATCGATGTTGAGTGTAACTGAACGACCCACCATCATGTCGGTCAGTTTCTGCGGATCCGTTTGGCTCGTGAGAACATCGCCGATGTATTCACCTTTGCGTAGAACGGCAACCCGATCTGAAATTTCCATCACTTCGTGCAATTTGTGCGTGATGATCACAATTGATTTCCCATCCGCTTTCATGTTGCGCATGACAACGAAGAGCTTGTCAGTTTCCTGAGGGGTCAGCACTGCAGTCGGTTCGTCCAGAATCAGAATATCAGCACCACGATAAAGAACCTTGACGATTTCGAGCGTCTGTTTTTCGGAAACGGACATATCGTAAACTTTTTTATCCGGATCAACGACGAATCCATAACGATCACAGATTTTTTTAACCTGTTCACGGACGTTTTTTAAATCGATCAGGCGGGTTTCATTCAGCCCGAGGATAATGTTTTCTGCAGCAGTCAGCACTTCTACCAATTTAAAGTGCTGGTGGATCATACCGATGTGCAGACTATATGCATCGTGCGGGTCTTTGATTGTAATCCGTTCACCTTTGACATAGATGGCACCGCTGTCCTGCATGTAGATTCCGGACAGCATGTTCATTAATGTGGTCTTGCCGCTGCCGTTTTCACCAAGGAGAGCCAAAATTTCTCCGAACCGAATTTCCAGATTAATTTTGTTGTTGGCGACCACATCAGCGAATCGTTTGGTGATATCGACCATTCGAATAGCTACATTCTGTTCCAAGTAGGGTTCCTTTCTCATGACAGGGCGATAACGCTGCTCTGCCTTGAATAAAATCCTGAAAAACAGTTATTTTTTTTTGTTTTTTAACAGAGGTGTAACTCATATTTATTAAGGGTTACACCTCTGTTAAAAATATTGACAGGAAGTGAAAACTCAATCAGCAGATATTTCGTTGAATCGTCTGGAATATTCTGCTATTTTTTTATTAATCCTATACTGCTCAAATCGTTTTGATTATGAGAAGCGACTGATATCAGTCGCTTCTCATTGTTAGTGATTAATAATTACTCGTTTGTGAGTTCAGTGATGCCGTCAATTCGCAGCGAGAAATAAGGAGCGCTGATGAGTTTGGATTCATAGAAGATACCATCCTCAATTGCTTCGCCAGTGTCTCCAGTCCAGTCGCCATCAGTGTCGAGAGCCAGGAAAGAGGTGATTTTTTCGCCTTTGACGGTGAAATTGTCAGTGTCAAAGACATTCAGGCTGCCATCAATGATTCCAGCGATGGCGGCATCAACCGCTTCCTGAGTTCCTTCAGCAACTTCCGGGCCAAGCGGAGCGATCTGAACGGCGTCATTTGCGTACCCTACTGAAAAGTCCTTCGGGATTGCTTCGCCCTTCATCGCTTTTTCGATAATCGGTGTGTAGAGCGCAGCCCAACGGTTCTGGGCACTGGTCAGAGCAGCGGTCGGAGCAACAGCGAGCATGCTGATGTTGTAACCAACGCTGTAAACAATTTTGCCGCTGTCTTTGGCTGCCTGAATGGCTGACGGGGCGCCGGTGGAGTCAGCGTGCTGACCAATGATGACGCAACCTCTGGATATCAAAGCGTTAGCTGCTTCGCCTTCAGCTTTCGGATCGTACCATGAGTTCGTATATTGAACGTCCATGTGAGCGTCCGGAACGATTGAGCGGATGCCGAGGAAGAAGGCAGTGTAACCACTGACCACTTCGGCGTACGGGTATGCGCCAACATATCCGACATACGGATCGGTAATTTTTCCGGAATCAAGCAATTCCTTCAGCTTCATTCCAGCGACAATTCCGGAAACGTAGCGGGATTCGTACGTGTGAGGGAAGAAGTTCGCGACATTTTCCATCGGTTCTTTCCAGGCGGTATCACCGGTTGCAGCCAGGAAGATCACGTCCGGATATTCTGCTGCTGCCTGCATCATATAAGACTGATGTCCATATGAATCTGAGATAATCAGGTCGCAGCCCTGCTCGGCAAGGTCGACTGCATTGTCGTAACATGCTTCAGTTTCTGGGATATTGTATTTGAAGATGATTTGATCATCTGTCAGGCCTAATTTTTCCTGAGCGCCTTTGACGCCATCAATGTGCGCCATATCATAGCCTGAGTTTTCATCATGGACAAGGATAACGCCCAGTTTGAAGTCTTCAGCCGCAGCTTCAGCGTTGAACGCAACAACGGTCAACGTGAAAACAAGAACAAACAGTACTGTAAAAAGCTTCTTCATAATAATGATTCTCCTCTTATGTTTTTTATCTCTCAGTCATAAAGCTGAGAAGACCTTAGAACGAACTTATATAAATAAGTCATCAATATAATTCATTTTATGAGAGCAGATTATCGAAAGATGATCTGCTGTTCAACAAAAAAAGTCATTTCGGAGATTATTTTGGCTCAGTTTTTTTTTGGGCCTCCTTTTTCGAAACAGCGTTTTTCCTGTGATTGACTGAGACAGAAAATTAGTTTCGTGGGTTAATTATATGGAATGAAACAAAAAAATGCAATAAAATGTCAGACAATAGAAATTTTTAGTGCAATTAATCTTGTTTTAAATATGTAGTTTATTACAAGCTTTCATTTCCAAGCGTAAAAAACGCTATTTTACTTGTGTGAACAACTATTACTTGTTTAATACGTATTATACTCCAGCGATTCGAAATATGAGAAATATGATTAGGTGTCGTGTTGTTTCCGCGTAGAGCGCGGAAACAACACGACACCTAATCATATCTTTTTCTCAAAAGGCTTTATCAAATTCAGAATTGCTGATCATACTCCTGCTGATACGAATTTCCCTGATAAAATACTCAAAATGGAAAAACAAAAATTCACTAAATCAGACTTTTTTTCAACATGGTTGGAAATCGATTTAAATGCAATCCGGGAAAATTGCCGGAGCTGCATGGAAATAACCGGAACCCCCGTGATGGCGGTTGTTAAAGCAAACGCTTATGGTTATGGCGCAGTGGATGTGGCTCGCATCGCCGATGAGGTAGGTGTGGATTCTTTTGCCGTTGCGCGGGTACAGGAAGGTCTTACACTGCTGGAAAATGGAATTAAGAAGGATATTCTTGTTTTTCATGCCTTTTCTCAGGAGGAAATCGATACAGCAGTCAGCAATCGTTTAGTATTATCGTTAAACGGTATCGAAATGCTGCCGAAAATTGAATGCTCTTTCCGCAAATTTCAGATACCTGCCAGAATTCACTTAAAAGTAGATACAGGCATGGGACGTTTTGGAGTCTTCCCTGAGGAAATACCGTCTTTAGCAGAAGCTGCGATGGCGACGGGATGTATTCAGATTGAAGGTATCTACAGCCATTATGCGAATATCGATGATGATCCCGATTCCCCTTTGAATGTGATTCAGAAAGAACGATTTGAAAAATCGCTGGATTTGCTCAGATCTATTAACATTTATCCTGCAAAAATTCATTGCTCCAACTCAGCAGCAGCTTTTAATACTCCTTCATCTCGCTATAATTTAGTGCGGGTCGGCTGCGCTCTTTTAGGAGTTAATCCATTCTATTATGAACCTTTTCCATCTTACCTGCAGAGAGCGTTAGTCTGGAAAACACGGCTTGTATCTGTCAGGAAATTACCAGCAGGATATGGAATCGGGTATGGACAACATTATCATCTTGCTGAAGATTCCTGGATTGGAGTAATTCCGGTTGGTTATGGGGATGGATTCAGACGAATGCATGATAATGTCGTTTTAATTGGTGGGAAAAAAATTCCGGTTGTCGGGAGTGTGTGTACTGATGCCTGTATGGTATTGCTGCCGGATTATTTTCCAATCGGTGAAGAGGTGATCCTTCTGGGCAAGCAAGGCTCGGAATCCATCGAAGTTGAAGATCTCGCTGAAAGATGGCATACCACCCGAGCTGATGTTACGACTGGAATAACGGATCGTGTTGACCGAATTTATTTATAAATTCAGCCAGCGGCGTGCTACTTGCGGCAGATCACGGATGCTGTTAATGATTTGAGTGCACTTGGGAATGGAGTTGATAAATTCTCTCCCATATTTTTTTGTCAGTACACGGGAATCCAGAACCAGGATGATCCCCCGATCTGATTGGGATCGAATTAAACGACCAAATCCCTGCCTGAATTTCAAGATTGCTTCCGGCAGGTTGTATTGGCCAAATGAATTCTCAAAACTCTCTGACCGTGCTGCAATGATCGGATCGGAAGGCACATCAAACGGAAGTTTGACAATCACAACGACAGATAATTTTTCGCCTTGAATATCAACACCTTCCCAAAAACTGCGCGTTCCCAGCAAAATTGCCTGATCTGTCTCACGAAATGTTTCCAACAAAGAAGATGCCGAAGCTCCTTCCCCTTGTTCAAAGACTGTAATACCGGCTTCAGCCAATTGAGGAGCAATACTGTTGGATGTTCGTTTCAACTGGGCATACGATGTGAAAAGCGCCAATGTTCTGCCACCGGTCGCTTTGCATAACTTTATAAGGGTCGTTTCAACCATATGCTGAGAGGCGCCCTGGTTTGGATCCGGTATGTCATTCGGAATGTACAATAAAACCGCATTCTCATAATCAAAGGGTGATCCGACACATAATTCTTCCGCTTCGTCAGCGCATAATCTTTCCTTCATATAGTCAAAGCTGTTATCAGTCGTTAATGTGGCGGAGGTAAGAATGATGCTCTCTTTTTCATGCCAGAGTAATTTTTCGACAATCGGTCCAACAGCAAGCGGCGCAGAATTCAGTGTCAACCGGTTGTTGACTGGAGAAATGTCGATCCAATAGACAAAATTTTGAATCGGATTGGCAATTAATCCATCGATTTGATTTCTGGCTTCCAGCAACTGTTTTCCGATACCGCGAAAAAGATCAATCAATTCCAGAATATTTTCATCATCAAGATCGTCATTATCAGCAAAATCTTTGGAAACAAGAGTCATTTCAGAAATGATTTTCTCAAACGCATTGTTTGTATCATCCCAGGCGATCTCTAAGTCACTCCAGCCTGCTGCTGTACGAACTGATGAGGTTATCCGAAGCTGCTGACCATAGACTGAAAGCGGTGTACCCTCTCTGGCTTCTGACATAAAGAATTGAATCAATCCAAACAATGCTTTGCAGGAGATGTCAAGCTGGGAAGAGTATTGTGTGATGAAATTGAAGCGCTCGATCAACTGCGCATAGTTATCTTGTTTTAGTATTGGCTGCAATTCAGTTTGCAGCCGTCCGATTAATCCTTTGCCGATACTACCCAGTTCTAACAGCATCCGGTTAATTTCTATCGGGGACAGACGATAGCTGAATGCGCTTGTCGCAGCGGATTCCAGATGGTGTCCTTCGTCGATGATCAGATATTTATAATCCGGTAAGACGCCGCCATTATTTGCCAGATCCGCTAAAAGCAGCGCATGGTTTGCGATGATGACGTGCGAGCGCAGCGCCTGATCGCGTATGTTGTAGAATGGACATGCACCCTTGCGCCTGATTTGGCATTGGTTTGAACGACAACTATCATTTTCAGCGCTGAGCTGACTCCAGATGTCTTTTTCAATCGGACCATTCAAATTTATTTCGCTGCGGTCACCATTTCCGCCTTCATGCAGCCAAACTAAGATTTTACCGATGACACGGACTTCTTCCGGTGATTCAGCCCCACGGTTATGGATGAGTTGAAGTTTGCGTGGACAAAGATAATTATTACGACCTTTTTGGATTGTCGCGCGCAGGTCTATTCCCAGTGCTTGTCCCAATTCAGGGATGTCTTTATGAATTAGCTGATCCTGAAGGTTGATCGTATTGGTTGAGACGATTACCCGTTCTCCATTTTTTATCGCCCAATGAAAGGCAGGAATCAGATAGGCAAATGATTTTCCAGTGCCGGTACCTGCTTCGATAAACATGTGTTTCCCTTCAGAAAAAGCGTGACAAATGGAACGCAGCATCTCAATTTGTTGTGGGCGTTGTTCATAATTTGGAAAATGTTTGTGAAATTCACCGCCATATTCAAGAATCGCAGCAATTTCATCAGCATCAAGTCGATCGGGTTTTTCTGCAGGTTTCAGTTCTAATTTCTGGTCAGTCCATTGGTTTTTAATTGCAGGAATCGGGATCTGGAAACTGGATTGGGGCTTTTCGCCATTTTTAATCCGTTTTTGAATGATCTGCCGGAAAAACTCTGAACCGCTCCATCCTGTGCCGGATGCCAGTGAAACAATATCCATCAGAAGATTTAAAGGAAGTGAATTGGCTTTTTCGACCAGCCGATTATAAACCTGATAATTCGAAATGCAATCCGCTAAAGCCCTATGCTGGTCTTGAACAAAGATTCCCATCTGTTGCGCTAATGAACCGAGATTATATCGGGAGGCGCAAGGTAAGAGTACGGAAGCTATTTCATAGGTGTCGAAGACCTGATTTTTTTTCAGGTAATTACCGCGCTTTAAAAAGCTGAGGTCAAATCCAACGTTGTGTCCAACGATCGTATCATCACCGATAAACTCTATAAATTTCGAATAAACATCACTGATCTGTGGAGCATTTCGCACCATATCATTGGTGATGTGAGTGAGCTGCGTGATATTTGAAGGAATCGGCCGGTTGGGGTTCACAAGTGTTTGAAAAGAGTCTTCAATTCTTGAAGCTGAAAACCTGACCGCAGCAATTTCTGTGATGCTATCAATTTGGGGATCAAGTCCGGTTGTTTCAATGTCCAATGCGATCATGAATCGTTTTCTTTCCTTTAATTCTTCAAGATTTTCGTACTTTCTGTCTGAACAGTTCAAACCTTTTGATTCTCATCTTATGTCGATCAATCAGAGCAGCATTATACTTTGGAAAGATCTTTTTTTCAGAAATTCGAAATATTAACTTGCTATTCGAATCAATCGAGGAAAAACCTGTCGTTATGATGTTTTATGGAAAGTTCAAAAACAATATAACAACAAAGAATCCTCTCATATTTCGAATAACTGCATTTTTTTAAGTCTTTTCCAAATTTCGAAATTACGGCTAATTGCCCTATCAGAGGAGATTATGATTTTTGATTATCGATAGTCTTGTATTGCGGAAAATCATCTGGGCTCAATTCCTCAATTTTCTTAACTGTCTACAATTATGACACACCAATAGCGGATTTGTGGCAGTAATTCGAAATATTGACTCGCAATTTGTATCCATCGGAAAAAAACTTGTTCTTTTGATGTCTTTGCGCTAAGCATAAAACAGTATGAACATCAATGAATTCTTTTCATATTTCGAATTATTCGTTAATAATTGTAACCAATGCTACAATCTGCCTTTAATCATTGAAGGATTTTTTGCGCCAATTCAAATCGATTTTTCAATGGGGTATTCTCGATATTTATTCCAATGAAGAACAAAACGGTTGAGCTCAAGCAGCAGTCATCCGGATTTAGAAGGATACTAATTATCGAATATCTGCGACTTTATATACAAGCGGTGTAATTGCCTGTTTTAACTCATATTTTTCAATTCCGTCAATTTTTAACGTCATCATCTTATAACCTTTTTCTTCCGAGTTGTATGTTGAAAAAGAAACGACATTTCCATTCATTTCACAAATTTTCTTAAAAATGGAGAAAATCTTGCCAGGAACGTCTTCAACTTGCAGCGTCAAGCGAATTCCCTGGGAACGGGCTCCAGTCATTTCAAGGAAGATACGGATAAGAGAGGTGGCTGTAATAATTCCTACGACATAATTACCGCGTATTACCGGAAGAGATTTAATGTCATAATCCGAAATAATCCGTGCAGCTTCTTCAATGGGAGTATTTTCAGTAACAGTCAATACTTGCGTCATCATAAAGTCTTCGACTAAAAGCTCTGATTCTACTTCATTAGTCGAACCGTTTTTGCAAAGAACGCTGTCAATTTTATCTTTTGTAATTAAACCTAATAAACGCCCCTGTCGATCGACAACCGGCAGCGAATGAATGGATTCCTTATTGATCAAATCATTGGCTGAATCCAATGTCGCTCTTGGACTGATTGTAATCACGGGATACGTCATTCGAGAACCAACTAACATAAAAACTCCTTGTTTCGATTCATTATTTCGGGGCTTCCAATTCCATTCAAATGACCTTGGTGATAAAATTATCACGAGTATATTGGAGTAATATTACAAATGTCATAAGGATTCTATGACGCTTATCAATTTTAGCATGAATATTTTTTTCAAATCTATAGGAATTATAGACTTAGTGACAATTGCGAATTACTTTTCTATTACTAAAAAGAATTAAATTGCAAAAGGACAGTTGCTCATTATGGAGGCAAATAAAGTGTCTTTTGATATTTTGGCTCAATTTCCGGCGTTGATTACAACAGATCGGTTAATTCTTCGTCCAATCCGATGGGAAGATGAAAACGATATTTTTGAGTATGCATCCAAACCTGAGGTCGCCCAGTTTATGAGCTGGTCTGCCCACAGGACTATTGAAGACACACGAGCTTTTCTGAAGTTTCTTGAAGATGTGGAAGGGAAAAGATTGCAAATTGACAGAGGAATTATTCTGAAAGAAGAAAATAAATTGATTGGAACAATAGCATTCGTGACAGTCGATTTTGATCTGTTGATGGGAGAGTTAGGATACTGCTTGTCCCCGCGATATTGGGGACATGGGTATATTGTTGAGGCAGCAAATGCGATGATCGATGCTGGAGCAAAATATCTGAATTTACATCGCGTTGAGGCTCAATGCGAAATTGATAACTACAAATCAGAACGCGTTATGCAAAAACTTGGAATGCAGCAGGAAGGTGTTTATCGGAAACGTCTGCCGGTGCATGGAGAATTCTGTGACGCAAAAATTTATGCAAAAATTTTAAAATAGTTCCTCCTTCAAATTACAGAAGGAGATTTATACAACGATTCGAAATTCGAAAAACCCTTTTGTAAAAATTGAAGATTAAAAAGTTATACCGTTATTGTTGAACGATTCTCAACAATAACGGTATAACCAATAGTTCTTTTCTCAAATAAAAAAAGCTTCTTAAAAATGGAAGCATTGACTGATTATGATCGGTGCATCCACTTTTTATGTGAAACCATAATGGTAACCGGATTAAAAAACAGTTCCAAATTGTCGATCTCCGGCATCTCCCAGCCCAGGAACAATGTATCCTTTTTCATTGAGATGATCGTCAATGGCTGCCAGATGGATATCGACATCCGGATGCACTTCTTGTAATGCACGGATTCCTTCCGGCGCGCCAATCAACCCAACAAATTTGATCTTTTTCGCTCCCCAACGTTTGATGATATCGGTTGTTGCAATTGCCGATCCGCCTGTCGCGAGCATTGGATCAAGAATCAGACAGGTATTAAATGGATGATTCTTGGGGAGTTTGTTGTAATACTCAACCGGCTCCAGTGTTTGTTCATTACGATAGAAACCGATATGGAAAACATGCGCATTGGGGATTAACGCCCATATACCTTCCACCATTCCTAAGCCGGCACGAAGAATCGGAATAAGCGCGATACTTTCCTGCATTTCATAGGCTGTCATCGTTGTCAAAGGAGTCTGAACTTCAACGGGTTTTATCGGCAGATCACGTGTTGCTTCATAACATAAAAGAGCCCCCAATTCACTCACCAGTTGGCGAAAAATTGTGGGGTTCGTGTTAACGTCACGTAAAATTGACAATTTGTGTTCAATTAATGGATGATTCGTAATTGTTACGTTGGACATTGGGCCTCCGTTATAAATATTTCGAAACCAATTATACCCGTTAGAAAAAGGAAAACTGAAAATTGCCAATAATCAGTAATTCCTATGAAAATAGGATTCAATTTTCATTATCGGATGTGTAATTTCTTTCATCTGCTGTTCGAAATATTGATTGATCTGTCATTGCGATCATTGAGAAGCAATCTCTTTCCGGATGGCGCTCTGCCCTACGTGTGGCGGGGAGATTGCCACGCCCCTTTTGGGGCTCGCAATGACAGGTTCCTTATAGCAATTCCTATGAAAATAGGATTCAATTTTCATATTTCGAATTGCTGGTAAATCAAGATCGGTTGAATGAAAAAAAAGCGGATCATGGCAATCTAACTTGGAGCCATGATCCGCTTTGTCAAAATATCTTTTCAGTATTATGCTTTCGTAAATATGAGATTTTCCTGGTTCGGATCCACATTGACGTGAATTGTATCTCCTGATACAAATTTTCCGCTGATCATTTCAGACGCGAGAGGATCCAACAGGTTTTGCTGGATAGCCCGCTTTAAAGGCCGAGCGCCATATTCGATATCTGTTCCTGCTTCAACCAGATAACGAATGGCAGAATCCGATAGCTCGAGCGCCATCTCCCTTTGCCGTAGGAGCTGACGGACTTTTTCCAATTGGATGTTCACGATGCGTTGCAGATCACTGATCGTCAATGGATGGAAAACAACGATCTCATCAAGCCGGTTAAGAAATTCGGGGCGAAAAGTGTTTTGTAAAACACGGTTAATGGCTTCACGACTCACAAGCTGAGCTCCATTCATCCATAATTCAGATCCTGCATTCGAAGTCATTATGATCACCGTATTGCGAAAATCGACTGTCCTGCCCTGACCGTCAGTAAGCCGTCCATCGTCAAGGACTTGCAGTAAAACATTAAAGACTTCACTGTGAGCTTTTTCGATTTCATCAAATAAGACGACGCTGTACGGATGACGGCGGATGGATTCAGTCAATTGTCCGCCCTCTTCATAACCGACATATCCGGGAGGCGCACCGATCAGTCGAGAAACGGTATGCTTTTCCTGATATTCGCTCATATCAATTCGTACGATTGCCTTTTCGTCGTCAAACAGAAATTCTGCCAGCGCTTTTGCCAGTTCGGTTTTACCGACGCCAGTCGGACCAATAAAGATAAACGATCCGATGGGGCGGTTTGGATCCTGTAAACCAGCTCGAGAACGGCGGACTGCATTGCTGACGGCGTTGACCGCATCATTCTGACCGACTACGCGTTGATGCAGCCGTTCTTCCATATGAGAAAGTTTCTGCATTTCGCTTTCCAAAAGGCGTGACACTGGAATTCCCGTCCATTTACCGACGACAGCTGCGATTTCCTCATCATCAACTTCCTCTTTTAGCAAAGCTCCTTCTTTCTGCAGCGTTTTTAGCAGATTTTCAGCTTCACTTCGTTCTTTTTCCAGTGCAGGCAGTTCACCGTAACGCAGCCGCGCTGCCTGTTCCAAGTTGCTGTTTCGTTCGGATTGTTCGATTTTCAGATTAGTCTCTTCCAATCTTTCTTTTATCGTGCGAAGCTTTAGAATTGCCTCTTTTTCCGTGTGCCATCGGGTCGACAGGGAATTTGCCTTTTCTTTCAGATTGGACAGATCCTCTTCAATTTTCTTCAGGCGTTCTTTCGATGCGGCATCATGCTCTTTCTGGAGTGCCTGTTTTTCAATTTCGAGTTGCATAATTTGTCGGTCGACATCATCCAGGATCTGCGGCTTTGAATCAATTTCAGTCCGAAGGCGGGCTGCCGCTTCATCGATCAGATCAATTGCTTTATCTGGCAGGTGCCTGTCAGTGATATAGCGGTTTGAGAGCGTCGCCGCAGCAATAACAGCCGGATCTGTGATTCGAACTCCGTGATGGACTTCATACCGTTGTTTCAAACCACGCAGGATGCTGATGGTATCTTCAACACTGGGTTCATTGACCAGAACCGTCTGAAAACGTCTTTCCAGCGCAGCATCTTTTTCGATATATTTTCGATATTCATCCAGCGTGGTGGCTCCGATCAGATGTAATTCACCGCGTGCCAGCATCGGTTTGATCATATTACCGGCATCCATGGATCCTTCTGCAGCGCCCGCTCCAACGATGGTATGCATTTCGTCAATAAAAAGGATAATTTCACCTTCTGAGTCCGTAATCTCTTTCAGGACCGCTTTCAGTCGTTCTTCAAAGTCACCACGATATTTTGCACCTGCAACCAGTGCGGACATGTCCAATTGGACCAATCGTTTATTTTTTAGACCTTCCGGGACATCTCCTTTGACTATTCGCTGTGCAAGCCCTTCCACAACTGCAGTTTTTCCGACACCCGGGTCACCGATTAATGCCGGATTATTTTTCGTCCTGCGGGATAATATTTGAATTGTCCGCCGGATTTCGTCATCTCTTCCGATGACAGGATCCAGTTTTCCCTGGCGGGCAATGGCAGTCAAATCACGGCCATATTTTTCCAATGACTGATAGGTTTCCTCAGGGTTTTGATTGGTCACTCTTTGGCGGCCGCGAATAGACATTAATGCTTTAAGAATCGAATCCTTTGTCAATCCGAATTGTGATAATCGTTTTCCTTCTGTACTGTCACACAGTGCAAGGAATAGATGTTCGGTTGAAACATATTCATCTTGCATGCCTTTGGCAATTTTTTCAGCGTTTCCCAAGATGTCTGCTGTAGTTTTGGACATGCTTAACGATGTGTTGCTTCCATATACTTTCGAACGAGCTTCAAGATCCTTTTCAAGATCCGTTTGCAGCCCGGCAACACTACCTGATACGCGTGTGACGATCGCTGGAACGATGCCTTCCTGTTGACGGATCAGCGCTAATAACAGATGTGCCGGTTCAATCGTCTGATGGGAAAATTCGATGGCAATTTGCTGTGATTGACTGACCGCTTCCTGTGCTTTTTGTGTAAATTTATCAAAATTCATTTTTTACTCCATGGTGCAATCATTTGTCTGACTGCAGCCCTAAATTTTGTAGGAATACTCTTATTTCATATCGTCTGACTTTTAAAGATTGTGGTCTTTTTTCTCAATTGGCGATAATTCTATTAAAGAGTCCTGTATTATTATCGATGAAACCTGATAATATTGTATAAAAATTTTGTATAAATGCTGTTAACAATCAGTAATTCGAAATCTGAGAAGAATTCTTTGTTACTCTTATCGTTATTCGGTTCGCGCAAAAATCATAAGGATAATAAATTTTCTTGATTGATTTGAAAAATCAATCTAAATTTCGAATTACTGATTATCAACGGAGGAATTTGCATTAATATTTGTAGAATTGAAGATCTCGGCTATCTACAGCTTCATTACGAAAACGAGAAGATTTAGAATTCTGCTTTTGAATAGAAAATACATGAAAAAAATATTACGAATAAAGGAGCGAGATGGTAAATTTTGAAACGATGAATGAATACCAGGATTTCTGTCTGCGAACAGCAACAGTACCGATGGATGAAAAAACGATGCATTTGACCTGGTCGCTGGCATTGGCTGGGGAAGTGGGAGAACTGGCCAATCGTACTAAGAAAGTATTTTTACATGGGCATCCCTATGATCAAGAAAAGGTCATAGAGGAATTGGGTGATATCCTTTGGTATATTGCCGTATATTCCCATGATATTGGTGTTGATTTGCAGGAAATTGCACAAAAAAATATCACCAAACTTGAAAAGCGATATCCGGATGGCTTCAGTAGTGAAGCAAGTCAGAATCGAATTGCATGATATTCCTCCTGTATTTTGAGGAATAATATCCATTAATTTGTGGTAATTCTGTGATTCATGAGGGAATATTTCGATATCTTAACAAGACGAATGGAAAAATAATTAGAATTCTTTCTGCTTTTAAAAAAAGCTTGAATATTCCTTAAAACCGGAAAATCTATATGAGTTAATGCATTGACAAAAACATTTCTTTTTATAGTATAATTGTATTATAACCTGACAGAAGTAAAACCATTGTTTCCCTGTTTGTTCAAAAAATCCCTCAAGGAGTGATCGATTCCCGGGGGATTTTTTGATTAACGGATCCTTGCCTTCCAGTCGTTGAAGAAAAGTATTCTTTTCATATTTCGAATTTCCGGCGAAAATCGCTTGACAATGAAAAACTATAGTATAATGTGTTGCGTTCGGGCGGATAGCTCAGTTGGTTAGAGCACATCCCTTACAAGGATGGGGTCGCAGGTTCGAGTCCTGTTCCGCCCACTATTTCTTTCTTTGATACAAAACCAAAACGCTTTCCAATCCGGTTCGATCCGAAAAACTAATAACAGCCTCTTGAATTCAGCAGAAAAGCTTCGCCTTGTCCGCGGCTTAGTCCATAAATCCCATACCAGCCATAAATCAACATATTTGCAGATCCTACGGTCGTTTTTGCATTCGGGTATTCGGTGTAACCGCTGCAATAAACCTCATTCGCAGTTCCGTTCAATACAACAGTGGATTGGTTGACAAAGGTTTCGCCATAAATGGTTCGGCCTCCGGCAAATACGCGGTCGACTTTGCCATTAATAATCACGAGGGCATTATCCACGGTAGAACTGTAACCGTTGTCACCTGACTGGCCGCCAGCGTAAACCCACCAGGCTGATCCATTAATGATGATGACGCTTTGCGGAGTTTGCACATTATGCCGGGAATAAGTGATGGCGCCGCCCATGATCATGCTTTTGTTCGCGAACTCAACATCCGGTTCGATAATGAACGGGACGCCATTGCAGAAAAACCAAATCGAACGACCGGCAGGCCATGCAGTTCGATGTTCTCCCGTATTGGACGCAATTCGCAGCACTGTGATTTTTTTATCGATAGGAATACCAAATCCATCGGAAGGTTCTTCGGTATCACTTGTCATGTACAGGATCACTTCCCCTGCATTATCTGGCAAATTTTTCAAAGCCTCAGCGATTGTTCGATAGGAACCGGATTCGCCAACATAAATTTCTGTTAAATGATTGGTTCTCGGCTTTTCCCATCTCGGCGGAGGACCATACGGAACTTGTGGACGAACCAATGCTGGAAAGTTTTGCATATTGATAGGAGCATAATTACTTCCCAAGGCGGTTGGAGTGGGAGAATATGCTGAATTCTGACTTCCCCATGTCAATTTCCCACCGCTTGGGTCTTCGGGAATCTTATTTGTCTGATTCATTTCAGCCTGCAGGGCATCCATCGTTGCCTGGAGTTTCATAATATTCAGTTCCAATTGCAGCGCCTGGTTGGTCGCTTGCAGATCTTGCGCTGAAACGAGGCTGACTGAAATCAATGTCATCAGAATCGTCAGAAACCAATAAGTAATTTTTTTCATTTTTTCCGCCTGGCCTTTTCTTGTTAGACGATCATAGAACGATCGAATCATCATTACACGCTTATGAACTGAATCAAATCAGATAGCGTTGGTCAAAAATTAATTTTGCTGAAGAAGCGTATTAAAAGGATCTTACTGATCTGCAAATTGCCTGGCGCAGATTATTTTATTGATCAGCAGGATGCTATAACGTGCAGTATTCTTGCAAAAACGACCATGGATACATCATTCATGTCACATAGTTTGATTGTGATGTAATCAGTATTTTATCAGAACAATCTGTTCAAGAAAAGACAACAGAAAGGAATTGTTTAATTATGAATTGACTTAAGATGGTTTATTTAACTTATATTTTTGTACAAAACGGTTAACAAGTGAATTAATAAATGTTTCTCTTTATTCGGATGACCGATCAAGATCAGAACAGCGTTTCATAAATCTGGAAAAACCTTATAAGGAAAACGAACAGTATGTTATTGTGTTGTTTTTAAACGAAGCATAATAACAACACAATAACAACGAATTCTATTCGGATTTCGAATTGATTATTCGTAATTAACCTGCGGTTATGATATAATTTCGGACATTCGGGCGGATAGCTCAGTTGGTTAGAGCACATCCCTTACAAGGATGGGGTCGCAGGTTCGAGTCCTGTTCCGCCCACTCAAAAAATCCCTGATTATTATAAAAAAAATTACGATTTATCAAATTTTGATTTCATATGTGTGTTTATGTAGCCGTTTGGCCGTTTGGATCAGATTATTTCATTGTATGAGGTTAGATAAATATTGAAGCGCTTGACAACAATGTAAGGTTGGTATACATTAATGTATACTATGCTAACACAAGATCAAACTCAAAAATTCGCATTAGAGCAACAAACCACTGTTGATAATATTCTCAAGGAACATTATCAAATGTTTTTGCTGGATATTTTGTTTAATTCCTCTTTTGAAAATAATCTGGTTTTTAAAGGTGGAACTGCTTTGAGATTAGCTTATGGTTCGGTCAGATTCTCCGAAGATTTGGATTTTTCTTTGTTGGATGAGGTGGCTTTTACTGATTTCAGCCGGGTACTCAAAAAGATTGAAAAAATCATTCCGGAAGCAGCGATCAAAGACATTTATGATAAACGATATACACTATTTGCTAAAGTACTCATCCATGTGGACTACCGACCTATTCCTATTGGTATAAAAGTTGAGGTTAACAAGAATCCCCGGGATTTTATACAGACGATCGCATTAATCAAAAGTCCTTTTAATAATCTTGAAGTGATCGGTCGGGTTTACACACTGGAGTCAATTCTTAAAGATAAAATCCGCATTATTGAGGATCGCGAACGGCGAGAACCCAGGGATTTATTCGATGCCTGGTATATCAGCCAAAAATTGGGCCAAAATTTTATTATCAGAGATGATTATAAATATGATCAAAAAGAACTAATGGATAGTCTATACCATTATCTGCCTAAAAACCAACGGAAAGTAATCGAGTTATTCAAAAAATGAAACGCCAACAGTTAATCCAAAAACTGGAAATATTAGGAAAAGATGTCTTTAGCATTAAAGACTTGAAAAAATTGTTCCCGGAAGAAACACATCTCAAAATTCCGGTTAAAAGAATGCTAGACGCAGGTGTTTTAATTCAGATTACGCGTGGTATCTATACTCTGAAACGAGAAAAATTGGATATCGAAAAAGTGGCTACACAGCTTTATTATCCCAGTTATATCAGTTTTGAAAGCGCATTATCAAAATACGGAATTATCAATCAGGGATTATATGGATTGACGTTGGCTACAACCCGTCATACTAAGAAAATGACCTTCGCTGATGTGGAATGTGAATATTCCAAATTACAGGAAGCATTATTTTTTGGTTTTGATTTGATCAATGGAACCTACCTGGCACAGCCGGAGAAGGCTTTTTTGGATCAGATTTATTTAATGACTTTGGGTAAGAGAATCGGAAACACTTCAGAATGGTACCTGAGTGACCTGGATAAGGAAAAGTTAGCGGAATATTTGCCATTTTACAATGCCAGCGTCCGGAAAAAGGTTTCAGAGTTGGGGTTTTAAAAGCAGACCGATCTATGTAATACCAACCTAGATTCGATGCTCATGTTGATTATTTTCTTTACAGAATTTTGTCGATGTAATAACATAAGCTATCCCAATTCTTTTACTTCAGGAAGAGAATTATGGCATGGATTAAACAAACGAGTCGCCCTTCTTGTTTAAATTAATCTGGTGCAGATGAAACACCAAAGCATAGAATATTGAGACTATATAGACAGTTGTACTACCATATATAGGTATGTAGTAGGCAATTAGTTACTATATATATGGTATAGACATAATTAAGCACTGCTCAGCATCTCTTACAAGGATGGGGTCGCAGGTTCGAGTCCTGTTACGCCCACTCAAAAAATCTCATATTAATATTGAAAAAATGACGAATTATCAAATCTTGATTTCATATGTGTGTTTATGCAGCCATCAGGTTGTTCGGACTGGGCTTTTTCATTGGATGTCTTTTCCCTGATGAGAGAAAAATATATGTAAAAATATGCAATTGAATCGTATCAATCTGCGGCATGGGGATGCTTTTCTGTATTTCGAGTTGTTGTCTTTTTACTCTCATTGTTCATAAGGTAATTTTTTTGTCATCAAGATTTATAATAATCTTTGAAAGTCGAATCCTATCCCTATAATTCTGAATAGTAAAAACAATACATAAGGCATGCCGAATGAGTGAACTTGAAGAAAAATTTCTAAAACTGCAAAATTACCTGAAAGAATTGGGCAGCGTGGCAATCGCTTTTTCAGGTGGTGTTGATTCCACATTTTTGCTGAAGACCGCTCATGATGTTTTAGGCGATCAGGTGATTGCAGTTACTGCAAGATCAGCATCTTTTCCAAAGCGAGAATTAACGGAAGCGATTAACTTTACCGAGACGAATCATATTCGACATATAATATTCGATTCAAATGAAATGAGCATACCCGGATTTGCCCAGAATCCTCCCAACCGCTGTTATCTATGCAAGAAAGGGATTTTTTCAAAGATCATTGAAATCTCGAAAGAGCAGGGGATTTCTTTTGTAGCAGAAGGTTCCAATATGGATGATTTGGGCGATTATCGCCCCGGGCTGCAGGCAATTCGGGAACTGGCGGTAAAAAGTCCATTACAGTATGCACAGCTATATAAAAAAGAAATTCGTCAGCTTTCGAAAGACATCGGAATTTCGACCTGGGAAAAGCCTTCTTATGCCTGTCTGGCTTCCCGTTTTGTCTATGGAGAAACGATCACAGCGGATAAATTGAGCATGGTGGATCAGGCCGAACAATTTTTAATGGATCTTGGCTTTGTCCAGGTCCGAGTGAGAATTCACGGACTGATGGCCAGAATTGAAATTGAACCGGAAGCATTCGATCGCTTTCTGGAAAAAGCAATCCGCGAAAAAGTGGAAGCGAAATTGAAACAAATCGGTTTTACTTATGTCACATTGGATTTGCAAGGGTATCGCTCAGGCAGTATGAATGAAATACTATGATATTTCGAACTGTTGGGTGAAAGATAACGAAAATTTCTCCTCTTCAAGAAAATAACATTGATATAGAATAAAGGTATGAATCATAATTTATGATTCGTACCTTTATTTCGGTCGATCAACAGAAATTTGAAAAACGGATTGACTTTTCGAATCAATCAAGAAAATTTGTTGTTCTTATCGAATTTCGAATTACTGGTCGCTTAATAATCAGCTCAGTTTTTTGTGCTTCACAAAGCATGTCAAGAAAATCATGGTCAAAATTTAAATACGCTCCGAATTCGAATACCTGCTGTGAAAAACCGGATTTGAATCGCTGCAGCCATTAACAAGTTGCTTTTTTGTTAAAGGAAAAAGGTACCCAAAATGAAAATTGCTTCCAATGTTACAGAACTTATCGGTAATACTCCTCTGGTTCGTATAAACCAATTATCCAGGGGAACCGGCGCTGTTATCGCAGTAAAACTTGAGTCTTTTAATCCTGCGCACAGCATCAAGGATCGCATTGCGGCCGCTATGATTGAGACTGCAGAGCTTGATGGAAAACTAAAGAAGGGCATGACGATTGTTGAGCCCACCAGCGGAAATACCGGTATTGGACTATCCATGGTTGCTGCTGCAAAAGGTTATCCCATCATGATTTTTCTGCCTGAAAATTTCAGCCGGGAACGGCGCCTGATGATGCGTGCATATGGTGCGGAGCTTGTTCTGACACCAGCCTCTGAAGGGATGAGCGGAGCCATTAATAGAGCGGAAGAATTGGTCTTCCAGGAACCGGACAAATATTTCCTCCCTCAGCAATTCAAGAATCCTGCCAATCCGGAAATTCATCGGAAAACGACTGCGGAAGAGATTTGGCGCGATACGGATGGCAAAATCGATATACTGATTGCTGGCGTCGGAACAGGTGGGACAATTACCGGTGTGGGCGAAGTCTTAAAAAGCCGCAAACCTTCTATGCATATCATCGCTGTTGAACCGGATGCGTCTCCGGTTTTATCCGGTGGCTCAAAAGGACCACATCAGATTCAGGGAATTGGAGCCGGGTTCATTCCGGAGGTTCTTAACACGCAAATCTATGATGAAGTGATCCGAGTGAAAAATGAAGATGCAATGAGTACGGCACGCAGATTAGCGGCTGAGGAAGGTATTTTAGTCGGAATCTCCTCCGGTGCAGCAATGTGGGCTGCTTTACAGGTAGCTGCACGGCCTGAAAGCTTAGAAAAACTGATTGTTGTAATCATTCCGGATTTTGGAGAGCGTTACCTGAGTACTGGTTTGTTTTCAGATCTTCCGGAATAATTTGTTTTTCGCGCGATTATCTGTCGAATTATGAAAAAAGGCACTTTTTCTATTCAAATAGCTTGTTCATATTTCGAATCATTGAATTAGCATATCTTGCTATGTTCTTTTTGTTAAAAATCTCTTGAACGAAATTATGAAAATGGAGGAGTGATGAATTCACGGGAACGCGTTTATGCTGCATTGCGTCATGAAAAGGTGGACAGGGTTCCGATTTTCATGTGGTTTCATCCGGAAACAGCCAGACATTTAAGCGAACTGTTGGAGATACCTGTCGATGCAGTCGGTGATGCGATGGGCAATGATATCCATCAGACATGGGTGAACAATAATCTTGCCATGGAGGGAATCGTTCATGATCAGGATGGCGAATCCCATGTTGATGATTGGGGTATCACCTGGACGAGAAGCTATGGCTTCAATCAAATTACACATTTCCCGTTGAAGAATAAGACCAAAGAGGAAGTACTGGCATATCAGTTTCCGCTATCGAAAATTGATGAGTTTATGAATCGAATGGTTCCAATTGCAGATACGCGAAACCATTATTTTATAGGTTGTGATGTGTCACCATGCGCATTTGAATTGTTATGGCGGCTGCGCGGTATGGATTCTGTATTGCTGGATATGATTGAAGATCCTGAATTTTCACAGATCATGATCAACCGTTGTATTGATTTTTCGATCCAATTAGCCGAAACAGCCTGCAGTCGATACTCGTTGGATTGGCTCTGGACTGGTGATGATGTGGCGTCTCAACAACAAATGATGTTTCGCCCGAACCTGTGGCGACAGATGATCCGTCCCGGATTACAACGTCTGTTTGATGTGGGCAGATCACATCATTTGTTCGTCGCTTATCATTGCTGCGGCAGTCTGCGTCCGATTATTCCCGATCTTATCGAGATGGGATTGAATGTCCTCAATCCAATTCAGAGCAACTGCCCTGGCATGGAAGCGTTGTCACTGAAACGGGAATTCGGCAAAGATTTGACCTTTATGGGCGGAGTCGATACCCAGCGATTGCTTCCCAACGGGACGATTCGGGAAGTTCGGGATGCAATTCATCAGCTTTTGAGCCAAATGGAAGCGCAAAACGGCGGATATATTCTTGCCGCTTCTCATACGATACCTCCGGAAACTCCGGATGAAAATATTTTTGCCATGTATGAAGAAGCCGGTTTGAGCAGGGAAGCGATTTTTGATCAGGCTGCGCAAATCAGGAGAAAAATCCGGGAAAATACCGAAAAAATTCGTTAGAAATAAAACCATACACTTTTTTATGGATTACCAGCAATTTGAAATATGGAAATTAGGAGACACGAATAAAAATTGTCTAAAAATATTAAAGACTTTTACCTTCATTAATGATGATTTATATGAAATTATTTGATAACAAGTCAAATGGAATGGATCAAATCTGTCATTGCGAGTCCCTTAGAGACGAAGCAATCTTCTACCATATGTGGGAATAGATTGCTTTGTCGGGCTAACGCCCTCCTCGCAATGACAGATTAATCTATGAATTATTCATCCTATAAATCTTTGGCACAAAGCGCAAAATCGACACAACATCATATAATTCTTTCCATAATTCGAATTGATGGCAAAACCATAAGAACAACAAATTTTCTTGATTGATTCGAAAAGTCAATCCATATTTCGAATTGCTGATGGGTTATCCATTCCATCGAAAGGTGTCTGTTTATTGATGGAATGAAATAATCCTCGTATTGCCTGGAATAAATTCCTACTGTTTCAGTAAAATTCCATCAAAAAATGCATATACTATTTTCCCCTCATCATCTGTCGAAAATTGGATCAGAGAAAAGTAAATCGTGTCGCCTTCCTTTGTAACCAGGCGATTTGATAATTCAGCCATTTTTTGTTCATCCTTAGGATCTACTGCCAGAAATTCCTGAAAAAGGTTTGACATATCTACAGTGATAACAGATTTTTCCTCGACATTCGTAAATGGAACGGCATTCAGGGTTACCGGTTCCTGATTGGAGTAATAATTGATTTCACTCAAACTTCGAAAATCCTGGATATCAATCCCATCAAGCGTAAATTGATGGACGAAATTCCGTTCCTGGTTGAAAACCTTCTGAAATTGAACGCTGTTTTCAATGCTGCTGATTTGTTCCGCGCTGAAATTCCCAAGAATCTTTTTCGCTTCGTTGGAATCTTTCAAGAAGAAATAAGCGCCAGCGATTCTTCTTTGTTCTTCCGGTGTCCATTGTTCAAACGGCGCAGTATTTATCTTGTTTAATGATTGTTGTTGATTGTGGATCGAACTGCTGAACATATTTAGACCTGGGAGGAGTAATGCGAAAAGTGTAAAGATCGAAAATATGATCAAGATTAACTCGGTCTGCCCTTTTTTCAGCCAATACAATAGGATATAGGCGGCTTCAAAGATGATCATCACAACACAAAGATATCGGAGTGGCGTTAATCCATATTCAAAAATTCGAATTCCTATCGAATAAGCCTGAAGGCCCAGAAAAGGGATGAAACTATAAGGCAATTTCTTTGTGATTTTGGTGAGAAGATTGTCTTCTTTAAAATATCCTGCCATCGTCCAGATTGGCAGTCCTATTGTGAACAAAGCAGCGATGATCCTGAAAATTTCGTTGGATGGAATAATCTGGGTAATGAAAATTCGCGCGATATATAAATAGATGATCGCGAATGCCACAATGAGCAAAATACATAAAATGTATTTCACGATGATGCTGAAAAAATTGGATATTTCTTCTCTGAGGTTATGTAACGAAGACAGAAATCCAATTCCGATAACGCTGCTGTTGATCAGCAACTGCGACCTTATCATGGAGTCATAATTCTTTCCATCCAGAATCAGAAAAATGAAAATCAGAGAAATCAGCGATACACCGGCAGAAAGAACCGCTGCGATAATTCCAATTTTGGTAATGTTTTCAATAACACGAGTTAAAAAATGGCTGAACAGGAAACCGGATTTTCGGTAACTTCCATAAATGCCGAAAACGAACAGAATGATCCACCATGCAAGGATAGCCCTTGCGATCTGGTATTGATTCGGATCAGCAGCGATTGACCAGAAGGTGCTATCATTTTTTTGAGCCAGGAATACGAATAAGAGAGCTGGAGCTGCAAAAAATCCGATAAAAGCCCAACGAATTTTTTTCTGGAATGGAAAATAGACTTCGGACAGAAAAGCTCCTGGTCCCCAGAGAATGAGAAAGGGAAGCATTGTATTTAACAGGAATTGATAATTTTGGTCTTTTTGATCGATGACAATCGACAAGATGATCGAAATGAGAATAATCAGCGCAGCGGTAGCTGGAAATGTGTGTAATGTAATTTCTATTTCACTTGATAAATGATTATAAATCGATCTAAATTTCATATTTTTCTTTCTTTTGATAATTTTCCATACTTCAAATTATGAATTTTGCTTCCGTTTTGAACTCAAATTTCTTTCCTTCTTTTCAAATAACCATCCAATTGTTCCAACGCCTCCGGAAAATTTTCACGACCAAAACCAATACGAAAATGTTTCGTGTCAAAATCATATACGTAAGAAGGCAGTAAAAGGATTCCAGCCTTTTCAATGATTTCCTGACAGAAACCGGTTGAGTCTTGATTGGTTTTCAATTTTGGAAAACCAATGGTACCTGCTTTCGGTTTTATCCAATCCAGCATTTCCGAGTGTTTTAATAAAAACGAATCCAATACTGACAGATTTCTGTGAATTCTCTCCAAATGTTCACTGATGACTTTATCTTTGTTTCTTAATACGATGATGGATAGAATTTCGCCTGGAGCGTTGCTGCAAATCGTAGTGTAATCTTTTTGTTCAGCGATTTTTGAGAACAAATCGCGGTTTCTTGTGACAATCCAGCCGATTCTTGCTCCTGCCAGTCCAAATGTCTTTGACATTCCCATCAGCGATACTGCATTTTCATAAATTTCACAGGCAGCCGGAAGCCGATTTGAATCATCGTATTCCAGAAAGCGGTACATTTCATCGGAGAACAGATATAGATGATGGCTTTCTGCAAAGGAAATGATTTTTCGAAAATCCTCATGCGAAGGCAGAAAACCTGTCGGATTGTGAGGGAAATTAATCACCAATAATTTCGTATTTGGCCGGATATGCGATTCCAAAAAATCGGGATTAAAGCGCCATCCATTTTCTTCCTCAGGAGTCCAAAGCGTGACTTCACATTTCGCATTTTGAGCAATTTGGTAAAGTGATTGGTATCCAGGAAATGTGCAAATAACATGGTCCCCTTCATCTAAAATGGCGTTCATGGTCAGGAGGATTCCTTCTTCGGGAGCGGTTACCAGACACTGTTCTGGTTGAATTCCTCGATATAATGACGCAATTTCTTCTCTCAGCAGCGGGTGCCCCAACGATTCGGTATAACCGAGATGCAGGTCGTCCCATAACTGTCTGGTTTCTGCATCGGCCATATTCAGAATAGAATTCAGCGATAATCCATCGCAGTCAGAACAGCAGAGTAAATGACGGGCTGTAAATTCATAACGGGCAAAGTAACGTTCCAAATGAAAAGGTTCAAATTTCAAGATGATTTTTCTCCATTTTTTTTATAAAAAAAATTACAACAAAATAGAATAATTCGAAAATATTGACCGATTATTCGAATCGAGTGAGAAAACCAGTACCTGGTTAGCGAATAAATGAACGAATCAGGAAAATATTGAATTTATTTCTTTCATACAGGCGCTTTTTATGTTTCGAATTATTCTCTTTTATATAATCCGATCAACTCAGCCTGAGCGAGAATGTGGTTTTTCATCGCTGTTTCGATGGCTTTTTTATCCGGATGGTCGAAAACAGGTAGAACTGTATTTAATGCGTATAGTTTAAAATAGTAACGGTGTGTACCTGATGGGGGACAGGGACCTCCATAAGACGATTTACTAAAACTGTTTTTCCCCTGTAAACCATCAGGCACGTCATCTTCTTTAATTGTGGAAACATCAGGCGGAATGTTGTATAAAACCCAATGAACCCACGTTCCAGCTGGAGCATCCGGGTCATCAACAATGAGTACAAAACTCCGCGTACCTTCAGGAATTTCAGAAAATGCCAGCGGCGGATTGATGTTTTTCCCATCACATGTATATTTGGATGGAATAAATTGATTGTTATCGAAGGCGACACTGGTTATCTTCATCGTTGCGTCCTTTGTCTTTTCTTGCTGGAATGACTGCTGTGAATAATTACCTGCAAAAAAAAGGAAAGTTGTCATCCCGATCATAAATAAACAATCAATGAATTTACTCTTTTTCATCGATTTTACCTTTATATCACACCGATATCAACATTATATAATGAAACCAGAAATTTCAAATATAGAATGGAATAATTGTTGTGTTGTTTATGCACTTCGCGCATAAACAACACAACAGGTTCTTGTTTTTGCTTAAAAAATTTTTCCAAAATTCGAATTACCGGAATGAAACCTGTCATCGCGAATAACCTAGAGCGAAGCTATCTTTTGAAACTTACCGAAACAAAGCTTTGTCCAGTGAGCGCTCTTCTCACAATGACAGATCCATCTATGGATCATTTATTTAAGAAATCTTTGGCATGAAGCAAAAAACCATAAAAACAGTTAAAAATCCTTCCCGCTTTTCGAATAGCAGAGGCGTATTAGTATGGGCCTAAACCTGGAATCAAATATTTGTTATAGGAATTGGTAATGGTGCAGATGACATCTTCGCCATTATTCAGAATGATTGAATTTCCATTAAAGAGCGGAATTTCGATCCCTTCGCGCGTTCTACAATTCCATTCGCTGCGGTCATAATCATCCGGATCAATATCGAAATTGTTAACAGTTGCGTTTAATGAATACATTACTCCGGCATGAACCGATTGCGGTATTCCGGATTCAAATATTTTAAGGTTGTCATCGGCAGCGGCAGTCATTGACCAGTCGGATCGTTTTGCCAGTCCATCCCCTTTTACATGGTTGATCAACGTTAGAATCGGATAATTCGGTGTGCTTCCCAAGCTTCTGGAATTTGTAAATGTACAGGTAACAATTTCATTTTCTGCAATGTTGATATTTGAGGCAATCTGACTTTTTCCCAGGGAACTGGTGCAGGCTGATTCAGTTCTCCATCCTGTTATGCCAGTCTGCGTCAAACTGTAGATCCCAGGCATCGGATAACCGCTCCATTGCAGCGGGTAAATGGCACTATTGGAATATGTATCATCATTATCATCATCAAGTGTAAAATACTTCTCTGCCATTGCGGATGACTGCCCTATTAATGAATATTGAAAATCCTGGGGATCCACATCTGAGAGTGTGTCTTCTTTAATGATGAGGATGGGTGTACGCGGGCGACTGAAAAAATAGCATTGGACATCTGTGCTGTCACCTACTTCGATCTCCTGGATTCCGCGATCGTCTCCATCAAGGTAATCCAAATCCAATTCATAGCTGTCAGTTCCTGTGCAGTATCCATATACAAATGTGTAAAAGGAGGGAACAACCGGGATATTCAGATTAACATAAGCAAAAGAGCTGGTGAGTGTGACTGTATAAGGTCCTAAGACTCCTTGCGCATTGGTTGTTCCGGTTGAAGGAGATATACTGCCACCGCTTGAAACGGATGCCTGGAATGACCATCCACTACCTGGAAGCTGGTCATTATCGCTGTTGGATTGTGTATTATTGCCATTCAAGTCGATTATATTGTGAATGGTGACTGTGCTGGATGCTTCCACTGGCGCTGCGGCCATCAGAAGAAATACCGCTAAAATGGATATCAAAATTATTTGAATATAGCGGGTTCTATTAACAGCGTGATAACGTTTATTTATATGTTTTTGATTTTGCATTTTTCAATTGCCTTTCGATAAAAATTTGCAGTAGAGACTACTTTTTTATTGTTTTGAAAACATCGAAGCTTTTTCGCTTCTCATAAATCCACAAAAAAGAGGACTGTTTTGATTGAAAACCAATTGGATTATTATCATATGGATGATTGCGACGATTTTATAGAGAAAGTTGCAAGATTTATTCCATATGTCCCTGAGATTGATCAAGAACAGCTAATTTCCAAATGACTGTCAATCGACATCCAAAAATTCATAACAATAAGAATTTTTTTCATTTTATGAATTGCCGGATTTATTAACATTCAGTCCAGTAATTCCTATGAAAATAGAATTCAATTTTCATTATCGGATGTGTAGTTTCTTTCCTCTGCTATTCGAAATATTGATTGATCTGTCATTGCGAGGAGGGCGTCAGCACGACGAAGCAATCTCTTACCGGATGGAGCTCTGCCCTACATGTAGCTGGGAGATTGCCACGCCCCTTCGGGGCTCGCAATGACAGGTTCCTTATAGTAATTCCTATGAAAATAGAATTCAATTTTCATTATCGGATGTGTAGTTTCTTTCCTCTGCTATTCGAAATATTGATTGATCTGTCATTGCGAGGAGGGCGTCAGCCCGACGAAGCAATCTCTTTCCGGATGGAGCTCTGCCCTACATGTAGCTGGGAGATTGCCACGCCCCTTCGGGGCTCGCAATGACAGGTTCCTTATAGCAATTCCTATGAAAATTGAATTCTATTTTCATAGGAATTGCTGATGTATTATTTGAAGGATGGATTTTTACAAGAGAATGATACAATACTAAAAAAAATACGAGTGAGAAAATGAATCAATTTCAGAACAAATTCAATCAATTTATGCGCGGTCGTTATGGAAACGATCAGCTGAATATCGCAGTATTAATCCTTGGAGTCATCCTTTCGCTAATTTCCTCTTTGGTCCGAATTGAAATCCTGATGCTTCCGAGTTATATTCTTTTGGGATTCATGATCTATCGTGCATTTTCCCGCGATTATCTGCGCAGAAGTAAGGAAAATTCATGGTTTCTAAAGTATTGGTATCCGGTTGAGAACTGGCTGCTGCGGCAAAAACGGCAGTTGAAAGAGATGAAAACGTATAAGTTTTATCGCTGTCCTGAATGCCGACAAAAGATTCGCGTACCAAAAGGAAAAGGGAAAATCTGCATCACCTGTCCAAAATGCCGAACAGAATTTATTAAACGGACATAACACGATCACTATAAAAAATGGCAATTTTTCATTGCTTACTACAATGATTCGAGATATAGGAAGGATTGATACTTATTGTGTTGTTTTTGCGCTTCGCGCAGAAACAACACAATAAGCAGTCAGTTTTATCGGTCAGCCAATTGATAAATAGCCAGCACATCTTCCCAGGTAAGTTTTTTCAATCCGCCGATTTTATTTTCTTTTCCAAATGCAAATCCGGTAGCCTTCTTCGCCATCAATTCAAAGTTTTCGCTGTCAATGTCAATTTCTTTCATGGATAATGGCATTTCCATTCTAGAATAGAAATCCTCCAGCCTGCGAATCCCTTCCAGCGCAATCCATTCCTGATCACGGAAACTGCCTTCAACGCCCATTACATTGACAGCAAATTGAACGAACATCGGTAAATTGGTTTGATAGACATATTTCATCCAGGCTGGGGTTACGACGGTCAGACCTGCCGCATGCGCAACGTCATAGATTGCGCTCATCTCATGCTCCATGGCATGACAAGCCCAATCCTGCTCTCTGCCCAAATTTAGAAATCCGTTATGTGCCAGTGTGCCAGAGAATGCCACTTCAGCCCAGGCGTCATAATTTGTATGGTCACGTTTCAGGATTAAACCGTTTTTCATGATCGTTTTCATAGTACTTTCCGAAAGTCCATCGATCAAGTCGGTATGAGTCGTATTTGTAAAATATCTTTCCATAATATGGCTCATCATGTCACAAACACCGCAGGCAATTTGAAAATCCGGAAGTGAAAAATAAATTTCAGGATTGATGACACTGACAACCGGACGAATTTTTTCGTCACCATATCCCAGCTTGCGCTGTGTCTTTTCATCCGATATGACGGATCGGATACTGGATTCTGATCCTGTCGCAGGAATGGTTAATACCGTGGCAACCGGCAGCACAGTATCGGGATGTTTACCGGCTGCGAAGAAATCCCAAACATCGCCATCATAAGGAACTCCCATGGCAATGGCTTTTGCGGAATCGATTACGCTGCCGCCTCCTACAGCCAGGATGAATCCGATTTTTTCTTTCCGACAGAGATCGATCCCTTCATGAATCAATGATAGTCGTGGATTTGGCTTTACACCGCCCAGTTCAATAAATTCGATCGATTGTTCTTTTAGGGAACGGATCACATCATCATAGATGCCATTTTTTTTAATACTTCCGCTGCCATAATGCAGCAGAACTTTTGATGTGAACGGTTTAATCAGGCTTCCGATTTGTTTGTGGGTATCTTTTCCGAATACAATTCTTGTTTTATTCTGATAGTCAAAATTCAGCATCGTTCTCTCCTTATTCGTTGCCAATGGGTTACAAAATTAACGTAAGAATAATTATAGTCAGATTTTTCATCGTAATTCCAGCGATTCGAAATATGAGAAATACTATTTATTGAAGTATTGTTTTTACGCTCTGCTCAAAAAAACTCAATAATACTCTTTTTTCTGAAAAGACTTTTCGCAATTTCGAACTACTGCAGCGGATTTGATGAATTTGGAAAACCCATTGTAACTTTCTTTTGATTTTTGCATCTAATATCAATGAAGAAAAAAAATGGAGCTGATGATGGAAGATAATCAAATAAAAAACAATTCAAATGAGAGTCAGAAAGCGTCTGCAAATTATGATGTTGTGATCATCGGCGGCGGTCCTGCCGGTTCAACTGCAGCAATCTATGCAGCCCGCTCAGGATTAAAAACATTGGTTGTGGACAAAGGATTGACATCCGGAGCACTTGGTATTACTTCAAAAATCGTCAATTATCCCGGAATTGTAGAAGAGATCAGCGGCGCACAACTGGTTGAAAAAATGCGGGAGCAGGCAAAATTATTCGGAGCTGAATATATTTCTGATAAAGTGATTGGGGTTGATCTACAAAGTGAAACGAAAAGCATTTTTGGAAATGGAGGCGTATATAACAGCCGATTCGTGATTATCTCCACGGGGTCGATGGGAAGAGGGGTCAGAATTCAAGGAGAAGATCGGCTGCTTGGTCATGGCGTTTCCTATTGCGCAACTTGTGATGCGGCTTTTTATCGAAATAAAGATGTTGTTGTCGCAGGAAATACTGATGAAGCGATAGAGGAGGCTTTATTTTTAACCAAATATGCGAATCAGGTCTATTTCCTGTCCCAGACGGAACGTTTGGCTGCACCGCAAGAACTTGTGGAAACGCTGAAGAATCATCCAAAAGTTATTCTATATGCAGGAACAAAACTAAAAGAAATTATTGGCGAAAATCGCGTAGAAGCTGTATTAGCGGTTCAATCGGATCAGCATGAGGTATTGCTGAGCGTTTCAGGTGCATTTGTGTACTTGCAAGGCGGCAGACCGGTGACAGATTTTATTCAGGGACAACTGGAAGTTTCACAAAGCGGATGCCTGATAGTGGATTCCAGTTTTCAGACCAGCATTCCGGGAGTTTATGCTATTGGGGATGTTTTATGTACCCATGTAAAGCAAGTAGTTGTTTCTGCCGCAGAGGGTGCTATAGCTGCAATGGCAATTGAAAAAGAAATAAATGGCCGCAGTCGCATGATGGTTGATTGGTCAGAGAAAAAACAATAAAATAATTGGAGAAAAAAATGAACAGTGTTATTCATGTCAATGATGATCAATTTGAAGAAGTAGTATTAAAAGCTGAGCTTCCGGTTCTTGTAGATTTTTGGGCTCCCTGGTGCGGGCCTTGCCGGATGGTTGCTCCATTGTTAGATAAAATTGCGTCAGAGTATTCCGGTAAAATCATTGTGGCAAAGGTCAATACGGATGAAAACAGCCAATGGGCGGTCAATTATCGTGTTCAGGGTATACCGACAATGCTTTTTATTTCCAAGGGGCAAGTTGTAAAAACACAGGTAGGCGCTCTTTCCGAATCAGGGTTGAAAAACCTGGTGAATGATTTCCTTGCTGGAAAAAACTAAGTTATCACCGGAAAATGTTTAATAAGGTTCGTAAAAAACTTTATTGATGAAATTAAAAAAAGAAGTGTTGATGCGATCTGATGAGGATCAGCCTCAACACTTTTTTTTTATTCGAATGCAGCGTGCTTTGTGTCATAAATATCGTTTCACAGTGGTTCGAAATATTGAAAAATTGGAGTTGAATGGTTTCTCCGGATAATAAATTCCGTCAGGGTTTGAAATCGATAAATGTAATCATTCTTTTTCAAACGTGATGTTCTGTAGTGAAATTATGAATGTATTAATCCAATTATTACAACAGGTGAAACAATGAATGAACGTTATGAATTAAATAAAAATCTTGCACAGATGCTGAAAGGCGGTGTCATCATGGATGTGACATCTCCGGAACAGGCACGCATTGCTGAAAATGCCGGTGCGTGTGCAGTGATGGCGTTGGAACGGATCCCCGCGGACATTCGGGCAGCGGGCGGCGTATCGCGCATGAGTGATCCGAAGATGATCAAGGAAATCCAGCATGCTGTATCCATTCCCGTCATGGCAAAAGTGCGAATCGGGCATTTTGTTGAAGCTCAGATTCTGGAAGCAATTGAGATTGATTACATTGATGAAAGCGAAGTGCTTTCACCGGCAGATGATTTGTTCCACATTGACAAAACGAAATTCAATGTTCCATTTGTGTGCGGGGCAAAGGATCTGGGCGAAGCCTTACGAAGAATTTCTGAAGGGGCTTCCATGATTCGCACAAAAGGGGAACCTGGAACAGGCGATATCATTCAGGCTGTCCGTCATATGCGGATGATGATGTCACAAATTCGACAAATTCAAAACCAGCGCGAAGATGAACTTTTTCATACAGCTAAAGAACTGCAGGTATCCTATGAACTCGTTCAGTATGTTCATGAGAATGGAAAACTTCCGGTGGTGAATTTCGCGGCAGGCGGTGTTGCAACACCGGCTGATGCTGCTTTAATGATGCAATTAGGCGCAGAAGGCGTTTTTGTGGGATCAGGAATTTTTAAGTCCGGAAATCCAGCAAAACGGGCTGAAGCTATTGTTAAGTCGGTAACCAATTTTAATAATCCTGCCTTAATCGCTCAACTCTCTGAGGATTTAGGGGAAGCCATGGTCGGTATTAATGAACAGGAAATTGACCTTTTAATGGCGGAGCGCGGCAAATAATGATCGGTGTGCTGGCATTACAAGGTGGTTTTATCGAACATATTCATGCCCTTGAAAAATTAGGCGTCCCTAATTTTGAGATTCGGGAGATGGGCGATTTGGAGAAAAATAAGCCGGATGGGATCATTCTTCCAGGCGGCGAGAGTACAACGATCGGAAAATTATTGCACAGCAGCGGACTTTTTCAATGTATCGATGATCTGATACGAAGCGGTGTACCGGTTTTAGGCACTTGTGCCGGTATGATTCTGCTGGCAAAAAGAATCGTCAATGATGATCGTCTTTACTTTCAGGCCATGGATATTTCGGTGAAAAGAAATGCTTATGGAAGGCAGCTTGGAAGTTTTTGCGCGGTTGAGAATTTTGAAGGAATTGGAAGAATTCCGATGACGTTTATTCGTGCGCCATTTATTGAGCGAATCGATGATGAAAATGTTCAAATCCTTTGCCGCATGGATGACCATATTGTTGCTGCAAGACAGAAGAACATGCTCGTTACTTCTTTTCATCCGGAACTGACCGATGATCTCAGGGTACATCAATACTTTTTGGATAAATTCTAAACAAATTGACTGCTCTGAATTGATTTCCATTAATTCGAAATCGTAGGAGGATTGTTTGATGTTGTGTGATTTATAAGTTCTGCTCAAAAATCACACAGCATCAAAATTTCTCTCAGTATCCGATAATCTGCATAAATTTCGAAATGCTGATCCATTATGAAGATTCTTGGTGCTTTTTCAAATCATCTAATGCTAATTTTTTAAATAATCGTTCGCGCACGTCATTCGGTAAATTTGTTTCTTCAGAAGCACATTTTTCATAAAGTTCTACAGTCTTTTTCAGTGTGTCAACTACGATGCGGCAATTTTTGCAATTTTTTAAATGTTCTTCAATTTCAGAGCACAATTCCGCTTGCAGATCACCATCAATGAATTCCGAAAGATTTCCTAACATTTGTTTGCATGATGGAGCATGGTTATGGTTTTTCATAATTCTTTTTCCTCAATGAAAAACTTGTTGAAGTATGCTGAAAGTTTTTTTCTTAGGATCATCCGTGCCCGCATCAGTCTGATTTTCACATTGTTTTCACTGATTTGTAATGCATCAGCGGTTTCTTGCGTCGATAATCCTTCTATATCGCGCATTACGAAAACAATTCTGAGAGATTCGGGAAGGGTTTGGACTGCCTGATCTAAAAAATGCCGGCTTTCTTTGGAGAGCAATTCTCCTTCAGGCAGACAGCAGAAATCAACAATGTCCTTCTGTTCAATATCCAGATCATCGGAAAAAGGCTCATTGTCATCAATAGAGACAATCTGCGGTTTCCGAATCCGAATCTGCATCAGTGCTTCATTCAGGGCAATGCGGTGAAGCCAGGTATATAAACCGGATCGGTTTTCAAATTCAGGGATGGCACGATAGGCTTTCAAATACGTTTCTTGTAAAATATCTTCCGCGTCTTGTTCGTTGCCCAGAATCTGAAGTAAGGTGCGATAAATTTTCCCAGATGTCTCATCAACTAACATTGCAAACGATTCCTCGTCTCCGGACTTTAATTTATCTATTTGGACTGTAGATTTTTCTTGATTCATGACGCGATTCTTTTTTTTCTCATTTCAAAAGCAGAGTCTGGAAATCCAATTTCATTTTGGATAATTATATGCGTTATTAAAGGATGCTGATCTCGAATCATCCGATCAATGATAGATGCATTTTTGAAATGAGACTCTGATTCCCAGTATAGATTCAGTTTTAAGTCTTTCCCGATCCATGCAGCATTAAAACCATTGATTCCGGATTGGTCGAAGATTAAATCATCCAATTGTTGGATCGAAATGATTGATGGATCATCATCTTTTCGCTTTTTAATCCATTCATAAGTTTTTTGAACCGTGCCGCAGGGGCAGTCTCCTTGGATCACCCGACTGATATCTTTCGATCGATAGCGGATCAACGGCATTCCTTTCCGCGTCAGAGTTGTGAGAACGACTTCTCCGGGAGTCCCGTCAGGAACTGGCAGCCCATTTGAATCAATCAATTCAAAATAGAGATCGGCTTCCCGCAAGTGGAATCCTCTTGCCGCAGCGCAATCAATCCCGACGCCCAAACCAGCTTCTGTCATACCGTAGTGCTGCAATATGCTGCAATTCCAGGTTTCTCGTATACGATTCATCAGAGAAGGTGCTGCATAATCGGTCGATAATAAAATAGAACGAACCGGACAATTTTTCATTCCAGCTATTTGCCAGACTCGAGCCAGCGTAAATACTTGTTTTGGCGTACCGACAAGCGTTTGAATCCGGAGCGCTTCGATCCGTGTATTGGTAGCATATGGATCAGTAAACGGTCCATGCTGGATCCCGATAGAACCGACTCTTTCGATACCTTTCTGTAAAAGATCTCCGACACTTCCTGGAGTATTCCCGGGTAAAAGGATCAGAACTTTGTATCCTGGTTCGATCAGAGTGGACATACCAACACCAAAAAAATCAATCGTCAATTCTTGATCTTCCCGTGTGAAAAAGATGCGTTTTGGTTTACCGGTTGTTCCTGAGGTATCCAGCGTGACGATTCGGGCAATCTCGCTTTGTGAGACACAGATCATCCGATTTCCTTCTTTTGCGATGTCATCAGCCGTTGTAAAGGGATATTTTTCAAATTCTGTAAAACTATTCAGGTGTTCAGGGAAAGATGCAAACAAATTTTGATAAAATGGGCTGCGTTTTTTTACATATTGCAATACCTGATTCAATCGAGCTAACTGCCATTGTTGTAAGATTTGTGTCGACAATGAGTCCCTTAAAATCCCAATTTTCCGCTCAATTTCAAGTTGAACGGGTGTCAGCGGCAATGCAGTCAGTTCTGTTTGATTGATTTTGGGATCGGAGACGATATTTGGATTCATCGATAGATTGAATTTCCGGATTCACCTGTTAAATTACAGGCACAGAAAGGAACCAGATTCCCTTCCGGCGATACGATCATGATATAACAGCTTCTAAGGCGTTCCAGGTCTAAATTCCAGGCATCCTGGAATGCCATTCCTGAAATGGTGAACTGATAGTTCTTCTTCCGCTCAAGAAAATGATCCCATTCCGAAAAAAACGGCTCTGGATTCCTTTGTTTTAAGTGAATTTTTTCAGGAAAAGTCCATGTCTTTGCGACAAAATTTTGAGCTTTTATTCTACTGGCTGAAGCTTCTATGGATTTACAGCAGCAACCTTCCGTTTTTTCATTCGGAACAAATTTTGATAAAGCTTTTAAGGTCCCATCCTCCATCAGGACAAAATTTGCCTGAAAACCGCACATCGGATGCTGACCACCGCCTGGTTTAAAATGGTCAACTTTTATCAATCCGTTTGTCTGTTCTTCCACTTTTCGAAATATTTCCGGAATGGTCAACCGGTCTTTATTTTCAGGCTTTTGCATCATTCTTCCGGAATAACAAACAGGTTGGATATGGACACACCGAACTACTGGAATATGAGAAATAGCGTAATGGATGATTTCTCCCAGATTCCAGTCATTGATTCCCGGAATTACCGTTGGAACCAGGACGACACCGATTTCTGCATTCTGACATCGTTCTATGACTTTCTTCTTCAAATCGAATAGCGGTTTTCCGCGAATGCGTTGGTAAATTGAATCTTCTGTCCCATCAAATTGAAGATAGACAGTATTTAGTCCGGCTTCTTTCAGTGTTTCAAGAAAACCTTCCTCCTCTGCGATTCGAATTCCATTCGTATTGAGTTGAAAGAAGTTAAACCCCATCTGTTTCCCGATGCGAATGATCTCCGGAAGATCGTCTCGGAGCGATGGTTCCCCGCCGGAAAGCTGAATATTAAATGGACCGCCTGCTTCCATCAGTCGCTGATACCAGAAACGGATCGTGTCGATGGATGGATCCATTCGTTTGGAGATCCCGGCAGAAGCGTAACAAACAGGACATTGCAGATTACATCGCTGCGTGACTTCCAATAAAACACAACAGGGTTGCTGTTCATGATCCGGACAGAGCCCGCAATCATACGGGCAGCCATAGTTCAGATTGGTAAATGGATGATCCGGATGAGCGGGGATGTTTTTCATCCCCCAAGTTTCCAGCGAAGGTTCACCCCGCCAGGTAATCACAGAGAAAGAACCATGATCCGGGCACGTTTTTTCCAAATAGACATGATGATTTTCTCTGATGACTTCCATTGCCGGGATGACTTTTAAACAAACCGGACAGACGCTTTGTGTCTGTGAAAATATTCGGGGTTCATTCATCCAGGATTCCCCCGGTAAGATCGTAACCATTTTTGACTAATAACTCTTTAATATATTGTAACGTTTCAGCGATCATGACAGGGCAGCGATCCATATCAATTTTCCCTGAATTTAAACCTAAAATCTCATTGCAATGAATTCCGCCGTATGTTTCCCCATATCTCTCTTTAAACCACTTAATCAGATCTTCAATCATAAACATCAGCCGTACATCATCCTGATCCTGTAAAGATCCTTTGCCTGCATATAGCCCCAACACAGCAACGGCGCCCGTGAGCACTCCGCAAAGATCGCCTGACCATCCTATTCCGCCTGCGAAGCCGGTCATAGCACGCACAACATCAGGATTTTCTTTCCCTTGCATCTCTAAAGCCCGGATCATCATAATTTGACCGCAATTGTAGCCTTGACGGCCATATTGTAATAATTCTTCGATTTCTTCCATCGATAACTCCTTTTTACCAGTTTCGATTCAGTATTCTGTTTTTAACAAAATCTCCAATCGAGTATTTCTCTTGCGATTCGAAATATGGGGAAATTCATTTATTTTTGTGTTGTTTCTGTACAAAGCGAAAAAAAACACGACAACGGGTTTTCTCGATTGATTCGAAAAGTTGGTTAATATCTCGAATTACTGGAATTTTTCAAATTCAATAACATTGATAAAGCCGAATAATTGAACGGATTTATCCATATGTATGAGCGTTTTTTCTCCCGATCAATATAAAATAGCCCAGATTTCTCGATCCTTTCATTCCATGCTGCCCGTTTGGAAAACAACAAGGCTCTATGGAATCTTGTTCCCATAAAATTTTAAAAATCAAGTCTCTTAATTCTCGTGTATGATCTTCCCATTGGATAATCTGAAAACCCATCTTCCTGATTATCTCAAGATATTGGTTCATTGTAATCAGATTACAATCGCTATCTTGATCGGAATGCAGATACAGATCGCTCAATAGTAATAATCCAGATTGTTTCAGGATTCGACGGGCTTCCGATAAACCTGTTGAAAGATCATTCTGGATGGATAGAACACATTCCATCATAACTGCGTCAAAAGAGTTTGATATCAATGGCAAGTCCAGAAAATCAGCTTGTATAAACTTGATTTCATTGGAATTAATAAAATGCTTACTCAGATCGACACCAGTTGGCTCAAACCCATTGCGATGCAAGAATTCACAAACAATACCCTCCCCGCATCCCAAATCTGCAATGGCTGCATGAGCGGGAATTCCACTCAATTGGACCAGACGTTTTGTCAATTCCAAACCACCTGGATGAAAGCAAGTTTCAAAGGTAGTGCCGGAAATTATTTGTCCTCCATTTGTTGTTCAATTTCGAGCATCTTATGAATGGCTAACGATTCTGGAATGAACACTTGACCGCACTTCTTACAGACTGGAAGATCTACTGGAAATGAACCTTCCAAATACGATACAACGACCTTTTTCAATTCCAGTTCGCAGTTGCATTTATCACATCGCCATTCTGCGAACTCTTCATTTTTAACATATTGCGCCATCAGTTTGCCTCCTCAATGAACATTCTGTGTGAATAGGCAGTAAAAATCTGATATCCATCATTCTTCGGCAAATATTCAATCCAATACGTTACATGTCCCGGAGTAGCATGGGTCAGGTAATGCCCAGTTTGTGCATTGACCATCCGGTTTCCTGTTTCGAGCGTTTGATACAAAACCTGCTGCAAATCCTCCACTAAAATCATTCTTTCTTCTAACACGCTGCGGACTTCCTCAGAAATAAAAAGTTTGATCTTTTCATAAGGTGCAGATGCGTTCATTTCTTCACTCCAATACTTTTTTAATAAGTGCTTTTTTAAACGAGATCGGTTTTCATGCCGCATGGAATAATCCGGTCTTGGCATGGCTTTGCCGCTGATGATTCGCTCCGGATCAAAAAATAAATCTAAAATATGATACGCATTTTTCCCCCGTTTCAGAAAAAAATCACGGCACATGGCGCAATAGGTTAAATAATCATGAGGATTCTCTGCAGCAAGGGCATCCACAGCGGCATCGCTGAGCGAGCGATTTGCGTTCCAGGCGTTACCTCCATAAGTACAACAGGAAGTTTGATCTCTGTTCAGCGGGAGTTCTTCCAATTGAATGCCAATTTTTTTTGCTAACGATCGCACAGCGTCCTGAACTTCTGGTTGATATCTTGCTCCACATGGATCATGAATCGCAAAGGTTTGTATTGTTTCATGTTGTTTCGAATGAATATCCATTTGATCCAATATGGTCCAAAGGGAACGAATCTTTAATGCAGGGTAGAAATTTCGAAATGTTTGCATGCAACCAGGACAACCGACAATCAATTCGGGATTTCCGAGAGATTCAACTTCCTGAAGCAATTCATTGCGAGCCTGCTGAAATTTCTCTTTTTCGCCAGCCCAATCTGCAATAATTCCGCAGCATCTCAGCAATAAACCGGTGGAATCGCTGAATTTTTCCAGCAATAACGCATAAACTTTTTCCACTGCAGCAGGATTTGAGGCAGAAAGCTGACATCCGGGGAAGAATACAAATGAACAAACTTTATGTCCTTCCGGGCTTTTCGCTACCATAAACGCATCGCTGTTAGAAAAAATCATATCTCGCAAAGCAAAGTCAAATGCTGAAGGGGGCATTTTTTTTGTCTCCACCATAGTTTGCCTTGTTTCCCGTATGACATCGTGAAAATTCAATTTATTTGGACAGACGCTTTCACATTGACCGCAAACGGAACAAGAATTAATCATATTATTCTTTTGCCGTAATCCCGTGCAGATGGACACATTGTTGTAAACCTGCCGCAGGTAAACACGGGGATACGCTTCATAATGGCGGATAAATTCACATCCTTTCGCACATTCCATACAAGTACATTGGATACATCTGGCTGCTTCCTGTATGGCAGTGTCTTCGTCCGGTATTGTTTGCGAATTCCGAATGAAAGTATGGGATGGCGGAACAGAAGTTAACGATGTAAACAGACGCGTCTCATAACTGCCTTCATCGGATCTGGAAGCAGTCATCGATACATTTTGTATATAACGATCCATTGAAATTGCTGCCCGTCTTCCGTCAGCTGCCTGCTCAATCCATGATTCTGGAGCGGCTGTCCCGCCAAAAATACCGCTGGTTTCTGTCATGCGAGTAATTTGATCAATTCGGTTAATTTCCAGGTTGCCGGAAATGTACACACAAATAAATTCATCATCCTGTATTTTGAATTTTCCACTGTCAATAATTTGCAGGGCAGAAGATCCTGTTGTATGCTGCGATAGGTTTAATTCGATTCCCATCTTAATAAGAAGAGAACAAGTGTCATCGATGATCTGAGAGGGCAAAATCGTTTCCGATACATTTTTCAGAAATCCGCCAGCTGATGATGCAGGTTCATAAATCTTCGTAATATAGCCTTTACGGCGCAGGTCATATGCCGCAGCCAGAGCATCCAGCCCGGAACCCAGAAATGCCACTTTTTTATTTTTTTGCGGAAGCATCGTCGGCAAAGCGGATGAATTCGAACGGGAGAAAAGGAAGGATTCGAGAGCGCGAATGCTTATTCCTTCGCCAATTTCTGAGAGCCGGCATTTTTTCTGGCAAGGTTCTTCGCATATTCGGCTTAATATTGATGGAAACGGGATACTTTTTCGATAAGTTTTAAACGCTCCATCCATATCATGATCTCTCAATTGGCGAAGCAATAATCGGACATCCATATGCATGGGGCAGGCAGCAATACATGCTGGCGCTTCTTCCTGTATACAGTACGATTCCAACAATCTTAATTTCTGTTGATCCATGTTGTATTACCCTCCAGTAATTCGAAATATCAATTTGCTATTCGAATTAATCGGGAAAAAATAGTCATTGTGATGTTTTTGCGCTGCACATAAAAACATCACAATGACAAAGAATTCCCCCCCGTATTTCAAATTGCTGATTTCCCTCTGATTCATTGATTGTATTCGGTATTGATTTGTTCGTAAAGTTCCTCAGTCGCTCAAATTATTGACCAACGATTGAATATCGATATCAATTTGTTGTACAGTGATTGTTGGGATCCGAACAACAATTACTGTTAAACAAATACTCTTTCTCATTAGCTGAGATCGATTACATATAAATCGCTGTCTCTCTGTTCTCTCTAATAACGAAAGAGGCTGCCGATTCAAGACAGCCTCTTCATACCTTATCAAATTGCAGTTAATTTTTTAGCGCTTTCAGACCTTCCAGTACTTTTTCCGGATACGCTGGTAAATGGCGGATGCGGACGCCGCAAGCGTTGTAGATCGCATTGATTACCGCAACATGCGGAGATGTCAGCGGTAATTCACCGACACCGCCGGCGCCGTACGGACCGTATTCACGTGGATTCTCAAAGAAGCGGATATCCCATTCATCCGGCACATCATTGCAGTACGGAACACCTGCGCCACGCATTGTTGTGTGTTTTTGGTAATCTTCGATATCCTCTGAAAGAGCCAATCCGATGCCTTGTGTACACCCGCCGAGAATTTGCCCTTCAACGATCAGATAGTTGTTGATTTTCCCGCAGTCTCCATAGCAGGTATATTTATCCACTTTGGTTTTACCGGTTGCTGTTTCCACGGTTACTTCCGCCATAAACAAACCGTATTCATAAACCATAAACGGTTTACCCTGCGCTTTATCATCGCAGCCGACTGCATCGGACATCGCAAATTTTCCGGATACTTTTGTGCTTTTCCCGTCTTTTTTCATTTCATCAAAATTCCGGTAAGTACCATCATTCTTCTTCATCTCTGCTAACAGGTTTTCACAGGCAATCTTAATTGCGTTGCCAACCATGGTTTGCGAGCGGGAACCACCTGCAGGTCCTGAATTCGGCGTATATTTCATGTCATTGAAAATCAACTTAATCTGATCTACTGTGAAACCAGCTGTTCGTAATGTTTCATGAGCTGTACCGAGAGCGCCGGCATCATTTCCCTGACCATGTTCACCCCACGAGGAGAAGATGATCACTTTCCCTTCCGGAGTCAGTTCGGCATACGCTTCAGCACTGTCAACGCCATCGAGACCGCAGCCATACACACCCAGTGAGATACCAACGCCTTTCTTAAACTCAGGGGTGGATTCTTTTCTTGCTTTTTCTTTTGCAGCTTCATAATACGGTTTGAGTGTGTCAAACATTTTTTCGAAGCATAGACTGTCCGGCTTTTGTCCTGTCGGAGTGGTGGAACCTTCCCGATAAATGTTCTTGTATCGCAGATCAAATGGATCCATACCCATTTTTTCTGCCAGTTCATCGATACAGGATTCGGAGGCCAGATACGCCTGCGGAGATCCATAACCGCGGAACGCTGCGCCCCAGATATGATTGGTGCAAACGGTTCGACCAATTCCGCGGATGTTGGGAATGTTATAACCGCCACCCATAAACTGATTGACGCGCAATGTCAATAAATCGCCAAATTCGGAATAAGGACCATGGTCAACGAACCAATCACCTTCCATGGCAATCAGCTTTCCATCTTTATCTGCTCCCATCTTACAATGTAAGAACATCGGAGAACGTTTTCCTGTGTAAGTCATGTGCTGGTAGTAGTTATAGATTAAAACAACAGGACGCTGTGTCGCCAGACATGCTACACCCAGCAGCGCTTCTAATGTAGGACTGAATTTATAACCGAAGGTTCCGCCGGCATTGTTCTCAACCAGTCTGAGTTTATCCATGGAGATTCCCATGCCTTCGGCAATCATCGCTGCATGAAGATGAATCCCGATTGATTTTGAATGAATGGTGAGACAACCATCTTCATCCATATACGCAAAACCATTATCCGGTTCCACTGTCAGATGCGGTTGACGCTGCAGATAGTAATCACCTTCTGCAACAAAAGCGGCTTTTTCGAACAACGGTCCGACTTCTTCTCCTTTTACCGTTTTTTGTTCAAAGTAAATATTGGGTGTTCCCGGGTGAATCTCAATGGCATCATCTGCCATAGCTTCCGGTGCACTCATATAAGCAGGCAACACTTCCAATTCCACTTTGACGAGTTTCGCTGCAGCTTCTGCGTGTTCTTTGGTATCAGCACAGACAATTGCCATTGCATCGCCGATCTGGAATACTTTCTTATCGCACAGAATCGGACGATCCCATCCATCACCTTTATTGGTCGGGAAGGTAATTAATCCGGTGATCTGATTTCGGCCTTTGACATCTTTGGCTGTGACGACTTTGAAGACTCCCGGCATTTTCTCAGCTTCTGATGTGTCGATTCCAAGGATATTCGCGTGTGCAACTTCAGATTGAACCAAAGCGCATTGCAGTGTATCTGAAGGAAGTTTTTGGGCAAGATCAGCGCCAAAATCCCAAGTTCCGGTCACTTTTGCTTCTTCTGAAGGCCTTGGACGGCTTGTACCCCAAACTTTGTTTTCTGCCGGTTCTTTGTAAATCAGTTCTTCCAGTTTCTTCTCACCGCGGAGAACAGCAGCGGCTTCCATTAAAGCGTCGACATACGGTTTATAACCATTACAGCGGCAGACGTTATGATGTTTTGTAAACCAGTCTCGAATTTCCTGGCGGCTTGGCTTTGGGTTTTCAAGCAACAGCGCGTAGGATGAAACGACAAATCCGGGTGTGCAGAAACCGCATTGAGCGACACCGTGTAACTTGAAGGCAGCCTGAATCGGGTGTAGTTTGCCCGGAGTCCCGATACCCTCAACAGTGAGGATGGTTGATTCATCCGGGACTCGTTCCATTCTTACTATACAGGAAAGTGTTAACTTACCATTCAGAATGACTGAGCAGGCGCCGCAGTGTCCTTGGCCGCATCCCTTTTTTACACCTAAGACATGGATTTGATTGCGCAGCACATCTGCAAGCATCGAATCCGGATGATGGATGACTGTCTGTCGAATACCGTTAATTGTTAAAAACTTTTTCTCCATGAATACTCCTTATTCTACTGAATTGGATTGAGCCATTTAAACATGCTTGTTTTGATGAATGGGATAGGTTAACAATTCTCATGAAAACAATCATTTGTAAAGCAATTACATTAATGGTAAGAAGGATGTTAAAAAAGGTCAATGATGAATTGATGAGAATTGCAAATTTATAAAAAAATTGTTATAAAATACACACAAAAAACGCAATATGTCATAATAAAATTTTAAATAATTAATAATTGAATATTCGCCTCCTCGATTGAAAAACGGATTGATCGATTCGAATTGTTAGAGGTTTCAGGTTTTTGAGGATTCTGAAGGAGAATCTGATTATACTTATGGCTATGTTTAATACAACGATCTATCCAAAAATTGAAATTATGACCTCACCCGATTGGATTGATTACGAATTAATCGACAGCGGAGAGGGAAGAAAACTGGAACGTTTTGGTAATATTCGGGTAATTCGTCCGGAAGCAGAAGCAGTATGGAAATGTCTGCTGCCAGCCAGTGAATGGGAAAAAGTCGATGCGGAATTTATCCCTTCACCGGAAGAGAATGGCGGACATTGGAAGCCCTTTCATAAAATTCCAGAATCCTGGAATATTCAATATAAAGGACTTTCCTTTAAGTTGATGTTTTCCAACTCAAAACAACTTGGAATTTTCCCTGAACAGGCTTGTCAGTGGGATTGGGTTCAAGAACGGATTCGTATGGCGAAAAGGCCGATGCGGATATTAAACCTTTTTGGATATACCGGTGCCATTTCTTTGGCAGCAGCTTCTGCAGGAGCAAAGGTAACGCATTTGGATGCCTCAAAAAAAGCAATTCAATGGGCAAAAGACAATCAAAGTCTTTCATCATTGCAAGCAGATTCCATCCGTTGGATGATGGATGATGGTTTGAAATTTGTCCAACGAGAATCACGGCGGGGATCTTTTTATCAGGGGATCATTCTTGATCCACCAAAGTTCGGAAGAGGACCCAAAGGAGAAGTCTGGGAGTTTTATAAAGGCTTTCCAGAATTGGTTCAGGCATGCAGATCGATCCTGGCAGCGGACGCTGATTTTATGCTGATTACTGCTTATGCAATTAAAGCATCTTCATTGACGCTGAATAATTCACTCAGCGAAATCACACGAAGTATTGGCGGATCCATCTCCAATGGAGAAGTCTGTTTACAGGATCGATCCGGAGGCAGATTGTTGTCCATGGCAGTCTATGGTCGCTGGCAGAAAAATTAGACGTATATCAATGAAAATGCAATCTGCTTCTTTTGAAGACCTTATCATTTATTTAATGGAAAAGGTTTCTCGAAATCTCGAATTGCTGTTAACTAACTTACCGACAAGAAAGGTAATTTCATGGAAAATATGAAAATGGCAATTATCGGTTCCGGAATGATGGGGCGGGCAATCATCACAGGAATCATTCAGAATCAAATTTTTAATCCGGAAACAATTTTTGTTTCGGATGTCGATCCGGAAAAAACGAAGGCACTTCATGAAGAGCTGGGTGTTTCAACTGCAATCTCGAATACTGAATGTGTAGAAGGCGCAGATATTGTTTTAATCGCTGTGAAACCGCAATTCTTGCAACCTGTTTTGGATGAATTACATGGAAAAATCAATTCAGAGTCGCTGATTATCTCGATTGTTGCCGGCGTTCCAATTCAGCGATTTGTGGACGGACTGGGAAATCAGAAAATTGTTCGAGTGATGCCGAATACTCCGGCTCAAATTTTGGAGGGAATGTCTGGATGGTTCACATCTGCGGAAGTCAGTTCCGATCAAAAAAGGCTTGTTGAGAAAATTCTAAGCGGTTTAGGACTTGCGATCTATTTTGATAAAGAATCGGATCTGGATCAAGTCGCAGCAGTTTCCGGCTCCGGTCCTGCCTATGTATTCCTGTTTATGGAAGCAATGATTGATACGGCTGTCCATATGGGATTCCCGAGAAAAATTGCAGAGAAACTGGTTATACAAACCGTACGCGGATCGGCTGATTATTTTGAAAGACGGGGCGTCCATCCGGCTGTTCTTCGTAATGAGGTGACATCTCCCGGCGGAACAACTGCGGAAGCATTATATTATATGGAAAAGGAAGGACTTCGACATGCAGTTTCTTCCGGGATGTGGGCTTGTTTGAACCGGACAATCGAACTCCGAGAGAATCTGCCTCGACAGAAGGGACCGACAGTGTAGCTCGTGAAAGTTTTTTTTGATTTAATTGGATGTCGTCTTAACCAAGCAGAAATTGAGCAATACGCTGCTCAATTTCGTTCCCAGGGACATGAAATCACCGGCAGCCGGGAAAATGCTGATTTGATTATCATTAATACTTGCGCCGTAACGGCTGCTGCAGCCTCAGATTCTCGCGAAAAGATTCGTATTGCAGGAAACAATAAGAAAGCTCAGATAATTGTAACTGGCTGCTGGTCAGACATGGATTCTGAAACCGCAGCAGCGTTGCCCGGTGTCGTGAAAATCATTCCTAATCAGAAAAAAGATTTTTTGCCATCGATCATATTAGGCATATCTCCAGAGCTATTTGATCTGGAACCGATTAAACGGGAACCGCTGCCTGGTGTTCATGCGAGAACCCGCGCCTTCATAAAAGTTCAAGATGGCTGTGACAATTTTTGTACATTTTGTGTAACCAGACTTGTGCGAGGGAAAGCGCGCAGTGTTTCATTTGAGGAAATACTTCAACGCATTCAATCTGTTCAGCTTGCTGATGGTAAAGAAATTGTTTTAACCGGCGTCAATCTTGGCGCCTGGGGCCTTGATCTGAATCCGAGAACTGATTTAACCGGTTTGCTGAAGCGAATTCTGATGGAGACGGATATTCCACGGATTCGGCTCTCATCGTTGGAAACCTGGAATCTAACGGAAGATTTTGTAAGATTATGGGAGAATCCACGACTTTGTCCGCATTTTCATATTCCTCTGCAATCCGGATCGGAAAGTGTGTTGAAGCGTATGGCTCGGAGAACCAGATTATCCGATTTTCGTGAACTGGTTCGGCAAGCTCGCTATTTGGATCCTGCTTTTGCCATAACCACTGATGTGATCGTCGGATTTCCTGGAGAGACGGAACAAGAATTTCAGCAGACGCTCGATTTTATCCGCGAAATTAATTTTAGCGGAGGTCATGTGTTTCCATTTTCTTCCAGACCCGGTACTGCTGCAGCTCGTATGGATGGAAAAATTACTGGAAGAATTGTTAAAGAACGATCAAGAATTTTACGTGATGAATTCCTAAAACAAAAAGACCGTTTTTACCAATCCTTTGTCGGGGAAACAATGCGTGTTTTGTGGGAAAACAGTTCGGTTTATGAGAATAACAATTGGGAATTACACGGCATGACCGGCAATTATTTAACCATTAAATCGCATTTTCCAAAAAGACTGCAGAATGAAATCAGCGAAGTAAAAATTGAGCATTATGATGGAAAATCGCTGACAGGTTTGATCCTTTAGAAAATGGTTATTGTTATTTCGTAAACAGTGATTTGAAATGTTGGTAAATATTTCGAATTACTGTTCCATTATTCTATCTGGTGCTTTTTCTGATATCCCAAAATGCGCGAATTGTTGCCGGAATCTCTCGAATATGCCACCATATTACGTCATCAACGCGATGTATTTCATGCTTCGCGATAATCCCATGTGCTTCGATACCCAGATTCGATGCAATAAAAAGAACACGCGGAAGATGAAAAGATTGCGTAATGAGCGCTGCTTCGTTAATTTGATACATATTTTTTGCATTAAAACAGGTATTGAAACTGCGAAAACCGTCAGGATCGATGAGAATGTCCTGTTCGGGAATTCCGGCCTGAATTCCAGCAAGTTTCATCGCCATTGGCTCATTATAATAAATCCAGCGGTTGGTTCCGCTAAAAATTACTTTTCTGACTCTACCGGAATGATATAAACTTGCTGCGGTTTGGATGCGCTCCATCAATACTTTTGACGGCTGTCCATTTTTTTCTAACCCTGCACCAAAAACAATCGCGGTTGAATGACAGGGAGCAGTCTGAACGGGAAAGCACAAATGTCGACTCCATGCAATCAACACAACGCGGGTGATGATCGGAATCAGAACGATCACAGAGAAAAACAGGATTATCGGGATTAGAATCATTGATTGGTTCCTTATAATTCTGACATACAAATGTGATTCATCATTATACCTTTTGATGAATACTGATCTTATATACAGCAATGCAAAAGGTCAATCTTCATTTATATGTTGCTCAATAAATTCAAACATTTTCCAGCGATTCGAAATTTAAAAACAAATGTTGTTAAGGTGTTGTTATGGCGTTTTACGCGGAGCACAAAAACACCATAACTATTTTTTTATTCTGTTCGAAAAGCATATCCATATTGTGTATCTTTGAACAATTACCGTTTCACATGTTTTCGTCATATGATTATATAATTCGTTTGAAACAGGAGTGATGGTTTTCGGCATTAGTTCGAAATGTGATAAGAATCCTTGTTTTTATTTGATAAGGTAAATCCGTATTTCTCATTGCGATGCTTTTTTGAAAAGAATGCTCTTGAAGAAAAATCGGAAAATTCATGGAAGATGAAATTTCTTTTACATGCTTTTCCATGAATAAAGTGGAATATGAAATGTAAATAAACCTTTCGAGGATATTGAAAAATTGGTTATCATTTTATTTTTACGCAGAACGCTAAACAACATGATGACAATCAAAATAATGGATATTTCGAATTCCTGATGAATTGAGGACAAGATGGAAGAAAAATTTTGTTTTGTTGAGACCGGAAATATGATTGAAGTCGAGTTGCCTGACGGACGAATTATTAAGGGACCGCGAGGCAGTACAGTCGAGCAATTTCTCCAATTGATCGTTCCCGAACTAACCCATCCTTTAACAAGTGCGATCGTCAATAATGAATTGCGGGAATTGTCATATATAATCGATCGAAATTCGACAGTTCGTCCTGTAACCACGGTTGAGTCTGACGGCAAAAACATTTATCGCCGCTCCCTTGTATTCTTGCTATCAGCAACGTTTGAGCATTTGTATCCCAATCATGAATTAAAAGTCGATCATTCAATTCAATCTGGTGGCTTGTTTTGCAGTATCAGTGGACCTGAAATCCGGAATCAAAAAGAATTTATCACAAAACTTGAATCCGAAATGCGGTCTATGGTGGATCGCAATTTACCAATTCAAAGAAGCAGATTATCTTTGGATGAGGCGAAAGCGATGTTTACCCGCAGGCATCAAAAAGAAAAAGTACATTTACTGAAATTCAGAAATAAACCGTATCTGACGATCTATCAACTGGAAGATTTTATTGATTACCATTACGGGTATATGGTTCCTTCAACCGGCTATCTGAAAACTTTTGCTATCGAACCATCCCTGAATGCGAATGAATTCTTCCTTCGTTATCCGAAGGATATGCTGACTAATGAAATCTCACCGTTAAATGAATCACCAAAGATGATGCTTGAATTTCGACGATACGGTGATTGGCTGAAGAAACTGGGTATTGATTCCATTGCATCGTTAAATGAAGCCATTGAAAAAGATAGAATTCAAGAAGTGATACTTGTCAGCGAGGCTTTGCATGATCAAAAATTCGTACAGGTTGCTAAAGAAATTGCAGAAGGCGAAAAAAAGGTCAAAGTCGTCTTAATAGCCGGCCCGTCATCTTCCGGAAAGACAACATTTTCAAAACGATTATCCATCGAGCTGCTTGCATTGGGAATCTCACCAGTACCGATTGAAATGGATGACTTTTTTGTCGATCGAACGCTAAGCCCAAAAGACAAGGACGGCAATTATGATTTTGAGTCATTTCATAATTTGAACCTGCCATTGTTGGAAGATTGCGTTAAAAAGCTGATAAAAGGGGAAGAAGTTCAGCTACCCAGGTATGATTTTTTGGACGGGAAGAGCAAACCTGGGAAGATAATAAAACTGGTAAAAGATCAAATGATCATTTTGGAGGGAATTCATGGATTAAATCCGGAGTTGTTGAAGGAGATTAATCCGAATCTGATGTACAAGATATTTGTATCCCCTTTAACCCAGCTTAATGTTGATCGCTATAACCGTGTTTCCACAGTGGATACCCGATTAATACGTAGGATTGTCCGGGATTATCGTGATCGCGGGTACAGTGCTCAGGAAACAATCGCACGCTGGAATTCTGTTCGCGCAGGTGAAGAGCGAAATATTTTTCCTTACCAAGGCATGGCGGATGAATTCTGCAATACTTCCTTAGTGTATGAACTATCGGCTTTAAAAACTTTGGCAGAGACGGCGCTGCAGCAAGTACCCTGGGGAAATCAGGAATTCATTGAAGCAAAACGATTGCTTTCGTTTTTAGAATGGGTACTTCCATTGGATACCAGCCTGATCCCTGAAAATTCAATATTAGCTGAATTTATCGGTGGATCCAATTTAAAAAATTTTTCAGTGTGGAGACATTTCTAAAACAGCACTTCAAAATTTGATTTAGGTTTATGATGAAAATGAGTAAATATGCGTAATGTTATTTTTTACGCAGAACGTAAAAATAACATTTCAACAGAATATCCTTCTCATATTTCAAATTGCTTGAAAAAGAAGAATTCCGCATAAGTCAATCGTTATCTGACAAATATGCGGAATTCTTATCTGTTGATGAATCGATTATGAAGGAATCAGCTCTTTTTTTTCCGGTTTGGGGAAACGGCTGATAACAACGGCCTGATTGGGCAGTGTCATCTTTTCTCCATCGGATAATTGATCAGGATTTTTTAGCTGTGTCTTCTCGCTGTTTTGATAGATATACAAAGTTGTCCCTTCTTCAGTATACTTCATATCCAGCATTGCCAGCCCCATAATCCAGCCTTCTTTATCCATCGCGCAGCTGGTTACCCTTCCAATAACTTTCCCTTTGCAATCCAAAACGGGATCATTGTTGTGTGCCAGGCGGACGGTTTTATCCGTGAAGCGGAAGCGAACAAGGATTCGTTTTTGATTTTCTTCGTCCTTTCGAAATGCTGATCGACCGATGAACCAGGATTTATAGGTTTTTACAAAACTGCTCAAACCGGCTTCTCCAACGCGATAATCACATTGTCCGGCCAATTCGTGACCATACAATGGAAGTCCTGCTTCAATTCGCAGCGAATCCCTTGATCCCAAACCACAAGGTTTCAGACCCATCGGTGATCCGATTTCTAAAAGCTTATTCCAGAGTGCTGGCAGCTTTTCCGGATGGACAAAAATTTCAAATGAGATTTTTTCTCCTGTGTACCCTGTACGCGCTGTATAAAGATCGAATCCGCCCAGTGTAACATGACAGATGTGACCTTTTTTAAGATTCCTGATTTTTGCGGAATCTTCTTCAGACGCTCCCAACTTTAGTAATATATCTGTCGATAACTGTCCTTGCAGCGCCAGATCAACTCGCATCCGATCACCAGCTTTTGGATCGCGAAGATTTTCAAGAATGACATTTCTGCCAAACGCGCAGGCATCTGGTTGTTCATTATCAACTAAAACTGAATGTTCCCGGACAGCGTTTATCCAGTCCCAATCTTTTGCATCATTTGAGGCATTGACTACAACCAGATATTTTTCTGATTCAATTCTGTAAATGATTAAATCATCAATTACATGGCCATCCGGATCCAACAAGTGTGTATAACAGGTATCTCCAATCTGAACTGCGGCTACATCATTACCAACAATGCTGTCAAGAAAAACCATTGCGTCAGGACCAGATGCAAGGTAAACGCCCATATGAGACACATCGAACAATCCTGCAGCATTCCGTACGGCAGCATGTTCTTCTTTAATTGAAGTGTACCAAACCGGCATTTCCCAACCGGCAAAAGGAACCATTTTTGCTCCAAGGGCTTTGTGAGTTTCAAATAATGGCGTCTTTTTTGCCGGAAGACTTTCATCTTCAGCGTACTTGGAAAAATCGAATTTTGGAAGTGGATTCCCTGCTGTGACTTTAGAACCAATTGAATAGGGCTTGACAAAAACCTTTTGGGAAGATTCAATTCCCTTAATCGGTTCACATTCTGAAATATAAACCGGGCCAGGCAGACGTTTACGCAGATCATCATCAAATTTTACAAACCCGTCCGAGAGCGCACGCAGCCAGGCTGCCACAATCGGCATCTTAGATGATTCACATTCAAATTGGAATCCTTCCTCTCTTAATGTAAGGCGGCCTTCAATAAGCTGTCCATCTACGCTTATGGTAGTTTTTTGATATGTGTGCATTTGCAAAGCTTCCGCATCACTTTGAAACGCATAATTGACAAATTCTCGATTGAGACAGCCATGAATCAGAATGGCGGATTGACCGTTGCGGGATTTGAATTGATCATCTATGTAATAAAAATGCGGATAGCCATATGCGGGATCAGGATTCAGCTCGCGTTTTTGTGCGCAAAGGTTTCTAACGCGAATCTTACAATCTTCCATAACCGAGAAATCGATTCTGGCCCGCTGTAATTTGCCTTTGGCTCCTGGCATGGAATATGGATGAATTGCAAAGAGTACATCCGCAATGATGTCAGCAACTTCTTTCATATCCGCTTCTTTCAGACCAATCTGCGTGATACAGGGAGTGCCCATGCGGATTCCACTGGCTTTCAAAGCTGATTTGTCTCCTGGAATTGTGTTCCGATTCAGAACGATACCGACGATATCCAGGATACGGGCGGCGATGTCACCGGAAAGTGTCGTTCCATCAGTGCCTTTGATCCCTTTGCAATCCAGCAGTACCATATGGCTGTTGGATCCATGATAGGCGATTTTCAATCCTCTGGCTTGAAATTGGCGGATTAAAGCTTGTGTATTGTCAAGAATTTGCTGTTGATATCTTTTGAATTGGTCAGTTTTTGCAATTTTAAACGAGGTTGCCAATGCGGCAAATACATGAGCGTGCGGACCTCCTTGTTCTCCTGGGAAAACCGCTTTATCGATAATTTTTGCCAGTTTCGGATCGGTTGTCAAAATAACGGCGCCTCTTGGACCCGAAATAGTTTTATGTGTCGTAAAAGAAATCACATCAGCATATCCGACAGGAGATTCAATCACGCCTGCTGCGGCTAAACCCGCGATATGAGCCAAGTCTACAAAAAGATACGCTCCAACACTATCTGCAATTTCCCGATAGCGTTTCCAATCAGGAATATACGGGTAGGAAGTATATCCTGCGATGATCATCCTCGGTTTATGTTCCGTTGCCAACCGTTGGATCTCATCGTAATTCAGCATATCCGTATCCGGATCAACGGTGTAATGGACAATATTATACAGAATTCCGGATCGATTTACCGGACTCCCATGTGTTAAATGTCCGCCGTGCAGAAGATCCATGGCAAGAACAGTGTCTCCGGGATTAATGAGATGATAAATTGCATTATTGGCAGGAGCTCCTGATAATGGCTGCACATTTACCTGAATATCATCAGCGCTGACGCGATCGTTAGCAAAAGCTTCGGCACATCGGCGGCGGGTTAATGCTTCTAAGATGTCAATATAATCCACCCCTTTGTAGTATCGCGGATCTGAGTTTCGGCGATAGTCGCCCAGCATAGAAGGATAATCTAACAGCTCTTCTTCAGATAATGACCGGGATTCCTCGTTCGGATAGCCTTCTGCATAGATATTCTGAAAAACTGATCCCAATGATTCACGAACAGACTCAGGTGCAAAAGATTCGCTGGGAATCATGATGAGTTTTCGCTTTTGACGTTCTGTTTCGAGCTTCGTCAACCATTCGATCGCTCCGTCAATTTCTGAAAGAGGACCATCGAACAAATAGTTTTCCATGAAAAAACCTCCTGGACTGTACAATTGATTAATTAATTTTAAGTTTATCGCAATTTACCAAAAAGCATCTTATCCAATGCTAAAACCGCGATTCGAGAAGTATGTCCAAGGTTATTTTGAGGTTTCAACAGATCTCAAAGATTTATTCAGAATTGGTCAGGATGTTGAGCTTTTCTCCTTCAGCCTTGATGGTTTCAAGAATCCAGTCGCGAATTGTAAAAAAAATATCTTCTTTATTTGGCTCATTATGCAATTCATGAAAACCGTCCTTTATTTGGTGATAAGTTACATTCCCTTTGATTTTTGCGGCAAATCGATTGGTAGCACTCGGATCTACCAAAATATCCTTGTCACCTTGAAGCAGCAACAACGGAAGTGGATAAGCGGATTGAGCCAGCAAGCGTTTCCCTGTTTTGTAAATATCTACGCCTAATTGTAAGGATACGCGATTATGCACCAGCGGATCAGAACGATATTTTTCAGCGATTGATGGATCCTGTGAAAGACCCTGAACGTTCATTCTATTTTGAATTGTCAAATCTGGAAAAAGGCGAATCATTAATTCAAGAATTTGAATAACACGATCGGGCAACGGATTTGCCAATCCAATTGCTGGTGATGACGCGATGATCCCGCAGATAGATTCTGGATGATTCAGCCCGTAGGCAAGAACAATTGCACCTCCCATAGAGTGACCATAAAGCAGGATTGGTATTTCCGGCTGTTCATTTCTCAATCGATTTATCAAATTCGTGATGATTTCAAAAACTTGCTGATACGATTCCGCTCCTCGTTTGCCGCTCGATTTTCCGTGCCCGATTTGATCAAATGTATGAAATTCGATTGACAAGGGCGTAAAGAACTCGGCAGCATCTCGATAACGATTTGAATGTTCACCGATTCCATGAACGAGAATGATTCTGGCGATCGCTGCTTGGTCATCCGGCAGCCAGGATTGCATAAAAATTTTGTGATTTCCTGAAAGTATATCTAATGACGACTCGGTTCTCATAGGGCCTCCAAATATCCATTCATAAATACCAAACACAGTTCATGAAGATCTGTGAGTCGAAATATGAGAAGAATTCTTTGTAATTCTTACGATTTTACGCGGGACATAAAACCATCAGTACTACTTTTTTTTCTTGCTTCATTAGAAAAGTCAATCCATATTTCGAATTGCTCCATAAGTTTCGAATTCTGATGAGAAGGAAAATAGAATCATTAATCATGCGATTTTAGCTATATCATACAACGAAAATATTTCTTGCGAATCTGTCGTTTCTATGATTCCCTGATTCGGTCAATTAAAAACTCGATTTTACGAGGTGCAATACTTGCACACTCGATTTTCTAAAATAAATCACATCGATCGTATTCATATTCTTTTTATGCGGACTGCTTAATAGCACACTATGAAAATAAAAAAAATTTTGAAAAAAAACAAAAAACGGATTACCGATTCTATCAAGAAGGTAGAAAATTAAATAAAAGTCTCATGACAAAATAGTCTTGAATCATAGTTTCTAACCATGTTTTTCGGATGAAAAGATGAAAAAAATTTTAGGAGAAAATCAATGTCATTTAAGATAATCCTCAGATGTCCCAATTGTGGAAAAAAATTAAAACAAATACCGGAATCCAGGCACTTTTTTTGTGACCAATGTAATGACGAACTGGCGATGCGATTGATTGACGGGAAAATTGCGCTCCTTTCAATCCGTAAGGAAAAAAAAGATTCTGGGGAAAAAGAATGATGTGAAATTCCTCTTTTTTACCAGACATTCTCCTTGAACGAAAATAAATATCTAACAATTTCATGAGGGTTTTCCCCTGCTTTTTGTAAATCTTATTTTAAATTCTGCTGATTCAGAATGAATCATCAGAATTTAAAAAATAGGGGGAGTTATTTATTGCCGTTTTGTTTTTACTCGAGCAAAACAACACGACAATATTTTCCCTCAATTGAATTAAAAAGGCAGGCTTATATTTCGAATTGCTGATTCGGAATTCTTAAATTATCCAATGACGAATTGAAAAATCTTAATTATTTTGTGATAATGAGTATAAATCCGGAATATGAATTAGAAATGCAAGAGTAGGAGCCTCCAATGAAAATAGTCAGGATTGCGGTATTGATTTTCGTTTTCTTAATGACAACATTTACTGTCACCGCCCAATCAGAACCCCTTGTTTTTGAAGGAACTGAGGAAGATGTGATCGAAGAAAAGATTAATGTTGCGGAATATCCAATTATTCAACTCGAATCCGATTGTCAAAATGAATATGACACGATTTCGATTACCCTTTATGGCTCTAAAGATGAGGAAATTGTTGTCTTTTATAACTCCTGTCCAAGCCAGGGGAAAATTTATTACGCGAATAATGAAATTGATCAGATCGAATATGTCCAGGTCTCCTCAGAGGGCAATTGGAAGATTTCCTTTTTGCCGATGAGCGCTGCTTATATGGATACCTATCAGGCGCCTGTGACGGTAACCGGTTCCGGATCATCCGCCTTTATGATTCAAAATTTTGATAAGATTCTGACTTATTCATTCAAAGCTGAAAGCTTTTTTGATTTAACGCAGTATTCTTCGGATGGAATTAAAGGATATGAAGGATCTAAAATGCTCCTTTTTGAAATGGGACCGAAAGAAGGAAAAACCATTATTGATCCGAATTTTTCGATTTTCCAGGTTACCTCATCCGGAGAATGGAGCCTCGAATTTTCCGCAGGAAAATCTGCTGCTGCAGCGGATGATATAATTCCCGAACAACCAGTGGAACAGGTGCTTCCCAGCGTTGATCACTTACAACCGGATTTTCTGAACGTTTACTTTACCAAGGAGATGAATTCAGATCCAACTGTGGAAAAAGAGTTGGAAGGGATAGCTGATTCTCTGGGACTACTGGACGAAGAGGTACTAATCGATTGGCAGTTATATACTTATAATGGAAAAATCTCAATAGAAAAATTGATGAAAGAAGTTCAAAGCTTTTATCAGGAAGAATATGCGGATGATGGATATCTCTTGTTGTCAGAACCTGTAAAACTTCCTTTGGTCATTCTGGAAGAAGATCTGGGTGATGGATACCGGATTCTTTTAGAAAAAGAAGAAAATAAAATTTGGATCTACATAACGAATTCGAATTCAGAAGAAGAAAAACACATTTTTGTATTCTTTTGTGCTCCCGAATCCGTATAACGATCAAAAATCTTTAATATTTATTCTTATAAAGATAGATCGATCTTGGAGTAATCAATTTAACGATCAGGATTTCCTGAATCAAAAAATAATTCTGTGAAAAAAAAGTTCTTCTGCGTAGTACGAAAAAAGATTGAAGGACTTTTTTTTAATTCATACACAGCGATTTAAAATACGGGGAAGCTTCTTTGTTGATGTGATGTTTTTGCGCTTCGCGCAATAACATCACATCAACAAGTTTTTCCCTCTTTATTCGAATAGTAAGTCTATATTACGAATTACTCGAAAAAAATAATGAATTAAAATTTTCTGCACTTATCAAATCATTCAGTCAAATTCGAATTGCTTTTTCCATTATTCAAGACTTTACAAAAACTTTACATTTCAATTATTTTTTTCTTTACATTTCTTTAGTAATATCAGTAAATGGAAAACCGGAGGGAAAAATGAAACGGCCAATTTATCGCATAATTTTGGCAATCTTTGCGTCAATTGTATTATTTTCCGGCTGTTTAGAAAAAGGGGCTTTCCAATCAGATAAGGAAATCTCCGTTATTTCCCGTGAGGATGGATCTGGTACTCGAGGTGCTTTTATTGATTTGTTTGATATTGAAGAAAAAGAAGATGACGGTACAAAAGTCGATCATACAACGGATGAAGCCAGTATCACAAATAATACGTCGGTGATGCTTACCGCGGTCATCGGAAATCCTTACGCGATCGGTTATATCTCCCTGGGTTCAATGAATGAAGCGGTGAAAGCGGTCAAAATTGATGGACGGGAAGCAAATGAGAAAAACATCTTGAATAATTCATATAAAATCTATCGTCCCTTTTCGATAGTCGTAAAAAATGAAGCGAATGTTCTCTGCAACGATTTTATTAATTTTATTCTAAGCTCGGATGGACAGGCAATTGTAACGTCCAACGGTTACGTTGCTGTCACGAAAAATCCGCCTTATACAAATCGTCGAATGACAGGAAAACTGGTCATTGCAGGTTCTTCATCAGTGACACCGGTCATGGAAAAACTGAAAGAAGCGTATATCCTCCAAAATCCGGATGTTTCTATCGAAATCCAGCAAAGTGATTCATCAACCGGCATGACTTCAGTGATTGCGGGTATATGTGACATTGGTATGGCTTCCCGTAATTTGAAGGACAGTGAATTGGAAGCAGGTCTGGTTCCGACAATCATTGCAAAAGATGGACTTGCTGTGATTGTCAATAAGAAAAATCCGATTCAGGATTTAAGTTTTGATCAAGTGAAATCGATTTTCACGGGGAAAACTCTGTTTTGGTCAGATTTGCATAAATAACGCAAATCAGGAAAAAGGAAGGATCAAATGAAACGCGTGTTATTTGTCTGTGTGCATAATTCTGCCAGAAGCCAAATGGCAGAAGCTTTTTTGAATCAATTAGGCAAAGGGAAATTTTTTGCCGAAAGTGCCGGATTGGAACCTGGAAAATTGAATCCCCTGGTTGTTAGAGTGATGAGCGAAATTGGAATCGATATCAGCAAGAATTCCACCAATTCTGTTTTTGAATATCTTAAAGAGGGTAGGACTTATTCCATTGTTGTCAAAGTCTGTGATCAGATCAACGGACAACGCTGTCCGATCTTTCCATCTGCCGGTATTTCGCTGAACTGGAATATCACAGATCCATCAGCAGTTGTCGGTTCGGAAGAAGAAAAACTGGCGCAGATCAGAGCCATACGAGATGAAATCAAAACGAAAGTCGAAGCATTGATTACAGTATATGGCTAATAACTTTTATTCCCGTTGGATTCAAAAGACTGGGGAATGTTCCGCTATGACGAAGCGAATAAGACGGGAAATAATCGTTTTCAGAAAAGGATTTTCCAATGCTTAAGAAAAAAGAACAATTCATGCGTTTGATATTTCTTTTTTCAGCCTGCACATCGATTATTGCGGTTTTTTTAATCTGCATCTTTTTGTTTGCAAACGGTATTCCGGCAATGTCAAAAATCGGCGTTTTTAATTTCCTCCTCGGGAAAAACTGGAAACCATCCAACGCGCTTTTTGGAATTCTTCCGATGATATTGGGAAGTATTTACGTAACTGCCGGAGCAATTCTGATCGGAGTTCCGATTGGCGTTTTGACAGCCATGTACCTCTCATTATTCTGTCCAAAAAAGCTGTATCGCCTGATCAAACCTGCCATCGAACTGCTGGCGGGGATTCCCTCGGTGGTCTACGGGTTTTTTGGACTTGTGGTTCTTGTTCCTTTTATTCGAAATTATATTGGTGGAAATGGCAGCGTTATGCTGACTGCATCCATTCTGCTGGGTATGATGATTTTACCAACAATCATCAACGTCTCTGAGTCGGCAATTCGAGCTGTTCCATCGAATTATTATGAGGGCGGCAGAGCGCTTGGCGCGAGTCATGAACGCAGCGCGTTTTTTGTGATTTTGCCAGCCGCTAAATCGGGGGTTTTTGCCAGCATTGTTTTGGGTGTAGGCAGAGCTATCGGTGAAACCATGGCGGTTATCATGGTGGCAGGCAATCAGGCGCGTATGCCCAAAGGATTACTGAAAGGTGTTCGCACTCTGACTGCTAATATCGTTATTGAAATGGGTTATGCTGCAGATTTACATCGCGAAGCTTTAATCGCAACTGCTGTTGTTTTATTTATCTTTATCTTGATCATCAATCTTTCCTTCTCGCTTCTTAATCGGAAATCCATATGAGCACTTCCAAAAAAACGGTAATAAATAATAATAAAAAATTAACATCAAAATCCAAAGATCCTGTGTCTCTAATTCTTCGAATTCTTGTCTGGTGCGCTGCCGCATTGACGATCATGATACTTTTTGTGATCATCGGATATATTCTCTATAAAGGAATTCCGAACCTCTCTTTGGACCTCTTTGATCTTGAATACAATACACAGAATGTTTCTCTCATGCCAGCTCTGATCAATACAGTGATAATGACAATTCTTTCAATCACGATAGCAGTACCGCTTGGCATTTTTTCTGCGATTTACCTTACTGAGTATGCCAGACGTGGAAGCAGACTGGTTAAAATTGTTCGGATCACGGCAGAGACTTTATCCGGAATTCCTTCTATTATTTATGGTCTTTTTGGGCTTCTGTTTTTTGTGACAACATTGCATTGGGGATTCTCCATGCTGGCTGGTGGATTTACACTTTCGATTATGATACTTCCTCTGATTATGAGAACGACTGAAGAAGCGCTCCACGCTGTTCCGGATTCGTATCGCGAAGGAAGTTATGGACTTGGCGCAGGAAAAATGCGTACAGTCTTTACAATTGTTCTACCCTCTGCAACTCCTGGTATTCTGGCTGGAGTAATTCTGGCTATCGGTCGAATTGTGGGTGAGACTGCCGCGTTGATCTATACATCCGGAACAGTCGCAGACATTCCCGACAGTCTATTATCTTCCGGCAGAACGCTTTCCGTTCATATGTACGCCCTATCCAGTGAAGGTTTGTTTATGGATAAAGCCTATGCGACAGCAGTAGTCCTGATAATTCTGGTTATCCTTCTGAATCGCATCTCTTCATATACCGCCGGAAAAATTTCAAAAAGCTGAGAATATATGGAAAAATTTAAAATTACTGATCTGGATTTATATTATGGAACTTTTAAAGCTTTAATAAAAGTCAATCTGACGATTGAAGCGAATCAGATTACTGCTTTCATCGGGCCATCCGGATGTGGAAAATCAACGCTGCTGAAAAGCCTGAATCGCATGAATGATCTGATTGAAGGCTGCCGGATTGACGGCAATGTTTTATTGGATGGCGAGGACATTTATGGAAATATCGACGTGAATTTATTACGAAAACGGGTAGGAATGGTTTTTCAAAAACCGAATCCATTTCCGATGAGCATTTATGATAACGTTGCCTATGGCCCGAGAACTCATGGAATCCATTCAAAAATAAAATTAGATGAAATTGTTGAGACTTCTCTTCGAAATGCCGCGATTTGGGACGAGCTTAAGGATAGACTAAAAAAAAGCGCTTTGGGAATATCCGGAGGACAACAGCAACGTCTCTGCATTGCAAGAGCGTTAGCAGTTCAGCCTGAAGTTTTGCTCATGGATGAACCGACATCCGCATTGGATCCGATATCAACCTCGAAGATCGAGGATCTTATTTCCGAGCTTAAAGAACGATATACTATTATTATCGTTACGCATAATATGCAACAAGCCGTTCGCATATCCGATAAAACGGCATTCTTTCTCCTTGGTCAGGTGATTGAATATGACACCACGGAGAATATTTTTTCCAATCCCAGGCAGAAGGAAACGGAAGATTATATCACCGGGAGGTTTGGATAATGAGAAATAAATTTGATGAACAGCTTGAACTGCTCAATTCCGAACTTATTATGATGGGTGGTTTATGTGAAGAAGTAATCAATATGACGACAAAGGCGCTGCTGAGCGGTAATCCGAAGCTTGCGAAAGAAGTTTTTCCGCTTGTAGAGGAAATTGAAAAAAAAGAACGGGAAATTGAGACACTCTGTTTGAAACTGCTTCTGCAGCAGCAACCAGTGGCAAAAGATTTGCGTTTGATTTCATCCGCACTCAAAATGATTACTGATATGGCGCGTGTGGGAACGCAGGCAGCTGATATATCGGAAATCACTTTGCTTGAAAACATCACAAAAGAAAACAGCAATATTCATATTCAAGACATGGCGCTGGCGACGATTGACATGGTCAATGGGAGCATCAGTGCATTTGTACAACGCGATTTGGAACTGGCACAAGCTGTGATTGATTATGATGACATTGTCGATGAGATGTTCAATGAGATAAAAGACGATCTGATCAAACTTATCGGTCAGGATCCTTCGATTGGTGAGTATGCGGTTGATATGCTGATGGTTTCGAAGTATTTTGAAAAAATCGGCGATCATGCAGTGAATATCGCTGAATGGGTTGTGTTTTCCATCACTGGAATTCATAAGGAAGATCACGAATGATGGTTTATTGTGTCGAGGATGATGAAGCAATTCGTGAAATTGTTGTTTACACGCTTCGTTCTACAGGATTTGATGCTGAAGGTTTTTCAGATGGGAAGGAATTTTTCTCAGCGCTCAGGCTGAATGAAAATGAACCTCAACGAATTAATTCCGAAGACTCAAAAAAAAATTTGTTGCCGGATTTGGTTTTATTAGATATTATGCTGCCAGGTGAAGATGGTCTTCAAATATTAAAAAAGCTGCGTAATGATCATCGAACGCGTCAAATTCCGGTAATTATGCTGACCGCGAAAGGTTCAGAATTTGATAAAGTAACCGGACTTGATCTTGGTGCTGACGATTATATGATCAAACCTTTTGGGATGATGGAGCTTGTCTCGAGAATTCGAGCAGTTTTACGGCGATCGGAAAAAACGACCGAAAAAGCAGAAATAATTAAAGGGAATGTAGCACTTTTTTTTGCTGAACATCGTGTTACCGTTGATGGTAAGGAAATTAGTTTAACACCTAAAGAATTTCAATTACTCAGTCTGTTAATGGAACATCAGGGAATCGTTTTTTCCAGAGAACAACTCTTTTCACAAATTTGGGGCTTTGAATATTATGGGGAAACGCGTACAGTGGATGTTCATATTCGCTCTCTACGATCAAAGCTCGGTTCTGCGGCTGATTTGATCGAAACGATTCGCGGAATTGGTTATAAAATCAGAAAATAGGCATTCATGACTAGCGATTTGAAATATGAGGAAGGAATTTTTTTTGAAAAACTTTTTCGAATTTCAAAAGATTCGTTGGTATATACAGCGGCTGGTTGAATAGGAGTTATCTGTGAGACGGAAAATCCTGAAGAATACTTTTTTCCTGGCTATGTTAACGATTCTGATTACAACTGCTTTAATTGGCGCTGTTATGTATCAGCAGCTCTATCGTCAGATGCGCAGGACAGTTGAAAATGAAGCTTCAATGATTGCAGCAGCGCTTGATAATCTCGAGAATCCTGCGCTTTCGGTGCCATTTCTCCTGAATGATATATCCGGGAGAATTGAGGAAAAAGCGCTTAATAAAAATAATTCACGAATCACTTATGTTTCGAATAACGGGACAGTCTTATATGATAATTATGAGAATCCTGAGAGAATGGAAAACCATGCTGACCGACTTGAAATCGCAGCGGCGCTCGAGAAAGGAAAAGGTGAAGCTGCAAGATTCTCTGAGACTTTAGGCAAACGAACTTTTTATTGTGCGATTCGTTTGAAAGATGGTTCTGTAATTCGAGTAGCTGAAACCAGTGTCAGCGTCTGGTATTCTGTTTTCAGTACGGTTCCGTACTTGATCTTAATTGGCATAATTGTTCTGATTCTTGCCATTATTCTTGCTAATCGTCAGACAAAACGAATTATCGCTCCCATTAATAATTTAAATCTTGATGATCCGGAATCCAATGAGATTTATGACGAGATTTTACCCTTATTAAAACGAATATCAAAACAACGCAGCGAGATTGAAGCGCAGATTACCGAGATTCAAAAAAAGCAAAAAGAATTTGATTTTATCGTTGCAAATTTACGAGAAGGGTTCGTATTGGTGAATTCTCATGCTTCCATTGTTTCAATCAATCAGAGTGCCCTCAAAATTTTAGGCGTGGATCGTAACGATTACATAGGAAAATTGATTTATACGCTTAATCGCAGTGCTGCCATGCAGTGCGTTGTCAGCCATGCGTTAACTGGTTCCTCTGCTGAGGATGTTCTTGAAATTGAGAATCGATATTATCAATTATTAGCAAATCCGGTTCATGAAGATGGAAAAATCATCGGAATTGTCCTTCTGATTTTGGATATTACCGAAAAACATGAAGCAGAAATCCGACGAAAGGAATTTTCTGCCAATGTCTCTCATGAACTTAAGACACCTCTGACAGCAATTTCCGGATATGCGGAAATCTTAAAAAACAACCTCGCAAAACCGGAAGATATTCCGTATTTTTGTGAAAAAATCTTCAACGAATCTGCAAGAATGACCGCGTTACTCAACGATATCATGATACTTTCGAAACTTGATGAAAACCAGATTGAAACTGTAATGGAACCAGTCGATTTACTTCAAATTGCGAATGATGTCAAAGAACGATTGTCGGTATTAGGCAAAGAAAAACACGTTCAGATATCGATTGAGCAACAGGGCTTTCCGACAACTGTCACAGGCGTTCACCGAATTCTGGACGAAATGATTTTTAACCTGTGTGAGAATGCCGTTAAATATAATAAAGAAAATGGCAGCGTAATTATCCGGATAACTGGCACTTATCAGGGATCTGAAGAGAAATGTGTAAAATTATGTGTTATTGACACAGGTATTGGTATCCCCAAGGAGGATCTGGATCGTGTATTTGAACGTTTCTATCGTGTGGATAAATCAAGATCACGGGATACCGGAGGAACTGGACTTGGACTCTCGATCGTGAAGCATGGCGCCTTGCTCCATCATGCAAAAGTCGAATTATCGAGTATCCCTGGAACTGGAACAACCGTTTGTCTAAGTTTCCCTACGACTTAATCTATAAATCAAAATCCGGAAATAATGCAACTTGTCCCGGTAATTGAAATTCGGAAAGAGTTCATTGTTGTTCTTATGGTTTTGCGCTTAGCGCAAAACCATAAGAACAACAAATTTTTTTGATTGATTCAAAAAGTCAATCCAAATTTTAAATTGTTGACCTTGTTTATTAATGCGATTTTTGCAGAAATAATGATTTTTTTCGCTGATTGGTGCACGAACTTCGAAGTATTTCTCACTTGTGAGATAGAATAAGGAACAGTATTCTTAAATTGAATTTTGGAGAAAAACCTGATGAATCAAATGGAAAACCTCAAAAACACAGAAATTAACAGTAATGTAGATTCGACAGAAAATTTAAAAACCAAAAAAACAGGAAACATCGTTATCGAATGGGTCATTCGACTGATCAAGGGTGTCCTGGTCGGTATCGGTGCAATCGTCCCAGGTTTGTCCGGGGGTGTATTAATGGTGGTTTTCGGAATTTACGAACCGTTAATCCGCTTTTTAGCAAATTTACGGCATAAATTTATTGAAAATATTCGGTATTTCCTGCCGGTAGGCATTGGTGGAATTCTGGGAATTGTTGGTTTTTCCGCTGTGGTTGATTATGCTTTCACGCATTTTGCAGCTCAATTTACCTGGTTGTTTATTGGTTTTATTTCCGGAACATTCCCTTCGCTGATCAAAACATCTGGTAAAGAAGGACGAAAAACTTGGCATTGGATCCTTCTATTAAGTGTTGCATTGGGAACTTTCTTCCTGATGAATTGGATGGAGACAATTCGGAATGTCACGCTGACACCGAATTTCTTTATTTGGGTGATGAGCGGCGCATTAACCGGGTTGGGTTTGGTGGTACCCGGAATGTCCCCTTCGAACTTTTTAATTTATCTGGGATTGTATCAACCGATGGCAAGCGGAATTCGTCAGTTTAATTTTGGCGTAATTATTCCTTTAATTCTGGGTGTTGTTATTGTGGTTCTGATTTTTGCCAAACTAATTAACTGGTTATTTAAAAAATATTATACAAACATGTATCATTTCATTCTTGGCGTTGTTGTTGGATCAACAGCAGCGATTATTCCTGGCGGTGTCAGTGGATGGTCTATTGCTGTATGTATTGTTTTATTTATCGCAGGTGCGGCAGGTTCTTATATTTTGTCGATCGTTGATGAAAAACACCCGCATGAGTCATTGTTTTAAGAGTTTTATATAGATATCCAAAAATAATATAGCCGGTATTGTGGCTTTTTTTCACAATACCGGCTTTTATTTTTATTGATAAAATTATAAGAAAGCGAATTGATTTCTCCGTGGTCAGTAATTTGAAATTTGTAATGAATCCGTTTGGTCCTTATGGTTTTAGGCTCCGCGTAAAAACCATAAGAGCTACATATTTCCTCTTTTTATTCGAAAGGTTTTTCCATATTTTGAATTACTGATCAAATGGATTATGGATTGAGTATAATCAAAAGAGTAAAACGTAATGAAAATCGAATATTCCTTTTCAAATTTTTAATCACTAAACGATAAATTGATCAAATATAAATTATATGATTTATTGATTTCATCACGGATTCTACATGAAAAATACTATGAAATTCTTTATGTTTTTCGAAACAAGAAGTCCCAGAATACTAAATCTGATTTTGTCTCTGTTTTTTCTTATTTTCTGGTTGATGTTCATTGTTCCATCGGTCCAATCAGAAAGTAAGACAATTCGTGTAGGATTATATGAAAACGAGCCAAAAATCTTTTTGAATAAAGAGGGAAATCCGGATGGTTTTTTTGTCGACTTACTGTCCGAAATCGCATATAAAGAAAAATGGTCCATCAATTATTTCCCGTGCGAATGGGATGAATGCCTGGAAGCATTAGATAACGGCTCCATTGATTTGATGCCTGATGTCGCCTTTTCCCCGCAGCGAGATGAAATATTTGATTTTAATCAAATTCCCGTATTTAAAAGCTGGTCTCGGATATATTCAAATAAAGATTTCCCGATTGAATGGATCAACCAATTAGAAGGAAAAAAAATCTCAATTCTAAGAGACTCAATTCAACTTCCTCTTTTTCAGGAAATGATCGCTAAAGATAAGCTTTCGGTCGAAATCGTACTGGTTAATTCGCAATCAGAGGCTTTCGAGTTAGCGTCTAATGGAACTGTAGCTGCTGCACTTACAAATCAATTTTTTGGCGACTATCACACCCAAAAGTATGAGTTAAAAAAGACAAATATCCTTCTATTTCCATCCTCCTTGTTCTTCGCAGTGGATAATGGAAAAAATCACGATTTACTGGATCAAATTGATATTCAGTTGGCGTTATGGCAAAATGATACACGATCAGTCTATTATAAAATTGCAGATCGCTGGTTAAATCCGTCAACAACTGGAAAATGGCCCAGAATTGTTTTAATATTCCTTTTTTCCGCAATACTATTGCTTGGTGTTGCAATGGGGTGGATTGCGCTGCTGCGAAAAGAAGTCAACGAGCGAACACGCCATTTAATGGAGGCAAATGCAAAAAATCTGGAAAATGAGGAAAGATACCGCTCGATTCTTGGGGTAACAACCGATTATATTTTTTCATCTGTTGTAGATGAAAACGGATCCGTCAGAACGAGTTGGGTTGGCGGCGCTTTTGAAAAAATTACCGGATACACGTTTCAGGAATACCTGGATCATGGCGGATGGCGAGCGCATGTCTATCCGGAAGATCTTAAGATTGATGATCGGGATATGGAGAAGCTGCGCAGAAATGAATCGATCATCAGCGATATCCGAACAGTAACGAAAGATGGAAGAATTGTCTGGGTTCGATCCTATTCGCGGCCCGTATGGGATGCGGAGAATCATCGGCTGATCGGTATCAATGGAGCTGTCCAGGATATTACAGAAAAAAAGATTATTGAAGAAAACCTGATTGCCAGTGAACATCGAAATAAGGTCATTGTTGACGCAATTCCCGATTTATTGTTCCGAATTCGTAAAGATGGTACATTCCTTGATTATCACTCTGCTGGCGATTTCTTGTTTCTTGACCTGCCTGATCAATTCATCGGAAAGAATATTCGAGATTTAATCTCAGAGGAAATCAGCTCTGTCTGTATGGGAGCGGTTGAAAAGGCATTTGAAGAAAAACGAACTCAATTTTTTGAATATCAATTGCAGCGGGAAGGTCAAGTATTCACTTATGAATCACGTGTCGTAGCAAATTCGGTCGCTGGTGAAGCGGTTTTGATCATCCGTGATGTAACTGACCAGCGGAATAATGAAAAAAAGTTGCGTGAGAGTGAAGAAAAATATCGCAATCTTTCCAGAGAGTTGGAAAGGCGTGTCGATGAACGAACTGCCGAGGTTCAGGATTTATATGATCATGCGCCGATTGGATACCATTCATTGGATCGAAATGGAGTATTTCAAATGATCAATGAAACTGAATTGAAGTGGTTGGGATACTCCGAAAAAGAAATTGTTGGAGAAAAAACTGAATTGGAAATAGCGACCCCGGAAAGCCAGGAGAAAATTAAAGCGACCTTTTCGCAGTTTATAGAAAACGGGAGTATTTCTAATCTGGAGCTTGAATATGTGCGGAAAGATGGCAGCGTATTTCCTGTCATTATCAGCGCAGTCGGTATTTATGATTCCGATGGCAACTTTATCAGAAGCCGAACGGCTGTTTTTGATAATTCTGAGCGGAAAGAAATTGAAGAAGAAATCCGAAGAGTCAACAATTTTTCAGATATAGCCTTTGAGCTGTCAAAATCGGGCTATTGGTATATCCCGTTGGATAACAAGGGTAATTTTTATGCCTCTGATCGTGTCGTAGAAATCTGCGGTGAAGAAGTTCGAAATGACCATTGTTATAGTCTTGAAAAAGATTGTCTGATAAATGCCCGACTTGGAGATTTTGACTTGGCAACGGAAGCATTTCGAGCAATCTACGATACGATATCAGGGAAAATAGATCGTTTTGATGTTGAATTTATTTACAAAAGACCTATTGACGGACGAAATATCTGGATTCATGAGACTGGAAATGTCTTGCGGGATAAAAATGGAAAGCGGATGCTTATTTCCGGAGTATTGCAGGATATTACAAGCCAGAAGCAAATGGAAAGTGAATTGAAAGCTGCAAAAGAAGCTGCGGAAGATGCCAATAAAGCAAAAAGTATATTCTTAGCGAATATGAGCCACGAAATCCGTACTCCAATGAATGCTATATTGGGCTTTTCACAAATAATCCGCAAAAGCAACCAGTTGGATGAAAAAAATCGCGAATTTTTAGACATCATCAACCGGTCTGGGGAGCACCTATTAACGCTCATCAATGAGATTCTGGAAATGTCAAAAATTGAAGCCGGTCATTCCACATATAATCCTGCTGAGTTCTCTCTTCCGTCTCTGATAAAAGATATTCAAAATATGTTCATCCCAAAAATTAAAGGGAAGGATCTGATATTAACCGTTCAACTTGATTCAAAATTGCCTCAATTCATTATTTCCGATGAGAATAAATTAAAAGCAATATTAATCAATCTGATCGGAAATGCAGTGAAATTTACTGAAGAGGGTGAAATTTCTATTATTTGCCATGCTGAGAAAAATAATTCGAGTTCTGACCCGAGGAGTTTGAATTTGTTTATCGATGTCAAAGATACCGGCATCGGAATTCAAGCGGATGATATTCCAAAGTTGTTCCAGAAATTTGAACAAACTCAAAGGGGATCTCAAGTAATTGGCGGAACAGGCCTTGGACTGGCAATCAGCAAAGGACACGCAAAATTAATGGGAGGCGATATTACTGTGATCAGTACGCCTGGCAAAGGAAGCTGTTTTCATGTGGTCATCGAAGTTCAGGAATGTGAAGAAATCAGTAAACCGGTCGATCGTATTGAAAAGCAGGTTATCGGTCTGAAACCGGGTTTAAACGATATTCGCATATTAATCGTGGATGACAATGAAGAAAACCGACTCGTCATTAAAGATTTGCTGGATCCGATTGGTTTCACAACGATGGTTGCTGAAGATGGCGGAAAAGCTATCGAAGCTGTGCAAAAAGTGAAGCCAGATCTGATTTTTATGGATATTCGAATGCCCAATATCGACGGGTTTGAAGCAGCCAGAAGAATTCTTGCGATGGAATTAACCAAATCGACACCAATTATTGCATTGACTGCAACCGTCCTGAATCTGGATACACAGAAAATTATGGATAGCGGAATGCGTGGATATATCAGCAAACCCTTTAAGGATTATGAACTGTTTTCCGTAATTGAGGAACAACTTGGAAAAATCTTTATTTATCAAGAAGAGCAAGTTGAGACAGAAAATCAGAAGAATTTGAAAGAGTCCTTATTAACCCGTTCTGATATGGCATTAATCCCTGCGACAATGCTCAGTCAGTTAAAAAACGTTACCTTGAATGCTCAATTCGATAAATTAATGGAGTTAATTGAAGAAATTTCGGACATTTCGCCGAATCTCTCTTATCAGTTGCGAAAAATGGCTGACCGATATCAATATGATGATTTATTAAGATTATTTGAAAACAATGGTAAAAAATAAGCTGAGATTCAATATCCTGGCAAATTTATTTTCACAAATTATTACAGAAAATCGGTAATCCGATATTTGATGAGGATGGTTTATAGGTGTGTTGTTTTTGCGTTTCACGCTCATCCAACGCACCTATAAGCTATTTCAATTAATTCGTAAGACTCTTATATTTCGAAATTCGGGGATTACTGCCTTTTTGTGAATTTAACTTTCAATCTGAATATTGGATATGAACCAATGCGCCTTCTTTAAAAGAACGCGTTGTGGCAAATGCGATTTGAGTTGATCGTGTTCCATCATAAACATTGATTTCAGGAGTTTTACCGGTCAGAACGCAATCAATGAAATACTGTAATTCTGAGCGATAGGCTTCATCAAAACGTTCCGGGAACGCTTCGACGCATTCTGTGACAACGCCCTGTTCGTTGTATAAAATTGCTAGATTTTTTTGCGGGACTGGACTGATCCGGATCGATCCCTTTGTACCGACTATTTCTGTTTCGATATGATATCCGTGAGCTGCAGTTCGTCCTGTGTGAATGATTCCCATCGCATCATTTTGAAATTTGTAGAGTGCACAACCGGCTTCGGCATCACCGATTTCTGCAAATTGTGGGAATCCATAACTGGATCCGACAGCATAAACGGAGACAGGATCCGATTTAAGGAACCATCGCATCAGATCAATATCATGAATCGCCATGTCGATGAACAAGCCGCCGCTTGTTTTTGCAAATTTTAGTGCGCCCTCAATATATTTCAAAGGATCGACTCCCGTTGCTTTTACAAGGTAAGGTTCTCCAATCGCACCATCTTCTATTTTCGCTTTGGCATATACATACGATGGATCAAATCGCCGCATAAAACCGAGTAAAAAGACTTTTTCGGGGTGCTTTTCAACTGCTTTTTCCGCTGCAAAGCACTCATCCACTGTGATGCCCAACGGTTTTTCACAAAAAACATGTTTTCCCGCATCTAACGCCGCAGCAAGCTGTTTGCAATGTTCTCCGCTTGACGTGACGATTGCAACTGCCTGAATATCTGCTTTGGCAAGCATTTCATCATAATTGGTATAGCAGTCCTGAACATTCAGCTCATTTTTTGCATAGGCTAATTCGCTTTCCAATAAACTGCAGGCGGCGGTTAATTCTGCTCCGGGAATTTTAAATGCCAGATTTCTTGCGTGTATTTTTCCTAAACGACCCAACCCTGCAACTCCAATTTTTACCTTTTCCATATATGCTCCTTTTCATGGAATTTAATATATTGTCGAAAATAATCTGCAATTCTGTCTGCGGGTATATTTGCGATCTGTATTACTGAGCTGTGAATCCTCGATCTGTAAAGGATTATTTTTCATTCTCAGGTAATTTTCAATTGCCAGACGTGCATATCGAATTTTAGATATCCTGCAAGAATTAGATCGAGAACTGCAGAAAAAATGCAGATATTTTCATATATGATCGATTGATTGTAAAACTAAAAGCCGAATTTTTGAATAACCTTTCAAACCAGCAATTCGAAATCGGGTAAGAACTTTTGACCTAAGAGAGAAGTTTTGTTATCGTGTTGTTTTTGCGCAGAACGTAAACGAACTACGATAAAAAAAATTCACCTCTTAATACGAATCGTATTATTGATTTTAGAATAACAATTTATGATTTATGTCATATAATTTGTTTAAGAATCATAGCTTAATATCATCTATATATTTACTCGAGACTTGATATAATCAGTTATACCGTTGTAAACGTTTGCAATCCCAAATCGTTTTCCATTATTGCAGGCGTTTCGGCAAAATCCAGTTTGTGTAAGTTGTTATAAGTTTTCTATATTTTTAAGGAGAAGATAATGAAAAAGTATTTAGTATTAATTCTTATTGTTGTCCTTGCCATGGGAGTTCTTCCCGGAGCAGTAAGCGCTGCGGATAAAATCAAAATTGGTTATTCCTGCAACAACTTCAATGATACATTCCAGACTGTGATCGAAGGATATGCGAGAGCCTATGCGGAAGCAAATGGTATCGATTATTCTTATTCGGATGCTGGCGAAGATGTTATTAAACAGCAGGATCAGATCAAGGTTTTTATTTCCGAAGGCGTTGATGCATTGGTTGTCGTCCCGGTCGATACAAGCGCGATGGATCCGATTATCAAATTAGCTGCCGAAGCAAAAATTCCGCTCGTTTTTGTCAATAGAAATCCCTTCGCTGGGCTCAAGGCTGAAGAAATTCCTGCCAACACGTACTATGTTGGTTCGGAATCAATCGATGCCGGTATTTTCCAGGCTGAATATCTTGTCAAAAAATTAGGCGAAGATGCAAAAGCAGGCTATGCGATCCTTGTCGGTATGCTTTCCAATGAAGCTGCTGTTGCTCGAACTGAAGGGAACAAACAGGTTCTGAATAAATATCCTGGTTACAAACTGTTGGCTGAGAAAAACGGTGACTGGCAGCGTGATCAGGGTATGTCCATTACTGAAAACTGGATTACCGCTTTTGGTGATGAATTGAAAGCGATTCTGGCAAATAATGACGAAATGGCACTTGGCGCCATTGAAGCGTTAGAAGCTGCAAAAATAAAAGACAAAGTAATCGTAATGGGTGTTGATCTGATTGACGATGCTAAGGTAGCGATTAAAGAAGGACGTCTGGATGCATCTGTGTTGCAGGATGGCAAAGGGCAGGGCGAAGGTGGAATGAAAATTGCCATGCAAGTTCTTGCCGGTGAAAAAGTCGATCCGATTACGATGATTCCGTATGTTCTGGTAACCCCTGAAAACATTGCAGATTTCGAATAATTTATTGGTTGTGAATTAAAGAGGAGGGAGGAAGGAATTCCCTTCCTCCTCTTTTTTTGGATTTTTTATTTTAGGAAATTTACATGCATCTTGTGATTAAAAGTCTTTTACTTTCTTTTCTATAGTTAGTAGAATATTTTTGAATTCAAGATGAAAAAAATCCTACGAGGAGAAACGATGGAAAAAGAAAAAGATCTTCTGCAGATGGTGAACATTGAGAAGAATTTCCCAGGTGTGAAAGCCCTCAAAGGTGTAAATCTGAATGTCGGTTATGGTGAAGTTCATGCATTGGTAGGTGAGAATGGAGCCGGCAAGTCTACATTAATGAAATGTTTGATCGGATTGTATCCGGTTTCTTCCGGAGATATTTATTTTGCTGGAAAAAAGATTGAGCATTATTCAACTGCACAGGCATTGACGATGGGTATCTCTATGATCCATCAGGAACTGTCACCTGTTTTGTATCGCCCGATCATGGAAAACCTTTGGCTTGGAAGAGAACCGTTAAACCGATTCGGACTAGTCGATCATCAGGAAATGTATAACAAAAGCTTGAGGGTGCTGCAAGAAATTGAACTGGACGAAGATCCTCGCACTTTGATGGTAAATTTGACTGTTGCAAAGATGCAGATGGTGGAAATTGCGAAAGCGATTTCTTATGATGCCAAGTTGATTATTATGGATGAGCCATCCTCTGCTTTGACGGAACACGAAGAACAGCAGTTGTTCAAAATTATCCGGAAACTGAAAAAACAGGGTACTTCAATCATCTATATCTCTCATCGATTAGCTGAGATTTTTGAAATTGCAGATAAGGTAACTGTTTTCAGAGATGGAAAGAATGTTGGCACTGAAGCAATCGATCAATTAACGATGGATCAAATCATTACAATGATGATTGGCCGTACCATGGATGAGATGTATCCTAAAATCCCGTGTACGATTGGTGAAACAATCCTTGAAGTAAAGAATTTATCTCATAAAAAGTATTTTCATAATATTTCTTTTGAAGTACGAAAGGGTGAAATTTTCGGAATTGCCGGATTGGTAGGAGCTGGCAGAACGGAAGTGATTGAAACGATATTTGGCATGCGTCCAAAAATATCCGGCGAAATTTGGATTAATGGGAAACTGGCCGAAATTAATAGCCCTATGGATGGCATAGCCAATAAAATGGGCTTTTTAACAGAGGATCGCAGAGCAACAGGAATTTTTGCAGTATTGGGAGTGGATTCAAATATTGCGATTCCGAATTACGATCAATTCCTTTCAAAAATCGGGCTGGTGGATGACAGAGCAGTTACAAAAGGGTGTAATGAATTTGTTGAGAAGATTCAGATCAAAACGCCGAGTCTGAAACAGGCAATCCAGAATCTCAGCGGCGGGAATCAGCAAAAAGTATTAATGGCGAGGTGGCTGATGACAGGTCCCGATATCCTATTCCTGGACGAACCGACTCGCGGAATCGATGTTGGCGCTAAAGCAGAGATTTATAAATTGATCACAATGCTCGCCAGTGAAGGAAAATGTATTGTGATGGTTTCTTCGGAATTGCCGGAAATATTAGGCATGAGCGACAGAATCATGGTGATGCATGAAGGGAAAATGACAGGCTTGTTGGAGAACTCATCGGATTTGACACAAGATACCATCATGCGGTATGCAACCGGAACGCAAGATGATTTTTAAGGGATAAAAGAGGATTCAATGAAACATCAAAATCGATTGCAAGAGATTTTTACAAAATATGGAATCGTGTTTGTATTAATCGTAATGATTATTGCGATGAGTATGATCAAACCGAGCTTTCGAACATTGAATAATATTTTGAATATTTTAACGCAATGTTCCGTGTATGGAATATTAGCGCTGGGTATGACCGTTGTAATTGTTTCGAAAGGAATTGATCTTTCTGTAGGCTCGATTTTAGCATTGTGCGCTGTGATAGCTGCCAGTCTGGGCCAGAGCAGTACGGCATCTACGAAATATTTTGCCAATATGGCCGAACTGCCGATTATTGTACCCATTCTGGCTGGATTATTGATCGGTGCGATTTGCGGTGCAATTAATGGTGGTCTGATTGCTTTTACCGGCATTCCGGCTTTTATTGCAACTTTGGGGATGATGACGATTTGCCGTGGTTTTGCGTATATCTATACATCCGGAAAACCTGTCAGTACCTTAATTCCATCCTTTGAATTTATCGGGCAGGGACGACTGTTGGGTATACCAATGCCGGTAGTAATATACTTGGGCATGATCATCATTACAAAAATTTTATTGAATAACACACGCTTTGGAAAAAGAACTTTTGCTGTTGGAGGAAATATTAACGCAGCAGAAGTATCTGGCGTCAACGTAAAGAAAATCCTGCTTTGGGTATATACCTATATGGGGATGTGCGCCGGCGTTGCGGCAATTGTTTCAACCGGCCGAATGGTCTCAGCCCAACCCGGATTGGCTTCCGGCTATGAGTTGACTGCAATTGCGTCAACGACAATTGGCGGTACCAGTCAGTCCGGCGGGATCGGAACGGTCTGGGGCGCTGTTGTTGGTGCTTTGGTGCTTTCCGTTATGCGCAATGGTATGACAATTTTAGGAATCCAATCTTATTTGCAGCAAATCGTGGAAGGTGTTGTGATTATTGTTGCGGTTATTCTTGATATGAGAAAGAATGCACGCAAAGCTTAAAAGTAATTTCCGATTTTGAAAGAGTGGGGCTTTATAAAATAGCGATTCGAAATTGGGACAAAATAAGAAGTTGTTGTGATTTTTTAACGCGAAGCGAAAGAAAATCACAACAACTTCTTTTCTACTTTTTTGAAAAGCTTATATCTACATTTCGAATTTCTGTTTATAAAGCGCATTAGACAGTTTATTTCCGGATCGTAATTTGTAAACCATCCGAAAAAAATTTTCCGACTTTTCGGACTTCCTCATGATTCCTTATTATGGGAAAAACTCCAACAATTGACAAATCCTGGCTGTATGCCGGATTCCATTCACGAAATCGACAATTTTAATGTTTTCGTTAGGACTATGAATTGCAGATTGCGGATTGCCAATTCCTGCAGTGAAAACTGGAGTTTCAGCAATCCCATCAAATAGAAATGCTGGACCGCTGCCACCGCAGATTGGTAGTACTCTTTGCGGTTTTCCGTACACATCTTCTGCTGAAGAGGACAGGAGTTTAACAAGTGGATGATCTGAAGGTGTACGGCTGGCAGATAATTTTCCAAGGACTTTGATGCTGATATCCGTAAAACCGTTATGATCCAGATGACGGCGGACTTTAGCCAGAATATCTTCTGCGTCTTGTCCCGGAGAAAGGCGAAAATCGACTTTAGCGCTTGCATTGCAGGGAACGATCGTTTTGGCTCCTTCACCTTGATATCCGGAAGTTAGTCCGCAGATTGTACAACTTGGCTGCATGACCGATTGGATAATCAGATCAGCATTATCAAGATCACCGGTAACGAGCGTATTTGATCCTGCCGTGGTGATATATTTTTCACGCATTGGCGGCAACTGTTTTAGATAGTTGATATCCGATTCCGAGGGAGGAATGATATGATCATAAAAACCTGGAACCAGAACTTTTTCATTCGAATCTTTTAAAGAAGCAAGTGCCCAAACCAAACGCCAGGCCGCATTTGGCATAAGATTTCCCCAGATACCGGAATGGCCATCGCTTGAGGCTGTTTGTATATTTAATTCAATATTTAGCATTCCGCGATATCCGAGATATTGGATTGAATAACCATCCTCATCAACATCTCCGAATTCCCATAAACAAAGATCAGAATGAATTCTATCTTTATATTGTTCAACAACTGTCGGTAAGTCCGGACTTCCGATTTCTTCTTCCCCTTCAATAAGAAATTTGATTGTGCAAGGAAGCTCGTCGTTTAGTGCTAAGAGCGAATCAATGGCTGCAATTCTGCAAATTAAATGACCTTTATCATCCATTGCTCCGCGGGCGAATAACCTTCCGTCCCGGATTTGAGGTTCAAACGGCGGAGAAACCCATAAATTCAACGGATCACCCGGCTGAACATCGTAATGATTATAGAAAATAATCGACCGATCGCTCCTGCCTTTTCGTTCTGCAAAGATTACAGGCCAATGATTTGTCGGAATTATCTCAACCGAAAAACCTCGAGTTTGCAGGGATTCAGCAACTATTTCAACCATTTTTTCAATTCCATCGCCGTTTACCGAAAGACTGGGTTGTCGTAAGTACCTAACCAACTCTTGAATATATTGATCAGAATTATTCTCAATAATCTTATCCAGCGTATTTTGATTCATTCTGTTTCCATTTCCTATTTCTGAATGATAAATTTTCTTAAAGAGATTCGATAAATGTCTTAACTATTGGAATCGAAGCTTCGGTTAGCGCATCCAAAATTAACCAACCTTTTTCAGCGGTTGCTTTTGTTGGATCCCCAAAAACACCGTTTGGATTGAAATCAGATAGGAATGTCGGACAAGCCGAGTAGGTTATCGGAAAAATTGGATATCCGGGTTCTGCCTTTTCCATTTGAACGGTGTGCGGAGCTACAGCTAATATGACCGATGTTTCAAATTCATCTGCATGATAAAAACCAGGAGCAGGGGGTTTTGATTCACAAATCTCAGAAAAAATCCTGTCGATGTCCGGATAATCCAACACCATAACAGGATAATCAAGCATCTCTTTCATTCGTCTTGATGCCAGGAATAACGGCGATTGGTTTCCAAAATGTCCATTGACGATTAATAAAGCTCGGACAAGGTTTTTCTGTAAACTTTTTGCGATATCGGTAACCAGCGCTATCAACGTCTCGGGTTGTAAGGAAATCGTACCTGGATATTTGGAAGTTGACCAACATTCACCGTAAGGAATTGCAGGCAGAAGGATCGCATCGATCTGGTCGGCGATTCTCTCAGCCAGCGCCTGCGACATGATTGTATCTGTTTGCAGACAACAGTGCGGTCCATGCTCTTCATGAGCGCCGACAGCGAAAACTGCTATGGCACCGTCTTTTGCTATCCGTTCAAAATCTGGCCAGGTTAGTTCTTGACTTTTATATCTCACTTTTCTTTCCTCCACGGTCATACGGTTCACCCAAAGCAGCTGGAGCACGAGATGATTTGCTGAAGAAAATCATAACGACCATGCAAAGGATGTATGGAAGCATGACTAAAAACTGATAGGGGATGTCGAAATTGAAAAGCTGCGTCCGAAGTTGCAATGCATCCGCTGCACCGAATAATAATGCGGCTATAAATACACCAAACGGATCCCAGCGCCCGATGACTAAAATCGCTAATGCAATATAACCACGGCCGGCAGTCATGTTTTGAACAAAAAGACCTGTACTGGCAGTGGAAAGAAATGCACCGCCGATTGAACATAGAACACCTGATATGATAATTGCATAATAGCGTGTCCGGATGACATCAACACCCATCGTTTCAGCAGCTTCAGGATTCTCTCCAGCAGCAATGATATTCATTCCCCATGCACTACGATACATGATGATCGCTGTGATCAATACCAGAATATACGTGATATAAGCTAAAGCTGTTTGTTGAAAGAGAATTGGTCCAATAACCGGAATTTTCGAAAGGATCGGGATCATGATGGTTGGAAGAGGTGTAATTCTCGGAGAATTCGATGTAATTCCGAAGATAATTCGAAAAAGAAAGCTGGTCAGGCCAACACAAAAAAGATTTAAAGAAATTCCAAAAACTACCTGATTGACTTTCAACGTAATTTCGAAATAGCCCATAATCAGACCAAGCAGGATCCCCAGAAAAATCGCGGCAAGAATACCAATCCAAACAGAACCGGAATAATAGGAAACGACAAATCCTGTCAGACTGCCTACGATCATAAATCCTTCCATACCGATATTAGAAATCCCCGCTCTTTCGTTATAAATTCCTCCAATGGCAGCGAGCATGATCGGGATTGCTAATCGCATGCTGGCAGTAAGAAATCCTTCAAAAATGGATGATGTCAGAAAAGAAAAAAGATCTCCAATCATGCTGCAACCTTTCGATTCTTTTTCATTTGTTGAATGATTAAACTGAACGCTTTTCGTCCGATAAACAAAATCACGATCAAATATTGAATCAATGTAACTGCAGATGCCGGAACACCGACTGCAGTCTCCATGGTACTGGCGCCAATCTGTAAGCCTCCGAATAGTATTGCAGCAAGCAAAACTCCGAACGGATTGAGCTGCCCTAATAACGCAACCACGATCGCTGTATAGCCATATCCCGATGAGATGTTTTCAATCATCCGGTGTTGAATTCCTGCAGCTTCGAAAAATCCTGCCAATCCAGCCATTGCACCGCTGAAAAGCATTGAGGATAGGAAAACCCACTTAACTTTTATACCCGCAGCTTGTGATGCAAACATATTTTTCCCGGTTACTCTGATCTGATAGCCCCAAACAGTTCGATAGATCAGAAAACCTGTAAGCAGAACCATTAAAAGCGTGATAATAAATCCAATATGAAGTCGAGTTTGCTTTAATATGATCGGAAGAATCGCATTGTCGGATAAGCCTGCTGTTTGACCAAGCGGTGAACCAGGCTGTTGGATCGGTCCATGAACAAGCCAGGAAACAAAATATATGGCAATATAGTTCATCATGATCGTGTTGATCATCTCATTTGCATTGAATTTGAGTTTGAGCAATACTGCAATTCCTCCCCACAACGCTCCTGTTATCATTCCGGCTATAGCCATGAGAGGAAGGAGTATTGCAGGATGCAATGTAGGAAATGCCAGTCCAACGCATACTGCGGATGTAGCTCCAAGGTAAAGTTGTCCTTCTGCTCCTACATTAAAGATTGAAGCGCGAAACGCAGCAGTGATACCAATTCCGGTTATCGCTAAAGGAACTGCCCTAAGCAGCGTCTCTGCAATACTATTTTTTGTGCCAAAAGCGCCATCTATCAACGCACGATACGCATCAAAAGGATTTACTCCCAATAAGCGGATGATGACAGCCCCAATGATTAGCGCAAGGATTACTGCACCGATACTGGATCCGGCTGCAGTAAGTGTCTCAGCCCTACGTTGCTTTTTGAATTCAAGTTCGATATTATGGTTATCCGCTTTGTTAAACATCAGTTTTTCCAGTCATTAATAATCCAATACGCTCTCGATTTGCTACTTCCCGAGATAAAGTGGCGAGAATTTTCCCCTCATAAATTACGGAAATTCTGTCAGACAGTTCGAAAATTTCATCAAGTTCTGTTGAGATAAGTAAAATCCCGTTTCCGTTTTCCCGCTGTTCAAGCAACTTCTCATGAACGAATTCAGTTGCTCCCACGTCTAATCCTCGACTTGGCTGCATGGCAATAATGAATTTGGGCATTCTTGAAAATTCCCTGGCCAAGACCAATTTTTGTTGATTCCCTCCAGATAATGTTGCTGCTGTCTGATCAACGCTGATGCAGCGGATATCGTAATCTTTAATTAATTGTTTGGATGTATTTCGAATGTTATTGAAGTTGAGAATCCCATGTTTTGAAACAGGCTCTTTCCCACTGGTTTCCAGAATGAAATTTTCTCCTAATGAAACGTCCATCACCAGACCCAATCGCTGCCGATCACCTGGAATATGTGCGAGTCCGGCGGTAATTCTCTTTCCGGGTGACAGTTTTGTCACATCATTCCCATTGATGAAAATCCGACCACTATCCGGTCTTAAAATACCTGCTAAAACTTTCGCCAGTTCTACCTGACCGTTCCCGTCAACTCCAGCAATGCCATGGATTTCACCTTTTTTGACTGTCAAATCCAATTCTCGTAATACCGGTAATTTTCGTTCATCAAAATAGGTTATCCGATCGATCTTCACCAGTTCTGAAGCTTCCGGTGGAACCGGCTTAATTGTCCGTTTTTTTGTGAATTCATGGCCAACCATTAAGATCGACAGATCTTTTTCATTTGTTTCATCTTTTGAGATCTCGGCGGTTACTTTTCCCTGACGTAAGACTGTTATACGGTCACTGATCTCCATTACTTCGTTCAATTTATGACTGATAAAAATAACCGAGCACCCTTGTCCGGTTAAAAATTTGATTATTCCAAACAATCCATGTGTTTCCTGCGGGGTTAATATGGATGTAGGTTCATCCAGGATAAGTATTTTTGCACCGCGATATAACGCTTTCAGAATTTCTACACGCTGCTGAGTTCCGACTGAAAGGGTGGAGACAATTGCTTTTGGATCAATCTGCAAATTATATTTTTCAGAAATTTTTATAAGTTCATTTTCAACCTTCAAAATATTTGGGAAAGGATATCCTGCTGACTTCAAACCTATACAAACGTTTTTCGCAACTGAAAGTGTTGGAATCAACATAAAATGTTGATGAACCATTCCGATTCCAAGTTGTTGAGAATGAATTGGCGAGAGGATTTGGACTTCTTTCCCATTGATTTGAATCCGGCCGGATTCCGGTTTAATGATTCCAGCCAGCACTTTCATTAAAGTTGTTTTTCCGGCGCCATTTTCACCAAGCAATGCCAGCGTCTGTCCGTGATCGACTGAAATATTGACACCATCATTGGCTATGAAACTTCCATAGCGAACTGTGATTCCCTGCATTTGAAGATTTACTTTTTGAGATGACAAAGGTGGATGCATTTAAATCATTTTCCCCTGAATGAGCAACACATGGCGGCCAATTTTTGGCCGCCATGTTCTTTTGTTTTTACAGACTAAAAAACTGACTATTTAACTTCGCTTGTATCATGCGGTACTTCAAATTCACCAGTTTTAATTGCGTCGAATTTCGCATTGACCTTCTCTAAAACATCAGCAGGTATGTTTGAATCCAAACCATGATATTCAGCAAAATAAACTGCTCCGTCTGCGATTCCATAAGAGCGATTTCCACTTTTCCATGTACCGTCAATTACTTCCTGAGTGACATTCTTGATGCACGGATATAAGTCCCACATAACACTGGTAAGAACAACATCCGGACCCATGAAGTTCTGATCCGTCATCGCACCTAATGCCCAGACCTTTTTTTCGATTGCGGCGTCAATGACACCAACACCCTGAGAACTCAGTACATCTGCTCCCTGTTCAATTTGAGCAATGGCTGCTTCTTTTGCTTTTGGAGGATCATACCAACTACCGATGAATGTATGCAGTACTTTTATTTCAGGATTCATTTCCAACGCACCAGCTTGATACGCATGCAAGTTCGCGAGCATGTTTGGCGAGGCCATTCCATCGACCCAGCCAATGGTACCGGTCTTACTGATTCCGGCTGCAAGCATTCCGGCGAGGTATGCTCCTTGATAATCCGGATTGTCATAGGTGCCCATGTTTTCGGTTAATTCATTTGCTGTACCGGCCATGAAAATTGTCTCCGGGAAATCTTTCGCAACTTTTAAAGTTGCTTCACCGAAAGAAAAACTGTGCGCAAAAATCAAACGATAACCCCGAGCAGCGTAGTCACGAATTACACGTTCTGCATCGGCGTCAGTAACACTTTCGCTATATGCGAATTCGACACCCAATTCTTCGCAGGCTTTTTTCAAGCCATTATAACCCACTGAATTCCAGTCATCATCATTGATTGGGCCGGATAGCACCATTGCAACTTTAACATCGGATTTTTTATCGGTTGCTACACTGGTATCTGCGGATTTCTCAGCGGCAGGAACTTCGGCTACTGTTTTCGTCTCTTCGATAACAGGAGCCGCAGTAGGCTCGGTTTTTGTATTGCATGCTGCAAAAAGCAGTGTTGAAGCTAATACAAAACAGAACAGAATTAAAAGTACTCTTTTTTTCATAAAATCTCCCTGTTTATGTTTGTTTTACAGTATGTATAAAAATCCGTTTGAAACTCATTAGCGAAAATCTGAATCTCATTCAGAAATCATCAATTCGTGATTATTGATTAACATACTGCTTTTTTTGGACTCTTGGACCAAAATTAAGTAGAATATGATGGTCAGTTTTGTTGTGTCCATTATATGGGATGTTTTTTTGAAGAACAAGGTATGGATCAAATTCAAGTACAACCATTTTGTATTTATTTGCGATTTAATAACTTATTTAATACCCGGACTCCGCATCGGTAAATATACAATCATTCGTAATGAATTCAATCAACAAACAATCAGGTTCGAAATGTGCTGTCCTGATACAGCAACTATACTTTATAATACAATCATGAATCTTCAAAAAAAAATCTTAAAAATCAGATTTTCACCGTTAACGGAAAAACTACTTCTCCTATTTACTATCGTATTGCTTTTTGTACTGCTATCTGCGGTTCTTACCGATGGTCATGGCTGGGGCGATGATTTTGCTCTGTATCTTCAACAGGCGAAGAATATCGCAGAAAAACATGAGTATTCGAATTCCGGATATATTTATAATGAGCGGGAACCACTTTATTCACCCAGGCTTTATCCTCCGGTGTATCCCTTCTTTTTATCCCTGGTTTATAAATGGTTTGGATTGGATTTCATAAAGTTAAAAACAGTCAGTGTGATTTTTTATGTGCTTTATCTGGTTTTATTATTTATTTTTTTTCGAAAGCGGTTTTCGTTTTTCATCAGCATCCTTGTAGTCATTTTGTTCGGATTAAATCCGGATTATTTTATAGAACTGGATCAGATCCTGTCTGACTTCACAGCTTTGTTTTTTACAATGCTTGCAATTCTTGCCATTGAAAAATTTTCCAATAAGACAACTGTATCTCAATCGATATTAATAGCCGTTCTAATCTGGTTATCTTATGCATCTCGATCAGCAGGAATTGTACTGATCCCATCTTTTATTCTGTATTATCTTTTTCTGAATAAAAAAATAAAAAAAGAACTCATATTAACAATCGTATTAACAGTAATTCTAATCATCATGCAGAAACTGTTGCTGCATGAAAGTGCGTACTTCAATTTACGATTGATTTTTAAAGATCCTTTAGGGACGATATTTTTTAATATCGTTTATTATTCAAAAATTTTGGCAAAATCGATCCTCAGAACAGATGTTTTACCGATAGTTCTAATTTTTATCTTTTTCGTGATTGGCGGAATCATTTCAACACTTTATTCCTCAAAGAAAATCGATTTTGTCGTTCTCTTTTCGTTCTTTTTTTTGGGTTTGCTGCTTATATTCCCTTCTATTCAAGGATCAAGATATATTTTCGCATTAATTCCGTTTTCATTGATGTTTGGGATAATTTTTCTTCAAAAAATGCTTAAAACTGATCAAAGAATTATTCCAGTCCTATTAATTCTATTGATTATCGGCTATGTTCCGGAATATTTTCATATGAAAGAAAAAGCGAATGAAATTCAAGAGGCAACAAATCCTGCAGCAATGAATTTGTACGAATTCGTTGATCAATCGGGCAATGACGGATATTATTTTCGAAAACCCAGGGCATTGGCTTTTTTTGCCGATGTTCATGCCGGTTTAATATCAAATGAAGATCTGAATCAATATGAAACGACGAAATCTGAGGCTGATCGATTGGGTATCCGGTATTTTGTTGAGGACAAGAACCATTTCTCACGATTCAAAACGATTCAAGAATTGAATCAAGAAAAATTCAAACAGGTTTATGAAAATGAAGGATTTCTGATTTATCAGTTTGCAGAATCTAATTAATCCTGAAGGATACTATTCTTTGAAAAAAAACATGGAAACTATACATGGCAGCAGCGGATAATATCTATCTATCTCTAAAGATTTGTCATATGTATTATATTGAAAAGAAAAGTCAGAAGGAAATTTCTGCTGAATTGGATATTTCGCGACCTCAAATCAGCAGGATTTTAGCTGCAGCATGGAACAAAAATCTAATTTCTGTCAAAATTAATAATCCGTTTGAGAATGAAATGAGACTTGAACGTGAATTAATTATGCGATATCAACTAAGGGATGCACTGGTATTAAAAATCAATGAGACGAACCATTTGTCACGGGTCGAAAAGTTCGGACAATTGGCTGCGGTTAATCTGGATTCTTATATTGCCGATAATGACCGTGTTGGAATCTTGAGCGGTTTCACAATTGGCAGTCTGATTCATGGAATTACCACTTTTAACCGAAAGAACTTGGAAATTGTCCCATTAATTGGAAATGTCGGCGCTTTAAATACAGAATATCAGGCGAATTATTTAGCCCGAAATTTAGCCAGTTTGTCAGGCGGCAGGAATTTTTCTTTCAATGCACCGGCGAAATTGATCGATATACAATCTAAAGAAATTCTAAAAAGTGAACCAGATATTGCCTCTGTCCTTGAATTAGGGTCAAAATGTGATGTTGTCCTATTTGAGATCAATGGAATCAATCATCCTTCCGGTTCAATTTTGTTAAGGAATTTATCTGTAAAAGATATCGAACTCCTGATGAAATTAGGAGCGACAGCATCGATTGGAATTTCATTTCTGGATAATTTTGGAAATTTGATCCCGTCTGAGATTTCGGATCTGTTATTAGGAAAAACAATCGATGAAATGAAAAACGCAAAAAAGATTGCAGCTGCAATCGGAAAAAACAATGTCGATGCAATCAAATCTGCATTTATGGGCAAGTATGTCGATATATTTATGACTGATTATGATACTGCAAAGGCGCTTTTAGAATAAAGCAGTAAAGGTGAACACGAATGAATTCATATGAACGCGTCATGAATCGTATTGGTGGACTTTCGGTTGACCGTATTCCGAATTTGTGCATCCTGATGACATTTGCTGCAAAATTTATTGATGTGACCTATGATCGATATGTGCAGGATTACCGGCTGCTGGTGGAAGGAAATCTTCGTTGCTGCGATACTTTTGGAATTGATCTATTATCTGCTATTTCTGATCCTGTTCGCGAAGCAACAGATCTTGGCGCTGAGGTGGTCTTTCCCTTTGATGATGTTCCGTATTTGCAGAAAGCCTTTATTGAAGGCTTAAATAACTTTGATAAATTGTGCATCATTAAACCGGAAAATGGTCGCCGGATGACTGATCGAGTGAATGCTGTGTCACTGTTTCGTGAAAAAGTCGGAAAAGAATATCCGGTTCTTGGATGGGTAGAGGGCGCTTTCGCAGAAGCCTGTGATTTGCACACCGTGGCAAACATGATGATTTCAATTGTCGATGAACCTGAATTTTCAAGCGCATTACTGGATTTTTGTACGGAACAGGCCATTCTCTTTGCTCAGGCACAGATCGATGCCGGGGTGGATTTTATTGGTATCGGCGATGCAGCAGCTTCACTGATCAGTAAACGAATGTATCAAAAATGGGTTTTCCCATACGAAAAAAGAATTATCGATGCGATTCATGCCAGAGGAGCGAAGGCAAAGCTGCATATCTGCGGAAATACCAACCATTTGCTGGAAGGAATGTTGGCTACTGGCGCTGATATGATCGATATCGATTGGATGGTCGATTTTGATGATGCTGTCCGTATATGTGGCAATGAAGCCTCGATTTGCGGTAATTTTGATCCCGTATCTGTTTTATTGCATGGCTCGACACAACAAGTACATGATGCAGTGGCTGCATGTATCCGAAAATCCAGAGCAAATACGTTTATTGCAGCAGGATGTGAAGTGCCTGGAAAAACTCCGATTGAAAATTTGCAAATGGTGAATCAAGTTATTCTTGAAAACCGGATATTTGAATAAATACATACATATCGATTACTTCTTTCCATCTATTTCGAATTGTTGGATCACAACGATTCTTTACTGATTGAATTGGCAATATTTTCGTATTTCAAATAATTGATATCAGTTCACATGATGAATTGTCGATTTTTGAAAAGGAATACACAGCAATCCAGTCAGTGCTCCACAACCATAGGACAGATGGAAAATCGGAAAAAGTAAAAACAACAAAGGAAACTGCCTGATTGAATGAAATGTTTTTTGATAGGTGAAATATAAATCCAGAAGAAAATAGACTGATAGTTCCAGAATAAGCATCCATTGAAAAAATGGGTGAATGGAAAAAAGAATGGAAAAGATGATAATCGAACTAAGAAATATAAGCGGGACAAGATGACGGATTGTAATCAACCCAGCACATACGTGATTTTTCTTAATCGACCAGTATCCATTTGTTAAGGCATATTTGATCATTTTCTTGAGAGATGATCTGCAATAGTATTTACTGTAAATATCCTTTGCAAGAAAAACTTTGCCGCCATTTTTTTTGATCCGTAAATTCATTTCCAAATCTTGAGTTCTGGTCAGATGCGTATTGAATTTCCCAATTCGATTAAATAGCTCTTTAGGAAATGCTCCATAAGGAACTGTTTCGACAAAACCATTTTGATTACCAGTTCTGAATTGACAAGAACCGACCCCGAATTTGGAGGAAAACAACATTGCGATTGTTTCCCCTATAAAGCCTTCTCCGACCGTCACTAAATGTCCGCCTACATTGTCATAGTGTTTTGTCGATAAATAATCAACGCACCGTTGAATATATTCAGGGGGAAATTCAGCGTGAGCATCCATACGAATAATATACTTTCCTTTTGCATGTGAAATCCCCATATTTAATGCAAATGGGACGGTGTGGTATTCGTTTTTTAAACAAACAAATAAATTTGGATATTGCAGATCGAATTCACGGACAATATTCATTGTATTATCAGTGGAGCATCCATCGATAATGAAGATCTCCATCTTTTCTTTTGAGAATGACTGATTGATCACAGAGGTCAGAAATCTGCGAATGTATCTTTCTTCATTGTAGACCGGGATGATGACTGAAACACTCGGGCTGTATTTTTCCATTTTTTTAATAATTATTCGGCGAGATTAATCAGATGGATTCGATTGATATCATTGTTGACATTCTTATGCTGAATGACGCACAAAATCGTTTTTAGGCAGATTATCAGATCGATGCCCAGGGAAAGCCTATGAATGTAATCCAGATCGAAATTGAACTTGTCTTCCCATAGTAAACTGTTTCTGCCATTGATTTGTGCTAACCCTGTCAATCCCGGACGCACAGTATGTCTTTTCTTTTGTTCTTCATTTAAAAAAATAATATCGCTGGAAAGAATTGGCCTTGGTCCAACGAAGGACATTTCTCCTCGAAAAATGTTCCAAAGCTGCGGCAGTTCATCTAAAGATGAGTTGCGCAGAAATTTTCCTAACTTCGTCATTCTTTGTTCTTCAGAGAGCGATGGTTTATTCTCATTAAAATTTGATTTCATTTTATTAAATTTATAAATTGTGAAAACTTTTCCCTGAAATCCGATTCGTTCTTGATGGAAAATAATCGGCCTCCCAACTGAAATAAGAACGCTTATGGCTATGATTAAAAAGACCGGAGAAAGGAGGATTAATAATAAGAATGCCAGGATTCTATCGATCCACTTTTTCCAGAACAAGTAATCACAAAATTTTGTAATCCCTTGATCTCTTAGAATCTTTTCTGATTCGTTGCACTTCTCTGATCGTTGTGCCGGATTTTTAGCTCGGTGTAGAAATGTTGATTGATTCACTGCATGGTTCCTTAAATCATCATTAGATAATATATCTGTAATCAAATAATAATACAAATACAAAAAATATGCAAGATAAAAAACTTGTTAAATACACTGTTTGTCTCTTGTCATAAAAGAATTGTCCTATTTTTCTTTCCTGAATTTCATAGGATAAACAATAAAATCGATTCAATTAAAGGAAATAAGTCGAGAGTAATTTTCTTAATATTCTTTTCTTAGATATAAATTGTCGCTGCATGTATAGATTTCTATGGCGGGTTATCATGTCTTTAGGACTTTCTGTTCGAATTCTTCTCGAAATTGCGTATAATCCAGCGTGTTTATGAAAAATATTCAAACCCTTAACGCGACTGTGTTGGAAAAAAGAGCTGCAATTAGTGCAGTGATTATTATCTCTGCTTATATTGGTGTTCAGATGATCTCTGATATCAGCAGCCTGCAGATTGTTTCGATATTTGGTACAGCTCTGGATGCTGGGACATTTATCTATCCATTTTCTTTTACGCTTCGGGATGTGGTTCAAAAGAAAATGGGAAAAGAGAATGCCCGTCTCTTGATCATTTGCGCTGCAGTGATCAATTTATTTATGGCATTATGCTTTTATTTTATTTCTTTGCTTCCGTATGACCAAAATGCGGGAGGGAGCGATCTTTGGATTCGAGTATTAACTCCGGTATGGCGGATTACGATCGCATCGATTGTGGCTGAAGTTTTTTCAGAACTGCTTGATACGGAAGTTTATAGCTGGTGGGTTGAAAAAGTTACAAAGCGGCATCAATGGGCAAGAGTCGTCGTCTCTAATGGATTCAGTGTTCCCCTTGACTCGTTATTATTTGTTTTTATTGCATTTTTCGGAACAATGCCAATCGATGCTGTCTGGCAGATATTTTTAGGAAATGTCATTTTAAAGATGCTGGTTACAATTTTGAGTATTCCCATGATATATCTTGTCAAAGACTCAAATGGTACGGTATAAAATTAACGATTTGAAATATGGAAAAGAATTCTCAGTTGTTGTGTCGTTTTGCACAGCATGCAAAAGCGATACTACGACAATCGTTTTCTCTTTTTATAAAGACTTTTCCCAATTTTAAATTACTGGTATAAGATGGAAACGGACTGATATATGACTATTGAAAGAAAAGATATTCGTAATATTGCGATCATTGCCCATGTTGATCACGGAAAAACCACGCTTGTGGACGCGATGCTGAAACAAGCCAAAGTATTTCGTGAAAACCAACAGGTTGAAGAGCGCATTATGGATTCAAATGATCTTGAACGAGAACGCGGTATTACGATTTTGTCGAAAAATACAGCGATTGCCATTCCCGATAACGAAACTGGTGAATTGGTAAAAATCAATATCGTTGACACTCCAGGGCATGCCGATTTTGGCGGCGAAGTAGAGCGTGTCATGAATATGGTGGATGGGGCTTTGCTATTGGTGGATGCTGCAGAAGGTCCAATGGCTCAGACACGTTTTGTATTAAAAAAAGCGCTGTCAATGGGCCACAAAGTCATTGTTGTGATCAATAAGATGGATCGGAAAGATGCGGATCCGGATCGGACATTAAATAAAACATTTGATTTGTTCGTTGAACTTGGAGCAAATGATGAACAGACTGATTTCCCGGTCGTTTATGCAAATGGAATTCAAGGACGTGCGGGTTATACAGAAGAATTATCGCCAAGCCTGCAGCCTTTGTTTGAAACGATCTTAAGAAAAATCAACCCGCCTATTGTTGAACCGGATGCGCCATTTCAAATCGTGGTAACAAATATTTCCTATGACGATTATCGGGGTTTAAATGCAATCGGTAGAATTCATCGCGGAACCATCACTGCAGGCATGAACTTAGCCAGAATTAAGCTGGATGGATCGATCGTACCGGAGAAAGCTCGCTATTTATATACTTATAGCGGACTGGAAAAGGTTGAAACGAATTCTGCTGCTGCAGGAGAAATCATATCGATAGCCGGATTGGAAGGTGTTTCGATTGGAGAAACATTAACCGATCCAGAGCATCCAGAGGCTTTACCGGCAATTTATGTCGAAGAACCAACAGTGAAAATGACCTTTGGTGTCAACACATCTCCATTTGCCGGTCGAGAAGGAAAATGGGGTACCTCCCGGAAACTTCGTGAACGATTATACGCTGAATTGCGCAATAATGTGGCATTGCGGGTTGCTGATACTGATAGCGCAGATAGTTTCATTGTTTCAGGACGCGGGGAACTTCACTTGGCGATCCTGATCGAAACTATGCGTAGAGAAGGCTATGAATTTCAAATCTCCCGCCCTGAAGTTATTATGATGTCCGGAGTCAATGGCGAGATGCTGGAACCTTTTGAAGAAGCTCATATCGATACAAGTCCGGATACTGTTGGAACGGTTGTAGAAATGATGGGAATGAGGAAAGGGCGTTTGCAGGATATGTATGATAATCCGGATGGGTCTGTTCATCTTGCTTATGTTATCCCTACGCGAGGTTTACTCGGTTTCCGTTACCAGTTCCTGACTGCAACGCACGGTATGGGAATCATTAATACATCTTTTCTTGAATATGCCCCTTATGCCGGGGCATTAACCAACCGTAATACAAATTCCATTGTTGCATGGGAAGATGGGCAAACGACCACTTATGGGCTAAAAAATGCTGAGGAACGCGGTGTTCTTTTTGTTGATGCAGGCGTAGATGTTTATGAGGGAATGGTAATTGGTGAATCCATGCGGATGTCCGATCTTTCAGTCAACGTCTGCAAGAAGAAGCATTTGACCAATATGCGGCAATCCAATAAGGATATTGAGATTCGTTTGAACGGGATACGTCAGATGAGTCTGGATGAGGCTATTGAGTACCTTGCTGATGATGAATTGCTGGAAGTAACACCATTGAGTTTTAGAATTCGGAAACGCATTCTGAATACCGAAGAACGTGGAAAACAAACCCACCGCGATAAAATTGGATAAAAAAAAGGAAAACTCACAAAATATTTTGTGAGTTTTTTTTATAATTCGGTAGTTTTTTCTTTTTTTGGAAGAAATCGATAATTCTTCTCTGATTTATAAAATAGGATGAATTTGTTGCGATAGGTTCGAATTGTCTGTCGATGTTAAGAATTACTGTTTAATCCGCTTGAGCATTTATTGATTCTCCAGCGATGATCCCGGAAGTTATCGCCCAATGTAGGTTGTAACCGCCGCAAGGTCCCGTTACATCTAAGATTTCACCTGCAAAAAAGAGCCCTGGAATTTTTTTTGACTGCATTGTGTCCAAATCGATCTCTGAAAGAAGAATCCCGCCTGCTGATGCCTGGGCAAATTTATACCCTTTAACAGTATGAATTCCAACTCGAATACTCTGCATATCTTTGAGATGAGCATGCATATTTTTTATTGGAATATCACTGCAAATCGTGTTTTCTGGTAATTTCCATCGATTAAAGAAAAAATCTACCACTTTTTCTGGAAGGAGTGATAGGAAAATGCTTCGATAATGGAAGGGCGTTTTTCTTGTTTTTTCAAAAAAATTCTCGATTTGTTTTCGGTTGCTTTCCGGAAGAAAATTGATGATGACTGAAAAAATCTTCTCGTTATTTGGATCGATTAAATGGCTTAGATTCATGATACCGGGTCCATTTAATCCGAAATCAGTAAAGATGATATTTCCAATATTTTTCCTAATCAGCAAGTTATTTTTAAAAAGTTGAATTTCTGCATCCATGCGAATTCCAGCGATCGGTTGAAAGGTCTTTTCTGATAGTTCCACAGGAACAAGTGCAGGGCGAAATGGGACAGTTTGGATTCCCATTTTTTCGAAATCCTTCAGAATGGAAGTATCAGCACGTAATTGCGGGAATGCTTTCCCGCCAGTCGCAGCAACCAGACGATCAAAATGAAATTTTTTCTGTTGGTTATCAACGGTGAGTATGAACTCATTATTTCGATTTTCGACCGAAATTACTTTCGTGTCTTCGATGATATGAATCCCCCGAGAATCCAAATGGTCTCTTAAAATTTGTACAACGTTATTGGCTGAATAGGATTGGGGATAAACCCAGCCATCGTCTGTCGTAACGGTGGGTATGCCTAACTCATCCAAAATATTTCGCACATGGATCGGGGAATAACGGTCAAATATTTTTTTCAGGTTGGCAGGCTGGAAACTGAAATATGCGTCAGATTGGATATTTAAATTCGTGATATTACAGCGCCCGCTTCCCGTGACGGAGAATTTTTTGCCGATGCGGGGATTGGCATCAAATAGATAAATATCATTCATTATTACATTACGGACATTAAGCGCTGCAAAAATTCCGGCAGGCCCTGCCCCAAAAATTCCAATTTTCATTTGTTTGCCTTGCTTTATTTTTTGGTGTACAATGTAACTTGTCAGGTGGAAATTATTATTTTGACATGGTTCTGATATGACATTATACTTCACTTGGATGTTGCATTTGACATTTACAAATATTATCAGTAATTTGAGATACGAAAATCAAAGAATTCTTTTTTATATTAAGAATAGCTGAAAATTTTATCATTTGAATAAAAGTCAGGAGTTCCAGCACAATGGCGAAAATGCGCATAGTACTTGTTGACGATCATGAAGTTGTGAGACTTGGTATTAAGGCACTATTAGATCAGAGTTCACAATTCGAAGTCGTTGGAGAAGCCAGTAACGCAAAAGAAGCAATCGAATTGACGGGGAAAATCAGACCTGACATTGTATTGATGGATATTCGTCTTCCAGGAGTATCAGGAATTGATGCTTGTGAAGAAATTGTTCAAATGTACCCCGATATTCGTGTAGTTATGCTAACATCTTATGCGGAAGATGAAATGCTTTTTTCTGCAATCCGTGCTGGTGCCTCAGGATATTTATTGAAACAAATCAGCAGCGAGGATTTGATCCGTTCTCTGGAACAAGTCAGCCGAGGGGATGCTTTATTGGATCCTTTGGTTACACAGCGCGTTTTTCAGGAAGTTCGCCGTGCTGTGAAAGAAGAAGAAGCGTCAGCATTTGCAATCCTGAGCCAACAGGAAAAACATGTCCTCATTTTAGTTTCTGAAGGAAAGACAAACCGTGAGATTGCGAAATCACTGTTCTTAGGCGAGGGGACTGTGCGCAATTACGTCAGCAGTATACTCTCGAAATTAGGAACTAGCAATCGGGCTGAAGCGGCTGCTTATGCGGTCGAGCATAATTTGAAAGATTATTTGTAAAAAATAATTTGAAAAATCACTGAAGGATGTACCTGAAAATTCCAATCCTTTGTAGCAGAGGGTTTTTAATTCAGTCTATCTGTTGAATAAATGGAAAAATCATCGATTGAGACGGACATTGAATTTTGAGCCGCTGGTGCAGTGAAAAAACCACAATACCCTTTTTTCAATATATCGTCTTTTGCTTCTGCGGCTTTTTCTCCATTCAGGTACATTTCCAGTTGATTCCCGATAAATATCAGTTTTAATAAATTGAAATCATTGATTTTCAATAGGTTCCTATCTACGAAACCAGAAGCCAGGGTTGATGCGTTACGCTGGATCTGAACCTTGCCATCACAAGAAATCGATCCGTAATATCCGTTTCCTGTAGCATAGTCTGGCGCCCGAACGACAATTCCAAACTGATCAGCGTTAAAACAGGAATTGAACTTGAACTTTATTTCAACAAAGCCGTCGCTGATTTCCGGAGGTCTGAGTCTCCAATTTCTCCACCCATTTTTCATTTTGGGATTGATATTTAAATTTCCACCAATAATTTCCATCCGGATCGTTTCATCATCGAAATTTTCGGCGATCCCAAATCCAGCCGCATCTTTTGTAAATTGATCTTGAACAACAGATTTAAAAGAAATTTGTGTTGGTGTAATTATTTTTATTTCTGGCGGATTTTGCAAATTAGCGATTTGGATCGAAGGCATTTGCGTTGGTGAAGGAAGCGTGACGGCTTCAGAAGGAATCCCTTTAATTTGTTGTGTCAATGTTGCAGTAGAAGGAATAGCGCTCAATGTCTGCATAACTGCATTCGCTACCATGTCTTCTGTAGAAGGTCTTGCTGCCGAACAACCGGTCAGAATGAATACAAAAAAAATGTAAGCTATTTTTTTCATAAAAGATAAACGAAATTGAGCCAGATAATGATTCATTGATTTGCTTATTTGATTATTCTGAGGATTTTTCCGAAATCGGGACGAAATACCCATAAACTGCAGCAGAAATTTGCGTAAACAATTTATTCCCCTCTTCAAAAATCAGATTTTCTGGGTGATATGTATAGATACCCAAAATATAGTCTCCATTCGGAGTATAAACGATACCCACATTGCTCATAGTGTGCAACAATCCGTCACTTTCTTCAATCCAACCGTGTTTGTGAGCAACCACAGTGCCATCCGGAACTCCAGCGCTGATCAGATAAGGCAAGTGGTTTCTTTTTAAGAGGTCTATCATGCTGGAACATTCTGTCTGCGTAATTTTTTTCGGAAACACTTCTGTTAATTTGCCTGAGCCGTCTTGACTGCATTGATATAAATCGAATAAAAGATTTGTCATATCCTTTGCAGTTGTCTGATTATACATATCCGGCTTTAAATTGATATCCGTACGGGTATTTGCCGGTGTTTCAATGATATCGAGCAAAGGTGCTCCTAAATAGAAGTATCCGGCAAGAAATATATTCTTATATCCCAGTTTTCTCATATCATCCGTTACAGTCAGCGGAGCCAGATTCCCTCCGATGATGTTTTCCATCATCCAATCGGTCTGTTCATTTTTGGATTCAGTAATCATCAAGGATAATTGCTTCTTTGTGGTGGCATCGGGTTCTTCATCCATTATACGGAAGGATGAAATCATGATTGGAATCTTGATGGTGCTTGCTGCAGTGAAGGAGATTTCTGGAGGGACATCTTTTTGATTCTGTCTGGCAAAATCAAAAGTGTCTCCAGTAGACGGATCGATCAGAACTACTTCCGTAATTTGTCCCTGTTCCTGAATTTGGTCAATAAGTTGTTTCAATTGAGTTTCCAGATTGTTGATTATTGCTTTCGGTTCATCAATTCTTGTAACGGATAAAACAGCAAACCGGCTTTCAACTGAAACCAGCGCTTTCTCGATGGTTTGAATGGACGAATCAATATCCAATGCAAAACCAAATTCTCCAGCAAGAAAACCTGATCCATTCAGAATCGGCTGTTTCGCTTTTGCCGGTTTATCATAACGCGGAACAATTTCGTTGATAAGGTAATCACGAATTTTTTGTTGGCTCCAGCTCATTTTCAATTCCAGATGAATTGGTTCTGCATGAAATTTACCAAAAAGATATGGAAAAAAATTCTTATTGGAATAGATATTTTCCATCTGGGATTTTAGATCACTTTCCAGAGAATTAAGATCCAAATGAAAATCAAAAATTTCAGGAGAAACCTGGATTAATTGATCCTGGTAGGAAAGCATGACAGGTTGTTGGAAAAAGGTTTTAGGTTCTACTAACGCCTGGCTTATTTCCAGTTCCCCAATGGAAAACGGACCAATGGTCGAATCGCTCGGTATAATTTGGCTTTGTTTTTGATATTCCTGAATGGAAATAAAAAATAATACTCCAGCAAAAAAGAAGAGCGAAATGCTGATAAAAATGAATCCTGCCTTTGTCTTTCCTTCCATGATTACACTTTCATTTCAATAATTCGAGATTTGTGAAAATATTTTGAAAACATGGGAAGAAAATTGATTGTTGTGTCGTTTTTGAGGGTAGTGCAAATGCGACACAACAATCAATCATTCTTTTTTTATTCAAGTTAGAAGCACGAAAATGAGGCTATCGGGTACTTATTTCAGGTTCTTTTGAATCGTTAAAATGTTTTTTCCATCTTTGTACTCATATTTGACATTATCCATTGTCTTTTTTACCAATAATATACCAAGACCGCCTATAGCCCGTTCTTCAGCGTTCAATGTGATGTCTGCATCGATTCTTTCAAGCGGATTATACGGTTTCCCCTGATCCAGGAACTGGATCATGATTGCAGGCACGCTTTTCTGAATTGTACTCCGAATCGTTACTGTGCCTGTATTCGGATGATAAGCATAATCCGCGATATTGACAAATATCTCTTCTATTGCCAACGCGATTTGCATACATATTTTCATTGGACACGCAATCTTTTCAAGCTCAATTTCAATGAAATGTTGTACTTCTTCCAAATGCGAACGATCAGCGTTGACTGTGATCTCTTTCATGATATTCCGTGTCCCTTGTATTGCAAAGCCAGCATCGTAATGTCATCTGCCTGAGGAGCGTCATTGGCAAATATATCTATCTCCTCCTTGACAACGTGTATCAGATCAGCCGGATTGTAATTAATTACTTCAGGAGAATTTAAGAAGTCTTTTAGATGATCATTCCCAAACAACGCTCCCGATTGATTCATAGCCTCCGTAATTCCATCTGTATAGAAGAATAACTGATCACCGGGATGAAGGATGATTTCCGTTTGTTTGTATTGCGTAGTATCTAATCCAGCTAATATAAAACCTGGTTTTGTCTGGATCCAGTCATAAGCTTTTAAAGATTGTCTGAATAGTGGCTTATTATGACCGGCATTGACATAGGTGAATTTCCCGGTTGAAATTTCTAATATCCCTAAGAAAGCGGTTACAAACATCTCTGCTTCATTATTTTCACAAAGATGGCGGTTGGCATCGGTAAAAATTTCTGCTGGAGAACGTCCGGATTCAGCAAGGTTTTGGATCATCGTTTTGGATGTCATCATAAACAATGCAGCGGGGATCCCTTTGCCGGAAACATCGGCAATGACAATTGTGAGATGGTCTTCATCAATCATGAAGAAATCATAAAAGTCACCCCCGACTTCTTTCGCTGTAAAAATGGCTGCAAAAATATCAAATTCGGTTCTATCTGGAAATGGAGGAAACAGCGTCGGTAAACTGGACAGCTGGATTTCTCTGGCAAACTCAAGTTCTTTGTCAATTCTTGCCGCTGCCTCTGCAATTGCGTCTTTCAAAGCTGATACAGTCGAATTGATTCCATCAGAAAGTGAGACGAATTCCGGATTAGAACGGACATCAACCCGTTCATCCAGATTTCCCTCTGTAATTTTCTCAAGAGAGCGATTGACATGAAAGATACCGGAAATGACAACCCGATCTACAAGAAATGAGACCAGGAGGAAAACGATGCCGAAAAGAATCGTATTCGAAAAAACTATCGAACGAATCATTTCATTGCGGCTGACATACATCTCATCAACCGGAAGAATTCCAATCAGTACATAGGGGCTGAAAATTTTTGGCTTGCAAAGATATTTAACCCCTTCAATTGTTGCATAAAATGGTTCTTTTTTGTTCAATGTCCCGGATTGGATTCCAAACGAATCCATCCGTAATCCTAAAAGTTTCTCATCAATTGAACTGACAATAATTCCGCTTTTTGTGATCAGAATGCTACCATGATTGCCAATACGGAAACCATCTGCCAAATTTTCGATATCTGCCAAACTCATAGCATTGGCTAATCTTGTCGGATAATAGCCAATTTGCACAATGCCTGTTTCGTCCAGACGGGATACTCCAGTATACTGAAAGATTTCCTGATCCATACCTCTGGGTTGTGCTTCTTGAACATACTCAAAATCCGGATTTCCCAAACCTGCCAGGAATTCTTTAGATTGAGCGTTTGATCTCATATCATATCCGGTTGCTGAAGAGGATGCAACGATAATCCCGTCTTTGTTAATGATGTGAACTTCATCCACATCCAGGATCTTTTCCATCCTTCCTGGCCAGCCTTTTTCTTTCAGAACATCCGGATTATTAAGAATTATTTCGGCTAAAGCGCGTGCCTTTGCCAGCGCTTCTGATTCTGTCATGATGCGGATGGCTTCAACATTTCTTGTGTTGAGTTTAATCTGTTTTACCGCATCGTCTAATTTTAGATCGATTAAATCGATTGAATTAGAATTGGCTTCGCGAGTCTGTAAATAGAATGAAAGACAAAGCGTTAAAAAAAACGCTCCTGCCACAAAAAGAAGCAGCCATTTTTGAAAAGTCTTCCGCATATTGTTCTGTTATTCGATCTTGAGAATGTCAGTGAATCCTGTTGCTTCAAATATTTCCATGATGGTTTCATTGACACCATGGATAACTAATGAACCTTGTCGGTTCATCCTTTTTTGTGCGGAAAGCAGAACGCGCAGACCGGCGCTGGAAAGATAACTCAGTGCTGAGAAATCAAAGATTAATTCATTAATATTGTCAAGCGAGGAATTTAGTTTGTTTTCCAGATCTGGCGCCGTAATTGTATCCAAACGCCCGGAAAGCGTTATGCTTAATTTGTTTCCTTCTTTCATCTCGTGAATTTCCATAAAAAACTCCTTTTTTTTATGATTGCGTACGATTTTGTTACTCAAAACAATGAGATTATTCTGAATAGTTTTTTTATACCTTAGTACATTTCAATTTATTAAAAAATTGATCATCAATTCTATAAAACTATGGCTGAAGTAATATTGATTTTACCAGTAATTCTTCCGTTTTTTCTTTTATTCTTATGAATAGCGATCGGAAATACGAAAAGAAATCATTGTTGTACTTATAGTTTTCTACTAAGCGTCGAATCATACGAACAAAAAGGAATTCTTCCTCAATTTTAAATTGCTGATTATTTCCCGGAAATAGATGGATGTATAATACTTTGATTATGCATGGAAATCTACGAGAAGAATACAGGAGCGGTGATGAGCAGAGTAATTAATCCAGACAACACAGGCAGTGAGCGAACACGTTTATCAAAAACAATTGTCATTGCCATTCGGGAACTGATGAAACAGCAGGAACCAAATGATATTTCTCGAGATTTAATTGCCTATATTTTAATGTCATTAGATCGGATTTTTGAGACGGTTGATATATCTGTGGAGGCATGGGAAAAACGTGGTTATTGGATTAAAGCTGATCGATTTCGAATGGATTGGGATTGGTCTAAGATTTTAGCTGATCGTTTACGACCTTATGTGTTGACTGAAAATTACTCGGAGATAATTCCAATTGTCGTAGAAATTGCGCAGGTTTTTTCAACCATTAAGATCGCTGAACATCATCGTTTTGGTACGCCATGGGTGGGATCCTGGCAGGTTTTACAAAACATGATCAACAGTAAAAGCGAATGATCGAACTCTGTAATTCGAATCTGGAAGCAACATTTGTAATAACAAAGAAAATTTATTATTGTGTTATTTTTCCACTGAGAACAAAAACGATATCATAACATTTAATCCTTCTTATATTTCGTATAACTGCTATTTGATGAAAATTACGTAAAATTACAGGAAATTGATGTCTGATTGCTACATTATTCCGGAAAAAATTGTCAGCACTGAGATGATTGTGGTTAATTCTCGGTTTATTTCAGTTGCCGGTCCTGTATTTTCGACTGAGGAAGCGAGGGAGTTTATTCAGTCTGTGAAGAGGCAATATCCGGATGCTTCGCATCATGTACCGGCTTACGTGATCGGACATGGAAATTCTACCGTTGCTTATTGCAGTGATGACGGTGAACCATCTGGTTCTTCAGGTAAACCGATTTTATCTGTTTTACAAGGTAGTGGTTTCGGTGATGCGATTATTGTTGTGACTCGCTATTTTGGTGGCACAAAACTCGGAATAGGCGGTCTGGTCCATGCTTATGGAGATGCCGCAAAATCAGTTTTAGAAATTATGCCGAAAGCAGTCAAGGTATCGACTTGTTTGGTACAGATCAGTATGCCCTATTCCTTTTATGAAAGAATCCGACTTCTAATCATCAGAAAGAATGCACAAATACTGGATGAATCCTTCCAGGGAGATGTGACGATTACAGGACGATTCTTGACGAAGACTTTTGATCAGTTTCAATCTGATCTTTCCGAGTTGACAGCAGGAAAAATACAAGCGCAGATTATGGATACGAATCCGGAAACGATTATGCCGTTCGGAGCTTTTGAAGAATAAGATCTGCCGCCAGTTTTGCTCCATTCTCTCTTCGAATTTCTGGATTTTTCATCGCAATAAGCTGATTGATTGCATCTGACAGTCTGAAATCCTTAAATGTTTGCCATTCGATTTCAAGCGTATTCGATTGCAGCTGAAGAAATGATCGAAAAGGTCCAGTCTCTCTGAAATCAGAGCGTAGCATATATCCAAACGGAATATTCTCATGGAATAATTCTGCTACTGTACTATATCCGGCTTTCCCAATGAAAAAGTCAGCAGCTGAAACTAAATCAGGATTATAAAATTCTGAATGATGTGGGAGAAAAATTTGAGAGCCACTGCGAGTTACTGCAGGAAAATTTCCTTCAATCACCAGAACAGTGTCTTGTCGGTTCATGAAATCTTTGCGAACTTGCTGGAAATTTTCCGGGATGCCTCCCATACTGATTAATCCCATGAGTTGTTCGGAATCGATTCCCAATTGTTTACGTGTTTCTGATCTCCCATGTTTTGGGTTTCTGCTGACAGGCGGGATGATGAGATCCGCATCCCATGTTTCGTCACAAAATGGAATCAAACGTCCGTGTACGTCGACTGATCGGTAGATATCCGCAAGAATTCGATTGATTTTTATGAATTCAGGATAATCCGTTTCATAAATTTCATAGATCCAATCCCAGGTAAAATTTTCAAATAGAATACAGGGGATACCTGCTTTTTGAGCGGATTTAATTCCTAATGGAGAGATATCACTGATAACGAGCTGATATTCTCGTGTTCGTAATAATTCCGCCATACAAGCCGATTCTGATTCAATTGATGATAAAAAATGAGTTACTTTTTTTATCGTATCCGAAATATCCATCTCCATTGGTGATATTTGAATAATTCCAATATCGGATACAACCGTATATTTTTTTTCGAAAGGAGCTTCTGATTCCAGAAAGAACCATTCAGGAGTTTGTGTATAAATGTCAAAAACCACTTGAGGATTTTGTCGATTTGTTTCCGCCATGATCGCAGAAGACCGTGCTGCGTGTCCAAAACCATGAGAAGAAATAAAATAAGCGATTCGATTTTTTTTCATAAGTCAGTGATTTCATTCGATTTATTACAAGCGTTTCACAGTAATCCCATCGATTTGAAAAATGGGAAGAATTACTGATAGTCTTGTTTTTTAAGTATTTCAAAATTTTAAATTGTTGCAATGTAAAAAAGATTAGACCATGCTTCCGCATATAATGTTTTCATTTTACTATCAATTGGAAGAATTTTTACTCGGTAATCAGCAATTTAGCTATTCGAAATATGGAGAAGATTTTTTATGGTTGTGAGATTAATGCGCTTCGAACAAAAATTGAATCAGCATAATGAAAACCATTCATATTTCAACTCATTGGCAAATTTCAAAAAGAAAGCGGTAAAATAAAAACCGCATGTTAACTGAAAAAGCAAAACTAAATAAAGCGTTGGATATTTTTTGGCCGTTGGCGATCAGTTGGCTATTCATGTCTTTGGATACTCCGATAATATCGGCTGTGATCGGAAGAATGAATAATCCTGAAATATGCCTTGCTGCTCACGGCGGTATAGTAGTACCGATTGCATTGGTCATAGAGGCTCCAATTATTGCGATGCTTTCGGCTTCTATTGCATTGTGTAAAGATTGGTTAAATTACCGAAAAATGTATCGATTTATGATGACTACCTGTGCTGGATTAACCGTCATTCATGTATTGATCAGTTTGACGCCTCTCTTTTCTCTTGTTGTTCGTGATTTAATGGGAACTCCGGCTGAATTACTGCCTTATGCAAGGATTGGTTTGATTATTGTCATCCCTTGGACATGGTCAATCGGTTTTCGCCGTTTTTATCAAGGAATTCTGATTCGATGCGGATATTCCAAACAGGTGACAATTGGCTCAATGGTTCGAGTTTTAAGCCTGATGATCGTGTTAGTTTTGGGATATGTTTTCAAAGATTATGTCAGTGGAGCACTTGTCGGGGCGGCTGCATTATCGGCAGGTGTTATCGCAGAAGCTATCTATGCAGGTGTTAAAGGAATTCCTGTTGCGAAACATTTTTTAGATCATGATTCAAAGGTTTCCATAATTTCAAATACGGAACTCGCATCATTTTACATTCCATTGGTAATAACCCAGATCATTAATTTCGGATGGGTCTTCATTGGCAGCGCTGCGATGAATCGTATGATAACTCCAATTGCCTCATTGGCAGTCTGGCCGATTATGTCCGGTTTGTTGAACATTCTCAGAAGTTTTGGAAATGCATGCAACGAAGTAACAATGACAATATTACTACAGCCCGGTTATTACCGATCTGTTAGGAAATTTACATTCCTTGTTGCTTTTGGATCCCTCTTGGTGTATGCCCTCTTGATTTTGACACCATTAAAAGATTTCTGGTTCCAGACATTCTCTGCATTAAATGATGAACTATCCGTATTGGCTCGAAATGCTTTATTACTGATCTTTTTAATTCCGTTTACCAACGCTTTTCTTAATTTTTATCAGGCTATCTTAATGTTGAATAAGAAAACCAAAGGGATTTTAGAAGGGTTGCTTGCCTTTTTTGGAATGATTTTGGCTTTTATTGGTGTAGGCATTGTGAGCCAAAAATGGCCCGGTGTTTATGTTATTACTGCCGGAATGAATTTCGCTATTCTTGTTCAGACGATCTGGCTGCGAATCAAATCAAAGCGTTTTATAAGCCAGTACCAATCTGAAATCGTGTAGAGATTGGTATATAAAAAAATGATGTTTCAATTATTCTAAACTATACGAAAGCTTGTACACAAATACGAAATCCCAGGGATTCAAAATAGGATAAGAGTTATTTTTTTCTGATGGTTTTCCGCGAAACACAAAGCCGTCAGAACAAAAATTTTTCTTGATTGATACGAAAAGTAAATCCTTGTTTTAAATTGCTGACTAAATCTTTATATCCTTGATTACATTTGCAACCAGTTGCTTTTCTATCTTTTTTCCGGGATTCATTTGAATGGCGGATTTTCGTATAGATAGAATTTTCTCCTTTGAACACATTTCGATATCATTTTCCGCAGTAACGAGTGCAGTGATTTTTGACAACAATTGAGCATTCGATTGTTCATTTCCTTGGGTAAATAGTGGATGCCATGGGGGTAGTGGACGCCTTTCGTATAGGCAACGATAAGCGCAATGCCTGGGCATCCAAATATGAGCAATTTCCAACGTTTCAGCAGAAATTTTCGCACAAGTCGGCATTTTGTGGAATCGATCCAAATAGGAGATACAGTTTCCTTTTTCAATATCCAGAAAAGGACAGGCAATTCGAGTATAGATATATTCACCGGTGTCGTAATCTTCAATTTTGTAAAGGCAACAGATTCCGCAATGGTCGCAGATTTTTTCCCATTCTTCCTCTGTAAAAAACAGACGTAAATCGATTTTATTCATCATCATGCTTCGTTATGCTTCTTACATATAAATTCTTATTTTCAATCAGATGGAAAAAAGTATTAGTGAATTGGACCGGATCTTGTGTAGTAATGATTTCAACAATTCTTTCTGCAGGAATTGAAAACTTTTGCAGATATTTCTTGGCGAATTTTCGAAAAACGATGCACCCTTTTTCAGGACCATGGAACTGTTTCATGGTTTCCAGATGCTTTTTAACAGTCTCGAGAAAAAGCGAATAGGGGACTTCATTCTCATCGAACCCAGAAAAAATCCATGGATTCCAGATTGCGGCTCTTCCAATCATCACTGCATCACACTCTGTGTATTCAAACATCTGATCAGCATCTTTGATCGATTGTATGTTACCATTTCCAATCACCGGAATTTGGAGGGATTGCTTCAATGAAGCGATCGATTCCAGATCGATCGGATCCATAAAATTTTGTTCCTTTGTGCGGGCATGCAGTGTGATAGCTGATGCTCCATAGTCCTGAGCTATTCTTCCAACTTCGAGATAGTTTTTTGAAAGCTCATCCCATCCCAATCGAATTTTGATGGTAATTGGAATCGAGTGAACTTTCACCAGCCCGTCAACGATTTCGATTATTTTATTTGGATGCCGCAGTAATTCAGCACCAGCTCCACGATTGACGACATGACGCACTGAACAGCCCATATTCACATCAATGATGTCCGGTTTCCATCGTTGATATAGTTTTAAAGATGCCTTTATCATTCTCGCCGGATCGTCATCAAATAATTGAAAAACGACAGGTCGTTCCGCTTCAGAAAAAAAACATCGTTTTTCATAACTCACACCATGGCTGACAACATCCATCGTGTTAATAAATTCTGTATAACTTACTGCGGATCCGAGTTCGCGGGTTATTAAACGGAATGGCGAGTCGCTGATACCATCCATCGGAGCAAGGATAAATGGATTATTCACTTGCACATCCCCGATCAAAAAAGGCCGGAATGAATGGCTTAGCTGCGGTACGCGATCCATGTGTAATAAGCCTCAATCAATCGATTATTCTTGGATATTGGTCCGCCAAAGCCTGTTATATCCTGTAAGGGGAGAATATAATTCCTGTTTTGAAAAGTAACTTCACACCATAATCCAAGATTGACATCCCAGCCAGAAAGTTTTTGCAGCATGACGATGTCTCCAAGTTTTAATATTCCATCTTCATCTTCATATTCATAATCAACTTTGCATTTGATCGGAAATTTCATGTTTTGATTAAGATATTGTATCCAATATTCAGCAGGATACTGCTCTCGATTCAACTCTTGCTGGTCAAATACCTGTTGAATAGTTTTTCCATTCCTTCCAAGCAGAGGCCAGAGAATTCGATTGCTGACGGTCTCTTTTGCCCATTCCAAATCAATTGCTGAATGTGACTCCTGAATTACTGTTACACAACAGGAGGGAAGAGCATATGTAGACCATGATTCTTCAATATTTAGAACTTTTTGAAAATATTGATCAGGGATCTGCAAAATCGTTTCAGCTGTCCACTCAATCAGCACAATCTGAAAAGGTTGGTTTTCATCCGGATCGAATATTTGACGAACAAACGCTTTCCAGCCATTGAGGTCAATGCCAGTTCCTTCATCTACTAATTCGTTTTTCACTTGTACTACACTGCCAACACTAATTTCATTCATAGCAAAAATAACCTTTCTCAAAAGGTCTTCGTTTTTATTAATCTCACTGATTATACTCTGTCGTTGTTTATGTGTTTTCTTAATCACCCTTGATTCAGTAATTCGAATAAAGAGAAATGAATACAATTTGTTTAAAAATATTCAAGGCTTTTCCATTATAGAATGATGATATGTATGAAATGATTCGATACCCAGTCAAATGGATTGGATGAAACCAAGCTTTAAGAATCACGCAGAGGCAGAACCTGTCATTGAGAGTCTTGTAGGGAGGAATCAATCTCCTTCTACATGCGGGAAAAGATTGCTTCATCGGGCTGACGCCCTCCTCGCACTCACAGATCGAGAGAAAATTGCTGCCTTTTATTCAATCATTAATCGTATCGACCAGATGATCAATTCACTCAAGATTGAAATAGTATACAAATACACCTGTTAATAAAAAAAACCTGAAATTATTTTTTGAATTGTAATTTCAGGTTTGGTTCTATTACAGGACGTACAATTCGGATTTACAGATTGACTTGGTACTTCTTATCTCCGGATTCAAAGAAATTGTTGACTTGTACGGCCGCTGCAAGTCCGGCGTTATTATTCGCTTCGGAGGTTTGCGCGCCACATTTTTTCGGTGTGAAGAAAAACCTTTTTGGGAATCTTTCTGCAATCAGATCCTTATTCTTGGGGGCAACATCTGCAATATATCCGAAATCCTCGCGATTCTGGAACATTTCAATTAAACCTTCTTCATCAATCACTTCAGCTCTGGCTGTATTGATGAGGACTGCGTTTTTCGGCATTTTTGAGAGTAATTCATAATTGATAGATTTTACTGTCTCAGAATTTGCAGGTATGTGCAAGGATATGAATTGGCAGGTTTTATAAAGTTCATTAATGTCTTTTACGTGATGAACTCCTGCTTTTTCAAAGACTTCCTCTGGGGCAAAGGTATCCAGAGCATAAACTTCCATACCGAATCCCTTTGCGATGCGGGCTACACAACGTCCGACAGCTCCAAAGCCTTGAATTCCGATCTTTTTTCCGAGTAATTCTGTTCCGGTTGAGCCGTCAAAGAACTTTCGGATATACATGACTGTCATGCCAAATACCAGCTCTGCAACTGCATTTGAATTTTGACCGGGTGTATTTTCAACGACGATGCCTTTTTGTGTTGCGGCATCCAGATCAATATTGTCATATCCTGCGCCAGCCCGCACAACAATCTCAAGATTAGGTGCGTGTGCCATGACTTCTTTCGTTATCAAATCGCTTCGGACAATTAACGCATTTACATCTGCAACTGCTTCATAAAGCTGGTTGACATCTGTATATTTTTCAAGTGTGCGAACTTTGTGCCCTTTTTCCTGAAGCAATGCTTTTATGCCATCGGAAGCTTGTTTTGAAAACGGTTTTTCCGTTGCAATTAATACTTTTTTCATCCTAACTCCCTGCAAACTAATTCGATTTTTCAAATTCCTGTAAAGTGGCGACCAGTGCATCGACGCTCTCCATCGGGAGTGCGTTGTAACAGGATGCGCGGAATCCGCCGACAGAGCGGTGTCCTTTGATTCCAACCAGACCGCGCGCTTTTGCTAAATCAAGAAAAGCGGTTTCCAATTCTGCATATTCCGGTTTCAACAGGAATGTAATGTTCATTCTGGAACGGTCAGCTGGATCTTCGACAGTTGGTACGAAGAATTTATTTCTTTCGAGTTCAGCATATACTTTTTCAGATCTGTCGATAGCACGTTTTTCCATTTCTTTGACACCGCCTGACATTTCAATCCATTCCATTGTCTTTAGAGCAGCAAAAATCGGAAAAACGGGGGGTGTGTTAAACATGGAATTCTTGGAAACATGAACACGGTAATCAGCCATTGTCGGCACCGGTCGAACCACTTTTTCCAGGAAAGCGTCCTTGATAATGACCATGGTAACGCCTGCAGGAGCAAAGTTTTTCTGGGCGCCAGCAAAAATGAGAGAATATTTTGAAACATCAACCGGGCGGCTGAAAATATCGGATGACATGTCAGCGATAAAAGGAACCGAAACATCCCAATCTTCACGGATTTCTGTGCCTTCAATCGTGTTGTTGCAACAGATTTCGAAATAATCTACATCCGTAGGAATTTTATAACCTTTAGGAATATATGAATAATTCTTATCCTTGGATGATGCCACAACCTCGACCTCACCATATAACTTCGCTTCTTTAATGCCGCCTAAAGCCCACGTACCGGTGTCCAGATAAGCAGCTTTTGTGCCAAGGAAATTATAGGGAATGGTATAAAACTGAGTACTTGCGCCGCCGCCAAGGAAGATCACCGAATAACCTTCTGGAATATCGAGCAGTCTTTTCGTCGCAGCAACAGCTCCGTCCATGATTGCGTCAAAATCTTTTGAGCGGTGAGAAATTGTCAAAAGTGATAAACCGCTTCCATTTAAATCTTTAATTGCTTCGATGCTTTTTTCAATGGTGTAATCTGGTAAAATTGCGGGTCCTGCATTGAAATTATGTTTTTTCATAGTCTCTCCTTGCTGATGTTTCCTATCGAACAATAAATTTAACCTATTAGATTTTCTGAATTATCAACTGGCATATCAAGTATAACTCAGGATTTTTTAATTGTAGGACAAATTCTTCTATGACAATTTTCCTGATCGTCATTTAATTGTCATACAATTAAGATTACATTATGCCCACCAAGAGCTTTCCTCTGGATTTTCACGATATTGCAGAAGTTCATAAATACCGCCACTTTCCAACCATAGTACAGCAGGCCGCGGTGCAAGATTGTAATTGGATGCCATGCTGAGCTGATATGCACCAGATACGGGGATGATTAAAAGATCATCTCGCTCTGCCTCAGGGAGATAAACTTGATCAATTAGCGTATCTCCCGATTCGCAGAATTTGCCGACGATTCGCGATGGAAAAACTTCATTTGAAGCAATTTTCCCATTAATTACGGCAGTATATTTTGCCTGATACAAGGCATTTCGTGGATTATCAGACATACCGCCATTGATAGCGATGATCCGCAGACCATTCGGTGTCGATTTTTGAGATCCGATTTGATAAATGGAAACGCCGGCTTTTGCAACCAGCCATCTCCCCGGTTCGATGACAATTTTTGGCAGCGGCATTTGTTTTTGGCGGCATTGTTCTATAACAGCGGAACTGATATGTTCAATCCAATCATTTGGATCAGCCACTGGATCTTCCGTCGAATATGGAACACCCCAACCGCCGCCAGGGCTTAATTCCGAAGGGACATAACCACATTCTGAAGCTAAGTCATATAACATTTGAATGGTTATCCGATATGGAAGGGGATCAAAGATCTGACTTCCCAAATGGCAATGGAGACCGGTCAATTCGAAAAAATGTGATTTTAAGGCGTATTGAATTCCTGCTTTGGCTTCACCGGTTGTTACATGAAATCCAAATTTACTTTCAGCTGCAGAGGTTTCGATGTGAGGATGTGTTTTAACATGGATATCCGGGGTGATTCGAAGCCAGATTTTTACGCACTTATTCTTCGATGCTGCGATTTTTTCTGCATACAATAATTCATCCATGTTGTCGATCACCAAAGCATGAATGTTGCAGTCAATCGCTTTTTGAATTTCTTCGGTCGTTTTGTTGTTTCCATGAAAATGGATCTGTTTTGGTGAAAAACCGGCTTTTAGAGCGATCAGAAGTTCAGCCATACTCACTACATCCAGCTCAATATCTTGCTTTGCTATTTTTTCAGCAAATTTGCGGCTTAAATAAGCTTTTGAAGCATAAGCAATTGCGAAATTTCCAGGATAAAACGTTGAAAAAGCGTTTTTCAGTTTTTGAATATTTGCACGAATCGTTTCACTATCATAAAGATAGAGCGGTGATCCAAAATCTTTTGCCAATTTTTTTAAACTGGAACCGGCAATTGTAATTGATCCATCTGGACGAAGTTCTGTAGATAACGGGAACAAATCTTTTTCGATAAATGATGACATTGTGATTTCCTGTAACGTATTGATAAATAGTGAGTATTTAAAAACTAATTATATAAAGAAAACAGAATCCGCAGCAGATATCTGCCTTTCGAGATCGGAAAAAGTGTCTTGAGTAAACATCGAAAATCTGATGTTTTATTGCGCTCCGTGTAAGAACATGGCAACAACGATCTATTTTTCCCCTTTGAATAAATAGAATCGCTGTTTTTCAGCCCGAATATTGGAAAATAATATACAATAATAGCTGCATTTAAAAATTATTGAGAGAGGCAGGATGATGATTTCATTTAATGTTCCTCCTTATTATGGAAATGAAGAAATTTACATTCATGAAGTAATCCAGAATCATAAAATATGTGGTGATGGTCAATTTACAAAACGTTGCAACAATTGGATTGAAGAAAAAACAGGCACATCAAAAGCGTTGCTCACCACTTCTTGCACCAGTGCGTTGGAAATGGCCGCATTGTTATGTGATATCAAGCCGGAAGATGAAGTGATTATGTCTTCTTATACCTTTGTTTCAACAGCAAATGCATTTGTGCTGAGAGGTGCCAAGATTGTTTTTGTTGATATTCGGCCGGATACGATGAATATTAATGAAAAACTCATTGAAAATGCGATCACTGCGAAAACACGCGCCATTGTTCCCATGCATTATGCTGGAATCAGTTGTGAGATGGATGTAATTTTGGACATTGCGAAAAGATATCACCTTCTTGTTGTAGAAGATGCAGCACAAGGAGTCATGTCTACCTATCAGGGGAAAGCGCTTGGTGCGATGGGAGATTTTGGCTGTTACAGCTTTCATGAAACGAAAAATTACAGCATGGGAGAGGGCGGAGCACTTCTTATTCAAAATCAGGATTATGTAGAGCGAGCTGAAATATTGCGGGAAAAAGGAACAAATCGCAGCCAATTTTGGAGAGGTCAGGTGGATAAGTACACCTGGGTGGATTTGGGTTCATCATTCTTACCGAGTGAATTGAACGCAGCTTATTTATTTGGGCAGCTTAGCAAAGCGGATGAAATTAATGAGAATCGTTTAAAGAGCTGGAATTTTTATTATGAAAAGTTATATCCATTATATGAGCAACGAAAAATTCAAATCCCCTTTATTCCAAAGGATTGTGTTCATAATGCGCATATGTTTTATATCAAAACAAGCGACATCACAGAGCGCGATGCTTTGATCCGATATATGAAAGAACACGAAATTGAGACCGTTTTTCATTATATCCCGTTGCATTCAGCCAAAGCAGGTTTGAGATTCGGGCGGTTCAATGGCGATGATGTGTACACAACAAAAGAAAGCGAGCGATTGCTGCGGCTGCCTCTGTATTACGGATTGCAATCTGAGGATATCAACAAAGTCGTCGAATCGATTTGGCAATTTTACAAAAATCGAAATCCAATATTATGAAATTAGCTGTACTTCAATCGAACTATATTCCATGGAAAGGATATTTTGATATTATCCATGATGTGGATCTGTTCCTTTTTTATGATGAGGTTCAGTACACAAAGAATGATTGGCGCAATCGAAATCGTATTTATACACAAACTGGTGTTCAATGGTTGACGGTACCAGTATCAGCCAGTTTGGAAGACAGTATTGATCAGGCTGTCATCGTTCCGAATCGCTGGCAGATGAAGCATTATCAATCGTTGCTAACTTCCTATGCAAAAGCGCCCTATTTTCGGTATTATCAGGAGTTTTTAGAATTTGTTTATCTGGAATCAAAATGGGAAACGATATCCGCAATTAATCAATTTTTAATAAAAAAAATCTCATCGGATTTTCTGAAAATTTCAACCAGATTTGACAACAGTAAAAATTTTGCTTCATCGGGATCCGGCCATCAAAAATTACTCTCTTTAATTCAATCAACCGGAGCAGAGGTATATGTTTCGGGACCGGCAGCGAAGAGCTATATTCATGCTGAGGATTATCAAAATGCCGGTATTCAATTGATTTGGAAAGATTATTCGGATTATCCCGAATATCGGCAACTTTTTCAGCCTTTTGAACATCATGTATCCATTTTAGATCTGCTGTTTAATACAGGACCGGATGCCCCCTATTATATTTGGGGCTGGCGTGAGGATTCGATCGGGCGGTAAATCTCAAAACCATTTTTCAAGATTAACCTGAAAAATGGTTTTCAAGAATTCGATCCTGGCTAAAGTCAAAAAGTAGGATATCTTCTGTATGGATGCCGTCCATAGCTTCCAACGGAAGACAACCGACTAATTCGGAATGATGTAGTCTGATTCCATAGTCTTCAGCTAATTCTTTCACCCGCGTGAAAACGGTTTGAATTGAAGTCTTCCGATAGTTCATTAAATTCATGGAAACCTGAGCTTTATTGTTGACCAACATTCCAAGCGCTTTCACATATGGCAGTCCGCCGGATGATTCTCTGATACTTTTCGCAATTATTTTTGCGTAATGAAGATCTGTTGTATCCAAATAAATATTAAATGCGATCAGTATATCTCTCGCCCCAATCGCGGACGCGCCTGCCTGTCCAATATACAATGGACCATAATCTGGTGTGTGTGCTCGATCAGTACCAATCAGTAATCGTAATTTTTCATATTCTCCTCTTCGGATATCCGAAAGATTTGAATGATCCTGACAAATTGCAGCTTGGCCGTAAAGGAATACCGGTATGTTCAGTTCTTCACCAACCCGTTTCCCTACATCACGGGCTACTTTTATACAGTCTTCCATGCTGGTGTTTCGAAGCGGAATAAATGGAATGACATCTGCCGCACCAATGCGCGGATGTGTTCCGATGTGGTTATTGAGATTGATACAAGCTGCCGCTTTTTCTATTCCTCGAAATGCAGCCGCTTGGATGGACTGAGGTGAACCAATGAGTGTAAATACAGATCGATTATGGTCCTTATCTGAATGAATATTGATCATTTTTACTGAATCATCAGCGTTGATCATTGCGTCAGCAATTGTTTTAATAATATTGGGATTCGTTCCTTCCGAAAAGTTTGGGACACATTCTATCAATTTTTCCATGATCTGCCTGCACTTTTTTTGATTCCATTAAAATCCGACAATTAGAAATGTGCAAAAAATTTTTGCGATCCAATTTATTTTCTTTCTTCATAGAAAAGGTAATGAATTATTTCACGGGCTGTCGCCATAACGGGAATTGCAAAAATTAAACCGGGGATACCCAGCAGTATGCCGAAAATTGTCATTCCGACTAAAGACAGAATCGGATGCATATTAACGGCATCACCGACAATTTTTGGCTTCAGTATATAATTTTCGAACATTTGTATCAGAATATAGATGGCAATAATAATTAATGCAAATAACCAGTTCTCGACGGAAAGAACGGATGAGCCTTTGATATAGGCAATAACAACAGCGGGTATTGTGGCGGCAATGGGACCGATCTGCACAATTCCTTCTCCTACTCCTGCAACAATTGACAGTACCAAAGTGTCCGATAATCCAACCATTTTTCCAACAATATATGTTATTACACCGATGAAAACCATCAATACTAACTGGCTTTTGAGATAATTAATCCAAATTTTTAGAATTCGTTTCAGGAGCATGTTTGGCTTGGTTACTCTTTCTTTGAAATCATCCAGTTTTTCTTTGATTATATAGGCAGAGTTTCATATCGATAAAAGCCAGGGAAGAAATGATGATTTTTTGGACATTTGAAATTTATAATCGGAATTCGATTTCTAATATAGAAATCGGAGTGACTTGTTGACAAGAATTCTACTGAAAATTCGAGAATTTTACTGGAAAAAAGAGAAATATTATTGAAGTGTTATTTTGCTTGGAGTACAAAAATCACATAACAAAAATCTTCTCACTTATTTAAATGGCTCGAATTTATCCAACAATTCCAAATTTGGAAATAATTATATATTGCGTTGTTTTTACACAATGTGCAAAAACAACACAACAATATACTTTCTCTGTAGTTTTTGAAAAGAAAGTCCATATTTTGAATCGCTGTTACCCAAATTTCAAATTACTCGAATTTATCCGTATTTATCGATTTCAATATCGTCTTTGGTATAATCAAACAGTAATTTGTATAATAATTTCAAATTATTATTGGACGAATTGTCTCCGCGGACTGATGATAAAATCCGCATGAAGTGATTTTTTTGTAGCAATTCGTTATATGGGAAGAATTATAAATAGCTGGATTCGAAAGATAGGTTGTTTTTTCGAATTGACGAATTCTTGTCATAAGGGTGATGTAATTCGAAATTTGGTGTAAAATCTGATGCTTGTTTTGTAAAGTAACGGATGCTAAAAAAAATTGAATAAATTTTTTCAAATTTCTTAAGCTGTTACCTGCGAAACGACTATTACAAATCTGGAGTAATCATTTGGCATTTAATCCTTTAAACTGGCTGATGGGACTGTTCTCGTTGGATATTGGTATCGATCTGGGAACAGCAAACACGCTAGTATATGTAAAAGGCAAAGGAATTGTAATTAATGAGCCGTCATGGGTCGCTGTAGAAAAACGAACAAGACGGCCTGTTGCTATTGGTGCGCAAGCGAAAGAAATGGTTGGGAGAACACCAGCTAACCTTCTCGTTGTCAGGCCGATGAAAGATGGTGTGATTGCGGAATTCGAGATTACGAAAGCGATGCTTGGATACTTTATCGGACGTGCCCATCAACAAACCGTTGCCCCCTTTCCTCGTCCACGTGTGGTGATCGGCATTCCATGTGGAGCAACGGATGTCGAACGCAGAGCCGTCTATGATGCTGCGATGGCTGCAGGTGCGCGTGAGATTTACCTGATTGAAGAGCCAAAGGCAACTGCCATCGGAATTGGGCTGCCGATTAATGAGATCCGTGGCACGATGGTCGTTGATATTGGTGGAGGAACAACCGAAGTAGCAATTTTATCCATGAATGAAATCGTTGTGTCCCGTTCACTTCGTGTAGCCGGAGATGAGATTGATCAGGATATTATGAATTACATTCGCAACCGTTATAACCTGTTTATCGGCGAGAGAATGGCAGAACAGACAAAAATTTCGATCGGATCTGCTCATCCATTACCGACTGAAAAGACAATGGTAATTCGGGGCAGGAATCTTGTGACAGGTTTGCCGGAAGCGATTGAAGTTTCGAGCGTTGAAATTCGGGATGCAATTTCCAACTCGATTCAGGTGATCGTCGACACGGTTAAGGATGCAATTGATGAAGCTCCGCCGGAGATTGTTGCAGATCTGATCGAAACTGGAATCTGCCTTTCAGGGGGAGGATCCCAAATTTTAGGAATAGCTGAACGACTGAATGATGAAGTCAATATTCGGGTTTGGGTTGCTGAAGATCCGATGACATGCGTCGCAAGAGGCGCTGGTATGATATTGGAGCATCCCGCGACGATTAATCAATTTACGGCTAGTCTGGATCGATTCAGCAGTAGACGATAAGTATAATAAAAATCCATTCGATAAGTGATAAAGTCTTGGCTCAATTTTTTGTGAAATAAGAAATCATATATCCTCATAGAAATCCGCAGTTCTGAATGATTTACAAAAACGAAAATTTATTATGGTGTTAGTTTTACGCTTTGTGCAAAACCAACACCATAATAAATAATTCTTTCTGTATTTGAAATTATTCATAATTTATCTATTTGGATAGTAATTCCAAATACAGATCGACTTTTCGAATCAAGTACGAAAATTTGTAATTCTTTTCACTTTTCGAATTACTGCCTTCGGGCTGATATTTTGAGTTGATATAATAAAGGAATGAAAAGACGATTTTCAGAAAATTGGCGTAAGCTGACTGTTTTTATCTTTGTAATCGGGATCATTCTTTTAGCATTAAGCGGATTTCTGACAACAATACTCAATCAATTTATTGATCCCGTCATTGAATTACAAACCTGGTTTTCAGAAAGAGTCCAGGTTATCTATGAATTCATCACAGTTCCTCGCGATGTCATCAGTCTGAGACAGGAAAATCAGCAATTGCAAGATACTGTATCATTATTACAAAAAAAAATTATCCAACTTGAGCAGGACTTAAAAGAAGCGGATATTCTCTATGCGCTGCTCGGTTTTGCCAGAGGAAGACCTGAGGAAACTTATATTGCAGCTGCTGTCATCGGCAAGGATCCAAGTCCTTTCCTTCAATATGTGTTGATCGATAAAGGTACTGATGATGGAGTGATGTATAATATGCCGGTGGTGACAGAAAAAGGGCTGGTCGGCAGAATTGATGCTGTCACAGCTTCCGCGGCACGTGTTCAATTAATTACAGATGCAAAATCACAGGTGAATGCTATTATCGAAGAAGCTGGTGCTGAGGGAATTATCACTGGCTCAGTAACTGCTGACATTACCATTGAAATGGTTTCTCAGGAAGCAGAATTACAAGCTGGACAGATTATTCAGACCTCCGGAGTAGGGGGCAGATATCCTTCCGAAGTAGTCATCGGGCAAGTGTTGAATGTAAACAAACTGGAAAACGAGCTTTTTCAATCTGCTGCGGTCCAACCGGCGGAAGATTTCCAGAACCTTCAGGCAGTTCTGGTTGTAGCGAATTTTCGTCCATCCAATATCGCGCCGCTGGAGTGAAATAGAAACACAAACCTATGTGGGAGCTGATCATTTCTTTCCCGATTTTAATTCTTTGTTCCATCGCAGAAACAACACTTTTCAGTCATATACAGATTTTGCATGGATCTGCTGATTTGATGATGCTGATTATTATTGCCTGGGCGCTGCATTCATCGACACGATATTCATGGTTCTGGTTTCTATTTGCTGCGTTATTAATGACCTATATTTCAGCTCTCCCGATGTACGGATATTTTATCATTTACGGAATTTTATGGCTGTTTATCTTGTTTCTAAAAAAAAGAGTATGGCAAATGCCGGTGATCTTAATGTTGTTTCTTACAATTTTTGGAACGATTTTAAATACTGCCTTTTCAATTGGTTCCCTTTATTTCGGGAATGTAAAAATCAATTTTAAACTTATGATTACACAAATCACAATTCCATCATTGATTTTGAATTTAATCCTTGCAATTCCTGTTTTTGCGATTATGAATGATATTGCGGATACGTTATATCTTCGGAGTAATGAATCATGATCGATCATCAAAAAAATACTAAACTGGATTTTTCAAATAAACGGCTGGTGGTTTTTTATATCGTCTTTCTGGGAATTATGCTTTTTTACATTTACAAGTTGTTTTCAATCCAGATTATTAATGGCGATTATTATTTGGAACTTGCTGATGAGAACAGAATTTCTGTTGTAAAAGAACAGACAACACGTGGAATTATCTATGACCGAAATGGTGTAGTTTTAGCAAGAAATGTTCCGACGTATGACATTGTGATAACCCCGGCGGAATTACCTGAGGATGAAGGTGATATTCAAAATATCTATCGAAAACTTTCCGCTTTAATTGACGTACCGGTAAATAAAGGTGAGATCAATGATGAAACGGTACGATTGTATAGTGAATGTTCACCGGATTTTGGCATTACACAGACAGTTTTTATTGCCAGTTCATTGTCACCTTATAAACAAACTGGTATCAAATGTGATGTTGACGAAAAAACTGCTATGGAGATACAGGAGCTGTCCTCAGAAATGCCCGGAGTCAGTGTCCGTGTCAATTCTATCCGCGAATATCCAACAGGCTATGATACCTCAGAAATCATCGGTTTTTTAGGTCCGATTCCTGATTTAATTTCCGATGAGATGGAAGAAAGAGGATTTATTCTTGACAAGGATAAATATGGCTATGGGGGTGTAGAATCCTCGTTACAGGATATTTTGTCTGGAAAGAATGGAAGACGCGTTGTGGAAGTCGATGTTGCCGGTCTGGAACTGCGAGATCTTGAACCTCCTAAGGAACCCGTTCCAGGTTATAACATAAAATTGACGATCGATGTTCGTTTACAGCAAGTAGCAAGAGCGGCCTTGCTTGACACGATGAATTTTTATAATAATATCAGTGTCACTGGACCGATAACGTACGATGGCGCAGCCATTGCGATGAATCCAAAAACCGGAGAAATTTTGGCTATGGTTTCAGAGCCAACCTATGATAATAACCGAATGACGCGTTATATACCCGCTTACTATTATCAGCAGCTTTCGATGGACCTGTCAAAACCATTGATGAATCATGCCATCCAGGTTGCACAACCCCCCGGGTCTGTCTTTAAAATCGTCACGGGAATCGGCTCAATCAACGAAAAAGTCGTTGCTCCAGATTATTATGTGCATTGTCCAGGTCATATTTTTGTGACTCAAAGCTTTTCGCCAAATGATCCAGGTTCACAACAGGAATATGTCTGCCATTTAAGAACTGGACATGGACAAGTGGATTATATTCATGCGCTTGCCTGGTCCTGTAATATCTATTTCAATAAAGTTGGCGGTGGTTATCAGAATGAAGTACCGGAGGGTTTGGGCATTGATCGATTAGGACAATATGCACATGCGTTAGGGTATGGCGAATATTCTGGAATCGAGCTGGATGGTGAAGAAGATGGATTAATTCCCACGAAAACCTGGAAACGTGTCAATCAGGGTGAATCATGGGCAACTGGCGATACATATCTGGCGTCAATGGGGCAGGGATATATCACAGCATCTCCACTCCAAGTATTAGGCTCCTTTGTGACTGTTGCAAATCGCGGAATTCATATAAAACCAACGATTATTCGAGAAGTTCTCGATGAACGCAGCAACGTCGTTTTGCCATTCACGCCACAGATTCTATGGGATATCACAAAAGATCCGAAAATTATGGTTTACGATGAAGATGGCGTGGAGACTGGAGAATATAAAACCGTCGATCCAAAGGTTATCGAATTAACCCGACAAGGATTGCGGCTTGTCACTCAGCCCGGGGGTACTGGTGAGCAAGCTTTTGCAGGAGACAGTCACCAAACATCCGCAAAGACAGGAACCGCAGAATATTGTGATGATATTGCTACGCAGAAAGGTATCTGCAGGTTTGGCGCTTGGCCAGCTCATGCCTGGACTGTTGCCTACGCGCCTTATGATGATCCGGAGATCGCGGTCGTTGCATTTATGTATAACGGAAAAGAAGGGGCATTCATGGCTGGCTATCCAGTCCGCAGGATTATTGATAATTATTTTCTGTTAAAGGAGTATGATGCTGAAAAAGCCGGTGGATAGGGTTGAATGTAAAATTCATTTTATGAATTTGTTCGATAATTTCAGGAAATCAGCACTTTGAATGATGACAGGGATTCAGTTTTCCCCCACCTTCTTGAAAGGTTTATTATTTTCCGAGTGGCTGCACAATTTCAGTAATTTGAAACATTAACTTGTTATTTGATTAAAAAGGAAAAACTTGTTGTTGTGATGGCTTTGCGCGAAGCGCAAAGCCATCACAACAACAAAGAATCATTCCCATGATTCGAATTGCTGGCGAGATTTCAGGAAAAGGTTTATTTTTTGATTCGTGGTTATAATTGTGATGGAATTTTTTTTCAATCTGTATGCTTTGGTGTTCAATTTTGGATAAAAAACTCCTTTCTTAATGGGAAAGCAAATCTTGATTTATCTCGTTTGAGCTATTAATAAAATGGAAAATCATACAAACCAACTTATTGTAAAAGGTATCAATGAAGGATTGATGCTGATACTTCCGGATGGAGAGTGGGAAGTTGTTTGCTCAGACATTAAGGAAAGAATCAATTCGCAATCCACTTTTTTCAAAGGGGCAGATGTATACATTGATGTTGCATCAAGGGATTTGAGAGTTTCAGAAATTGCTGATCTGCGGGATTTATTCGGTTCTTTTGAAATTCGAATGAGAGGATTATTATCTTTTTCCGAAATTACTCAGAAAAATGCAAAATCTTTAGGGTTGGATATCTCAATGCCCCAGAAGCGGATAAAAAAAGGGAAGAAACCTGATGCTTTGAATCCAAATGAAGGCAGTGCATTCCTGGTTCAAAAAAATGTCCGGTCAGGCATACGTATTGAAAAAGAAGAGAGTATCGTAATCGTAGGGGATGTGAATCCTGGTGCAGAAATTATCAGCTGCGGAAGTGTTTTTGTCTGGGGAAAAATTAAAGGGAAAATTACAGCTGGCGCCAATGGTAACGAACAGGCTGTTGTAGGAGCTCTTTTCATTGAAAACTCGCAGATTTCCATCGCAGGGATTATGCGGATTTTTACAAAGCAATCACAAAATTCAAACGGATCTGCACCGCTGATTCTGAAAATCCAGAATGGCGAAATTGTTGCTGACAACATAAAATCTTAGGAGAAATATGACAGGAAAAACGATAACGATTACTTCGGGAAAAGGTGGTGTAGGAAAAACGACGGTTACTGTCAATCTTGCTGTCGGTTTGGGACTTCGCGGGAAAAAAGTCGTTTGTATTGATGGCGATATCGGCTTAAGAAACATGGATGTTATCTTAGGCCTCGAAAATCGAATTGTTTATGATATCGTCGATGTTGTGGAAGGTCGCTGCCGATTAAAACAGGCGATGATTCGAGATAAAAGGCTTCCTGATCTGTTTCTTGTACCAGCTTCCCAAACAAGAGATAAGAATTCTATAACACCGGAAGCTATGATTCGTTTGTGTGAAGAAATTAAATCTGAGTTTGATTATGTTTTGATTGATTCCCCGGCAGGGATAGAACAGGGATTTAAGAATGCAATTGCCCCGGCAGACCAGATATTTGTGGTTACCAATCCTGAAGTATCTGCAGTCCGAGATGCCGATCGAATTATCGGATTGATTGAAGCAGAGGAAAAAGGCCCGGCTAGTCTTATTATCAATCGTATTAATTCGGCGATGGTAAATCGCGGGGATATGTTGACACAGAATGATGTGAATGAGCTTCTGGCGATTGATCTGATTGGATTAATCCCAGAAGATGAAAATGTTATTATCAGTACCAATAAAGGTTCTCCGATTGCTTTCGAAGGAAAATCCAAGGCAGGAAGAGCTTTCCTGAATCTTGCTGCAAGAGTTGAAGGAGATATGATTCCTTTTAACGAAATTGAGGGAAAAGATAATTTTCTCGAAAAGGTTCGCAAACTATTTGGATAGATTGGGGGTATTATGGGATTTTGGAATAAAGAGAATCAATCCAGAAGCTCGACTACTGCAAAAGAACGTCTTAAATTTGTATTGGTACATGACCGAACAGATTTATCACTTGAAAAATTGGATCAAATAAAAAATGAAATACTTGAAGTGATTTCCAGACATATCGATATTGATCCGGAATCGGTTGTGATTGACATTCAGCATGATGGTCGCGAACAGAAATTGATTGCGGATATCCCGATCAAAAATCCGAGACGGAAATAACTCTATATGCGGCGTGAGTTGTGGCGAAATTTTGACTTCTGGTTATATGGAGATGTTGTTATTCTCTGTGTCTTCGGCATTGTTATGATTCGTTCAGCTCTGGCCGGTAATTTGGAAATATCTCTCAATAGCCAGATTGAATATGTGATTATCGGTTTGATCATGATTCTCGTGTTGACGCTAATCGATTATCACTATTTTGAATCGCTGGCGCACTTAATGTATTGGGGAATTATTTTTATCTTGCTGATTTTAAATATATTTGGTCAGGCGACATTTGGATCAGCCCGCTGGCTATCCATCGGCCCGATTCGACTACAACCTTCTGAGTTCGCGAAAACAGTATTAATTATCAGCCTGGCGAAGTATTTTTCAGATCATATGGATGAAAAACACGGTCTGCGCTGGTTGCTCTCGAGTTTTTTCCTTACAATGGGCATTGTAGTCTTTATTTTGTTGCAGCCGAATATGAGTACCTCAATTGTCATGATGGTTTTATGGTTCTCAATGCTTTGGGTAAGCCAGATCCCCATGAAAACTTTAACAATTTTGGGAATTGTCGGGCTCCTGGTAATCGCAGGAATTGTTGTCTGGATTTTTGTTTCTCCGGATACCATTCCGTTTGTTCAGGAATATCAATTGAATCGTGTACGAAATTTTATTGCTCCAGATGAAAATGCGCGATATGGGGATAATTATAATGTCGAACAGGCGATTATTTCTCTCGGATCAGGGCGATGGACTGGTCAGGGATATGGGAATGGAACACAGGTTCAACTTCGATTCTTAAAAGTACGTCATACGGATTTTATCTTTTCAGCATTAGGAGAAGAATTTGGCTTTGTAGGGACCATTTCAGTGATGGCATTGTTAATTTTTATGGTGCTGCGTTGTTTGCGCGCTGCAAGAAAGGCACCGGATATGTTTGGATCACTGATTTGTTATGGTGTGGCGACATTATTCTTTTTTCAGATGTCGGTTAACATGGGGGTGAATTTACAGGTTATGCCGGTAACTGGTTTGACACTGCCTTTTGTCAGCTACGGCGGTTCTTCGACACTGGCTTTGGCATTGGCTATCGGATTGGTTGAAAGTGTCATTGCACGGCAGGAAAAACGCGATGAAATTGTGTAAAAACGGAAAAAACAGGGAAGACTTTTTGAAAGGATTTTAAAAAAATGTCAGATGATTTGCAACCAGTACGCGTTCGTTTTGCTCCATCCCCAACCGGGAGACTACATTTGGGAGGGGGGCGAACCGCCTTATATAACTACCTTTTAGCAAAAAAGACTGGCGGAACTTTTATTTTACGAATAGAAGACACAGATAAAAAACGGTACGTTGATAGCGCTGAAAAGGAAATTATTGACGGTTTACATTGGCTGGGTATCGATTGGGACGAAGGACCCGATAAAGGTGGACCGGATGGCCCTTATCGACAGTCGGAACGCAAACAAATTTATTTGGATGTTGCCGAAAAGCTAATTGAACAGGGAGATGCCTATTATTGCTTTTGCTCACCGGAACGTCTCAAAGAGATGAAAGAACTGCAACAACAGCGCAAAGAATTTCCTCATTATGACGGTTGTTGTCGGAATATTCCGCTAGAAGAAGCCAAGAGACGGGTGGCTGCAGGTGAATCGTATGTGATTCGTTTCAAATCCCCTCAAGAGGGTACGACGACTGTGAAGGATTTGCTGAGAGGAGAGATGACTATAGATAATCGGCAGATCGATGATTATATTATCGTCAAATCTGACGGTTGGGCGCTTTATCATCTGGCAGCAATGGTCGATGATCATCTGATGAGAATCACACATGTGATTCGCGGATCTGAATGGCTTTCAACCCTTCCACTTCATCATTTGATCATTAAAGCGTTGGGATGGAATGAACCTGTCTGGATTCATCTCTCGGTTTTCTTAAAGCCAAGTGGAAAAGGAAAGATGTCAAAACGAGAATCAGCCGATTTACTTAAAGATGGATATTCGATTTTTCTGACAGATTTAAAAGATTTAGGATATATTCCGGAAGCAGTAACGAATTGGATTTCTTTGATGGGCTGGAGTTTTGACGATCATACAGAGATCTTTCAGATGGAGGATCTGATTCGTGATTTCTCTTTGGAACATCTGAATCCATCACCGGCAGCGATTAATTTCACCAAGCTGGATTTCTTTAATGGAAATCACATTCGACGATTGGCTCCGGAAGATTTGGCTCAGCGAATGAAACCTTTTTTCGAACAACAAGGATACGAAACAGATGACGCTACACTGTTAAAAATTGCTCCGATTGTTCAAGAGCATATTGGCGGTTTGGATGAAGCGCCGAATATGGCAGGATTCTTTTTTAAGGATTCAGTCCAACCTTCTGTTGAGGATCTTATTCAAAAAGGATTAACAACAGAACAATGTGCGGAAATTGCATCACGAAGCTATACGCTGTTGTCCGGATTGCCTGAGATCAATACACGAATCGGGGAACCGGAAATGCGAGATCTGGTCGTAGAAATGGGGTTAAAACCAGCTCAGGTTTTTGGCGTTCTTCGCGTAGCCGTTACAGGACAAAAAGTCAGTACACCATTATTTGAAAGTATGGAAATTATCGGAAAAGAAAAGGTCTTGGAACGAATTAAATCAGCAGAAATCTTGCTGCGTTCCTCGAATTCGTAACAGCGCTTTGAAATACGAAAAAGATTTTGTAATAATGTTGTTTTTTCGTTTCGTAAAAAAACAACATTATTACAAGTTTATATCTTAATTCGGATGATTGGTCTGAATTCCGAATTGTTGATAAAGAATACAGGCATTCTCATTTAAAGGTTTGCTTTCATCTGCGAAAAACAGTAATTAATTATTGCCAATGTTTTTCACGAAAAAGGAAATGTAAATAATAGAAGGATGATCATTCTCTTTAATTAACAAAAGATTGGCTTATTGAAAATAGAAAGGAATTGACATGGACAGTTTTTCTTTTCAAATTCCAACTCAAATACATGTTGGACGAGGAAAGATTCAAGATCTTCGGAACGTAAAATTACCGGGGAAGAAGCCCGTTATTGTTACCAGCGGTACATCCATCAAGAAATTTGGTTATTTAGATACATTAAGGATCATACTTTCCGAATTACAAATTGAATCTGTGATTTTTGATTCTGTTGTCCAAAATCCGACAAAACGAAATGTTGAGGAAATTGTCGAAGTTTTCCGTGAGAATCAATGTGACTTTCTAATAGGTTTTGGGGGAGGGAGCAGTATCGATGCGGCGAAAGCGGCAGCTGCCATGCTGACGAATGAAGGCGACCTTTGGGATTATGTGCAAATCGGAACTGGAAAAAGAAAGGCATTTGTTCATGATCCGATTCCGTTGATTGCCATTCCGACGACTGCCGGCACCGGAACAGAAGGGAATGCCACGGCTGTGATAACGAACGAGGCGACCGGCGAAAAAGTCGGAATTGGATGTTGTTTTCCGCGAATCTCGCTTGTCGATCCTGAATTGACGATAAATATATCTCCAAAATACACTGCGTTTCAAGGATTCGATGCGCTGTTTCATTGTATGGAAGCTTTTATTGCGAAAAAAGCGATTCCGATTAGCAATCCTCTGGCTTTGGATGGTGTGAAGATCATATTTAACAATTTAGCCACAGCAGTCAATCATGGCGAAAATATGGATGCACGATCCAATATGGCATGGGGTGCGACATTAGGTGGTATGGTTATATGTTTGTCTTCCTGTACGACAGCACACAATATTGAACACAGTCTGAGCGGAATAAAGCCGGCAGTGGTTCATGGAGCAGGGCTAATTATCATCTCAAGCGCTTTTCATCGTTTAGGGGCAAAAAGAATTCCTGAAAAATATGCAGCATTAGCAGACGCAATCGGTATTTCGATGCCAAATCAGACGATTCAGGAAAAAGCGCATGCCTTTTTGGATGCGTTTGAACAATTAAAATTCGATTGTGGAGTTGGAAAACTGTGTTTAAGAGATTATGGTTTTCTTGAGTCGGATTTTGACGAAATTATCGAAAAATCTCATGTGATTGCTGGCGGTGCGTTCTCAAGGGATTTGTACGAGATTACCGATTCTGATTTAAGAACCATGTTGCTTGAGTCATTTTAAAGTTATGAAAACGGCACTAATTACAGGGTCTTCTAAGCGATTAGGCAGATCAATGGCGCTTCATCTTGCCGAAAAGGATTATTTTGTCTGGATTCACTATTTTCAGGATCATCAGAACGCCATGGCGACTGCAGATCACATCAGACGGCAAGGTGGGGCTGCAGAGATTCTCCAGGCTGACTTGACCAAAGAAGAAGCGGTCTTAGAGATGTTCGCTGAATGCTCACAAAAACGAAAATCGTTGGATTTACTGGTGAATAATGCCGCTGTCATACAATCAAAAAGAATTACCGAAACGAAATTTTCCGAATGGAATGAAATCTTTGGCATCAATTTGCGCGCTCCCTGGTTTTGTTCCATTTGTGCTGCCGAATTGATGAAGTCAATGAGCGATGGCGTAATCATTAATATTGCAGATTCCGGTGCGACAAAAAACTGGATAAAGAATGCAGCCTATGGAATCAGCAAGAATGCATTGATAAATTTAACGCAAGTACTTGCAAAAAGTCTTGCGCCGAATATTCGCGTCAATTCCATTTCTCCCGGATTGATTCTTCCTTCTGACGATATGAAACCGGATCAATGGAATTATCTTGTGCGAAAATCGCTACTAAAACGGGATGGGAAAATCGATGATTTATTGCGCGCTCTGGATTTTATTTTAGATTCGCCATATTTAACCGGTGCCGATATCGTTGTCGATGGCGGATATCGATTGGGATCCTGATTATGCAATTCAATCGTGACATCCTCATTAAAATGTTGAAGATTATTCCACTCTGGAAACTGGCTGTCAGTCTAGGTGCGCTTTTTTCGACAGCCGGGCTGATAAAATTTTGGGGATTTCAATCCAATTGGATCTTTTTTTTCTATGTTTTTTTATTTTCATCGTTGACGATTATTCTTGCCCGCTGGCTGCAAATTCGGTTTGCTTTTCTTCGAGAGCGAATTCCTGTCGGACAGGAATTTACAGTTCTGACGTCTCCATGGCGAAGAGGAATTGATTTTAATCCTGAGAATTCAGTGCCGATTTTTAATTTTATTTTGCTGGTGTCTTGCATTGTCCTCATGCTTTTCTATCTTTGGATGATACATCTTGTTAAAAATCGCCTGGTTAACAATATATTTTTCTTACTGGTGTTATTTCTAGTCCTTTTATTTACTTATGCCGGTTCATACCGAAAAATATCATGGATTGAAGAAATTTCTGATGGTCTCCTTACGGTAATCACACCATCCATATGGCTTTCCATACAATTTGAATCTATGGAGCTTCAATTATCCATTTTAAGCTATATGCTGCCGATCCTTTGCCTTTTCTTATCATTTCGTTTCGTTTTCAGCATGATCATGGTGGAAGAAGATGTGCCGTTTTCTCCCGGTTTTTTTGTCACTGCAATTCACAAAAATTCTTTGCGAATCCACCATTTCTTCCCTTTCGCCGCATATGGCATTATCATTTTAACCAATCTCATGGGAGTCCATTGGCGGATTCAATGGCCTCAATTATTGACAATCCCAACGGTGGTTGTGCAAATGGTATTGATTGAGAGAATTCTCACAGGAAAAAAATTTGAGAGAAGATTATTGACTTTTCTATCATTTGCGAATATTATCTTGCTGGAATATTTTCAGATAACTGCTGTTTGGATTAACAATCTATAGCATGAAAAACGAAAATAACAATGATGAATAAAATGCGATAAAAGACTCCTGCTTCGTACGTAAGAGAAATTTTTTTGTAAGAAGAAAAACGCAGTGTAATTTCAAAAATGGAAAATCGTTTGATGATTAAAAGAAAAGATAATCATGTATAAAAACGCTTAGCTTTTTCGAAGAAAGAAAGAAAGTTTGTTGTAGTGGCGCTTTTGCGTTTTACGCAAAAGCGCCACTACAACAAAAATCCTCCCCATATTTTAAATTACTGGTAAAAAACATCTATGATTCATTTAATCATGTACAATAGACATAAAGAAATTCAGTTGTTGCGAAGGAAATGAAGCATGAAAAGAATTGCGAAAATCATCTTTGTTGCGGGAATCGTTGGATTATTCATCTCTGGCTGCCATTTACCAGATCAGAATGTTGATCCCGGAATTTTATATACATTAGCGGCTGAAACGATTCAGGCGGAAAACAACCGGATTGCTTCTTTAACTCCTCCAACTCCGACATCAACCATCACACCGACACCGACGATAACCCCAACAGCCACGAATACACCGACAGCGACGATTGTTCCTTCACCAACCTGGGTAACCCACGCAGCCGGATCAGCGGATATTCTCGTCTTGTATTATAACGATGTTGCTGAAAGCGCTGATGAGGATGCATATTATCAATGGGAAAGTGAGTCTTATGTACGAAAAGCTGAATTTGAACAGCAGGTCCGAGTACTTTATGAATTAGGTTATACCAGTATCGGTCTATCAGACATGGTGAAGGTTTTATATGAAGGTGGCGAGCTTCCTCCGCGTCCGGTCATGTTTACATTCGATTCAACAAAATTAGGACAATATCGAAATGCTTATCCGATTTTGAAAAAATATGGAATGAAGGGTAATTTGATGCTTTTAGCAGCTCAAATCGATACAAAAAATTGTCTGACGACTGAACAAATCAAAGAAATGATGGCTGATGGATGGGAAATTGGCAGCAGAGGATATTGGGGAAACGATATTTATCACGATCCATCCAAAACTGGCGAGGAAATTGGAAAGTCCAAACCATTATTGGAACAAAAATTTGGTGTTGAAGTTCAGGTATTCGCCTATCCTTACGGTCTTCCAGATAATGAAGGGCGCATGGCCAGTGCAGTCAGTTCATATCTTTACAAAGCTGCATTTGGAAAACAACACACAGTAAAACAATCAATAAACAATGTCTTATATCTTGGAAGATATGAAATATTAAAAGGTCTCTCTTATAATGATTTCTTCTCCTATCTGCCATGGCAGGAAGGGACGATTTCACAGGAGACAATGAATTGGACACTGCCCACTCCGACTGTAGATCCAACTGCTTACGCATTGACTGCAGTTGCAAATGTAGAAGCACCAACAACACCTTAGCCGTTTGAACACCGAATATCTGGACAGAACGAATTGCTGATTTCATTCTAAATAGATAAAAAAAAGCCATCCGTTTATCATGGGATGGCTTTTTTTATGTGATATTTTTCTATTGATTCTGATGCAATTTTTCGATTTTGCTCCATGTATCTCGGAGTGAAACGGTTCGATTGAAGACTGGCAATTCTGCTGTTGTGTCCGGATCAGCAGCGAAGAAACCAACTCTTTCAAATTGAAATTTTTCACCCGAATTTACCATAGCGAGACACGGTTCAACATAACCGTTCAGGATGGTCAGAGAATCCGGATTAATACAGCTCAGGAATCCATCTTCGCCATCTTCCGGATTTTCCTCCAGGAACAGCCGATCATAAAGTCTGAATTCAGCTTTTTTGGCATACGCTTCTGAAAGCCAATGAATCGTCGCTTTTACTTTCCTTCCATCATTGGATTTACCGCCATATGAATCAGGATCATAAGTGCAGTGGACTTCAATGACTTCTCCGTTACTGTTTTTCACAATATCAGTGCATTTGATGTAATACGCATAACGTAATCGAACTTCATTTCCAGGGAACAATCGATAATATTTTGGCGGAGGAGTTTCCCGGAAATCATCCTGATCGATATAAATCACTTTGGAAAATGGAATTTTCCTTGTGCCGGCTTCCGGATCTCCCGGATTATTTTCTGCATCCAGCTCTTCAACCTGTTGATCTGGGTAATTATCGATGATGACTTTAAGCGGTTTCAGTACTGCCATCCGTCGAAGGGAATGCTGATTAAGATCATCCCTGATAGCAGATTCCAATAATGCGATATCGATAATGCTGAAGTTTTTCGCGATACCTACCCGTTTTATGAAATCTTTGATTGCTTCCGGTGTATAACCACGCCTTCGTAAACCGCATAAAGTCGGCATACGGGGATCATCCCATCCTTTTACGATTCCTTCTTTGACAAGCCTGAGCAATTTCCGCTTGCTGAGAACCGTATAACTTAAATTAAGACGTGCAAATTCAATTTGCCGCGGTTTATATTCCCCTAATTCATCCAGGAACCATTCATATAACGGCCGGTGGTTTTCGTAAGCGAGGTCACAGAGAGAATGTGTAATTCCTTCCATGGAGTCATTTTGACCGTGAGCCCAGTCATACATCGGATAGATACACCATTTATTTCCGGTGCGATGATGGGATGGTTCATGGATAATACGATACATGACTGGATCCCGCATATTCATGTTAGGACTTGCCATGTCAATTTTTGCGCGTAAAACACGTGACCCATCCGGAAATTCCCCATTTTTCATACGATTCAGTAAATCAAGATTTTCTTCAACGCTGCGATTGCGAAAAGGGGATTCTTTCCCTGGTTCAGTTAATGTACCGCGATTTTCTTTGACATCTTCCTGAGATTGATCATCAACGTAGGCTTTCCCTTTTTTAACCAAACGGATCGCCCACTCGTACAGTTTGTCAAAGTAGGAGGATGCAAAAAACTCACGATCTTCCCAATCGAAGCCCAACCAATGGATGTCTTCTTTGATAGAATTTACAAATTCGATATTTTCTTTAGTTGGATTGGTGTCATCAAAGCGCAAATTACACTTTCCGCCATATTCTTCTGCAATTCCAAAACTGATTGTAAGCGCTTTGGCATGTCCTATATGTAGATAGCCATTTGGTTCAGGCGGAAATCGCGTATGAATATTTGTAAAACGGCCGGATTTCAAATCTTCATTAATCGCTTCGCGTATAAAATCAATCGATTTATCTTCATCTTGATTCATAGAATAATCCTTTTGGGCAATTTAGGTTATAAAAAAATTTTTTGTGTTCACTTCCCGTCATAGTACATTAACAAAGAGAACCTTTTTTTATATTTATCAGCTTTTTCAGTTGGTGAATAACCTTTCAAAACAAGGGCTTTTATCAATAATTCGATCGATCTTCAGAATTTCGAGTTGCTGGTTATTGATAATAGCTTTTTGATTGATTTCACGGGTTCTTTATCCTTTAAAGCAGATTTATTATAAGACAAGCACTCGGTTTTTTCCAGTTATCATCATATCTGGCAGAAATTCTTTCCACATTTCGAATTGATAAATATTTGATAACAATTCGTTGCAATGAAAAACTATGCCACTATGCGGCTCTCAATGAAAAGTTTCGCGACTTTAGGGCTCACTTGGCAATCGATCATTACGATGATGGTATAAACCTCCGATGAAGCAATCTTATTGTATTAATGAAAAAAGACGGCTGGAAAAAACCGTCTTTTTTTTATTCAAGGTATTGTTTCCGGACAAGGCAGAATTTACTTTTTCAAGAGATCTGACAGTTTATAATCTTTTAATGCTTCCTGTATCCTGTTTCCCACAGCATTCCAAACGTCCAAAGCGATGTCATTTTCTTCAATCGGTTCAGTACTTTCAGATGTTGGAACAGAAAATTGTCCTTCTAATGCATTGAAAATATCATAAATGCTTATTCCCATTCCTTTTGAGCCCAGCTTCAAGCCGCCTTTTGGACCAGGTGTCGCTTTTATTAAGCCGTTTTGCTGTAAAGTATGAGCTATCTGATGCAGGAATGGCAGCGGTATAGCAAGCTGCTCAGAAATTGCAGCGGTGGATTTTGAAGAGTTTTCTTTATCGGATGCCAGCGCTATCATAAGCTGCAATCCGTAATTAAGTCTTCTGCTAACCTTCAACATAGTTCACCTCATAAACACTTTTCTCAGCAATATCTGCTGATTGATTTCCGATAATGAAGAATACTAATCACTATTTATATTAACATTATACACGAATTATATGTTAACTTATTAAGATCAAGTTAGTTTATGATAGTTTGGTAATTCGAAATTAGCGATAACTTTTTGAAAACAGAGCGAAAAATAGTAGTAATGTATTTTTTACACAGAGAGCAAAAAATACATTACTACAAATAAATCTTCCCGAAGATGGTTATTGTTAATGAACTTTTATTAAGGTTTTGGCTTCTTTCCACAAATCTTCCAACTGGTAATAGTCTCTGCGATCCGGAGAAAAAATGTGGACGACAATATCGCCAAAGTCTAATAACACCCATCCTGCGCTGTCTGCGCCTTGTATGCTGCAATGCTGATGATATTCTTCACGAATCTTCTCTGATACTGCTTCGGAAAGACTTTGCAGCATGCGGCTGCTGGTACCTGAGCAAATCACAAAATAATCCGTAAATGAAACTTGCTGACTTACATCCATCAAGATGATATCCTCAGCTTTATGTTCTTCTAAAATATCAACAATTTTTCGGGCAATTGTAATCGTATCCAGAGTATTCTCCTGATTTAAAGTATTAGTTATTTTGAACTGATATTAACATATTTTTAAGATTTTGACTATAGATTGTATGATAAAGCGGACCTTGCGGAGTTAATGTGCTCTCAATTAGTTGAATTTGATCTACAACAAATGGAGGAAAATGAATCTCTTTTACCGTTTGAATCACAGTATCCAGTGATTCGATTGCAATTTCATGACCATTATCAGATAATCTTCCAAGGGTTAGATGCGGTTGAAACGGACGGTTTTCTTTTTCAAAGCCTTGATCAAAAGCCAACTTTTCAAGATCATTCTGTAGTCTACAAAGTGCATCGGGAGGTTGAATTCCGATCCATAATACACGCGGTGTTCTTTTGTTGGGGAAAACGCCTGAATCTTTCAATTGAATTTTAAAAGAATCATGGCTTAGGCCGGATTTTTGAACAATTTCTTTCAATAATTGAACTTTACGAATTGGCACTTCACCTAAAAATTTCAGTGTAATATGAAGATTGTTTTCCGAAATCCAGCGAATATCCGGCATTTTGACAACCGGATTTTGAAGAACATTTTTGACGATGATCTCTTTACTTGTTTTAGAAATTGGAACTGCAATAAACAGACGCGGCATTTTTTTTGTTTCTCTGAATAATATGTAATGATCCGTCAGAATTGTCCGGAACAATCTAATTTAACCACATTTCTAATGTTTTTACTGCCATTCGAAAAATGAAAAGATTTCTTCGTTATTCTTATTGTTTTCCACGAAGCGCAAAAACATCATAACTATAAAGAACACCCCCATATTTTGAACTGATTACTTTCATTATAAGAATTTGAAAAAGAAGAAGGATTCTTTGGATATTCTGTTTTTTTTTGCGATCGATTTGAAAAGTAAGTCTGTTTTTCAAATTAATGAAAATTGACTGTTGCGGTTTATATTTCCGTTTATAATTCTATGGCAAATAAATTAAATAGATAATTCTCAAAGGGGAGCGATCGCTATGCAAAAAGAAATGAGCGGAAATCAAATACGGCAACAATTTATTGATTTTTTTGTTAATAAAGGACATACAGCCGTGCGTTCCGCATCTTTGGTTCCTGCCGGTGATAAAACACTGTTATTCACGAATGCGGGCATGGTTCAATTTAAAGATATTTTTCTTGGAACTGATAAACGTTCTTATACACGTGCTTGCGACAGTCAAAAATGTATGCGCGTTGCCGGAAAGCATAATGATCTGGATGATGTCGGTAGAGATGACAGCCATCATACTTTTTTTGAAATGCTCGGTAACTGGTCATTTGGGGATTATTACAAGGAAGAGGCAATTTCCTGGGCATGGGAGCTGTTGACAGAAGTTTGGAAACTGGATAAGGACAAGCTTTGGACAACTTGTTTTCAGGATGATCGAGGAGAAATTCAACCGGATTCCGAAGCTTATGAGATTTGGAAAAAACAACCCGGAATCAATCCGGAACATGTGTTGTTTTTTGGACGTAAAGAGAATTTTTGGGAAATGGCTGATACTGGCCCTTGTGGTCCGTGTAGTGAAATCCATATCGATTTAGGTCCCGAAAGATGCAACAAAAAAAACGTACCAGGTCATATCTGTCGCGTAAATGGCGACTGCAGCCGTTATATGGAATTGTGGAATCTTGTCTTTATTCAATACAATCGCCTAAATGCAGAAACGCTGGTTCCTTTGTCACAACAATTTGTTGATACCGGAATGGGTTTTGAACGAATCGTTTCGGTGTTGCAGAAGACTGATTCCAACTATAAAACCGATCTGTTTTCGAAAATGATGTCGACCATTCGACAAATTGCCGGAACGAATTTGGAACAAATGCATCAAAATTTTACTCCGTATCGCGTTATTGCCGACCATGCAAGAGCAGCGTCCTTTCTAATTGCTGACGGAGTAGTTCCTGGGAATATCGGGAGGAATTATGTTTGCCGCATGATCATACGAAGAGCTGTGCGATTTGGTCAGCAAATCGGGATCAAAAAACCATTCATGGATAAAGTCGCAGAAAGTGTGATTGAAAGTTACAAAGATGCATATCCTGAACTTGCACAAATGAGGTCATCGATCCTCAATGCGATTTCCTGGGAAGAAAACCGATTTAACAAAACACTGGATAACGGAATCGCTCAGTTGAATGAAATTATCACTCTGATGAAAGAGAATCGTCAAACGATTGTCGATGGGGAGACTTGCTTCGACCTTTATTCAACTCACGGCCTGCCGCTTGAGATTACCTTTGACATCGTTCGCGAATATGGATTTGATGTCGATCGTAATGGATTCCAAAAAGCTGCTGAAACACATCGAATTGTTTCAGGCGGCGGAAAAGCCATGGGTCAGATGGGCGGAGAGGATGCTGATATTTATGCCATGTATTTGGATCATTTGAAAGATCAAGGTTTGCTCACTTCAGACGGTGTCCGATATAACCCGTACGATCATCACCCGATACCATCGAAATTAATATTATTGATCCATGATAAAGAAAATGTTTCCGAAATCAATGAAGGTGATGAAGCTGAAGTGATAACTGACTCTACAAATTTTTATCTGGAAATGGGCGGACAGGTTAGTGATACGGGAACAATTCAAGGAATTGGAAGTGATTTTCTGTTTGAAGTGACCAGTATTCGACGTCCGTGTGCCGGTCTAATCATCCATCAAGGTAGAGTTCTAAAAGGAAATGCAAAAACTGGCAGTGAGGTCATGGTTGCTGTTGACGGAAATCGGCGGCATGATATCATGCGTAATCACACGGCTACCCATCTGTTGCATGCTGCTTTACATCAGGTGATTGGAAACCAGGCCAGACAAGCCGGTTCACTGGTTGCTCCAGACCGTCTGCGTTTTGATTTCAACAGTAATCAGGCTCTGACATCAGAACAAATCGCCGAAATCGAAGATATTGTCAATCAGAAGATATTGGATGCAATTCCAGTTACTACTCAGATTGAAAATCTGGATGATGCGATTCAAGAAGGTGTGACGGCATTATTTAATGAAAAATATGGCAATGAAGTTCGGGTTGTGCGGATCGGATTGGATCAAGATGATGTTATCTCTGCCGAGCTTTGTGGCGGTACTCATGTTTCAAATACCAGTGAGATCGGATTGTTTATGATTTTGAGCGAAAGCAGCGTAGCAACTGGTATCCGCAGAATTGAAGCGGTATCCGGAACGGTTGCAAATGTTCTATCGCGAAAGAAGATATCCGAATTACGCGAAATGTCTGCAATTCTCAATGTACCGATGGATGGTGTGTTAGATCGGGTGGATGAACTTCAGGATCAGAATCATAAAGCGCAAAAAGAAATTACGGATCTTCGTAATGAAATTGCATTAAAAGATTTTTCTGAGAAAATGAATCAAGTTCAGAAAATACAAGATATCAATTTCCTGGGAATTCATATACCGGATGTAAATCCAGATACGCTCCGGATGATGGCTGACAAGTTCCGGGACGAGAATGAAAATGCGGTAGCTATTTTTAGTACGATTTCTGATGAGAAGGTTGTATTAATTGCCACAGTGAAAGAATCCGTGATCAAACGGGGAATAAAAGCGGGTGATATTGTTTCCAGTGCATCTTCGGTTGTTGGTGGAAAAGGTGGCGGAAGACCCACCATGGCTCAAGGCGGAGGAAAAGAGATAGACAAGATTCCGGAAGCTCTGAAAGCTGCTGAAGCATATGTGAAGGGAAAAATCAACTAAGGGGAAAAAGACCGCTCATAAAAAATGGGCGGCTTTTTATGACAGGCTGATTGATATTCACTGTAATTAGAAATTGGAAAAAAATTTAGCGAAAAGATAAAAAAAGAGTATTGTTGTTGCGCTTCAAGCGCAACAACAATACTCCATTCTTCTTATTTTTCGTATCACAGTGCTCTATTCAGCGATGATTTGCCATAAAATACAACGCAATGACACCTGGGCCAGTGTGTGATCCAATGACCGGACCGACATAATTCACTACAAATTCTTTTGTCCTTAAATTTTGTTGAATCATATCCATCAGTTTTTCTACTTCTTCGATACAATCTCCATGGCTGATGAATACTCTTTGATCCGCTGGATCAACTGCCATATCTCTCATTTTTTCAAACAGCCTTTTTATGGCTTTATTTCTGCCAAGGATTTTTTCTCTTGGAATCAATCTTCCAAGGTCATCCATATTCATGACAGGTTTCACATTAAGGACACTACCAAACCAGGCTGCTCCTGCAGAAACTCTTCCGCCTCGCTGCAGAAAAAACAAATCATCGACAGTAAACCAATGATTCAATTTCAACTTGTTCGATTCAAGCCAATTTGCAACTTCTTCCAGACTCTTTCCAGAATCTCGTAATCGTACAGCCTGGTCTACCAAGTAACCTAAACCCATAGAAGCTGACAATGAATCAATTGTGATAATTCTGCAGTCAGGATATGTATTTCCAAGAATTTCTTTTGCTCGACGACCACTTTCCAGCGTCCCGGACAATGCGCTGGAAAAGCCGATATATAAAATATCTTTGTTTTGTGACAGCGCTTTTTTGTATAACTCCACAAAAACTTCCGGATTTGCCTGACTGGTTTTTGACATACTGCCATTTCGCAGACGGTTGTAGAATTCTTTTGCGGGAAAAGAATTTGGCGCCGGTTGTCCATCAATTGTGAAGGATAAATTCGCAATGTGAAAATCAGTATAAGAAGCGGTTAAGGATTCTGGTAAGTCGCAGCAAGAATCTGTAACAATATGAAATGACATAAATCCTCCGATTATTGAATCGTTATAACCTGGACCCATTCTTTCGAAACAGGCTCATAAAAATTATAAGCGAAAATAAGAATCTTTTCTTGATCAATCAAGAATTTGCAGTAATTCAAAAATTTGACTAATTTTCCGAATTACTCGGGAATAACTTGTTGTTGTGATGTTTTTGTACCAACCGTAAAAACATCCCAACAAAAATGAATCTCATCATATTTCAAATTACCGGAAAATTCACAGTACTTTGGGAAATACGGGAATGGTTTGTGTTGTATAGAGTATCTATTAATTTTCAAAAAAGAGGGGTAAAAATCGATTAGAATCAATGTAGCCAATTACATGGAGATTGTCATGACCGATGCGCAAATTGTTTTAACGAATGATGACGGTATAGATTCGCCAGGATTGTGGGCGATTGCAGAGAAACTGGCACTTTTAGGCGATCTTTGGATTGTTGCTCCAAATATTCAATATTCAGGTGCCGGCCGCTGCTATTTTCGCGAATCAGAGGGAATTATTCAGGAACGTGAAAACAAAGTATCCGTATCGAATATTCGGGCATTTGCAGTGAGCGGTTCCCCCGCACAGTCTGTTTTTCATGCAATTCATGAAATTCTGCCCAAGACGCCGGATTTGATCGTCAGTGGGATTAATTATGGGGAAAACTTGGGGAATATCGTAACCAGCTCCGGAACTATTGGAGCAGCTATTGAAGCCGGCGGTTATGGTATTAAATCTGTGGCTATTTCACTGGAAATATTACCGGAGGTTGGTTATCTCAATTATTCAGAGAATGTGGATTTCAGTGCTGCTGCATATTTCGGTCATAAATTTGCTTGGAAAATCCTTGAAAATGGACTGCCGGACGGTGTGGATATCCTGAAAATTGATGTTCCTCGAACTGCCACAACTGCAACACCATGGCGATTAACCCGCGTATCCAGAAACAGCGAAATGAGCAAAAAAGTAAACCGGGTTTCGTTTGACCAGCCGGCGCATATTGACTGGTTCCCTTGTTTCAACAACGATTTAATTGAACATGACTCAGATATTCAAGCGGTTTGTAATGAGTCGATTGTTTCAGTTAGCCCGATGACGATTGATTTGACTGCAAAAAATGATTTCTCGGTTATTATGTCTTATCTTCAATAAAAAATTATGAGAAAAGAACAATCTTCCTGTTTATCGGCGATTTGAAATGGGAAAAGGATTACTGGCTATCGCGTTATTTTGGATTCTGTGTAAAAACAATGCGATAACAAGTTTTGTTTCTTCGTTTTATCCAATTTTCAAATTGCTGATAGATCTTGACTGATAAAGATTGTTCTTTATTAAGTTCATTCCCAATCAGAAAGGACACTTATTAATAGTGATCCTTTTTTGGTGGAAATTGGTTTAAACGATCTTATTTCTTACATAACCGCTTAGATAGTCCATTAATGAGACTACGACCGCGATTGCAATCATCTGCACTGAAGCGGCGCGGTAATTCAGCAGGTTGATGTTTTGCTGTAAGAGGAATCCAATACCTCCGCCGCCTGCAAAACCGATGATCGTTGACATGCGGACATTTTGATCCCAGCGATAGAGCGTAAATGCGATGTAAGGTGGAATGATTTGAGGAATTACAGCATAAACAACTTGCTGAACAAGATTTGCGCCGGTTGCCTGAATGGCTTCTAAAGGTCCTTCGGATATATTTTCAACCTGTTCTGAATACATCTTGCCCAAAGCTGCGATCGTATGCAGCGCCAATGCGAGCGATCCGGCAAAAGGACCAATTCCTACCCAAACGACGAACACAATGACCATCACCAGTGATTCAATCGATCTGAGAATATTGAAAACAGATCGTGTAATAATATAAATCACATTCCCGATTTTAATTTCATAATTTGGTTGAAAGATTAATCCCAACATCAATCCGACCAAGCCGCCAATCATTCCTGTATATAGATTAATTTCTCGAATATTTTTAAATTCATACAAGAAATTTAATGCATTTATGATCAGCAGACACAATCCCGCATATGCTGCGACAGAAAGAACTACCGATATGATTTTTTTCATCCAGATCGGTGGTGCAGCGAGAATGCTTTTACTGATTTTACTGCCAAGACTAACTGCGATGAATGATGCCGCGATTCCAACTCCTACGGGAAGAATCATTTCCAGAATTTCTCCCATATCACGAATGAATTCACCAATAAAAGCGAATGTTCCTAATGATTTTGCCAGTGAATCACCTGCAAGAATGAAGACTTTCGAAAGCAGAAAGCAAAAAACCACGACTGTAATGGCGGCTGTAGATTTTGATAATATAGATCGAAATTTATTTGAAGTATGTTCTCCGGGAATTTTCTGATTGGAAAAAAGCTGTCGAAGCAGTAGAAATATAATGACGGCAAGCAGAATGCATCCGATCACAACGAAAATCGGTGAAATCGTCAGAGTTGAAATCCAGCGAATTATGATTTGAACAATCTTAAGACCGATATAAAACCCGATCGGGAACAAAATGAGTGTCAGAGAAACGCTTATAAACTCAGTCTTCAAACGTTCCATCAGGTTTTTTGCAGCAAAAAAGCTGAGTGGGAGTGCAAAAATACAGCCTACGGTTGTGGATAACAATGCAAGGAACAGGGTTTCGACGATCTTATCCCAGGTGTCTTTTAGGGTTCCCGAAATTTTTAAATTGCCAGCATACACAGAAGTTTTAACTTGTATGGTCTGAGGTTGATCCGATTTACGATTCTTAGGTATTTTTGTCTCGAGAATGAAATGACCGTTTTCATCTGTATTGGCTTGTCCTAAAGTCAGTTTTACTCCATTCGGAGGAATAAATTGAACGAAAATCTGTTCCGATACTTCAAAATTAAATCCTTCGATCGTAATCGCATCTCCGGGGTTTGCACAATAAGTACTCAGTGTCAAGTACGGATCTGAAGTGGTTGGATCCACAGCGATGCCAGTAAAAGCATTTTCTGAACAAGGTGCGAGAATTTTCGTCTGGATCAATGTATCGACTGTATCATATGTAAAAAGATCCGGTTGGACCAATGCACGTATGATCCTGATCAATTGTTTTTGACGAATTTCGGATTTTGTCTCTTCAAGATTTACTTTTGTAACTGAAAAGCCGATTGCATAAAGAATGATTAAACCAATAATAATAAAGGCTACTTTTATCGAATGAAGAAACGGGGATTTTGATTTTTTTTTCATCGTCTTATCCCACCCTCTCTGCATCACGCCCGTAAATTTCTTTAAATTTCATATCATCGATTTCACTTGGTAAACCATCAAAAACCACATAGCCATTGTTAAGCGCAATTACTCTGTCTGCATATCGATGTACCAGATCTAAAAAGTGCAGGCTGCAGATTACTGTAACGCCTAATTCTTTATTGATTTTATCCAGATATTGCATGATAGAATGTGCCAGAACCGGATCAAGTGATGCAACTGGTTCGTCAGCAAGCATAATTTCCGGATTTTGCATCATAGCTCTGGCAATGCTGACGCGTTGTTGCTGCCCGCCGCTGAGTTCATCGGCTCTTTGAAAAGCTTTGTCTGCGATACCGACGCGTTCCAACTGCTTCATCGCATCAAGATAATCTTGTTTTGAGAACCGATTCAAAAAGCTCCAGGCAGGGTTGATGTATCCGAGTCTGCCGGAAAGGACGTTGGTTAAAACTGTTGAGCGAAGTACCAAATTAAAGCTTTGGAAAACCATTCCGATCTTTCTTCGGTATAATCGCATTTCATTTTCCGGAAGTGCAGCTAAATCGATTCCATTCCATATAATTTGGCCTTTTGTCGGTTCAATCAGCCGATTAATACAACGCAGCAGCGTTGATTTTCCGGAACCGCTGAGACCGATGACTGCAAGAAACTGACCTTTGGGTACATTAAAGGTAACTGCTTTTAATGCCTGTGTGCCGCCGGGATATATTTTTGATAGTTCATTGATTTCCAGCATTATGAATCCTTGTCGATGTGGTATTTAGGGATTTCGGATTACAAAACTTTTTTGTAAAATAAAAACATCATGGCTGAGGTTATCAATCTCCATGTGATTCCAGAGAATCATCATAAATTGTATAATCGTACTGGAAAAATGGAATCATAATTCTGTTCAGTCATTCGAAATTCGGAAACGATTTTTGAGTTGTTTTTGCATTTCATGCAAAAACAACTCAAAAACATTACTCATTAGTTCAATTCGGATCGCTGGATCCTGACGCTTGATTTATGAAAACGGGCAACTAACATGTTGCCCGTTTTTTTCAATATTAGTTACTTTTGCGAAAATCATCCAATGTTTCACCTAATTCTGCGACCATCTGGCGGACGATATCATAATTGGTATCATCTGTTCTCTCCAACCCTGTCCAGTCGTAAAAATCAGGATTTCCGATTGATTCTGCCCATTCGGGGGTATCCGCAAATGCAATCAGCGCTTCTTCAATTTTTGCTCGGATATCTGCCGGGAAATCAGGCCCAAAGGATAGTGTGTCGTTTGGAATGGCTTCACTCAAAGCTATTATTTTTACTTTTTGGACGACATCTGGTGCTTCCTCTCGTATATTCGCTCGAGCATCTTTCACAAGATATCCTCCGCAATCGATATTTTTCTTATCTTCAGTGAGAACACACGAATCAATTAAATCTTCCGGAATATCAGGAGGATCACCATATTTCCAGGGTGACACACCTTCCGGTGTTCGAAACGCGCTGTAAAATACCGTTGCGAAATCAGCTTCGCCATTATAAACAGCCTTTACAGCCTGGTTATGACCGCCAGCCTGGACTTCTTCTCCAACTTTGATGCCGAGTTTTTTAAACATGACGGATGGAACGGTGTATCCGGAGGTTGATGCTGCATCCGGGAAAGCCCATTTTTTTCCGGCGAGGTCTTCAATTTTTTCAATGCCGCTATCACGTCGGACGATAAACTCAGACCAATACTCTTTGAATCCGTACCGAAGGGCGGCAAAAGCCACATCGACACCACAAAGTTCACTTCCCAATACATAGGGTTTTGCCGGAATAAATCCCATCGTATTATCCGGACTGGCACACATCTCTTCCACTGTTGCAGCAAATGATGTCGGAACGGAAACTTCAAAGAAATACCCGGTAGCGTCGTGTAACGCTTTTGCCATGATTTCGCCACCGGTGACGATAGTATTGGCTTCAACAGAAGGGACAAATAAGACTTTAATAGGATTTTCCTCAGAACCAATTTCAGCCTGAGCGACAACGGGCAGTATCATGATTAAAGCCATAAAAACTGCAAGGAACATAGAAATTCTTTTCATTTTCACTCCTCTAAAATATTTGCCTTTTTGGAACAAATTGAAAACTGATATCATATCCATCATAGCATAAAAAGGAGGAAAATGAAGAATCAATCTATACAGATTTTCGGAAGGTTTACTTTTATTCACAATTTCAGAGAAATTTCTTCTTAATGATCATCAAAATATCTCAAATTTAAAAAAATACATGCGAAAAAATAAAAGGATGTCCGAATCGGTTCAGTCTTTCACAGAATGAAGACATACTTAATAGTGTAAAAAAAAACCTACTTCTAACGGGCGCGAAACCCGCCCTCAGGCGGGTTTCAGAATCGTAATTACGCGTAAAATTGTCATAAACAGGAGTAGAATATTGGATACAGTTATTAGAAATTAGAAAGACGTTTCTAATAACAAATTGAAATTTAGGAAGGCTTAAAAACAGCAGAAATTGCTTTGTATCATATCAGCGATTCAAAAAGTTGGTTTTCTGTTTGATTTGCTGGTATTAAATAAATTTTCCACTATCATTTTTTGAAATGTGATATTGGAAAACTCTGCAAGAATCGTAAATCAAAAACAAATAATTAAAAAGCAGGCGGATTTTTCCCGTATATATATTCATGTATCGGTATAGAAATCATAGAGCTTGGCTGTATTGTTCGGTGCTTTTTTTCGAATGAACGGATATGGATTTTTTTATGAAAGAAAAATGCATGAATCAAAGAAAGAAATTGTTGAAAACTGTTTGTAATCTCTTTTTATCGATCTCGTTTATTTTGACGAGCGCTTTTATCAATATTACTGATAAATATGTTGTTGATATTCCGGAGGGGATGGTTTATGTGGAAGAGGGAATGTCTACAGTTGGCGCGAAAGATGATGATTTGGACGCAAAATCAGACGCGAAACCGATTCATGAAGTCTACTTGAAATCTTATTATATTGATATCCTTGAAGTTACCAATGAAGCGTATTCAGCCTGTGTTAAAGATGGCAAATGCAGTGAACCACATGAAACGAGCAGTGCAACTCGAGAAAACTATTATGGAAATGCATTGTTTAATCGATATCCCGTTGTCAATGTCACGTGGGAAGATGCAAAAAATTATTGCGAATATGTTGGAAAACGGCTGCCTACTGAAGCGGAGTGGGAAAAAGCAGGGATGGGAACATCCGGATATCGACGCTATTCATGGGGTAACGGGGCACCTCAAACCTATACATTAAATCTTACGAAAATTCCCGGAGATACTGAGATGGGTAATACCTATTGGAAAGGTCAGAGTCCATATGGCATGGTAGATGTAGTCGGGAATGTATCCGAATGGGTTTCTGATTGGTATTCTGAGACCTATTATCAGGAATCAGTTGTTGAAAATCCCTCTGGTCCGGCAGGTGGAACGAAAAAAGTAATTCGCGGCGATTCCTGGAATAGTGATGTCGAAACAATTCATGTCACAAACCGTTTTGCTTTGGAACCTGATCAGTTCAATAATGAAACCGGTTTTCGATGTGCCATGGATGTGAAGGAGCGCGTGTATTACAACACTCCGGAACCGGATCCAACTACTGAGGCTGAAACCAGATATGCGATTGTTAATTCCGGTCATGACGGTGGTGTTTTCCTCCTTCAGGAACCCGGCGTCAATAAGACGATTATTTGTGTAGCTCCGCAAGGCTCTATGCTGGAAATCATTGAGGGACCGGTAGAGATCAATTTCACAAAGTGGTATCATGTACGAACATCCTCTGGCTGGGAAGGTTGGACGATCGAATCCAGTTTGACATTAATGAGTCATTAACTTGTATTTTAAAGAAGCCTTAAAAAAAGGAAAAACTCCAAATGGTGTTGTTTTTACCAGAATAGTAAAAACAGCACCATTACATTATTTATCATTCTCGAATTTTGAATTGCAGGCGATGCGGCGATCATTCAGAACGTGGAAAACCGTCGATTAGAATTCAGCTAAAAGATCAGCCAGGTATTCCGTGATTGTTTCGATCGCTGATATTACTCTGGGGTCGATCGGATGACAGAATTCTATATTATTCACCTGAATTAATAATAAATTCAACTCGCAACCAAGTTCTTTAACCAAAAAACCCGCAAAGACAGACGGCGGCAATGAATGTGTAGAAAAACTCAAATCATCTGTATCCTGAAAATCAGTAAAAACGATCGATCCTGGATTTTTTCCAAACGATCCTGCATCAATTATTAAGACAAAGTCAGGCATGAATTGACGCAATACACCTGTAAAGTTTTCTGGTACCGTACCGCAATCGAAAAGGCAGCGATTGGGGCTGCATGATGATAATGAATGTAGGTGGTCAATTAATTGGCGTATGACCAAAACTCCGGCTGCATCATCCCCGTTCAACTCACTTCCGATACCAAGGATAGCAATTTTTGAGGCTCTTCCTGTTTTGTTTTTAATCTGTTGTAATTTTTCTCGTAATTGTTGATTCCAATGTTCCATTTTTTCTCCAGATGTATATATTAACGTAAAGATTGTAAACTCATGCCGTTGTATTTCAAAGACATCTATATTTGGAACAGTGATTCGAAATTTGCATCGGATTAATTTCCATCAATTATGACATTCGGAATCATCGGTTTCGCTGTTTGTTTCTTCCGAATAAGAGGCATAAAAAACCTGCAGCGCTTGATGGCACAATATGTACCCGATAGCCATGCTGTTCCTCCGCCTTTCGTATAATCCGGTTAACATCCTGTGGCAATTTTATTTAGGGGACTCTTTAAAATAGCTAATGTTATTTTTCCCTTTGAATAGTAAAGTATTTTTCTCTAAAACTTATGATTGCTTTCTCGGATTGACGCCATTCTGGAAATGACCGATTGTCATGTGATCCAAAAAGTAGTAAATCCTGTCATTGCGAGCGTAGCAAAACGATCTTCTGTCACTTTATTAATCATAATCAACGATACACCGATTGTTCACTACCTGTTGGTGAACACCAACTTTCCCTGATCACATTTGAAGAAACTACAAACATGTTCTTTCTCTATTTTTCGATAAAGCTTCTTCACTCCCCTGCATTGCAGTGTGATTTTCCCATTAATACATAATAAAAACCGAGGAGTCTGATCCCCGGTTTTTTGATTTCCATTGATAAAAATTTGAACAACTATTCAGCTTATTATGCTGTTGGTTCTTCATTTTTTTGTTTTAACAATGAATCGATGTGTTCCTTTTTGCCAAAATACAGCTGAAATCCTTCTTTCGAATCCGAAGCTGATTCCCACATAAGATTTGTCATATGAAGCGCATCAAACTTGCAATTGAACACACATTGTTTGCAATAAACACATTCTCCAATGTTGTAGGTCATTACAAATTGTTTTGTCTTCCGGTCGATCACTTTGATCTGAATCGTCTCTGCCGGACAATCCCTGGTACACATCATACAGCCGGTACATTTCGCAGCGTTATAATCAAGTCTTCCGTGATACCTTTCAGGCGGAGGGCTGGGTTTTAAAGGATAGGAAATCGTTGCAGTTTTTTTAAACATTGACGATAAAACATCTTGAATCATTCCAATTAGTTTCATCTAACCCTCACTAAAATGATAATTAGAAGTTGCGCAAGCGAAAGTATGGCTCCTGCTTGCCACCACAACCCGACGGTTTGATCAATTCGGAGGCGTGTAAGCGTTGACTGCATCAGAGCAATGACACAGAGCAATACGACCATTTTTATGGAAAAAAGCAGCGGATTCACAATGCCGCCCAGGTAAAAAACTGTGATCAGGGCAAGACCAATGACAAGTTCCACATTTTTTGCGATTTTAAATAGTCCAAATCCTCTGCCTGAATATTCCGATAAAGCGCCGCTGACAATTTCTTGTTCTGCTTCGGGAGCGTCAAACGGAGGAAGCTCCAATTTACCAATCAAGCCTATGATTGCAACAATGAAACCGATCGGTTGTGTGACAATCATCCATGTATGATTGGACGCATAGTCGGCAATACTGCTGATCGTCCATGACTGGGCAACCAATGCTGGCATCAGTAACGCTAACATGAAAGGACCTTCATACGCAAATAACTGGGTCAATGTTCGTGTTGCACCGACAACAGCAAAACGGTTAATTGAGTTGGTTCCAGCCATTCCCAAACATACAGTCATTGCTGAAAGAAGATACATGGCAATAATCAGGTCTCCCCTGATATGCCATGCCGCTTTAAATCCGAAGAATGGAACATATAGCGATGCTGTCATCACACATGCGAAAGCAAAAATCGGCAGCGCCATGAAAAGCGTTCGGTGAACGCCAATTGGCACAATTTCTTCTTTTGCGAGAAGTTTAAAAATATCCGCAAACGGCTGCAAAAAACGCGGTCCCTGACGATTTTGGAACCGAGCGATCAGTTTTCGGTCAAGCCATTCAAAGAAGAATGAGATCAGGATCAGAAAAAGCCCGGCTGGGAAAATAAACAAAGCGAATAAAGGGTGAAGCGCTGTCATGGCTATTTTTCCTCTCTGAGTTGTTCGATGCCGCAATCAGAAACATTGAATCCCTCTTGCATTGCATGATAATTGATGCCATATTTTCTGAGCTGTTCCCATGTCCAGAGCTGAGCATTTTTTTCTTTGCCGACAATATTAACCATGCGGTCATTACAGGAAAAGCATGGATCAATTCCTGCCAGGATCATTGGCATGTCAGCTAATTTATGCCCTTTTGCGACTGCGGATACAATTGTCCCCCAATTACAAAGACTTGCTGTTCGAACTTTGACACGGTCTGGATTTTCTGTGCCATTGGATCGGACAAAATAGAATAATTCACCGCGCGGCGCTTCAACAGAGGACATTGATTCGCCCGCTGGAATTTTTCTTGGAAACTTAACAGATAGCTCTCCTTCAGGTATTTTTTCCAGGACATCCCGGATATACCGAATGGATTCGAAACACTCTTTTAAGCGTACAACAAAACGAGCGTTGAGGTCTCCATGATCGTCTAAAATCATGTTGATCGGATAGATATCAAAGCCGGAATACGGTCGATCAACACGGATATCTCGTGTAATTCCCGCTGATCGGGCAGTCGGTCCGGTGGCTCCGAGCCTGGTCATTTCTTCTTTGCCGAGTGTACCAATATTTACTGTCCTTGCGCGAAACGTTACATCGTCGTTTACTACATCAAGGTAATGTTTTAACCGTTTCTCAAGAAAATCCAGCTTTATGCGTAATTGTTCAGCAAATTCAGGGGTTATGTCTTCTTTTACTCCTCCTGGAATATTGACTGAATAGTTTACGCGATTTCCAAAGAAATTTTCCAGTATGTCCATGACAATTTCTCGGTCTCGCCAGGAATACATGAACATCGCATCAAAGCCGCCTTCATGGGCAGCGACACCAAGCCAAAGTAAATGGCTGTGGAGCCGTTCGATTTCCCCTGCAATGGCGCGAATGACTTTTGCTCTTGGAGGAATTTCTATTCCTGCCAGCGCTTCCGCATTCTGAATAAACGCTGTCCCATGTGCATGGGAACAGATCCCGCAGACACGTTCTACAAGATAAAGAACCTGTGTCCATGTTCTGCTTTCAGCCGCTTTTTCAACCCCACGATGCACATATCCGAGTCGAATCGAGGCATCTACCACAATTTCGCCTTCTACAGTAAATTCGAAATGTCCCGGTTCTTTCAATGCCGGATGCTGGGGACCGATCGGGACAATATATTTTTGGGATTTGTTGGAATCAATCAAATTGTCGGTCATATTATTTGCTCTCTTTCTGCCATTTACCAGCGTCTGTTAATCCGGTAAAAGATTTTAGCATGGGATAAACGCCATCCGGCCAATCTTCAGGCAGCAGAAGTTTAGATTTATCGGGTGTACCGACGATTTCAATACCAAATAACTCTCGGCATTCCCGTTCATAAACGGTTGCGGATCCGATAATGTCACAGATAGTGTCAACAATCCGATGATCATGAGGCAGAAAAGTACGTATACTGCAGATGGTTGGACCTTCTCCAAAGTGATAGACGAGTCCGATTTGTGGTTTGCCGTCATCACTGGTTGTGTCATATGCCGATATGGTAATGAGATAGCCAAAATGGTGATCATACAGGGCTTTAACAGCTCTTTTTATATCTTGCGGAGCGACATAAACGTCAATCCGGTTCGTTTGATTCTCCGGATAAACCACTTTCTCTGAAATATCGGAGAGATAGGATTCCGCTTCTTTGAGATAGTTCATTATATCTGTCATTGATTCTCTCCCTTGGAAGTGTTTTGGTTTTCTTCAGATACTGAGGATGGTTCCAAACTTGTTTTTTGAGATGGCTCATTTGCAGAGGTCGTTTCAGCTGGTTCAACCGGAATTTCAGGCATCGCAAAGATCGTTGGTCCGCTACTCTCTTTTTTCGAATTTCCAGCTTTGATTTTTGCTAAAAGTGTCGCAACGCCATTAATCATTGCTTCCGGTCGAGGCGGACATCCGGGGACAAAGACATCTACCGGTATCACATCTGCCACACCCCCTTCGACACAATAGCAATCATGGAAAACGCCGCCGCTAATTCCGCAAGATCCCAGCGCAATTACGAATTTAGGCTCGGGCATTTGATTATAAATACGGATGAGGCGATCTTTCGATTGAAATGTTACAGCCCCTGTTACGATCAAGACATCTGCGTGGCGTGGACTGCCCTGCAATTTAATTCCAAGTCTTTCAACGTCATAGCGCGGTGTGACCAACGTTAGTAGTTCAATATCACAACCGTTACAAGATCCGCTGTTGTAATGAATCGCCCATGGGCTGTTGATTCTGGACCAACTGCGGATTTTATCAACAACAGAATCGATGATGCTCTTATCTGACGATTCAGGGTTGATGGTGATTTCTTCAATATTTTCTTCCATAATTTTTCCTCTATAATTCATCGATGCTGCCATTAATCAATAATATATGAAAATGGCGGATTCTGAATTCAAATAATAGATGATTCATTTACATTTCACCGATCCATTACCCCAACATCAACGCGAGCAAGCCAAGCATTAATGCGATCAGATAAACGACAGAAGTCATGCTGAGATTGCTCAAACCTACAACGAGCACACCCAGATGAAGAATTGCAAAGAAGAGAGAAATCAGAAGAAATGGTTTATAACCCGGGACTCCTCTTGATTCAGGTCCGGCTTCGCCACTGCCGTAAAGTGAGCGTTTCTGGTCCAAAGCTGTATCTTCTACCGGCGCTGTGTATTGTCCAAATAACATCAACAGGATTCCCAGCACAATAAAGATCAAGAAAATAACCGGAGTACTCATTAGAATATCCATATTGAGCTCCTATCGAAACATATTCAGCAGTGCTGAAGAGGCACTGCCGGTATAATTTGAAATCAGCATCGGGAAAAGCCCGAGCAACACTACAAAAATTCCTAGCAGAATCAGCGATGCCAGCATTGTGGCTGAACATTTTGAAATTCCTGCCAAAACGGTTTGGGATGGTTGATGGCGGTACATGCGATTAACCAACGGAGCATAGTAGCCGAGAGAAAGCACACTGTTGATTCCTGCAAAAACTATCAAAAACATTGCCCAGGGATTTTTGGATAAAGCTCCACCTGCAAATATCTGCCACTTTGAGATAAAGCCGGCAAGCGGCGGAAGACCACCAAGCGCTAAAACTGCAATACTTAGCAGTAATGCGTACCATGGATATTTCTGTGAAATACCATCCAGATCTTTAACCATCAATGGCGAATGATCTCCTTTTGCCTGTTTCAGATTGAAAACAATCGCTCCGGCGGCGAGAAATGCCAATCCTTTCATCATTGCATGGTTGAATATATGGAAAAAGACGCCATCTGCAGATGCTGTGCTCTCCTGAAAGGTGAGAAAGAATCCGATTCCCAGCGCAATGTAACCCATATGGCTGATTGAAGAAAACGCAAACATCCTTTTAACTTCCGATTGGCGAAGAGCTCCCAGATTTCCAATCAGCATATTTAACGCGCCAATCAATAAAAAGATGATGCCGAAAGAAGCGGCTGCCGGATTCAGAGCGGAGAGAGAGCGGAGAAGTGCAATAAGCCCTGTCTCGATTACAATACCGGAAAGCATAGCGCTGACACCGGAAGGTGCCTGTGAATGGGCATCTGGAAGCCAGAAATGCATTGGAACAAATGCACATTTTATCCCGTAACCCGTAATAAAGCAGGCTCCTGCAGCAATCATGATTCGTTTTGAAGAAGCAATTAATGCAGGAATATCCTGCATGGATATTTTCCCGGTTGTACCAAAAATCATGGCAATCCCAAGAATGATGAAGATCGATCCTGCGGCACTTTGTGTCAAGTATTTGATACCTGCTTCAAGAGATGTTGCACGGTTTCGGTAAAATGCGACCAGTGAATATGTTGAGACAGCCATCAGCTCAAACCAGATGTAAATATTAAACAAGTCAGTGGAGGTTGAAAGACCAATAATACTGGTGATGAGGATCATCAACAATCCGTAAAACTTTTCTTCGCTATGTTCTGCTGCCATATAATCGACAGAAAACAGAATGACTGCCAGTCCGAGAATCAGAACAGTCAACGAGACGAGCATACTGATACCGTCAAAAGCGAGCGTTATATCGCCGATTGTAGTTGCTACTGATTTCCCGTTCAGTATATTGATTGAAGAAAGAATAAAAGGGACAAATGTCGCCGCAATACCTGCAACGCACAGCCATACTGTTTTATTCGGTTTCTCAGTGTCATTCGGCGCAAGGAATCTTCCGACAACATAGACGACTACAGATGAAATCATTGGAGTGAATAATAGCCATAGAATTAAATTGTTTTTCATGATATCACCCCCCGATTCCAAGAACAATAAGGATAAGCACTAAACCGGTCAGGACGCCAAATATATTCCAATTGAGAATTCCGGATTGGAGCTCACGGCTGAATTCGCTGAGATTTTGGATTTTATCAATAATTTTCTCATTGATAATTTCAAACCCAAAACTATTGACAGCACAAGTTTCGAGAACTTTCGGTAATACTGCTTTTGATGGACCAGGTTTATGAAAAATCCATAAAACAATTCCTAAAATGACCATGAAAATTGCCAGATAGGTCAGCGGATCCTTTATGATTGTTGAAAGAAATTTGCCTAAAGATTCTGCTTCAATTTCATGATGTGGAAGTGATTTGCTGAAAGCATTGCTAAAACCACCAAAAGTGAGCCAGGATACTACCGTGCCTGCTGCAAGAACATATAAGGAATATTTCATAAATCTGCCTGGTTCATGAACATGCAGTTCAGATTTTTCTTTTCCAAAAAAGACCATCCAAACACAGCGAATTGAATAAATCGCGGTCAGAATTACTGCGAAAAGCATCAAAATGTACACTGATAACGGCGCTCCGGAATGGATTGCCTCTAAAATTAACTCCTTGGACCAGAAGCCATTAAAAATTGGAATTCCTGCCAAACTGCAAGCTCCGATAATAAAACAAATTGCAACCGGTTTCATTTTTTTATAAAGATTTCCCATCAGTCTCATATCTCTTGTACCGACTGAATGAATGACGGCGCCTGCACATAAAAAGAGAAGCGCTTTAAAGATTGCATGAGATAGTAAATGAAATTGACTGGCGGTTACGGAACCGGCTCCGATGGCTGCAAATAAGAAACCAAGCTGACTGACTGTTGAATACGCTAAAACTCTTTTTAAATCATTTGCAAAAATTGCCATCACAGAGGAGAGTAAAATTGTGATGATTCCAACCCAGAGGACAGTGGTATTCCATCCAGCGACACCCTGAAAAGCAGGAGCGAATCTGCAAAGCAGATAGACACCTGCATTGACCATTGTCGCGGCATGAATTAAAGCACTGACTGGTGTTGGCGCTTCCATGGCATCCGGCAGCCATGTGAAGAATGGAAATTGCGAACTCTTTGCTGCAGCGGCTGCAATCAATCCAAATCCGGCAACAGCCAGCGCAGCGGAAGAAATTTCGCCAGCCTGTGCCGCGGCTATGAAGTGTTGAATATCCAGAGAGCCGGTTTGCGAGAAAATCAGCAAAGATCCAAGAAGTAATCCTATCCCTCCGAATTGTGTGATGAAGAGCGCTTTTAATCCGCCGCGCACAGCTTTCGGATCATCATTGTAGAAGGAAATAAGCTGGTAAGAGCAAAGCGCTGTAATTTCCCAGAAGAAGAAGATCAGCATGGCATTGGAAGTGAGTACCAGTCCGGACATTGCTCCGATAAAGAGTAGAATCATACTGTAATATCGTTGGAGGTCTTTTTCCCCATTCATGTAATCCTTAGAAAAGACTACCGCAAGACATCCGATACAATTTGCAATACATGTAAGTATGATTCCCAATGCATCTGCTGAGAAAGCGAGATCACCCATTCCAATTCCAAGCGAATAGGCAGAGATTTGGTCCTGCCCTATTCTAGTCAGCAAAACCAGGCTGAGAACGGCTGAAAAAGCAGTAAAGCTCATCGCCAGTATATGCGTGAGCTTTTCTTGTTCATCCTTCATTAACCAAATAATGACCGCTCCAAACCATGGAAATAAAATGATTAGTGCAATAAGAATAGCTGTCATGGTCTTTACTTTCTAAGAGTCGAAATCGAACGAATATTGCTGGTATTGGTAATTTGGCGTACTTGAATTGCCATTGCCAGACCAATGACAGCAACAATTGTGTCTGCAACGATAATTGTTAAAGCCATGCTTTGAGCGACCTCCATATTGTCAACCAGACATCCGGCAAACAATACTGCCAGCATTGCGCCTTTCACCAACACTTGAAGTGCAACGACAAGTTTAAGCAGATTTCTTGTGATCAGGAGACAATAAAATCCTATACCTAACAAACCTAAGATACAGATAACGATAATATAACTCATTTCTCTCGCTCCTTCTTGAAACGATTTGCAACGGAAGGCGCAATTAGCAGCATGATGCCCAGAATGCCCGTTATAATCAGAGCTGCCTGTAAATACAAATCAACTTTTCGGTCTTCCCAGATCGTATTTGCCAGGATGTCGGCAGGCGTGTTTTCAAAAACGGGAGAAATCCCGCTGATCCAGAGGAAGGCAAGTATGATGAAAGGTATGGTCGCCATTAACAATGCAGCTAAAGGCGGAATGAAAAATTTCGATTCGATTTTTTCATCTCCAATAATACTGATAGCGAAAACGAAGAGCACTGTGACCAATCCGGCACCGACGCTTAACTCGATAACAGCAATACCGGGAGAGCCCATGATATACATTAAGATCGCCGTAAGGCAGCTTGTCGCAGCCAACCAAAGAGCGGCATTCAGCAGCCCTTTGACTCTTGTCGCTTTATGCGCAGAGTAAAGAAGTGCCACTGCGATCAGTGCATAAATAAACGTCATGTGAATCCTCCTATAAAAATAAGATTCAATCTCATAAAAAAATAATTGATAAGAATTCTCTGTATTTATTATAGACAAAAAAATAAAAAAACGGATTACATTTGGTGGTATATTTAGGTGATTAATACATGAAGAATAATTTCACAAAGAAACTCACAAGACAACCAGGAAAAAAACGAAAAGCAATGCAAAAGATCTTGGAACTGGATCGGGTACTGACTGGTAAAATACGGATAAAGGATGAAAATAACAAATTATTTCGCATAGCTGCATTTCTCTCGCACACAGGAGATTCATGGTTCTGGTGCAGTGGCTTATTCATCATCTGGTTGTTTGCACATGGAACTTTACAGAAAACAGTTGCATTTTGGGGCATTGCCATCGCTGTTACGGCTGTTTTTATCTTTCTCTTGAAATGCATGATTCATCGGAAAAGACCTGAAGGCAACTGGGGTGATATCTATCGGAAAACGGATCCTCATTCTTTTCCTTCCGGTCATGCTGTTCGAGCTGGATTGATTCTTGTTCTGGCAATGAACACCTTTCACTTTCCGTTCATGATATTTTTTATCCTTTGGGCAATACTGATGATTCTTTCCAGAGTGATCACTGGAGTTCATTTTCTATTGGATGTAACGGCTGGTATCTTTCTCGGGCTTCTCATTGGAATTGGATGGATTGCTGTAATGCCATATCTGTTTGAAATGTTCTATTTCCTTTTTGATCGGTCTTTATGGCCGGGAATCCTTGAGAGATTGTTCAATTGATCCATATCTGTAAAATCATATGATTCAACATAACTCCAATAAAATCGTGCGCTATTAAATCGCTCTGAAAGATCAATCTAACAGCGATTCCAAATATGAACAATCTTTTCGGATAGGATGAGAAAATATGTTGTTTAGGTTAAGAACAGCAAGAAGGAAAAAAATTTAAAAAAAAGAATGAGATCGGTTCAATAATCTCATTCTTTTCTGAAAAAAGTCATTTGATCTAATTGAAAATTGAAATCAGATCCTGCAAAATTGCATATCCTGTTTCAATTCTTCCAGCTCCTGGACCGATCAAGAATACAGGCCCTAAAAGTTCGGTCTCATATTCAATTGCATTCATCGCTCCCATCACATTAGCCAAGGCGTTCGAATATGGAATCATGACCGGTTTAACAGAAGCAAGTATCTTATTATCAACTTTTTTGACGGAACCGATCAGTTTCCATCTGGAATTCATCTTTTTTGCAGCGAGGATGTCATCCGGTGTGATATCGGTTATACCTTCTCTCTCAATTTCAGAAGGATTAATCGTCTCTCCGAAAATTAATTGAGACAGAATGGCAACCTTACCCGCTGTGTCAAAACCTTCCACATCTCCGGATGGATCCGCTTCCGCATATCCAAATTCCTGTGCTAATAGCAATGCTTCTGCATACGTTGAACCATTTTCCATCTCTGAGAGGATGAAATTTGTTGTTCCGTTGAATATCCCTTGAATCGCATTGACCCCTGATGAACGCAGAATCTCTGTTCCAAGCCGTAATGTGGGTGTGCCGCTCATTACAGTTCCCTCAATCCCAAACTGAACATTATTTTCTCGTGCAAGCGTATGCAACGTTCGATAATGAAGAGCGACAGGACCTTTGTTACTGGTTACCACATGTTTTCCAGAAAGAATCGCTTCCCGTATATGGAGTACTGCGGGTTCACCTGTTTTAAGATTTGTATAACTTAATTCGACAATAGCGTCTGTCTCAGCGTTATGAATCATATTGACTGCATTCCAGTTGGGATGATCTGCATTTGGGATTTCATTAAGAGATGTATGATTGATCAACGCTTCCAGGTTAATTCCTTCCGGATTGTAAGCTGTGCCTTTTTTTAGGTCAACCACTGCTGTTACCAAAAACTCCAATCCAAATTCTTTCATGTAAAAATCCTTCTTTTCTTGTAGGATCTTTACCAAACCATATGCAACATTTCCAAAACCGATTATTCCAATCCTTACTTTTTTCATCACTCTTCTCCTGCATTTTCAGAAGCCAAATTTTCTTCTTGCCAATAATTCACCATTAAAAATCGATCCTCCTGCGGCTCCCATGATGGTATTATGGGACAGAGAAACCATGCGGAAATCAAAGATTGAATCCTCTCGAATCCTTCCAACACTGGTTGACATTCCTCTGCCCAAATTCCTGTCCAGTCGAGGCTGCGGACGGTTATCCGCTTCGTGATAAACAATTCCTCTATCAGGGCAGGATGGCAATCCGATACATATTTCAGGCATTTGGTAATTTTTCAGTACAGAAATGATATTGTCCTTTGATACTTTCTGATTGGTTGAAAAGGAGAGACAAATCGTATGCGCATCAACAACCGCGACTCTGTTTGTGTGAGCAGAAATTACCATTGGATGCAAGCTGATTTTGCCATCTTGATAACTGCCCATGATTTTTGTCGGTTCGTATTCAACTTTTTCTTCTTCTCCTCCGATGTATGGAATTACATTGTCAATGATATCCATCGAAGCAACACCAGGATACCCGGCTCCGGATATAGCCTGCATTGAAAAAACAATCGCTTTCTGAACGCCATATGCCTTGTCGATTGCATTTAATGGTACAACAAACGCGCAGGTTGTGCAATTCGGATTGGTAATGATTCCTCCGCTCCAGCCATAAGTTTTCTGTTGTATATCTAAAATATCCAAATGATTCGCATTGACTTCAGGAACCAGAATCGGTACCAAAGGATCTTTCCGATACGCTGATGCGTTTGAACAAACATAAATACCTTTTCTTGCGAAATCCGGCTCAACATTTTTTGCTATGTCGGCAGGAAGTGCAGAAAAGGCGAAAACTGATTTCTGAAGAGAATTGGCTTCTGTTGGGAGAAGAGTCAGGTTTTTCACCGATTCCGGCATTGGGTCTGTGATCAGCCAATGGCATGCTTCCTGATAAGTTTTTCCGACAGAACGATCTGAAGCTGTGATTTCTACGACTTCAAACCAAGGATGATTTTCTAATAGACTGATAAAACGCTGGCCTACACTGCCTGTTGCTGCCAAAACTGCTACCGGAATTTTGTTTTTCATGATCAGTTCTCCCTTTGTTGTGATCTTTGATTAATTAATTGATTAATTCATGAATTGTTTTTAGTGCTTCTTTTGTGTCATTGGATGTAATAATGATGTTTAATGAAACATCCGATGCTCCATAGGAAAGCGCTTTAATTTTGAAACCTTTTTCATCAAGCTGATTCAATACTTTTGCGATAATGATCGGGTTTTGTTTCAGTCCGGGGCAAATCACTGTAATAATGTCGACTGTTTCACTGATTTCGATGTCTTCAATATCCATTCTGGATATTTCTCTTTCCAGGATATCTTTCAGTATCCTGGTTACTTTTTCTACATCTTTTATAGGAATGGGCAGGCACAATGATTGCTCGGATGAGCTTTCAATGATCATTGAAACATTTACACCAGCATCTACGATGCCGTTTAAAATTCTCGCTGATACATTCATCCCGTTATCCATACCAGCCCCGGATACTGTGACGAGTTTATATCCGTTGGAGGATGTAACTGCTTTAATTTTCCCGGAATCATTCATGATTTGATTGTCAACCAGTATCGTTCCAATTTCCTTGGGGAAAAAAGTATTGCAGATACGCATTGCAATGTGATTATCTAAACAAGGTTTAACGGATTTCGGATGTAATACTTTTGCTCCATAAAAAGCCATTTCGGAAACTTCCTGAAATGATAAATAGGGAATCGTTTTGGCATTTGGAATAATTCTTGGATCGGCACTCATAACACCGGTAACGTCGGTCCAAATCCAAACATCCGATGCTTTCAGTCCAACACCAATGATGGAAGCAGAATAATCACTGCCGCCTCTGCCTAATGTTGTAATGACCCCTTCTTTCGTTGCTCCCATGAAACCGGTAATGATCGGTATGATTCCATCATTCAATAATGGAACGATGATTTTTTCACAGCGTTTGCGGGTTTCTTCCATGTCAGGTGCTGCATTTTGAAAACAATTATCGGTGATGATGATTTGGGATGATTCGATCGGTTTCGATGGAAATCCCGCTGCTTCCACGCCGGCTGACAAGACACGAACAGCCAGTCTTTCCCCCAAACTCGAAACCGTATCCAGAGCACGCGGACTCAATTCGCCCAAGACTTTAATGGCATTGCAGAGATTCATAAAATCAGAAAGCAGACGGTTAATATCCATTTTTAATTGGAGCCATTTGTTGGGATCATTCACCAGCTTGTCGATTAATTCATGATGCCGGAGCGTCAATTCCCGTGTTGTCTTCTCCGCCGTCAAACTGTTGCCGTTGGCGGCATCGACTGCGCTTTGAATCAGAGCGTTCGTGGCTCCAGAAATCGCAGATGTCACAACAACCAGGTTTTTATGCTCGCTTTTTGTTTCACATATAATCTTGATTGCTGACCGCATTGCAGTGACTGTTCCGACGGATGTTCCACCATATTTCATTACGAGCGTATCATCGGGGAAAATAGTAGAGGGTTTTTCCATAGATATCCTTTCAGGAAAAAAAAAACTGCCTCTCTTTGAGGCAGTTTTGTTATTTTCTAATAATTGGATTTATCCAAAAATAACCGTTCTACCTCGGTATATGAAAGTGACCGGTAGTACCAGTACCGGTTGTCATCATAGCAGTATTGAGGAGGTTGAATCGGATTAATGTTTTCATAATAATTGCATTGTATTGTATGCTACTCACTGAGAACTGTCAAATGATTCGTTACATATATTTAAAATTTGGGGAATATTCTTCAATATTGTGACGTTTTTACGTAAGGCATAAAAAAAACATCACAATATTATATTTTTCCCCCCGAATTTCAAATCGCAAAAACTGCTTTCCTTAGTTTTGAATTACTGATGATATAAATACATGGAAATGAAATTTATGAGGGTGTGATATGACAATCAACGAACTTAGATTTGCAAAATTATCCCGGGATGCAAAAATTCCGACTCGAAAAAATCCTGACGATGCAGGGTTCGATTTATATTCCATCGAAGAAGTAAATATTGCTCCGCATAATTACCATATCATTGGAACTGGAATATCCGTTGATATTCCTAAAAGCTATGTGGGGCTGGTTCTTCCAAAAAGCAGGAATAATTTTTTACTTGGGGGTGGTGTGGTGGATTCTGGTTATCAAGGGGAAGTACTGATTAAGGTGTTCAATATTCTGTCAGAATATTTAAAAATCAGTTCCGGACAGGCGGTCGCCCAATTATTGGTTGTTCCGATCGAAACCCCGACTGCTATCGAGGTTTCGATCCAAGACTTGTATAAAGAAAAATCTCCACGAGGAGAAACTGGCGGCATTGCAGAACAAAAAAAATTATGAGTTTTTTCCAAATACCCAGGGATTCGTAATACTGGTCCATTCAACCATCTCTTCCGGACGGAACCAAAGCGCTATTTCTCTTTCAGCAGTCGGTATTGCATCGGAGGCATGAATCAGATTGCGATCCATTTTTGCTGCAAAATCATGTCGAATTGTTCCGGGGGCAGCTTCAATCGGTTTTGTCGCACCAACCGTCTGCCGTACTCCTTTAATTACATCTTCTCCTTCCCAAACCATTGCAAAGACTGGCCCTGAAGTGATATAGTTGACCAAACCGTTGTAAAAAGCTTTCCCGACATGTTCTGCATAATGTTTTTCTGCTAATTCCCTGCTCACAAGCATGAATTTCGCTGCAACGAGAGTAAAACCGCGATTTTCAAACCGTTTGACGATCTCACCAATTAACCCGCGTTGAACCCCATCCGGTTTAATACATACAAATGTTTTTTCCATTTTTTTATAATCCCTTAAGATATTAGTTGAGATAATTCCTGATTTTCAGGAAAAAGAACGATTAACTTTTGAATATCTTCGCGTACTGATTCCAATCGATTTTGATTTTTGATCAGATCGCGATAAATAGCTATCCCCCTTGCTTGTTCTCCCGTACTGAAACAGTTCCAGGCTTCCCGAATTTTCTCAATGCTTTCATCATTTTTATTCGGATGTATAACGGACGTATCCACCGATTCATCAGCGATTTCCGACGAGAGCGGAATATCCTTTTCCTTCGATTCTGTATGTTCACTTTCCGTCATTACCTGTTCCAGATAATTAAAAGCTTCATCCAAATTTGATTTTTTTGTCGGCTTGTTTGTCTGAGATTTCAAATCGGGTTGAAGAACTGCTTTTGATTTGTTCAGATTGGAATCTTTAATGATCTGGGATCGAAAATAATCCATTTGGAAAAAAGTATCTTCTTCTCTGAAATTCGATGTGAAAATTGACCCTTTTTGAGAAAATGGAAACATTTCATCCTGAGCTGAAGCCGTTTGAGGTTTTGAACTTAATAAATCCATGTTCACAGGTAATAATGAAAGCCAATTCGGAAGAAACCCCGTTTTATTTTCAAGAAATTTATCCCCTGAGAACAAACGTCCGGATAACAGTTTTCTGTTAGGGAATCCTGTCCATTCTTGAAAATTGACGAACAAATCTACCGAACCCGGAATTAAATGCTTGCCAGAAATGGATGCATTTTGATAATTCGGATCCAATTCTGATAATCTTTCTATGCAACGTGAATATTCAATTGGATCTTTCTCATAAGAATAATATGCATGAAACCGCAGCGCGTTTAAATAATATGGATTCTTTTTAAGGATATTTTGAAAAATCAATGCTGCTGTGTCATTGAGGTTGGATTCAGCACAGGCCAACCCCCAAAAAAGCTCATATAAGCTATATGATGGTTTACCATGAAAAGCTTTTTCAAATTCGGATGCTGCTTTTTCGTAATTTCTTTCATCATAGTGCTTTTTCCCTGCGATGAAACTGGTTTCAATTGTATCCGGTAGATAATCTTGGATATCTTTATCCAATAGCTTTTCCCCCTGGTTTTGGGCATCTCCTGCCCTGAGGTAGGCCGCAGTTTTCTTGCATATTTGCTGGTATTCAAACTGGTTTATTTTTCCAAAAATAAATTCCAATGAAATGTAATTGAGTAAAGTATCAGGTTTTGCCGACAATAATCGGGAATAGATTTCTAAAGCTCCATAATAGTTATCAGTTTCGAGATAAACTCTGCCTAATAACTCATAAATTGAAATCATTTTTGGAAATTGGCGTAACAGATACAGACAATGGTGAATTGCCTGGTCATAACAATTTTTAATAATCAGGTCATCAATTTTTGCGAAATATTCTCTTATTTCAATTTTTGACATACGGTTATGACTTCAGGCTTAATACACGAGTTTTCGGGAGTGTTGATTTGAAACGTTATTTTATTTTTCCGTTTTATGTTCTCGGAAACACGTTTCATACTCTTATTTCGATATCCAGATATTATCAGATTGAAAAATTGGACTGTTGATCTATTCCGAGTTCGCATGAGAAAACCAATATTTTCTATTGTCTCGTTTCTTTCAACTGCAGTGTATATCGCTGCTTTATGCAACATTGTTCTATTGTAATCAAAAATTCTGCTAATCCAGTGATTTGATGGTAATTTGAAATATGAAAAGATTTCATTGTTGTTCATAGGGGTTTACGCAAAGCATAAACCCCTATGAACAACAATTTTTCATTTATTCGAAAAAACCATCCAAATTTCAAGCGGCTGTTGATTCGTTTATGGGTAAGACTATTTTTGGATGCGTAATTTCTTCGCTCTGCCAGGAAACCACACATCCATAAAATTTTCTCTGTTTTGAAAAGTCTATTTTCGAATATAAAATTTTATTTTAATCTCCGAGATAGTCTCTTAATATTTTTCGGACAGAAGGATGTCGCAATCTGCTGAGCGCCTGTGCTTCAATTTGGCGCACTCGTTCCCGCGTGACTCCCATTTTTCGTCCAACCTCTTCCAGCGTGTATGCCTGACCATCTAAAAGGCCATAACGAAGTTGTAATATCCTAACCTCTCTTGGTGGAAGTCCATTTAGGACTTCTTCCAAATGTTCTTTGAGAAGGTTATAGGTCGCTGTGTCATCTGGCGGGGGCGCTTCATCATCTTCAATGAAATCTCCTAAAACAGAATCCTCTTCATCATCCGTCGGAGTTTCCAATGATAAAGGTCTGCGGGCAACCTGAATCATGTTGTCAACCTTTTTGGGAGGTACATCCAGAGCATCAGCCAGTTCTTCCACGGATGGATCTCTTCCCAATTTTTGTGTCAACTGGTGTTGCACACGCAATAGTTTATTGATTTGGTCACCCATATGGACCGGAACGCGAATGGTACGTCCCTGATCTGCAATCGCCCGTGTGACTGCTTGTCGGATCCACCAGGTTGCATAGGTACTAAATTTATGACCGCGACGATAATCAAATTTCTTCGTTGCTCGAATTAAACCGATATTTCCTTCCTGGATTAGATCCAGAAAAGGGACGCCGCGTCCCATATATTTCTTTGCAACACTGATGACCAGACGGGAGTTCGCAGTAATTAAGTGCTCTCGAGCCATCCATCCATCTTCAATACTTTTTCGTAATTCAGTTCGGCGGGCAATCGTGACATTTACTCGGGCAAGCTCTTCACGGGACATTCGACCGCGTTCAATCCTTTGTGCCAATTCAACCTCTTCATCTGCGGTTAACAATGGCACACGGCTTACTTCTTTAAGATATAACCCGATCGTATCATCCGTATCGATATTCGCAAGATCATCCAAAGAGATTTCAGCAACTGAATCTTCTTCATCCGTTATTTCCAGATCTTCATCAGGGGGTTCCTCTAAAATTGAATCTTCCAAATAAGGAATCCCTGCGCTTAATAGAGCAGAAAAAGCTTCTTCTAATTGTTCTACATCTTGTTCAGCGTCTGGAAAAATATGCAAAATATCATCGATAGTTACGTAGGTCTTTTGCCTGCCCAGGTCAATTAATCTTGCTATCGCAGAATAACTTTCGTCGTCATCTGCGCTGATATTGATTAATTCATCATTCATATTATCTCAATAACCTTATTTTATTTTTTTACCATAAAACAGAATACACTTTTTTAAACAAAAAATCAATACCCTAAAACTAACGTTACAGACTTCTTGCAAACATAATATTATATTACAAAACGACTATGGAGTCATCAATTGGATACATTTATAGTTTAGAAATTATTCTTCCAATATTTCGACTCGGTGTCGACAAATTATCAATAACGGACTGAATCCTTTGAGTCGCATGTTGATTGACCTTTTTCCAATAACCAGCCATTGAATGAGATTCTGCATGATCAGTCTATTGACAAAAAAAGAGACTGCCCTTGTTGAGCAGTCCCAAATATGAAAAAATAAGAATAATATTAAAAATAGCTAATCAACAAAGAAACTGACAAAAATTACGCTTGGACCTGCGTGGACCATGAAACAAGGGGGCATATTATAGAAAGGCACATTATCAACGCCAATTCTTGACTTGAATTCATCTTGAAAAAATTCCAATTCGTCGGCAGAAATATTTTTCTGCAGTGAGAGTGAGAGGAATCCTTTATCGCCAGTTTTCGGACACTCTTTTTCAACCAGCTCAACAATTCTTGCAAGCGCTTTTTTCTTTGTTCTTTGTTTTTCGTAAGTTTCTACAATCCCATTGCGTAATGTTAGAATCGGTTTAATTTGCAGAATATCGCCGACTAACTTTGAAGCGCCCCCAATTCTTCCGCCTTTGTATAGATACTCCAATGTATCAACTACTGCAAAAATTCGTTCTCGGGACATCATATCTCGAATTCCTGCTTCGATTTCGTCAATGGATTTTCCTTCTTTTGCCCATTTGACTGCCTGGATTAGTTCCATTGCCAGACCGCTCCCTACGCTTTCGGTGTCGATCACGCGAATGTCTAAATCTGGAAAATCGTTTTTTGCTGTCATCGCACTGCGTACAGTACCGCTTAATTTTGATGACGGACAAATGATGATGGCATTATCCCCGGTTCTTTGAAGTTCTTCAAATAATGGTGAATATAATGCAGGTGGCGGGGCTGCAGTTTTCGGAAGGACAGCAGATGCCTCAAGCATTTTTACAAAGGTATCACTGTCGATCTCTGTATCATCACGATAAGATTTTTCTTCAAATACTACGATTTGGGGAATAAAGCCAATACCCAGCTCAGTTGCCTGATCCAGGGTAAGACCTGACGTTGTATCTCCAATGATTTGCGTCATATTTCCTCATTTCTATACATGGATTAAATCGCTGGCGGATGGAATACCGCCTAATGATTCCGCAAAAGTCACTGCATTGACGATCGCCTGTGCAACAACGAGCGGGGCAAATGCAGCTACTGAATTGATATTGGAAGGCTTTTTTTGTGAAGAAACGGCAAACATGGTATCTCCATCGAACATAGTATGGGATGGTTGGATGCTTAATACTAAACCATTCTGCCCTGCCTGAGCAAGTTTGTTCGTTTCATCTTTCGATAATTTTGCATTCGTTAAGACAGCGCCGATGACCGTATTTTGTTTCGCCGAAAAAGAAAGCGATTTTTGTCCGATAAAACTTCCCATGACCGTTAATGTATTGGCGAATCGATCCGTTTCGCCAATTTTAATGATTGATTTTTTGATGGAACGTGCACCGGCAATGATCGAACGGCTATACGGATCGACGATATCACCCAAAGCATTAACCACCATCAAGGCTCCAATCCAGACACCGCCGCCGATTTCGATCGCTGCATGTCCGATACCACCTTTCATCGCTTGACTATTTCCTAGAATTTTTCCAACAGTTGCTCCAGTCCCTGCTCCGTAATTGCCTTGTTTTGGCTCTTGCTCGCTGGCATTTTTACATGCTTCATAGCCCATGACGGCATCAGGTCGAATTTTCGAACTTCCAAAGCCTAAATCAAAAATTACAGCACCTGGTACTATTGGAACGCGGGCAAAACCGGTATCAATCCCTTTTCCTTTTTCTTCCAAAAAACGCATAATACCCGCTGCAGCGTCCAAGCCAAATGCAGAACCGCCTGTCAGAAGTATTGCATTCACATTTTCGACCATGTGCAGCGGTCTTAACAAGTCCGTTTCTCTTGTTCCCGGGGACCCGCCTCTTTGATCAACACCGCCAATGCTCCCGTCATCGCACAAAATGACTGTGCAGCCAGTGAATGCTTCAAGATCTTGCGCGTGCCCGAATTTAAATCCGGGAACTTTTGAGATCGGTTCGAATTTCATGAAGTTATCCTTATTTACGTCAAAAGAATTTTTGTTTTATTAGAGACATGAATGAATACGATCAGCTTTTTCGCAATCTGTCAGTAATTAGAATTCAATCAACATTTTTTATTCGAATTCAGATTATGAATTCAACAAAGAGGAAAAATATCATCTTTTCATAATAAACAATTATAACGAATAAAATCAATAATTCTTCCATTGCAGCAATTCGGAGTATGAATTCACCTTTGGTACAATGAGAGAAATAATTTTTTTATTCGAAAAGCAAATCTCTATGCTGAATTAATAGGTGAGAGATCATGTTATAGTAAAATTAGATAATAAAATTGCACGACAGCCATGCGGAGATGGAGTAAAAGAAATGGTATTGAAAACATATCATGAAAATATAAGACAAATCAGGAAGGAACTGCTTTCGATTATTGGTTTGTTTTCTTTTTTCGTATTTCATGTTTATACCGTGTCTGCGCAAATTCCTACCGTGAGTATTCCGACTGTTACCAGCACGGATCAGGGTGTAGTTGTTACTGTAAAAAACGATCCGGCAAATCCACAAATAAATCTCCGATCCGGCCCGGGAACTGAATATGACAAAGTCGGAACGATGGTGATCAATCAGAAAGCAGTGGCAAAGGGCAGGACTGAAGGCGGCGGTTGGATATTGATTGAATATGCGGGTGGTCCGGGAGGTTATGCATGGGTTTATTCATCTTATGTTGACTATCTGGGCGATCTTCCGATTGTAACGATTCCGAATACTCCGACTCCCAGAATTACGAATACAATTGATCCCACTCTGGCAGCACAGTTTATTATTACGGTTGAACCTACTCGTTTAGCTACGTTTACACAGCCGGTTCCGTTGTCAATTCCAACATTCCGCACGAATCAAAGTTCTGTCATCAATCGAACGATTCCAATGGGACTGGTGATTTCAGCCAGTGCAATTTTAGGGCTGATCATCGGATTATTTACATTAGCTCAACGAAAATAGCTGAAACTTGAAATTCGAGAAAGCCTTTAAGAAAGTGATTAGTTGTTATCGTGTTGTTTTTATTACTTGGTGTAAAAACTATACGATAACATGTACCCTTTCTCTTATTTCGAATTTCTAAAACATTTGAAATATCAATAAAATACTGTTTTTGTGTTTTATGAAGGGAAGTTATGTCAGAAATTTATCCGCTTGTAGTCGGTATTCGTTTTTCAAGAGTCAATAAAATCTATCATTTTGATGCCAGAAATTATAAAGATATCGGATTAAATGATTTTGTAATTGTTGAAACAAGCAAAGGGAAACAGATTGGTGAGGTGGTTCTAATCAAACACGATTTTGAGGTCGAGGGTGAACCGTTGAAACCGATCGAGAGCATTGCAACTCCGCGCGAATTGGTTGCCCGTGAGACCTGGAATCTGAAAAAAGAAGAAATTATTCAATATTGCCGACAACGGGTTTCAGAGCTGAATCTAAAGGATATTCGAATTCTGGATGCGGAATTCAGCTATGACGGATCGAGAATTACTATTGTTTTTTCCAGTTCAATTGAAGAAAAAGTTGATTTGAAAACCTTGAAATTTGATGTACAAAAGGCATTTTCAGTGCCTAATGTAGAAATCCGTCAAGTTGGTCCAAGAGATGTTGCAAAAATATTCGGAGGGATGGGCGCTTGCGGAATGGCTTGCCGATGTTGTTCACGCTATTTGACAGAATTCAATAGTATCTCGATCAAGATGGCAAAAGAACAGGGTATTTCATTAACTCCGACTGAAATTACCGGTATGTGCGGTCGGTTACGATGCTGTCTCGTTTATGAGAATGAGTATTACGTTGAGTGCAGGAAACGATTACCCAAGAAGAATAAACGGGTAGGGACTCCTCAAGGCGAAGGAAAAGTGCTTGAGGTATTTCCCTTGCGGGACTCTGTTCTTGTTGATATACCGGAAGTGGGACGAAGAGAATTTAAAAGAGATCAGATTACCTTTGAGGAGAATAAGGTTAATAAGGATGATGAAAGTGAAGGTTCATAAATGCAAAATCGATTAAACATCGGATGCCATTTATCCGCTGCAGACGGTTATTTTCATATGGGAGAAGAAGCAATAAGGATCGATGCCAATACTTTCCAGTTTTTTACTCGAAATCCGCGAGGCAGCAAAGCGAAGGAAATTAACAAGGATGATATTGCAGCATTGACTCATCTGATGACAATCAATCATTTTGCCCCGATTTTGGCTCATGCCCCTTACACATTAAATCCTTGTTCAGCCGATCCCAAAGTTCGTGATTTTGCATTGATGGTGATGGCGGATGATTTCCGAATTATGGAAAATCTTCCGGGAAATTATTACAATTTCCATCCGGGCAGTCATGTTGGTCAGGGAATCGAAATAGGTATCGATTTGATCACCGACGTTCTAAACCGAACGCTTAAGCCCGAACTTGAGACGACCATATTATTGGAAACGATGTCCGGCAAAGGCAGTGAGGTAGGCAGCAGATTTGAAGAAATTCAAACAATCATTTCGCGTGTTGAACAATCGGATAAACTGGGAGTATGCATGGATTCCTGCCATTTGTATTCAGCCGGATATAACGTTGTGGATGATCTGGATTCAGTTTTGGATGAATTCGATCATATTGTTGGACTTAAGCGGTTGAAAGCATTCCACTTAAATGACAGTATGACCCCTTTTGCCAGTAACAAAGATCGGCACGAAAAAATCGGAAAAGGGACCATTGGTTTAGATGCAATTGTGCGTATTCTTCAACATCCGAAATTGAAAGGAATCCCTTTTTATCTGGAAACTCCAAATGAAGTGGAGGGATATCAGGAAGAAATTCGCATCCTGAGAGCTGCGGTCGGAGAAATCTGACGAAAGACGGGAGTTTGCGGTGAAACCACCAAAAAAACTGAGTATTCTTCTTTGGTGTCTTGTTGTTTTTTGGATGGGGTTCATTTTCTATCAGTCATCGAAATCTGCAAATATTTCATTAAGTAGAAGCGGTCAATTAATTAGTTGGGTAGCAGAAACAATTTATCACCCTTACAATCAGATGGACGAGCCAGAAAAGCAAGAATTCGTCGAGAAATGGCAAATTCCAATTCGAAAACTGGCACATTTTATTGAATATCTGATCTTTGGTTTTTTAGTGAGTCTTGCAGTTGGTTTACTTCCTGGAAAACCCAAAGTCATGTTCGTTTTGGTATTTATATTCTGGGTTTTATATGCTGCAACCGATGAAGTCCATCAGGCTTATGTGCCTGGAAGAAACCCCAGTATCGTGGATGTGTTTATCGATTCTGCCGGAGCTCTGGCAGGAATTCTTGTGGCAAATAAGATCTTTTTGCCGATTAAGAATCGTCGAGCACGGCAGGCGGAAATTGATCGATATAATCGATTCAGAAAAAACCGAAAAAATGCTGCTGTAAATCCTGCCAATCAAGATCACAAAAGCGAATACCCGCCTGGAGAATCTTCAGGACGAGGGAAGAATATTCAAGAGTAACCATAGCCATATCGAAATAAAAAGAGATATTCATCGATTTTGAATATCTCTTTTTGTGAATATTCTACGAAGACTATTTCAGTCATTCAGAAAGAATTTTATCGATTATTTATCTTCCAATGCTGCGACACCCGGCAAAATCAAACCTTCGAGCATTTCAAGAGATGCTCCACCGCCGGTTGAAATATGAGTGACTTTATCGGCTAAGCCAGATTCCTGAATTGCAGCGACAGAATCACCGCCACCAATAATCGAAATTGCATTGCTGTCGGCAACCGCTTTTGCGACACCGAAAGTACCTTTTGCAAAATTTGCCATTTCGAATACTCCCATCGGTCCATTCCAGACGACAGTACCCGCATCCGCAACAAGTTTACTATATGCAGAAATTGTCGCGGGTCCGATATCCAGGACACGCCATCCTGCGGGAATATTGCTAACCGGAATTTCTTTAACGGCAGCATTGTTATCAAAAGCATCGGCAATCACCAGATCAACAGGTAACACCAGTTTACTTGAAGCGGAAGATAGAATTTCCTTGGCGGTTTCTAATGCTTCGTCCTGAACCAGAGAATCAGCCATTTCGAATCCCTGTGCTTTGAAGAAAGTATTTGCCATACCACCGCCGATTAGAACTTTATCAGCTTTGTTCAGTAAATTCTTAATGACGCCAATTTTGTCCGATATTTTTGCTCCGCCTAAAATCGCAATAAATGGACGTTTTGGATTTTCAATTGCACTGGATAAATATTGAATTTCTTTTTCAAGAAGGAATCCTGCGACACCGGGTTTGAAATGCGTTACACCTTCAGTGGATGCATGTGCGCGGTGTGCCGTGCCAAACGCGTCATTCACGAACAGATCGGCTAAATTGGCAAGTTTTTGTGCAAGCTCCATGTCATTTTTCTCTTCACCAGCATAAAAGCGTGTGTTCTCAAGGACCAGAATTTCACCAGGATTTAATGCTGCTGCAGCTTTTTCTGCTGGTTCGTTAATACAATCTGGTGAGAAAAAAACCTTATTGGGAACCAATTTTTGTAAATATTCCGCAACTGGTTTTAAAGAGAAGCTCAGATCTGCAGTTCCTTTCGGTCTGCCAAGGTGGGAGCAAAGTATGACGGCAGCGCCTTGATCAAGCAAATATTGAATAGTGGGAAGCGCACCGCGTATCCGGGTATCATCACCCACAACGCCATTTTTAATCGGGACATTGAAATCCACACGGACGAGAACTTTTTTGCCTTTAACATCAATATCTTTGATGGTCTTCTTATTAAACATTTTTTCCTCCTTCATTGGTATACATTATTAATTCGAAATTTGAAAAAGCTTTTAGAGAAAAAGAAGAAAAATAATTGGTTTTTTTGTGTAGAGCGCAATAACAACATTACAACACATCATCCTTCTTCTTCTATTTCGTATTGCCAGGTTTGCGCAGCAAACACTTGGAAATCCATAGTATTGATTGAAAAAAGTGATCGGACCGGTTGATATACCAGTTTCCGATCACTTTGTCTAAAACGAAGTAGAACAAAGCAGCAATGATTTGAATTTCATCGTTTTGCTGCCTGTATCACGTTATTCCTTAGAGGCTTTTTGAAACCATCAGCGCTAAATCGCATGCGCGATTTGAATAACCCCATTCATTATCATACCAGGAGACAACTTTGAGGAGTTTTCCACCCATGACTGTTGTCTGAGCGCAATCAACAATGGATGAGCGGGAATCGCCGCGGAAGTCGGAGGAAACAAGCGGATCTGAATAGTTTCCGTCGGTTACGCCCAGAATGCCCTTTAATGCTCCATCTGCTGCTGAATGGAATAATGCATTGACTTCTTCTTTGGTTGTTTCTTTCTTAATATTGCAGACGAAGTCGACAATTGATACCGTCGGGGTTGGAACGCGCAATGAGTAGCCATCGAATCTGCCTTTGAGTTCAGGAATGACTAACGCTAAAGCTTTAGCAGCTCCGGTTGTGGTGGGAATAATATTCAAACCAGCAGCGCGTGAGCGACGCATTTCTTTTTTATGTCCCTGGTCTAAAATAACCTGATCATTCGTATAGCTATGAATCGTTGTCATCAAACCATATTCGATACCAAATGCATCATTGATAATTTTTGCTGCGGGCGCCAAACAGTTGGTTGTGCAGGAAGCGTTGGAAATTATATGATGTTTCGCGGGATCATATTTATCATCGTTGACACCCATGACGATGGTGATATCCTCATTTTTCGCAGGAGCTGAAATGATAACCTTTTTTGCACCGCCTTTTAGAATATGAACATTAGCGCCGGGTTTCCCTTTTTCCGGATCACCAATGGCATCTGTGAAAATACCTGTTGATTCAATGACAATGTCAACACCTAAAGCTTTCCATGGAAGGTTGGCAGGATCTTTTTCTGCAAAAACTTTAATGGTGTTTCCGTTAATTACTAAATCATTTCCTTCAACTGCGACTGAACCATTAAAAATGCCATAAGTGGAATCATATTTAAAAAGATGAGCGTTCGCCTTTGTGTCAAAAAGGTCATTGATTGCAACTACTTCTAAATCCTTTGAATAATTTTCGATCAATGATTTAAGAACTTGACGACCGATACGGCCAAAACCATTAATACCTACTTTTACTGTCATTTCTTTCCTCCAAAAGAATGCTTGCATATGCTTCTCTGCCCTGAGAATAAGGGCACAGAATGGATGCCACCTTGATTGTGGCACGTTATGATATATTTATAGTGGAGATTAAGTCGCTATAGACCTTAATCAGCATTTTTGATAATTTATCCGAATCATGACGCCATGGGAACTGGTCATCGACCAGATTCCCTTGGAACACATGAAATTCGTCTAAAATTTTCTGGTTAATTTTAACCCAAGAAACAAAATCAGGAATATTGTACTCGTGAAAATTGTTACAGATCACCGCGTCGATGTGAACATTTGGCAAGGTATTTTGAATTACGGAAACATGATCATAACATGTATATTGATCCGTTTCTCCGGGTTGCGTGGTTACATTGCAAATATAGACTTTTTTCGCTCGCGAAGCACTGAGAGCCTGAGCAATTCCATACACTTTTAAATTCGGAAGAATACTGGTATACAGACTTCCCGGTCCAAGCGTAATTAAATCAGCTGCGAGGATTGCTTTGATCGCTTCTGGATTGGCGCTGACGTTGGAAGGTTCAATGGAAAGGCTGAGTATTTTGCCTTTGTTTCTCGGAATTTTTGACTCGCCAAAAACAGTTTCTTGTACAATTTTTCCATCTTTTATGAATTCAACCTCTGCAACAAGGTTAACATCCTCCAATGTGGATGGAGTTACTGTTCCTTTAATGGCTAATATTTTTGCGAGCTCCTGGATTCCCTGTTCAAAACTTCCCGTGATGTTCGCTAAGGCGGTCAGAAGCAGGTTCCCTAAATTATGACCGCCGACTCCTGAATCAGTAGAAAATCGATATTGCAGTACCTGTGTGAAAAAATCCTCGTCTGCGGACAGCGCTGCCAGACAGTTTCGGATATCTCCAGGAGGAAGGACTCCGATGTCCCTTCTTAATGCCCCAGAGGAACCCCCATCATCCGCGACAGTGACAATTGCTGTCAACTGGCTGGGATTTTTCTTTAAACCACGGAGAATTGTTGATAAACCGTGTCCACCGCCGATTACAACAATTTTTGCCGGAAAAGATGAAATCTCTGAATTCGTTAAATTTTGCTCAGTTTGCATATCCGCATATCATAGCATTTCTCATAAAGACTGTAAAGGAGCTTGAAATCTGCAATTCGAAATATTGGGATGATTCTTCGTTATCGTTATGTTTGTGCACTTCGCGAAAAAACATCACGATACCGAATTGTTCCCTCTTAATTCGAATCAGAATCCTCGAATTTTGAATTGCTGGAACAGGATTTTTATGCTGAATCAATCCTGATATAATATTTTAAGGATTAGTATAGAAGAGGAGACGGTGATGAAAAAAGAGTTTTTTGAAGAATCTGAAGACGAATTCGAGAATTACGAAAATGAATATTCTGGAAATATCGAAATGGTCGTTGAGGAGGCGGAAGGATTACAAGTTCTAACCACCTATGATTCGAATGGATATGTAGTGGATGCTCGTGTCTGTTCATCTGAAGAGAGCAGTGATATCGACAAAAAAGTTCATCTTGCAAAGTACATTGACCACACTTTATTAAAACCGGATGCGACACCTGAACAAATTATGAGTTTATGCCGTGAAGCGAAAGAGAATCATTTTGCGTCCGTTTGTGTGAATTCGTGCTGGGTGCGGTTGTGTGCTGAACTTCTTCGTGGAACCAATGTGAAGATTTGCAGTGTCGTCGGATTTCCTCTTGGGGCGATGATTCCTGAAGCAAAAGCATTCGAAGCAGAATGTGCGATAGAAAATGGTGCTTCGGAAATTGATATGGTAATTAATATTGGCGCATTAAAAGCCAGAGACCTGCGTATGGTAGCCAAGGATATTCATGGCGTTGTTGAGACGGCACATGAATCCGGTGCACTTGTTAAAGTCATCATTGAAACGTGTTTATTGACGAAGGAAGAAAAGGTCATTGCCTGTCTTTTATCAAAAACAGCACACGCCGATTTTGTGAAAACATCGACAGGATTCTCAACTGGCGGAGCCACAGAAGAAGATGTTGCATTAATGCGAAAAGTAGTTGGTGATGAAATTGGAGTCAAAGCTTCTGCCGGTATTCGATCTCGCGAGGATGCTGAAAAAATGATTGCCGCCGGCGCTAATCGGCTTGGGACAAGTTCTGGAATGAAAATTATCAGCGGATAGAATATGGATAAATTATTTGTTGGCAGTATTGAATCGGATGGTGTGAAAATCCATTATTCTCGGACGAGTCAAGATTTTCCTTCTGTAATTATGCTGCATGGACTTACTGATAGCGGACTCTGTTTTTCCCACCTTGCCTATGCTCTGTTTCGACTCTATGATGTTGTTTTACCTGATGCAAGGGGACATGGTCTTTCTGATGCACCCGGTCGAGGTTATGATGTTGCTCAATTTGCGAAGGATGTTAAAGCTTTAGCATCCGCATTAGGTCTGCAAAAGCCGGTTGTTATCGGACATTCCATGGGCGCCGCAACGGCTGCCAGGCTTGCCGCTGATTTCCCGGAAAGTTTAAGTGGTGTCGTTCTGATTGATCCTCCCTGGTTCAGCGAAGATCTTTGCACTGAAGAGCGTTATGAAATCAGCAGGAAGACGCATATTGAAAATATCCAGAATTATCATCGGATGACGATGCAGGAGTTGGATGCGCATATACGAAAAGAACATCCGAACTGGCATGAAGATGAATACCTGAATTGGTGCAAATCGAAACAACAGGTGAAGGAAGAAGTCATTCCAATCATCCGATCGATTGTGGAAGGTTGGAAAGAAACTGCAGATCGAATTCATTGTCCGACATTATTAATGACAGGAAATCCGAACCTGGGTGCCATTGTATCAGCTGAAACAAGCGCGGAACTCGCTGCGAAACATTTGGATTGGACAATTATTAATTTCCCGAATGCTGGTCACAGCATTCAACGGGATTCATTTGAAGACTGTAAAAATTCGATATTGGATTTCTTGAAAAAAGTGTACTAAGATTGCAATTCGAAATATCGTGAGGATTCTTGGTTGTTGTGACGTTTTTGCGCGAAGCGCAAAAACGTCACAACAACCAAGTTTTTCCTGATTACTCGAATAGAAAATTGATTTTTGGATTACTGGAACTGAGAGCATTGCATCATGTGCGGACGATTTACCATTATGATTCAGCCGGAAATGCTACAGCTTGAATTAGATTTGGGCTCTGTATCTCCATCGCTGGTTTTCATGAAAGATTTTTACCCGGGATCCGGCATACCGGTAGTCGTCGATGCTGCACAACGTAACGTTGAGGTATTTTATTGGGGACTGGTTCCTTCCTGGGCAAAGGATATTTCAATCAGTCGCAAAATGTTTAATGCCCGGTCTGAAACATTGCTTGAAAAACCATCTTATCGAACATCCTTTTTACGAAGACGCTGCTTAATTCCTGCATCCGGATTTTATGAGTGGAAAAATACAAACGGGAAAAAAATCCCGTATTATTTTTCAGTCAAAAATCAAAATGCGTTTACATTTGCCGGCCTTTGGGAATATTGGATGGATGCGTCCGGTAATGAATTATATTCAGCAACAATCATAACTTGTCCTGCCAATCCATTGATTCAGTCCTATCATGATCGAATGCCGGTTATATTGAATCAAGAAAATCGCTGGAAATGGATGGAGGATCGCTCAACAGCCGAACTATCATCATTTCTTAGACCGTATGAATCAGATCAAATGTTTGTTCAGAAGGTCCAAACGGAATAACTGAGCGGAACGGATCATACCGAGAAAAAAGAAAACCATTTCAATCCATTGAAATGGTTTTCTTATACAAAATTTTGTATCGATCAAAGAACAATATTGATCAGTTTTTTTGGCACAACAATAATTTTTTTAATTTCTTTATTTTGAACAGCGGAATGTATCTGCTCAGTAGCAAGCGCAATTGTTTTGGCGTCTTCATCTGAGATATCAGCAGGAACAGTGATGCGATCACGAACCTTTCCATTGATTTGTATCACGAGCGTAATTTCTTCCTCTTTCGCGGCTTCTTCATCGACTTCGGGCCATAATTGGTTATGAATGGAATATGGATAACCCAGTAATGACCAAATTTCTTCTGAAATATGCGGTGTGACAGGAGCCATCATTCGGAGATAGATATTCGCTGCTTCATTCCATTCTTTGGATCCGAATGCTCCGTTTTGTTTTGCCTTCATCAATTCATTGAGCAATTCCATCAAACCGGAAATGACTGTGTTGAATTGAAAATTCTCTAAATCTCGCGTTACAGCTTTCAGTGTCTGGTGCAGTTTTCTGCGCATGATGCGCAAAGTGTCCTCATTTGCACAATTCTGTCTGTCAGCCGGTTCAAGGAATAAGGACCATACTCTGCGAATCCAACGGGATGATCCTTCAATACCGGAACTGTTCCAGGGCGCTCCAAGCTCCCAGCGTGCAAAAAACATTAAATATGCACGAACGGTATCCGCGCCATATTGGGCAACTAATTTATCCGGATCAACGACATTGCCTCTGCTTTTTGACATCTTTTCATTATCTTCGCCCAGAACGCTGCCCTGATTGCGCAGCATGAGCATCGGTTCTTTCCCTTTCATAATGCCCATGTCACGGCCAGCCTTATGGAAGAAGCGCGTATAGATGAGATGCATTGTGGCATGTTCGATACCGCCTGTATAAATATCAACCGGCATCCAATAATCGTATTCCTTTTGGTCAAAGGGCCAGGTATTAAAATACGGACTCAGATATCCTAAATGATACCAACTGGAACACATGAAGGTATCCATCGTGTCGGTCTCACGTTCTGCATCTGCACCGCAACAAGGGCAGGTTACTTTTTTCCAGGTTGGATGCAGCTTCAGCGGACTTTCTCCGGTAGGTTTCCATTCAACGTCTTCCGGAAGCAAGACTGGCAGGTCTTTTTCAGGAACAGGAACAACACCGCAATTCGGACAATAGATCATTGGAATGGGAGCTCCCCAATATCTCTGACGCGAAATCAACCAGTCTCGAAGGCGGTAGTTTACAGTCCGATGCCCGATACCTTTTTCTTCAAGCCAACTGACTACACGATCGAAAGCTTTGTCTCCGGGAGTGCCTGTCATGAGATCCGAATTGACAAGCGTCCCATGCGCAGGTACTGATTGTGTCATTGTGTCCCCATCCAATAATTCCATATTTTCAGGCTGAACAACGACAATGACTTTCAAATTGAATTTTCTTGCAAATGCAAAATCGCGCTCATCATGCGCAGGAACGGCCATGATGGCGCCAGTTCCATATCCCATTAGAACGTAATCTGCAATCCAAATCGGAATTTTTGCTTGATTGACGGGATTAATTGCGTACGATCCGGAAAAGACGCCTGTCTTTTCTCGATCCGCAGCTTCACGCTGAATATCCGATTGCCTTTTTGCTTGTTCAACATAAGCAGCCACTTCTGCTATATGATCCGGCGTAGTCAATTTCGAAACCAGCGGATGTTCAGGAGCAATCACCATAAAGGTTGCACCCCACAGCGTGTCCGGCCTTGTAGTGAAAACTTCCAGCGGATCTCCATCTTCAGAGAGAAATGTAACTGAAGCCCCTTCTGATTTTCCGATCCAATTCGTTTGCAAGGTCTGGACTCTTTCCGGCCAGTCCATTTCTGAAAAATCAAGCAACTCTTCTGCATACTTTGTAGTTCGAAAATACCATTGGTTCAAATCTTTTTTAATTACCGGAGTTCCGCAACGTTCACAATGCCGGTCGTCACCCCAAACCTGCTCGCGAGCCAGCGTTGTATTACAGGTGGGGCACCAATCAACTGGAGAAAATTTCCGGTATGCAAGATTATTTTTATATAATTGCAGGAAAAACCATTCTGTCCAGCGGTAGTATTCCGGCTTTGCGCTGATAATTTCACGTCTCCAGTCAAACATCGCACCCATTGATTTCAATTGATCCCGCATGTGATCGATATTATCAAAAGTCCATTTGCTGGGATGAATATTATGTTTAATCGCAGCATTTTCAGCTGGAAGACCGAACGCATCAAAACCCATTGGAAACATCACGTTATAACCGCGCATTCGCATATATCGCGCATGTGCGTCAGATGGTGTAATAGCATACCAGTGACCGATATGGAGATTACCTGAGGGATATGGAAGCATCGTCAAGGCATAATGTTTTGGTTTATTTGGATCAATGTTTGCTTCAAAAATCTTATCGTCAGCCCATTTCTGCTGCCATTTTTTTTCAATCTTACCGGAATTGTAGACAGGAACAATTGTCTCACTCATTGGAAACCTCCAAGAAAGGATGATAATATTTTATGATTATAAATCATAAGAAATGAAATACCCCGATGATACGCGTAAGCTGTGACCTGAAAAAATAATGTCCGTTGTTTTTCTGCTTTTCAAATGATTGATCTTTTTTACACTTCATATGGGGAGGATTCTTTGACGTTGAATGCGTTTACCCTTCGCGTAAACGCATTCAACGTCAAGTTTTCTTTCTTATTTGGACTTTCTGATTCATGATTGGATAAACCTTGAAAAAATTTGTATAATTGATATTGAAAGCCAATATATTTGAAATTTAATAGAAATATTGGAAATTAAGCAGGCAATAATTATTCAGCGGGAATTCATATGAAGAAGAGGGAAAAATGAAAAAAAATTTCGTAGTTTTTCTGGTATTAGTCGTACTTTTCAGTACGAGCTTCGCTGCTTCAGCCGAAGACTGTTCCTGTCCATGCCAGCAAGGAACCGTTTCCGTTGAAAACTGCGAAAGCTGTTCGAATCCATGCTCCAAAGAGTTAGGCACATACTGTGTAACGTATCACCCCAATAATTGTCTGTTATCCGTTCCTGTTGACCAGAATGCATATCATTATGGCGATACCGTAACGGTTTTATTTGATCCGGTGCTTTACAAAGATGGGCTGATTTTTTATGGCTGGTCGCACACTCCGAATGGAAATGCAAATTATGGATATGCATATAATCAATTTATGATGCCTGCGCAAAATGTTGATCTTTATGCCATTTGTATCACTCCATATTATGGACCTGCGCAACGCCCGCATCACGATTCTGGTTGCTGTTACCCGTATCCACAGTGGCCGCAATGGCCGGGTTTGGTACGTAACTAATCAAGAAACCGATTGATGATTTTTTGGGAGAGGTATCTTCAATGAAAATGGAGATTCCTCTTTCTGTTTAAACGGATCATTCGATATCAATCGGATTGATTTAATATTTTGAAATATGAAAAGATACGAATTTTTCTCTCTTTGAAAAAGGAGTTTCAAAATTCTAAAAGACAGATGATCAGAATTCTTGTTGTTCCAATGGCTTTAAGTTTTGCACAAAGCCATTGGAACATTCTATTTGCTCTTTTTATTCGGAAGGATAATCCATATTTGGATTTGCAGGATTTGATTTCATTCGGTTGGATAAAAAAAGTCCGGATTGATAAATCCGGACTTTTGTGGACCTAGTGAGATTCGAACTCACGACCTTCTCAATGCCATTGAGACGCGCTCCCAACTGCGCTATAGGCCCAAAAAATTTACTTTATCTTCATAATCTAAGGAGCCGATCTGAAGTGGACCTGGGGGGATTCGAACCCCCGACCTCTTCAGTGCGATTGAAGCGCGCTCCCAACTGCGCTACAGGCCCTTATTTCTGAAGGCTCCAATATTCTATCTCGATGGCAACAAAGTGTCAAGGTAATTGGGAAATTTTCTTCAGAATCTCGGTGTGAAATTCTTGTTGTTGTGATGTTTTATGAGAAGTGCAAAACATCCCAACAACAGGTATTTCTCGATAAATCTGAACAGCAAGTCTGCGTTTCGGATTACTGAGTACCGTGAAGATGCTGTTTAAAATTCATTTGGCCATTCGAAATGTAAAGAGGTTTTTATTCACGATTCGAAAGAATTGTGAGTTCTGATCATTTGCACTGAATAATTCGTTATTGTTAATGAATCCTTGAACACAGAAATTGTTGTCGACATGGACAATTTTCATTTGTTGGTGTAACATATTTTCTGTAAAATAAAGAACCTTAACAAAAGAGGTGAGTCAGAAGTATCCTTATAGTAACCAAACCATAAAAGGAGACTAGAAATGACTCACCCAAATAATTATACCTTTGCAGAGGAAATAGCGGAAAAAGGATTGGAAGCAATTCCAGAAATGATGCGAGTGCTGATAAATAACGCCATGCAAGTAGAAAGATCAAGGTACTTACAAGCTGAACAGTACGAACGCACAAAGGATCGCAAGGGACATGCAAATGGTTTCAAACCGAAGACGATACAGACCAGGATAGGAAACATTACCTTTGCAGTTCCACAGGTTAGAGAGGGTGGTTTTTATCCCAGTGCTCTGGAAAAGGGACTGCGAAGTGAAAGAGCCCTTACGATCACACTGGCTGAAATGTATGTACAGGGAGTATCGACTCGGAAGGTAAAAACCATTACGGAACAGCTTTGTGGGATTGAGGTCTCAGCCACACAAGTCAGCCGGGCAACAGCGCAATTGGACGAAGTACTGCAAGAATGGCGTGAAAGGCCATTAGGAGAGATCAGCTATCTCTTTGTGGATGCCCGATATGAGAAGATTCGTGAAGCAGGACAAGTAAGAGATGCAGCGGTTTTGGTGGCCTCTGGCATTACGCCAGAAGGCGAACGGCAAATACTTGGGGTTTCAGTTTCGCTTAGTGAGCATGAAACACATTGGAAAGCATTTTTAAAGAGTCTAAAAGAGCGAGGGTTACACGGAATAAAGCTGATTATCAGTGATGACCATGAAGGTCTAGGGGCAGCCAGAAGAGCAGTTTTTGGCGGTATTCCCTGGCAACGGTGTCAGTTCCATCTGCAACAGAATGCCGGAGCTTATCTGCCCAGACAATCGATGAGATTGGAAGTGGCAGCAGACATCAGAGCCATATTTAATGCTCCTGATCGAAAGACAGCAGAAGAGCTCTTGCAGAGCGCCATCCAGAAGTATGCTATTTCTGCTCCGCGGCTTTCATCTTGGCTCGAAAATAACCTTTTTGAGGGTTTTTTGGTTTTTGATTTTCCATTGGAACATCGAAGAACGATACGAACAACCAATAGTCTGGAGAGGATTAATAAAGAGATTCGCAGACGGACAAGAGTGGTTGGTGTGTTTCCAAATCAAGCTTCTTGTCTCAGGTTGGTCTCGGCATTACTGATGGAGACCTGCGAAGAATGGCAGATCGGAAAACATTTTTGTACTGGCAAGTTTATGAATTCTTAAAGATCTATGGATATTTCAGACTCTAATTTACAGAAAAAGGGTTGCATAATCTTTCATTTTCCTGTTCTCCGTTTTTGTTCGATATAATTCTTTTGTTTCATACAAGGAAATGGAATATATTATGATCTTTACAGTTACATTGAATCCGGCTATTGATAAAACTGTTACAATCGACAATTTTCGTATTGGGGATGTCAATCGAATTACAACGTCAAGAATCGACGCAGGTGGAAAAGGGATTAATGTATCACGTGTTATCAACCAACTCGGTGGAAAAAGTATCGCGTTGGGTATTCTTGGAAAAAATGGTGCATCCACGATCCAAAATGCTTTGGATATCTCTGGGATTGACCATTACTTCGTTTTGATCGATGGCGATGTCCGTGTCAATCTGAAAATTATTGATTGTCAGAATCACACGAACACAGATATCAATGAAGCGGGAATCTCAGTCAGTAATGAACAACTGGCGGATATATTTGATCAGATCCAGGTACGGATGAAACCGGATGACATTGTCGTTCTGACTGGCAGTCTTCCTCCAGGAACTGATCCTTCTTTATACAGACAATGGACAGAGATGTTGCAAAGAAGAGGCACTCGTGTTTTTCTTGATGCAGATCGGACACCGTTTCAAATGGGCATCGAATCAGCGCCTTTCTTTATTAAACCCAACCGTTTCGAATTGGAACAACTCTGTCATACAACACTTCCTTCATTGGATCATATTATTGCCGAAGGAAAAAAATTACTAAATACTGGAATCAAGGTAATCCTGGTTTCTCTTGGAGCTGAAGGAGCTTTGCTCCTTACGGAGGATCAGATTATCCGTGTGGAAGGCATCCGTGTAAAGCCCCAAAGCACTGTCGGCGCCGGCGATGCCATGCTGGCTTCCTTTGCTATCAGTTTGGAACAGCATCAGAGTTATCTTGAAGCTGCTCGTCTGGCATCAGCCGTCAGTACTGCGAAAGTGCTGTGCCCAGGTTCAAATCCACCTGACCCTGCTGTTATCCGTCAATTATTAACTCAGACGATTGTGTATGATTATTCAAAGAGAATAACACTTGAAAGATGAACCAGGCTGTTGAAATCGTTTCTTGCCTGGTTCATCCAATTTATTGTTTTCGAAAATATTATAAGATCATGGGAAGTCTTTTTATCTAACGAATATCGGTAATCGTTTCAAATAGTTCTGCATGTTCCTGGATTGTATCCGGAAAACCGTAAACGGTAATTTGAGAGGCTTGAAACGCCTTGGCGAGTTGTTCTCCCAGAATTGGAAGGTCCTCAAGTTTTACCGATTTCAATTCCATGTATTCATTTTTCTGATCCTGAATTGTTTTCCCAAGCAAATAGTTTTGGATGCCTTCCAAAACGAAAGTAATCTCACCTTTGGGTGTCGTATAGTCGGCGTATGCAGTAATAATATGCTGATCCAGTTCTTTTTGCGTATATCCGGAATTTTTTAATACATCCGGAATTCTTGAAAAGACTTCCAAAGTATTGGTAAGATTTGGATCGTTGTAACTGAAAGCTAACATCGATGAGAGATAAAAATGGATTGATGCGCCGTAAGCACCCCCGGTAAATCGAATTTCTGGTGTTAATAATTCATCGGAGATGATTTTTTCAATTACGGATAATCCCGCTTGATATGGTAGAACATCCTTGGTTGAAGCGGAAAGGGCTATGTTCTGAACTTTCGTATTTGCCAATAATCCATTATTCTTTTCCGGTGATGGATAATCAAATGGCTTCATAGCTTCATCAGATAGCGGTGTATCACTCATATTTGCAATAAAAGCTTTCACATCCTGATCAAATTTAGTTTTACTCCCCTCCGGACCAGCAAATAGAACCAGCAAATTTTTTTTGTTTAAGACGGTTTTCCGCGATTGATCAATTTTTTCTAAAACTGATTTTGGATCCGATTCGATATCCTTCTTGATTTTTTCCAGAAAACTCATCAAATTCGGACCTGAGAAAAACCTTGTAAACCTTTGTGAAGGAATAAAAATGCTTTGTGCTTGTTGGACAACATACTGAACACCGTTTTTCTTGTAATTATCACAAAAGCTTAATTGCTCATCGATAATTGTTTTTATCATATCTAAATTATTTTCGGTCAATTCTGATCTGAATAGCATTTCTGTGATGCTATTAAAAGCGTTTTCACTTTGACTGGTTTCATAAAACCAGCCTGATCGGAAAACCGGTCTGTACTCGTCTGACCGATAAGTAATTGACATCGGGCTTAGGGAAAAAGTTTTGTTGTAAAGATATTTGGATGAAAGCAGCGATATTTCCTCCTGAGAGTAATTTTCAGTAGAAATTCGACCGATTAATGCAGTGTAAAAATTGAAGTATTCAAGCGTATCCGGATTGATGTTTTGGACATCGTTGATGATTTGCACTCCTGCGGCATCCGGAACAGGACTGATTGCGCTCAGTATTCGAACTCCGTCGATGTATTCTTCATCGACCTGAGTATTATTTATCTCTTCAGGAAGATCGTCGACTGTCAGGACTGCGATCTTGTCAATCGTTTCCGGGTTTGGTTCCATGGCATCCCAACTGGCAAAATCTTTCGTTTTCTGAACCATGCTTTCGATTTCTTCCTGGCTCATCGCAGCCTTTTTCTCATCAAGCTTATCTTGCAGTTTGGCTTCCTGTTCCTCTAAAAGACCTGGTCGTGGGATTGCTGAAAGAAGAACGGCATGCGGATTTTGTAAAATGTACTTTTGGATCAAATCCTCAAAGAAACCTTCATCGATTTTGGAAGCAATTTTTTCGATATGCTCAGCTTGGTGGGCGCCATAAAATGGATCATTCAGGATATGCCATGTGTTGGTCATCTCAACAATGAGGTCAAGACCTTTTGTGCTGCTTTCCGGTTTGAATTTTGCCGCTAATGCATTATGTGAAACGATAGAATCGATCAGTTCGGGATTGATTCCATTTTTTACTACATCCTGCAGCACTTCTTCAATTGTTTGACGCAACAGATCAGCTTTGCTTTCATCAGCATAAGCAGCCTGGAAGAACAAAGCAGGTTGCAGCGTATTTGAATCATAAAAAAATTGAAACTGTGCGGCAATGTCTCTCTGCCGTAATGTGTCAAGAAGGGGGAATGACTCGTGATTAAAGAGTTCATTTACTAACAATTTTAGACCAATAATCTCATCGAATGAAATACCTTTCGGTAATCCGTAGGCTAACTCGATATAAGCTTGATTTTCGGTTTCACTGCCCGTTCCTACCGGATGTTCATAGGTGGCTGTTTTTAGTTGAGAAAATGGCTTCTGTGAGGCAGGTTCCTGATTTTGTTTTGTTTTTTCTGCATTTTGAAAGTAATTCTGGTTGATATTATTCAGAAATTTTCGGTAATCGACATTCCCATATAAGAACATTTTTGCTTTGGAAGGAGCATAGTAATTGTGATAGTATTCCAAAGCCTGCTCATAAGTAAGTGTTAGTATATCATCCGGTTTACCGGCTGAGTCAAAACGATCCGGTGTGTCCGGAAAAAGATTTTCCAGTGTTTTTCGGTATGCGCTGTATTCGATATCATTCACATATTGTTTCATTTCGTTGTAAACGATTCCCACTGGATATAATGGAGAATCTTCATTCTCCAATTCATATCGGATTCCTTCCCGGTAGAAAAAATTTGGATTCGAGAGGACTGAAGAATGAAAAAGCAAATCCAGATAAGCATCGCTGGCGGCAAAAAATTGTTTTTCCGAAGTCGAGGAAATTGGAAACATCGTGTAATTTGACGAAGTGAATGCATTGATAAATGTCAAATAACCTTTATAGATCATATCAAAGAAAACATCATTACCCGGATATTTTTCTGAGGAGGACAGAAGGCTGTGTTCCAGGATGTGCTGAATTCCCTGACTGCTGTCAGGCGGAGTTTTAAACGTAACAGAGAAAACCAGATTGGTGTCATCGTTCTGTATAAAAATTAACTCAGCACCGCTTTCCTGATGCACGAATCTGACTGCAGAAGCATTGTAATCCGATATCTCATCTTTCTCGATAACCTCAAATCCGGAGACAATTTCTCCGATATTCGGTAAGTCCGGTACAATATTTTCTTGAGCAAAGACATTAGAAAAAGATAAACTGATAAATATGATTGTTAGTATCAAGATGCGTTTCATTGTTTTTCTCCTGTGTTTCATAGGAATTAAAAAATTATCGTGATTAGATACATCTTCAAAATCAAAACGTCAAAATTCCTGCTCTTTGTCGATACAATTTTTCTCGATGGATGAGAAAAGTTCGTTTCTATTTCGAATTGCTGTATATCTATCATTTCCTTGCGCTTTGCTGTGAATCTTTTTCTCTTTTGTGTAAGTTTTTCCAGAAAAAGAACATAAATAATCCAATAAAATATTCCATAATCAGATATACCCCATATTGAAACCGCACATCTTGTGCCACATTAAAAAGTAGCATAATTAACGATTGTATGAATGCCGGACCAAGGATGAGGATTAAAGTCCATTTCTTTTCAATTCGCAATAATAATAAAAAGATGAGCAGCAGAATGATCAAATATATCGCTGGACACCAAAAAAGAAAATGCAGCGAGGTTAACGAATTGAGTGAGAAAGTTCGGTCAAAAAATTTTGTCAGCGGAGCGACAAGTTCTGGTATTTTTGACTGTTCTCCTTTTATACCATCAACAGTGAAATCAATCCAGCTCGCAGGAGGATTTGCTGTCGGTTTGTAGACCAGAGGTGAAATATATGGTTTGCATTGCGGATTGACAGAATAAACCAATGATCCGATGTCAGCGACTGCTTTCAGATCAGGAATCGGGTCCTGCAAAAATAATTGAAAAGCAAGCTGAAAAAACTTTAATGGATTATTGCTGATTTTGGCTTGATCGAGATGAGGATTCCACATAATCGGGTCGATAGAACATGGTGAATACTCCCAATTATCCAATGGTATGAGTTCATTAATCTCATTGCTTTGCTGGTTAGTAAGAATACTCTTTTGTTCTAAGTGTGCTGCAATGTGATACAGGATTGTTGCATACTGATAATTTGCTGTCATTGGTTCTACTTCCAGTTTTTGATACAGCGGGCCTGTAACCATCCAGCGAAATATGCAAAACAGAAGCAGGATAGCAATAGACCATTTTCTTTGTTTCCGGAACATTAGAACCAATAAAACTGGGATCAAAATCGCAACCGGCAAGCCATTGTGACGAAACAATGAAATCAAGAGCACGCAGATACTTAATAAAACAGAATTCCTGATTTTTTCCAGCCACTTACCATTGGTTGAATAGACTTCAAAGAGGATGATTGTCAGCCACAGCAAGCTGACGCTATAAGGAATATCCTTCCATATGGTAATCACTGTCAGCCAGTTTACCGGAGAAACAGCAAAGAGAATACTGATCAACCATCCAATTACGGGCGGCATCCCTTTCTTTTGAAGATTTCCGATTCCCCAGGAAACTACGATTGAAAAGAATAAAATTTGTGAAATAACAATTGCTGCGGGATTGTCCCAGATTCTGGTGATCAGCCAGATCAATAGTGTGTGAAATGCGGGATGCTGATCGGTCAATTGAAAATTATGCGCCTGTGTCCATTGGACAAGCGAATCTCCACTCATGATGCCGGGATAATAGATCATCAGCATCAGTGAAAAAGTGAAGATCATGGGGATTGCATACTTTAGCCAAAAACCTTTTGAGTTCTTTTTCAAAATGGGTGCAGGTAAGCTAATGACATAACATAGAAGAATGCAGATAAAAACTGTGAAAAAGAATGTGCCAGTTGAAAAATAAATAATTTTTATAAAAATATTTACAGGGAGTGTTTTATATAAGATGATCTGGCTGCTTTCATCTGCCTGAAAAGAACGTTCTTCCACGGAACCGTCCCAGGATATGCGCGCAGTGCCCATCCCGGGACCTTTTTGAAACGTAAGAGAAATCTGATTGGAAGTGCGTCCGGTCCAAGTAATCCCTGCAGCCGTATTGGTTGAAAACTGAGCGTTCTTATAATCCCAGTCACCGGTCAGAACAAACTGTGAATGCGGTATATCTTTGTCTCCGTTATTGATCCCTTCAAAGAGGATTTCTCCTGTCCCCGGGATCGATTCAATGGAAATAATTCTGGTCTGTAAATACGAAAGACTCCCTGGTATGAACATCGCGAAAAATACGGAAAGTAAAAAAGCGGGTATTAAAACTTTATTCAGGTGTTTTTGAGGAAATCCATACTTTTTGATTGCAGCGATCATTTGATTTGCAGTAAATACGAAAAAGAAAAAGCTGCCCAGCACAATTGCCAGTGATCTGCGGGATATCAGGTTTTCTTCCACTGTCAAACAATAGATCCAAAAAGAACCGCATATTGACATCAGAAGAATAGATAAATGCGCATAGTTGAATAATATTATTGAGATTCTGCGGATACGATTGATCATATGCAGTAATTATAGTATGGATAAGAAGTTATTCTTGTCTTAGATCTGATTATAAAATTTTATGCAGTTCAGTAGATTCTGTGAATAACAAACATGGCATCATGGTAAATTCATCCTTAGACGAAATTTATTTTTTTTCGCAATCTCAACAAAATTATAAAATTATTAATAAGCACTCAAGAATTTGTAAGGGAAAAGACAACAATTGATTTACTGATAATAAATCATTTCCTTGTCAACTTGTAAATGCAAAATATCATCATTCCGAGGAAACCAAGAAGGATGCTTCCTGCTTTGAGCCATTTTGATTTGTCTTCCTTTTCGGAAGCAGTCTGAGTGATGATATCCTTTTTATCATCAGGAGGTGTTTCTGTTTTGGCGAGATTTGGAATCCCTGTTGCAGTCGGAGATAGTGTCGATGAGGGCAAAGACGTTATTGTGGGAGTTACCGGGATCCATAGATTCCAGCCAATATTGATTACAGACTCCTGATTCAATCCATTGGTTGATAGCAGCCGATCGATGTCAATATTCCACATCTTCGCTATGCCCCAGATTGTTTCACCTTGTTTTACTGTATAACGAAACGTTCCATCCGCTTTCATTGTCGGAAGCGCTATCGGTGGGGAGGTTGGGGCGGATCCTTTTCCCGGAATTAACAATTTCTGTCCCAAGTGCAGCAGTGTATCCGTACTGATATGATTCCAGGAGGCAAGATCATCAATGGTTGTTCCGTAGGCATTTGCGATATGCCACAAAGCCTGTCCTTGTTTGACAGTGTGCCAGGTTTTTCCATCTGGATCGGGTGTGGTCGTTATGACTTTGTAAATCAGATCCGATCCGTTGAAGACGCCACTTTCACCCGATGTTACACGTTTTAATCCATGGATTTCTGCTACTTCCGGTTTTACATAATCACAACCGGCTTTGAATGCAGGGTAAGCAGCTTGCAGAACAAAATAGACGGTCCCATCATCCGCTTCAGCGATTCCTGCTCCAATATGACAGTAAAGCGGATTCTCTGCCGGAATCATGTGCGGTTGATCACCCCAGCTTTGCCGAATTTCATCCAAAGTCGAATCTGCACGTCCCAACCACCAATTTTCTGTCGCCCAACATTCGTAATAATTGTTATATCCAAAGGAAGAAATACGATTTCTGACATCACCGATATGTCCGTTCATATGATAATACGCCATTTTGTCAGCCGTGTCCTGAGCACATTTCATGATGTTTTCATCGACCTTTAGTGGAGCGAGGCCATTCGCTGAGCGGCTTTCATTTTCCATTGTAATCAGATCATGCGCTGTGACAGCTTGGGATGCAGCTTGGACGTTGAAAAGGATCAGATTTTTATTGTAAAAATCGATATCCTGGTGTAAAAAGCGATTTCCAATCCAGGCGCATCCAAAGAATAAAAAAATTCTAAATAGAATTCTCAATAGATTTTTCATACATTATTGATAAAAAAGAATTGATAATTTGTAAATCAAAAAAAATGGAAAAGCAATACTGGATTAACGTTCAAAGGGGATATTCAGTTCCCGACCTGAGAATCGAAATTTGTGAGGAATTATTTGTTGTTGCGTTGTTTCTTATTACTGAAATGGCTTCTTAAAATTTCGTTTTTGTTGGGTCCCACCTTCAATTAATGAAAATGTAATCTAAAAATATTATGATTCCAGTTGTTGTAGAGGTTTTCAATTAAGGTCGAAAAAAATACTCAAAGAAGAAAAGTACTTATGAATGGAAAAGGGAGAAATTCTCCTAAAAGAATTCTCTCCCTTTTAATATTAGTTTCTGGTTATTCTTTTCGATTTATCAAAAAACTAAAAATGGCATGCGACGGAATGTCCAGGTTTAATTTCTTTTAATTCGGGATCTTCAACAGAACAGATTTCCTTTGCATATCGGCATCGTGTACGGAATCTACAACCACTAGGCGGATTTACCGGTGAAGGGACATCTCCTTCCAATATGATGCGTTTTCTTGTTTCTTCAATAAAAGGATCTGGAAAAGGAATCGCGGATAAAAGTGCTTGTGCATATGGATGTCGCGGATCGGCATAAAGTTCATTTCTGTCAGCCAGTTCGACGATTTTTCCAAGATACATAACGGCAATTCGATTACTGATATGACGAACCATGGATAAGTCATGTGCGATAAATAAATAGGTTAAGCCCATTTTTTGTTGTAAGTCTTCAAGCAGATTGACAACTTGTGCTTGAATCGATACGTCTAAAGCGGAAATGGGTTCATCACAAACGATCAGCTTTGGTTCCAGAGCAAGTGCCCTGGCGATTCCGATGCGTTGTCGCTGCCCTCCGGAAAATTCATGCGGATATCGGTTGATAAAAGTTGGATTTAATCCGACTAATTCCAACAATTCTCTAACCCTTTTTAATTTTGCTTCACCTTGAAAAGTTTTGTGAATCTCCATTGGTTCGCCGATGATTTGTGCAACTGTCATGCGGGGATTCAGACTTGCATAGGGATCTTGAAAAATCATTTGCAATTGCCGACGTTTCTGGCGCAGTTTTTTCCCTTGCAATACTGCTAAATCTTCTCCATTAAACCAGACACTTCCTGATGTCGGGGGATAAAGCTGCAGGATGGTTCTTCCGGTTGTGGATTTTCCGCAGCCGGATTCTCCAACCAGACCGAGAGTCTCTCCTTGATAAATATTAAATGAAACACCATCGACCGCATGAACATAACCGGCGTTTCTCGAAAACAAACTTCCCTTTTTTATAGGAAAGAGTTTTACAAGATTGTCAACTTTTAATAAGATATTATTTTCTGACATCATGCATATTCCTTTCCGGTTTTGGGATTAACCCAGCATGCGGCGAAATGGCCTTCTCCCTCAACTTGTAATAATCCTGGATTCATGTTTCGGCATTTATCCACTGCGAATCTGCAGCGTGGTTCAAAACAGCAATAATTGGGTTTTTCCAATAAAATTGGCGGTAAACCATCGATGGATGTAAGACGGCGATATTCTGATGAATCCATACGAGGAAGACTGCCTAAAAGCCCAATTGTATATGGATGTTGCGGATTCTTATAAAGATCTTTTACCGGTGCAGTTTCAACAATGTAACCGCCATACATAACATTGACACGGTCAGCAAGACCGGCAATAATTCCAAGGTCATGTGTGATCCAAATAATCGACATTCCAAGTTCGTTCTGCAGCCGTTTTACCAGTTCAACAATTTGTGCCTGAATTGTGACATCCAACGCAGTGGTCGGTTCATCTGCAATTAATATTTTGGGTTCACAAATCAACCCCATCGCAATCATTGCACGCTGCCGCATTCCACCTGAAAATTGATGCGGATAATCATTCAGACGTTCACGTGGATTTGGAATACCTACCAGATCAATGTATTTTACTGCCCTGTCCAGTGCATCCGTTTTCGACGCATCGGAATGGACGCGAAATGGTTCTGAAACCTGATCGCCTATAGTCAAAACTGGATTGAAAGAAGTCATCGGATCCTGAAAAACAACACTAATTTTTGACCCGCGTACTTTTCTGACTTCATTGTCACTAATCGATAAAAGATCTTGATTCTCAAAAAGAGCTTTCCCTGCTAAGACTTTTCCTGGAGGATTGGGAATAAGTCGCAATAGTGACATCATTGAAACGCTTTTACCGCATCCGCTCTCACCTACAATTCCGAGAGTTTCTCCTTCCTTTAGAGAAAAATTAACTCCATTAACTGCATGTATAACACCTTCTCTTGTTTTAAATTGTGTCTCGAGATCAGTTACTTGTAATATATCCGCCATGTTTTCATCCTTGAAAAAAAGTTTGTCGAAAATCAGCTCAATTAATTAAATTTTTGTGGTTTTGGCGTTGAATATAAACCGATTTTTGATTGTGAAAGGCCTGTTTCGATTAAACCTTCAACGAGTTTAAAGGTCGCAATCGTAGGGTCAATTACTGGAATACCAATCTCTTTTGAAAGCATTTGCGAATAACCTGCCATGGATGAACAACCAAGAATAATTACTTCTGCACCATTTTCAATTAATTTTTTGGCAGCTTCTTTTCCGCGTTCGAAAACTTTCTCTCGTTGATTTGCAATTTCTACTACACCCATATCTAAGGCACAGACTCCTGCAAACCGTTTCTCCAAACCATGTTTTCTCACCTCTCGCGATTTTACGGATTCTTTGTGTTTTTTCTCGGTAAGAATTCCAAATTTGTTTCCAAAAAGTAAAGATACAGAAAAAGAACATTCTTCAAGTCCAAAAACTGGAATTGATGAGATCTCCTTTAAGGCTTCAATTCCAGGATCACAAAAAGCAGCTATAATGATCGCTGCAAATCCCTCTTCACTTGCTTTTTTAACCGCGTCGATCTCATACGGAACTGCAAGCGCTTCATCATAAAACGATTCCAGTGATTCTGGTCCATGCTCAATGCTTTTAACAACAACCTCTGTGTCTGGTCTGGCGATCTGATGAATGACATCGGCAACTTTTTGTGTAACAATTTCAGAAGTGTTTGGATTAAGAACGAGTATTTTCATGAATATCTGCCTCTCTTTTTACCCTATTTTGATTGCATTGAGATCCGCTTATTTTGTATAATAATAATATTGTCGACAATAAATCAAATTCATATTAATTGATAAATAAAAGAATGTCAATAGGAAAAAAAGTCATAGAAAAAGGGTGAAATATCATGATTTTAATTTTTCCCAGAGTGATTTTCATAAAACAAAATTGCTGATTTGGATGGAATATACTTGCAAGTTCTGATTTTTTATTTGTTTATTCCTTGAAGATCGATAACCCCGGTAATCAACAATTCGAAATATGGTAGGATTCTTTGTTGAAGCGATGTTTTTTACACTAAGCTCAAATACATCGCTTCTATAAAAATTTCCCGATTCATTCGGTTAGCTTGTCTTAATCACGAGTTTCTACATGACAATTGAAAATTACAATATGGCAATTTTGCCCGATAAATGTCAGGTTTGGTTTTTGACAATTGTCTGGAATTTCATTATTCCGTCATAACTTTACAAGAAGAATTGGAATATAAATGATGTTCGATAGAAAATCATTTATATTCCAATTTAAATTAGAACAGACTCTCTTTATTTAAAGCCAATCACTTCTGCAAAAGAATCAACGAACTGAGAAAAAAGGTTTTGGAATAAGAGTTTTGAAAATGAAAATCATTTTAACGTTTTCATTTTCAGTTGTAAATCATTTTCTAACTTTAAGAAGGGTGCTGATCCTATTAATAGGTCTGACTAAAATAGAAAAAGAAAAGCAGAATTTAGCACTACCCTGAATTAAGTAATGTTTATTATTTGACATTTGTTTTCTTGACATTATTTCTTTTCTACTGTAATATCGTTATTGCAAGATTGTCGACAATATACAATTCACACAAAATAATTTTTCGATTTTTAATTTTAAGAGAATACTAAATTGTCACTGCAATTAATTATTTTAGGTTCATTGGATTATTGATATAACGATACAGTTTCAAAATAAATAATGAAAACAAGGAGTAATGAATGATTTTACGAATCCATCATGTTGGTCTTGTTGTTGACAAACTTGACAAAGCAGTAAATACCTATGAAAAATTGTTCGGATTTAAAGCAACTGATTTTCGCAATGATCAGGGTAAGGGCTTTCAGCTAGACGCACGTATCATGATGCCCAATCAAACCTGGATTCATCTGGTTGAAAACTGGAATCCTGAGTCTCGTGTAAATCAGTTTCTTAAGAAACATGGGGAAAGTATTGAACATATCGCATTAGAGACTACTGATATTGAAGAGGAAGTAGCCCATTTGAAATCAATCGGGGTTCCCATTTATCAAGACAAGATCTTTAAAGCAGCAGACGGATACGAAGCATTTGTTTATCCGGAAGATGGTATTGGCTTTACAGTGGAGCTTATTCAACCTCATGTTACAAGTTATACCTGGGAACCATGGAAAGTCTCCAATCCTAATCTATTGGGATTACAGCATATCGGTGTAGCAGTTAAGGATGTAAAAGCTTCATGCGAAAAATTTGAAAAATTATTCCGTGTCAAACCGGCAGCCTTAAGAACAGATCAGCATTATGGAACACAAAAAGACATGATGATTGAATTTGGCAATGATCGGATGTGGCTGCATCTGGTGGAAAGTGTGGATCCGGAGAATCGAGTAACGCAATTTATGGAGAGACACGGTGAAGGTTTAGAGCATTTGTCCATTGAAGTAGGCGATATTCGCCGTGCCGTAAAACGAATTCAAGCTGCAGGAGTATCTCTTTATCAAAATAAAATCTTTTTGGATAGAGAAGATGGATTCGAAGCATTTGTTTATCCTGAGGACAACCATGGTGTAACGATCGAATTAATTGAACCTTACATCACAAGCCGGGGATATCGTTATAAAGTGGAAGATTTTTAGTTTTTGGTCTGATTTTCAACGACGAATAAGGTTGTTTTTACTCTGGGAAACCGGTCTTTCTCCCTGATGACAAATTGTAAAGACAAAAATGAAAGCGTTTATTTGAATTTAGGAGTTGATTCAATATGAGTATTTCAACAAAAGAAATGATTATTGAACGTCAAAAAGCGAATATTGTGAAACGTTCAAGCACAAGTTCAGAATATGATTTTACATTTGATCATCCATCATTACAAATAAAACGGGAACTTGTCGAACAAGCAGTTGAAGCATTAAAAAAGGGCGAAACGCATTATGTGGATGTTCCTGGCGTTATGGCTTTGCGAAAAATCATTGCAGATACATTGCAGACGACTGGATTAACATCGATCTCGGCGGCAAATGTGCTGGTAACCACTGGAATCCATGAATCACGTTTCTTAGCAATTCAGGTTTTCTCCGCTTTACTCGGAGGAATTGCTGTCCCTTCTTCTTGTGATCCCAATGTTCATCAAATCCTTAAGGTTCGGGAAACAAGATCCTTAAAAACTGCAACCAATCGTAAGAATTTTCAAACTTTACCGGATGAAGTATTGCGAGCAGTACAAAATGGATATAAGCTCGTTTATTTTGAAAATCCTGTCAGACTATCCGGTAAATTATTAGAAAATGGGCAATTTGAGGAAATTTGTTCAATTCTTGAACGCTATGATGCTTACGCAATCATAGATATCGGATTCCTCCCATGGGCTGAAATACCAGATCACTTTTATTCAGCATTGACGAATCGAATTCAACGATTTGTTCTGATCGGCGAGACTTTCCCCGGCATCGGAATGAAGGGTCTGAATACAGCGTTCATTACTGCAAAAGAGGATTGGGTGACGCTTCTTCAAGTTCAAAAACAAGTGCTTTCTATATGTACCAGTGCTCCCACACAGTATGCGTCGATTATGGCGGGTAAACTTTATGCAGAAAAGTATTCTGACTTATTTGAAACTCTTAAGTCCCAGAAAAATGCTCTTTTATCTGCTTTAGCAGATGCACGCATTGCAGCGATTCCGGGTGAGGCAGCAAATGTCGCAGCATTTTTTGACCCTGAGGAAAAGATCTATCGGGCATTTGTTGAATCTGGTATTGATTTGTTACCAGGAAATATATTCAATGCCAAGGGCGTTACAAGAATTAGTATCTCTCTGGATGACCAAAAGAATAAGAAAATCATTAGTTTTCTATCAAAATTTGAGAAACAGGAGAAATAACATGGCGAAACGCGTTTTGGTCATCGATCCGGAATTCTTTGACTTCCTTCCAGAAGTTAAATCAAAATTTCCGGATTATGAACTTATCTGTCCAAAGACGGCAGAAAACCTTAGTTCATTACTTTCAAAGAATTATGAGGTCATAATCAGTAAGACCGAAAAAGTAACCAGTCAAATGATTGATCAAGTTACTGGATTGCAGATGATCATGAAAATGGGCAGAAGCTACCATAATATTGATACAGCTTACGCCCGCTCGAAAAAGATCAGTCTTTATTGCACTCCTCGGAAAGGACCAAACTGTGTCGCTGAATTGGCCATGACCCTGATCCTTGCTTTGAGCAAAGACCTGGTTACTTCTCATGCAAGCGTCATGGATTGTGCATTCCGGTATCGCGGTCTGCGACCAATACTGACCGATCAAATGAAAATGGCGTTTCATTGGATGGCAAATACGGCGGTGCATGAAGTTAGAGGGAAAACCTTAGGCATAATCGGGATGGGCGAGATCGGTTGTGAGCTGTCACGAAGAGCAAATGTTATGGGAATGAAAGTTAATTACTATAAACGATCTCCCTTATCTAAAGAATTGGAAGAGAGGTTTGACGCAACATATCTGCCTTTGGAAGATTTGATGAAAACCTCTGATTATGTCTGTCTGGCAGTACCGCAAACACCCGAAACAGAAGGAATGATCAACCAAAAGCTTCTGGAGATGATGAAATCCACTGCTTACTTTGTGAATGTGTGCCGCGGAGGCAACGTAGATGAAGAGGCATTAATAAAAGTACTTCAGGACAAGAAAATTGCGGGAGCTGGGCTGGATGTATTTATATATGAACCGCTGCCTGAAACTAGTCCGATTTTAGAATTGGACAATGTGATATTAACACCGCATATTGGTGGAGGGTCTGGAACAAATCGCGGGCTTGAATTGTCCGAAACGATGATAGAAGTGAATCGCATCTTTAATGGTGAAAAACCACAAATCGATTTTAGCTGATATAAAAAAATTGGGAGATGCAATGAAACTGGAAAAACAGATTCTGAAACTAATTGAAGTATCCCTTGCTATCGACACGCAGGAAGCAGAACGAACTGGGATTCATCCGTTTTTATCTCGCAATGTTTTTGATTATGGAATAAAAGACCCCGGCTGGGATTGGAAAGAGATCAGCAAACAAGTTGATCTTCTGGAAAATGAAGTAGGGACTTTGCCGGCAGAACGCCAGGATTATTTATTTTCAGTTGTAGATGCCTATAGAGTTATGGCACGATTTGGATTGGGCGAAAAAATTCCATATCAGGAACGTGTTAAGACATTTTTACAGCTTGACTCGATTTTGATTAATCAAAGTGAAATCGAAACTACGAAAGAGAAGCTTTGCAGGGCGCTGGCTGAAGCTGGATATCCGGATAATGTCAACATCGGTCTGCAGCAGTGGAAATCAGACCAGGCGATTTCTGGCGCTGAGATGGAAAAATATGGGCAGGAAATCCTTTCGAAAGGACGACAACATGTCGTGGATTTAGAAATTGGTCTGCCTTCTGAGCAACATACGAAATTGAATTTTCCAATGAATTATCCATACAGAGGCTATAGCTCCTATGATGGAAAATACCAGGGACAAATTTGGCTGAATGGTGAAGTTAATTGGGAACGGCCAAGTTTGAAGCACACGATTTTGCATGAAGCTTATCCAGGGCATCAGACGTTTTCAGCCATCAGAGAGAAATTGTTTAATGAGGAAAACATCGATGTTGAAGCTACACTTTGTTTCTACAACACGGGAATTAGTCCAATTCATGAAGGACAATGTGAACTTAGCATGGAAATGATTGGCATGGAAGAAGGAATCAACGATGTCATTCAGGCTCTTGCAACGGATTACACCAACGGAATTGAAACAAATCTGGCGATTGCATGCAACGAAGGCAGGCTTTCTTCTGAGGATGTAGCAAAAGTGTTAATCGAAGAAACTTGTATGGATCCGAAATTAGCAAAAGTCCGCTATGGATTTTTCACGAATCCACTGTGGTCAACTTGTTTCCCCCATTATTATCATGGACGGAAATTTATTCGCGATATTTACCGCAAGATGAAACAGCATGGATTCGCACATCAATATGCTGAAATGGTATTTACCAAACCGCATACAGTTAAAACATTAGAAAAAGCAGTCAATGAATTCCTCCAAATGAATTCAAAATAATCAAAACCGATAAAAAAAAGGAGTCTCTAAATGATCAGAAGATTTGCGCTCGAACAAGATGTAGCAAGAAGAGTTAAGAAAATCCAGAGTCTTATGAAGGAAAAAGGCATTGGAGCTTTAGTAATTCCGGCACATGGTGCACCCGGAATGATGGGCATGGCAAAGTACATTACGAATCTTAACCTTTGGGCTGGAGCTGCTTGGGTCGTCTTGGGAGCGGATGCAGAAGAACCGGCAATCCTGCAGTGGTCTCCGTACGGAGCAGACTGGAATCGGCAGGATGCCACGACAAAATGGGTTGAAAACCCAGATCCTGATGCTTACGGACGCGTAATAGAAATTGCAAAGGAATTCTGTGTAAAAGATAAAAAAGTCGGTGTTGACCATGTTGCTGGTAATTGGTCTGTAGGTGACTGGGATAGAATCCACAAAGAAATGCCAGATTGTGAGTTTATCGACTTGACAAAAGAACTTGACAAGATTCGTGCTGTAAAAACATTTTTCGAAATCGAAGAAAATTACAACACGGGCAGAATTATGTCAGAAGCATTTGACACGTTCAATATGGTTGCAAAACCGGGTGTACGTGTTTGGGAAGCTGCAGCAGTTGCTGAAGAAGTATTAAAAGAACAAGGTTGTTTCTGGGGACGCTCAAAGTATTCATTTGATCTTCGGCCGGAGACGATTCCTACTCCTTTGGACAAAGTTTTCACTGAGGATGATATTTTCGTTTTCGAACTGGTTTACACCGGCCCTCTTGGCTATTGGTCAGAAATGACTGCGCTTTATTCCTTCAAACCATTGCCGGAACCGATTGCTCATCAACTTGCAGTCCATGAAGTTGTCATTCAGGAATGTGCAGCAGTTGCAAAAACAGGCAACCATATCGGAATTATTGCGGAGACCTCCAATCGTGTCTGGCGCGAAAATGGATTCAAAATTATCGGTGATGCAAATTACTCTCCAAATGTAAAACAATTAATTCCCAACGGAAAACATACACCGGATGCGCACTCAATTGGTTTGGATGAAAGTGATGGACCATCTGCATGGTTTACACCTGCTGAAATTCTAGAATCGAATATGGTTCTTTCTTTCCATCCCTCAACAATGCTTGAAGGCCATAAGGCTTTCTTAATTTCCGACAATTATTTAGTTACTCCGGATGGTTCCATTCGGTTATCACCGAAAGACTGGTCCTATCGACTTTTGGACTAAAAAAATATATATTGTCTGCCGGATTTTTTCCGGCAGACAATAAAAGATCATCAGGCAGGAATAATGACGAACCAGAATAATCTTCCAAAAATTACTACTTCCCAGCTTTATGCACTGAATGCAAAAGCAAAAAAATATCCGGATCGGATTGAATTGGGAAGAGGGGACCCCGATTTTGATACCCCTGAATATATTATTGACAGTGTTAAAGATTTTGCGTCCAATCATGTTATTTGGGATTCACCTGTCGAGGGAATTCTGCCATTGCGGGAGGCAATTGCCAAACGAGTCAGGGAGATAAATCATATTGATGTGAATCCTGAAACAGATATTGTTGTGACAAATGGCGGACAAGAAGCAGTTTTTTTGATGATTAACACTGTATTGACTAAAGATGATGAAATCTTAGTTCCTGATCCGAATTACAACTCTTATCGAGATTCCATTAAGTTTTCCGGTGCGGTTCGCGTATCGGTACCGACAAAAGTAGAAGAAAATTTCCGAATAGATCCTGAAGTAGTAGAAAATCTGATTACGGATAAAACCAGAGCGATTTTACTTGTTTCCCCCAATAATCCGGCAGGTGCAGTGATTGATCCTGAAGTTGTAAAGAAACTGGTAAAAATCGCTGTGGATCACGACTTAATCATCATTTCAGACGATATTTATGATCGCTTTGTCTATGATGGGATTCAACATCTCAGTCCGGCATCATTAAAAGAAGCATTTGACAGAACACTTACATTAAATGCTGCGTCAAAACAATTCGCAATGTGCGGTTGGAGGTTGGGATGGATCGTGGGGCCCAAAGACCTGATTGCGGCGGTTAAAAATTACAAAGCAATAATGACTGGACCGACAACCATAATCGGGCAGGTTGGGGCGCTGGCGGCATTAACCGGTAAAACACAATCCATTGAGAAGATGTATAACACCTTCGTTTTACGACGAAGAGCTGTTATGGACGGGCTTGACAGGATTGGTATGGAATATGGCGTCCCTGAAGGCGGGCAGTTTGTATTTGTCTCAATAAAGAAATTCAAGATGACATCCTATGAATTTGCACAAAAAGTGTTGGAAAACTGCCATGTGCTTGTCTATCCTGGCGGTGCATATGGAGCTCAATTTGATGATTTTATTCGAATTACTTTTTTGCAACCGGAAGAAAAGCTCACAGAAGCCTTAAAACGGATGGAGTCATATCTAAAAAAATAATTATCAACTGAATGAGCAGGAGATATTTTTCTTCAGGCTCATTCAGATACGAATCGAAATGGAAGAATTTATAAGGAGCGTGTGAAGAAACTGTTTTGCCATTAGTGATAAAGGTTCTTAATGCTATTTATCAAATCCGATAATAGAACAGGACCGATACGATAACAGTAGGAGGAAAATTTTGCTTTCATATATCATACGCAGACTTTTGGTTTGCATACCCACAGTTTTTTTAGTAATAACACTTGTTTTTTTTGCATTTCAGTTAATTCCTGGTGATGCAGCTTTAATTTTTGCAGGAGAACAAGCATCACAGGAACAAATAGCTCAGATTCGATCTGATTTGGGGCTAGACAAACCGGTTTTTGAACAGTATTCAATCTATTTGCAACGACTTTTAAAAGGTGACATGGGGAAATCGGCTATAACCGGCCGCCCTGTATTTTTAGAAATAAAGTCTCGCTTCTTTAATACAGTAAGACTTGCTGTAGTTGCAACTGTCGTTTCATCGATATTTGGTATTGTTTTCGGGACCATTTCCGCATTAAAACGCGAAAAACCTGCCGATTATGTAATCAGTGTTCTTTCAATATTTGGAATTTCGATACCGTCTTTTTGGTTGGCATTGTTGTTGATGTATTTTTTCAGCGTTAAATTAAAGTTATTACCGACTACGGGCAATGCTTCACTAAAACATTACATTATGCCGACGATTGTATTGTCAGTTTATTCAATTGCTTTCATTGCACGAATGACACGTTCATCACTATTCGAGATTCTCGGAGAAGATTATGTCCGCACAGCAAGAGAAAAAGGGATGAAGGAGCGGATTGTAATTGCAAAACATGTTTTACGGAATGCATTAATCCCGGTAATCACAGTCGTTGGTCTGCAATTTGGATATTTACTTGGTGGGGCTGTTGTTACTGAGACTGTATTTGCATGGCCAGGCTTGGGCAGGTTATTAGTTACATCAGTCGAACAGCGAGACCTAATGGTGGTACAAGGTGTTCTACTTGTTTTTGCTACAAGTTTTGTTTTAGTCAATCTGTTAATAGATTTACTTTATGGATTGGTTGATCCAAGAATTCGTTTTAACTAAGGATGACAGATGGACACATTGAATCATATAAAAAACAATTTTCACTTTTTTTTCAAGAATAATAAGCTTGGAACGATCGGGGGAATCATTGTTATTCTCTTCATCCTGATAGCAGTTTTTGCTCCTTATCTTGTCACTTATTCTCCGAACCAAATTGATTTGACTAGTGCACTGAAATCCCCAAGTAAAGGACATATTTTTGGAACTGACAATAACGGACGCGATATTTATACGCGGGTTGTATTTGGATCAAGGATTTCATTATCTATCGCATTTATTTCGGTCACTCTTGGAGCTATTATCGGTGTTACTCTCGGCCTCCTGGCTGGTTGGTTTAAGAGAAGTGAAATGATCATTATGAGACTGGTGGATGTATTGCTGTCATTTCCCGGAATTATTGTAGCGTTGACGATTATTTCAATTCTCGGAACTGATGTCAAAAACATGATTATCGCTGTGACTTTCAGCCAAATTCCTCAATTTGCGCGATTAACCCATGGACAGGTCTTATCCGTCAAAGAACGTGAATTTGTGACTTCATCCGTTACTGTTGGAGCTGATGACCTTTGGATTATGCAAAAGTGTATTCTTCCGAATATTCTGTCTTCGATTATTGTACAAATGAGTATTTTAATCCCGTCGGCAATTATGATGGCGGCCAGTCTCAGTTTTCTTGGACTCGGCGTTCGTCCGCCCACAGCGGAATGGGGAAGTATGCTCCAGGATAGTGTTAAATGGTTCCGGATGGCTCCACATATGATGATTTTCCCAGGTTTAGCTTTAATGCTGGTTGTCTTCGGATTCAATACACTGGGTGATGGATTGCGTGTAGCCCTTGACCCCAGAATGAAAAATCGATAAATCAACGCAAAAAGAAATGGCTTTAAAAATGGATAATCCTTTCAACACACAGAATGAAGATCTTCGCCTTGGCAGAACCAATGCACATTTGTTTCATCGCCAGATCAGAGATCGACTTCTAAAGAGAATTGAACCGATTCTTTTCGATGAATACTGGGATTCCTGGCAAATTGTCAAAGAATTTGAAGCATCTTTTTCTGACACAATGGGGTATTCCTTTGTCAGCACGGTTCAATCCGGATCAGCGGGTCTTCGGTTGTGTTTAGAATCGTTGGGACTAAAACAAGATGATGAAGTCATCACTGTTGCAAATTCTGATTTGGCAACTACGGCTGCAATATCACAATGTGGTGGAAAAATTGTATTCTGCGATATCAATCCCCAAGATTATTGTATCGATGTTGAGAAAATTGAAACATTAATCACGCAAAAGACAAAAGGAATTATTGCAGTTGATATGTATGGATTAATCGCTGACGGAAAACGAATCAGAGAAATTGCAGATCAACACGGTTTATTCGTTCTTGAAGATGCTACCTTATCGCTTGGTGGGACAGATTGTGGATTTCCTGTAGGTCATTTCGCGGATGCTGCCGTTTTTAGTACTTGCCCTTATAAACCATTTGAAAGTGCCGGTGGAGGTGGAATTGTCGTCACGAATCGTCAGGAATTTTGGGAGAAAGTTGAAATTCTCAAGGGATTTGGGATGAAACCGAATACCGGAGGATCACTGCCCATACGATACGACCATATCGCTGAAGGATATAACCTGAAGATGCTCCCTTTTGAAGCTGCGGTACTTCTTGAAAAATTACCATATCTCAAACAGTGGAGTAATAATCGCCGTTTGATAGGGAAAAAATATAAAGAAAAATTTCGTCAAGAGCCTGCAATCCAGTGCCCAAATATCCGAGAAGAATCTGAACCGATTTTTCGAATGTATCCCATTTGTGTACCAGAGAGAGACCTGTTGTTTGACCGGCTCTGTTCCAAAGGAGTCAAGGCCTCCCTGCATTATTTTCCACCGGTACATATGCAGTCTGTTTACAGAGATATGAAAATTCGCGGATCCGAAAACTTAACAGAAACCGAATCTGTAGCAAATCAACTTATTTGTCTGCCGTCCGATCCTCTTATGAGGGACGAGGATATTTCATATATCAGTGAAATTATTTTGGAACATATCAGAAGATAAAGATGGAAATGAATCATTTGTCCGATATTATTGATCCGATCGTACTGGAACCACCTTTTCAATTGGAAGAATCATGGTTTAAGAAAACTATCGGAATATTGAAATCCAGAATAAATAATTGTGGATTTGAAGGTATTTTGTTAAAAAATCCATGGAATATCCTATATTTTTCTGGTTTATCCTGTTGGACAACAGAACGGCCATTTTGGTTGTTTATTCCTGCAAAAGGTGAGCCATCCTTTTATTATCCCGCACTAGATAAAGAATTGATTGACACATGGTGGATTAAAGATGGCGCTTGGTATTTTGATTATCCACATTGTGGTCCTTACAATCAAACGGTCTTTCAATCAGGGGAAAAACAGGATTTATTTGTCTGGTTGTTAGAGAATCTTGCAGAGCGTGGTTTTTCTAAGGCACGTATTGGTATTGACACTGAATTTTCTGGTTCAGAAAATCTGACTGCGAAAAAAAGTTTTCCTGAAATAAAATTTGAAACCGCAGCCGATATTTGTCTTCAGATGCGCCAGATTAAGAGCGATGAAGAAATCCAATTGATATCCAATGCCATTTATTTGCAGGACCATTTGCTGGAATATGCTCGAAGGTTAATTATCGAATTTACATCAAGAATTACCGATTTTGCCGTCCAACACGAAGTAAAACGATATGGAACTGAGTTATTGATGAAATACTGTAAGGTGGATGGCTCTTTGCATAAGGGAACTGGAATCGATATGGCATTTACATGTCGGGCAGGAAAGACGACGGCTTTTCCTCATCCGAATCAGTTTTACTATCATACGATTGAGCGCGGAGATCCGATTCAACTGGCAGGTTTTATTCATATTGGTGGTTATGTGGGTGAAGGCTACCGTGCTTTGCATGTCAACCCCATAACGGCGGAACAGTTAAAGATGTGGGAAGTGCATACGGAGATGGCCAATGTTCAAACTTCATTTATGCGGCCTGGAGTACTCTGCAGTGAAGTGTGCTCGAAAGTACTCGAAGTAGCAGAACGTAATGGAATGGAAAAATATGTTTTCCATCGGCCGGCTCATGGGATAGGGATGGAAGGGCATCAACCGCCTTTCATCGCGTTAGCCGATCATACTCCTCTGGAAGAAAATATGGTCTTCAGTAACGAACCGGGACTTTATGATCCAGCCAGCGGATATGGATACAACCATTCCAATACAATCCTTGTGACAAGAAATGGAGGGAAACAGATTAATACTACACCAATGACCAAAGAATGGTGTTTTCTCAATACTTAAGTCCGTATAGCAGCATCATAGAGAAATTTACTCAGTGAATGCAGCTTTTTGTAACTTAACAAAAACAAAAAAGGAGAGAAAAAAGTGAAAAAAAGTTTTCGTATCAGTGTAATGGTAATACTTGCAGTTTTTGTTTTGATGGTGTCCGCAGTATCCGCAGCTGACCCTGAACCTCAATATGGCGGTACATTTGTGATGACTGTCCCAAGTATTGTGCATTTGGATGTTCAGGCGATCAATCAGATATCGAGCAACCTCTGGTCACAAATGTATTATGAGACTTTATTCGATGTCAACGATCAGGGTGAGGTTGTGCCGCTTTTGGTAGAATCCTTTGATGTATCTGATGATGGTCTTGTTTATAACTTTAAACTTCATGAAGGAATCAAATTCCATGATGGAACGGATTTCAATGCTGAGGTAGCAAAATGGAATTTTGACCGTAAAATCGAAAAACAACTTCCGATGTGGAATGATATTCCGATCGATAAGATTGAAGTTGTTGATGCGTATACCCTTCGATTTACTCTGACTCAGCCTTATGCGCCAATTTTCAAAACACTGGCGATCAAGACATTCGGCATGTATAGCCCTGCTTTTGTTGAAAAAGTTGGTGATGAAGGTTTGAAGAACGAAGCATGCGGAACAGGACCATTCGTTGTGGATGAATATATTCCGGGCGAAATTCTGAAACTGAAAAAGAATGAAAATTATTGGCAGGATGGTTTACCGTACCTTGATGCTGTCGAAATAAAAATCATTCCGGATAATAATACGCGAGCTATGATGCTGGAAACTGGCGAAACCCAAATGACAACCGATTTGTCATTTCAAGATATTTCTCGTTTTGAAAGTGATCCAAATCTGAAAATTTGGTCAGGTGCAGGTTCTCGTGCATACTATTTCTCGCTGGTCAACATTCATCCTCCACTTGATAATATCAATGTCCGCAAAGCTTTCAATCATGCAATTGATAAAGACAGTATTGCTAATGTGATTTTCATGGGATATGCATCGCCGCTTCGCTCACGTCTGGCAACTTCTGCACTTGATGGTTTTGCTGCTCAGGAAGTATATGCATATGATCCTGAACTGGCGAAACAAATGCTTGAAGCTGAAGGATTAGTTGATACCAATAATGATGGTTTCCGTGAATTTAATGGTGAAGAGCTCGAACTAATCATGTGGACTCGCAAAGGATTGGAAGCAGGCGATTATGAGCTTGCTGAGCTTGTCCAGGGTTACCTCGCAAATGTTGGGATCAATGTCCGAATCGAAGTACAAGATAATGCTTCTTACCTCGCGTCATTAAATAATGCTCCTGTATCCACCGAGAAGGGAGTCCAACCTTATTATGATATGGCCAACTTGTCCTGGGGTACTTTCAATGGAGATGTGAACTATTTATCAAAATACGCCTGGCCGTGTTCAGCCTGGCCGACCACTTATTGGAACTATTCTTATTATTGTAATGAAGAAGTCGATAAGATGATCGATGCGGCGAATTTACTCCCGACCGTTGAAGAGCGTGATGAGGCATATAAAGCAATCCAAAAAACAATGTGGGATGAAGCATCAGATTTGTATCTGTTCGAGAAACAATCAGTTGTGGTTACTACAAGCAATGTCTACGGCTTGTATCTGGATGCAGCTCAAACAATTTTCCCGATCAAATGGGCTTATATTGTTGACTAAAAAAAATAACTAACCTGCAAACTTTTTCATCAGTTGTCCGTCCTTTCAGATTTTCATCATCAACAGAAGGGACGGACATCCTGGGTAGAAAAATTATTGCTAAAGGAAAATCAGATCGGTTCGTGGTAGATGGAAAAAAGCAGATTCAAACAAGAGATTGGTTTTAAGATAGGGCTTTTTCAACAACAAAACCAATAAAATGTTTCTAAAAAAAAAGGAGTAAAAATTGTGTCAACAGAATTAAAAATCGGAAATGTAGTAACAAATCCAGGTGAGATGAAACGAGGAACGATCTCAATTGGAAAAAATATGTATGGAATTGAACGTGAGATTCCGATCGTTGTATATCACGGTATCAAAGAAGGCAAAAACCTTTGGATCATGGGTTCAACCCACGGTGATGAACCCGAAGGACCCTATTCAATCGCCCTATTAACAAAACAGCCTGAATTAGATCCTAAAAAGATGGCTGGTACATTGGTTCTTGTTCCTGCACTTAACGTTGAAGCATTAATGGACGGACAACGAGGTGACCCTCGCGATGCTTTTTCCTACGACATGAACCGATTTTATCCAGGAAAACCGGATGGATATCCGTCAGAGCGCGTTGCCTGGGCTTATCATGAAATCGCATCGAAACATGCTGATCTTCATTTGGCGATTCATTCTGGTGGTGACCATTCAATGTTATGTCGTGCATTTTTTGCACCGGAAAATCCGGAAAGTCTGGAATTGGGTAAAGCAATGGGACCGGATTGGAACCTGGCATTACATAGTCGTAAAGCCGGAACCGGAAATCCGACTGCGATGTTCGGTGGAATGGGAAAAGGCGCTTTGACAGTTGAACATGGCGGATATTGCCGTACATTAACTACGGATTTTCATGAAGTAGCACAGGTATATCTTGATGCGTATCTGAACGTAATGCGGCATTATGGAATGATTGAAGGGCAAGCCGTGTACGCAAAACAATGGAGTCGCGGACACCAGGTCGCATTGCTCGCGAACGCCAGCGGATTATTTGTCGGGGCGGATGTACCGCTTCGTACTCCTTTGAAAAAAGGAACTGTTTTGGGACATATTTACAATTTGTATGGTGATGTGTTAGAGACATTGACAGCGCCTGCTGATGGACAGATTTTTGGCCTGCGGTATCGTCCGAGTGTCATTGAAGGAGAATGGTGCAGTTTTTATGCCGTTATCGATGAAGAACGGGAAGATCTTCTTGTCTCAAAAGGTATCATCACCGAATAATCAAAAAGAAATGGTATAAAAATCAAGAAAAACATTTCTTAGAAAAAAGAAATATAAACAATGAACGATTTTATTTCGGTTTCAATTATTGGAGCAGGACAAATAGGCCAGACACATGCCGAATCATTCCACTCACTCGGCGATCAGGTAAAAATTTCATCGATTGTCGATGTTGATGAAAATCGTGGCCGAAAAATGGCAGAAAAAGTCGATGCCAAATACGTTGCCGATTATCGTCAAGTGCTGGCGGAAAAACCGGATTTGGTTGTTATTTGTCTGCCGCATACCCTGCATAAAGAAGTTGGAATTGCCGCAGCTCAAGCTGGCTGCCATATATTAATGGAAAAACCAATTGCCAATACGGTAGAAGAAGCAATGGAAATTGTTTCCCAATGCAAGCGCAACCATGTTTTTATGGCAGTCAGTTTTGCTCATCGTTACCGATTGGAATATCAACAGGCAAAACGGTTAATTTCTGAAGGATTTGTTGGGAAACCATATACTGTATCGGATATATTCACAACCAACGGAGGAATTCACGTTCCAGGCTGGGTATGGAATAAAAAACTGTCCGGTGGCGGAATTATGATGTACAGCGGTATTCACAGTATCGATTGGCAATGCTGGTTAATGGATTCAAAGATCAGTGAAGTATTTGCTAACGGTTTATCCTATGATGAAAGCACAGATGTTGAAGCTCAAATTAATGGTTTGCTTCAATTTGAGAATGGCAGCACTGGAACAATCATTGGACGTCAGCCGCCTTACCTGGTTACAGCAAGAACGCGTGATACAGAAGTAATTGGAGATAAAGGACGTTTACGAATTCGAATGGGCGAATATCTGGATGGAAGTTCGGAGCACCAGTCTTTTCTATGGACAACAGAACGTGACGCACCATTTATCACACAAGCTGCTGCAGTTATTAAAGCAATTAGAGAAAATACAGAACCTTGGATAAATTACCACGATGGCTTACGTGCTCAAGCTGTCATTGAAGCATTGTATAAATCGATTGAATGCAAAAAAGCGATCAAAGTTGAATACCCGGAAAATAATTGACCTGATAGGAATTATCAAAAGGAGAAATAATAAATGGCACCGGTTCGACCTCGAAAAGAGAATGTATTTACCAAAGATGGCAAACCTCTCGTAGCAAAAGTTCCACACTATAACGGAGATTACATGCCTTTTACAATTCGCAAAGCAGTAGAATTGCTTGGCGGTTTGGATAAAACGATGAAACCTGGTGATACCGTTATTCTGAAACCGAATTTCAATTGTTCTTTCGCAACGCCATTGTCAACAGATTTGGCTTACTTAGCTGCAGTAATCGAGCTTCTTCAGGATTATGGAGTGAAGGTAAAAGTTGCGGAAATGTGCGGAAGGGCAGATTGGCCAACGGAAAAAGTGGTTCAAAACCTGGAAGTTATACCTGTGTTAAAGCGTTATGGCGTTCCATTCATTTGTCTTTTTGAAGATGAATGGGTTGAAGTAGACATTAACGGTAAATATTGGCAGAAAATTCATGTTCCGCGTACCATGTATGAAGCTGACCATAGAATTTATTGTGCAAATATGCGAACTCACTCTGCAGGGCGTTATTCATGTACTATAAAACTTGGAGTCGGATGGCTTCACCCCGATGATCGCGAAATCATGCATTCGGATAGAACTAAATCAGAATCCATGATTGCCGAAATCAATCTGGCATTCCAACCCGATCTCGTATTTGTCGATGGAAGACGAAGCACGATTGAATGGGCTGGGCGTGGACCATATGTTCATCCCAATGTTGTGATGGCATCTGGCGATATCGTTGCTGCAGATTCCGAAGCAGTCAAAATATTAAGAACCTATCCAGCAGAGAATCGAATTCAGATCCCGTTCGATGAAATCATGCAGATCACAACGGCAGCCATGCATAAACTTGGTTCAACGGATTATACAGTTGTTGAGGCTCCCGGACATGAAAGGACAGAAGAAGACGATAACCGGGATCCAGCGACATTAGCAGTCAAAGGATTAAAATAATACTGATAAGGGACAGGCAGTCAACCCTTGGTGAATCAATTATCAAAAAACTGCCTACTTAAAACATTTAGAATCAACTGGCGAAAACGGGGTAAAAAATCATTTTTTGCCCCTGTTTTTTTTATGAAATCAATGTAATTTAATAAAACATTGAAGCACGATCATACAAATTTTAAGGATAAATCATGTTTATTACAGAAAAGGACCGTACCAGATGGCTTATGCCGATTACGTTCGGATATTTTCTTTCACTCTTATCATTAGGATTTGTCGGAAGCATTTTTGGTTCGATGTTGACCGAACTGATTGAAGCAACCCATAGTGATGCATCTCAAATCAGTAAAATATTTATTTGGCAGGGACTTGGATTTATCTTATCATCGCTGACGCTTTCAAAATACTATGATCGATTACCAGGGAATAAGATCCTTTCTTTTGCAATTGTGTTACTTGTTGGTTGTATGTATATGATAAGCAGAGTAGATACACTTTGGATGATCTGCGCAATAAGTTTCACATTTGGAATTTCGGTTTGTCTCGTGAATATTGGAACGAATACGCTGATGCAATGGCTGCATGGTGATAACATGAAGCCATTCCTGAACGCGGAACATATTTTTTACGCAATAGGCTGTGTGATTACTCCGATTATCCTTGCAGAAGCATTTCGGACCCATGCCGATGTTGGAAACGCCCTTCGGATTTTACTATTCATATTGTCCTTGGTATCACTCTATCTTTTCATCCTTCCCAGTCCGAATATTCCTGATCCTGGAACACAAAAAGAAGATAAAAGATTTGATTATTCAACAAGTCAGCGGAAAAAATGGCTGCTCTCTTTTTCAATTGGAATATTTCTATTCTTTGTTCTGGGCGGTCATGCATCGTTCTATAACTGGATTTCTGCTTCTTTAGTCCACTCAAAGGGCGTTCGTGAAGAGACAGCGGCTTATTACATATCTATTTTTTGGGCCGGGATCCTTATTGGCAGAATAATTAGTACAGTCATTATCGATAAAGTAAATACTGTCCGATATATGTTGGTTTCACTGCTGATGGCTGTTGTATGCAGTGTTATTTTGACATTTTGTGATAACCTGATCTTTTATGCGATCATTACATTATTATTCGGTATTGCCATCGGGCCGCAATACGCAAATACGTTTATCTATTTACGGGAAAAAGCAATCATAACCGGAAAAATGAATGGATTTATTTTTGCGATCTATCAAACTGGAAGTATGACAATTCCCTGGTTAGTCGGACAGTTGGTTGCAGCATGTGATTATTCGTATTTCATGAAGACAATCACACTCAGTTTCTCCATTGGACTTATTCTATTTTTTCTGATTCAGAATATTTTTCAAAATATTTCTTGCCCCGGATACAGAGATGGAAAGAAATAAACGCGATTTACTATGAAAACAACCACCTTATGGTGGTTGTTTTGACAGAAATACGAAAAATCAAAAAAAGCTTAATGGACTAGATCATTCTTTTTTTGCAGATTTTTTATAGCGCGTTCTTTAGCGTCTAAAAGGTGATGTTCTAAAGCTTTTTCAGCTTCTGCAAGATCTTTATAACGAATAGCATTTAATAGATTCTGATGAATTGTTTTTGGCTCTTCCAGATATTCATAGTCAGTTCTACTCGTAATTCCAATAAGAAGCTGGGATTGTGTTTTAATACTTTTCCATGCTGAATACAGCCTCTTGTTATTCGCAAGTGACATCAGGTACTCATGGAATTCAATGTCAACATCAGGCACTGAATTTTTCTTTTCTGAATTGGTCAGATAATCACCTAAAGTGTCGATAATTGCTTGAAGGTGATCAAATTCTACTTCCGTTAATTTTGGATAAGCCATCCGTAATCCGCCGACTTCTAAAAGCGTGCGTACTTCATAGATTTCGTGAATGTCCGTTTCATTAAACACAGGAACAAAGTAACCACGTCTGAAAATATCAACGACCAGGCCATCTTTTTGAAGCGCTGTCAATGCTTCCCGAACTGGGGCTCTGCTTACTTCGAGTTGTTCTGCAATATCATATTCGACCAACTTTTGTCCAGGCTGAAAAACACCGCTTAATATCGCAGTTCTCAGTTCTCTTTCAACTCTGTCCCGTAAGTTTAACGCATTTAGCTTTTTTAGTTTTTGCTTGTTTTCCTCATTTTCCATGCAAAGTAATCCTGTCCTTAGGAACGTTCTGGCTTTTTTTTAGATAATAGAATAATATTTAAATTTTACAATACTACAATTTTATCATGAAATTAATCTATACCCAGCCAGCAATTTGAAATTTGGAAATGTCTTTTGAGAAAAAAGAGAAGCCTTATTATTCGAAATGCAAGACCATATTTCGAATTACTGATCTCTAATCAAAAATTTCCAGTATTTCTAACCAAGGAAAATGAATTGAAAAAAGAGAGAAGCACAACAATCGTACCTCTCTCTTTTTTCAATGGTTCATGTATATTTCGAATCGCTAATTGCTATCCAACTGTTTTCAACGCTCCGTAACCATTTACAGCATATAAGGCTTTCTTATTTTGATCGGAAAAAATATGCTGCACAATACCAACAAAAACAGTATGGTCACCGACTTGATAAAAGGTTTCCACCTGGCATTCAAAAACAATACGGCTGTCTGCCACGAGTTTGGCGGAGATGGTTTTTCCTGGAATTAATTCAATGCCGAATTCGGTCGCTTTATCTCTGTCTCGGCCGGAACATGTCCCGCATTGAAACGCTGCGGTTTCCAGAGACTCGCTCACAATGGATAGTCCAAATTCTTTCCTGTTTTTAATACATTCGGTTGAAAATCCTTTATTGCTGAGACAAATCAGTATGGTGGCAGGATGATTCGAAGCGTACGTCCACCAGGAGATTGCCATTAAATTTGTAGAACCATCCGGTTTTGTCGAACTGACTAATCCAAATGGATTCGGGGATGACAGCTTTTGTGCAGTTCCGATTGAAATCTCTTCCATGTTTTCCTCCGTTTTATCAGTCTGTTTCCAAGCAGTAATTTGAAATATGAACAACCCTTTTAATTCAATTGGAAAAACTTATTATTGTGTTATTTTTGCGAGGAGGGAAAAATAACACAATAATAAATAATGATCTTCATATTTCGAATCGCTGGTTTCCACGTAAACAAATCGTAGTTTTCTTGAATCCTGTCGATATTCCGTTGATCATCAATTCTCATTTGGTAATTGATGATTCTGCATCCTTCTTGAACAAATTCTCCAATGAAGAAAATAGTATTTTATATTTTTCATATTGTTTTCGATATAATGCATGGTTTTCTTCATTCGGGATATATTCTTTTTTGATGCGAATCATGGAATTGCATGCAGATTCTATACTTTCAAAGATCCCGGCAGCAACTCCGGCAAGAATTGCAGCGCCAAGACAGGCTGTATCTTGGGAAGAATAGGTTGTATATAACTTTTTCCCGGTGATATCCGCTTTGATCTGATTCCAGATATCTGATTTTGAACCTCCACCGATTGTTCTGATCTGAGAAATCTCCAAACCCATTGCATCAATTGCTTCAATATTGCGGGAAATAATGTAGCCCAGACTTTCCATGATGCTTCTGATGAAGTGTGCTTTCTTGTGCTGCAAGGTCGCTCCATAGAATACTGCTTTTGCATTCAAATTGACATCCGGCGCCATCGATCCCTGCAGATGGGGCAGTGTGATAAGTCCATCAGAACCGGCAGGAACCAATTCGGCTTCTTTACCAAGTAAATCATACGCATCAATTCCGGTAACATTCTGAATATCAATTTCCTGCTGGCAGAATTCATCACGAAACCATCGCAGACACATACCGCCGGTAGTAAACGTATGCATCATGTACGTATCCGGAACTGCAAAATAATGTACCGGCATTAATCGGTTTTTGTCATAGGTTAATTTTTTTGTTGGAACACAGATGGCCAATGCCGCTCCGATATTCTCAGAGAAAATCCCCGGTTTGATATTTCCGCATCCGATTGCACCTGCAACCTGATCCAGACAACCGGTACATACCGTGGCTTCTGGTGACACTGTCAGTAAATCAGCCATTTCCGGCAAAATTTTTCCAACAGCTTCCCCTGATTCTCTGATTTCCGGAAGATATTCTTCTTTGATTCCGATAAAATCAAGCATCTCTTTCCAATATCGTTTCGTCTGAATATTCCAATATTCTGTTGAAGTCAGCAGAGATCCTTCCGCGACAAACTTACCTGTTAACAGATAAATGATGTAATCCTCGAGCAACAGGAAATGGCGTGTCTTGTTAAAAATTTCCGGTTCATTTTCTTTTACCCAAAGAATTTTGGAAGCAGGCCAGCAGGCTTCAAAACTGACTTGGCCAGTAATTTGGTAGCATAATTCGTCACCGAACGCTTCCCTTAATTTCCCGGCTTCATTCCCAGCTCGATTATCCATCCATACAATCGCATTTCTCAGCGGCTTGCAGTCTTCTCCGAGAAAACAAAGCGTTTCTCCCTGGACCGAAAAACTCATCACAGTGATGTCTCTTGTGTCGATGACATTTTTTGCTGCAATGTTTTTCATACATTCAATGATGGAATCAAGATAAATATTACACGGGGCTTCAACAAAATTTGCACCTGGAGTCAGCAAGGAATACTCAACTACTGCAGATGCTTTCTGTGTACCTGCATGATCAAAAACTGCTGCTTTCACTGAAGTTGTACCGATGTCAATTCCCAGAATTAAATTTGCCATATGGTTTCTCCTGTTTTCATTGCGTTGACTTATCCTGATTCAAAATATAGACTGGTCTTTTACGTCAATCATGAGAGTTTTGTTATGCGGTGACTTTATGTGAAGAAAACAATTACTTCATATAAAGAAGATACCTTCCTGCATTTCGAAACAGAGTCATTCAATCGTGTATAAAAAAATCCTTATTAAGAGAAATATTTGTCATTCTCTGCAGTTGGATGGATATTTGTGTTGTTGATGTATAAAAAAGGGCGACGTTGGAAAAAGCATTTGGAGGAATATAAAATTGCTTTTTGAAAAGGACATCGCCCATTTTTGTTGATTACGTTCAGGATTTATCAATTTGATTCATATACTCGATTACAGCGATCAAATTAGTCCGAAAATCGGCATGGGGAACAAAATTCGCCGTAAAGAGTGCTGAACCCATTGTAAACGCCCATGGATTAATTTCATTTATAAATTCAATGCGTTCATAATTATTAATACTGCCTGCAATTACAACAGGCGCTTTTACACGGGAACAATATTCGCGGGCAAGTTCAGCGCCATGTTTGTGGCGGAAAGCCAGCAGATCGATACCGTCAACCCCTTTATCAATCATCTGCTGAGCGTCGGCGATGATATCATCAAAGCTTCCTTCCAGAATACTGGGACTACCTGAAACAGTACCGCAGAACGGTAAGTATTTGATTTTTTGTGTCTTGAGATAATTATAAACATTGTCAAAGAATAGTGTTCCCATCAGATAATCAAAACCTAATTCGACAGCAAGCTTAGCTCCATTCATGCATTCTTGTTCTGAATACGTAACGATTTCAAGAAATGTAGTCTTTCCAGCCGCTTTCATGGCATCGATTAATGTTTTCATTTCCTCTCTTGGAAGACCCACATCTTTGAATCCCCAAAAATCGATTGGTAAATCTTTGCATTGTTCAAAAACTTGCAGCGCATCTTTCACTGTTTGATCATTATGTGTAAGCATAATAATGATTTTGGATTGCATGACATTCTCCTTAATATTTTTTATTTTGGAAGATTATTTCCATATATATATTCGTATATGAAAACCGAATGATGAGACCTGGTTACGATTTACTTTCTACAAAAAATAAAAAAACGACCCGTTCGATAATGATCAAATTTGAAAAGAAATGATCTGATAAATTTTCATTTATTATCAAATATTATCTTTTTTAACGCATTTTTGTCAAGGTTATTCGTCAACAATTCAAAATCTGGATTGACTTTTCGAATCACGAAAGGAAATTTGTTGTTCTTCTCATATTTCAAATTAATGGTTTTTCGTGCGATTTTTTTTCAAAATGACACATAGGTACTCATAACTTTTGATTTTTTGAAGCGTTACAGCTATTCGAAATGGATGTTCTTTGAAATGGAAGAGAGGAAAAATATAATTTCGAATCGCTGGAAGCATCATGATGAAATAAAACCGGATGAATGTTTTGGGAAAATGCCATAAATTCGAAAGGAAATACGTCTTCAATAAAGAGAGAAGATTTATGGTTGTGTTGTTTTTTCGCTCAGCGAAAAAACAACACAAAATAGAAAAAAGATCATTATGATTATGTCTGCGGTTTTGCCCACTGAGAGTTATGAATGTTCAATAAATCAGATGAACAACGCGCTATTGAGATTTTGAACTATTGGTGCGGGGCACATGACCAGGTCAAGATGGCTTTGACATCACCGATATTGAATAGCTTATGATCTTTTCCCTGTGGGACGAGCATGGCATCTCCCTCTTTCAGATGGTAGTATTTGTTATCCTGGGAGACATAACATAGGACCTCCCCCTGAACGCAGAAGAATACCTCATGTGCTTCAGCATGTCCCGGATCGATGGCACCAACGGCTCCAGGTTGCAATTCAGACATGCCAAAAGTGATTTTGTCTGTTTTGTAATATTCGCGGCAGACCTCCTGGTCTTCCATCCAAATTCTTGCATCGTCCTTTGAAGTTACAATTACATCAGTCATAAAAGCTCCTTTTAAAATTTTGCTGAATACTTATTTCACATTGCAATGTATTGAGTCTCGCTGAATATGAAAAAAAATCAGAAAAATGACAGACAATTGGTCGATTCAAATCAATCCCAGCGATCAAAATTCGTTTTCATTGAACCAGCTTTGATTATGATCCCAAATATGCTTCTACGATGTTCTTATTGGCTTTCATCATTTGCGGCGTTCCATCATAGGTAACGTTACCGGTTTCGAGGACGTAACAATAATGAGCGATTTCCATCGCCATCATGGCATTTTGTTCGACCAACATGATCGTTTGTCCATTTTCAGCAATCTTCTTGATGGTTTCGAATATCTCCATAACCAGATTTGGAGCCATTCCCATCGATGGTTCATCCATTAAAACAATATCTCCACCGGTGATCAAAGCACGTCCAATTGCCAGCATCTGTTGTTCTCCGCCGGAAAGCGTTCCTCCCAGCTGTGTAACACGTTCACGAAGGCGAGGGAATAAATTCATTACATAGTCGCGACGATTTTCAAACAGGGCTTTATCTTTTTTCTCATAGAGATATGCTGCTGCTCGCAGATTCTCCCCGACTGTCAAAGAAGGGAAAATTCGCCGTCCTTCCGGAACGTGAATCATGCCCATTATTGTGATTTTATGTGTCGGCATTCCTTTGATGTTTTTTCCTTTAAATACTATTTCACCATTTTTTACAGAAATTACGCTGGTCAAGGCATTCAAGGTTGTTGTCTTGCCAGCGCCGTTTGCTCCCAGCATCGCAACAATTTCTCCCTTGTAGACATCAAAAGAAATACCTTTAATCGCAGCGATTTTTCCGTATGAGACAACTAAATCCGATACATGCAGCAGAGGATTTTGACGGTTTTCTCGATCACTCATTTGATTTAACCTTTCCTAAATATGCTTCCAGTACCTCAGGATTATTTTTTATATCATTCGGTTTGCCAATCGCTAATTTTCGTCCGAAATTTGTCACCAATATTTCATTGCATATTTCCATCACCAAACGCATCTGATGTTCTACAACCAGAACCGTCAAATTGAATTGATTACGGATTTTGAGGATTAATTGATTTAATTCGTCGATTTCAACGGGATTCATTCCGGCTGCCGGTTCATCCAAAAGAAGAACTTCCGGTTTGCAGCTCAGTGCACGTGCGATCTCAATTCGTCGTTGCGCACCATAGGGCAAAGCCCCTGCTTTCTGTTCCGCATAGGCGGTGAGGTTCATAAAATCCAAAATTGCTAAACTTTCTTCTTCAATCCGTTCTTCTTCTTTTTTGAAACGATTAGAAGTAAAAATAACATCCATAATGCCATAATGAATATGACTATAGTGAGCGATTTTCAGGTTATCCAATACGGTCTGATTCTCAAATAATCGAATATTCTGAAAGGTTCTGGTGATGCCGTTACCGGTAATATAATTTGGCGGCAGATTATTAATGCGGCGATTGTGAAAATAGATATCTCCAGAAGTCGGTTTATAGATACCGGATAAAACATTGAAAATTGTCGTTTTTCCGGCGCCGTTAGGCCCGATAATTCCAAAAACCTGACCTTCATCCACATCAAAACTGATATCATCGATCGCTTTCACTCCGCCAAAATACATACAGACATTTTTAAAGGAAACGATTGCTTCGTTATTCATTTTGTTGTTTCCTCCGAAATAGTCTTATTTGTTTTTGAACGACTGAAATATTTCCGAATTGCATGGATTGCATCGGATAATTCTTTGTTTCCAAAAATTCCGTTGGTCAGGAAAATCATGATCACACAGAGCAGCCCGCCGCCAACAACCCAGCGCCAGGTACCCAGATTTTTCAGCGTTTGAATGAGAATTTGCCATAACGTTGCACCTACGATGGAACCGGTAATCGAACCCATCCCGCCCAGATAGACCATTACCAATCCGTCCACAATATTGGTGTATCCATATGCCGACGGACTTGTATAACCCAGCAAATGCACCAGCAAAGCGCCTGAGATTCCGATCAGAAATGCTGAAACAGCGAATGCTATCGTTTTCGCACGTTTCACATCGACTGAGACTAATTCAGAAGCTACCTGATCCTCGCGGATCGCTTTCAAGCTTCTGCCATATTTGGAATTGATGAATTTCCGGACAATGATGATAGCAAATAAAAGGCAGCCATACACCCAATAGATATTTGTGAACTTTGCCACGTTATTGATGCCTTTGGATGCACCGACAAATCGCCAGTTTTGCAGAAAACTTTGTACTATTAATGAAAAACCTAATGTAATGATCGCCAGATAGTCACCTTTAGCCTTAAAGGATGGGATTGACATAATAAGTCCAATCAACATGGCGATTAAGCCACCAAATAACAGTATCAGAGGAAACATCCAAGATTCTTTGAAGAAGTATTTACTGCTGATCGCTGCCGCATAAGCGCCGGATGCCATAAATCCGGCATGCGCTAGCGAAAAAATTCCCAGATAGCCATTAACCATGTTGATTCCCAGCACAAAAATCGAATACAATCCGATGTATTGAAGAATTAGTAATCTTGAGGTTGAAATTAGTTTAAATTCTTTGAGGACGATTAAAATTGCAGCAATGATGATGACAGGAATAACGTCGCCCAACAAATGATTCTTTCTTTTGGTTATCATATGAACGTTTCCTATACTTTTTCGGCTGCATTTTTTCCAAGCAGACCGGTAGGTTTGATTAAAAGAACAAATATTAATACTCCGAATGCCACGATATCTTTGTAACTGGAAACTGGCAGCACCATCGGAGCTATGACGTTGATCCCGCCAAGAATGAATCCGCCTAATACGGCGCCTTCAATACTGCCGATACCACCCAGAACGGCTGCGATGAATGACCACCAGTTGATGGTATCACCTACGTTGTACGCAAAAATTGAGTATGCACTTCCGTATAATCCTGCTGCAATTGTTGCCAGAACTGCTCCAAAAATAAAGGAATAGGTAATTACTCTGTTACTATCGATACCCATAAACGCAGCGGCAGTTTTATCCTGAGAAACTGCACGCATGGCAACACCCAGCTGTGTTTTACGAACCAGTAGACTAAGAATAATCATTGCAATAAAAGCAATCACAATAATCATGATTTTAAAAAGCGGTATTGTTGTTCCGGCAATATCAATCGTTATATCCGGAATCAGATTGGGCATTCGTTTTGCTTTCGATCCAGCTAAATTGAGCGCCAAATATTCCAGCAGCATCCCAACACCGACTGAAGAGACAACGACTGAAATCGGAGGTGCATTTCGTAAGGGTTTGTAAGCAATTCTTTCCATCAAGATTGCAACAATGGATGTACCCAGACTTGCTATCATAAGAGAAAGTACGAATACTCCCCAGGTAGCGCTTGTAATTTTGAATAAGAGCGTACTGGCATAGAAGAGTAGATACATCGCAATTGTAAAAACACTGCCATGCGCGAAATTTACCAGACCTGCAATGCCGTAAACCATGGAAAAAGAAATTGCTGCTAATGCGTAAATACTGCCTAACTGTAAAAAATTAATAAATTGTTGTAGTAGCAAAGCAGTCTCCTTAATTTACATTCTGATAATGAGAAATGAACCATAAGTCTTATCAGTGAAATGAAAAATGATGAGATTATTTTTTGCTATGTTATGTTTGCATGTATTGAAAAAGATCACATAACATCAAATTTTCTCTTTATAATTACAAAGATAGTCTCTAAATTTTGAATTGCTCAAAGTGGAATGATATACAACTCAGGGTGTCTAGCAAGTAACATTGCCGACACCCTGTCATCCTGGTATTTCAGATGATTGTGATCAATTATGGAGTCACTGAATCAACATATTGGAACTTGCCATCAACAATTTTCATGATCACTGCTGATTTTGTCGGATCTCCGTTTCCATTATTGAAAGTCATGGTTCCGGTAACACCTTCATAAACCTCAATGTTTGCCAGTGAGTCGCGAATTGCTTTCCGCTCGAAAGACTGACCATTTTCAATTGCAGTCTTGAGAAGGTAGACAGCATCATAGTTGAGCGCAACGATATCATTCGGATCGCCGGTTTCGCCATAAATCTTATGATAATTATCAATAAATTTTAAAGCGACATCGGATGCAATATCTTTATGGTAATGGCCGACAACCGCTGAACCTTCAAGTAAGCCTTCCGTATCCCATTCAAGCAGTGAGGTATCAACCCAGGTGTCGGATCCAAGGAATTTTCCTTTGTAACCCATATCACGCGCTTGTGTTGCCTGACTGACAATTTCTTCATAGAAGTTCGGCATGAGAAGAATATCAGGGTTTTTTCCGGTGATCTTTGTGAGTTGGGATGTAAAATCTTCTTCCCCAGTTTTGCCATTATACGTCTGGCTTTCAACGACTTCGCCGCCTAATTCTTTGAAGACTTCAGAAAAACGAGTGGCAACACCTTCATTGTATGGATTTGACATGTCATACAGAACCGCTGCAGTGCGAGCATTTTCATAGTTATATGCATAATTTGCAAGAATGGCTCCCTGGAAGGTGTCCGTAAAGCATGCGCGGAAGTAATACTCACAACTTGTCAGTTCAACCAATGTGGACCATGGTGAAATCATCGGCAGACCGTCACCGCAGGCGATGGCCTGTGTTGCCATACACATATCCGAGTCATTCGGACCGATGCTGGCAACGATGGATTCATCATCTGCAAACTCCTGAGCGTTCAGAGCGGATTCATCGGTGTTGAAACCGTTATCCAAAGCTTTATAAGCAAATTTGTAAGATTTCCCGTTGACAACAAGTCCGCCAGCTTCATTAATCTCATTTACAGCCATATCGACGCCTTTAATGGCCGATTCGCCAATAATCGGATTGGCGCCTGTGAGCTCATAATTAACTCCGAAGTAGATAGTGTCTTCATCAGCTGCAATGGCGCTTCCGAAGATCATTCCGAAAGCCAGCAAACATAGAATAACAAAATACAATTTCTTCATATCCTTTTTCTCCTTTATTAAATTAGTCCCAATTTTTTTTTGGAATTGGCTTTATGATCCTTTTTAAAAAATATCAGAGAATGAATTGATTGTCAATGCTAAAAGCGTAGGAATCGCGCCAAATTATTCCAAAACAGGTCATATGTCATTCAAAAGCAAGCAGAATTCAATACATATCCGTAGTTTCTTTTTGGGAAATGCATCCAACAGATATTTGCGTTTCAATCCTCACGAATTCTGAATATGGGGATGTTTCTTTATTGTTGTTCAGTTTTTATGCTTTATTCGAATAGCAAGTCTATGTTTAAATTACTGGTCAATCATTTCATACCAGTTCGAGCAGTAGAAAAAATTAATTCGACATACCGTTAAACCATTCGGCGAATACGAGAAATTTTGTATCGTTTTCTACTTTGCAAAAGAAGATAATAAGAGTTTGATCGCATTTATAAAATGATTTCGAATATTTATAAATACCAGATTGGAACATATTTCATTAAATTGCAGCGATTAAAAATTTGTGGAGAATTCCTTTGATGTTAAGATGTTTTTTCGTGAATTTAAAAACATCTCAACATCAAGTTTTTCCTGATTAAATCGAACAGCAAGTTGATATTTCAAATAAAAGATTGAATTGGGGGGTTGCCTGATGAGAAGATTTCAAGTATAGTTCAAAATATTCCAATTTGTACCATATAATTTCATTGAATCGGGAAAAATGGTGTACAGATTGAGTTTATACAAAACCCAAAGAAAACGCGTTCGCAAGAAAGAGGAATTCATGTATGATGCAATCATAATTGGATCAGGAATCAGCGGCGCATCACTGGCTTACGAGCTGGCAGCCTATAAATTGCGCATAGCCGTTATCGAAAAAGGAAGCGATATCTGTTCTGGAACCAGCCGCGGTAATTCCGCTACCGTTCATTCGGGACATGATGCAGCTTATGGAACCCAGAAAGCTCTCTATAACGTGATGGGTAACGCAATGTTTGATCAATTATGTTCTGATCTGAAAGTACCTTTTATTCGCAATGGAACAATTCTATTCGCAATCAATGAAGCCGATATGGAAGAAGTCCGTCGGTTAAAACATAATGCTGATAAGAATCACGTTCCAGGCGTTGAAGTATTGGATCGCGACGGCTTGTTGCGAATCGAGCATTATTTTGGTCCGGATGTAATTGGCGGATTGTATGCTCCGACCGGCGGTATCGTATGTCCTTATACGCTAGTAATTGCGTTATGTGAACAGGCTCTTCGCAATCATGTTGATTTTTTCCTGAATAACAAGGTAATGTGTATTCAAAAAAACGCAACCGGATTTTTCGTAACAACCAATAAAACAGTTTTTCAGACTCGTTTTCTTTTCAATTGCGCAGGAACCCACGCGGATGAAATTAATAATATGGTCAGCTCGAATAAAATTACCATCCTGCCGCGTAAAGGGGAACATATCCTATTAGACAAAAAACTTGCTCCGTATGTGCGAGCTACAATCTCTCAGACGCCTGTCAATCTACCGAGCGGCGGGCACACCAAGGGGATGGGAATAATGCCTTCTGTTGATAAGACCATTATTCTTGGATGCGATGCTCATGATGTGACTGACAAGGATGATACAGCTACCACTGCAATCGGTTTGGATGAAATTACATCATACTTTGAGAAAAACTGGCGACATCTGCCGATCAGCGAAAAAATCCCGAAATTTCCCCATAATAGGATCATTAATGCTTTTGGCGGATTACGCCCGCATTCAACGACCGATGACTTTATTATTGGGGAGTCTGAAGATGTGGCAGGATTTTTCAACATGGCCGGAATTGAATCCCCTGGATTAACAGCTGCTCCGGCGATTGCAAAAAAAATTGTTCAGGATGCGGCTGAAAAATATCATTTCGAAAAAACAGATGTATTTATTCCAACACGAGACCATGTAAAACCTTTTCGGGATATGAACGACGAGGAACGCAGACAGGCTGTAATGGAGAACAAAGAATATGGAGACATTGTGTGCCGCTGCGAAATGGTCACCAAAGCGGAGATCAAGGCTGCCATTCATTCGCCGTTAGGTGCTACAAATGTAAATGCGGTAAAAATGCGCACACGTGCAGGAATGGGGCGCTGTCAAGGAGGTTTCTGCAGCCCGGTTGTGGCAAAAATATTAGCTGAAGAACTCAGCATCGATCTGACGGAGGTTACACAAAGTGGCGAAGGATCGAACATATTTTTCCCAAAAAACGGAAATCAGGCAAAGAGGAACTCACAATGAAGACTTATGATCTGATCGTGATTGGCGGAGGACCTGCCGGCATGGCGGCTGCTATTTCTGCCAGAGAAAACGGTTGTGAGGATGTTCTGATTTTGGAGCGCGGATCTTCGCTGGGTGGGATACTCAATCAATGCATCCATAACGGTTTTGGTTTGCTTACTTTCCATGAAGAGCTGACTGGACCGGAGTATGCAGCTCGATATGCTGAAAAAATTTGTGCGCTGAATATTGATTATCAATTGAACACAACGGTCATTCGTATCGACAGAGAAAAAAAAGTAACGGCAATCAATGCGGATAAAGGGTTGCAGATCTTGCAATCCAAAACTATCATACTCGCAATGGGATGCAGAGAACGCCCGCGCGGTGCGCTGAATATTCCCGGCAGTCGTCCCGCTGGAATTTTCTCTGCCGGAACTGCGCAACGCATCATTAACATCGATGGATATATGCCGGGGCACAATGTTGTGATCCTCGGTTCCGGTGATATTGGTCTGATTATGGCTCGGAGAATGACGTTGGAAGGTGCAAAGGTCAAAGTTGTAGCTGAACTGATGCCCTATTCCAGCGGTCTAAAACGAAATATTGTCCAATGCCTTGATGATTTTGGAATTCCATTGAAATTCCGAACTTCTGTAGTAAAAATTCATGGGGATAAACGCCTGACTGGTGTTACATTGGCACGAATGGATGACAGGAACAAACCGATTCCAGATACAGAAGAATTCTATGAATGTGATACGCTGCTGCTTTCAGTAGGGTTGATTCCGGAAAATGAAATTAGTGATGAAGCCGGGATCCCATTGGATCCATCGACATGCGGACCTGTTGTTAATAATGATTTTGAAACAGAGGCAGAAGGCATATTCGCTTGCGGAAATGTATTGCATGTGCATGATCTCGTTGATTTTGTCTCACAGGAGGCTGCATCAGCCGGTAAAAATGCGGCTTGCTATATCCGGAGAAATGGCCTTTCAAACAAAGAAAGAACGGTACGACTTTTCGGATCTGACGGAGTGCGATACACAGTGCCGCAGATCCTGAATCCGGATCGGAAGGATGAAGACCTGACCGTACGATTCCGTGTAGGAGAGGTGTATCAAAATGCTTTTATCAGTGTATTTTTTAACGATCAATGTATACTGCGCAGAAAAAAACCGATTGTCACACCAGGTGAAATGGAACTGATTAAGCTTCGGAAAGAGCAAATAAATCAATTTCCTGATTTAAAGTCAATTACTATCAAGATAGAAAAAGGCTAACACTAAAACATGGAGATTCGATATATTACCTGTATTTGTTGTCCGTTCGGCTGTCAAATTGAAGTTGCGGTGGGAAGCGGAGGAATTCAATCGATTTCTGGATATACATGTAATCGAGGCTTGAACTTTGCTGCGAATGAGGTCAATCATCCGGAACGAATGGTTACAACCACAGTGAGGGTTATCGGTGGCATGCAGCCGCAAGTATCTGTAAAAACCAGAAAGGGAATTCCTAAATCCGAGGTTTTTCGTTGTATGGAAGAACTTAAGTCAGTGGAAGTCCATGCACCAGTCAGAATTGGCGATCTTATCCGTGAAAATATCTGTGGCACGGGAATTGACGTTATCGCAACAAAGGATGTTCAACAGATAAATTTTCAAAATTTTTCGGATTGAAATGGAATTACATTGTATATTTTTTTTGCAACCGAAAATATTCACAATTTAAAAACAGATCAGGCTGCTCATTTATCAAATTGAAGGAATTTGAAGCATGAATAGAATCCATTGTTTTTTCATTATTCGAAAAGTCAATTTATATTTCGAATTGTTGATCGAAACAATGAAGAATCAATAATTTCTGTAAAATGCTTTTATAATTTAGAAAATTGAATTCAGGAAACATATATCGCCATTTGTTCAGGAGAGAACGGTTCTTATGCTAAAAGTCGAACGTCTTGAAGTCATTACAGCGGAATTAAAGAAAAATGGAGTTGTTTCGATCGATAAACTTTCGGAAAAGTTGAAAACGTCCCGTTCAACGATTCGGCGGGATATCAACGAGTTGGAAACCCAAAACTCACTCCAGCGCGTTCGCGGCGGTGCGGTTTTCTCAAAACAATCAACCTCCTATGAACCGCCTTTTTCCATCCGACAGGACCTGTTTCTGGAGGAAAAACAACGTATTGCCAAAGCTGCCCATGATTTGATTCAGCCAAATGAAACGCTGATCCTTGGCGGCGGGACGACTGTGTTTGAATTGTCAAAATTGCTGGATGATATCGATCCTTTATATATCGCCACAAATGATTTGATGACCGCGATGGAGCTTTCGGCGCTTAAAAATGTATCTTTGATGGTTTTGGGTGGAGCGCTTCGCAGAAATCATTACTCGCTCAACGGATATTTTACAGAAACGATGATTACACAAATTCATGCAGATAAGGTGTTTTTCAGCGTCGATGCCGTTGACTTTAATGTGGGGCTGATGAATTTTTCAACCGAAGAGATTCAGACGAATAAGAAGATGCTCAAAGCGGCGCATGACATCATCCTGCTCTGCGATCATTCCAAGTTTGAGAAGATCGCGTTTGTCAATACCTGCGGTTTTGATCAGATTGATTTGCTGATCACCGGCAAGGAGATCGATGCTTCCATTGCGGATCAGCTGAATGAACTGGGCGTCAAGTTCATGACAGTATAAAAGACAATCTATTCGAAAATAATTTTCTATATTTCAGAGAAGCTTGTATATTTCAATTAAAATTATTTCGATTCAATAATTTCTTAATTAGTGTTGATCTTACTGGAAATTAATATGGCGGTAGTAATAAAGGAAACCTGCCGCCAATGTAATTATTCTTGAATATTTATAACGAAAATTGGTAAAAACAAAAAAGATAAAAAAAACCGCTTTTCTTGATTGCTTAATTTGATATAAATTTATTGAACAAATCCCTTATAAATTCAACAGTTGACGAACGATAACTGAAATTTTTTCAGCAAAGATGCGATGTCCTTCCGGATTGAAATGCGTTCCGTCTGACTCATCCGGAACGAGCCATTGATTAGCATCTGCAAACGCGCAGTCATGCTTTATTGCGATTTCCTGATACAGCATGCCTAATTTTAAGCCTTTCGAAATGGATTCCTCTGAAAAATCGTAATAAAAACCACCTTGAGCAGTTTTCGTCACATTTACAGGAGAAACCAGTAAAATCCTGGCTGCAGGATTATGAGATTCGGAAATCAATTCTTTCAGACGGATGATTAAACGTTCCATGCCGCTAGCAATCACACCAGCTGAGGCAGCGAACTGATCCTTGATATCATTTGTCCCCAACATCACGATGATCAGATCCAGCGGTTCGTTTGATTTGAAGGCGACATCCAAGAATGTATAGCCATTTCTTCCGTATTCAAGAGGATCTTCAAAAACGGTTGTTCTTCCACCCATCCCGGCTTCATAAACATGAGCTGAATCTCCAAGATCTTTTTGGAGCAAACATGTCCATCGTACGCTCTCATCGAAGCGTCCAGATTTTCCTGTAGCAGGGTATTCTCTGCTGTCATACCCATACGTATTCGAATCGCCATAGCACAAAATCTGTTTCATCGTCTTATTGCCCTTTCAAATGAAGGAAAGATCAAATGATGTTTCAGTACTCGTCAATGGGCACGAGCACACAATATAATCGCGCTAAGTGTACACGAATTATCAATGAATGTCAAACGATCAATGATGAATGAGATAAGACAAAATGGATCAGATTATTACAAATGTCCTGGCTTATTATTCAATTGTCACTATTGACAAATAGGCATGTATCAGGTAAAGTAATTCTAAGAATGTGCACGAGCACATATTTTTTTCTGACAATATTTTCAACCCAATCAAAGGAAAACGTCTGTAAGAAGCGTATTGCATAATTTTGGAAAATTGACGAGAGTAAAATTGACAGCGAATTGTCTTTCTCGAAATAAAAAGCAAACATGGAGGATCCAACTTGAAACAGACTGCTAAAAACATTTTATCGAATAAAGCTGTTTCGGCTTTTTTAGTATTGTTCGTCATGTCTTTGTTTGTCGGATTAAAAAGTCCCTATTTCTTTACAGCGGGTAATTTTTTCAACGTGTTACGGCAGATTTCGATATACGGCATTCTGGCAGTTGCTGAAGCACTCGTCATTATTACAGGAAATATCGATCTTTCAGTCGGTTATCTTTTTGGATTATGCGGAGTTTTTACAGCTGTTTTAGCCAATGCAGCTGTTCCAGCTTTTCTGATCCTGCCGTTAGTGATGCTGATTGGAGCTCTAATCGGCTGTTTTTCCGGATTCCTGGTCACAAAAGTTGGAATCAGCGCCTTTATTGCTACTTTAGGTGTCCAGAATATATGTCGTGGCAGTGCATTGTTGATCACTGGTGGAAATGCAATTTCTTATAAAAGCAGCATCTCTGTACTTGGGGCAGGATATCTTGGTTCCTGGCCGGTCAGTGCGCTGATTATGATAAGCGTCGGTATATTTTTTGCCTGGGTAATGCAATATACACAATTTGGCCGAAACGTTTTTGCCTCAGGCAGTAATATCCGATCGGCAAAGCTGGCAGGTATTGCTGTTGATCGTGTGCGAATTACGGTTTTTGCGATTTGCGGCGCATTATGCGGTTTGTGCGGCATTATTCAATCCGGCAACCTGCATAGCGCGGAAGCAGCTGCAGGTGCGGGTTTTGAGTTGAATGCGATTGCAGCGGTTGTGATTGGTGGTACCAGCATGGCAGGCGGAGAAGGTACGATCATTGGCGTTTTGATCGGTGCGGCAATCATGGGCGTTCTGAAGAACGCGTTTGTTTTACTACGCATCTCTGCTTACTGGCAAATTATTGTTCTCGGATTTGTGGTTATTTTGGCAGTTTTGGCTGACAGTCTGAAGCAAAAACGGGCTGAACGCTGATCTGACAAATCTTTTATATATAAATGAAAGAGGATAAGATGAAAAAAAGTATTGTATTATTATTGACGGTTTTGTTATTGGCAGCCAGCATGTTCAGCTCCTGCTTTGCTGAGGAAGAGCTTCCTTTTTATGCATCGATCACGGCTGAAAAGGTTTCTGATGAACCGGTTCGCCTCGTCATGCTGGCTTTTGATACGAATCCATTCTTCAATCAGATCAAGAATGGCTTTAATGCAGTTTCAGATTATCTGGCTGACAAAAACGCCACTGTGGATTGGATTTCCATGGGTGATATGACCAGTGAAAATATTATCGCCGCAATTGAAAATGCAATCTCGATGAAATATGATGGTATCGCTGTAATTTCTGTTTTTGACGGTGTCGAAACGGTAATCAACAAAGCAGTTGATGCAGGGATCCAGGTTGTTACATTTGTCGCAGAAGGCAATGTACCAAGCAAACGCATGACCAGCATCGGTCAAAATGCAAAATCAGCTGGTAAAACGGCCGGTGAGGCAATTGAAGCATTCACAGGCGGCAAAGGACAGATGGCTGTTATTACGGGAACGTTCGGCGCTGTACAGCATGAAGATCGTATGAACGGTGCATTGGATTACTTGAAAGAAAATGATCCGGACATCGAAATTGTCGGCGTTGTGGAAAATAATGACTCAGCAACAACTGCCTATAACCAGACGATGGATTTCCTGACTGCTTATCCGGATCTCAAATGCGTTTACGTTACTGCAGGTGGTCCTTTCGGAGCATGCCAGGCGATTAAAGAGATGGGATTGACTGGAAAAGTTGGTGTCGTTGGGTTTGATCACACACCGGAAAATCTGGAATACGTCTATTCTGGCGAAATGATTGCTGCCGTCTCTCAGGATCCTGAAGGACAGGCGTGGAACAGCATTATGATGCTTTACAACAATATTGTCAATGGAACTACCTATGATGATCATGTTGCGACACCAAATGTTGTCGTAAATCCAGAGAATGTTGTTGAATACTACGGTGAAGCAAAATAAAACTCAGTAAATAATCACTGATTGATTCGGTAAATACAGAAAAACAACAAACACTTTTTCAGAATGTTTGTGATTTATCCGGTAATAGACAACCGGAACTTGATCTGAGGACGGTATCTCTCAAACCGTCCTCAGAAACCTTGGAGGACAAATGGCTGATTTATTAATCAAAGTTAGTAACTTATCCAAAAATTTTTCGGGAGTTCATGCGCTCAGCAATGTAAATTTCGAAGTCTATCCAGGGGAAATCCATGCCATTGTTGGTGAAAATGGCGCAGGGAAATCGACGCTGATGAATATTCTGTCAGGAGTCTATCGTCAGACTTCGGGGGACGTTTTTTGGAATGGGAAGATAGTCCATTTTCGCAATGTGAAAGAACCTCGCGACATTGGTATCGTTATGATCCATCAAGAATTGTCGTTGGCACAGCATTTGAGTGTGATGGAAAATATTTACATGGGGAATTTGCCGAAAACACGTTCAGGAATGATCGATTATCGACAATTAAAAAACAATGCGATTGAACAACTAAAACGTGTACGGTTGGATGCCTCTTTTGCAACGAAAATGGTGAATGAATTAAGCATATCTCAACAACAGATGGTTGAGATTGCCAAAGCTTTGACCTTACAAGCGAAGCTGTTGATAATGGATGAGCCTACTTCCTGTTTGACGGCAGTTGAGACTGAAGTGCTGCTTGATATTATGAAAGATCTTCGGACACAGGGAGTTTCTATCCTCTTTATCTCTCATCGGATGGAAGAAGTCTTTCGTATATCCGATCGAATCACCGTCTTACGAGATGGCAGTTCGGTTGCATCCGCATTGCGGAAAGATATTGAAGTCAACGAAGTATTATCGCTTATGGTTGGGCGTGAATATTCAGACAGTCAGGTTCATACCTGTTGTGCCAATTATGAAGCAGAACCAATTCTGAAGGTTGAAAATCTTTGCTATGGCGATTTAATAAAAAATGCCAGTTTTGAGCTTTATCCCTCCGAAGTGTTGTTCATCACCGGATTGGTTGGTGCAGGACGCAGTGAATTGATTGAGACGATCTTCGGCGGCAGAAAGATGTCTTCCGGAAAGATTTTCTTTGAAGGGAAGGAAGTTCACGCTCATGGGACTAAGGAAATGATGGAACTTGGAATCTCACTTGTTCCAGAAGGGCGAAAAATTCAGGGGATTTTTGCCAACCTTTCAGTTGCCGACAACATTCAAATCAGTGCATTGAAGAAATTTTCTAAAGCTGGAGTTTTGAACATCAGGCAATTGCGTGTAGAGATCAAAAAACAGGTTGACGCCTTACGCATAAAAACCCCTTCTGTTCAACAATTAATCAGGAATCTATCTGGTGGTAATCAACAGAAAGCAGTTTTAGGGCGTTGTCTGATGTGTTCTCCCAGAATTCTGATTTTGGATGAACCAACAAATGGCATTGATGTCGGGACCAAGCAAGAAATCTATAGAATTATTGATCGATTAGCGCATGAGGGTGTTTCTGTAATTTGTGTTTCATCCGAAATGGCCGAAGTCTTGTCGATGGCAGATCGCGCCATCGTGATGCATGAAGGAAAAATCAACGGTATATTGAAAAGAGATGGAAATTTGACGCAAGATACCATTGTAAAATATGAAACTCGTATGACTGATTGCGTTCAAGCGGTTTGATCGGGGAAGTCGTTGGATCTATAGATTCTCACGAATTTTAATTTCGATATCAGTGAAAAAGATATCCGTTTCCGGCTTTTTTTGGGAAATGATGTAGTCAAACAGTATTTGAAGTGGTTTTGAACCTTGTGTAAACGGCTGCTGGCAAATTGACGCATCAATTACGCCATCGCGAATCAGCTTAACTGTCATTGGAACCGAATCGGAGCTGATGATTGTCAATTTTTTTTCAAGTCCTAACTGCATGACTGCTCGGCATGCTCCGTAGACGCCAGCTGAAGCGATATAGAGACCATCTATCTCCGGATGATGAGCCAGCATTTCCTTTGTGACATAAAAACTTTCGATATCATCATCGTGATTTTCTTGTACTTCAATAATCCGCATATCCGGAGCATATTTTTCAAGAATATCTGCAAAACCCTGAATTCGTTCATAATGTCCACGGATGTCTTTGGACCCAAGGACTACGCCAATGTTACCATGTCCATTTTTCATTAATCGCATCAATCCACCGGCAGTTTCGCCGCTTTGCGTGTGATTGCTGCCGACATACGCGATGCGTCCTGAATGATCAATGTCGCTGTTCACCGCAACAACGGGAATTCCCATATGGTGCAGTGATAACAGTTTCTCGGATATTCTGGGGTTGTTGACGGGAGTTAATGCCAAACCGTTTATCCCTTGTGCGATAAGCTCATCAATGGAGTTCAATTGCGGTTCAATATTATCAAAATCAGAAAAGCGTTTCTCAACCGTAACGCCAAATTCTTCCAGTTCTTTTGATTTGGCATCAATTCCTGTGACAACATCTTCAAAATAGGGATTACTGGTGGTACTGCTAAAAATAATAAAACCAAATTTAATATTTTTTTTGATAATGGAAAGCGTTTTTCCGATTTTATTGGGAGTATATTGTAATAATGCAGCGATTTCCCGAATCTTTGCTTCCGTCTCAGGATTTACCAGACCACGGTTGTTCAAAACCCGGTCAACCGTACCGCGCGATACACCGGCGAGATTGGCTATTTGTTTGATCGTTGCCATGGTTCTCTCTGCTTTCCTTTGTTTTTATCATAGCTTGTTTAGGCTGGTTTGTCAACCCGTGCCCGTACACAAAATATTATAAATTTCCGAAAAATATTGATAATATTCAGGATTGTGCTCGAACACATACTAACATCTCAAGTTCAAAAAAATGAATACAACTCAATTTTATATTTAAACGTACTTTTTTGGGAGAAACTGACGAAAAACGACAGTTGGTGTTTCTCTTTTTATTGGGGTTGATTGGCAGAAATTTCAGATGGTTGTTCGGAAAAATTATCTAAGTAATAATATGTGCGGCAAATATTCTTGATTCATCGCGCTTCAAATACGTGGGAAAATCGCAGGAGGCTCTGCTATCTGCGATTTTTGAAAGTTCATATGTGCAAAACACCATTGATATTGCCCGATCAAATGATTGGTGTCTTTGAAATCAATGATGCGCTTTGTATTAGTTTTTCCTCACCCCCCACGTCTGAAACAATGGCAAGAAGAAATTGCCTCCAATTTTCCTAACACCGATATAAAGGAAAGCGTTTTCAGTTCAATTCTTTACTGATGCTCACAGAGATATCGCTGACGGAACCATCTGTATTATAAGTACATACGGCTGATGTGTCCTTTTCACCAACCGTGATGACAGCAAATGTGCGGGTTCCATCGGGATAACTTGCGTTATGGTCAATCCAGGTGCCTGAATTCAGATTGGTTTTTCCACATTTCTGACAATTCTAAAATATGGGTTGACTTTTCGGTTAAGAAATAAACTTAGTTGTTCTATTGGTTTTGCGCTTCGCGCAAAACCAATAGAACAACAAAAAAATTTTTTTATATTTCAAGTTACTGAATTCAGCCTGATTAACCTGCTTTTTGTTTTTCTTCGAATGGTTTGATGATATGTTTCTGTACGGGTCCATTCAGAAAATAACAGATGATGTATTGCGCAAAAGATACCAACAGCAAAAAATAAATCGGGAGAGAAAACGGGAATACAGCCAGAATAAAGCAGAATGCCACTACAAACACTATCATAACCACCAGATTCTGCCTCCATTCCAGCAACATCAAGATCCGTGCGTTTTTGAGCAATGCTCCGATATTCAGATCAAGCATCGCTGTTAAAACGAAAGTCCATGCGCTGAACAGACAAAAGAAAGCCGTTCCCCAAAAGCCAAGTACCAAGCCCAGTAATCCGGAAAAACTTTGAAGGTTTTCAATGCCAAAATTTAATAGATAATACGAGATGCCAAGGCCAATTGTCATGACCAATCCGATTTTCAGGGATCGGAAAAAACTCCGTCGAAATTCTTCCCAAAAATCTGACCAGAGAAAGCAATGACCGTTCCGAATGAGGAGGATCAGAACACGATTAATTCCGGCAATTGCAGAAGGAATTGTAATAATCGGGATACAAAAAACCGTGAACAACAGGTTGAGTTTGATAAATACCCAGAAATGAGTCCGAATCAGAGCAAAAAAGAAAGCTGCACCCTCTACAGGATACGGCTTTCCTGCACCTTCCTTTAAATTATGCTGTCTGGAAATGATTTCTAAGAATCCCATACGCGTCTGCTAATTCTTCATACCAGTCAAGACAATACCTTCCACAAAATACTTCTGTCCGATAAGATAGAAAATGATCCCCGGCGCAAAAGACATGCAGGTCGCACACATGATGTACGCCCATTCCTGTTTCAGAGAGCCTTTGAATTGGCTTAATCCGATCGCAATTGTGAATTTGTCTCCTGTGTTGATGTAAATAATCTGCTGCAGCAAGTCATTCCAGATTTGAATAAAAAGAAGCAGTGCAACCACAATGATTGCAGGTTTTATTGAGGGAACGATGATATTTGTCAAAATCCGAAAATAACCGGCGCCATCGATTGTTGCTGCCTCATCCAATTCTCTCGGGATTGTCGAGATAAACTGGCGAATCAGGAAAATATTGAAAGCGCCGCCACCACAGAAATAAGGCAGGATTAACGGCCAATACGTATTCGCCAAGTGGAAGCCCTTTGTCCACATAATATAGAGGGGGATCAATGTCACCATATTCGGCAGCAGCATGGACCCAACGCACAGGCTGAAGAGGAACTTCTTTCCGCGGAAGCGTAGACGGGCAAAGGCATAACCACCCATCGTTGCTGTAATCGTTCCTCCAAGCACTGATGGTATGATGATTGTCATTGTATTCTTTAGATACTGTAAAAATGGAAAGTATTTCAGCGCTTTTGTGTAATTTGAAAACAGCCAATCTTTTGGAAAAAAGGAAGGTGGCCACGCAAAAAGCTGAGCATTCGTCATTAAACTTGAACGGAAGATCCACCAGATCGGAAGCATAACCAGGAGGGACGCCAGGATTACAGCGATCAACGCAAGTGTATTTAGCGTTTTTTCATGTTTCATCCGGCTTTGGAATGCAGTTTTTTTCGCCATTAGTCATTTCCTCCCTGATAGAAAACCCATCTTCCGCTTGTGACAAAAAGGATAATCGTAAATACAGCGATAATCAGGAAAAAGATAAAACTGATCGCACAGGCATAACTGAGCTTGGCATCCTTAAATGCGTATGTGTACATCACATAGGAAATAAAACGGGAAGAATTACCCGGACCGCCCTGCGTCAGCGCCAAAGCCGGTGTGACGACTTGCATATTCGTGATTAAAGACATAAGAAGGTTATAAAAAATGATCGGGGTCATACAAGGAATTGTGATATATCGAAAACGCTGCCAACCGCTTGCACCGTCCATTTCAGCCGCTTCATGATAGACACGGGGAACATTCTGCAAACCAGCGAGAAAAATGACAATCAAGTTGCCTGAGAGCCAAACGGCAATCAAAGCCAGAGAGGGAACCACCCAGGTGGGAGATCCGATAAATTTGACTTTCCCAATCCCTAAGAAGCTCAAGATATAATTAAACAGTCCCCAGTTGGATTCATACAGCCAGCTCCATCCAAGGTAAACCGCCATTGCTGGCAATACATATGGCAGATAAAAAATCGCTCGAAAGAAGCCGCGCGCGGGGATTTTTTGGTTTAATAAAAGCGCAATTGCAAAAGAATAAAGAATACTGCCGAAAACCGCGAGGACGGAAAAATAGACGGTTACTTTAATCGCATCAATGAAATAGGGGTCTTTCGTAAAAAGGCGTACGTAATTAGTTAGTCCGACCCATTGGAGTGTACCGACTCCTTTCCAATTGAAAAAACTAAGTATTAAAACCGTGATCAAAGGCACATAAGTCAAAAAAATCAAGCCGATACAGGATGGAATCAGACATAGGTAGGCAGTTTTTCGTTCTCCATCCAACAGCCTGTGATCAGCTTTTTTTTTGCGTACATCTATTTCCATATTTCCTCTTAGAACTGGGCGGTATCCGCACACTCTGTGCGGATACCGCAATAATTGATTGGTAAAGTATATCAGCGGGTTTTATTCACCGGCAAGGATGCTGCTCAGATAATCATAACCGCCATTGATCGCTTCTTCTGCTGTCTGTGTTCCATCCCAGACTGGACCGAGAATCGAGCGTAAGTATTCGATGAATTCATTTGTATGAGGTGTATAGTACCAGCTCGTGGAGACGGCATAGTTCATTGCATAGTCAACGACGGCTGCTTTATAATCTTCATATTTTGGGAAATTCGGGTTGTCGATCCATTTTTTGGTCAATGCTTCATCTGTATAGTATTTTTCAAGGATAGGCATCCAGATACCGGTTGCGATCAGATTATCCCAACTATTCTCTTCCTTTGTATACCATTTGATGAATTCCATTGCTTCAGCCTGATGTTTTGACTGGCTGAAAATGACCTGCGGACCGCCGGTACAAATGGTGACTTCTTTTTTCATAACTGGCAATGGAGCAACACTGTATTTTACAGAACCAGGCAGACTTGTGCCTACGTTCCATGTTCCACCGGTTGCCATTGCAACAGTTCCAGATACGATTGACCGTTGGATACCATTATCCTCAAGGCCTGCATTATAGGGCATGACTTTATCTACGAGATACAAGTCGGCAACCTTCTGGATGGATTCGATCGCCTCAGGACTGTTGATTGTGACTTCTGTACCATCAGCGTTGAACCAACTGCCACCGTTAGATAGAGCCCACACTTCGAGCTGCCATGTCCAGTTGTCAACGACTGCACCGTATTGGACGATATTTTCAGCATCGAATTCCGGATCATCGGCGTTTTTGCCATTTTTATCTAATGTCAGTTTCTTGGCAGTAGCGACAAATTCATCCCATGTCATCGGTTCAGTTGCTGAAGGATAAGGCAGCCCCGCAGCATCAAACATATCGGTGTTATAGTACAGAATCAGGATTTCATTCGCAGCCGAATATGCAACCGGTTTCCCGTCTTTTTTGAAGGTGATGCTGTCCAAAGGCATGGAATCTGCTCCGGCATACATATCGGAGACATCTGCAAGCAGACCTTTTTCCGCAAAATCCAAAACGCCGGCTTCATTCATAATACCGCAATCCGGTAATTCATTCGCAGTAGCCATGGTATTCAATTTTGTCACATACTCTTCATTTGGAATTGCCATCACTTTGACAACGATCTCAGGATGTTCGGCATTGAATCGATCAGCGACTGCTTGAACACTCGCAGCTTCATCAGGCGTACCCCAGTAGGAGTAGGTGATTTCGACAGGCTCTGCAGCTGCGACAATAGAGGCTGCAACACTTATCAGCAAAACAGCAATTAACAGAGCAAAAAACAACTTATTGGTCTTCATATTATCTTCCTTTCTTTACTTATATCAAACAGCAAAACACTTGCTGCAATTTACAAACTTAAAATGTTGTTTTTATCCAAACCAGCATCTCACCAGGTGTTCGATTTCCCCACAACGCATACGGAACAGCAGTCAGGTTCTGGTCACACATTGAAAAAGCCGGTTTGCCGTAAAGCTGGGAGCCAACGCCGCTTGAAAAACGTTTCCCGTTCAAATGGAGTGTGGGTAATTCACCAGGGAGATTTTCGATGGGCAGTCCTTTTATGATTTCCGAATTTGCAGATACAAATAATGCCGCAAGATTCTCCCCATTATCAACCTGCTCCAGGCAATAAACGTAGGGACCATATTGCAGTGCCAGACGACCGACATCTGCCCGCACATTTTCATTCGCGGCGATGAAAACCGGTTCAACGGACCCGCTGATTTGAATGATGCGTTTTCCTGCTTCTGAAATATTCAGAACAACATACCCGTTATTTATTTCTGCGTCGAGTGAATTGCCATCCAGTGTCACTTCAGGTTGCTCGAGATATTTTGGTATCCGAATGGATAAATTGAATGCGGATGCTTCGAAGGTTTCAACCGTGATGGTTGCAGTGCCATTTTGAAGCAGATATGCGTTAATTTCAATGTTGCCTTTTATTTCAGCCGTTTTAATGCAAAAAGTGGAAGAAATCAGCATGTTGATGTAAATCGAATTATCATCTTCTGCATAAATATACTGTCCCAGTGAAGCGAGTGTTCTGGAAATATTTGTCGGGCAGCACGCTACTTCGTACCATGGCTGACGCACTGGTTTTACGTGTGACATTGATGTCGCTGGCAGACAGTTTGCCGGCCAGACTTCCAACGGATTGACATAAAAATAGCGGTCACCATCCTTGGATATACCTGCCAGAATGGTATTGCAGAGCACTCGTTCGACCACTTCGTAATACTGCGCATCTCTCGTCAATTCCGCCATTCGCTGACCAAACATCATCAGCCCGACCGATGCACAGCTTTCGCAATAGGTACGATCATTTGGCAGGTCATAATCCGTTGTGAAGCGTTCCAGATGTCCTGACGAACCAATTCCACCGGTAATATACATCCGACGTTGTGTCACATTTTGCCAAAGGCTCGTACAAGTATCCTTGAGAGCTTCGTCATTGCATTCATTTGCGACATCAGCCATCGCAGAAAACATATACATGGCACGGACTGCATGACCTTCCGCGGTTTTTTGTCTCACTGGTTCGTCGTATGTCTGTGCATAAAATTCATCGTAATCTGCGAATTCGGGAAATAAACGATTCTGAGCAGTTCGTTCCAATTCTTTAAGAAGATAGTTTGGTTTTTTCCCTCGTTCCTCGAGAAAATGTTTTGCCAAAGCGAGGTAGTTCGGATTACCAGAGATTCGGTAAAGTTTGACTAATGCCAGCTCGATTTCCTGATGACCAGGATATCCAGCTCTTCCGCCAACGATGAATACAGAATAAATCAGATCAGCGAATCGGATCGCAATTTGTAACAGTTGATCCTTTCCTGTTGCCTGAAAATAGGCAACTGCGGCTTCGATGAGATGCCCTGCACAATAGAGTTCATGTCCTTCAGCCAGGTTGCTCCATTTTTCATCAGGATGATTGATTGAAAAATAGGTATTCAAATAACCATCCGCTTGTTGAGCCTGTCCAATCAATGCGATTAATTCATCTGCAATCGGCTCAAAGGCTTTCGCTTTGCCATTTTCCAGACAATAAGCAAGCGCTTCGATCCATTTGTAGGCATCTGTGTCACAGAAAACCGCACCTTGATGCTTTCCGTTTTTCTTGCCTGCCGCAACACGAAAATTTTCTACGCAATGAGACGCTATCACATCAGGAACCTGATCGTTCAATACCATCCATTGATATGGCAGTATTTGATCCGCCACCAGAGAAACATAATGTTTAAATAACGGGTCAGTTATTCGAATATTCTGCAGCGCTGATGGATGTATACCGTTTCTCATAAGTTCCCTTTCAAATAGTTAAACGTTATTTAATATTATTGTGTATACGAGGTGAATTTAAAATAATCTTCAGCGAAAAGTAAAACGTTTAACAGCATATTGATACTTTATCATCGATCATTCCATTTGTAAAGAGTTACTTATTTCATATTTATATATTACTAATTTAACTAATTTATAAAAAATTAAAGCATATGCCGAACTCTGCTCCATATATTTTTGATGTTTATGTGAATATTCTTGATTAAACGTTTACAACAGAGCAACTGACAGTGTTGCGTGTTTCTTGCTTTTATATCTGATATTTGTAATAATATAGTTTTATTCTGCCGAAAAACGATTTAAAATCCCCTTGAAATTCCAGAAGAAAACGTTTATTATGAGGATCAGAATAATGTGCAGGTGTAAAAATGGCTACGATAAAAGAAATATCGAAACAGGCAAACGTTTCAATTGCAACCGTCAGTAAAGTACTTAACGGGAAAACTGGCGTCAACCCAAAGGTCAGGGAAAAAGTACTCGAAGTCGCTAGAAATCTGAATTATCATCCCAATCTGAATGCGAGAAACTTAAAAGCTGGGTCCAGTCACACGATTGGTATTATCACAGAAGATCTGACCGTTTTTAACGCTCCTGAAATTGTTGATGGAATCGCTGCGGAATGTGAGACGGCAGGGTATCATTACATTCTTTCCAATCTGCGCTTTTTCAAACGATATGGCAATGGACCGAAAGATCTAAAAGAAAGTGTTGAGCTGGTGCATTCTACTGTGGATGACATGATCAGCAAGCAGGTTGATGGAATCATCTATATCGGGTGTCACAGCCATATCGTTATTTCGCTGCCTGATCATACCAATCTAAAATATGTCTGTGCGTACTGCGTCAGTGAAGATCCATCCATTCCTTCCATTATCTATAACGATGAAAAAGCCAGTTATGAAGAGACGGAGCTTCTGCTCAACCGTGGTGATCGAAAAATCGGGATGATTACCGGGCTGGCGGATAGCAGTCATACGGCAAAACGAATCCGCGGACATCAATCTGCGTTGTTCGCGCATGGAATTCCCTACGATCCGAATCTGACACTAACAGGAGATTGGGGGCGCGACTGCGGCAGCGTTCTAGGCAAACAATTGATCCGTGAAGGTGTGACTGCCATATTTGCACATAACGATTTGATGGCATTAGGTGTTTTGGATTACTGCAATGCAAATGGGATCGAAGTTGGAAAAGATTTCCGGCTCATCGGCTTTGATAATCAGGCGATAGCGTCGGTATGCCGCCCCAGCCTATCAAGCGTGGCACTCCCGTTATTTGAAATCGGCCAGACTGCTGCAAAAGAAATGCTGCGCCTCCTGCAAGGCGAAAAACCAACGGGGCATCAAATTATGCTCGACTGTACAATCATTGAGCGAGAATCTACTCAAAGAATCAACGAATAAAAATGAATGCCGAAATCTCAATATCAAAAAATCAAACGATTGCACCAATCGATAAACGAATTTTCAGCTCTTTCATCGAACATATGGGGCGTGCTGTCTACACTGGTATTTATGAGCCAGGTCATACCACTGCGGATAAGTATGGCTTTCGCACGGATGTAGCCAGTCTGATTCGGCCATTGAACCTGTCTCATATCCGCTATCCCGGCGGGAATTTCCTCTCCGGCTATAACTGGCTGGATGGGATCGGTCCCAAAGACGAACGCCTGATGCGGGCAGATCTCGCCTGGTCAGCGCTTGAACCCAATGAAGTGGGCACCGATGAATTTCTGCAATGGTGTGAACGACTTGGAATCGAACCTATGCTGGGTGTCAACCTTGGCACCGGAACACCGCAATCTGCGGTTGATCTGCTTGAATATGTTAATGGCGATCTGCCTACCAAATTTGCGAATTTGCGACGCCAAAATGGACATGAGAAGCCCTATAATATCAAGCTCTGGTGTCTTGGTAATGAAATGGATGGACCCTGGCAAATCTGTATGAAAACAGCGGAGGAATACGGCCGAATTGCCTGTGAAACCGCTAAGATGATGAAATGGATGGATCCATCGATCGAGCTGATTGCCTGCGGCAGCTCTTTCTATGACATGCCAACTTTTGGTTCCTGGGAACGAACTGTCCTCAAGCATTGTTATCGGTATATCGATTACATTTCTCTACATCAGTATTACCAGAATAATGACGGTGATATTCCTTCTTTCCTTTCCCGGAGTCTTGAGATGGAAGAGATGATCCACAAAATTGCAGTGATCTGTCGGGAAGCGAAGATGGAGCAAAAAGAGGCGCATGATATTGCATTGTCTTTTGATGAATGGAACGTCTGGTACCATTTTCAAAAAAGCGGTCAACAGCCGCCCAAATGGACTGTAGCCCGACCCATCGAGGAAGAAAATTATGATCTTGCGGATGCGTTGCTGGTCGGATGTATGTTGAACACACTTTTACGCAATGCGGATACGGTAAAAATTGCCTGTCTGGCGCAGCTTGTTAATGTCATCGCACCGATCATGACGGAACCCAATGGACGCGCGTGGGTCCAGACGATTTACTATCCTTTTCTTTACCTGTCAAAATATGGAAGAGGAACAAGTCTGCGGTTAAGCTGTGAATCCGCACAATATGATTGCACAATTCGGAAAAATGTCCCTTATCTGGACGCATCCGCAGTATTAAACCTCGATGGCATTTGCACGCTTTTTTTGGTTAATCGAAATCAGACCGAAGCCCTGAATTGCACGATTTACTTCAATCAGGATTGGGATTATGTTCAGGAATGGATTTCTTTGTCCGGGAATGACTCTGCTCAGCGGAATGATGCTGATCATGAGCCTATCAAACCGCAGGCAAGAGAGTGCCCGAATACAAAAGATGGAATCCTCACAATCGATCTGCCGCCTTCTTCCTGGAACATGATCCGTCTTTCTGTAAATAATCGTTGAGGGTAGGGACAGAAACGCTTAATGTCCGATTAATGGTTTTTTCATCGATCAAGAATATATGTTGGTGGGGAGTCGCCCGATCTGTCATTTTCAATAAATGAAAACAGAATTCAATAAATTGATTCGTGAAACTCGATCAGTATAAAATAGTTTTATCGATCATTACCGAAGTATTAAACAAAAAAGGTGTACTTTTATTAGTACACCTTTGTGCGGGAGCGACGGGGTTCGAACCCGCGATCTCGGCCTTGACAGGGCCGCATGTTAGCCGCTACACCACGCCCCCAGAGTTTTCTTTGACTTTCGTCTCTGATTCGCTCAACGGGAGAAATTTTAGCACAGGTATTGAATCAGGTCAAGTAATTTCATAAAAATGAGTTGTTAATCAACGACCTCGTGAATTGAAATAGTAAATGCAACTTGGGAAGATGAAAAAGGGAAATCCAGGTTGCACTAAGTCTGACAAAGAGGAGGTTGCATTTAATTCTACAAAAAGGTGTGAATTGACAAAGAAAATGCAACAACAATTTTTCTTTTCTTTATACATATTCGTTTAATTTTCTGAGTAATTAGGACATCATGAATCATCAATTTAGACCTTGACTTAGAGCCAACTCCAAGTTATATGATTGAATTATCAAAAGCGAAACAGAAAAAATGGAGGAAAGAATCATGAATTTTAATTACTATGTTCCAGTCCGAATTCTATTTGGACGCGGTCAGCTTAACAATCTGCATCAGCAAACACTGCCCGGCAAAAAAGCTTTGATTGTGATTTCATCTGGAAAATCGATCCGCGCAAACGGATACCTGGATCAACTTGAAGGGCAGTTGGATAAAGCCGGTGTGAGCTATGTGGTTTTTGATAAAGTAATGCCCAATCCGATGTTGAAACATGTCACGGAAGGTGCTGCTCTGGCAAAAGCAGAGCAATGCGATTTCGTAATTGGCTTTGGCGGCGGCAGCAGCATTGATTCTGCAAAAGCGATAGCTGTGATGGCTACCAATGACGGGAATTACTGGGATTATGTAGGAGCTGGCAGCGGTAAAGGTCAACCGGTTAAGAATCAGCCGCTTCCGATTGTTGCGATTACGACGACAGCCGGTACGGGAACCGAAGCTGATCCCTGGGCTGTGATCACCAAAGAAGATACAAATGAGAAGATTGGATCCGGGTGGGATTGCACTTTCCCGTATTTATCAATCGTGGATCCGGAACTGATGGTCTCCATTCCGCCAACTTTAACTGCTTACCAGGGATTTGATGCATTGTTCCACAGTACCGAAGGATACCTCAATACAACAGCCAACGTGATGAGCGATCTTTTCGCGTTAAAAGCAATTGAGTCGATCGGAGCAAATCTTGACAAAGCAGTTGCGGATGGGAAAAATCTCGATGCGCGGGACAATGTCGCATTGGCGAATACCTTATCCGGTATTGTAGAAAGTGTTTCTGGATGTATTTCGGAACATTCACTGGAACATGCGCTCAGTGCCTATCACCCGAATTTGCCTCATGGCGCGGGTTTGATCATGATCAGCAAAGCGTATTACACATTCTTTGCGAAATCCGGCTCCTGTGATGATCGTCTCGTAAAAATGGCTCAGGCATTGGGCAAAACGGAAGCCTCACAACCGATGGATTTTGTCGATGCATTGGTTGATCTGCAGCGCCGATGTCATGTCGATCAATTGAAAATGTCTGATTATGGCATTACTCGTGAAGAGTTACCTGAAATCGTGAAGAATGCCCGACATACGATGGGGCACTTGTTCCATGTAGATCCGGCAGTTCTTACGGATGAGGATTGTTTGAAGATTTATCAGGAATCCTATCGATAACGATATATTACTTCGCAAAAAACTGTCGTAAAAAATGTGGCACTTCGAAATTTAATTGAACCTTATTAGAAAAAAGAGAAAGCCTCTTGTAGTATTGTTTTTTGCGTTTTATGCAAAAACAATACTACAAAGATTTTCCCCTCAATTGATTCGAAAAGTAAGTCACTATTTCGAATTAATGGATAAATTTAATACTGTAATTGAAAATAATCGATATATTGTACAATTGATTCAAGCAATAAATTCTAATCAGGAGTGCAATGGATTATAAGAAAACAGAAGAAATTAAACCTTATTTTGAAAAATGATTTGAAATGATTTCAATTCAACTTCATTCCATTGGTAGATCAAAATGGGAGGGAAAGTTCCCTTTTGATCCGGTCTTCGTAAATCAGACATTGGTAAGGATAAAGAAGCTTTCTCATAATCTTCTTTTACATGTCAGGAAAACAGTATTAAAAGGAGAAATCTCATGAATGCAACAAAAAAAGCCTGGGTCAATTTGATCTTATTGGCAGTTACATTGGTTATCAATACACTGGGAGCGTTGGGCTTAATTAATGGCCTTTCGCAAAAGGAAATTTCGGATACCTACCTTACCCTGATCACACCGAGTCCTTCCACTTTCAGCATCTGGAGTGTGATTTATTCTTTGTTAATCATTTCCGTTATTATTATGCTTGTAAAAAAGAACGATCCTTATTTCCAAAAAGCCTTAAATCAGATTTCTGTTCTTTTCTGGATTTCTTGTTTATTGAATATTGCATGGATTGTTTCTTTCTCTTATGAATTAGTTGAGTTATCAGTTCTGTTTATATTGGGGTTTGTTATCACGTTATCAATCATATGCCAAAAGTTACTGACAATTCAGGACGGAAAGCAGTGGCTGTTGCCTTTGACATTCGGAATATATACCGGTTGGTTATTTATTGCAAACGTGGTTAATATTTCAGCTGCATTCGTAAAACAAGAATGGGATGGCTTCGGAATTGCCAAATCGACCTGGGCAGTTGCAATTCTATTAATCGCAATCGTGTTGTTAATTCTTGTGCTCTTGAAAATCCGCAATGCCGCTTTTCCGCTTCCTGTTTCCTGGGCATATTTTGGAATTTATCAATTCCTAAAAGCGCCTGAAGGTTTTAACGGCGAATATAACCTGCTGCAAACAATTGCTCTTGTTGGAATGATCCTTTTACTGTTGATTGCTGTCGTACAGTTGATTCGAAATCGGTTTTCTGTGATCCCTGTTGTAGAAAAATGACCTGTATCCAATAAAATTAAATCCCTTTCAATCATAGGCATTTTTTGAATTAAAAAACCTTGGCAGCTAATTCATGAGCCAAGGTTTTTTATGCCTTATAAAAAAACAGATGCAGAATTACAAATCAGTTTTTTGCGCTATTCATTAAGCATGGATTTCTTCTATGGCAAGCGTTCCAGTCGAATTGTTTTCGATTTGAGCACAGTTTTTTTTATGAATCGATTCGGTGCCAGCTTCAACGGCAGTGGTGTAGTACCAGATTTTGTAATCGATCTTGTCAAGGTATTTTTGAAGTTCAGCCATTTTTTTCTCGAGTTCATCCTTTTGTTTCAGGAACATATCCAGCCGTTTCTGCAGTGTGCTGTCACCCTCCATGCACCAACTGATGAATTCGCCAATCTCTTTGATAGGCATTCCAGTACCTTTCAGGCATTCAATGAGAGCCAGCCATTCAAAATCACTTTCTTTGAATTCTCGAATCCCGTTTGCATTTCGATCGATAAAAGGCAACAAGCCCTCTTTTTCATAATATCTGAGTGTATAGGGCGTTGTATTCATCCGTTTTGCAGCTTCGCTGATGGAATAGTTCATTCGAATGCCTCAATCAAATTATTCTAAAATTTGCTTTCGATTTCTTTAATACGATCATACAGGAATTGGTTGACTGGCGTTGGAATGCCGCATTCTTTTCCAAGTCGGATCACTGTTCCGGCAAATAGATCAACCTCTGTTTTACGATGAGCTAATGTATCCTGCCGCATGGATGGCATGGCATCCGGACTCATTGGTGCAAGGACATCATTTACCCAGTACTGGATATCAGCTTCAGTGAGATCGATTCCTTTGTAATTTGCGATTGCTTTGACTTCTCTCATAGCAGCGAGGAATTTATCTCTGGCTTCCCCTTCTTTTTGCGTTTCCCGATATGTTGTTTCGTAAGCAGTAACCACCTGATTGACGCCGACATTGAGCATCCATTTGCTCCACATCTTTTTGATCATGTCTTTCGGCATTCCATGAGCGATTCCAGCTTTCGTGAAGAATTCATCCACAGCTTTAACTTTGTCCGAATATGATCCATCTGCTTCACCGAATTCAATTCGGCCAGGGAGATGATACGTCAGTTGATTCCCTGTTTTCACAGCATCCATTCCTTGAGCGACACTGTAGAGGATCTTGTCCATTCCATAGGTCTTTCCGATGATTTCTTCGCTGACGATACCATTTAGCAGAGATAAAATGATCGTATTATCTCCAATCTGGTTCCTGGCTGTCTTGATTGCACTGTTCAATTGCAGGTATTTAACTGTAAATATCACAAGATCAGCCGGTTCACAAGGTGCATCTGAATCCATATAGAGGAAATCGCATTTTTCTCCATTGGAAAACACACCTTCTCTTTGATAGCGTTCAATTCGATCTTTGTCTGCGACAAATCGAACAGCTTCTTTTCCGAGGTGATCGGTGATGATTTTTCCGAAAAGGTTTCCTAAAACACCATGGCCAATAATTGAAACAGTTTTAATTTCCATCGTTATGATCCTTGTAAAAAATAGTAATCACTACATCATTCATTTTACTTTAGAAATATTTGTTTGGTTCAACAGGAGCAATTCGAAATATGAAAATACTTTTCAAAACCATCAAGAAAACTTGTCGTTCTTATGATTTCAGTCATCAGGAATATGGGGCAGTATTTCGAAAGATGCAAAAAATATATATGATGTTGTGTTGATTCTTGCGCTTTGTGTAAAAGATTTATTGGATGAATTATTCATGTAATGATCTGTCATTGCGATCATTGAGAAGCATTCTATTCTTGCATGCGGCAGGAGATTGATTCGTTCCTGCGGGACTCGCAATGACACAATGACAGAATTTATCCAAACCATTTGACTTGTTTTCTAATAACTTCATATAGAACATCATTCATTCAGGTACAAGCTTTTTTTTTGACAATATTTATTCGTTTCTCCTAATTTTTATTATTTCGAATTACTGTATGTCCTGATCGAAATGAATCATCATCGAAGATGCTTAATAAACTATGCCGAAAACAAACAGAGCGTGCGAATCATCAGCCGAAATCGTTAATACGCTCCGAAATCCGATTGAAAGGCCTGAAGCAGATCGTACTCCCAACGATTAATGGATTCCAGGCGACCGATAAAGAATCGTAACACAGGCGGTTCTTCAACCCATTTTAATCCTTGAATGAGGTCGCGATGATTGTAGAGCCAGGAAATACGATCCGCTAAAAATTCTAATTGCGACATCGTAAAAGTCCTTCTTGGGACAGCCAGTCGGAGAAGCTCCATGTCGGATTGTTCTTCTTCCCCATCAGCTTCCCGATCCATTGATAAACTGCCTCTTTCCATTCCGCGGCAGCCGGAAATGATATAGACTGCTGCTGCCAAAGCTCCGGCAGGATACTCATTCCAGGGGATATTTGGCAAGAATTTTGAAGCGTCAATATGACAGCCTAATCCCCCGGGAGGTGTTACAACGGGTACTCCGTACTCAATTAATCGGTTCGCAAAGAATCTGATAAACTCTGCGCCGCTGCCAGCGATATTGAGGTCAACCATTTCATACATCCCGACGGCGATCGATTCAATTTCTTTCGTTGACATTCCGCCATATGTAATAAATCCTTCATATACCGGTACATTGGGAAGAATTTCGTTAAATATCCTTTGATGATTCGTTGCAATCAGTCCTCCTCTTGCCATGGCGCTTTTTCTGGCTGACATGTAGACCATATCGACCTGTTCAATCATCTCACGAATAATTTCTTTGATTGTTTTATCCTCAAATCCTGGTTCTCTGGTTTTGATAAAATAAGCGTTTTCTGAGATCAGACTGCAATCCATTACCATCATAATGCCATATTCGTTAGCGATTTTCCTGACCTCCTTCAAGTTTTGCATAGAAAATGGTTGACCGCCTATTAAATTCGTTGTCGCTTCCATTCTGATCGAATTAATCCGCTCTTTGCCTAATTTTTCGATTGTTTTTCGGAGTTCCAGAACATCCATATTACCTTTGAAAGGACAATGGCTGTTGGTGATTCGTCCTTCATCACCGATCAACTCAATGACTTCCCCGCCGCATAGCCGGATATGTGCTTTTGTGGTAGTGAAATGGTAATTCGTAATGACATAGGTTCCGGGTTTTACAAAAACTTTTGCAATTAAATGTTCACAGGCTCGACCTTGATGTGCTGGAATTACATATTTCAAACCAAAAATATCTTGAACAGCTTCTTCCAATTTGTAAAAACTCTCTGATCCGGCATAAGCATCATCGGATAAAAGCATGGCGCTCTGCTGGTTATCGCTCATCGCATTGGTCCCGCTGTCAGTCAACATGTCCAGAAAAAGGTTGTGGCTTTTGAGAAGGAATGTATTGAAACCCGCTGATTGTATTGCTTCAATGCGTTCTTCTATGGCTGGCAAGAATGTCTGTTGAACAATTTTAATTTTGTGCATTTCCATCGGAATTACTTTGCCATTTGATAATTTCACTTCCATCATATCCTCCAAATTGGTTTTTATGTTTTTCCTGAGTTGAAATTCAGGTTGAATGACGAAAAGAAAATAAAAAAAAGCGATATCCGGAAGATATCGCTTTTTTTTATTTTTGACTGATGATTCTTACTTACGCGAAAAATCCGGCACAACGTTATTTCGTTTGCCGTAATAATAATAAGCGTAGGCAGAAAGAATTTGGAAATTCATAGTTGCAAATGATTTTAATGAGAAATCGTCAGATTGACAAGGGCTGAGTTTTCTCTTAACTAATCAACGCGATTTATAAAATTCTTATGAATCAACTGAGGAAATATCGTGATGTGCTGTTCTTGCTCTTAGGTTGCAAGAACAGTACATCATTTTATATATTTCTCTATTTATAAATTGCAGAAATTGAATTTTTCGAATCGATTTTTGAATGGAAATCTGATAAAATATTGGACTTGGAGTAAGAAAATGAAACTATTACTGCGAATAATAAAAATGACAGGCGGATATTGGAAATATCTTACGATTTCCATATTTTCGCTGATTATGCTAAATATACTGAACTTTACTACGCCTGCCCTTGTAAGAGAATTAACCTCGCGTCTGGAACAAAATACGCTGACTGAAAATTTTATCTGGTTACTCTCCGGAATACTTCTTTTGGCATATTTGTTGCGTTTCTTATTCAGTTTTCTCAGTAGTTATTTAAGTCACAAAGTGTCCTGGAATCTCGTGCCAGAGATCTATTGGAAGATGTATGATCATCTTCAAAAACTGTCGCTTCATTTTTACCATAATAAGCAGACTGGTGATTTGATGTCTCACATCATCAATGATGCCGATAAAGTCGAAACACTGATATCACATGCTCTCCCTGATATTTTCAGCAGTGTTTTCACAATCCTGATCATTGTGATCCTATTATTCTCCATCAATGTAAAATTAGCGATGGCAACCTGTATCCCGATTCCTTTTGTTATTGTCTTTGCGGTTAAATTTTCGAGCCGGATATCATCGATTTTTGTAAAAAGCCGGAAAGTAATGGGAGAAATCAACGCAATCCTGCAAGATAATCTCTCCGGAATCAAAGAAATCCAGGCTTTCGGGAAACAAAGAGAAGAATCCAAACGCGTTCATGAAATAACACGTAAATATGCAGCTTTAGAGGTGAACGCACTAAAGAATATTACGTTTTTCCGTCCGATGATTCAATTTTTTACATCGATCGGAACTGTTGTCGTGCTTGGGTACGGCGGCTGGATGGGGCTGCATGGGGAACTGCCAATATCAGATATTGTGGGTTTCATCCTGTATCTGAACCTTCTTTATGAACCTGTTACGACCATGTCTCGCACGTTGGAAGATTTCACACGTGCTTTTTCCGGGGCGATTCGTATCTTTGAGATTCTTGATTCCGAACCGGACATTGTGGATTTGCCGGATGCTGTTCCGATGGAAAAATGTGACGGAGGACTGACCTTCGAAAATGTATCCTTTCATTATTCTTTCGATTCACCTGTATTAAAAAATGTCAGTTTTCATGTTGAACCAGGAAAAATGTTGGCTCTGGTTGGTCCAACGGGTGTTGGAAAAACGACGATTATCTCATTAATAGAACGTTTCTATGATCCACAGGAAGGTCGTGTGTTGATAGACGGTCAGGACATTCGTAAGTATAAGATTGATTCGCTGCGAAAAAACATTTCAATGGTATTGCAGGATGTATTCTTGTTTCATGGCACCATTGAGGAGAATATTGCCTATGGAGCAGCGAATCCAAGTATTGAACAAATTATTGAAGCGGCAAAAATTGCCTCTGCGCATGAGTTTATTCAGGATATGCCTGAAGCATATAAAACGATGATCGGAGAACGTGGCGTTCGCTTGAGCGGTGGCCAGAAACAGCGCATAGCCATTGCAAGAGCTGTGCTGCGTAACAGTCCTATCCTGATTCTGGATGAAGCGACAGCTTCGGTTGATGTTCAAACCGAAAAGGAAATTCAAGATTCAATTCAAAAATTGGCTGGTACTCGAACTATCATTGTCATCGCGCATCGATTATCCACAGTCAAACGGGCAGATCAGATTCTTGTATTAGACCAGGGTGAAATTGTCGAAGTAGGAACGCACGATGAACTCAGCAAAACCGGCGGCTTATACGCAAGTTATTGTTCCGTACAGTTTCAAGCAGAAGAAATGGACTGAAATAACTGCTTCATCGAATAGCTCTTCTTATCACGGATTGTTTAAAAAAAGATGTGATTCTATTGAAAAACTTTATTGGTTTTTTAGCACACCTTTGGAAACCATCACGAGAAAATCTTGAACATTGGTCACGATGGATTTTGCTGTCAGGCTGCCGCGATCACTGAGTTTGTTCACTGCGAATTCCGAAATATCGATGGTATACATGAACAACGGTCTGATAATTCCATGATTGATTCGATAACATGGGGTCATATTTCCGGTCGCTATCGTATGCAGTTGTGTCGCCAGACAAATAATGGTTGTTGCTTTTCGAATCAAATTCCGCATGGCGTCCTGTCCATCATAAGTGTTCCCGATTACATCCGGAAGCGGACCATCATCGCGGATGGAACCAGTCAACACAAAAGGAATTCCATATCGATTGCATGAATAAATGATTCCGTTTCGAATCGATTCAGTCTGAATAAAATTAGCAATGGAACCGCTTTTTCGAACTTTATTAATGAGATCAAGGTGGTTATAATGCCCATTTTTCTGCGAAATTTGCGTATAGATGTTTTGACCAAGCGCAGTTCCAAATAATGCTGCTTCCAAATCGTGTGTAGCCAATGCATTTCCAGCTAAAAGCCCATCTACATAACCATTTTCGATTAATATTTCCATGGCTTTTCTGGAATCTGCATCAAAAGTGCATGCCGGCCCCATCACCCATAAAATATTTCCATTTTCTTTGTCAAAATTTAGTAATTCGTAGAGGGAATCATAATCTTTTGAAAAAGCAGTTTCTCGACTTCGTCCTGTTCGAAATGAAAAACGCTCTTTCCCCGTGTTTAATTCTTCAAAACCATCTTCATGAAGAAAAATTCCATCCTCTCCATGTTCAGTCCTGCCAATAACAACCATATCTCCTTTTTTCAGGTTTCGCGGTTCAATTACTTCCAGTTTCCCATTGTTGATTTTAATACAGCAATCCATTCTGCTTTCTTCAGCCAGCATCCATCTTTCGTTAATTTTAAAATATTCAGGAAAAATCGAGGTTGCGTGAAAGAAATCCGGTGCAATTCCATCCCATAAAACGGATTCGGTTTTTACATCAGGGGAATTTTGGAATTTTTCAAGCGAAAAATCCGGGGAGTGGTATTCCGGCAAATGAAATTTCATGATTTATTTCTCCGTGATATTAGTAGAATGATAAAGTAGAAAGACAAGAACCGTCGCTATAAAAGTTCGAACAATCCGTATCCACCATATGCGACAATTGCTGCACCGGCAAAATTCGAAAGGATGGCAGTCCAAAAAAATGTAAACAGACTGATTCGATACATGCCACTGGTGATACCCACAAATTTGGCTCCCACCCCCGGGATTACTCTGCCGAAGATTTGGAATACAGGGGAATCGATTGGCAATTTTTTTAAAAATTTCGGTAAGGTTACCTTTCGTTGTGTAAACTCAGTGATATCTGATACTTGACTTCCGATCAAATATTCAACAAAAGCTGCAGCAGTATTTCCGATTGTGACCATAAAAATTGTCCAAATTGGTCCACAAAGTCCGGATAAAACAATCGTGAATGGTTCCGAAGGAACGGGCGTTGCGCCTAAACACGCATACAGAAATACGCATAAAAAAATGCCCAAATATCGATGATTCTGGATAAATCTTTGAATTAAGGAATAATCTATTCTACTTGAAATCATGATCGCTATCAAAATCAGGGATACCAATATCAAGGCTTTTACCACTTTATTTTGTTTTATTTGGACCCATTTATTCACAAGTTTCCCTCTCTGAATCGAATCGTGATAACGTTCAGGAAAAAGATGGTTGATAAATTTGGAATATCGAATTCGATTAGAAATCTTCTTTACCGACGATGTGAACTCTGAGAAGGTTCGTGTTTCCACTGACTCCGATAGGTATGCCAGCCGTTAGAATGACAAGATCTCCGTCATTAAGATACCCTGATTTCTTACAGGCGTCAACAGCATGCTGAAAAAGTAATTTTGTTTCAGATTCTTCTGTAATTAAAATCGGTTTAATCCCCCAATTGAGGTTCATTTGGCGATAACTTACTTCGCTGGGTGTACAACTGAGAATGGGACATGCCGGGCGAAATCTGGAAATTTGACGTGCTGTTCTTCCTGTTTTCGTGACTGTAATAATGGCTTTTGCTCGTAAATCGATTGCGGACATACAAGTGGCATGGGATATGGCTTCAGAAATGGTTGATCCCCAGGTTTCAGTTTTAAGAAAGCGGGACTGATAATCAATGTCGTTTTCTGTCCGTTCGATAATTCGAATCATTGTATTTAAGGATTGAACGGGGTATTTGCCCGCAGCGGTCTCTCCGGACAACATAACAGCGCTGGTTCCATCGTAAATTGCGTTTGCAACATCTGTAGCTTCAGCTCGGGTAGGTCTTGGATTCTTCATCATGGAATCCAACATCTGGGTTGCGGTAATGACCTGTTTTCCGGCATTATATACTTTTTTAATAATTTTTTTCTGTATAACTGGGACATCTTCGATGGGTAGCTCAATCCCCATATCTCCACGGGCAATCATGACGCCATCCGCAGCTTTAATGATTTCATCGATATTCTTTACACCTAACCGATTTTCAATTTTTGCGATGATGGCAATCGAATTACAATGGAATTCTTCTAATATGGATCGAATTTTATGAATATCTTCCGCATTTCTCACAAAAGAAGCAGCAATAAAATCAAAGCCGTTCTGAATGGCAAAAATGATGTCTTCTCTGTCTGCCTGGCTGATGTATGGGATGGTTATATGTGTCCCAGGCACATTGACTCCCTTGTGATCCGAAATTGTCCCATCATTTTTTACGATGCAGGTGATGGTTGTATTGGTTTTATCGATTGTTTCCAACTCCACTAATCCGTCATCAATTAAAATTTTGTCGCCAATAGTGATGTCCTTAGGCAAATCTTTATAAGAGATCGATACTTCTTCATTGGATCCTTCCACGGTTTTGGTTGTCAGCTTAAATTTTTGTCCGGAAATTAGATTGATCTTACCTTCCTTAAAAGTACCGATTCTGATTTCAGGACCTTTCGTATCCAACAATGTGGAAATTGGCAATCCATACTTTTCACGCAATTTTACTAAAGCATCAAATCTTCTTTTGTGTTCCTCATGAGAACCATGCGAGAAGTTAAATCTGGCAGTATCCATGCCAGTCGTTATCAGTTTTTCCAATATTCCACCCTCATCTGTAGCAGGACCGAGTGTGCAAATGATTTTCGTTTTTCTCATATCAGCCTCTATAAAAAGGATGCTTTCTTAATATTAATTCTACTGTGAATATGGGAGAATTGATGCAATATTTCATTTATTCGAAGTATTGATTTACTATTTGAACCAACCAGGGAAAAATTTATTGTGATGTTTTTGCGCTTTGCTCTAAAAGCATCACAATATAAAAAGAGTCCTCCCCATCTTTTGATTTGTGTATATTCCATTAATTTGAAATAGAAACTTGTTGTTCAAGAGAGAGGGAAAATAGTATTTCTCTTTTTTCATAGACGGAATTCTAAAATTTTGAATTACTGTTTTTGAGAATCATTTCAAAACATGGTAAACTGAGAGGTATTAAAAGGCTGAATCATGACGATTAATTCTCGCAAAGACAACCATATTGCCGTCTGTTTGAATAAAAATGTTCAATCGGAATCTACGAACGGATTTGAAAAATACAGGCTTGTTCATAATGCACTGCCTGAGACAAATTTCGAAGATATCAAAACCGAGACAGTTTTTCTCAATCAAAAAATTGCTGCCCCTATATTAATTTCCTCGATAACCGGTGGAACAGAATCCGGAAATCGAATCAATCGATCTCTGCTGGAAGCAGCGAACACACTGAACATCCCATTTGCGATGGGATCAATGCGGATACTGCTTGAAGAAGATTCACACGGGATTTATGATAATCCAAGAAAATATGCTCCGAGTATTCCAGTTTTGGCAAATGTTGGGGCTGTTCAATTTAATTATGGGTTCTCCAGAGATCAATGTCTGCGGGCGATTGAATTAATTGAAGCAAATGCGCTGATTTTGCATCTGAATCCGCTACAGGAAGTGTTGCAATCCTCAAAAAACACAAATTTTTCTGGACTTTTAAAAAAAATTGACTATTTGTGCTCGAATTTTCCAGTGCCGATCATTGTAAAAGAAGTTGGATGGGGAATTTCTGACGTTGTGGCAAAAAATTTAATTGATGCAGGTGTCCAGATCATCGATGTAGCGGGAGCAGGAGGTACATCCTGGGCGAAAGTTGAAGCCGAAATATCCGGCACTGAAACTGCTGAGCAATTGGCATCCCCTTTTTTTAGCTGGGGTATTCCAACAGCTCAATGTATAGAACAAATTCACGCACGATTCCCAAATATTTCCCTGATTGCTTCAGGCGGTATCACTCATGGTGTTGATATCTGGAAAGCGTTACTATTAGGTGCCAAAATGATAGGAATTGCCGGTCCCTTATTAGCTCCGGCAAATGAAGGGCCGCAAGCTGTTGTGTCATTTTTAGAGATCCTTGTGCAACAATTGCGCATTGCAAAATTTTTAAGTCAAACAATTGTAAAAGAAAAAGATTATGATTGAAAAAATTAATATTGAGCTATTAAAATTCTTGTCTGAAAAAGAAATCCTTCATCACGATAAAACATTGAAAGAGATGATTTATTATTCGGTGGGATTTGATCCTGATGGAAATCTGATCGGTGGCGGAAAAAGATTACGCCCAATCATCTGTGGATTGGTCAGCGGTTCTTTGTGCGGGGATTGGGAAATTTCTCTCCCATTCGGCATCAGTCTGGAACTCTTGCATAACTTTACTTTAATCCATGACGATATTGAAGATCAGAGTGATACCCGTCATCGCTTGCCAACTTTGTGGAAAAAATGGGGCTTGCCACTTAGTTTAAATGCAGGGGATTTGTTATTCGCAATTGCGTATCAATCGATATTGGATGCAGCGACTTCTGAGCAAAAACCAAAGGCTATAAAGATTTTTAATCGTATTATCCAGAATCTTATATTAGGTCAGCATCGGGATATATCCTTTGAAAAACGGGATGTGATTAGCGAGGATGAGTATTTCTCCATGATTCATGGAAAAACCGTTTCATTATTTGGCGGATGTTGTGCATTTGGTGCGCTTGCAGCCGGTGCTGACGATCGAGTCCTTGAAGATTTTACGACAGTCGGAGAATACTTCGGCTATGCATTCCAAATACGGGATGATTTTCTCGGTATCTGGGGCGATACCGACGTGTTCGGGAAATCAGTATCAAGTGATATCACCAGTAAAAAAATGACACTCCCGATCGTTTACGGATTGGAAAAAGACTCAGATTTCAAGGAATTCTGGACAAATTATTCAGGCGATGAGTCCGAAGTACAAAAAGTAAATTCCTGGCTGAAAGAAATCGGTGCGGATAAATATACAGAAATGCGTTGCCAGTATTTTACTGATAAAGCAACTTGTTTATTACAAAGTTATACGATTCACGAAGAATACCAGAAAAAAATTTCCGAGCTCTTCACTTCTTTATTGGATCGAAAAATATGATTCAGAATACAACAGATAAGAATAATACAATTCGTGACGCTGTTGGAATTATCTTAGCAGCGATTGGAGAAGATTCAACACGGGAAGGATTAATTGGCACTCCCGATCGTGTTGAAAAAATGTTCCAGGAGATTTGCAGCGGATATCAGGCGGATTTGGTTAAAATTGTGAACGGAGCCGTTTTCCATGAAGCTGCTGAAGGCATGATTCTGATTCGGGACATCGAATTCTATAGTCTTTGCGAGCATCATTTAATGCCTTTTTTTGGAAAAGTACATGTTGCCTATATTCCAGATGGAAAGATAATCGGTTTGTCAAAAATCCCCCGTATCGTGGATATGTATGCCCGACGTCTTCAGGTTCAGGAACGTATGACTCACCAGATAATGGAAGCCATTCAATCCGTGTTGGCACCAAAGGGAATTGCTGTGGTAGTAGAGGCCAGCCATTTATGTGCCAGGATGCGTGGTGTAAAAAAAGAACAGGCAAAATTAGTAACCAGTCTATTTACTGGTGTTTTTGATTCAAATAATACTTTGCGCAATGAATTTTTTGAACGATTAAAAATGGATGTTTTGCTGTAATCAATCAGAATAAAAAAGATCGAAGAATTAACATTAATCGTATAATGTGGAAGATTCAATTCAAAACAGTTATTAAATCCCGTTTTTTTTGTTATTATTTCTCATTCTTTTTCATAGGGGCTTATTATGGATATTTTTGAAAAATGTTACGCTGATGACTATATCAAGGAAATGATTCGAAATGGTCAGTATCCTTATTTCCTTCCGTTGTCTGAAAATGAAGGCAATGTAGCAAGTTATAAGGGTAAAAAATTGATAATGTGTGGTTCGAATAATTATCTTGGGTTAACTACACATCCGAAAGTACGCGAAGCTGCCATTGAAGCCATCAGAAAATATGGAACAAGCTGTACTGGTTCTCGATACCTCAATGGTTCCATTGAATTACATGAAACGTTAGAGCATGAAATTGCTGACTTTGTTGGGAAAAAAGCTGCATTGGTATTTTCCACCGGTATGCAGGTCAATCTTGGGACGATCAGCGCATTAATTGGCAGGGGAGATTACGCAGTTCTGGATAAAGATTCACACGCAAGTATTTATGACGGTGTCAAATTGTCTTATGGAAAATTAGAACGATTTTCCCATAATGATATGGACCATCTTGAACGCGTTCTCCAATCTATTCCGGAAGATGCAGGAAAAATGATTATTGTGGATGGCCTTTTCAGTATGGAAGGAGATCTGGCTCCACTTGATCTTCTGGTACCGATTGCGAAGAGATATGGGGCACGGCTCATGGTCGATGACGCCCATGGAATCGGTGTAACCGGCGGAGGCCACGGAACATCGGCTCAATTTGGATTGACTGATGAAGTTGATTTAATTATGTCTACATTCAGCAAAAGTTTTGCCTCATTGGGCGGTTTTATCGCCGGTGATACTGATGTTGTACAATACATCAAACATCATGCCCGATCTATGATTTTCAGCGCAAGTATTCAGCCTGCCAGCACAGCTGCCGCATTAGCTGCGCTGAGAATTATGGTAGCTGAACCGGAATGGAATGCAAAACTGATCCACAATGGCGAGAAAATGCGCAAAGGATTCAGGGATCTTGGTTTTAACATCGGTAATTCTGTTACTCCTATTATTCCCATTTTGATCGGAGATAATGATAAAACCTTTGAAATGGCACAAGGTTTATTTGAAAATGGTGTGTTTGTGAATTCTGTTATTTCCCCTGCAACCCCTCCAGGAAGGCAGTTGTTGCGGACAAGTTATATGGCTACACATACCGAAGAACAATTGGATCAGGTGCTTGATACTTTTAAAGTAGTCGGGAAAAAAGTGGGTTTGATTTAAGAATATTGTTACAAGAGGATCTACAATGGCGGGGCGTTTAATTATGTCCCGCCATTTTTTAAAGGTGATGGGTTTTTTATGATAGAAAATACTTTTGTATTGCTGGATATAGACGGCGTTTTAATTCAACCAGGCGGATACCGTCATTCCTATGCCGATACGGTAAATTATTATCTTACGTTTTTGGGACAACCTCATTTGCATGTGAATGATCGTATCGCTGAAACCTTTGAATTTTTTTCCATTCAGGCTGAATGGGATATGGTACCTTTGACTATCGCCGCGTTTCTTGAATGGTTTGCCGAAGTGAGAGGTGAACATCCAAATTTTATTTCTATTGATCAGTCGGGCAATCTGCCGTCAATCGGTGAACAGGAACAATTCCTATCTTTTTTGAAAAACAAGATCATTGATTTTTCAAAAGCACTTTCAAACAAAGAAATACCAGCTTTGGCGATTTATCATAATTGTATACGAAATCAACAGCATAGTGTTTTGCCGCGAATTTGGAATGATCCAATTTTGGAAGAGATTTTATTAAACTCGTTAGATATCTATCGTTCTCCATTATTCCGAAGATTGGAAACACAATTGTTAGGTACGGAATATATGAACAACCGGTTTCAGCTTAATATTCAGGAACAAATTGCGCCAAATCTCGAAGTAGTTGATTTTCCGATTCTGTCTGAAGAACACCGAGATCGGCTGATCCAAAAAAAGGATGGTTTTCACACGGCAATACTGACTGCCCGCCCAAACTTGCTTCCGGATGCGATCGGTGCAACAGAGGCAGATTCCCATTTTATTCTGCCGGAAGCAGAAATCGCATTCCGATTAATTGGATGGGATGAGCATGCGATACCAGTTATCGGCGTGGGCAGTTTGAGTTATATTGAAAATAAATATCATTTGCCAAAAGATTCCTTTCTCAAACCCCATCCCTTTCATTCAATCGCATCCATACTGAACACGATGATACAAAGTCAAACAGAAGCGCTGGAAACAGCTAAAATGGTCTATGATCGATGGGTTGAGGGAAATTTATTATCCAATCCACTGGGGCAATTTATCCAGGAAGGATCAAAAATTCGCATAGCTGTTTTCGAAGATTCGGCTTCTGGTATCCAATCTTGTATAAGTGCAGGAAAAATTTTCAGCGACTATGGCTATTACCCTGAGATTGAGGCTTATGGTATTTATTCGACCGAAGAGAAGAAATTGCAACTGCAGAATCTCGGAGCACAAATCTATCCAAACGTCAATGAAGCTTTGGATGTTTTCTTCAACACGACAAAAGCATTCTAATGTCCTCTTCTTTCAGTGGCATATTTGGAAAATGGCGCATACTTTGGGAAATGTACATCGGATAATGAAGATAACTCTGATCGGCTTGATAGATAACTTCCAAAAAGATTGAAGAATCCATTTCTCCTGAAATTAAACTTTGTTTGACAAAAAGGAACTGCATTAAAGAAAAAACTGCGCATAATTGGAGAATTTCAAATTGAAGGATATTTGAAACATTCGTGGTTTCATTTTGATAAATTGAAAATTGTTTCAAAAAGTCAGAAAAAATGAAATGTACAAGGAAATTTTCGAGCAAATAGGGATTATTTCTAAGAAAAGGGTAGAAAACCTGATTTCGGGCAAAAAGATAATTTTCCGCCATAATGATTAATGGATTTTTCGCATAGGAAAGTAGTTGAAGAAAATCTTTTTGAATAGCTGTATGATATCTGGCGCTGGATTCCAAACCCCAGTTGAAGGTCAGACTTAGCAATTGTAACCATCTGGCTAAATCCTCTACTGAATCGACTGGTCTGACCGGATTAATCCCGTTCTTATGAATGTAATCAACTGCTTCAGCAATCATCAGATCGAAACTTGAATTTTCTTCTGAGTTTAGAAGAATTCCAAGCCTGTTTAAAAAAGCACATACGCAAAATAATTTGTTGGGAATCAGGTCGTTCTTATTTTGGAGGAGCATAATCATTATATCGACGATTTTTTGTCTGTTTAATAACAACATTTGCATGCGCTTATCGCTGACCAGTGATATATCAAGCCATTCCGAATCCGGGTCTTGATCTGTTTCTATCCATGAAAAACGGATTGGATCGGTACTTAAAATCGCTTTTCGCAATACTTCCGGACAGGACAATGAAGCGCTGAGTGACCACTGGTCTTCAATCTGCCAGAGTATCTTTGGAAAAAAATAACAGGTTGTACATAAAATTTCTGAACCATATTTTTTTTGCAGCCTGCACATTCTTGTTTTATCTAAAAGCGGACATAAATCTCCTTCCTGATCTAACAACTTAAGGAAGTAGCGATTTTCTTGTTTCCCATTTTTCTTGACTCTAATTTTTTTGAAGACATTCATCAATATGGGGGATAATTCAGAATCATCCAAATTTTCATATTTTTCTGCATGGGCCTGATCAACCGGAATATTCCATCCCTTGCAGCAGGTATTCGGACAATCGGTTCCAAGGCAGTAAAAATCTTTCATCCATTCCGGTGTATATGCGTTAATTCTTTGATATAGCCCCATATTTCACTCGTAAATAGTAAATTTATTTTGAAACTAATTGTAAACAAGAAACGTCTATTTCTCAATTGGAAGCAAAAATTCGAAATATGCAGAAGAATCTTTATTGTTGTGATGTATTTTATTATAGATTCGAATCGCAAGTCCACAGTTCAAATTACTGAATTGGATTCAGCAAATCGAAATCAGGAAAAAAATTTTTGTTGTGTTTTCTTATTCAAAGCGTGAACTCACAATAAATCCTTCTCCCATTTCGATATGCTGTATCGGAACTGAGACAAAAAAATACAGTAAAATTACTTTGGTAACGAAGTGATATGAAAGGATAAAAATGATCAGAATTAAAAAGGTATTGTCGTTTAGCATCGCAATAGTATTCATCAGCAGTCTTGTTGTATCTTTTTCACACGCAACGCAACCGATTTCAGCATCGAATTCATTTCAGTCAGCAGAACAAAAAACAAAATCCGAATCACTTGTAGTCGAAAATTTTGTTGTAAAAACGCTGCAGGCAGAATCAGAACTTCAGACACTCAAAAAAAATACACCTGTTCCATCCAATACGCCAACCGTATTACCAACTACCTCTCAATCCAGTTCAGCAAAATACTTTTGGTGGTCAACTTCAACACCGGATCCCGCAATTCGCATGATTCCCACTGATACAAAAGTTTCACCTTCTGAATATGCTTGCAATGTCGTTGTCAACTCACCAAAATACTATCAAAAGATGGGCTTTGGCGAAGATTTCGATTTTGATGTGACCATTACGAATACTGGAACAAAAGACTGGGATACCGATATGGATGTCATGCAATATACCGGTATGCGTTTGGAGATTGACAATTTATATTTGTACGACCTGGATAAAGATTACGATCAAGCCTGGATTATCCATCCTGGAGATTCTGTCCATTGGAAAATCCGAATGGAAGCACCTCAAGAAAAGCTGCATGATGATAACAAATATTTTGCAACCTATGCTCTGGTTAAGAGCAGATCCAGTGAAATTGCCAGCGGACAACGAAAGGAAGATGAGGAAGGAATTTTCTGTCCTTTTTCATTCTATATTTACGTTCCTGAATAATTTCTGCGTATTAAAAAAAAAGCAAGTAATTCTTGATTCAAACAAGAATTACCTGCTTTTTTTGTTTCACAAAATAACCTAAAATGAAGAAGCAATCAAATTTCCTGACGGCCGGAAAGTGCGCGAAGCAGTGTGTTTTGATCGGCATATTCCAATTCACCACCAGCCGGAAGTCCCCTTGCTAAACGTGTAATTCGAATGTGATAAGGCTCTAATTTTTGTCGTATATAAAGAGCAGTAGCATCACCTTCCATGGATGGATTGGTTGCAATGATAACTTCTCTTATTTTTCCTTCGGCGATTCGTTTAAATAACGGTTCTAACCGGATGTCCTCTGGATTGATTCCTTCAATGGGGGAAAGAACTCCATGCAGCACGTGATATTTCCCTTTGAATCCTCCCGATTGTTCAAGAACAATGACATCCATTGGTGCTTCAACCACACAGATAACATCCTGATCACGTTGATCATTGGAACAAATTTCACACCGGTCTTGACCGGAAAGCGTTATATTGAAACATTCTTTGCATAATCCGGTAGCAGATTTTAAATTTACCAAAGCTTCTGCAAGCTTCAATCCGATATCATCCTGATTCCTCAAAAGAAAAAAAGTCAACCTTGACGCTGTTCTCGGTCCGATGCCGGGCAGTCTCGAAAAAGCATCTATTAGATTTTGAACTGGCGCTGGAACATTTGACATATCGGCATCAGAAACCCAAACCGAGTCCAGACAAACCGCCGGTGAACGGGCTCATTTTTTCTTCCTGCAATTTTCTGCTTTGATCAAGTGCCATATTGATTCCGCTTAATAATATATCCTGCAGCATCTCTGCATCAGTGTCTTTCAAAAAATCCGGATCAATCGATATGCTTTTACAGACTTGATCACCTGTCATTGTAATCTTGACAGCTCCACCGCCAACTGTTGCGGTAACAAGCGCGTCAGCTAATTTCGTTTGTTCCTCTTCAATTTTTTTCTGCATATCCAATAATTGTTGACGCATCGCTCCTGGATTTCCCATCGGCCGTCCGCCGCCCATTTTTCCATATCCCTTTGCCATTTGTTTTCTCCTAATTCATTATGCTAAACTTTAGAATTTATACCACATCAATCATAAAATTCAGTAATTTGAAATATGAAAAGATTCCTTTTTTGTTTTTTCTTTATTTGAAAAGTCAATCCTTATTTCGAAGAGCTGGCTGAAACACCGATTCGAAATCTGAATCAGTAATTCCAAATAAAGTGAGGATTCTTTGATCAAATAATGGGTCTCTATTTCAAATTGCTGCATAAAAGTATCTTCTGAAGTGAGGTTATTTCAAAAAGGTTTTTCAAAATTTGGAAAAGTATTATTTTTGAATAACTAACTTTCCTCCCATTTGCAATGCTGCATCAACCAATGGACCGGCAGAGGAATCTGCAACGGCAGAGCGCTTTCGTAAGATAGTGAGCGAAACACCGACGGATTTGCCTAATATATTGGAAATGGCAGCGCTTGTCCAAAGCAAACTTTTTCTGTTTTCTTCAACCTTATTTTTAATCATTTCTCTGGGAAAACCCAGATAAAGAACGCCATCACGAACATATAGTAATTTCGCATGATTGAGCGTTGCATCCAGAATTGCATCATGTTGTTTAATCAATGCACGGACTTTAGACCAATTTCTTTCAATTTCTTCTTTTGTTACTGTCGGATCAGGAATTTGTCCTTTTTTTATAATCACTTTTAAAGGTTGGTCTTCTGTTTCTTCCAAGTCATCGTCAACAGCGATAAATTCTTCAGGTTTTTTTGCAGCAATTTTCTCAATCAACTTCTCAACGACCTGTACTGGTTTTTCCTCTACACAACTTTCTGCCAATGCCAATTCCAGATTTAGACCAGGATGCCATCCCACACGGCTGTCCACTGCCGCCTGATTGAACAGGCGGATCATATTAACAAGTCTGTCCGTGCTGATTTTCTGGCATTGTTGTTGCATAAGCGCTCGATTCTCTGAGCTGATTTCCAGTGATTCATTTGTTCCCAGACGGAGAATCAGGAGCTGACGCAAATAATCAACAACTTGACGTGCTAATTGGCGTGAATCACTTCCTGAATCGAGTGCTTTATGAAGCGCTGATAATCCTTCCGCTGTGTTATATTCAGTGATCGATCCGATCAGATCGATCACTGCCTGGTTAGCAGCGACTCCTAAAGTATTTTGAGCTGTTTGCAGCGTTATTTTTTCACCATTGGAAGACAACTGATCCAACATTGAAATCGCATCCCTCATAGCGCCGGTGGCTTGACGGGCAATCAGTGTTAATGCGTCCGGATGCGCGTCAATTTTTTCTTCAGCGCAAATTTTTTGGAGCCATTGAACAATGTCAGTCACTGGGATCCTGCGGAATTCATGGTGTTGACAACGAGAAAGAACGGTTGCCGGAATTTTATGTATTTCAGTTGTTGCTAGAATGAACATCGCGTGCGAAGGAGGTTCTTCCAACGTTTTTAATAACGCGTTAAATGCTGCAGTTGAAAGCATATGAACTTCATCAATAATATAGACTTTCATGCGACCCTGGGTTGGAGAAAAATTGATCTTATCCCGCAGGTCACGCACATCATCAACACTGGTGTTGGAGGCAGCATCAATCTCCATGATATCCAGAAATCTACCTTCGTTCATTGCTATGCAATTGCTGCAGTGATCACAAGGGCGAGCTCCTAAATCAGAATCCAGACAATTCACAGCACGCGCTAAAATTCTCGCAATTGTCGTTTTCCCCGTACCGCGCGGTCCGGAAAAAAGATAAGCATGACCCACACGGTCAGAGCGAATTGCATTTTTTAAGATACGGACGATATGTTCTTGACTGACAACTTCATCCCATGTTTGCGGCCGCCATTTTCTATATAATGCCTGTGATGTCATTAACTCTTTTCCCCTTTCTTATACAACAATTCGAAATGTGAGAATATGATTTTTTGAAATGTTTTTTCTCTATTTATTCCTAAGAATGTTGAAAAATCCGAACTGTTGTTTCAATATCAATTTGATAAGCAAAAAAAACATATGTCATGCGGCGTATCTGATCGCGCCAATCCAGATTGATTCTATGATATGCCTGAATTGATTCACTGAACCAGCTCATAATTCGATCTAAATAAGTCGGCTTAATTATACTCAACTCAGGGGATCCGATACGTTGATTGGAGTTGTCCTTTGGCATCTTTTAGTTCGATGGTCTCCCCTGACTGCCAAACAGCGACAGAACGCCCCCAATAGAGTTCGTAAGGTGTATCATGCCCTGATCTGGAGTAAACCTCAAGAAAAAAACCTTTTCGAATCATTTGGATATTCGGGAAAGAAAAGATATTTCCTTCTGAATCTTCCAAAGTCCAGCCTGCAAGCGAAACAGCATCATCAGTGTTACTTTCTATACGTACCGCTTCAAGATTGACATCACCAATTCCAATTGCTTGCGGGATGAAGACCAGAGAACCGCGAACGGGTGCAATCTCATCTATCGATTCTTCTGTTGAAGAGATGTCTGATTGTTCGATCGAATCCGTTATTTCAACTGTCAGCGTTGTCAATGGCGATGTCGATGTCGATACAATTGCATAATCTATTTCTGGCGATGAAGCTTTTTGTTCTGTTTTTTCAATTTCTTCGGATGTGATAAGTGTATAGGGTTTCTCGGCATTATGAATATTTTCCCAATAGTATAGCACTGCCAGCGTTGCTGATACTGAAACAAGAATGTTGATAAGTAATAACAGCAAAATTTTTCCGAAAGAATTCATCATTTACCTCAATAAGACCAATTGATCCGACAATTCGAGATTTGATTTGAAAAAGCCTTTAATGATAAAAAAGGATTTTGATGTTATGCTGTTTTTGTCCAAAACAAATCAACAATGAATCCTCCTTATTTTTTCGAATCGTGGCAACAGATTTGGACAACTACGATAGAATTTAATTAATGATAACAGTTATTGACGGACACAATCTGATTCCTAAAATTCCAGGGTTAAGTCTGCTTCAAATCGATGATGAAAACCAACTAATTGACATACTGCGGGAGTTTTCACGCCTGTCAAGAAGAAAATTGGAAGTATATTTTGATGGCGCTCCGATTGGTTATTCCGGTGACCGAATGGATGGAATGGTTCGCGTTGTCTTCGTTTCTGAGAAAACAACCGCTGATGAAGAAATCATCAACCGAATTCGCCGAATCGGCAAGCGCGTCAAGGAATTCATCGTCGTTTCCTCCGATCATCATGTGCAGAACCAGGTAAGATCATTAGGAGCCAAAACGATTACATCGGATCAATTTGTCAAAGAGCTTTTTTCTGTACTCAATGCTAATACGAACAACAGTGATGAAATAAAAAGAGAGCGTCAGCTTTCAGACGATGAAATCCAGGAATGGATCCACCTTTTTAATTCAGCACCACCAGAGAAATACTCAGATAAAGACTGAATAATGCCCAAATGAATGTTGGAAACAACAGATATCCAGCCTGGTGATTAATCAACCAGAACATCAGCATTGTAAGACCAGCCAGCGCAATTTCGCCGATATTCATCGCCAATGCTCCGGATAAGTTCCCTTGAGTGGTAAACAATAAAAAATTCCATCCATAAATCGATCCAAGCAACATTAATAGAATGATCAGCGCATTTTTCTTCCTGTTGATTGAGATTTTATTTGTTAATATGAATACTGTTGAAATTGTTGCCAAAAGTAACAGGAAGGACCAAATTAACATAAGTCCATTCCTGGTTGGGAAACCCGAAGGTAACCGAAATGCTCCGGAAAACAAACCAGAACTGTCTGTTTGAATCAGGTCAAAAATTAAAAAACCAATCAATCCAATTACAGTAAATGATAATATTTCAATGATCAATGTTTTTTTCATTTGTTTTATACCCGCTTTCTTAAAATTGAGTTGTTCCAGAAATTAATAACCAGGAATATAAACCACTGCAGACAAAAGAAACAAATAAATTGTTGAACTTCTGCTGGGCAAGTTTTGTTTGAAGTAAGAAAAGTGCGCCTGAGATTACTACATTGAAAAGTGCCATTAATGAACCGAATCCCCAGACAAATCCATTAAATTCCTGTAATCCAGCCATAAAATTGGTAGGACCTCGTAATGATGAAAAAAGCCATTCCCAACCAGAAGTCTGGAAGAATACAACCGGGATGTATTCGATCGCCAGAAAGATTAGCTGACTTCCAATGCCGATTAAAAGAAAACGGATGTATGAGTGTTTGTTTCTATAAGCGGACGCAAAAATATTAGAATACAAACCAAAAAATAGCGACGAAATGAAAAAAACACTTAGAAAGAGCAGCCATTTTTTATCGAGGGATCGGAAAAAGGGGAAAATAAAATGAAGGTCAATCATGAATACCCTTGAAAAAAGCCGCATTGTTCCATACATCCATAAAAGGACTGTCAAAGCGATCAATAAAGATATGAGGAAATTACCTACATTAATATGAGAAAAAGCTTCTTTATCTTTTTCCTTTTGCCAAATTGTCACAGGAATTATCCAAAAAATAACCATGCTGCTTATCCAGATTAAGTTAACGCTGATTGAGAAAAATCGATAAAAAAGATTACTATTGTGATAAAGAAAATACGCAATGATCAACGCGATGATGTACAGGATAATTCCGGAGACGATCCACAGAAATGGCAGACATCTGACAGCATTAGAAGAAATCTTCTGGGGGGTAATAGCAAGATGGTTTTTAGAGATGCGAGCCAGTAATTCAGAAACAGGAAGGATGACGATTAGCCAAAAGACAAAACAGATCGCTTGGCATAAATCACGGATCCACGCAGATTGCAGATTCGTGTTGAACCAAAGCGGTGCGTCATTCGGAATCTGTAGATCCGCATGGATTTGGTCTAAAACCTTAGCAATGATCCTTGGATGAATTGGCATGATGAAATGGAAAATGTTCGTCTGAATCTGATCTACCTGATTTGATTTATTTTTTTCTATTAACGATTCTGAAGCTCGAAATTGCGTGAATTCATTGAAAAATGGGCTGATGATATGGATTTTTCGGATGATACTGTCGCTCATTTTTATCCGAGCTAGATCTTCATATGGCGCTAATAGAAGAATTGAAGCAAAATTTCGTAGTTCTGAAGCCAGCAATGTATCGATTGTACCAACCGAAAAACCAACAATACCTATTCGTTCCTTGTCAACAAATGATTGGGATTTAAGTAGTGAATACGCGCTATCAATGACGCTTTCACCCGGTAGCAAACTTCGAGAAGGCGTACTTCCTTGTCCAAAATTATCAATGGATAAAGCAACATATCCGCGTTTAGCCAACTCAATTGCGATGGATGACATGCCATCTTTATCATTTTGGAGACCAGGTACCAAAACAACAGCTGGACGTTGATTCAGAGATTGTGCATTGAGTGGACGATAGATTTTCCCTGCTGCACATGATGTTTCCGTAATTTCAATATCTATTTTATGAATTAATATTTTTCCACCGTCTGTTTCGATCCATCGTGAAAGAGCAAAGGCAATCAGAATGAATGAAAAACAGAGAAAAAGCTGTGCAACCGGAGAAAAATGGATCCTTTTCACAAGAATTCTGTATACAGAATTAGTTTGTTATGATCGTTTGCATATAAGAATCAAGCACTGATAAGGATGGATTCCAGCTTTCTGCAGGAAGACTGCTCCAGTCAAACGTTGTCAGATCAACCGGACCCGTTATCTGCATATTGGAAATTGGTATAACTGCACTGATATATTTTGATACATCCTGTGTGATTCCCTGCATGGAATAGACAAGATTATCATTTGATACAGAACTACCGGCGTCGCCATAAGCAGTGACTGTTCTGATTCCAATACCATTATCAAAATGTATTATTGTTGGAAGGCTTGCAAACAATTGCGTTTTCAGTTGATAAGGCAGGAAAGGAACCGGAGGAGTTATGGTAAGATTGCCTTCGCTCAGGCTTGCCTGGTTCAGTAGAGCAGCCAGATTAGTCGCTACAGTATAGATTTCACTATTGACTGAAGAGAGCGCATTCATGGAAAATACGGTAACTTCCGGATTGAAATTACCTGCCCGCATATAGTCATTGATTACAACGGATGCACTGGCAATTTTCGCATCCGTTAATGGTTTGTCAGTACCAGCTGCTTCACTATTCATCACCGTCAGGCATTTAACGTTGGTCGAAGGCACAGACATGGTCAAAGTAATTGCGGTATTACTGCATTGTACACGAATATCCTCTGCAAGTACCGGAAAATTAATAAATGAAAAGGCACAAACGACAAGGAAAATTCGAAGAATATTTTTCATTTCTTATCCTTTCTGTTCATCATATGATTTGTTTAAAAGTCGAATCATATAATAGTCCCCGCGGGAAAAACCTCTTGATTGATAATACCTTCTTGTACCAATTGCTGAGATAACAGCAATTTTTTGGAAACCCTCTTGTCTGGCGATTTCACATGCTGATTCAATTAATCGAGTTCCCAATCCCATATGCTGCGCTGCTCCAGTTTGTTCTGATCCAACTGCCAGACTTTGTCCATAAATATGAATTTCTCTGATGAGCGCTGCATTTTCCAACTCTGCGATTCCTGTTTGCGGAGCATTCTTGGCAGGGAGTGACAGACGCAGGTAACCGGCAATTTTATCCTGGTCAGTAACAAATTGCAGAAAATGCTCATGGGAATATGCAGGAGCATATTGGAAATCGATCAGTTGCAGTTTTTCCGGTTTGATTGCTTGCCCTTTAATTTCTCGACAACGGATACATTTGCATTTTGTACCGAGCAGATTCATCCGTTTTTGAACATCCATACGCAGGCTTGATCTGGTGTTGCCCTCAACAATATGGTGCGATGGAATATCACGAATGACACGATTAATACGGCAATAGGGCTGCACTGTAGCTTTTATATCTGCAATCAATTGAATCAGGGTTTCTGTGTCATAAGGCTGATACAACCCTTTTTCCCATTCTTTATATAGATCTGTATTTATTAAAAGCTGTGTCGGATAAATTTTAAGTTCATCAGGGCAGAATCCCAAACCATTTTCTGCCTGGATCCAAAATTTTCGAAAATCTTCACGATCACTTTCCGGTGTGGCATGTAATAAATTTGGCATCCAATGCAGAACGATCTTATACCCTGCAGCTCTGCATAACGCAGTTGCGGAGAGCGCTTCCGCTACAGTGTGACCACGTCGATTTGACAACAGGATATCATCATTGAGGCTTTGGATTCCAATCTGAATTTTTGTGACACCCAAAATTCTTAAAAACTTTAATATTTCCGGATTGATCAGATCCGGTCGGGTTTCAATGACTAATCCAACATTTCGATGAGCTGCTGTCTCATTGATCATCTGAGCGGACTGGATATTTTCTGAATCACAACCATTCATTGCGTCAAGGCATCTTTGAACAAACCATGTTTGATAGGATTGAGGATAATTTGTCCAGGATCCACCCAAAATTAACAGTTCAATTTTATCGGTCGGATGGCCAACTGCTTCATAGGTTTTTATTCTGGACAAGACCTGTTCATATGGATCAAAATGATTTTGAAATGCACGGGCAGCTCCTGGCTCATCCGGAAGATAGCTTTTCGGCATGCGGATATCTGTCGGACAAAAAATGCAATTACCCGGACATGGATATGGTCCGGTAAGGACTGTAACAGTTGTGACACCACTTAAGGTGCGCATCGGTTTCATGCGAATTCGCGAAAGAAGCTTTGAATCCTCAGCTATTTCACCTTTACTGATCATATCTTTATAAGCAGTGACGAGGGCATGCTTCGAAATATTACCGTGATTTGGAACTGGATATTTTCGAATTGTTTCATAAACATCTGCACCTTTCATCACTTTTAAAAGAATTTTTTTCGCAGTAGCCAAGACTTCCGGAGAAATTTTTATAGATGCTTCCCATTCATTAACATCTTTAACATGGGTCTGATCGATAAACTCTGTCATTTGTTGGCTTCCCTTTGATTTAAATCGAAATCAATTTTCGTTTCAGCAAAGATGCGGTTGAGAACAGGAATTCGTTCTTCCATGGTCATAAACCGATTGATCGCAAGATTTGTAAATTTTATCGTTAAAACCTCTGTACCAATATGTTTTCCGGCATAAAATGTATGAATATCCAGTGTCGCTTCACTCGTCTCTGGCAGAAAAAACGCCTGATCGAAGAACAAATTTCCTAAACCGTAATGAATAAAAGAGTCTTTTGAAATTTCAAAAGCCATTGGAATATGCGATTGGCTACCACTTACGATGACAGCTCCGGCATCTGCGACAGCTTGAAAATCTGCCAGCATATCTTCATTAGGGGATATATGGTAATACTCGATATGTTGAAAGGTAACGATTGGTATAATTCCATCCTTTTTTAAGGATTGAATTTGTTTTATGATCGATGGAATATCGCAATGGACTGCTCCTGGCCGTGTTTCTGATGCAGCAGCATACCCGATTTCTTTTCCGTTGCAACCGATGAATGCAAATTTATTCCCGTTATGATCAACGCGAAGCGGTTTTTTAGCATCTTCCATATTATATCCGCCGCCGTAATATGCAATTTTATTCTTTTGATATAAATCCAAGGTATAAATGACTGCCTCATCACCAAAATCCTGGAAATGATCTCCGTTCAACTCTACAACATCTGTACCAATATCTTTAAGCAAATTCATGTAGGAACTTTTACTGCAGAAAACCAGATGATTCAACTGGTCAGGTGTTTGCTGGCAGACCTGGGCAAAAGGCACTTCATTATTCACATGCAGAATATCTGCAGAACGCAGGACATCTCGTATATTTTTCCCGGGATATTCAGGACCCCAAACATCCATATATTGTGCAGTCCCCCGAACCATTGCAGTTACACCGGTCAGCATCAGCGTTGTCAGTTTATTGGGGTCTCGATTAGCAGGAATTATTGAATCCCAATCCTCTTTGCTCATATTTTCATTTCCACCGATATTGACTGTGAGCGGCCATTTGTTGTGATCGAATGTATTGCTTAGTGGAGAGGCTTGATTAATATGGATTACTTTATATCGAGATTCCAGTTGGTCAAAAGGAAGGATTGCCCAATCATTATTCTGATAAACATCATTTAATATTCTGTCTGGTGAAGCGATAACGATAGAATTGGATGGCGATGAGCCAAAAACAGTCGCTAATCGGGATGCGGTTTCAGCCGAAAGAAGGATTTTTTCTGTTGGGAAATCTTTTTCATTTGATTTGCCAAAAACCCAAAAATTTTGCAATTGATCGAATGAAATATTATCAACTGTCGATGTAAAAGGTGCTGTCAACGCAAACACAAGCCGGTAAGGTTCCTCTTCAGAAGATGACTGTATCGGATTGGTTTCGTTGACAGACGAAATCGGTGTTGGTTTCGATCCTGGAAAAGGCAAATCAGTAGTCAGTCCGATCGTATTCTTCGCATAGACACTGGAATATGTGACAAGAAACAAAAGAATGAGAATCATTATATTTTTCTTTTTCATGGTTTCTATTATAAGACCAGCAATTCGAAATATGGGACTGCGATGCGAAATATGGGAAGGATTATTTGTTGTTGTTTCGATTTTACGCTGGATGTAAACACACGAATTAACCTAAAATTTATTCATATTAATTGGAAAACAGATCAAATTATTGGATTTCTGCGTCTCCCCTTTTATACTGGAAAACTGATGAGCACACTTTTATCCACTAATTCGAAATATGAAAAGAATTCTTTGTTTTCCTTATTCAAAAAGTGAATCCAAATTTCGTTTTACTGAGATTTATCGGATGATGTGCTCAGATTATGAATAACCTGTTAAAATAGAGACCATGGGTGAGAAAATTTTAGCTGCGAATCGAAAAGCACGTTTTGAATATTTTATTTTAGAAACCTATGAAGCTGGCATTGCATTGCAAGGGACAGAAATAAAGTCAGTTCGCTCTGGGAAGATCAGCATCAGTGAATCTTATGTGGAAATACGAGATGGGAAAGAGGCTTGGCTGCTTAATGCACATATTTCACCATACGATCCTGCGAGCAGATATAACCACAATCCAGTCAGACCACGCCGCCTATTGCTGAATAAAAAAGAAATCAGAGATTTATGGAATGACGTACGATTAAAGGGGGTAACAATCATTCCGACCAAAGTATATTTGAGCCATGGATTGGCGAAAGTCGAAATTGGAGTAGCAAAAGGCAAAAAACTGTATGATAAGAGACAAGAAATTGCGAAAAAAGATGCTCAAAGAGATCGTGAGCGCCGAGAATAGTCCTCTTAATGGTTTTCACAAAATTGGAATTATCACTTATCTATAGAATTACGCAAAAATAGGATGTTATTTATAGAATGAACAGGCGGGATTTCTTAAAAGCAGCAGCGATATCAGGTGGTTTGTTAATTTTACCGAAAAAGACATTATCCTTTTTTGATCCCTTCACACAAATTGATACATTTCCTGAGGCTGAATTTCTTGGACGTAATTGTCTGGGTGGAATCATGAATTTTCGGATTCGCCCGTCCGCTGACGCAGAAATTAATAAAAGCGTTTATGAAGATTTCATTTTTCCGATTTACCAGCAAGTTGTCGGGGAACCTCCTGCCGGTTCATATTCTGCTACATGGTTTGAAACACCTTATGGATTTGTTTATTCACCTGGGGTACAGATTGTAAAAAACGAGCCAAACCTCACTCCGGTAACCTCTTTGCCGGATTCCAGTATGGGGAAAGGTTTTTGGGCTGAAGTGACAGTTCCCTATTCAAATATTATCTTTGGAAAAGAACCGATATCTCCCTGGTATATCGCAGTAAAAGATCTGAATCCTCGAGTTTACTATAGTCAGGTTTTTTGGATTGATGAAATTAAACAGGGAAATGATGGGCTGACATATTACAGGGCCAATGAATTATATGGAACTTATGGCGATATCGCATATGTCGATTCGCGCGCTTTTCGACCGATTACGAAAGAAGAAGTAGAACCCATTCATCCAGATGTCCAAAATAAACGAATTTATGCAAATCTTACTTATCAGACTTTGACCTGTTACGAAAACGATGTAGAGGTTTATTTTTGTCGAATATCATCCGGAGCAGTATATAGTAATGAGGGTGCAGTGATTGATAGCTATGCAACTCCTACTGGGAATCATTATCCATGGCGAAAAGTAATCTCTATTCATATGTCGGGAAGTTTGACTGGTTCGGGTTGGGATACACCTGGTGTTCCATGGTCAGTTATTTTTGCGACCGGAGGAGCATCGATTCATGCTGTATTCTGGCACAATGGGTTTGGAACTCCGAGGTCACACGGATGCATCAATTGCAAACCCGAAGATGCCAAATGGATCTGGCGATGGGTAAATCCTCAAGTCGGATTAGATCCCGGTGACGTCCATGTTGAAGGACAAGTTGGTACTTTGATCGAAGTAAAAAATTAAGCCAAATTTATAGAAAGACCAATCATAAAACCAGGACAATTTCCGGACGTATGTTATTTATACATGGACGATAAATTTTCGAAATTTTTCCGCAGATTTTATATTCTGATTTTTTTTACAGTATTTATTCTTTATTCCGGGTTGGCAATTTTAGCTCCTGTTCTGATGCATTATCATTTCGAAACACCTGCCAAAATCCTGTACGGCGGATATCGTTTCATGTGCCATCAGCTTCCATATCGTTCTTTTTTCCTATTCGGGGAGCAGTATTATTATCCACTTCAAGAAATAAATCAAAATAAAACCATTCTTTCATTTGAGGAAGCATCTGGAATTGAGAGTGTGGATTTTAAAGAAATCAGGGAATTTGTTGGAAATTCGCAAATGGGTTATAAGGTTGCTATCTGTCAGCGTGATCTGGCAATCTATTTGGCAATTGCTGTTTTTTGTCTGCTGTATTTTATATCAAACTACCGTCTCCCGAGAATTCATTGGCTGGTCTGGTTGATCTTGGGCCTTTTGCCAATGACATGGGATGGATTAACGCAAATGGCGAGCCACATACTGCCCTCATTGGGGCCGATTCGGGAAAGCACCCCAATTATCCGGGTATTGACAGGCAGCAGTTTTGGATTCTTCACTGCCTGGTTTCTTTTCCCTTATCTGGAGTATGTTTTTCTAAATCAGGAGAAATCGTGATTATACAAGAACAAAATGGACTAAAATTCTATCAATTTGAACAGTTCAATAATTATGGAGTCAAACATGGATTCTTTACACGATTGGGCGGTGTCAGTCCTGCTCCGTTTAACAGCCTCAACATGGCTACAACGGTTGGCGATTCCAATGAAAATGTCCTGGAGAATCTGAATCGCATGTTTTCTGTTTTCGGTCTGGATCTTTCAACGCGTTATGATGGCTGGCAGGTTCATAGCGCAACCACGATTTGTACGGATATTCCCAGAAATGTTAAAACACGCACAATACGAACAGATGGAATTATTACGGATAATCCTGAGGTTACATTAGTGATGCGGTTTGGTGATTGTGTTCCGGTAATTGTTTTTGATCCGATCAAAAAAGTATCTGCAATCTATCATGCCGGATGGCAGGGAACTGTTCTGCAAATTGGTCGAAATGTGATTAAAAACATGACTGAAATCTACGATTGCGAACCCAAAAATCTTATTGCGGGGATCGGTCCTTCGATCGGGCCAGACCATTTTATCGTTCACCAGGATGTAGAGGAGAAATTTATCAAATCATTTCCTGAGGATGCAAATCGTCTGATTTGTCATAAGGATGGAAGAATTCATATTGATTTATGGAAAGCGAATTTTCTGACACTCGAAAATGCAGGCGTTACCAAAATTGAAACCAGTGAGATCTGTACTGTTTGTCATAAAGATGAATGGTTCTCTCATCGCGGAGATCAAGGAAAAACAGGCAGATTTGGTGTGCTGATGACAACAGGGTAAAAACTTTTTTGGAAATATACAAATGATTACTCAAGAAACAATAAAGATGAATTTGGACGAAATTCGTGCCGCGATGAGCTTTTCCGCTCATAGAGCCGGCAGAAATATACAAGATATCCGCTTGATGGCTGTAACAAAATTAAAACCGGCAGATGTCATTCAATCATTGATTGATCTCGGAATTAAAGATATTGGTGAGAATTATCCGGATGAAACCATGACAAAAATTGAAGTTTTCCAGAACGCTCCGGAAGACGTCAGACTGCATATGATAGGACATTGTCAAAGCAGAAAAGCCAGGCTTGTTGCGGAATACTTCGATTCTTTTCAATCATTGGATCGGTTGGATATTGGTTTAAAACTAAATTCAATTTTAGAAAAAAAAGGGAAAAAAATGCCTGTACTTTTGGAATTAAATACAGGCGAAGAAGTAAATAAAAAGGGCTGGATTTTAAAAGGGACTGACTTTTCAAGCAGCTTTTTACAGGATTTGGAACAACTGCAAAATTGCACACAGCTTGATATCCAAGGATTAATGACGCTTCCTCCTTTTACAGAGAATGCTGAGGACAACAGATATTATTTTGCAAATTTGAGACAGGTTTTAGAAAACCTCAATTCCCATTATGGTACCCACCTGACAGAATTGTCGATGGGAACAAGCATTGATTATTGCGTAGCAATTGAAGAGGGTGCCACATTTATAAGACTCGGGACAATTTTAGTCGGACCGCGAGCGTGAAGTAAGAGAAGCATAGGAATAATATATTATGAGCAGATTCTTGGAATTATTTATATCAACACTTGTTAATATCATGTCTACACTTTTGATGGTTTATATCATCGTTTCCTGGTTCGTATCACCCTATAATAAGTATCGAGCCATGTTGGACAGATTTATGAATACTTTTCTTGATCCGATTCGACGAATCATGCCGAATACAGGAATGTTTGATCTTAGTCCGATTATATTAATGCTGATTCTTCAATTTGTTGAATCTGCTGCCAGATGGTTTTTTTAGAGATTTGGAAATTTACTGAGGAAATAGACGAAATCCTGCAAACTTCAGCGATTTGAATCTAAGGGGAAAAAAGTCGGTTTGTTGTTTTTGTGCTTAGCATACTAACAACAAACCGACATTTATTTTCAAGTACATATCTGCTAAAAGACTGGCCATAATACCTTTTGAGCATGTAGTCAGTAGTGCATTTCAGTATATTTTTGTAAAGTACTGTTTTTCCTGCGTTATTCAAACAGGTTGTATTTTTTAAAAAAAGATAAGAAAACCTTTTCAGAAATACAATCAATTTCCCTATTGACAAAAAAACGTATGCTTTATACAATCTGTTATGTATAGAAAACGTTTTCTTATTTGTATTTATTTTGTGGTTATTTAATATTCCGAATAATAAAAATCAGTTAGTTTGCAATTCTATTAAGATAAACAAAAATTATGAGGGCTATCTTGGTTTCATAATACTTCTTATACATTGAGGACACAAAATTGATTGAAAAGAAAAAAAAACAACAAAAACAAGAACACGAACAGGCTGAGGGGAAAAACAATATCTTTCAAGTTGCAAAACTCTCAGGGGTTTCAATTGCAACGGTTTCACGTGTGATGAGCGGTAAAGTTTATGTCAGTTCCGAATTAACCAGCCGAGTGAAAAAAGCAGCGCTAACGTTGGGTTATTGCCCTAATCGTTCAGCAAGCAACCTTCGTAAAAGAGTGTCAAAGACCATTGGAGTCATTATCTCGGATATTGAAAATCCGTTTTTTACCAGTGTAATTCGTGGAATTGAGACGATTCTTTATGATGCAGGATATAGTCTTTTGTTCTGCAATTCGGATGAAGACCCGAAAAGAGAGAAAACTCATCTATCCATTTTAAGGGCTGAAGATGTTGCGGGAATCATTTTGACTCCGACTAAAAATAATAATGAATTCTGTAAGAGTTTAGTGGAATCAGGCATCCAATTGGTAGCGATTGATCGTTCACCGGGGATGGATTATATGGATGGTGTTACAGTCAAAAATAAAAAAGGAGCGTTTGAGGCAACCTCTCATTTAGCACAATTGGGATACCAGAGAATTGGCATCATCTGCGGCCCTAAACAGACAAGCACTTCGGTTGAACGTCTTGAAGGGTTTAAAGAAGCACTTTTGCATCATAATCTGGTTTTAGATCAAAAATTAATCATTTATAGTGATTTTAGACAGATGGGTGGATATAAGGCGATGCAGACTCTTTTGGACTTGGAATTCCCTCCAATTGCAGTAATGGTATCAAATAATCTGATGACTTTAGGTGCATTGCAGGCAATTCATGAACGTAATTTAAAAATTCCTGATCAAATAGCAATTGTTGGTTTTGACGACATGCCTTGGGCAACATCGCTACAACCCTCCCTAACTGCTGTGGCACAACCGGCATTTGATATAGGGACGACGGCTGCACAATTACTTTTAGAGCGTTTAAAAGATCCAACAAGATCATATCGCCAGGTTGTTCTGGATACAAAATTAATGGTCCGTACTTCTTCCGGATCAAAAATGAATTTGTTAATAAAACCAGTAAACGAAACATGATAATGATTGATTACAAAGCGGAAAATTATGTTAGAAATCAAATCAGTAAGTAAGAATTTTGGTGGTGTACAAGCACTTAAAGATATTAGCTTCCAGGTGGAAGAAGGTGAAATCCATGCTGTCGTTGGAGAGAACGGAGCTGGAAAATCCACTTTAATGAATATATTGAGCGGTGTTTATACTGATTATTTGGGGGAGCTGCTTTGGAATGGCCAGCCTCTGAGATTTAAAAATCCGCGCGATGCACAAATTCATGGAGTAGCGATTATTCACCAGGAGTTGAATTTAATAACGGAATTAACGATTACAGAGAATATTTTCTTGGGTCGTGAATCTTATACTCCATTGGGTATATTGGATAATAAAAAAATGGAAAACGAAGCCATTAAACTTCTCGAAAGATTAAATCTTTATATTAATCCAAACAGAAAAGTAAAAGGCTTAAGAATGGGTGAACAACAATTGGTAGAAGTAGCGAAAGCGCTCTCCCTTGATGCGAAACTACTGATTTTAGATGAGCCAACCTCAGCTTTGAGCGAAAATGAAATTGAAAAACTTTTTGCAGTCATCAAATCTCTCAAACAAGAGGGTACAACAATGATTTATATCTCTCATAAATTAGATGAAATATTTCAAATTTCAGATCGAATAACCGTTTTTCGGGATGGTCAATACATTGGAACAAAGTTGACCAAATCGGTCAACCAAAAAGAATTGATACAAATGATGGTTAACCGTGAATTTGAAGAATTGTTCCCCAATACAACTGCACAGGCGGGAAATACCGTTTTGGAGGTAAAAAATTTATTTCTGTCTGATGATCCACGCAAAGGACGCCATCCTCTATACAATATTTCTTTTGACTTAAAACGGGGTGAGATTATCGGAGTAGCGGGATTATTAGGTGCCGGTCGTACAGAACTTCTTGAGACTCTTTTCGGAGTGAACAATCCAAAACGAGTAAAAGGTCAAATTTTAATAAACGGTCTTGAGTGCCATTTTCACTCACCATCAGATGCAATTGATGCAGGCCTGGCATTTGTGACGGAAGATCGGAAAACACAAAGTTTAATTTTAAAAATGTCAGTGGCTCACAATATCACGATTTCTGCCTTAAAAAAATTCCTTACACATCAAATAATTCGAAAAAAAGACGAAAATAATGCTGTTCAATTATCAATCAAAGAGCTGCAAATTAAAACATCTTCCCCCAATGTTTTAGTAAGTAAACTCTCTGGTGGTAATCAGCAAAAAGTTTCCTTAGCCAAATGTCTATTAACGAATCCTCATATATTATTGTTAGATGAACCAACACATGGCATTGATGTAGGTGCGAAAGCTGAAATTTATGCCTTATTAAGTCGATTAGTTAATGCCGGTGCCAGTATTATTATGGCATCCTCAGAACTACCTGAGATATTAGCCATGTGTGATCGAATTCTCGTTTTATGCGAAGGCCGATTAACAGCTGTCTTACATCGATCTGAAGCCACACAGGAAAAGATTATGGAAGCTGCTACTGAATTTCAAACAAGCGTGACTGAAACGTTGATCCCACAATCATAGGATGACCATCTATGCAAGAAAAAAATTTACACACTCTCATTGTTACTCCTGAAAGAAAAAAAATTGGAGATATCGTTGGAAAACTTTTTTTGCGCTCCCAAAGCTATTTTGGATTATTTGGAATATTTATACTATCAATAATCTTATCACCTGTCCGTAATGGACATATTGTATTTCTGAATCCTGAAAATTTGCTAAATATTGTTCGTTTTGCATCAGAGAATGGAATAATTGCTGTCGGGATGACATTGGTGATTATGCTGGCTGGAATTGATTTATCTGTTGGTGCTGTTTTGGCGTTAAGTGCTGTCGGTTCTGCGTCATTAATGATGCGCAGCGACTGGGAGGTAGTACCTACTTTACTCGTTATATTTGCTGCGGGAGCATTCATTGGTTTCATTAATGGAGTCATAACGACCAAGATAAAAATTCAGCCATTTATTGTAACCTTAGCAATGATGACAATTGCTCGTGGTATTGCTTCATTATGGTCAGGTGGATATGCAATTCCATTAGCTTTTGGCGGCGCCGGGGCTCCTCAGGCTTATAAGGATATGTTCGCGGGTCATGTTAATCTATTCGGATTGGAGGTTCCAGTTCAGGTATTTTATCTGGCAGGTGTCGGGATTATTGCATCTTTCATCTTAAAAAAAACAGGATTCGGGAGGCATGTACTCGCTGTTGGAGGAAATGAAGTAGCAGCCAGACTTTCCGGTGTTGCAGTCGACCGAACAAAGATTATAGTATTTACATTATGCAGCTTTTTGGCTTCATTAGCTGCAATGCTTCATGCGGCCTTAGTGAACCAGGGAAGTCATATCGATGGTAACGGTTATGAGACAAATGCTATTGCTGCTGTTGTTATTGGCGGTACCAGTATGGCAGGTGGATCAGGAACAGTGTTAGGTTCTGTCATGGGAGCAATTATATTGAGCATCCTGGATAATATCTTAGGATTGCGTAATATTCAGTCTGAATATCAAATGATTCTTAAAGGTGCCTTAATCATCCTGGCTGTTATTTCACAAAAGCAAAAATCAGAATAAGAATTCGATATTGATCGGAAAAAGTATCTAAATATCATTCATATAAAACAAAAAAATACATGGAATGAAATCGTTTATAGCATAGGATGAATCCTTCATCATGGGAAAAAATCAATAATGATGTAAACGTTTTCTTCACCTTTATTCGACTATAACTCTGTTTGTCATTCGCTTTTTTTTTATTATGAGAACCAAGAAAGGAGGCCGTATTTTTGAAGGAAATTACAGAGTTTCCATCTATTGTTAATTTAATATTGTATACGCTGTTCGATTATTGTCTTACAAACATAAAGAGGAGATATTTCAATGAATACCAAAAAATTTGTATTGGTAATATTTGTTATTCTGACTGTGTTAACAACTACAGTTATGGCGATTGCTGCCCCAGCCAACGAAGATAAATTCTTAATTGGTATGTCCCAGGCTAATAAAGGTGAACCCTGGCGACAGGCGATGAATGACCAAATCGCAGCTGCAGCAGCGGCATACCCCGAATTGGAAGTTGTTTTTGCAGATGCTGCTCAAAACAATGCCAAACAGGTTGCTGATGTCGAAAATTTCTTGCAACAAGGCATCGATTTACTTATCATTTCGCCAAACGAGGCAGCTCCATTGACGGATGTAGTTGCTAAAGCATATGACAAAGGTATTCCTGTGATTGTGTTGGATCGTAAAGTAAATGGCGAGAAATACACGATGTGGATTGGTGCAGATAATGTCCTTATCGGACAAAAAGCAGGAGAGTATGTTGCGAAATGGTGTAAAGATAAAGCAATAACTCCGTGTAATGTGCTTGAAATTCGTGGTTTGGAGGGTGCAACACCGGCAAAGGAACGCGGAGATGGTTTCCGCGAAGGAATTGCATCAAATACAGATGTGGCAATTATTGCAAGCCAGAACGCAGATTGGTTACGGGAGAAAGCTATTCCGGTTTCACAATCAATGTTTGCAGCAAATCCCGAATTTAATGTAGTTTATGCGCATAATGATCCAATGGCTGAAGCAGCAATCATTTCGGCAGAGAATGCCAAAATTGATTTGAGCGATAAGGTTGTCATCGGAATCGATGGTCTGCCCACCTTGGATGGTGGTATTAAATCTGTGATGGATGGCCGGATAAATGTAACTTATGTTTATCCAACTGGTGGCGCTGAAGCAATCGACTGGGCAGTGAAGATCCTTGAAAAGAGTGTCGAACCTGAGAGGACCGTAGTTCTTGAAACCATAGAAATCACCAAAGATAACGCTGAGGAAATGTACAAAAAATTTGGCGGAAGTTAATTAATTCGTGATATTTGGGCTTTTGATTGTTATTAAGTCAAAAGCCCAAATCATTTAGACGATCGTTTTAATGAAAGCACGTTTCATTGGTTATGCATACGCAAGAATAGCATTGATCAAGGCGATCGCAATGGCTTTGATTAATGTATTGGTGTCAATAAACATCAGCCTTGTTAGATTTCTTTGAATTACATATCTGCCAGAAGACAGGCCATGATACCTTTCTGGGCATGCAAACGGTTATGTGCTTCCGGAAAAACTCTGGATTGCGGACCATCTTGAACTTCATCAGTAATTTCCTGGCCGCGATGGGAAGGCAGACAATGCATGACAATCGCCTCTTTCGGAGCCGTAGATAGTAATTCTTGATTGACCTGATAGGGTTTAAATATTTTTAACCGTGTTTCTGATTCTGCTTCCTGCCCCATACTGACCCATGTATCAGTATAAATAACTTGCGCATTTTTTACAACTTCATAAGGATCGTTACTGAAATGCAAGGAACTCCCGCTGATAGTTGAAAAATCTTTCGCCATTGAAATGGCGTTTTCCGGCATGTCATAACCTGCAGGATTGGCAATTGAGAAATTCGCTCCCATTTTTGTACATGCGTGCATGAGTGAGACTGCTACGTTATTCCCGTCTCCGACAAACGCCACATTAATTCCCTTGAGTGTGCCGAATTCTTCCAGAATTGTCATGACATCTGCCATACCCTGACAGGGATGATTGTAATCTGAAAGTCCATTGATCACTGGAATTCCGGCATATTTTGCCAGTTCTACGATATGCTCATGTTTGAATACACGAGCCATGATTGCGTCTACATATCCAGCGAGAACTTGTGCTATATCTTTCACAGCTTCTCGTTTTCCTAAACCAATTTCATCCGGTGAAAGATAAAATGCATATCCACCGAGCTGTTGCATCCCCATCTCAAAACTGACACGTGTTCGAAGTGAAGCTTTCTGAAAAACCAATGCCATTGATTTTCCTCGTAAAATCGGTTTATTCCCGCCAGATTTTAACTCTTTTTTTAATTGAATTGATACATCTAAAATATGCATCAATTCCGGTTCGGAATAATCCGCAATTGATAAGAAATGGTTCATTTTCATAATCGTTGACTCCTTTAAATGAATGAACAATAAAAAACAAATCAACTTTAACGATTCTCTAAATAATCCGAATCGATACAAATTGATCTTTTTGGTATGAAATTTTCTGTTTTATCGAACAGAAAATGATGGATCATGCCAGCAATTTCGATTTTCTTTCCTTGGCTGGAACGTAAAATTTGTCTCAGGCATCTGGACCATATTTATTAAAAGCCTTCAATGTGAAGTAATCCAAAACGCGATGAATACCAGTTCCAAGTAAATTACTTGCAGTGTACAATAATTTTGTGTCACGATCAGGCATGATGACGTATTTTTTTTGTTGGATACCTTGTAAAATTTTTGTTGCAACAAAATCAGGCGACAATGGTTTAATGGTTCCACTTACTTCTCGAGTAATTTTTGGCTTGAACTGATTCTCATAAGCAAGCTGCGGTGTGTCAGTGTCGGGAGGAAAAACGATGGAGACTTGAACGTGATAAGGTTTTAATTCGGATCGCAGAACATCGCACAATCCTCGAATAGCATATTTTGAACCACTATAGGCTGAATACCCCCAGATACCGATGAATGAAGCTGCGGATCCCATAGCGACGATATGACCGGATTTTCTTTCTTTCATTTTCGGAACGACCGTCTGAAACAGATTGACAGCGCCAAAATAATTCGTATCCATCATCCAGTGAAATTGTTCATTTGAAATTTTCTCAAAGACGGCAGGATAGACAACACCAGCGGAATGAACAACGATATCAGGAACGCCAAAGCGGTCAAATACTGGCGACAGCGTGTTTTTTACTGTTTCAAAACTCCGCATATCAACTGAAACTGTCTCAACAAATTGTCGATCGTCGATAAAAGATTTTGAGATTTCTTCTTTTGCTGTCGCAAGTTGATTTTCTCGCCGTGCACAAATTAAGAGCGAAGCGCCCTTTTCAGCCATCTTTTTTGCAAGTGATAGTCCGATCCCGCTGGATCCACCGGAAATTAATACCAGTTTGTTTGATAATTTCATTTGATCTGGTTTTCCCATATATGCCTTTAATGTCCGCAATGTGAACAACTGCCACCGGAGCAGCTCTGACAACTTCCAGCAGAATTGTTTCCGGATAGATGATCGCCTTTACTGAAACATTTTGATACGATACGATGTGTTTTTGCGCTTCTGCACGAAGCACAGACAGCTGCATCGTCAGCCTGACTAATTGATCGTACTAATTCAAACTTTTTTAAACATTCTTCACAAATATATTCATAAATTGGCATCGATCAGCCTCCAATTTGTTTATTTTGGGAATAATTCTCATATAATAAATCGCAATTCAAAATTTGAAAAAATCTTTTGAGAAAAGAGCGAAAAAGAGTTTTTATAAGGTTTTTGCGAAGTGCGTAAAAACCTTATAAAAACAAATGATCTTTTCCATATTTTAAATCGATGCCAATTATATTGCAAAAACGATTCGAAATTTCGCTAAAGTGACCGTTATTTTGTGAAAAGTACTTAACAGTGCCTGCTTAATCCGTAATTCGAAAAGTCACCCCATATTTCGAGTTGTTGCTGCGTGCAGCTTTCAAAACCGAGAATCTATTCGCGATTGACAATGATTTCAATTCATGAAAACAATGAAAAAAATTTACTGTTGAATAATTTGATAGCTTTTTGCAAGACGTGCAGTTCGGGCAGCAAGTTCTTTTATCGAAAGTCTTTCTTTCCCTTTGATATAGGTCTCAAGCAGGTCCCCAATAGGATCTGCCCAGACAGGCGGAACACCTTTCATCACTCCAAGAATATTCCCAACCAAACCGGCATTGCAATCGACATCATTTCCCGCTTTTGCGAGGAGTGCCATAGCTTCTGTAAAGTCATCGTTGCAATACCATAAAGAAAATAAGTCAGCTGCCATGTTTGGGTAGGAATGGATCCAGTTATAGCGCTCAAAATGTTTTTCTAATAAGGACCAGGCTTTATCAGGATTTTTATTTTCAGACAGTGTTTTGATAACGAAAGCTGCTTTTTCAGCATATTCCGATCCTGAAGGAATAAAATTCAAGGCATCTTGAATGAGTTTCCGCGAATCACAGGCAGTGAATGCAAGCGCAGTGAGTGCGCCTGCAAACATTTCCCCACAAACACCATTGGAGGCATGCGAGACTACGCCATCGATGTATGAAAGCCGGATGGCTTCCAGTGGATTGGCTGGTGCGAGCATGCCGCAAATCATACCTCTCATTTGTGCCCCGATCCAATCAGAATAGAAATTGAGAAACTTCCCTGATTCAGGTGGGAAAATTCCCATACTCAAATTGCGTAATGCGACCCATTCCGCAGACCACCCGAAAGGAATCTGCCGGATCCATTCCACCCCGATTTCCTCTGAGGTGATATTGCTGCCCATCCTTTCAAAAACGTCGAGAAAAACGAGTTCGTAGAGGACATCATCGTTCTTTGTTTCAGGAGGTGTGATATAAGATCGGACTTCGCCATATACTTTTGCAATTTGTGTACCTGTGTACCCTTCAATCGCTGTTCCAAAGGATCCGCCAGCCAGCTGTCCTAACCAGCCCCAATAAATTTTTTCGTTAAACGAATCTAACCAGAGTACAGGAGGAAAGCTCTGTGATGCAGAAGGAAGTGCATGAACAATTTCATCCCAGGATGAATATTGCGCATAGCCATTATATGGATGGTTCGGGATTTTCGACGCAGTTCTCAAATGGTTGAGTAGTTTTACTGTTAATACTCTTAATGCTTCCATTTGATCAGAGGCACGAAGAGCAATTCCGATTGGGATCAGTTTTTCTGCTTCTGAAACATCATACCCCTGATTGGACCAGGCTTGCACCATCTCCTGATATGGAATTTCTGGAGCAAGTGAACCCGGAACACTCGAATTCCAAAACAAACGGATGAGATCATCTCCGGATGGCGCAGAAAAATCGGATTCGTACCAATGGGATGCATGCTTTCTTCTATCGATCGGAATTGCTGAATCTCGTAATTCTCTTTCCAATTGCCAGGCTTTTTTCATCATATCAATGCCTCTTTCTTTTTTTTGCGAATCGAATAAATAAATAACGCGATCAATGTCGCAACATAAGGTACCATTGATGTGAATTGTGAAGGAAGTGATTGCTGGAGAAATAATCCTAATCCATCAGCAAACCCAAACAAGAGTGAGACGAGTGCAATGCCAAGAGGATTTCCAGAGACAAGTATGACTGCAGCGAGGGAGATCCAGCCACGACCAGCAGACATATTCTCAGTAAAGAGCGTTACATACCCAAGGGAGAGGAAAGAACCCGCAAATCCACATAGTATTCCACATAGCATTAAGGAATGAAAACGGATTAAATTGGATGATACTCCGCTTGTATCCAGACATGTGCTGTTGTACCCGGCTGCCCGCAGGCGTAAGCCGAAACGTGTTTTAAACACAAGCCAGGTGATGAAGATTACAGCAATCAACGCGATATATACAATTAGGTTCTGTCCACTAAGAATTTTCCCTAAAACCGGAATATTTTGGATCATTGGAATTTGAATTTTGGGAATTGGAACGATTCCCGGATCAGTAAAAGCTCCTTTGACATTAAATATCTGTCGCAGTAGATAAGTTGTTAATCCCACCGCAAAAAGATTTAATCCGACACCGGTCACAAATTCATCTACTTTTAGAAAAATTGAGAAAAAAATGAAAATCAGGGCGATCAGAATCGCACCAAGAACGCCAAAGAGGATTCCGACAATCCAGCTATGAAAAAAATATGATCCAAGAACAGCAAAAAAAGCGCCACTTAACATCATTCCTTCCATAGCAATATTGAAAATACCTGCATAATACGTTAGCGTACCACCAAGTGCTGCCAGCAGAATGGGTGTGGCTGCAGCGATCATCCCATTAATTAATCCAATCATGATATTCATAGCTTTGTATCCTCTCTGTTGATCGCGTTTTGATCGATAAACTGTGGATGAATATCACGATCTTTGAGCTTGCGCCTGGTTGCAATTTTCGCGATCATTAATTCAAAATATCCTCTTCCTGCAACAACTACAAGGACAATAACTGCTTGAAGAACAGTAATCAGTTCACTAGGAACAGCCGTAATCAGCTCCATTCCCAATGATCCTGTCTGCAAAATTGAAAAGAACAGACCATACAATAATGTTGCAGTAATTCCATTATTTGCCACCATAGCGATCATAATGCCATCCCAAGCATAATTCGCGCCTAAACCTTTAATAAAACGGTGCGGTCCCGACATAATAACCAGACCGCCTGCCAAACCTGCCAAAGCCCCTGTCAGAAGCATGACTGAGAGATAATTTTTTTCAATTTTTACACCACCGATACGAGCAAAAAGACTGTTTTTGCCAGAGATTCTCCATTCATATCCTGCAATCGTACGGTTAAAAATGAACCAGATCACAAAGAAAACAAGCAGCATCACAATGACATTGGTGTTAAAATTTCCCCATTTCGGCATGAAACCATTTTTTGTGATCAATGGTGTTTGAGGATGATTTGCGCGGGGTTCGAATAATGGATAAGTAATTGCCCAATACGTGAGGTAATCTGCAATCATATTCAACATCAGCGTTGTAATGAACTCATCCATCCGAAAGAACTTCTTTAAGAGAGCTGCAATTCCTGACCAAAAAGCACCTCCGAGCATGGAAAGCAGCAAAAGGAAAGGGATCATTAAAAACGGTGGCAAATCGACATATAATCCCCCGATTACGCAAAATATTGCACCTATCAGGAATTGTCCTGGTTGACCAAGATTGACTGGACCTGATGCAAATGCAACGGATGCTGAAAGGCCGGTAAGAATCAATGGGACTGCGTTGCGTAAGGTCGTAGAAAACGAATAGAAGTTTGCTAATGAATAACCGAATAACGCGCCATAGGTTTCTGCCGGGTTATAACCCTGAATGAGCATAACAATGGCGCCCAGCAGCATTGCAATTAATACTCCTGCCAGATTTACAAAGAGATTCCGTTTCATTGAGCGCCTCCTTCCAGCATTAAGATTCCAACTTCTTCGATCGAAGTGTGCTCTGTCTCCAAATTGGCAACAATCTGACCGCGATGAAGGACCAGAATTCGATCGGAGAGTCGAAAGAGTTCTTCCAGGTCTGCTGAAAGCAAGAGGATTGCATGACCTTCATCTTTCATTTGAAGGATGTGCTCATGGACATATTCAATGGAACCTACGTCTAATCCACGAGTTGGTTGATCGAGGAGAAGAAATGGCGTATCCAATGACAATTCACGTCCTAAAATTGTTTTTTGCTGGTTTCCTCCTGAAAGTGATCGCATTTCTGCATCCGTGCTGTCCATCTGAATATCAAACGAATTCCTGACTTCTTCACTGAATTTATTAATTTGAGCTTTTTCTAAAACAATACCATTCCATTTTGAAAAACGACTGTTTAACCGGTGATGCGTCATCAGAATATTTTCAGAAATCGAGGCATTAAGACAGGAACCCATATTGGCGCGATCTTGAGAAACAAATGAGATTTTTTTCCTTCGTTCAAGAATGGAAGCGTGAGTAAAATCGTCTCCCTGAATTTCAATTTTTCCGTGATCTGGCTTTATCAATCCCATAATGATATTGACTAATTCAAGCTGGCCATTTCCTTCGACACCTGCGATACCGACAATTTCTCCTGCTCTGATTTGCATTTGAATGCTTTGCAGAAGCGGTCGATTTTTCGGGAATGAATAATCAACGCCACTCATATCAAAAACGACATCTCCTGTTTTCTGTTGTTTGCGAATGGATTCAAAAATGACTTCTCTGCCTACCATCATTTGCGAAAGGGATCTTTTTGTCGCACCAGACGATTCAATTGTGTCAATTTTGGAACCTTTGCGCAGAACGGTGATTCTGTCACTTAATTCCAGGACTTCTTCAAGATGATGGGATATATACACAATTGTCCGTCCATTGTCACGCATTCTTCGCAATTCATCAAAAAGCTGGGGTATCTCCTGTGGAGTGAGAACAGAAGTCGGTTCATCGAGAATCAGAAATGACACATTTCGATACAGCAGTTTTAATATTTCAACTTTCTGCCGAGCAGCAACAGAAATATCTTCTACCCGGGCATCCGGATCTAAATGGAATTGGAATTCATCGATTTGCTGTTTTACTTTTTGTCTGGATTTCTGGCGGTCAATTTTCCCGAAATACCCCGTCGGTTCAACTCCCAGTATTACATTTTCCCAAATTGTGTATTCAGGAATCAGGAGGATTTCCTGATGAACCATACCGATTCCGCTGGAAATCGCTTCGCCTGGTTTATTAAACCGAACCTGATTCCCTTTAAAAAAAATATTGCCGGAATTTGCTTCCTGCATCCCATAAAGGATTTTCATTAATGTTGTTTTCCCGGCACCGTTTTCACCAACAACAGCATGAATTTCTCCTTCCCGAAACGTTACACTGACATCATCCAATGCAACAACATTCGGCGGGAAAACCTTAACGATATGATCCATTGTAATCACATCTGTCATCATTTCACCCTTTTATCCGCAATTGGAAATATGAGGAAAATTTGAAATATTCTCCCTATTATTCAAAACTTTTTCCAAATTTCGAATTACTTCCCTTTGAATTTCAAATTGTTAATTTGAGACGCCAGAAATCTGGCGTCTCAAATATTAAATCTTATTTTGAAGAAAGCAGTTATTCTGCCTGATAAATATCGATTTTAAGCGCACCGCTTATGATGTCTGAACGAAGAGAATCGACTTTATCGATAATCGCTTTGGGCAGTATGTCGCTATTTCCCTCAAAAACAACATCGACCGCTTTTGTAGCCAGTCCATACGAAAGAATTGTACCTGGAACATAGGTTTTTTCATCGATGGTTTTGTAAACATTGATAATTGCCATTCCAACATCTTTTATATCAGAGGCTGCTACGTGTCCTGGAATGATATTATTCTGATTTGTGTCGACCCCAATGGAATAGAGTCCTCGATCACCGGATGCCTGAAGAACACCCATACCTGCAGCAGCAGCGACTTGAAACACAATATCAGCGCCAAGATCGTATAACTGGAGTGTGGCTTGTTTCGCTTTTGCAGTGTCTTCCCAATCACCGAGATATTTTCGTTCCACCTTTATTTCAGGATCGATGTAATGGGCGCCATTTTCGTATGCAAAAAGAAATGCATCCACAACAGGATCTACATCACCGCCAACAACGCCGATTAATTTGTCAGCGTTGATGTTGGGAATGGTTGTATCTGTAGTGACCATTGCTGCAACGACGCCGGCAAGAAATGCGCTCTCTTCTTCAATAAAATCGACACTGGTTATGGTCTTTTGTGAGTTTTCTACAATAGTGTCGAGATTGACGAAAATTTTTTCTGGAAATCGATCTGCAATTTCTTTCAGTTGATCTTCAAAACCGTATGAGATCACGAAAATAATATCTGCATAGCCGGCTGCCGCTTCCAGAGATGGTTCATATTGGCCTGCATCAAAACCACATTCAATGGTACGGATATCCAATCCATATTGGTCTCGGAGATATTCCATTCCAGCCTGACCCGAATCATAGAATGCATTATCTCCTAATGAACCGTTAATTAAATAAACTGCTCTTTTTTTTGCATCTGCTTTATGCACAGGGGAAAATGCACTGGCGCTGATTACGACAATAAGAACAATACTGATTAAGAACAACAATTTCCTATTTTTCATTTTTCTCCTTATAGTGTCAATGTTTTTTGTGAAAAAATGAGTTTTAATAATTATACGCTCATACAAGAACCATACGGCAAATCTGCAGTGATTGGAAATCCGAGCCAATTTTATATTATTACATTATTCTTGCATAATGCATAATATCAGCGAAATAATTTGGTTTCTATTTTTTATTAATACTTGTCAAAAACTCAAGATTTTTAATATTCCATCATAACTCTTCTATGCATCTAATAAACTTTGGATTATTTTTACAATATGTGAACTCGAATCCGGTCGACCGATCCGTCTTGCATTTTCGGCAGCAAGTTTTAACCCTGCCTTATTATTTCTGAGCCAAAGAGAAATCGTTTCGATCAGTTTAATCGGATCTGATATGACAATGCCCGCACCGTTATTTTGGACAAAACTTGCATTTCCTTCTTCTTGCCCTGGCAGAACATCAATCAATATCATTGGTAAACCTGCAGCCAGTGCCTCGCTGGTAACCAATCCCCCCGCTTTGGTCACTACGAAATCAGATGCAAGCATCATTTCTGGCAATTCTTGTGTGAAATTAACGATTTTTACAGGGATATTCCATTGTGTACTTTGCATGGTTTGATAGAGTTTTTCATCACCTCCCGCTGCCATGATCAGCTGGAGATCAAAACCACTGTGATTCATTACGGTCAGGTTTTCCATTAAATTGGATACTCGCTTGCTGCCAATAGCCAGGACTGTGGTTTTTTCAGGATCGAGACCAAAGTACACCCTCAGTGCGGCTTTTGTACGAGTTTCTTCAGAAAAAACCGGATTAATAGGAATTCCAGTGCAAAAAACTTTTTCTGGTGACAGACCGTTTTGAATAACCTGGTAACGCATTAATTCGGTGGCAACACAATAAGCATCCGGAAGCAAACTCATCCATAACAGATGAACTGAAGCAAAATCCGTAATGACTGTAATGAACGGAATGTGTTTGCCACGAAAAGAGAATTTGCTGATAGCAGATTGTGGTAAAAATTTTGAGATTTCTTCTGAAGTCCAGGAAGCTTCATTAATAAGATACCAGGTTTGTGCTGGCGGATGATACAGTGGATAGGTATTGACAATAATATCAGGTTGATACTCATCCATCTCGTTTGAAAAGGATTTGAACAAAAGCGCTGATAGTCCAATCTGGGCAAGTTGTGAGGGAAATGGTTTATCGCTGCTTTCGTATCCAAATTCGTACAATTTCGGAGATTCTCTGATTAATTTATCATAGTCATACTGTGAATTTCTGAGAAGCGATGGGGTTTTGGGATCATTCAGAAGATTTTGTACTTTTACTTCGATATCCATACTCTTTTGTTTCTGCAGCGTTGCGGCGATTGCGTTTGCAGCGCTTCGGTGACCAAAACCCGCATCTGCAGTTAATATCAAGACTCTTTTCATGTTTAACCTCGATCTTAAATAACCTAAGATTTCTACATATGATAATTGAAATTTCAAAAAACAGTAATTCGAGATTTCGAAAAGCCATTGGAGAAAAGAAATAATAATCAATTTACGAGTTGCATTAAAAAGAAATTCTAAAATATACTTGAAAAATAATAATAAATGTAGTATATAATTAACTCAAATACTATGACGAATAATGATTTGAATAATATAAAAATTGCTCCAATTTGTGTTTTCGGTCATTTTGCATTCGGAAGCGAATCATTTGACGGACAAACCATTAAAACTAAAACAATAACTGATTATTTAATCGAGACAGAATTGTTTTCAAAGATTTATACTGTCGATACCTGTGGATGGAAGAATCGGCCTTTTTCTGTATTTTTACAGATGATTCAATCATTTTTTCGTTGTTCAACCATTATCTTTCTTCTTTCACAAAATGGACGAAAAATATTTTATCCATTGTTTTTTATCTGTAAACAATTGATCCCGATCAAAATTTTCCAAATTGTTATAGGAGGAGCTTTAGACAGGCAAGTTTTAAAGAGAAAACAATGGGTTTATTTTCTGAATTCATTTAATGCGAATTTTGTTGAGACGATAGCAATGAAACAGCGATTGAATTCGTTGAACGTTCGAAATGTAATCATGTTACCGAATTGTAAAAAGATAACCGTTTTATCTATCCGTGAGCTCCGGACTGAATTCCAAAAGCCATTCCCGATTTGTACATATTCCAGAGTGATGGAAGAAAAAGGTATTGAAGATGCAATAGAAGCCACTGTAAAGATCAATACAAATAGCAAACAGGTTCTGTTTCATCTTGATATTATCGGCAAGGTTGATCAAAAATATGAAAAGAGATTTTATGAAATAATTAATCAATCCCCTGATTACATCCAATACAAGGGTGTCATCCCATCCGATCATTCGGTAGAAACATTAAAGAATTATTTTTTACTTCTTTTTTTAACTTGCTGGGAAAATGAAGGATTTGCCGGATGCATCATTGATGCCTTCTCTGCCGGATTGCCTGTCGTTGCGAGCAATTGGGGTGGAAATTCAGAAATTATTACCGAAGGAAAAACCGGCCGAATTGTTCCCGTTCATGATCAGGAGCGACTCATTTCTATATTGCAGGAATATGCAGAAGATCCGGGAGCTGTAATGATTATGAAGCAAAATTGTGTAAATGAAGCGCGAAAATATTCACCAGAGCAAGCGCTGAAACCTTTATTAGAGAGACTTGTATAAAGAAACAGGGATTTCTTGAAAACTCACGTCGCAATCATATTGCCATATTTTAAAACTGGCGGAGCCGAAAAGATGGCAGCAATGTTGGCTTCAAACATTGATCTGTCTCGATTCGTTGTTACTGTGATATGCCTTTATGGCAAACACCAGAATACAGTCTTTGAAAAAAACATCCATTCTCAAGGTATACCGATTATTTATTTAAATAAGGGCTTAGGTTTTTCTATTAAGGTTGTCTGGAAAATGTGGAGAACATTGAATCAATTAAAACCGGATGTAATCCATTCGCATTTAGCTGCATGTATTTATGCAGCGCCATGGGTTTTATTTCATCCGGTAAAGATGGTTCATACGATCCATAATAGTCCACAGTATGAAGGGAATATCTATCGTCGGATTGTGCTCTGGTTCCTGTTTCATACAAACAGAGCGATACCGATAGCATTATCACCCCAAAACAAGTTGATGATTTCCCAGTATTTCCATATTAAAGAATTGCAAGTAAAGATTGTGCGGAATCCTGTTCAACTAAATCAATATCATGCGAAGAAACTGAATCATCAAGATCAGAAATCGATTCGTTTTATTAATGTTGGAAGATTAACCAGACAGAAGAATCAGGTTTTTCTTTTGAATGCTTTTAAAAAACTTCACAATCTCTATCCGAATATATCTTTGATGATAGTCGGAGATGGTCCTGAAAGAGAAGAATTAGAGAAAACTGTTAACAGTTTACAAATGCGTGATTCTGTTGTTTTCACTGGCGAAGTAGAAAAAATCGAAGATTATTTAGCCTTAGCAGATATCTTTGTATTGACATCGATCTATGAGGGATTGCCTCTTTCAGTTTTGGAAGCGATGGCTTCTGGTTTGCCAATTATTGCATCAGATGTTGGGGGCATAAGAGATATTGTCGAAGAAAATGGAATGATTGTACCTGTAAATGATGAGAGTGCTTTGATTCATGCAATGGCAGAGCAAATCAATAATTCGCAAATGCGGGAAAAAATGGGAGAGCTTTCGCATGAAATGTCAAAGCAATATGATATTTCGATTATTACAAATGAATATGAAGCAATTTACCTAAGTGTATCGAAAAGAAAAAAGTGATCAGATGCTGAATCAAATCGGGAGAAAAACTTTTCAGTCTAACGGCATAATGACTTGTTGTATTTCTTTATATTTCATCATGCTGCCTTTTGGAGCTGTTTCATTAGGGAAAGAGGGATCAGTTCTGAAATTTATTGCTGTTCTTCCGTGTTTCTTCTTTTTGCTGATTTATCAACGAATTGTTCTAAGCAAGATTGTAATCCTGCAATTTTTCTTGATCATAAAGTATATCGTGGACTTATGTTATACCATAGAGGTTAATTCATCAATTCAAGTTATAAAGACAAATATCCTTTTTTTAGTTTTACTTGTTGTTACTGGTTGTGCTAATTTTGATCATTCTGAATTAAAAGTTATTCGAAATTCGCTCGTATGGGCTTCCCGCATTACTTGTATATTCCTGATTTTTTTTGGATCCTTTAAAGAAAATCGATATTTACTTTCAGGGGTAATTACTGAAGATCCTAACTATATAAACGGGTATTTTTTATTTGGTCTTGTACATGCCGTACAGGCTTTTCGTTCAGATGATCGCAAGAAAATAAAATTTCTTTCCTTACTTGAAATTTCTATTTATTTTTCTGCATCGATATTAACCGGATCAAGAGGTGGTCTATTATCGTTGATTGTGTCTGTATTTTTGATGGTTGTTCTCGGCAGCAATACCAGAAATCGAGGAAATAGAAAGAAAATTATCATATTTTTACTATTAATGTTCATTTTTTTGTGTTTGTTGGAAATCATACCGGAAAGCAGCACAAGCCGGTTTTATTTATCAACTGTGATGAGTACAGGAGGAACTCATCGGTTTGAAATTTGGAAAAAATCGTTGGAAATTTTTATCGAATCAAATGTTTTTCGGGAAATTTTTGGGTATGGATGCGGCACGATTCGCTCGATTTATTTAACTCATCAGTATATGGATGTCGTCTCACATAACGTATTTATTCAACAAATATTAGAAGGAGGAATAATCTCATTCACATTGTATTCATTGATAATCTGTTGTTGTTTGAATTATTTGATTCAAAAAAAAGACTGGATGTTGTTTTCTTGTTTTATTGGTTTCATTGTGCTTTCATTAAGCACATCTATAATGACATTTAAGCCATATTGGAATGCAATACTCATTGTTAATTTATTATCAGGTAATGACAGAATGCTATCACAAGAATGAGGTTATGAAGAAATTCGAAATATATCCTTAATATTCGAATAAATAGGGAAAATCCAATCATCCATCGTAATTTGTAAATTCAATTCATTATTCGAATTTGCTGATTTCTAACCAATGAACGAATTAAATCTTGCAAAGCACATTGTATTATTTCAATTATCTATTGAACCAAGGAGAAAAAACATCGACAATGTTTCGAGATAACCAGAGAAAAGCAGGAGCGGTTTTATCTTATCTGCAGATTCTGATCCATAATTTATCAGGAATACTCTATACACCGGTTATGCTTCGCTTCCTGGGACAAAGTGAGTATGGATTATATAATCTCTCCGCTTCTACAATTTCTTATTTGGGTTTGTTAAGTTTTGGAATAAACAACTCTTATGTTCATTTTTACTCCCGATATCAAGCGGATGATGATCAGAGACATATTGCTAAATTGAACGGTGTATACTTGCTCATTTTATGTTTCATTGCAATTTTTGCTCTTGTAGCAGGATTGATTCTGTTGAATTTTCTTCCGGAAATTTTTGATAAATCTTTATCTTTCCAGGAAATTAATAAAACGAAAAAACTGATGTTCATATTGATGATCAGTCTGGCAGTTACTTTCCCTGCCAGTTTATTTTCTTCGTATATCCACGTTCAGGAACACTTTGTCTTTCAACGCATTTTATCGTTAATAAAAACGTTTTGTTCACCGTTTCTTACAATTCCGTTACTTTTAATGGGTTATCAATCAGTTGCTCTGGCTGTGATCTCGATGAGCACAACCATTGCTGAATCCTGTGTCAGTGTTTGGTATTGTCTGAAAAAGCTGAAAATCCAGATTTCGTTTGGCCAAATTGACTGGTTTTTACTAAAAGAAATCTGGATTTTTTCATTTTTTATTTTTGTTAATATTTTTATCGACCAAGTAAATGGGAATCTCAGTAAATTCCTGTTAGGTATTTATAAAGGGTCAGTTTCCGTTGCAATATACGGGATTGCCTCTCAGTTATGTACTTTCTATATACAACTCTCGTCGACATTTCAAACCGTTTTTACACCGAAAATTAATCGGATGGTTGCGGAAAAGAATGACAACCAAAGGTTAACGATTTTATTTACTTCTGTTGGCAGAATTCAATTTATGATTTTATTTTTTTTCTGTCTTGGGTATATCTTCTTTGGAAAACCGTTCATTCACTTTTGGGCTGGAGATGACTATCTTTCCGCTTACCCGATAGGATTAATCCTGCTCATTTCAATGACAATTCCTTTGATCCAAAATTTAGGAATTCCCATTCAACAAGCCAAAAACAAGCATCAATTTTGGGCAGTTGTTTGCTTCTTGGTTTCAATATTTAATTTAATTGTGAGTATTCCTTTGTGTAAAAAATATGGAGGAATTGGCTGCAGCATTGGGACATCGTTGTCTAATATCATCGGCAATGGCATTTTCATGAATCTTTATTATCATAAAAAAATCGGGTTGGATATGAAGTATTTTTGGCTTTCGATATTATCAATTTTCCCAGCTTTGATCTTCCCAGCGATATTTGGATTCGTTGTCACCAGCTTCATCGATTTATACCAGTTAGGAACTCTGTTGATATCCGGGATTTTATTCAGTCTGGTTTTTATATCAGCGATTTGGTTTTTTGCATTCAACAAATCTGAGAAAAAAAAATGCAAACCTTTTTTGTTATATTTTAGAATTTCGAGATATCAGTAACTGATGGCTGAATCTGAAATATTATAAAATAAATTGATTATGAAATAAAAAGATAGTAGAATAATCAACAAAAAATAACACAATAAATCTATAGATCTGATGTAAAATAAAATTTAAAAATTGATTAATTAATACCTCTAATTATTGTTGATAAAGAATAAATATCATATAGTAGACAAAGGGTGCACTAATGAAAAAAATTACTGTCATCTTATTTGTTTTTATCACCATATTTTGTTTCCAGGCTAATAATTCACCCGATAAACAAATTGATGTGAATGATCAAAAACAAGTTGCTGGGGATTGGCAATATACGATCAATGAAGGGACCATTTCTATTACAGGCTATACTGGAAGTGAATCAATCCTTGAGATTCCTGCTGAAATTGATAATATTCCGGTAACCATGATTGGTGACGAAGTCTTTCGAGATCACACAGAACTTACAAAAATATGGATGCCGGATAGTATATTGACGATTGGAAAAGCTGCCTTTTCAGGTTGTACATCGTTGAAACAAATTCGATTATCCGCATCGCTCGAAAAAATCCTAAATGAAGGTTTTCGCTATTGTACAAGTCTGGAATCGATTGAATTTCCTGCCGGATTGATTTCAATCGGAAACAATGCGTTTGAGGAATGTTCATTATTAAAAGAGCTTGTTCTGCCAGAATCCCTGGTAAATATCTCTGCTAATGCTTTTAGGAATTGCCGTTCATTGATTTCCATCAATATTCAAAAAAATGTTAAGACAATTGGAGGCAATGCATTTTGGGGAACGTCTTGGTTAGACAATCAAACAGAAGAATTTGTTATCGTTGGAAACAGAATCTTAATTAAATACAACGGTTCTAACAGTATTGTAGATGTTCCTGTATCAGTAACTAGTATCGTTGATGCATTTTCAGGAAATATTCAAATTGAAAAAGTGGTCTTACCGGACACGCTGTTGAATATCAACGACAACAGTTTCAAAGATTGTATCAATCTTAGAGAAATTCAAATTCCACAAAAAATTACAAGCATAGGGTCCTATGCCTTCGCTAATTGCAGGAGTCTTCAAGAAATTGAAATACCAGAAAATGTGTCCTGGATTGGTGATCATGCATTTGAGAAATGTGAGCAGCTAAAAAAGGTAAGATTACCAGTAGTATTGAAATCAATCGGTGAAAGAATGTTTGATGGGTGTTCATCTTTAGAAACCGTCTCAATTCCTGCATCAGTAAAACAAATCCATGAAACCGCTTTTGATAATTGTCCAAATTTGAATTTGAAGGTGGTTTTTGAAACAACAGGAGAAACGTTTGCCAAGGAAAAATCAATTCCATTCAAATATTTGTCCCAGAAAAATGAAGACTATTCCTATTTGAAAGGGGAAAATGGCATTGAAATCCTGGATTATATTGGGCAAGTTTATAATGTCAAGGTGCCATCCATTCTGGATGGACAGAATGTCTGGAAAATTGGACCTGGTGCTTTTCAAGAAAATTCCTTTGCAAGAGACGTCATACTTTCAGATACAATTCGTGAAATTGGGGAGTGGGCCTTTTCGTATTCTGAAAGTTTGAAATCAGTCAGTATTGCAGATGGCACAAGCAAGATTGGTGCAAATGCCTTTACAGGTTGTCCAAACTTAACAGAGGTTTTTATACCGTCCAGCGTTTCCGAAATTGGGACAGATGCTTTTCGAGATTGCCCCAATGTTGTTATTCAGTCCGTCTCAGGATCATATGCATCAAAAGAAGCACAACAACTAGGTTTGAACTTGATTGATCCGTTAACAATATCCGGCGATTTCCGTTTGGCTGAGGAAGATGGAAAGTATATTCTTGTTGGCTATACCGGTTCAGAGAAAAAAATCACACTTCTTTCTGAAATTCTTGGCAGGAAGATTACACATGTGGGAAATAATATTTTCCAATATGCTTCAATGGAAGAGATTATTATTCCGGAAGGTTATATAAGCATCGGAGATTATGCTTTTGCCAATATGGCACAACCATTAACCATATATCTTCCAGACAGTCTGACCGAAATTTCTGACAACGCTTTTGAGGGGACTGAAAGCATTTTCAAGGCACACACAGGAACTGCCGCGGAAGCGTATGCAAGAAAATATAACATTAAATTTCTTGTTCACCGTGATGATGAATAGATGCTGTAAAAAAATTCGATCCGTAAGAAAAAAATATTGAATATTGTGTTATTTTTATATAGAGCTCAAAAAGAACACAATAAAAGGAATTATCTCTATATAACATTGAAATGGTAATTGATTTAAATATAGGCGATCTTGGAAAATAAATGACAGAGAATTGCAGCTCGAAAGTAATATTATGGATTGTTAAAATGTTTATGAAAAGTACAACCAGACGAAAGGTTCTTTGCAGCATTTTTGGAATCTTTTGTTTATCTTTTTCATTTTTATTTAATGTCGATTTTATTGTTCAAGGAAATGACGAAATCACGGAGAATAACGAAAGAGGTTTTTTGTATGTACTTAAACAGGGATCTGTAATAATTACAGGATATGAAGGCGTTGGCGGTGATCTGGATATCCCTTGGAGTCTGGGCGGTGCCGAGGTTGTTGAAATATCTGAAAATGCTTTTCGTGGAAATGAAGATATTACCTCCATCAATCTCCCTAATTCGATTCAGCGTATTGGCCGAGCTGCTTTTTCCGGATGCACAAAATTGTTGAAATTCAGGTTATCATCACAGATTGAAAAAATACCTGAGGACTTATTCAATGGTTGTATCAAACTGACTTCAATACTGATTCCGGAACGTGTTACTGAAATCGGACGAAATGCATTTGCCGGATGTATCAATTTGATTTACATATATTTCGGAGGGACAGAAAAGTTGACCCATATCGGACCGGCTGCTTTTCTGGATACTCCTTGGTTTGAAAAACAAAAAGATGAATTTGTTATTGTTGGAAATGGCGTTTTGATAAAATATAATGGAAAAGACAAAAAAGTCAAATTACCATGGAATTCATATTATATTGCGGACGCCTTTGAGAATCACTCTGAAATAGAAGAAATCGTTCTTGCTGAATGGACAAAAGGAATCTTAGAAAATGCTTTTCGAGGTTGCACCGCGTTGAAATCGGTGCAATTTGGTAATTGGATAACAGAAATCGGACCTCACGCGTTTGAGAATTGTGTATCACTTGAAAATATTACGCTTCCGGTAAATATTCGAACGATAGGCAGTTATGCATTTGCAGGATGTCAAAACCTGAGCGGTATTGAATCTTTGGACAATCTTTCAACCATTGAGCCGGGGACGTTTATGAATTGCAGATCACTTGAAAATATCGTGTTATCTGATAAGCTGACATCTATTGGCGAAAACGCCTTTTCGAATTGCATATCGTTGAAATTTGTCAAATATGGAGAAAAGGTAAATAGAATTGGAAAAGATGCATTTTCAGGTTGTACTAAACTTATCTCTATTCAAATGTCTGAGTCATTAGCTGAAATTGGCGAGGGTGCCTTTCAAAATTCCGGGATTCAAGCAATATCATTGCCGATCGGGATAGAAAAAATTCAGAAAAACGTTTTCAAGGGATGTAATAGTCTTAAAGAAGTTCGACTCAATAATATAAATGTAGTCATTGACGATACAGCTTTTGAACAAACAGATCCGGTTTTAATCATCCCTGACAACTTGGATAGAACCGAAAAAGAAAGACATCTGGCCGGATTTGATTTTCAGTCATTCTCCCCTTTCGATGAATTAAGAATACCGGCAGTACAGTTTGCACAAAAGAATCAGTTGAAATATCAATTTCAACCCATTCAGACGAACTATTATCATTTTTTACGTTACTCCAATACAAATTCGTATGCAATTATTTTTTCAAATCTGGTTGACAAAACTGAATTGATTGTACCTTCTCGGATCAATGGATTTCCAGTTTCAATTATCGGGGAAGCTGCATTTCAGAATTTTTCAGCGCTGCAATCTTTGGTTATCAGTGATACGATCACAACAATAGGAAATTGGGCTTTTTCCTATTGTACCGGGCTTAAAAATATCATTATCGGAAAATCAGTTGTTTCCATCGGAGCAGATGCTTTTCACGGGGATACTATGATCGAAAAAATTTATATTCCACCTACTGTTCGTCAAATTGGCTCTGATGCATTTAAGGATTGTCCTAATCTGATTATCACTGGCGAATCAGGATCAGAAGCAGAAACATATTCTTTTGTCAATGGAATTCATTTTGAGATTGAGTCCCTACATATCCTATGAAAAAAATAACAATTGTCTTAATAATCATCCTGATAACCGTTGTTGTCAGTAAATATTACTTTTTCCCCTCTGAAAAAAACAATGATGACACGAAGGTTTATAAATTTGAAAAATGGCGTTATCAAATTGAGAATGGAGCTGTGACACTGACTCAATATGCAGGAAAAGAAACAAAAATTTTAATTCCTGATGTTATCGATAATAAGCCTGTCAAAAAACTTGGTGACCAATTGTTTATGAATCATGTAAAACTGATTGAGGTCATAATTCCTGACAGTGTTATTTCTATTGGTTCGTCGATCTTTAAGGGATGTTCTTCATTGAAGAGAGTACATTTACCCAAAGGAATTTTGAAAATACCGGCGGAAGCTTTTTTTTATTGTACATCGCTTGAAGAAATTGTTATACCAGAACCCGTTCAAGAAATCGGATCATTTGCATTTCAAAATTGTGAAAAACTTAGGTCAATAAAGATTCCGGATTCCGTGACCAATATCGGACAAAAAGCTTTTGCAAATAATTCCGAGCTAATTGATATTTCGATCTCAAAAAACGTTAAGATGGTTGGGGCAAGCGCCTTTCGAGGAACTCCATGGCTGGATGAACAAAAAGATGAATTCGTGATCATTGGAGATCACATTTTACTGAAATATAACGGAAATCAAGAAATTGTCCAGGTTCCGGTGCCGATATCATCCATTGTGGATGCATTTGAGGGGAATGTTCAAATAAAAAAAGTCCTTCTTCCAGCAACACTTCGTATCATCGGAGATCATGCATTTGCGAGTTGTATCAATTTGCAGGAAATCACGATTCCATCAAATGTAGTCTCTATTCAGAACAGCTCATTTTCAGGATGTGTCAATCTTTCTTCTGTTACATTTTCCGAAAAATTAGTTTCAATAGGTTCATATGCCTTTCAACGATGTCTCTCCCTTAACGCCATCGAGATCCCACAAAACGTGAAGAAAATCGATGAAGGAGCTTTTTCAGAATGCGCAGCTTTACAAACAGTAATGATACCATCTGGTGTTGAAGAAATTACTTCCAATGTATTCGAGAAAAGTCCAAATATAAAATTGAATGTCAGTTATGGTTCACCAGCGGAAGCTTTTGCGAAAAAAAATAATATTCCCTTTGTCTATTTACGCGAAATCTATGATGATTATTCATTTCAAAGGAGCGAAAAAGGGGTAGAAATATTTCGCTACGTTGGTAATATGTTTGATGTCAGAATTCCGGATAAAATCGATGGTTTTCCTGTTTGGAAAATCGGTGCTGGAGCTTTTCAAAACAATTCAAGTGTACGTTCTATTGTTTTCTCTGTATCGTTAAAAGAGATTGACGATTATGCCTTTTCTTCTATGCCAAATCTGGAAAGTGTGATAATCTTCGAAAACTTGGAAAAAATTGGAAAAGAGGCATTTTCTAATAATCCAAAACTTCTTGAAATTACAATCAGCTCGCTTAGGACAGATATTGCAAAAGACGCCTTTAAAAATTGTCCAAAACTTAAAATTAATGCACCTGCAGGATCTACTGCAGAAAAAGCAATAAATAATTTAAGAATCACAGAAAAGATTTTTTCAGAAGAACCTCCAAAGAATCCGATTTATATAGGTAATCTCAGTTCTGAGAGCCCAACGGCTGATTTCCAACAGATAACGCCGAAAATACCGTATATTGAAAAATTACCAACTGCTGATGAGACGCAGTTACCATTGGAAGCAAAATCATCAGAAACAGCCTTGATAAATATTGGAAAATCAACCGATACACTTTTTGAGTCTACTGCACGCAGTTTTTATACACCGACACCTGATAATACTCTTACGATGCAAAATCATCTGGTATCTGTCATCGAAATCAGCGATACACCGGAATTAACCCAATTTGTAACTGCACAACCCGAACCAATAGCTGACCAAACACGTATTATTGACAATAAATTTCGTATAGGTATTATTCAAGATCAGTTTATTATTACGGAATACATTGGAACCGAGAATGAAATTGTCCTTCCTGACCTTTTAGAAGGAAAAAAAATCAGTATTATAGGGGAATCGGTTTTTTCTGCTAAAGCAATTTATCATATTACAATTCCAGATGGATATATTCAAATTGATGATTTCGCTTTTAGTGATATGCCAGAAAAAGTCGTTATAACCATCCCTTCCAGTGTTACTGATATTGCAAATAATGCTTTTCGTGGGTCACAAGTTATTATCCGAGGATTTGTTGGATCTGCGGCAGAGAAGTTTGCAAGGGACCAAAAAATTCAATTTCGTGTAATCAAATATGAATAAATACTGAACTGATAAAAAAATCACCACAGATTTCTGATCGCTGTTTTGCTGCTGTAAGTCATCAGAAATTTTATATGTAAAAAAATGTATTTATATTCATACGGTTTTACCGAAAGCGTAAAACCATATGAATATAAAATTTTCTTTATTTATTTGAAAAGTCCATCCATTTTTCCAATTGCAGATAATTCATAATTCATAATTGAAACAACTTTATAAAAAGAGAGAAAATTCGATGTTGTGTTGTTTTTTACGGATTGTAAAAATCACACATCAAAAAAGTATTCCCATTTTTAATATTGTAGTTTATTGATGAATTCAGAAGATAGAAATCCTGATAAGATTAATTATGAAAAAAATAAACATAATATCGATAAAAATAGTAAATAGCAGGAATAAATTATGAAAATTGTTGTCATTGATGGCCAAGGCGGAAGTTTAGGGAAAATTATCGTAACTCAATTAAAAAAATATATCCCCGGAATCAAAGTCCATGCGATCGGAACGAATAGTATAGCGACTTTGGCGATGCGGAAAGCGGGCGCTGATTATTGTGCCTCTGGAGAGAATCCAGTCATAGTTGCGTGTGAAGATGCGGATATTATTATTGGCCCAATGGGCATTATTGCTGCTGATTCATTACTGGGCGAAATTACTCCAGCTATGGCCAATGCAATTGGAAAAAGTAAAGCCCATAAGATTTTAATTCCTGTCAGTAAATGCAAAATCACAGTAGCAGGAGTACAGGATTTACCTTATAACACCTATATTGACCTTGCAGTGGAAAATATTAAAATGTTGATCGAAAGTGAAAATGATAGATGATTGATCCGTTTCCTGATCCAAGAGATAGTATGCTGATCAGTAAAGCGCAGAATGATTTTGATCGTGCAAAACGTGCTGCTGATTGGCAATATGCAGTTGGAATTCTGACAAAGAAAGATTATCATCTTATTGATTATAACGAAGTGAGAAGCCGGTTAAGCGATACCTGTAATTTGCCAATCGTTCATAAAGAAATACCTATCCAATCCATCGTTGGGTCAGTATCCAGAAATACTGACTTTACCCGCACCTTTTTACCGAAACTTATACATGATCGAGAGCGCTGGGTAAAAGTCAAGTTAGCAAATGAGAGTTCGGAAGGTGTACCCCCGATCGAAGTATATCAGATCGGGAATGTCTATTTTGTACTTGACGGACATCATCGAGTATCGGTCATGAAAAGTTATGGCGCTGAATTCATTAGTGCCAATGTACGAATCATCAATCGGGATGTGCCTCTTTTACCATCTGATTCTGCTGATGAAATTATTGTTAAAGTTGAACGAGATTCTTTTCTCAAAAAGACAAAAATCGATAAATTGCTTCCTGCCGTCAATTTCGAACTAAAAAATCCCGGAGAGTACATCGAGTTATTAGAACATATTACTGTCCATCGTTATTTTATGGGTTTAGATTTTCAGCGCGATATCGATTCGGATGAGGCAGTTCTGCATTGGTATGAAAATGTCTATTTACCAGTGATAAAAATTGTTCGTGATAGAAATATGTTGCGCGGTTTTCCTGATAAGACCGAAACAGAACTATATTTATGGATTGAAAATAATAAAGCAGAACTGACCAAAGAATTTGGCGATGAGCTTCGAACTGCTGCAGTGGCTTGGAATATACAGGAAAAATATGATATTCGGAAGACCAGTGTATGGAAAAAAATTTGGAAAAAAATCTACATTTGGTTAACACCGAATATGTCGGATTGGGGTGTGCGAACAGGTGACTGGAGAAAAGAATTTTTACAATATGATACATCACCTTTTATTCACAGGATGATGATTGCAGTAGCAGATCTGGAAGCAGACAAAGAATATTTGCGAAGTGCGATTCAATTTTCAAAAAAATATGGAGCCTGGGTGGGTATTGTCCATGTGGTCAAACGCCAGACGATGCTTCATTCAGAATGGATGAAAAAATACCAGGCAGAAATCGAAGATATGCTTGAAACGGAAGGAGTACAAGGAAAATTCTTTCCATTATATGGAAATTTGACAAAAATACTGTCGGAAAGGGCTTTCTGGAGCGATCTGTCTTTGTTCAAATTAAAATATCGCCCGCAATTAAAGAAAATCACTCTCACAGAGGATGGATGGAATGCCATAATTATGCGTATTCCCGGCCCAATATGTGTAATTCCGGAAATTATCGAGGCAGAAATAAAACAAGTTGTTTTAGCGTTTTCCCAAAGTCCCAAAGCAAGAGAAGCGATGTGTTTTGCAGATATTCTTTCAAAAAGTACCAACTGTAAAATATCTGTAGTAATCTCAGGAAAGGATGAAACCAGACGGAATTCTGCATATGAAGAAGTAAAAAAATATTATATTCGACAGAATGTGGAAGCTGATTATTTTGTTATCGATAATGAACCGGAAGTCGCAATACTTCAGACAGCCGATCAGATTCATGCGGATCTGATTGTTATGGGTGGATTTTCGCGATCGCTACTCCAACGAATTTTTAAAAGGAGTACGATAGATAAAATTTTTGTGGCGACAAAAAAACCTGTGATCATTTGTAAGTAATCACAGGTTTTTTTTTGAATGGTTATATCAATTATGCTTGAAGTAATTGAGCAAGGGCAATAGCTCCGCAAGCTCCCGAACGATTACCAAGTACCGGCGGTGTGATATATTGGTCGATATGCTCCAGAATCATTGGATGTTTTACATAGTTATTTAACATCAACAAAACTTTCTTGTGAATCATTGGAAAGAGTTGCTTTTGTTCCATCACTCCTCCGCCAAGAACAATTTTTTCTGGTGAAATCTGGCAAATTTGCGTAACGCAAGCCTGTGCGATGTAACCGGCAAGAATTTCCCAAAAAGGATGGTCTGATGGTAAATCCTGAGCTGGTACTCCAAAACGTTCTTTTATCGATGGACCACAACAAAGACCCTCTAAACAATTGCCATGATATGAACAAAATCCGGAATATGGATCTATTTCTTTATCCTGTCGTACTAAAATATGGCCTCCCTCAGGATGAACAAGACCATGAACTGGCTGGCCATGAATGACTACTCCGGCTCCCACGCCTGTTCCAATTGTATAATAGACAAGACTGTCAACTTTCGTTGGATTGCCCCATTTATATTCGGCTAATGCCGCACCATTGACGTCTGTATCAAAACCTACCGGCAAACCTAATTCCCGTTCTAATAAGCCAGTTACTTCTGTAAATTCCCAACCCGCTTTTGGAGTCGTAGTAATATAACCGTAGGTTGGTGATCTTTTATCTAAATCAATCGGTCCAAAGCAGCTCACTCCAATCGCGGATAGGTTGTATTTTTGTTGTTGTTCTTTGAAAAATAAAACTGCTTTTGCAAGCGTCTCTTGGGGAGTAGTCGTTGGGAAACGGATTTCCGAAAAATAATGATCAGGATCAGCTGCAACAGAGCAAACAAATTTTGTCCCGCCAGCTTCTATAGCACCATAATATTCCATTTTTTCTCTCTATTTCTAAAAGGCTTTTTTCAGATTATTAATGCTGCTTTGTAACTGAATCATCGATATCAGTGATTTATATTAAATCGACGATCTTAAGTCCTTTGATTGAATACGTAATATTTATTCGAAGAGCAAGTCTATATTTCAAATTACTTCGGTAAAACTACTGGAAGTGTAGCTCCGCCAAAAGGCATTGCAAGGACTGAAGCATTACTTCCATATTTTATCAGCAGATTATCCAGGGCTTTTTGAGCATCTGATGCTGCATGAAGATGAACTCTTTCCACAATGCTCGGTTCCAGGTCGGTTATCAAGATGATGTCTGCCCGTTCTAATACCATCGCAATGGCTGCTGCTTTATGTCCTCCTAATACAAATTCTCGTTGAATATGATCAATCATCTCAGAAGGATTGGAATGATGGATCATCCAGTCTTCAAAATGTTTTTCGCCTAAACCTTCAGCTGCAGATGCAATCCAGAGGATTGTGCCACCATCCTTAACAGCATGTCCAGCATTATCTAAAGCTTTCTGCGCCTGGTATAAATTGATATCTTTTGGATAACCTCCTGAAGAGACGATAACGATATCTGCTTTATGGGAGATTTCGATTCGATAAAGTTTATCTAAAAGATCACAACCTCTTCGGTGAGCATTTCGATAATGACCGGCAACACAGTGGCATATGTGCTTGTGTTCGTCTAAAATGACATTGACAATAAAATCGATTGAGATGAAATCAACAACTGAATCGATGTCATTACGAACAGGATTTGAATCAATCTGACCTGCACAAGCGTTCGGATCAGTCATCCTGCTATGGTTTGCTTGAATTGCATTCCGTGTAGAAACCCCAGGCATTATAGCTTTGGCTCCACCACTGTATCCGGCAAAATAATGGTATTCTATGTTCCCGATACAAATTCTGCGATCAGCTTCTGCAACTGGTTTGAAAATGTCTACTGGTGTCCCCGCTTTGGTTTCCCCTAAATGAACAAATTCCCCGATTGAATCAATACATCGATATTGATTGAAAATTTGCTCTCCGACTATTCTTATCTTTTCATCATCAGTATGAGGACGATGAGAACCAAGCGCAAATACAATCAAAATATCTTCGTCACGAATTGAGGCGGATTTCAACTCAGAAAGAATAAATGGAAGCACCTTTTTAGAGGGCATTGGTCGGGTAATATCACTGGTAATGATGGCGATTTTTTCTCCGGGTTTAACAAGTTCTCGGAGCCTTGGGGAATCAATTGGATGACTTAATGCATTGACGATGATATTACTCTCATCTGTTTCCCTTTCAATTTCATTTGCATGTAGAATTCCCGCCAAATTTCGATCTGGAATATCGATTAGAATTTCCGCAGAACCAAAACCAAAAGGCACTTTCATTTTTTATACCTCGTTTGTATCATTATGAATCAGTAATTCGAAGGAAGAAATCTCTGTTTCGATTATGAATAATTTCTTGTGCTTTTCCGGATGATCAATTTCGGCTCAAGTAAAATATGCTCAACAAAACTGGACGATCCATTTTCAATCCTCTTAATCAGAGTATTCACTGCCATTGATCCCATTTGACTTCTTGGCTGTGCAACTGTTGTCATTTGTATCTGAGGTAGAGAAGCAAAATAGACATCGTCAAATCCGACAAGTCCGAATTTTTCGGGAACCGAAATGCCGGTTTCTACAAGGTATTGAAAAACACCCAATGCGATTAAATCATTACCGCAGAACGCGCAGTCTGGCGGATCGTTTGTTCCCATCAGACTTTTAATAATCTGATAGCCGCTTTCGATTGTAAAAGGACCAAATCGAATTTTCTCTTCACTTAATTGATAACCATGCTTTTCCAGTGTTTTCCGATAACCTTCTAAACGATCTGAATTGGATCTGGATTCTTTTGCGCCCCCGATAAATGAAAATTTTTTATAACCGCATTGTATCAAATGCTGTGCTGTGTCTTTTCCACCTTTAAAATTGTCCACTTCGATGAAACTGAGTCCATTTGCAACCAAATTAGAAATCATTACCGTTGGTATATTAAGGTCAAGATACAGATCAGGAGATCGATCAGCTGGTTTAAAGATAATTCCATCAACCCTTTGATCCTGAATCAATTTTAACTGTGCTTTTTCGATTTCTGGATCCCAATTTGTACTGCAAAGAATTGTATTATAGCCGTATTGATATGCTGTTTTATTGACTGCCAAAGCGATGTCGGAGAAAAATGGATTGGATATATCAGGAACGATCAATGCTAAGGTAAACGTCTGATTGGTCTTCAAACTCCGGGCATGGATGTTGGGACGATACCCAAGATCCTTTGCCGCTTGCAGGATTTTTTCTCGAGTTGCTGCGTTTACACCAGAACGATTATTCAATGTTCGAGAAACCGTTGCATAGGATACACCAGTAGCTTCAGCGATATCTTTTATTGTCACATCCGACATGGGCTGCTCTTTGAAATACTTTGAATTCTTCTGCCTCGAAAACAGAAGAAATTTGTTGATATAAAAAAATATGAGTATTTGAATCCTCTCGGATAGTGAAGTAATCAAATACTCATATTGAACTTCATTACAACCAATTGCAGCAGTTCATAATCAAAAAAAAGTTATTTTTTTAATGAAATTGATTTTTTCACTGCAGCAACAACATCAGCCGGAGTTAGACCATAAACACCAGCAAGATACTCTGGAGTACCAACCTGGCCAAATTCATCTTTTACTCCGACACGAATTACAGGTGTTGGTCTGGTTTCAGAAAGGAATCCGGCAACTGCAGCGCCAAGACCTCCAACAACATTTCCATTCTCTGCTGTTACAACAGCTCCGGTTTTTTCTGCAAATTCCAGAACTTTGGCAGTGTCTAAGGGTTTGATTGTAAACATATCTACCACTGCGGTTGAGATACCTTCTTTTTCAAGCGTTTCAGCAGCTTTCAAAGATTCGGAAACCATATATCCGCAAGCAAAAATCACAGCATCTTTGCCGTCACGAAGGATGTTTGCCACTCCCGGTTCAAAAACGGAATCTTCAGAATAAATTGCGATGCAATTTTTCCTGCTCAAACGGCAATAAGTCAAACCCGGGCGCTCTTTTATCACAGGTAAAAGAGCTGCAGTCATGGCGCTGTCAGTGAATTCAATCACTGTCGAATGAGGAATTGCACGATAGAGGCAGATATCCTCAAAAGGCATATGCGTTCCTCCATTGTATGCGGAGGTTATTCCCGGGTCAGATCCGATGACTCTGACATTGTTTTTTGCATATGCTATCGAAATAAAAACTTGATCATAACAACGTCTTCCTGCAAATGAGGCAAATGTGTGCATAAACGGTTTTTTACCAACAGCAGATAGTCCGCCAGACAAACCCGCCATATTTGCTTCTTGAATACCCACTTCAATTACCTGATTGGGAAACGATTTTTCCAAACCCGATGTGCCAATTGAGTTCATTAAATCAGCGTCCAGATAAACTACCTGCGGATCTTCTTCAATCATTTTTCGGATAGTTTCGCCAAAGACAGTTTTTCCGGCTTTTGTTTCTTTCTCACCGTTATAAATGCATTTAAACATGGTTTTTTCTATCCTTCCTTTTGTTTGATAAGCTGTTTGATGATCTCGTCAGCCAATTCTGTAGTCATGTTGAGGTGGTGATTGAGCGTTGTATCCTCAATTTGTTTCACGCCGCCACCCTTAACGGTATCTAGAACGATCATCGCAGGGCGATCTTTTTGATTCTTCTGTGTTTCCAGAATTGTTTCGTAGATTTTATCCGGATCATCACCTTTGATTCTTTTGACGTACCAGTTAAAACTTTCAAATTTTGCTGCAGGATCTTCTAAGTCACAAATATCTGTGACGTATCCATCCAACTGGCGCTTGTTGTAATCAAGAAATGCGATAAAGTTGCCAAGTTTGTGCTGGGCAGCGAAGAGTGCCATTTCCCAAACTTGCCCTTCCTGACATTCGCCGTCACCTAAAATGAGGTAAACGCGGGAATCTTTTCCGGAAAGTTTCAGCCCTAACGCCATTCCACAAGCAGTTGATGCACCTTGCCCGAGTGAACCGGTAGTCATATCTACACCAGGAGTAAGATTCCGATCACAATGACTGGGAAGCGTAGTCCCGTTTTGGTTCAGGGTTTTTAATGTTTCAAGCGGAAAATATCCCTTTAATGCTAAAGCCGCATAGAGCGCAGGGCCTGAATGCCCTTTTGATACTACAAGCCGATCGCGATCTTCCCAATTTGGATTTTTCGGATCAATTCGCATAATTCCACCATAAAGAGCAGCTAAACAATCCGTGATGGAAAGCGATCCACCCACATGACCAAAACCACGCGCTTTGAATTCTTCCATCTGTTGAATACGGATGTCGGTTGCAAATTCTTTTAAAGGCGTAAGCATAAGTTATAATCCTTTCAAATCTGCATGATTCCATCTTCCGTTGGAAAAAAGTAAAGATCGAGCTTTTCCACGGAATACTGTTTTTCTGAAGTCAATTTTATCTTATATTTCGTAGAAGAAACGCAGTAATTCGAAATTTGGGAAGAATTATTCATAGTTATAGCATTTTTACGGTTCATGCAAAAACACCATAACAGAAGATTTTTTTCGTTTTTAATAAAACTTCTCCAAATTTTAAATTAATGTATTAGAAGACTCTGGCAAAAAAATTACACGAGAAAAATAGAAAGTTACAGCAAGATTAATTCCCCCTAAAAGGGGAATTAATCTTGCGACTTCATGATGAAAAGATGTAATCAGAGAATTCAGTTTGTGTTTTTATGATCCCTCTCATAGGCTTTTTCCATCGCTACAATCAATGGAAGCTTTTTCCCAGACATAAAACGGATCATTGCACCTCCGCCAGTACATACATAACTGATTTTTTGCATATCAATGAATCGGCTTGCAGAACTGATTGTATCTCCGCCGCCGATTACAGAATAGGCTGCAGAATCGGCAATAGCTTGCCAGAGTCCCCTTGTGCCTGTCTCAAATAACGGATTTTCATAAACGCCGGCAGGTCCATTTGCAAAAATCGTTTTCGCTTCGGATAAAATTTTTGTGTAAAGCTGAATTGTTTTTTGTCCGATATCCAGATATAAAGTATCTTTTGGCATTTCCTTTATATCCATTTCAGCACGTTGATGGTTTTGCTCATATGCAACATCTACCGGCATAACAATTTTTCCCGGAAAATCACGAAGATATTCTTTCGAGTCATTGACGAACCCAAGTAAGTCTTTATCTTTTAAAAATTGAACAGTTTTTTCTCCAACATCGATTCCTGAGGCATACAACATAACCAAACCGGTTAAACCACTGGTTAGAATTGTATCTGCTGTACCATTGGCAAGGACAGTTTTCATCATGCCATAGGCATCAGAAATTTTCGCTCCGCCTAAAACAAAAACAGTCGGTTTTACAGCGCCATGCAGCACTTTTGACAAGGCTTCATATTCCTGAAACAGGAGTGGTCCGGCTGCCGTTGGAAGCAATTCCTGAAATGCCACCATGCTTGGAGAATTCCTGTGAGCAGCCGAGAAAGCTTCATTAACATAAAGATCAAATAATGGGGCAAGTTTCCGGACTTCCCATGTCTTTGTGTAAGCAGCAGCATCGAGTTTCACATCTTTTTCAAAAGTGGAAACCTCTTCAGATAAATAGCGCAAATTTCCGAGAATGATGATCTCCCCTGCTTTTAAGCGCTGGATTCGGTCAATCGCAGCCGGGCCGCAAACATCATCAATATATTCGACATTTGTTCCAAGCAATTCAGAAATGCGGATTGCGTGTTCCTGGAGATCCACCAGATTCTGATAATCAAGCGTATCTCCCTGATGAGCGATAATCGCAATAGCTGCTCCTCCATCCAACAATTCACGAATGACCGGGATTGTTTTTACAATTCTTTCATCATTAATGATTTTTTTCGATACCGGATCAAGAGGAGAATTAATATCAGGCCGCAGAAGGACTTTTTTCCCGGCTAATGGAATCCCCTGCAGTGAACGCATTTTTATTTCCATTTCCCAATCCCTAAATATTCGTTCGTCTTTGCGACGCCTTCAAGCCGGTTTGTTTGCATTTCGCAAGCAGCCCGGATGCCATCCACAGTTTCCGGAATTGTTACCGATTCCTGAGGAATATTGATTGCGAACATAATATCATCGCCTGTTTCCACAATGCTATCTTCCCAAAGACCGATTTCATACATATCACCACGCGGATTTCCAAGATCGCGGGCATATTTAAAGAAAGAGGAATTACCAAGAAATCCATCGCTGATCTTTACAACACGGATACGATCATGATTCAGAAAGGACTTAAGCGCCATGTCTTTGGTAATTTTCTTTTTCCCAGTTGCGACGACTGTGATGATGTGCCCGTGAGTGACAGGAGTATGAATCAGAATGCCAGTTGCATTTATATGAGGCATGATTGTCATTAGATCAACAGCCTGGTGACTTGGAGCTTTATCGATTTGAAGCGCATTTGTCAATCCGCGGTGATAATCACCCGGATCCGCAACCCGCCGAACGATGGTTATTGCCACTCGATCGATACCATAATCTCTGTCTAAGCAATCCACTGCTCGAATTAATCCGGTAGTATTACAGGAAGTAAGCTTTAAGAATTGTTTCCCGATTCCTTTTTCGTAATTTGCATAACCATGAAAGAATACATCAGCTACTGAATTTTTTTCTCCACCCTGGAATATGGCTTTTTTCTCATATTTTGAATATATCTCTTTATTTTTTGCGCCAACGCCAGCGTTGGTGGCATCCAGAATAATGTCGCATTTTTGAACCATTTCTTCCATTGTTCCCGAAACAGGAATATTCAACTTCTCAAAATCTGATCGATAATCCTCAACAGAGAGAAATAAATTATAAGGCATGCCCTTTTCTTTTAACGCACGTATTGCCAGCGTTGGCGCTACATCTGCGACACCGATTAATTCCATATCTTTTTGGAGAGCGACTCCATCCGCTAAGCGCTGACCAATCGTCCCATATCCACAAACGCCTACTTTAATCATAACATTCCTCCTATTTTTGTTCTTTTATTAACCAGTTCTCCGAAATATGAAATGAATTCATTATTATTCTTATAGTTTTACACGAAGCGCAATACTGTAAGAACAACAAATTTACTTTCTTTATTCGAATAGTCAATCATATTTCGAATTCTTTTTTATAAACCGGATGCTTCCCGAATATATTTTCGCGCTTTTACAGCGTATTCAAAAGGATTCGCTTTAGCAGGATCCTGTTCCGCTTCTACGACAACCCAACCTTCGTAATCAGCCTGTGACAGGATTTCAAAAATAGGTTTGAAGTCGACATCCCCATCTCCTGGTACTGTAAATACTCCTGCTCGAACAGCATCCAAAAAACTCATGTTTTGAGATTTTACTGTTTCATAGATTGATTTTCGCATGTCCTTCAGATGGACATGTTTGACGCGATGAACGTATTTTTTTAATACAGGCACTGGATCGATGCCTGCGAAACTTAAATGTCCGGAATCAAACAATAAAAAGACCAGATCCGGATCTGTCATTTCCATGATGCGGTCAATTTCCTCCGATGTTTGTATTCCTGTTCCCATATGGTGGTGGATTGTAAAAAACATTCCCTTTTCACGAGCTAAAGCACCCATTTCATTGAATCCCTTTGAAACAAGCTGCCATTGTTCTTCTGTATAAACCGGTTTGTTTTTTAAGATGGGAATATCCAATTTCCCCTGAATAGAATTTCCTTGTTCAGAGGCCCCGATTACTTTTGCTCCAAGAAAATTTAATTTATCCCGATGCTGAATGAATGCACGGATTGTATCCTGATACGGAAGTGATGTTAATAGCGAGGAGAACCAGGCATTGCATACCTGAAGTCCGCGAACATCCAGATAATGTTTCAGTACAACCGGATCTTTCGGGTATTTATTTCCGATTTCGCAGCCTTTAAATCCTGCTAACGCCATCTCGCTGATGCATTGTTCAAATGAGTTTTCAGCGCCCAGATCAGGCATATCATCATTCGTCCAGCCAATCGGTGCAATTGCCAGTTTTACTTTATTTGAATTTAACATAACCAATTTTCTCCAATCATTAATAATCTCTTGCTTTGGATATATGTTGCTGCATATCCGCATATGCATCCTGGACGGATTTATCTTTTGCGATTTCTGCAACACCGACTCGCCACCAGCTTTCATATCCGGGAGTCATGCTACCAGGTATCACTTTAATGTCAAAAACACATGGAAGACTTTGTTTTCTGGCATCTTCAAGTGCTGATTTTAATGCTTGTACAGATCGGATTGAGTAGCCGATCGCTCCATATCCCTCAGCGATTTTTGCGAAATCGATCGGCAGGTTTGATCCATCTAATAGCCCTGATTCCGGATTGCGTGCTTTAAAAACAGTCCCGAATGTTTTTGTACCCTGATTATTTTGTAGATTTTCAATACATCCCCATCCGGAATTGTCAAAAATCATTACATTGATCTTCAACCCTTCCTGAATAGCCGTATACAATTCACTGTGAAGCATCAGAAAACTTCCATCTCCCAGAAAAGTGTAAACTTCCGATGAGGGAGAGGATAATTTCACGCCGACAGCTGCACAGATTTCATACCCCATACACGAAAAACCATATTCCATGTGATAGGAACAAGGTTCTCCCGGACGAAACAAACGCTGCATATCGCCCGGCAGACTGCCGGCTGATCCAACGGCAATATCTGACGATTTCATGAAACGATTAATTTCCCCAAGAGCTCGTGTCTGAGAAAGTCCTTCTTCTGATTCTGGCATTGTGTAAAGTTTATCAACAATTGCATCCCACTCCTGCTTCACAGATTCAATTTCACCTGTATAGGCTGACCGATAATTCTCTTTTTTTAGCACAGTGTGTAATGACACAATCGCTTCTTTAGCATCAGCCTGAATTGGCAGCGCATCCATTTTTACCGCGTCGAAGGAACAAATGTTAATTGAGATCATTTGGACATTGGGATTTTGAAATAACCATTTCGAACAGGTGGTGAAATCTGTAAACCGCGTCCCTATCCCTATTATCAGATCCGCATCTTTTGCAATGATGTTTGCTGCTTTCGTTCCAGTTACACCTATTCCGCCTAAATTCAGAGGATGATTCCATGCTATGACTGATTTTCCGGCTTGAGTCTCACAGACTGGAATATTAAAATCTTCGGAAAACTGTTGAAGTTCTTTCCATGCTTCGCTGTATCGAACACCTCCGCCGCAGATGATTAACGGCTTTTTACTGGAACGTATTAGTGTTGCCGCTCTGTCAGTTTGACCCTGTGTCATCGGACGCCGGTCGAAATGCCACACTCTTTTTTGGAAGAAGTAGTCCGGATAATCATAAGCTTCCCCTTCAACATCCTGAGGTAAAGCAATACATACAGCGCCTGTATCTGCCGGATCCGTTAATACACGCATAGCATGGATCATTGCTGTCATTAATTGTTCCGGACGTTCGACTTTATCCCAATACTTGCAGACTCCTTTGAAAGCGTCGTTGACAGTGGAACCATAACTTGTCGGGAATTCAACCTGCTGTAGAACAGGGTCAGGCTGTCTGGATGCAAAAGTATCACCAGGAAAAACCAGGAGAGGAATTCGATTGGCAGAAGCTGTACCACAGGCAGTAATCATGTTAAGAGCGCCGGGTCCAATAGAGGATAAACAAGGGATAATTTTTCTGCGGTTGTGTTGTTTCGCATAGCCAATAGCAATATGAGCCATACCCTGTTCATTATGCCCTTGATAGAATCGGATACGATGTCCGCCCTGTTCTAAGGCCTGTCCTACGCCAACTACACAACCATGACCGAAAATTCCAAGCATGCCATCAATAAAACGATCCTCAACACCATCAAATTCTACATATTGATTATCTAAAAACTTAACTAAAGCCTGCGCCATTGTCAGACGAATTCGTTTCATTATGCCTCCTTTTTCTCGGAAAAAGGCCAGAATTTTGCGTTCGGTTCCGTGACCCATAAATGTTCTGGCAAAAATGTCGGATGGATATAAGGGTTTCCATCAATATGTCGAATTACCCATAAATACCAGAGCGCATACCCGGGATACGTTACATGCGGATGTGTTTTCCCACTGGTGATCAGAATGGTGTCGTTTTCACTTAGTTTCATTACATCATCACCCACTTCAGCAAATGCATGTCCGCCTTTGGGATTGGTTTTATAGTAATAAATTTCCGGCTGCGGATGATGGTGCGGAGGGTATGAACTCCATTTCCCCGGGAATCCGATCACCTCTCCAATGACGAGATTTGAATAGGGTGCGTTGGAAAAATCAAATGTTGTCCTGACAATTCTGGTCGATGTTTCCTGCATTGTACCTGCGCCGCGATATTCATCTGCAGTTTCTTTCGGTTCATAAAGATGAGGCTCAAAAATATTCGCATTCTCTGTTCGATGAACAGTGACTTCAGAATCCTCAGCAACACCGATGATTTTTAATTCCACTCCTGCGGGAATATGCAATACCCATGGTGAATCATCAAAACAATTCTTTCTTCTGATTGTCTTTTCGATACCGTTATACGACAGCGTAATTTCTCCATATACCAATAAAAAAGCTCGTTCGAGATTATAAATATCTTCATAAATCTGACCTTTTTGAAGACGTAAAATCCCGAAATCCATCAGCATATCCGGATTTCCGCCAATCCTTGTAATCTCATTGTATCGATATTGAAAATCAACACCTTTGATATGGAAATTATTCATGGAAAATTCTCTCCTTATCTTCTATTTTATTGAATTTCAGAGAGTTTTACCGGTCGATTCTCCAACATTGATTTTTTTGCTGCAATGGCAATTTTGATCGGTTTCAATCCATCTTCAATGGTCACAGGTACTTCTGTTTGATTCTGGATTGCGTCAATAAAGGACCGCATTTCATCACCGAACGATTGCATATATCGCTCCAGGAAGAAATACAGTGGCTTATCGGAACAAACGGAATCTTTTGAACTGAATTTGACAGTCGTTTCCGTGTCGTTTTCTGCAATCGCAGAACCATTTGTTCCAAAGACTTCAACTCGCTGATCGTAGCCATAAATTGCTTTTCTGCAATTATCGATTATTGCGATCGCGCCATTTTCGAAGCGTAATGTAATGACCGCTGTGTCAATATCACCAGCTTTTCCAATTTCCGGATCAACAGTGACGGCTCCTACTGCAAAAACTTCTGTGACCTCACTGCCAGCTTGAAAACATGCCATATCAAAATCGTGGATGGTCATATCGAGGAACATTCCACCGGAATTCTTTGCATATTCCGGTGATGGCGGTTCAGGATCACGGGATGTAATTTTAATGATTTGAACTTTGCCCAGTTTTCCTTCTTCAGTAAGCGCTCGGATGCGGCGGAAATTATGGTCAAAACGACGATTGAAACCAATCTGCATTTTGACACCTGATTCCTTGATAACTTTTTGAGTTTCAAGAATTTTTGATACAGTTGTATCAATGGGCTTTTCACAGAAAATATGTTTTCCAGCTCTGGCAGCTTCCATCGCGATATCAGCATGCGTATTTGTCGGTGAACAAATTAAAACTGCATTTATGGAAGGATCATTTAGAATTTCATGATAATCAGAATATGTATTAGGAATACCGAATGTCTCGGCAGCTTTTTTTGCCGCTTCCATAAAAGGATCAGAAATCGCTACAATTTCAGCTTGTGGAATTCCATTAGTAATGGATTGAGCATGAACACGCCCGATACGTCCTGCTCCAATGATGCCAATACGTACTTTTTTCATAACAGATTCTCCTGAAACATTAATGTTTGATTGACACTATATGCAGATATGACAATTCGAATTTGTGTTCCGAAAAGCGAAATAAGGAAAAATCATTGTTTTGTCGTTTAAGCATTCCGAACTTACACAGATAGACATATTTTCCCCTACTTAATCAGAAGTTTATCCAAAAACTCAAATTGATTAATCTGAATGTGCAAAAGCGTAAACATCTATTGTAAACGTTTACAATCATATGCCTATCATATCACTTTGTCTTGTTTGTTTCAAGTTTAGAAATGTAATGTAAATCCATGTAATATCTCATGAAATGGCTTTTTATAACCATGTTCTATTGGAATCAGCGATTCGAAACATGGGGAGAATCGTTTATTGTTGTGCTCTGCGTAAAAATACCACAATAATTCTTGTTCTCAATTGATTTGAGATGTAGGTTAATATTTCGAATTACTGTAACGGAATCGGATGGATCAGGATTCAATCTATTGAAATCAAAATTCGAATTGTTGATAAGAATTAATAAAAAACGGCAAAAAGAAAATTCTTTTGCCGTTTCTACTAAAAAATGTTAATAGACCTGTAAAATTTAAGCCCTTGTTAATGAACGATATTTCATCCTATGCGGAGTATCGGCTGCAACGCCCAATCGTTTTCTGCGATCCTCTTCGTATTGCGTATAGTTGCCATCGAAGAAAGTAATATCCGTATCCCCTTCAAAAGCAAGAATATGTGTTGCGATCCGATCTAAAAACCAGCGATCATGTGAAATAACCAATGCGCATCCGCCAAAATTCTCAAGCGCCTCTTCCAACGCTCTGATTGTATTTACATCAAGATCATTGGTCGGTTCATCGAGGAGTAATACGTTTGCTTCACTTTTCAATGTTCTGGCCAACTGAACTCGATTTCTTTCTCCACCTGAGAGATTACCGACTTTCTTTTGCTGATCTGTTCCAGAAAAATTAAATCTTGAGACATAAGCACGCGAATTTACAGTTCTATCTCCGATTTTTATCTCTTCTGCTCCTTCAGATATAACTTCCCAAATTGTTTTATCAGGATCCAGACAGTCACGACTTTGATCCATATAACCGAGTTTGACAGTTTCTCCGATGCGGACGGTTCCAGTATCGGGTTTGACTGATCCGGTTATGATACGAAATAGTGTGGTCTTTCCAGCTCCATTCGGTCCGATAATTCCGATAACACCACCAGGGGGCAGATTAAACGTTACATGTTCCATGATGATACGATCACCAAAGACCTTGGAGACATCTTTCATTTCAATCACAAGATTTCCTAATCTTGGGCCAGGTGGGATGAATAGTTGTAAATCCGCAGCGGATTTTACAAAATCCTGCGATAGGAGCTTCTCATAAGAAGAAATTCTGGCTTTTGATTTTGAATGTTGTCCTTTAGGAGACATACGAATCCACTCAAGCTCTCTTTCCAGTGTTTTTTGACGCTGACTTTCGCCCTTTTCTTCATGTTGGAGACGACTTTTTTTCTGTTCCAACCAGGATGAATAATTTCCTTGATAGGGTATACCTTGACCGCGATCCAGTTCCAGAATCCAGCCGGCTACATGATCCAGAAAATATCGGTCATGTGTAACTGCAATAACAGTTCCCGGATATTGCTGCAGATGACGTTCGAGCCATGCAACAGCTTCCGCATCAAGGTGGTTGGTCGGTTCATCTAAAAGCAGGATATCCGGCCGCTGTAACAGTAAACGACACAGCGCAACACGGCGGCGTTCACCACCGGAAAGCGTTTCGATTGATGCATCCGGAGGTGGACAACGGAGCGCCTCCATCGCCATATCTAATCTTGCATCAATATCCCATGCATCCAGCGCATCAATTTTCTCTTGGACTTTTCCCTGACGATCCATGAGCTTGTTCATTTCTTCATCGCTCATTGGATCCATAAACTTATTGCTGAGTTCTTCAAACTCTCTTAAAAGCGAGATAGCCTCATGTGCCCCTTCTTCCACGACTTCCCGCACTGTTTTCTTGTTGTCAACGAGTGGTTCTTGTTCAAGGTAACCGATTGTATATCCCGGAGCGATGACAGTTTCACCGATAAAATCTTTATCCACTCCTGCCAGTATTTTTAAAAGAGAACTTTTCCCGGATCCATTTAAACCGAGAACGCCAATTTTTGCGCCATAAAAATACGATAGATATATATCTTTTAGAATTACTTTCTTATCAAAATTCTTTGAAACCCCAATCATGGAGTAAATCACTTTATTTTGTTCGACCGCCGCCATCCTTTATCCTCCATCTTTTTTGATTTTCATTCCAAGCTTAGTGAAATAATTCATGATAAATTCGATATGGTCTCCTTGAATAATTATTTCTCCGTCTTTAATTGAACCGCCAGCACCACATTGTTTTTTAATATTTCCGGCGTGGATCTGCAGGTCTTTCAAGGATCCCGAAATTCCTCGAATTATCGAGACTTCTTTCCCTGCACGTCCCTGTTTTTCTCTGCGCACACGGATGATTCCATCCGGAAAGGAGGCTGCAGATGCCGTTTTGCTGTTTTTGCATATACAGGACTGTTTTGGAAATCCGCAGTTTGGGCAGATCCGCCCAGATTCTGTTGAAAAAACGACGGGGTTTTCATTTCTTTTCATATGGAATTTATTATATCGAAATGTTATTCGTTTCTTCCATTCTCATGCAGCAATTCGGAATATAGGTAGGATTTTATGAGGATGTGATGATTTAGTCTTTGCGCAAAAACATCACATCCACAAGTTCTTCCCTCTTAATTCAAATAGAAAATTGATATTTCAAATTATAGATTCTCATAAAAAAAGAAAAAGCCGACAGAAAACCTGCCGGCATAATCATCAAGCGAGAGACTGGTTATTTGAAAAGATTGCTTACGAAAATATCATCAGGCAGATTTGAAAGCAACAAAAAAGCCTAAAACTCCGCAAAGACAGAGCAAGAGCAAGACTGCTACACTGATAATCACCCATAACCATATTTTTTTATCCGGATTTTTGGATACGTTTTTAGTAATATTTGGTTTAGATGGTGCATCCGACATAGGAATCTCATTGATCGATGGCGGAAGATTGTCGATTTCTTCTTTCGCATCCCTGACCTCTGGTTTTACAGGTTTGGGTGTCGGAACGTATGTTGGAATGTGGATCGACTCTCCATTTTTTATTAAGGGTTCATTCTCGGGAAGAGTCTCTTTTGTGACTGATTCCGGATTGTCTGCCGATTTTTCATTTTCCGATTTGTTTGTTCCTCCAAATGCATCCGGGAGTTTTTCTTCAGTAAATGAAATAGATTCCACAGGAATTGTGGAAACTGGAACGGCGCCGGATGTTTGTGCTTCAGCAGGTGAAGAAACATCTGCACCGCAATATGGGCAATGTTCTACATCCGCAGAAATTAATCCATTGCAGCTTGGACATGTTTTGTTATTTTGATCCATCATCATTCCCTCCGATTCACAAGACAAATTGTCTGCTATTTTTTTGACACTTGTTTATGCTTCATATACGATGGAACGATCGAAACGTTGCGGATCAATTTCTCCAGTCCATGGACCATGTTTTTCCTGTTTCATTGAAGTAATAATACCGGCAATCTTGCATGATCGTTCCGGATCATATTTCAATCTGGAGCCGACATAGGATGTAATGCAGGTATCCCCGCGGCCTGTCCTGCCATCCAGATTTTTTGGCAGGAATGGAGCTCTATAATATTTCCCTTCAGCATAGACCAGTACCTCTTTGGTCTGAGTCAGAACAATTTCTTTCGGTCCATATGCAGCTAATATTTTGGCGGCTTTTTCAAGATCATCAGTGCCGGTAATGTGCTGCGCTTCTGCTTTATCAACTTTCAGAAACGTGACATGTTTTAGACCTTCTTCCATATCTTTCCAAGGGCGGAAGTTTAAGTCATCGCCTTCCGGTACACGTACAAATCCCTGTACATCCAATGCGACCGGCGCTTTTTCTGAAAGTTTAATGAGCGTTTCTAACGAGACTTCTCCTGCAATGATCGGTGTGATCATGATAATTTTTGGATTTACTTCTGGAATATCAGAATATGGAATTTCTCCGGCGAATCCATTGAGCTTGCATATTCTTCGTTCCATATCAGCCGATTGATAAATATTGATGCAACCGGAAGACTGAGAAGCGGGTTTAACATCCACTTCAATTCCCAAATCGGTCAATTCTTTCAGATAATTGAAATCATCCGGATTTCCGCGTGTAGCAACTCCTACCTCCAAACCAAGCCTTTTTAAAACAACACTGCCATAATAAACGGCACCGCCGGCACATTCAAAACCTTCATTATCGATGATGATCTTATCTTTGGCAAAATGACCAACCATTAAAATGTCTAAATTTTTTTTCATGGCATATTCCTTTTTAATCGTAATTCATATAAAAGATATCAATTAAGTAAACAATAACAATTTATGATTATATTTATGGCACGGGAGGAGTTCCAGGTATATCCGTCGGAACGGCTGTCGCAGGCTCTGAAGTCGCTGTCGGAGGAATTGGAGTTGCTGTTGGAGCCTGTGTTGCAGTGGGTGCAGTTGTTGAAGAGGAAATAGGTGTTGCTGTGTTATTCAAGATACCGTTGTAATAGCAGTTTAATGCATAAGGAACCGTGTTTTTACAATAAGTTTCGCATCCTTCTCCTTGTTGTAAGCTTAATTCGGCAGAGGAACACATATGCCCAAAATAAGATCCTGTCGTTGCAGTAAATTGAGGAGTGGTAGTGATTGTTGCCGTATAGGTCGCGATGGAAGTTAAGGATGTAAAGTCTCCGACAATCAGTGTATAGCTGAAATAGAAAAATGGCGTGCCATATGCATCTGCCAAATACCAGTTCGAGGTATAGGTACCTGTCGTAGAGGGAGCAATCATATACATGGAAGTTGTGTAATCACTGCCTGTACCAACTGCATACGAGAGTGGATAGGAAGAACTGTAAGCCAATTGTGTCCCGTTATAGAAAACCAGATCATAATCTGTTGACCAGGTTGTTGTTCCCGTATTATTTAACTCAATTGTCAGATAAAATACCTGTCCAGGCAAAACCGTCGTATTTGTCACCGGCGAAAAGCTAACCCAGACTGCAGCGTCTTTCAGACCTCCTGATGAAATTCCGGATGGAGCAGCAGTTGCAGAACTGGCATAGCGCAAGGTTGTTGGAAGGATAATTGGTGTAGCCGTATAGTTCGGTAGCGTATTTTCCACAACGGGCGAAGCAGTCTCTGTCGGGGGCATCGCTGCTGCGGTTTCAAGCTGATTTATTTGTTCCGTTGCTGCTTTATCTGTGTTTCGAATCATTACGGCATCCGGAGTATTGGTACACGAAGAAAGGAAAAGCAGGAAAAGGACAAAAAAGATTGTGCTGTGAAATGTTTTTTTCATAATTCCTCAAAAGTCACCAATTTTTTCTTAAGGATTGGACTTTTCTGATGATCTATAATGATGGCGTTTCTGATGGGACCAAAGTCGGTTCACTCGTAATAAAAGTCTGGTCACCTACTACAACCGTATAATAAACATAATAAAAAGTGATTCCTTCCGGATTGGAAAATGACCATTCTGTCTGATATGTTCCATATTCTGCAGGCGCTGTAGATGGCATCGAAATAATTAATGTTTGTCCAGGCTGAACGATCTGATTAATTTCATATATGGACTGATCTGCAAGTTGAATGCCTTTATGATAAGCAAATTTATATTTTCCTGACCAGGTGGCCGTTCCGATATTCTTTAATTGCCAGGTCAGTCTAAATTTTTGCCCTGGTGTAAATTGATTGGGATATGGTTCTACACTGAGAAACTCCACCTGATACGGATTAATAATATTTGAAGTTGGAGTCACTTCTGTATTTGAGATTGCGGTTGGAATGAGGATAATCGGATTCGTTGGCAGTACTGTTGGAGTATTGGTGGGAGTCGTTGTGGTTGTCGGAGTCGGCGGCATAGCTGCTGCGGTTTCAGTTAAATTTACGGCAATCGTCTGAGCCGCTTGCGTATAAAGATCATATTTATTCTCTTGAGGAATATGAGAACATGCAGAAATACCGAGGATGATTGAAAATAAACATATAAAATGACGAATTTGATTCATGATACTCTCTTTTTTGAAATACTATCGATTATTATAGCCTCTTTTATACGATTCACAAAAGAAGCAGTAATTTGAAATATGGCCTGAATGATTGATCGTTGTGTTATTTTTGAGCGGAATACAAAAACAACGACTATTCCATGTCTTTCAACTTGCTGTAAACGGAGAGCAGTTCAAAAAAATAATTCGAATTGTTATGAATTAAGGAAAGAATTATGGTAAAGGAGTAAAAAAGAGCATCTCCAAAACTGGAGATGCTCTTTTTTATTATGCTTTTAAGACGTGCAGACAGTTTTCGATAAATGATACTTTCACATTTGATTTTTCAGGAATTATATCCAGTCTCGCAGGATCCGTCTCATGGGCAGTTATTTGTTTCCCGTTCAAGTCTAAAACATATTCAATGGATTCTCCAAGATATGCTGCCTGGATGATCTTAGCCTCAAATTTACCTTCTTCTCTGCGGACATGAACCATTTCAGGGCGAACAACAACATCGACTTTTTCTCCCGCATTAAAATCAACATATCTCGGATCAAAAAGGAAAATGGTTTTTCCCTCAACTTCGATTTCTAACTCATTCTGTGATACATTTCGAATGATCCCGTTCAAAAAATTCGCCCTTCCTATAAAATCCGCTACAAATTTTGTTTTTGGGTACCGGTAAATATCACGAGGAGCGCCAATTTGTTCTATTTTTCCTGCGTTCATAACAACAACTTTGTCTGAAAGGACCATCGCTTCCAGTTGATCATGTGTTACGTAAACACAAGTGAAACCCAGTTCCCTTTGTAATTGACGAATTTCGAAACGCATTTTTTCTCGCAATTTCGTGTCAAGGTTAGAAAGCGGTTCATCCATCAGCAGTACTTTTGGTTCCATCACGAGTGCTCTGGCAAGCGCAACGCGCTGTTGTTGTCCGCCGGATAATTGATTGGGAGCTCGTGTTTCGAATCCTTCAAGATGTACCATTTCTAATACTTGATTAATACGTCTTTTTTGGTCATCCTTGCTGATTTTTTGGACATTCAGACCATATGCGATGTTTTCATAAACATTTAGATGCGGAAAAATCGCATAGCTTTGAAAAACCATGGACATATCTCTTTTATGTGTTGGAACATTATTAATTAGTTTTCCATCTAACAGGATATTCCCGCCTGTAGGAAACTCAAATCCGGCAATTAATCGAAGTGTAGTGGTTTTACCGCAACCTGAAGGTCCAAGCATGGTTACTAATTCACCTTTATTGATTTCGATGCATATTCCATCCAGCGCTTTGACTTCTTTGGCTCCTCCTCTGGGAGGAAAAACTTTTTCAACATGATCAATTTCAAGGTACATAAATTATTACTCCTTTAACTCAGAAGGCGGAATTGATATCGATATTTGCATCAATTTTCAATATTTTTCTGGTAACAATATTCATGATCCCGATAAAAATCAGTACCAGAACAATAATGACCGATGAGTAGGTCGCTGCATAGCTTATTCCATCCTGTTCCCATCCGCTCATAATTGATGCAGTCACAATCTGCCATTTGGAAGTCACAAGGAAAATAATGGCAGAAAGACTTGTCATATGACGTGTGAAGCTGAATATCAATCCTGTCATTAAAGCAGGAAGGATTAAAGGCAATGTGACTTTTCGGAAAGTATATTGACTATCCCCGCCTAAAATTGTTGACGCTTCTTCAATCGAATAATCGATTTGCTGCAAGGCTGCAATACCTGACCGTACTGAAGCAGGAAGTGAACGAACTAAAAATGCAAAAAGGATAATATAGGCGCTACCATTCATTTGCATCTGATCACCGGTGAATAAAATCATTATGGAAAGAATCAAAAATATCGTTTTAATCAGTTTCTCAAATTTTCCGCGGTATTGATAAATGATTATTGCAGTCACAAAAAACAGACACACACCCAGAAAAAAAGTCGGTAACGAAAAAGGCACTTCAAGATAATCTGCTCCCTGTGTACATAGCGCTTTCCACCAGCGAATTTTTTGTTGTTTCCCATAAATGCGAATTGGTTTTGTAATATAGGGAATAATTCGATTGAGCAAAAGGTAAATACCAACCCAAAATGCAGTTTTTCCCATACTTCGATACGACCGCTGCGTTGTTAGAAAAATCGACAGTAAAATGAAACATGCTCCGACAACGTAATAAATATTGTTCAGCCCGATACCGAAGGGAATTGCGCTTTCACTGAGGATATTGCCAGATATTCGTTGAAAATTTAATCCAAACCAGCCAGTAGGTCCCCAAAGAAATCCACCGTCATCCAGGCAACTGAAAATGAGACCGAGTAAAACACCTGGAATAAGAATAGTGATGCGTTTTTTCCAGGTCTCAGCAACACAAGTTATGAAAAACCAGCTTCCGGCAACTACTAAAAAAATTGCCAGCCATGGATTTGGAAAATTAAAAGTCAGGATAAAACCCATACCGACGATTGTTCCGGGAACTGCTCCGCCGATATTCGAACCAAAATCAAGAACTTCTTTCCCAGGAAATTTTTTACGAACAACCAGGAAAGCAATAACCATTCCTAAGAGAGCGGCGATCGGAGTCGCATAGAGACTCAGGAAGGTTGTATCCAAAATTGATTCCAAACCGCGGCCAAACATTTTTGTCCAGTTATTCAGCGTTGGTGTGAAGTTGATGCCCCAATTTTTCACAAACGAACTTGCAATGACTGTAAGATAAATAACGACGATAAATGCGCAGATTATATAAACCAGAACAGCAAAAATGGTACGGATTCCATTACTTTTTTCGTAAACTTTCCCGACTGTTGGTTTTCCTGTAACGGAAATGTATGAACGGCGAGAAATATAGTACCTCTGAACGAGATATACAATGAGTGTGGGCAACAGCAAGACGAAGGAGAGCGCTGAGGCTTTTTGATAGTTGTATTCTCCGATGACTGCCATATAGATTTGTGAGGAAAGGACTGTTGTATTGCCCGAAATGAATTGAGGATTACCAAGATCTGCCAGTGACTCTACAAATAAAAGCATAAAGCTCGCTGCAATTCCCGGGATCAGCAATGGCAGGGTAATTGTTCGGAAGAGATAAAACCTGCTTGCTCCCAATGTCTCAGCAGCTTCTTCCATAGAGGCATCCAAACGTTCCATCATCGATTTCAGCATCAGATAGGAAACGGAGAAGAAAGTTAAAGTCTGGACAATCACCAGACCATCCATCCCGTAAATATCATTCATGCCGGGTGTAAATTTGATACCCAGAAGCGTTTTGGTCACCAAGCCATTTCTGCCAAATAATTGAATCATTGCAATCGCAACCGCAAATGGCGGTGAAACAGTGGGAACTAACGCCAGTAAATGGACAAATTTTTTGCCTGGGACATTGCAGCGTACAGTCGCATATGCAAAAATGAAACCGACGATTGTTCCGCAAGTCGATGACATCAATCCCATCTTTATGGTGTCAGCAAATACGGCGCGATAAGTCCGGCCGTATTTGGCAGTCTCTTGTAAAATCAAACCAGCCGATCTCAATAATTTCGTAATGCCATCGAAGATGGTGCCATCAAAATACCGCGCAAATTGAGTCAAATCAGTCTGACCGGTATCTGATACAAATCCTCGAATCACCGTTCTAAGAATTGGATAAAATATAAAAATGATCAGAAATATAAATGAAAAAATTAATGCGATCATTAAAATCGGATCGCGGGCAATCAATCCGATTTCCCGAATTTGGCGGATTAAGCCTGATGGCTTTTTTCTTTTAAGAGTATTTGCCTGAATATCTGTCATTTCCCGCTCCGCTAATTGAAATTGATAAAATAGATGTACTTATTGGTTTGAAAAAAAAGAAGAAGGGCGGCAGCTTGAATGTACCGCCCTTCAAAATGTTTTAGTTATCTAAAACATTCATTGGGAACTATTTCTTCATGACTCCGCTTTCATCCATTTCAGCATTCTGGATTTCATTTGCGAATTTGTCCTGGAATTCCTGTTTATGAGCACCTGACCATGTGAAGTCATAATTGATCAGTTTTACATCCAATAATTCGGGATGTGATAATTCAACACCGGATACTGTTGGCGCCTGATACGATTGAAATACTGGACCCAAAGCCTGTGCTTCCGGAGTGATTGCCCAGTCATACCATAATTTTGCATTTTCAAGGTTCTTTGCACCTTTCAAAATTGCTTCGGCTCCAACTTCATAGCCAGTTCCTTCTGACGGGAAAGAGATCGTCATTGGTGCACCATTATCTTCAATCTCTTTGACCATATCATGGGAGAACATGACACCAACACCGAATTCACCGGAGGCAACATATTTACCAGCACCGGAACCAGATTTTGTGTACATGGCAACCTGGTCATTGAATTTCTTCAAATATTCCCAGCCCTTTTCTTCACCCATAACCTGTAGTACGGTTGAAAGGAAAGTATAGGCAGTTCCTGCAGTTGACGGATGAGAAATAACAATTTGTCCTTTATATTCTGGTTTCAGCAAATCTTCGAAGGATTTTGGTGCTTCAACTCCAGGGTTTTCAGCTAACCAGTCTGTATTGGTCATGAAAGCCAGTGAACCCATGTAAATTCCCGTATAATAATGATCTTTGTCAACAAATAAGTCATAAAAATCGGGATTTATGTTTTTGAGGTTCGGGGATTCATATTGTTCAAGGAGACCACCTTGGTCTTTTGCTGCAATGAAACTGTCCATCGGGCCGCCCCACCAGATATCAAAGGAAGGATTTCCTGCTTCTGCCTGAACTCTGGCTAAACCTTCGCCTGATGATAAGCGAATCCATTGTACATCGATTTCAGGATATTTCGCTTCGAATGCTTCTTCCATACCCTGGCACCATAATTCCTGGGGAGTGCATAGAACGCTCAAAACACCGCTCTGAGCAAAAACAGGGGCAGTAAGAGCAAGCGCTAATACTGCAACAGCAAAAACAAATAAACTTTTCTTCATGCGAGTTTTCCTCCTAAATAGAATATTAAAATCTTCTATTACAAAATAAGAGCAAATATCTTTTACTTGCCTGACATTTTATCCTGCTCATTTATCAGTATACTTTAAAAACTCATTTTAGTCTGTTTATAAAGAGGAAGAAGAATCGAAAATGTGAAGTACGTAATTATTTTATGTGACAAATTACTAAAAGAAATGGAAAACAGGAATACGTTGTTGCAGTAACTGACAAACTAAGTATTCCTGTTTCCTGAAAATGTATAAAATTTATTTACTTTGTAAAGCATCTCGAATTTCGGTTAATAGTTTCACTTCATCTGATGGTTCTACGGGTTTCGGGGCTTCTGCTTCCTTCTTTTCCAAAGCGTTTATAAATTTTCCCATTGCTTTCATAACAAAGAACAATACAATTGCGATGATGATAAATGTCAGTAGAGCTGATATAAAGTTTCCTATCGTTATGATTGGAGCGCCAGCATCCTGAGCCAACTTCAACGTTGCATAAGACTCACCATTAAGCGGAATAAACCAGTTCTGAAAAGATACGCCGGATGTGATCAAACCGATGATCGGCATGAAAATGTCATTAATCAGGGAAGTGATAATTGCATTGAAAGCTGTTCCCATCATGAGACCGACTGCCAAACCAATGACATTCCCTTTCGATATAAATGCTGAAAATTCAGAGAACATTTTTTTCATTTTTTTCTCCTACAAAAAAAGTATGAGGGGGTAATTCTCTGTTATTTTGAAATTATTATGCATCATGTAAAAATTTCAAAATAACAAGTTTTTCCCGATTGCGACTTATAACGAGGTTCTATTTCAAATAAATGACAGATATTTGGAAAAAATTATCAATAAAAACATTATGCCATAAAATCTGAAAAAAGAAAAATGGGACTTATTGAGAGATTAAAAAAAGGATTTCAAATCACTGAGACAGATAAGAATAATATACTTATAGGATAACCATGACAACAATTCGAAATATGAATTATTCTTTCGAATAAAGAACGAACAGCAAAGAATATTTTCATATTTCGAATCGCTGTAAACAAGATCGGTATTATTAAATTACTAAAAACTATTTTGATTTACATAAAAATTTCAGATAAGCTTCCATAAAACCGTCCAAATTACCATCGAGTACAGATTGTGCATTACCAACTTCAAAATCCGTTCTGTGATCTTTTACCATCTGGTATGGATGCAGCACATAAGATCGAATCTGGCTACCCCATTCTGCTTTCACATATTCTCCTCGAAGTTCGCCTAATTCTTTTTCTTGTTCCTGATGTTTAATATCGAGAAGCCTGGATTTTAATACTTTCATTGCATTTTCACGGTTTTGTGTCTGTGATCGTTCATTTTGGCAGGTAACAATGATTCCAGTCGGGATGTGGAGCAGTCGAACTGCAGTTGAGTTCTTCTGAACGTTCTGGCCGCCTGCACCTGAGGATTTAAAAACGTCAATCCGAATTTCGTCTGCCGGAATTTCGATTGAATCATCATCGATTGCTTCCGGGAGCACTTCCACCATCGCGAAGGAAGTATGTCGCCGATGTGCCGCATCAAAAGGAGATAATCGTACAAGCCGGTGGGTACCTTTTTCAGATTTCAATTTTCCATAAGCATATTTTCCGGTAATTGTCAGTGTGATAGTCTTTGTTCCGGCTTCTTCTCCTGGTGTGAAATCAACAATATCGCACAAGTAATTATGCTCTTCTGCCCAACGCAGGTACATACGCTGCAACATGGATGCCCAATCATGGGCTTCGGTTCCGCCAGCTCCGGCATGAATTGCCAGAATCGCATTACCGCGATCATATTTCCCTGATAAAAGTGTTGATAGCTCTTTCTGATTTACTTCAAGATTCAGACTGCTGATTTCTTTTTCTAATTCAGGACGCAGCGATTCATCGTTCAGCTTAGCCAATTCTAAAGCATCGTTAATGCGGGCGCTTAAATGTTCCCAACCAGATAGTTCATCCTGAAGATCATTGACCTGTTTTAAGATTTTCTGAGCGCGTTCCTGATCATTCCATAGATTCGGATCTTCTGATTCACGATGCAGCTGAGTAAGGGATTCGCGAATTTTATCCAATCCGACGTTTTGAATGAGTTCATCAATTTTTTGTTTGTTTAACGATATTTGGTCAATTAAATCCTGCATTGACTGATTCCTTAATCTCCTATAATTCCTTCAACGAAACTTTCACGATTAAATCTTTCCAGGTCTTCCGGCTTTTCCCCTAAACCGGCATAGATGATTGGCAGATCTAATTCTCTTGCGATAGCAAAAGCCATACCACCTTTTGCGGAAGTATCCAATTTCGCTAATATTGCACCGTTGACTTTGACGGATTCCTTAAAGGACTTGGCTTGCGATAAAGCATTTTGGCCGGTGGTCGCATCCAATACAATCCAGGTCGCATGCGGTGCGCCATCCAGTGCTTTTCCAATTACACGATGAACTTTTTTTAATTCTTCCATTAAATTGAATCGAGACTGAAGTCTGCCTGCTGTGTCAATAATCAGAATATCACTGCCGCGAGCAATTGCTGCCTGAACAGCATCATAAGCAACGGCTGCTGAATCTCCGCCTTCTTTTCCAGCAATAACCGGAATATTCAGACGATCTCCCCAAACTTGAAGCTGGTCAATTGCAGCGGCTCGGAATGTATCTCCTGCTGCTATCATTACCTTCTTGCCGGATTGCTGATATATTTTGGCCAGTTTTGCGGTTGTGGTTGTCTTTCCAGATCCATTAACTCCAACCATCAGGATAACAAAAGGTTTTGCATCTTTTGCATCCTGAAAAGGATCTGGGACATCTTTTAATCGATTCATCAACTCAATTTTTAAAAACTTCACTAAATCATTTGCTTTAAATAATCCTTGGTCTGCGGCAGTCCTTTTCAGACTTTTCAATATATCGGCAGAGGTATCGATTCCTAAGTCAGCCTGAATCAGGATCTCTTCCAGATCATCCCATAAATAATCGTCAATTTCGTTTGTTCCAAAAACCGAAGTAAGACGAGAAAAAGTTACTTTTCTTGTCTTATCCAAGCCTTTAATCCACTTTGAGAAAATATCTGCCATGACACCTCAAATCATATTACAAGGGTTAATCGGGGAAATTATATCATGCTTGCATAACCAGTCATCAACCAGCAACTCGAAATATAGGGGACATTTTTTATTTGTGACAGCCTTAAGCTTCGTATAAAAATCATCACAGCAATATGTCTTTCCCATTTGATTCGAATAGCAAATCAAAATTTCGAATTACTGGGTATTTACTCGAAATTTGAATAAGTAATTATGTTAGAAGGATATCTCTTTGATTATTTGTTTTTTGTTTATAAAAATAACAAATGATTAAATAATTTACTCATTTTTTGAACTGCTGGTAAGTAATTGTCCGCAACCGGCACCGATGTCGACGCCACGTTTCAAACGAATCGAACAAGCAATTCCGTATTTATCCAGCATCATTTTAAAATCATTTGTTCGCTCTCTTGAAGATCCCTTCTGGTCAAATTTAATGGTGCTATTTAAAGGAATTAAATTAACATGACACAACATCCCCTTCAATAACTTTGCCAGAAGCGCTGCTTCTTCAGGTGAGTCATTAAAACCATGTATCAGTGCATATTCAAATGTAATTCTGCGGCCAGTTTTTTCTGTATAGGTTTTACATGTTTCAATAAGTTGTTCCAATGGATATTTTTTATTGGCTGGAATGATTTGATCGCGAATTTTTGATGTTGGTGCATGCAAAGAAACAGCTAAATTTATTTGACGTTTTGCTTTTGTGAATTTTTCAATCATGGGGATGATTCCGACTGTGGAAATTGTGATTCGTCGTTCTCCAAATTGAAAACCATCTGAATCGTTGATAATATCGATCGCTTTCATCACATGATCATAATTATGGAACGGCTCGCCCATGCCCATAATGACAATATTCGTTAGTTTTTTTTCTTCTAATTTCAACTTTTCTGCAAAGAATAATACTTGTCCAACGATTTCTCCAACCGATAAATTACGAATGAATCCCATTTGACCGGTCGCACAAAATGCACAATTCATGGCACAACCTGCTTGTGAGGAGATGCAGATTGTATTTCGTTCATAATATCTCATTAATACTGCTTCAATTTTTTTACCATCTGAAAGTTGAAGCAAGATCTTTTCTGTCTGTTTATCTTCAGACTGAATATTCTTAATTTCTGTTACTGGATGAAAATCATATTCATTTAAAAAGCGATTACGGAGCTCTTTGGGGACTGTATTCCATAATTGTGGATCCAAATATAACTTTTTATAAACAAACTGCCAGATCTGTTTAGCTCGAAAAACAGGTTCGCCCCATTCTTTCATTACGTTTTCAAGGTCACTCAGATTTAAATCATAAAAACTGACATTCATATTTTGCTCAATTCAAGTAAAACTATTTCTTCAACTGGAATAGACGTATTATTATTGAGATCTCTCAGTTAGAAGTTGGTCTGCTATCGTGTTCAGATCCTGACAGATCAAATCCGGCTGTTCAGCATAACAGGCAATCGAGGATTTTGAATCAACTCCGGACAGAACCAGCGCTGTGCGGCAGCCTGCGCGAATTCCTCCCAAAATATCCGTATCGTATCGATCACCTACTGCTAAAATCTCTGATGGGTGCAAACCAGTTTTCTCACAGGCAATATTCGCCATGATCGTATTTGGCTTTCCGATGACGATTGGAGATACACCAGTGCACGTTTGCACAGCATTGACCATAACTCCGCCTCCAGGTATCCAGCCATTTTCTGACGCAAGGACATTATCCAGATTTGTCGCATAGAAAGCTGCACCTTCATTAATTAATTTCATGGCAACAGCGACTTTTTGATAAGTCATTTCTTTATCGAGACTGACTAATACAATATCCGCGTTTTCATCAACCAATGAGAATCCTGCTTTTTGTAGATATTCTTTTAATGCGTTCGAACCGAAGACATGAATTCGCGCGTTGATTGAAAAATCTCTTTGAAATAGATATGCTGCTCCTACGGCGGGTGTAATCACCTGGTCTGAATTAATCTCGACTCCCATTTTTGCGAGATAATCCCGATAAGCTTCAGGTGTGCGCGTGGAATTATTCGTTCCGAAAAGCGGGATGATTCCAATTTTTTGAAATTTATGAAAAATGGAAGGCAGATCCCCGATGGGATTCTTACCATGCCATAAAACACCATCCATGTCTAAAAAAAGCGCTTTAATTGAATGAAGGTCCATTCCAGACAATATTCCTGACTGTTGTAATTCGATCTTGAGTAAAACTTCAATTTATAAAATTTTCTCAATAATTGATGAGAGACGATCATGGATATGTATTTTCGGCTTCATATCGATGATACTGCTAATAAACAAGAAAAACTATTATATCTCGATATCGCTTCCCCTCACGATTTCAATGATAATAATTATCAATTTGAAATATGAAAAGAATTCATGTAGTTCTCATGGTTTTACGCTTAGCGTAAAACCATGAGAACTACATATTTACTCTTTTTATTCAACAGGTTAATCCATATTTCGATTTGCTAAAAAATATTCTTGAAATTCGAAATTATTACTTAAAATTCGAATCAATCGATAATCTGATAACTTAAAATAAAAAGCTGTTCTAAAAAGAACAGCTTTTTAATACAAATCCGATACTTAAATTTTATTCGATTCAAGAACTTTATCAATTAAACCGTACTCCATCGCCTCTGGTGCGGTGAAATAACGATCTCTGTCCGTATCATGCAAGATGGTTTCATAGGACTGTCCAGTATGTTTTGCCATGATATTGGACAAATCGGCTTTAAGCCTTAGAATTTCTTTGGCTTGAATTTCAATATCTGAAGCCTGTCCTTCAACACCACCCAATGGTTGATGCATATGGATTGTTGCGTTCGGTAATGCAAAACGGTGTCCTTTGGTGCCCGCAGTTAAAAGAACTGTGCCGAAGGAAGCGGTTACTCCACATGCAACCGTATTGATCACATTCGGGATCATTTGCATTGTGTCATAAATAGCCAATCCTTCATAAACTGATCCACCTGGAGAATTGATATAAAATTGAATATCCCGTTCCGGATCTTCTCGGCTAAGATATAACAATTGAGCAATAATCAGATTGGAAATCTGAGAATCAATTTGAGTCCCTAAAAAAATGATTCGTTCTTTTAGAAGTAGTGAAAAAATATCATAAGAGCGTTCCCCATATCCGCTTCCCTCCACAACCATCGGAACGACAGTATTTAAAGGCGTTTTCATTTTTCCTGAGCCCTTTCTAAAGAATAATCTCTAAGAAATCGATTAAACTGGTTTCAAATCACAGCTTTTTTCTTCGAACAATCTTATCATGATTACAGGGTGAAACATAATAGAAATTTGTTAGAAACAAAAACGGCATGGTGTTTCCAGCCGTTTTTGTTGTCTTCTTTTTGAATTCGAATGATTGAAAAACGATCATTCGTTCAATTATTCCTCGCTTGAAGAGTTATCAGTCGCTTCCGGAGTTATAAGTTCTTCTGATTTGACAAGCGCCGATTCATCCAGGTTCTTATCCGTGTGGTCTGACTCAATGGCGGGATTCTCACCTTTTGCAATTGAAATCAATCTTTCAAAAATGGCGTCCGAGTAAGTCTGATTCATTGCAGTTGTTGTAATTCGGTTGGTAATTTCGGCCTTATCTTTTTTTGTCTTTGCTAACTGCAATTCTTTTGCTGCTGATTTTTCAAGAGAAGCAATTGCTTCCTTAAACTTGTCAAAGTTGATCTGTATCTTTTCCTCAGAAGCAAATTTTTCAATAACCAGGCGGCGTTTTAATTGATTTTCAGCGTTTGGTTTTATTTCTTCATTGAGGAATTTCTCCATGTCTGTTTTCTTCAGCTTGAGATAGGTGTCAAGATCCAGATTCTGATGACTGAGCCTGTGTTTCAAATCTTCAACCATATCGTTTACTTCTTGTTCAAGTGTATCAAGGCTGAATTGGATATCGGACTGGTCAATAATTTTTGATAATACTTTATCAATGAATTCATCTTCATAAAGATGATTTTTCTGGATTAGAAGCCGCTTCTTTACATCTTCAACGAAGGCTTCATAAGAATCAAATTCCCCATAATTTTTCGTAAATTCAAGATCATCTGCAGGTAATACAAGTTTTTTGATACTTTGAATAGTGGTCGTGAAAACAGCTTTTTTCCCTTTCAATGACTCAATGAGAGTATCTTCAGGATATACATACTCTGTTGTGATGATCTGACCTGCTTCTTTTCCTAAAAGATTTTTTGTAAAACCTGCAAAAGGCCATGAATTTTCTTCATCTGTATCCTGACCGATGACGAATTCATAGGGCATCTCTTTAATCAGATCTCTTGAACCCGATTCTGCTTCAGGATCTTCTATTTCAGCTTTTATTAAAACGTATGCGGTATGACCTTCAGCAGCAGGGGCATCAATCGGTTCAGCAACTGCAAATGGCTTTTTTAACTCTTCAATTGCATTGGCAACTTCAGTCTCAGTTAATTCAGGCTCAACGAAATCTTCGCGAACATCCCGATAGGAATTCAAATTGACAGAAGGCGCCAGCGGAACAATGATGCTAAATTTTGGAGGAGCAATCTGCTCAATCTTATCCAATTTTCCCATTCCGCCTGGTTCAATCGATGCTTCTTTCAGAATCTGTTCATATTGTTTTTCCAGTAGAATATCGAGAGCTTCTTGTTCAATTGCTTGATCACCATAATTTCTGCGAATAATTTCATAAGGCGCTTTGCCTGGACGGAAACCTGCAATTTTTGCTTGACCCGCAATTTTCCTGGCAGCTTGAATTTTCAATGGTTCAAATTCTTCAGCGCTGACCTCAACAATGATTTTGGTCTCATGATTTTCAAGTTTTTGTGATTCAATTTTCACGATGGTTTTCCTTATTTCATTACAAATATTTTTTGATAATCCCACCTTCGATTCGGAGTAGGGAAGGAGGGGCTCGAACCCTCATGCCTTTTGGCACATGATCCTAAGTCATGCCTGTCTGCCAATTCCAGCACTCCCCCAAAATTTTCAACGTTTTTCTACCCCAATTTCTTCAGGCAATATATTTTACCCCATATTTATATGCAATATATAAATTCATGAGCTAAAAATCAATTTGTTTAAGAGAGAATATGTAGCTTGAAAATCAGGAATTTATCACCAAATGCTATCTGTGCGCCTACTGAGACTCGAACTCAGACTTCTACCTCCGGAGGGTAACGTGATGTCCATTTCACTATAGGCGCATAACGAAATCTATTTTACCACTGTTTCATCAGTGATTCGAAATTTGGAAAAAAATACAGCAAAAATATATTTTCTCTCGCTATTTGTCTTATCCATATTTCGGATGACTAACAATAGTATTTATCATTCGTAAAGTGCAGAAATACTATGGGGCAGTTTCCTATGAAAACCGTTTTTTAGGAAGATGCTAATATGAAACATAATCTTGAATAACGAATTTGATCGAAATTTAATCCCAAGGCATCGACAACTTCATCCGGGCGTCCCATCGCAGAATCTCTTGCAGCCATCTGAATTTTCATAATCGTATTTATATCTTGCTCTTGGTTAAAAGAATATTCTTCAATCAAGGGCTTCAGGTCATAAGGTTTATTTCTACGACTTCGAATGATCGATGGAGTTGCAAACAAGGCTTCCATCTTTATCCGAAGCTCATCTGGAGAAATTTGAGTAAAAAAGTTAATTTCATAGACAGCGCTTTGCGTTATGGTTGTTAACGCTGGTGAATATATAGGAATTAATTGCAGATTCACAATATTCAGTCCTTGCGGAGCATTTTGATTAATTCTGTCCGACAAATTCTTTTCGGTTATTTCATAGTTCGGATTGATATTATCAAAATCGAACCAGAGGTCAATCATTTCTCCAAATCCGTTCCATCCCAGAGCAAGCGGCCAACCTGGAGATATCTTCGGTACCGGATGAAAGCCTTGCGTATAAGCCAATGGAATTTTTGCTCTTAAAAGTGTGCGGATCCAAATTTTTTGCAGATCTAAATGGCTGATATACCGGAGGGGGCCAGTCTTTTGATAAGTAATTCGATAGCGATTCATTATATTAATCCTCCGAATGGCGGGTAGCGATGGATGGGCAGAACCATTTTGCGTCTGGACTCTCTGCCCGAATTGCTGCAAAAGATTGATTGATGCCGCAGCCATAGCAGCCATTTCTGCAATCTTCCCGCAGTTCGCCTTTCAGACTGAGCTCATATTCCTTTCGCAAGATTTTCTTTGAAACGCCTGTATCAATGTGATCCCAGGGAAACACTTCATTTTCACTTCGTTCCCGGTGAATATAGAAATTGGGGTCGAGATGGTTTTCCTCAAACGCTTGAATCCAGGCTTCTTTATGAAAATGATCCTGCCATGCATCAAATTTGGCTCCCAACTGCCAGGCTCGATAAATGACCGACGATTGACGTCGATCTCCACGAGATGACCAGGATTCAAACATAGTAATATCTGACTGTGACCAGGTAATTTTAATCCCAGGTGTGGAGAGCGCATCTTTTAATAGCTTTTGTTTTTCAAGAATTTTTTCTGGATCATCCGCTTTTGCCCATTGAAATGGTGTATGCGGTTTTGGAACAAATGTGGAAATTCCCAGATTCAATTGGGATCGTTTGCCTATATGCTTCCTGCCAATTTTAATAACCTTAATACACAAATCTGCAATCGCTTGTACATCATCCAATGTTTCTTCAGGAAGACCGATCATAAAATACAGCTTGATCGTCTGCCAGCCGTGGCTGAATATCATATCGACGGTTTCCAACAGCTGATCTTCAGAAATATGTTTATTGATCGTGTGTTTAATTTTTTCTGAAGCTGCTTCCGGCGCCAAGGTAAATCCACTGAATCTGCTTCCACGCAGTTGTTCCAGAATATCCACGGATACCGTGTCAATGCGCAGCGAGGGTAGTGATATGTTCAGTTTGCGTTTGTTATAGATATCATGTAATTTCGAAACAAGCGATTGGATTTGCGTGTAGTCAGATGATGAAAGCGATAATAATGCAATTTCTTCATGCCCGGTTTCATTGACGGATGTTTCAATTGATTCAATAATTTGCTCGAGCGGGCGCTCACGAACCGGTCTGGTAACAAAACCTGCCTGACAAAAACGACATCCTCTGGTACAACCGCGCATAATTTCGATCGCTACACGATTCTGAACGACATCAATCAGAGGAACCACAAAATGTTTTGGCGGTGGAGGAAGAATGGGTACGATTCTTTTTCTGATTTTTTGTTTTACATCGGGATAAAGAGGGTTCAGCCTGGCTAACGTACCATCCGCATGATATTCCGGTTCATAAAAGGCTGGAATGTAAACCCCTTCAAGTTGCGAAATTTCGTGTAGCAATTCAAACTTAGGCTTACTTAACGATTTCCATAACTGATAGATCCGTATAATATCTGTAATTACCTCCTCCCCTTCCCCAATCACAAAAACGTCAATAAATGCCGACATCGGTTCCGGATTGAAGGTGGAGTGCCCTCCAGCAATAATCAAAGGATACCCTTCCGAACGATCTTTGGAAAAAATCGGGATCTGTGCCAGATCCAGTAAATTTAATACATTGGTATATAGCGATTCGTATGGGATCGTAATTCCGATAATATCCATTTTATCGAGTGGAGTCTTGCTTTCCAGCGTATAAAGCGGGATATTTCTGTTTCGCATCTCCATTTCCATATCTTCCCATGGCAGGTAGGTACGCTCTGCCCAAACGTTATCCATCTGGTTGAGTTGATCATAAAAAATGGACAAGCCCAAATTGGGGACACCCAGATCATATATATCGGGAAATGCCAGAGCAATTCTGGTCTTGATGGTATCTGGATTTTTATGTACTGAATTAAATTCACCGCCGACATATCGGCCGGGTTTCTGTACTTTTAATAAAAACTGGTCTAATTGTTCTTCAATTTCTTTTGAATTCAAGGAATGGCAGCCTTTCTTAAAGGATTCAAATGATGAAAGCGTAAAAAAATATATGAAATCAGTTTTACAAATGTCATCAACGCGTATGATATTTGTAACTTTACAGGTTTTTAGCGTAATTTCAAATTGACCATTTATCAATTATAAGATAATCTTAACTGTAATAAGTTACAATGAAAGCAGTTACATAACGCGACTTCAGAGAAAAATTTTTTCAGAAATATACCAGGTGGGTATTTTCAAATGGCCAAAGCTCCAACGATCTATGATGTTTCACGAAAAGCCGGCGTCAGTACAGCGACTGTTTCTCGTGTACTGAACAATCCCGGAAAAGTGAATTCTTCAAAACGAGAGTTGGTAGAGAAAGCAATTCGAGAACTTGATTATCATCCTCTGCTGGAAGCCCGTTTGCGAACGACGAAAGATGTCAAACGGATTTGTGTTTGTGCCCCGCACTTTACAGCAAATTCTTTCGTGCAGCGATTAAGGGGTATTGCTGCTGCATTAGCCGGTCGCAATTATGAATTGCAGGTCTATACAGTATCATCGAAAAATCAGATGGACCATTTTATTGAGACTTTAGAACTAAACAAATTGGACGGAATTATTACATTATCGCTCCCATTCACTGAAAAACAGATTCAAAGAATTTTTGATTGTCAAATCGAAATGGTAATGATTGAATACCTTTCACCATATGCCAACTGTGTCACTATCGATGATTGGCAAGGCGGTGTGATTGCAGCTGACCATTTGTTAAAAAAAGGCCATAAAAAATTTGGAATTGTTTGTGAGTTATCAAAGCCGGATTACAGCGTTTTCCCAATATTGCCAAGAATGGAAGGCTTTCGTTACGAGTTAAGTCGTAACAATCAAAAACTTGAAGATAAATATATTTTTGATGTTCCTTGTGAAATTAAAGGTACCTATCAAAGATTTATAGAAGTTTTTAAATCAGGCGATTTTCCGGATGCAATTTTTGCTACAGCCGATTTGGAAGCATTAGGTATTCTAAGAGCAGCGAAAGAATCCGGAATTCGGATTCCCGAAGATGTTGCGGTGATTGGTTTTGATGATATTGATTTTGCTGATTATGTCGGATTGACAACTATTCGGCAGAATCTTGATCAAAGCGGCAGAATTGCGGTGGATCTTTTGACAAGTCGAATGAAAGACCCCAAAAGGCCGCTTCAACATGTGAGGCTTCCATTAGAAATTGTTCAAAGGGAGACCACATAAAATCAGGGAAAGAATTCCGATATTTTCGGAATATATAAATCTTTTTGGAGGAAAAATGAAAAAGTTTTTGTCACTGTTGTTGGTAGCAGCAATGTTACTTGGCGTTACTGCTGCTGTCTCTGCTCAGGATAAAACCTATCTTGAGCGTGCCTATGAAGGTGAATTCAAAGGCAAAACGGTAATTTTTGACGGCCCATTTATCGATAATGATCAGGTCTTATTCGAAGAATCCATTAAGGATTTTGAAGAAAAGACCGGTATTGATATCCAATACATTGGTAATAAAGATTTTGAATCCACCATTCAGATGCGTGCAGAAGGCGGAAATGCTCCTGATATCGCTGATTTCCCGCAGCCTGGTTTGATGGCAAATCTTGCAGCCGGTGGTTACCTGGTGGATGTTCGTGATTCGATTTCCGAAGATTGGCTGAAAGAAAATTATTCCCAATCATGGCTTGACCTGGCAATGGCCAAAGATAAAGATGGCAATGATATTATGGCCGGTGTCTGGGCACGCAATAATGCAAAATCACAGGTATACTATCGCCCGGCAGTTTGGGCTGAAGCCGGATATGAAGTTCCGACAACCTGGGATGAAATGATGGCTCTTTCAAAACAAATGGTGGAAGATGGTGAAACACCATGGTGCATCGGTATCGAATCAGGCGGCGCAACCGGTTGGCCTGCGACTGACTGGATCGAAGATATTATGCTGCGCACTGTTACCCCCGAAACCTATGACAAATGGACCAAAGGCGAATTAAAATTCGATTCACCAGAAGTACGAAATGCTATTCAGATTCTGAGCGACTTATGGTTTGCTGATGGATTTGTCTATGGTGGAAGAAAAGCAATTGCTTCAACCAATTTTGGCGAATCTGTAAAACCATTATTCTACGATACTGATGGTTGTATGATGCATCGTATGGGCAACTTCATTACGGCTTATTTCCCCGAAGGACTTACCCCGGGTGTTGATTACGATGTGTTTTATCTGCCTCCGATTAATCCAGAAATGGGCAATCCCTATTTAGGCGCTGGCGATATCTATGGTATGTTCGTAGGACATGATCGTGATGAAGTCAAGGCTGTCCTTGAATTCTTCTCCCATGGCGAATCCCTGAAATTCTGGCTTGGACAGGGCGGCGCAATGTTCCCTGGAAAAGATGCAGATCCTTCCTGGTATGCCAATCCGACCGATGCAAAGATTGCTGGATGGGTTGCTAATGCATCAACATTCCGATTTGATGGTTCCGATCTGATGCCGGCTGCAGTTGGCGCAGGAACCTTCTGGAAAGGAATGACTGATCTGGTAACTGGTTCCGACATCGAAACTGTAATTAAGGAAATTGATGCCGGCTGGCCTGCAAAATAATATGTAAAAATGGGCTGAAAGAAGGGGAATTTCCCCTTCTTTCAGCCATTCAATAGCTTTTTTGAAGATAATTCAAAAAATACGGAAAATTCCCTATAATTAATAAACAATAACCTCAATCATTCAGCCGTACGTAAATATTCACATCATGCATGAAAAGCATTGAACTTAACGACTTCAATTTAAAAAATACAATAAGTATCTTTTTTTCTTGATATACCTGAGAAAAAGCGATACTTATAGTCTTTTTTTGGTGAATCGAAATTGGATATTCCTTCCCATATTTCGAAATGCTGCTTTTTTGTTAGAGGCAGGTTTCTTATTCGTTTCACATGAATAGATAATAAATTCATAGAAAGAATGGAAAAAAAATATGAATACTAAATCTGATGTAAGAATACAGAAAATAAATCGATTGACATTGTTTCTAAAAATGGCAGCCATCATTATTGGAATCGTTTTGTTTTTTGCAGCAGGAATAAAAATCCTGGAATATCTTGATATAAAAGAACAAAAATTGCTTTCTGCTTTGTTCGCTATACTTTGGGGTGTCTCTGCAGTTTCATTATTTTTTATTGGTGCAAATTGGATTGTTGAACATTTCTCTCCCAGATGGACTTCCAGAATTCAGCCTTACGTTTTTGTAGGTCCCGCTGTACTGATATTACTTTGGGCACTCGCCGTTCCAACTGTGCGAACATTAATCTTTTCATTAAAGGATGCAAACGCCAGACACTGGATCGGACTGGCGAACTACAAGTTCGCATTTACTGATCCGCAAATGCTGATCGTTTTTCGAAACAACCTGCTTTGGTTGATTCTGGGAACATCCGCTTGTGTCATTCTGGGGCTTGTAATCGCAGTATTAGCTGATCGATCAAGATATGAAAAAATTTATAAATCCATCATTTTTACACCGATGGCAATTTCTTTTGTCGGCGCTGGTGTCATTTTCAAATTTGTATATAACTATAAAGGGCAGGGAAATGAAACTGGTTTACTGAATGCCATCATTATGGCTTTTGGTGGAGAACCACAAGCATGGCTGCAAATGCCATTTTGGAATAATATCTTTCTTATTGTCATTATGATATGGATACAAACTGGATATTGTATGGTGATTCTCTCCTCTGCGATTAAAGGAATTTCTTCGGAATTGCTGGAAGCGGCCCGTATTGACGGGGCAAATGAATTTCAGATTTTCTTTAAAGTAATCATCCCGGTAATTCGAGGGTCCATTATTGCGGTAACAACGACAGTGCTGATCTTCAGCTTGAAAACATTTGACGTTGTAAGAGCGATGACAGGCGGTCAATATGGCACAAACGTAATTGCAAATGAGTTTTTCAACCAAAGATTTTTATATTATGACAAAGGACGTGCTTCAGCGATCGCAATTGTATTATTGATTCTTGTGATCCCGATCATGTATTTTAATTTACGGCAATTCAATGAAAGGAAGGCATTCTGATGGCTGAAAAACATGCAAGTTTAAAACGACAACAAAGAATCTCCGCCTTTTTTGTCAATCTGACTTTGATTTTTATTTGTCTCCTTTTCATGGTTCCGATTTTTGGTATTTTCATTACTTCTTTCCGACAATCAGAGAAAATTTTCAATAGTGGCTGGTGGACTTTTTTCCCGCACAAAGTATGGCAGGAGACCGGAGAAATAAAACTGGACAAAGATGTTGACCTTAATGGAGTCATTTCATTCACATTGGAAGATGGCACAAAAGTAGAAGGGACCTATGCGACATTAAAGAACGGTGTTTTTCTCAAGGATGGTATAAAAGTTCAATATATAGGCGCAAAAAGGACAAGAACGATCAAATTATCCGAAAAACGATGGGTTGGATTTGAAACAGATTTGACCCTGGAAAACTATAAAAACGTTTTAACCGGAAAAGCTATTTCATATAAAGGGGAAGATGGCAGTATTCTGACACGAAATGGGACCGATTTAAGCAAATCGTTTATCAACTCCTTTGCGGTTACGATCCCATCTACCATTATTCCGATACTGATCGCAGCGTTTGCTGCATATGGATTTGCATGGCTGAATTTTCGCGGTCGAAAAGTGATGTTTACAATGGTTGTAGCATTACTGGTTGTGCCTTTGCAAATTGCCATAGTCCCTGTACTGCAAGACTTTTCCAAGGTAAATCTTAATGGAACGTTTCTTGGAATCTGGTTAGCTCATACAGGTTTTGGCCTTCCGCTTGCGATTTACCTGTTGTTCAACTATATCAGTGAATTGCCACGGGATATTTTGGAGTCTGCTTTTATTGACGGAGCAACGAACTTCACGATTTTCACACAACTGATCTTACCTTTGTCCGTTCCTGCAATTGCTTCTTTCGCAATCTTTCAATTCCTTTGGGTTTGGAATGATTACCTGGTTGCATTGGTTGTTTTAGGCGGAGGAAATAATGAAGTTGTGACGCAGACGCTGGCAAACATGGTCGGGACGAAAGGACAAGACTGGCACTTGCTCACAGCCGGAGCTTTTGTTTCCATGGTTGTTCCAATGGTTGTGTTTTTCTCACTGCAGCGTTATTTTGTCCGCGGAATGATGGCTGGATCTGTAAAAGGTTAAAGTCGATCAAAGATTTCTTACTACAGATCAAGTACCTCCATAGCAGAATTTTTGATAAAATTTTCGAAACAATTCTGTGAGTGTTAGTATTTTCCCTGAAATCGGATAAAACTAACACTCAAACGTTTTCTGAAGAGATTTCTTAATAGAATTGTTTGAAATAGATGAGAGCGAATTACTCAATATAGTAAAAGGAAATATTATGCAGAATCATGAAAATTTGTGGTATAAAAATGCGATTTTTTATCAAATTTATCCCCGATCTTTTTTTGATTCAAACGGTGACGGCTATGGTGATTTTCAAGGAATTATACAAAAATTGGATTATGTCTCCGATTTGGGTGTGGATTGCATCTGGATTATGCCAACCTATTCTTCTCCGCTAAAAGATGATGGATATGACATTTCAGATTTTTACAGCGTTTATGAACCATTTGGAACATTAGAAGATCTGCAGAAAATGTTTGATGAAATTCATAAACGAGGCATGAAAGTAATTACGGATCTTGTCCTTAACCATTGTTCAGACCAACACCCCTGGTTTCAGGAAGCTCGAAAAAATAGGCAATCCAAATATCGCGACTATTTTGTATGGAGTGATTCTGACCAGAAGTATTCAGAAACTCGCATTATTTTTGTCGATTCGCAAAAATCCAATTGGACATGGGATGATGAAGCCGGACAATACTATTGGCATCGTTTTTACCCTTCTCAACCTGACCTGAATTATGACAATCCGGAAGTGCGGGAAGAGATGAAAAATGTTATGCGCTATTGGCTGAAGATGGGTATTGATGGATTTCGAGCTGACGCAGTTCCATACTTGTTTGAACGGGAAGGAACTATAAACGAAAATCTTCCGGAAACGCATGCTTATCTGAAAGAGCTGCGAAAAATGATGGATGACGAATTTCCAGGCACGATTCTTCTTTGTGAAGCAAATCAATGGCCGAAAGATGTTAGAGAATATTTTGGCGAAGGGGATGAATTCCATTTAGGTTTTCATTTTCCATTAATGCCACGAATTTTTAAATCGATCGGACAACAAGATGCGAGCTCGCTGGTAAATATATTGAAAGAAACTCCTGATATTCCAGAAAATTGCCAATGGTGTAATTTCCTTCGAAACCATGATGAATTAACTCTGGAAATGGTGAGCGAAGAAGACAGACAATGGATGTGGAATTTTTATGCACCGGATCGGGAAATGAGAATGAATCTGGGGATTCGCAGAAGATTATATCCGCTGTTGGAGAATGACCGAAGAAAAATTGGACTGGCTTATTCGTTAATGCTGACGTTACCAGGATCTCCGGTTCTATATTATGGCGATGAAATCGGAATGGGCGATGATATTCGCCAGTTCGATCGAAATGGCGTCCGAACGCCAATGCAATGGGATGATTCACCTAACGGAGGTTTTTCTACTTCTAAAAAAACCTATCTACCGGTGATTGATAGTGAAGAGTACGGCTATCGAACAATTAATGTTAAAAAACAACAGGAAAATCCTGATTCCAATTTAAATTGGCTTAAGCATCTGATCCGAATTCGGAAAAGCTCAAAAGCATTGGGTACAGGAAATATTACATGGCTGAATCAAGAAGATTCTGCTATACCGGTATTGGCATATAGAAGACAAACAAATGATGAGACTATCATTATGATACATAATATGACAGAAAATACTGCATCAATCGATATTGCTGCAGATACCGGTATATATCAGGATTTGCTGCAACCATCAATTCGTTATCGTTGCAGTGATGCAATGATTAAAAATGTTCAATTAAAACCCAGAGAATTCTTTTGGCTTAAAAAAGAGAAATAATGGCATATTTTTTTCATCATCAGGATGATTCAATTGATAAAAAAGAGGCTTTGGAGGTCATTTTCTCCAAAGCAGTTCTTTCGTTAAAAAGGAACGAACGCGACTTTCTTAAAAATAATGATCGTGAATATCAATTATTTTTACACAGAGTTGAGAAATATTTACCAGATCTGATTTCAGTATATTTCGAAATTTATCAATCCTGCATCTTTGCTTATCCCTTTCTTATTGAACTCCTGACGCTGATGATAAGAAGCTGGATAGAACGGGATCGTTCACTGAAACAAATAGATCTGCAGAGAGAGATTTCATCGGATTGGTTGACATCGAATCAAATCATTGGCGGAGTTTGTTATGTTGATCTTTTCGCGAAAGATCTTAAAGGATTGGAAGAACAAATTCCCTATTTTAAAGAACTTGGATTGACTTATATTCATTTGATGCCGTTGTTTTTAACGAATGAAGGGGATAACGATGGAGGGTATGCGATCAGCAGTTATCGCGACATCAATCCAAAACTCGGTACAATTGAAAATTTACGAGAATTGGCAAAAAAATTCAGAGAAAATGATATTTTGCTGGTAATTGATTTTGTATTTAATCACACTTCGGATGAACACATTTGGGCAAAAAAAGCCAGGAAAAACAATGCTCGGTATAAGCGATACTACTGGATCTATGAAGATCGAAAAATTCCTGATCAGTATGAGCGGACATTGCGAGAAATTTTCCCTGATGAACATCCCGGCGCATTTACCTGGAAAAAAGAAATGGAAAGCTGGGTTTGGACAACATTTCATTCATACCAATGGGATTTAAATTATCAAAACCCGGAAGTTTTTGTACGAATGGCTGATGAAATGCTTTTTTTGGCGAATTTGGGAGTAGATATTCTGCGTCTGGATGCAGTTGCGTTCATCTGGAAACAGAAGGGAACAAACTGTGAGAATCTTCCGCAGGCTTATAAATTGGTTGAAGCATTTAATTTGATAGCTCGAATTGCAGCGCCAGCATTGCAGTTTAAATCCGAAGCAATCGTCCATCCTGATGAAGTGATTCGATATATTTCCAAAAAACGATGTCAGCTATCTTATAATCCTTTGTTAATGGCGTTGTTATGGGAATCGCTTGCTACACGCGAGGTGAAATTACTGGCGTATTCGATGGAAAAGCGTTTCACAATTCCGGATGGTACAGTTTGGGTAAATTATATCCGTTGCCATGATGACATCGGATGGACATTCTCCGATGAGGATGCATCAGCTTTGGGAATCAATGGATATGACCATCGAAAATTCCTCAACCAGTTTTATACTGGAAAATTCCCAGGCAGTTTTGCTCGAGGATATCCTTTTCAGGAAAATCCTGCTACAGGTGATTGCAGGATTTCCGGGACGTTAGCTTCATTGGCGGGTCTCGAAAAAGCCATTTTGGAAAATGATTCGATTGAAGAAGAACATGCAACCGATCGAATTCTTTTATTATTCAGCATCATCATGACAATTGGTGGAATCCCACTGATTTATCTTGGCGATGAAGTCGGTTCACTTAATAACTATAATTTTCTTAAAGACGAACAGAAAAAAAATGACAGCCGATGGATTCACAGGTTTCCATATAACGCAGATTTATATGCAAAAAGACATGATTTAAACAGTCCTGCCGGGAAAATATGGTCAGGGATTCAACAATTAATTCAACTACGCAAGAAATATGATGTTTTTCAAACTCCAAATATAAATATTATTAATTCCGGCAATCAACATGTTCTTGCTTTCACCAAAGAAAATTCAAAACATCGGGTATTAGTTCTGGCAAATTTTAGCGAGCATGAACAATTGGTTGAATCACTGATTTTTACAAAATCTGGAAACATTAAAAATTGGACGAACATCATGAATCATGAGCCACAGGAAGCAGGAATGATTTTTATGAAGTCGTACCAGTTTTTCTGTTTTTTGGCGGATTTGCAAGAACACTAAATTACGAATAAATCCCTATTTTTTTAATTTGCAAATCAAAAATACGGTAAGGATAAAAGTTGTTGTACGATTTTTTATAAGCTTTGCTAAAAACGACAGTACAACAACTTTTTATTCCATGGAAAAAGCAGCAATTCAGAATCGGAAGATTTGTTGATTTTTTTAACCATTTCCTTCATCATAAGATAAAATAAGCGGATGAAAATAAGAGCAGAAAATATACAGCAAACATTCGATGCTATCTATTCTTTTGTCGATTATAGCTTGACCCATGCAAATCAGGTCTCACCAGATGTTTTCAGCTTGACAAAAATTGAGCAATTACTGTCACAATTGGGCAATCCTCATCTTGCTTATAAAGTCGTGCATGTAGCCGGAACAAAAGGCAAGGGATCAACGTGTGCAATGATATCTTCAGGGTTGCAAGCAGCGGGATTTAATGTCGGACTATATACTTCACCGCATTTAATTCGTTTTAATGAAAGAATTCAAATCAATGGGAAAATGATATCTGATCAGGAATTGATTGATTGTTTTAATCGGATAATCCCTTTTGTTGACGACTTGAATCCTGTAAGTACATTTGAAATAACAACTGCCATCGCTTTTGATTTTTTTCGGGAAAAACATGTAGATTATGCTGTAATTGAAACCGGATTGGGCGGAAGGCTGGATGCTACCAATGTCGTAAAACCAGTATTATCAGTGATAACCTCAATTTCGATTGATCACACTACGTTTCTCGGTAATACGCTGCCATTAATTGCGGCCGAAAAAGGCGGAATCATTAAACCTGAAGTGCCTGTCGTTGTAGCAAAACAAAAAGATGAAGCAAAATCGGTCTTAAGGGCAATCGCTGCTGAAAGAAAATCTGAATGGATCGACATCGAAGATAAGTATGGCTCAATTCCTGTCGAAGAGCATGCGTTTTCTCAGAAAATTGCGATTTGGGAAAAGAAAGATCAACTTCGTCTGGCTGAATGGCTTGAATCTCAAAAGGAACCCAATTGGAAGCCTGAATTTATTACGATTCCATTCTCAGGTCTGCATCAGACAGATAACGCAGTAGCTGCCTATGCGGCTTTGGCTGCGATAAAAAAGTATGAATCGAATGTTGATTTAGAAAAAATGGCAGACGGATTGGCAAAGACCTTCTGGCCTTGCCGCTTTGAAAAAATTCAAGATTCACCATTAATTATTGCAGATGGTGCGCACAATCTGGATTCGATTCAAAAATTGATTTTTCTTTTTAACCGGTTTTATGGAAATCGTGAGATAATCTGTGTATTTGGCGCATCAGCTGACAAGAAATGTAATGAAATGATTAATGAACTGGCGCCGAATGTCTCCCGCTTTATCGTAACCCGTTCAACACATCCACGTGCTGCAATACCGAAAGATCTGTGTGACATGGTAATTCGATGCGGAAAACATGTACAGCTCACAGATCAAATTGAAGAAGCTTATGATATCATTTGTAATTCAAGAAATGATGGTATATATATTGTAACTGGAAGTTTGTTTGTTGCAGCAGGATTCCGTGAAATCGTCATGCAACAAAAAGGCAACCTTCCCTATTTTACTTAGACACTTTGCGGGGTTTATTTATGGGCTCAAATAATAACTGGTTTGATGACAAAGACTTGATTGCTGATTTTACTTCTAACATTAACCAGAGAACAGAAGAATTATTTCGTATTCCAGACATGGAATTAGATGAAGACGGTTGTTTCATTGCTCCTGTCGTTGTATTGCGCGAAAATGTTGTTTTTCCAAGAATGATATCGCCGGTTTTTGTGGGACAAAAACAAAACCTTGAGTCGATTCGATTTGGTTTGGAAAATGATCAGACTGTTATTACACTAATTCCTAAGGATGAAGAAAAGGAAAATCCGGTTCGGAAAACAGATTTTTATCCAATTGGATTGGAAATCGCTGTCGGACGATTAGTAAATTTGCCAGAAGATCACTTTTCGACACTTATTCAAGGTCGGAGACGTGTTATTTTGATGGGTATCGTACAGAAAAAACCGGTACTAATGGCAAAGGTTTACGTGCCGGAAGAAACCGTTGAAGAAACAAGAATCCTTACTGCTTTAATGAGAACAACCAGAAATTTGTTCGAAAAATGTGTGCAATTAGATCGAAAACTTCCGGATGAAGCGCATGCTTATTCCACGACAATTACTGATCCCTCCTGGTTGGCTGACATGATCGCAACAACGATTTCTCTTCCAACAGAACAAAGAAGAGAAATCTTGTTTGAATTAAATCCAACAAAAAGGCTGAAGCTTCTGAATCAATTTCTGGCGCAGGAATTAGATGTTTTGGAATTAGGAAATGAAATCAGCACAAAAGTACAAAACGAAGTCGATAAAAATCAGAGGGAATTTTATTTACGCGAGCAATTAAAGGCAATTCAGGCTGAATTGGACGAAGAAGATGTATTTACACGGGAATTATCTGATCTAAAAAAGAAAATTGATGAAGCCTCTTTCAGCGATGAAGCAAGAAATGCAGCAATCAAAGAATTCGAACGTCTCAATCAGATGCCTCCAATGTCCCCCGAAGTAAGTGTCATACGTGGGTACATTGATTGGCTGCTGGATCTTCCATGGACTGTAGCGACTGAAGATAATCTGAATGTTTTACATGCCTCTGATGTACTCGATCAAAATCATTATGGATTGACGAAAGCCAAAGACCGGATTTTGGAGTATATTGCAATACGATCCCTCAAACCAAAAAAAGAAAAACAGCCAATTCTCTGTTTTATTGGTCCTCCTGGAACAGGAAAGACATCGATCGGCAGATCCATAGCCGAGGCTTTGGGGAAAAAATTCGTCAGGGTATCATTGGGAGGTGTGCGGGATGAAGCAGAAATTCGCGGTCATCGCAGAACCTATGTGGGATCCATGCCTGGAAGAATTCTTCAGACTATGAAAAAAGCTGGGACGATTAATCCGCTATTTATGCTGGATGAAATTGATAAATTAGGAAATGATTATCGAGGAGATCCTTCCTCCGCTTTACTGGAAGTGCTGGACCCAGAACAGAACGACAAATTTTCGGATCATTATTTGGAAGTTGATTATGATCTTTCACATGTTATGTTCATCACAACGGCGAATTCCGCTGATTCTATACCGGATGCGTTGTTGGATCGAATGGAAATCATTGAATTCCCTGGCTATGTGGAAGAAGAAAAACTTACTATTGCTAACAAGTATTTAATAAGCCGACAGATTGACGAAAATGGATTGGAACCTGCTGATATTTCTTTTGATGAAGGTACGATAAAGAAACTGATTCGTGAATATACATATGAAGCAGGTGTGAGAAATTTGGAAAGAGAAATCGGGAAAGTATGTCGGAAAATTGCTCGATTGAAAGCCGAAGGCAAAAATATTCCTGCAATTATTCATGAAAACGATTTAGAAGAATTTATGGGTCCTCCAAACTTTTTTCAATCAGAGACTGAGAAAAAGGATGAAATTGGTGTTGCAACAGGTCTCGCATGGACGGCAAATGGTGGAGACATCACAACGATAGAAGTACTTACTTTTGAAGGAAAAGGAAACCTTCAAATTACCGGTCAGATTGGTGACGTTATGCAAGAATCTGCGCAGGCTGCATTGTCATTTATTAAATCAAAAGCGAAACAATTGAACTTGAAAAATGATTTTTTTGAAAAAATTGATATTCATGTACATGTACCTGAAGGGGCTGTTCCGAAAGATGGCCCAAGCGCAGGAATCACGTTGGCTGTAGCATTGATTTCAGCAGTAACTGAAATACCGGTTAAAAAAGATATTGCGATGACCGGGGAAATAACGTTGCGAGGCCATGTGCTGCCTGTTGGTGGAATCAGAGAAAAAGTGCTCGCAGCAAATCGCATTGGAATCAAGACCATTTTGATTCCTGAGAAAAACATAAAAGATTTAGTCGAACTGCCAGAACAAGTACGAAATGTTTTGGAGATAATTCCAGTCAACCACATGGATCAGGTTATCTTTCATACTTTTGGAACTGAAACACCAAAAAGAAAAGAATCTCCTACAAGGGAAACAAAAAAGAAGCCCGAAAAAGGAAATGAGCCAGTGCTCAATTAATAAGAAAGATTCATAAGTTGTAATTTGGGATTAGAGTTTTGCACAATAACAAATACAACAAAAAGTTATCTTATAAAATTAAAAGCTTTTCCAAATTAGGGGCACAAAATAATATCTGACAATTCGACGTCCATAACCGAATTCAATATAGATTATAAAAAAAAACAGAGGGTTTCTAATGAAGCCCTCTGTGAATATATTTCTTGGGATATGATGAATTTTATAGAAAGCTATAAAATCGGGCTGAATTCCGGATCGGTTGGGACGTAATCCATCCAATCATTTCCAATCTTTACATTCAGTTTTTCTTTTGCCGCGGAAAGCCATTTGTTGTAAGCATTCGAAATCGCATCCTTCTGATTTTTACTGGTGAGGGGTCTAACCTCATGTCCAATGATTTGAATGATGTGAAAGCCATAAGAAGTTTCAACTGGAGTCTGGCTGAAAGTACCGATCTCCTGATCAAAAGCCGCTTTTTCAAATTCTTCAGTCATTTCGCCATGCATAAACCAACCCAGATCACCGCCATTATCTTTGTTGGAAGTATCCTGAGACAATTCTGCAGCTAATGCTGACCAGTCTTCTCCGGCTTTTAGACGATCGATCACGTTTTGTGCTTCTTCAACTGTTTTAACGAGAATATGCCGTGCCCAGACCATATCATCTTCAGCCGGAATATCTTTCGCTAATGCAGCAGTGACTTTATCCTGCAATAATTCATAGTAAATCTGTTTTGTAAAGAATTCTTTTGTGAAGTAAGGATTATTCGCAAACTGATTATTGAGATTTTTTTGATACATTTCATCTGTATAGACAGTTGGTGTCAGACTTGGTGTTGGACTCATCACTTCTGTTGGCGTCTGAGATACATCGGTCGGAGCTGTCTCAGAAGATTCAGTATTCTCTTCTGTAGCTGAAACCGTTGATGTCGGTTCAACTATTTTTGTTGGTTCACTCGGACCAACTTCTTCCAATGATGTAATATCTGAAACCGGTTCTGTCGGTAAAGGCGTTGCAGTATATTTTAATAATTCCAATTGTGCTGCAGAAATTGTTGGCGTATTTTTTAAAGGAATTGCAGTCGGTTCTGCAGTGGGTGTCCCATTCGGATAGTACCCAAAAAGAGACTCTAATCGTTGGTTTATTTCTTCTTCAGATACTGAAAAACCGGCTTCTTTAGCGCCGAAGTCCAAGATTTTCTGATTTACCATCGAATTGATAATTTGATTTCCCATGAATCCGGAATACTCAGGGGAAAGCTGTGTTTCATAGGAACTCTTTGTAGATTCATCCATTGGCATGCCAAAGGATTGATAAATTTGAGCCATATAATTGTAATTATTGATCAGATTTGTTCTTTGGTAGCGGACAGCTTCCTGAAAATCTGAAACAGAAATCTTTTCGTTTTCAACTCTTGCTAAAGTCTTGTTTGGTTTATATACATATTCGTAAACAACACCGAGTATGATAATCAAGACAATTAAGATTCCGAGGATGATTGAACCCAATTTAAGCCATTTCATGAGGTTTAATTCTTTTTCACGTCTGGCTTTATTCGCTTTGTTCATTGCGCGTGGATGTGAGTTTTCATTGTTTTCTGTAGTTGGCATTATCTTTCTCCTTAGAAAATAGGGCACAGAGAGATTCTCTATGCCCTATTTTATTCAATAATTTTGAAAATTACCGAATTACATCCTGATATGGCTCAGATGTGAATGGTAATAATGCGATATATCGGGCGCGTTTCACTGCAACTGCAACTGCACGCTGATGTTTTGCGCAAGTTCCAGTTTGGCGGCGAGGCCGAATTCTGCCTTCCTCCGTGACAAAACGACGAAGCAAGTCAGTATTTTTATAATCAATTTTTATGTTTTTATCAGAGCAAAATTGACATACTTTGGGTCGAGCTATAAATTTGCGCGGACCTTTGTGTTCTTGCTCATTATTCATTTCTTCACTCATTTCAAACTCCTGATTCCGAATAATAAACGGAACAAATATTTATTCCTCAACCAAAGTAATCATTGAACGAATAATACTTTCAACGAATCGAAGGTTATTAGATAATTCTTTTGTTGCTGACGGTTCCATATTTGCGGTAATCAATACATATTGTCCGTCACGTTGCTTCTGGATTCGATAGGTTAAACGTTTTTTACCCCAGTTTTCGACTTTCTCTACAACGCCGCCGCTGGCTTGAATCCAACCACTGATTTTTTCGATAACACCGTTTAGGGAATCTTCATCGATATCAGGATTAGCAATAAAGAGAACTTCATACTTACGCATTGCTTTTTCCTCCTTTCCTTGGGATTATTCTCAGGACAAATGCCGAGAATGGAAAGATTGCCTGTTGGCAATACAAACGATAAGATTTTATCATATTATTTTTTTTTATGCTGAATTTGGAGTCGAAATCCTGAAATATTGTCAATTACTTCGCGATACCAGTCAAAATTTCGAGTCATTGAAATTTTGACTGGTATCTCATAAAAGATTGCCTGAAAAATCTCAGAGTAATAAGAGCAGCTTTGGTACATAAATTAATAATCCGATTAAACTGCTGATGAATGCTGAAATCAATACTGCACCTGCAGCCATATCTTTTCCGGATTTTGCCAGCGGGTGATAGTGTAGCGTCTTCAGATCAATCGTTCGTTCAATTGCAGAATTAAAAAGTTCAGCAGCGAGAACAAATCCGATACAAAGAAGAATGATACACCATTCGAGAATACTGATTTTTAGAAAGAAATTGAAAAAAAAGACAATTATGGAAACTGTTATGTGAATTTTAAAATTTCTTTCCTGAAGAAAACAGTTAATAATTCCTTGAATGGCATGTTGAAAAGAAAGGAACATCGTTTTTAGAGAATTAATAACCAAGATCCTCTCCCGGCTTTCTGCCAAGGTTTATATTGAATAAGTCTAAATACTCGTTTTGAAGCGCCCACATTTCTTCTTTTTGTGACTCATCACTATGATCATACCCTAAGAGATGAAGCAGCCCATGAATGAGTAGTAGCTCAATTTCATTTTGAAGCGGATGATTCGATGATGCCGCTTGTTCAGAAGCACGAGATACACAAATTAATATATCTCCAAGGTATTCTTTCCCTGTTTCGGGATCGACCTCCCCATCGGAAGGGAAGGTTAGAACGTCTGTCACCTCATCATAGCCTCGATAAGTTTTATTTAATTCTTGGATTTCACGTGGTGTAATAAAAGAAAGTGATAATTCAGGAATCGTATCAAAATAATGCGTAAGAATATTTTCGGAAATTGAATGCAATCGATTTTCGTCAATGATGAAATCGATTAAATCTGTACGATTATCGATATCCATGTGTTGATACTCCATCATAATACTATTGAACTACAGAATCAAAAAAATCATCTTCTGGTGCAGGATTTGTTTTTTGCTTAATAGATAATTTTTGTGATCCATTTTTGGATTTCGTGTGCTGATCCGGATAACGAACGCGAGGATGATATGTGTTCCTCAATACTTTGATAAAAGACTCTCTGATTTTTGTCAGATCCTGCAGTGTTAAAGGCGCATAATCCAATTGTCCGCTGGTACTGTAATAATCAAAAACGCTTTTCACCAAATCTTTTATTTCCTCATCATTTTTCGGTTTATCAGCTCTTGCACGTGCTTCACAAGTATCCGCCAACATGACCAAAGCAGTTTCTTTGGATTGAGGACTAGGACCGGGGTATGTAAAATCTGATATATTTGTTTGATCAGAATCCGTGCTATTCATAGCCTGGTTTAACTGATAACGTGTAACATTGGTACCATGATGCTGTTCGACAAAATCGATGATTCTTTCAGGTAAACGATATTTTTTTATCAGATTGACACCATCCGGAACATGTTGAATGATAGAAGCGGCACTTTCTTTCGGCGAAATATCGTCATGTAAATTCAAATTTCCAGATACCTGATTTTCTACGAAAAAGGATGGATTTAATGCTTTTCCTGCATCATGGTACATGGCGCCTGCTCTTACAAGCAATGGATCAGCTCCAATTTCTTTAGCAGCTTGCTCAGATAAATTCGCTACCATCAACGAATGCTGATAAGTTCCGGGCGCTGTGCTCAATATATACTGCAGAAGTGGTGAATCCGGTCGAATGATTTCCATTAATTGGAGTGATGTAGCTAATCCAATAAACCTGGAAAATAGGTACTGTGAAAAAAGCGTTATACCAACTGAAAACAATCCGCTTAATATCGAAGCAGCCGATAGAGTTAATAATCCGATGGCGTCTGTAGCTTTATTCGTAAACTGGTACGCTAAAATAATGGGAATACCGATGAATCCAGAGCTCAGTCCTGCCAGAAAGAAAGAAGATATCTGGCGTCCCTTTCGCAGAACGAGAATACCGGTAATTGACGAGACGATATAGAATGTCGTATAGCAAATTGCATCAGTAAAATCATATGGCGCCAGAATGCTGATAATAATTGAAAAGATGATCCCTAAACGATTTCCGCTTAGACATGCAATCGTTAATCCGAGCGCCTGAATAGGAAAGATGTATGGCAGTATGACACGATTTGGAATAATCAAACGAGCAGAGAATAGAAAAAGCAAATACAATAATGCCAGTAATAGTGTCTCTCGTAATCGTAACACTTTAGAACTGTCATTGAGAAAGAAGACCAGAGCAAATAATGCTAATCCGAAAACCAGGCAAGCGGCTGCAGTAATCCGTTGACGGTTATTATCAGAGTAAACCAATCCCATTTCGTCAAGTGCTTCGAAGATAAGGGGTGTAATAATCTGTCCTCGGGAGACAATCGTCTGATTCGTAACGTAAGTTCGCTCTCTGGCTTGGACTGAATCTCTGGCTTCCTGTTTATTTTTTTCAGTTAATTCCTCACTATAGAGACTGTTGGGCACTACAAATTTTCGTGTGATACCGTTAATCAAATCTGCAATCTGCGGATTGATATAATAATTGATCATAGTGGGGATGTTTTCAATTCTGGAAATGACTTGTGTATCACGAATTGAGTTTTGCATAACTTGTTCAAGAACGCGCTGGCTTTCTGTTTGGACAGTATTCCAGTCAGTTTCGCTCAAATCCAAAATTTGCCTGATGGTTGATTCATCAAGTCGAACATAAACGAGCTTATTAATATCCTCAATCTTTTGCAGCTCAGATGCATACTCATCTTCGCGAACTGTTGAAATAAATTGAAACGTACTGCGCAGATTTTGACTTTGATTTCGTGAAATTGTTGGATCGGCAGGTAAGTATACTTTCCCGACAATATCTTCTGCGTCCTTCCGAGCCTGTTCGGTCAAGATTTCGCTGATATAGGTGACAGTCCTGGGAGCTAATATATCCTGTGTGGTGACATCACCAATCTTTAAGCTGTAACTTGATTTTCTAACTGAAATTTGAATGGTTAATAATGCAAAAGTCAACAATACGCTGACAATATAAATTAAATTGCGCCATCGCCTTTTCTCTTTCAAGTTATTACTTATCGAAGTGGAACTATCAGATTCAGTCATTACTTGCCAATAGATCCTTTACAAGCTTACTGACAACGTCATTTGCCGCTCTTCCTTTTACTTTTGGAAGGACAATTTTCATAACTTTTCCCATGTCTGCTGCGTTTTTTGCCTGTGCTTCCAATATTGCGGATTTGACAATTTCCTGAAGATCATCCACTGAAAGCTGCTTAGGAAGAAATCCTTCAAGTATAACTATCTCATTTTTCAACAGAGAAACCATTTCTTCGCGATCGCTTTTCAGAGCTTCCTGCATTGTTTCATTTCGAATTTTAATTTCTTTCTGAAGAATGGCTGTCAATTCTTGATCATCCAACTCTTTGTTTTCATTCTTTTCGATAAATTTTATGGATGAAAGTGCCATACGAAATACCCTTTTTCGATCCTCATCATGAGATTTCATCGCATCTTTCAATCCTTGTTCCAAATCTGCTTTTATTGACATATTACCTCTTTCTCTATTCAACCGTTATTCTATCCAGAAACTGCTCAATGGTTTTTTCTCCGATGCCTGGAATATTCAATAAATCTGCTATCTCATCAAAACTGCCATTCACTTCACGAAAACGAATGATTTCTTTTGCTTTCGTTTCACCGATACCAGGAAGAGTCATCAGATCTTGAATTGTTGCAGAATTTAAATGAATCATGTTTATCGTATTCTTAGGCAATTGGGGAGTGATTGTTGCTTCATAAATTGTTTTTGTCGGTATTATAATCCGATCACCATCAAATACTTTGGCAGAAAGATTGCTCATAATGAGATCTGCATTTTCCTTTAATCCCCCTGCCAAAGCTACAGCATCTTGAACACGTATACTCAAAGCTGCTGAATAGACTCCTGGCTTTTTAACTGCACCATAAACCTCAAAATGAATGCTGATGGGAGTCGTATTATTATTAATGATGATCGGTTTTCCTTTAGGCTTAGTAGAAATCAACAGGATGATTCCGCTGAAAAGAAAACCCAGGATTATTCCAATAAAAATTGGATACCACTTGTTCATTTCAGGGCAAAATCCTCTTCCTTTCTGTTTTCATAATCAATCATTATATTGAAAGAATTTATTGCACATTCCAGCATTGAATCATCCGGATCTGCTGTTGTAATTTTTTGAACCATCAAATTGGGATAATAAAGAAATTTTACAAATGGATTTTTCAAATGACGGGCACTCCATTGAATATATTCATAGGAAACACCTGCAATGACAGGGATTAACAAAATTCGACTGATTAATCTTGCTGCCAATGTATTCGTAAATGGTCCGATTATAATAAAAAGGACAATTGAAATTATGACAACCGTAACCATAAAAGCGGTTCCGCAGCGTGGATGTAGACGTGATTGTTCGCGGACATTTTCGATTGTAATTTCTAATCCCTGATCAAATGCGTTAATGGTTTTATGTTCAGCGCCATGATATCGAAAGACTCGCTTTATTTCTTCCATTCGTGAAACAAGAACCATATAAGCAACAACAACTGCCAACCGTAGCAATCCTTCAAATGTGTTACTGACCCATTGCGCCAAATTCAGTTTGTTTTCGATAATTTGTGCAATCCAGGCTGGAGCTATGAAAAAAAATAGAATTGCAATACCAAAGGAAGCCAGCAACGTTAAAACCATTTGCGGTCCTTCGATTTTTTCATCTTCACCGGTTTGAATGTTTGCGGACATTGTTAAGAATCGCATTCCCAGACCTAATGAATCCCATAAGACCAGAAGTCCTCGTAAGACAGGAACTTTCTTTATCCAGCTTTTATAAATTCCGCCTAATTCCTCATGAATCACTTCGATATGACCGTCTGGAGCTCTCATGGATGCTACGACATGATTGCTGCCTCTCATCAAGACACCTTCAATTAACGCTTGTCCCCCATATGAGGGTAATTTTTTTTCTGACATTTTTCTCTCTCCATATTTATGGATTATATACGAAAAACAGTTGAATTACCATTGCTGGTCGAAAAAAACTGCGATCCTAAATTCATAAAGGTTATTTGTTGATATTTGCGTATGCTTTCTGCAAAATGAAACAAATTAACAAGTCATACTTCTATCCGTAAAATGTTTTCATAAGATTGACTTTAGAAAAACGTTAATATTTAGAGAAAATGAACAATATATATTTCAAAAATAATTTATTAATGATATAAAATAATAATACATAAATATTGCTAATATATTATTAGTATATTCGAATTGATCAGATTGAATAGGAATGAGGAAATAATGATTTCAGAAGGGAATAATTTTATCCATCGCATCGCAGATATGGAATCGGATGAAAGACCCAGAGAGCGAATGCAAAAAAATGGAGCGGAAGCTTTATCAAATTACGAATTAATCGCCATTCTCCTCAGAACTGGTATGAAAAATGAAAATGTAATTGATCAGGCAAAACGCATGCTGTTAACCATCGGAGGTTTATATGGATTGAAAAAAGTATCTCTGGACGAATTAAGTCATTTGCGAGGAATCGGGCTGGCAAAAGCAGCTCAAATTTGTGCGGCGGTGGAGTTAGGCCGGAGATTTTCTGTAATTCATGATGAAAACGACAAGCTGATGATACAGTCCGCAGAAGATGTATATAATATCGTTTACTATGAGATGAGCACATTTAATCATGAAGAACTTTGGATATTAAATCTGGATACACGGCATCGATTAATTGCGACTGACCGGCTCTACAAAGGTTCACTAAACAATTCGCCAGTTCGAATCTCTGAAGTATTTCAAAAACCGATTATCCGAAATGCCGCAGCAATCATTATGGTCCATAATCATCCGAGTGGTGATCCGAAACCAAGTTCCGCAGATATCGTTGTAACGAAAAGTGTTCAGCAAGCAGGATCCTTATTAGAAATAAAGATGCTCGATCACATTATTATTGGCTCGAAAAAATATTATTCAATTTTAAAAGATATTGGAGACGTATAATTTCCCAATCTATGATCTTTTTTACTGTTTGATTCGTTTATATTTTTTTTTGGGATTGCGTTGAATTTGTCTTTTTACAGGGTGAGTTGACAAAGTAAATGCAACCAAAGCGCCTACTGAGGAAACAAGGACAAATTAGGACGAAAAATAGTTGACATTCGGGAAGAAAATTTATCAAAGAATAAGCCACAAGCCGTGATAAATGACACTGACAAACATCACTACTTAGCTAAAAATAGGTATATTAAACAGAAGGTTCACAAGTTTTATTTTTTCGGAATTAGTAAATGCAACCTCTTGTTACGAGTAATAATTCAATTAGACTATCCTTGGATCTTCTGCCATTTAACGAACTAGGATGGCTTAACATATCAAGGATATAGTAATCTTATCATCATAAATTGTATTGAAAGATTGGTCTAGAAAACCCTATTGACCGAATAAAATACAGGTTGACAAAGAGCCTCCGCAGTCATAATTCGTCAGCTGGAAAAGGCCATGCCCAAGGGGGCTGACCGCAAAAAAGCTTATCATGACTGCCCTCCTTATCAACCTGTATTTTATTTCTACAGTATTTGCATAGAGGGGAGAGTCTCACATTGATCTACCTTTTTGTAGAATTAAATGCAACCTCCTCTTTGTCAGACTTAGTGCAACCTGGATTCCCCTTTTTCATCTTCCCAAGTTGCATTTACTTTTTCAATTCACGTGTCTTTTTACAGAAAATACTTTTTTTAGAATTTTATTGACAAAATAATCTCTCCATAGTATTATTTCATACGCTTAACGGCGAGGTAGCTCAGTGGCAGAGCAGGGGACTCATAAGCCCTTTGTCGTGAGTTCAACTCTCACCCTCGCCACTTTTCTTATTAAAAAATCCCCGAGTTATCTAATGGAGTGGCGGCAGGAAGTTGTTTTCAGTATAAGTTCAATACTGAAAAAGCAATGGTTTTTTCTTAATTTCGCGTTTCAAATATCTTAATAAAATGTTATTTTATTCATTTCTTCTATCAATACTTGACGTCAGTATTTCTGTTGTCTTCATTATTCTCATATCAAGATTACGAATTCGCTTATTTCGAAAAACAACATCCAAAATCCAATTTATTAAAACAAGCCATAAACACTTTTGGATCATTCCGTTCAATTTTCTTATCCTGATTGCAACGTATCATATTTGGTCTGGCGGCATCAAAGATTTTGCATTTTTCACGATGATGTTATTGATTATTCTTTCCAATATTGACATACTGACTTACTTCCTTCCTTTTGAACTGCTTTTCGCATTAATAATAACAATCCTGTTGCAGATTCACACAGCTCAGCAATGGTCTGAAAAAAGTATTGGATTTTTATCCACAGCGGCTATTTTGTATCTGGTTTATATTATTAGTAACCGATCTGAACAAAAAAAAGAAATTGGTTTTGGATTTGGAGACGTTATTTATGGAAGCTGCCTCGGCATGAATCTTGGTTGGTATGGTGGATTGTACTCAATTTCCTTTGGATTGATTATCTCAGGTTTATATGCGGCAATATTAATGCTTTTAGGAAAAGAAAAGGAGTCAAGAATCCCTTTATCTCCATTTTTCCTGGTAGGATTGGCGATATATGAAAGGATAATAAAATGAGGCATGCCGATAGAGAAGTAAAAGAAGTATCACAAATCGTTGAGATATTAAATCGTTCCAATGTATTGCGTATAGCCATTAATGATCAATATTTCCCTTATATCATACCGATTCATTTTTCATATTTCTTAAATGAAAACTCCTCGATTATCTTTTATATGCATTCATCATCCATCGGAAAAAAAATTGAATTAATCAACAAAAACAATCATATCGGGTTCGAGACTGATATATTTTATAGGTTTGCGAACCAGGAATCAACAATCCCATGTCAGTGGAGTACGATCTATGAAAGTGTTATCGGTGATGGATATGTAGAAATAATCACAGATGAAAAAGAAAAAAAATTTGGACTGGACTCAATTATGAGACGGTTTGGCAAAGGTAAAGCATTTGAACCTTATTTGAACACTGCGCTGCAAAAAGTAGTTATATTGAAACTGATCGTAGAAAATATTAGCGGGAAAAGACACATACAATGAATCCTATGAATATTGAAATTCGCTTGGCTGAAGAAAAAGATCTGCCGTATATACTTGAAATTTATGCTCCGTACATTACACAATCCAAAATATCTATGGAATATACTGTTCCAGAGCTTAATGAATTTGTTGAACGTTATCGGAATATTACTCAGTTTTTTCCATGGATCGTTTGTTTGATTAATAATAGAATTATTGGATATGCTTATGCAAGCCATGCTTTTTCACGAATGGGATATCAATGGGATGCAAGTCTGACAGTCTATATTACTAAAGAATTTCATAAACAGAGGATCGGTATATCCTTGTACCAGAGTTTATTTGAAATATTAGATTTACAGGGAATGGTAAATCTATATGGCATCATTAGCAATGATAATAAAGGAAGTATTCATTTCCATGAAAAACTGGGCTTCCAAACCGAAGCCGTTTTCCATAATTCAGGTTACAAATTTGGTGAATGGGTTGATGTTACCTGGATGGTAAAACATATTCGACCAATTTCAGAGAATCCTGCTTTACCCAGATCAATTCATCAAATTGATCATAATGAAATTTTAAGAATATTGAAACAATATACAGAATTTCTGATTGCCAACAGGACAAAATAATACCTGTTTCCCTCACATTAGTGTCCTGGAATCTATCTGCTTCGATTGTGTAAAGGGTACAGCACGAAAAGAGGTTACTTCGTCGGCTGCTGGTGCTTTACTTGGAATGACAATTTGCCATGTGCTTACCCGTTAGCATATCGGATTAGTGCCCTGAAATCACCAAATTTGAGCTTAAAACAGGAATAATCTTATTTAAATTAAAAAAAAGAGTGCATCTTTTTACTTGAGATACACTCTTTTAAAATTAAGCATTAATCTGAATTAGGCTTTTGGACCTGCATCGATAATAGCTTTTGAAGTTCGAGCTTCATATTTCGCAAAGTTCTTTACAAACGCTGCAGCAAGCTTCTTGGCAGCTTCATCATAAGCTGCTTTATCAGCCCATGTATCACGTGGATTTAGAACTTCTGAAGGAACACCCGGGCAGGAAGTCGGGATTTCAAGGCCAAAGAAGGGTTCTTTTTCGAATTCGACAGCATCAAATGCACCCGTTAATGCAGCTCTTACAAATGCGCGTGTATAAGGCAGTTTGAATCTGGAACCTACTCCATAAGGACCACCGGACCAGCCAGTATTAAGAAGCCATACTTTAGAATCATGTTCAGCGATTTTCTTGCCAAGCATCTCCGCATAAACAGATGGATGGAGCGGTAAGAAAGGTTGTCCAAAGCAGGTTGAGAAACTGGGTTGTGGTTCTGTAATTCCGGTTTCTGTTCCAGCCAATTTCGAAGTGTATCCGGACATGAAGTAATACATCGCTTGTTCTTGTGTCAGTCTTGAAATGGGAGGTAAAACACCGGAAGCATCAGCAGTCAGCATAAATACATTCTTCGGATGTCCTGCATGTCCTTCGGGGACAATTCCATCGATGAAATTAATCGGATATGCGCCGCGTGTATTCTCTGTAATGGAATCATCATCAAAATCAATTTCATGATTAATTTCATCATAAACACAATTTTCAAGAACAGCAGAGAATCGATGCACTGCATTCCAAATAAGCGGTTCATGCTCCTGACTTAATTTAATCATCTTCGCATAGCAGCCACCTTCAAAATTAAAGATGCCTGTGTCACTCCAACCGTGTTCATCGTCGCCGATTAACAAACGCTCCGGATCTGAGGATAATGTAGTTTTTCCAGTACCAGAAAGTCCGAAGAACAATGCAGTATCGCCATCTTTTCCGACATTGGCTGAGCAGTGCATAGTCATGACACCCTTCATCGGAAGAATGAAATTCATGACAGAGAAGATCGATTTTTTAATTTCACCCGCGTAGGCGGATCCACCGATAAGGACAATCTTTTTCAGGAAGTTGACGATAATAAATGTTCCGCTGTTCGTTCCATCTTCACCCTTAATTGCTTCCAGTCCAGGGACACAAATAACAGTAAAGCCTGGGATCTGATCAGGGCGTTTGGATAAATCAGGTCTTAAGAATAGATTATTGGCGAAGAGATTTGACCAGGCGTATTCTGTGATAACACGGATCGGGAGTCGATAGGTCTCATCAGCACCGGCTTCAAGATCTGCAACAAATAAATCCTTACCCTGAACATACCCCAACATTTTTTGGTAAATTTTCTCGTAATTCTCAGGAGAAATTTTTACATTTACACTGGTCCAGTCAATTCCTTTTTCTTCCTCAGTTCCATTATCAACGATGAATTTGTCTTTCGGAGAACGACCTGTGTGAGCGCCAGTGGAAGCCATAATGGCTCCTTCAGGAGAAAGAACACCTTCACCTCGTTTTAAAGCTTCAGCAATTAAAATGGCCGGTTGAGCGTTCCAATAGATTTTACCGGCATTTTTGATACCGTAATTCTCTAAACCGTATTTGCCGGGTATTCCGATATTTTCCATACAGCACACCTCCAAGTGTAATTTAATTTAAGAGTTCCTGAATCATGAATTGTACTTTTTGCTGTTTCTTTTGACGGTAAATGGCCAAAAGGACAATTTCCAACAGTAGAATATTATACTAAAAATTGTAAAAAAAGAAATTAAATAATCTGAACAATTACAATAATAGGTACTATGAAGATGTTTCTTTCTTAAAAAGAAGAAGCATAATCACTTTATCAGTATAAATAATTCGATTTTGAATCAGATTTCTTCCAAAGCTGTTTTAATATCAATTTGGTGATCAGCCAGACTACCTAAAACGCCGTTAACAAATCTTTGTGAACTTTCTGAACCGAAAACTTTTGCCAATTCAACGGATTCATTGATTACCACTTTCAGTGGAGTATGTTCAGAAATTGCAAATTCCCAAACAGCTATTCGAATGATATTTCTGTCAATGACTGCAATTTGTTCTATCGGCCATTCTGTAGCATACTTGGCAATAAAACGATCGATTTCATGGCTGATAGGAGCAACCCCTAATACGATCGATTCTACAAATTTCGGTAAACCACCTTCCAACTTAACGGCATCAAGCCTTTCTTTTAAAATAATATTGATGGGATGATCGGTCATATCCATCTCGAATAAGACTTGTAAGGCTATCCCTCGAGCTCTTGTCCGTTCATCTAACTCAATTTCCTCTATTTCTTCTTTATATAGAACAGTTTCATCATCTGGTTGGAGGTTATTTTGTGATTCAGGAATAATTGAATCTTGACTCTCGATGCCTTCGAAATTTTCAAATATGCTCATATTTCGTTATTTTACCGTTTCCGTTGTGGGAAAATCAAAATCTTCCACATGAATATTGATGCAGCCAGGTTCCATTCCAACCGTTTCAGAAATTGCTCTTGAAATATCATTTTGTAACTTCTTACCAACTTTCAATGTATTTTGCCGGTGATCAAGGATGACATAAACGTCTGCGTGAACGATATTATCTTCAATTTTGATTTTTACACCTGAATTTGAAGGACTTACAAATACGCGGTTAACACCTTTTGTTTCACAGGCAGTCATTTTAATAATCGTTTCAATAACTTCCGGTGCAATTGTCGTACAACCAGCAACACGAGGTTTTTCACTCATAGTATTTTCCTTTCTATTTCCAGCTTTGATTCCTATTATAAAGGATAAATTATTCTTAAAAAATATTTGTAAATTTTTTGCTATAAAAAGCAGCATTTCATAATATGAAGAGGATTCTTTGTCTTTTTTAGTTTCACGAAAACTTATAGCCGAAATAATCAACATTTTTTCCACCTTTTTTGAATATTAAATCGAAATTTGAATGAATAATGAAGCGGTGGCATATCATGATATAATTTTATGGGTTCGATAAGTACTCTTATCGCACACAAAGAATTATTGAATATCAGGAAGGAAAAATGAAAACATGAACTTTCAAAGCCAAGGAACGATAAAATCTGATAAACCATCTATCCAGGAATGTATTCAAAAATTTTTAGAAAATATTTCTCTTACGCGCAGTGAAAATACTTTTAAGACCTATCGAAATGGAATGAATGTTTTCTGCGAAATGCTGGCAGAAAACGAAATCTCTCCAGAATCGTCAGTGTTAGAAATTACTGAGGAATTTACGGCAAAATTTGCAAAATACTTGAAATATTATTCTTCTGCAACAGAAAATCTGTATATTAATGTCTATAAAAATTTCCTTGAATTTTTAACTGCTGAAAACCTAATCGATATTAATCTATTCCAAGTGAAGCAGCTGATCGGACAGCGAATTCGGAAACCTGGTATCCGTTTACCCCAATTTCCGCAAGAGGATATTGAAAAAGTAATCTCTTACGCTCTTGAGCTGCCTTCTAAACTCTGTGAAAATGAAATGGATTCATTAATCAATTTACGAGACTGTGCTTTTCTGATCACATTAGCAGATACTGGATTGAGGATTCATGAGGCATGTAATCTTAGACGAGGCGATATCGATTGGTTTAAAAAAAAAGCTATTATTATAGGAAAAGGAAACAAACAAGCAGTTATCCGATTTTCAGAAAGATCAATATTGGCTATGCGCAGTTATTTGCACACTCGAGGGAATTTAGACGGAAATTCGTCCAGGCAATTAGCTGTATTACCAATTTTTGCCAGACATGATAAAGGCGCAGGAAAAAATATTCTTCCCATCACAACAAAAACAGGAAGAATGATCGTTTCGCAGCGCGTTGAAGAATGTCTTGGTAAAGAAGCTGTCGGTACGATCACACCGCACTCTTTTCGTCATTATTTTGTAACTTGTGTGCTCAAGAAAACCGGTAATTTGAAAATTGCCCAGGAGTTTGCGAGACATACCAACATCGCTGTCACCCAACGATATACTCACTTGGCAAATGACGAGTTGGATTCGGTTTATAAAAAAATATTTGACGTTGATAATCAGGAAAGTCAGGAAACTTAATAATCAATTCGCTTTTAAAATGGACTCTTTGGTTATAAATATCCATAGCGGACGTGTTCCGGGCTTGCCTGATTTCGAAATATTTCAGAGAATTACTGTGATTGGTTTTTAACTCGAATAGCTGAAGTGATAAAGACAACAGGCACTTCTCCATTCAAATCACAGGGACATAATGATCTTCATTTTTATGTTACAATTCATAAAGTTGTTTATGCAAAATAAAAAACATTTCTTTTTATCGATTTTATTCGTTTTTCTTGCGAGCTTTTGTACAGCCGGATTTCGCGATATATCAAATGATATCTACCCTGAATATATCATTGAGGAAGGCGATTTTCTATCTACGATTGCAGATCGTTTTTCCACATCGATTGATGCAATCCTCCAAATCAATGATATTGTAGATGCGAATTCGATTTCAATCGGCGATAAGATTAAAATTCCATCATTAAAAGGCATTTCGGGAATTCTATCGACAGAAACACTTACAATTGGAGAAACAGTAAGCAATATTTGTATTTTAAATGGAATGAAAGAAAGTGATTTGATTGCCATAAACCAAATCACCAGTCCTACTGAGTTGTACATCGGAAGCACTTTGATGGTGGTCCGTGATGAAGACAATCAGACATACTCCAGTATTGATTTTTTTGATCATAACCAAACACTTATTGAAAAATCCATGATCCATTCTAAAAATCCTTCTACCTTTCAAAAAGTAAATCGCATGAATGGTCCATGGGATATTGCGGAGAAACAATTACTTTTTGCCAATATCCAAGAGGATTCCAATACAATAGTCCGGTTTATATCTCCCTTGATTGATTTATTAGAAATTAAACAACTACCTGTTACACAGGGCGAGACACATGTTGTCCATATTAAATCTCCTTATTCTTTGTCTCTTACAGGAAGTATTGGAGATCAGGGATTAAATTTTTTCCAGGACAATGGAAATCAATCTGAATGGTATGCATTCTTTGGGATTGATGCAATGGCAAAAACCGGTTTGACGAACTTTTCGATTTCCGGATCTGATTCAAGTCAAAATTCGTTTGCAATTGATCAGAAAATTATTATCAGTGAAAACACATTTACCGATGAAGTTGTTGAGGGTGTTGATGCAGCAACACTTGAAGATAACACCAATCAGACAGAAAGCCAGACATTAGAATCCATCAAACAGACTTCCTTGCAAAAACTATGGGGAGACAATGTGCTCTCTTATCCGGTTGATGAACCTTGTCTGGCGTCCGGATTCGGAACTCGAAGGACTTACAATAATGGTACTTATAACAACTATCATACAGGCGTGGATTTCATTGTTTGTTCAGCAGAAAATTTAAATATTTATGCTGCTGCAGACGGCCAGGTAGTATTCGCTGGGGAATTACCAATTCATGGAAATCACACGATTATCGATCACGGTTGGGGTGTATATTCAACTTACTCTCACCAATCTCAAATACTTGTTTCTCCGGGGCAAAATGTTAAACGTGGTGATTTAATTGGAATCATCGGAACTACAGGAAGATCCGTTGGACCTCATTTGCATTTTGAAATAAAGATCAACGGAATCTATGTAAATCCAATGACTTGGCTAAGCAAAGTATTTCCATAAAAAATTTTCTCTCGTGTCAACGTGAGAGTACAAGCAGGGGATTATATCAGTGACAGAAAATTCAAATCAAATTCAAATTAATTGGGATGATATGTCCTTTGATGAATCATGTCTGGATTTTGTATTTGATTTTCTCTTCGAAAAAGAAATGCCAATGACTCCATTCGATTTGGCAAAAGCGATCATTCAGGAGAAAATCAGAGTTTACAAAAAGGAAATTGCCAAACAAGAAAAATCACAAGGACTACTTTATCGTCCGAAAGAAAAATACAGGATCGGAGAAGAAGTTACTTTTCCTCTCCTAAACAATCTTAAGGGGAAAGTAATTGAGATCCGTCAAGGAAATAATCCGGATATTCCAATCTTTTCGGTCGCATCTTTTCAAATGGAAGATGGATCTGTACGGCAATTTGTCAGTGAATATGAAGATCATTCATTAAACACGTTTGATTATTCCTCATTATATTCCTCAACACTTACAGATCCGATAGCTGTCTATAAAAAATACGGAAAAAAAATCGCTGCAAAAATCCAAAAACTTCTTTCTCAAAATGGCAGCCTAATTTCCATTGCAAATTATTGGTTTCCCAAAGCGCTCCTGATTGACATAAACCCGGGATATCTAAATCTTGCGGAAGCAGTCCTTGAAATGGAAGAAGGAAAGCCCGTTCATACAAAGAAAATTCTGGAGCTAATTGAATATCCGGTTGATTCTAACGATCAATTAACCGAATTCTCATTTAACTATGCGCTGCATTCAGATGATCGTTTTGACGAAGTCGGTCCAATCGGAACCGTGTTATGGACATTGAAATTATTAGAACCGGAAGACGTTCGAAAGGTCCCATTAACCTTAAAATGTTATGATGATTTTCATATTGAGAATCATGGATCGCCATCTTATTCCTTTGATCAATTGCGCATCCATGACGAATTAGACACAACGTCCAACGACGCACCAGAAGATGATATCGATTATTTTGATGTGTGCATTAATTATCCGCATTGGAAAGCCGGAACAATTCCTCTTATAAAAAAAATCCATTCAATATTTCCGACAGCGTTAGAAACAGATCGCGTAATTTTCAATTTTATTGACGCAAAAACAAAGGAATCCTTTCCAGGCTGGGTAATAATCCCCGAAAAATATGTCTGCGGTTTAAAAACCTGGTACCGTGAATACAGCGTAATACCAGGAAGTATTATTCGAATCTCAAAAACCGAGAAGATCGATGAAGTTATCGTTTCACTAATTCCTCCACGAGCATCAAGAGATTGGATTCGGACAGCATTGTTTGATCAAAAAGGAAGGATTTATTTTGAAACGAAACATCAATCCATTAGCACCAAATTTGATGAGCGGATGTGCATTTTCATAGAAAATTCACCGCAGTTAGATATTGTCTGGGAACAAAACAATAAGAATGGAATTAACCTGCAGCGATTAATTGGCAATATCTTCAAAGATTTGTCGCGTTCGAATCCACAGGGAATTGTTCATTTTCAGGAAATCTATGCAGGCTTAAATATGATGCATCGGTGCCCCCCCCAACCACTCCTCGACATCTTAATGAATGATGATCAATTTGTTGCGTTAGATGATCTTAATTTCAAACTGAATGTTAAGGCAGCAGAAGATGAGGCTTAAGAATGACTGAACAAAAGATCTCTGAGAAAATGTCGTCTTTTTCAAGACCTATGATTTCTACCATGTTCCACATCGATTTTGAATGGTTAATGGAAAATGATCAGAATTGGCACATCTCGCTTTCTGGATATCTATGCGAAAAACATCGCATGTTTTTTGATACGACAAAAGGTCATCAAATGATTGATTCGATCAATCCGAAAACAGGTGAAGTCATTCAGACCGACCAATTGATGGATATTCTTATGAACCATTGTGCAAAACAAGATAATTTCATACCGCCTAATGGAACCCTTACCGATTCTGTCTTTCGTCTTTTCTTATCGAATGGGAATCAACCGCTTAATGCAGAAGAAATCGGTAAAATCATAAACCGATCACCAGAAACTATCCTCAAAACATTGAGTGGTCCGAGAATTTATAAAGGAATAAAACCCCTTTAGTTTACATTATTTCAGTAACCCGCGAATAAGGAGCCTTCGATGGAAAAATCAAAAGTCTATTTTTCGGATTTTCGTACTCAATCAATGGTCAATAATCTCCAACTGAAATTAATAAAATTGATGAAAACCGCTGGAATCGGAAATATTGATTTTTCACATAAATACGCAGCGATAAAAATGCATTTTGGAGAACCAGGAAATTTGGCTTTTCTGAGGCCGAATTTTGCCAAAACAGTAGCCGATGTCGTAAAAGAGTTGGGAGGCAGACCATATTTAACCGACTGCAACACATTGTATGTCGGCGGACGAAAAGATGAACTGGTACATCTGGACACTGCATATGAAAATGGCTTTTCAGTATTAAGTACCGGATGTCATATCATTATCGGAGATGGTCTTAAAGGAAACGATGAAACGATTGTTCCAATCGATGGCCAATACGTAAAAGAAGCGAAAATCGGCACAGCCATCATGGACGCGGATGTCATCATCTCGTTAACGCATTTTAAGGGTCATGAAGGAACAGGATTTGGCGGAACGCTGAAAAATCTTGGCATGGGTTGTGGTTCACGAGCGGGGAAAATGGACATGCACAGCAACGGCAAAGCCATGGTAAATCATGATTTATGCATCGGATGCGGGAAGTGCGTCAAAATTTGTGCTCACAACGCTCCGAATGTAACCAATAAAAAGTCAACGATAAACCTTCAAAAATGTGTCGGCTGCGGACGCTGTATCGCCATTTGTCCTGTCAATGCCATATCGCCGCAGGGAGACTCATCGAATGATATTTTGAACTGTAAAATTGCCGAATACGCTTATGCAGTTGTCAAAGATCGCCCGAATTTCCATATCAGTCTGGTCATGGACGTTTCTCCAAATTGTGATTGTCATGACGAGAATGATTTACAAATCGTTCCCAACGTTGGCATGTTCGCATCATTCGATCCGGTAGCATTGGATCAGGCATGTGCTGATGCGGTCAACCGTCAGCCTATAATTCCTGGAAGCTGGCTTGATGATGTGGATCGCAAATCCAACGACCATTTCCATAACGCCCATCCCAACACAAATTGGAAAGTTTGTTTGGATCATGCTGAAAAGATCGGGTTGGGAACCAGAAATTACGAGCTGGTAATCGTAAAATAAGTGGTATAATATCCTCCGTTGTGGGACAAAGAGCATATCATAATGTCCCATAGAAATTGCCCTCATGGCTCAATGGATAGAGCACCGGTCTTCTAAACCGATGGTTGCAGGTTCGAGTCCTGCTGGGGGCGCACAAACAAAACACACAACTTCACGAAACAAATCAATTGGGCAACCACAAGGGTTGCCCCTACACAAAAACGATCATCCCAAACCTTATCGATATCGGGCAACCGCAAGGGTTGCCCCTACAAAAAATCGGTTATCCATTTGTATAAAAAAATTTGTAGGGGCAGGGCTTGTCCCTGCCCAAAATAGGTCATGCCAGAGATAATACATCGGGAAACCGACCGTCCCTGCCCAGGATGGACCATGAAGAACCTTATCGACATCGGGCAACCGCAAGGGTGGCCCCTACAAAAAATCGGTTACCCATTTGTATAAAAAAATTTGTAGGGGCAGGGCTTGTCCCTGTCCAGGATGGACCATGACGAACCCTATCGATATCGGGCAACCACAAGGGTTGCATCTACAAAAAATCGGTTATCCAATTTCATCGTAGAGGCAGGGTTTGTCCCTGCCCAAAATAGGTCATGCCAGAGATAATACATCGGGAAACCGACCGTCTCTGCCCAGGATGGACCATGACGAACCATATCGATATCGGGCAACCACAAGGGTTGTCCCTACAAAAAATCGGTTACCCATTTGTATAAAAAAATTTGTAGGGGCAGGGCTTGTCCCTGTCCAGGATGGACCATGACGAACCATATCGACATCGGGCAGCCACAAGGGTTGCCCCTACAATAAATCGGTTATCCATTTGTATAAAAAATTTTGTAGGGGCAGGGCTTGTCCCTGCCCAAAATAGGTCATGCCAGAGATAATACATCGGGAAACCGACCGTCCCTGCCCAGGATGGACCATGACGAACCATATCGACATCGGGCAGCCACAAGGGTTGCCCCTACAAAAAATCGGTTATCCATTTGTATAAAAAAATTTGTAGGGGCAGGGCTTGTCCCTGCCCAAAACAGGTCATGCCAGAGATAATACATCGGGATACCGACCGTCCCTGCCCAGGATGGACCATGACGAACCATATCGACATCGGGCAACAGCAAGGGTTGCCCCTACCCCTGCCAAAATGTAAAATTTGGAAATGAAACTACAAATAAATGGATTATCGAGAGAGCGCTCATTATCTGGATAAATAACATTGACTGGCATTTATCATGACGTTAATCATTATTTTCAGATGAATAAATAAGGAATTCGTTGATTGAATCATGATTTGTTATTAGAATTACAGCGAAAACCAGTTGCAAAACGAAATCATTCTGTTGAACAGATTATTTGAAAAAGCAAAACAATATTATAATTATTGCCGAAATGAACCGTTAACCAATCTTATTCCCAAAGCACTTGAATAAAATTTTAAAGGTTTTCTCAAATTTCTTCACAATTTAAAAGGATTTATGAATTTTACAAGATTATGCAAGATATTCGAATTTTTGGCTTAAAACAGGAATTCATAAAATGGATAAATGCCGGAAACTCGGAAAGCTATGACCTGAGTGTCGTTGTTTCCTGTTTGGAAAAAGTATCAGAATATGCCATCCGTAAAAAAATATGTCAGACCAGTTTCTGGAATATATCGCAATATTTTACTTTTGAGCTAATTTATCAAAAATTATTAAAATCAGTCCAAATGCAAATCCTGGAAAGAAACACCTATAAGAAATTTATTCATGTGGGAAAACTTTATTTAAAATTTCTAAAGGAAAAGCCATATCTTCAGCAAGCCAATGAGCCGAACTTTTCGGTAATGACAATTGCAGGAAGGGATACCAAAGCAGACTCGGACACGGCAACAATTATTTTACCTACTATTCAAAATGTAGAAACAGCGATCAATCCTTTTGAAATGGATGAGAAAAATCCAACAATTGATCCATTCGAAACAGCAGTAGAAGAGACAGCAATTATTCCACTTGAAACAACATTGGATGAATTGGCAATTCCTCCATCTGAGATGGAAGAGGATGAACCGACAATTGATCTATTCGAAACAGTGTTGGATGAATCGGCAATCCCACCATCTGAAATTGAGGAGGATGAACCAACAATTGATCTATTCGAAACAGCAGTAGAAGAGAAAGCAATTATTCCATTCGAAATAACAATGGAAGCATCGGAATTCCCTCCATCTGAAATTGAGGAGGATGATCCGACAAGCAATCCATTCGAAATAGCAATGGAAACATCGGCAATCCCTCCATCTGAAATTGAGGAGGATGATCCGACAAGCAATCCATTCGAAACAACAATGGGTGAATGGGAATTCCCTCCATCTGAAATGGATTTTGAAGAAATAGAAATTTTTCCATTCGAAAAAGAAGTAGAAGAAACTGTAACCATTTCTTCTGAAACGAAAATTGAAGAATCGTCAATTCTTCCAAAGACAAAACAACCTGAAAAACGTTATTTAAAAGAAATCAATCCGGATGAGATGATTGCCTGGTTGATTACGCAGCGAAATGAAAATGGAACACGATATTTGAAATTTGTCGTCGAGCGATATGTCCACAGCCTGAAATATGCTCCGGCAAAATTAGACTTGCCTCCCGGAGTGAACCGGAATGTTTTTTCCTGTCAGTCGGTGGAGGAATTCAATATGCTTTGGGAGCGTTATAAGGCAGCTCCGAACTTCGAGAGTATTAACGAGAAACATTATGGCCGTCTATCTGAAGGATTGAACTGTCTTTCCCGATATGTATCGTATCTAACAGAAAACCAGAATGAAAAAATACTGTTTAATTTCATACAGAAACCAACACCTTCGATCGAACAGCCGAAACCCGATACCGCTCGTTCCGATCCTGGTAAGGTTGTTGACTTTAATAAACCGGAACAATATCAAAATACAAAACCGGTATCCTGTAAGATCCAAGGCAAAGAGATTTTTATAGATTCACAATATTGGAACAGCGTTCTGGTTGAAATTACTGAATGGTTAATAAAAGAATGTAATCCCTGTCTCCCCGTTCTGAATTGGATATCTCTTTATGGTAGTCAACCCTTTTTCCTCCACCAAAAACCGGGAAAAATCACCAGCAGGTTGCTTTCGAACGGCAAGTGGATCAGTGTCAATTACAGCGCGAATACGATCGTCACTGTAATTGGGAATCTTCTGCGGCATTGTAAAATCCCGTTTGAAGATGTGGTCATTACCTATGCGCCGGAAAATAGAATGATTTCTGACGTAAAAAAACAACTGCTTGTTCGAAATATTCCAAAAGTAATTGATGAAGCAGTGATCACGATAATTAAGGATATTTTGGTCAAGTACTTTCCGAATGGATTCAGGCTTGACTCTCCAATCGAGCTGAAGCGATTTCGCAATTATTCCGCGGATGATCATGCCGAAAACATTCCTCTTTTCGATGAAGATTTGCAAACAGTAATTCGTTTATGTGGAACATTATTTCAAGGAAAAGTATATGTTATTGAAGAAGAAACCGAAAGCAGGTTGAAAGAAGAGATTGATTCACAGACCACTTGCGGAGTGGAGATCATTTATTATTCTTCCTTTTATGATCGACATGAAAGCTGGTTATTTGATGGAAGGATAATCTCCGATGATATGTTAAAACAGATATTAATGAGTCTTTATCCAGCATTTACACACAAGCCAAGTTACTTCACGATCCATGATCATCGAAGCAGAGAATTGTCGATCATAAAAAATGAAATTCTTCGAATTTGGAACCATGATGTTTTATTAGATTACGATCAGATTGCAGCGCGATTGCCTTACATACCGCTTGAAAAAATCAAGTATGCTTTAGCGATGGATAATGGTTTTATTTGGAATTCGAAAGATGTATACACCCATATCGGGATGGTTGATATCTCGGAGGAAGAACGATTCTCAATCCAGGAATATGTCGAAAACACATGTCTTCTTTCTGGCTATGCATCCATCAACGATATTCCGCTTAAAGCAATTGAAGAACACAATAATGAATTATCGCTTACAGCAATCCATAGCGCAGTTTATTCAATAGCACTTTCGGATTACTATGACAAGCACGGTAAAATCATTACTCGTAAAGGCGATTCACTTGATGCACGTTTATTAATGAAAGAAAAGTGTCGTTCGATAGATACATGTTCTCTGAAAGAGTTGATTCAATATGAGCAAGAATTGACTGGTGATACATACACATGGATCGCTTTAGAAGCAGGGTATTCCATTTTAGTAAGGACATCTGAAGAAAGCTTTGTGGCTGAAAAATTTGTTCATTTCGATTGCGAAGCGATTGATTCAGCGCTTGATCTTTTTGTGACAGGTCAATATCTACCTTTGAAAGGTGTTACGACATTTGCTGCTTTTCCCGATTGTGGGCAGTTATGGAATCTGTTTCTCCTTGAAAGTTACTGTCGAAGATTTAGTAATCGATATCGATTTGATTCGTTGACGATGAACTCTCAAAATGCCGGGGTGATTATCCGTAAGGATTGCGGTCTTTCTTACCCTGAAATTATCACAGATGCAGTGGCTGCCTCCAACGTAGACCTTACGAAAACTGCAGTGATCGAATATTTGTATAAAGGTGGTTATCTTGGCAGACGAGTTTATAACAGAATCGATGAGTTGATTGAACAGGTAAAAACCCTGCGAGAAAGGGAACATTAATCTTGTATTCTTATACATACGACCGTATGACAGGTGGATTGTTGCTAAATACATCCCCTACTGGCTTTTCAAAAGAACCACGTCCGGTATACGCCCAGGAGCTTGACATTCTGGGTTTTGATCAATATTGGAACTATGACAAACAAATGGAACAGCCGTACATGTGGGCTGAGGCAAACACCTATTGGTATAGAGGTGTCTGTGTTGCAAAGTTGAAAGGCGGCAACCTGTATACCGCTCCGGAGATTATCATTCCGACAGACGAAAATGGTATTCCAATAGTACCCGAACCGGATGGGAACTTCCTGCGCCCTGTAGATATTCAGGCGATGGTCTCGGCAAACCTCGATATCCTTCAAATTATTGAGCAGACGACAGTTAAAAAAATATTAGCAGTCTATGAAAAATATAAAGGCAGACTTGATCTTTTTCATGTCGCATTTTCAGGCGGTAAGGACAGCGCTGTTCTGCTTGACCTTGTGAAAAAAGCGCTTCCAAAGGGCAGCTTTGTCGTTGTATTCGGCGATACCGGCATGGAATTTCCTGATACGTATGATGTCGTAAACAAAACCCAAAAGTTGTGCGAGCAGGAGGAAATTCCATTCTATATCGCAAAGTCTCACTTCGATCCGGAACAGTCCTGGAAGTTATTCGGACCTCCGTCAAGGGTGCTCCGCTGGTGCTGCAGTGTCCATAAAAGCACACCGCAAACACTTCTTCTGCGTGAGATCACTGGTATTAATAATTATATCGGACTTGACTTTGTCGGAGTTCGAGCACATGAAAGTGCCACACGAAGTGATTACAAATATGAAAATTTCGGAAAGAAGCAAAGAGGACAGTACAGTCATAATTCAATTCTTGAGTGGACATCTGCAGAAATATGGTCGTATATATATGCAAATAACATAGTTATCAATGAAGCATATAAAAAAGGAAACGGGCGCGCAGGTTGCTTGTTTTGCCCTATGTCAGGAGGCATAAGTGATTATTTTCGTAGGTATAACTACAAAACCGAGATCGATAGATATATCAATCTAATTAATCAAACATATGATGGAGAAAAACAGAAAAAAAATGCCGAATCTTATATCATTAATGGCGGTTGGAATGCACGTAAGAATGGAAGAGAAATCACTAACAATGCGAATCGTTGCATTGAAAAAATATATAATGGCAACTTGATTATTGAAGTTACAAACCCAAGGAACGATTGGACAGAATGGATAAAAACGATTGGTGTACTTCTCAAAAGGGAAAATAATTACTCCATATTTTTTAATGATTCTGTTTTTGACTTTGATCTAAAGATAAATAAGACAGGCTATATTGTTACTATTCCAGAAATAATCTTGAAAGATAATCCAGCCTTTGGAAAATTATTCCGCCAAGTATTTAGAAAAGCATCTTATTGCAGTGCCTGCCGTGTTTGTGAAACAAATTGTAGGAAAAGAGCAATTACTTTTTTAGAAGGAAAAATAAAAATAAATAATTGCAGTAGATGTCACGATTGTCATAACATAGATAGCGGATGTTTACTATTCCATTCCCTAAGACATCCACAAGGAGGAGGATCTTCTATGAAAAGCCTAAACTCATTTGCAGATCATGCGCCTAAACCAGAATGGTTGCGATCATTCTTTGAACTCAAAGAAGCGTTTTACTCTGAGCATACGCTAGGACCGATGATGTATGATATTTTTAGACGTTTCCTAAAAGATGCTTCTCTGAATGAAAAAAATCATTTCACCAAGTTTGCTTCATTGATTTCGAAAATTGGGTGGGAAACCAATACAGCTTGGGGTCTTATTCTTGTCAACCTTGTAAACGAGAATCCTCAAATTGAATGGTATATAGAGAGTCTGGACATCGGACATATCTATAAAAGGCAGGCAGTTGAAGATATGTTAATTGCTGCCAATGTAAAGCCTAAAGATGCAAAGTCCATCGTCAAAGCATTCAAACGCTTGACCGAAATACCACTAGGCATGAATCTTCATTTCGGTTATGTCACCGAGGAAGGTGACCTTGTTCGCACGAAGTGTTCCGTGTCTGACCCGCGCGTGCTGTTGTATGGTTTATTCAAATTCGCCGAGAAGTGTAATGATTATAAGGAATTTACTCTTGCCACGCTATTAAATGACAGCATCGACCGAGACGGGATCAGCCCGACAAGGATATTTGGGCTTGATCGGGAAGACATGACACCGCTGTTGTTGGGACTTTCTGCGAAGTACCCGGAATTCATTTCAGCGTCGTTTACGCACGACCTTGAGAAAATTACGCTTGCAAAAGATAAAACTTCATCAGATGTACTCGAACTTTTCTAAGGGGGGGAAAAAGATAATGCTTTACCGAGAATATTTTGATATTGACGACCAGTATTTTCCACAAATCAACGATTCCTCAATTGCTGAAGCAAGTCCGGATTTCTGGATGCGTACATATCCGCACGAGACATTCATTGATATGCTGACCAATTTAGAGCGTGCGCTTTCACGTCAGGAAAAGCGATCCCTTTGGATAGAAGGTGCATATGGGACAGGAAAATCTCAATGCGCTTATGCTCTGAAAAAGATTCTTGAAGTACCGGAAGAAGAACTCCGTGAATATTGGAATCGTTATGAACCGCTGAAAAATAAAGCCGATCTGCTTGAAAAAATTCTCGGACATAAACAAAAAGGCATCGTGACCGCCTATCGCTATGCCTCTGGCAGCATCGGTTCTCCGCGTGATTTTTTCCTTGCTATTCAAAACAGCCTGAAATCTTCGCTCGATGAACAAAAACTCTATGCAGGTGAAAATACGTTAAAAGAAAGCGTCATTGCCTGGATTGATGAACCCACACACAAGTTGTTCTTGGATGCCCTCTTGAAGAAACCGGAGTGGTCTGCACTTTTTTCTCAAACAAATGCGAATCAAGTATTAGATACGCTGCATAGGGGCGGCGAAATAAAAACGTTAATGGATAATCTTTTCCGTCTGGCTGATAAAGAAGGTATCACAGCATTGAACATTGATTCTGACAGGCTCATTGCCTGGCTGACAGACATTATCGATCAGAACAACATAAAAATCGTTTTTATATGGGATGAATTTTCTGACTATTTCAAGAACAACCGAGAGAGCCTTTCCGAGTTCCAGAAGATTGCTGAGCTTGTTAACCATAAACCGTTTTACTTGATTGTTGTAACACACGAATCAGGACAATTGTTCAACGCTGCTGATGCGACATGGACGAAAGTTCGCGATCGCTTCATCCCGGTACAAATCACATTGCCAGATAATATTGCGTTTAATCTTATCGGTCATGCCTTTAATGTGAAACCGGCAGCAAAAGATTCCTGGAATACAGTGGCGGATGATTTGAACAGCAGAGTCAGTACATCACGAGAAATGGTGATGAGAACCGCAAAAATCACAAATCCACAGGTAATGAAGGACATAATGCCGCTTCATCCGATGACAGCGTTGATCTTAAAGAACATCGCTTCTGCATTCAAATCGAATCAGCGCAGTATGTTTGATTTCATAAAATCCTCAGATATCGATCATGTGAAGGCATTTCAATGGTTTATTGAGACAACAGGTCCCTATGATAACCATCCACTCCTTACAGTGGATATGCTATGGAATTTCTTCTATGAAAGAGGTAAAGACAATCTGACCCCCGATATCAGGCTTATTTTGGATATATTTCCGCAACAGCAGAATTTACGGGATGACGAAAAAGCAGTCTTAAAAACGATTCTCATCATGCAAGCAATTGATCAACGGTTAGGCGGAACGATTGATCTGTTCAAAGCCACTGAGCAAAATTTGAGTTATGTTTTTGAAGGTATCACTTCGGGTTTAGATGTGTCTTGTAAACGATTAGCCAAAGGTTTAAAGGATAAGGGCATACTCGTTAATAACCCGATCAGTAATGGACGAGAAGTATATGTCGCAGCAGTACTGGCGGGTGACCAGACGAAAATTGATAATTATAAAAAGGATGTACGTCAAAATTGCACAACTGCGAGATTAGTAACAGAAGGTTCTCTTGCGAATGTATTGTCGTTATCACCTGCACTTCGCTTACGTTTTGAGTCCGAACCAAACACAGGAAAAATCACACCGGTAACGACAACAGATTTCACGCGTACCATTAACAGCCTTCGTGATCGTCCCAATGGATGGCATTTCCATGCTGTCATCGCATTTGCAAAAGACGATGCCGAAGCCAATACTTTCCGCAAAATGATCAAAAACGCCGCCGCCGAAAAGCAGTATGAACATATCATATTCATCGATGCACTTTCTACACCGCTTGGCATAGAAGCTTATGAGCAATATGTGGATTACTCTGCAATGGCACTGTACTATAATGGCAGCAATAACACCTCATCGCGGGAAAGTGCAGATAAAGCGCGTCACATTTTGGACCAGGAATGGAAGAATCGTATCTATAATGGTCGGTTCATCGTTTACTCATACGCAAATCAGGAAGGTGAAATACTTGGCAACGGGCAGGGAGTGGCAAGTGTTCTCCAGACTATTGTAACAACGCATTTCGAGCTAAAAGCCGGATTTCTTTGTGTTTTTGACTTTACAAGAAATTTAACTGAAAATCAGTTAAAACTTACAAATCCTGCTGCCGCCGCTAAAAGCGGAATTATACAGAGCACAAGCGGGGTCGTAACTGGGATTGAAAAGCATTTACTGTCTGCTGTGTGGAACGTCGATTCGTATTGGAAAAATCCTGCCTTTGCTTCTCTGCCCATTTCGAGAATCAAGATAGAAATTGACAAATTAATTGAAGATGCTTTTAATCGTGACGGGCAGATATCGATTGGTGATATATATGATTTTCTTGTAGAGAAGTATGGTTTTGCACCATGTAATCTTTCTGCTTTTCTTACAGGTTTTCTGCTGAAGGAATATAGCAATGAGCCGTATCGCTACAGTGATGTCGCCGGCGGTCATGATGTAATGGTTCCAGATAAACTCAAGGAAATGATTGGTAATTATATCGGGAAAAGTCCAAATCCAACATATATCGTAAAGATGACTGCTGAAGAAATGGCATTCTATGATCTTACTGAAAAAGCTTGGAGTATTCAGCCAAATTCATGTTCTTCAGCAAGCCAGGCGTCAATAGCCGTATCAGCAAAGATGCGAAGTTTTGGATTACCGGTATGGTGCCTTGCCGAAGTCGACGAAAATGATGTTTTTGATGTGGTTCAAAAATATATCGAACTTGTTCAGAAAGAAGGGAACGAAGCCCATAAGAAGGCGGTTGAAATTGGTAAAATCGCTATGGTAAAAACCTCACTTGCTGGCAGCTTGTCAGCCTTGTTAAAGATTGATAACTGTCAACAAGGTATGCTTGAGTTCCTGAAAACCTTTGAGGGAGGAAAGATTCTTTCACTTGCAGGAGAAATTGGAGCAACTGATAAAGTACTTTCCGATATTAAGGTTTTATTTTCAGTGAAACATTCCTGTTTATGGGATAAACAAACCGGCGAAAATGAAATTCGTAAACTCCTGACAGATTATGGCATTGTAAAAGAGAGCAATATCCTTCTTGCAACAGCAGCACATTCGCGAGTGGATGCATTCAAGGAGTGGCGTGAGCGTTTGAAATTCATCGGGATTTCCAGTGAGGCACTGAAAATGAAGATGCCGCAAATTGCAGGATTTCTTGATCTGTTGATGAGAATTTATCAACAATTGGATATGCTTCCCGATCAGATAAAAACCTTTTATGATGAACTCATGGCAAAGACAGCTGAGATTAAGTTCCTGCTGAATAACGATAAGGCAATCTTTTCCGAAATCTACGCCCCTTATCTTGAAAATCTGAGCGAATCAGATATTAGTGAGATTAAATGCAAATTACCTCCTGGAATGTTTGAACTTTCCAGAACCGACAGCAACGCAAAGGTGAAAGCAACAGCAGAGGAATTTCGCAGAAATCAATTAAAGACGCAAATGTATAAAATATGGAAAGATAAAACTGGTACAAAGAATCCATATGAATGGTCAAATCGTTACAGGACACCGATCCTCTGCTGTGTGTGTGAAAATGAGTTCGAGAGAGCTAAAACTGTATTCGATATTCTAAACAGAAACTGGGTGACAGACGCAGAAATCCAAACAGCAATTGAGTTCCTTGAATCAACAAGTCTTTTCGAAACCTTAGCAAACGAAGAGAAACGTAATGAAGCTTTTCTCCGCGGGATCATCGGTGAATATCGCATTTTACTTTCCAACGCAGATAAAGTGCGTGATGTTCTTGAACGTTTGACGGTTGATCCGTATAATTGGCGAGGAAATCCATCTGTTGAAAATAAAATAAAGCAACTCGCTGAAGCGGAATACAACGCCGGTGGCAGTGACAAAGCCTTGTTAAAAATCGACCATATGGACGATTCACAACTTAAGCAATATTTGAAGCGACTTGTTAAGGAAAATATGACTGTCGGAATAGAAATAATTTCGAGCGGGGGATAATAAAGGAATGTCTATTGAAAAAGTAAATGCGTACCTTGCCTCAAGTGTTTCTACACCTTTTTTTTATTCAGTTAGTGACCGAAATTATTTGAGCGTCAGAGAAAAATTGACAGAATCAGGATTTTCCATTGTTAAAGTTAGTGACTATTGTCAAAATGATGATAAGTTGCCAGATATTGATGGATTAATTAACGACCTTAGGACACTTGATAGTACTTTTGTCGGCAAAAAAGTAGCTTTGATCGGACTTGGTGAATATCTTACGCTTCGTGGAAGACGTGAGGCAGCAAGTGTCTTATCGCAATTAAAAGACCTGAATCTTGGAACTATAAAAGTGGTATTACTCTTATGTGGGATCGAAACACAAGTAAAAGATCTGCAATCCGATCCTCGCTTTGATAGACGCCGCTGTTGTCTTTCGGATGAAACTGATTGTAATCTTTCTATCACGTTAGTCTCCCCTGCAGTAGATATAACAGCGACGATGGGATTCAAAGCCTTATTAATGAAACTTGAAAACGACAAGACTGGTAATATTGCTGTAAAAACAGTTGTCAATTTAAATGACGCAATAGCAACGCTCCATAAGATTTCCAATTCATATGAAGGAATTCGGTTAACCTGCCCAAAATTTGATTTGCCATATTCATGTGGAAACGAACAACAATGGACCAGACTTCTTTCAGAAATAAATCAAAATAATGGTTCGTTTGAAAAAATATTTAAAAAATACGGATTCACAAATGATCTAAACATAGATTTTTATAATCTTGTTGCAGGTCTTGATTTCAGGAACTGGTTATATTTTATTTTTCTAAAAATAAGAATTAATGTATCTGGTTCTGGTTATTTGAATTATGTTTTGGAAATTACATCTCAATTTGATAAATTTAAGGATAATGTACTAAATGCAATTATTGAAATAAACCACACTGACAACCGTTTTCATTCGTTTTATTTAGAACGGAAGGCGCTGGTTGATAATTTTCCGGAATCTGAAATAGCGAATTTCGTCATCAACAACCGTAAAAACATTAATGAAAGTATTTATAAACTAACTGACAATACGAGAACAGAGCGTGAAGAAATAATTTCATGGGTTGTAAAAAATGGCATTCCATCCTGTCTCACGCTGGTTTATCCTGCATTATCGTCTTATTTAGAAAGATACGAGTTCAAATGTGATGGTTTATCTACGCTGTTAACCGATTATTTTGAAGCATACAAGAAACAGAAGGTTTCGAATAAGCTTGACAATGAATTTTTAACAAAGGTCGAAGAATTTGCCCAAAGCAGAAAATATAACCGTTTGCCAACTCGTAATGAAATAATTGAGAGATTGGTTAAAACTGATACCTATTTACTTTGGGTTGATGCCCTTGGTGTTGAATATTTGGCATTCATTTCCGAATTAGCTCGTTCTCTTGGTCTGTCACTCTCAATTTATATCGCACGTTCTGAGCTTCCCACGATAACGATAAAAAACCGTGGATTCTTTGATGATTGGCAAGAAAGTGGAAAAGAAAAAAACGAAGAACTTGATACGATTAAGCACAAAGAAGCAGGTGGATATAACTTCGAGAATAATGAATTACCAATTCATCTCGCAAGAGAACTGGAAATCATAACCAATGTTCTTGATAAAGCAGCAACAGAACTCGCACTGAGGCACTATAAACGAATTTTGATTGCCAGCGATCATGGAGCAAGCCGTCTTGCCGTTTTACGCCGCAAGGAAGAAAAATATGAGACAGATACCAAAGGTGAACATTCAGGGCGTTGTTGTAAATATTTTGAGCCGTATGATTTACCTTTTGCTGCCGAAGAGAACGGTTATCTGGTGCTTGCTGATTATGGAAGATTTAAGGGAAGTCGTGCTGCGAATGTTGAGGTTCATGGCGGAGCTTCTCTGGAAGAAGTTGTCGTTCCTGTTATCGAATTAAAATTAAAAAATGAAAATATAGATATTTCTCTCGTTGAGCCAACTGCGACAGTTGATTTCCGCGATGGAACAGCAATCACGTTATTCTCAAAAAGTGAATTCGAAGATGTTTCAATTGTTTTAAAAGGTAAACGTTATCCCGCTGTTAAAATTGATGCCAATCATTATTCTGTAACCCTGTTCGATATAAAACGTACGGGAGAATATCCCGCAGACATTTACGTTGGAGATGATTTAGTCAGTAAAATCAAGATTATAGCACTGGGTAAGAGCGGCAGGGTCAATAATGAATTTAACGAATTATTTTAGAAGAGGCTCTAAATGATTGAAAAACTCAGGAACTGCTTTGATGAGATGGTTGTTTACAAGGATCTCAAGAAAAGTAATTTTTTTTCAGCATTAAGTCTTCCGTCTTTTATGCGCGATTGGCTTTTAAAGAAATTTGAGGATGAGAATGGGGTTTTCGATTCAGACGAGCTGGTTCAATTTGTGCGAACATACTTGCCGCGTAAAGATGATTGGACAGCCATAAAGAACAAGCTGATAATCGAAAATGAGCGAGTCAAATTCCTTGCAAAGGTATCAGTAGATATCGATATCAAGACTGGAGAAGTTTCCTTTTCACTTCCAGATTTTGGATTGACAAGCAAAGATACCATCATTGAAGATAAAGTGTGGGATGTTTGCAAGGCGGATCTAGTAAGCAGCCGAGAGACTTGGGGAATGGTCGAATTAGGATACCGCCCTCCTGATGACCTCGATATAGAGTATTCAAGAAATAAGACAAAAAGTACAAATAAGGGAAAAATAAAGCTGACAGCATTCAAGAGTTTTTGCCCATATACAATCGACATTGACTTCTATAAAGATGCTCGCAGGGAATTCAGTACTTCGGAGTGGATAGATGTGCTCTTGGGGGCGGTCGATTATAATGCAAGTGGCTATCTTGGCGATGAGGAAAAGAAGCTGACAATGTTGACGCGATTGCTACCTTTTGTTGAGAAACGTCTAAACTTAATCGAACTTGCTCCCAAAGGAACTGGAAAATCATATCTTTTTGGTCGTGTCAGTCGTTTTGGTTGGCTTTCAAGTGGTGGTGTGATGAGTCGAGCAAAGATGTTCTACGATATCTCAAAACAAACTGAAGGACTTATATCAGGTAATGATTATGTAACACTTGATGAGGTCCAAACGATATCATTTCCCGACGTAGATGAAATGCGAGCGGCGCTCAAAGGGTATCTTGAGTCCGGTTTTTATACCGTCGGAAATTTCAAGGGGACATCAGAAGCAGGCGTTATCTTATGCGGAAACATTAAGAAAGAGACGATGGATTACGATGGGTATACCAACATGTTTGAGGAGCTCCCTGTGGTGTTCCACGAATCCGCATTGATCGAACGTTTTCATGGCTTTATTAAAGGGTGGAATATTCCTCGCATGAATGATGACTTGAAAATTTCAGGTTGGGCACTAAATTCTGAATATTTTTGTTCCATCCTTCATGAACTTAGAAATGACATGAGCTATCGGGCTGTTGTAGATGAACTCGTTGAAGTTCCTGAAGCTGCAGATACTCGTGATACAGAAGCGGTGAAACGTATTGCAACAGCTTATTTGAAGCTACTTTTTCCAAACGTTCGTGAGCCAAACGATATTTCTTGTCGTGAGTTTAAACGATATTGCCTTGATAGAGCTCGTAAAATGAGAGATACCATAAAGTATCAATTAGGTATTCTGGATGTGGAATACAGAGGGAAAGATATTCCTGTCTTTAGTATAAATCCTGAATATGACAAAAAAGATGAGTGAAATTATTAACGCGCAGAAATGTTATGTCTGCGGCAAAGAAAATCTCAGCAAGAATGAAATTGGGCTTACGAAAAAATTTCTTAGTAAAAGATCCAAGATTTTTTATTGCATAGATTGCCTTTCTGATTATCTTGATGTGGATAAAGACTTTCTGATGGAAAAAATTGAGGAATTTAAGGCACAAGGTTGCGATTTGTTTTAAAGGTTTCAATAGTGTGATTTACATAGATAACGCTGCAACAACAAAAATTTCTGAGTTGGCTTATGAAAAGATGCTCCCGTATTTGAGAGATCAATACGGCAATGCCTCCAGCCAATATGCAATCGGGATACACGCGAAAGCCGCTATCGAACATTCCAGACAGCAAGCGGCCAATGCGATTGGCGCACAACCATCTGAAATTATTTTTACGTCTGGAGGCTCCGAAGCCAACAATTGGGTGTTGCGAAGCGTCTCTGAGACGTTTCCAAATCAGGCAATCCATCTGATCACATCATCGATCGAACATCATTCTGTCTTAAATGCTTGCTATGCCCTGGAAACGAGCGGTATAGAAATCACCTATTTACCAGTTAATCAAAATGGGATAATTGCTATGGATGATGTAAAAGCAGCGATCAAACCAAACACGAAACTCGTCTCATTGATGCTCGCAAATAACGAAATTGGAACCATTCAGCCAATCGCGGAAATTGGAAGATTTCTCCAAGGGAAAGAAATTCTTTTTCACACGGACGCTGTCCAGGCTGTCGGTCATATTCCAGTCGATGTCAAAGAACTGCACGTTGATTTTCTTTCCGCTTCAGCTCATAAGTTTAATGGAGCCAAGGGGACTGGTTTTCTGTATAAGCGTTCTGGCAAAAAAATTATTCCACTGATCCATGGCGGAGGACAGGAACTCAGTTTTCGTGCTGGGACAGAAAACGTTGCTGGTATTGTCGCGCTGGGTTATGCGCTGGAAGAAAATGTTGCTGAGATGCAGGCTACAACATCCTTGTTAAAAATACTGGTTGATAGAACTGTCAAAGGTATTCTGAAAAAGCTGCCTTTTGTATCCATTAATGGCGATTATGAAAAGCGTTTGCCAGGAACAGTGAATCTCAGATTTGAGGGGATTTCTGGAGAATCCCTGATGCATCTGCTTGATTTAAAAGGAATTTGTGTCTCTACCAGTTCCGCTTGTAATGCGGGATATGATACACCTTCGCATGTACTTCTTGCATTGGGACAATCTGAAGAAGAAGCAAAATCAGCAATTCGGATTTCTTATGGCCGGTACAATACATTGGAAGAAGTTGACAGCATTGTTAAAAATATCTGCAATGCTTGCAGCAAAATTAAATATGCCATGAAACAATAATTCAGATAACAACCTCCTATAGTATTTTTTGGAATTGTATAAATAATTCATAGGTTCCTATTTAAACATCACCCTATGCATCATCGAAAAAAGAAAAGAAAAAAATGGACTTTCCCACGAAACAGGTTGATTAAGAATATCAAGGGATGAAATCGATAAGGCAAATGGGTTCGATCGATCCTATCTTGTATTTTTGAAAGACTTTTTCATATTACGAATTACTGAAATACTATTCAAACCTCCAAGAATTTTGTATACTGATAAATAATATAAGCAATATAGTTTGTTATAAATCGCAGAATATTCTCAATATAAAAAAAAGTTTTCTTGGAGGAGATATGAATACAAAACGATTATTAATACTGATTTTGGTCTTTCTTTCAGCAGCATTCGTTTCCGCGCCTCAGTCAAACTCCCTTGAATTTACAGGAGTAGGAGATGATGTCATCACTGCTGAATTTAGCGTAGCTGATTACCCTGTTATGGAAATAGAAGCCATATGCGAATATGATTATGACTATATTACTGTAACCTTGTTCGGAAGCAACGATGAAGAAATTTCAGCTTTTTACGACTCCTGCGAAAAAACCGGACAGATTTATTATGCGAATAATGAAATTGATCAAGTTGAATATCTCCAAATTTCAGGAGCAGTAGACTGGACCCTAACATTTCTTCCGATCAATGATGCAAATATCGAAACATATACAGCGCCTGCAAAAATCGAAGGATCCGGTACCGCCTTCTTCATTGTTAATAATCCGGGAAAAGTATTACAGTTCGATTATTCCGGTGATGATTATGTACAGGTCTACCAATACTCCGGCGAAGGCGTAAAAGGATGGGATGGATATAAACAGCTCTTCTACGAACAAGGACCATATTCCGGCAAGACAATCATCAACCCGAAATTTACAATCTTCCAGATTTTTTCATCGGATGCATGGTCATTTGATATCAGTGGATCAGGAGGTTCAAAAACGGAACAAACGCCAGTCGCAGCGCCCACATCCGTTTCACTTTTCCCGACAAAAGCTCCGACCGAAGCACCTGTAGAGACAATCGCCGAAAATAAGAGCCCTGATTTTCTGACTTTATATGGAGATAGAGCGTCTTTCCCTGACTATGACAACCAAATGCAATTAGCTGCTTCTTCCTTTGGTTTGCTTGGCGGAAAATATGTAAATAATTGGGAACTGTTTACCTATACAGGCGATTTCACATTAGAAGAATTAGCTAACCAGCTTTATGATTTTTACGCAGAGGAATATGCTGATGATGGCTACACGAAATTCGCGGAACCTCGTTTGTTCCCATTGGTTCTTATGGATGAAGATTTGGGTGAAGGTTATCAGATGCTCCTGCAAAGAGACACGGACAGGATTTGGATTGTTGTTTCTGAAAGTCCTGAGCAGGAAAAAGGGGTATTTGTTTTCTACTGCAATACATCGGCAGCAGGATAAAAAAGCAGCTATACGAAAAAAGTAAATTTGAATTTAAAATAGCTGATAAAACTGTTTAGCCCATATGAGAAAAGGCCGATAGGTTTAAATGTATCGGCCTTTTCGTTGGTCAGTGTCAGCAATCATTAATTCCTATGAAAATAGAATTCGATTTTCATCATCGGATGTGGTATTTCTTTCATCTGCTGTTTGAAATAATGATTGATCTGTCACTGCGATCATTGAGAAGCAATCTATTTCCGGATGGCGCTCTGCCTTACCTGTGGCGGGGAAATTGCCACGCCCATCCAGGGTAATAACAATGACAGGTTCCTGATAGCAATTCCGTTCTGTAATGGAAGAAATTGATATAACAAACTCATAGATCTCTTTTCAGTATAATAATAATCAAAATACGTCAGTACTTGGAGAGTATATGGCTTCAGCAGAGATTATCGCAATTGGATCAGAATTATTGCTGGGAGAAACACAAGACACAAACACGCTTTTCTTATTATGCAAATTACGAGATTGCGGTATCAATGTTTTTCGTACGACAATGATTGGAGATAATGTCAACAGAATTTCAAATGCCATCCAGGAAGCTTTAACGCGATCCGATATCGTCATTACCACTGGGGGCCTTGGTCCAACAGTTGATGATCCGACTCGTGAAGCGGTTGCTCTTTCGTTTGGTTGCAATCTGATTTTCGACAAACAACTGTGGGAAAATATCCATGAGTATTTCAAGAAAATGCAGCGAAATCCTACAGAGAATAACAAACGTCAAGCTTATCTGCCTGAAATCGCTGAGCCAATCCTTAATCCTGTCGGAACTGCGCCTGCATTTTATATACATCAGAATAATAAATTACTGATATCATTACCTGGCGTTCCGCTTGAAATGAAATATTTGACTGAAGAAACAGTCATTCCGTTGTTAAAAAAAATCTATTCAGAAAATGAAGTAATTCTTGTTCGCACGCTGCACTCCTATGGCTTAGGAGAGTCGGTTATTGATGAATTAGTCAGCGATTTGGAAAAGGCATCCAATCCGACATTAGGTTTGTCGGCGAAATTCGGACAAATTGATCTTCGCATCACGGCAAAAGGAAATACATTTCTGGAAACAAAAAAATTAATTTCTGACTTTGAGAGTCAAATCCGTAGAAGGTTGGGGATCAATATTTTTGGCAGTGATGATGAAACGCTTGCATTGGTGACCAATCGAATGCTTTATGAAAAAGGGATTCAACTGGAAACTTTAGAAATCAATACGAATGGATGTCTATCTGCGGCAATTGAGCCGAAAAATCTTTTCAGTCAAACGATAAAATCAGAAGATCCGGATAGCCTGACTTCAGATGATATTTTTATGAAACACATTGCAGAAACAGGTTACCCTTATAGTATTGCTTTAATCAATCGAAAAGACAAAATGCAGAATCAGATTCATTCTAAAATTTATTTTAAGATGAATACGAATATTTACCACAAAGAGAGATTTTATAACAGTCTGACCTTTTCCGATGAACAACCTGTGTTACTTGCTATGGAACTCATTCGTGAAACGATTCTCAACGAAGCGAATACCGAAACCGAAATGAATTAAAAAGCAGCTGAAGCAATTTTTTTGATACTCCTTGTCAAGGGTGATTTATGTCACAAAAAATGAATGTCCTTTTTGTAATTTCTGAAGCAGAGCCATTGATTAAAGTCGGTGGATTGGGAGATGTTGGCGGTACACTTCCTTTGGCGTTGAAGAATTTGCCTGAAAGTATGACGGATCCTTATGTAATTGACATAAAAGTTGTCATACCCTATCACGATCAAATAAAAAGGAATCAATGGCCTGTTGAACCTGTTGTATCTTTTAAGGTATTGAGCAGGAATGGTTTTATAACAGCAAATGTTTTTCGGGCATTAAAAACCGATCTGCCAATTTATCTGATTGATGGAGAACCAATCCAAAATACTGGAACCTATAGCAGTGATACTTCCATTGACACAAAAAAATATGCCTTTTTCTCCATAGCTGCTTTAGAATTTTGCCGTGCAATTAAGTGGAAACCGGATCTACTGCATGCGCATGATTGGCATACTGCAGTTGCTATTCAAAAATTGTCTCAAATTCGATCGTATGATACTTTTTTCTCTCAGACCAAATCATTATATACAATTCATAACTTGCCGTATTCTGGGGGAAATCATCCGGAGATTTTATATGCTTTTGATATTCATCAAGCATTTGATCCTGAAATTCCACAGTATATGCGCAATTTACCAATGGCATTAGGTTTGGATGCTGCAGATCATATTAATACCGTTTCCAAAACGTATGCAGAAGAAATTATGACCGACGGTTTTGGAAATGGATATCAGAATTACTTGCGGTCTCATTCAGGAAAAGTCTCAGGAATTATCAACGGGATCATGATGGAGCAATGGAATCCATCTGCGGAAAAAGTGCTTTACAAGAATTATTCGGTTGACACCTTATCGGATCGGATTGAAAACAAAAGAATGTTGCAACAGGAATTGTGGCTTCCAATAAAAGATCAGACGGTGCTTTTTGTAATGGTCGGAAGGATGACGTATCAAAAAGGATTTGATCTTTGTGTTCAGGCGCTGCGCCAGATGCGAGACCTGGATTGGCAAATCATCATTCTTGGAACCGGAGAAGACTCTATTCAAAAAACTTGTTTATCTTTATCCAACGAATTTCCTGATCGTGTCCGTACGGAATTACGATATGATGAGCCATTATCCAGAAGGTTATATGCGGGAGGAGATATTTTGCTGATGCCTTCACGCTATGAACCCTGCGGCATTGCACAAATGATCAGTATGCTGTATGGATGCATTCCTGTTGCTTGTGCAACCGGAGGATTGAAAGATACGATAAAAGATCCGTTTGATTATCCGGATGAATATACTGGCTTCTTATTCTCTCATCCAGATGTCTCTGCAGCCGAATGGGCAATGCGACGATCGATTGAGTATTTTCAAGATCAGGATAATTGGAGACAGATACAGGTCAGAGCGATGAAGCAGGATTTTTCCTGGGAAAAATCCGCCAAAAAATATTTCGATCTATACAAATCAATTCAGTCATCCAAATAATCAGTAATTCGAAATTTGGAGAGGATTCGTTATTGTTGTGATACTTTTACGCTAAATCAAAAGACCTCTCAACAATAATTTGTTCCAGATTGAGTCAGAGAGCAAGTCAATAATTCGAATTACTGCCCGTATTTTGAATTACTGGCAAATGATATAATGAGTATACAATAATTCGAAATATGAATAGAATTTCTTGTTGTTCTTATGGTTTTACGCGAAGCGTAAAACCATAAGAACAACAAATTTTCTTGATTGATACGAAAAGTCAATCCATATTTTAAATTGCTGATGGATAGATCATTTGCCCCGAAAAATCTTATTTTCTAAGGATCAATTCTATGAATTTGCAGCGTTCTTCTGGAATTTTACTTCATCCATCCAGTTTTCCAAGTTTGGATGGCATTGGTGATTTGGGTCCGCAGGCATATTATTGGATCGATTTTCTAAAATCTTCCGGATGTTCAATCTGGCAAGTTTTACCGCTAGGGCCAACCGGATTTGGGGACTCCCCTTATCAATCATTTTCAGCTTTTGCGGGTAATCCCTATTTGATCAGCTCAACAATTATGCTGGATGAAGGTTTATTAACGCCGGAGGATCTTTCAGATCGGCCAACATTTCCTGATAATAAAATTGACTACGGAGCTGCGATCGAGTGGAAATTAAAAATAATTGACCGTGCTTATCAAAATTTCAAACACGACCCATTTGAATTACAGGAAGAATTTTCGAATTTTCGAAAGCACCACGCAGGCTGGTTGTCAGATTATGCCTTGTTTATGGCAATTAAAGAAACCCAAAATGGACAAAGCTGGCTCAATTGGCCTGAATTGTTTCGGAAAAGAGATCCAAATACCTTGAGAGAATTTTCGGAAAAATTTCATGATTTGATTGAACAGCATGAATTTCGTCAGTTTATTTTTTTCCGACAGTGGTTGAATTTAAAAAAATATGCCAACAAAAAAGGCATTACGATTATTGGAGATATTCCCATTTTTGTCTCAATGGATAGCGCTGATGTATGGAGCAATCCTGAATTGTTTTATCTTGACGATACAGGTCGTCCAACGGTTGTTGCCGGAGTTCCGCCAGATTATTTTTCTCCTACGGGTCAGCTTTGGGGGAATCCTCTATATAAATGGGCAGAACATGAAAGAACCAACTTCGACTGGTGGACAAAGAGAATTAAATCCACTTTGATCATGGCTGATCTTATACGGTTAGATCATTTCCGAGGCTTCTGTGGATACTGGGAAGTACCAGCTGGTGAACCGACAGCAATCAAAGGGCGATGGGTTCGAGGATCAGGAAGAGCATTCTTAGATCATTTGAAAACCAAAATTGGGGATCTTCCCATCATTGCAGAAGATTTAGGTGAAATAACGCAAGATGTATTGGATTTGCGGGATTCATTTAACTTGCCCGGTATGAAAATTTTTCAGTTTGCCTTCTCCGATGACGCAAGGAATTTATTCCTTCCGCATAACTATATTAATAATTGCATTTCGTACACGGGAACTCACGACAATGACACCTCTTTAGGCTGGTATCAGACAGCACCGGAAAAAGAAAGGGATTTCATTCGACGCTATTTATCAACTGACGGATCAGATATCGCATGGAAAATGATCGATTGTGTTTGGAGCTCAGTCGCTGTGTATGCTATCGCACCATTGCAGGATTTTCTGGCTTTGGGAAGCGATGCAAGGATGAATTTTCCGGGACGTGCTCAGGGAAACTGGTGCTACCGATTTAAATCAACCGATTTGACTCCTGATTTAGCGCATCGAATTCTGGACCTGAACAAACTTTATAATCGAATCCCTGCAATCAATTCGCAGCCGCTGGCAAGGCCGGTTATATTGTATGAAGAACCTTAATTATTGCTGTTACTTTCCAGCAATTTGAAATTATGAAAAGACTTTATTGAAAAAGGTTCACTAAATCATTAATTTTTTCCATATTTCGAATTGTTGGTTTATTGACTGGAAGCACAACGGAATCCTACATCAATAGAGGATTCCGTTTTTTTCATTTTTCCCGATAATTCTAATCCAAGAAGGTTATTTGGCGTTCTCCAGGATCCTCCACGAATTTTTTGTTCTTCAAGATTGTCCGAGGATTCTGTCCATTCCCAGACATTGCCTAACATATCCATAAGTCCATAAGGACTCATTCCTGACGGATATTGCCCCGGTTTTACTCTTTTTTCCAGGAACAAATTCGCGTTGACCCTATTTTGGTCAGGAGAATCATTTCCCCACGGGTATTCGGTATTGAAAAGAATTCCTGCGCCAGTCAGCCATTCAGAATCAGTAATCAGATGTTTACCTGCCCATAAACAATAGGTTGCCGCCTGATTCCAATTCACATTGACTACCGGCAGATTCTGATCATCATCTTCTGAAGCTTGTGTAACTCGATCGCATTTGCCCATATTTACACATAAGGAATATTGTTGACAGGTTACTTCATATTTATCAATCCAAAATGTCTTTCCAGCTTCCTGGATTCTCACCATAATCGACTGATCATTTCCCTTCCTTTTTTCGAAATAACCTTTTTCATTGAGGATCATTGATGGCGTTGCAGTATAAACAATTGCTTCTGCTGTTTCTGTCTGAGCTTCAAAAAATGCAAATAGAATTTTTGTTTCCATCATACTCATATCGACTGTATTTACAGGTGTCAAAGTGGATGTTGGAGTCAAAGTTTTTGTTTTTGCAGCTTCGGTTTTTGAATGGTTCGAATCAATTGTTTGGGCAATCGATGTATGCAGCCGCATCAAATCGATGGTATTAATCGGCGTTAATGTCGTTGTTGGAGTGATTGTATGAGTAAATGAAGCAGTCGGAGAAGCAGTAAATGAAGGGATAAAAAGGAAGCCGTTTCCATGCTTTATTGCCTGGACCATTCCGGTAATCAGAATAATCAGTAGAATCAAAAGAATCAGGATTCCTGTTAATGGTAATAATTGTTTTCTTTTATCCATTGTTCAATTACCGTACTTTTTGAAATTGGCCATAGCCCATACTGGTACTGGTCTTATAAATATTTCTGGATTTCAAGCGACATAATTCGTCGTAGTATGGCAATGGCAGCCGCATAGGTGGAATCCATTCCGAAATAGGAAAGAGCGCCGGCGCCAAGATTTTTACCTTTGCTCATCGGAGTGTCAGAAACATAATGCAATATTCCCAGGTCAAATTTCATATTATAAAATGCGACAATTTCATCAGTAGGATGACGAGTCGCACGGATCATCTCATAAACAGCAGACAGGTAGGGTCCCCCTTCCATCTCGATATCGGTGAATCCGCCCCGATAAAGTGCGTCCATGAATTGTCTGTTTTGCAGATATGTTCCAAAGACAGACACAGCTCTTTGATTATCCAGAATTGAACCATAAACCAGCCAAGGTTCAATATCAGCACCAGAAAAAGCATTCTGGAAAAAGTATGTATTCTCTGAGTGCATATCATGCACAACAGAGGGAATAATTACATCTCCATGCACACCATTTAATGAAGCTGCTTTTCCCATAATATAGATCCCGCATATATTTTCAAATTCCTCAGATAACTTAGACAAAATATTAAATGCAGTCATCCCTAATGGATAATCGATATTAAATAAGAATGCGTTCGATTTTTTGAGCGCTTCAATGTGTTCCGTCTGAATTCTTGGATCAATATTTTGTAAATCGATTTTTGATAAATCGATGATTTGCGCTTCCACGTCAAATGTTTGAATACTGGGAACCCGATAGATTCCTGATTTTTTTTCGTAATCTTTTTGTTCCTGAATGGTATATTCTCCCTGATTTGTTTGCTGATATTTTTTCAACATATAATAAAGGAGGTTTTCTCTACTGGCGGATAATTTTTTCTTTTCAATCAATTCCCATTCGTTGAAGAATGTTCCATTATCTGATTCATTCATAAACTCAACCAGCTCTTGCTCTTTATGAAGCGCATAACCAGATAACATATTTGCGATACAGTGTGTGTTACTTGAGATAAAGTAAATCGATTTTTGTTGAATATCAGGACATTCCACTAAAATATTTTTTAACCATGAATTCGTTGATCGTGCATATTGAACGAGTGAACTATCCAAGAGACGAATTCGCAAATCAGAACTGTGTTTCTTTATCTCTTGCATCCAATCATCCATCTCTTGTCCCCAAACATTCTGTAATCTTTTTAAGTCTTCAACGGGTGACAGTATGATTTCAGAAATTTTCTTAAATTTATCGGAATTTTCCGGAGAAATTTTCTGCAAATATTCAATTGATATATCGGTAAGTAGTAGATGAATCTTGTTCCATTCAATTTGAAACGCAGTAAGTACCGGAACGATATCATCAATATCCGATCTGCTTGTAATAAAACAAGCCAATGTATCTGAGCCATTATATAAGCAAAACCTTCGTCTGGCTTTCGCAGAGACTTCTGTCCAGGATTCAATATCTGAATACCCCTGCTGAATAAACATACGGATATTTTGTCCGAGAATAATTTTTTCAACATGAAGCATGCAAGAGGGCATTCGCAATAAACCGTAAATAAACGCATTAAAATCAGGAACGTTCGAACGTGCATCATGATGAAGCACCGAATCCATTCCGCGGTGAGCTTCTTCGAATACGCTGATTCTCGTATCAGATTTCGAGCGCAATACTGAGTAAATTGTTCTCAAATAAAAATCAATGGATTCTGATGATTCTTTTGGAATGCTGCGTTCCATATTTCTCCTGCTTTTCGATTAAAGATCTTGAAATTTATATAATCATATCATGCGAAAGCTATTTGAAAAAAGAGCATTAATTCGGAATATGAGGAAGATTCAGTATAGTTGTGCTGTTTTTACGCAGAGCGCAAAATCAACACAACTACCGATCTTCTCGATTGATAGGAGGGTTTTAACCTGACAAAGTATTTTTTTGTGTCAGTAGATTGCTTCGCAATTACAGGCTTTCATTTTTTCCATATCTCATACCACTGATTTGGTAATGGTTTTCTATTGTATTAACTGTAAAAACTGCACAACGATAAATAATCCTTCCTATATTTCGAATTGTTGTGAGCAAATATCCTTGAAACTCATTTATAATTATTTCAAATAATCAATCGAATAATTATCAGCATATTTCTTAAATGTTGTTGGATTTGCAGGAGCTGCACTTGTTGATCTTGAACCGATTTATTCTCATTCAAAATTCGGAATTTATTTTTGCGATTGTATGTTTTTTCCCTGGTTTTTTTGTTGCTGCGATTCAAAAGTGATATCTTATAGCTGTTATTCGTAAATAAATTGGAGTATCAATGAATAAAAAGAGTTTAGAAATAATTAGGAAAATTGGTATTTCAGCTTTAATTTTGATTGTTTTTTCCTTTTTATTTATTCTTCCGAATTTTCAGCCAAAAGAATTCGATCTGAGATCAACCGTTGATTACGCATTGCAATTAACAATGGATAGTATTCCAACTGCAACTTACTATCCGACCTATACAAATCTGCCAACCTTTACACCGCTTTCGACGTACACTGCTTTGCCAACATATACCAGCGTTTTCACCTATACGCCACTTCCTACGCATACAGCCAGACCAACTTATACCAGCGTTTTTACCTATACGCCATTTCCTACGTATACAGTCAGACCTACTTATACCAGCGCCTTTACTTATACACCGCTCCCTACGCATACAGCCAGACCAACCTATACCAGCGTTTTCACCTACACGCCGTTTCCTACACAAACACCGAAACCGACCTATACAATGTTTCCATCGTTAACGCCAAACCCTACCTATACTCCTTACATTGTTGAACGTCTTGTAACTCCAACTACTGACAGTAATATCTTAAAAGCTGGGAAAACGGATGGTTTTTACCTTGTAGGTCCTGAAATTATCCCCGGTGTATGGAGAACTGAAGAAGGAAAAACTAAATGCTATTGGAAAATCACAGACATCAAAGGGAATATTATATCCAACTACCTGGGGGCTGGCGGAGGAACTATTTTTATCGACGAGAATGCCTTTCAAATTGAAATTCTTAATTGTGGGACAATCACCTATTTAGAAACATATACCAATTAACTCAGAGATTTTATTCGATCAGGAAGAATTCCGGAATTCCTTCTTCCGGTATGTCGATCATTTCCATACCGGAATTCCTGGATGATTCATTGTTCTGTTTATCAATATTTACATTCACATATACCCTTTTTTCAGCATAAGTATTTTCAGGGCTGGTTACGTAGATCCGCAAGGTGTAATCACCGTTTTCAATGCCATTCAGATTCCAGGTTCCAATTTTTTCAGGATAAACATATGGTTGGCGGATTCCATTGGTGATGACAAACCATTCACTCGGATTGCGACCTTTTCCGAATTCCAGACTGAAGGACTGAATTCCACCTGATGCATTCACGATACCGAAAACTTCCTGTATAGGACTTTGAATTTGCATTCCATCTACCATGTTTGTAAACGAAATGGTCGGTTCTGAATCCTGTGGACTACAGGATTTTTGCGGTGTAAAGAAGTATGTCTTATTTCGAGATAAATCAGGCATATTGAGGGATGATATCCAATTATTTCCTTCTTGGGTTGTTAAGATCCACCTTTGAGCCCATATATCCTTCACATTCAACGTCATCGTTTCAATAGTATTGGATGCGCAGTATTCATTGGGGATAAGACCTGTCCAGGTATTGATGCGTGTTTCTTTCCAAAGATCCTCTGAGCTGGGCAAAGGCGGCTGGAAATAAGCAAAATACTCATCCATGTGAACCGGACAAAATTGCGACGGTTCTGTACCGGAAATCGCACAAACAGTTTGACTGACAATTCCGGAGGGAATTGAGAAATCAGTCGGGGTGTAATTGGATACCTGATACGCAGCCTGGCTTATAAAATCAGACCATATCGGCGCTGCACCGCTGATTCCTGTACTATCCGTCATGGGAGAATAATCGGCGTTTCCAATCCAAACGCCGACGGATAAATCCGGCGTATATCCAATTGTCCAATTATCTCGATAATCATTGGTGGTACCTGTTTTTACGGCAACTGGAAAAGGCAAATTTAATACTGAATCGGGACCAAATGCTGGTGTCCTGGCAGCGTTGTCAGATAATATTGAATTTATTTGAAATGCATATTCTTCCCGAATAATCTGTTCCTTTTCAGGGATTGCGGATTCATAAATAACTTCATCCTGTTTATTGATAATTTTTTTTATGGCTGTTGCTGGAATATACGCTCCATTATTTGCGAAAACGCTGAATGCGTTTGTTAACTCCAGGAGTGTCACTTCTCCGCCACCTAAAGCAAGGGACAAACCATAATCAGCCTGATTGAATGTCGTAATATGAAATCTTTTTGCAAAATTAATAAATCCGTCCATTTCTTCTGTTGTTGGATCATCATAAATTTTTACAAATTCTAAAGCTTTTACCGCCGGGATATTGTAAGAGTTTGCTAATGCGCTTCTCAACAAGACCGGTCCATGAAAGGTACCGTCATAATTAACCGGCGAATAAGCTTGAGAGTAAATTAATTCATCAGGATTTCCGTTGGGAGAGAAATCTGTCGGGACATCCCAGATAAGCGTTGATGGCGTCCATCCTTTTTCAAAGGCGGCTGCATAAATAAGTGGTTTTATCGCAGAGCCGGGTTGACGAGGAGAAACTGCCATATTGATCTGGCTGCTAAAATCTTCACTCCAAAAATCAGGAGACCCCACCATAGCCAGTATTTCACCGGTGTCTGGTTTTATGGCAACCAAAGCGCCATTTTGAACATTACTGCCGCGTAGATTCATGATTTGATTTGTAACTGTTTGTTTAGCCAGCTCCTGCAAAGTGGGATCGATTGTTGTATACACAGTAAAACCGGATCGGTAAAGCGTTTGAGCGCCATATTCTTGTTCAAGCAACGATCGAATATAGTTCACCCAATGGGGGTATTTCATGACAAATTTGGTTTGCTGAAAATCATAGTCCTCAATTTCTCGAATGGCTTTATCCACCATGATTTCATCAATACACACTTTATCAGGCGTATTACTGACCTTGATGCAGTCTTTTTCTTTGCTTAATGTGTATATCAGCAGTAAAACATTTTTTTGTCGATTAATGGTTGCCGAAAAATTTGTAAAAATATCATAGACGCCGGGAGCTTGCGGCAAGCCGGCTAAAAAAGCAGATTGCGACAAATCGAGATACTTTGCAGGTATTCCAAAATAAGTTTGAGCCGCCGCTTCAATTCCATAGGCAAAACTGCCGTAATAATTCTCATTCAGATAAAGCTCAAGAATTTCATCTTTTGTATAGCGACGCGTTATTTCCGCAGCCAAAAAAATCTCTTTTGTTTTTCGAATGACGGATCGGGTCGATCTTTCTTCTGGAGATAACAAAATATTTCTTGCCAGTTGCTGCGTTATCGTTGATGCGCCTGATACGGTTGTTCCGGATTGAAAATTCTGAAAAACCGCTCGGATGATCGCTGTTACATCAAAACCGGGATGAAAATAAAAATATTTATCCTCCGTCGCAATTGTCGCAGCAATCAGGTAGGGCGATATGTTATTGAGAGTGATATAATCCCGACGCCCGGCATTCGGATCCACAATCTCATAAAGCAAATTTCCTTCCCTGTCCAAAATTCGCGTTGTTTCAAATTGTGAGGCTTTTTTATTTAAGTCTTCGATATCCGGCAATGTTGATGCAACTTGAATATACCAGACTAAAAATATCGTGCAGAAAACGGCAAAGATTCCCATGATTACGATGAGGATACTCACAATGATTTTTTGAATCGTTAACAAATTACCTGAGAGTCTGATTTTTCCAGATTGAAATAGTTTTTTATTCGCTGGCTCTTCGACTGCGATGAATTTTCGTGCTCGAAACGAGATGATTTCATCATCCGGTTTTTTTAATATACTTTTTAACTCTGGATTTTCTGACTTTTTTTCATTTCCGCTTTTTGCCATACTTTTTACACCTGATTCGTATTTTTTATAAATGGCTATTTTAAACCAAAGTTCATTGAGTTGAGAAAAATACACAAATTCGATTCAGAGCTGAAATTTCAGCCAGAGACGAATTTCTATTTTCCATTTTCCAATTTATTTCTTTCTCATCAAATCATACTATATCCTCTTTTTATAACGACAATTAATTCCGCAGCGATTTGAAATATGAGAAGAGTTATTTGTTATGTTGTTTCGCATGGAGAGCAAAAACAATACGAGAACAGGCTTTCTCGTCTTTCTTATTTGTCCCTATCAAATTACAAATTGTTGTTAAATCAGGATTTTTTTTGAAGAAGATCATCAAATCAATGGATAAAAACACAGTAACGAACATTCTATTCCTCATCATCTTGCTTTTAAAAATTTCAAATTGTTGACACACAACGGAGAGGTTTTTTTACGTTATAATGTCATTATCATCGATATCAAAAATACATAAGAAAGGAGAATCAGAATGGAAACGAAACCAGATAATACTGTTTTTCTCGCAATTGTTCAATCGCAAGATATTGATTCGGCTGAAGATGCTTTGCGTGAGATTAAAATTGACTCCTACCGATTGCCCAGTGTAGGTGGCTTCCTTGGCAGGAGAAATGCGACACTGCTCATAGTGACTCCTCCTGATCGTGAAGAACAAATCATCGATATTCTACAAAAAACTTGCCGCCAGCGCATTGAATATATTGCTGTACCGTTAGAGAGCGCTTCATTGACATTGCCCACACCAACGCCTATTAATGTTGGAGGTGCAATAATTTTTGGTATCGATATTGAACAATATAAGGAGTTATAAAATGAAACTGATAATTACGATTATTCCTGATTCTGTTACAGATTCAGTCTCACTTGCTCTGACCAGTCAAAAATTTCGCGTAACACAGATTGCATCTACAGGGGGATTTCTCAGAAAAGGGAATTCAACTTTATTAATTGGTGTTGAAGATGAGCATCTGGATGAAGCATTGAGCATTCTTCAGGATAATGTGAAAAAAACAAATGAGGCTCAAAAAGGCGTCGTTTTTGTTATTAAAGTTGATAAATTTTTCCATTTCTAATCACACAAAGAAAATATAAAACTTTCTTAATAATCTTGCGTATACAAATCAGGATAATAAAAGGACAAATGGCTTATTGATTATGATTTAGCAAATATATAAATAAATAATCGATTATCACCATCCTTTGTTTATCAAAAATGTTTGTGCATAAATCGTTAATTTATGCAGTAATGAAAATTAAGGAGCAATATGAACTATTCATTAGCATTTTCTTTTGTAAAAGAAGAAAAAGACTGGATATTGAAGCTTCTGGTTTCCGGATTGATTTCATTAATTCCTGTCATCGGACAATTGTATCTGATCGGCTGGTTGTTTGAAATAGCCCGAAGAACCGCCTCGCATGAATCAATGATTTTGCCCGATGTCAATTTTTCTGCCTTTATTAAATCAGGTTTCAAACTGACCGTCATAGCATTCGTTTATATGCTTCCCTGTACAATCCTCAGCATTATTTCTTCCATTAGCGGCAATATTATTGCGGAATCGAAATCAGGTTTGGTTAGAGCATTTGGCACTGCAATTTCATGTTCAGCAGGTTTAGTAGGCGCAATTATTGGCATTGCGCTCAGTTTGCTGCTGATTGCTGCGTATGCACGATTCTTTGAAACAAACAAAATTTCAGACGCTTTTAATGTTTTTGCAGTATGGAATTCGTTCCGAAAACATGCCCAAGATTATCTGATTTTATGGATATTTGATATCTTGGTTAGTTTGATTGCTTTATTCGGCTTTCTTTTCTGCTTAATTGGGATACTTTTCACTTTTCCGTATAGCTATGCAGTCTGGGGACATCTTTTCGGGCAGATGATGCAAAAAATTGGAATTGCTGATCAAAGTACAATTAATCCATAATAATTGAAATATTAAAAATTCAGAAAGCTGCCTGTTATCAATAAAGGGCAGCTTTTTTTATTGTTTGATGATGTATATAAAATACTCTGTACGATAAAAATCATTTGGATAATTTTCAACAGCCAGCCTTTTGTCTTCATCGTTGATTATGATGTAAATCGTATCTCTCTGTAATGCGCGGTTGACCAGTTGATCGTGTACAGAATCATTAACCCTTTCATAAATCGGATAAATTTTCCGTGCATTCGCACTTCTGTTGAATGATAAATCGTTTTCTACAGCAAACAATGCTAAACGATCAATCATTCTTGAATCGCCATCGGTTACAGCCAAATGTTTCACGGACGGAAAGGCTTCCATCGGTATATCAACAGAAAATTCCTGGACTTCAGAGGATTTTTCTTGATGAAATCGATTATAAAAAGAAATGTTGAACTCGGAAAGATCTGCAATTTGTAATCCAAGACATAGAATTATGATGATTTTTGCAAAATTTAATCGTCGTTTACTTACCGTAACTTTCCGGTAAATTAAGAAACCGGATCCAAATAAAAATAAATAATAAAATGGCCAGGCAAATCGTCCTGATGATCGGAATGTAGATAGCAATTGTTCCATTTTGGTCGAAAGAGGAAACGTTGCCAGAACCTTCTGATCGAAAGTGATCGTATTGGACAAAGCAAACAAAAGATATAAAACAACCGGAAAAATGAAAATCAAAACCTTTTTTATTTGTTCAGGTTTCAGATGAAACAATGAAAAAACGATCAAAACGATCAAGCCGAATCCCAAATAGTTAAATCCTTCATATTGCAACGGAAAGGTTTCTCTGTTGGGTAAGAAAACGGACGAACCATCCGGATTAAAAAATGCGTTGAGATTCATGGATAATTCGCCATATGAAGAAGATTGCGGCAAAATATAGTTAAATCCGGCGATGAAATAAATTAGGGTTAAAGGGATGAAAAATGAAGTAATAATCAAGAGAATCCGAATCCAGTTATCCCGATTCTGCACCATCCAAAGAAGCTGTAAAAGCAGAATAAAACTCACCATCGGTAAGAAATAGCTGTGAATCAGCATCACGAAGACAGTGATGATTGACCAATGCAGCCAATTATGTCTGGATTTCCAATTTAATGCAGCAAGAATGGCATAGAGAATGAGCCAATGTGCTGTCAGTGTATCATGAATTGCCGTTCGCTGTAAAATGACCGGATTTAGAATCGTGAAAATGCTTAATGTACAAGTAAAAAGGCGATCTCGAGACAATTTCCAGCCGATACAACCTGAAAAAAAACCGATTAATCCATAATTCAGCAGAATCCAAATGCCGTTGAATTGAAAATTCTGCGGTAAAAACGGCCGAAATAATTTAAAAATCAGACAGAAGAGAGGATTTGAATCCGTAACAATGACTGAACTTCCTTCAGGATAATTCAGATTCTGCATAAATAGAAAATGTTTTGTCCATGGACTGATTCGGAAAAATCGCCAGCCGATATAATGCTGGAAATAATCTCCACCGCCTTTTATCACCCAATCTGTATTGTTAGGATTTATGTTGTGGGTACCAAAAATGAGCGAAATATAAATCATACCGGTAAAAGCACACAATATGAGTATCAACCATTTTGTTGACAATTTTCGTTCCATCAATTGTTGAATTTTTTTATACCGCAACATAAAGTTTCTTTTTCCGTATATAAAATAGAATCAAATAGAGATCATTAACAATCGTAATACCGCAACAATTCGAAATATGAATTTACTTTTCGAATAAAAAGAGGAAATAAATTGTTCTTTTGGTTTTTTGCGACATGTAAAATCATAAGAGCACCAAGAGAATCCTTTTCATGTTTCGGACTATTGATTTTACCGACATAATGATCAGAAATGGAGTAGAAATGGATTTTACCAGGGCAATTACCTTTGTTTTTCATGAAAGAGATTGGATAAAAAAATTATTTATAGAAGGGATTATTTCAATTATTCCTTTTGCAGGGTTTGTTCACCTGATTGGTTGGGCATCAGAAATTGCGAAACGAGTCTCCCGTTTTGATTCTGAATTGATTCCGAATCCAGCGACATGGAAATATTTTTCAAATGGTATCAAACTGCTCATATCAGGATTAGTATACTATATACCATGGCTGCTGATTACCCTCATTTTAAAAATTTTTTCATGGACATGGGCATTCGTTTTTTCGGGCGGTTTTGAAAAATTCGGAATTCATTTATTCGTATTTCTGAACGATATTTGGAATTTTCTTTATTTCTTTCTTTTCTTGTTTATTCTCCCTGTCATAATACAGTTATTCTTGGAGAACGAGAAAATTCGAGAAACTTTTAACTTTAAAAGTGTTTATCTGCGGATTAAGAGAAACAAACAGACATATGTAACACTGTTCGTGTCATTAATTGTCTCATTCATCATCGCCAGTTTTGGTTTATCAATTTTTTATATTGGTATTCTTTTTACCATACCTTATGCAGCCGCTTTCTTTTCAAATTTACTGGGTCAGACAAATCAAATCATTTAACCGATTTTTAACAAACTGTTTTATAAAAAGAGAATATTTGTAAATAATTTTTAGCTTCGCTGGATGTATAAACAAATGATGAACGGATATTTCTGCCAGCAATTCAATTGGTGAAATCAATCGTATCTGGACGGTTCGATTATAATAATGAGCGGATTTTCATCACCGCTCATTATTTGTGATAATAGAGAAATGAATGAGTGTTAACAAATAGCGTGAGAATTTTGCCATATTCGAATTGCTGTAATTGCTGCTTCAGAGACTAGTTTTTCGATGCTTCGCTTATAATTAATCATAACGAAAATCTTATGAAAACACTTTCACCTTTTCGGGCAATTTTTATTATTCTGATTACCGCGATAATATCAGCGACTGTTTTCATATTTTTTTCTCCTGGGCAGGATATTGACTTATATTTATATAATCAATTGTCAAAATCCACTCCCGATCAAAAAGAGAATGCCGAATTGCCAGTAGTGCTTCCGAATGATCAGAGCAGAATTGGAATTGTTGCCGGCCATTGGGGTTTTGACACCGGACATGTTTGCGGGAAGGAACTAAATAACGTTCAAGAAGTGGACGTCAATCTTCGAATTGCCACAATGGTACGAAACATCTTAGTAAAAGCAGGATATAACGTCGATCTGCTGCATGAATTCGATCCACAGCTTTCGGATTACACTGGTCTTGCATTATTGGCAATTCATAATGATACTTGTGATTTTATCAATGAAGCTGCATCCGGTTATAAAGTATCCAGCACTGCCCATGTAAGTTATCCAGCAGAAGCAAAAAAATTCAATGATTGCCTGGTTGATCGCTATCAACGAAATACAGAACTTCCTTTCCGTGGTAATACGATTTCCTCGGATTCGGAAATGTTTTATTCATACAATATGATCAATGATTATACGACTGCATCGGTAATTGAGACTGGCTATCTGAATCTGGATTATCGATTTTTAACAGAAAAAACAGAAAAGGCTGCACAGGGGATTGCAGAAGGGATTCTCTGTTACATCAATAACGAGACTGTCTCAGAAACCGATAATTTTAAACAAGTCGATTATTCAACTGCATTTACAGAAGACAATAAAAGATTTATTCTTCCTGGAATCGATTTTCTTCAATATTCTCGTTAGGAGTTTTATGGCAAAAAAAGCTCTTTTTTCCGGATTAATTATGGACGAAAATGACAATCCTGTTGATGTGGGGCAAATTGGCCAGGAAACCTACTACATCGTCAACGATGCCGGTTTCCTGAGACATATACCTTCGGAAGAAATTGACAGGCAAATATTAAAAACATTTACCGATCAAATTTCAGGTAATGAAGATTATTTAAGCAAGCAAGCTGCTTCGATGTTAGGGCAGGATGATATATTTACGATCGCAATTCTAAAGAACCAAATGAAGAATATTGATCAACAAATCGATTCTATATTAGAGACAGGTATACCGGAAGAAGTCAGAGCTTATCTTGGTATGATGGGTATGAAAATTACGATCAATTACCATGGCGAAATAATCAATCTGACTCTGCCTTCCAAAGTAGATGATGGAGATTCGGATTGAAATTTCCAGTTTCTCCTACATACAAAGCTCGATTTCTTGAAAGAAAAGGCTATTTATATATATATTTTGCGACCATTTGTCTCATCATTCATGGTATTTTTATTTTTTACCATGGTTTTTTTTGGGATGATTGGAGCCAATTATTTCTAAGAATAAAATTTGGAGATTCCGCATATTGGGAATATTTTTTGGCAGATCGCCCGACATCTGGTTGGACTGCTTATTTTTTCAATCGTTTATTTCTGAATAGCCCGATCCTTTGGCATATTTTTATCCTTTTCTTGAAGTATTTGTCTGGACTTTTATCTTTCAAATTGCTTGAATGCTTGTGGCCTGAAAATCGCTGGCAAAACTTCATTATAATAAGTTTGTTTTTTGTCTGCCCATTATTCTCGCAATCATATATTTCAGTCGCCTATACACAACATTATCTGAACTATATTTTATTTTTGTTATCCGTAATTTGTTTGGTCGCGTTTCTAAAGCATAATCAACCATCCAAAAAGGTTTTATTTGGTTTTTTGTCGATCTTATTCATGATCCTTCAGCTAAGTATCACGGAATATTTTTCATTTTTAGAATGGATCAAATTTCCAGTCATTTTCATCATCTATAAATCCAAAAACTTACCAATAAAGACAGTGATCAAAAAGACGTTGACTTTGTTCACACCGGTATTCCTGATTTTTGTTTTATACAGCATATTCAGATTGAATTTCGCAAAAATCTTTCCAATTCTTGAAGCAGATCAACCGGTTTTACTTCAAAAATTCGCATCGGAGCCATTTCAGGCGTTGATTTCCTTGATAAAGAACCTCATTCTGGATTTTAGTTATATTTTCTTTAATTTTATCGGGAAAGTCATTTCTATCGATTTGAATCATTTCTTTCGATCGTTTCATGTCCTTATTGCCATTCTGTTGATGGTTTTGTTTTTCATTATGTATTCTTTCTTGTCAAATGTACTGAAAAATGAGTCTGAAAATCCAGATACAAAATCTGAAATTGAGATGTTGATTTTTGCAATTCTCTGGATAATTCTCTCAATCTTACCATTTTGGACCATCGGCGAAAATTACGTGAATGCTGAAGATCCTCCACATGCTGACCGGCATTTTTTCGCATCCGTATTCGGTGCAGTAATTCTTTTCAGTTGGATTATCCGTTTTTTTATCCAGTCAGGGAAAAAATATGTGGTGGCAGTTTGTATCCTGTCTTCGCTCTTTGCCAGTCAGTTTTTTGAAGAAAATGATATGGCAAAATGGCAGACTGAAAAACAAAGCGATGTATATTGGCAAATGTTCTATCGTATGCCTTCATTATCAAACAACACGGCAATTGTAGATGATACGGTAATTTTCCCGTTTCAAGGAAATTTTTCAACATCATCCGCATTAAACATTCTCTATTCAAATCCAATTAATGAAAATGGTACCGTTCCGATTTGGGTATTTGATGCAGGAAAAATCCGATATGAACAACATGCCGGTTTTCATACGACTAAAAGAAACTTTCAATTTATCGCTCCCACACAGCAAATGATTTTTATAGATTATGATAATCAATTTGCAAATTGTATCTGGATTTTTTCTCCAGAAGATATCGATCATCCACATGTGTCTGAAACACAAAAAACCTGGATAGCCCATTCTGCCATATCCAGAATCGGATTTGACAGTCAGGCTGTTCCGAGTAAAAATATATTTGGTTCTCCAAAACAAAACTGGTGTTCTTTATATCAAAAAGCATCGTTGTACAGGCAATTTGGAAAATGGGATCAACTGAATAAGCTCACACAAATTGCACTTGAAAATGGTTTTTCACCCTCAGCTGTCAGTTCGAATTCGCCATTCGAATGGTGGCCTTTTGTCGAGGGTTTAATCCGAAATGGATCACTTCAAATTGCCGAAGATCTATCAATTGAGGCAATTCAAACAGATCCAGCCTATAAAGATTTTTATTGCACCCGGTGGAACCAGCTGTTGGAAGATTCTGCAATAATGTATAATACGAATGAAATCTGCGGAAATTAGTAAAAAGGTATTCTGATATTATGAGCGATTCATATATTATCGATGTAAACGAAATGAATTTTGAAGAAGAAGTCATGTTGTATTCAATGAATACGGCTGTTCTATTGAATTTTTGGGCACATTGGTCTAAACAAAGCAAAGAATATAAAGATTTTCTTGAAAGTCTTACAATTCGTTTAGATGGAATGATTCGTTTAGCTTCGATTAATATTGATCTAAGTCCATTACTCTCTGTAAAATTTGCCATTCATAAATTACCTACATTAAAATTAATCTTTCAAGAACAAATTGTCGGCGAATTGATCGGTCCGCAACCTGAATCGCGCATTATCCAATTACTTAATGCTGTTCAACCGGCTGATCCTACTGCGCTGGAAGTTGAGAAAGCACAAGCATTACTCACTTCCGGAGATTATTCAGAAGCGGAAGAATTATTTAATGCAGTCCTTGAGAAAAAAAGTCAGGATCCGGAGGCTTTGTTGGGTTATGCAAAAGCATTACTGTTTCAGGGAAAAGCGGTCGATGCGCTGTATGCTTTGAAAGATTTTCCAGCAAGCAAATGGTATTCGTCAGCAGAAGCAATTATTCCGCTCGCAAAAGCGCTGGTTCAATTACGGGATAATACATTACCAGACAAAACGGAGCTTGATTTTTCTTTTCGAACCGCACTCCGTTTCGCCTCAGAAAATAAATATTATTTATCAATTGACGGATTGATGGAAATTCTAAAACAGGACAGAAATTATCTCAATGGATTTGCTCATAAAGTTATCCTGGCAATCATCGAAATGCTTCCTGATGAGGATCCACAAAAAAGGATGTACCGATCTGAATTGGCGTCCATCCTTTTTTAATGATTACAAATCTCGAATCAACTCGCAAAATTCAATCCAATCTTCTTCAAAAAGGAACAAAGTTGCGCCCGGGATTTCCATCGTATAGAGATAATCCCCGGAATCAATTTTTTCACAACTTACAAAATAGGTATCAGAATCAGCCAATGTTCCGGTTGTTCTTTTGGGAATGCTGATAAAACCATTTTTGAACTCTTTAAATTCTTCCCATTCTTCGCTGAAGAAATGAATTGTCAGATTATTAATTTCGATATGAAATGTCGCCTCATCATCTGGTTCTTCAGCTTTCCAGGCGATAAAATTATCTGTCTGAGCAACAATACTGGTTTTAATGTCTGAATCCATGCTATTCATTTGATTTTCTCCTCATTCTTGGTTTCTTGACTCTTTTTCATCAAAATTTTATTTTTGAAAATTTTCCGATCGATACATTGATCCATTTTCATATTCTTAATCAGTTTCCAATTTTCTGAACAAAATGTCCATATCTTTTTTAGGGAACTTTTCAATTTTTCGATTGACTTGTCTATCAGTTCCTTTAACGGAACTGGTGGCGTGATGGTTTCAATATTTTCCCATGGATCTGAATCGCTCAGCTTATGCAAGATATAGTTTACAACAAGCTTCAGACTGGCAAACATCGGCGCGGCAAGAAAAAATCCAATAATTCCAAAAATCCTTGAAAATATAATTGCAAAGATAAGGATCATTGCCGGATGGATTTTTAGAGTATCCGCCATAATTTTCGGCGTCAGTAATCCATCAATTATCTTGTCAATAATAAATGCTATTCCAACTATCATGATTGCATAAGCCAACGGTGATAGTCCAAATATTGCCGGCTCCTGAAAATATGCGACAATCCCATAGGCTGTAAATGCAACGGTCGATCCCACATAAGGGATCAATCGTGCAGCGCCGACTCCTAAGGCTAAAATGAAGCTATAATTCAACCCTAATATTGAAAAGAGCAAAGTATATAGTAAGATGGCAAAAATCATCAGGATGACTTGTCCACGCAAAAAACTGTTCCATATTCTGGATATTTGTTGTTTTGCCATCAGAATATCAAATTCGTATCCCTTTGTAGAAAATGTAATCTCAGATTTTCCGAAGTGCCTGGATTCCAGCACAATAAAAAATGAAAAGCCAATAATAAAGAAAAGCCATCCGATTTTTGAAAGTGCACCTTGAGCAAATGATGCAATCCCGCCGGCAGCATTTTTTAAAATTCCTTGGATATTATCAGACAGTTGTACACCAATTTTTGAATCCAGCAGAATCCACAAATTTGTTTTTAGAGGATCGGAATTTCCGTTTACGGGTTTTAAGAATTTTTCCATTAATTTCGGAAAATCATTGATCGATTCAATCAAAAAATTAATAAGATTTTCCGCTTGAGAGAAAATCGCAAAGCCTCCCCAGGTTGTTATTCCTAAAATTATTAAGATCATTATCAGATAAATAACAACAACACTGACTGTCCATGAAAATCTAAATTTACGATGTATATATGAAGCAATTGGTAAAATTAGATAAGTTAGTATTAAAGAAAATATAATCGGAGCAATCATATTTCGAAGGAAATAAATACTAATCGCCAATATGACAAACAATCCGATTACAACAAATTGTTTTGTACTATTTTGCCATCGAGGAGAACGATTTGGAACAACCTGAACAGGCAGTTCTTTTCCTTTTTCTTCGAAAACAACAGCTTTCGGCTCGGGCGGTCTGATTTTATTAATTGTATTTGAAAGAAAATTTTTGAACATAGTACTTTCAAAAAAATAGAAAAAGCTCCCCGACCGACACAATTCTTTACCTATCGGAGAGCTTCAGCTTGTTCAATTATTGTTTACGGATAAATAGCGCAGGCTTCAGCACTCCATAAGAATGGGAATACATCACACCACAAGTAGTTTGTATCGATAATGATGATGAAGACAATTATTGCAATAATGAAAAGCAAAACAGCTCCTAAAATGATGTATAGTTTTTTCCTTTTTTGAGCTTCTTCATCAGCTTGATTTTCTTCATTCTGTGGATATCCGGTCTGATAACCATAATTCTGCGGGTAACCTGGATATCCTCCGCCATAATACGGATTATTCTGCGGTACATTTCCTTGTTGTCCATAACCTTGTTGAACTGGATTGTTCATATAGCCAGATTGCGGATAAGGCTGGTTTGCCATCCATGGCTGTTGCGGAAATTCGTTCGGATTTTGACCGTATGGCACAGGCGCTGCATATGGATTTTGAGGTTGATTCCACGGTTGGCCCGGATACTGTGAAGATTGGCTTTGCGGCATATTAAATTGAGAATTGTCGGCATTCATCTGACCGGGAACTGGATAATTGGAATTTTGCGGATTCGGGAACTGAGACTGTCCAAAAGCAGGATTCATCGGTTGATATTGCGGAATCTGTTGTCCTGGATAAGGTTGTTGATTGAAATTTTGCTGATATGGATAGGGCTGATCAGGATATGCCTGAGGATATGGCCTATTGAAATCAGGAATATTGTTCTGTTGTCCATATATTGGGGTTGAATTATTACCCTGCGGCTGGCCAAAATTTGGCTGCGAATTTTCACCTGATTTTGGGTTCATTTTGTCTTCCATATCATTATTTTGGATTTTTTCTAAATTTATATCTTCTGTCAAATTTGTATTCGGGTTGGATTTTATGGATCCGATCTGATTTTTCAGAAGGTCATTCGCATTGGGTATGTTTGAGCTTCCATTTTCCGGAACCGGAGGTTGATATGAAGGAATCATATTTGACTGAGCGTATGGATTATTTAGATTTGATTGATAATTTTGCGGCGGAAATGGTGCATACGGTGTCTGCATTTCCGGAACTTTTTCCAGAACCAAAGCTACTTCACCCCCAAGCATGATAACAGAATTTTCAGTGATCTGCACAGGAGTTGTAACAGGCATGTTGTTTACTGTCGTTCCATTGGTTGAATTATTATCCACAAGAACGACATTGTTCATATCCTGATGATAAATAATCAAATGAATTCGTGAAACCGAATTCTCGGTTAAGATAATATCACAGGATGGATCTCTTCCGATTTTAAATTCCGGTTTATTAATAATAAATGCCTGTCCCCTTAATGAACCGGAATGAACACGGATTTGATATTTATTATTCATATTTACTCCCGACTCTATACCAATCAAGGTCTTCTTTTTTTTATTCATCAAAATTTTATTATATCATAACAGACAATTCTAATTTTTCGCATCAATTAAACAATAATTCGAAGTATGTAAAGAATTCTTATTATTCTTATGGCTTCTTAGTTCCACACAAAACCATAAAAACAACATACTTCCTCTTTTTTTATAAGGTTAAACCAAATTTCGAATTGCTGGCAATAAAAATTGTTTTTATCTTTTCCGTATTAAGTGGCTGGTTTTGTTGATATTATGGAATTCAGCAAATCGAAGTATTCGTTATTTTCAAATAAGCCTCTCCAAATTTTATTTTTTTGGATGTTTTGCGTTAATTGTATAAGTATTAGGAAAATAATTATTTTTTAACGTACATTTTGAAATGTTGTTTTTTCTTCAATTCAACAATTATGATTTACCATATTTCGTGAATAATTAACAGGCAGTGAATGGTATACACGATTCACTGCCTGTTGCAAAAAAACATTAAGAATTCGGGATTTCTGTTTCTGTCGGTCTGATATGATAATGCGTATGCAAGTATTGATGAGATACTTCACTGTTGGGTTCTTTTAACCATTTATCATATAACTCGCATACAAGTACATTATCTCGGGCTATACGAATTTGCTGCCGTGTATCAGCGACATGCAAGCCATTCATCCTTTTATTGCGCTGCTTCATCTCATTGGGCAAAGGCTGTCCGCCTCCCCCCACACAACCTCCGGGGCATGCCATGATTTCGACGATATCATATTCAAGTTGTTTGGAATCCAATGCTTCTAAAACTCTACGTACATTACCCATTCCGCTTACAACAGCTAATTTTACTTGAGAACCATCCGGCAAATCAACCAGCGCAGAGCGTAAACCGGGGAAACCATCAACTGGAGACATTTCGATATCTGTGATTCGCAATCCGGTTAATAAATAGGTTGCTTCGCGCACAACTGCAGTCGCAACACCACCTGTCATACCGTAGATAACCGCTGATCCAGTTGAAAGTCCATAAGGAATATCAAATGATTCTTCTTGTAATTCATTGAAAACAATTCCCGCAGATTTGATCATTTTTGCCAACTCAGAGGTTGTTATGACTGCATCCACATCCTGATATCCGTTTGTGCTAAGTTCCGAACGCGCAGCTTCAAATTTTTTGGCAACGCATGGCATTACAGAGACTATAAATAATTTATCACGGGGAATTCCCTGTTCTTCAACATAATGGTGTACCAGAAGTGATGCATCCATTGCTTGAGGGCTTTTGCAGGTTGAGAGATTCTTAATTTTTTCAGGGTATAGTGTTTCACATGCTTTTACCCATGCTGGACAACAGGATGTAAAATGCGGCAAATTTTCTTTTTTGGTAAACCGTTTTAGAAATTCTGTTGTTTCCTCCCAGGTTGTTAAGTCCGCTGAATAGCAAGTATCAAAAACTTGATCAAAACCCAGTTTTTTGATTGCAGCAACCAATCGGCCTGTTTCAACCACGCCAGGATTCTCGCCAAACTCTTCTCCAATCGCAACACGTACTGCAGGCGCAATGGACATTACCACTTTCACTTCCGGATCATACAGCTTCTTCCAAATCAGGTTTACTTTCGAAGGACTCGTTAAGGCTCCAGTCGGGCACACTGCTATACATTGTCCGCAATTAATACAATTCGTTTCAGCAAGTCCCCGATTGAAGGCACTCATGACTCGTGTTTTGGAGCTCCGATTCGCAAAATCAATCGCTCCGATTCCTTGAATTTCTGCACAAGTTCTAACGCAATCTCCGCACAAAATACATTTATTCTCATCCCGTGTGATACTGACGCTGGTCCGATCAATTGGCAGCATTTGTTTATCAGCAGCGAATCGGATGGTATCGATTCCAAATTTATTGCATAACTCTTGAAGCTTGCATTTTCCGCTCTTGGAACATGTTGTGCATTCGCGATCATGATTAGCCAGGAGTAATTCAAGCATCATTTTACGGATTTGAATTAACCTTGGAGTATGCGTTTTGATTATCATCCCGTTTGCAGGCGGCGTCGAACAGGAACTGATGATCTGTCCCTTATCTGTTTCAACGACGCAAAGCCGGCATGCTCCATATATCGACAATTCAGAATGATAACAAAAAGTAGGCATGTCTATTCCTGTTTTTTGAATCATCTCCAAAAGGTTTTTCTCACCTTCAATTTTGACATCTCGATCATTGATTTTTACATAGCCAGCCATTTTTTACCTCACTTCAATTGCATCAAAACGACACGTTTCTTTACAAACGCCGCATTTTATACAGAGATCCTGGTTTATTTGGAAAGGATTTTTAATAATTCCGGAAATCGCTTGTGATCTGCATTTTTTCGCACATGCACCGCATCCGACACATTTTTCCGGAACAATGGTATAGTGTTTGAAAGCTTTACACACGCCTGCCGGGCATCGATGTTCGACGATGTGAGCGATGTACTCATCACGAAAATATCGCAATGTTGTCAAGATGGGGTTTGCTGCGGTTTTTCCCAGTGCACATAAAGAAGCATCTTTTACAATGGATGCAACTTCCTCTAAGAGTTCAAGATCTTCCAGCGTTGCACGATCTTCGACAATTTTTGTCATGATGTTTAGCATCTGTTTTGTTCCTTCCCGACATGCAACACATTTTCCGCAGGATTCCGCCTGGATAAATGTCATAAAATATCGGGCAACTTCAACAATACAATTGTCTTCGTCCATCACAACGATACCACCTGAGCCGACCATGGCACCGACTTTTTGAAGCGAATCATAATCTAAAGCGTTGTCCAATTGTGATTCGGGCAGGCAGCCACCTGATGGACCGCCGATTTGCACAGCTTTAAATTTCTTTTGATTTTGTATGCCACCACCAATATCGAAAACCATCTCGCGAAGCGTTGTACCCATCGGAATCTCGACCAGCCCTGTATTTCGAACTTTCCCGGTCAACGCAAATGTTTTTGTTCCGGGGCTTTTTTCTGTTCCAATAGATTTAAACCATTCTGGACCATTAAGAATGATCTTTGGAATATTTGCCAGTGTTTCCACATTGTTTATGATTGTTGGCTTCTTGTACAAGCCAGAAACTGCAGGGAATGGAGGTCGGGGACTTGAAATACCTCTTTTCCCCTCTATAGAAGCCATTAATGCGGTCTCTTCACCGCATACGAATGCTCCCGCTCCTTCACGTACGGAAAGAGAATATGAGAATTCACTTCCCATAATGTTTTTACCTAATAATCCGGCTTCTTCGCATTGTTTAATAGATGCTTTCAGTCGTTTTACAGCTAAAGGATATTCCGCACGAACATAAAAGATTCCTTCATCGGCTCCGATTGTGTACCCTGCAATCATCATTCCTTCAATCACCCGAAAACAATCGCCTTCCAGTACTGAACGATTCATGAACGCTCCGGGATCTCCCTCGTCGCCATTACAAATCATATATTTCTTTTCAGAGTTCTGCGTTCTGGCAAATTTCCATTTCGTTCCGGTTGGGAAGCCACCACCACCTCTGCCGCGCAATCCTGATTCGGAAACAATTTGATTGACATCTTCTGGACTCAAGCCAGAAAGAACTTTTGCTAAGGCTCGAAACCCATTATCAGCGATATATTCTTCAATAGAGGCAGGATCAATGTGACCGCTATGCTCCAATATATTTATTTTTTGTTTTCGGTAAAATGGTGACTCTTCGATGTGGAGATACGGTTTATTGGTTTCGGGATCTTTTTCAAGGAGTCTCTCGACAACTTGGCCCTTTAAAGAAGAGTAATAAATTTCTTCTGCATCTTCTTCCTTCACATGCACATAAACAAGGTTCAGCGTATCTACGCGAACCATTGGGCCTCGTGTACAGAATCCAAGGCATCCGGTTTTAACAATCGCTTTCCCTTTAACATTTTCATCGTTCGAAAGCAACTGAATATTTACCAAACCACCGTCTTTTTCTGCGACTTCCACCAATTTTTTATAAACGTTCAAAGATCCGTTAGCAATACAGCCTGTATCTGCACAAACTGAAATCCGCAAGGTTTGCCGGCTAAGCGCATTCCGATATTTTTCGCTTGCTTGAACCAAATCTGTAATTGAGTTGATTCTTTCCATTATGACTCCTAATCACCATTTTTTCGGTTATAAAGCATATCAATGACACCCGCGGCAGTTTCCGGATCCATATGCGGGTAAACAGTCTCGTTGATAACCATCACTGGTCCGATGCTGCAAGCACCAAGACATGCAACGGTTTCCAATGTAAAAAGGCCATCTTTCGTGGTCTTTTTGTCAGTCTGCAGGTTTAACTTTTTCACCAATGCATCATAAATCAGCATGGAATTCCTGACATGACAGGCTGTTCCGTTGCATATCTGCACAAGATATTTCCCTTTGGGATCCAATGAAAATTGTGCATAAAACGTCGCAACACCATAAATGGTCTGTGCAGTAACTTTCAGACCTTCTGCCAGTTGAAGCAATGCAACTTCTGGAAGATAATGGTATTTTTCCTGAACTTCCTGGAGCATCGTTATGACTTCTGCTTTTTTATAAGCATGATCCTCGAGGACGTCCAAAGTAAACGCCTTTACTTCTTCTACACTTATAGTACTCATCTCTTCTCCGTTTTATTCAAATGTATTTTTTATGTGAAAATTTTTACAAGTGATTAAGGAGAATTTTACTATAGTTAAAAAAAGATGACAACAATAATTTATTGACAAATGAAAATAGAGTTGATTCTGATTAAAAGATGAAAAGAATTGTTCTCGAGTAACAATAATTCGAAATATTGACTTGCTATTCGAATAATTTGTTCATTGAAAGTGGTTAGATTTTCGCAGTGTATTTGATTACAGGCATAACAAAGGTGTTTTATAGTGAAATAATCGGTTTTCGAACTGAATTTTTTCTCTCCACGTTTAAATGAATCCTGTTTTTATTTATTACGACACAAAAGGAGGATTCCAATTGATTATCTGATGAGGAAAACTTCAAATAGGTTTTAATTGAGTCGAAAGTCAATTCAATTTTTTGATTCACTGGAGAGATTCTTTTGTTAATATGCTTCTACACTAAGTGTAAAAGCATATTAACAACTCATATTTTTTTACTTATGCTTCGATTACGTCAGATAATATTTTTTTTGCTGCGCAAGTAGAATTAATGATTTTTTCAAGATTCGATGTCAATCCATCTGCCCTCTTTTGCGCTTTTCTCAATTGCTTCATTGACTTTGATAATATAGTGCCCATCTTCAATTGATGCAAAATCTTTCGGCAGGTTAAAATTCCCATTTTCAATATATCGATATATTTTTTGAAAATGCTGCTTCATCGTATCGGAATATCCTTCCAGGTGCCCTCCAGGATAAGAAATTATTTCACGTGCTTCCTGGTGAACTAACGATGGATCTCTCATTAAGATTTCATTCGGTTTGTCACGATTTCCGATCCAAATCTCATTGCATTTTTCCTGGTCAAACGCAACTGATTTCTTTGATCCGTTAATTTCATAAAACAACCGATTTTTTCTGCCTGAACACATCTGAGATACATTAACCTGTCCGAAAACACCATCTTTCATGCGCAGCATGATACTCGCAAAATCTTCATTTTCGATGGGGACTTCAGTATATTCATCGGAAATAAGTAACTTGTTGGAAAATGCAGCTACGGAGTTTTTTGGTTTTTTGCGATTATTGATGAATGTCTTGAAATCTGCAAAAACTGATTCAACATCCTTTTTAGTAATAAACCGGACAAGATCAATCCAGTGGGATGCAATATCCGCTACGGTCCTGAGACTGCCATTGATTTTAGGATCCAATCTCCATGACCAATCCGTGTCTTTTAATAACCAGTCTTGAAAATAACAACCGGTAATCGTGAAGATCTTTCCAAATTCTGCTTCATCTTGGACGATTGATCGGACTTCATGATTCATCGGATAGAAGCGTAAATTGAAATTTACAGCGGCTATCCTATTTGTTTCTCTGGATATTTGAATTAATTCAGCAGATTCTTTTGAATTAACGGCAAGTGGTTTTTCACAAACAATATGCTTGCCTGCAAGCATGGCAGCTTTAGCCTGTTCATAATGAACATTATTCGGACTGCAGATATGAACTACATTGATTTCAGGGTCTTCCAACATTTCCTGAAATGACGAATATCCTTTTTCAAGTTCAAGACGTAGAGCTGAATCTATTGCTCGTTGAGAAGATGATCCACAGATCCCTTTCACAGGAATATTCAATCTCCGCAAACACTCGACATGAACTGGACCAATAAAACCAGTACCTGAAATTCCAGCTTTCAATTTTGTCATCATGATCCCTCGTTGATCAAAAATTCGAATTATATAAACGATTATATGTCGTTCTTTTATTTTTGCGCAATGCGTCAGTAATTCAAAATGAAGCTTCACGCTTTGATTATTAAGGAAAATCTATGTTGGTGTGTCAAAAAAACAGTTTGCATATAGTCTTCTTGTCCTCAAAATTTCTCTTTCTTTTAATCATAAAGAATATAACCATCATGTATTCGGGTATAATATTTGTGTCAATTGAATAATTCGATTTATTGAAAAGTTTTTATGAAATAAAAAAGTTTTCTTAGCGTTTGTCAGCTGGGAGCAAATAATAAATTATTCTCCCGAAATTTCGAATCTCTTATATCAATATACAAGAATAGAAAAGAAAAAGGCATGGAAAACCAGAAACTGCCATCTAAGCCAATAAAAAGCACAGGAAAAAGCGGAAAAAAATTTACTATATTTATTTTTCTCCTTTTAATTGCAGCTGGAATTGTTTATTTCTTGACTATCTCATCAGTTCAAACAATCACAAAAATACGCGATTTATCGATTATTTTATTTGTCTTTGAATCGATAATCATTTGTTTTTTTCTGATTATTCTCATTATTCAATTTTCAATCTTAATAAATTTAATACAAAATGAAATTAAACCAATACTGAAAACGACAAAAGAAACAGTCAATCATATCAAAGGTACTGTTGAATTTCTTGGAGATAATATGGTTGAACCGGTAATTCAAACGAATTCGAAAATTGCCGGATTCACAAAAATTATATCAAGCCTGAAATCAGGAATAATAAACAAAAAAGGGAGATAAATATGGCAGAACGAGACAGTTTTAGTTCTTTTATAATCGGTTTTATCGCTGGAGGTATTGCGGGTGCAATTGCAACTGTTCTTTATGCTCCGAAATCTGGAGCAGAAACCAGAAATGCGCTGAAGGAGAAAAAAGAAGAGATTCTAGATAAAGCGAATCTTTCAGTGGATGAAGCATATAAGCAGGCAGAAATGGCAGCTAAGGACGCAAGAGATCGATTTGAAGCGCTGGCCAATACTACAAAATCACGCGCTGAAGAAGTAACACGCCGTGGACAGGTTTTTTTGGAAGAAAGAAAAAATCAATTAAAGGGACTTAAGAATGAGCTGGAAAAGGACGACAGTGCTGAAGAAATCCCGACCATTCCTGAATCTTAACATTTTTCATTAGTATAAATATAAAAATACCTGTCAATTGACAATTGTTGACAGGTATTTTTTATGATCCCATCTCAATTAATTCAGCATTTAAGCTTTCAACATCTCGAAAATCATGAGTTGATATTAGAAGTGTCTTTCCACCAGTCATATGATGAATGCAGTTAATAACGCGTTTTTTATTTTCGGTGTCCAATCCGCGAAATGGTTCATCCATTAAAATGAAGGTTGATTTTGGAACAATAGCTCTGACTATTGCGACCCTCCGCTGCATTCCTCCGCTTAGTTCTGCAATCGGTTTCATGAGATCACTTCGATCCAGTCCAACTTGTTCAAAAATGTCTTCCAGCTTCTGGCGGGAGATATCCAAATCCCTGCAAACAAGTTGGATATTTTTTATTGCGTTGAGATAGTTACACAACCGATTTTCCTGAAAAACGGCAGTAATGGTCTGATTTTCCATTCCATAAATAGCACCGCTGTCAGGTTGTGTCAGCCCTAATAGAATTCGGAAAAACGTAGTTTTCCCACAGCCACTTGGACCCATCAGACAAGTAGTTTTATTTTCTGGAATCGAACAATTCCAATTTGACAATACAATTTGTGTTCCAAAGCTTTTTTTTATGTCAATTGCTTGAATATTCATGACTATACGCTGTTTTCAATTCCAGTTTTTATATAAGCTAATAAACGCAGATAAAGTTTCTCAAAAGATATACTTAATAAAATTATCACAAACGTCCAGGCAAATAACTCAGCAGAATTAAGATAAATCTTAGCTTCGTACAATCTTTCACCGATACTGCCTGACGGAATTCCAATGAGCTCCGCAGCTACACCACTTTTCCAGCAAAGGCCTAACGCGATCAGACAGCTTGAATAATAAAACGGCAGTACTTCATGCATATAAATATATATAAATTTCGATAAGAATGGAATCCGAAATACTTTAGCCATTTCGACTAATTGTTGATTGACATTAACGATACCCTGCAATGTATTTGTATATATGATCGGGAAAACCATTAAAAAGGATATAACGATCGATAAATTTTTACTTCCGAACCAAAGAATTACGAGTATTACAAAACTTGCAACTGGCGTTGACTTTACAAAGCTGATCAGCGGATTTAGAAGGAACCTGATCGTTGCAAAACGATATGAAAGGATTGCCAGAATTATTCCAAACAAATTGGCTAATAGGAAGCCGGAAGTGATACGAAAAACACTGTAAAAAACAGTTTTCCAAAAAGAAATTTCAAATATCAGTGAAGCAAGTGTTTTAAGAACAAGAATTGGTGATGAAATTAATAGCTCCTGATGGACAATTTGGCTGGTCATCTGCCAGACAACCAGCCAAAATAGAATCGACAGGATTTTTTTTAATTTACTATTTTGCTTTGAAATAAAAAGCTTCATCAGGCAGCTTTCCACCAATGGACTGTGGATTGGCATCAAACAGAACCTGTAAATATCCGTTTAACTTCTTTTCCATCTCATCACCGGTGATGAAAGTAATATTACAGTATGGCAGAGCTTTTACAGCAATCGGAGCAGCAGCAACAATTTCGTATTTTGCGATTAATTCTGCTGCAGATTCGATATTGGAATTGACATATTGTGTTGAGTTATTATAATCCGTCATGAATTGTTCAAACACTTCGGGCGATTTTTCTATAAAATCTTTTTGAGCAACAACACATCCAGTTACTAAAGCGCTATCAGTACTTACTTTATTCCATTCGTCGGAAAGGTTGAGAGCGATTCTAACCTTTTCATTTTTCATTTGCACAGCAGTTACATATGGTTGTGGCAGTAATGCAATCATATTATCACTTTGTCCTAATAATACTGCCAATTCAGTCGATTCACTTTTATACTCAATCGTTACATCTTTGCCAGGCTCTAAACCGTTTTGTGTAAGAATATAATTTAAAGCAAATTCCGGCGTTGTACCTTTCCCTGTTGAATAGATCGTCTTTCCTTTCAGGTCTCCAACACTTTGAACAGAGTTACCTGATTCAACTAAATATAAAACACCTAATGTATTGATAGCAGTAACCAGAACTTGTCCTTTGGTTTTATTATACAAAACACTTGATAAATTGCACGGGACTGCAGCAGCATCTATTTTCCCACTGACTATCCCGGTAACTATTTCGTCAGCTGTTCCATACATGGATACTTGATAATTGTTCCTGGTCAATCCCTGTTCAGAATCATTCATTAACTTCACCATTCCCATGGTTGTAGGTCCTTTTAATGATCCAATTTCTATTGTAGCTCTCGTTTCAGCTTCCTGAGCATAAATATTTTTATTGACGCTCCAGTTTATTGCGAAAAAAAGGATAATACTCAATAGAATTATTGTTCTGGAATTGTGCAGTTTCATGGTCAGATAGATTCTCCTTATCATACGTGTTATACTCATGCAGTGGGAATTATAACCTCGGTTTGTGAAAATTTTCTATATTAGTACATTTTTCATTAGTTCTATAAATGAAATAGATTCCGTAATATTTTCTATTTTTACGTTGAGCTCAAAACTCCATAATAATGGGTATTTTCCCTTTTCGTTAAAGGCTTTTAATTGATGATAAGGGAAAAAAATCGGTTCAGTATATAAAATATTGAAAATAACTAAATATGATGATTTAAAGTAACGTTTAGGTTGTGTTATCGGTTTTTATATCCCTAAATTCGATTTTCCAACTACAATATATTTTAAGAATTATTTAATAAAGGAAGATTTTCATGAAAAACAAAAAATTATTTATTAGCTTTGTATATATCATGGCTTTTGCCTTATTCCTAGGCTTTACATTTGCATGCGAAGCAGCGGATAAAGATATCGTTGCTACGTTAAACGGAACAAACATCACCTTAGATGAATTTAAGGAAGCAGTCCGTTACAAACGATTCAGCACCTTGCAAGAATACCAATATATTGCATATCTCTACTCTATGTATAATATGCCCTTAGATGAATCGCTCACGACAAAATACGAAACAATTTTGAGTGAAGATGGAAAGGTTGATTTGGGTCAAAAAACAATCGATCAACTTGTCTACAACATTATCCTTGACACCGAATCCAAAAAAGCAGGTATATCGGTGACAGATGACGAAGTCAATGAATCATTGAAACAGATGTTTGGCATTACAGAAGAAAGTGCCGCAGATCAGACAGAATCTACTGGAGACACGCTCCTGGATTCCAATTCCTCGGATATGACACCTCCGGAACCTGAAATCAGTCAGGAAGCAAAGCTTCAAACAGCAATGGATGAGTATTTTACGGCAACAGTTGGCGATTTGTTTTCACAAGATTTCTTCACAAATCAAATCTATTACAGTTTGCTTGAATCGAAACTCCTTGACGAGACTGTTTTTGCTAATCATGTCTTTGAAGCTGAGATGGTTTCAGCTCGTCACATCCTTGTTGAAACAGAAGAAATTGCAAAAGAAGTTCTCGAGAAGCTGAATTCAGGGGAAAAATGGGATGATTTAGCTGCTGCATATTCAAAAGATTCAAGTAATAAAGATAAAGGTGGAAATTTGGGTTGGTTTGCCAGAGGAATGATGGTAAAACCTTTTGAAGATGCTGCATTCTCACTTGAAAAAGGAGAAATCAGCGAACCCATTAAAACTGATTTCGGATATCATATTATTGCATCGGATGGAAAAGAAATTCGGCCATTGGAAGATGACGCTTTAAACAACGCGAAAAATGAGCTTTATAAAACCTGGTACGAAAAAGTGAATTCGGAATATAAACCGGAAACCTTCGATATTTGGAAGGATAACATTCCGATGGAACCCGTATTCAAACCGATCGAACAACCAAAAGCCGAAGCAAGCGAAGTACCGGCTGAAGAATCAGCGCCAGAAACCTCACCTGAATCTACTCCGGTTGCTGAAACAAAACAACCGTAAGATTTTTTCGAAAAAAAATGGTCCTCTATACGTAAAGGACCATTTTTTTTTAAACAAAACAGATAACAAAATTGTCTTCTTCAAATTGCTTGATATTGAAAAAGTTCAGTAAATCATATTTTATTGCGAAAGAAATTCTGTTATCGGAGCATCGATGGATTTTCGTTGTAATTTGGAAAATATCGGGGGTTGAATTTGATTTTTTTAATATCATTTGAATTCAACCCCCATATGCAAGGGATTTTACCCGATTTTTCTTTTTGAAAATAAAAACCGCCTAAAGGCGGTTTTTCAACGATATTAAGGATTACACGAATAATTTTGAAATCACCTTCGCCCATTTTTTATAGGAAGATGGTAAGCAATAACAAGACAATCAAAATGATAGAAGTCATTTTTTTCATATTTTTTGATTATATCAAAACTTATTACGCTGTCAATAAAAAGTCAGCAATTCAAAATATGGGAAGTATTGTTTATCATTTCGAATTACCGTTGATCATCAAAAAATAAAAATACCATAATCTATTCTATTCAGAATAGATTTTTTCTTGTTCTGACATGCATTTTTATCGCATATTTTAACGCGAAACAGAAATAGTTTACTTAATAAATCCTATTACTTCTTAATAACAAGCCCATGTGATAGACAGTTCCAATATTAATTACGCAAATTCAAATCATTTCTGAATTTGAAAATTATTGCGATAATCAAATTGAGCCTTTTGATAATTTTCAATATTCCCGATATCAATCCAATAATCTGTGATTTCAAATTTGACAATTGGTTGATTTTTTTCCAGCATTGTCTGAATTAACATATCCATTCCAAAATATTTGTTGTCAGGAATTAATGACAACACTTCCGGCTTCATCACATAGATACCTGCCAAAGCATAAGTTGTTATTTCTTTCTTTTCTTCTATCCCAGTTACATAATCACCAGTAAAAAAAATATTTCCGAAATCGTAAGGTAAAGTGATCTTTTTTATCCCGACTGTCATAAGAGAATTCTTTTCATATGCAAATTTATATAATTCTTCCAAATTCACTTGCGTCAGGATATCTCCATTCATCACCAAGAATGGATCTTCGAAATTTTTTTGAAGCAATTTAATCGGTCCAGCTGTTCCTAAAGGCTTTTCTTCCTGGCTGATGGTTAATTTTATTCCATATTGAGATCCATTACCAAAAAACTTGTAGAAGTAATCCGATTTATAATTTGTCGCTAATATTATTTCCTGGAATCCAAATTTCACCAGTCTTTCAATCTGCACTTCCAAAATTGCTTTTTCGCCTAATGGCAATAAAGGTTTGGGAATAACGTTTGTAAACGGTTGCAACCTTTTGCCAAGCCCACCGGAAAGAATTACTGCTTTTTTATTCATTTTTATTTCCTGTTCATTTTTGATACAAATTTGCCTTCTCAAGTTGTGAAGACTGCCGCATCCATTCAATCGTTTTCTTAAGACCCTCATCAAAAGAATAGTCAGGTTGCCATCCAGTTATTCGATAGATTTTTTCATTACTGCCAAATAATCGAAAAACTTCACTGTTTTGTGGTCTTAAGCGTTCTTGATCAAAACAAATTTGTGCTGAAGGATTGATCAAATTGATAATTTTTTCTGCCAGTTGACCTATTGATATTTCGTGCCCAGATGCAATTTGGATGACTTCACCTATGACTTTATCCGATTCAGCAATGCTGATAAAACCTTTAACTGTATCTTTTACATAAGTAAAATCACGTGTCGGATAGACCGAACCCAATTGAATTTTTTGACTCCCGCCTAACAATTGGAGGATTATTGACGGAATTACCGCACGGAGCGATTGTCTGGGACCATAAGTATTAAAAGGGCGCACAATTACCACGGGGAGGGAATAACTTCTAAAAAAGCTCTCTGCAATTTTGTCAGAAGCAATTTTTGATGCAGCATATGGTGATTGTGCTGTCAAAGGATGATTCTCATCCATCGGAACGTAGCGCGCGGTACCATATACCTCTGATGTAGAAGTAACCAGTATCTTCTGTACATTTCCGTACCGAGCAGCTTGCAGGACGTTTAAAGTGCCTCGGACGTTAGTATCGATATATAGATCCGGTGATTCATAACTGAAAGGAATCGCGATCAATGCTGCCAGGTGAAAAATCATATCAATATTTAGAATTTTTCTTCGTAGAAAATCGGCATCTCGTATATCACCACTAATGATTTCAATTTCTTTTTTAACATCCGAGGATAAAGTATCCAGCCATCCCCATGAATTATTGGAATTATAAAAAACAAAAGCTTTTACGTTATACCCTTTAAACACCAATTCTTCAGTTAGATGGCTGCCAATAAATCCTTCTGCTCCTGTGACTAATACATTTCTTATCATTTTCCACCTACCATGAAACCTCTTGTTGGAATTTCTTGTATTTCTCAGTCCCATTCGTCATAGAATTTTTTTATAGTATTTAGGCTTATTTGAATTTATATTTCATTGTATTTTTATTGCTATTATAATATAATATGTAATATATTTATAACATATTTATTGCAAAATAGAATAACATAGGAGCAACTACATTGATAGAAAACAATAAAACCATCAGTTTAAAAGATTTGGTTGATCTGATATGGGGATATTCCCTATTTTTATTTATTGCGAGTGTTATTGGTGGATTAGCCGCTTGGTCCTATACATTTTTTTTTATCACGCCACAATTTGAATCAAAGGCAACTATGATCGTTAATTCCAGAGCAGAGCAAAATGTCACCATTACATATGACCAGATTAATTCCGCAAGGAATCTGGTTAACACCTATGCTGTGATCCTGATGAGCGACACAGTAATCAACCAAGTTATCCGAAATCTGCAGAACAAAGGCTATTATTCAATAAAAAATATCGAACCAATCGAAATGATGAAAAAAATTGAGATCAGTCAGGTCGGAACAACACAGATCATGAGCATTACAGCAAGAGATCCCGATCGTATTTTGGCGGCTGATATTGTCAATGAAATTCTTGCAATAGCGCCAAATTTTCTCGTCATGACGGTAAAAGCGGGATCTGTCGAAATCGTTTCACCTCCATCTGTTACAGATAAACCTGTTACTCCGGATGTCCTTAAAAATACGCTGATTGGATCATTGTTCTGCGGAATAATTTCATTTTGTATTATTGTTTTCCGAGAATTTTTAGATAATACTGTTAAATCAGATAATGATATACGAAATCTAATAGGTTTGCCGGTTTTAGGTGTGATCCCTTTAGTAGAAAATGCAACGATTTATCTGCAAGGAGAAAAAAAGAAAAATGCTTACGATGGATAGAAAACTTTTGACAAATTTTTTTAGAAAAAATCAAAAAATCAATGACCAAAACATTCGTTCGCTGAAAAAAATTACGGATGAAAATTCTCCCTTTCAATTTGTAGAAGCTTATAAATCACTTCGTACCAACATTGACTTCGTATCCGTAAATAAAAGATATCAAACGATTGAAATAACCAGTGCTATACCAAAAGAAGGTAAATCAGGAATCGCAATTAATCTTTCCATTTCATTTGTAGAAATTGGGAAAAAAGTCATATTGATTGATGCTGATCTCAGAAAACCGATGCTGTCATCGTATCTGGGAGAGAATCCAGCGGACGCGAAAGGATTGTCAACCGTATTGACTGGCTGCGATCTATATGCTTCGATTCTTCATACAAAATTTCATTTTGATTTTTTACCAGCAGGATTAATCCCACCTAACCCGGTTGAGTTGTTAGGTTCCAGGCAAATGGGAGAAATCCTCTGTGAACTGCGAAACGAATATGATTTCATCGTCATAGACACGCCTCCAGTATCACTTCTGACGGATGCTGTTACATTATGTCAATTTGTTGACGGAATTATCTTTGTGATTCGTCAAAAAACTGCTTCGATTGATCAAATAAAATTCGCAATGAAGAAACTGGAATCCGTTAAAGCCAACGTGATAGGTGCTATTCTGAACGATTATGTTGTTCCAAAAGACAGTAGTCAGTCAAAGAATTACTACAATAATTACAGCGATTACTATCAGCATAAATAAAATGTTCTTTTTCTTATAAATATCATTTAATCGAAATAGAAGGAGAATATGTTGTTGTAATGTTTTTTATGCTTTGCGTAAAAACATCACAGTAACGTTTTTTTGAGATTGATTCAAATAAAAAGTCATTATTTCAAAGTTCTGAATCATCTTGTGTAGAGAATACTATCTGAGTCATCTCATAAAATTCCTTTGTATATAATTCGTTTTGCAGCGAATCAGTCACCATAGAATTCCCAGAGGTAACCTTGGTCGATTTGCATTGCCACATTTTACCGGAAATTGATGAAAGCACACAATCGTTATCAGATTCCATACGCTTGCTTTCGTTAGAAAAAGAAAATGGTGTCTCAAAAATCGTCTTTACACCTCATTTCAATTTTGAAAAAAATCATCTTGAGGAGTTTTTAGAGAAAAGAAAAGATTCCTATGCACGATTGATTTCTTCATTTCCAAACACTGAATTAGAATTCAGTTTCGTTCTAAGCGCAGAAGTCGCATTCTCTCCGAAAGTGTTATTCAATTATCAAAAATTACTGGTTGGGAATACCCATTACCTCTTGCTTGAACTCCCATTATCGTATTTTCCCGATCTGATCAATGATGTAGTTTTCCGCCTAATATCAAATGGTATCATTCCGATTATCTGTCACGTTGATAGATATCGTTATTTTTTTCAAAATCCGCTCCTCTTATTCAATCTTGTTAATCTCGGAGCAATTATTCAAGTCAATGCCTCTCCAATTGTACATGATTCAAAAGTACGGAGATTTGTGTCCTTTTTAGATCGACATAATTTATTTCATTGTATTGCAAGTGATACGCATTCGGTTGTTCAAAGGCCTCCGGAAATAAAAAATGCCTATATGTATCTGAGGCAGTTGATCGGTGAAGAAAAAACGGAGAAAACTAAAAGTAATGCTGAGTTAATCTTTCAAGGAAGAAATATCAGAGCAGAAAAACCAACAATTCCTGTTCACGTATTAACAAAATGGATTTAAAAAAGGAATAACAGCCATTTTAGGCTGATATTCCTTCTTTTTCTAAACGATTTTATATTTTCACAAAATCTGGATTTGGAGTCAGTGATCACTACAATCAATAAAATTCCCCAAATTTCTCATTTGTAAAACGCTTGATTAACCTTTTAGTTCTGACCTTCGTCTTCCTCCAGGTTATCAGTAGCAAACTCGAGGCACTGAATCACCAACTGATTCAATGATATATTATTATCATCAGACAATTTTTCCAATTGTTTGACTAACTCGATTGGTAGACGAAAAGTTTTACTGATTGAATTAAATCCTTTTTTAATCTTGAAATTGCTCATATTTTTTCTCCTTTGTTTTTCCTTTTTTAATCTTCATTCCCATTCTTCGTATATGAAAAAAATTTCAACAAATTTCTTCATAATAATCTGATTTTTATATATTATATGCAAATGAGTTGCATAAAAACCAAATAATTTTTCTATCAGTCGATCATCATTTTATTGATAATTTAACCACACATTGAGTAATTCAACTCAATTTTTTTAATAAGGGATACTTTTTTATAGCAAGATTTTACTGAGGTATTTTATACCATATATTTATATTATTCATTTTGTATTCTAATAAATTTGAATTTTATTCCTTGTATTGAAATTATTTTCGGATTGAAGAAAATAAAAAGGTGTCTTTTTCAAGACACCTTTTTATTTATTACTTGTGATTTTGTTTATTTATATTTTAACTGAAGGAATTCATCTGCTGCAGCGCCAAAGACAAGATGAAGCAATAAATCTTTATTAGTTTTTACATATGGAAGATCAACTTTATCCTCCAAAGCCGGCATCAAATAAGAAGCTGGACGATATTTCTTGATATCGTTTTCGTCTCCCAAAATCTGGTTCATGATTTCCTGATTGACTGGACCGGGAGTTTTTCCAAACTCTCCTCTCAAAATCATCTTGAATTCATTGGATGTAAAGGCATATCGAGAGCCTGCCATCACATTATAGGCAGCCTGTGATCCAACAATCTGGCTTGTAGGAGTCACTAAAGGAACATATCCTACATCTGCCCGTACGTTTGGAATTTCAGCCATCAATGCATCCATCATATTTTCAGATACACCCATTTCCTTAAGTTGTTTCTGGAAATTGGAAAGCATTCCACCGGGGATTTGTGTTTCAAAAATACGATCATCATAGCCAGGATAATCCAAATCATTTAAAATTTCTCGGCTGACATCAATCGCAGTTTGCAGATCTTCATTGTCTTTCATAATAGCTTCAACCAGTTTATCAACTTTGTCGACTGGTACGTCAGAAAAATGTACTGGTTTTCTCCGCGATTTTCCAAAGCTTGGAATGGAGCTTTTTAATTCTTCAAAAATCACTCGTAATTCGTCCTGAGCTTTTGTCAAAGCATCTTTATCCAATCCGGTATCATATCCCATTCTTTCTGCAATTACTGCAGCTACTTCAATCGGAGAATGTGACGGACCTCCGGCAAAGGGTGAAATACAAGTATCGAAACTGTCAATACCATATTTGATTCCCAATGCAATATTTACTAAGGAAACGCCAGTTGTTGAATGTGTATGGAGAACCAGTGGAACGTTTACAACCTTCTTTAATGACTTGAAAAGATCAACGGCATCTCTCGGATGAAGCAAAGCTGCCATATCTTTAATTGCAATCCGATCAACGCCTTCTTTAAGGAGTTCTTCGGCATAATCAATAAAGTATTGCGTTGTGTGAACGGGGCTAGTTGTATAAGACATCGCTGCTTCAACTTTGCCGCCATACGCTTTTGTCGCCAGAATTGCCATCCGCAGATTCCGGATATCATTCAAAGCGTCAAAGATACGCATATTGGTGCTGCCGCTTTCAATACTCTGACGAATAAAAGCAATCAACAAATCATCGGGATATGGATTGTATGCAAAAAGATTCTGACCTCTCAGCAGAGATTGGATCTTGTCACCACTGCCCATCTCTTTATGAAACGTTTCGAGTCTCTCCCATGGGTCATCACGGGTAAAGCGGATTGCTGAATCGAGCGTAGCTCCGCCCCATAATTCGAACATACTGTATCCGGCGTCTTTTATAATTGGAAGCACGCGCATACATTGTTCAGTTGTCATTCTAGTAGCGGCGCAACTTTGATGCCCGTCGCGTAAAGTAAGATCATTAAAATAAACTCGTTTGGACATTTCTTTCTTTCTCCGTGACTTTTGAATCACGTTTTTCGTATCTAATTATCTCAGATGTCTAAGATAAAGTTTTTTATGATCGGATAAACAGAATATAAAAATCCGAATCATACTATTAAGATAATTTTACCACATTCGATTTCGTTCTAAAAAAAAATTTAATTAATAGTATTTTATTAATTGTTTAATAATAAATTGCATTTTTACTTCGGCCATCAATTTTCCGTATTTGGAGTAATTAGAATTTTATAAAAGATTTCTATGAACAAAATATTTTGGTGTGATGTTTTGCTGTTCCAGATAATAATATAAGCACAACAAGCGATCCCGCCTATATGTCGTATCACAAATATTTTCCCGTTTAAATTCCTGACAAAATTTTTGAAAGAATTATCGATAGAAAAATATTTCAGATCCTGTCAAAAGTTTCTCTTAGAATTGCTTTAATAATGCCTAAAAGCCCCAATCCAATTCAAATCCTTCTTCCATCATATCAGGATCCCATGGATCGAAACGCAAATCTATAATGGCATCCATTGATAAAGCATCCATTGCAGTTTTTCTGACACTTTCAATCAACATTCCACCATATGGACAAAACGGTGTAGTTAAGATCATAGTTAGTACAATATGATCATCTTTTACCTCAACATTTCGTATTAAGCCAAGATCAATGACGCTATACCCAAGTTCCGGATCCAACACAGATCTTAATGCATCCTTCAGAAGATCTGCTTTTTCAGGATCAATAATTGAATATTCCCATTTAGGTGGATTTTTTTTTGCGATTACGTCGTCCATTATCATTCTCCTGAATTCTTTTTGTAAAGGAAATTTCGATTTTACTCATGTCTATCAGCCAGTGCTCCTAATTCTATCAATGCTCGGTAGATTATTTTCTCTCCTTTTGATTTAATAATGATCGTGTTGTCATTTAATCGTTGTTCGATCCATGGCGCTGTATCCTTAGAACTAAGTAATGCATTGATCCAGTTTGGATTATTTACAGTTACTAAAAGCGCATGAAATATTGTAGCCTGCGTATCGACTTTATCCCATTGATCGATTGCAATGAGCAGTTTTTGCGGAACCCCGCTTCCGATACTTCTTTTTAACAATCCAATGAACGAATTGACTGACAAACCGTTTTCTTTAGCCTGCCGTAATGAAAAAGGTGTGATAGAAAAAACACTTCTGGTAATTTCCAGTTTTGTCCATTCACAAAATCTTGAGATTTGGTACCGTAATAATCGTGGTGTACTATTTGTGAGAATAATTTTTCCATCGATCGATATTTTCGGGATATCTTTTTCGGTATTCTTAATTTTTAAAATCTTCTCTGAAATGGATTTTTTGTCCATTTCATCCAGGAAAATTCGTCCTATTCTAGTAATTCGAAAAGCGCTGATTTTCTGTTTCGATTCATTTTCGCTCTTCTCATGGAAGGCTATATCAACGATACCGAACCAATATAAAGGATAATGAAGCAGATATTGAAGATATTCCCCTTCAATACTTGCCCATTCATTAAAATTGTTACGAATAGTATTGCGAATTAACCAGGGTGAGTTTTCTCCATCTGGTCGAAGGAAATTGGGATTCGCTTTTCGTATAGAGGCTGAAAAGCCATCAAAGCTGCACCATTCATTTGAGGTTATTCTTTGCATTAAGGATAATACCGATTTTCGTATTTCTCGAGATGAATACTTTACCAGATCATCGATGAATAAATCTGTCGTTTCCCGCAAATCATCAATTTGATCAGAATTTTTCCAGCTCATCATCATTTGCAGAAGGGCTGCAATTCTGTTCATTTGAAGGAAGTTCTGGGCTTCCTCGAGATGGATGATTTCATTATTTTGAACAAGAGACATTTCTTCAAATATTCTCAAAACAAAATCTGTTTTTTCTTTTTGGAATACCGAATATAAATTTTGAATCGGTTTACCTGTTCGAATTGATGCAATCAGTAGACACCCCAAATCCAAAATTAAATCATTACCCCTTTGTACCAATACAACTTCATTAGGAGATGCCGGTCGGACGATTAATTCATTCTCGTCAACAATTCTTTCATTGAACGGGAAATATCTTGACAATATTTTGCGAATTTCATCTGGAAGATAAACATATTCATGAATTTCAACCTGTCCTGGCAAAGCCAGCATATTCATTTGAATCACACCGTGATACCAAAGCCATTCTGTAACAGAAATTGGAGATTCCCAGGGCTTTTCAAGCATTTTTCGCCTTTCTCCCATTACACGTATTTCGCCAAATTGTTCAAAAAAAATAGTAGATAAAATAAAACCATTTTGAGCAATCAGGTATGAGAGAACAGGTAACGTTTCAAAAGGCGCTTCAGCCAGCTTTTCGATTAAATTATTCTCAGTAACTATTTTGTGCAAAATGATTTCAGCAGCATCCTTTTTTGAATATGCAGTAATATCAAGTTGCCACAGATTACCGACAATCTGCAAGTAATGATCATCTTGCTGTATAAGACTTTTCAATAAAGAAGGCATGTCAATAAACTCAACAGGAATATAGTAATTTGATATACTGATTTGTTATGTAAATAAAGAAGAAAGAATTTGATGTTATGATGCGTTTACGCTAATTGCAAAAACATCACAACAACAAAGGGTCCCTCTTATTTTCGCCATGCTGGGAAGAATCATATCATCGTAAAAATGAAGATTTCCATATCACAGTTTGTTCTGCTGCTTTTCCGATGATAATCCAAGCATGAAAATAATCCTTTTTCTGTTCCCCAATTACTACCACATCCATCGGATCCTGAATAGGATAAACAGCAGTTGACCTATAAACAGGCAATGATATTGTATTCACTCTTTGATTGATCATCATCCAAACCATTCGTCCATAACCTGCTTCTCGTTTAATGGAAGAACTTGCTCCGGAATCTCCTTCATTTGCCGGATAATATCGAGGGTAAACGGCGCTCCCCTCAATTATTTTTAGTTTTCCTTCATTAATCATTTCAGCAATTGGCTGATTTGGCAAATTCTGCTGTAAATATGAAATACCTCTTTCTTTTAAATCCAATTGTTGAATTTTCAGAGTTGCATCATCATACCGATAGGGAATAAATCGATCCAGAAACGGGAGGATAAAACCAAACAAGAGGAAAGGTACCATCAGGAATACTATTGTCTTCTTTGAAAAATGTTCATGGCGCGTATCAGAAGCTATCTTCATAAGCCGTTTCAGTGAATCTCGCAAGTTTTCGAAATATAAACCAAGGAGCAAATAAAAAATCCCGACAATTCCGATGGCAAAGTAAAAATATCCGATCCAATCGACTGGCAGCAAAAAGCGAAATCCGGAATTCATTGCAAAGGATGTTCCTATATTATAGAAAATATGAATTCCCAAAGGCATCAATCCGGATAATCCCGATTTCACGGTAGCAAAACCTAGTCCCAAACAGATTATCAGACAATATACAGAAATTAGGATGCCATTCTCTGATAGTACCCCCTTAGAACTCTCGCGATACCAAAAGAGCGTAGGATCATGAAACCATGATTTAATACTGTCCGCATTCGTTTCCCGAGCAGGCATTACAAGTAAAGTTGAGACCTCATTATTTACAAAATGGGAGAAGATAGATGAAAGAATCTGTTTTGGATAGTTCAAAATTATATTAATGAAAGAACCCTTTACGATTTCATTTTCAAAATCATTATCAAATCGCGGAGTCTGGTTTATGGATCCTTCATACAATCTGTAGAGATAATTTATTTCTGAACTGCTATGATCCACTGTTGTATTTGGAAATAACTGACTGTGAATATTCCATGGCAAAATAATAAAACATATCCCTAACACGAACAAAACTGTTTCTTTGAAAAAAGATTTACTGGATTGTTTAGATGTTATCTTATTAAACAAACTCAATAGCAAGATCGCGGGAATAAGAATAGCTGATTGGGTTCTGATAAGCACTCCGACACCGCAGCACCCGCCTGTGATCAACGAAAAAAACAATTTTCGATTGTCGCTTTGAAACCATTTGATAGCTGCATAGACTGTGAAACTGATTATCAATGCCATCGGAAGATCTGACATCAGCAATCTGGAATTGGATACTTGAACAAAAGGTGTGATACGAATGGATTCCTTCTCTCTCCAGATACACCATATGGCAGCGAGCAAACCACTAAGAGGATGGTGTATATTCTTTCCAATCAGGTAAATCATCATTGGAAAGAGAGCAAGAATAATAATTTGCAGATTGGTCAAAAACATATAATCGTTTTGGGCTATGCAATGAAGTAACGAAAGAAATGCGATATATAACGGTCTTACAACAGTCATCCCATTTCGAAAACCATTTCCGATCAAAATGCTCTGCGCCAGTAAGTCATAATTTTCTGCATCCGAAGAAGGATAAAAATTGTAATTCGGCTGACGGAGAGCTGGCAAAAAATAGCTTCTTCCTTCAAAAGGAGTTCGAATCCAAAGCAACGCTGCTATAAACCATATACACAATGGAATCATGATTTCAATAATAATCGCAAACTGATTCCGTCTTTTTTCTGCAAATATGATTCTTTTCTGGAGACCGGCACCAACCAGAACCGATAAAAAAACAAAAAAAACAGGCAGAATAACTTGACCTTCTAAAAGAGAGACTCCCTGTCTGTAAAAAGTACCAGAAATTATGTTCAATCCAAATCCAAATTTCAACGCAATCCATAAAAAAGACAAAGAAAGAATAAAAAAAGCGACAGTGATAATCATCGCTTTTCTGGCTGGAAAGTAAAATCGACTTGTATTCATGCGTTTATATCGCCAAAAAAGTAAAATGAACATTTGCATTGAATAAAGTCCCATCCAGCGGAATATTGGAAGGAATCTATCGAAAATGGATCGAATCAATGGGATTTTTCCAATCGGAGACTGAATGATCAGAAAAACCGATATTGTGATCATTATAGCAATCACCGATGCCCAAAAAGAAAATCGTAATATTTTATTTTCATCAGAGAGTTTTAAATCAGGATTTTGTTTATACAACAAAGAAGAAAAAAAGAAACAAACACCAGAAAGTGATAATACAATTACAAATAGAATGAATCGATATTTAGAGAGTCCAAAGATACTGGGGACAGAGCTTTCGGATGGAAGCAAAAACATGGAAAAGCCAAAAATTACTCCCTCTATACCGGTTAAAAGCCAGAAAAGTATCCATTTATTTTTTATTTGATTAGGGATCATCATAAATGATTTGCTTTCAGAAATTGAGTCTTTTTTGATTCCAGGCATATAAATTGTACTTGAATTCTTCGGAAGATTTGTTTTTCAATCCAGTAATTCAAATTTTGTAATATTTCTTTTTAAAGTATAGGAAAAGAATTATTGCGTCTTTTGGCACCTGGAAATAAAACAAAAACGACAATCAAAAATTCTTCAATGCTTCAAATTGTTGAATTTGATTATATATATCATTCTTTTCATCTTTGTTTATGCTATAATTTTTTTTGGCTCAGGGAACAGAATGAATATTGACCCGCAAATATTAAATAATATAATTTTAATCGCAACATCATTAGGTGTCTCGTTTATTGTCGCCTTATGGATGAGTATCATTTTCTGGGTTATCCGAGATATTCGTTCCCGATCACGCGATCCGTTTGTGGGATTGCTTTCGTTTTTATTAGTCATTATTTTACCGATTTTTGGAATCTTCATCTATTGGATCATTCGGCCGAATCAAACAATCGAGCAAAAATATCAAACAGCTTTGGAAGAAGAAGCTTTATTAAAAGAATTAGAAAAAAAGCAGAATTGTCCGGGATGTGGACGAATGATTGAAGATGATTGGATTCTATGTCCATCATGCCATACGCGGATTAAAAAAATCTGCATTTCCTGCGGGAAAATACTTGAGCTTCCATGGAACTTATGCCCGTTTTGTGGAAATCCACAACAAAAAGTATACAAAACGGATAAAGCCCAGGCGAATTTATATCAACTTGATAAAAAGGATTGAATCTTCTGTGAAAATATACACAATGATTAATCAAAAAGGTGGCGTGGGAAAAACCACGACAGCAATCAATTTAGGCGCCTCGCTTGCTTCTTATGGCCAAAAAATTCTTGTTATCGATATGGATCCTCAGGCAAATGCTACTTCATCAATTGGTTTGGATAAAAATGAAATAAAAAAAGGGACTTACGAAGTTCTCATAGGATCAGCGCCAATCAGCCCGCAAATCATTCGAAACAATGAATTTCATATTTCTATCCTCCCATCTTCTCCAGCATTGTCAGGAGCTGAAATTGAATTAATTGATTTTGACCATCGTGAGAGTTTGTTAAAAAATGCGATTGATCAAATTGCAGTCCAATATGACTACATCATAATTGATTGTCCGCCCTCATTAAGCCTCCTAACAATCAACGCCTTGGTTGCTGCCAAAGATGGCGTAATTATTCCAGTTCAATGCGAATACCTTGCGTTGGAAGGCCTTGGACAATTAACTTCGACAATTAACCAGGTTAAAAAAACTTTCCCATCCGTCAATGTCAGAGGCGTTGTACTGACAATGTTTGATGGAAGAACTCGTTTGGCAATTGATGTTGTAAATGAGGTTCGAAAGTTTTTCCCTGATAAAGTTTTTGAAAGCATTATCCCAAGAAGCATCCGTTTAGCTGAAGCTCCTTCTTATGGACAGCCGATCAATTTCTACTCAAAAGAAAGTAATGCCTGTAAAGCTTATAACGAGTTAGCGAAAGAAATTTTGATCCAAGATGGTATCCAAATTTCGAGTTAAAGAAATATGGAAGGATTATTAAGATGAATGCACAAAGAAGAGCTGGATTAGGCCGCGGATTGGGAGCTTTACTGCCATCGTCTGAACCTTCAGTATCGCAAGAAGCTGCTAATATGGTTCCAGTAAGTGCTATCGCGTCAAATCCTCATCAACCACGCACAGATTTTAAGAATGAAGAATTAGAAGAACTTGCTGATTCCATTCGCGAACATGGAATCATTCAACCATTAATTGTGACACAAGAAGCGGAAGGTAACTATACATTAATAGCTGGAGAGAGAAGATTAAAAGCTGCGCAAATGGCTGGTTTATCGATGGTTCCTGTAATTATCCGTCAGGCAACCGATCGAGAATTGCTTGAACTGGCATTAATCGAAAACGTTCAAAGAGAAGATCTGTCTCCTCTTGAAACTGCCGAAGCTTATAAAAATCTCGAGGAAAATTTTGAATTAACTCACGAAGAAATTTCTCGAAGAGTCGGTAAAAACCGAGTTTCAATTACAAATACACTACGCTTATTAAAATTACCTGAAAGCGTCCGTAGCGCGCTGGCTAATCGTTCCATTACTGAAGGGCATGCGCGTGCTCTGTTGGCATTACCAAGTGAACAAGCACAATACTCTGTCTTGCAAATGATTATCAAGCAGAATCTGAATGTCCGCCAAACTGAGGAAATTGTTCGGAAACTCTCTGGTGAAAAAGCCAAAGAAAAAAGAAATATCAAACCAGTCATAGCTGAATTGAAAGAAATTGAAGATCGCTTAATGCAATTAATGGGGACGAAAGTCACAGTTCATCCCGGGAAAAAAGGTGGTTCCATTACCATTTATTACTACTCCAATGATGACTTAGAAGACTTAGTCACCCGATTTTCAAGATAGCCGGTTTCATGGATATGCGAATTTTTACATTATCAAGTCATGACAAGGAAAAGCTTGAGGAATTAATTCTTCAAGCTTTTTTCATCCAGGAACATTTAGATTGGCTAAATATGGATGATGTTCTGAATACCGGATACTGTTATATGCTAATGGAACAAAGTCATCCGACAGCAGCTTTAGGACTTATTGAAAATTCGCCCGGAATTTTTTGGATCCAATTTTTTTATTCAATAAATCCTGATGAAAAAATTGAAGAACGATGGAACCTGTTGTATTCTTATGCATTTTCCCAACTGCATCTTATCCAGCCTGTTATCGCCTCTATTCCAACAACAAATCGATTTGAAAAAATACTTTTCTCAAATGGGTTTCGCATATTCGAAAATTTTATCCTGCTTAAATGCCATCGCTCTAATGACTGTACATCTATTAATCTGTTGCCTTCAATATCTATACGAAATATGCGCTTAGATGACATTGATTCTGTTTCATCACTTTGTGATCTGTCATTCCCGCCATTATGGAAGCTTTCCAGAAAAAATATTCTTAATGCTTTCGAACAGTCTGATTTCGCCATTGTTGCCGAAAATAATACTGATGAGATTGTTGGGTATTTGCTCGCTGTTGCAGAAAATCATTCGGCACACTTATCAAGAATTGCTGTTAATCCCGCTTTTCAGAAATCAGGTCTTGGCTTTACCATGATTAATCTTTTTTTTACCCATTATCAGAAGTTAAATATTATGGATTTTTCAGTGAATACACAATCTAAAAATCAGGCTGCGATTGCATTATATGAAAAAGCCGGTTTTGAAAAAACCGGCGATTCATATCCTGTTTATTTACTCAGCTCAAATAATTCCTATTAAAATCGTGCAACCAGCCAAACTAATATCGGTGTTATAACTAAAGCGGGGATCATGCTGGATACGCGAATTTTTTTAATATTCATCATGCTAGATAAAGCAATCGCTCCAAGCATAATTCCTCCTGTTGCACTCATTTCTGCAATCATTGAATCGGTCATCACAGCTTGAGCATTTCCGGCCAATAAACTGATCAGTCCCTGATATACAAATATCGGAATTGCAGAAAAAGCGACTCCAAATCCAAGTGTTGAAGCAAACACAATGGAAGTAATCCCATCCAAAATTGATTTGATTGCGAGCAGGTTATAATCCCCGGTCAATCCATCTTGTATAGATCCAAGTATACTGACAGGACCAATTCCAAAAAGCAATGTCGCTGTTAAAAAAGCTTGAATAAATCGTTCTTTCCCACCGCTTCGTTCTTTTCCAAATACTTTTTCAGAGAATTGTTGAAAACTCCCGCCAAGTTGTTCAAGTGCTTTTTCAATGTTCCACCATTCCCCGAGGCATGTACCAATGACTAAGCCGATCAGACTGATCGTACTGTTTTCAGATTTTAAGAACATGCTGCAGCCTAAAAATAAAGTGAATATTCCGATTCCGGCTACGATTGTATTTTTTAGATTTTCATTGAATTTTTTACCTAATAACAAACCAATAATCGTCCCTAAGATTATCGCAACAACATTAAGAATTGTCCCAGTCATATAAATTTGCGGAATCGTCAAAGAGAAATCTTTTTTCTGCTTTGATGCTTGTTCCTTACTCTTCTCCTAAATTATTTTCTTTAAATTCATCACTAAGCGTTGTTCGTGAAACAATATACCAGGATTCAATGTTCTGAAATCGATCTGAAGTCCGATATAAAGGTCCTACACTGACCCCTTTTACTTTCGAATTAATTGCGAAATTATACACTGGATTATAGAGGGGTAATGCCGGAAGCTCTTCTGCAAATACCACCTGGAAATTACGATATAATCGTTCACGTTCTGCCTGATTAATTTCAACCCGGCCTGCTTCCAAATATTGACTAACGACACGATGATTCCATTGTGAATAATTTTGTCCATTTGAAATTTGTGTTTGATCCCAAAACGGATATGGATCAGGATCAGGGGCGTTGGATATATTCAGATCCACTAAAGCGGCTTCATATTCCCTTTTTTCTAATCTCGTATTAATTAATTCATCGTAAGGAACTGCTTCAAGATTTACAAGAATATTGATCAATGCCCAATCCTGCTGAATCATTTCAGCGACCTTCCGATGTATATCATCATCCGGATACAATAACGTAAAGTTGAGTGTGATACCATCTTTCGATCGAACTTGATCTTGTTCATTCGCAAGAATGTACCCTGCTGATTTCAACAATTCACGCGCTTTATAGGAATCATATTCAACTTTGGGTATTCCGCTGTAATAAGCCCAATTCCCAGTTAGAATCGGTCCATTGGAAATAAGCGCTTGGCCTTTCATAACAGACTGAACCATTTTTACACGATTCAATCCCATTAATAATGCTCGCCTTAGTTTAACATCCTGAAAAAATTTTACAGTCGTATTGTCAAGGTTGAATAGTATCATTGACTGCATGGGAAGTCGGGACGTATATAACGACAGATTCGGTTCTGTCAGCACCGAAGAAAGAATATCATCTGAGATGTAACTGATCCCGTCAATAATATTTTGCTGATATGCCTGAAATGCCAGAATACTATCCTGGTAATATGTAAATTGAATTTCATCCAGGAAGGGTTTTGTTCCAAAATAGGTGGAATTATTTTTAAGAACGATTCCAGATATACTAGAACCATTCAATGTCAATTTATCCAGACGAAAAGGGCCGCTGCCTACTGGTTGTATATTCAATTTAGATTCAACCATATCAGCAAAAGTCATATTTCCCCAAATATGTCTCGGAAGAATTCCAACGCTCAGATAATCTAAAAACGGAGCGTAAGCCTCTTCCAGAACAAACTGAACTGTCTGCTTATCTAAAGCCTTTACTTCAATCTTCTCCCAGAAAGAGATTAAATCATCGGGAAGGTATCCTTTCCCTTGTTTTAACATATTAAATGTAAAAACGATATCTTCCGCAACTACAGGTTGTCCATCATGCCATTTCGCATTTGGATTTAAAGCAAAATTATAAATTTTCCCGTCCATTGAAATACCCCAAGAAGTAGCAAGATCTTTCATTGGAAGACCACGGGAATCAAATCGAATCAGACCACTGTAAATCAGACGACAGACATCTTGATCCGCATGATTGTAATAGGAGAGTAAAGGATTCAGTCGCTGAAGCGTTCCAACCAGACCTTCCTTATAGATACCTCCTCTTGTGGGTTGCGATTCAAAAATCTGGATTGGGCCTGTGGTGGTATCACTTAATAGCAAAATCCCGACAACCAAACCGGTAAGGAATATGATAATTAATTGCCATCGCAGTTTTTTCATGTTTCTAATTCTAATAGCTTATAAGCATAAATGAAAGGTACGTCAATAAATCGAAATATGAGAAAGAATCTATAATTGAGATATTTATATTTGATGCTTAAAACATCACCTCAATTAGTTTTTCGGATTGATTTGAATAGAAAGTTCATATTCCGAATTGTTGACGACGTAATCGAAAACCAAGCATTTTTTATTTTAATTAAATAAAATAAAAAAGAGCTTCTGCAATAGAAGCTCCCCTTTTTCCATTTTTGATCGTTTAGAAAATTAATACGCTAGTTACAACCAGGACAACTAATAACGCACTAAATCCAATTGTCACATAAAACAGGATCTTTTCTACACCGCGGCGGGCGGAAAAAATCGCTCCGGGCTCGCTTCCAGCAAGACTACCCATTCCAACTCCACGATTTTGCAAAACCACACAAATAACAGTTGCAATTGATGTTATGATAAGCGCGATATCAAAAAAAGTTTTCATCCATTCCCTCCACAATTCTTTAGCGTTGTGATTATACTCTGTTTCTACCAAAACAGTCAACAATTCTTACAGTAATTCGAAATACAGATTTGCTTGGTGAGACAAGCGGAAAAATTGAGTGTCTGTGAGATAGCTTTGCGCTTCGCAAAATAACATCACAACGACATTAAATTCTCCGCATATTTCGAATTACTACAATTCTTACAACTGATCAATAATTCCTTCATAACAATTTTATAATTAATAGCAATAATTTAATGATGGCCAGAATAATCCTGAAAAACCGGTGATTTGAAATATCGGAAGGATGAATAATTAATGTGTGGTTTTGCGCTTTGAGCAAAGCCACACATTAATAAAATTTATCTGTTTTTTCAGATAAATTATATATATTTTGAAATTCTGATTTAAAAACGAAAACCATGGAAGAAATTACCGTTAACTTACATAATCACTCGAACATGTCAGATGGAAGTGGAACTTTTTATGAAATCGCACAAGCCGGACTTGATGCCGGTATAGATGTTATCGTCACCACGGATCATAATATTTATATTCAGGATAATGACAAGTATTATTATCGAGATGGGAAGAGAGTTCTTTTATTGACCGGCGAAGAAATCCATAACCCTAAAAATCCTCATCAAAATCACCTATTAATATTGAACTATGGAAAAGAAGCATCATCCCGCTCATCTGATCTGCAAGACTTAATCGACGACGTAAACAAAACACAGTCCATCAGCATTCTTGCCCATCCTTTTGATCAAGGTTTATCTCTTTTACGAGAACCCTCAATCCCGTGGACAAACTGGGAAATTAAGAATTTCACAGGGTTGGAGATTTTCAATCTGTCATCAGAATTCAAAAAACAATCCCATAATATTTTTCAAATAGTAAAAAATGCATTAGATCAAAAATCGTTTCCCGTAGGGCCTGATGAAAACAGTATCATAAAATGGGACGAATTATTATGCAAAGGAATTGCTGTAAACGCTTATTCAGCTTCAGACGCACACCAAAAAGTCAGGAGAATTGGCCCATTCCGTTTAATCACTTTCCCATATGCTTTCCATTTTTCAGCGCTTAATAACCATCTTTATGTTCCTGAAAAGTTAAGCGGTAATCTTCTGAAAGACAAAGAGTTGATTTACAATTCACTCAGGATTGGTCGATCGTTTGTCGGATTTGATCTTGTAGCTCCGACTACTGGTTTTCGATTTTTTGCAGAAGGTGAAAACAGAAAAGCCTGGCCGGGAGAACGGATGTCAATTCGTAATGGAGTGACCATTAAAATTGATATTCCACAGGAATCCATTTGCAGATTAATCCATAATGGGAATGTTGTGCGCCAATGGGAAAAAATAAAATCTGTTCCAGTAAACATTACGGAAACCGGTTATTATCGTGTGGAATGCTATTTGCCCTATCGTCATAAACTGCGGGGTTGGATCTACTCGAATCCAATCTATTTATTAAAAGGATGATTCTGAATATGACGATTCAAAATAATGTCACGCGGTTTTTGGTGTCTCAGAAAATTGAATTTATGGCACTCGAGTCAGAAAGTATAAAAAGAAGTGCGCAAGAGACAGCGAATTTGTTTCACCTGGATCCTAACATCGTTTATAAAACCATTGTTGTGTGCCGATTCAACTCAGGGAAGAATCTATTAATCGTAACACCAGGTCCATTAGAGGTTGATTTAAAAAAAGTGGCAGCATTGATTCATGAGAAAAAAGTTCGAATTCCAACCCAAAATGAAGCAGAAGCCATCACAAAACTACAGGCAGGAGGAATATCTCCAATCGCTCTATTGAATCATGGCTTTGAAATTTTCATCCATCAAACAATAAAAAATCAATCAAAAATCGCGATATCTGGAGGACAACGTGGATTAACAATCCTCCTGTCAGCAAATGACTTTTTGCGCATTACCAAAGCGAAAATTGCTGATGTCGCTTCTCCTAATCAGAAAGACAATTCAGATCTATGAAAAAGATCCTATTATCACGGTCTTTCTTTATAGCAGAAATTTTGCTAATTTTAGCCTTGTTCGGAATTTGGTTTTCGGCTACTTTACCGGGTTTTTATAATAAAATCAACGCAGTAGGATATGCCTTTTGTCATCAATTCAAGGAAAGATCATTTCTGATAGATGATATGCAATTTGCTTTTTGCCATCGATGTACAGGACAGTTGCTTGGGATCTTTTTTGCATGGATGTGGCAGATCCCGTTGGGAAAATATCGGAAAGTATTTTCTTTTCCAAAATTAGTATTCATCATTTTTAGTGTTTTATTTTTTCTCATTGATGTCATCAATGGAACAATCCTGTTCAATTTTTTCCCTGACAAAAGCTTCTATGAGCCATCCGCAGTGATTCGATTTATCAGCGGCTTATTTGTTGGAACATCCTGCTCATTTCTGATCTTTCCGATTTTCAATAATGTCTTTTGGAATCAAGGGGAAGTAACTGTTCAACCAGTAAGAACCAAATGGCTCTTATTCGGTTTATTCTCATCTGAATTTTTAGTTCTTTTCCTTTTATTTTCAAAAAACCAAGTCATTCTGACAATCATTGATGCGGTTGCGGTGTTTACAGCAATCCTGTTTTTAGGATTACTTTATTCCATCCTGATTCTGCTCTTAATTCGTTTAGAAATTCAATTCTCTTCGCTATGGGAAGGGAAAAATGTGCTATTGGCAGGAATCATTGTCGCAATTATTCAAATTCTAATTATCAGTACCATTCGATTTCGATTGACAGGTGTATGGTATTGGGCTGTAATTCAAAGTATTGCCTTACTATTCGAATAAAGAGAGAAAAGCCAATTGGAGTAATGCTTTTGTCTGAAGAGCAAAAATCATCACTACAACAAATAATCTTTCTCATTCAAAATCGCAACAATTTCAGGTTTTACAGCTTTTACTGCAAAAATCATCACTACAACAAATAATCTTTCTCATATTTTCGATGATTGGATACTGGTCATCTTGAATCCTTCAAAGAAAGAAATGAAGATTTTCATTCCGATAACCGATTTTCACCTTCTGGTTAATAGGAAAAGACTTAATACTATGAAAAGTAAATTCTTCCTTTTCCTCAATCAGGATTTTCAACTCATATTCGTAACCGCGAAAAATATTTTGAATCACCGTTCCGTTGAGATAGTTTATATCCTCGTGAAGTTCCTGATTAATAACACCGTCCTGGAAGAAAATATGCACAAGCTGGCCTCTTTTTGATGGAATATGAGTTGGAAGCGTAAAATTGTATTCGGCATGCGGGAATAATATTCGAACAGAGCCTTCACCAGTGTCTTCTCCATCAAGAATATTATTTAAACCGAAAAAATTAGCTGTCCACAAGGATTCCGGATTTCGATATACTTTATCCGGTTCACCAAATTGGATGATGATTCCTTGATTTAATAATGCAACTTTATCAGCGAGGAAAAAAGCTTCTTCTTGATCATGGGTTACATATATCGCCGGTATGCCATTTTCTCCCAAAATACTACGCAACTCCTCCAACAGCGTTATTCTCAATGTGTGATCCAGTGCACCTAACGGTTCATCCAGCATAAGCAAACCTGGTTGTGGCGCAATCGCACGGGCTAATGCTACGCGTTGTTGTTCTCCTCCGGATAATTCTGTCACTTTTCGATCAGCAAAAGATAACATTCCGACCTGTTTCAAGCATAATTCCACTCTTTTATGAATTGCTGCTTTTGGTAATCTTTGCATTTTTAATCCGAATGCAATATTTTCATATACATTCTGATGTGGAAACAGTGCATAATCTTGAAACATCAAGCCAAAATTTCTTTTATGAGCAGGAACTTCTGATAAATTCAAATCATTCCATCGGATTTCGCCACTGAGGGGCTTAACCAGACCGGCAATGATACGCAATATTGTGCTTTTACCACTTCCGCTCGGCCCAAGCAAACCAACGACTTCATGCTCACCTACAGAAAGATTGATACCATTCAGCAGCGGCTTTTCATCATATTGATAATAAACGTTTGTTAATTTAAGCATTTTTCCGATCCATCGATTCCATTTCGTCTCAGATTATAAATCGAAAAAATCAGGTGGAGTTGTTGGTATAAATTCTGTGTATGAAACATGATAAAACAACAATAACGAGCTGATTCCCTTTTCACTATTTTTGTTTATTCTTTTTGATCGACAACTGCAATCATGATCAGACAGAAAGTCATCAATATTGAAGCCATTGCCATGGCTTGCCCATAATTCATTAACCCGGGTTGACCTAAAAATCGATAGATTGCAATAGGGATTGTTGGTCTGTCCGGACGTGTTATGAAAGATGTTGCTCCAAATTCACCAAGCGAAATGGTGAACGCAAAAATAAATCCATTAATCAATTCTCGAAATATAATGGGGAAATCAATTTTTAAGAAAACTTGAATTGGCGACGCGCCTAGAATCGCGGCTGATTGTCTCAAAGAATTTGGAATATTAAATATTGCAGGTTTGATCGATCGTATGACAAATGGCAAAGCTATAAGGCTGTGAGCGAAGGGTATCAACCAGGCTTTTTGTATATCACGGCCAAAATACAATAAATATCCTAATCCAAGCGTTACTGCTGAAGTACCGATTGGTATCATAAAAACCGATTCTAGTTTCCCTGTCCACGGATAGCGATTTTCTCCGACAACGATGAATAAAGAAATGATCAAAGAAATTCCAGATGCGGCAACCGCTATACTCAAAGAATTAAGGATTGCTTTTATTGGCGGTACAAAAAAGATTGAATTTCTTTCATTAATAAAAAGCTGTTGATAATAAATCGATGTCCATCCCGGTGATAAAGCAGTACGGCTGCTTTCTGATGGAAAGATATACAAAGATCGGAAAAAAAGCGCTAATATGGGGGATAACAAAAAAATAATCTGAAAGAAAAGAATTAGAAAGATTAATATTCTTTCCAACCCTAATTCCGGTTTTCGCATATTTTCACCGGAGATTCTTGGCGCACGGTTAATAAGAATAATTTGGGAAAGCCGCTTATCAATGAGTGTCACCGCGATCGTAATTACGATCTGTAAAATCGAGAGAATACCTGATAGCGGAAGATTCAACATTTGAAGCGCCTGATAATAAATTTCGACTTCGATCGTTCGAAATTTTGGCCCTCCCAATAAAAAAACGACCCCGTAGCTGGTAAAATCAAATAAAAAAATCAACAGACATGCTGATAAAATAGCCGGTTTCAGTTGCGGGAATACGACCCGAAAAAAGACTTGTAATGGTGACGCGCCTAAAGTTTTTGCTGCATCTTCAAGTCTTGCATCAATTTGTGACCACGAATTCCCAATGACACGAATCACTACAGATGTGTTATAGAAAACATGCGCAAGAAGAATGATCCAGATTGTATTCATCAATTGAACCGCCGGTTTGGTTGAACCGGTCATTGACATCCAGACCATATTGATAAATCCCCTCGGACCTAACAGCGCATTGAATGCAGAGGCGGTCACAACAGTCGGAAGAATAAAAGGGATAGTGAATAGCGCATTGAGTATCTTTTTTCCGGGGAAAGTAAACCGTGAAAAAATCCATGCAGCAGGAAATCCAGCGAGTAATGTCAATAATGTCGAAACAATTGCCTGCCATAACGTGAACCAAAAAACATTTCCTATATTTTGCCAGTTAATGGATAATTCTCTGGATAAAAATTGAAACGCATTCTTAAAAATCGAAAATAACGGGAAAAAATAGAGTTCAATAAAAAAAATCAGAGGGATTACAAAAAATAGCGATCCAATATAATAGTTGGTTTTGACAGTTTTTCTCAAGGTAATTTCCTAATTTCTTTTGATTATAGCATTGAGAACACCATTAAACAGCAATTCAAATTTGGGAGTGTATCAATGTTCTCAATTACTTTATTTGCAGAGAATAAAAAAGAATTGAACATTAAATAATCTTTCCTATGGCTTGAACTACTGTAGAAAGTATTTCTCGAATTACCGAATCAAGGTAAACTTATGAGAAGTAGATATCAATGTTAAGATGTGACCGTTTCAATATATTTCAAATAATTGATGGAAACATAAATGGAAACAAAGAATTAAGATAATAAATCAATCATGAAATTTAAAATAGCAACTATTTTCACTCTCTGTTTCATCGGTTTACTTCTTTGCGGTTGTGACTCAAAACGGAACCAGCTCATTCTGGGTTTCTTTTTTACACAAACGCCTGTTCCCCCTACTGCGACTTGGACACCTGAACCGACGCAAACAGCAACCCCCATCCCGACACCACTTCCGGAATTTCGAATTCAATCAGCTGAAGAATTTATGCTTGCTGGAGATTATGATAGAGCATGGTCTGAATATGAAAAAATTCGTTCTCAAAATCCTCGGGAAGAATATGTAGCAGCCTCAATTTTTGGCGAATCCCGTATTGCCTTTCTTCGAGGAAAATTTGATCAATGTCAATCAATTCTCACTGAAGGTTTAAAGGAAATATCTGGAAACGAAAACCAGTCGAGGCTATGGTACCAAAAAGCAGAATGTTATCAAGCATCAGGACAATGGCTTGATGAATTGGATGCGCTTCGAAAATTTCTTGAGATCAGTCCGGATACATCCCTGATCTTTGATGTATTAGAAAGGCAGGGTGATGCATTCTATGCATTGGAAGAGTATTCGAAAGCAGCAGAACAATATCTATCAGCATTAACATTAAAAACGAACAACAGTGTCAAAATAAAATTAGCAGATACATATTATGCGCAGGAATTGTATTCAGAAGCCTTTAAAGTTTGGCTTGAGATCCTTTCATCATCGGCAAGTGACCAACAAAAAGCTAGTATTTGTTATCGCATGGGAAAAGCATATCTGCAAATTGGATCAAAAGAACAAGCCTATTCTCAGTTTCAGGAAGCCGTAAATCAATATCCGCGGTATTATGACAGTTATGCATCCCTCTTAATATTGCTTGAAAATAATCAGCCGGTTAATGAATTCCAGCGTGGATTGGTCAATTATTATATGCAGCAATATGCACTCGCTTCTGAATCATTCTACAGGTATATAGCTGCAGAACCGAATCATGATGGTTCTGCTTATTATTACATCGGTCTTTGTCAGATGTATATGGCAGAATATGAAGCAGCGATCACTTCATTTCAAAAAATCATTGATGAGTATCCGAACAATCGTTTCTATGTTTCTGCGTGGGATGAAAAAGCATACATCCAATGGACAGAACTGAAACGATATGATCAAGCCGCACAAACACTGATTCAATATGCATCGAAACATCCGGATCAGCCTGATGCTGCGAACTTTATTTTTGAAGCAGGACGAATTCTTGAAAGAGGAAATCATCTTTCTGATGCAGCAAAGCAATGGGAACGTTTGATCGATGAATACCCGTTGTACGAAAAAAGCAGTTATGCATTATTTCTTTCAGGACTTTCTCGTTTTCGGATAAAGAGCTATGATTCAGCTTTAGCTACATTAAATCGGCTTTTATTGCTCAGTACAGAACCAGAAGAATTGGCTCGTGCTCACTTCTGGATTGCAAAAGTCTACGCTGAAAAAGGAGAAAAGGATGCTGCGGATCGATATTTTCATCTCGCTGCTGAAGACGATCCCTCTGATTTTTATAGTGAAAGAGCATCAGATATTCTTTCCAATAAGGCACCTTTTGAGTTTTCGCAATTAAGTCATCTTGAAGTTAATTTAAGGCAGGAACGACAGATTGCAGACCAATGGATGCGGCTCACATTCAATCTCTCTTCTGATATCGTCCTGGATCAACCGGATGAATTACTCCTGAATTCCACCTATAAAGCTGCAAATGAACTTTGGAATCTTGGCCAGTATCAAGAAGCTATAAACCAGTTTGATCAAATTCGGCTGGAATATGTGGATGATCCTGTAAATTCCTATCGATTATTAAATCGGTTGGTAGATCTGGGCGCATGGCGGCCTGCTGTTTTCACAAGCAGACAAATATTGACAGCCGCCGGATTAATTGAAGATGTAAGAACTCTTTCTGCTCCAAATTATTTTAACCATATTCGTTATTGCATTCTTTATCCCGAAATTATCAACGATACTTATGAAACCTATAAAATTCATCCTTTCATTCTTTACGGGTTAATGAGACAGGAAAGCATGTATGATCCTTGGATCTCCTCTTCTGCAGGAGCCATTGGCTTGATGCAAATTATGCCTTCAACTGGATTGGAAATCTCCAAAAATCTACATTGGCCGCCAGATTATACAGATTCAGATCTGCAAAGAGCTTTAGTAGCAATCAATTTTTCCGGCTACTATCTGGAGAGACAATTTTCTTATCATGGCGGCAGTTATTTCTACATGCTTGCCGCGTATAATGCCGGTCCTGGCAATACGGCTCAATGGATTAAACTTGCAAATGATGATCCGGACTTGTTTTATGAGGTCATACGGTTTGAAGAAACACGAAACTATATTGAGCATGTTTATGAATTTTCAAAAATGTATGAGCGATTATATACCGGATAAAGAATCCTATGAGACAACCTTTTATTTCTTAAAAAAGATCCAACGATTCGAAATTTACGTAGGAGAAAAGGTTGTTGCGTTGAATAGGTATGAATTGTGGACAAATCACAATAACGAAATTTTTTTCCACTCCATTTGAATAGCAAGTCTTTCATTACGCATAACTGACGAATTTCAGACTTAATTGAAAAGAACCGTTATTTCATAATAACGGTTCTTTTTTTGATCCTGTATAAATTTATTTCTTGATATTTTTCCGTGCTTCCGGATTCGGGAAGTCCAATTTTGCCTGAGCTGCAGCTAAACGTGCAACAGGTACACGGAACGGTGAACAGCTCACATAATCATTTCCAATGATATGGCACCATTCAATAGATTTTGGATCCCCACCATGTTCACCGCAAATTCCGACTTTAAGGTCAGGGCGAGAGGCTCGGCCATCTTGAATTGCGATTTGCATCAATTTACCGACGCCATTGCGGTCAATTACCTGGAATGGATTTTCAGGAAGAATACCCTCTTCAACGTATTTAACCAGGAAAGAACGTTCTGCATCATCACGGCTATAACCAAAGGTCATTTGCGTCAAATCATTTGTTCCGAAAGAGAAAAATTCAGCAACTTCTGCAATTTCACCTGCAGTAACGGCAGCACGTGGAATTTCAATCATTGTTCCGAAAAGATATTCCACCTCAACTTTTTTCTCTGCCATCACTTGCTTAGCGATTTCAATTAACCGTGGTTGAATTCGTTTCAGTTCATTTACATGGCCGGTCAACGGAATCATAATCTCAGGTCTCGGCTCAAATCCCCGCAGTTTCACATCACATGCAGCTTCGAAAATAGCCCGAACCTGCATTTCAACGATCTCAGGCATAACAATACTGAGACGGACACCGCGAAGACCCATCATCGGATTTGATTCGTGTCGAAGTTCTACTTCTTTTAACATTTTTTCCAGATTAACCAGCTCTTTATCGATTGCCTTGCCGTTGACATAATCGGAAATTTTTTCGATTCTTTTGGTGATAATCTGTTCTTTTAAATCTTCCGCATTGGGTAAAAATTCATGGAGCGGCGGATCGATCAGACGAATAATAACTGGATATCCCGTCATGGCTTCGAATAAGCCGTCAAAATCAGATCGTTGATGAGGGAGCAATTCGTTTAATGCTGCAGTCCGATCTTCAGAATTTTTTGCTAAAATCATCTTCTGAACAATTGGAAGTCTTTCAACTTCAAAGAACATATGCTCGGTTCTGCAAAGACCAATACCTTTGGCTCCAAATGAACGGGCTCTGCGTGCATCACGTGGATAATCGGCATTTGCCCAGACTTCGATATCAGAGATTTCATCCGCCCAAGAAAGCAAAGTGGTCAGATCTTTCATTTCTTCTAAATCCGGAACAACAACATCGATTTTACCGACATATGCTTTTCCAGTATTTCCGTCTACCGAAATCCAATCGCCTTCATGCAGCGTCAAATCACCGCAAGTCAAAACTCTTTTATCCAAATCGATTTTTATAGCAGAGGCACCGACGACACAAGGAACGCCAAATTGTCTTGCAACAACGGCTGCATGTGAAGTTGCGCCACCTTCAGAAGTTAAGATTCCTTTTGCGGAAAGCATTCCATGAACGTCATCTGGTTTCGTAAATGGTCGAACCATGATGCAGTCCTGATTTTCTTTCTCTTTCATCTCAACGACTTTATCTGCGTCAAAATAAATTCTTCCAACTGCAGCGCCAGGAGAAGCATTCACACCAGAAGCGAAAGCTTCAATTTTCTTGATTTTATTAGGATCAAATTGAGGATGAAGCAATGCATCAACCTGTTTTGTGGTAACTCTTTGCAGAGCAGTCTCTTTGTTGATAAGCCCTTCATTTACCATCTGAACCGCAATGGCGACCGCGGATCGAGCAGTTCGTTTTCCGCTGCGCGTTTGAAGCATCCAGAGTTTGCCATGTTCGATAGTAAATTCAACATCTTGCATATCTCGATAATGTTTTTCAAGCTTATGCGTGATATCCATAAATTGTTTATAGACATCCGGCATCACTTTTTCAAGAGACTCGATTTTGTTGGTGTTACGAATTCCAGCCACAACATCTTCGCCTTGAGCATTCAGAAGATATTCACCGAACATTTTATTGGTTCCATCGACCGGGTTTCGAGTAAATGCAACGCCAGTCCCTGAATCATCACCCATGTTTCCAAATACCATCGTAACAATATTTACTGCTGTCCCCAAATTGTCAGGAATTCTTTCTGCTCTGCGGTAATCCACTGCACGTTTTCCATTCCAGGAACGAAATACTGCCTGCGTTGCAAGTCTCATTTGTTCAAGAGGGTCCTGTGGAAAATCAAAACCTTTCTCTGATTTAACAACATCTTTAAATATTTTTGTCAATTCTTTTAAATCAGATGCTGTCATCTCAGTGTCAAGTTTGTATCCTTTCGATTCTTTAAATGAATCCATTGGATTTTCAAATGCTTCATCGGGAATTTCCAAAACGACTGAACCAAACATCTGGATTAAACGCCGATATGAATCATATACAAAGCGTTCATTTCCAGTCAGTTCAACCATACCTTTTGCTGTTTCATCATTTAAGCCAATATTTAAGACGGTGTCCATCATTCCCGGCATAGAGAATTTTGCACCGGAACGGCAAGAAACTAAAAGAGGATTTTTCGAATCTCCGAATTTTTTTCCAGCTTCCTTTTCGACCTCTGAAAGTCCGGCCAGCATCTGATCCCACATTCCATCAGGAAATTTGCCATTCGCAGAATATTCATTGCAAGCTTCTGTTGTAACTGTGAATCCCGGAGGTACAGGCACACCAATTCTGCTCATGTCGGCAAGATTTGCACCTTTTCCTCCTAATAACCCACGAACCTTATCCCAATCTCCGCCTACGTATGCTTCAGCTTGATTTACTTCGCTGAACAAATAAACCCATTTTTTTTCTGTCATTGGTTTTCTTTTTTTCCTCCCAATAGAACTTTATTCAACATATTCCCGAAAATGCTGAGAAGTTTGAACTGGAACAGATTTTATCATATACGGCTTATGTCCCAGTAATCGACACACAAAAAAAAGTACTTTTTTGAAAAAATAATCTCTTTCTCTATCGTATTGCAATATCTTCCTCTCACAATAATGACAGAATATTTTATAAACAGGTTGTCTCATGAAAAATCATGAAAAATTGATATATTCTCGCTTTGATTAAACCAATAATTTCGTTTTTTTTATCAGTTTACCAAATATTTGAAATAATTTCATTGGTGAGTTTTTTGGCACAATGTTTCGAATACAAAAAGGAAAAATTCTTGTTGTTATGACTTCATGCGATGCGTATACCCATCATATCAACAATTTATTCGTTTGGTTCGAGAAGAATCTTTTTTGCGAAAACAATCGCTTCTTCATAAGTTGAAATTTTCTTTTCGATCTGGGCTTCAGTAATCGCTTCTTTAATCATTCCGATTTTTGGACCAGACGGAATATTTAGTACCTCACTGAGTTGATTTCCGCTGATTAACTTTTCAGGTTTTACAATTTCAAAGAACCGATTGAACCAGGCATCAAGATATTTTACACATCGCTCTAAAATCTTTGTCCAGTGATTGATGTCTGTTTGTGAATTGTTGGAACAAAAAGAATCAGCAAGATAAAGAAAAAGACCGTCAATTCCATAACTTGCAAATTTGCGATAATATCGATAAAGCTGCGTATCAGATAATTCCTGATCCAATTCATCGCTTTTTAGTTGCTGCCATGCTGCATATACTGAGGATGAATATTTAATTTCATCAGCACTGAGTATGATGGTTTTCGCTCTTTTTTTTATTACGTCAGCTCGTTTTTCATGGGAATCAATATGATAGCTTGACGCAATCAAAGTAAATAGCAATAATGATCGATGGTCGTGAATCATGCTGATTGAGTCGTCAAAAAACTCTTTCAATTGTTCTCGAAATTTGCCAATTTTTAAAACGGTTAATCCTGAAAATAAGTTGGATGATTCTTCTTCATTGAACGTTTTTGTAAGGATATTTAATAAATGATCGATTGACCTTGAAAAACTAAGCAAGGGTTGTATTTCATCATCAAGGTTGGTTTGAAACATAAAAGATAAAAATCCGAATTTTTCCAACAATTGAATTGCTGAAGAAGTTTTTTCTAAAGCTAAAATCTTAAAAAACTCATCGCGATATCTCTCCATGGAACAGGAAGGGAACAAAGGTACTACTCCCTTGATTGCAGCAATTAACTCAGCATCCATGGTTAGAGAGTACTCCAGCGCCATGCGAATGGCTCTCATTGCCCGCAGTGGATCTTTTTCAAGGCTGTCAATACTACACATTCTCAATCTTTTTTTCTGCAAATCAGCAGCTCCCATTAACGGATCGACAACGATATTTTTTTGCATAAAATCGATTGCGATTGCATTAATTGTGAAATCCCTGGATAATAAATCTTCATTTAAATTGGGACCAGTGAACTGTGCTATATCAATACAGTAACAATCATTAGAATCATGATTGAGAATTACTCGAACGATATTTCTTTCATCATCCATCACATAATACTTACCATTCAATTCTCGAGCTAACTTTTTCCCAATCGGACGAACCAGACCCTCTGCAACAAAATCAAAATCCTTGATCTTTTTATTTTGCAGAATATCGCGGACTGCACCACCGACCAGGTAGATTTGCACACTTGCTGGTACAACTTTCCGCATTGCATCGAAAATTTCATGATAAGTATATGTTTGAGTCATTTTTATGATGGCTTTTCTTTAATTTTTTCCAGTTTTTCCAGATCAACTACTCCGATAAATGGAAGGTTACGGAAATATTCATCGAGGTCCAGCCCATAACCATAGACAAATTTATCAGGGATTGTAAACCCGCGATATCGAATCGGTATTTCAACTTTACGCCGATCTTTTTTATCCAGAAGCGTGCAGATGCACAAGCTTTTTGGTCCTCTGGTTGATAATAACTGAATAACTGCGTTTAAGGTATTCCCGCTATCAACAATATCCTCAACAATCACTACATTTCTTCCCTCAATACGTGTATTGAGATCGTACGTAATACGGACATCACCGCTGGATTCACGATTTCCAGAACCATAAGATGAAACAGCCATAAATTCGATTTGATTTGGTACACTGACATAGCGCATTAAATCGATTAAAAATACGACGCCACCCCGCAAAATACAAATGAAAATCAGATCCTGTCCTTCAAAATCTCGGGAGATTTGTTCTCCTAATTCGCGGACTCTTTTTTGCAGTGTTTCTTCATCAATTAATATTTCAGCTAACACATCTTTATATGAATACATATTTCCTCAAACATTACTTGCCTGGAACGATATGGTGTTTTCTGCATCGAGCCTCATACATTTCTGAAGCTCCGACAATAACAATGGGGTCATGATAATTTGCCGGTTTGCCATCAACCAAACGTTGTGTTCTGGTAGCGGGTTCCCCACAAACCATACAAATCGCATATAATTTGTCAACTTTTTCAGCTTTCGACATTAAAATCGGCATCATTCCAAATGGTTCTCCACGAAAATCCATATCCAGACCAGCCAAAACTACCCTGATCCCTTTTTCGCTTAAATCATCCACAACATGCACGATATCATCTGAAAAAAATTGTGCTTCATCGATCCCGATAACACTGGTATTTGAATCAAGCAGATGATAAATTTCTGTAATATCAGAAATTGGAGCAGCGTCTATTTCAATTCCTGCATGAGAATGGACTCGTTCTACAACATATCGATTATCAATGATCGGTTTAAAAACCTGAACTTGATTTTTAGCAATTATAGCTCTTCTTAATCTGCGAATTAATTCTTCGGTTTTTCCGCAAAACATGGAGCCACAAATGACTTCAATCGTTCCTGGCGAGTTTTTAACCATGGATATCTCCTGTAAATGATTTGGTTTTTATTGCTTCAGAAATCCGTGAATGCACCTGCATTATTCTACACCACTTCAGAATTGAACTTTTTAAATCAGGAAAAATGAATCGATGAATATTGATCAAATTCTTCTTTCTAATTTCATACTTCTGATTCACAAAAAAAACAATTATTTACAAAAAATTTTATCGTATAAGCGTCGTTATCGCTTCCCGAATGGATTGGATGATATCTGTGGCTGTGACAGAATATTCATTTCCAATTCTCTCTTTCGCAATAAGGCCTGCATTTCCATGAATCCAGACACCCAGGCAAGCAGCAGTGAATTGATCGTTGATTCCCTGCGAAAGGAATCCGGCGATGATTCCAGATAAAACATCACCGCTGCCTGCTTTTGCTAATGCTGAGGATGCAATCGGCAACACTCCTGTCCTTCCATCCGGAGACGAAATTACGGTATAAGCACCTTTTAGAACAACAACTTTATTCCATCGTTTTGCATATTCTTCACAGATTCGAACTCGATTCCTCTGAATCTCCTGGATCGGTAACGCAGACAACCTTGAGAATTCCCCGGGATGGGGTGTCAGAATGCAAAGTTGCGGTAACCTTTTTGGCCAATCTGCCAGAGCAGCGAGTAAATTCAATCCATCGGCATCAATTATGAAATTTTGCTCTGAATATGGAGATACTTCTTGTACCTGCTCAAAAAACTTACGAGTAAATTCAATTTGTATATCACCTATTCCTAACCCTGGCCCGATAACAAACGCATGTTTTTTCTTTTTTGCTTCAATAATTTTTTCCATACAAAGATCCATTGCATGCGGGTCTTTGATATTTAATATTGTCCATATCGCCTCAGGGATCATATTTGCGGATATATCTCTGACTATTTGTGGAACAAACATATTTACTAAACCACAACCTGCTTTATAAGCTGCCATCCCGGTTAAAATCGGCGCACCGATATATTGATCAGATCCGCCAATGATGTCAACTGTTCCAAATGTCCCTTTGTTACCATCAACTTCTCTGACAGGAATATCTTTATTAAGGGATTCTCTTTGGATAATGTTTCTTTTAATCTTCTGATATATCGGTAAATTTTCTGGCAAATCCAATGAAATGGATTCAATTTTTCCTGTGAAGCGATAACCAGGATTTTGGATTTCGCCAATTTTCAGTGCTTCAATACAGAAGGTCATATCCGCATGGATGCAATGCTCATCACATTCGCCGGAATCACAGTCCATTCCTGAAGGACAGTCAACGGCAATTGTAGTAAAACGCTTTGAGATGCTATGGATATGCGAAAATACTTCAGAATAATCACTTGCCAATGGAAGATGACATCCAATTCCGAGAGCTCCATCTAAAAGGATATCGGAACTTTGTAGCCATTGATCCAGCTGATTGAAATATTGGTCATTCTGATACTCCACTGTTTGACCATTACGATATTGAAAATTGGATAACAAATTGTCCTTATCATGCCGTTTGCGGATCATCCAGGCATTGGCAGTCCATCCTTCTTTGATCAATTCCGTTAAAGCAATTAAAGCATCTCCTCCATTGTTTCCCGTGCCAATGATTGCAGTAATTGTTCGATTCAAATAAAGTGTCTCGGAAAGAATTTTTTGAGCGATTTTTTTTCCGGCTGTAATCATCATTTGTTCATACGAAATGCCACTCTCATAAGCCTCTTTTTCTATCTGACGCATCTCGTCCACAGAAATAATTTTCATCCAATTATCCTTTGTATTTATTTGTGTAAAAGATTCAATACCTGCTGCTAAAACATGAACCCCTCAATTTTTCAAAAAATCCCTGAAAAATAATTAATGAGAAAAGTATTTTTACAAAAAATATGAATTCAAAATTTTGGTTTGTTTATCAAATACAGGATGATGTTTCTTTTACTTTTTGAAATAACCCCTCAAGAATTTCGAATTACGGACGGTATCGAAGGAATTTGAAATAAGGTAACGATTCGTTATTGCTATGATACGATTGCTCAAAATATAAAAGCATTACAACAACAAATATTTTCCTTTTTATTCGAATAAGATGTCTATAATTTCAAGTACTGACGATAACTCCATTTTACATCGTTAACGATTAAAATATACCAATCATGAAACGGTTTTTACTCGTTATGGCTTTTTTCAGTGGTCTATGTTCCATGGCTATTGAAATGACTGCTTCGCGCATGCTTCAAAATTTTTTCAGCGCCACGAATATCATCTGGGCATGTATTATCGGTTCTATATTAATTTACCTCTCAGTAGGAAACTGGATCGGCGGAAAGATCGTTGAAAAAACGCCAAACAGAAAGTTGCTTTCCGTTTTATTGATTCTTTCTGGAGTTAGTACTTGTGTTATTCCGCTTCTTTCGCGGCCCCTGCTTCAAAAGAGCGCTAATGCTTTGAATGAACAGCAATTTTTATATCTCATTTTTCTGTTCTTTTTACTGCTTTGTATTTTATCTATTCCCATGTTGATTCTTGGCATGATCAACCCGATTTCGATTTACTTCTATAACCATGCCGGACATCCGTTTGGAAATTCAATCGGGTCCATATTGTCATCATCGACTTTGGGATCGTTTGCCGGAACATTTATTCCTGTTTTTTTTCTGATTCCACAATTTGGAACCTCAAGAGCTTTAATAATTATCGGCTTTTTGCTTATCGGGGTTGGAATTGGCGGATGGATCTTTTCCGAATCAGAACAGAAACGTTTTTTAATAATCGCGATGTTGTTTTTTCCAGTATCCGAATTCTTTCTAATTTCACCTAAAGTGAAAAACTCTTCCAATCAAATCTATGAAAAAGAGTCCATGTATAATTACATAGAAATTGTGGAGGAACACAACTTCTCGCTCTTAAAAATTAATGAAGGACAAGCAATTCAAAGCATTTACCACCCAGAACAGGTAAATTATTATGGTCCCTGGGAACAGATTCTGACAGCTCCATATCTTGTCAATTATCCTGTCGAATCCGAATCCATAAAAAATGCTGCCATCCTTGGTTTGGCAGGCGGTACAGCTGCGATGCAGTTGAAGAAAATTTTCCCTGATGTTGTCATCGACGGATATGAAATTGATCCTGATATTATCGACGCTGCGAAAAAACACATGGGATTGAATGAAAACGTCGCTGCAATTCATCTCGTTGACGCCAGGATTGGTATTACGCAAAGTAAAAATCAATATGATCTCATCATGGCAGATGCTTACAAGCCACCTTATATCGCCCCGAATTTGTGCACTTATGAGTTTTTTCTGATGATTTCAAAAAAATTGTCCGATTCGGGAGTTTTGATTGTAAATGTTGGACGTTCAGAAACATCAAGATATCTGCTGGAATCATTGGCTACGACTGCCGGCGCTGTATTCCCCTGCTTATGTGTCGTTGATATCCCGAATTCGATGAATTCGATATTATTCGCGTCGAATAAAAAATTGAGTTATGAAAATTTGTTAAGAAATTATTCAGACCTATCATCGGAAAGTAATGTCCCCAAATTACTCATTGAAACACTTTCTGTTGCACTTGGGAATTTTCAAGAAAACCCTGGAAAAGAAGGACTGTTTTTATCAGATGATTCTGTACCCGTTGACCGAATTATAAATCAGATGATTTTCGGTTCTGTTTTTAGATAAAATGAGATCAGTAATTTAGAATATTACCTAACTTTTCGAATCAATAGAAAGAGATACTCGATAATCGTATATGGGAAGATTCGTTCATAAAACATATGTTCTTCTAAATTCAATAACTCTCCCATTTTCAATATTAATGGGAATGGTTCTGCTGGTTTTCCAGCCATGGTTCCTTCAGTATGAATATTCCAGAAGCAATTTTCCCCCGGATCAATATGGATTTTCTTATGAGGATCGGATTCAATATGGAACAGCGTCTCTGTTGTTTATCACAAAAAATCATCCAAAGGAATTCTTATCAAATCTGACATTTGATGTTGTAAGTCCGATCTACAATCAAAGAGAATTAGATCATATGATGGATGTCCAGGTTGTTTTTCGGAACGCAAAAAGAATATGGATCGTTTTCTTCTTTTTATATTTTTTTCAAACTCTTATTTTCTTTCGAAAGCCAAATTTTCAGCTCATCATCCGTCAAATCTTGACTTATGGTAGTCAATTAACGATTGTTATTTTTTTCTTCATTTTTTTTGTCGTTATATTCGCTTTTGATCCTTTTTTTCAGTTTTTTCATCAGCTTTTCTTTACAGAAAACAGTTGGCTATTTTATGAAAATGATACATTAATTCGCCTATTTCCGGAAAAGCTCTGGATTGACGGATTTCTTATTGTCTCCGTGTTAACCATCATGACTGCACTCATTTTCTTTTTGATTGGTACCGATTTTTCAATTTTCAAAAAGCACTCTCATCGTTTCAATTTCTTGAAATTCTTCAGGAAAGGGTAATTGTTTTTTTATTCAGATTAAATCTTAAGGGGAAATCGATTAACAAAACATTTTTTCAGAAGGAGAATTCTACACACATGAGAATCCTATTTATAGGTGGAACAGGAAACATCAGTGAAGCTGTTTCAAAACTTGTCGTTTCAAAAGGGCATGAATTATTCTTATTAAACCGCGGCTTGACACAGCATACGATTTCAGGCGCGCAGATAATACAGGCGGATATTCATTCTTTTTCCAGTGTTGAAGCGTCCATAAAACAGATGTCTTTCGATGTTGTTGCAGATTTTATCGCATTCACACCGGATGATGTGAAAAGAGACATTCAATTGTTTCAAAAGATCACAAAACAGTATGTTTTTGTCAGTTCTGCAGTTGTCTATGAGAAAAATCGAATTCTGACACCGATCAGGGAATGTTCTCCTCACGCAAATCCTAATTGGGATTATGCCGTAAAAAAAATCGAATGTGAAAGAATACTAATGAATGCCTGGGAAAATGAACATTTTCCTGTGACAATTGTTCGTCCTTCGCATACGTACGATAAAATGATCCCTGTTGCCATTGGAAAAGGGTACGATCTGATTGATCGTATGCGCAAAGGTAATCGCGTTATTATTCACGATTCTGGCAATAATCTATGGACGATGACACATTCGTCTGATTTTGCCAAGGGATTTGTCGGTTTACTTGGAAATCCTGTTACGATTGGAGAAGCCTTTCATATCACTTCTGATGAACATTTATCATGGAATCAAATTTACCGGATAATTGCTGATGCGGCAGGAGTATCCGATTTTGATGCCGTTCATATTCCAGGAGAGTTCATTCAGCGATTAGAACCGGAATGGGGTCCCACAATTACTTGTGATAAAGGATTTAGCGCAATATTCGATAACTCAAAAATCAAACGGTATGTTCCGAGTTTTGAGTGTACCATACCGTTCTATGAAGGTTTCCGTAATACGCTTTCAAGATATGATAACGGAGAACTATCGAAAGAAATTGATAGCGCTGTCAGTCATAAATTGGACAACATCATCCAGACATGGATAGAATTTGTGAATCAAGCCGAAGCAGCATATCGGCTTATGAAATGATTTCTTTTTGTTAATGCTGTACATTTTGGCCATTATTTTATTAGCCATATATATTTACATGCTCTTTTACGGTATCTATCAATATCAATAAATTAATAAATTCGAAACAGGTAATTTTTGTGAACAAACGCATTCTTATTACTTCAGACAGCACTTGTGATCTTTCACCTGAATTGATGCAGAGGTATCATATCGAAACAATCCCTCTACATATTCAATTAGGTGAAAGATCATTTCTTGATGGAGTTGAGATTCAACCATCTGCTATTTTTGAAATCTTCGAAAAAGAAGGAATTCTTCCACAAACGTCAGCGGTTTCAGAACATGATTATACAGAATTTTTTTCCAGATTCGACCCTGATTCAATTGATATTATTCATATATCCATTGGTTCTGATTTTTCATGCTGTTATCAAAATGCTCTTATTGCGGCAAAAGAATTCGCTAACGTCAGAGTCATTGATTCCTGCAGCGTCTCGATTGGTACCGGATTGTTAGCAGTATTGGGTGCGGAATTAGCTGAACGAGGCGATTCAATAGAACAAATTTATACCTATTTATTGGATGCTGTTCCCAGGGTGGAAATTAGTTTTGTGATCGATACGCTTACTTTCTTGAGCAAAGGTGGCCGATGTAGTTCTGTTGCAGCATTGGGCGCTGGTTTATTACATTTAAAACCTTGTATAGAAATTAAAAACGGGAAAATGGTCGTTGGAAAAAAATACCGCGGGAAATTAGATCAATGTTTGGTTTCATATGTTCATGACAGATTATCATCCAGATCAGATATTGATAATCATCGAATCTTTATTACTCATAGTTTAGAAGATACTTCAGTAATTCATAAAATCCAAAGTGAAATTCAATCTTATATTCCATTTAAAGAAATTCAAATTACGAAAGCGGGATGCGCGATTTCAAGTCATTGTGGACCAAGAACTTTAGGAATCATTTTCATGAGAAGTGTGTAAAGAATAGCGCAATACTCACCTGCCCAAGGTTTTGTAGTAGTAAAAAGAAGGAATATCTCTGCATAAGTTTCCTGGATATTCCTTCTTCAATCCCGAACACAAAACAATATATTGTCTACGTGTTTTCTAATAGAAGCAGTACGAATAGTTGTTTCATCTCCCGCAGGAAACAAATCAACACGTCCGCCTCTGCAGATTTTATTACCAATTATGCTTCTGTAGAAATTGCACCGACAGGGCAGCCATCAATTGCTTCATTCACACTATCAACCAGATCAGTTGAATATTCCTGAAAAGCTTCAGCGACACCATCATCGTTCATTCTGAAAACATCCGGACAAGTTGTTACACATAATCCACAACCGATACATAAAGACTGATCAACTTTTGCTTTCATTTTTTTCTCCTTTTTTTGGAAATACTACGATTAAGAACATTTTAAACCGTTCGATTGCATAAACAGCATGAGGAATTTTTGCCGGCATTAATATGGATTGACCGACTGATAAAATACTATCTTTTCCATCGATTGTTATTTGCCCTTTTCCGTCCAAGACAAGAATCAATGCGTCCCCGTCAGAGTCATGGGTACTTATCGCTTCTCCTTGGTCAAAAGCAAATAATGTCAGGCTTACTGCTTCATTTTGAGCAAGCGTTTTACTGACAATTTGTCCATCCAAATAATTTACCTGATCCACCAATGAAAGTACTTTTGCAGCATCCAAATTTTTTATAAATTTTTCCATTTTTTTATCCCTTGTTGTTGTAGGTTATCAATTTTTGAAATAATACTGAAATTTGGATTCACCTTCTTACCGAATAATTCCAGTTGGAAAAATCGCAAACCAGATTGACGTTTTCAATCCCAAATCTGTAGTTCGAAATGTAGACTTCTTATTCAGACTATAATTCGAATTGCTGATCCTGAACGTTTTTCGTTTTCTTTTTTTATTGTATTATACTGATATATAAATTTATGTTGTAATTACAACATCAGGAGCAATATGCTTACAGATCCTTCAGTTCTTTTATCATCGCCCTTATTTCAAGGCCTAAGCACGAAAGACACAATTTCTCTTCTGCAGTGTATTTCTGTAAACAGAAAGAAATTTTCTCAAGGAGAAGTTATTTTTCTTTCTGGTGAACCGATAAACCGGATCGGTGTCATCCTGCAGGGAAGCATTACGATTATCAAGGAAGATTTTTCAGGTAATCGATCAATACTGGCAGAATTTGTAAAAGGCAATATCTTCGGAGAAGCTTTTGCATTTTCTAATAATGAGAAATTAAGCGTTACTGCAATTTCTGCCTCTGAAAGTGAAATTCTTTTTATCGACGCAAATAGAATCTTCACATTTTGTGCATCGGCTTGTCCGTATCATTCGAGACTAATCGAAAACATGCTGAAAATCATTGCAAAAAAAAATATTGTATTAAATGAAAAAATTGATGTCCTTTCAAAACGCACAATACGAAATCGATTGCTTTCCTTTCTTCAAATCCAATCTCAAAAAAATGACTCAAATCACTTTTCAATTCCCTTCAATCGACAGGAATTGGCTGATTATTTATGTGTCGATCGCAGTGCCTTATCAAATGAAATGAGCAAATTACAAAATGAAGGATTTTTTTCCGTATCAAAAAACGAATTTACAATTTATTCTTCTAAGGGAAACAAATAAAAGAGATAGATTTCTAAGAAAGGAAAAATCTATCTCTTTAAAACAATTAAAATCTTAGTTTAGTTCTCAGCGAATCGCAACGGGATTTTCACTGTCAACAGAAGGATCAAAAATGTGGAAATTACTCATATCAAACACGAGATTTACCGTGGAGCCGATACTATAGCGGCTTCGTGGATCAACGCGAGCGGAAAATTGAGTTGAACCTGCAATACAATATACAAATATTTCATTGCCCATCAACTCAGTTACATCAACTTTTGCTGCAACGTCAGCCTTAACAATTCCTGGCGGGCAAAATTCAGGATTATAGATATTTTCAGGGCGAATTCCAAATACCACATCCTTACCATCCATTCCTGCATAAACTTCTTTTCGATTTTCAGGAATTTCAACAGAAAAAGCTTCATGTTCAAAATAAACTTTTCCATCCCCTTTTCTGATTTTTCCATTAAAGAAATTCATGGATGGTGATCCGATAAATCCAGCAACAAACAGATTGCATGGAAAATCATAAAGCATTTGCGGCGTATCCAGCTGTTGAATGATACCTTTATACATGACTGCAATCCTGTCAGCCATTGTCATCGCTTCCACCTGATCATGCGTAACATAAATAAAAGTTGTCTGCAGCCTCTGGTGCAACTTGCTGATTTCGGATCGCGTCTGTACTCTTAGTTTTGCATCAAGATTGGATAACGGTTCATCAAACAGAAAAACCTGAGGATTCCGAACAATAGCACGACCTAAAGCCACGCGTTGTCGTTGGCCGCCGGATAGTTCACGAGGTCTTCGTTGAAGAAGCCGATCAAGTCCTAAAGTTGCAGCAGCTTCCGTAACGCGTTTTTGAATTTCCTCTTTTGGCGTCTTCCGCAATTTCAGTCCAAATGCCATATTGTCAAATACAGTCATATGCGGATAAAGTGCATAAGACTGGAACACCATCGCTATGTCCCGATCTTTTGGTGAGACATCATTTACTACACGATCGCCGATTAGTATTTCGCCATCGGTGACTTCTTCCAGACCGGCTAAACAGCGTAATGCTGTTGATTTACCACAGCCTGAAGGACCCACAAGAACTAAGAATTCTTTATCGTTTATGGACAGTTGGATGTCTTTTAGTACTTCAACATCGCCAAATTTCTTCCATACATGGTTATACGTTACACTTGCCATAATAAGCTGCCTCCATTCGGTACGAGTATTGTAGCTTTATTATATCTTTATTCGCTTTTTGTAAAGAGGGGTCAATAATTCAAAATATCAAAGAGAATTCATTGATATTCTTTATTCAAAAAGTCAATCGCTATTTTGAATTATTGAAGAGGGGGAAATAAATTAAAAACCAAACTTTCAATTCAATGGAGGAAACCTGTGGTTGAGTTGTTTTTACGACGGATCGAAAAACAACTCAACCATATATTATTCTCCACATATTCCGAACCGTTTCATTATTGCCAAGCCATAATACGTAAATTAAAAAAAAAGAGAGAAATCTCTCTCTAAATTGTAATGTTTATAAAAAAAATTGACTGTATCGAATTTACAAAAAAAAACACCCCGATGTGCCGTGTGCTGTTAAGTTTTGAACCTGCAATCGCAGGTTGGTTTCTCGTTCCATAACGCAGCCTTGGCCGAAACCTATCGCTTTATTATGAAAAAAAAGAAACCATTTTTATTCGTGTTGGCCCAAAACCGGTTGTACAGCATCACCAACACAACAGGGTTTAATGACTTTATACCATAATTTTATCTTGTTGAAAAGATTTTTATGAATTCTACAATTATTCATGATTTTGAAAAAGCATTTAAGAAAAGAGAGAATTCGTGTTTTGGTGATGCTATTGTGCGAAACAGAAGAACAACATTTCTTCTATCATAATTCAAAAGCCCAATCCGCTTGTAATCATCGTGAAAAAGATACTTTGATAATCTTCCCCTCACGATTGACCGTTACTCGTGTAATCAACCGGTCCAGCATATTTCCAACTTTCGTATCTTTTGAATAAACAATTACATAATTTTGGCTTTTTTCAATATCCTCCAAATCTCCTCCAGACTTACGATTGATGATTTGTTTCTGAATTGTAAAAGTAGAAAATTCATCGCTCACGACATTCAGATTGTACATTTGGTTGACTTCGTTGTATATTTTTTTTGCCATTGCAAAATCAATCGCTACTTTGCTATCCAGTTTTTCCCGAGCCAACTCATAATTACGAGAAGTTTTTGCTCGCTGCATGCGATCAGTAATATCCGCATAATCATCCACTGCGTACAACGGATCACCTAAAAGCACGAATGACAGGAGTGTCTTTTGTACCTCGCCATCCAGACTGCCATTTGAAGATTCTATTTCCGTTGCCAGGTTTTTTCTTGCCCTTCGAAACGCTTCACCGCATGAAATTCCGGTCAATAAATGTTTCCAAAATAAATTTGCCAGCAAATCAGCCGCCGTTAAAGGCAGATTCATAGCGCCATATGCAATTGCAGTTGACCCAATAAATACGTGGGTAGTCTTACCTAACATATGCAGAGATAACGCATTCGATTCATTGCGATTGATAATATCACTGCCATAACAATTTTCTGCAAAAACAACCTTTGGGGTTTTTGTTATATTTCTGGCATTACTGATTTCCAGAGCAACCGGGATCATCGGTATAGAGGAGGTATCTTTCGTGTCTTTCTGCCCATACCAGTTTGGCTGACCTTTTATTCCGTGCAAATTAAAATAAGCATAATCAACATTTTCCAATCTGCTTAAAGGAAAATTCGAAGCCATTGTTGCAGGAGATATCAATAAATTCGAAGCATCTGTGAGATTTTTATAAACAGCAACCGAAGGCCGCTGCCATACTGCACAACTATAGCCGAAACATTTTTCACTTTTCAATACCTTCGAAAATTTTCCGATAATTGGTTGTTTATTAATACCATTTTTATTTTCACCTGATTTTTGACCATTGAATCGAGTCATGTGATGATTTTGAATTTCACGTAACTGGCTGAGAAGTAAGCCTGGATCATTTGAATTATCGCCAGGGATTCTGCCAATTTGCCAGTGCTGATCATAAAAACAGATACTGTCTGAACTTGCATATGGCACATCAGAATAGATTTTCAAGTCATCATCCATTGCGGGATTATTCAACGTAAAAAATGGTACAACATCGTGACCGCCTACGATCAATAATGCCCCAATCATCAATCCTTTTGCAGATAATGATTGATCCAACTGAATTAATGATGCCCGTATAGATTCCGCGCTCATTGTGGTCATACTCCCTGATTGAAATTCGTCAGGATAGTAAACCATTGCATTCCAGCCTTCGCGATTTTCAACCGCATCAACAACAGAACGCATTTCTTGATCGATAAAATCTTTGTTATTCTTTCCATATTTTGCCGTTAAACCAGAAATCGTAGACAAAACAACATAGACCGGAAATCGTTCATCTGCGTCTTCCAGGTTTAGTTTATAAACATATTCTTTAATAGGATCCGTGGTTGCTGTACCAATTTTTTTCTCATTCTTTTTTATAAGGTTCTTAATGTCTCCTTTTATCGAGAAAAATGAAGGATAGAGTTCTTTTTTCTTTTCAGTTTTCTTTGAAGAAGGTAACTGTTCCCGATCAGGTTCTCTAGTTTTTTCTGTCGTTTTTGTTGAAGAATCCAAATAATTTTTTTGTGAAATAATCGAAGGGTCATTCACTTGGTGATTATTGAATGTTTCTTCTGTGTTAAGATTTGTCCTGGCAGTATTTTCGGCCTTTTTTATTCGATTCTGTTCCTGAAAGTCCAGATCGTTTTCCGATTCTACAATCAAGTTGTATTCTTTATCCAGTTTTGAATGCTTTGCGACCTTTGCAGGAATTTCCAAAGTTGAAATATCCAACGTCAACTGATCTGAATCAAGCCAAAGATCTTTGTAAGGGTTTTCACTTTTCCATAGTCGATAAGCTACTTGTCCGATCAAATCATTTTCAAGAGTCGCATGGATGATTTGAATGCCTTCTTCAGAATTACCCATCCGATTCAATACATCTCCCAGCATTAATCGAAACTGCACCGCTTTTGGCCATCTTCTTGTATAAATTTTCAGCAGTCTGTGACAGGAAGACAAATCTGTTCCGGATCCAATCTTTTTAATAATCCGAATCGCTGATAGAATATCAAAATCATCCAGATCATCGATATCAATCGATTCCTTTTTCCTAAAAAAAACGTTCTTTGAGGTTTGACCGGCTATATCCTGCTTTTTAAATGAATTGAGGATCTTCTGACGCTGAATTGCAACTTTTTTTTGTTCAGAAGCATCGGGATATAATGCTGCGAGCAATGCCCAGACTTCAATGAATTCCGGATCATGATCTACAATAATTTCACTCAGCCTTATTGCTTCATCTTTTAAACCTAATTTGTAAAGGATGATTGCTAACCGATACTGAATCCAAAGATCGCTGGGATGCTTTTTCAGCCATGAAATAATTATTCTTTTAGCAAAGGCAAAATTTTCAACTTGATAAGCAGTATTTGACAGTTCTATGAATTGAGATCGGTTAATGAGGATAGTATTCATGCAATCACCTTTATGAAACAAGACGCGTTAGAATGATCAATCCACCAACAATTAAAATGGCACCCGTACAAATTAAAACGACACCAATTCCTCGGCTGGTTGCGATCATTGAGTTGAGTTCTTTTACAAGGAAGCTGGCATTTCCTAATGCTCCGCTGATTTCGTCAGTAACACCTTTCATAGCCAATTTCGCAGCTTGGTGCTGAATTTCCTTAATATCATTCGAAAAAACCTTTGAAATCAATGTGATAATTCCTGAAATCAGGCTCAATCCCCCAATTACAATGATCACAATTCCTGTGATAACGATGGTATTTTGTACATCACTCATGGGATTCCTCTTTTTTATTTAATCAAATCGGCGATGTCTGAAGGTATGTCGCACAATTGAATTGTTTCCCCATTACAGAAAATACTGGCTCTTTCAATAACATGATGTAATTCACGAATATTTCCCGGCCATGAATACTTCTTAAAAGCATCAACCACCTGATCCGAGACACCGGTAATATTCAAACCGATTTCCTGGCTGATTGTTTTTACAAAGAACCCGATAAAATCCGGCAAATCCTCCATCCTTTCCCGCAAAGGTGGTACAGTGATGTCGACTACATGCAGACGGTAGTATAAATCTGAGCGAAATTCGCCTTTTTCAATCATTTTGAGCATATCTTTGTTGGAAGCAGCGATAATCTGAACATCGACCGGGATTTCTTTAAGTCCGCCAACATGGCGGATTTTTTTGTCTTCAATTGCCCGTAGGATTTTCGCTTGCATATCTTGACCCATTGATGAAATTTCATCCAAAAACAGAATCCCCCCATCTGCTGCTTCAAACAAACCTTGACGTTTTTTGTCCGCGCCTGTAAAAGCTCCCTGTTCGTATCCAAACAACTCCGATTCCAGGACAGTTGGCTGAATAGCAGGGCAGCAAATGGGAATAAACGGTTTGGAGGCACGCGGCCCTACCTGATGAATGTACCTTGCAATAATGTCTTTTCCTACTCCCGTCTCCCCATTGATTAGAACGGAAGCCTGTGCCATAGCGGTTCTTTCAGCATCTTGAAAGATCCGTTTCATTTTCATATTCTGTCCTTTAACAAAAGACAAGTTATTCACATATGAACCTTTGAGATTATCCAATTCACGTTGCAACACAATCATATCTTCCGCCTTTTTGAGGCGTGCATCCAGAACGCTGAAATTGATTGGTTTTGACAAAAAATCAAATGCACCATTCTTCATGGCATCTACTGCCATTTCTACTTCGCCATATGCGGTTATGATAATCGTGCGAGGAGCAGGTCTTAATCGATTGATGTCAAAAAGCAGATCCGGGCCATATTCTTTTTGAATTTGTACATCCAATAGAACAATATCGATCGGTATTTGTTTTAGAATCTCACGCGCTTTTGTCAAATTCTCAGCATCATGAACTTCATACCCTTTTTTTAGAAGGTTTTGTTTTATTCCTTCCCGAAAATTTTCTTCATCATCAACAACCAATATTGAAAATTCCATGTCCTCTATGCTCCATTTATGATTGGAAGGAGTATTTCGAATACAGTTCCCCCAGGATAAGATTTAACTTGAATTGATCCTTTATGCGAAGTAACAATCCGTTTGCTGATTGCCAGTCCCCAGCCATTTCCCTTCTTTTTTGACGTCACAAATGGTTCAAAAATATGATCAATCATATCATCCGGAATCCCTGGCCCATTATCCGATACAGAGATTAAGGCTTTCCGACCACCCGTTTCCGGCTGATACAGACTGATTTTCAACGAAATTACGCCACCCTTATTGTCAAATGCGTCAATTGCATTTCCAATCAGATTATTAAAAACTTGTTCCAACGCTCTTGGATCGCCCATAATTTTCGGGAAGTTATCAGGAGGAGAAAAATAATACTTAATATTAGAGCGAACGAAGTTGATCTTCCATCTTTCTAAAAGATCAAGCAGAAAAGATGCTAAATCGACTTCTTCCAAGTTTAGTTTCAATGGTTTTGAATATGCCAGAATATTCGTTACCAGATGGGATACGCGCGAACAATCATCCTCGATACGATGTGCTGCTTTATATATTTCATCATCTTCATGACACAAACTTTTAATGTTTTGAATCCAAACATTCATATTATTAACCGGATTACGAATCTCATGTGCCAGTAAAGAAGCAAAGTCCCCCAAAAATGCTCTTTGTGCCAATTGTTCCGATTTCATGCGATTTTCTTCAGTTTCAGTTACATCGGTCAAAATAAAAATGGTATAAGAATTTTTTTCATCAAAATCGAATTTCTTAATTTCAATCTGGCAAGGAAATGTTTCTCCGCTTCTGCGATGGAAATATCGAATTGTATCGGTTTCATCATCATCCTGATTCTCTTCAGTGGAAAAATGATGAGAGACCATTTCTCTTACTCCTTCACGAGTAACGATCAAATCATCGATATCATGACCAATCACATCCTTTGGACAGAATCCAAACATTTTTGAAGAAATCTGATTGATATAAACAATTAAGAAATCATTATTTACAATAATGACGCCTTCCGAAATATTATCTACAATAATGGAATTGAGTGAATTTTCAAAAACATTTTGATATAGAGATTTTGTCATCTCCATTTTTTCAATCAATTCTTTAAAATGAAAATTAAATATTTCAAGGATCGTTTGAATGATTTGCTGTGATTGGCTGTCTCCTGGTCGGATTACTATTAAAAATGATCCGATTTCTTGGGTCTCATCCTTGATTTTATATATCATCCAAGTCTCAGGAGCTTCGGGAAGAAAATCAACTACATACAGTAATTTGCCGCTTTCGAGTTTTTTAGTTTCATTTGTAATCTGATCAATATAGACAAAAAAACTTTTTTGACTGTTAATACGATGGATCATCTCGTATAAATCAAATCTTTTAAAACAATCAGAAGGGATAAATCCGATTTCAGAAATACCTGATTCGATTTCAATTTCATCGAGTAAATTTTCAAATCCCTCTATAAAATCAGTTCTTGAACAAAAAACCGACGAAACCGAACCAAGAATCCTGGTAATAAAACTCATCGGCTGATGATTTTGTTGATCAACAGCCCATGTTGGATTAATTACAACGGTGGCAATCAAATCACGTTTCTGATCCAAATAGGAATTTCTGACCTGAACAGGTTTTATTGATCCATCCTGTTGAAAAAACTCAAACCACATGGTATGGTGTTCAGAATATGATATGTCTTTCCAATTTCGAATCAATCGATCAAACTCGGATGGTTTACCAGATGGCCATAATGATTCAAAGAATCGTTCTGCCTGTTCATTGAAATATTGAATTTTTTTACAGTTTATCGACCAAATAAATGCCGGCGTAGCCAATGAAAATAGAAATGTATCATAAACATTGGAAGTTATAAATGAGTTATCAATCAGTTTGCCTGACATAATTATCTCATGTTGATTACGTTCCGCATGTGTGCGGGTAGGATTCCTTCCATGGCTCGATATTTTGCCACGGTTCGACGTGCAATATCAAAACCCATGCCAGATAATATATCGACTATTTTCGCATCGGTTAATGGTTTTTTCTCTTCCTTTACTAAATCTTTAATAATCGTTCGAACATTTAAACTGCGGTCGAAAAAGGAAGCAAGGGGAATCACTTTTTTGTTAGGCAGCATGACTGTCTTATTGGAAACAGCCCTGCTGATGGTGGATTCATGAACATCAAGTTCTTTTGCCACTTGAGCTCTTGTAATCGGTTTGATACTCATATCTCCATGACGTATATAATCGGATTGAAGCGTTACCAGTATCTGCATCAGACGAACCATTGTATTGTTTCGCTGGTTGATACATTTTACCAATAAGGAGGCGCGTTCAATATCATTTTTCCACTCTTCCGCTTTTAACTCAGGAGCATTCCGCAATTCCGTTTTGAATATTGGATTTACCTGCAAAAAGCCGGTAATCGGCATAATGATTTCGACAACCAATTGATTTTTTGGATCATCATTCAAATAATAAATTAATATATCCGGTTGATGGAAAGTATCCAGATCTCTGTCATCCGGGAAAATATTCTCTCCCCAAAAGGCTCTTCCTGGAAAAGGATTCAGGTTCTCGCGTATAAACTTTTCAATATTCTGAACTTGTTTTACTGAAAGAGCATGCTTTTTTGAGATCTCCCGGTATTTTCCATGCATCAGTAAATCATAGGATTCCTCAACCAGTTCTTTTGTCCCCGACGGAATGTTAACGATACTGGAAAGATGTTGGATTTGCACCAGTAGAGCTTCTTGTGGATTTCTTGATCCAACTCCAGCCGGATCGGCATGTTGAATCAATTTGATTACTTCTTCAATTTTTGACGGTAAGACATGATAATAGTTTGCGATTTCATGGACACTGGTTGTCAGGAACCCATCTTCATCCAAACCAGTCAGCAAATATGCGGCAATTTTCTTTTGATCTTCAAGCAGATCCGGACCGATCTGCCTCAGCACATAGGTTGGCAAGTCCTCTTTTTGAGCCGAATCCACGTCAGGCTCATCCATATATGAATTGGAATACGAAGAATATTTTCCAGAATAGAAATCTTCTCGGGGACTGACAAAAACAATATTTTCATGGTCGGAGTCAGATTTTGGAACTCCGCAGAATTGACAAATTCCCTGTTGTGGTAATGGCCTTTTACATGTAGGACAGATTCTTTCGTCGATTCTTTCTAAAGCGGGATTAATTGAAAGTTCACTTTCAACCTGTTCTCGAACCTCATCAGCCGACATACTCAACATTTCCATAGTCTTAGCCAAATGGATAGAAATCGTCGTTCGCGTATCGGTTTTCTGCTTTATATTTTGATACATAATCCGATCCTTTATGCAATGCTGATTAGACAGAGACAAATATCCATGCCTAATTCTCTTTTTATTCCATTATGGAAGAACAGTGCAATTTTTGTACCACATGCTCAAGAATTGTACCAACTTTTTCTTGATCCGCCAGCAATTCGAGCTTTTCGATAAGCAAATCGAAATTCGTAAATGATTTATTACAATTGTGGTGTATATCCTCTGATTAAAGCGACAGTACGAATTTGATCTCCTTATTCATATGATCGGTCAACGTTTAAATTGCTGCATTCTTTCGAAAGAAGGATTAACTTTTCGAATAATCAAAGAATTCTTCCCAAATTTCGAATTGCAGGCACATTATCTGATTAATTAAGTAAAATACGTGATAAAACTATGGTTGATGAAAAAAGATAATCGTTGTGACTTGATTGTTATTGGTGGCGGACTTGCGGGATGTGAAGCTGCCTGGCAAGCAGCGAATCGCAATCTTAAAATTAAGCTATTTGAGATGCGTCCAAGCTTGATGACAGGGGCACATGAAACCGGCAATCTGGCAGAATTGGTCTGTTCGAATTCTCTTGGTTCGAACCTGATTGATCGTGCTTCAGGATTATTGAAAGAAGAATTGAGAATTTGCGGATCATTATTAATGAAAGCTGCAGAAAAATCCAAAATACCGGCAGGAAATGCGCTTGCCGTAGATCGTAATTCATTTTCTCAATTTGTGGAATCAGAATTAGCCAGCCATCCCAACATTGAAATCATACGGGAAGAGGTAAAAATAATCCCTGAACAAATTCCCGTTATTCTTGCAAGCGGACCGCTGACTTCCAAAGATTTATCAGAGAGTATTCAAAGTATTACCGGAAAAGAGAATCTATTTTTTTACGATGCCATTGCACCCGTAATCACCTATGATTCAATTAACTTTAAGACAGCCTATAAAGCATCCCGATATGGGAAAGGGAATGCTTCCGAAGGTGATTATATTAATTGCCCCTTTACAAAAGAAGAATATTATCAATTTGCTGAAGCTCTCCGAACTGCAGAACGCATCGCATTACATTCGTTTGAAGGTGAAATTGATCAGGGAGTAAATGCCGGAAAAGAAAGTTATTTTGAAGGATGTCTGCCGGTTGAAGTGCTTGCCAACCGAAATCCTGATGCGCTTGCCTTTGGTCCGATGCGTCCGGTCGGATTGATTGATCCGCGTACAAATAAACGACCCTACGCGGTGATTCAGCTTAGACAGGATAACCTTGCCGGCAGTCTATATAATATCGTTGGCTTTCAAACCAATCTAAAGCAACAGGAACAGAATCGTGTCTTTCATATGATTCCCGGACTTGAAAATGCCGTTTTCGAACGGTATGGGCAGATGCATCGAAATACTTATATCGCATCTCCGGGATTGATCAATGAATTTTTACAATTGACCAATGATCAAAGGATTTTTTTTGCTGGTCAGCTTTCTGGAGTTGAAGGTTACGTTGGAAATATCGCTTCCGGTTTAGCCGCAGGTATCAATGCATCAGCTTTGATTCACCAGCAGCCACTTGTAAGATTTCCTGATAAAACGATGATTGGTGCTTTATTGCATTATATCTCTCATGCAGAAAAGAAACATTTTCAACCGATGAAGGCAAATTTTGGAATTCTTCCCCCATTGGATGATCCGTCTCGTTCGAAACAGGATCGCGGACAACAATATTCAGCCCGTTCGTTAGAAACTATTCGCAAACTAATACTGCCATAATTTCCGAATAGACTCATCGCAATTCGTTTCTTAATCAAAGAATTATTTCTGTAAAAAAAATCGGCAAACAATTTATGCCGATTTTTTTTTACAGCTTAACTGCGATTCGAAAATGAGAAGGATTATTTGAGAAAGTGTTGTTTATTCTCCCTCTATGGAAAAAAACGATGTGTCAATTTTCCTCGTTGTTTCCATAAAGATTCCTAAATTTCGATGTACAAAAAATCGAACTCAGGATTTTTTTCCTTTGGGATGGAGTCTTGTATACAAACGCCACGAATAGAAAATTGGGATTACTACAACGAGGATCATACTGATACCTGAACCATATGCAAGGACACTTGCATTCTGTACGATATAACCTGCAATGCCTGTAACGACCAGCAATAATCCACCGATTACACCCAAATATCCTCCCAATCGATGGGTCTTTTTCCATACGGTATCATCATGCAATGTCCAATACACTTTGATTCCAAGCGTTCGGTTTTGCACAATTTTCCCAAAGTCATTACTGATTACAACGATCACCAGGCCAAGTAGAGCTGGAATTAAGTACTTGAAACTGCCAAGAATCCCGTTTCCATATAATGCCGTATAGGTGAAAATACCTCCTAAAACGATAAACATTGGAGTGATGATCGATAATAATTTTCGCTCAATTTTTTGATTGTCCAGAATCATATCATTTTGATTCATTGTTCGATTACGCCATTGATATGACAATTCGATACCGATAGGAATCACAGCAAAAAGAAGATATGTCCATTTATTGCCCCATGCGTCCGCATTCCCAGAAAAATTAAAATGAGTAGGAACAATTTCTTTTTCACTAAGAAAAATCGCTGCAGCTAAACCAACTGTATTGATTCCGCATAGATAAATCATCCATTTTTTCATTTTCGTTTATTTCCTCTTTTCGATCAAAACGGCAAGAATATTCATTACATCTTCCAAGACACTTGTACTAATGGTGTAAATTACGTTTTGTCCATGTTTTTCTGATCGGACAAGACCGGCATTTCTCAGGATATTCAGATGATGGCTGATGGAAGGTTTGGATATATCAAATTTCTCGGCGATCTCACCCGCATTCATATCATTTTTTTTCAGCATCATCAGAATTTCGCGTCTTGTAGGATCAGTCAACGCATCCCACACATCATTCATATGAGTCCTCAATTATTTAGATTTATTTCTAATTATATAATTATCTAATTATATAATATAATACCCACGCTTACTTTTTTTGTCAATAGAAGCAGCAATTTGAAATTTGAACATGCTTTTCAATAGAGTGAGAACACTTGTTATTGTGATGTTTTTACACTTCACGCAAAGACATCACAATAACAAAGAATCCCCTCTTCATTTCATATTGCTGGAAATAATTGTTCAATTTTGCTTTTTAAAACTACGAAATTATTGAAGAAATTTGAATTTGCACACAACCGCGAATGAAACGAGACAAGAACCAGTGAGCAAAAGCAAACGAAAACATCGTTTATTAATCCCTCAAAAAAGTGAATCAGGGATACTTGGAGCAACGATCAGCTATTCAAAGTCTCGAAAAACCATTTATGATAAAAGGGATAATTTTATGGCTTTCGCACAATTACATTTTTAGCCCTTGGTCCTTTATTACCAATTTCTATATTGAAATCTACAACCTGTCCCTCACTTAGATTTCGAAAACCTTCTGATTGAATATCCGAATAATGAACAAAAATATCACCTTTTTCTGGAACCGTGATAAAACCAAATCCTTTGTTTGAATTGAACCACTTTACAGTACCTGAGACTTTTTCTTCCATATGTAACTCCATTTTATTTTATTGAACGACTGATCCATCCGCTTAGTAATAAAAGAAATATACTGAAAAACGATCCGGTTCCAAAATTAATGGTTCCGATCTGAAAAAAATGAAATTTCAGGAGAGTATCCAAATATTGCCCGATGAAAAACCCCCCAACTGCAACGACGACATAGACAAACAAATGGAAAATATTTTCACCCAGAATAAAATGGTAGATTGTCGCATAGAGTGATGAAATAATAATGCTAAAAATGATCGCAGGAAAAGTCATAATTGATTCTCTGTTTGTATAATTCTGCCGCTGACAATGACTTCATTATCTTCATTATATAATACAGCAATCTGTCCGCAAGCGATATCATTTGCAGCCACTTCTAAACCAATTTTCAGCCTATTATCCGGTTGGATTTCAGCAGATACCAATTTGGGCACTGCTTTGTAGCGAAATTGGGCATACGCATGAATCGGTTTGTGAATCGGCATACAAGATACCCAGTTGACGTCATCGATAAGAACCTGATTAATAAGAAGGTCATTTTTCTTTCCAACAAGTACTTCATTTTTTTCAGGATTTTTGGATAAAACATAATAGGGTTCCGGAGCTGAGATTTTCAATCCCTTTCTCTGACCAATTGTAAAGAATGGCAGCCCGGGATGAATGCCAAGGATATTATGCTGCTGATCGACAATATTTCCTGATTGAATGAGACTCCCATAATTTCTTTTGAGAAAATTTCGATAATCGCCATCTCCAATAAAACAAATATCCTGACTGTCCGGTTTCGATGCTGAGGGTAATTCATATTCAGCTGCAATTTTTCGGATTTCCAGTTTTGTATAAATACCCAGCGGGAAGATGGAACGTTGTAATTGAATTTGATTCAAGCGACTGATAATATAGGATTGGTCTTTTTGTGAATCTACACCGCGAAATAGATGCACTCGTTTGTCTGGATCAATGCTTGTGCGCGCATAATGTCCGGTTGATACAAATTGAGCATCGATGGCATCGGCATAGTCCAGAAGCATTTTCCACCGAACCAAAGGATTGCATAACGAACAGGGATTCGGTGTTTGACCGCATAAATAGGAATCAACAAACGGTTTTACAACCGAATTGTAGAATTGATTAGAGGCATCAAGAAGATAAAATGGAATTCCAATTTTTGAGGCGATAATTCTTGCTTGTTGCGCAGATTCTAATGAACAACACTGGTTGTCCCTGCCGAATCCTTCTTCAGACCACAGCTTCAGCATCACGCCGATCACTTGATAACCCTGCTGCTTCAACAGCAGAGCTGCGACAGAGCTGTCTACACCGCCACTCATTCCGACAACAACTTTCCCCAATGATTCGCTCATCTGGTATTCTTTCGAAGAAAAGAAATATAGCGCGCCAGGGTTTCAGTTAATTCATCAACAGCATCATCCGTTGTAAAAGCCCCGACAGTTATCCGAAGACCGCCATTCGTCCATTCATTATCCAATCCAATATTCCGAAGCTGTTGCTGTCCCTTGATTGATGTTGACCTGCAGGCAGAACCAATCGAAACAGCAAAGCCGCTTTGATCCAATAAAGCCAGAAGCGATAATCCATCAACATTTCGAAAAGCGAAACTCGTATGATTTGACAATCGATTTGTTGGATGACCAGTTATCACAACATCCGGTATTTTTGTCGAAATCTGTTCAAAAATACGATCTCGATGGCGCTTTTCAGCATGGATTCTGTTATCACATTCAGCCTCTAATAAGGCATATGCTTTTGCCATTCCGACAATATATGGCACATTATGTGTTCCTGCCCGCTGCGCTTTTTCCTGGCGTCCTCCAAAAATCAACGGCATTATGTTAATTTTCGAATTGCTTATTAATGCTCCGATTCCCTTAGGTCCATAACATTTATGCGCAGCAACACTAATGAAATCAACCGGCAGTTTTTGCAGATCCACAAGTTGATGAGCCGCAAATTGTGTGGCGTCAGTATGAAACGGCACATTTTTCGTCTTACAAATATTACCCAAATCCGGAATTGGATTGACACTGCCGATTTCGTTGTTTCCATAAATGACGGAAACCAGAACAGTATCCTTTCGAATCATCCAGGATAAATCATCTGGATTTACGATACCGTGATGGTCAACTGGAAGATAATCCAAAACACAAAAACCAGCCTCATGCAGATGCTGTGCAGTTTGTCCTACCGCACTATGCTCTAACGGAGAAATAATGAGATGTCCGGGTTTTCGATTTTCATTCCAATACGACATAACAAAATGATTCAGAACTGTGTTATTAGATTCAGTTGATGATCCGGTAAAGCATATATTTTCGGGGTTTGTATGGAAATGTTTTGACAGACTCTCTCGAGCTTCTTCGACAGCTGTAAATGCATCTTGACCCCAACGATGCGCAGAAGAAGGATTTCCAAAACACTCCGAAAAATAAGGGCTCATTGCATTAACTACATCCGGATGAACAGGTGTTGTAGCTGCATAATCAAAATATTTGGATATATCAGGCATAATCAAGAATTATATCTCTGCTTGCAGTTTCTTAGAAAAAAATATTGCCGGAGTCTGTGGATCGAAAGAGTCGAATTAATGATTTGCAGCAAGATTTCGCTTTATAATTATTTGAACCGGAGGGACTGTTATGGATCAAATAGGCATCTTTTTTCAGGAAATTTCTAATTGGGTATCATCTTTGGATTTAGCTGATCTTCTCGGAGTAATCGGTTTCCTTCTTTCCGCATTAATGATTCTGATTTCGATCGTCAGAATTCTTATTCGTTCCTTCAAACGAGAAAAATCTGTTCTGCAATTTCACACTCGAATTGAAGATGTTACGCATCAGATATTTAAGAAAAAAGGATTTGTAACCTTTGATCTATATATTCGAAATGAAAACCATATACCCGTCGAAATTTTACGGACAGGTTTTGTGCTGTCTGATGGAACTGAAAAGACCTTGTATGAAGAAGATCACAAGTTGAAACGTCCTGATATTTCAATCATTGAACCTGGACGAGAAGCATTTTATAACGATTGCGACCTTTTTTATACGCTGAATAATCAGGGAGTTTGTTATAAGAAAATTATGGGTATTTTTATCGATATAAAAGACAAACCGCGTTTTGTCAGCAAAGTTGACATTCATCCCTTCCTTAATGATCTGACGATTCGTGGAATTCTTACCGATAAAAAGGGGTTGAACGGTTTTTAGAATTTCTAGGATATCACTTTCTCTGACTCGCTGCTACGATTAATAATTGCCAATAAAAGACCGAAAGACAGGACAGGAATATATGAAATTTTTAAATTTTTACTCCGGTGAAAAGATCCATTTAGGTATAAAGACAGAATATGGAATCATCGACATTCAAAATAATGATCAAAAAAAGAATTCGTTGGATCACTTTCCCATTGAACAGGTTATTCGATCCTGGGGAGAAATTCGGCCTTTTATTGAGGAAATCCTGGTAAATCATTCAACAGCGATTCCGGAAGAAACTTTGCATTTTGCACCAGCCATTTGCCATCCCGAAAAAATTTTATGCGTTGGTTTGAATTATCAGAATCACATTAAAGAATCGAAAATGGAAATCCCGAAATTTCCGGTCATTTTTAGCAAATTTAACAACGCGTTGGCAGCGCACAAAGAGAAAATCACGCTTCCGAATTCAGCACAAAAATATGATTATGAAGCAGAATTAGTCATCGTTATCGGAAAAGAAGGAAAGAATATCAAAAGAGAGGATGCGCTCTCATATGTATTTGGATATACAATCGGGAATGACCTGAGTGCGCGGGATCTTCAAATGCGCACAAGCCAATGGCTGATCGGAAAATCGTGTGACGGTTTTGCTCCCATTGGACCTTATCTGGTCACCGCCGACGAAATTAATCCGGATCAACTCGATATTTGCTGTGAAGTAAACGGAGAAATTCGTCAACAGTCCAACACCAAACATATGATTTTTAATTGTGCTGACATCATCAGTTACATTTCTCAATATATGACACTGAAACCGGGGGATATCATCTTCACCGGTACACCACAAGGCGTCATCCTGGGTTATCCGGAATCGGAACAAGTTTGGCTGAAATCAGGGGATAGAATCCGTATTTCAATAGAAAATTTAGGTACTCTGTCAAATACAATTGCGTAATTCAAGGGATTCGGTCTGATAGAAAAAACTGTGATTTTTTAATCAAGAACCAGTGTTTTTTCCAGTGAAAAAAAAAGATCAACTGCTTCATAAATTTTCGAATCCTATGATATAATTTTTTCTCGTCAAGCGGGAGTCGCCAAGTGGTAAGGCATTAGCTTCCCAAGCTAATATTCGCGAGTTCGAATCTCGTCTCCCGCTCATATTTCACAATTTTCCAATTTTTTAAATATTTTTTGAAAGAATTTTATACAGTCGATCCATCAGAATCTTCAAGATACTTTTTTTAAGTACATGAAACCATTGATTATCATGATGTTTATACACTATAATTACGTTTGGATTTATGACTAAATCATAAATTCGAGGTAATCATTAGAAATAAATGCTTTATAAGGAGGAAATTATGGGCGATTCCGGAAAAAAAGATAAAGGGAAAAAGGAAGAAAGAAAAAAGCCAAAATTGACCATTAAGGAAAAACGAAAACTGAAAAATGAAAAAGAGAAAAATACAGGTACTGTTTAATTAACTTTTCATTAGATTAACTTCGGTTTTTTCGTTTATCAAACGGCTAATTGGACGTAAATATAAGAAATTTCCAGAGGTTTTTACTCATTTTTTTTGTTTCATATATATCGTTAGTCTACAAAATAAAATGATCTGTTTTCGACAGATCATTTTATTTACCACAAATAATTCAAAATTTGGTGATTTTTTGCCCTTCGAGCATACAGATCACAACCACAATGAATTCTCCCCATATTTCAAATTTGTGAATTCGAACAGCGTAATTGTTCCAAGAATCACCCATATATTTTCCTTTGATTGATGATGGGATGATCTGATAGTAGAATTACACTATCGGTCTTTTCACCTTCCATTTTCCGTTCCTTGGCAATTTGGAGGGATTATTTTAGAATGAGGTTTCTGTATGAAAAAAGATGTTTTCGGTATTCAGGTCGAATATCAGTATCAGCCAAAACTCGATCCGGATTTTTTACCTTTTGCCCCATTCATCGAAAGTTATTTAAAGACAGCCAAACTCCCGTTTGCCATTGGATTGGAACGAGAGAATCAGCAAATCCAGGTTTTTGAAACATTTATTCATGGCACCGAAGCTTATCGATCAGCTGATCATCTCTATGTTGAACGGATCGTAAAATTTTTCCTCTGGGCGCGAGGAGGATTCCGGCTGTATGTCTGCGGAAGCAGAGAGATCAGGGAATATATTGCAAAGGTTTATTCCAGTACCGGGTTACGCAGCTTTGATGCGAATTTCATGAGCAAAGTATATGACCGCCCGTTTGAAGTTGTTTACTGCGATTATGAACAAAGGCCAAAAACAAATCAAAATTCGGTTTCGATTGGAAGAAATCTGGATGGATGCAGAATTGGTTTTGATGCAGGAGGAAGTGATCGTAAAGTATCAGCAGTCATTGATGGCGAGCCTGTTTTCAGTGAAGAAACTGTCTGGAATCCAAAAATTACTTCTGATCCATCATACCATTATGAGGGAATTCTTGATTCTTTCAGAAAAGCTGCTGCGCATATGCCGCGTGTTGATGCGATTGGAGTCTCTTCTGCAGGAATCTATGTAGATAATCAAACAAAAGTGGCATCACTGTTTCTAAAAGTCTCTGACGATGACTTTCAAAAAACGATCAAGAATATTTACATTAACGCTGCAAAAGCGATTGGTCCTGATATTCCGATTGTTGTGGCCAATGACGGTGATGTAACCGCGCTTGCGGGAGCTATGAGTTTGCAAAAAAATGGCGTTCTGGGAATTGCTATGGGAACCAGTGAAGCGGGCGGTTATGTCGATCCCGCTGGGAAGATAACAGGCTGGTTGAATGAATTCGCCTTTACCCCGGTTGATTTATCTCCGAAAGCTACTATGGATGAGTGGTCAGGAGATATTGGCTGCGGAGTTAAATACTTCAGTCAGGACGGTGTCATTAAATTGTGCCATGCAGCAGGTATCAATCTGCCTGAAAACGCGACACCAGCAGAAAAATTAAAAGTTGTGCAAGCATTGATGGAACATAAAGATCCGAAAGCTGCAGAGATCTTTGAAACGATCGGTGTTTGGCTTGGATATACAATGAAACTTTATCGTATCTTCTATGATGCGGATGAAGTTCTTCTGCTTGGAAGAGTCGTTTCGGGTGAAGGTGGCAATATTATCCTGAATAAAACGAAAGAAGTATTGTCAACAGAATATCCGACTCTAAAGCTCAATATCTCATTGCCATCTGAAAAAAGCCGTAGGATAGGACAGTCAGTCGCTGCTGCCAGTTTGCCGATAATAAAGAAACCATAGAATCGCGATTGATCTTAGCGATTTAAAAAGAATCAGAAGGCTTATTTATTCTTGTGTTGATTTTCCCTGGAGCGTAAAATCAACACAAGATCTTTATAATCTCATTTCTCATCAAACTTATCATTTTCTCCAATTACAAATAAGGAATCGTTAAGGGACCTTCCGGTAAAATACAGATTTTTTCATGAGGATGGATATTTTTCACAGCATCAGAAATTGAGTGGATGGGAGTCAAAAATGCTTGTCGCATCTTCTCATCATCCAACCCATCCGAATAAAAAAATACTTTTGCCTTCCGTAAAACTTCAGAAAGAATGATTACTTGCCATTCATCCTGCTCTGTTGGGTGGGGTGAATTGATCCATTCAAATAAATCTTCAACTTTCTTTTCCTGAAACAATCTTTGTTTAAAGTTTCCATGATCAGGAAAACCTTCGCAGCATTCCGCTGCCATGATGATTGAACCGCCTGGTTTAACGATTTTTGCAGCTGCGCTCATTCCTTTTACAGATTGATATAAGTTTAGATCCAAAGGATAACCAGAATTGGACGTGATAACAATGTCATACGCTTCAGGAACTTGAAACATGGATGTTTCTTTCATGAATCTGCATCCCGCATCATGTGCTGATACCGGATCACCACAGAAAATACCAGTGATTTCATGCTGATTGTTTGTGGTGACATTTACCAGAAATATTTGCCCACATCGTTGGATGATTTCATTGACCTCTTCATAGAATGGATTTCCATCCGTTATTCCCCATGTTGCATTAGGTTGGGTGATCATATCTCTGGAGTGATTGGCAAAAATCGTTTTCCACCCAGCCATTCCAGGAATAATTGCTTTTCCTCCGCCAGAAAAACCAGCAAAAAAGTGCGGTTCGATAAAGCCAGTCAATATTTTTAGATCACAATCATAAAATTCTCGATTAATCCAGATTTCATGATGAAATGAATCATCTCCAAGGTATATTTGAGTTTCCATATCATCGCTATTATTTTGAATGATCCGGAAATTTTCAACAATTTCTTCTCCAAGCATCTTTCGTAACTCATCTTCGGTATTTGCTCTGTGAGTTCCTAATGCATTAAACAATCTGATGTTTTCTCTGGGAATGGCTTTCAGTTGATTCAATATGACAGGAAGCATGATTTTTGAAGGTGATGCGCGTGTGATATCACTGAAGACTATCCCAACGGTCATATGTGGATTAGCGATCAATGAAGAAAGTGGCACAGTGCTGATTGGGTTTTCCAAAGCTTTCATCAATTCAGCTTCAGGGTGATAGATGCCAGGGACATTCTTTGTCGATATGATATCAGCATGAATTGAATCATCCAAATCAAATGCCAGTTTTCCCTTTCCATACAGAAGTGAGTATTTCATTTTTCTCTCCCTAAATTATTAGGATAAGTCAATCAGTAAATTTCTCCCAGAAAGCGAAAAAAAAAGAATCTCAGTGATTTTTATGATTAGGGAAACTAATTTTGTTTCAAATTTCGAATTTCTGGATAATATCGGTTTTACTGCTTTATAATCGATTGTGTCAGGTATTAACAGCTGCAGCTGTAATACGAAATAGGAACTTACTATTCGAATGAAGAAGAAAAACTTTTTATTGTGATTTTTTACACTTCACTGGAACACACCACAACAAAAAAAAATACTCTGGAAAATTCGAATTGTTATATTCTCAGAAAAAAGAGAGGAAACCATGATAATCAACATAGTTTCCTCCATAGAATACAGGCTGAGTGATTCCTTAGGAGGGAATTTTATCGTTCAACCTGTTATTCACGATTAGAAACAATATAACATATTTTATCGCAATTATTTGCAGCCAGTAATTCGAAAAACACATATCAGCAATTCGAAATATGAGAAGAGTGATTTGTTATTGTGTTGTTGACGCTCAGTGCGCAATAACAATCTCTAAATTTCAATTATTTCTCCAATTTTGAATCGATAGGGAGGACAAATTGCAACAGAATGAGTACTCTTTCTAAATCAGACACTCCGATCTATGTCATTGAATGGCAGCCAATCGGATTAAAATCCACTGGAATCCAGCAACAGACAATTCTTGCCGCCGCACAATCAGCTGGAATTCGTTTTGTCGCATTCTGCGGTGGTAATGGTACTTGCGGATCTTGCAAGATTCGAATTATAAAAGGGGAACTTTCGCCGATCACGGAAACAGAACGAGCCCGTCTCTCTGATGAAGATTTTGCACATGGAATGCGTTTGGCCTGCCAGATTCATCCACTGTCTGATCTAAAAATCGAAATTCCGCCATCAACACTAAGCACAGAACAAAGACTTCAATTGGAAGGCGAAGGATTTCTTTCGATTTTTTCACAAAAGACCTGTCCGATTCAATCGGTTCATCTCCAAATTAAAGAACCTTCAATTTTAGATTCATGCGCAGATACTGTCCGAATAAAAAAAGCCTTGCTTATAACCGGTATTAATATTTCATGCATACACCCCCGCTTACTTCATTCAATATCCGATGTTTTACGGGAATTGCATTGGGATATTCAACTGATACTACGAAATCAGGAAGTCATTGCGGTCCTGCCAAAAAATGCAATTCCGCTCGGGCTTGCTGTCGATATCGGCACCACGAAAATTGCTGCTTATTTAATAGATCTGAAAACCGGATTCATAGTATTAAAAAAAGGGGAAATGAATCCGCAAATCAGTTACGGTGAAGATATCATCAGTAGAATCGCTTATACCAATATCAATCCTGAAGGAAGAGAAGCTTTACAAAAAAATCTGATTCATACGATTAATAAGCTGATCCGTGATTTATGCAAAGGAATACATGTCGTTCCAAATCAAATTGTAGAAACGGTTTTTGTTGGCAATACAGCCATTCACCATTTTTTTTGTAATTTACCGGTGGGACAGTTAGGGAGATATCCATTTGTCGCAGCAGTGTCGGAAGCGCTGAATTTTTCCGCTTCGGATTTCGGTTTAAAAATTTCGCCTGCGGCCGGGGTCTATCTTCCTCCAAATATTGCCGGTTATGTGGGAGCTGATCATATCGCTATGCTGATCGGAACCAACAGTGACCAATGCAATCGAACTCGAATTGCAATCGATATTGGGACCAATACGGAAATCAGTTTAATTCACCAAGGGAAAATCTTTTCCTGTTCCTGCGCATCCGGTCCAGCATTTGAAGGAGCACACATCAGTTGCGGAATGAGAGCTGCAGATGGAGCAATCGAAAGAGTTCAAATCTCTGATGGCGTTTTTCAAATAAAAACGATTTCTGATCAACCGCCTATTGGTTTCTGCGGTTCGGGAATTTTGGACATGGTTGCAGCATTAAGAAAATCGGGAATAATCAACGCACGTGGAAACTTCAACAAAGAAGATCCGAGAGTACAAAAAGCAGAACGCAATTATGAGTTCGTAGTTGTTTCAAAAGAAAAATCCACCACTGGAAAAGCGATCACGGTTACCCGGGCAGACATCAATGAGATCATTTTAGCAAAAAGCGCCATTCGCACAGGAATTGAGATTCTTCTCGAAACAACAGGTATCACGTCCGATCAGATTGAAGAGTTTATAGTCGCTGGCGCATTTGGCACATTTCTCAACGTAAACAGTGCAGTAATCGTCGGCATGTTCCCTGATATCAACCCGGAAAAATTTCAACAAGTAGGGAATGCAGCAGGGACTGGCGCCTGTGCCATGTTGCGTTCCACAGAAATCAGGAAACGTTGTGAAGAACTATCACAACGAATAACATATGTGGAACTATCCACGTATCCAAATTTCAATGATACTCTAATATCCTGGATGCATCTCTGATAATCGCCAGTGTTTCGAATTATTTTTCTCGTACGAGAAAAATAAGGAGATCTTGTTGTTGTGGCTTTTTTTCACGAAGCGTACAAACGCCACAACAACAAGCATTCCTTTCCATATTTGGAATTGCTGGAGATTTGATGAGTGTTTAATAAATCAGATGATAAAAGGTCAAAATAAAAAATTATGCAATTTTTCGAAATTTTCAAGACAACATTTTCATTATTCCTTCTGATTACTGTCGGTTATATATCTAGAAAAAAGAAAATTATTAATGATCAGGCGACAATTGATTTTTCCCGCTTTCTCTTAAAGATACTTTTTCCAATTTATCTCTTTCAGGCAGCCAGTTCGTATATGACACGTGCATATGTATTTTCGGCTCCTATTTATTTCCTCGTTAATTTCATCTTATTAATCATCCTTTATTTTCTTTCAAAACCTTTGACAAGATTTTTCCATATCAGTCCTGAAAGGGAGTCTACTTTTCGATTATGTTCGATTATGGGAAATACTGGTTTCTTTGGAATGATTTTCGCGGCAAGTTTCTATGGACCGCAAGGCATTGTCGCTGCAACGCTTTATGATTTTGGCGGATCAATTCCATTCTTCCTAATACTGCTGCCATCGCTTTTTCAAAGAGATCATAAAGGGAACATTTTTGCTATTTTCAAAGAACCGAATATTATTGCTGTAATTTTTGGAATGATCATTGGAATACTTGGTCTAAAAATCCCGGATTTCTTTTCGCCGGCTTTTGAAATGGTCAGTAGAATTACACTTCCGCTTGCTTTAATCATGTGTGGTTCCCAATTGGCAGGAATCCAGACATTCGCCGGACATAAATACTCCCAAATTTGGTATTTGATTCTGATTAAAATGGTACTCTCGCCATTAATACTGCTTGGAATCGTATGGTTTCTTCCTCTTGAACCATTGATGAAACAATTTGTCATCCTGGATGCAGCAATGCCAACCGGAATTTCGATGGTAAATTTTACAAAAGCCTTTGACAAGGATACTGATTTTGCGGCAATCAGCATTTTCAGTACAACAACTGTTGCGCTCCTGTGGCTTCCAGTATTAATGATCGGTCTTTCTTCGTTATTTTCATAAGACGAGAATCTCCAATTTGAAATTTAGTCAGAATTTTCAAAATCGATATGGAGAATCGCTATATTCCAAAATTATTCAATAAATGAGGACTAAGAATTAAATATAATCGTGCAGTTTTTACTCTCCATAAAAAACTGCATGATTATTATTTTTTTCTTACCCCAATAGGATTTTTTTAAAATTTCGATTAACTGCTCCAACTTCCGAATTACTGAACGAATTATATGGTGTCATCAAAGAATATTTCTAATTATTTCATGAAATTTTTCATGAAGCCCTCCTTTCTTATGATTGAAATAATTTCAAAACATAAGCAATTAGCCGGTGCAAAAATTGAATTCATGACGGATCTGTGACAAAAGTCACATCAATAATTCAGGGTGGTTTGCTATAATAAGTATGAAGAAAATTTCTGAAATTGTCTGAAATTTTTTATACAGGTTTTATGAAAATTACACTGAAGGAAATTGCAAAAGAAGCTGGTGTATCCCAATCAACGATTTCCAGGATGGTTACAGGAAATGCCGCTGTCAGTTATGAATTGGAACAGAAAGTATTACAAGCTTCGCAAAAATTAGGTGTTGAATTTCCCAAAAGAAGCAATCATCATCGTGAATTCTCCAATGTGATCGGTCTCCTTGTGGCTGATCTTTCGAATCCGTATTTCTTAGATATAATGCGCGGTGTTACAAGCGAAGCAAAGGTTCTCGATTATGGTGTGCAAATTTTTGAAACGAATGAAGATGTACAATTCGAAGAGGAAACATTTCGATCCATAGGAAATTTTAATTTATGCGGATTGATTTTATGCGCCTCTAGAATATCCGATGCACGTTTGTTGAACTTTTACCATCAATGCAATCTGCCAATAGTACTTGTCAATCGGTACGTTAAAGATCCATCGATTTGCTGCATTACAGTTGATTATCACAAATCCTTGTTCCAGGCTACAACGCATCTCATCAACTTAGGGCATAGAAGAATCGCTTATCTTTCAGGTCCATCAAAGAGCGACACCTCTCTTAATCGAAGAAGCGGCATTGAGGATGCCTTGGCTCAGATTAATCTCAATCTGGAGCCTGATCTTTGTCCCGGCAGTTTTCCAAACGTTGAAGGCGGTTTTCAAGCAATGATTTCTTTATTGACACTCCCGGAATCAAAACGACCAACCGCTGTTTTAGCTTACAATGATCTGATTGCAGTCGGCGCTTTAAAAGCTATACGCATGAAAGGACTGAGAGTCCCTGAAGATATATCTGTAATCGGTATCGATAACATTTATCTGACAACCCACACCAATCCGCCATTAACTACGATTTCGCCTCCAAAAGTACAAATTGGAGCATTAGCTATGCGAACAGTCTATCGTATGAATATGGGCGATTACGAAAAAGGTGAAGGTTATATGGAAATTGATGCACCATTAACCTTAAGATATTCTACCGGTCCTGCTCCGACACCCTGAATAATTCTTACAAATCATAATAAAGAAAATTGGATCTCATTCCGAGAAAATCAATGGAGAATTAGAAAAAGATGGAAAAGAAAAAATATGTTTTTGAGACCGAAGGAAAAATTATTCGTTATCGTTACCCAACTCATATCAATGATCTGACAATTCCTCGTGAGGAAACAGCATCTTCCGAGGTTTTCATGGTCTTATTAGATGAAAAAGAAGCACCTCCTTTTCATAAGCATGATGATGCCGAACAAATTTTTTATATGATTCAGGGCGTTGGAAAATTAGAGATAAAAGAGGACGGATCGTCAGAATCAGAATTTTTTGAAATCATCCCCGGACAGGTAATTCGAATTCCCCCGCATACCTGGCATCGGGTTACAGCACTCAATAAAGAGGGTGTACGGTATTTATGTGTTGATTGTTTCCCAAACGGCTTTAATCCAGAAGAACCGACCTGGGATTCTCATGTTAAAAACCTATGTGATCAACTGGGCTGGGACTTTAATATAATTCGTGAGGATAGACGCTGACAAGCTGTCACGTCTTTTTTGATTTGAAGTCAAAATGACATTCATAATTTGTTAGGAGGAAAAAAATGAATCGAAGAAGTATTGTTTTCGGATTACTATTGACATTTGTCTTAGTAATTGCTGCTGTCGGTATCGTCTCCGCTGTTGATTACAGCGAAGCCCCTATGCTGGCAGAAAAAGTTGCTGCCGGCGAACTGCCTGCGCTTAAGGATCGCCTTCCGGAAGAACCACTTGTCGAAACCCCGCTGGAGTCAGTCGGTGTTTACGGCGGTACGCTTCGTCGTGGCATTACCGGTCCGAATGATCATAACAGTTATGTACGATGGATGTATGATTCCCTGGTCCGTTTTTCACAGGATGGAACATCTACGTATCCTCATTTGATCAAAGCTTTAACTCCCAGCGAGGATTATAAAGTTTGGACATTTGAGATGCTAAAAGGCGCAAAATGGTCTGACGGTTCTCCCTTTACCTCGGCAGATATACTATTCTGGTTTAATGACGTTTATTGCAATCCAGAATTAAAACCTGCCAAACTCCCCTGGTTATACAACTCGGATGGTTCACTGGTTGAGGTCACTGCGCCGGATGATTATACAGTGGTCTTTACCTGGAAGGATCCCATTACAACGGTTCCGATGGAAGTTGCAGCCATGGACAATCGAGACAACCTCATCCCGATGTTCCTGCCTTCAGCATACTTAAAGCAATTCCATGCGTCCTATACCAACGTAGACGAACTGAATGAAATGGCGAAAAAAGAATCTTTCGAAACCTGGAAACAGTTATTCGAAAATCGTCAGGCTCCTTTCCGCAATCCTGCCCGCCCAGTCATGGCAGCCTGGATGTCCGTCACGACCATTAACGACCCGATTTATACGCTTGTCCGCAATCCGTATTATCCGATTGTTGACACAGCCGGTCAGCAGCTTCCTTATATTGATCAAATCAATTTCATCACCTATCAAAGCATTGATGCATTGAATATGGCTGTGATTCAGGGTGAACTGGATATGCAGGACCGCCATGTGATCATGCAAAACTACCCGGCATTGGTTGAAGAAGCAGGAAAATCCGGTAAATACGATGTCCGCTTATGGCCGACCTTCGGCGGAGTTGACGCAGCCCTGTCCATCAACTATTACTATGACAAAGATCCGGAATACATGAAGCTGTTCCAAAATCATGATTTTCGGGTTGCATTGTCAATTGGTATCGATCGTGAAGAAATTATCCAGAGTGCCTTCCTGGGCGTTGGTGAAGCACGACAGCCAGTTCCAAGAAACACCAGCCCATATTATCCTGGCGATGAATACGCCTTCAAATATACAGAATATGATCAGGCAAAATCCAACGAGCTGCTCGATAATCTTGGCCTGACCAAGCGAGATGCTGAAGGATATCGTTTGATGCCGGACGGATCACGCTGTATGATCGAAATTGCTTATGCCCCGCAGTTCGCAAACTGGGGTGATATTGCCCAAATGGTTGCCGAAGACTGGAAGGGAATTGGTATCGAAGGTGTTGTCGTAGAAAATGAACGAACCAACCACTTCGCAAAACGCGATTCCAATGAACTCATGACTGAAATTTGGAATGAGGACACCACCGGATTCCCGTTCACCGGAGCTCCAAAATTTGATCCTCGCACAAGCCCGGGTGTCTGTATTGCTACGGCAGCCAGAACATGGCTCAACTCGAATGGTGCAGAAGGTTATGAACCAAATGCTGATTTCAAACGCATCATGGATATCATTGATGAAGCGAAACATGTCGATCCTGAAAAACAGGCTGAATTAGGAAAAGAACTGTTCAGAATCTGGTCAGAAGGCTGTTATGAAATTGGTCTGGTTGGTCTTACTCCATTGATTCAGGGTGTCGCAGTGATCAATGTGAACTTAGCCAACGTTCCGGCTGCTGACACACTCGGAAATGACTGGCCGCTCCGCACTCCAGGAAATGGTCGAGCAGAACAATTCTATTTCACGAAATAACATTTATTTTTTTTCACACAGGTGGGTGGACCCCTCACCCACCTGTAACTTTCAATAACATTGATTTATTATCTTGAAAAATAAGCTTATAAGAATACCAATTCAGTAATTTTAAAAATAGATTTGTTATTTGAAAAAAGGGTGAAAAATTTGTTGTTATGATGTTTTTATTTTTTGCGTAAAAAAAATAACAACAAAGAAACCTCCCCATATTTCGAACAACTGGTATCGATTCGATTTGCAGGAAGGTTTTGTTGTTAATAATTTCTTTTTATAGTTCTCTTTGAGAAATTTACCAGTCAATAAGATTGACTGTAAGAAAAGAAATTATCAACAACAGAATGATTCAGTATGTAGAAATCATTTTCAAGGAGGATAAATGGCAAGTTATATCGCAAAAAGATTACTCGTCATTCCGTTATTGTTACTCGTTTTTTCTATCGTCATTTTCTTCTTGATTCAGGCCCCTCCGGGTGATTTCATGACGACCTATTCAGCTATTCTTGCCGGATCAGGATCATCGATGGATAATGAACAGCTCAATTTAATGCGCATTGATTATGGCTTGGATAAACCCATGCATATTCAATACATTCGCTGGATGGGCAAGCTACTGCATGGAGACATGGGATTGTCATTGCTTTATATGCTCCCGAACACAAAATTGATTGGTGACAGAATTGGCCTGACTGTCTTGCTTGCATTCTTTTCTTTTATACTATCCTGGCTGATTGCGATCCCCGCAGGAATCTATTCAGCAACGCATAAGAATTCAATTGGTGATTATTTCTTTACGGTTATCAACTACATCGGCGTTGCTATTCCGAATTTTTTCCTGGCATTGCTTCTTATGTGGATTTGTTATGATCTCTGGGGATTAAATCTGGTCGGTCTTTTTTCGCCGAAATATGAAATGGCGCCATGGAGTTGGGCTAAGGTTGGCGATTTGTTAAGCCATATCTGGCTGCCATCACTGATATTAGCTTTGGGTGGTTCCGCAAGGCTTACACGCATTATGAGAGCGAATTTACTGGATGAACTCGGGAAACCTTATATGATTACCGGCAGAGCAAAAGGTATGTCTGAATGGGCTCTTGTTATGAAATATCCAGTCCGGTTAGCAATTAACCCCCTGGTCAGTACCATTGGCAATTATATACCGCAGCTTTTTTCGGGTTCTCTGGTTGTTGCTACCGTTATGAATCTTCAAAATATCGGTCCCTTATTACTGCAAGCATTATCCATGCAGGATATGTATCTCTCCGGATCTATTTTGTTGGTTTATTGTCTTTTGGCAATTATAGGAACGATTCTTTCCGATATGTTGTTGGTATGGGTTGATCCCCGCATTCGAATGGAGTAAAGGAAAATGACACAAAAAAAAGGATCCTCATCCAAACAAAACGAATTTACTATGATTGCGGACAAAGAAAACGCAGAAGAATTTTCATCTTCGGCAAGTGAAGAAAAAGTATCCGTTGCGTCAAACTGGAAGCTTGTCTGGTGGCGTTATCGCAAGAATCGTCTCGCAGTTATCAGTTTATTCCTTTTATTCTTCGTTCTGACCATTATTATTTTCCCTGATTTCTATGCAAATCAGTATTCCGAAAAGACGAATGCGCGTGAGGCATATATTCCCATTCAAAAAATCCACTTTTTTAAAGATGGGAAAGTTGATCTTTGGGCTGAAAAATTAGTCGGTAAAAGAAACATGAAAACGCTGGCCATGGAATGGGTTTCTGATCCTGCTCAATCGGTTGACGTTCAATTTTTTGGAAAAGGATTCCAATGGAAATTCCTTTTCTGGAATACAGAACGTCATTTACTTGTTCCGGCAGACGCATCAACACGTATTTTCATTTTAGGCTCCGATCGAATGGGCAGAGACCAATGGTCGCGTCTGATGTACGCGACAAAAACATCCTTGACCGTTGGTATGGTTTCTGTTCTGATCAGCGTGTTGTTAGGTGTGCTGCTCGGTGGAATCAGCGGTTATTTTGGCGGAACGGCGGACATGATTATTCAGCGACTCATAGAAATTTTAAATTCCGTGCCTTATGTCCCAATTTGGATGGCAATGACAGCAGCATTGCCGCGAAACTGGTCATCCGAACAACGATTTTTTGCAATTACTGTGATTCTTTCCTTATTAGGCTGGACAACCTTAGGGCGTGAAGTCCGAGGAAAATTCTTGTCCATTCGTGAAGAAGATTATGTTTTGGCAGCAGAATTAATTGGCTGCAGTAAGTTTCGCATTATCGCCAACCACATGGTTCCAACTTTCTTAAGTCACATCATTGCAACTGGAACCCTGATGATTCCACAGATGATTGTCAATGAGACCTCTTTGAGTTTTCTTGGCCTTGGGCTCAGACCGCCTGCAATCAGTTACGGCGTTATGCTTCAGGAAGCTCAAAATGTAAAAACGATGGCTCAAGCGCCCTGGCTGATGATTCCTGGTTTAGTAGTCGTCATTGCGGTACTTATGTTCAATCTTGCCGGAGACGGTTTGCGTGATGCAGCTGATCCGTACAGTAAATAGGAGCAAAAATGACTGATCAAAAACCATTATTATCTGTACGTGATTTACAAGTTTACTTTCATTTAGATGAAGGAATCGTTAAGTCGGTTGATGGTGTCTCGTTTGACGCTTACAAAGGTCAGGTATTGGGAATTGTCGGCGAATCAGGTTGTGGAAAATCGGTAACGATGAAATCGATCCTCAGAATTGTCGAACCACCCGGGAGAATTATGGGAGGGCAAGTTCTTCTAAGCAAGCGCGATCATCCGGATGAATACCTCGATCTGACTGCTATGAACGAGAAAGGAAAAGAAATTCGTGCGGTACGTGGTGGCGAAATTGCTCTGATTCCGCAGGAGCCGATGGCTGCTTTTAGTCCGGTTCACACTATCGGCAACCAGATTATGGAAGCAATTATGCTTCACTGCAACGTCAATAAAAATGAAGCACGAGAAATCTGTGTACAATCGCTCAAATCTGTCGGGATGTCCATGCCGGAGAAAAGAGTAGATTCATATTCATGGCAGTTGTCAGGAGGACTCCGTCAAAGAGCGATCATTGCCATGGCAATTGCTGGGAATCCCCGACTTCTGGTTGCGGATGAACCAACCACTGCAATTGATGTCACAACACAAGCACAAATTCTAAGGTTGCTAAAAGATTTACAGCGTCAAAGAGAGATGTCCATTCTGTTTATCACACATGATTTGGGTGTTATTGCGCAAATGGCACAATATGTCGTCGTGATGTATCTTGGTCGTGTAATGGAAAAAGGACCAGTCGATGCCATATTCCACAATCCAAAACACCCTTACACACAGGCACTGCTGCGATCTATTCCGTCAGCGCAAAAAACCACGAAAACAAAACTGCCAACCATCACCGGTTCGATTCCCCATCCCTTTAATAAGCCGAAAGGCTGCCCATTCCATCCGCGTTGCATTGATGCAATCAAAGGAAAATGCGATGTCGAGCTGCCTGTTGAGTATATTGTGGGAGATCAACAATTTGCCAGTTGTTTCCGCTACGAAAAAAACGAGGTTAACAACAGATGAGCGATATAACTTTTACTCAAAGAAATATTCCTGCTGAAAGACTCCTGGAAGTCAATCATCTGAAAAAATATTTTCCCATCACCAGCGGGATTTTTAAGAAACATATTGGGGATGTCAAGGCTGTTGATGATTTAAATCTCTATGTTAACGAAGGCGAAACACTCGGATTGGTCGGGGAGTCTGGTTGCGGAAAGACTACCGCATCCCGATGTATCCTGCGGGCTTATGAACCGACTGCAGGTGAAATCTTCTTTCGCAATAAAAAGCAGGAATATGTCGATCTTGCGCATTTGTCGGATAAAGATCTTCGCCCGATGCGGCCAGAAATGCAAATGATATTTCAAGACCCCTTTGGTTCTTTGAATCCACGCATGAACATTTTTGATATTATCAGCGAACCGATGCTGGTAAACGGAATTCGAAATCGCAAAGAAAGAGAAGAACGCGTTGTCGATTTATTAAAAAAAGTTGGCTTACGACCTGAATATATGGTCAGGTATCCTCATTCATTTAGCGGCGGACAGAGACAACGGATCGGTATAGCGCGTGCACTGGCGCTTCAGCCAAGACTTGTTGTGGCAGATGAGCCAGTTTCGGCTTTGGACGTTTCCGTTCAGGCACAAGTCTTAAATTTATTAATGGAATTAATGGAAGACATGGGGCTTACCTATTTGTTCGTTGCACATGATCTTTCTGTAGTACGGCATATATGCGACCGCGTTACCGTAATGTACGTCGGAAAAATTGTTGAAACTGCACCGACTGAGGAACTGTATTACAATCCCCGTCATCCATATTCAGAAGCGTTGATGGCAGCAGTTCCGATTGCGGATCCAAGATTGCAGCAGGATCGCAAAGGACTTCCCGGCGAAGTTCCCAGCCCGGCAAATCCGCCAAGCGGTTGTTACTTTCATCCCAGATGCAGCTACTGCAAAGATCGGTGTAAAGCTGAAGTTCCGGAATTGAGAGAAATCTCACCAAATCACTGGACTGCCTGTCATAGAGCAGAAGAATTATCGTTGGAAGGGCTGAAAAAATGAGTATAGCCAGTAAACCAACTGCAATTATTCATGGAAAAATCATTCTTTCTGATCAAATTCTTGAAGGAAAAACTTTATTGATTGCAGATGGAAAAATTAAAGCCATCGACCAAATTGATTCCATTAATAAAAATGAATATGATTGTGTCGATGCAAGGCAAAAATTCATTACGCCGGGCTTGATCGATTTACATATCCATGGCTGCCTCCATCATACATTCAATGAAGCGGACGAATCGGCGTTTCAAACCATCCTGTCTAAAACGCTCTCCTGCGGTGTTACGACGCTCCAACCGACACTGGTATCTGCCGCTATTCCGCAATTATGTCGTTCGCTTGACTTCATTGCAACCTGGAAAAAAGCACAGACAATCGGAATGTCCCAAATTACGGGTGCCTATCTGGAAAGTCCCTATATCTCACCGGCTGCTAATGGAGCCATTCCTGCCTCGACATTGCGAATACCGGATGATGGATCAATCGAGGAACTTTTGGAAATTCCTGATGCGCTTTCAATGCTGATGATTGCACCGGAATTACCGGGAGCCATTAATTCGATAAAAAAGATTACAGCAAAAGGGATTATTGCAGCCTTAGGTCATTCCATGGCGATTGAAAAAGAAATAATTCCGGCAATAGATGCTGGAGCGTCTCATGTAACGCATCTGTGGAGCGCTATGTCAAGTGTCGTTCGCCATGGTCCCTGGCGTCAGCCGGGGTTATTGGAGGTTGCGCTGACGAATCCATCATTAACGGCAGAAATTATCGCAGATAATCGCCATTTACCCCCTACTTTAATGAAACTTGCAGTACAGTCAAAGAAAGGTTCTCTTTGTGCAGTTTCGGACGCATTAAATGGCGCTGGATTACCCGAAGGTTCTCATTTTACTGTCGGAGATCAGATTTATGAAGTTGCTGACGGTGTCGGTATGGTTCCTGATCGGAGTTGTTTTGCAGGCAGTACAACACTATTAAATCGAGAAATACCGGTTCTCATTGAGAAAGTCGGACTTTCTATTCCGGATGCGATTCGGATGGTCACTGAAATACCATCAAGAATTATTCACATCGATCAGGAGACTGGAAGCATAAAATCAGGCCTTTCTGCGGATTTGGTCATTTTTAATGATGATTTCACACCAGTCAGAGTGTTTCAAAAAGGTATTACCGTATATTCTGTCAATTAAAAAGGAATCATATGAACACGAATTATATAAAAACATTTGAAGAATTAGAACAATACACACAAGAGAGTGGTCCCAATATCGTTTATAAACATTTGCTGCCAAAAGGAATAGCAGGGAATAATATTTCTATGGGACTTGTTACGCTCGAAGGGCCTACTGAAACTGAAATCAATTCCCATTCTGACTGGATGCAAGCTTACGTAATTCTCTCGGGATCCGGAACAGTTATTCTGGGAAATTCGGAAATACATATCAGTGAACCGTCAATTGTAAATATACCGCTGAATACGCTGCACGGAGTCCGTTTGAGCGCCGGAGAAAAAATGCAATACATCTATGTAAACAACTATTCATGCAAATAAAAGGAAATTGCAAAATGAAACCAATTTTTCAAGATGTTTGGGGAAAACTTCCAGTCTTTGTTTATGAAACAAACGATGAAATGGGAAAAGCTGCTGCTTTAGAAGCTCGTGAAATCATTAATCAGGCGATACAAGAAAAAGGTTTTTCCAATATTATTATTGCGACAGGCAACTCTCAGCTTTCCTTTCTAAAAGCGCTGCGGGAACTGGATCAGATTGATTGGGGAAAAGTAAATGTCTTCCACATGGATGAATATGTAGGTCTTCCTGCTGGTCATACTGCCAGTTTCCCATATTTTTTGAAAAAACATTTTCTGGATCATATTGACAAAGTTAAAGCGTTTTATCCAGTACCTGGCAATCCGGATACTTTAAGAGAAGACATGCTGGCATACGAAAAATTACTGCGGGATAATCCTGCTGATTTATGCGCACTGGGAATCGGAGAAAACGGGCACATCGCATTCAATGATCCTCCATTTGCTGATTTTGATGATCCGGTATTTATTAAGAAAGTCCGTCTGGCTGAAAAATCACGCCGACAACAGGTAGGAGAAGGACATTTTCACGCTATCGAAGAAGTGCCTACTTATGCCCTCTCATTAACGATTCCTGCATTGCGGTCAGCGAAGAGAATGCTGTGTATGGTTCCGGAATCGAGAAAAGCTGAAGCTGTCGAGAAGACAAAAATACAGGATATCAATGATGAATGTCCGGCAACTATTCTAAAAGACACACCCTGGTGTACGCTCTTTTTAGATAGAGATGCTGCACAGAGAATTCTCCCCTCAAATCTTTGAAATGAGGCTATGCGAAGTCAAGAGAAATTGCTGATGACGAATGAATTATTTATCCTTGGTGATAGTATTTCCATCCATTACACACCGTATCTGCGAGCTTTTTTAAGTCCGGAATGGAAAGTAGTGCGAAAAGGAGAGATTGCCGCGCCAGAGATTCCCGGAGAGGTAGACAAAGAGAATGGCACAGACTCAGGTGTTGTATTGCGCTACTTGCAGACAATCCTTCCACGCATGGATGCAAAGGTCATCCTTCTAAACGCAGGACTTCATGATGTGAAACGACTGCCGACTGACAATGATCCCTGCCAAGTTTCTTTACAGCAATATAAAAGATATTTACATGAAATCATTGATCTGATATCAGCAGCAGGGAAGATGATGATATGGGTCACTACCACTCCGGTGGATGATGAGCGACATCGACAATTTGAAAAGGGTTTTTTCCGTTTCGATCAGGATGTACTGCAATATAACCGGGCATCATCAGAAATTATGAGAAAACATGGAATACGGATTATCGATTTAGGAAGTTTCACAAAAAAGCTGGAAACCCCGTTATATATCGATCACGTCCATTTCACTGAAAGAATTCGTGTTTTGCAAGCTGCTTTCCTGGCAGGCTCTATCAATATGTTTTCAGCAATGAAAGAAGATTGGGATTCAAAATGAATTCAAGAGAACGGTTATTAACTGCAATGAATTTCCAGGAACCGGATCGAGTTCCTTTCGATTTAGGAAGTACTCAGGTCACGGGGATAAACGAAATCGCTTATCGCAACCTTCGGAAAGCATATGGGTTGCCGGATAAAGAAGTCGTCTATTCAGATCAAATTCAAGGGCTGGCATTGCCCGATGAGGATTTTTTACAACTCATCGGCGTAGATACAAGGGGAATATTCCCGCTCAATGCGCACAATTGGAATGTTCAAGTTACAGACGGCGGTGATTATTGGATGTATCACGACGAATGGGGAATCACCTACCGCAAACCAAAAGTTAACGGCCTATATTTTTCAATTCTTCAGGAACCACTAAAAAATGAGAGACTGACTCCAGACTCAATTAAGAATCATCCTTGGCCTGATTTTAAGGACCCTATTCGAATACAGGGACTAAAAGCGCTGGCGGATGAATACCATTCCAAAGGTTTTGCGGTCGTAGTCAAAGATCCTTTCGCCGGAATTTTTGAAATGTCTCAGCGAATATGCGGTATGGATTATCTGCTTATGTTGATGGCAAGCGAACCGGAACTTGCGGGACTTCTTTTTGATAAAATGCTGGAATTAAAAATCGACTTTTTTACAATGGCTTTGCCGATTTTACAAGATTCCATCGATGTCGTCGGGTTGATGGATGATTATGGAACGCAGGTATCACAGTTGATTTCCCCACGAATGTTTCGCAATCAAATTAAGCCCAGGCTCAAGGAAGTATTTGATTGCGTGAAAGCTTATGCGCCAAATGCAAAACGGTTTTTCCATTCCTGCGGGAATGTTCGCCCTCTTATTCCAGATTTTTTGGAAATTGGTGTTCAAATCCTCAACCCGATCCATGTTCGAGCAGCAGGAATGGACCCGTTTGAATTAAAAAAAGATTATGGCGACAAAATTGTGTTTTGGGGCGGCGGAGTTGATACGCAAGGGATTCTGCCGATGGGAACACCGCAACAAGTCCGAGATGACGTAAAACGAAATCTCGAGGCATTAATGCCTGGAGGTGGTTATATTTTCAACACAATCCATGATATTCAGGCAGATGTTCCGCCGGAAAACTTAGTTGCAATGATTGAAACGCTTCATACATATGGGGTTTACTAAAATGATGAGCCTCACTGCAGATCAATTTCTTCCTCTTGAGTTTGTTTTTAATCCAAATTGGTGGAATAAAAATGCAGGGATCAAATTTGATTCAACATTCTATATGGATGCGGATACTCGGGAGAAAAATGATCAAATCATGCGGCGAGTTCTTTATGAAAAGCTCGGAAATTTTGGATTTGGTGAAAAAAATCCACAACTGCGACCGGTTATCGGTTCTCTGTTCGTCGCCGGAGGATTTATCATTCCGGCAATGCTGGGAGCGCAAATCCGGTTTTCAGACGCGGAAGCTCCACAGCCGCTCCCTGTAACGTTAACGAAACAACAAATTGAATCATTTTCACATCCGGTTTTTCGGGAAACATGGCCGATGTCGGAACTAATCAGGAGCTGGGATGCACAGGAAAATAAATACGGATATCTGGTTGGAGATCTAAATACAGATGGTTTACTGAATGCCGCATATCATTTTTACGGCGCAGATCTTTTTACAGATTTATTAGAAGAACCAGATCGTCCCATTCGTTTTATGCAAGAAATTTCAGATTTAATTGTAGAAACTGCTTCTTATATTCAGCACCGAACCGGAAGTTACTCGATTTCAGTCAATCGAATGGCAGCTCATCTGAATCCCACCCCATTTATTCACGCAAATTGTTCTGTTCAAATGATATCCCCTCGCATTTATTCCCGTTGCCATCTTGCGATCGAACAAAAAATGGCTGAAAGGATTCAGCCGTTTGGAATTCATCATTGCGGCATACAGATGGAAAGATATGCAGCGGAATATGCCAAAGTTCCAACAGATTTTTGTGATGTTGGGTGGGGTTCGGATCCTATGAAATGCCGTGAAGCGCTGCCGGATTCCTTTCTAAATTTACGGCTTAGTCCAATCCGCATGCTCCGCAACACGCTGGAAGAAATCATCGCTGATACGGAATACTTACTAAATCGGGTCGGATCTTTAGATCGCGTTGGAATCTGTTGTATCAATATGGATTATGGCACACCGGAAGAAAATTTGTTCGCAGTCTGTCAGGTCGTAGAAAAATACAGAAAGTTGTCAGGTAAATAAATGGATAAACATTGGGAACTCTTTAAAAAAGCAGCACGAGGGGAAAAAACGGATCAGGTTTTACTGGGATTGATCGTTGACAGTCCCTGGATCCCGGGTTATGCAGGAATTGACACACTCGATTATTATCTGGATGAAAATTTGTGGTTCGATATCAATATGGGATTGCGTGATCGTTTTCCGGAAGCTGTGATGATTCCAGGATTTTGGTGGGAATACGGGATGGCGATCGAAGCCTCGGCTTTTGGCGGGCACCTTCTCTTCCATCATGATCAACCACCTTCAGTCGAACCTTTCAGTACAGATTTGCAGTTTTGGGCAACTCACATAAAAAAACAAAATCCAGAAACATCCGGACTCATGCCGCTCGTATTGCGACAGATTGAACGCATGGATCATCGTATGGAGCCCTATGGATTGGGACAGCATATTGCCTGTTCACGCGGTATCTTAACGGTTACATCCTGGTTTATGGGTGTTACCACACTGATGGAATCACTGATTTCCGATCCAGATACCATCACGCCAATTCTTGAGAAAGTAACCGATACGATTATTGACTGGCTGGATGCACAATTGAAACGGATGCGAGATCCGGATGGCGTCATGGTTCTGGATGATTTGGTTGGAATGATTTCAAAACGGCAATATCAGAAAATGGTAGAGCCCCATTTTAAACGGATCTGGAACCATTTTGAAGGGAAAATTCGAATTTATCATAATGATACGCCTTGCGAGCATCTCTATCCAGTTTTCAAAAATGCCGGTTTTGATGTTTTCAATTTCTCTCATAAAACGGAAATTTCAGAAACAAGGCGACTTATAGGAGAAAATATCGTTTTATTGGGGAATGTCGCGCCGCGAGATCTTGGAGTTTTCGGAACACCTGACCAGGTTTATCAGGCAGCATGGAACTGTCTGAAACAAGCACAGGATGACGGGAAATTGATTCTCTCATTTGGCGGCGGCGTCTCCCCCGCTACTCCTGCAGAAAATATTGATGCCATGTGTAAAGCGATCAAAGAATGGAACTTCCAACACTGAAATGTGGATATATCGAATCAGTACAAAGAGGAAAAAATGAGTAGGAAATGGATTTTACCTGAGGATCGCTTTTTTGATCCGGATGATTCGCAGAAGAAAATTGCATTAGAGATTTATCATTCAGTTAAAGATCTGCCAATCGTCAGTCCTCATGGTCATGTTGACCCGAAACTGTTCAGCAAAGATTCTGAGGGCTTTGGAACCCCAGCCGATCTGTTGATCATCCCTGATCATTATGTATTTCGTCTTTTTTATTCTCAGGGTCTTCGGTTGGAGGATTTTGGAATTCCAAGGAGAGACGGTTCCAAGGAAGAAATTGAACAAGATCATCGGAAAATCTGGCAGCGATTTGCCGATAATTTTCATATGCTGAGAACAACTGCCTCATATAGTTGGCTGGCTTATGAATTTAAATTTATTTTAGGGATCGATGAAATTCCAGATTCAGACAATGCTCAGGAAATTTATGACGATATTTATGAAAAATTAAAATCGCCGGAATTCCAACCAAGAAATCTGTTTGATCGATTTCAGATTGAAGTCTTAAGCACCACCGACGGAGCCGCCGATTCTCTCTCTATCCATCAAGAAATCAAGGAATCAGGTTGGAAAGGAAATATCATTCCAGCTTTTCGTCCCGATTCCGTGATGAACATCACTTCGCCAAATTTCAAACAAGAAATTGACAAACTATCCAATGCCGCTGGCATTGACATTATTGACTTTAAAACCTATATTCGTGCGCTTGAATCACGTCGCCAGTTCTTCAAATCAATGGGTGCTGTTTCGACAGATCATGCAGTTGTATGTCCAATGACATCCGAACTACCTGAACCTGAATTGAATAGAATTTTTACGAACGCACTGAAAGGCGAATCAACTGAAGCCGAACAGGCCGCTTTTTCTGGTCATATGTTGAACGAGATGGCTCGTATGAGCTGTGAAGATGGTATGGTGATGCAGCTTCACCCCGGAGTTCTCAGAAACCACAACCATATGATTTATGACCGATTTGGAGCTGATAAAGGATGCGATATTCCGGTAACAACAGAATTCACCCGGAATTTACAGCCTTTATTATCAAAATTTGGCAATAATCCTCGCTTTACATTATGCCTGTTTACTGTCGATGAATACACGTATTCACGAGAATTGGCACCGCTTGCAGGGCATTATCCTGCGATTCGACTCGGACCTCCCTGGTGGTTTAATGACAGTTGGAATGGAATGACTCGTTTCTTTGACTCAGTTACTGAAACTGCCGGATTATATAATCTGAGTGGATTTATCGATGATACAAGAGCCTTTCCCAGTATTCCCGCCAGGCATGATGTATGGAGAAGAGTTGTTTCAAACTGGCTAGCGAAAATGGTTTCTCGATCGTTTATCGATACACAAGATGCGCTCGATCTGGCGAATATGCTGGTCTATCGACAGCCAAAATCCGTATACAAACTCGGATGATGTACAGCGATTCGAAACATAGGGGAAATGATTATTTATCGGATTGTTTTTGCTCGAAATATAAAAACAACACTTCAACAAGTGATCTCAACTGATTTGAAAGGCACGCATATATTTCGAACTGCTGGATCATTGTGAATCGAAAACAAGAAGGAATTGATATGAATTATCAAAAAATTGAAAAATCAATCGTATCCTATGAAGGATCAGATTTATGGTTGAGTAAAAACCAAAATGGGGATCGATTTTTATGTTCCCCAGGTAACCCGCTTGGACTTACAGATCAAATCGAACCAGGTATCTTCGCTCTTTCAGCTCACAATGCAGCATTAATGCGAAAATACTTTTCATGGTTAAATCCTCAACCGCTCGGTTTGCAAACCAGTGCAGGAACAGGCGACCGGCTTGGTTTGGCAACAACAGGACATATTCTGGCATTTGAAGGATCGGGAATAGCCCCGATTTTCGCTCAGCAATCTGTCAGGGAAAATGTTCGGACGCATCGCACTCCGCAGCAGGTGATGGATGATGCCATGTGGGGTGTCTTTGAAATGGGATGGAGATTGCCTTGGGGCGCTGATGGCGATCATTTGAAGAATTCAGAAGATATAAAAAGTTTTGTTGATGCCGGATACACTTTTTTTACAATCGATCCTGGTGCTTTTGTATGCAAAGCAGATCCGAAAATCAGTAACGTCCAATTAATAGAATCACTGGATGATTTTAATTTTGAGTCTTTCCAAATTTCGTTGGATTCTCTGTTGAAATCCTACAATACACAAAAACTGCCTGTAGAAAACATCAACTGCAGCGATCACGATGTTCTGATTGCATTGATAAAATATGGCAAAGCAATCCTGCATGTCAAAGAAATGTTTTTGGATTTAAGTCAGCGAATGGGTTTAAAACCCTTTGATTTTGAAGTATCAGTAGATGAGACTGATTGGCCAACATCAGTCTTTGAACATTATTTCATCGCGAATGAAATGAAAAGACTTGGTATTCAATGGACATCCCTGGCGCCGCGTTTCGTTGGCAGGTTTGAAAAAGGTGTTGATTATATCGGGGATTTAAGTCAATTCGAAACCGAATATAAAATTCATGCTGCGATACAAAAATATTTTGGAAATTATAAGATCAGTCTGCACTCTGGCAGTGATAAGTTCAGTATCTACCGTATCTGTGCAACCAACAGTGATTATAAAATCCATTTAAAAACAGCCGGTACAAGTTATTTGGAGGCACTGCGTGTTCTGGCATTAATAGAGCCAAAGTTATTTCGCGAAATTTATGATTTCAGCAGAAAGCAATATGATACCGATAAAGTCTCATATCATGTTTCAGCAGAATTCTCGAAAATGCCGATTCCAGATGAATTGTCGGATGATCAATTGCCTGTTTTATTAGACAATTTCCAGGCAAGACAAGCGCTGCATGTCTGCTTCGGTTCTGTTCTGGATCAATTCGGGAAAGAGCTCCTCGTGATGCTCAAACATAACAGAGACATTTACGACAAAACAATTAAAAATCATTTTAGTCGGCACTTGGCGGATTTTATCCAATGATAGCCGATTTGAACGTGTTGGATTGGACAAATTGCATGGTTTTCGTCACGGACGGAATGTTTCACATCAAATGGATTTCATCTACTCATTCAATTCGAAATGACATGTCGGATATTGAATGTGAGTTGGATGAGAAGGAATAAAGCAAAGGTTAATAATGGAACTATCGAAGGCTGTTTTTGGTTATGGAAGTCCTGATTCAGATGCACTCCTCACAAATCAGGAAGTCTTTGACATTCTGAATGGGGTTTTTACCGCAAATAATCTTTCCGGCAAGCGGATTCTGGTGATTATTCCCGATAGTACGCGTACAATGCCTCTCCCCATTTTCTTTCAATATTTTGTCAAACTTCTGCGCGGAAAAGCAGCAAAAATGGACTTTATCATCGCTCTTGGAACCCATCTCCCCATGAGCAGGGAAGCAATTTGCCGTCATTTCGACATTTCGCTTGAAGAAATGAACAGTACTTATCAAGATATCCGGTTTTTTAATCATGCTTGGGATCAAAAAGAGACATTTATTGATTTGGGTAAATTTGATGCTGAAGAAATCAGCCGCTTGACTTTTGGAACAATTCAAAAAGATGTAACGGTACAAATCAACAAAATTATTCTTGATTATGACGTCTTAATCGTCTGCGGTCCTGTTTTCCCACATGAAGTCATGGGATTTTCCGGCGGAACAAAGTACTTCTTTCCAGGGATCAGTGGCCCTGAATTTACAAATACAACCCATTGGATCGGTGCCATGAATACCTGTATGAAAACGATCGGTGTCCGCGACACACCGCAGCGGGGCCTTTTAGAAAGAGCCGCTGCATGGATCCCAGTCCCTCGGTTATATTGCTGCCCTGTTGTCAAATCAGAAGGAATCTATGGATTGTTTGCCGGCGATCCATTTGAAACCTGGAAAAAAGCAGCAGATTTATCTGCAGAAGTCCATGTTGAATATAAATCCAAAGCATTTCACACGGTTTTTTCCGAAATGCCGCTTCTGTATGATGACATTTGGACTGCAGCCAAAGGAATGTATAAATTGGAAGCAGTCGTTGAAGACGATGGCGAGCTTATTATTTACGCTCCGCATATCGATGAGATCAGTTATACCCATGGGAAAATATTGGACAAAATTGGATACCATTGCAGGGACTATTTTGTCAACCAATGGGAAAAATTTAAAGACGAGCCATGGGGTGTTTTGGCTCATTCTACACACCTGACAGGATTAGGAACCTTCGAAAATGGGACAGAAAAGAAACGGATTCGAGTCACTTTGGCTACGCGTATTCCAAAAGAACGATGCGAAATGCTCGGATTAGGCTATATCAATCCGGAGGAAATTAATCCAGATTCTTATAAAAATATGGAAAATGAAGGGATTCTCTACGTTCCCCACGCAGGAGAAACACTTTATAAAATACGACAATAATCGATTCGATTTATTTGTTTCCTATTTCGATCAAATTGTCTGACAAGGAGAAATTATGATACCTGATTTTTGTATTAAAGATAAAGTAATTGTTGTAACAGGTGGAGCCGGAGCAATCTGCGGTACGATGTGCCGAACGTTTGGAGAAGCCGGAGCAAAAGTAGCAGTTCTGGATCTGCGGCAAGATTTTGCCCAGAAAATTGCCGATGAAATTACGGCTAAGGGGGGGCAAGCGATTGGCGTTGCATGCAATGTGTTGGAAAAAGACAGCATTGAGACAGCAGCAGAGATCGTCATGCAGCAATGGGATCGCGTTGATGTATTGATCAATGGTGCCGGCGGGAATAAACCTCAAGCAACAACCAATTCGCAGGTTTCTTTTTTTGATCTTCCAGCTGATGCCATTCAATGGGTATTCAATTTGAATTGTCTGGGTGCGATGCTCCCAAGCCAGGTCTTTGGAAAAATCATGGCAAAAACCGGTGAAGGCTGCATCTTGAATATCTCCAGTATGAATGCATTTCGCCCATTAACCAGAATTCCAGCCTACAGTGCAGCCAAGGCCGGCATCAATAATTTCACGCAATGGTTGGCGGTTGACATGGCAAAGAATGTCTCTCCAAAAATTCGTGTGAATGCAATTGCTCCCGGTTTTTTTATCGGCAATCAAAATCGTGATCTGTTGATTGATAAAGAGACTGGCGAGTTAACAGAACGAGGAAAATCCATCATCAACCTGACACCGATGAACCGATTTGGTGAATTTGAAGAACTGATGGGAGCAACGTTATTCCTGATTTCACCCGCTTCTGAATTCATAACTGGCGTTGTGATACCGGTTGACGGCGGATTCTCCTCATTTTCCGGCGTATAAAAAAATATTATTCAGAGGACATAATCATGAGTGAAGACTCAGAACTGACGAAAAAATTATTATCGCTGAAGCCCCAACATGACTTTTTTGTCGGAATTGATTCCGATGGCTGCGTATACGATGCGATGGAAATTAAACAGAAAGAATGTTTTTGCCCGAATACAATTCGAGTATGGGAGTTGCAGCCAATTTCAAAATACGCAAGAGAAGCCGTAGAGTTTGTAAACCTTTACTCGAAATGGCGCGGAATCAATCGTTGGCCGGCATTAATAAAAGTTTTTGAACTCCTTAAAGATCGCCCGGAAGTATTACGACGGAAAGCGCAAATCCCATTAGGCAATGACATACGTGCATTTATATCCAGTGGATTGCCAACGAGTGATTCCGGATTATTAAAATATATGGAAACTCACAGCAGTCGTGAGTTGGATCAGGCCTGGGAATGGACTACGTCGGTCAATGAAACGATCAAAAATATTGTCCATGGATTGATGCCGTTCCCATTTTCGAAAGAAAGCATGGAAGCACTCCAGAATGATGCGGATGTATTTTGCGTTTCAGCGACTCCATCCGAAGCATTGGAGAGGGAATGGCGTTCAGGCGGTATCGATCACCTGGTCCGCATGATTTGCGGTCAGGAAATTGGGACAAAAGAGGATATCCTTCGGCATGGCGCCTTTGGAAAGTATGCTCCGGATCACGTTTTGATGATGGGAGATGCTCCCGGAGATCTCAAAGCTGCCCGCGCAGTTAATGCCCTTTTCTTCCCGATCAACCCCGGACATGAAGAAGAATCCTGGGAGCGATTCTACTCCGAAGGATATAAGAAATTCCTGGACGGAACTTTCAGTGGTTCCTATGAGACAATGTTAATCGATGAGTTTGAAAAACTGCTTCCAGAAGTGCCGCCATGGAATCTCAAACACCATGACGAAACCGGAAGCCAGCATTCATTTCGATTGGATAGATGAGAGGAGATAAGATAATGTCAAAAGCAAAAATTGGTCTGATCGGTCTGGGTGTCATGGGTTCCAACCTGGCATTGAATATCGAACGAAATGGTTTTCCAATTGCTGTCTATAATCGGACGTTGGAAAAAACAAAAGAATTCGTAAAAGGGGATGCCTCAGGTAAACAGGTTTTTGGAGCTGAATCGGTTGAAGAATTGATCGCCATGCTCGAAAAACCTCGCAGAATTATATTGATGGTAAAAGCCGGCAGCGCGGTTGATGAAACAATTGAACTTGTTAAACCATTTCTGGAAAAAGGCGATATTTTGATAGATGCCGGAAATTCCTTCTTTCAGGATACAGAAAGAAGAAGCGAATATCTGTCAAAAAGCGGTCTGAATTTCTTCGGGATGGGAGTCAGTGGAGGTGAAGAAGGCGCTCTTTGGGGGCCCAGTATCATGCCTGGCGGACAGAAAGAGTGCTGGGAAGCGCTTCGTCCGATTCTAAAATCGATTGCAGCAAAATATATAGATGGCGAACCTTGTGTCGAATATATCGGACCGCGTGGCAGCGGTCATTATGTCAAAATGGTACATAATGGCATCGAATATGGCGATATGCAATTGATCGCAGAAACATATGATTTACTTCATAGAGGACTCAATCTACAGCAAGATGAACTGCGCCAGATTTTTACGAAATGGAATAACGGAGTTCTGAAATCGTATCTGATCGAAATTACAGAACAAATTCTCACGAAATATGATCCGGAAACCGGAAAACCGATGGTAGATATCATTTTAGATGAGGCGCAGCAAAAGGGAACCGGTAAATGGACAGCTCAAAATGCTCTGGATATTGGAGCGCCAACACCGACTCTGAACAGCGGCGTTGAATGCCGGATTTTATCTTCATTGAAAGAAGAACGCGTCCATGCCAGCCGAATTCTTACCGGACCCGATCCAAAATATACGGGTGACAAAGAGAAACTGATTCAAGCTGCTGAAAATTCACTTTATTGTGCAAAAATAGCGTCCTATGCGCAAGGATTGGGATTATTAAAAATAGCCAGCAAAGAATATGGCTATGCGCTGAATTTGGGAGAAATTGCAAAAATTTGGAGAGCCGGCTGCATCATCCGTGCTGATTTTCTAAACGATATTACGCGAGCATATGATGCCAATCCTGAATTACAAAACTTGATGTTAGACGATTTCTTCCATCAGGCGATTGAATCCCGACAGGCGGATTGGAGATTTATCGTTAAAACTTCCGTTGATCTGGGTATTCCCATGTTAGCCACCTCTTCAGCATTATCATACTATGACAGTTACCGAAGCGAAGTCCTTCCTGCTAACTTAACGCAGGCACAGCGTGATTTCTTTGGCGCGCATACGTATCGACGAATTGATAAGGAAGGAAGTTTTCACACAATTTGGGAAGGTTAGGAGTGAATCATGAAAAAGAACGTGATCGTCGCTCAATCGGGGGGGCCTAGTCCGGTCATCAACAGTACACTGCGGGGAATATTCGATTTCTGCCACAGTATGCCAGACATTTTTGGTGATATTTACGCGGGTTTCCATGGGATTGAAGGTGTTCTTAAAGAGGAATTGATCAATTTAAGTGCGCAAAAAGAAGAAGAGATCCAATATCTCAGCTTCACACCTGCCGCCGGCGGAATTGGAACCTGCCGTTATAAATTACGCTCGAGTCAACTTGAAGATTTTAACCGGGTTATTGATGTATTTAAAGCCCATAACATCGGGTATTTCTTCTATATTGGCGGCAACGATTCGATGGATACAGCAAATAAAGTTGCAAAACTGGCTGTAGAAAAAGGATTGGACCTGATTGGAGTGGGCGGACCGAAAACTATTGATAATGACGTAGGTGATAGTGAATTTAAGATTATCGACCATACACCCGGTTATGGGAGCGTAGCACGATACTGGGCGCTCAACGTTCAAAACGCCAATGAGGAAAATGAAGGATCCTATCCTGCTGACCCGGTTTTAGTTTTACAGGCAATGGGGCGAAAAATCGGATTTATTCCTGCGGCTGCCAGACTTGCTGATCCAAAACGTGAAATGCCGCTTCAAATTTATATGACGGAATCTAAAGTAACACTTCCGGAATTAGCGGATAATGTGAATGACGAACTTCGAAAAAGCAAACGTTGTATCGTCGTTGTTTCAGAAGGTTTTGATGTAGGAGATATTGGCGCCAGAAAGGATAATTTCGGGCATATAGCTTTCGGTGCAAGTCAAATTTCCGTAACCCAGGCAGTTGTTAACTATCTCAACGAACATGGTCTGAAGGCCAAGGGTCTGGCACGCGGCGATACGCCTGGAACCGATCAGCGACGCAACATGATCTACGCTTCGACAGTTGATATAGAGGAAGCCTACAAATTGGGACAAGAGGCTGCCTTGATCGCATCAAGGGGCGAATCGGGATATATGAGCACCATTCTCAGAAATGCTGGGCCGATTTATAGCGTCCGGTATGATAAAGTACCGCTGGAAGTTGTCGCAAATTCAGAACGCTTTTTCCCTGAATCATGGATTTCTCCAAATCGATTCGATGTGACAGATGACTTTATCAATTATGCCAGACCCTTAATCGGAGAAAACTGGCCTGCCATTCCTCTGGTAAATGGAATCCAGCGGTACGCAAGGATTGAACCGATTTTTGTTCCCCAGATTCTGCCCAGTTACATTCCACAGGGATTACGATAACAAAACAGAGACAAAATTTCGAAATCAATCGGATTATTCGTTGTAAATTTGCCATTACAAATTTACAACGAAATTCCTTCCGGTATTCGAAAACCGGTCGATTCTTCGAATTACTTTATCGGAGGTGAAAAATTGATGCAGCATATGATGAAATGGCTTGAGGATTTACACAACTCATCGGTGAAAAAAGCAATGCCGGTTTTATCCTTTCCCGCAATCCAGTTAATGGGGATCACCGTTTTGGATTTGATCAATGACAGTGATCTTCAAGCAAAAGCCATGAAGATGATTGCAGATCGTGTTGATTCCGCAGCATCCCTCAGCTTAATGGATCTTTCCGTAGAGGCGGAATGTTTCGGTTCTGAAATTCGCAAGTCAGATTACGAAGTTCCGACTGTGACAGGCAGTATCGTTACAGATATGCAGAGTGCAGAACGATTAAGTATTCCTGAAATCGGAACAGGTCGAACCGGGATTTACATTGATGCAGTGACAAAAGCCAAAAAGATGATTCAGGATCGTCCTGTTTTTGCCGGTATGATCGGTCCATTTTCGCTTTCTGGACGATTATTGAATGTAACTGAGATTATGGTCCATTGTTATGATGATCCGGAATTAGTCCATGCAGTAATGGAGAAATCTACCGAATTTTTAATAAACTATGCGAAGGCGTATAAAAAATCAGGTGCAAATGGAATAATCATGGCAGAACCGCTGACTGGTATCTTGTCACCGGTTCTGGCGAGAAAATTTTCATCCCCGTATGTAAAAAAAATCGTTGACGAAATACAGGATGATAATTTCCTGGTTATTTATCATAATTGTGGAAACAACACGATTCAGATGATCGATTCGATTCTTTTCACAGGAGCTGCCGCGTTTCATTTTGGTAATAGTATCGATATGTCTGTAATGCTTCAAAAAATTCCCGAACACATCATCGTGATGGGAAATATTGATCCGGCAAAAGAAATTAAAGGCGGCACACCGCAGTCTGTTCGAAAAGCAACGCTTGAAACACTTGAAAAATGCTCTCATCATCCAAATTTTGTCATTTCATCCGGGTGCGATATCCCTCCGCTTTCAAGTTGGGAAAACATTGACGCGTTCTTCGGAGCTGTAAAAGAGTATTATGATAAAATCAAAAATAATGATAATGAATCAGCTTTTTTAGAGAAGGAATAATCACATGGCAGATCTACTTAATGAAATTAAAGAAGCCGTAATTGACGGTTTACAGAAAGTTGTACCCGGAAAAGTCCAGGCAGCTTTGGACGCTGGAATTGATCCAGAAACCATTCTGAATGAAGCGATGATTAAAGGGATGTCCGAGGTTGGACAACTATTTGAAGATGGGGAGTTCTTTGTTCCAGAAATGCTTGTCGCAGCACGTGCAATGGCTTCTGGAATGGAAATTCTGAAACCGCGATTAATTCAGGCGGATGTAAAATCAGCCGGAAAAGTGATTATTGGAACAGTCCAGGGTGACCTGCACGATATTGGGAAAAATTTAGTCGGAATGATGCTTGAAGGAGCTGCATTCGAAGTCGTTGACTTAGGAGCTGATGTTTCACCTGAGAAATTTGTGGAAGCCGTGAAAGAGAATGGCGCTCAGATTGTTGCCCTTTCGGCATTGTTAACCACGACGATGCCAAGCATGAAAGCAACAATTGAAGCATTGGAGACTGCCGGACTACGTGATAAAGTAAAGGTAATGGTTGGTGGAGCTCCGCTCTCGGATCAATATGCAAAAGAGATTCATGCAGATGGATATTCACCGGATGCAAACCGAGCCGTAGCATTAGCCAAATCACTCATCGCCTGACAATATTTTTGAAGAATAAAAAAGAATCAATGATTTTTGTAGATTATTCATATTGCCTCTAAATTAATAGAAAGTAGTATTTTCGCTAAATGGAGAAAGTATGGCTGGAAAACCTCTGATAGACGATATAAAAAACGGCAAAATATTTATTCTGGATGGCGCTCTCGGCACTAATATGCAATTGAACGGTCTTCCAGCCGGAAAACTGAATGAAGAGTGGGTTCTTGAAAAACCAGAAATTCCTCTGAAAATTCATTCGGATTTTGCCGAAGCAGGTTCTGATATTTTGTTGACAATGACCTTTTGCGCAAATCCAATTCACCTTTCCGATACTCCATTTGCACAGCGGACAAAAGAAATCAACTATAAAGCTGTCGATCTTGTAAAAGAAGCAGCAAAAGGAAAAAACATTTCCATTGCAGGCAGTTTAGGACCAATCGGGAAACTGATGGCACCTTATGGACCTTTAGAACCAAATGATTTTTATACCAGCTTCGCTGAACAAGCCAAATACTTAACAGAAGCCGGCGTTGATCTTTTGGTTCTTGAAACCTTCTATTCCATTGAAGAAGGAACAGAAGCATTAAAAGGAATCCGCTCTGTTTCCGATTTACCTTTAGTCGTATCATTTAGCTTTGATCGAGGCACACGCACAATGATGGGAGCCAAACCGAGCACTGTCGCTCAGACATTCACTGACCTTGGCGCTGATGTGATCGGAATAAATTGTGGTAAAGGGTTAGATGAAAATACAGAATGTCTAAAAATGATGCGTGACGCGACGACATTGCCGCTGTGGTTCAAACCAAATGCAGGAAAACCGGAAATCGGTTCTGACGGGAAAACGCATTATCATGTTACTCCAGAAGAAATTGCATCCAGAGTTCCTGACTGGTTAGCGATAGGCGCTCAGTTCATCGGCTGCTGCTGCGGATCGACCGCAGCCCATATCCATGCAATCGCATCGAGAATAAAAACCGCCTGATTATAAATTTCTTTTTGTTCTTTCCAAGATTTAATTGATAGAAAGCATTATTTGTTGTTGCGTACTTTTTCTGCGAAGCGTAAAGAGTACGTAACAACAAATTTTTATTCGTATATTTTTGCCCTCGATTTTCTCATAGTTCAAATCACTTTCAGTTTGAAATATCGATTGACTGTTTGATAAAAGAAAGAACAACATTGTATTTTTTTCATATTTCGAATTCCTGTCGAAAAATAAGTAAAGCGTTAAAATGGAAGTAATTCAATTTTAATTTTTCGTACGGGAGAAAAAATGCCAAATCAAATTGACCTTTCAATAATCGAAGAATTTTCCAATGCAAATGGCGTCTCAGGGTTCGAAGATGAAGTACTACAGATAGCCCGTAAATTTGCCCCAGTTGGCTCATCTTTTTCAGAGGACAGTTTACGGAATCTGTATATTTTTCGAAAAGAGCACCATCAAGGAAAACCGGTTATTCAATTGGACGCTCACAGCGACGAAGTCGGTTTTATGGTTCATGCAATCAAACCAGACGGAACCTTAAGATTTATTTCACTCGGAAACTGGATTGTAAACAATATCCCGGCACATAAAGTCAGAGTACAAAATGCAGACGGTGTCTATATTCCGGGAATCGTTACTTCAAAACCTCCTCATTTTTCTTCAGAATCCGGCGATTGTCAAAAACTTTCGATCGAACAATTGTCCATCGATATCGGAGCATCGACAAAAGAAGAAGCGCTGCATGATTATAAGATTCAAATCGGCGCTCCAATCGTTCCCGATGTGTCCTTTGAATACGATTCAAGCCATGACGTAATGTTCGGGAAAGGGTTTGATTGTCGTCTCGGCTGCGCTGCAATCATCAATATTTTACGCGAGTTAGATGGAATTGAATTAGGAATGGATATCGTGGGGACATTGTCATCACAGGAAGAAATCGGAATGCGTGGTGCTTCTGTTTCGGTCAATCGAATTAAACCGGATATCGCAATTGTTTTTGAAGGCTGTCCAGCAGATGATACCGTTGTCGAGCCCTATTTGGTTCAAACAGCGATGAAGCATGGTCCGATGCTTCGTCATATCGATGCATGTATGATTACTAATCCAAGATACCAACGATTTGCATTAAATCTCGCAAAATCGCTTGATATTCCAATTCAAGAATCGGTACGTACCGGAGGAGCCACAGATGGAGCGCCCATTCATTTAGCAAATTTGGGAATCCCTGCAATCGTTATTGGCATCCCAGTCAGATATATTCATACACACTATGGCTTAGCATCCTATTCAGATTATGTAAATACAGTCAAATTGGGTGTTGAAATTTGCAGGAAATTAAATCGAGAACAAATCACCAGCTTCTAAATTACGTTTTTTCGAAAAAAAGAACGCTGTGGAGATTATTCCACAGCGTTCTTTTTTTCCCCAGATTAACGTTTTGATTTTGTATTTCGCAGGAAATCGATATAAACGGCTAACAAGATGACAACGCCTTTCACAACATATTGCCAAAATGAATTCACGTTTAGCAAATTCAGACCGTTATTTAAAACGCCAATAATTAGACCGCCGATGATCGTTCCGCCTATTTTACCGGATCCGCCTGCCATGGATGTTCCACCGACCACTACGGCTGCAATTGCGTCCATTTCCGCACCGTCCCCTGCAGTTGGCTGTCCGGAATACATTCGGGACGCCAAAACCATTCCAGCCAGTCCTGCAAGTAAACCGGAATATGCATGAACAAAGAACTTAACTTTTTGTACATTAATACCAGAAAATTGGGCTGCCTGGGCATTGCCGCCAACCGCATAGATATGACGCCCTATTTGCGTCTTATTCATAATAATTCCGGTCAGAATTAAAACGCCAATAAGAATGATGACTGGTGTGGGGAATGGTCCAATATAACCAGCTCCCAAAAACTGCCATTCTTTCGTGACAACACGGACAGGTGCTCCGCCTGTATAGACATAGGCTAAACCTTTAGCAATATTCATCGTAGCCAATGTAACAATAAAAGGCGGAATTGTCGTTTTTGAAATGACAAAACCATTGAAAATACCAAACAGTAACCCAACCAGTAAGCCGCCTAAGATCGCTGCAGCAATCGGAAGGCCATGCCGCGATACAATTGCAGCGCCTACACATCCGGTCAGCGCGATGATCGAACCGACCGAAAGATCAATTCCGCTTAAATAGTGATTGTCCGATTGACTCATTATTCGTAATTGAAATTAAAAAAAATTAATAGTCATCTTTTTTTACGAAATAAAAAATGATCAGACCATTTATATATTTATTTCTACACAAAAAAATAAAACTAATAATTAAATTTTTAGTTTTATTTAGAGCGATCGTTAAATAATAATCTGTCGAAGAAAATAAATGATTGATACGATTAAATTACGAACCTACTCTGCAATGGTTAATGCAACTTCCATCATTGCATTGAAAGCATTCTGACGCTCCGCTGCAGTTGTAACCGCTCCATTCTCCATCAAATCAGAGATTGTGCAAATCGCAAGCGCTTTTTTTCCAGCACGGGCAGCATTCATATACAACGCCGCCGCTTCCATCTCCACAGCCAGAACACCGAATTTCCGCCATTGCAGGGTTTCTTGTACACCACCTTCATTGTAAAAAACATCGGAAGAAAGAATATTGCCAAGTTTATATCTCAATCCGCGACTTTTGCATGTTTCAACCGCTTTGCTGAGCAATTCAAAATCTGCAATCGGAGCATAAGATCCGCGAATTTTAAAATTCTGAAAGTAATTTGAGTCCGTACAAGCGCCCTGAGCGATCACGATATCATATAATTGCAGATCAGGGTGAATCGCTCCGGCTGATCCGATCCGAATGATACTTTCCACATGGAACATATTATACAATTCATAAGAATAAATACCGATTGATGGCATACCCATTCCGCTGGCCATCACAGAAATCCTTTTTCCCTGATAATATCCTGTATATCCTTGTATACCACGAATATTATTAACAAGTTCAGCGTCAGTCAGATAATTCTCGGCAATCAGTTTCGCTCTCAGCGGATCTCCCGGCATTAATACGGTTTTTGCAAAATCTTCAGGGCTGCAGCCAATATGTGGGGTAATACTTGCAGGATTCATTGTTTCATATCCTTTCACTATTCACAAAATTATATCAGACCACAAATTCTTTTGGCGTAAGTCAACATTAATTCAAAATAAAGGGAGAATCCATGATTGCTGTTATGTTGTTTTTTCGTGGTATTTAAGAAAAACGCAACAATAATTTGTCTCTATGGATTGGATCGTCCGACCTTAACCAATGTATCACTTTATCGTAATAAATTACTAAATTACCATTGACAGAAAAAATATTGCCTCTTAGAATTCCTTTCATCATTCATTTTGTATCAGAATCGGATATCTTGAAAACTTGAAATTATGGATCCTATTTGCGGATTGAATTGAAATTGTGTTTTCAATAGTCGTCTTGATTCGATTAATAAATGGATCCCATCAAGTAAATTTTCTGGAGCAAATTATGCTTTCAATCCTGGATGTAACAACTGCAAAAAGAACCATACTGAATCGAACTTCTTTGGAAAAAACGGTTATACCAGAAAAAATTTTCGATAATTTGGAAAAAACATTCGGCGAGCGAATCCAACCTTCCGAAGCGGTTCGCCGCATTTTAGAAGACATTCGTATCCATGGCGACAATGCGTTACGATCCTGGACAAAACGCATCGACAACGCTGATATTCCTCAGCCAAGAGTCTCAGATTCTAAAATTAAAGCTTCTTTAAATGAAATCGATCCGGCAATTCGATCGGCACTGGAAGATGCGGCAGTCCGAATACGACAATTTCATCAGAAACAACCTGTATTTTCCTGGATGGATCAATCGATGGGTGGAACATTGGGACAACTTGTTCGTCCGATTCATCGGGTTGGATTTTATGTACCCGGAGGAACCGCGCCGCTCCCTTCCACGATATTAATGTCAGTCATTCCAGCCATTGTCGCAGGAGTCAAAGAGATTGTCATCACAACTCCGCCGCGATATGGCAGCGATGCGATCGATCCTGCGATTCTTGCTGCTGCTGCGATTGCAGGTGTTGATGAAATTTACATCGCGGGAGGCGCACAAGCGATCGCAATTATGGCCTATGGCAGTGAAAGCATAACACCAGTGGATAAGATTGTCGGACCCGGGAATTTATTTGTAACCCTGGCAAAGCAGCAAGTATTTGGACAAGTTGGAATTGATGGGCTTGCCGGTCCTACTGAAACCATCGTAATCGCAGATGAAACTGCAAATCCCAAATGGATTGCTGCTGATCTACTCGCTCAAGCAGAACATGATCTTATGGCAACCGCTATTCTGATCACTCCTTCGGAAACACTTGCGAATAATGTATGCGCAGAGATTGATCAGTTTTTATCAGACATCAAATTAAAAAGAGCAGAAATCATTAGACAATCTCTCAAAAATCGCGGTGGCGCAGTTATTACAAAAGATATTGCAGAGGCAATCACGCTGTCGAATGCCTACGCTCCCGAACATTTGAACCTTGCCGTCAAGGATGCCTGGAACTGGATTGATCATATAACAAATACCGGTGGCATATTTATCGGCGAATACTCCTGTGAAGTCATGGGTGATTACATAGCAGGGCCGAGTCATGTAATGCCTACCAGCGGATCAGCACGTTTTTCTTCGCCATTAAATGTGACGGATTTTATTAAGATTATCAGCCTGGTTGGTTTAAATCAGACGACTGCGTCTTACCTTGGTTCACAAGCAGAAATCATTGCCCGTGCTGAAGGATTAGATTCCCATGCATTGGCTGCAAAACTACGATCAGTCTAATGAATAAAGGAAAAAATAAAATGAAAAAATGGATAAGTATATTAATTACTGTAATTTTTGTTTTCAGTTCAACGATGCTCGTTTTTGCGGCACCTGCACCGGAAGAAACCACAAAAGTCCGGATCGGTACACAACCCTGGATTGGATATGGACCTTGGTGGATCGCAAAAGATCAAGGATTATTTGAAAAATATGGATTGGAAGCCGAGTTGGTGGATTTCATCGAAGATAAAGAAGTCAATGCAGCATTTGCCAGCGGAGACATGAATGCGGCTAACATTGCAACCCATACTGCATTGAAACTCTTCAGTGTCGGTTTGGATCTGAAACTGGTTCTTGTTGAAGATATTTCAACCAGTGCAGATGCAATCCTGGTATCCAACGAGATCAGTTCTATCGCTGATCTGAAAGGGAAATCAGTTGCTTATGAGGAAGGAACGACCAGTGATCTTCTTCTTAACTATGCGCTGACACAATCCGGATTAAGTCTTTCTGATATCTCTCCGGTTCCAATGCCGGCTTCCGATGCGGGAACCACACTCTTATCCGGAGATGTCCAGGCAGCAGTAACCTATGAACCTTATATCAGTGAAATTCTCAAGAATAATGATTCGATAAAAATTCTTTATAAAGCGGAGGAGCGTCCCGGTTTGATTTCCGATGTCTTCGTTGTAAGCGCCAAGTGGGCTCAGGGAAACGAGGAAACTGTTCGCAAGCTTCTGCAGGTTTGGGATGAGGCATTGCAGTATTATCAGGAGAATCCGGAAGACGCCAGGAAGATCATTGCAGATGCCGTTGGCAGTGCGCCGGAAGATTTAGTTACCGCTTTTGATGGAGTCCAGTTCTTTGACGTCAACGAGAATCAAAAAGCTCTTTCCGGTGATTTCCTGACAACAATTCAGGATGTTGCAATGGTTTCTCAAAGTATCGGTCTGTTCGAAACCATTCCTGATTTTTCGAATCTGATTGATGCTTCTTATGTAGATTAATCAAATGGATCAAATACTATCTGTAAAAGAAAAAGAATCCAGCGAGTCGGCTTCATACCGGCTCCTGGACTTGCGCAGCGATATTCCAAGCCGCATTTATTGGAGTGCCGGAGGTTTATTTTTCATTTTCATTTTTATCCTTTGGTTGTTCTTAACTTCTCTGAAAATCGTTTCACCGCTATTTCTGCCTGGACCCGAAGCGGTTTGGGATGAATTTCTCCGTCAACTGCATGAAGGTATATTATTGCAGGATGCGAGTGCGAGTCTTTATCGAATTATGCTTGGATGGATTATTTCAACGATAATTGCCGTCCCGATAGGCATCCTGATGGGGAACTTCAAACTTTTTGAGGGGATGTTGGAGCCTTTTATCGATCTTATTCGATATATGCCCGCCGTTGCATTTGTACCTTTGACAATTTTATGGGCGGGTGTAGGAAATAGTCAAAAGATTCTAATTCTTTTTATCGGGACATTTTTTCAGGAAGTATTGATGATCATGGATAATGTTAAAAGTGTCCCCAGAGAATTAATCGAAGTCAGTTCAACTTTCGGCTTGTCGCGTTTTGAAATTCTCAGGGATGTCATTCTGCGTTATGCGATGCCAGGAATCTGGGATACCTTCAGAATCACTTTAGGCTGGGCATGGACGTATCTGGTTGTAGCGGAACTGGTCGCAGCCAGTTCCGGTTTGGGATATCGAATCATGAAAGCACAACGTTTCTTACAGACAGAATCAATTATTTTAGGTATCCTCATGATCGGTTTGATGGGATTGATAACAGACATGATTTTCAAATTTACATATCGAAAGTTGTTTCGCTGGCTGGATGGGAAAGGATAATTCATGGACTCACCCGCACTTGAGATCAGTCAACTCAGTATTAAATTTAAATCAAACAATCAGAAAGAGATCACAGCTGTTGAAAATGTCAGTCTCAACATCAATTCCAACGAGTTCGTATCGATAATTGGTCCTTCAGGCTGTGGAAAATCAACGCTTCTTCGAGCAGCAGCGGGGCTTGAACGACCGCAATTCGGTAAAATACGGGTAGATGGTCATATTGTCACCCATCCGGGAGCAGATCGCGGTATGGTTTTTCAAACCTACACCTTGTTCCCATGGCTCACAACTTATGAAAATATTCTTTTCTCTCTCAAAAAAAGTCCTTTATCAACACCAGAAAAAGAAGCGCTCGTTAACCATTACATTCAAATGATTGGTTTGGAAGGATTTGAAAATGCGTATCCCAATCAGCTTTCAGGCGGTATGCGCCAACGCGTTGCTATTGCCAGAGCGCTTGTATATCAACCAAAAATTTTATTGATGGATGAACCATTTGGCGCATTGGATGCGCAAACCCGCATGTCTATGCAAGAATTGTTATTGGACGTCTGGGATCAGCAGCGCCTGGCTGTTTTATTCGTTACACATGATGTAGAAGAAGCTGTAATTTTGTCAGACAGAATCTATGTTATGAGCAATCGTCCTGGGAGAATCAAGACCATGATCGATGTTGAATTACCCCGGCCGAGGGGATTGATTGACCTTGAGAGCAGTCCTGCGTTTTTATCATACAAACGCAATCTCCTGGACTTAATTCGCCAGGAGTCAAATTTTTATCAAAAAATTCCGTTATCAGAAAAAATTGCATGATCCCTTTTTTTTTTGATCATGTAATCAATCAGGAAGATTTCCTGCAATTCGAAATATCGAATTATCGTTTGAACAGAGTAAATAAATTGATTATTCTCTCTTGATTATTGAATTTATTCGATATTTCGAATTGCCAATCGAGTTCAGGACACATCCTTACTATGATATTTAAATGAAATCTTGAGCCGTGTCCGATAAGCCAGGATTTTACCATCTTCAATCTGAATATCTTGTTTGACAACCTCTGCGATTCTTACATCATCCAAGGTCTTCATTGCAGTCTCTATAGCTGTCACGGCTGCTTTCTCCCATGATTCAGTGCTGGTTCCCACCAATTCAATAATCTTGTAAACACTTTCGCTCATTTGGTTCCTTTCCAGAATTCTTTTCGATAACAAATAGGGATCAGTATTCTTATTTTTAGTTATATCAAATTGAAATTGGTTTTTCAAGCGGCGGGACAGCAATCTGCAATTCAATAGAAGAATATGTTTTTCGAGTGGACAGAAAACCTATGATCAATTGTTGTACAGCAATTCAGCAATCCGATATATATACTGAAAAACTAATAGATAAATGTTGTTGTGTCAATGTTTTCAGCGGCGTCAGATAATAACTTGCCAATAAACCAAGCTCCGTTGGGAGTCAATGTGCAGGAATCACCGGATGGATCGACACAGATCATTTTTAATCGAATCCATTTAGCAAACAAATCCATTGATTTTTCGTAGCCGATATTTGCAACAAAAACCAATGGATCCGGTTTACCGCTGCGAATCTCCACCTCAAGCTGCCTGTACACATCCTCTGCTGCAGATCGTACCAGTCCTCCTTCAAAACCCGGATTCTTCTCAGAAATTGATTTTAAATAAGCCAAATAGGTACTATGTCGATATTGGAAATTGCCAAAATATCCATCGGCAATCGTCCCGATTCCCAAAAGATCTTCATGCCTGGATGGTGAGGTGAAATATAGATTTTTATCTCTATGCTTTGAAAGATGGTTATAAAGACAATTCTCAAAACCGTGCTTTAACAAATGTTGAAAAGCTGTTTGAAACATAATAAATTTATCCAGAATTGGCTGTTGTGTCAGATGAAATTGATCAAAAAACAACCGATTACGAGGTGATTGAACCAATTCATAAATGGAAAAACCTTCCACACCGTTTTCCATCAGAGAATCCAAATCATCTAATATTCCGGGATTTCTGTAACCGGGGAGCCCGATAATTACATCGGTACTGACAATCCATCCGAAACGAACTGCACATCGGATTTTTTCCAGAACAGTTTTGGGCGATTCCCGTCTGCCAATTTTTTTTCGTACATCCTCCTGCAAACTTTGTACACCAATATGGATTCTTGAAAATCCCAATTGATTGAATGAAGCGAGGATTTCTTCAGTCAGCATAGAACTGGTCGTCTCAAACGCCAACTCAGTTTTGCTTGAAAAGCAGAAATTGTGTTTTAATGCGTTGACAATTCTGTCGAGGTTCGAGATGCCCAGCATTAAAGGAGTCCCTCCTCCAAAATGGACTGTGGAAATAATCCGTTCTTTGAGTAGTTCCTGAGACCCCCACATCTCAATTTCCTGAACCAGAGCATCGGTATACTGCTGAATATGCCGTTGTTCATTCTTTGATAATGGGAAGGCATAACAATCGCAATAACCACATCGCGCTCGGCAAAACGGAACGTGAATATAAATACAATATGGGGTTATTCGGCTATGCGAAGAAGGAATCCCGGATAATTTCTCCCAGGCTTCAATTCCATCATGATCATAGTTTCGCACAGCCCATAACGGCTTCGGCATCCAGCGACGTCCAACGATCTGTTCAAGATTATTGTGCCGCTCCGTTTTATCTTCAAGCGCACCTAACTGATCTTTGATGATGGCTATATATTCTTGTGGTACTTCATCCCAAACATTCATGATTAATTGGGGTGCCAGTAATGATAGGAATACGTCACGGTATGCCCGACACAGCTGCATGTTGAATGACTGTCGCAGCTACAGGTTGTGTAAGCATCACAACTGCACAAAGATCCTCCCACACAATTGCAGACACATACGGCTCCTGCTGGAAGTGGTGATCCACAAGGTAGCGTAAAAGTGATCGTTTTTCCTGTCACTTCATCGACCTTTTCAATCGTAATAGCTTTTTCATTTTCTGGCATAATGCTCAAGTCAACAGGGCATTGAATTAATTTACCATCTGGAAGAGACCAAACCAGGATCGATTTCCCGGTGGTTGAAATCAATAAGGTGCCATCCGGTGTGATGGAAAGAAGAGGAAGTTTTTGAGAGAATGAAAAAATCTCGGAAATTAATTTCCCGTTGCTAGTACTCCACATTTTCAACGTGTTTTGTGTACCGCTAGTTATAAAAAGAGAACCGTCCGGACTGCTTTCCAAAGCAAAAACAGTATCGCCAGGATTATCTGCCGCCCAGATTTCCCTGTCTTCCGGTAAAGAGTAAAAAACGAAACCGCCCTCATGCAGAGAATAAATCAAATGGATATCTCCAGGGATGAATCCTGCTGCAGTGATGGTCCGATCCAGTTCCAGGCTGGTATCAAGCAACTTTAGTTCGGGCACAGAATAGGTACGAATATTTCCAGTAAAACTGCAGGTATACAGCGTCTTGGCATCAGCCGAAAAATTCATTTTCACAAAACTGTGATCAGTGGTGTCGAGTTGGGCGATTATTTTGCCAGCTTCATTATCATAAAGGAAAAGCTTTCCTTCATCATTACTCAAAGCAATCATATTTCCATTTTTACTGATCGCCATACATGAAATTGGTGAGGAAGTATCAGTTAAGATCGTTTCCTGTATCTCCATCGTTTCCAACAGAATTCGAAAAACACTTCCGAGATCAGTCCCGACATATAAAATAGTGCTGTCTATGTTAAAAATGCAAGATCGAATCGTTCCATTTCCGATCATCAACGAATTTTCCAATCCAAAGTCAGGCAAAGTCCACACCTTGATCTCTCCGCTTTCATCGCCAGAAACAAAACGGGTACTGGACGAATTGACCGCGATTGCTGTGATCTCTTCGTTATGCGCTTTGCTTACTTTACAAAGATCATTCATTTCAGCAGCTGAGACTGGAATTAATCTGCTGCGATTTCCGATTCCTGCCGCAGCTAAAGCCGAAGCAGCGCCAGCCGTTTTCAAGAAATCCCTGCGACTGATTTGCCAGCCATTTTTTCCTTTTTTCAAGGAGTAGATTTCAGGAATTTCATTTTCATCATCAAGATTTTTGTTTTCAAAATCATTCATAGGTACTCCCATTTTTTTCTGAATAAGATCGATAAAAACTGATTCATCGCAAAAATTACTTTCACAATGAACTCTGTTCTGCAATTCCTCGTACAATTAATCCCGCAGTAATTTTCCGATTAATATCACAGCGCGAATATGGCCATTCCCCATTCCCGGTTGGGAAACCTCTGGTGTAACAATCTCCTGCACAATGCCAACGGCAGAAGCATTGATCACAACGATTCTTACGATGCCCGATCTTTTCCATTAATGCTGCTCTTTTTTCATTGTCTATTCGAAAATCTAATGCATCCTCGGAACCGAATAGAGAAGAATCGTCAATATTTGTGTCTCTTCCAGTCATTTCATAACATCCGACCACCTCTCCTTTTGCATTGACTGTCAGACTCTGTCCAAAGGGCGCTTCACAAAACACATTAGTCACCAGCCAAGGTCGTGCCCCTGAGTAATACAGATTACAGTTTCTCTCATGTGCAGCATCCCATGCTTCCAAAAATGCATCGGCAAATCTTTCATTATCCTCTGTATTTGATTTTTGATGACTGCCGCGGATTGTGTTAAATGCAGGTTCAATCTGGATGGATTTACAGTTCGTCGCATCACATAAAAAGGAGATATCTTCTTTCATACAAGAAAATCTTTCCGGCGTTACCGTTGCGCGAATATGATATGGGAAAGAAATTTGATCTAATTTTGCGATAGTTGCCATAACAGGTTCAAAAGAACCTTTTCCGTTTGAAAAGGGACGTTGATAATCTTGTGTCTGTTGATCGCCATCCATTGAAATAGTGATTTCATCAATTTGTTGGCTGATCCACTCAAACTGTTTTTGACTCCAAATTCCATTGCTGACCAGACAGGTCTTAACCGGAATACTTTTTTGTTTGGCATAGGTAGCTGCTTCAACCAATACGTCCCAATTTAATGTCGGCTCTCCCCCACCGTGAAAAGTAACATGAAAAAAAGATCGATTTTTTTTAATCGCGTTGTTTGAAACCAGATCTATTGCTTTTTTCGCTGTTGAAAAGGTCATATCCAGATCATTTTCGCTACCGCCATTTGCGTAACAATAAATGCAGCGTAAATTACAACGATTGGTCATCAATAACGCGGCAGCTGTCGGAGAAAAATCCAGGCTGAAAGAAGATTGACTCTCGATAATCGGGTCTTCCTGAAAAAAACCAGTCTCTTTCAAATAATGAATAACTTCATTCTGAATCAATACATCCATTCGATCAGGATGATTGCAGACTTCTTCGGCCAGATCGGCAGCAAAATGATTCGCCAAAACTGCATAATGCAGTTTCGGACGGTACAATATCTCTTTATTTTCAAATGGTATTCGGAAAAAGTCCATAACCAGCCTTTCTTTTCAGCAACAGAAAATTTGGGAAAAACATATGAGAAAAGAGCGAAAACTTGTTATAGTGTTATTTTTTCGCGATGAATTCAGAAAACCCAACAACAAAAAATCCGTCCCAAATTTCAAATTGCTGTTTTTTTGGCGCATTTTTAATAACCTAATGGATTTCCATTCCGATGATCTCATGTTCAGAAATCATCGGAAGCAAAAAATCATCAGTAAATTTGAGTAAGGAATATCCTGTCATTATCTTATTGATCCGACATCGAAAACTCCCATAATCTTCACTTCCAGCCAATGGACATATGTCAGGACATCCGCGTGAGCAATGAAAGCGGTTAAAACAATAAAGGCAAGCGGGATCATCCATTGATAGTTTTCTGCTTATCTCCGATAACTGAAGCAAATTTACATCACTATCATGAATATCACCCATCAAACTTCCTCCATTTTTTGCAGTATTTCGGTCTATCGTCTTAAAACATGTCGAAATGCCTCCGCCGGGAACGATTTGGAGCACATGACGAAAAATTTGACAATATCTTCCATGAATTTCATTCAGTCTGCTTCCGCTGAATTCTACGGTTGCTCCTTTTTTTGCTGCCAGTTCATTTCCTTTTACAAATTGGCTACAAAAATATTCTGCATCTCGAATTGAAAAGCCATTAACTCTTTCCGAATCCAATCCGTCAAAAACCGGTTCCAGATGAATTTCATCTGCATGCAACGTATCACAAAAGTATCTTATGATCTCCGGAATTTGCGAACACGATTCCTTTGTGATCGTTGCACGGATAATTATCTTCTTTTTCTCATCATGCAGAATGCGAGCAGTCCGTTCGATCATGGGTGAAGTCTGATCTCCATTCCTTCCAGACCGCTGCCGATTCTGAATGTCCGGATATCCGTCACAGGATAAACCAATCTGATCGATATGTGCTGCTGCCCATTTGGCAGCTTTTTCTGATACGACTCCATTGGTTGCAATATAAGAAGAAATTTTTACATTGTAGATATCGGCAATTTCATGGATACAATTCCAGATTTTTGGTAAGCGTGGATCAATCAGCGGTTCACCACCGCCATGAAAAACAACACTCATCGGAAGCGAAGCTTTTTTGCATTTTTCAGCAACGATTCCGGCGCCTTTTCGGATTGCTATCAGATCTAAATTAACACTGCTTGTATGCTCCTTGCTTCCTGAGTAACAATAACAACAATCTAAATTACAATCGGTCGAAGTATATAACGTCAAACAATAAGGTGTAAAAGTCGAAATTCGATGCTGTAAATCAAACTGACTGACAGCCATTTCAGCTTTTTGTCTGATCTGTCTTGCATAGACGGACCGGGGATTCGGATTATGCAAATCGAAAATCAGTTGTGAAGCCTGATCCGGACTTGCAGCAATCAATAATCCAGGTGTGTAAAAAAGCGTATGTCCTTTATATTCATGCATAAAAATCGGTAAATCGCAAGTCTGGATTTGTTGGAAAAAAAATCCTTTCTGTATTGAGATAGCGACTGATTCCATCACCGACTCGTCCATGATTTACCCTGGTTCACAGATTCTGACTTCACATAATCGTAAGAATAAATTTCTGACAACTGCTGCAGATTTATCCAAACTCCAACCTGTTTCTTCTTGAATGATCGAAACAATCTCAGCTATCGTTTGCTGTCCATTAAATTGATTGAATATATTGAGCGTCAGCGATTGAATTGGGAATAATCGTATCGGTTCGTTTCCGGAGCATGGTGTCCCGCAAACGATTTGCTCGATAATCTGAATTTTTACGCCTTTACAAACAACCGGTTTAATCTGCATAAATTCATTTGTTTCCAAATCGGTTAAATTGTCAATCAGATAGGTCGGAATGCCAATTTGACGCATTTTTTTCGCTTGAATCTGTTCTTTTGCAAAAGATAGGACTGCCCGACGCGGTATCGTTACCCTTAATTTTTCAATAGGTAAAATATGATCACAGTCGAACAAGTATGATTTTCGATTTTTCATTAATTCCCTGAGTTTCCAATCGGATGAAAACGATTTAGAATCATTGAAAGGCATCCACCGCAACATTCCCCGCTTCTTTTATAGAGACATGTTCCGCATTCCGGGTAAATTCCGCTGATTTGCCAGGGATTCGTCCTTTCGATCAAATTTTCACGAATTTCGTGGATTCCCATCGATTCATGGTATTTTTCATAGAATTTTTCAGACAAGGCAAAACAATGTAAGAAATGTCCTTCCGAACAGATGTCTATGACGGGACTGCAGCAAGAAACATAATGGAAGTCGTGTTTCTTTAAAATTTGAAAATCATCTTCTGAAAACATACATCGTACGAAACCGCAATCCGGTTCAATTTGAATTCCGTACTGAAAGGCAGTGAATGATTGTTGGGCTAAGCAATGACCTGCTACGGGAAATTGCTTTGGATGAAGCGCCTTATTTTTTTTTGAAAAAATCGGCAGTGATAAACCTAATCGAACGATTCGTTGAAGGTTGTAATCCAGAATCGTTTGAATCAGACTATCTAATGAAAAAACAGGTTGTGTGATTGTATATCCGGAAATCACTTTGTCTCCAAGCCGGATCAGTGTTTTTTCCCGAGTCCTGATCTGTTCCTGAGAAATCTTTGCATTCATATTCATGATAATGGCACATTCATCGGGAGAGAGGTTTTCCAAAGCCGCCAACGCAATTTCAGATAAACATCCGTTGGTAAAAATCGTGATATGTTTTGAATTCGCTTTGGCGAATGCGATGATTTCATCAAAAGCAGGATGGAGCGTTGGTTCTCCGCCTAACAATCGAATATCATGGATGTCGGCTTGATCGAAAAGATGAACATATGATCGGATCTCATCGAATGACATAAATTTCTGTTTTGAATGGTTTTCTCTTTCATGCAGGAATGAGGATGCAAAACAAAAATCACAATTTGCATTACAGATGTTGGATATGATCAAATTAGTCATTCCCGTGCTCCACAAGGTTGTTTTTCTCCCACTTGCTTAGAATAGAAAGTATTTTTCCTTTGCCCTCATCTTCAGAAACCGAAATAATAGCTGAAAATCGTCTGATAATCGCATCAGAATCTATATGAATAATAAGTAAACGCCATAGAATACTTTCAGAGGATCCCAGTAAATAGGATTGCTGATGCTGCTCATCAACCACAACCACACCATTCCTATCATTGACCCAATAAAGATTATTGGTAAATGAATAATTCCAGATATTCATAAAATCAACCTTTGTTTTCCCGATCCTCGGAAAAGAAATTGTCATCATTCCGAAAAAAATATGCCTGGTCGGTTCTATCTTATTTTCAGAGTTCGGCTATCGCCATGGATCTATAATCCAACCAGCGATCCGAAGATTGTGCTGCCATGATCCGAATACTGTCTTCATCGGACAGCCATTCTTCTTTCAGCGCAGATTGATTTAATTCATCCAATAAAAATGCCGCACTGATCATTCGCGTTTCAATGCAGAAATCATCATACAAACCAGATACTTTATCGGTGTTGTGAGAAAGATGGCATCCACCTGTACAATGATATTTACAAAAACAGTTTTCACAAAACCGTTTGTTATGAACAGAAAATTCGCGACAGTGATTCACTTTTTCCATATCAAAATGGAAACCTTCTGAATCTATCCATCCAAAAGACAAATCCATTTTTTGCCTTTTCCATTCTGTTTCGAGCTGATAACAACTGGAAATGGATCCTTCGGGCGAGATTATCAAAGCATCCTGTCCCAACGGACAAATTGAATTTGTATTTTTTGTAATATCGGTAGTCGAAAAAATTACTGGAATTCCAAAATTTTTAAGAATATCAGATGCATTGCAAAAATTTTGCACAAAATCAACAGGTTTTGCTGGAAAAATTTCATTTTTTTGCGATTCCTGAGATTTTGTCATCGGCTCAAAACAGACCATCGATGGCAGTAAGTTGTTTCCAATCCATTCAGCCCACTGAGGCAGATGTGCTGCATTATCTTGAAATACACATGAACGGATCACGAATTCACAATCTGAATCCGAGAAAATACGAGCGTTGTTACAGACAGTTTCGAATGACGGGGATCCATTTTTCATCGGACGAAATCGATTTTGAAATTCGCCAAATCCATCTACAGAAAGAATCACAGTGTCAAAATTTTGAGAAAGCCATTGCGCGAGAGTTGTTGAATATAAACCGTTCGTAATCAGTTCAAAATGAATCTCGATTTTATTTTTTCCGGCTTCATATCGCGCATATTCAACCGCAAACTGTACCAATTCAGGAACAATCATCGGTTCTCCGCCAAAAAAATGGATTTCTCCTTTTTTTTTGTCATTTTGATGGAGTAATTCAAGATAAGCGCGAATGGCATTCTTTGCAGTATCAAAGGACATAATTGCAGGATTAGATGAAGTAAAATCACAATATCTGCAGCTCATATTGCAGGCACGTGTCGGTATCAATCCAAGCAACAACGGGTCCGTCAGGTTACCGGATCGGCAACTCGGCTCTCCCTTCTGCGATAGTTCAAATCGTGAAAACAATTCCAAAGCGGATTCCGGACATTGCTTGTTATCTTCAAGGTATCCAGACCACTTCTTCCAGGCGACTCGATTAATTAAAGCGGTCACATCATGCAGCGGGGCATAAATTAATACTTTTTTACCGACAGGCACAGCAAAAATATCCGCAGAATTCATAATTAATTCTGCCGAACACAACGGAAACCTCGATCGAATCCTGCACCAGTGGGCAAAGATTGAAATCGATTCACAGTCTGCGCAGTATTCTGTGAAGTCAGCCATGAGCCGCCGCGCAAAATGCGATAAGCCCCAATATCAGGTCCGGTTGGATTCTCCGGCTGATTTGTTGTGGTATACCAATTTTCCGCATATAGATCAGAAACCCACTCCGCTACATTTCCGGACAGGTTCAAAATACCATAGCCGCTCATCCCATTTTCGTACATATCAACAGGTTGTGTATCATTTATTCCGCTTCCGGAAAAATTCAAGTTCTGGGGAACAAACTCATTTCCCCATGGATAGAGCGTACCATCAAGTCCTTTTGCTGCTTTTTCCCATTCTGCTTCAGTCGGGAGTCTCCCTTCTATCCAGTGGCAATAATCAGATGCTTGCTGCCAGGTTACCTGAATTACAGGATAATTTTCAAACTCGGGATTTCCATAATAATCCTTCCTTTTAAAAGAATTTTTTCCTCCTGGTTCTGTGCAAACACCAGCATTAACACAGGAAGCATACTGTTGATTGCTAACTTCAAACTTATCCATCCAAAAGGAACTCAGGAAAACTGTATGTGCAGGTTTTTCATTGACAGCTCCATTTGGATTACCCATCACAAAATTGCCTTCTGGAATGAATACCTCGATCATCCCGTCGGATTCACGATCGCGTTCCGAACCTATATCCGGTGAATCAGTTTCTGCCGGTTCATCATTCATAATCTTATGTACATTGTAATCGGCAGGATTTATCTCTCTGGTAGAAATTCCACATCGGAAGCCGAGGTCGTCTGCATAATAATCAGGAGACACCAATAATTTACTTGTTGTCTGGACTGAAATTGCATAGCTATTCCAAGCGCCGCCTCTGATAAATTTTGCTTCAGTTTTTGAATCGTTATCTGGATTGACCCATTCCCATACATTACCAGCAAGATCAAAGATGGAATCTTTCGTTTTACCCTTTGGATAAGTTCCCACTGCGGTTGTATCCCGATTTCCACTGTCTGCGGCATTTACTTTGTCTTTTGAAAAAGTTTTTCCCCATGGGTATGGATCTTCTGATTCATTTTCCGCAGCAGATTGCCATTCTGAATCGGTCGGTAATCGCCTGCCAGCCCAATTACAGTACGATGAAGCCTGTTCATAGGTTACGTGAATAACTGGATATTCAGAATATGCATCATTTGTGTAATAGTCCTCAGTCTTTGCAGAGCGCACATTGTTTGGCGGTGTGCAAAAACCGGACGTTTCACACAGATGATATTGTTGATTGGTCACTTCATATTGATCTATCCAGAAGTCATTATTTGAATCCGATCCATGCAAAGCAGATTCATCTGTTGTGCTGTTGTTATTTGGATCCATTTGGATCCGAACGATAACTGCCTGATCTGATTTACTTTTCAAAGAGTTACTTTCCAAAATTACATTACTTGATATAGGGGTTTCAGTTGAGTATTCCACAACAGCTTCAGTTGTTTCTGATGTCTCATTATGGACTGTCTTCGTTACTTCAGCTTGAGCCTTTGTAATTTCAGGCGATCCAATCGACACAGCTGTTTCCGTGACAGTTTTTCCAGAGAATATACGGTGATTCTGAATACTCGAAATCAAATCTGTAGTCTTCTCAACAATAGCAGTATAGGTTTGATCGGATAAATGAATTTCTTCAGCAAAAAATGAAACTGCTGATAAATACTTATTTTGAAATTGTTGATCTTTTATATAATATATTATGCATACGGCTGTAAGAATCAACGGAAGCCATATCCATCCACCGTTCCTTGGTTTATTCAGAATTGCTCGAAGACGAGGATTCGCATCAAACAAAATTTTTTCCATTCGTGTTTCTTTGCTTTTCATGAGAAGAAACACCACTAAAACGATCTGTCCGAAAATGGGAATCAATTGAATGAGAATCCACCAGCCGGTTTTTTGAATATCATGCAGGCGACGAACAGTTATCGTCCAGAGCGGAAACCAGGTTAAGAACCGATAAAAGATATTGAAAGAAAAAAGTACCAGGAAAAGGTTTGACTCTCCTGCAGTATAACGTGGTGAAGTCATCAGAATTCCGAGATCGGATAACAATAATATAATAATATGCAATGTTATGGCTGACCAAAACTGTTTACGCGTCGTTTTTCCGGAAAAATTTGCATAGTTTCGAAGCATTTTAAAATAGTTTACGAACATGACTCCCCCGTTTTGGCAAACAAAAAAATCCAAGTACTTCAGAAACAGTAATCCAAAATGCAGACCAGACTACTAAATGCAGAAATGAGCGTACTGTTCATTTTCATTGCATTGCGCGCGAAATAAAATGAACAATCATGATTCTCACATATGGTGAAATTCTGTCTCAGATGTAGAAAGACAAGATTTAGTGAATAAATATTATCATGAAAATAATATTCAGAAAGCAAAATTTGCGGTCTGATGATGAAATCCAGATCTTCGTTTTTGCAATTGGTTTTTTTTAATAGACGGGAAAAATATCAATCACTTCATTCAAAGACACAAAGCATTATGAAAGCTAAATCGACAATTTCATAATTGCATTCCGCGACTCGAAATATGTGAAGAATCATTTGTTGTTGTGTTATTTTTGAGAAAAACCTAAAAATAACACAACAACGATTTTTCTTTCTTTATCCAAAAGGAGTTACCGGCTTTCGGAATATTGAATTACATACCTTTTCCATGATGTTCAATCATTATGACCACTTTGAACACTATAAACTGAAAGATGAACCAGTCTTTCCTTCTGTATTTCGAATCGTTTTAATATTTTTTATTATTAATGAAAGCAAGAGTATTGATTATTTTTCAGCGTTGCCTAATATTTTCTTAGCCACGTAAATACCCATTGCTCCGGCCTGTGACAAACTCCGCGTAATACCGCTGCCATCGCCAATACAGTACACATTTTTTGAAATCTCAAAGTTTTCATTGGTTTGCGGACGTATTGAATAATATTTTGCTTCAACGCCATATAACAAGGAATCATCATTCGAGGTTCCGGGCGCAACCTGGTTCAATGCATATATTGTCTCGATTATGTTATCCAGGATTCTTTTGGGCAGCACAAGTGACAAATCTCCCGGAGTCGCTTTCAAAGTCGGAATCGTTGTTGACATTGCAATTCGGGATTCCGTGGATCTGCGACCTCGAATCAAATCGCCAAATCGCTGAATCAGTACATTTCCGTTACCAATAATATTCGACAGCTTCGCAATACTGCTGACATATTCAATGGGATTATTGAAAGGTTCCGTAAAATGAATCGAAGAAAGAATCGCAAAATTACTGTTATTGGTCTTAAGTTTTTCTTCTTTATAAGCATGACCATTCGTTGTCAGAATTCCATTTGTGTTTTCAGTGACCACATAACCGCGAGAATTATGGCAAAACATTCTTGTCGTATCTTCATATGTTTTCGTCCGATATTGAATTTTCGGTTCATAAATCTTATCTTCAAATTCCTTCCAGATTACAGAAGGTAATTCGACTCTGACTCCCAGATCGACGTGATTGGAATATACTTTTATACCGTTTCTGTTGCAGTAATCCTCGATAAATTTATTGCCGACTCTGCCAACTGCGAAAATCACCTTGCGGCATTCTTCATCTGTTTTATTCGTTTGAACTTTGAATAAATTCTCCTGCACATTAATAATCGATTTCACATCCATCTCCGTATCGATTTCGACGCCCTTATCCAGCAAAAAATCAATCATGTTTTTCATAATGATTCTGCCATGATCAGTCCCAATATGCTTCAGAGGTGATGATATTAATCGCAAATTGTGCCGCAAACAGCGTTGTTGAAGCTCATCATCCGGATATTTTATTTCCGTCTGATCACCAAATTTTTCAAGGATTTCATTGAATTGATTTATTAATACCTGTGTTTGATCCCATCCGATATAATCCTGAAGCCAACCTCCATACGAAGGAGACAGAATTGTTTTAAAATCACTAAATCCGCCTGCTCCTACTTCACCAGACATAATCGAACACGGATTGCAGCGGATGCATTGCTGCGTATTTGAAACAAAGCATTTCCGTTCATTCAGCTTTTTCCCTTTTTCAATAATCTTGATTTTCAGAGAAGGATTGTTTTGAATGAGCTCATATGCTGAAAACAAACCACCCATTCCGGCTCCAACAATGATTACATCATAAACAGTCATTATCCATCATCCTTTTTATTTTTTATTCAACAATTCAAAATATAAGTTAGATTCTCTTTTGCAGTGATGATTTTACGCTCCACGTAAAATTCGTCGCCAAAAAAAGTTTTTTCCCGATTGATTCAAATAGCAAGTCAATTTTTCGAATCGCTGATTTAAATATGTTCCGACAAATAAATCATACCTTATCATCGAATTCTCTTCTTGTTTTTCCAAAAATTTATATACAAGAAAAAAGTATCCTTTTTACGATTCTTATAAGATTCAGAATAAAGCAATGATTGAAGGTTTTTTGGTTATACGCAAATATTCGAGTTTTTGTTGAATATTTGATCTAATATATTAACTATAAATTCGATTTTCAATTTGAAGGACTGGGATGCATCAATGATTTTCACCAGCAATTCGAAATATGGGGAGAATAATAAGTCAATATTTCGAGTTTCCGGATTGTCACAAAAATAAATTGGATGATTGAAGTACAAAAAATTCGGTTATACTTTATTTAAATTAATCTTTAAGCGCGATACTGAGAGATCCGCAAGATTGGATAGCATAGTATTTATTGGATTAACAAACGGGTCTCGCGCAAGTGAGACCCGTTTTTTTATGCCAAAATCCAACTTTCAGTATGCCAGAAAAGAAAAAAAGGAGTGTATTTATGAAAGATGTGATTATTGCATGTGATTTCAAAGATGCAAAAACAACCCTTAATTTTCTGGATCAATTCAAGAACAAAAAACCGTTTGTAAAAGTGGGTATGGAGATTTTCTATACCGAAGGCCCTTCGATTGTAAGGGAGTTGAAAGCTCGCGGTCATAAAATTTTTCTTGATCTGAAACTGCATGATATTCCCAACACAGTCAAATCAGCGATGCAGAGTCTTTCGAATCTTGACCCTGACATCATCGATGTCCACGCTGCCGGAACAATTGAAATGATGAGAGCAGCACTGGAAGGAGTGACGCGGCAGGATGGTACAAAACCGATCGTGGTCGCGGTCACGCAACTGACTTCAACAAGCCAGGACATTATGAACCATGAACTGTTGATTCCTGCCTCCATGGAGGAAACCGTTCTTCATTATGCAAAAAATGCTCAGAAGGCTGGCCTTTCAGGAATTGTCTGCAGTCCGTTGGAAGCGGAAATTGTTAAAAAAACCATCGGGAATAATTTTGTTACGATCACGCCTGGAATTCGTCTGGCCAACGCAATGAAGGATGACCAGGTTCGCGTTTCAACACCGGAACAGGCGAAAAGAATCGGAACTGATTTTATCGTGGTTGGCAGACCGATTACCCGTGCAGAGGATCCACTTGCTGCTTATCATACTTTTCTTAATGCGTTTTTGGGAGAGGAATAAAAATGTTCAAGGAAGAAATTACAACGATTCAAAATATTGAATTTTCGAACTGCACAGATTCATTTCAGTTCTCACAGACTCAAGTGGATACCGGCGAACCGCAAAAGAACAAAATTGCCCGTCATTTATTAGAAATCGGAGCAATTTTTTTGCGCCCTAACGATCCCTTCACCTGGGTAAGCGGAATCGTCAGTCCTATCTATTGTGATAACCGACTGACTCTTTCCTATCCCGAAGTCAGAAGAGAAATTGAACAAGGGCTGGCAGAGATAATCAGAAGTCATTTTCCAACCTGTCAGGCAGTGTACGGAACCTCAACCGCAGGAATTCCTCATGCCTCTCTAACAGCAGATATTCTGAATTTGCCCATGGGATACGTCCGAGCAGGAGCTAAAGATCACGGAAGAAACAATAAGATTGAAGGTCGAATTGAACCAGGCTGGGACGTAGTCGTCATCGAAGATCTGATCTCAACCGCAAGCAGCGCCATCCAGGTTGTAGAAATTTTGCGTGATGCGGGTTGTAATGTACTGGGAATCGTATCGATATTTACTTATGGCATGAATAAGGGATTGGAAAACCTTCGGGAAGCAAATGTGATCAATATTTCTCTTTCGGATTTTGACACCTTGATTGAAACTGCCCTGGAAAAAAGAATCATTGAATTATCTGATGTAAAGAAATTGCTGGCATTCCGAGCCAATCCATCGGATAATATCTGGCAATCGTTATAGCTGGGTAGATCAAATCAAATAGCAGGGTGATCTTTTTCTGCGATTCGCAATTTTGACCGTTTTTTTAAACAGAGAAACTTGTTGTATCGTTTTTATGAAAACCAAATAGAAACGATACAACAATGATTGAGTTTTTCTCATATTCCAGATTGCCGGAAATTCTTACTTAAAAAAGTCCCATCTTTCTCGATGTAAATCGTTTCGTTTAAGAGAAATACCAATAATTGGAACACACACTGCTTTTTCCTGTATAAAATTTTTCTCAAAAGAAAACCTTAATCGATTTTTTGTTTCACAAAGCATCATCTTGGTAATAATATTCCTTCTATTTCTAAAAGCAAGGCTAATTGAGACATTCGAAATAAGAAACAACCCATTAAAACAGTTATGGGGTTTTTCTGTTTCACAGCTGTTAGGCGAAATGGAAAAACTAAGAATCAATAAAATTTTCACGCCTGATGCTGATACATTGTGGGTTTAATTTAAATGATTATCTTGCCAAAAGAGAGAAAGTATAATATGCTATACATCAGTTTTTATGATCCTTATATTTGTTAAATTATCTACTCAAAAAAATATGTATGACTGAATCTTGAGGTGACTCATGTTAAAAGCAGCAATCGATAGAAATTCTCCTATTCCAATCTATTATCAGATTGAGACAGATCTGAAAAAGAGAATTATCCGGAGGGAATGGGACAAAAATCAACAACTCCCGACAGAAATCGAACTTGCGAAACATTACAATGTCAGTCGGATAACACTACGACAAGCTCTGGCTGAATTAGAAAAAGATGGCGTAATTTCAAAACAACGGGGGAAAGGCACTTTTATCAACTCAGACCCGGCTCCGTATGTAAACAATCTGAGTTACACATTAATTTCAGGCGATAGAATCAAACAGCAGCCATATTCAATTGCTGCTACTGTTTTGGAACAGATGATCGTTACTGATATTTTCCCGGACGTTTATGAACACCTCGAATTAAAACCGGATGACCGTATTGTTTATATTAAACGTTTATTTGTTCTCAATGGGAAACCATTAGCCGTTGGAAGATCCTGGATTTCCGCAAAAATTGTTCCGGATTTAGAAAACACACCACTCATTAATAATTCTCTTTCCCAGACGCTGCAGCGAAAATACCGGCTCCACGCCAATCTGGTTGAAGATTTTATGGAAGTAGTTCGATCAACTCAATCAGAATGTAATCTATTAAAATGCGCTTATGATACTCCATTAATTCTGATTAAAGGAACTTCTTTCTTTGATGATAATCAGCCATTAGAATATTCGAATACGTTGTGGGCAGGTGATTCTGTTCGATTTCGTTTTACGATGCATGACGCCGATGATGGATTTATCATCGGACCATAATATTGACGCTCATTGGTGTTTTCCATTTGCCAATTTATTTGCTGTTCTTCCATTTTTTTTGCGTAAAGAAACAGAACAACAATATTTTTCACTTTGTTTATAGACCAGCCTGAGCATTGAAACATTTTCTTTACCGCGCTTCTTTCACGGTTACCACTTTTCGTGTATTATGCTTTCTGTTTGATTTTTCCCGCAATTTTCATTGAATTCATTTTTAGCAAATATGCGATTTATTAACCCGCAGAATTTGTGATTTTTTGTGCAATATAAATCTTCTTTTTCAAATCATTACTTGACTTTTTTAAATTGCATCGCTACAATGTATATAAGTTCATACAACTAAACCAATTATGTGATTTTGGTTTATTTTGAACAAAATAATCGAGTTCTTTTCGTAATAAATACAGAATAAACAAGTGATAGCATAAGGTCATATAAGAATTCAGATCATGCGCAATTTTTTTGAGGTATTCAGTCAGACTGTCAAAAGCATACCATTGCTTTTTTTATCGATCCAGTAATTCCGATTCGTTCTTTCGGATTCTGAATCCAATATGAAATAGGTAGTCTTATAATGAAAGGAGCTGTTATGAGCATTTTTCGCATTAAAAAAGGGTACAACTCAATCAGTAAAACATTCAGGCTCCCGATTGATCTGGTCGATAATTTGGAGAAACTGGCTACTGATAACAATATCTCATTAAACCAGCTTGTTATTCAATGTCTCGAATATACAATGGAAAACCTCGATGAAGAAGATGAGAAAAACAAGAAAGGAAAATAAAATCGGACATTCATTGATCAATCTATATTTCGGAAGATAAAACACAATATTTTTGAAATTCTAAAAGAGTCGGTTTTCTCCTCAAACAAAGGGGAAAAACCGACTCTTTTCATTATCCACTCATAGGATGATCCAACGATTCGAAATTTGGAATTACTGATGATTATCAAAATAAACTAATGAAAAACCTGTGACTAACAATCATCTGATCCAGATCATATTCAGAAATTCAAATTTTGGATTGACGTTCCGAATCAAGAACAAAAATTTATCCTCTTCATATTCCGAATTGCTGGATCATACACCACTGTACTGCTTTGTAATACGTTTCCGGATCTCTTGAATAAAAGCGATTGTTGATACAGACTGCGGATTCACCCCTTCATATAGTCCGGCTAAATCTTTTGTGCAAATGCCTTCTTCAACCATCGAAATGATGATTTTTTCCATATCTTTTGCAAAACCTGATAGTGCGCTATTTTGGTCCAACTCTCCTCTTTTTGCCAGAGCACCTGTCCATGCAAAAATGGTGGCTACAGGATTCGTGGATGTCTCTTCACCCTTCAGATAACGATAATAGTGCCGCGTCACAGTTCCATGCGCAGCTTCGTATTCAAAATTTCCATCCGGACTTACCAACACACTGGTCATCATTGCCAAGGAACCGAAAGCAGTCGAAATCATATCCGACATGACATCGCCATCATAGTTCTTACATGCCCAAATAAATCCGCCTTCCGATCGAATCACTCTGGCAATTGCATCATCGATTAAAGTATAGAAATATGTAATTCCGGCTTCTTCAAATTTCATCCGATATTGTTCTGCAAAAACGTTCTCAAAAATCGCCTTAAATGTGCCGTCGTATTTCTTCGAAATTGTGTCTTTTGCAGAAAACCACAGGTCTAGTTTTGTTGTAAGTGCATATTGAAAACAGGAATGGGCGAAAGAAACGATCGAGGTATCTTTGTTAAATGTACCCTGAAGCACTCCTGGACATTCGAAATCATAAATCGTTTCTCGGAATGTTGAACCATCTTCGCCAGTAAACAATAGTTCAGCTTTCCCTTTTCCTGGAACCCGAAATTCTGTCCCACGATAAACATCTCCATATGCATGACGGGCAATCGTGATCGGTTTTTTCCAGGTCTTTACAACTGGTTTGATACAATCAATCAGAATCGGCGCGCGAAACACTGTCCCGTCCAAAATCGCACGGATTGTTCCATTTGGACTTTTCCATATTTTTTTCAGGTTATATTCCTCAAGTCGCTTTTCATTTGGAGTGATGGTAGCACATTTGACGCCTACTCCATACTTTTTTATTGCATTACCGGCAGCAATGGTAACTTGATCGTCCGTTCGATCTCTTTCTTCCAGCCCAAGATCATAATATTCGGTTTTCAAGTCAACAAATGGTAGCAATAATTCGTCCTTGATCATCTTCCAAATGATCCGTGTCATTTCATCCCCATCCATTTCAACAATGGGATTCTGCATTTCTATTTTTTTCATGTCTTATTTCTCCGATGCAAGATCTTTTTTTGAGGCATAAAAATTCATCAGACAACCGTCCAGGATAATTTGCCGCTCATCAACGGTTAATCCGCTGCAATACAATATGATTTCCTGAATATCTGTTTGTGTGATAATTTTTGCCGGAATCTTTTCAACGCCATTTTGAATCGCTTCTCGAATATTGGGAACATAGATCATATCTCCGGATTTGTAATCAAACTCAACTTCAGATCCGATTGTAAACGGCAGAATACCCCAGTTGATACAATTACTTCGATAGCGCTTCGTGGCATATTCGCGAGCAATATTGGCATATCCTCCCAGGACTTTTTGGCTGGATGCCGCCTGTTCTCTGGCTGATCCGTCACCTGGTTTGTTCGCAAAAATGACGGAACCGATTGCTGTTTTGGAGATTGCTTGATCAGGATTCTCTGTAACCAAACGCAACACTGCAAGAATTTCTTCCGGGGGATTACCAGCCAATCGATTTAATTCCAATTGTTGTACACGTTTCGAATCTCGAACATAGCTGGGGACTCTACGCGAGAGTGCAAATTCTGCAAGCTTTTGCGGATTGGAACGATAGGAGGAAGTCTCACCGGAGGGTATCAATTCATCAGTCGTTGTCACCGCATCTTTGATTACAGCTGTTAAAACCAACAACAAATTTTCAGCCAGTGGGTAAATCGTTGGCCAATCGGTAATATTCGGACCCATGCGCAGTGATTCTGTCGCAATTGGCTTATCAAATCCGAAATATACGCGCTTCTGATAGATTCCCTTATCAAAATGATATTTCATTTTCTGCAGTGGAATTTCCAGATCGGTTGCTGCAGTTAAGAAACCACCATTTGCTGCTGTAGCAGCGATTGATCGGGCATCCATTAATGCGACACCGGTAATTTGACCTTGATCAGGTTTAGAACCTTCCCGATTTGGGAAATTTCGTGTTGTATGGCGAATACTCAGTGCATGATTTGCAGGAACATCACCAGCCCCGAAACAAGGTCCGCAAAAAGCCATCTTCGTGACGACACCTGCTTTTTGAAGCCGCAGCAACACACCATTTTCCATCAGTGCTGCGCTGACCGGCATGCTGGATGGATATACACTCAGTGAAAAATAACTGTTGCCAATTCCATCGAATCTTTCAGAGGAAGAACTATGATCCAGGATATCTGCAGCAGCACAAATATTGTCAAACATTCCTCCAGAACATCCGGCGATGATACCCTGATCCGTCAAAATATGATTTCCCTGAACCTTGTTTGTCAGTTTCAGTTGGAGGTTATCTCCAAAATTCTTTGCCGATTCAATTTCAACAGAACGCAAAATATCGCCTGGATTTTCCAAGAGTTCATGAATCGAATAAGCATTTGAAGGATGAAACGGTAATGCAATCATCGGCTCAATTTCCGACAAATCGATCCGAATCATGCTGTCATAAAACGCCAGACTTCCCGGATGCAACGGTTGATATGCTTCTGGTCGTGCGTGTGTTTCATAATATGCTTCAACTTCTTCATCAATTTCCCAGATCGATGATAGGCAAGCCGTTTCTGTTGTCATCACATCGATTCCAATTCGAAAATCCATCGGAAGCTTCTTGATTCCAGGACCGACAAATTCCAACACTTTATTCTTGACAAAACCGTTTCCGAAAACTGCCTTGACAAGCGCCAGCGCCACATCATGAGGTCCTACACCATTTTTGGGTTCGTTTTCGAGGTAAACCATTACAACAGGCGGATTATCGATATCATACGTATTTGATAAGAGTTGTTTGACAAGTTCCGGACCTCCCTCACCGATACCCATGGTTCCCATCGCTCCGTAACGTGTATGACTGTCTGAACCAAGAAGCATTTTTCCACAACCAGTCATCATTTCTCGTGCATATTGATGGATGACAGCCTGGTTTGCAGGTACGTAGATCCCGCCGAATTTTCTGGCAGCAGAAAGTCCATATACATGGTCATCCTCATTAATAGTGCCCCCAACTGCACATAAACTGTTATGGCAGTTTGTTAATGCATAAGGGACCGGAAATTTCGTCAAACCTCCAACACGAGCAGATTGAATAATACCGACATAAGTAATATCATGAGAAATCAGAGCATCAAATTTTATCCGCATTTTTCCAGGAACAGCAGATAGATTATGAGCCATCATGATCTGATATGTCATGGTGTTCTCTCGCAGATTTTTATTTTCAGGTAATCCGTTTCTTCGTTTTAATGCGGATATTTCTGCTTCTGAAATACTTTGAGCATCAATAATCTGTGTTCCCTCAGAATAATAAAAGCCTTTGTCAATACACTCAATCATATGGACTCTCCTTAAAATGGAAATAATTATGAAAATCCTCTTTTAAAAACAATAATTCGAAAGGTGAGCAGGTTTACTTGTTGTCATTGTGATTTTGAACAAAACAAAAAAAACGTAATAACAACAATAAATTACTCTTTATCCAAAAATCGAATCTGAATTTCAAATTGCTTCTTTTGTCATTATAAGCAACAATTCAAAATATAGGCTTGCTTTTCAAACAAATTAGGAAATATTATTCCGAATTCTGCTTTATCGACAATTTTCAAGACTATACAAGAAATAAGTTACCGCCAATAAGTCGGCACATCCACCAGGACTGATACCTTTCTTGATGAATTCTTGATCCAATTCATAGACAGCTTGTAATCCAGTGTCCGTTAAACATCCGCCTTTCTGTAGTACACTTTGAGCAGATTGCTGCACATAGGTTACAGTCTCCATTTGGTGGCGATATAGAACATTCGTATCAACAACATTCGCCATGAGATATAAGAGGGTATGCGAAAAGACCGTATCCATTGAATAACGGCCCTCTTTTAGTAGTTGAGCCAAAATTGGATATGCGAAATTTCGAACGTGCGGAAATCCATTTTCCACTTCTCCACGAATCCCTGGAACTTGGTACTTGAGATACACTGCTTCTCCGTGCGTCAGAGCACCAGCCAGTTTCATCTGCACCAATTCTTTTCGGCATATCCCTTCGGTCATTTCACGGATAAAGTCACAAATGTCTTTACACAGTACTTGTGAATATTGATGGGTGCTTAGATATCCTGCTGCTGCACAGATGATACCGAAAGAAAATAAAGCGCCTTTATGTGTATTGATACCGCTTGTCGCTTTGAACATTGCATCTTCAGCAATTTTTCCTTTTTCGCGTACTGCTATAAACAGATCAGCAGCATTTCCATGAAATTCCCTGCCGATCTCTGCAAATTGTAAAAAATAAAATGCCAATACCGAAGCGCTTTTTTGCATCATAAAAAAATCCATATCCTGATGTGCGCCTGAATTATTTCGATCAATTAATCCGGGTTTTGGCGTTGCGGACAATTCTGCCAGCAGTGATTGCAACGCTAAAGTAGCAATTTTCTCAGGATGTAGTTTGTTCATAACATTTTTTGTTTGATTTTTTGGATAATCGGAATTGCTTCATCAGAGATAAGAAAATGATATGTAGCCGGCGGAACGAATTTTTCAATCGATGAAAAATCATTCTCGTATAGCATTTTTCGAATTTGGGATGCGCTGACTGCTTTTCCCTCAATTTCCAACCGTGGAATAATAATCGGCTGAACCCCATACATGGGAAGAATTTTTTTCATTTGGGCATTATAACCAGCGGTCATTAAATCGTATGGCTCAGTGCCGACGAATCGCTGCGTAATTCGCAATGGTGCTGCAATTCGTGACCCGAACAATGTCAGATCTAATTCTGCCTGTATCCGTGAAATGTCGGAATTTTCCTTCAGAAAATAAGTCGGAAAGGATGCGGCGGAAATGATGTAATCACTTCCATCCAGCAGTGAAATATTTTCATACGGCCGAATATTTTCTTTAATCAACTGAAGCCGAACATCATACGGAAAAACAGATCGGTCTTCTTTTACAGGAAAAATCAATAAATGTCTGCATTGGCGCGACGCTGTATCAACCAAATATTGATGTCCATTCGTAAATGGATTAGCGTTCATAACGATACAGCCGAATTCATTAATTTCGGCCGGTAGACGCTCACGGATTTTTTCAACGTACCGGCTGATTCCATCTGATTCACTTTCTAAAAGAGCAACATTTTCAGTTTTCACGATAGCGTTAAAACCGAGATTGATAAATTTTTCGGATTGTTCCGGTTTTGTATAAATCAGAATATTTTGGATCCCGCTTTTCTTCATTCGGGAATAAAAATAGGAAATGATTTTTGAAAGAAGGCCAGTATTCTGAAATTCTTCTCGAATAGCGATACATTTAATGACATGCCCCGAACATCCGCCACAAGCGATCAGATCATTTTCGCCAAATTGCTGAGACGATTCTGTCTTGGAATTTTGAGCAGAAATAAAAATTCCAATCGCCTCCTGGACATCATCATCGAAATTCAAATGAAAAGATTCAAGGAAAGTCACAAGCTGCTGCCTTGACTTCCCGTTGAGCGATATTTTTCTCAATTCGAACGGATATTCATTCATTTAAAATATGATCTGAAGATTCCTTAAAAATTTTTAAAATATCGGTATCACATCCTAAATAAGACAGAATCAGTTGTTCGATATGGGAGGAATATGCTTCCTTGGAATGTTTTCTCTCTCGTCTGCACGACAGCACGTCGCCGCCGCATATCATACAGGATCTTTCAGAATATCCAAGCGACATTCGGCTGATCCGATTTCCCATAACATCCATCACATCAATGTCAAATAATCGACCAAGAACATGCGTTTCCTCTATTTCACAACACAGTTTTTTCAATTGAAAAGGATCGTAATCAACGATAAAAAAGCCTTCAATTCCAGTAATTTCATGTCTAATTTCTGCAAAGAAACATCGGATGTTGTTTTGATTCAGAGTATGATATATTTCCTGAGTACCTGCTGCATGTATAAGACAGATTTCAGAAGTGTATTTCAAAAAACCGGGGATATTACTCTGAAGACTGATCAGAGGCATCTGATATGAATCTGTCAATTTTTTTTGATAGATGGAACGTTCCTCCCGTCTCATTAAAATTTCATTTAAAGTTGTCGTTTTCATTCTTATCACAGAAGATTTACTATCTATTGACACCAATGTGAACCGGCATTAAATTGAATCGTAAACTTGATAGGTGAACAAATAGTGACAAAACAATAATTCAAATTATCAACTTGTTTTTCGAATAAATCCCAAAGACTCGATCATTGACGATTATTGATCGGAGCGTATTTTTCGGATAACATCCAGAATTGAGCCATCCCGATATGTGACAATGCCGACCACCTGATCGTCAAACGGCAGAGGTTCCGCAATTCCGACAATTTTATCTGCTTTTTCTTTCAATTCTTCAATCGTACTTAATGGAATATGTGCTTTTTTCATTCTTTCCTTGATTTCAGGACGCAATGGATTGACTGCAATACCCTGATCAGTAACTACAACATCAACCGTATCACCAGGGGTGGTTAATGTAGTGACATGATCGAGAATCGAAGAATTACGACCTCGCGTTAATGGAGCCACAACAATCGAAAACGCTGCTCCTGCAGCTGTGTCCTGATGACCGCCTATCGCACCGCGGATAATTCCATCTGATCCGGTCAGGACATTTACGTTGAATTCGGTATCCACTTCCAAAGCTGACAAAACCACGACATCCAGTTCATTGACAACACTTCCTTCGCTGAATGGATCCGCATAATAATTGGCATCAATCTGCTGATGAAAACGGTTATTTTTTAATGATTCTGCAGCATCCAAATCAAAACTTTGTACATCCAGCAATTTCTTAATCAGCCCCTCTTCATGCAATTTTACGATCTGACCGGTAATTCCTCCCAATGCAAAATTCGCTTTAATATTACGAGCCAGCATCTTTTCACGCAGGAAACGTGTCGTTGCCAAAGCAGCACCGCCCGAACCGGTTTGAAGTGAAAAGCCATCGTAAAAATAGCCTGAGGCGGCAATGACATCCACCGCCTTCTGTGCAATGAGCAAATCGCGCGGATTGTTCGTATAACGAGTTGCTCCGGACATGATTTTATTCTTATCCCCAATTTCTGGAATCTCAACAATATAGTCCACTTGATATTGGGAAATCCCGAAAGGGATATTCGGATACGGAACGATATGATCGGTAAGAATAATTACCTTATCCGCATAATTTGCATCTACTCGTGCGTAGCCCATAGAACCGCAAGCAGAGGTGTCCTCGGTATCTCTCGAATATCCGTTCGCATTTCCAAAAGGATCACAGGATGGCGCCCCCAAAAAAGCCACATCAATGTGCAATTGATCACTTGAAACAGCATAAGCTCTGCCGCCATGAGATCGGAACGTCACAGGAATATCCATTAATCCCTTGGAAATCGCTTCAGCCAGTTCCCCACGTAAACCGCTGGTTTCAATAGAGTCAATGACATGATTCTGAATATGCCGAATTAAGGGTGCATGAATATTTGTAAGGCTGCTTGCAGCTAATCGTAGGTGTTTAAATCCCATTTCCGCTAACCGATCGATAACATAATTAACAACATAATCACCATCGCGAAAGTGATGATGAAAGGATATTGTCATACCATCTCGAAGCCCTGATAAAGTGACTGCTTTTTCCAGTGAAGATATGATTTTCCGCGATTGTTTTTGCCGTTCAGCAGAAGAAAGTGACTCCTTTTTTTTGAGGCCCTCTGTGATAAGAGGATTGTACAGAGAAAATTCTCCTTTCTCCAATAAGTAGTCTGGAATTTCACGCATGGCAGAATTCTTCATATTACACCTACTCCATATCGTCAGGATAATACATACCGGATGCAATCGCCATATCAATCATCCGCTCAGCACGAAGTAACACCGGTTTGTCGATCATTTTTCCATCCAGATTTACAACTCCGGAACCTTTCGTTTCAGCCTCTCGCATTGCCTCAAGAATTCTCAGAGCTTTTTCAATCTCTTTTTCAGTTGGATTAAAAATTTTATGCACGACATCAATCTGGCGTGGGTTAATGACTGATTTTCCATCAAACCCCAATTGCTTTATCAGGCGAATCTCTTTTTCAAAAGTCTCCATATCGTTCAGATTTGAAAAAACCGTGTCAATCGCATCAATTCCAGCAGCCCGTGCTGCAACTACAATCTGAGATCGGGCGAAAAACAACTCCGTTCCGTCCAAGGATCGAGTTGTCTTTAAACTGGCAGTGTAATCTTCCGCACCTAAAGCAATTCCTACCAGACGCTTTGAAGAAATTGCAATCGGATAAGCATTCACTACACCCAATGCACTCTCAATGGCAGCCATCATTTTTGTGGATCCGATTTCGATTCCCGTCTTTTTTTCGATCTCAGTAATAGCGTTTTCTGTGTCCAAAATATCTTGAGGGGTTTCAGTTTTCGGAAGACGGATCACATCAACTCCCGCACAGACCATCGCTTCGATATCATCTTTCCCATAGGCAGTGTTCAACGGATTCACGCGAACAACTTTTTCAATGTTTCCATAATCGATAAATTTTAATGCCTGATAAACGAGATGTCGTGCTGCATCTTTTTCTCCCAATGCGACAGAATCCTCCAAATCAAACATGATGGAATCCGAACCGTAGATGTGCGCATCACGAATCATTCCCGGACTGTTGCCGGGGACAAACAGCATGGTTCTTCGCAGTCTTTTCATTGGCTACTCCCAGCGGTAATCAGTTCTGCCGCAGCCCCGATAAATCGCAGTTGTCACTCTGGCACGAATTGTACAATCCAGAGAACCCTGATCAACAGCCTTAACATTCACATTAGTAATGCCATTTTCTTTGAGCGTTTCAGTAATCACTGAGAAAATTTGTTTTCCATACTGATTTTTTACTTTACTCTGCAAATCAATATGAATTCCAGGTTGTTCACTTTTTTCAATTTCGATGAAAATATCACCTGATTCCAGCGTTCCTGCAAATCCTTTTGATATGAGATTCATGACTGTACCTTTGGAAAATTGAGTGTTTAAAAGTTGAAAATAATAAAATGGTTTTCTATATTAAGAACCTTGAAAACCGTTACATAACAGCTATTTCATCGGTTCGAAATCAGCCCTTTGAAAAACAGAAGATTTTTTGTTGTTCTTTTTTTTATTTTGCATAATATATAAAAGAACAACAAAAACCCTCTCTAATAGTACGAAATACTGCAATTAATACCGGATTGATGAAAACCGTATTATCCCAGAAAATCTAAAATTTCTTGTGCATTCGTATCAGGTTTGGCATTGGGAAAAACTTTAATGATTTTTCCGGTTTCATCGACAACATATGTCGTCCTGACAACGCCCATATAGGTATTGCCAAACTGAGATTTTTCCTGCCATACATCATAAGCCTTTATGGCAAATAACTCGGGATCAGCTAAAAGATAAAAAGGCAGGTTGTATTTTTCTGCAAATTTTACATGGGATTCAATACTATCTTTGCTGATTCCGATGACTTCAATATTCTTCTTTTTGAAGCCGTCATATGCATTGCGAAATGCGCATGCTTCGCGAATACATCCCGGGGTATCATCTTTGGGATAAAAATAAACGACAACTTTTTTCCCCCGAAAATCAGATAAAGAGACCGGATTGCCATTTTTGTCCATCAATTTGAAATCTGGTGCAGCTATTCCTGTTTCTAACATATCGAATTCTCCTTCTATAGAATAATGTATCATAAATCTGTTGAATTGCATACTGTACCAGCAACTCGATCTGTAGTTTGAAAATTTAACAAGCATTTCGAATATCGTAAGAAAACAGGTTATTGCAGTGCTTTTACTCTTCAAATAAAACACCACAATAACAATTCATTTTTTCAAATTTCGTATTACTGATTAGCCAGACTTGCATGAGGAATCAGTCGGTTATGTCACAACCGAACCTGTTGATCCTTGACGCCCTTAATAAAAACAGCTAAAATCACAAAGCTTAATCAGCAAAAATCTCTTTAAAAGGGCGAAGGTAATGGTATAAATCCGTGAGAGGCGCTCGAAGGAAGAATTATGGAAAAAGTAATTATCAAAGCAGTAAAACGTGATGTAATCGGTAAGAAGGTCGGCGTTTTGCGCCGCGAGGGGAAAATCCCTGGTGTCGTTTATGGTCATCATATCAATCCGATTTCCATTCTTATGGATCGGCGTGAGGTCACTCGTGCGATATCCGGATTAACCTCATCCAGCATTGTAACTCTTGATATTGATGGTGAAATGCACTCGGCCTTAATCCGTGAGAAACAACGCAATTATTTGCGTAATGAACTGATTCACATCGATTTTCAAGCCGTTTCTCTTAAAGAGAAGATTCGCTCGAAGATTGAAGTGATCTTAACTGGATCTGCTCCTGCTGTGAAAAACTTCAACGGTATCGTTTTTCATGAGAAAGAATTCATTGAAGTTGAAGCACTCCCGACAGATCTGCCAGAAAGATTTGTTGTCGATATCAGTAATTTGGAAAAAATTGGTGATCAGATACGCATCAGCGATATGAAATTCTCGGACAAAATTACTGTTTTTGACGATAGCAACGATACCGTCGTAACAATCACCGGAATAGCGAGCGAACAGACAGAAGAAGAACCTGCAGCCGATTCATCAGAGCCTGAAGTTGTTGAAAAGGGCAAGAAAGAAAAAGCTGAAGAATAATTCGTCAATTGAACGAATCAAAAAGGCGGCAATTTTTTGCCGCCTTTTTTGTTCTTTTATTCTTTATAGACCTACTGATTCGGAAATGTCATCTTCTTTTTCATCAATTCGAAATTTGGATTGACTTTTCGAATTACTGCCTTTTTGAACCATTCTGGAAAAAATTAGAAATCCAGTGTGACCAACCATTCGATCAGCCGGGCGAAATCGATCTGCATCTGTCTGATAATAGCGGATAAAAATTTCACATACTTCTACAAATACAAAAGACTCTCTCTTAAATGCATCAAGCAACAGCACGACCTGGTTCATTGTCGGTAATATGCTTCCAAAAAAACCTCCCGGTTTTAAAGATTTTCGAACCTGGGATAAATAATCATATGCGTTTGGCACATCCAGAAATATTGCGTCGACATTTTTTTCGTCAAAACCGTCTGCAATATCCCTTATTTTAAATTCGACTCTGGAATCAAATCCGGCATACTGCAGGTTTTCTATAGCAACTTTTTGCATTTCCGGACGAATTTCATATGAATAAATCTTTCCCTCGTCTCCAACAGCGTTCGCCAATGCAATCGTTAATGCCCCGGAACCTGTTCCCGCTTCTATAACTCGTTTTCCTGTTCCAATTGCAAGGTTCAAAATCAGAAATCCGATATCCTTTGGATACAGAATCTGAGTATTTCGGGGGACATTCTTGATTAAATCGGATAGAGCAGGTTGCAAAACAAAAAAAGTATTGCCATTGTGACTTTTTTCCATGCTGCCCCATGGCTTCCCAATCAGATCATCCATTTTGATTAATCCGATATGTGATTGAATCGTCTCACCGGATTTGATTCGAATAATTTGATGAAAATGTTTTAATCCGATTAATTCGGCAAGATCACCTTCTTGAATATCAGTTTCGTTCATGCGTACCTGTTCATTACAAAAGATTTGTTTTATTTCATAAAACAAATTCTACTCTCATTTCGTTCTTCAACAAATCGGATCCGTTATTTGAAACAGAAACGTACTTTTTGAATCAATTAATGATTTATCAATTGATTGATAAAAAAAGTAATATTTTTTAATATTCCCAGCATACTTATGATAGGATAATCAAACAATTCAGTCTCAATAGGAGTTTATTATGAAGAAAACGTATTCTATATTGTTTGCAATTATTGCACTAATCGTTTTATCCGTTACCAGCGTCGCCTTTGCTTCTGTTAAACCCCTTTCAGAAGACGAGTTAGCGGTCGGATTGGAATGCAACTATGCACCATTTAACTGGACTCAGCTAGATGATTCCAATGGCGCTATAGAAATTAAAGGCGGCGGTGGTTTCTGTGGTGGTTATGATGTTGAAATCGCAAAGAAAATCGCAGAAGGACTTGGCCGAAAATTAGTAATCGTCAAAATCGAATGGGATGGTCTCATCCCCGCAGTTAATGCAGAAAAAATTGATGCCGTCATAGCCGGCATGTCGCCAACCGAGGAGAGAAAAATCAGTGTAGACTTTTCTGACCCATACTATGAGAGTGATTTGGTCATCGTTGTCAAAGCAGACAGCGAATATGCGAAAGCAACAAGCATTCAGGATTTCAAAGATGCAAAGATCACTGCACAGTTGAATACCTTTCACTACACTGTCATTGATCAGATCGAAGGTGTTAAGAAACAGACTGCGATGGAATCTTTCCCTGCAATGATCGTCGCACTCTCTTCCGAGAAAATCGATGGATATATATCGGAACGACCAGGCGCAATATCTGCGATGGCATCCAACCCTGAATTTACCTTTGTATCCTTTGAAGAAGGAAAAGGTTTTGTAGCATCACCAGAAGATGTCGCTGTTGCGGTTGCAATAAAAAAAGGCAATCCGAACATATCTGCAATTAACGAAATCCTTGGAAAAATTTCAAAAGAGGATCGGCAGGCAATTATGGACAATGCAGTCAAAACGCAGCCAGCCCTCGGGGAATAATCCTGATCAAATTGGATTCTGAGCACAGAATCCATGCTATTTCATAAGAGTCAACAGCCCGAAAACCTTCCTGTTTTTTTTCGGGCTGTTCTTTTTTGGTCTACAATAGTAGAAATTATGAATTAGAGGAGAGACAATGCCAACTTCATTTTTTGAATGGGTCGCGTTTTTTGTCAATAAATACGGCCTGTTCTTTATTCAGGGAGCAGGAACAACAATATTTATCGCATCAATTGGTACTATAGCTGGTTTCGCAATCGGCTTGGCTGTTGCTGTCGTTCGTACAATCCCTGTTGAAGAAAATGATTCTCTTGCAAGAAAACTATTTTACAAGTTTGTCCGTTTTATCTTTGTCGCATACATTGAAATATTCCGCGGTACGCCAATGATTGTGCAAGCAATGGTGATCTATTATGGTTCTGCCGAATTGTGGGGGTTGGATATGTCGCCCATGGTTGCAGCTCTGTTTATCGTATCGATCAATACGGGCGCTTACATGGCAGAAATTGCCCGAGGCGGAATCATATCGATCGACAAGGGACAATATGAAGCAGCACAATCCATCGGAATGACCCATTCACAAACTATGGTGAATATTATCCTGCCTCAGGCAATCCGCAACATTTTACCGTCAATAGGAAACGAATTTGTTGTGAATATTAAGGATACTTCCGTATTGAATGTCATTTCGGTAACAGAACTTTTTTTTATGTCAAAATCAGCTGCAGGCACCTATATGCGCTATTTCGAAGTATTTTTTATTACCTGTCTGATCTATTTTGTTCTTACTTTTTCTGTAACCAGGTTGCTGCTTTTTGTGGAAAGAAAATTAGAAGGTCCGGATTCCTTTGTCATTCATGGATCGCAAACCGTCCCGCAGGCTGTAATTAAAGGAGGCAGGGAATGAGTAATCCTGTTTTAACTGTATCCCACCTTAAGAAAACATTTGGAGAAAATATCGTTCTCAAAGACATCGATTTTTTCGCTAATGAAAAAGATGTCGTCAGTATCATCGGAGCTTCAGGATCAGGAAAATCAACACTATTACGATGCATTAATCAGCTTGAAAAACCCACCTCTGGAGATATCCTTTTTCATGACAAGAATATTCAGGATTCCGGTTTTTCACTTTCAAACTACCGAGCGAAAGTAGGTATGGTTTTTCAAAGCTTCAATTTATTTAATAATTTATCGGTCTTGCAGAATTGTGTTGTCGGACAAATGAAAGTCTTGGGCAGAGACCGAAAAGAAGCTGAGCAACGAGCAATGGATATTCTCAGTAAAGTCGGAATGGATCAATACATCAGTGCAAAACCACGCCAAATTTCCGGTGGACAGAAACAGCGAGTTGCAATTGCCCGAGCTCTTGCTATGGACCCGGAAATATTATTATTTGATGAACCCACCAGCGCTTTGGATCCCGAAATGGTTGGCGAAGTATTAAATGTCATGACCAGCCTGGCAAAAACCGGCTTGACAATGCTTGTCGTTACGCATGAAATGGACTTTGCCAGAGATGTATCCAACCGGATTATCTTTATGGATGCCGGAGTAATTCTTGAGGATTCGACACCCGAAGAGATATTTAATCATCCAAAAAATGAGCGAACACGGATGTTCCTGAACCGTTCCATCAGAAATACATAAATCATTTGAAAACTGGTTTATCCGTATAGAAATCAGCATTTTTTCAAGCCGAACCATCAATCAGGAGTAACAAGGAAGTATATAATTCGTGTCAACCATGCAAATATCAACAAAAAAAAGAAATAACATCAGCAGTATTCTGATTTTTTGCGGAATTTCTGTTATTTCTACCTACCTGTTGTTATTTGTTCCAATTTCCAGACAAATCGGATTGATTTTTCGAAATACATTATATATTCTGCCGGTAGTTTTTCTATTTCCGTTTATCAGCACGTTAGTAAGAAATACTTACATTCGAGCGATTCTTTTTGGATTTCTTTTCTTGATTTTTTTATTGCCACTCTCAGGATTGTGGAATTCTGGACTTTCCGGTCAATATTCATTAGGCGGCGTGATACCCTGGTCTGATGCGTTTACGTTACACATGAATACACTGCGCTTCTTATACGGCCAGTTTATGGGACAGTCGACTGCTCTCCGGCCGATTTCTCCTGTCTTTTACGCTTCGATACTGAAATTATCAGACAACAACTTCATTCTGCTTTCAGTTGTGATTACAATTTTATGTTCGATTACCGTTTTATCGTGCACGAATTTGCTTGGAAAAAAATTCGGACCGGTTGTCGCAGCTTTTTTCTATACAAATGCTTTCTTTTATATTCGCTGGCATGAAGGCGAACTCATGACCGAGTTATACGGCTTTTTTACCGGTATGCTCGCCTGTTATTTCTTGCTATCGGGAATTTTATGCAAAAAGAACTGGGAAATTATTTTTGGATTATCACTATTTTCCCTGGCTTTAAACGCCAGACCAGGACCGATGTTTGTGCTTCTCTTTGCCGGTGCCTGGTTCCTGCTGGTTCAATTGCACGGTCATAAGAAACGACTGTTATTCAGTGTTGCAGCCCTTATTGCAATCTTGTCGGGATTCATAATCAATCGATGGAATACATCCAAAGTTTATATGACATCTACTGTTCCGAACCGTCAAATTGCAGAAATTGTCTATGCCTTATGCCTTGGAGGGCATTCATGGGATTATGTATTAACCATGCCTGAGATTCAGGCATTAAATGATTCAGAAAATGTATATGGCGACTTGTTTCGGATGTGTACCAAGGTTCTAAGAGAGAATCCCGAGAACTTATTGCTTGCAGCAAAAAGAATTACCGGAGCACTGTTGTTTGATAATGAAAAGGGAGCATTTTCGTATTTCAATGGAGGAGATGTAATCCAAAATTCTATTGTACGATATGGTTTAGGGGTTCTTTGGTTTTTAGGTTTTCTCTACATGCTCAAAAGAAAAAGATTGAAAATTTTTTCTTTTTTGTTGTATTGCGCAGTGGGAATGATCCTCTCACAAGGTTTGGGATTGGTTATAACGACCAATCGTCTCAGGTTTCATGCAGCGACGATATGGATTCCGGGTATCATTATTGGCTTTTTCCCTCAATTTCTTTTTTCAAAAATTTTCCATTTTCGAGAAAATGAGACTGAGTCCAGTCCATCAATCACTGATTTATCTACTGGAATTGCAATAATTGGATATGTACTTTTATTAAGTTCTCTGATTTCTCCATTTCTGCTGCATCGCTTTCCTGAACAAGCTCCTTCATCAATGATGAATCCCTGTAAGGAGGGGAAAGAACTCCTGACCACAAAAATTGATGAAGGCAGTTATTTTTATATGGAAGATTCTGAGAATCTTGAAAAAATTCATTATCCTTATTTTCGACTTCCGTATGTACGGCAGCATTTTCATGATACGGCTTCTGTGGAGATGTTCGATTTTACTGATCATATTGATGAACCAACTGCAATCATTCGAGGAATCGACCTTGATAACTGGAAAGATGCGCTCATTTTTGCCCCTCTGGACATTGTTAAGGGGAAAACCGGATATGTTCAATTTTGCGGGAATTATCTGAATCCACCGATTCTCAGAAATGATCGCTTTTTTATTCCAACTGAAGCTTTTTTCTTGGGAAAATAGCTTTTTAAATGATCAACGAAACAATTAAGGATTTATACATGGCAAAATATATTCTACTCAGACATGGACAAACGGATTGGAATGTTCAACGTTTATATCAGGGACAAACAGACATACCTCTGAATGAAAACGGAATCCGCCAGGCTGAGGCAGCAGCGTTATTATTGAAAGATATTCCATTTGATATCGTGTATAGCAGTGATTTGATCCGCGCTGTTGTAACAGCCCAAATTGCAATCTCAATGCATAAACCGGTTCCTATCATTTATGATATGCGAATACGAGAAAGACATTTTGGTTCATTTGAAGGCACCAATTATCAAAGAGACCTGATGAATCCTGGAATTCTTGAATCGATGGATCAGAATCCATTAACCTATCGATTTCCTGGAGGAGAATCATTAACCGATCTGGAAATCAGAGCTCGCGAGGTCTACAATGAAATTGAAAACAAACATCCGAATGAGACTGTCCTGCTTGTATCGCATGGATCCTTTCTCACAATTTTTGCCTGTATTCTCACCAAAGAACCTCTCGAAAACCGTAAACGGTTTGTATTTCATAATGCAGAACCCGTCTTTTTGGAGCAGCTTTTAGAAGAGAGTTCCAAACGTTAACGGTATAAACTAAACACTGCATAAAACCACAACAAATGTGAAGAATAATATCAACGGATCATGCATTATTTCAGCGATTCAAAATATGATTGAGCTTATCGAATAGAAAGAGTTTACAGGTTTTTTGCTATGCGAATACAGCAACAACACTGCAAAAAACTTTCTCGCGATTCTCAAGAGGCTAAACCAAATTTTGAATTGCTGAAACTGGAAACATTGAAAACCAAAATTATTTTATAATAATGAGAATTATCCTAATAAAAGATTGTCTTGCTGAATGAACATCGCCAAAATAAAAAAATTACAGATAATCGTAACTGCAATAATCATCCTTCTGTTCGGATTTGGATGCAATTTTCCTCAGGAAAATTTAAATACATCGCAGACTGATTCTGGACCTCAAATGGATCCGACAAAGCTGTTTCAGGATATTTTAATCACAGCTCAAGCTAACCTGCAACAAACAGCTGTAACAACCGAAACACAAATGTCTGGTTCGTCAGATACACAAGTTCAGCAAACAACGCCTGAACCAACAGGCACCATCGACCCCAATCGGACACCTCCAACGCTTCCAGGCACATATCAAACGGACCTATTAAACCCGCGCGATTATCCGCACACCTATATTTCAGATACGTGCGAGTTTTTGAAAAATCGATGGACACCCGGAAAAGCAGAACCAGGAACTGTAGTGATGACTGTTATGTATCATTCCATCGTTAAAGGCGATGATTCTGCGGTGACGCTGGACAATCAAATCTCATCAGAACGTCACAAACAAATTGCTTTGGATCTCTATAATCAAGGATTCAGCGCAATTGATATGTCTCAATTTGTTAATTTCATGAAATATAATGACTACATTCCTGCACGTTCTGTTCTTCTCATCACGGACGATAGACATCATGAATCTTATTTTTCAGATCACTTTTTGCCGTTGTATCAGGAGTATGGATGGAAGGTCGTGAATGGATGGATCAGCTCCGATGCAACGACGGAAGACCTGTGGAAAGAAAATGAACGGGTCGAAGCGGCAGGATATGTGGATCATCAGGCGCATGGCGTTGTTCACAACGAAAACATGTCCGATGGTTCTACGGATGAGTATATCTACAGCGAACTTCAAGGATCCATTGACCGGATCAAAGAGCATTTCGGGAAAATTCCTCAGGCAATCATTTGGCCGGGAGGAACTTTCGGAAATCGTCCCATTCAAATCGCAAAAGAGTTGGGATATGAAGTTGGATTCACGGTTAATCCGCGGGGACCGGTCATGTATAACTGGGTTCCGTTAGATGATGAAATCGATCCGGGCAGACCAGCATACCTTGCGGATGGAACGAGCGATCCGCTGTTCGTGATTCCTCGCTATTGGGATACCGATGTCAGCAGCCATATTGACACAGTTCGACAGATTGGAAAAGCTGCCAAAGAACAGATATTTGCCAATCGGGAAATCGAATTGGAATACTATGATATTGTATGCAAATCGATTACAGGAGAGATACCGGGACTATGATGAGACAATTTGATCAGGATTGTATTTTTTGTAAAATCGCCAAGGGCGATATTCCTTCCAAAATCGTTTATCAGGATGAATTTGTGACGGCATTCGAGGATTTATCCCCGGTTACACCCGTTCATATTCTAATAATTCCGAATGGTCATTATCGCGATTTAAATGACTGCGGTGAAGATGAAGCCGGTCTGTTGGGACATATCCTTTTATCAGCAGCAAAAATCGCCAAAATTCAAGGGATTTCTGATTCCGGATATCGTGTCGTTGCAAATGATGGACCTGATGCCGGTCAAACTGTTTTTCATCTGCATTTTCACTTGCTCGGCGGAAGACCCATGAATTTCCGTTCTCAATAAACATTTTTTCTGAGAACCCACATCATTTCGGTGGCGGGAATCATCGATTTGAATTTTAGAAAAGCTTTCTGAAAAAAGAAAGATTTTTGTTATTGTGTTGTTTTTTCGCAAAGGGGAAAAACAACACAATAACAATTAATAATCTCCATTTCCCAAATCCTGGGAAAAAATTCCCAATTGACAATTCACACACGAATTGAAAAGAAAAAATGAAATGCAATCTGATTTCTTTAAAGTAGCAATTCATAATACAGGATTATTTTTCATTATTGTGATTATTTTGCATTTCGCACCAATATTTCGCAACAATAAATTTTTCCCTGTTGATTTAATTAAAAAGTTTTTCTTTCGAAGTACTATGATCAAAGGATGCTTGTTCATTTTTCTATGCTTCCTGTCATCTGGATGCCTCCCAGAAAAACGGACTAGCCAGGTGCAGCCGTTAGATCTTATTCATCCCATCGCTTCATTGACATCAGCAGCTTTGACCGAACATCCGTGGACAGCAACCGCAGAATGGAAACCTTCCGTAACCCCACAGCCGACACAAATTCAGCTAACACCTTTGCCCACCCATCCGCAGTTTAAACGAGAAAGAATCCCTACACTTAGAGCGGAGGATGCCAGCCATGTCGTGGCAGAAGGGGATACGATCACAATTATCGCAGCAAATTATCAGGTTTCGAAAAATGCAATCATCGAAAAGAACCAGATTAAAAATCCTGATTTGATTGCTGTCGGTCAGGAATTAGTTATTCCAGCTCAAATTCCAGATTTTCAGGATCCGGGGAACGAAATATTACCGGAAAAAGGAATCCTTTTTGGACCTTCCGCAAACGATTTTAACATTTCTGCATTTCTGGCTGAACATCCTCAAAGTTACCTTACAAATTATATAGAACCGGAACCGACACCTAATCCTGAGGCAAAAAAATCTGAACAACAGCCCTCATTCAAGGCAAGAAATGGCGCCGAAATTCTTTATCAAACTGCAATCCAGAATTCAATTGATCCACGAATACTGATTGCTCTCATGGAATTTCAGACTCATTCCATCAGCGAAAAAAAGCCAAATGGAAATCAGAAGAAGAGTGTTATTGCACATTTGGGATCGTATTACGAGCCATTAGCCCGTCAGCTTGCATGGGCAGCAGATACCTTGAACGAAGGGTATTACAACTGGAAGGATAAAAAGACCAATTTGTGGATTTTGAACGATGATACACTGGTTGCAGTCAATCCTAAAGTAAATGCTTCCACCGCTGCGCTGCAATACTTATTCAGCAAAATTTTCGGCGCTGAAGATTGGCTCTACGCAATTTCAAAAAATGGATTTTCTTTAACCTATCAGCAACTTTTTGGAAAAACATCGGATGAGTTCCTTAGTGATCCGGAATTCGAAACGAGTCCAAAACTTGACTTTCCGTTTGCAGCCGGTGAAATATGGTCATTTACGAGCGGCCCACATGTTGGATGGACAGATGGGACGCCATGGTCAGCGATTGATTTTGCACCTCCAGATGCTGTCGGATGCAACATGAGTCAATACTGGATTACAGCTTCTGCGCCCGGCATCATCGTTTACTCCCAAAATGGACTGGTAATCGAGGATTTAGATGGTGATGGGAATATGGGAACCGGATGGATTCTGGTTTATTTACATGTTGAATCCAGAGACCGTATCGAAATCAATACACAGGTCGACAGAGGCGCTCGAATCGGGCATCCATCTTGTGAAGGCGGGATCGCAAATGGATCGCATGTGCATTTAGCGAGAAGGTATAATGGAGAATGGATTCCAATCAATCAAGACTACCCGATGATTTTGAGCGGATGGGAAGTATTCTCGACCGGATCACACTATGATGGTTACCTGGAAAAAGATGGCACACTTATTGAAGCTTGGTATTTCAAAACTGAAGCAAGTGAAATCTCATACTAATATTCTCAGCATCACCTTCCTCTTGATTCTTTTTGGGATTCCCGCATTTGCCTGTACGCGATCCGTTTCTGAACCGAAAGAACTCACACAGGAAGCAATCCGATTCGAATTGACAAAAATTGCGCGAGAAACTGAAATTCCTGCAGAAATTTCAGCACAGATGATTGTCCCGATCATCACGCACACAAAACAACCCACTGCTATAGTTTTCGATGCAACAGAACCTTCATCAGACATTCAGATTACCCAAATGCAGCCAACAGAAAATCCTGAAATTGTACGGATTGTCCCGATACAAACCTTAACTCCCACAGCTGTCGTGATTAGCTCGCCTGTTCCTCGAAACACAATTCCTGTAGAATTAATTAATCCGGATGTCCCAATCATAACTCCGACTGAAGCGGTTGATATACTGACGCAAGTGACTCCAACACAAACATCCATAAATCCGGATGATCTTCCCCCATTAGAAATGGTTGATAAAGAAAAAATACTCTATACAACCCAAAACGGGGATATTTTGGAAATCATTGCACACAGATTTGGGACATCCATCAGCAAGATCACCTCGATCATGCCTATTAATACAAAAGGATTTTTAGATCCCAACATACCCCTTTTTATCCCATATAAAAATCGATCCTATTTATCAGGTGTGAAGATATTACCGGATGAATATATAGTCTTTTCGAATACTGCATCCGATTACAACATCGTTCAAGAAATAAAAAAAGCGAATGGATTTTTAGCGAATTATGAAGAATATACTGCTGAGGGATTAATGCAGGGGAGTGAAATCATCTATAAAGTTTCAAGAGATTTTTCGATTAATCCAATTGTTTTACTTTCGCTCTTAGAGTATAAAAGCCATTGGGTTTATTCGAATCCAAGAACAACTGCTGAGATCGATTACCCGATGGGTTGGATTGATTCGAACCATAAAGGATTATACAAACAAATGACCTGGGCAGCAGGGATGCTTTCAACCGGGTTTTATGGATGGCGGTACGGGAAATTCGAAGAAATTCCTTTCTTCAAGAATCCAAAGCCTGGAAAACCAATCTATTTTGAACCTTCACTGAATGCCGGATCTGTTGCAATTCAATACCTGTTTTCCCAACTGTATACTTGGAATGAAGTGGAAGCAGCTATTTACGGAGAAAACGGGTATTTTTCAGTATTTATCTCACTCTTTGGAAATGTATGGGAAGGATATCAGCAGAATCCAAATGGATTGAATGCGCATACAAGTCAGATCGAATTATCGCTCCCGTTTTCAAAATTTGAAACCTGGTCCATGACAGGTGGTCCGCATGCAGCCTGGAGCACTGGTTCGCCAGCCGGAGCAATCGATTTAGCGCCTTCATCCTCGGATCATGGTTGTGTTGAATCAAAATCCTGGATAAAAGCTGTGGCCGCAGGAAAAGTAGTCCGTACATCAAAGGGTGTTGTAATCGTTGATTCTGATGGCGATGGATTGGAAGAAACAGGCTGGGTAATTCTCTACCTGCATGTTGCAACTGCAGATCGCGTTGCAGAAGGAACAATCATCCCTGCTGGCGGAAACATTGGACATCCATCCTGTGAAGGGGGTGCAGCAACTGGAACGCATTTGCACATTGCACGGAAATTCAATGGAGAATGGATACCAGCTTTTGGACCCATTCCATTTGTCTTGAGTGGATGGTCTGTTTTCGAAGGTGAAAATGAATATAATGGCGGGATGAGAAGGGGAAATTCAGTTGTAATCGCAAATCCATACGGTTCACAAGAATCATTAGTCCGTTATTAATCACTATTCAGACCTTATGAATGATTCGTATCCATCGATCTTTCGTTTCATGCAAAAAAACTGCAACAAGTTTTCTTTTTTTATCTTAAAAGGTTTTTTCAAATTTCGAATCACTGTACTCAAACATCGAAATTCAGCTCCTTTATGTTAAAATGTAAAACTAATGATGGATAAGTATTTGAGAAAAAGATTCTTTTTAAAATTCCCCTTAATATTGCTCATTATTCTCATATTCAACAGTTGCAGTATCGATCAGGATCATAATGCTGCGCTTGAAACGAGCACGGAGTTGAATCCTTTACCTGAGCCGAATCAAGAAGTTCCAACACAAAACCTGCCTGAAATCGATTTTGATCAAAGTATATACGACAATAAGAATCCACGGCCGCGATATATGCCCGGCGAATTAGTAGATTACATTGCACAGTCTGGTGACATTCTTCCCGCTTTGGCTGCAAGGTTTAATACATCCGAACAGGAAATTCGGCAAGAGAACCCGATCATTCCACCAGATGCCACGACGCTTCCGGCAGGATTCCCCATGAAAATTCCAATCTACTATAAAAGTCAATGGGGAAGTTCCTTCCAAATTCTTTCCGATTCTATGTTTGTCAATGGTCCGGCTCAAATCGGATTCAATGCAAGAAGTTTCGTTGATCGCCAACCAGGCTGGTTTAAATATTTCACCACGTATACTGGCGAAAAAAATCGCCGTGGCGGAGAAATTGTCGATTATATCGCAACTACATACAGTCTCAGTCCGCGGTTATTGTTGGCCATCATCGAATTCCAAACTGGAGCCCTTACCCAAAAGACACATCCTGAAAACATTAATACTGGGGCTGTGTTAGGATTTGAGGGCAGGGATTCCAAAGCGTTAAGTTCTCAAATCAACCGGTTGTCAAATTACTTGAATCAAATGTATTATGAATTTCGTGAAGGGATAGATCTTGAATTTGAACTGCAGGACGGTTCATTATTTCGAATCGATCCCTGGCAAAATGCATCAACTGCAGCCTTACAGCATTATTTTGCGAAAACGTTATCCGTTGAAAAATTCTATCAAGCCATCAGTCCGAATGGATTCATCAGAACCTATGAAAATTTGTTTGGGAAGATCCCCCCAGAACCGCAAGGAGGAAACATCCCCGGAAGTTTACGTCAGCCAAAATTGATATTGCCTTTTGAAGATGGGAAAAGCTGGGCTTTCACAGGCGGCCCTCATCCTGCCTGGGGCGACAATCAGCCATATGCTGCTCTTGATTTCGCTCCTCCTTCAGAAACAAGCGGCTGTGTTTTCAGTGACCAATGGGTTTTAGCGCCAGCAGATGGTACGATTGTTCGAACAGACACCGGAGTTGCTATTCTTGATTTAGACGGGGATAATGATGAGCGTACAGGATGGAATCTTTTATTCCTTCATCTTTTAACGAAATCAATCCCGCCTGTTGGTACGAAATTACATGCTGGTGATCGAATCGGTCACCCATCTTGCGATGGAGGGACCTCAACTGGTACCCATTTCCATATTGCAAGGAAATTTAATGGAGAATGGATACCAGCTGGTGGAGTTATCCCATTTAATTTAGACGATTGGATTGCAAAAAATGGAGCTGAGCCTTATCTAGGCTTTTTGAAACGGTACTCAAGCACGATTCGAGCCTGTGAATGCGCCGATTATAAAAGTCTGATCCACACAGGACCGCCAATTGTTCCGACTCAGACACCAACACCCAAACCAACTTCCATTCCATAATGAGTAATTCGAAATACTGTTCCTTATTAGAAGTCAGCCAATACAGAAAATCACATCCATTTTCTACTCATCACATAGCTGCGATTTCCTTTGCCATCTCCTCTGTACAATCTTCAGCCTGCGGGAACTCTCCCGTATGTTCAAAGAAGGCATGCGACATACCTTTATATCGGAAAAATTTTAATGAAACACCTGAAGCTGCCAACCTCATTCCAAATAATTCTTCTTCCTGGCGGAGATAATCAAACTCAGAAGAAGCAATAAATGTCCTCGGAAAAATTCGGCAATCACTGATCAGAAATGGCGACATCAACACATTAAACATATCTTCCGGTTTCTCGGGATACAGTGTATATATATTTTTCATTGCGTCGTTTACTTCTCTAACCATCATCTGCAAAACATCCATTTCTGCATTCATCGTATAGAAATCCATCGACCACCCGAAATGAATTGCAGGATTGATTAAAAAGACCGGATAGAGCAGCAGTTGTAATTTAATGATATGCATTGTATCCAATATACAACACGAAGCCGCAATATTTCCACCGGCTGAATCACCAGCAACTGCTATCTTGTCAGAAAGAATCCCCAGTTCTGCCGCATGATTATAAGCCCATTGAACCGCCTGCCAGCATTGCCGCAGACCGATTGGAAAGCGATTCTCTGGAGCAAGAGCATAATCCACTGACATGACAACCGCATTCGCTCGGTCAGCAAGGTAACGACAAGCATTTTCCACAACACGTGTCGTTCCGCCATAGAAAGCACCGCCATGAAAATAACAAACACAAGGTTTCTTTTCAATCGTATCAGGAGTATAAATCCAAACCGGAACGTTCCCTGATGGGAGTTTTAATATTTTCTGCTCGGTAATCACATTGGAACTCAGGTCCTGATTTTCACATCCCATCCTGGATCTGAGGATCCCAACTTCCTCCATTGTAATATGGTCGGTGTCATAGACCGAAAATGGGGGAATTGGTTGCTGGTACCACTTTAAAACTCTGGGATCGGGTACACCGGCTTGATCCGTTTCAGGAATCGGCTTCATATGGATTTCTAATCCATTTAAAATTTCCTTCTTTACTCGATTCCGTAATTGAGAAAGGCACTCCTGATATTCCATAATAAATCCCTCTCAAGAAAATTAGTCGTTCCGTCGATATTTCCGCATATCAATGCTGACTGCAAAAATGATAATCAAACCTTTGACTACGTATTGCCAATAAGAGCTCAAACCGATAAACGTCAAACCATAGTTAATCACATTGAAGATCAATACACCGAAAAAGACCCCAAAGACATTCCCGACGCCACCTGTCAGCGAGCATCCGCCAACGATACAGGAAGCAATCGCATCCATTTCATAACCATTTCCATAAGTACTTGTGGCTGAACCAGTTCTGGCCGCCTCAAGACATCCTGCCAGGCCGTAACAAACCCCAGCAATAGCAAAGGTAATCATTTGAATTTTAAAAACATTTATTCCGGAAACACGAGCCGCTTCAGAATTACTGCCTGCCGCAAAGATTTCGCGTCCTAAACAAGTCTTTGTCAAGAGAAGATGTACAACAATACAGACTCCTATTGCGATATAAATGATATATGGAACGCTTAAGAAACTGGCAGTACCAAGATCTGTGAATGACTTGAGAAATCCGCCTAAAGGTTGTGAGTTATTTGGCGGTTTATTGGAATACAAACAATTCGCTCCATAGGCAACCATCATCCAGCCTAAAGTAGCTAAAAATGAAGGCACTTTCAATTTTGCTACGGAAAAGCCATTCGCCAGACCAACCAGCAAGCCGATCAGAATTGCTGCGATTAGCGGAACAATCACCGGCATTTCAGGAAGACTTGGCCAGAATTTTATATAATAATCAGCCTTTTGAGCCAAAGATCCTGCGACAACTGCAGCCAATCCGACCGTTCGACCACCGGACAGGTCTGCCGATCCCGAAACAAGAATAAACATACATCCCATTGCCACAATAATTCGAGTTGAGCTTTGCATAAGGATATCCCGCAACACTCGCAATGAGAAAAATTTTGGAGACATCATTCCGATAATGATGATCATTAATGCCATAATGATATATAAGGCATAGTTTTCCAATACAAACCGAAGTGAGTATTTCTTTGAATTTTCCATCGGTACTATTCTTCCATAGCATATTCATAAGAACTGGCAAGAAACATAACTTTCTCATCAGTTGCTGTTTTACTGTCTAACACACCGGATAGACGACCTTCACACATCACTGCAATTCGATCTGACATACCCAAAAGTTCAGGCATCTCAGAGCTGATCATGATAATCGCTTTCCCTTCCATTGCCATTTGTTCCATTAAGCAATAGATCTCATATTTTGCACCAACATCTATCCCTCTGGTAGGTTCATCAAGGATTAGTATTTCAGGATCAGTCAGCATCCAGCGACTGATAACAGTCTTTTGTTGATTGCCACCGGATAGATATTGTATGAGCGTTCTGATACTTGGTGTTTTGATGGATAATGCTTCGACATATTTTTCTGCATCAGCTTTCCGCTTTTTATCATCCAGAAAAAGTCCTTTCATATAAGTTTTCGGATTTGCCGTCTGATTTGCCAGAATAATATTTTCCATAACAGAAAATTTTGAAATAATTCCTGATAACCGCCGGTCTTCGGTAACCAAGGCGATATTGTTACTGATAGCATCTTTCGGCTTTCTGATACAAGTTTCTTTTCCATTGAGAATAAGTTTGCCACTCTTAATCGGACGCAATCCAAAAATGGATTCCACCAGTTCAGTTCTTTGCGCCCCGACTAAACCGCCGATTCCCAAAATCTCGCTTTTGTGTAATAACAAATTAACATCCTGGAAGCTGTGTTCGTTTGCGCTTGAGAAATTTTTGATCTCCAGACATACTTCGCCGGGAATATGTTTTTTGGGCGGAAAACGGTTGCTCATCTCTCGTCCAACCATGCGTTTCACAATCACATCCGTATTCAATTCTTCTGCAGGCCAGGTGCCGACAATTTTTCCATCTCGCATTATTGTTACATCCTGAGCAATCTTCAGTATTTCATCGATTTTGTGGGATATATAAATAATTGCCACACCTTTGTCTGTAAGTTTTTTGATAATTTTGAATAACAATTCGGCTTCAACCTCAGTTAACGATGATGTCGGTTCATCCATAATAATTACTTTTGCATCATAAGATACTGCTCTGGCAATTTCTAAAAGTTGGCAGTGAGAAGCCGACAAACTACCTGCTTTCGTTCTTGGATTAATGTTGATTTCCAGTTCATCCAATAATTTCTTCGTATCGGAATATAATTTTTGATCATCGACCCAATGTATTCCCATCATTTTTCGATAAGGAATTCTGCCAACCCACACATTTTCCATCGTCGAACGTGTCCTGATTGGCTGTAATTCCTGATGAATCATTGCAATTCCGTAATTCAAGGCATCGCGTGTATCAACCAGTCGTATGGGTTGTCCGTCAAATCGAATTTCGCCCTCATTGGGATGATACAACCCAAAGGCACATTTCATTAATGTGGATTTTCCAGCTCCATTCTCACCCATTAATGCATGTACAACTCCCCTTCGAACCTTGAAAGTTACATCATCTAATGCTTTTACTCCTGGAAAAGATTTGCTGATATGATTCATTTCTAAAATGAATTCGGAATCTTGCATAAGAATCTCCTGTTCCATTACTGAAACAGCCGGAACAATTATTCCGGCTGTTCATTTGTACCTCGATTTACTTAGAAAGTGGTATCGGTAATGTCATATGCCGCTTCATCGACATTTTCTTTTGTTATTGCTGTGTAATCCAACCAGATTCTATGTCCTTCGACTGTTGCGCCTTTCATATTCAACGTCTCGGTTGTAACTTCTTTTCCGTTCTCGAGCAGATACATCGTCTTGTAGATTGCTTTACCGAGTGTAACAGGATTATTCAAGGAAGTTACCAGTAATGTTCCATCGCGTAATGCATCGCAGCCGACAACCGTTGCATCGACACCGCAAACCGGCAGGAAGGAAGCTTCATCTTTGAAGAAACCGCCAGCTTTTAATGCTTCTATGGCGCCTAATGCCATATCGTCATTACAGGCAAAGATAATATCGATATCATCACTGAAGTTAGCCAGTAAAGCTGCTACCTTCTCTTGAGCTTGTCCGCGGTTGTATTCGGCTACGACCTCTCCGCCGATTTGGTTGGTTGCAATACCGGCATCTTCGACAGCTTTAATGGAATATTCGGCACGAACTTGTGTATCATAATGCCAGGTTAACCCTAACAGCATAATGTAGTCCATCTTTCCGTTACCATTTCGGTCGGCTTCCGGATGTTCCTTCCAGTATTTTACCGCTGCCTCACCCATAATGGTTCCTGATTGAGGCGCTCGTGAAGAAACCAGGTAGAGTCCATCATAATTGGCGAAATCTTCATCAGACGGAGAATCTGTATTGGCAAAAATGGTGACAACACCTTCTTCTTTTGCTTTCTGTACAATTTCGCTGATCGCTGCGGTGTTGATGTTATTCAAAACCAAATAATCAATTCCGCGTGTATAGAAATTATTAATATTGTTGGTCTGGGTGGCTATGTCATTCTGAGAATCGGCATCAACAATCTCCACCGTTCCATCAGCTTTTGCCACATTTAATAACGTCTGACGAGCATTTTGAATAAATGTATCAGCAAAGTTATACCAGATAACACCGGCAGTCGGAGTTTCGGCTGAAACAACTGAAACTGCAGACAATAACATGACAGCTATTAATACAAATAATATTGAACGTTTCATCTTTCATCCCTCTTATTAAATTCAAATGACTTTTGGTTACGCAACTTAGTTACTTAACTACCTTACATTGAATTATAATGGTTTAAAAATAAATCTTTGATGAGGATTTTCCTTGTTGTTCATGATGAAAATCACCTTACCATTTTTCATATTAGAATTATACGGATTCTGAAAAAAGGGAATAGTATGAAGAAGGACATGGACGGAGAAATTAAAACTGCGGCGAAACCATTTACCCTAAAAATTCAAAACCGAAAAACAGTTATGAGCATCTTTAATGATGGATTGCCGCATTCGATAGCTGACATATCTCTACGAACCGGTGTCAGTCGCCAGACTATTACAAAAGCGTTGGATCATTTTGTAAGATCCGGACTTATTACCAGTTCTGGCAAAGGAGATTCCACTGAAACAGGCGGAAAAAAACCAACACTTTTTCAATTAGCGGCAGAAAAAACCTTATTGATCTTATTACTTCGAGGGAAAGAATTCCATATCAGTCTTTATACTATGAATTTACAAGAGATTGGGAGTGAAACGCTTGCTTCAGAAATAGTTTTGGCAAATGATTTTTCCTCTTTTATGAAAAGCATCCGCGAAACAGCTGACAGGTTGTTCCGTTTACGGAAAGGTGCAGAAGAATCACTTTACGGAATAGCGGTTGTAACACCTGGAATTGTTGAAGACAATGAAATTCTTCGATATAGTTTGTTTAATGACAGCTGGGGTAGAAATATTCCCGTCAAGAATTATTTTCAGGAAGCATTCCCGACAGCGCAATATGTGTTTGTCGAAAATATCGGGAAAATGGCCGGATTTGGTACAATAGCCAGCCAGAAACACAAGTATTCATCATTGAGGATCGTAACGGTGTACACCTATCACGGTATCTCTGGTTGTTTTTTTGACAAAGGCAACCTGATCCAAGGAGCGAATTCGATTATTGGAGAATTCGGGCATATGGTCATCGATCCGCAATCATCGGCAACATGCAAATGCGGAAAAACAGGTTGCTTCGAGAGTTTGACTCGCAATGATACAATCCAATCCCGAATTCAACACGCCAAAGATATCGATGACTTTCTGGCTTATATGCAGAAACCATTATCAAAGATCAATTTTAACGATATCGTTCTTGGAGAAGAACAGGGATTCCAGTGCTGCCGAACTGAATTATCAACATTAGCTCATTATTTTGCGCAGACCTTTTTTAATATTGCTACCGTTTATGATCCGGATGTTTTTATCCTGCAGGGAAATTTTTCCTCTTACAATCGTCATTTTATCGATGAATTTTATAAATATATTTCTGAAGTCAATTTTTTAACAAAAGATCAGAATTTTCGTTTGGAATCGGATCGGTGTTCATTAATTGAACTGGAACTTTCCGGGGCTATTCATGCTCTGAAAGAGCACTTCTTTTCAGACGAATTGATCTATCGATAAGAGAATTATACAAAAAACGTATTCATACGATTACAGTTTTTCAAAAACAGGGAATACCAATAATTAAAGAAGAGATATAAATCATGGTTGAGCTATTTTTTCGTTTCAAGAAAAAAAATAGCTCGACCATAATAAATCTTTTCCGTATTTCAAATCACTGGCATGATCATCACAATCTCGTCCTGACATATTTGGGTGATTTTTGTCAGGATTTTTATTTGAAAAATTTTATAAACTGACTCTTGTCAGCGGCCAGGTTGGCATCACGTCCATGTCAAAATCATCCCATCGATTCAACAAAAAGCGTTGGTAAGCAGCGGCGCCAACCATAGCCGCATTATCAGTACAAAACATTAATCGAGGGATAAAAAGAGAAAATTCTTTTTGTGCTTTAAAAGCGTCTCGCAACGCCTGATTGGCAGAGACACCGCCTGCAATAACCACACTTTTTGCCTGATATTTCCGGGCAGCCATCATTGTCTTTTCAAATAAAACATCGACTACTGAAGCCTGAAAACTGGCAGCGAGGTCTGCGACAGGCAGTTCACCGGATTCTTTTTCCAATTGGCGAACCATTCGTAAAACAGCTGTTTTTAATCCGCTGAAAGAAAAATCCCAGGTCCCTTCCAATCTTGATCGTGGAAAATTAAATTTCTTGGGATCGCCAAGTACCGCGGCTTTTTGAATGGAAGGTCCTCCCGGATAAGAAAGTCCGATCAATCGAGCTACTTTATCAAAAGCTTCCCCTGCGGCATCATCTAATGTTCCACCAAGACGTTCATACTGCAAATGAGATTTCATTAAAATAATCTCAGAATGTCCGCCGGATACCAGCAAGATAACCGCAGGAAATTCTGGCACTGGAGGAATTTCCTGCTCCTCCTGTGGATAAAGCCAGGCAGAATAAATATGACCCTCCAAATGATTAACGCCAATCAATGGCAAGCCAGTCGCCAACGCCAATCCCTTCGCCGCATTCACTCCAACCACCAAAGATCCGGCCAGGCCAGGTCCCCGCGTGACGGCAATGGCATCAAAATCTTTAACCGACATGTGAGCTTTTCGAATCGTTTCTTCAATGACGGTTGAAATCGCCAACACGTGTTGACGTGATGCCACTTCCGGGAACACACCGCCATATTGCTTATGGATTTCGATCTGTGTAGAAACGACATTGGCAATGAGCTTTCGACCGTTTTCTACTACTGCCGTTGCAGTCTCATCACATGAACTTTCAATAGCCAAAATTCGAATCGGAACATTTTCCGCCATGGTTTTTCCTTTATTTTTCCAACTGTTTTACAGGTATGACAAGATGATAGGGGTATTGGACAAAGTATTGAGCATTCCCATCGTTGTCGATATAGATTGTATCTTCAATCCGGACACCAAATGGATTTTCAATTTCCGGATAATACAACCCCGGCTCGACTGTAAAAACAGTACCCGGCAATATCACATCCGCATCGCTGGCAGAAATTCCACTGAAAGGGCGTTCATGCACATTTAGCCCCAATCCGTGACTGACAGAATGAACATACCCTTCTTGTGTTCCTGGATGATCTTCTATTGTTTGATGTCCCATCTCCCGAAATAATCTGCAGGTTAAGTGCTGCAATTCTTTTAGACTTTTTCCAGGACAGATGTCTTTCAATACCGCATCGTCAACAAAACGTACTTGCTCATACGCTTTTTCAATCTCCTGAGAAGCATATCCAATACACCAGGTACGCGTAAAATCATAAAAATATCCACCGCCAGTCTCACAAGGAAAAAAATCAAAAACAATGCTCTTCCCGGCTTCTATTACAGCATCATCATTCCCCTCGTTATGAGGGACACCAGCATCTCTGCCCATAGAAAAAATAGTTCCATTAGGATTTTCAGCGCCTAATTCGGTCAGCCACATGTTAATGGATTTCTTGATCATGCCAATTGTCACCGGTAATTCATTTTGATCAACCAGAATCCCGTTCTTCAAATAATTGCTTTGAATATATTGTTCAACCCGACCTGCGATTTTTACAACAATTTCGCCCATTTTACGGATTGCAGCAAGCTCTGATTCATCCTTTGTGAATCGGGCTTGATTCAGAATCTCAATTCCCTCAGATCCGGCAATTTCAATTTCCGGCATAAGCCGCTGAAATTCCTGCAGCATGGCAAGGTGCGTCCCAAATTCCAATTGACCACAAAAAGCGGCTCTACCCTTAATAAAACCGAGGGATCGGAACATTGACTGCAATTCCAAAGCATTAGCCAGATTCGAATTTCCCTTTGAAATTGTATAAAAATCTTTTTGCGGAAATGAGTCATAGCAGATTTTTTTGAATCCTGTTCTTTCAGCATTATCCCGTTCCATCGGGCGATAAAATAATACGGGATCTTGATCTCTTATAATGACAATCTGCGCATGAGTAAAGAAAGCATCCTTCGTAAAATATTTCAAAGGAGCATTATGACTGCCTGAACCGGAAATGACAATAGCATCCAAATTTTTTTCATGTAATAAACGATTGATTTCTGATTTCATTCAAATACCTTATGATTTTATATTTTCATGGTCTTTCGATAATTCTGAATAATTATTTTTTGTAGTGACTGTATCACGGGCTCTCAGCAGGATTTCGACCGTCAGAAATCCTCCAACGCTAAAAAATATTATCGTTGAATTCAAAACACGCCCAATTTGAAACCATATCAACACATCGCACAATATCGCAGTTACGAGCGATTCACGGATGACTGTGCGAGGAAAGATCTTTCTGGTTGAAAAAAAATATTTGTTTAACGCTGCGTAAAAGGGGAGTGTAATTCCGCTGATAAAAACGATGACTAATAAGAAAAAAAACCAGCGTTCCTTTAAATATGGCAAGTAAAAAAAAATCAGCCGGTATAATGCATATCCGCTCGGGAGCGATAATAAGAATCCTAAAAGTACATAAGTTCGAAGTTTTTCCAATGCAGATCCTTCTTAATAAACCGTTGATAGAATCGTCTGATCCAACGAGTTATTCATATAACGAATCAAGAATCCTGTTAATCATTCGAAATCTTTATCAGTAAACCGAAATAATGACTTGTTACTCGAATTAAACAATAAATTATTATTCTATTGGTGATTAGTGGAGTGAAGCATCAATAGAATAACAAAAGTCCTTCCGATATTTGGAACTGCTGACAATAAAGAATTGTTATGCAACGATCCAGATACTGTCGGCTATAATTATAATCGGATTGAGATCAGCAATTCGATATTTAGATAGGTCTCGCAAATAAAAAGATCGATTTTATAGCCATATTGTTGTAATGCAGAAAAAAATATCAACAGAAAATCCTTCTTATATGACGAATCGCTGTTCAATCCCAAAAAAAATGATAAAGGACAGATGAGACTGCATGCTTTTTACGATAGATATTGGTAATACAAACATAACTTTGGGGATGTTTAAAGGCAGCGAATTAATCATGCGCTGGAGAATGGCAACCAACAAAAACCTCATGCCGGATGAATACGGTATGCAATTCTGGTTTCTATTTGAGCATAATGGGATTAATCCGGCATATATCGACGGAGTCTGCATTTCTTCGGTTGTCCCCCAAATTACCTCCAGAATTGAAGAAGCTTGTGAATATTACATCAAGCGACCTGTTCTCTGTGTCTCTCACAAACTTAATATTGGAATGCAACTGAAAATCGACAATCCGGCCGAATTAGGAAATGACCGTATTGTGGATATTTTAGCAGTTAAAACACTCTACGGTTTTCCGGCTTGCCTGATTGATTTTGGTACTGCAACAACCTTCAATCTGTTGGATCGATCGGGGGATTATATCGGTGGAGCAATTTCAGCCGGAATCCAGACAAGTGCAGATGCATTGTTTATTAAGACAGCCCAGCTTCCCAACATTAGCATTCAGAAACCCCCGCACATCATCGGCAAGAATACAATTCATTCTATGCAATCCGGCCTTTTTTTTGGCTATGTATCGATGATCGAAGGGATGGTTCAACGTTTTAAAACAGAAATCGGTGATGACATGATGACAGTTGCGACAGGAGGTTTCGCGAAGGTTATTTCAGGCGAAACGAAATGTATTCAAATTGTCAACTCTTGGCTGACACTGACAGGCTTACGGCTTTTTTGGGAGAAAAACCAATGAAACTGTTTCAAAATCGATCGATTCTGCTTGGAGTAACTGGATCCATCGCAGCTTATAAAGCTGTGGATTTGGCATCTCGCCTTACGAAAGCCGGTGCTAAAGTAAATGCGGTATTAACCCCAGGCGCTGAGAAATTCATCACGCCGCTCACCTTTCAGTCTGTTACTGGCTGTAAAGCATTTACCGACAAAGATTTATGGGAAGGTGAAACGCATGTCACCCATATCGGACTTGGGCACAATGCGGATTTTATCGTTATTGCTCCCGCTTCCGCCGATTTCATGGCAAAATTAGCTTATGGTTTCGGTGATAGTCTGCTGGCGGTTTCCATCTTGGCCAGTCATTGTCCGATGTTAGCGGTCCCTGCAATGGATGGCGACATGTATAACAATCCAGCCACTCAGGCAAATATCGCCATATTGCGTGATCGCGGGATTCATTTCATCGGTCCGGATTCAGGCCATCTCGCTTCCGGATTAGCCGGTGTCGGCAGGATGTCCGAACCAGCAGATATTTTTGGCAAGATACGTTTATTATTATCACGTGACAATTATCTAAAAGGAAAGCGAATCCTGGTTACCGCAGGCGGGACACAGGAAGCCATTGACCCGGTACGTTTCATTACCAATCGCTCCTCCGGGAAGCAAGGATATGCCATCGCACAGGCAGCTTTAGATGCCGGAGCGGATGTTATTCTTGTCACCACCCCTACCGGATTGGAAGCTCCTTATGGATGCGAAAAGGTGTTGGTGAAATCGGCAGAAGAGATGCAAAACAATTTATTGGATCGTTTGCCGGATTGTGACGCCCTGATCATGTGCGCAGCCGTCGCTGATTTTCGCCCCAAACAAATTTCTCAACAAAAAATTAAAAAATCGAGCGGTTATCACAAGATTGATTTAGAACCCACCGAAGATATCTTAGGAGAAATAGCAGGTATTCGTTCCAGTATGCCGAATTTAAAAGCGGTTTTCGGATTTGCTGCCGAGAGTCAGGATCTGATCAAAAATGCCTCCGAGAAACTGAACAAAAAGAAATTGGATATGATGATTGCAAATGATATTTCTTCGTCAGACAGTGGTTTTGAAGTCGACCAAAACAGGGCTTTCTTCCTCTTTCCAGACGGCAATAAAAAAGAAATGCCGCTGATGGAAAAATCCGACCTGGCAGAAAAAATCATTGCAGAGCTCAATCGATTCTTTTAACGCAGAAAAGCAGGAGTCACATTCCCGATTCTTCTATTAAAAAGCTGTTCTTATGAACAGCTTTTTTCTTTTCATCTTGCAGACAAACAAAATGATTCATGGAACCAATCAGTTCGATTTCCTTTGGAGTCGCTTGAATAACAGATCAACAAGTCTTGTTCAGCGCTTTAGAATATCAAAAGGATAAAAGACTTTTCCATTTATTAATTACTGAATCGGAGTCAGTAATTCGAAATATCAACTTTCATTTCGAATCAATCCGGGGAAAATCGTTGTTGTGAGGCTTTTGCGCGATACGCAAAAATATCACAACAACGATGCATCCTCCCAATATTTCAAATTTCTGACCCGGATTGAATTCATTGGAACTTTGTTGTTTAAGTTTCGTACAATGGTTATAGCGATGAATCCAAGAAATAAATGGAAAATCCTGTTGATCGCAGAAGTAAACACATTTTTTTGATTCAGAATTGCGTTTTCATAGGGATCATAAGTTAATTGATTGAAGATATTATGAAATTGGAGGCCTTTTCTATGAAAAATAAAATCCTTATAACAGTTTTCATCATAACTCTTTTCCTCTCAGGCTGCAAAAGCAAAGGGCAGGACAACCGTGTGCCATTGGCTGAATACTACAGTACTCCCTATCCCGAAAGCACCGCAGAGTATGCGTATGATGAAATTTATTCTGGCAGTCAGGAAATGCCTGTTTCAAAATCTGTCTCTGTCCTCCCACAATCGGATGGCGTGGAAAGAAAAATTGTAAAAAATGCATCCATCACAATTGAAGTGATTGATCCGATCCAAGCGTTGAATCAAATCAACAGTATGGCAGTACAATATGGCGGATATGTTGTCAATTCCACCAACGGGCAGCGTTATTATCAATCGGAAGCGCTGTTGCCATATGGCGAGACGACAATCCGGGTTTCTGCGGATTATCTGGATGAAGCGCTTCAAGCAATTGAATCACTGACGACAGATGTTGAAAAACATGTCAGTTCAAAAACAATTACCGGCAAAGATATCACCAGTGATTATGTCGACTCGCAATCAAGATTATCCAGTTTGGAGGCTACGCGAAAAAAGTTATATGAAATTATGGACACTGCTGAAACTGCAGAAGAGACACTGGCAGTTTTCCATGAAATTTCTGATATCGAATCACAAATTGAAATCCTGAAGGGACAGATAAAATTCATGGACGAAAGTGCAGCTTTGTCTTCGATTTATGTCATTATTAATCCCATCCCGCCGGAGAAAATTATTGAAACGCATGATTGGGCAATTAAACCGATCCTGAATAACGCAGTTCAGTTGCTGATTGATTTTGGTCAGCTTCTTGCTGAAATCCTCACCTATTTTGTTATCGCAGTTCTTCCATTTATCGTCGTAATCGGTCTTCCGATATTCTTTATCGTCAGAGCTGTAAGGAAGAAAAATAAACGAAAAGAAAAGATCAACACTGAAGTTTCTGATTTACTGAAGCATGAATAATCGTCAACAATTCGAAATTTGGAGAAGTTATTGAAAAAAGAGTGATTATGTTATTGTGCTGTTTTTGCACAAAGCCTTTAACCGTCTCAATAAAATCTGTATAATATTTCGAATCATATAACAAGGGCAAAGGAATCCTGGTATATTTCCAGGATTCCTTTTTATTTTTCGAATTCCTGTTTTCGTTTTAGCCCGGTAATTCAAAATCAATAAAAAGAGAAAACTGATTCTCGTGTTGTTTTTACTGGTAGCGCAAAAACGACCAAACAATAAATACTCCTTTTCTTATTTCAAACCGCTGGTTTTATCGTGACAACTCATGATAGAATCTGGGTTAAATATGGCATCAAATTATCCAGAGCACAAGTCAGAAAAATTTTATCCTTTAGGGGAAATTAGCTATTCCTGGACAATTCCAGAAAAAGAAGCTGTATATGTCCCAATGCCGGAGTTTATCTCGGATAATATTAAAAGAACGCTTTCCGTGCAGAATATCCGTTTTTTATATAAACATCAGCTTGATGCATTGAAAGCGATTACCTCAGGAAAGAACATTGTCATTTCCACCGGAACATCCAGCGGTAAAAGCCTGTGCTATCAAATTCCGATTCTGGAACTGCTTTTATCCGATTCACAATCAACCGCTCTGCTGATTTTTCCGACAAAAGCGCTCGCTCAAGACCAGCGTCAAAGTCTTGTTCGGATGATTCCTGAAAAAGCTTCCAATATTATGATTTATGATGGTGATACACCATCCTATCAACGAACCGCTATCCGTAAAACCGCTCGGGTGATTATAACAAATCCGGATATGCTGCATCTGGGCATACTGCCCTATCACGTAAACTGGTCTCATTTTTTACAGCAGCTCCAATACATCGTGATTGATGAAGTCCACATCTACCGTGGAATTTTTGGATCCCATACCGCCAATGTTTTCCGTCGTCTTGATCGAATTCTACACCGCTATAAAAGCCAAATTCACAATGAGCAATACATCCTTTGTTCCGCCACCTTATCCAATGCCAGAGTTCTGGCAGAAAAATTGATAGGGAGTCCAATGGAGGAATTTTCTGAAGATACATCCGGAAAAGGAAAAAGAAGTATTCTCTTTATCAATCCGCCAATCGTTGATGATCAACTGCACCTTCGTGCAGGATCAATCCATACTTCAGCCAGGCTTTCTGCCGACATTCTGAAAAAAAAGGATCATCAACTCTTGATTTTCAGCCAATCCAGGCAGTCGGTAGAAACTGCCGTCCGCAGGCTCCGTGATCTTGGCGTTGAAGTTAACGGGTATCGATCTGGATATTTGCCGAAGGAAAGAAGAAAAATTGAACAAGGATTAAAGCAGGGGGAAGATCGTTGTGTTGTTGCCACAAATGCATTGGAATTAGGAATGGATATCGGCGAAATGGACAGCGTTATATCCATTGGTTATCCGGGTTCGATTGCATCCTTTTATCAACGGATGGGACGCGCAGGCAGAAATCAGCAGGATTCATCCTTTTATCTGGTCGGTTCACAAAACCCTGTCGATCAGTACCTCATGAAACATCCGGAATTTATTCAGGATCACACGATTGAACCGGCGCTAATTGATCCCGATAACCTGTTGATTTTGTTCCAGCATCTTCAGTGTGCGCTCTTTGAATTTCCATTTTCCGAAGGAGAATCATTCGGCAATCTATCGATCGAAGCAACGCGGGATATTTTGGATTATCTCGTATCCTCCGGAGTCGCAAGAAAAAGCGGCGGACAATATTTCTGGTTTCAATCGGATCTTCCACAAAAAGTTGTCTCTCTGCGAAATAGCAGTCTGGATCAGGTGAATATCATTTCCGAAGATCTCCTCGGCAAAAAGATTCGTATTGGCATTGTAGATCGACTCTCAAGTTACTGGATGGTTCATGAAGGAGCCATATATTTTCATAACGGGGAACCGTACCGGATTCGCTCACTCGATCTTGAGGAAAATATTGCTTTGGCTGAAAAATTTAATACCTGGTATACCACAGACGCTATTCGGAACTGTCAAGTTACTCCAGGGAAAATAATCGAGTCCCGAGATGGTATCCATGCAACGATATACGTTGCAGAAGTTACCGTTACAGATCAAGTTACCGGTTATCGGAAACGTGATATAGAAACATATCAGATACTGGATCAATGCCCTTTATCGCTGCCAGAAGAAAAGCTTGATACAAAATCATTTCTGATCGTATTGAAGAAGGAATTTCAGGAGTATCTGGTCCATGAGTCTTTATGGAATAATGAAATCAATGATTATGGAAGAAACTGGCCGATCATCCGATCAAAAATTATCCAGCGCGATCAATTTTCTTGTCAACTTTGCGGAATCCAGGCTGAAGAAAAATTCCTTCAGGTTCATCACATTGTGCCTTTTCGGAACTTCTCAAATCCAGATTCTGCAAATCAATTGGAAAACCTGATAACTCTCTGCAGAAATTGCCACCAACGAGTGGAAGCTGCGGTTAAAATGCGCAGCGGATTATCTGGTTTTGCCTCAGCACTGCATCATATGGCTTCACTATTCCTTGAATGTGATCTTTCGGATTTGAATGTCATTGCCGATCCGGAGAATGCGGCTTTTCAAGGTTTGCCGGCCATTTACATTTTTGAAACAATACCAGGGGGAATTGGACTATCACAGTCAATTTTCCAAAATACTGAGAAAATTATCCAGGCGACTCTCGATCTGATCACGAATTGTGAATGCGAAGATGGATGTCCCGGATGTATTGGCCCGGCGGGCGAAATCGGCATCGGGGGTAAAAAAGAAGCATTAGCCATTGGAAATGGGCTCAGCAATTCAAAATATGGGGAGGATTCTTTGTTGTTATGATTTTTTTCCTCTTATATTCGAATTTTAAGTCTATATTTCAAATGAATGAACGTTTTCAAAAAAAAAGAAGAACATCCTACTATATAATTAGAAAAAAAATCCTTTTTATTCTAATGGTCTATTCATATAACAGATTGCTGATCTTAAACAGGGTATGTTGAAGATTTTCGCAAATATGGTTCAAGAAATTGATGATTTTCAAAAAAATAACATGAGTGATATTCTATCGCAGCTAAAAAATCTCGGCGTAACACTCGGAATGCCGGAAAAACCCTACGAACCTCCAAAACAACCGGTTGATATATTTCATGCGCTTGAAAAAGCATTTCCTAACGGCAATATCGATGAAAATTTCTATGGGCCTTACTTTATCAATCGCTGCGTCTATCCCAAATCGTATACGCATGGCAGAGTCCGACTGAACCAGGACCTCATTAACAGCCGATTGTTTTCCACAATGATTGATTTTGGAGAAATCAACATACAGGAAACCTTGGCAATGGACACAGAAACCAGCGGGCTGTCAGCAAATTCAGCTTCATTTGTATTTATGATCGGAATGGGACACTTTATCGAGGATCAGTATGTTGTTGAGCAATTAATACTGCCAGATTTAACCTATGAAAAAGCATTTTTATATCAGATTGAAACGACCTTTGCGCGATATCCGATTCTGTTGACTTATAATGGCAAATCCTTTGATATCCCCATGATTCGCGGCAGGTGTAATTTCCATATGATTCCCGATTTTTGTTCTGAGAATCAGCATGTCGATCTTCTGCCGATTGCCAGAAAATTCTGGAACAAGAGTCTGCCAAACTGTCGTCTATCCACAATGGAAAAGGAAGTGTTAAAAATTCAGCGTGACGATCAGGAAGTGCCGGGATTCATGGCGCCTGAACTGTATCGAGATTTTTTGAACACGTCAGATGGATCCGTTTTAACAGGAATCGCTTACCATAATGAAATCGATGTGTTGAGTTTAAGTGCCTTTCTCCTCTTATTGAATCAAATCGCACAATCCGAAAAGCGGGATTCGGATTTTTTTTCGGATTACGTGCTATCTGGTCCTGATTTTTACCGGAATTCCGCGTTGTTGGATCCGGAAGAAACAGACATCCAATCATTCTTAACCAATCCATATATGTCAAACCACGACAAACAGAAAGTAGCCGGTACTTTTCTGAAAATTGGCGCAAAGGAAAAAGCAATACAAATTTATAAGGCATTGGCTGATGAAGGAGACTTGAAAAGTTGTCTGCAAGCCGCTTACCTATACGAAAAAGAATTCCGGAATTATGATTTAGCGATCATGTATCTGCAAAAAGGAGTGGAACTCCTGAATCAGGATGAAATACTCGGAAAATGGTCTAAAATCGATAGAATGAAGAAGATTAATCAGATGATTGAAAAAAATAAAGAAAAGAAACAAAAAAACGGAGAATAAATTTCCGATCATTTATGAATATAATCCACTATTTGTAGTTTTGAAAAATCTCAGTAGAAAAGAATGAAATTTTGAAAATCAAATGTCGAAGTAAAAAGAACCTTTTTATAAGGAAACCTTAATATTCTCCCTTTTCATAAAACAAATAGATCAAATATAATAATTATGTTAATTATTTTTTGTTAAAAATAATTAGCAACAATTCGAATTTTGGAAAATTCTTTTGATAAAAAAAGCTTGTTATTATGTTGTTAATGTACGAAATGCAATGACAACCTAATAACAAATAATCCATACCAAATTTCGAATTTTTATTTGCTTGATTTTTTTAATACAATGATTCTTTTTTTATATCTGGAGTTGTCATGGGGGAATTTCACATTAAAAAGGGCTGTATTTCTGCTGTATCTAAGACTTTTCGATTTCCGGAGTCCTTGAATTCGGAACTGGAGAAAATCGCGAAAGAAAATAACATCTCTTTAAATAATCTCGTTGTACAATGTCTGGAATTCGCGCTTGAAAATATCGAAAAAGATGAATAGAAAAATTTCAAGAGCGAGTATCGGAACCTGTCATCAATCATCAAAAAAGACGGAATGAACAATCATTCCGTCTTTTTTTGATCTGTTTTTCAAAATCAGAGAAACATTTTCACAGGAAATTTTCTCCATGAAAATATTTGGGAAACGGCTTCCTTAGTATCGCAAATCTTCAAGATAGAATTCAAGCTCCAGCCGAAATGATTTCATCAGCCGCATCGTTAATTCTCCTGGTACCTTGCTGCCGATCTTAACCTTGTCAATCGAACAGATGGGAAGAATTGATCGGCTGGTACTGGTGATAAAAGCTTCATCCAGCGCTCCGATCTGATTTAGTCGAATCGGTTCAAGTATTACCGGAATAGCTACCTTTTCTGCAAGCTTGAGGATAAAATTCCTCGTCGTTCCAGATAATACACCTTTTTCAGCAGTAAAAATCTTTTGATTCTGAATCCCATAGAAATTGCTGCTTAAACCTTCAAGAATTTCATCTTCCTCATTAACCATGATAATTTCTTCATAATCTCTTCCGGCACTCTTTTTTGCCTCATCGGCTTTTTCGAGGAAGTTATTTAGCTTTGCCTTCGGATTTTCACGATGCATACGTGTTGAAATGACTTCAATTCCATTCTGATACAGCTCCAATGAAGGAATTGTCAGTTTTTCGATGGCAGCATAAATTGTACCGATTTCATTCGTCAAATCAACAGTGAGTCGAATCCTTAATTCGCCTTCATCAAATTGATCAATGATTTCTGTCAGACGTTTTTTTAACGACAAACGCAAAAGAGAAATTTGAAATCCTGCCAGGCTGGATGTCTCTTCAAGCCTGGAGAAATGTTGAGAAAGGTTCAAAACTTTATATCGATCATAGGTTCGGAAAGTTGTATAAGCGCCTTCCGGAGTAAAATTCTGGGTGTCGCGAATGGATCTGCAGTCCTGTCGGGATACTGGTAACATCTCATAGTCATTTTCATTTCTGATCATTTTCCAAAAATTATGTCCCATGCCTGTCCTTTCATCTTCAGTAATCAAAATTTGAAAACGCCTTGTGAAAAAAGAGAAAATAATTCCAGCAATTCCTATGAAAATAGAATTTTCATTATCGGATGTGGTATTTCTTTCATCTGCTGTTCGAAATATGGATTGACTTTTCAAATAAACAAAAAAGCCTTTTCAAATTTCGATTTCCTGAATAATCCGAATTACTGTTCAGCACCGTATTATAATGTCATTCATTATTTTCGGCTGTCAAGAAATTTTGATAATCCTCGATTGTATCGATATCCCGGAGCACAAAACTATCCATGACATCGACGAAATGAGCTCCTTTTTCCCGGATAATCTCTCTCCCGCCACTGTCACCTGAAATACGATCGAATAAATCCGGAAAGAATTTCCTTGGAAAAAACACCGGATTGCCGCGCTTGCCATGATACAACGGCGCAATAATTTCATCCGGAAATCGTTCCTGATACAGTGATAAACAATGCAATGTGTCCTGTGAAATCAATGGTTGATCGGCCAAAAGGATGCAGACAGATTCCACTGCTGGCGGAATCGCCCGAAGACCGCATTTCAGAGATGTGGATTGCCCTTGCAGCCAATCTGTATTCTGAACAATGATGATCGGCAAATCATGAATTTCAGCGGTAATAGTCTCGCCTTTTGCGCCAACCACCACGATTACAGGTTGAAAGTCGGATTGTAACGTTTTTTCAACGGTTGTTCGGATGACACTTTTCCCGTCAATTTTTACCAGCAATTTATGCTGTTTCGCATGGAAACGTGTGCTTCCGCCTGCTGCAAGGATGATTGCTCCAATTTTCAATAAAAACCTCTCTGAACAATGCCTCTTGGTTCTTGGAAACGATTATTCGACCATATCCAATAATCTCAACTTTTTTTGTAAAAACATCGGTATCTCTCCTGATTTAATGCGAGAAATACCGATGTTCGATTGCTTTCTTCTATGTTTTTCTGATAATACAAAAAATCTTAATAAGACAAATCGGCTACCATCGACGTTTATCGTTATTTAACACCATGCAATTCGCTGAAGCGTCTCCAGACTTCAGGGCACTTTTCCCGAGAACGGGCACAGATCGCTTTTTCATCCATGGTGGTCAGTTCTCGATTCAACATTAATACTTTCCCGTCGACAATCGTCGTCGTAATCATCGCTTCACGGAATCCGAAAATGATATGCCAGGGAATATTTCCTGGATTCAAATCTGTAAACGGTTTATAGTCCACCAAAATCAAATCCGCCGGGGCATTTACGGTAATGGTTCCAAATTGATCCCCAAACCCAAACGCTTGTCCAGCCAGTTTTGCATTGTTATAGATTGCCATCTCCTGAACATCATAACCGTTCATTCGGCGCGGATCGCGATGTATTACCTTCTGCAGGAAATATGCCGTCTTCCATTCACTCCACATGTCAAAAGTGAAACCATCATTTCCTAAACATACTTTCATGCCATCAGCCAGCATCGATTCAACCTGAGCTGCGCCGACTGCATTATTCATATTGGAACGCGGTTGATGGGAAATCCAGGTTCCTGTTTCTTTAAGAAGCTCCATTTCCCGGGCATCCACATGGACTGCATGTGCGACAATTGTACGATCGCCAAGAATATGATGCTGATATAATCGCTGCCCGCAGCGCGCACCGAATCGGTACAGGCTGTCCCATTCATCTTCCTGGGATTCAGCCAGATGAATATGAAAACCAAATCCATCCGGGATTGCCGCAGCGCAATCTTCCAACGTCTCTTCATCCACGGTTAGACACGCGTGGATTCCAAAGGCACCGGCAAGGCGTCCGCCCAGATTCTTCCCTGCTTTTAAAGACGTTAAAAATCGAACATTTTCCCGTATACCGGCTTTGGTTCCATTTTTCCCGTTTCGGTCAGTAACTTCATAACATAACGAGGCACGAAGTCCGCTTTTGTCGATGACATCAGCGATTACATCCAATGACCCATCGATGAATTCTGGAGAGGCATGATGATCAAACAGCGTAGTACAGCCAGCCTTAATCGCATCGATCGCAAAAATCTGCGCGGACAACCGCGTGCTTTCTTCGTCCAAAGAGCGGTCCAGTTTGAACCAGAGATTTTCCAGATTTTCCGGGAAATCCTTGGATGGAACCCCTGGAATGCCCATTCCGCGTGAATATGCGCCATAAAAATGCGTATGAGCGCAAATACTCCCCGGCATCAACAATTGTTCATCAGCATCAATTTTGTCTTCTGCGGGATATTTCTTCAACAATTCCGAACTTGGACCAATTTCCTTGATCAGGTTGCCTTGAATATAGACAGCATAATTATCGTGGATTTGATTTGGCTTTTCCCAGGTTACAACTTTCGCATTGTAAATCAGCATGAATCCTCCTAAAAGATAATGAAATTTTGCGGCGGGAAAATATTATTAGCCTGAATTCCGGACAAAATGGATCGACCTGGAATTGCAGCAAGATATTGATTATTCAGGAAATGACATCTTTTCCCATCCGTTTAGATTCCGGGGGCACTTTTCGATGGGAACTCACCAACGCCGATAATGATTATCGACCTCCGATATATTTCATTTTAACATTTCCGCTGTTGTCTTACAAATTTTTTTCAGTTACCTTTATCATGGATTCTTATTTACATTGCTCCAGCTTATTTGAAATCGATTCGTGTTGATCTAAAATAGCTTATGAGAGAGAGAGAAAGAAAAGGGGAGAAAGAAAAGGGGAGAAAGAAAAGGGGAGAAAGAAAAGGGGAGAAAAAAAGAGGATATCCAGTTTAAAAGATATCCTCTTTTGTCGGGGCGGAGCGATTTGAACGCTCGACCTCACGGACCCGAACCGTGCACTCTATCCGGACTGAGCCACGCCCCGAACAACGTTCTCTATTATAATCCACCTTTCATTATTTTTACAAGGAAATGAATTTTTTCTCACCTTTGAGATTTGGACAGTAGATTCATATTTCAAATGGCTGATTTATCCAGTAACTCAAGTATTTTATAGATGAGTGATTCAGATTTCAGTCTCTTTACGAATTAATAGTTTACGATAAAATAAAACCACTCATCAATAAAGAATTAGGAGAAAAAATGTTGAAAGAATCTGTCAGTATCCTCAAAGTTCCTGAGATTTTACTCCCTTGTAATAAAGTAGACATGAAAAAATGGGCAACAATTGCTTGTGATCAATTTACATCCAATCAATCATATTGGGATCAGGTTGCATCTGAAGTAGGTGATCATCCCTCGACACTAAAAATTACATTTCCAGAGTTTTACTTAGGAAAAATTGACGAGGCCAGAAAAATCCAGGACATCCATCACGAAATGGGGAAATATCTCGAAGAAAATCTTTTCGTTTTACATCACGGTATGATTCTCGTTGAGCGAGAAATCGACCATGGTACCCGGTATGGTCTCCTGACAACAATCGACCTTGAGGATTATGATTACACACGGACATCCACGAGCTGGATACGGGCTACAGAAGGGACAGTCGCAGAACGCATTCCCCCGCGTATCAAGATTCGTGAAGGCGCCCCGTTAGAAATTCCTCATATTCTGGTTCTCATTGACGACGATCAAAAAAAACTGATTGAACCATTGATTTCAATAAAAGATACTTTACCGGTTCTCTATGATTTTGATTTAATGATGAACAGTGGTCACGTACGCGGATATTCTCTGGCAGATCCGAAGATAGAAAATCAAATCTTGTCAGTTGTTGCCGAAGCACAATCGGACAATTCAATTGAACGAAAGTACGGTTCGGTCAATGACCACAGTCGGATCATTTTCGCCATCGGAGACGGAAATCACTCCTTAGCAACTGCAAAAGCAATTTGGGAAAATCACAAGCAAGAATGGGGAATGGATCATCCGGCGCGCTATGCGATGGTTGAAATCGAAAACCTGCATGATTCTGCTTTATTATTTGAACCGATTCATCGCGTTATTTTTAACAAGAAGAATTCTGTAGTCAAACAATTGGAACATCAATATGGAAATGATATTGAAATTGTCACACATGTTGATCATGAATCACTTTTTAAAGATATCGATGCAACGCCCGAAGGCATTCAATCATTTGGCATTCTGGAAAACGGGAAAGCTTATAAAGCAACATTTCTCAATCCACCATCAGGTTTATGTGTCGGTTCAGTACAGCAGTTTCTCGATACCTGGAAAGCAAAGGGTGGATTTGAGGAGATTGATTATATTCACGGAACTGATGATGTCATCAACATTGCGCAATCCGAAAATAATGCCAGCTTCTATCTTCCGCCTGTTCAAAAAAACGGATTCTTCCAGAGCATTATTAAAGATGGAGCCCTTCCAAGAAAGACTTTTTCGATGGGTGAAGCGCATGAAAAGCGCTTTTATATTGAATGCCGCAGGATTCTGAAATAATACGGGAATTTATCTCTCTTATCAAAAATTCTATCTTAATTACAAATTACTGCTGAATTACCATTAATTCGTAATTTTGAAAACCTTTTGAGAAAAAAAGAGAAAATTTGATGTTGTGTTGTTTTTGCGCTCCGCGCAAAAACAACACAACATCAAATACTCCCGCTCATATTTCAAACCGTTGCTGAATTACATCATCAACTGGAACTTTATTGAATTCGACAGCGTAATAATTTGGTACAATAACATTAATGATCACAGATTCATGGAGGTTTTTTATGTTAAATCGGAAGAAAATTTTCGCGCAGTGCGCGTTCATCATCATTTTTACTGTCGTCCTATCAGCTTGTGGAACACGTGCAACACCGGAACCAACCATCGATGTCAATCAGATTGCGACGAATGCCGTTCAAACGATTGAAGCGCGTGCAACGGAAACCGCATTAGCAAAACCGACTGATACGCCTCAACCCACTTATACGCCAGTATCCTTTACCCCCACAACCGCTTCGCTTCCAATTTCCTTACCGACCGCCAGCTCAGGAAATTCGATTTCTTCATCAGTAGCAACATTGGCAGTCCCAGCCGGAGGAGTCACCTCAGCAGCGCTGCCAGTAGCGCAACCGACAGCCACCTTGGCTTCAGTTGGAGATAAAGCCGTTTGGGCTGATCAAAGCATTGCCGATGGTACACATTACTCCCCCGGAGAATCGGATGATCTGATCTGGTACATCACCAACATCGGAACAACCACATGGACAACCAGCTATTCCTTGCGCTTTTTTACCGGGACGAATTTTGCAAAAGCAGGCAACACGCGATACTATCTGACACAAACCACAGCGCCCCAGCAAACCGCATCAATAACCATTGACTTTGTTGCACCTACAACACCAGGTGAATATAAGATGTCATGGGTGCTGTCCAATGAAAACGATAGTAATTTCTATATTGTAGATTTTACAATCGTGGTTGATTAAAGGGGATTTTTAAAATGAAGAAGATTATTCTTATCAGTCTGTTCGTTCTTGTGATGATCGCTGGCTTCAGTGGTATTTCGGCTCAGGAAACGATTGACATGAGCGCACTGCGAACACAGATCGCTGCAACAGTATATGCTGAAATTTATTCCACCATTCAGGCTCAATTTGCAGCGACACTTCAAGCGACGCCTGCACCGACTACTTCCGGATCAGGAGTCATCAGCAGCGGATCAGGATCAGGTTTTTGGAAACCTACACCGACTTACTATTCCTATATGGCAAAATTGGATAAGCAAAATAAAAATTACATGCTGATCTATCCGGGAGAAGACTGGGATGTAACCTGGACATTCAAAAATGTCGGGCCATTGGATTGGACCAATGAATTCTATCTCAGATATTATAAAGGTGTAGAAGCCAACGAAGGGAAAGTAATTTATCTGCCAGCCGTTCCAAAAGGGGAGACTACAAGCATTACACTGCATTTTCCTGCTCAGGATGATCCCGGAATTTATAATTCCTATTGGGAACTGATTGACAATGATGGCGCTGTCATTTTAGACAATATTTTTGTCGCAGTGCAAGTTCGGGACTGATAAACCAATATTTTTTTTAGTAATCCGAAATAGTGAATCAAACATCCGAAAAAGAAATCATAAAAGCCGAAGCTGAAAAGCTCGGCTTTTGTTTTTCCGGTTTTACAGATCCTCGTAAACCAGATCATTTTCCGCGTTACCTGGATTGGATAGAAGCAGGCAAGTATGCGGGAATGAATTATCTCGCAAGACATGATCACATCGAAAAAAGGAAAAATCCGGCAATCATATATCCAGATTGCCGCTCCATTCTGGTACTGGGAATTTCTATCTGCTATGAATTCGAGCCATCGTTTTTTTCCGTTGCATCCTTTGCCCGATATTGGGATTATCATCATCAGATTACCGAGCTATGCGGGAAATTAATTGATCGGATCTCCAGCAGGCTTTGTAAGGATGTCCATGCAAAAATTTGTACCGATTCAAGCCCCATTCTGGAAAGGTCACTTGCAGTTCAGGCTGGATTAGGATGGATTGGCAGGAATTCTATGCTGATTCATCCCAAATATGGTTCAACGACGCTGTTAGCGGAATGTCTGCTCGATATCGAAATTGAACCCGATCCGCCATACAATGATGACAGATGCGGAAAGTGTCGTCTCTGTGTTGATACTTGTCCAACAAAATGTATCGATCCAAATACTCGAACCATCGATGCCGGCCGATGCATCGCATACCAGACTGTTGAAAATCATGGTGAAATCGAACCGGAAATTGCGGCTTTATGCGGCAATCAGATTTTCGGCTGCGATGTATGTGTAAAAATTTGTCCCTGGAATCAAAAGAATCTTGTTAACCAAACGCCATTGTCTTTACATCATATCGTAATTGGAGAGATGAAAGATCTGGATTTATCCGATGCTGAATTCAAAGAAAAATATCAGGAAACACCAATACTGCGTACAAAAAATTCCGGGCTGAAACGAAACATCAGAAATGCCCTACATAACTTAGCTGAAGGCGGCTAAGGTTTTACGCTAATACCTGAGTTTCTCACTTTTTGAAAAAAAGTCCCTTTTTACGCACAAATTTGGAGATTTCAAAGAACTAATTCGAGATACTCAGGAGGACACACATGGCAATTTGTCATTGCGAGGAGGGCGCCAGCCCGACGAAGCAATCTTTTTTCGTATGGCATTCTTTCCCTAATGCGATAGTGAATTGCTTCGCCATTACGGGACTCGCAAGGAAATATATCACCCCAACGGGGCTTGTACGGCGATCTGTCATTGAGAGGAGGGCGCCAGCCGCCCGGCGAAGCAATCTCTTTTCGTGTGGCACTCTTTACATAATGGGGCTGGGAGATTGCCACGTCCCTTCGGGACTCGCAATGACAGAATTCTCACTACTGTATGGGCTCGTATGGCAATTTGTCAACGTTAGGATGATAGCTGAATTTCTCACTTTTTGAAAAATCGTCCCTTTTTACGCTCAAATCTGGAAATTCCAGGAAAAAAATTTGAGAAAAACAGGTAGTATATAGAGACAGGTATTACACGAGTAAAAAAAGGTTCCTTCATTTTATAAGAAAAAGGAACCTTTTCAATTATTTTCTAAGAATAATTTTTTTATTGATGAGAATTATGGCATCGCAGTATAAGTCGGTACAGGTGATGGTGTCGGAGTCACAATTTTCACTGCAATCACCAGACTGGTTCCGGCTTTCAAAGGCACCGTTGTATCTTCAATCTTATTCAATTTCGCGATGGAATCGATGGTTGTGAAAAACTTTGAAGCAATATCCTGAATTGAATCGTTAAGCTGTACCTTATATTCAATTTGCTGACCGGCAGTATAAACATCAAGCGCAACCGGAGTATCTGTCGGAAGTTTTGTATCCGGGCCAGGTATGATCACTTCCTGACCGGGTGTCAAATTACAAGTATCCATCTGAAAGCCATTTATTGCCAGGAACACATCAATTCCTACTTTAAATTTATTAACAGCCACATCCCAACAATTATCTCCCTCAACAACTGTATACATTTGAGGCCCTTCTGGTGTTGGTGAAACCGTCGGAGAAGGAGTTATGGTCTCCGTCGGAGTTAAGGTTGGCGTATTGGTTGGAACGGTAGCTGTCGCAGTGGCCGTCAGCGTTGGCGTCGGCGTATCCGAAGCAAAAAGACTGCCGATTGAAAATCCGCTGTCTCCGGCGAACCATATCACTAAAATAATAATTCCCAGTGCAAAAATAATCGCTGCAATACTCCAAATAATGAATGGTAAAAATTTTTGTTTCTTTTGATAGGAATTGATAACATATTGAGGCGAATTTTTTCTTGCCATCGCATATTTCCTTTCATTTCAGATCAATCATTCTTCGTAAATCTTGTTTTCGTCAAATTTATTCTTATTGTACACGGAAAAAGCACGCTGTGCAAAAAGAGGGCTTTTTTCGCAGCATTTCTAAATATGGGTAGGATTCTTTGTTGTAGTCATGGTTTTCCTGATTGATTTGAATAGTAAGCCTATAGTTCTTATTACTTCTTTTTCCGTTCGTTATTTAAATGAACATACAAGATCCCGGAATACTGACAAGTTTGTGGCTGCCAGTTATAGATTCATAACCAGCTCTTTTCCCAGTACCGCTATCTCTGAAGAATATCTTTTAAATATTGCCCGGTATAAGAAGCCTCGCATTTTGCAATTTTCTCAGGCGTTCCAACAGCAATAACCCTACCGCCGCGATCGCCACCTTCTGGTCCGAGATCAATAATATAATCGGATACTTTGATGATATCCAAATTATGCTCAATAATAATCACTGAATTGCCCTGATCGACCAGTTTTTGCAGTACAGTAATTAAGCGATGGACATCTGCTGCATGCAATCCGACAGATGGCTCATCTAAAACATACAAAGTCTTTCCGGTAGCACGCCTTGATAATTCTTTGGATAATTTAACTCGCTGCGCTTCACCTCCGGATAGTGTATTAGCTGGCTGACCAATTTTGGCATAGCCCATCCCCACTTCCTGAAGAAGATTCAATTTATTGACAATATTTGGAAATGCAGAAAAGAATTCAACGCCCTCATCAATATCCATGTCCAAAACGTCAGCGATCGATTTTCCTTTAAATTTCACTTGCAATGTTTCATTGTTATAGCGCAATCCATGACACACGTTACAAGGTACATATACATCCGGTAAAAATTGCATTTCTATTTTAAGCTGCCCCTGACCCTGACAAGTTTCACAACGCCCGCCGCGGACATTCGATGAAAAACGTCCTGGTTTGTATCCGCGCATTTTGCTATCCGGAAGTTCTGCGTAAAGCTTGCGAATTTCATCGAAAACGCCCGTATAAGTTGCCGGATTTGAGCGAGGTGTCCTTCCAATTGGTGACTGATCAATATTAATGACTTTATCAAGAAACTGAATCCCATTAATTTTTTTGAATTGCCCAGGAGTTGTATACGCTCTATTCAGCTCGTGCGCCAAAACATTATACAATATATCGTTCAATAAGGTAGATTTTCCGCTTCCGGAAACGCCAGTGATACAAACCAACATTCCGAGCGGAATTTTCACGTCAATATTTTTCAGATTATTTTGAGTGGCACCAATGATTTCCAGAAATCGGTCATCTGGTTTCCTTCGTTTCTGCGGGATTGGAACAAATTTCCTGCCTGTAAGATAATCGCCTGTCAGAGATTGTTTACTAGAGAGAATTGTATCGATGGAACCTGCGGCAACTACTTCACCGCCTCGAATTCCCGCACCTGGTCCCATATCGATGATCCAATCGGCAGCGCGAATTGTCTCCTCATCATGCTCAACAACCAGGACTGTGTTTCCGATATCTCTTAACTGTTTTAAGGTTTTTAATAATTTCGAATTATCACGGGCATGCAATCCGATCGAAGGTTCATCCAATACATATAAAACCCCCATCAATTGCGAACCGATCTGCGTCGCTAAACGAATGCGCTGCGATTCTCCTCCGGATAAACTGCATGCAGAACGCTGCAATGTAAGATAATCTAACCCCACATTGACAAGAAACTCAAGTCGGGAAACGATTTCTTTTAATATCTTTTCAGCGATGATCTTTTGGCAATCCGATAATAAGGTTTGATCACTCTGGATTTTCCTTACCCATATCAGTAAAGAATTAATAGGCATTTCAGTAATATCGATGATATTGAGATTATCGATGGTTATGGCAAGTGTTTCCGGTTTCAATCGCTTTCCATTGCAGACGTGGCACGGCTTATCAACCATATACTCTGCAATTTTATCGCGGATAAAATCGGAATTCGTTTCATCAAAACGGCGTTTTAGATTCGGGATGACGCCCTCAAAAGGTGCCTGATACGATGAAACGCGGTCATTTCTACCGACCAATTCCATTTTCAGGCTTTTCCCTCCGGATCCAAAGAGTATGATATTTCGCTGGTCTTCAGTTAACTCGGAAAAGGGTTTATCCATATTGATATCATATTCTTTTGCTACGGTTTCCAATTGCTGCCAGTAATAGCCATTTTCAGCCTTTGAGTGATTCCATTCCATGACTGAAATTGCACCTTCATTCAAAGATCGTGATGGATCCGGAATGATTAAATTCGGATCAATTTCCTGACGAATGCCTAAACCTTGACATGCGGGGCATGCGCCATGCGGTGTGTTAAAAGAAAAGGTTCTCGGTTCAATTTCTGGTATGCTGACACCATGTTCCGGACAAGCCAGGAATTCCGAAAACTGCATATCTTCTGCTGGCTCAGCAGATAGATTACTCACAGTGACATATCCATCACCGACTTTTAGTGCCGTTTCTATCGAATCAGCCAGCCTGGAACGATTCAGTCGGGCGTTTTCCTCATCGTCATCATGGTGAATTACAATACGATCAACAACCGCCTCAATCGTATGAATTTTATAGCGATCAAGACTGATTTCTTCATCTAAAGAATAAACTGTTCCATCGACACGGACACGAATGAATCCGCTTTTACGGATTTCATCCAAAGCTGCCTGGTAAGTACCTTTTCTTGCCCGTACAATTGGCGCCAGAATCAGTAAGCGGCTTCCTTCCGGTTGCTGCTCAACCTTATTAATGATTTCATCGGATGACTGCTGAACAACCACTCTCCCACAAACAGGACAATGAGGTGTTCCAATCCGTGCAAAAAGAAGACGAAGATAATCATAAATTTCTGTTACTGTACCAACAGTGGAACGTGGATTGCGGGAAGTTCCTTTCTGATCAATCGAAACCGCCGGAGATAATCCCTCGATCGAATCGACATCCGGCTTATCCATTTGGCCTAAAAACATACGCGCATAAGAGGAAAGCGATTCCACATAACGGCGCTGACCCTCTGCAAAAATCGTATCAAATGCCAGTGATGATTTACCCGAACCGGATAATCCGGTAATGACAACCAGTTTATCCCGTGGTATATCCACAGAAATGTTTTTAAGATTATTTTCACGTGCCCCAATGACACGAATCATATTATTATCAACCATCAAACCTCATCTTGATCTGTATTTCGAAATTTCGATCGGTCTTCTTAAAATAGAATAGTGATTCGACATATGAAAAGTATTTTTTACAATTCATTTATTTTTATCTTGAGCAAAAAAAATAATAAACGGCAATTCGCCCAGCTTAATTCGATAAATCAGCTAAATGTCAATTAATTGAATAAAGGAGGAAAAAATTGCAAAATTGGGGCGTCTTTACGCCAACGATTGAAGCGCCATCCGAAGCTTATCTTCAACAGTATCGGGAGTATCTTTAGGGATTGACTGAACCGCAGTCTGCGCCTGAATAATACTGTATCCCAAAGCAGTTAACGCTTCAATTACTTCAAAATCGACCGGTTGATATGCCTGAAAATCTTGCCCTTCCCCAGTGCCTGAAATTTTCCCTTGCAACTGAAGAATGATTTTTTGTGCCGTTTTCTTTCCGACGCCGGGAACTCGCGATAGAAAGTCAGGCTGCTCTTGCACAACAGCTCTGCGTATGGTATCCACTCCGGCAGAAGAAAGGATGTTCAAAGCTAATCGCGGACCGACACCGCTGACTCCCATCAACAGAGAAAAATATCGAACTTCCTCTTGTGTATCAAAGCCATAAAGAGCCAGGAGATCTTCACGTACAATCAAATGTGTATGCAGCCTTACTCGCTGTCCTGGTTCAACAGTTAACAGATAATTCTGTGTTGCATAAACCCGCAATCCAACGCCACCGATGAGAACAACGATTGAATCGGATTCTTTCTCAAGAATAGTACCATCCAGATAGGCAATCATAGGTTATTCCTGCTGATATTCTTTCGATGATTATTAAAAATCTCATAGAGTATAACCCCGGTCGCAACAGCCAGATTCAAAGAATCGCTGCTTTGCATCATCGGAATACGTACAATGAGATCACACGCTTTCATCTCGTCATTGTTCAGCCCCTGACGCTCGCTTCCCATTAATAATATAATCGGATCAGGATAGTCAATATAAGCATAATCAGCTGCTGCTTTATCTGAGGTTCCGGTTAAATATAATCCATGTTCGTTTTTCCAGGTCAGCATGGATTGGAAATCAGTCTTTACAATTTTTTGAGAAAATATTGCTCCCATGGAGCCCCGAATTGCGTTCAGTTCGTACGGATTGGTGGTATCTCCCAACAGTAATATACCTTCACAGGAAACCGCATCAGCTGTTCGGATGATTGTACCCAGATTCCCAGGATCAGCCACTTCATTTAATGCGATGATGAGTCCGTGGCTAATTTCTAACTCTTCCAGCTGCGAAAAATGCTGTTTCCCGATCGCAGCCAACCCCTGAGGGTTTTCTTTATGCGAAAAAGATTCAAAAACCGCCTTAGAAACTTCCAAAATCTCAATGCCCTTGTCTTTTGCAAGGTTAACCAGTTGGGAACCGAACCCATTTTTTAAGATTTCAGGGCAACTGATGACCGTTTCAATCTCCGAATTCTTTTGTAATGCTTCGCCAATAATACGCAAGCCTTCCATGTAAAAAGAATCGCTTTTTTTTATGAATTTCGGATCTTTCAGAATTCGAATTTCTTTTATTCGAGGATTGGCTTTGCTGGTAATCATCTTAACTCAGACTTTTCCGTAAATCAAAATACTTGTTGCAGTTCGCACAACAGATCGCAATTGCTAATGCATCTGCAGCATCATCCGGTTTTGGAATCTCTTGAAGGTTCAAGATTGCTTTCACCATCAGTTGGACTTGACGTTTATCTGCGCCTCCATAACCGACAACTGCTTGTTTTACTTCCATCGGGGTGAATTCGGTTATATCGATACCCGCTTGTGCCATGCAAAGCAAGATTACACCGCGTGCTTGTCCGACAGAAATCGCAGTAGTGACGTTTGTATGGAAAAACAACTTCTCCACCGCTCCCCTTTCGGGGTGATGGAGAAGAATTTTTTCATTGATTTCCTGGTAAAGCTGAACCAGTCGATTTTCCATCGCTGTTTTTGCTGGAGTTGATATCACGCCATAATCAATGACTGAGAGATCCCCGTTTTCTGCTAAACGAATAAATCCATATCCAGTTAAAGCAGTTCCGGGATCAATTCCCAAAACAACCATGTAAGCTTATTCTTCGCCTTCCAGCGCTGCCATTGCTTCGTCACTGACATTCAGATTATGATAAACCTGTTGAACATCATCCAGTTCTTCCAAAGAATCGACAACCCGAAGCACCTGTAACGTTTCTTCCGTGGACAAATCCATTTCCTGATTGGGGAAATATCGAATTTCAGCTTCAGAAATCGGCAAATTTGCTGCATAGAAAGCATCGCTTAACGCTTTGAAATTTTCAACACCAGCGAATACTTCAATTCCATCTTCAGTTTCCTGAACATCATCAGCGCCTTTTTCTAATCCGAGTTCGAAGACTTTATCGAAATCCAGCTTTTCTCCAGATATAAGGAAATAAGCTTTTCGGGAAAATTGCCAGGCTACCGATCCGCTTTCACCTAAACTCCCTCCAGAACGAGAAAGCGCATGGCGTACCTCTGCCACCGTCCGGTTCTTATTCTCTGTGACACACTCAATGATGAAAGCTACTCCTTTTGGGCCATATCCTTCATACATCACGTCTTCAAATACAAAACCATCTTTCGATTCTCCGGTACCGCGTTTTATTGCCCGATCGATACTGTCTTTCGGCATGTTGTTGCTCCGCGCTTTGTCTACGCAGATTCTCAACTTAAAGTTCATTGTAGGATCACCGCCCTCACGTGCTGCGAGCGTGATCTCTTTAGCCAGCTTTGTAAATACCTGGCCTCGTTTTGCGTCGCCGGCGCCCTTCTTGCGTTTAATTGTAGCCCAATGAGAATGGCCTGACATATTTCATTCTCCTTCAAATTAGATTAGATTCAAAAATCAAAATGCCCATCGGAGCATTGATTTACTGATTTGCATTGATATCTGACTGATAAATTATACACTTTTTTTAATAATGTGAAATATTTTACCATATTGACCAATGATATACGAAATATAGGAAGGATTATTCGCCGTTGTGTTGTTTTTGCGTTTTCTACAATAACAACGTCATATCCATAAATACTTTCCTTATTTCAAATTACTGCATAAACACCGGCATATTTCACCAAATTACATTTGTTTCACCACCGGATTTGTAAGACTTCCAATGCCATCGATCTGGACTTCTACTACGTCTCCGGCTTCCAAAGGAGCAGTTCCTGCGGGTGTACCGGTTAAAATAATATCGCCCGGATTCAATGTCATGATTGAAGAAATAAAAGCAAGGATGGAAGGAATCGGAAAAATCATATCCCGCGTGGATGCCATTTGTCGCAATTCAGAATTAACTCTGCAAGTCAGCATTGCATCGGCTGGTTCAAAATCGGTTTCGATCCACGGACCTAATGGGCAAAACGTATCAAATCCTTTCGCCCGTGCCCAGGTCTCATCTTTTTTCTGCAGATCTCTGGCAGTGACATCATTAGCAGCAGTATAACCAAATATATAGCTATACGCATCCTCTGGCAGAATCATCTTCGCTTTTTTCCCGATAACAATAGCCAATTCGCACTCATGCTCCACCTGCCGGGAAATTTCCGGAAGAATAATGCCATCCCCCATCCCGATAACAGAACTGGGAGGTTTCAAGAAAATGGTCGGAAATTCAGGGATTGGACGATCAAACTCACGGGCATGATCAATATAATTCCATCCCGCTGCAACAATTTTTCCTGGAATAAGCGGAGACAACAGTTTTACCTTTTCAATGGGTGTATCCGCTTCCAATCTTCTGTATTCTGAGAACAAATTCCCTTCAATCTCTCCAACCATATCTTCATAAATCCAGCCAAATTTCGACTCCGTCGATCCCTGTTTTATGAAACGAACAAACCGCATGCCACGCTCCTCATTATTTGATATCAATACCCAAAAAACCTATTTGAACCTTCGAAAAAAAGACAGAAAATTGTTGTTGAGATATTTTTTTGCGTCGAGTGTAAAAAAATCTCAACAATAATGAATTCTTCCCATATTTTTATATAGCTGTAAGCAGACTAAAACCAGTGTTTTTTTTGGAAAATCCAAATCGAAAGTATCGTCAATATGATGGTAATTAAAAGGATGAATGGAAGAGCCATTGGATGTTCAGATATATACGGCGGGAAATTGACATTCATTCCAAAAAATCCGGAAATGATGACAGGAATATTCATGATGATGGTCACTGAAGCCAACACTTTCATGACCACGTTTAAATTATTTGAAATCACAGAAGCAAATGCATCCATCAATGACGATAAGATTGAACTGGATATATTTGTCATGTCGATGGCCTGCGTATTTTCGGTTATGACATCTTCCAACAGATCTTCATCTTCTTCAAACCGTTTAAAAGAATTTAAACGGGAAAGCCTCACCAATGTCAACTCATTTTGTTTTAATGCCTGTGCAAAATAGACATAACTCTTTTGATATTTTAACAATGTCAGTAACTCAGTATTCTTCATCGATGCATACAATCGATCTTCAAGGACATCTACCACTTTATTGATGGTACGCACATCATCCAAAAATTTCGTGGTTGTTGTCATAAGCAGACGCAGCGCAAAACGATTACGTTTTGTGGTGGAGAGCTTTGCAACTTTTCCGCTGGAAAATTGTTGAATAATATCTGTCGGTTTGCTGCAAACCGTCACAATATATTTATCTGCAATAATAATGCCCAAAGGAATAGTAACATACGCAATATCCTCTTTTTCACCTTGATAATAGGGAACACGAACAACAATCAGCGTCGTCCCATCATCCTCTTCATCAATTCGAGACCGCTCATCAATATCCAATGAATATGTTAAAAAATCTCTGGGAATGCCTAAATTGCAAAGTAATTCTTTTTCTTCAGGGGTGGGGTTTATTGCATCGATCCAACAATTTGGAACAGCCTCTCCTAATTTCTCCAGAATGAATTCATTATTTTTGTAATATGAAAGCATCTGCCACCTCCTTATATGTAAAATAGATTTTATTCGCTTTTAGCCATCCTCTTATTTTACTCATCTGTTATCAAATCGGATAGACCGATATATCATTTTTTCATACACATTTTGGCTTTTCCTTTGAAAACCGGCAATTCAAAATTTAGGAAGACCTTGTTGTTGTGATGTTTTTGCGCAAAGCGCAAAAACATCACAACAACAAAGATTCTTTTCATATTTCGAATCGCTGCTGGTCATCACAGCTCATTTCTAAGTTATAATTAAAACATATTTGGGGATGCCCTGGTTTCGACGGGGGAGGCTGGTCCCGAATTGCGAGTCGAGAGGTGCCGATCTCGAAAAATCAGTACAAAAAATTAAGTGCCAATAATCGCACTTCCTACGCTGCAATGCCTCTCGCTGCATAAGCTTGACGGCTGAGCCGCTATGACCTTTTCAGGTCACGTTCACCTGCATCGTTTTCCTGACCGATCGCAGAGTGGGCGTCACAAAGTCAGGATGCTGTCCATGATTTCACGGCATGATACAAAAGAGGACTTTCGGGTCTGAGTGAATAATCTGAGGAGGTTTTGTTCTTTTTTCCTTCTTAAGATGAAATCAATAAACGAACTACACTCGTAGTATATTCGCGGGTCGATTCTTTCGGACGCGGGTTCGACTCCCGCCATCTCCACCATAAAAGTACCCAATGGATTATAAAATCCCAGAGGGTACTTTTTTATTTCACTTTTCCTAATCATATCCAACATTAAGGAAAAGTGAAATATAGGAACTCTACGGTATTCAAAACCAACAATCTATTTTCCCCAACACTTTGCATTAAAAGAGAAAATATATCGGAGATCTTAGCTTTTCTAGTGTAATAATTACGAGTCTGGAAGACCAGAAAATCAGGATTTTGAAATTGCACATCAAAGTTCAGGAAGAATTTCAAAAATAATTACCAAATTTAAATGTCGAGTCTATGTTCCTTTTAACGTTGATTCAAATAAAAAAATTCCGGGCTGTCAGTTTCTATATCTTAAAACAATTTTGTAATCTTGAATGCCTCTTTTCCCATGAGGGAAGTCCTTTCTGCTAATTAATTTGTCAGACTAAGTGCACCCTGTTTTTTATTTTTTTATCTTCCCTAGTTGCATTTACTATTTCAATTCAGGCTATTTTTTATTACAACAATTTATACTACAAACAACTTGTTATTACTACATTAATGTGATATTATAAAAGCAGGAAGGATGAAATCAATAGATGGGTTCGTTTACGGTGAGACAGGTAGCGGAAATGCCAAAAACCAATGAGGAAACAGTTCGACGTTGGATCAGGGCTGATAAGCTTATTGCTGAGAAAAATCGAGGAAAAATGGCAATATCGTATCTGAACAAGCGTTGATAGATTTTCTATGTGCGTCATATAGGTATATGAAATATACTAACGGCGCGACCTCATTAATTGCTAGTGCAGCTACAGCATCAGCTATCGTGCTTGGGAAGTTATTCGTTCAAAACTATGTTGACGAAAAGAATATAAAAAAAGCACAAATGTCTGAAGATCAGATCATCAAACTTCTTAAGGCTGACATTGTCTCGCGTGAAACGTCCATCAAATTAAAAAAAGAAACCGTTGATCAAATAACAAAGGAAATACAGGAGGAAGAACAACGAATTAGTGAGTCCCAACGAATAATTGCTGGGTTATCGTGTCAAGTCGAAGAAAACTTGATTCACTAAGAGTATCTGTAGTAGTTAATTGTTCGATTGGATAGAAAAAGAGGAGGCAGTAATGGGTTTACTTGATTCAGCTTTAGGTTTACTTGGTTCAATTATGGATGGTGGCTGCAACTGGCGTTGTGATGGATGTAATTCGTTGATGAATACTCAGCCTGGTTTCACAACGGAAAGTGGTGTTTGGACATGTTCTGAATGCGGGACACTAAACGATGTTTCAGAGAATAATATAATCCCCGAGGAGGGTAGTAAGGGATATGTATTTGAAAAAGAATATGAAGATGGAACAACAGAAAAAATTCGCTTTACAAAGACCAGAGAGGTTCATGATTTTGACGGAAAAAACGGGAAAGCAAGCATCTGGAGTAAGAGATAGGGTGCCCGATGAATAAGGTTGAGATCAATACGTTCATAGAAGAAATGGAAGCATTCGGAGACGTCTGGGAGCCAGCCGACGTTGAGAGAGTTTATAAGGGAATGACACTTGAGGAAGCGTTGAATAATCGAAGGCTCGAAATGTATACATTTGCGGATATTATTGGCAAAGTATATAACCGGAAATCTACATCAGAATAAAACATAATATAATTTTTTTTGTATTAGCAACACTATCCGCAGAGCATCACACTCTACGGGCTTTTTATTTGTAATAACGTTTATTCGACTTCTGTTGCAGAAGAGTCGCCCATCCAGTTGGTAGTCTTCATCTCGTTCACAGCGGCTTCTACTGCTCAACGGATGTAATCCAATTCAAGCGCGAAACTAATAATGCTACAGCCACCGCTGAACGTAGTCCTGAGCATAGATGAGTTTGACCTTATTGTCGCCTTTCTCAAACAGCTGCTCGGCAACCTCAACAGCGGACAGTGTTACCTTGGAGAGGAGCTCATAGACATCTGGGAAAACCTTCTCTTTCAGAAGAGTTAGTGCTTTCCGAATTATTGCTTCAAGCCAGCCCAGGAAGGTCACAACAAGGATCGGAACCAGATAATCCAGCACCTGTTGCAGAACGTTGGATAGGATCTCACCATCATCCAGACCACCGCTAACAACCACAGGAGCGTCCACCAATAGTGCACCGGCAACGGCACAAACCATCCCAACAATAAACATAAGAACAAAGAGCATGCATTTCTTCATAACATCGCCTTTTAAACAGTAATCCGCCAATCACTCAGCGGCTGCTTTCTCGAAAAGGTTTGTGCCGGATACATTATACTCGGACATAAACCCGTGTATTACTTTTGAGACTGGTCTCCATGGAACACACCATATTCAACGGCTTCCCCTTTGATTTTGAGCTCAAATCCAGAAAACTCGCTGCTGATCACATCCTCATAAGCATAAGATAGCTGTTTTCGGAAGTTTGCCCCATTTGGCGCAACCACAATCACAGAGTCTCCAACTGCGAACAACTCACGAGAGAAATAGTCATCCGACTCTTCCGAAATAAAAAATATCTCAGTCGGATCGAACATCTGGTTATTCAGATCGCGTACCTCGAAGTGCAGATGTACACCACTTGATTGTTTTTGATCGAGACAGTTGGAGGTTTGATCAATCCCTGATAAAAAAAAAATTTCAATCTAAATTATTAATTTCCGAGTGTTACACTTTCATGCTTCAATTCGTTACATTTTGCATTTGTAATAAAAATCGATCGTCTTAAAATTCTCTTTTCAATAGTAAAATTGAACCTGACCCCAAAATCCGTTTGGGGATAATTCTGATCAATAGGTGATCAATCAGGTCAAATTCCAATAAGGAGATCATGAAGATGATTCGATTCAACTGCGACTATGGAGAAGGCGCACATCCCAGAGTCCTGCAAAAATTGGCTGATACAAACTTTGAACAAACACCGGGATACGGGGAAGATGAATATTGTGCTCAGGCAGCTGAGCTCATTCGAAAAGAATGCAAAAGGGAAGATATTGCAGTCCATTTCATTGTTGGCGGTACACAAACAAATTTGATTGTCATCGCCGCTGCATTGCGCACACATCAGGGCGTCATCTCCGCAGCAAGCGGTCATATCAATATTCATGAAACGGGATCCATCGAGGCAACCGGACACAAAGTTATTTCACTGCCAGATGATGGCGGAAAAATTACAGCGCAGCAGATAGAAAAGTACTATCTGGATCACATTCATGATGAAAGCTTTGAACACATCGTTCAACCCAAAATGGTCTATATTTCCAATCCGACAGAATATGGAACTGTTTACAATCGAAACGAATTGGTTTCTATAAGCAATGTCTGCCGTCAATATGGTCTTTATCTCTATATGGATGGCGCTCGCATGGGATATGGGCTGTGTGCGGAAGGGAATGACCTTGATCTGCCATTCATCACCGAATGCTGCGATGTTTTTTACATCGGAGGCACGAAAGTCGGCGCACTCTTTGGAGAAGCGGTAGTTATAAAAAATGAGGAATTAAAGAAGGATTTCCGGTACATCATCAAACAGCGAGGAGCGATGCTGGCGAAAGGCAGATTGCTGGGTCTCCAGTTTCTTGCGCTCTTTGAGGATGGATTGTACTATGAAATCTCAGCGCATGCCGATCAGCTTGCGGAAAAGATCAAGAAAGCGTTTCTTGATGAAGGTTATTCACCATTATTTCCATCTTCGACGAATCAGCAATTTTTCATTCTGCCAAACAGCTTGTTAGGTAAACTGAAAGAGAAGTACAGTTTTGCGACCTGGGGTAAATTTGATGATACGCAAAGTATTGTTCGATTTTGTACAAGCTGGGCGACAAAAGAAGAATCCGTTTCAGATCTGGTCGCCGATATCCATGCCTATGCGCAGTAGTGTTTCCTCTTTTTTCGATCTTTTAGAACAAAAGGGTGCACTTCCTGAAATAGAAATTCATTAATACAATATCGATTAACAATGCTCCAAATTATTAAAACAGTCTGTAGCTCAAACAGACTGTTTTTTTCTGAGTTTGTGGTTTTTACTCCTTTGGAGCAGGTTGATTCAGATTTTTCAGGTTTTTCCAGCCTTTTAAATAAGGAGAGGAGTCTTCCTCGCCATATTCCGAATCATTAACTGAGGTTGATATCAGTACCTCGTCTGATTATAATCGTTGTAGATAAGATGAATCAAACATTACTTCCGCTTGCAGCTATTCGAAATATGGACAAGCTGTTCAAATAGAAATAGAAAACGCCACGGCAACAATTTATTTTTTCAAATTTTGAATTGCTATACTTCTTGACGCAGTATATGACGAAAATGTAACGCACGGATTTATTGATTGATTCTCAATAAATATTAATGTATTGGAGAAAATGATCATGAAAAAAATAACACGTATCTGGATTCTTTGCCTATGCATTATCCTTCTTTTCGTTTCCATACCAGTATCTGCACAGAGTAAAGAAGTTTCCATCCTGTTTACACATGATCTTCACTCCTATATCGATCCAAATGATCAAAATTCTGAATCAGTCGGTGGATTTGCCAGGATTAAAACGATTATTGATCAAAAAAAATCTGAAGATTTGAACACAATGGTTTTAGATGCAGGTGATTTTTCCATGGGCACCTTATATCAATCGGTATTTTCCCTCGAAGCCATTGAACTTCGATTATTAGGACTGATGGGATTCGATGCAACCACCTTAGGAAATCACGAATTCGATTATGGGAGTGATGGCTTATCAGATATGCTGTCAGCCGCCATTCAAAGCGGTGATCCTCTTCCCCGATTGGTAGAATCGAATATTGACTGGCAAAACTCAGAGGGTCAATATACGCAAAAGTTAAAAGAAACACTGGAGAAATTCGGATCTGTTGAGTATTTCGTACTCGAAAAAGGGAATGTAAAAGCTGCCATATTTGGATTGATGGGGGAATCGTCAGCCAGTTATGCTCCCACAAGTGGTCTGACTTTTTTTGATATTTCAGAATCAGCAAAAAAAATCATAGAAACAATCAAGAAGAACGAAGAAGGGATCGATATCATCATCGCCCTTTCACACAGCGGAACTGACATAGACAAAAAACGCTCCGAGGATGAAATCCTGGCAAAGAATGTTCCGGGAATCGATGTCATCATCAGCGGTCATTCACACACATACCTTGAAGAACCCATTGTCATTGGAGATACGTTGATCGTCTCAGCAGGGGAATATGGAAAAAAAATCGGAGAGCTCTCTCTGAAGCAAAATGATCAAGGCCGCTGGCAATTAGAGAACTATTCGCTCATTCCGATTAACGATTCCATACCGGAAGATCCTGAATTCGTTGAAATTATCGAAAATTTTAAAGACAAACGACAGGAATACCTGGATCTCTTTGGCTTTGACAGCTATGATCAGGTGCTTGCTAAAAATCCTATTACGTTCACAGATCAGATGTCCATGTTTTCCGAAAATTGGGAACAACCGTTGGGAAATCTGATCAGTGATGCGTATCGCTATATTGTCAAAGAAGCAGAAGGGGAAAATTATATCCCCGTCACTACAGCAATAGTGCCGCTGGGTGTAATTCGGACATCGCTGCCGGAGGGGGACATCACGGTAGAAGACGTATATTCAATGTTATCGTTAGGAAACGGTCCGGATCATATATCCGGTTATCCCTTAGTCTCGGTTTACCTGACTGGCGCTGAATTGAAATCTGTCGCGGAAATCGATGCGTCCGTATCTCCTTTAATGAATGTTGCGCGCTTGTATTGGAGCGGAATCTCCTCTCATTTTAACCCTAACCGGATGCTATTTAATCGAGTCGTAGAAGTAAAAATTGTCGATGATAGCGGGAATTATCAGGACCTGGAAGATGATCAGTTATATCGAATTGTAACCGGATTATATTCTGCAAGAATGCTCGGGGCTGTGGAAGCACAATCTTTCGGTTTACTGAAAGTGAAACCAAAAGATGCGGCGGGAAATCCGATTACAGACTTTGATCAATCCGTCTTGAAAGATCAGAATGGCAGAGAAATCAAGGAATGGTTTGCAGTTACACAATACCTTGCTTCTTTCGCAAAAGAAAATGGTATATCGGTTATACCGGATCGATACGCTGCTCAGGAGAACAGGAAAGTAGTTGATAGCAGTAAAAATATATTTGATCTTATCAAAAAGCCGAATAAGATATTCGTGATCGTAGTATTAATTCTGATCCTTTTAGTGGGCATAATCTATCTTCTGATTCGAATCCTGATGAAAGTTATCAAGAGGCTCAGAAGAACACGTTGATTCGTTTTTGCCGTCCGTGTGCAAATGAATTCCAAAGAAAGAAAACAGCCGATTTTTTTACAAATCGGCTGTCGTTTTTTTTTCGAACTTGTGAACAAATCAAAAAAAATTACATCATTTCTTTTAACGTATCCACTGCCTTTGCCAGCCAAGGATCCGGGATTTCTTCAATTGTTCCCTCATCACAAGCCTCTGAAATCTGCGGATTAATGGGCAATTTTCCTAAAATCGGAATATGATGTATTGCTGAAATTTCTTCAAGGTGACTGTTTCCGAACACCTGATGTTTTTCTCCGCAGTCCGGACATTGATAATAAGACATATTTTCCACCAGGCCAAGAATCGGAATTGCCATCATCTCTGCCATTTTTACAGCCTTGGAAACGATCATTGATACAAGTTCCTGAGGAGACGTCACAACGATAATTCCATCGACCGGAATCGATTGGAAAATAGTCAGCGGTACATCTCCCGTACCTGGCGGCATATCAATGAAGAGGTAATCAATATCTGTCCAGATCACTTCAGTCCAGAATTGTTTTACAGTACCGGCAATTATTGGCCCACGCCAAACAACCGGATCCGTTTCATTTTCCAATAACAGATTAATGGACATGATTTCAATTCCAGATTTCGACTGAACTGGTAAAATTCCCATCTCATTGGAGCCGGCTTTCATCGAAATTCCAAAAGATTTTGGAATGGAAGGACCGGTGATATCTCCATCCAGGATTCCGATCCGAAATCCCTGTCGTCTCATCTCCGATGCCAATAAGGACGTCACCAGTGTTTTCCCGACACCGCCTTTACCGCTGACAATTCCGATTACTTTTTTGATCCGACTTAAATCATGCGGTTTTTCTAAAAAATCATTTTTCGTCTTTCTTTCGGCACAGTTACTGCTGCAATGATTACAGTCGTGCCCGCAGCTTTCGCTCATGTATTTCATCCTTTATCGTTTTTTGTTCAATTATACTCAGCTCGATGATCAATTCGATGAAAAACAGCGATTTGAAATGTAAGGAGAATTAATAGACGTCCTTATTTTTTTGCATGAAGTATTCATTATTAAAACAATTTTTTTGTTAGTCGGAATGGGTAAATGCAAATTACAGAACAAAAACACGCTGATAATGGTTAACAAAAAAGCCGGCAACCTATATGGACCAGTCGCCGGCTAATTCCAGTTTCAATCGTTTTGCAAACGATTATGAGTTCGTTGGATGAAATGATCCAATGAAGATGAAGATTATATATCAGCTTTCCAAAGCCCGTGCAAATTACAATATTCGAAAACGGTTACAGGCTCATCATCTTTCAGGACAAATACAGCCTTGGGTTCATCCCCTGGTGATAAACGTTTGCGTTGCCCACCTTTCTTTGTCTGAAGATAGATCCATTGGATATAGTGTTCTAAAGCCATCGGATGAAGAACGCTGCCGACGGATACTTCGACTGTGTCCCCTGCGACTTTCACAACCGGTACATGTTTCTCCATCGCTCCGTCTGTCGTATTTGGGACGAGTTCTTGCATCGGTTCACCGCAGCATATCGTCGGTGTTCCGGAATCAAAAATCATTCCGATGATTTTTCCGCAATGTTTACAATAAAAGAATTTTTGCTCCATTGTGCAGTTTCTCTCCTTCTTTGCTTACAAATTTTTAACTTTCTCTGATTCAATTGTATCAGAAAAGTAATCTATTCATTAACATTGATCCAGTAATTCCTACGAAAAAAGAATTCAATTTTCATTATCAGATATATACATTTTTTCATCCGTTGTTCGAAATATGAAAAGAACTCATTGGTTACGCTTTTTTCCAAAAATCAATCCTGTCTGGTGTACCGCTCTAAAAATTCGGATTCACTCATCACAGGAATTCCGAGTTCAAGAGCTTTTGATTTCTTGGAACCAGGGTTTTCACCAGCCAGTACAAATGAAGTCTTCTGACTGACGCTTTCTGTCGATTTGCCGCCTTTTTGTCGGATAAATTCTTTAATTTCATCGCGGGAAAACCGTTCTAATGTTCCGGTAACAACAATAATTTTTCCCGCGAGCAGAGCATTTTCATCTTCATTACTGGCTTTATTTTCAACACTTTTTGGCCACACACCGGCATCTCTTAATTTCTGAATGATTTTTTGATTCGTTGGTTGATCAAACCAATCGGAAATTGCCTGCGCGATATTCGGTCCGATTCCTTCCAGCATGATGAAATCATGAAAATCAGCTTCCATCAATGCAGAAAGATCAGGAAAATGGGATGCCAGCATTTCAGCCACCACTTCGCCCACATCTCGAATACCTAATGCATTGATTAATCTGCCTAAAGATTGTTGTTTTGAGTTTTCGATTGCCTGAAGCAGGTTTTCAGCTTTCTTTTCGCCAAAACCTTCCAATGTGAGCAAATCCGCCTTTTGAAGTTGATAAAGGTCTGCAATGTCATTGATCAGATGGTTAGAAACGATCTGTTCAACAATTTTAATTCCCAAACCGTTAATATCCATCGCGCCACGCGATGCAAAATGCTCAATATTACGGATCAATTGTGCAGGACAGGCATTGTTGACGCAATAGACTGCAACTTCACCCGGCAGTTTTTCCACTTTCTGACCGCAAACCGGACATTGATCCGGAACCTCATAGACAAGTTCTTTTCCGGTCCGTATATCCACAATCGGACCGATCACGTACGGGATGACATCCCCAGCCCGTTTGATCATTACACGGTCTCCAATTCGAATGTCTTTTTCCCGAATAAAATCGAAATTATGCAGCGTAGCCTGTTTGACAACCACACCGCCGCATTGAACTGGTTCAAAAATGGCATAGGGAGTTAATACACCTGTCCGTCCGATATTGATCCCAATATTTTCTAATGTTGTCGTTACTTCCATCGCGGGAAATTTCAGAGCAAGCGCTCCTCTTGGATCTTTTCCGACAAAACCTAATTCAGCGGCAATCTGCAGATCGTTAATTTTGATGACAACGCCGTCAATATCATAATCCAGCTTTTGCCGCGTTTCTTTCCAGGGAGCTAACCGCTGGAGCATTTGATTTGCATTTTCACAGTATACGCAAGCAGGACTGACAGGGAAGCCCAACTCATTTAGATATTCTAATAACTCCCATTGTGTTTTTGGAATTTCACCTCCACTGTATGATAGCACCTGATAGGTGTAGATACGCAGCGGACGTGATGCAGTAATCTCGGGATTCAATTGCCTTAAGGAACCGGCTGCTGTATTACGAGGATTCAGCCATGTTTTTTCACCTTTTTTTTCCAATTCAGCATTCAGTTCCTCAAAATCCGAATTAAACATAAACACTTCACCGCGTACTACGAGCGTTTCGGGGACCTTGATTTGCTGGTTCTTAATGGGAATTTTCAGCGGTATGGAACGAATCGTACGGATATTTGGAGTAATATCTTCACCGGTGATTCCATCTCCCCGCGTCGCTCCTTGAACCAGAATTCCGTTTTGATAGGTTAATACCACGGTTAAACCATCAATTTTTGGCTCAAGTACAAAATCCGCGTATTTTATTCTTTCATCCAGTTTGGTAATCCGGTCAAGCCAGGATTTCACATCGGCTTCCGAAAATGCATTCGCCAGACTTAAAACCGGTGCAGCATGTGTGACTTTACCAAATTTTTCCAACACAAAACTTCCGACTCGTTGTGTCGGTGATTCGCTGCTGATCCAATCGGGATGGGCTTCTTCAATCCTTCGGAGTTCCTGTAGTAATCTGTCAAATTCTCCATCACTGATGATCGGTTGATCCAGTACATGATATTGATAATTATGTTGATTGATTTCCCGAATTAATTCAACGTACTTTGTTTTTAATGAATCCTCTTCCATATTTTTCTCGTATTAATCATTGACTCTTGAATTTTGTGAACACGATCCTGAAGGGAGTTGTGTCTATTGAAAAAAATCGCCTGTTTCTTAAAATTTCGACTGGTTTTATGAATAATAAGAAAAAGTATTTCACAATGAATCATTCAGAGATTCGAAATTTGGAAAAGCCTTTTAAGAAAAAAGAGCGGTTCTGATGTTGTATTGTTATTGCGCGAAGCGTAACAACAATACAACATTAATTATTCCTCCTCATATTTCGAATTGCTGGATTCGAAATGTCGGCCATTATTTTCATTATATAATAGATAATGAGAGTCAATCGAAATTATTCTGAATTTTCCTCCAGTGAGGTTTTTCAACAAAGGAAATGAAATGGCACAAAAATCAATCGGTTATGTACAGATGGTTTGGACTTGTCCTAATTGTGGCACAAAAAATCCGGGAGCTCGCCGCTCATGTAAAAATTGCGGCGCATCTATGCCCAATGACGTAAAATTTGAGGTCCCGATCAAAGAAGAACTTATTCAGGATCTAAAAGCAATTGAAGAGGCAAAAGCTGGCCCGGATATATATTGTGCATATTGTGGAAATCGTAATCCGGGAAATGCGAAAACTTGCAGCAATTGCGGTGCGGCGCTTTCCGAGGGCAAGGCAAGAGAAGCAGGAGATAAATTTGCAGCCCAGGAAGCGCCTGTTACGGATACAATCCGCTGCGAAGTTTGCGGCACAGAAAATCCAATGAATCTACTGGCTTGCACTTCCTGTGGCTCTCCTTTAAAAACCTCATACGTACCCCCTTCGAATAATGTCCCGACAGCAACAGGACAAAGCGGAAGAAAAGGATTCCTCGGTTCCGGCGGCTGTCTGATTGCCGGAATCATTCTGCTGATATTGGGCTTTGCTGCTATTTATTTTGCATTCCTGAAGACAGATCAGACAACCGCTGTGGTAACAAATACAGAATGGAAGACACAGATTGAAATTCTCGGTCTGGTCAATAAGACAGCAGAAGACTGGTATGATGAAATCCCATCGAATAGCACGATTGAGAATTGCTCAAAAGAGATCCGAGAAAAATCCGAAAGTTATGTCCCCGGGTCTGTGGAAGAATGCGGTCAACCATATCTGGTTGATCGTGGAAATGGATACAGCGAAAAAGTACAGGATTGTTTTTATATCATATATGATGACAAATGCACGTACACATATCTTGATTGGGGTGTTATCAGTGTAAAAACTGCGACTGGACAAGACAGCAATCCAAGGATGCCATTGTTAAGTCTTGGATCCAACCAAAAAAAGGGGGCTGAGCAGGTATCTTATACAGTATCATTCCAGGATGATACAGGAAAAAATTACGTGTACAATCCGGCAACGATTGATGAATATCAAACATTTAACCTTGATGATGTCTATGCAATTGAAGTCAACGGGATTGGAAATATTGTCAGTTTGGAGAAAAAATGAAAATTATTGCTTATATCCTTGCCGTTATCAGTTTGTTTTTTGGAGTACTTTTCATCTGGGGCGCATTCGGTCAACCGTTTGATGGAAGCGCATTAATCATTGGTATCATCATGATCATTATCGGAATTGCCATTCTGGCAGTCACCAATCGCAGTAAAAAATCCGGAGAAAAACATGTTACCTATCAAGTGGATCTTCCTGGTGAAGTAAAAATGACGAATCAGAATTGCAGGCAATGCGGCGGCGCGATCAATCCAGCCGATTTTAAAATCGTCAATGGCACGCCGACTGTCATCTGCCCCTATTGTGGAGCTTCTTATTCAGTAACAGAAGAACCAAAATGGTAATTTTTTCTGAAAATCGGAGAGTAAAAATGTTTAAGAAGAAGAGTTTTCTCGGAATTAAAATCCTCGTGCTTTTTCTGGCAATGATTCTATGGATTCAGATGACGCCTGTCAATGTATCTGCCGAGGATTATCGATTTTCTATTCCTGAGAATTTCGTAATTTATGCAATTGACTCTGACGGTAAAGCTTCCGTTTCTTATGAATTCACAATCGAAAACCAGGGAAGAGGCGTTGATTATATTGACATTGCGCTGCCGAACAATCAGTTCGATTTAACAAATGTCACAGCATCGATCGACGGAAACCCCGTGCCCTCTCGTTACATTTCAAGGACAGATTATCAAGAAACCGGTATTCCATATGGCATTACGATCGATAATACACGGAATCCAATTCCTAAAGGAAAACGGGCAGATATTTATGTCGAAGCGATGCAGATTGGAAAAACTCTCTATTACGTCGAGGATAATTCAAAAGAGGAAGATTATATTAGTTTCAACTTTCAACCGAATTATTTTTCGCCGGATTTTACCAGAGGGAACACTGACTTAACAGTCAGGTTGGTGCTGCCAACCGGAATGACAGAAAATGATCCAGTCTACTTTCCACCCCAAAATTGGGATGGAGCATCTGAACCGGAAACCTGGTTTAATGATAATGGAAATGTTGTATACGAATGGCATTCAACGCAAGCAAACAGCAGATCAGAGTATATCTTTGGAGCTATGTTTCCGAAGCGTATATTAACTTCACAAGATCAGATCAGCGATCCGAAAAGTTATTCAAGTAGTCCATCTTCATCAGGAGGAAACAACTTTTTTGACACAATCCTTTCGATCGCGGTTTGTGTTGTCCCCATTTCAATTGTTTTCCTGTCATTCTTTGCAATCATCAAAAAAGCGAAGAACATGAAAGGCTTAGCCGGCAGTTATCTGCCGCCAGCCATTAAAGCCGAAGGGCAAGGCATTAAAAGAGGTTTAACAGCAGTCGAAGCAGCGGTTTTATTAGAGGAAAAGATGGACAAAATCATCTCCATGATCATCTTTTCTTTGAGCAAAAAAGGAGCAATTGCGGTCACCAGCCAGAATCCACTCGTAATCAAAGTGGAAAACCCGCTCCCGGAAAAGTTATATGAGTATGAATCAGGATTCATTGAAGCGATGAATGAATCTGAGGATAAAAACAAAAAAGCGAAGATGACGAAGACAATTACTGACTTAATCCTTTCTGTCACGGAAAAAATGAAAGGATACAGTCTGGATGAAACCAAAGCGTATTATCGAAGCATTATCGAAAAAGCATGGCAACAAGTTCAAGATGCTGATTCGCCGGAATTGAAGGGTGAAAAATTGGATGAAATATTTGGCTGGGCAATTTTGGACGAAAACGTTGAAGGAAAGACAAAAGATATATTTGGCGACGGACCAGTCTACGTTCCGACCTGGTGGTGGCGTATGGGGCCTGTTTATCATCCGACAACCGGCCCAGTTAGCTCTGCGCCTGCAAGTGGTCCGACCAACGTTCCTTCCACTTCAACCAGCCGGTCGACACCAACGCTTCCTGGATCTGAATTCGCACGATCCATTACCGATTCGGTCAGAAACTTTGGGGTTGGAACCGTCGGAAGCATCAAAGGCTTTACGAACCAGGTGACTGGAAAAACAAATCCGATCAGTGCACCATCCGGCAGTTCTTCACGCAGTAGTTGGTCAGGACGAGGTGGTGGAGGACATAGCTGCGCCTGCGCCTGCGCTTGTGCTGGATGCGCTTGTGCTGGCGGCGGAGGAGGACGGTAAATCCTATGAAAAAGTTATCCTTGCCACTTTTTGGTGATACCTTTCATAAAGGATTATTTGAGAAAAAAATTAAAGATGGGGACAAGATTATCAGCAGAATCCATTTGCGGATTGATGATGATGGTACTGGAATTCTCTGGGTAAATGCCAACCAGACTTTCTATTTAAATTCCAGCGCCGGCTTAATGTCCTGGGCTCTGATGAATAATAAGACGGAAAAGGAAATCCATCAGATTTTCAAGAAAATTTATCCAAAAGACTTTGAACGGGTCTCAGCGGATTTCAAGGTTTTTGCTCCGCAAATCCGCGATTTACTGGATGGGAAAAGCGATGTTTGCGATTTATGTCAGAGCGGAATCAGCAGCACCATGCCATTTTCTAAAGTCCCTTCCGCACCATACAGGATGGATCTTGCATTGACCTACGGATGCAATAATGAATGCGGTCATTGTTACAATGAAAAGCAGAGAACCGGAAAAACAGTATCGGTTGAATCATGGAAAAAAATCCTCCGGAAAATCGCAAAAGCAGGAATTCCTCATGTCGTATTCACAGGGGGAGAACCGACTCTTTTCCCGGGTTTATTCGATCTGCTGACAGAAGCTGAAAACCTGGGTCTGGTAACCGGTCTTAACACCAACGGGCGAACTTTGAAAGACAATTCGTTTGTAAAAGAACTCGAAAATCGGAAATTAGACCATATCCAGATTACATTGGAATCGGATTCTGCTGAGATCCATGATGCAATGGTGGGGAATAAAGGGTCCTGGGAAGAAACAGTAGCTGGAATTCAAAATGCAGTTCGTACCAGCATGTTCATCATGACCAATACCACGTTGTTAAGATCAAACGCTACTCCGGAAAAAATTGTCAGTTTGCTGCGTTTTCTGGCTGAATTAGGCGTTCAAAATGTTGGGATGAACGCCCTGATCTATTCAGGATCCGGGAAGGAAGTCGACACCGGATTGGATGAATCCGAATTGCCGCCGTTGCTGAAAATTGCAGAAAAAACATGTATAGAAAATCAACAATATCTAACCTGGTACACGCCAACAGAGTATTGTTATTTCAATCCGCTTGATTATGATCTTGGTGTAAAAGGTTGTTCGGCTGCTCGATACAGCATGTGTATCGAACCCGACGGATCCGTCATTCCATGTCAATCCTGGTATGAGACAATTGGAAATATACTGACAGATCCCTGGGAAAAAATCTGGAATGCGCCTTTGTGTCAGGACATCCGAAATCGAAAATTCATTGCTGAAGACTGCAAGAAATGCGATTTACTGGAAATCTGCGGTGGCGGCTGTCCTCTGGCAAAAGATTTCAAACCACCAGTAAAACCACAACGATCCATACCTGCCGATTTTTAGTTGGACATTCCTTCTCAATCGTTTTCAATCCTGGCCAACAAATTGAAATTTGGATTGACTTTTCGAATAAAGAACGGAAATTTTTAGTTGTGCAACTTTTGAGCTTTGTTTAAAAGTTGCATAACTGAAGAAAATCCTTCCCATGTCTCGAATAGCTTATAAAATACCGAAAAACTTTAACTATTCTTATTTCATCCAATAACTGTGAGTAACAGGCAATAAATGCGATATGGAAATGGATTATGAGACAATCAATCACCGATATGAACTACAGGCTGTGTGGACAGAAAATTTTCAGCGGCGTTTACTCCGCGGATTAAAAACACCTCCTCCATGGAAAGTCTTAGAAATCGGGTCTGGAACTGGTGCATTTCTCAGACAAATAAATCGATTGGCTTCCTCCAATTTCTCTTTTTGGGGAGTGGATATTGATTTTTCCGCGTTGGTTTTTGCAGAAAAAATTCGAAAAGGGCTATGGATATGCGGCGATGGAAATTCTATTCCTATGAAATCAGATTCATTTGATTTGGTCCTCTGCCATTATTTACTGCTCTGGCTTCCTGATCCGGTTAATGTATTGAATGAAATGTTCCGTTGCTGTAAACCGCAGGGGATTATCGCTGTTACTGCGGAACCGGATTATGATGGTCGAATCGATTTTCCGGAAACGGAACAGGCAGATGGCAAGGAACAGACAGAAGCTCTATCGAAAGCAGGCATTGATCCCGCTGCAGGCAGAAAGCTGTTGCATTGGATGCTTCAGGCTGGAATCCACAATCCCATCATTGGAATTCATGGAATTGAGCGAAACCTGGATGATCAAAGTCAATTTATCTCAGAAGAAAAATCTCAATGCAGAATCGATCTAAAAAGAACCGAACCCGGCATTACAACAGATCCATTAAAACACGATGAAATCTTTTTCGTCCCGACATTCTACTCATATGCAGTAAAATCATAAAGGATCTTCTTTGATTCAGACTGAAGCAGCTCCAGAAAACAGGATTCAATAATTCGAAATTTGAAAAGAGTTTGTGAATATAAAAGAAAACGAATTGTTATGTTTTTCGAGTGTTGAGCTCAAAAGAACATTGAGAATAAAGTTTTCTGAATGTATCAAATCGCATTTAAAATTTCGAATCGCTGGCTCTTTGCCAGAAAGTCGTGTTTTTTACAGAGCACTGTCTATGATCTGAAAAAAAGAAAATGATCAAATATCGAAATGGGGGAGTTTTTATATGCAATATGATTTTGACAAAATCATAGATCGACAGGGCACAAACGCCTTGAAATGGGAAATATATCCAAAAGACGTTTTACCGTTATGGGTAGCAGATATGGATTTTGCAGTAGCGCCACCAATAATTGAACAAATAAAAAAACGTTTGGAGCATCCGATTTTTGGTTATTCAATCAATAAAACCGAACTCATTGAAATCATTCAAAAGCGGATGAAAGAAAAGTATCAATGGAACATCGAACGGGATTCTATTATCCTCGTTCCAGGAATTGTTTCGGGATTTAATTTTGCTTGTCGATCCATGTGTAATCCTGGAGACAGTGTCATTTTCCAGACTCCGGTTTATCCTCCCTTCTTCCAGGCTCCAGTCAATAACCATTTAAATCATTTTGAAAATCCGCTATGGTACAACAAAAAGGAAAAAACATATCAAATTGATTTTGATGATTTTGAAAAGAAGATCGATAAAACCACGAAACTATTTATCCTTTGTAATCCACATAATCCGGTGGGCAGAGTCTTTACTCCGAAAGAATTGACGCGTTTAGGTGAAATCTGCTCTCAAAAAGGTGTCAGTATTTGTTCCGATGAAATTCACAGCGATCTGATTTTCCGGAATTATCGACATACTCCGATTGCATCCTTAAATCCTGATTTTTCAAATCGAACCATCACATTTATTGCACCTTCTAAGACCTATAATATTCCCGGTCTGGCCTGTTCTGCAGCGATTATTCCAAATCCGGAAATACGAGAAAAATTTCAGAAATCCATACGAGGATTCTGCAATGAAGTCACCTTTATCGCACAAGAAGCCGGTTATGCCGCATATGCAGAATGTGATGATTGGCTGAAACAATTGAATCTCTACCTGGAATCAAATCGAGATTTCTTGGTTAATTTTATTTCTCGTGAAATACCGGAAATTGAGTTGAATCACATCCAAGGGACTTATCTGGCATGGTTGGACTGCTCAAAACTTGGAATCGAAGGCAGCCCGCAGAAATTCTTTGAAAGGGAAGCCAAAGTAGGTCTCAATGATGGCGCTGCTTTTGGGAAAGGATATGAAGACTATGTCCGTTTAAATTTCGGAACACCCAGAAGTATACTTTCAGAAGCGCTGGAAAGGATGGCTGACGCGATCAGAAAGAATCGCTAATCATGTATCAAATTGTTGATTCCGAAAATTCAGCAATTTGAAATATGGATTTCCTTTTTGAATAGAGAAAGAAAATTTATTGTTCTTATGGTTTTGCGCTTTGCACAAAGCCATAAGAACAACGATGAATTTTTTTCATATTTCAAAACGCTGCTGGAAACCCGCATTGCCGTTGAATATGTTATTATCATATATAGATGACAGAAAATAATAAAACAAATCCCAAACATGAAGCTGCCTTGCATCTGGCAAATACCATCCTCCGGCTCAGGATGATCTTCATCTTGTTAGTGTTGATTAGTATGGGAATTTTTTTTATTCTGGGATTCATCGGTAATTTTCTAACAGTAGAAATGGAATTAGAACATGCTGATGCGATAGTTGTTTTAAGCGGCAACGATTCAAGCCGATTGAAGACCGCAGCAGAGTTATATTCGGCAGGTTATTCTGAAAACATTATTCTGACGAACACAGGAAATAACTTTGGAGAATACAATATTCCTTATACATATCATCAGGTGGATCTTTTAAAAGAATATGGCGTACCGGAAGGAGCGCTGCACTTTGCTGAATTCGTCGCAAAAAACACAGGGCAGGAAGCGACGGGTATCATTGAAGAAATGTTTGTGCTGCACGCAAAATCTGCTATTATCGTCACGGATACCTGGCATACAAGACGTGTAAAAATAATATTCAGTGATTCCTTCGGAAATACTGGTATCGATCTGCAATATTATGGCTCGTCTAAAGATGAATATCACCCATTTTTCTGGTGGACTTCCACAAAAGGGTGGAAGGATGTCATAGGAGAATACATCAGAATCATTGGTTATTTTATTAAACGAGAAACCAACATACCCGACTATCCGAATTTCGATATTTAATGATTCATAACCATCTGTTTAGAAAAATTGCAGATTTTTTCTTGATCGATTGATTCTTTTCCTGACTTTGGCAAAATAAAAAAAGAATACATCGTACAGTATCGCTTTGCTCGAAGTAAAAAACAGCACAACAAAGTAGTATTCTGCTCATCGTTCGTTGTAATAGAAAAACAGACTCCGAAATGATAATAATCGGAGTCTGTTTTTTATTTTGAGTCAGGTATTGTATTAAGAGATCAGTTTCACTTCAGTTGCTTGTAACCCGCGTGGACCTTGTTCAATAGAAAACTCAACTTTTTGTCCTTCATTCAGTCTCTTATATCCGTCCATATCAATAACGGAAAAGTGAACAAAAACATCCGGATCATTTTCGCCCCGTCCAATAAAGCCATAACCCTTTGTTGCATTAAACCATTTAACAGTACCAATATAACGTTCGCCCATTCTAACTCCAATAATTCAAAAAGATTTCTTGTGTTGAAATCAAAAACCATGATATCAAATCCAGTCTGCAATAAAAAAGATTGCAATCAATTTCAACGGTATCATTTTTATCACTCCTGTTTTTTTGCGTCAAGGGAAAAATATTCATCGTAATTTGATATACAAAGCAATAATTTATGATTTTAAAAAGCCTTTTGAGAAAAAAAATGAGATTATGCGCGTGTGATGTTTCTATGCAAAGCGTAAAAAATATCACAACGACACTACATGCTCTCCATATTTCGAATTTTAAAATGTTGTAAAACTCCTAACTTTCCCATTTAACTGATAAAATAACACAAGAATTCATTCAGGTTCAGGTTTCCTGTCAAATTAAGAATTGAGAATACTATGAATGAAAAGGTTCATCACATCAAGAAAACAAATTGGAAAGTCATCATTGGATGCGTTGTCATTGGAATTGCGCTGATTTACCTGCTGGTATCATCAACCTTAGGCAGCCTTCAATACTTCATCACAATTGAAGAATTATTAAAAAATTCGAGTTCCTATCAGGAAAAAAATGTTCGCGTTGCCGGTGTCGTTATTGGTGATTCAATAACCGCGGATGCAGAAAATTCAATCGTGGAATTTACTGCTGTAAATATTTCGTCAGATCATGAAGCAATTGAACAACAAGGTGGGATGGAAAAAGCCGTTCAAGATGCAGTAAATAATCCAAAATCGGATCGAATTCACGTCATTTATCACGGGATCAAACCCGATATGTTGAAAGATAAAACCCAGGCAATAATGACTGGAAGACTGATTTCAGATCAGGTATTTGAGGCAGAAGAATTGTTACTGAAATGCCCGTCTAAATATGAAAATGCGGGGAAGTAGAAATGTTGATAACACTCGGATTTGCATCCATGTTTTTTGCTTTTTTTTCCGCGATCTTCGGAATTGTTGCGCTGCTCTTCGGTATTGCTTTCCACTCGCCGAACTGGTTGCGCTGCGGACGACAATCCTGTCTGATCATTTTTCCGTTGCTTAGTCTTTCAATTATTGCATTAATTACGCTGATAATTACCAATAACTATCAGGTTGATTTTGTCTACCAGACCATCAGTAATTCGCAGCCATTTTTTCTAAAAATCGCTGCATTATGGGGAAAACAATCCGGATCCTTGTTATTTTGGTCTTGGGTTTTTTCAATTTTCCTTTTTCTCTGGGCACAAAAAAACAAACCGGAAAAAGAACCCCTTTTTCCATTTGCTGCCTTATTTCTCTTATTCAACCTTGCCTTTTCCATCGCTCTTCATCTCTGGATTGACAATCCGTTTCAACGATATTGGCATTCCAATACTTCAGGAGAGATTCTGTTATCAATTTTTCCGTTGAGGAATTGTATACCGTATGTTCCTCAAGATGGTCTTGGAATGAATCCTTTGTTGAGACATTATGGAATGATACTTCATCCCCCGGCATTATATCTGGGCTTCATATGTTCGATATTTCCTGCAGCCATCGAATTCAGTTCTCTGATTACATCTCCATCTGATTCTACCTGGATTAAGAAAAGCCGATCCTGGGTAATATTTGGCTGGATTTTTCTCGCAGCCGGTTTAATCCTTGGATCTCGCTGGGCTTATGATGTGTTGGGATGGGGAGGATATTGGGGCTGGGATTCTGTTGAAGTTGCTGCCCTGATTCCATTTCTGCTTTCGACAGCGTATCTTCATGCAGCCATTGGTTTCTCCAGAACAGGAGGTTTTCGCATCTGGGCTTCCATCTTAAATTTCGTAGTTTATGTTTCAGTTGTATTTGCTATGTTTGTCACCCGCTCAGGGCTCGTTTCTTCAGTTCATTCATTTTCGATCAGTGCACTGTCCAAGTATTTAACCGCATACCTCATCGCAGGAATCCTTCTGACAGTTTTTATCCTTATTCTTCGTAAAAATCAAATCAGAACCAATCCTGAAAAAGCTCGATTGTCCGGAATTCAGTCGGTTCTGACCAGAGAGAGCTTTTTTACAATTGAAATCATCCTGTTAATTGGCATTTCCTTCTTATGCCTTTGGGGAATATTGCTCCCAAATATGTCAAAAATCTTTTCAAATACCGAAATTACAGTAGGCGCCGACTATTACATCCATGCGACAGGTCCGCTTTTCGGACTATTAATTCTCTTCATGGGATTTGTACCTCTGACTTCCTGGGGTAAATCCATCAGCCGAAAACGTTGGATGCTACTGATCTTATTCGGTATTGTCGCTGCTGCCGGAGTATTTGTCTATTCTATATCTCATCAAATCCAAAATATCCGATTACTCTGTATTCTCTGGCTTCTTGGAATCTCTATTCTGATCATTTTCTATGAATTCATTTCATTCATCATTTCCACTTTCCATAAGGAAAAAAATGACTTATCCCGCTCTTCTTTGAGAAATTCCCGCTTTCTTCTCAGCCACCTGATTCATATGGGAATTATCTTCATGGCTTTTGGTATCATCGGGATTGAATTTCTGCAAAAAGAACAACAGATCATACTGACGTCCGGAGAAAAGACAGATTTTGCGCATTACACGCTGACACTCCAACAAATCAGACAATTTGATACTGAAGAAGGGGAAACGCTTGAAGCGGAAATTCAAGTTGAATCAGGAAATCACGTCCTTGGATTAATCAAACCGCAGCGCAAGTATTATACGTCCTATAATCAGGATACGACAGTACCGGGAATACTTTCTTCACTCTCCGGTGATTTATATATCATCATGAATGCAGATTCAATCGATTCTGAAGAAGAAAGAAAATTTACAATTTTTCTGAACCCGTGGATCAATTGGCTATGGATTGGAGGAATTATCGTATGTATTGGCGGCGTGTTCCTGTGGCTGGGTTCAATGAAACAGAAAAAATAATAAAGATATGCTGCAAACCGTCAATCATTCAATTCCGCCGGTTTTTACAAAAGATTCGAAAGTATTAATACTCGGCTCAATTCCCTCACCAAAATCTCGAGAAATTGGATTCTTCTATGGACATCCACGGAATCGATTCTGGCACGTTTTGGCTGAAATATTCGCAACGGAAATTCCTCAGACAACAGAAGAAAAGAGAGATTTTTTAATTCATCATCAAATTGCACTATGGGATGTTTTGGCATCCTGTGAAATTGCGGGCGCCAGCGATCAGAGTATCAGGAATCCAATTCCAAATCCGATAGAATACATTCTATCAGAAGCAGATATTCGGGCGATTTTCACAACAGGCAAGAAAGCCTATGAACTCTATCAGCGATACTGTTTTCCTTTAACTATGCGCAAAGCTTTATCGCTTTTTTCACCAAGTCCTGCGAATTGCCGCATTTCATTTGAACAGATTTGCGATAATTATCGGGTTATTCTGTCATATCTATCTTAAATATGAAAGCAGGAGACCAATGGAATCTTCACTTTATTCGTTAGTCATCTGGATTTTTCTGGCTTTGTTCACAGCGTTCTTCCTGATCTGGCCATTTCTCAATGATATGGAGAAGAAAGATTGATCAATACCACAATTCTTCAGGATACATTTGAAGAACCCGTTCTTGCTGCAAAAAATATCAGGAAGAAATTTGGTCGTATGCAGGTTTTAAAATCAGTGGATATCCAGATACGGCAAGGCGATTGCATTGTATTGATTGGAGAAAATGGTGTCGGAAAAAGTACATTAATCCGAATTCTATCTGGAACGATGAAACCGGATTATTCAGAAAGTCTGATAGTATGCGGAGAGGATCTTTTCACATCAGAGAAATCCAGAAATAAAATTGGATTAATCTGTCATCAAACCATGCTTTACAGCGATCTGTCAGCGCTTGAAAATTTACAGTTTTTTTCCCGGTTATACGGTATTAACCATGAAGAAGAAAAAATAAATACACTTCTGGACCGTTTTGGCCTAAGCCTGCGAAAAAATGATCCGATTCGATCCTACTCAAGAGGAATGCAACAGCGCATAGCGATCTGTCGTGCATTGATTCATGAGCCGATACTTCTGTTAATGGACGAACCTTTCACTGGTTTGGATGAAAAAGGGACAAAAATCCTTATTGAGGTCATACTTGAGATGAAAAGCCAGAAGAAAGCCGTATTATTAACCACACATGATCCAAATTCCATGAAAGCACTTGCCACAAAATATATCAAATTAGAAAAAGGCTTGATTACAGGTGATGCTGAATGAAAAAATTCATCATTACGCTGCATGCATTAATTCGTAAAGATTTCACGATTGAACGACATACCAGAGAAATTTTTTTGGTCATGTTCTTTTTCGCGTTATCAATATTATTTATTCTCAACTTTGTGTTAGATACTGACATTAAAGCAAGGAACAGCGGCGCTGCAGGTCTGATTTGGATCATCAGTGTCATATCAGGACAACTTTGTTTGAATCAAATCATGAGTCTGGAAGAAGAAAATGATATGCTGCAATCTCTTCTTTCTGCGCCAATACCCCTGACCGCTGTGTATCTCGCCAAAACCATTACCTGTTTTTTTGGTATGTATGGAATGACGCTGATCCTTTTCCCACTGTACAGTGTCCTCTATAATGTATCCTTATATTCTGCGAATCTTCTCTGGATCGCGGCATTAGGATGCTGGGGATATGCTTCATTGGGAGTGATTATATCCACCATGACAATTCAAACTCGAATGCGAGATATTCTGCTACCGGTTCTATTTTTCCCGGTAATCATCCCTTTGATCGTTGCGGTTGTAAAAGTTACTCAGACAGTATTTACGGGAGAAACGCTGAATTCAGCCTCGACATGGATTTCGCAACTGATCATTTTTAATATCATTTTCACAACAATCGGTATCATCAGTTTTGATTCACTCATAAAGGATTAATGAAAATGCAGATAACCATACCAAAAAAATATATTATTCTTGATGTATTTGCCGCAATATGTATTTTGGTCTCCTTTATTCTTGTAATGTTTTTTACACCGATTGAAATGACGATGGGATACGTTCAAAAAATTTTCTATTTTCATGTCGCCCACGCCTGGATCGGTATGCTCAGCTTTATCGTTGCAGCAGCAGCATCATTTATGTATTTGATCAGAAAGAATTCAGTCTATGATCTTATCGCAGAATCCGCCGTTGAAATTGGACTTTATTTTACAATCATTGCGGTCATCAGTGGATCAATCTGGGCAAAACCGGCCTGGAATACGTGGTGGACATGGGATCCGCGCTTGACAACAACAACAATCATGGCATTTATTTATGCAGGGTATCAATTTCTTCGACAATCGCTGGATAATCCTGACAAAAAAGGGCGAATCCTGGCGCTCTATTGCATCATTGGATGTATCAGTGTCCCGTTAACTTTTTTTTCGATCAGGGGATATCGCTCCATCCATCCGGTTCTGATTGGAAATACCAGCCAGGGGATGGGCATGACGCCACCAATGATTTTAATGATGATCATATCGATTTTTTCTTTCACAGTTCTTTATCTGGCGCTTATGCAGCATCGATTCCTCTATGCGAAAATTAAAGAAGAGACAGAAGCTGAAAAATATGAAATGGAGTATGAAGATGAATGAAATTCCGGATACGCTCAATTACATGATTGCTGGGTATATTCTCTTTGGTGCAGGTATTCTCGGGTATATCACTTCTTTAGTTGTCCGCTGGAAAAAAATCATTCGGCAGAAAAATGAACAACTTTGTCATAACAGTATTGCCCGACATCAGCAATAATACACAAAAAGGTCAGCGTGGCATAATAGATTGTGCCACGCTGACCTTTTTAAAACTATTCAATCATCCTAATTTTTAGAAGATTGAATTGAAATTCTTCTCATTTTGAAAGAAACAGCATACCTAATAACGCTCCTGCGAGTGTCAGGTACGCCGGATTAATCTTAAATTTCAGGTCTGCGACGATCGCAGCGCCAGTAATTGCTGCCATACTAACCATCATAGTCGTAATCGGAGCATGTATGACTTCAGTTAAGGAATCAGCATTAAAGAAAACGGACTTTGATAAAGATACGGTTGTATAGAGCAGAAGTCCTCCGCAAGCCGGTGTAATCCCGACAAATAATCCTTTAACAATTTTGCTTTGGTTAAAATTGCTCAGGAAAATGATTACCATAGTGCAGATGATCACCGATGGTAAAACACAACCGATCGTTGCAAACAATGCACCCCAAAATCCACCTTTGATGTAACCGACATACGTTGCACCATTTACAGCAACTGGACCTGAACTGACCAGGTCCAAAGCAGTCATATCAGCAAATTCTGCCTTGGTCAATCCAACCAGCCTGTGTCCTTCATCCATAATCATAGACATCATCCCATACCCGCCGCCAAAAGATGTCAGTCCAATTTTGAAAAACATCAGGAATAAAGTAATGATTCGATCCATGATAATCAGTCTTCTTTCTTTGAATCAACCTGTACATTTGGCTGTTTATGAACAGTGACGTACATAATTCCGATGAATCCGGAAAATAATATGGCATAGAATGAACTGACGCCTGTTAACAATGGAATCGCGAATGCAGTCAGAATGACAGCCAATCCGAAAGCGCTCTTTTTATAACGTATGACGATCCTTACCGCAACATCAAAGATCACAGCAACTGATATTGCCCGAATACCTAGAATTGCACCTTTGACGATCTTAGATTGCGGCAGCTTCTGAAAAAGCATTGCTACCAACAACATGGATGTGAAAGCAGGTAAAATCGTACCCATCGCGCACATTAATGCGCCAAAAACACCCGCAATTTTATGACCCGTGATGATACTGTTATTCAGCCCGATAATTCCAGGAAGTGCATGACTCAAGGCAATTATCTGAACAAACTCATCTTCAGTTATCATTTTATATTTTTTTACAAGATCAAATTGAATCAGAGGAATAGCTGCCATTCCTCCTGTAAAGGCAAAAGCCATGCTTTTTAAATAAATCCAGAATAACAAGCAACCTGTTTTAAATCTGCTTCTTAAAAATTGCACTTCTGTGTTGTTTTCCATTTTAAAATTATGATCTCTTTTCGATTAGAATGCTCAAAAATTATAACATTCCATTTTTTGAATAAAAAAACAGCGATTTGAAATATGAGTCATTTGAAATATAGATTACAGCTCATTAGCCGAATAGCAAGTCAATATTTCGAATAACTGTATAATTAGAGAAAAACTATTCCATAGAAAGGATACAATCTATGAATCATCTTCCCACCAGAGAAGAAGCCTGGAATTTATTATGCAGCTATATACAAAGTGAATCCCTTCGACGTCATGTATTAACCGTAGAAGGGGTTATGCGCCATTTTGCCAGAAAATATCAAGAGGATGAAAATGAATGGGGAATTATCGGACTGCTTCATGATTTAGATTTTGAACAGTATCCGGAACAACATTGTACAAAAGTACGTGAACTGCTGAGGGATAATGGATTTGATGAAGAATTTATTCATGCAGTGGCTAGTCACGGATACGGATTATGTTCTGATTTGGAACCGGTTACCAATGCAGAAAAAGTCTTATATACGATTGATGAACTGACTGGATTGATTTATGCCGCGGCCATTATGCGCCCCTCAAAAAGTGTGATGGATCTTGAAACGAAATCGGTAAAGAAAAAATTCAAATCCCCGGCATTTGCAGCAAATGTTGACAGAGAACTCATTCAAAATGGAGCAGACCGCCTTGGGCTACCACTGGATGAAGTCATAGAGGAAACAATCCTCGGGATGAGAGAAATCGCTGATCAAATTGGTTTGGCAGGAGAAGCCCAGTAGTGATTGATTCTCTGTGACTTTCCATATGCAACAGATTTTTCATGAACAGACAAACAACAATCCAATAAACAGCAATAACATTGATACAATCCGATGAATGAACAGAATCCCCGCAAACAACATAAAATAAAGCGAATATCATTCACAAATATTTTACTGATCGATTTGTTTTTCATCGGATTTTTTTTATGCATTTTTGCGTTATTTCATCATGTAATCCCGATTCGTTATAAAAAAATTGTTTCTCAACCAACGGTTACATCAAAAGTTAACGGGGATTTAGGTGACAAATTTGCCTCCTTTTTTTCAAATGGTAAAACCTATCAAACAAAGGATTTATACATTTCGGAAAAACTGCGTGTGCAACTGACTATAGTTCAACAAGACGGTATCACGTATTATCTCGAAGAATTTTTTTTAAGGGACATCCATAATCTGCGATCTGCTTTTGCAGAAAATACATATGGAAAATCGGTCAGAGATCAGACTATTAATATCGCAAAAAGCCATCATGCAATCGCAGCGATCAATGGTGACAATTACGGTTTAGGAAAAAATCGGAGCGCTGTCATCCGGAATGGTGTTCTTTTCAGAGACTCGGCTGATGGCGACGTTCTGGTTTTATTTACTAATGGAACGATGGAAATCGTTTCAGAAGATCAATTTGATGGAGAACGATTGATAAAAAATGGTGCCTATCAAGCCTGGAATTTTGGACCCTCACTTTTGAATGAGGGAAAAGCCATGGAATCTTTCAATACACGAATCAACCAAAAAAATCCGCGCACCGCTATAGGGTATTTTGAACCTGGTCATTATTGTTTTATCGTTGTTGACGGAAGACAGGCAGGATATTCTACAGGTATGACAATGACTGAACTTTCAAAACTTTTTGAGTCACTTGGTTGTAAACTCGCCTATAATCTGGATGGTGGGAAAACCAGCGTGATGACATTTCTGGATAAAATCGTGAACAAACCATTTGCAGGTGGCAGAGAAACAACGGATATCATCTACATATCGGAATAGAAAGAAATCGAGTCAATACGAAATTCAGCAATTCGAAGTCCGTTAAATCTATTTTAAGAATAGAGAAATTTGGAATCACTGTATGAAATTTATTGAAAGAATCATCCCGCATATCAGTATCATCCTTTCAGGAATGCTGCTTGTCTTTTTCGTAATTGACCGATTTAATCAAAAGATGGGTTTTATGGAAGATGATACGACGAAGATCATGATTTTAGCGTTGAGCATCAGTTCCATTATGACTTCTATTTTGTTCATTCGATCGCGAAATAAATATTAATTTGAAACGATCCTCCAATGTTTTCGTCAATATTTTCTCATTTCTTCTTAACAAAATCAGATCATAAGATCTATTCAACTTTTTTCCATCCTGCATCAATTTTTTGTGACAACGTTTCAAAAGATCGTAATCCGCTTAATGAATCATATGCTTCTACACAGGAAGCGCCAGTACCAGCAGCAAATTGCAGACAGCGTTTCCAGGAATATCCCCTTAAGATCGCCAATAAGAATGCAGCGATACAAGTGTCACCAGCGCCTGTTCCGGAAAGGACTTTTTCTGGGACATAACTTTTTTCAAAGACGTCAAGATTCGCCCAATCCGCCGGATGATCCATCAACATGCCCTGGATTTGAAGTATTTTCTCCAATTCAGCCGTCTTCAAAAATAATCCGGGTTTTCCGCATTTGATCAGAACCACTTTCGCTCCCCATGCCATCAATTTTTCGGCTAAAGGTCTGATTTCCTCTAAGTTGATTGTTGATGTAATTTCTTTACCTGCCGCTCGTTTTTCCCATTGTTCATAACGTGGACGATCAATCATAAAACAAAGTTCTTCAACACTGGGAACAAAAAAATCAACATATGGAATTACTTTTTGGATAATCGCAGTCCAATCAACTTTTGCCGCTTCTGATGATGGATCGATAGCCACCATATCTAAAGAAGTGGCAACACCCATTGAATGAACACGCTTAAAGATTCGGATCAATTCCTCGCCATTATGCTCATACATTTTGCGCATGATGGCCGGATATCCAAAGTGAAAAATAGAAGCATCTGCAATTTCCTCGAAATTCAGATCTTCATAGCCAAAAGTATCGTTTGCAGCAGGATCATGCAGAAATATTCTGTCAATCCCCGGAACAGCAATTGCGACTGTATAGGATGTTGTTGATCCAGGCACACGCAGCATATGCTTACCGGCATTATATTGATTAAAAATACTGAGTAGAATATCACCTAATGCATCATAGCCAATTTTGCCCATTAATGCTACATTTGCGCCCAGTTTCTTCAAAGCAAGCCCGGTATTTGTCACGACACCGCCTCCTGCGAATGTAATTCCGTTCATATGAATTAACTTCCCAGGTACCAATATATCAGTCAATTGTTCAACAGGTGCGTGGTCAAAAACTGGTGTCAAATCAACACAAACATGTCCGGCAACAACGATTTTTTTATCCATGTTCAACTTCTCTAATTAAAAAATATGGGAAGAAAAAAAAGTTTTTCTCTTAGGCGTAATTATATCTCAGCCGAGAGTATTCTTCAGTTTCTTATACTGTAATTCAGCTATTCTAACTTAGAAAAGTATCTCTGATGCAGTACTGTTTTTACGCAAAAAGTAAAAACAGTACTGCATCAATTTTTCTCGAGTGATTCGTATGATAAATCTCAATATCGTATCACGGTCCTTTAATTCGAAATACAGACTCGTCATTCGATTAAAAATCCCCCTCATATTTTGTATCCGTGATCTCTCCTATTTTTTCGCTTCTATAAGTGAAATAATCTTTTCACTCCACGCTGCTGCACGGGTTTCTTCACCGCCTTTAAGAGGTCCTTCGCTTTTCTCCACAAAAAAGCCCTCTGGTGGAAGAATTAATTGACCGCCTTTATTTGTAAGTTCTTTAACAATTTTTGGCGCAGCATAGCCGCCTCTTTGCACGATAAAGCGGAAAATGATTGAATGAATATCGGCCGGATCAATTCGTGTATCAAATACCGCAATTTGAATCCCTGCTAATGCATGTTCAGGTATTTTCTTAAAGAGATTCAAGTATGCTTCAGTCGGTTTGAAACCGCGTGTCGGCGAACCTGCGATCAGAATTTGGATATCATTAAGCATATTCATTGAAAATTCATTAATTTGCATCAGTGAAGGATCCAATATGCCTTTTAATCTTCCTTCAACCGTTTCTGCAATCTTTTTCGTGTTGCCAAAGTACGAATCGTAGATAATCAGTGTTTTTTTCATCTCTTCTCCTGTTCCGTTGAATCACTCTTTTTGGAATCTCATGGAATATAAGTTTGCATCTTCAGCCATCCGAAATTTTCGATTATCCATCATGGAGCTTTCGTGTTGACCAGGATGCCAATCTATTACCATTGTACAAATATTTATGCAATGAATAAAGAAATGTATCAGTAATTCGGCATAGATTAAGAATTATTTGCATCTTTTGATTGAATTAAATAAAAAAATAGAAGTCTGTTAAGGACTTCTATTTTTTATTACAAAATTTGTGAAATTATGCTTTTGCTTTTACTGTCTCTACTGGCTTTGTTACTGATTTAGCAGTTTCAAACATCATCCAGATAGCAAGAAGTGCATAAATGAAGCACAAGATCGGAAGAATGATATTTGGTCCAGCGGGGAAGCCAAATGTGCCGTCAGCGGTTTTCATATTCACGAAGAACATGCGAAGGAGCGCCCATGTGCTCATGATAAACATGAAGATCGCAGGAATGAAGGTGAGCAGATAGGCTTTCTTGAAAGAAGCAGTATTCTTCAGCCAGACAGTGATGCCAATTAGTGCCAGGGCAGCTAACAACTGGTTGGAAGCGCCAAACGTCTTCCAGAAAATACTCCATGCAGAAACCGGATTACCGGCTGTATCCGTCAGGTTGATAGTCATCAGAATAATCGGTACACCACCAATAATGATCGTACCAATCACTTTACCCAGCCAGCCTTTTAGTCCGGTTAATTCCTGGATAATGAAACGGCCTAAGCGTGTGCAGACATCCAATGTATCGTATACGAAAGTTGTATATGCCATCAAACCGAAGGAAATACCGAATGCTTTGCTGATGCCGAATTTTTCCATAAAGGAACCGATACCGACAGAGTAAACGAAGTTCGGAGATTTGCCCAGCAGTTCATCGCCTTTTGTAACAATCATGACAGTGATTAAAGCAATCACAGCCACAAGGCCTTCCAGAAGCATCGCGCCATAACCGATCACCTTTGCATCGGTTTCTTTCTTAAGCTGTTTGGAAGTTGTACCAGAGCTGACAAGCGCGTGGAAACCGGAACAGGCTCCGCATGCAACTGTGATGAACAACATCGGGAACATCGGGTTGTTTCCGCCGAAAGCAGAAGCGCCGGTGAACGCAGGATATTGAACTTTGAAACCGCCAATAATAATACCAATAAATGCAACGAGGATCGCAGCATACAGGAAATAACCGCCTAAATGTCCGCGCGGTTGTAATAAAAGCCAGACTGGAATAATATTGGCAATAATACAGTAAACGATGATGATGATATTCCAGATATCTTTCGGATCAAGGCTACCGATGGTAGGCATATTAATCGGGATGTACTTACCAGCCCAGATTGCCACTCCGACCAACGGGAGGAAAATAATGGTCGCCCAGGTCAGATTAAGTTTTGTATATCTCATCAATAAGCCCATGATCATTGGCAGACACAGATAAAGCACGGAAGAGGTCGCAATCGCGCCACCGCCAACTACTTCACCATTTTCCATTGTCACTGTATTAACGAATGCGGATGTTGTAATATCAGTGAAGGCAACGATGATCAGTACTAATGCAATGAAAATGAACAGATTAAATAAAATCCAAGCACTTTTTCCGATGTGGGTTCTGACGGTTTCTGTAATAGATTTGCCTTTGTTGCGGATCGATGCAACCAAGGCGCCCATGTCATGAACACCACCAATAAATATGGAACCAAAAAGGATCCAGAGCAATGCAGGAACCCAACCAAATGCAATACCCGCAATGATAGGACCAGTTACAGGACCGGCTGCTGCAATTGCTGAAAATTGCTGGCCTAATAATAAACTTGCATCGGTAGGTTCATAATCCAATCCATCTTCAAATTCTACAGCAGGGGTCACATTCTTGTCATCGAGCTTGAAGACTTTATTGGATAAGAAGCTACCATACGTACGATAAGCAATGTAAAGAAGTACCGCCATTGCTAATAAAATAAAAAGTACATTCATTTGCAGACCTCCTAATACGATTAGTACTGCTGATAAAAATAAATCACGTTATCCGATAACATGATTCTTAAAAAAAGATTCCGGGATACGCCAAATATTCTCCTTAAAAACAATGATGTTAAGGAAGAAAATATGCGCGTTGAATAAAAAAATAATTGATTTATCCCTAGTCAGCACAATCATACCATCTTTGTCTCTATTTAACAAATGATTCAGTTATGTGTTATGAGTTTTTTCTGAAATATAGTGACAATCATCAGTGTTGTTTATTATTCTATATATTTATGAATATCATTACTTTCAAATTGAATAATTATAAATATTCAGCTTTTCTGTTTACTTAATGATTCATAATATAACCAAGCTTTTCGAATTGCTGACTGATTCCTGAGCAGCGATTCGATTTTTAAGAGGAATTGTTGATTACTGAAAATGAACGTTTTCGAATGTTATAATTTGAGAATAGATATATTGATAATCGAAATTTTTTACTTTTCTCATAAGCAAAAAACAATTTTTCTGAGGTTAAAACAAACAGAGAATATGGGAAATAAACAACAAGTTCGTATCAATGAAACGATTTTAGGGCCATTCGAACGACCAGCATTGCAATGGTTTGCAAAACACATGCCTTACTGGATTAACTCTGACCATCTCACAACCATTGGATTTCTGGGATCGCTATGTGTCTTTGCCGGTTTCGGATTAACAACATTTCACCCTGCCTATGCCTGGTTGGCGTGTGCAGGATTCATTATCAACTGGTTTGGGGACAGTCTGGATGGAACGCTTGCCAGATATCGGAAGATCGAAAGGCCGAATTATGGCTTTTTCATCGATCATATCATCGATTCGATCAGTATCTTTTTAATATATACAGGACTGGGTTTATCACCCTATGTATCCCTGGAAATCGCGCTTCTTGGAGTCATCGGCTATTTATTAATGTCAATTTATACTTACCTGATTACATACATTGAAGGTGTGTTTAAGATCTCTTACGGCAAAATAGGTCCCACTGAAGTTCGCGTTTTTGGAATTATGATATGTATATTAATCTATATTTTCGGAACTTTTCAGATTAATGTGGCGCTTCCGTTTTACAGATCGATTACTTTTTTTGACATATTAATTATATTGTTATCGATTACGTTTTTTGTCACATTCGTATGTTCTTCTTTAAAGACTGCTCGCATACTTGAAAGAAAAGATTCAGAAAAACTTCAATGAAATGCCTGATCTCATGAATCACCTGGATTTGAAGAAGCTGAGTTCGCTTGATTTTCAGGTTTCCTGTGAATCCATGCCTGATGATCTTTAATATCCCGGTCATATAATAATCGCAACAGCAGCACACTCCATTTTTGTTTTATTGTTGATGGGAGAGCACGTTGATTTGCTTCCAATCGCTTCATTAATGTAATCAGCAAAAATAATCCTGCCGCAAAATAGATTACTTTTGATCCTTTCATCAGGATTACCAAAATTGGCAAAGTAATTAATCCAAGCAATGCCATAATCGGTGGTTCATATAGTCTTCCAAGAAGCAAAAAACATAATAGCCATACTACTCCAGGTGGAAAAAGGACCAGCAGTATTCCGATCATCGGGCTCAATCCTCTTCCACCCTGAAATTTCAAGAAAATCGGCCAATTATGTCCAGCAACGACACAAATACCAATCATCAGCGCAACAATTTCCCCGAGATTAAAATGGATTGCCAACCAAACCGGAACTGACGCTTTAAAAACATCAAATAACGCAACTGGAATTACTGCCCAATGCCCGACATGTTCCCATACCATGGAGCTGCTGACAGTACCACTGCCGTATTGCCGTAGATCGATTTTCTTAACAATTCTTCCGACAACGTAAGCGGCAGGAATCGATCCGAGCAGATATCCGGCAATCATCAGAAAGAAAATCAACGGAATTTTCAATTATTCCCCCTGGTTCATCAAGGATTTGCATGGATTCATTAAATACCAACATGAATTTAGAATCATTATAGCGCTCAGAAGAAATAAATCAATTGATGATCAGTAATTTAAAATACAGGAGAGATTATCGATCAATTTTATTTGTGCAAAACGGGAATAAATATAATCAATTAATCGATTCTCTCAAGAATTTATAACTATTGATAATCAACAATTCATAATTTATAGCATCATTTCAATATATTAATCAATCTTTCGAACCAATCGAAAATATTTGTTGTTTTCGTGTTTCGTTTACAAAAACAACAAAATCAATAAGTTTTTTTCTCAGTAAAATTGTCGAGTATTTATTCGAATTGCTGTCTTGATCCAGCAATTCGAATTACAAACATGCTTATTGATATATAGAAAACGGATCGTTACGCTATTTTCGTTTTGAATATGGCAAATAGGAATATCTGCCGTCAAAAGATTCATCTTCTTCGATAGGAAGCGGAAAGCTGACCGGCTTTCCATCCCTTTGCGATCGATAAACAGCGGTAAACAATTCGACTGTTTTCCTGCCTTCATACCCGTTAATCGGCGGTTCAGTATCCTGAAGGATCGAATCCAGAAAATCCTTTATTTGCAGTTGATGATAGTAATTCATCGGATCGATGGTTTTGGCCATCTCCCGATCTTGTTTCTGCCAAATTTCCAAATTCGCTTCCTCACCGGGAATTGTCCAAATATCATTAAAAGACGGATCGACCGCTGAAGATACTCCAGAGATATAGGGAGTCCCGCCATCTACTTGAACACCAACGGATGCGCCGCTTTCACCATGCACATGGATTTTTCCATAGAATCCAGGTTTCTGAGAATTGGACACAAGAAATTGACCAATTGCGCCATTTCGAAAACGAATTACTGCGGCTGCAGTATCCTCAATTTCGACAGAAGGATGATTGAAATTATCCCAATAACCAAACACTTCAGCGATCGGACCCATCATCCATTGCAGCAAATCAAGCTGATGAACAGTCTGATTTACCATAACACCGCCGCCTTCCGTTTTCCATTTTCCACGCCATGGATCCAACAAATAATATTCCGGACTTCGCCATCCTAATACGGTCATTGTACCGATGATCGGTCTGCCAACTTTTCCGGAATGAACCGCATCTGCCATTCGAACGACAGCCGGATAATATCTGCGCTGACTGATTACGCTCAGTTTTACACCTGCTTTTTCGCAGGCATGAATTGCCAAATCGCAATCTTGTAGAGTGACAGCAAGAGGTTTTTCACATAAAACGTGTGCCCCGGCGCTCGCTGCCTGGCGGACAAGTTCCGCATGCAATGGATGGGGAGCGCAGATAGATACTGCCTGAATATCGTTTTCGGCAATCATTTTTCCGATATCGGTATAAGCCGGTACACCATATGCCTTGCTGAACGCGATCGTTTTCTCAAGCTTGGATCCGCAGACCGCTGAAAATTGAGAATTTTCTAAAGTTGAATATGCGAGCGCATGGGTTGCGCCTACTTTTCCGCATCCAATGATTGCTGTCCGAATTTTCTCCATCTGTGGTATTCCCTGGAATCCGCCGATAAATATTAAGCTTTATGCAAAAAAAGATTTCTTCGCAGTCTTGGAAAATTAAATTTCAGACCTGGGAATAACTGCAAACTTTCTTCCCAAACCTCTGTTGGAAATATTTCTGTTACGGAATTGTAGTCTTCATCGGATAATTCGACATTGATCGCTTCTACCGATGATAACAACTGCCTTGTCGAGCTGACGCCAATAATCGGAGCTGTAATTGCAGGGGAATGACATACCCATGCGGCAGCCAATTGCGCCGGTTTGACACCTTTCTTCTCAGCAAAATGGACAAATCGATCGACACTTTTTCCATAATCAGAAAGCCAGGTGATGACACGAGCATCCGTGGCACCGCGAGTCGCCGGATCCATTTTCATCCCCTGTGAAAATTTACCGGTCAATAGTCCGATTGCAAGCGGTCGATAAGCCATAATTGCAATTTTTTCCAAAATAGCCTGTGGCAGAATTTCAACCTCAACTCCCCGTTCAATTAAGTTATATGCTACCTGGTTGCAATTCAGTTTCTTCAATCCTCTTTCCTGAGCAATTCGGTTGCCGGCTGCCAGTAAATACGCCGGAAAATTGCACACACCGATATTTCGCGCTTTTCCGCTATGAACAACTTGATTCAGACTTTCCATCATCTCAACAAGATCCATACCCGCCACTGGCCAATGAATCAAGTACAAATCCACGTAATCCGTCTGAAGTCTTTCCAGGCTCTCATCAATTCCGGAAAGAATACTATCTCGATCAATTCCTTTTACGACTTTGGTTACCAAAAAAATCTTTTCACGTGGAAGCGCCTTCATTGCTTTTCCCAGATACCGCTCAGCTTCTCCATTGGAATACATCGCGGCTGTATCGATAAAATTTATCCCGAGTTCCCAGGCAAGTCGGACAATCTCCTCAGAAGTTTTATAGTCGCATCGATCCGCAAAATTCATTGTTCCGAGACAAATTTTTGATACTTTAAAATCATCATCTGCAAATTTTGAATATTTCATTTTTAATCCTTGAAAAATCCAATTCTGATATAATTGAATAGAAAAACGTTTCGCTGAATAAAATTAATAGTATTTTAGATTCGAAAAAAGGTCAATGTGATAATTGTCATACAAAAATCATGACAGAGTTGAAACCTGCTAAATAAGTTTTCCCTGGATCATCAAACAATTTTCCCGTTGAAAATTGTTCCATTCAACCATAGCAAATCAATTTTTCTTAAGGGGGGAAAATCGAAATCGGAAAAGAATTGGAATCAATTTTTGGACAAAAAGATTTTAACTTGATAATGATGGTTTTTCATATCTATGCAGTCAGATTTTTCATGATAATTGACATGGTAAACAAATCTTTTTGCAAGATATAATACCATTCACTAACAATGATATATTTTATTCGAACCTTATGGATCTTTCAGCAAGAAACATGGCATAAAAACCTGTTCGGTAGCAATCTGAAACGAAAGTGGAAAGCAGCAGTAATTCGAAATATGAAAAGTATTCTTTGTTGTTCTTATGGTTTTTATCTTTGAACAAAAACCATAAGAACAACAAATTTTCTTGATTGATTCGAAAAATCAATCCATATTTCGAATTGCTGGGAAAGCAGAGCCATTAAAGGAAATCACTATGGGTACAAGTCGAAATTCTACGATAGTCGATGTTGCCAAACTGGCTGGCGTTTCTGTTTCCACAGTATCGGTTGTGATGAATAATAAAGATAAATATGTGGCACCAGAACTCCGAGAAAAAGTATTGAATGCCATTGCGCAATTGAATTACGCTCCAAATTTTATTGCCCGCAGCCTAAAAAGTAATGCAACAAATACCATCGGTCTGATTCTGACGAATATTACCAGCCCGGTCACACCCGCAATGGTCCGAACTGTCCAAAAGGCAGCCTCGGAACAGCATATGGATACGTTAATAATCTCCACGGAAGAAAATGACCAAATCGAAATCAATGCGGTAAATAACCTGATTTCAAAACGAGTGGATGGTCTGATCATTTGTCCTGTTCTATCAAAAAACTATGACCATCTGTATTTCGTAAAAAAAGAAACGGACATTCCTATCGTATGCATCGAAAGAACGCTTCCGACGCCATTGGAAATCGCAAGTGTCACAACCAATAATTATGAGATCAGCAAAGGAGCCGTAAACCATCTGATTGATCATGGCAGAAAACGGATCGCTTTGATCGCATTGCCCAAATATGGATCGAACACAATCGACCGCATCCGTGGATACGAAGATGCATTAAAAGAAAACAATCTCTATTATCCGGAATTAGTCAAAGAAACCGATTATATGGGAACAGATGCCTTTGAAATCGCCCATCAATTGATCGAGAAACAAAAAATTGACGCAATTTTCTGCATCAGTCAATCCATCACACTGGGAGTGTATAAAGCGGCTATGCATTACCATTACAAAATCCCGGAAGAAATTGCGATCATCGGTTACGATACGGTTGACTGGATGGAAGTCACTCCGGTAAAAATTACTACAATCAGGCAGCCTTTAATCAAAATTGCTCAGACAGCGATTGACTTGCTCTTTATGATGAAACAAAATCCGAATATGAACGTGAATCACTCCATCATCCCCTCAGAACTGATTATTCGCCAATCCTGCGGTTGTTCTTCTGACGATTCGCTGCAATAAAAAGAAAATTATCCCAATCATTATTAATATCCAAGAATTCTACTTGTATCCATGGCATCTCCAGTGATTCAAATTATGAAAGGGAGTATTTTTGTTGTGGTTTATCAAATCAATATCGAAGGATCCGGATGATCGATCCAAACAGTTTGATAAGGCTGTAAAAGAATATTTTGATAGCTTTGACATGCACTTGTCACATTTTGCAGACAGAGGATTGAATCTTTTCCATTGCATGAACTTCTCAGCACACAAAAAATTTCTTTTCCAGCCTGAATTATCTTTTGATTTCCATATGGATGGAATGCGGGAGCGTTTCGATATTGAGAAAGCAATCGCTGAAATCGACGGTACACCTGCGCCTGAAGCGTATCCGGATTGGATAATGCTGATGATAAAGCATCGCGATCAAATTTTTGGCGGTTTATCGATCGATTCTGTCCGGTCTTTTGCGGACCTGCGAGCCAGCTTCGGGAACCGACAATACTGTGAAAATAGATACCGGGGATTCCCTTTAATGAAAGCGCAATCGAATAAGCAGCCATAAACCGATCTACTTTTAATGATAACGGCTCATCCGTGTTAGGATTTGAAACTGCGTCAAAATAACTGATATTCATTTCATATGGGCTTTGAGTACCATCTGCCATTGTTTTATAAGAAATTAAACCGCCGTGGTCTAAAATTCGTTTCACCAGTTGATCAATTTCCTTAGCGCTCAGAATCCCTCGAACCGGATTCAATCCGATTCCATCATGAGAAGCAAGAAAATTAAAAAAAGTGGTTTCCCGTGATGGTAATTCAAGGTTGGCAGCCCATTCAGAAAGCGCAGTCGCATCACCAGTCAATAATGTGTGCAAAACGAATGGAGGTAATGCAAAATTGTAGACCAGATGGGCTTCATTCGTTCCGTTTCCAAAATAAGAAATGTTCTCATGATGCGGCACGTTGGTTTCTGTGATGATTTTAACTTCCGGTGCGACATCATTCAAAATAGAACGCAATAGTTGGACGACGGTATGTGTCTGCGGTAAATGAATACAGGATGTACCGATTTCTTTCCATAAATAAGCAATCGCATCTAAACGTAGATATCGAGCGCCATGACTGATATAAAGAAGGATTATATCGATCATTTCAAGCAATACTTCTGGATTTTTATAATCCAAATCCACCTGATCTGATCCAAAAGTTGTCCAGACCTTTTTTAATCCGGATCGGGTTTGAACTGTAGTCAGCAAAGGAGAAGTCCTTGGGCGAACTACTTTTGAAAGATCGGGATTCCCCTCGATCGTCACAAAATAATTGTTATAGGGTACTTCATTCTGAATAAAAGCCTGAAACCAGTCCCCCTGTGCAGACGCATGGTTCAATACGCTATCGATCATCAGATCAAATGACGTTCCGATTGCCTCAATATCGTCCCAGTTGCCATAGGATGGATCCACTTTTCGATAATTCATAACTGAAAATCCATCATCTGAAGACCACAGGAAAAAAGGCAATATGTGGATCCCGCTGACGATGTTCTGAAAGTGCTTCTTGCAAAAAGCGCTCAACGTCTTTAAGTGCGGCTGATTGAAAGTCTGAACTTGATCCGGATAGGTTATCAAAAGCACAGGATTACAGACGTCCCTCGATAAATCAAACGAAAAAAGACGATCAGCAATTTTATTTTGATGCCTTTCAATAATATCAATCAGACGGATAATGGCTTCTTTTGCAATGACATCACCATATAACCGTGTTAATAATATGGTATAAATATTAATATCCATAAATTTTATTGTACTGTATTATCAATAGAGTCTTCTCCCCTTTAATTTTTCTGCAGCGATTCCATGGATTATATTAATTATTTAATGAATATTAGGGAAATGAGATAGCTCGTTAAAAAGGAGAATTAAACTGACACACTCACGATTGATTGGTTTCATATCTACCCGATTTGCGGGGAACGACGGAGTTTCCCTGGAAACTGCGAAATGGGCTTCCGTATTGCAACGTATGGGATATCAATGTTTCTATTTTTGCGGAGAATGTGATCGCCCGCAGGATCAAAGTTATATTGTTCCGGAAGCATTTTATCGGCATCCTGAAATTGATGCCATTACGCAGACAGTTTTCAATGGAGAATGGGGAAAACTGCACCAATCCAGAAAGTTACATCCGGAATTTGAAACGTTGTATCAAGATTATTTTTCAATATATATCCGATCTTCCAAGACTTCAAAAAAAATCCAAGATCTAAAAAATTATTTCAAAGAACATCTTTATCAATTTGCATTTAAATTCCATTTAGAAGTATTAATCATAGAGAATGCCATCACAATTCCTGTCAATATTCCGCTTGGATTGGCAATCACCGAATTTATTGCCGAAACGGGTTTTCCTGTCATTGCTCATCATCATGATTTCTATTGGGAAAGGCAGCGATTCATCAATAATTCTGTTCAAGATTACCTTTCAACCGCATTTCCTCCTGATCTGCCGTCCATTCAACATGTTGTCCTCAATACCATTCAGGCTCGACAGTTAGCATCGAAAGTTGGTGTTTCATCGATGGTGATTCCAAATGTAATGGATTTTGATAAGCCGCCGCTCCCGCAGGATGATTATACGAAATCTGTTCGCTCAGATTTAGGACTTGGTCCCGGTCAGTTTTTGATTCTTCAGCCGACCAGAATCATTCAACGTAAAGGAATTGAACATGCAATTGAATTGACACGCCGTCTGAACCTGCCGGCAGAGTTGGTAATTTCGCATGCAGCGGGTGATGAAGGAACGGCTTATGAAAAACGAATTCATGAATTTGCCTCTTTATTGGGAGTCACAGTCAATTTTGTCTCGGACATCATCAGTAATCAGCGAGGATTTACAACTGATGGCAGAAAGATTTATACCTTGGAAGATATCTACCCATTCGCAGATCTGGTGACCTATCCTTCAGCAATTGAAGGTTTTGGCAATGCCTTTCTGGAAGCAATATACTATAAACGCCCGTTAGTTGTTAACAATTATTCAATATATGAAACGGATATCAAACCAAAAGGTTTTCAGGTTATAGAATTTGATGGTTTTATCAGTGAAGAGACACTTGATCAAGTTCGAAAGCAGTTGCTTCATCCGGAAGAGGCTCAACAACGATCAGAATTCAATTATCAGCTTGCACAACGCTATTACTCCTTTACTATGCTTGAAAATCGATTAAGGCTGTTATTGAGCGGTTGTTATGGAGAAAGATTATGAGAATCGCGCTGATTCATTATTCGTCGCCTCCCATAATTGGTGGTGTGGAAAGCGTCATGGCTCAACATGCACTTCTTATGACAAATGCCGGCCATCAAGTGACCATTTTTGCCGGACGTGGGAAACCATTTCATCCGAATATTGCTGTCAGGATAATCCCACAGCTCGACTCACGAAATTCTGAGGTCATGGAAATCAAGAAACAGCTTGACCAGGGTTTATACACCGCAGATTTTGACAAACAAAGAGATTGGTTAAAAAAGCAGCTTGCTATCTGTTTTAAGAACTTCGATATTATTATTGCTCATAACATAGCTACATTAAACAAGAATCTTCCCTTGACGGCTGCACTCTACGATATGAATCAGACACCAGGATTTCCTCATTTAATCCTTTGGCACCATGATTTATCCTGGTCTGCATCCCGCAGCCACAATGATCTGCATGAAGGGTATCCCTGGGATTTGCTGCGTGATCAATGGTCGTGGGCGTCTCATGTCGTGGTTTCTGAAACCAGACGAAATGAGTTAAGTCAGTTGCTGAAGATCCCAGTTGAACAAATTTATGTCGTTCCTAACGGCGTGAATATGGAATCATTTCTAAAAATTGAAAAACAGACAAAACAATTAATCGAAGAACTGAAATTATACGAAGCAGATCCGTTAGTCCTTTTGCCTGCCCGATTAACTCCCAGAAAAAATATCGAACAAGCGCTTTATATTATCTCAGAACTTCAAAAAATATATTCGAAAACGATGCTTGTCATAACCGGTCCGGAAGGACCTCACAACCCTCAAAATGCAACATATAAGCAGAAATTATTGACGCTGCGTAATGATTTACATTTACAAGGGATTGTTCATTTTCTTGCGGAAATCACAAACTCCTACATTCCTGACTCTGTAATAACTGATTTTTATCGTCTTTCTGATTTACTCCTGTTTCCGAGTTTTGAAGAAGGGTTCGGAATTCCATTAATTGAGGCTGCGTTCAGTTCTCTACCTGTCTTTTGTTCTGATATTCCTGTTCTTCGGGAATTAGGCAAAGAGGATGTCACTTATTTCAACGTTCACGATGAACCATCCGCCATTGCAGCTCTCATTGATCAGCGATTAAATCAAGAAGCAACATTGCGCTGGTCACGAAGAGTAAAAAGAATCTACACCTGGGATTCAATCTACCAAAAAATTATGGAACCTCTGCTAAAGAAAGTTGTGTTATGAAAAAAACTCTGCCAAAAATAAAATCTGTACTGGTACCCATCTGTACCGGTACGACAGGCAATGCGTCGCTTACTATCGCAAAAGAGATTGCTGAAGAAGTGATTCTTGTCGGCGTTGTTGCAATATCAGAAGGTGAATCAATCAGCGCAGGAGCATTGACTGCCAGAGAATTACGCAAACGTTTGTTGGCAATCAGCGAAGGGCCGGCAATCCGCTATAAATCAAATGTAATTGTTTCAGATACTCCCTGGATTGACCTCCAAAAAGTCATCCTTGCAGAAAAACCGGACTTGTTTTTGACAGAAATCAATGACAACCATATTGCCTGCAACATTTCAGCTTCTGAACTGATCTCAAATTCTATATGCGACGTCGCCCTAATTCGCGGATCTGAAAAAATCGAATTTGATCGCATGCTTATTCCAGTTCGTGGCGGTCCGCATGCGGAACTTTCATTGAGAGTTGGTCTATATTTGAAACCGGCTCAATTAGACGTTGTCCATTTGTCTTTTTCCGAAAAAGATGCAAGCAGGGAAAATGAAGCCCCATTTAAAGGGTATAAACACATCCTTCAACAACTGCCAGAAGTTAATTTCCGCTCCATCGTGACACCGGATTATGTCCAGACCCTTTTAGAAGAATCGAATAAGTACAATTTTGTTGTTTTAGGCGTAACTGCAAATACCAGCATGACAGGATCAAAAATTGGACCAGTTGCAGAAAAATTGCTGCATGAATCAAAAGCCACCATTATGATCGTGAAAACCAAAAAAACGACTGCGGAATCAAATATGGACGAAAGTTCCGGATCAAAAGCTATTTCGATTTTGGTTGATAAGTGGTTTGCAGAAAATACCTATCACGCAGATGAATTCGAGGATTTTCGTCAATTGATGGATCTTAAAGAAAAAAGCGGAACCACGATCAGTTTGGCGCTTCCAGCATTAAATGAGGAGGAAACGGTAGGGAAAGTCATTTCCACCATTAAAAAAACATTAATGAATGATTTGCCATTGTTGGATGAAATCGTATTGATCGATTCGAATTCGACAGATAACACCCGCCAGATAGCAGAATCGCTGGGAGTTCCTGTATATATTCATCAGGAAATTTTACCTGAACAGGGTGCAAGAATTGGCAAGGGAGATGCTCTTTGGAAAAGCCTGTTCGTAACAAAAGGGGACATAATTGCATGGATTGACACGGATATTGTGAATATACATCCGCGCTTTGTATACGGAATTATAGGGCCGCTCCTTTTAAATGAACATGTCCAATTTGTTAAAGGTTTTTATCGTCGCCCGTTAAAAGTTGGAAGGAGATTGCAAACAGAGGGAGGCGGCAGGGTAACGGAACTGACTGCCAGACCATTAATTAACCTGTTTTACCCGGAACTTTCAGGAATTATCCAACCTTTGTCCGGTGAATACGCCGGACGCCGAGAGACTTTGGAAAAATCGGTATTCTTTTCCGGATATGGTGTCGAGATCGGTTTATTAATCGACGTTTTCGAACAAAGAGGGTTAAACGCGATTGCACAAGTGAATCTGCTGGAACGCGTTCATCATAATCAAGAATTGGAAGCATTGAGTAAAATGTCGTTTGCTATCATTCAAGCGGTATTGAAAAAACTCGAACCACGGTATGAACGATCCATCATTGAAGATGTTAATAAAACGATGAAGCTGATTCATTCGAGTAAAGATGGTAACTTCCTTGACGTTGTTGAAATAGCGGAATTGGAACGGCCTCCTATGATAACGATTAAAGAATATTACGAGAAGTTGAAAAAATGACCCATTTATGCCTGATACGTCATGGACAGACTAATTGGAACGTTCAGGGACGTTATACCGGACAGAGTGATATTCCATTGAATGGAACCGGAAAGATACAAGCGAAATCGCTGATTCCACAATTACAGAACCGCCAGATTGACGCCATTTTTAGCAGCGATTTATTACGGGCATCTGAAACCGCCAGTATTATATCCGATTATTTTCAGATTCCTGTCCAGTTGGATTCCCGTTTACGTGAAATTAATCAAGGCGTATGGGAAGGGCAGCATCTGGATGATATTAAATTAAAATACAACGAAATTTGGCAGCAAAGGGAGACGAATCCGCATAATGTCCGTCCTCCCGGCGGTGAAACCCTTTCAGAAGTCAGTACACGTGTGATTACAGCTATTGAAGAAATTGCATCGAAATATCCGGATGGCGCTGTTCTGATCATTTCACACGGTCTGGCTATTGCGTTGATTCTATGCAAAATTAAGGATATTCCAATGGAGCAAGCTTATGATTTGATTCCATCCAATACTGAACCAATCTGGATTGATTGGAAATAATCGCTACTTTTTTTCCTCCATCGAATTGAGCGCATTGAGCAAAACTTTCTGGACAGAAAAATAAGCCGGCTTCGGCTGATAGGCTGCGTCAAATAACAAAGGCGCAGCATCTTTAATAGGAATATCATATACGTTATTCCTGATCTTGGCAGAAATCCAACTCATTGAATCGCTCACACCCCAGGTTAAAAAAGCGATACAGACACCGGATTCAATACAAGCTTGCATCATATCCGCATACAATTGACTTTGCAATGCGATTTTTTCACGATAACAAAACCAGTTTCTATAACGAGCTTTTAGCGCCTTAATGATTGATTATTAACAATATTCACGCCAACAATCGAATCTTTACTGATGCAGAGGAAAATGGTATCGAATCCTAATCCGTTGTAAAACCATTATCCAATATCACTTTTCGATACCAAAATGCGCTATCCTTGAAAATTCTTTTTTGTGTTTCATAATCTACCCAAACTAATCCAAATCGTTTGGTATAACCATTTGCCCATTCAAAATTATCCATGAAAGACCATGTAAGATACCCCGCCAAGGGAACACCAGCCTGAATTGCACGGTGAACCTGAATCAGATGATCTCGAAGAAATTGAATCCGCCGGACATCCTTCACAGATCCGGACTTATCGGGTGAATCGGAATAAGCCGCACCATTCTCATTGATATACAGTTTCGGTATCTGATACTCAAAGTAAAGTCTGCATAAGAGCCTATATAAAGCCTGGGGAAAAACTTCCCAGCCCATATCTGTCCATTCAGATTCAGGAGCGACAAAATTTGTCTGCGGCAAATTTTGATCCTCGGGAATCTCAGCACGATGCACACTTCGGTTATAGTAATTAACGCCTAAAAAATCGATCGGAGCGGCAATTTTTTCCATATCGCCCGGCTTTATCAAATCTTGAGGAAGATAGCCGGCTTCAGAATATTCTGCAGTCTTATCAGCTGGATACAACCTTCCAAAAAGAGGATCTAAAAACCAGCGATTAAAGTATCCGTCATACTTTCTTGCCGCCTGATAATCCGCATTACTTAGTGACGCCGGTTCACTTGGTGAGAAATTCAGAATAATGCCGGCTTCGCATTGGGGACTATTACTACGAATAACCGGAACGGATAACCCATGGGCAAGCAGTAAATGATGAGAAGCTTTGACCGCAGCTTTCATATCTCTCATTCCGGGTGCCTGTTCACCGATTGCGTAACTGAGAAAACTGGCGCACCACGGTTCATTGAGTGTAGCCCAATGTTTCACACGATCGGCTAAGGCACGGCTCACCACATCGGCATATTCAACAAACGCATCAACAGTTGACCGGACCTGCCATCCTCCTTCATCCTGCAGCGTTTGCGGCAAATCCCAATGATAAAGCGTTGAAAAGGGAGTAATTCCAGCTTCCAACAGGGAATCTGTCAATCTCCGATAAAAATCGAGCCCTTTTTGATTAACCCTGCCGCGACCTTCCGGAATAATTCTTGTCCAGGAGATTGTGAAACTATAGACATCCAGATGAAGCTCTTTCATCAAATGGATATCATCTTGATAGCGATGGTAATGATCACAAGCGATATCACCGCTGGAACCATCCAGTATATTTCCAGGCAAATGTGTGAAACGATCCCAAATAGATTCTCCTTTCCCATCTTCGTTCCAAGCGCCTTCAATTTGATAAGCAGATGTAGATGCACCCCAGCGGAATCCTTTTGGAAAAAAATATTGAGTCATTTGGTTGGTCCTTTTATAGGTTTCGTATGATTTAGCGGAAAGAGTAGAACAACGGGTAAAGCGCTGTTTTTTTATATATTAAAAACAGCAATTTGAAATATGAGAAAGATTCTTTATTGTTGTAATGCTAAAACTTTTTCAAAAAAGAGTTCGGATCCTTAAGATTTTTTGTGCCATGATCGATAAAGAATTGTTTCAATTGCTCGGCAGTCCCTGTTGAAGTCGTTGCTCCAATAGCTCCGACACTTAATGAACCATTTCCATTTCCAAGTAAACAACATTCTTCCATTGAAAAACCCTTCAAAATCCCAAATAAATATCCTGAAACAAACGCATCTCCGGCACCTGTCGTATCAACCACCGGACATTCCGTAAACGTTTCGACTTGATAGACATTATGATAATCGGTTGCATAACAACCGTCCTTACCCAATTTTAAGACAAAATTCTTTATTCCAAATTGGTGAAAAAATCTGCTCATTTCATCCGGATTTTTCAAACCGCCGGATAAGGAAACGGCTTCCTCATAACTCGCAAAAAATGTATCGGTATACGGTAATCCTTTTTCTATCCGTTTTAACCATAGCCCTTCTGAGTCATGTGTCACGTCAAAACTTGTCTTGATGTTGTGATCGCGTGCATAGCGGAACAGCCGCTCAAGATGATCAAATTCAAGCTTCGGATGCGTCATCAGGCTTCCAATATGCAAAAACTCCGTATCTGAATCCAAATGTGAAATGACAAAATTCTCATCAATCACCCTGCTGGCGCCGCTTGTGAAAATAAAATGACGTTCACCCGAACTTTCAATCAATATAAAGCTTGTTGCTGTACTTGCCTTCTGAGTCGTTCCAATTCCCGATGTATTGAGCCCTTTTTCCTGGGCAACTTTAAGAATAAAGCTGCCGAAAATGTCATCTCCAACCATACCGACATACTTCATTTCCTGATTCATACCGAGTTTTGCCAAATTAATTGCAGTGTTAAAAGCATCTCCTCCGGAATTCATGACAGTTTTTTCTAATTCAAATCCATCCACATCAAAAATACTCCTGTCAACCGGTTTTAACGGAATATCCACAACTGCCATACCTGCACAAATTAACCTTGCCATTTTTTTACTCCGAAATTATTGTTGTTTATGAAACACGAAATTGTCTGTTTCTGTTGATAAGGAAAATATCATTGATATACAAATAGGCTTTAATTTTACGCGAAAAAACTGTTAACGTGAAACAGATGCCAACAATTCGAATTGTCAGGAGGACTGATTTGCATTACAAGTCGATATTTCGAAGAACTGCTAATTCGACAGTAATCCATTTTTTGGAGCACTCTTTTGAAAAAAAATATTCTTGTGCACTACGTAGAATCGCAGGAACGAATTCCAATTTTAAATTTCTCATGTCACATAGATAGACTGTCATGATTTTCAATTTTTTTCTTTAAAACCATTGACAGAAATGCAAGAGATGATATAAATGACACATTCTTTCGAATGTTTGATAATTTTTCATAAATTGATAATTTAAAACGAAGTTCATCATAGAAAACAAATAAAAACAATGTTTATTAATTATTCTCTTTCCATTATCATCATTATTTTGGCTCTCCTTCTTGAGAGCCTACTTTTGATTGGAATGGAAAAGGAACGGTGAAATAACAATACACCAAAGACGACTGACAAACGTAACCAGGACCACCCAATCAAAAAAGGGTGGTCTTTTTTTTATATTTTTTTCTCACCGGAGGAGAATTAATGCGCTCAGATAAAATCAAAAAAGGTATTGAACACGCACCGCATCGCGCTCTGCTAAAAGCAACAGGAGTAACCGATGAGGATATGAAAAAACCGTTTATCGCTATCGTCAATTCCTATATCGATATCATTCCAGGTCATGTTCATCTGCAAAAATTTGGCAGCCGAATAAAAAATGCAGTTCGAGCAGCAGGTGGTGTTCCCTTTGAGTTCAACACAATCGGAGTTGATGACGGAATCGCCATGGGGCATAAAGGGATGAAATACTCTCTTCCATCCCGTGAATTAATTGCAGACTGTGTTGAAACCATGATTGAAGCCCATCAATTTGACGGAATGATATGTATCCCAAATTGCGACAAGATTGTACCGGGGATGATTATGGCTGCGATGCGATTGAACATTCCGACCATTTTTGTTTCCGGTGGTCCAATGAAAACCGGTAAAACTCCAGAGGGTGAAGCATTGGACTTGATTTCGGTTTTTGAAGGATTGGGCGCATATCAAAGCGGAAAGATCGATGCTGCCCGTTTGAAGACATTGGAAGACTATGCCTGTCCTTCTTGTGGATCCTGTTCGGGAATGTTTACAGCAAACTCGATGAATTGTCTGATGGAAGTGTTAGGCATAGCGCTTCCTTTCAACGGGACCGCCTTAGCGCTTTCGGATGAACGCAATACATTAGCAGATCGTGCAGCGTCCTTAATACTGCAATTGATCGAAAAAGATATCACACCGCGAAAAATCGTAACTCAGGATGCGCTGGATGATGCTTTCGCTCTGGATATGGCAATGGGAGGATCGACAAATACAGTCCTTCATACGCTGGCAATCGCCAATGAAGCAGAAATTGATTACCCGCTTCAACGAATTAACGACGTCGCCGACCGAGTACCCCACTTGTGCAAAATCAGTCCTTCTGGAAAATGGCATATGGACGATGTCCATCGCGCCGGCGGTGTCCCTGCAATTCTCAACGAAATTGATCGACATCATTGTGGGTTGCACCTTGATCGTCTGACTGTCAGCGGAACAACTTTAAGAGAATCCATTTCAAACGTTTCAATTCGAGATCAAGAAGTCATTCATACCTATGAACAAGCTTATTCACAAAAAGGTGGTCTCGCCATTCTTTTTGGGAATCTATGCCCTGACGGCGCTGTGATCAAGACTGCCGGTGTCAGTCCGGATATGATGAAGTTTATTGGTCCTGCCAGAATCTTTGAATCAGAAGAAGAAGCATCAAAAGGAATTATGCGTGGTGACGTGAAAAGTGGAGATGTAGTTGTGATCCGATACGAAGGTCCCAAAGGCGGCCCCGGCATGCAAGAAATGCTGAGCCCGACAAGTGCCATCATGGGGATGGGATTAGGCGACAAGGTCGCATTAATTACAGATGGACGATTCTCCGGCGGTACTCGTGGCGCTTGTATCGGCCATATTTCTCCGGAAGCAGCTGCTCGAGGACCTATTGCCGCCCTTGAACCAGGTGACATGATTGAAATCGATCTGGATCATCGTAGTCTGAACGTTCTGCTATCAAAAGAAACAATTCAGAATAGGTTGGACAGTCTGCCTGAATTCGAATCAAATGTTCAAAGCCGTTGGTTAAGACGTTATTCCAAAATGGTCACCAGCGCTGATTCTGGCGCAGTATTGCTATCGTAGTTCAATCGAAATAACAGGGAATGAAATTTGGAGGAAAAGATGAAATATTCAGGTGCACAAATCCTATGGGAGTGTCTGGAACGTGAAGGCGTTGAAGTAGTTTTTGGATATCCCGGCGGAGCTACGCTTCCGATTTACGATGCGCTGGATTCAAGCACCATTCACCATGTACTCGTTCGCCATGAACAAGGCGCCGTTCACATGGCTGACGGATATGCACGTGCTTCCGGCAGAGTTGGGGTTGCGTTGGCAACTTCAGGTCCTGGAGCGACCAATTTGATCACTGGAATCGTCACAGCATTGATGGATTCTTCACCGGTCGTCTGTATCACAGGACAGGTTGCCAGCCCGCTAATCGGTTATGATGCCTTTCAGGAAACTGACGTAACTGGAATCACACTTCCAATCACAAAACACAATTATCTGATCACTGATGTTCATGAAATTCCTTCCGTTGTCCATGAGGCTTTTTATATCGCCGGTTCCGGTCGCCCAGGTCCGGTTTTAATTGACATTACAAAAGATGCCCAGCAAGAGATCATTGAATGGGAATATGAAGAGATGACCGTACACTTGCCGGGTTATCGTCCGGATTTGAGTCCCAGCTCCAACGATCTTGCCTATGCAGTACAAATGATTCATGCTGCAAAGCAGCCAGTCATTTTGGTCGGTCAGGGTGTTCTGAACAGCGGTGCAATGGCTGAAGTATTTGAATTTGCAACGCAAACACAGTCGCCGGTAGCAAGTACACTCCTGGGACTGGGAAGTTTCCCGGCAGATCATCCACTGTATCTGGGAATGATGGGTATGCATGGAGAGGCATGGGTTAACCAGACTATTCAAAATTCCGATTTGCTGCTGGCATTCGGTATGAGATTTTCTGATCGTGTAACCGGAAAAATTAGTACATTTGCTCCAAAAGCAAAAAAGATACATATCGATATTGACCCTTCAGAAATTAATAAAAATGTGACGGTCGATCTTGGATTGGTCGGAGATCTAAAAGAAATTTTAGGAAGGCTGTTACCGCAAATTGAACCTGCCGAACATCCAGAATGGCTTTCGCAAATTGGATCCTGGAAACAAGAGGCTGCCATCCGTGATATCAAGAACATGCAGGATAACGGACATCTGCACGCCGCTCATGTCATTCATGATATCTGGCGCTGCACGAACGGGGAAGCGTTGGTTGTATCAGATGTCGGACAGAACCAGATGTGGACAGCGCAATATTATCGCCATAATCAACCCTACACAGCAATCACTTCTGGAGGATTAGGAACGATGGGATTTGGACTTCCCGCAGCAATTGGAGCGAAATTCGCCAGACCGGAAAAAGAAGTTTGGATCATAGCAGGAGATGGCGGATTTCAAATGACACAATCAGAGCTTTCCACCATCGTCCAGGAAGGTATCAAAATCAACATCGCCATCATTAATAACGGTTACCTCGGGATGGTACGGCAATGGCAGGAGTTTTTCTATGAGAACCGCTATACCTCTACACCCATTATTAGTCCCGATTTTGCCAAGATTGCTGAAGCACATGGCCTGACTGGTATTCGCGTTACAAAAAGAGAGGAAGTCGAAGCTGCAGTTCGAAAAGCGCAGAGCCTTCCGGAAACAGTCATCATCGATTTCCGTGTAGAAAAAGAAGATTGCGTCTATCCGATGGTTCCGAGCAATGCGGCCATTGATACGATGATACGACGTCCAGTATCACAAGCTGATCTTAAATAAAGAATATAAAAAGGAGGAAATATGCGCCACACATTCGTTGCATTAGTAGAAGATAAACCGGGAGTTCTGAACCGCGTTGTTTCAGTATTTCGCAGACGAACGTTCAATATTGAATCGCTCGCTGTTGGTCAGACCAATCAGCCTGGAATTTCAAGGATCACAATCGTTGTCGATAGCGATAAAACCGAAGTCAATCGGATCATTCCGTATATGTATAAATTGATCAATGTCATTCAGGTTGAGGACATCACTTACAAACCTCGTGTTACCAGAGATTTAGTGATGGTCAAGGTCAATACCACTTCAGAAAATCGATCAGAAATCATGAAACTGGCAGATGTTTTCCGCGCCCACATTGTGGATGTGGCAAATAATTCTTTAATTATCGAGATTACCGGTGATGAGGAAAAAGTGAACAGCTTCGTTGATGTATTGCGTCCTTATGGAATTATCGAAATGGTCAGAACCGGCATCGTAGCAATGGAAAGGGGAGCAGAAACGATATTCAATAATTATTTTGAATCCCAAGGTTTTCAAATGCCCGTTGAATTCAAATTTGCTTCATAAATTCGAATTCGTCCTTTTTACATTGCCTGGCACCAGAAAAAGCAACCTGTAGAAAGTATTTTAAAAAATTCGTCTGGGAACGAACTCGGAATAAAAATGTTTTGATCTGAATCGTCCCATCGTCTTTTTCGTTGTAAAAAAACAAATAACAGCAATTCGAAATATAAGGAGGATTCTGTGTTGTTATGATGCTTTGCTCAAAGCGCAAAAACATCCCAACAACTAATTTTTCCCGATTGATTCGAATAGCAAGTCAATATTTCGAATTACTGACAAATAAAACACAAGGAGAAATTATTATGGCAAGAATAAATTTTGGCGGAGTTGAAGAAGAAGTCGTTACCAGAGATGAGTTTACACTCGATCATGCAAGAGAAGTACTTAAAAATGAAGTAGTTGCGGTGCTTGGATATGGGGTTCAAGGACCAGCTCAGGCACTTAACATGAAAGAAAACGGTATCCACGTGATCGTCGGACAACGGGAAAACTCTCCATCCTGGGAGAAAGCATTGCGCGATGGATGGAAACCCGGAGAAACATTGTTTTCCCTTGAAGAAGCCGCGGAACGAGGAACGATTCTCCAGTTTCTGGTTTCTGATGCCGCTCAAAAAATTACCTGGCCGCAAATCAAAAAACACTTGAAACCTGGGAAAGCATTATATTTTTCTCATGGGTTTGCAGTAGTCTATTCAGATCAAACCGGAGTTGTCCCCCCCGATTTTGTAGATGTGATTCTAGTCGCGCCAAAAGGATCAGGTACCAGTGTTCGTAAAAATTTTCTGGACGGAAGCGGCATTAACAGCAGCTATGCGGTTTATCAGGACTATACCGGAAAAGCCGTTGAAAGGACTTTGGCACTTGGAATTGCAGTCGGTTCCGGATATCTTTTCCCGACAACTTTCAAGAATGAAGTTTTCAGCGATCTGACAGGTGAACGCGGAATTTTAATGGGAGCGCTTGCCGGCGTTATGGAAGCACAATATAAAACACTTCGATCACATGGTCATTCACCAAGCGAAGCTTTTAATGAAACGGTCGAAGAGTTAACCCAAAGCCTGATTCGACTGGTCAGTCAAAATGGTATGGATTGGATGTACGCAAATTGTTCAACTACTGCTCAACGGGGAGCCCTGGATTGGAGACACGAATTCAGAAAAGCAGTTGAACCGGTTTTCGAAAATCTGTATAACAGCGTGAGTTCGGGAGAAGAAACTCGAATCGTTCTCGAAGCCAACAGCGCACCGGATTATCAAAGTAAATTGAATGCAGAATTAACAGAAATGCGAAATTCTGAAATGTGGCAGGCTGGCGCAATGGTTCGCTCGTTAAGGCCTGAAAATTGGGGAAAATCAGGTCATGGATAACATCGTCCGAATATTTGATACAACACTCAGAGACGGAGAACAATCGCCCGGCGCAACCATGACCACTCCTGAAAAATTGGAAGTAGCAAGAATTCTTGCCAGAATGGGAGTCGACGTGTTAGAAGCCGGTTTTCCAGCTGCTTCTCCGGATGATTTGGAAGCCGTCCGTCGCATCGCACAGGAGATCGGCTCATCCTCTGCCGATAAAAATTGTCCGATCATCTGCGGGCTGGCAAGAGCCGTGCAGCGCGATATTGATAAAGCATGGGAGGCTGTTCAGGATGCCGCTCATCCAAGAATTCATACTTTCCTGGCTACTTCGGATATTCATATGAAATATAAATTAAAAATGGAACGTTCCGAAGTTTTAGGCAGAGTGGCTGATATGGTTTCCTATGCGCGCAGTCTTTGCTCAGATATCGAGTTCAGTCCGGAAGATGCCGGCCGAAGCGATCCGGAATTTCTTTATCAGGTGCTCGATGTTGCCATCCGCGCCGGTGCAACAACGCTGAATATTCCTGATACAGTCGGGTATACGCTGCCTGATGAATTTGGAGCACTGATCAAAGGGATCATTGAACACACACCTGGTATTGATCGATGTATCGTCTCGGTTCACTGTCATAACGATCTGGGTCTGGCAACTGCAAATACACTTGCCGGTATCCGAGCTGGTGCACGACAGGCTGAAGTAACCATTAACGGTATTGGTGAAAGAGCAGGTAATACCGCATTGGAAGAAGTAGTAATGGCGCTGCAGACAAGACGGCAGATCTTAGGCTTATCGACGCATATTGATACGACGCAGATTACAAGAGCAAGCAAACTGGTCAGCAACTATACTGGAATCTCCGTTCAGCCAAACAAAGCAATTGTCGGGGCAAATGCCTTTGCCCATGAATCGGGAATTCATCAGGATGGAATGCTGAAAAATGAACAGACATATGAAATTATGCGCCCTGAGACAGTCGGCGTATCCCAGACGAGTCTTGTCCTTGGCAAACATTCTGGCAGACATGCGCTCAAAGATCGAATGATTTCGTTAGGATATGCCTTGGATGAAGAAGCCATGAATAAGCTCTTTGAGCGATTCAAACTATTGGCAGATAAGAAAAAAAATGTCACGGATGCCGACCTGGAAGCGCTTGTTTCCGATGAAATCTACCAGCCGGCCATTGTATATACATTGGATGGGCTCCAGGTTGCGTGCGGCACGATGGGGCTGCCTACTGCTACAGTCCGGCTGATAGGGCCAAATGGGGAGAAATATGTCAAAGCAGCCATCGGCACAGGCCCTGTGGATGCCGCTTTCAAGGCAATTGATTGTATTATTCAAACCAACAGTATCCTGAGAGAATTTATCATTCACGCAATTACAGAAGGGATTGATGCTCAGGGAGAAGTCAGCGTACGAATTGAAAAAAGCGATCTTCCGATCAAATTAAATGCACAAACCGAATCTGTACCGCTTCGTTCTTTTGGCGGATATGGCGCTGACACGGATATTATTGTTGCCAGTGCGAAAGCGTATTTATCTGCCATTAATAAAATGCTGACAGCAAATGAGTCATCCTTCTCTCCAACTGCAAATCAGGAACAGGTTTTTTCCCAACCGATCCAATCCCAAAAGGATTTAACCGGAATAGCGAAATAAAAAAATGACAAACGACTCGAAAAAACAGACACTATTTGAAAAAATTTGGAATGACCATCTGGTCAACGCATCAGATGGCAGCAATCAATCACAGGTTCCAGATATTTTGTATATCGATCTGCATCTGATCCATGAAGTCACTTCACCACAGGCTTTCTCCGGTTTGCGCGATCGGGGATTGGTTGTACGAAGGCCAGATCGGACAGTCGCAACGGTAGATCACGCCATTCCCACCAGATCTTCAAAAAATGGCAGATTAGAATTTGCGGATGCCTTGTGTCGAAAACAAATTGCCCAATTAGAAGATAATGCGCGTCAATTTGGAATTAAAGCTTTTGGGCATGAAGACCATCAGAACGGAATTGTCCATGTGGTCGGTCCCGAACTTGGATTCACACATCCCGGGATGACCATCGTCTGCGGAGACAGCCATACATCCACACATGGTGCTTTCGGTGCTTTGGCATTTGGCATTGGCACAAGCGAAGTAGAACATGTCCTGGCAACTCAGTGTCTGCTTCAGTATAAACCGCGAACCTTTGAAGTCCGGATTGAAGGGAAACGAAATCCGGGAGTAACAGCAAAAGATATCATTCTTTCATTAATGAATCGGATCGGAGTCAATGGTGGAACCGGTTACGTTATTGAATACCGAGGATCGGTCATTCGCGATTTATCTATGGAAGAACGGATGACTATCTGCAATATGTCGATCGAAGCCGGAGCCCGCGCCGGAATGATTGCTCCTGACGAGACCACATTTTCATATCTTGCCGGCAAGCCATATACTCCAAAAGGAGAACAATGGGAAAAAGCTATGCAAAACTGGAGAAACCTTTCCAGCGATGATGGAGCTGTTTTTGACCGTTCCGTCACAGTAGATATTTCGGATTTGGAGCCCATGATTACTTTTGGAACGAACCCTGGAATGGGAATCCCTGTTACCGGAAGAATTCCTGATCCAGATGATTCTGTCGACATCAATCAAAAAAATGCACTGAAGAAATCGCTGGAATACATGGGATTGAATGCAGGAGAAAAAATCTCAGGACACCCGATCGATGCGGTGTTTATCGGAAGTTGTACCAATGGAAGAATTTCGGATTTAAGAGCAGCAGCAAGTATCCTTCGCAATCGAAAAATTGCCGATGGTGTTCGAGTCCTTGTCGTACCAGGCTCACAGCAAGTGAAACGGGAAGCTGAAGCAGAAGGTCTTGATCAGGTATTTATCAACGCCGGAGCTGAGTGGCGGGAACCTGGCTGCAGTATGTGTATTGCGATGAACGGTGATCAGATTGAGACTGGTCAATATGCAGTCAGTACCAGCAACCGAAATTTTGAAGGTCGACAGGGCAAAGGCGGACGAACCTTTTTAGCCAGCCCATTAACTGCTGCAGCATCAGCAATTGCCGGTTGTGTTACTGATGTTCGCATGTACATGGAAGCATAAAGGAGCACTGCGATGGAACCATTGATAAAAATCACCTCAAAGATTGCTGCTTTGCCCTTGGATAATATTGATACAGATCAGATCATTCCAGCTCGCTTTTTGAAAGTTACGGATAAAAAAGGGCTCGGGAATCATTTATTTGCAGATTGGCGTTATGACAAAGCAGGGAATCCGCAATCGGACTTTTTGCTGAACAAACCCGAAATCATCGGTCTCAAAATCCTATTTGCAGGTCAGAATTTTGGCTGCGGTTCGTCACGAGAACACGCGCCATGGGCATTAACCGATTTCGGTTTTCAAGTCATTATTGCTGAATCTTTTGGCGACATTTTTCGAAATAATGCTCTTAAAAACGGTTTGCTTCCTGTTCAGGTCGATCCGGAAGTTCACAACCGGATAAAAAATTGTTTAAATCAAAACCCATCCGCGGAATGGACGATCGATTTAGAGAAACAGGTATTGATCTTTCCGGATCAATCATCGATACAGTTCCATGTCGACTCATTTTCAAAATCCTGTCTGATTAATGGAGTGGATGAACTTGGTTATCTCTTAACGTTTTTAGACAAAATCATTGAGTATGAATCACAAAAACAAAAATAAATTCAGAGAAGAAATTACTCGGTGATTCATCAGAAAATGAAACTTATATTCATAAAAAAAAGGATTTACACATGATCCAAATCTACGATACAACATTACGAGACGGTACGCAACGGAAAGACATCTCGCTCTCCTGCAATGACAAAATCACAATTGCAAAGAAATTGGATGATTTGGGTGTTTCCTTTATTGAAGGCGGGTGGCCGGGATCCAACCCAAAAGATGTTGAATTCTTTCGACAAGCGAAAAACATCACCTGGAAAAATGCCAGTATTGCTGCTTTCGGTTCTACTTGTCGGGCATCCGGAAATCCGGAAGATGATGTGAATATTAAAGCACTGCTTGATTCGGAAACTCCTGTGTGCACTATCTTTGGCAAATCATGGAAACTGCATGTTTTGGAGGTTCTCAGAACAACACTTCCGGAGAATCTGCGGATCATTGAACAAAGTGTCTCCTGTCTGCGCTCAAAAAATCGTAGAGTTATTTATGATGCAGAACACTTTTTTGACGGATACAAAGATGATCCGCAGTATGCGCTGGAAACGCTAAAAGCAGCTGTCCGTGGAGGAGCTGAACGGGTAGTGCTATGCGACACTAACGGTGGGCTGCTTCCTTTTGAAGTCGGTAAAATAATCGAAGAAGTCAGCGCTGTTATTCAAATTCCGCTTGGAATCCACGCACATAACGATAGTGATTGTGCTGTTGCCAATTCATTAGCGGCCGTTCATGCCGGATGTTCGCAAGTACAAGGAACGATTAATGGTTATGGAGAACGATGCGGTAACGCCAACCTTTGTTCTGTCATCCCTGATTTGCAACTGAAAATGGGTTATTCGGTGCTTGATTCGGAAAAAATGAAGGAGTTAACCGAAATTTCTCACTTCGTTTCTGAGTTGGCAAACCTTGCGCCTGATGAACATCTACCCTACGTTGGCCATTCTGCTTTTGTTCATAAGGGAGGTGTCCATGTCGCTGCAATGCGCCGCAATCCGCAATCCTACCAACACATCGATCCAGTTTTAGTCGGAAACCAGATGTCCGTCGTTTTATCAGAATTATCCGGAAAAGGCAATATTCTCAGCAAGGCGGAAGAATATGGATTGGACATCAGCCAAAGTGATGAGGTATCCAATGCACTCAACCACATTAAAAAATTGGAATCACAGGGATTCTCCTTTGAAGCGGCAGAGGCTTCCGCTCTGTTATTGGTAAAACGACAGAAAAAGGATTACAAACCGCCTTTTGAATTGCTTGATTTTTCAGTCAATGTCCAGCGGCGGCAACTGCGCGGAGTCATTGCGGAAGCGATGGTAAAAGTAAAAATTGACGAGGAAGTGCTTTACACAGCAGGAGAAGGGGATGGACCGGTTCACGCGTTAGATATTGCCCTCCGAAAAGCGCTGATTTCACATTTTCCGATCATCAGCCAATTTCACCTTACAGATTATAAAGTTCGAATTTTGGATGGAAATTTGGGAACACAGGCTGTAACACGGGTTTTAATCGACACGCAAAATGGTTCACACCATTGGAGTACCGTGGGTGCAAGCGCCAATATCATTGAAGCAAGCTGGCTTGCTCTGGCCGACGCTATTGAATATGGTCTCGGCCTGGTCGCATCATCATAAAAATGCCGGTTTTTCGTTTCGGTTTTCTTTGTGATTTCATAATTCAAAACAGATAACAGCAATTCGAAAAATGAGAAGGTTTATTTGTTGTCGTGTTGTTTTTATCGCGGAGCGCAAGAACAACACGACAGCAAGTTTTCTCTTTTTTCTCAAAAAGCTTTATCAAATTATGCATTGATGAACAAATAAAGGATTACGAATGGATTTTCAAATTACATTACTTCCCGGGGATGGAATCGGACCAGAAGTCATCGAAAAGGCAGTCCAAATTCTTCAAATAATTGAAAAGTTTACTGATAACAGATTCCATTTTTCAAAAGAACTGATCGGAGGTTGTTCGATTGATGCAAACGGCACTGCTCTGACCGAAGAGGTGCTGAATGCATGTCGGCAATCCGATGCGGTTTTACTGGGTGCCGTTGGCGGGCCTAAATGGGACAATCCGGATTCAAACATCCGTCCGGAACAGGGACTGCTGGCTTTACGCAAAGGCCTCAAGGTCTATGCGAATCTTAGACCGGTCAAAGTTCATCCTGCCCTCATGGCTGCCTCACCATTGAAAGAAGAAAAATTGTCTGGTGTCGATATGCTGGTCGTTCGTGAATTGACAGGCGGGCTTTATTTTGGGGAACCCAAAGGCCGCTCGATCATCAATGGTCAGGAACACGCTGTCGATACGTTGATCTATTCGGAAGAGGAAATTCGCCGGATTGTAAAAATGTCATTCGAGCTTGCCCGAAATCGCAGGAAAAAAGTCACGTCGGTTGATAAAGCAAATGTTCTTGAATCGTCCCGTTTGTGGCGAAAAGTGGCTATGGAAGTATCGCGTGATTTTCCGGATGTTATTCTGGAGCACATGTTGGTTGACACGGCATCCATGCGATTGGTTACATCGCCATCCTCTTTTGATGTAATCGTCACAGAAAATATGTTTGGAGATATTTTGACAGACGAAGCATCGGTGCTGACCGGATCAATGGGCATGCTCCCATCAGCTTCTTTAGGGAACGGAAAGCCAGGGCTTTATGAGCCGATTCATGGATCAGCACCGGATATTGCGGGGAAAGGAATAGCCAATCCGATCGGTATGATTCTGAGCGCAGCCTTGATGTTAAGATTTTCATTGCAAATGGAAAAAGAAGCTTTAATGATTGAACAGGCAGTAAACCGGACAATTGCCGACGGCTGCCGAACAGCGGACATGGGCGGTTCACTCTCCACTGAGATGATGACAGAAGAGATCATTAGACGAATACACGAATAACCAGTAATTCGAAATATGAAAAAAATCATTATTGTTCCTATGGTTTTAGGCTTTATGCAAAATCATAGGAACAATAATTTTTCTTTCTCTATTCAAAAAATAAATTTATATTTCGAATTGTTAGCTGATTTGTATTTCGTTTTTTTCCTAGAATGATCAGAAACAAAAATCTGATTGTTCCAATTTTGAGTTGAATCTTTGTTTACGCTATTGTAATTCTGGGGAAAATCCTTCCTGCAGGATTTGTTGCCAAAAAAATATCACGAAAACCCGAATCTACAAGTCTTTGTCCCCAAGCTACCACTCAATGTGGTTTCGCTATTTCGTTTTCATCCAATGTGAGGTTCTCCATAGCAAAATTCAAACATTGAACGACTAAATTATTCATAGAAATTGCATTTTTCTTAGAGATTTTTTCCAATTTGCTGCATAAATGATCTGGAAATCGAAATGTCTTAACAACAGTAAGTGATCCTTTTTGGATTCGTAAATTGCTCATTTTTCCCTTAGCACATTCTTTTTTGAATTTTTATTACTGATACAGTTCTTTAATCGCCTTACAATATCATTCTAAATGATTCCTGAAAAGTATTTATCAATTCCTTACAAAAACAATTCAATGAATTTCAAACTTGATCCATCTGGCTGGCAGGGAATAAGTTAGCCTGTTGCGATAAAAGATTACAGGCGTTCGACAACAGGTTTGCAAATTTATCCGCATTTTCATCGGTCATTGTCAGAACAGATCCCGAAAGGCTGAGTGCTCCAACTGCCTGTCCTTTTGTATTTCGAATTGCAACGCCAACACACCGGACTCCTATTGTCTCTTCTTCAAAATCTCTGGCATAACCGCGCTGGCGCGTGATTTCAAGTTCTTCGAAAAGTCGGTCAGGATCTGTAATGGTGTTGGGAGTGACGGCACGAAGTCCGTGTTTATCAATTACATTTTGGACGAATTCATGACTAAGATAGGTAAGCATGGCTTTTCCACAGCCTGTACAATGCATTGGCAGCATTTTCCCTCGAACAGAATATGAAACCTTCGGCCTGCTCGGATAAGCACATTGTAAATAAAAAACTCGACCGTTGATATGCGTCGTCAAATAAATAATCTCACCAGTTTTTTCCTGCACTTCCTCCATAATTGGAATTGCATATGGTAATATGGACAAACTGGTTGTTGCCCGATACCCAAGCTCCATATTCTTATATCCCAACTGGTAATCATTGCCGCTTTTCATCCGTAGCAGAAAACCTTGCGATTCAAGTGTTTGAATCAGATTCAATGCGGTACTCTTTGGAATGTCCAGATTTTTGCTGATTTGAGAGAGACTCAGATTGGGATGATCCGGAGTAAAACAATCCAATATTTGTATTGCTTTTAGAACCGATCCAACTGCATTCTCATTTTTTTCTGTACGTTTTTGATTCATAGATTTGCCTCATTATAAATGAATTCTTGAAATTTGAGGTTCTGGATTTTTTTTATTCGATCAATGGATTTCATCTTATCATATTCAGCATTGTTGAACAAGATTCAGAATTTATCGAAGTGACACCAATCATAATTGAACATTATTTTTTCCCATTATAGTATCAATATCATGTTTTATCAGTGTCAATTGTAATAATTGACGGAATTTTTAATTCGCAGTAATATAAAACTCGAATTCACAAATAACGAACTATATTCAGTATTACTGAACAAGTTGCGCTATTATCCAAAACAAATTTTAGAGGATAGCATGAAAAAATTATTTGGTGTTATTACAGCAATGACCACTCCTTTTGATGAAAATGACCAGGTTGACATTGAAGCGCTGGAACAACAAACAGAATTTTTGATAAAAAAAGGTGTGAATTGTCTGTATCCCTGCGGAACCACCGGTGAAATGTATTTGATGTCAGTTGAAGAACGTGAAAAAACAGCAGAAACCGTTGTCAGGAAAGCAGCAGGAAGAGTGACCGTCTTTATCCATTGCGGTGCAATGAATTTGACGGATACAATCCGGCTCTGTCAGCATGCGCATTCGATTGGAGCCGATGGCGTCGGTGTTGTAACACCATCTTATTTTGGAGCAAATGACCGAGCAATTCTTCAGTATTATGTGGATATTTGTGCAGCTCTTCCAAATGATTTTCCGGTCTATGTATATGTAATCCCACAATGTTCAACTAATGATGTCTCTGTGGATTTGATGAATAAAATTGCGGAAGCATGCCCGCAAGTAATCGGTGTGAAGTACAGTTATCGGGATGTTCGTAGAATTATTCAGTATCTGACTGTCAGAAACGGTAATTTTTCTGTAGTTGTCGGCGCTGATGATTTATTCTTCCCTTGCTTGATGATGGGTGCGGATGGAACCGTTTCAGGATGTTCTGGCCCGATGCCGGAAGCTTTTGTGAACGTTTACCGATACTTTACGGAAGGAAAATATGATGAAGCGCGAAAAGAGCAATTTATCGCTTCCAAACATTGTGAATTCCTTCAATATGGCGGAGACATGTCGATTTTCAAGAATCTGCTCACGATGCGCGGTATTCGCGGAGGTCATATGCGAAAACCTTTGCTGGATCTTGAGTCCAGTCAATTACCTGCTCTAAAAACCAAGCTTGAAGCATTTCTAAAAGAAGAAAACGTGTTTTGATCATCGAAAATCGTATGAACCATATGTAAATAAATTATCAAGGAAAGAAAGGATGGTCATATGGAAAAACAAATAACAAGATTCACGTCCTGGCTAAAAAAGCAAAATGCAGCGTTTTTTTTCAGTATTCTGTTTATTCTGTTTTCCCTGTATTTTTTGATCACATCATTTGACTACCCATACCATACGAAATTTGGAATTGGACCGGGGTTCTTTCCCAGATGGGTATCAATCTTAGCTGTTATTACAGGTATCCTGTACCTGATTTCATCGGTTACAAGAGAAAAGTTCAGCTTTGAAGACGCCTTCCCCGGAGCTAAGGGAATCGGAAATGTACTCCTCGTGGTTGCGTCGATTGTGCTATTTATTGTGATTGCTCCTTATACAGGTTTTGTTATTGCCGGAAGTTTGATGCTTTTTAGTATCTTTATCAAACAATACACGTTGTCCAAATCCATAATTTATGCCATTCTGATAACCGTAATCTGTTTTCTTATCTTTAAGAAAGCATTTTCCGTTCCTTTGCCAGTAAATGCATGGGGATTTTAAAGGAGACAGAAAATGATTGAATCGCTTGGAAGTCTAATGCAAGGTTTGGCAGTTGCAATTTCGCCGATGAATATTCTCTATTGTTTCATTGGTTGCGCCGTTGGGATGCTCGTAGGTGTCCTTCCTGGAATCGGTCCAACAGAAGCCACCGCATTACTGATTCCGCTCACATACGGCATGTCCCCGGTATCAGCCATTATTATGCTTTGCGGTATTTATTATGGTGGCATGTATGGTGGAACGATCACATCGGTCTTAATAAACACACCGGGAGAAGCCGCTTCCGTTGTCACCTGCCTGGACGGTTACCCGCTTGCAAAACAGGGGAGAGCCGGCGTCGCATTGAAAGTCGCTGCTTATGGATCTTTTGTCGGCGGTATCCTTTCAATATTTGGATTGGTTCTGCTGGCTCCGCCGCTCGCTGACTGGGCGCTGAAATTCGGACCATCCGAAATGTTCGCGCTGCTTGTCTTCGGTATGTGTATGGTTGTCGGTTTGATGGGAAAATCGATGATCCGCGGGCTGGTTTCAATCTTTATCGGACTATTGCTTGCATTAGTGGGGATGGATACAGTATCCGGAGCTGTCCGGTTTACCCTGGGATCGAATCAGTTAGTTGGTGGTTTAAGCATCGTGACGATCTGTATGGGATTGTTTGGTCTGTCAGAGATTCTGGTAGGGATGGAAAATCTTTCCCAGACAAATAAAGTATCCAGCGTCGCCTCCTCGAAATTACGAAAAGAGGAATGGGGACCAACAGTCGGATCCATCATTCGCGGCAGTTTTTTGGGATTCTTTATGGGATTAATCCCCGGAACCAGTTCAGCTATACCGGCATTAATTTCCTATTCAATGGAAAAAAGGTTGTCAAAGCATCCAGAAAAATTTGGTACTGGCATTCCAGAAGGCGTAGCTGGGCCTGAAACTGCCAATAATTCTTATGTCGGCGGCGCGATGATCCCGCTCTTCACGCTGGGCATTCCTTGTTCTCCGACAATCGCAATACTGATGGGCGCTTTTATGCTGCATGGACTCACACCTGGACCAACCCTTTTTATTGAAAATCCGATTGTTGTGTGGGGCACAATCGCCAGTATGTTTGTCGGAAATATCATTCTGCTCATTATGAATGTCCCATTAGCCAATGTTTGGGCAAAAGTAGCTCAAATTCCAAACAAAATGCTCTATCCGGTTGTTCTGATCGTTGCAATTCTTGGTGCTTATACCGTTAGCAACAGTATGTTCGAAGTCGGTATTATGCTGGTCTGTGGTGTAATCGGTTATCTTCTCAAAAAATTGGATATTCCGATGGCTCCTATCGCACTGGTCTTTGTACTAAGTGAAATGATGGAACGGTCAATTTTGCAATCAATCAAGATTAATAAGGGACTTTCAGGTTTATATAACAGTCCAATTTGTATGACACTTCTGATCATCAGCGTCATCATCCTGATTGTCAGCTTATTTGCAGAATATTCAAATAAGAAGTCCAGATTCTTAACTTCGGATGATGAGTAAATTAAAAGTTACAGGCAACTGAGCCTGTTGCTAAGCAAAATCTTTTTTATGGAGAGGATTTTATGAAAAACAGTAAGTTATTTGTTCTCTTTTTAGTTGTTGTTTTCGGTACGCTTGTGCTTTCTGGTTTCAGCAGTGTATTTGCTGCAGATTACCCGGATCATGAGATAACGATCGTTGTCCCCTACAACGCAGGAGGGGCTTCCGATATGACTTCCAGAATTGTCGCAACCGGAATGCAGGAAGCACTTGGACAAACAATCCTTGTTGTAAACAAACCCGGTGGTTCAGGTGGTGTTGGAATGTCAGAGGTTCGTGCTGCAAAACCCGATGGCTATACAATCAGCTATATCCCGGTTGAAATTGTCATGCATGAAACATTAAAACTTTCTGATCTGAAATCCGACGATTTTGATTATATTGGACAACTCACACTCGTTCCTTCCGCATTAACCGTTGCTGCGGATGCACCGTATAATACCGTCAAAGAATTCGTTGATTACGCATTAGCACATCCAGGTGAAGTTACGATTGGTAATTCCGGCGCAGGTTCTATCTGGCATATTGCTGCCACATATCTGGAACAGGTTTCCGGAGCAAAATTTAACCACATTCCGTTCGATGGCGCTGCGCCGGCTGTTACCGCTCTGATGGGTGGACATATTAATGCCGTGACTGTAAATGCCGGTGAAGTTCTTTCAGGTGTCGAAGCCGGAAAACTGAAGATTCTGGCAATCATGACAGAAGAACGCGATCCGAATATGCCGGATGTCCCCACCATGAAAGAAAGTGGTTTCGATGTCGTCATTGGCGGTTGGGGTGGATTAGGTGTACCGAAAGGAACTCCTGCGGATGTTATGGAAAAGTTAAGTGCCGCTGTTGAAAAAGCAACAGATTCTCAGGAATTTAAAGATTTCATCAGCCAGCGTGGAATGGTTGTCTGTTATAAGAACAGCGCCGATTTTACAAAATTCGTTGCAGATCAAACCGTGTTTTTCACAGATTTGCTCTCCAAGATGGAATTAGGCGGATAATCATCCATTGCCCATGGGAAATTGAATTATGAAAAAAAGAGACTGCATCGATTACGATGCAGTCTCTTTTTTTTTTCATCCACATTAGAAATAATCGGAAAGAAAATTGATACGCACAACCGGCAAATTCTTCGAATCGCTGAAAGCCTCATCGGTCTATTAATTTCTCCAAATATGTTCCAACTCGTCTTGCAGCTGGACAAACACGTCGATAATAGCCGGATCAAAATGTGTCCCTCGCTCACGAAGGATGATTTTACAAGCTTCCTCATGAGGAATTGGGTCTTTATACACGCGTTTTGAACGAACAGCGTCATAAACATCTACAATTGCCATGATCCGTGCACAAAGTGGAATCATTTCTCCGATTAATCCGTCAGGATATCCCGAACCATTCCATTTTTCATGATGCCATCGTGCAATTTGAATACCCATGTTAAGAAAATCATTATTGGGAAAACGGTTTTGAACTTCCTCCAATGTAGAAGCGCCAATAATTGTATGCAGCTTCATTTTTTCGAATTCTTCCGCTGTCAGTTCCCCGGGTTTTAATAAAATGCAATCTTCAATTGCGACTTTGCCAATATCATGCAACGGACTGGCATGAAAAATCATATCGCAGAATTGATCGTCAATTTGATCTGCAAATCGTGGATTTTTTCTAAGCTCTTCCGAAAATCTTCTGCATAAGATTTGTATACGCTCCAGATGCCGACCTGTGTCGCTGTCACGCGCTTCAGCTAATTTTGCCAAGCCAAAAATCATACCCATTTGCAGTTCTACAATTTCTTTTACCTGCCGCTCCACTTGATCTTCTAAACTGAGCTGCAATTTGTGCAAATGCAGATGCGTCTCTACACGCGCTTTCACCTCTTCGAATTGAAACGGTTTACTGATATAGTCCACGCCTCCTGCTTCAAATGCTTTTACTTTTTCAATCGTTTGTGTCAACGCACTGATAAAAAGAACTGGGATATCTCTTAAAATTGGATCCTTTTTCATTTGTCGGCAGACTTCGAACCCATCCATTTCAGGCATTGTAATATCCAGTAAAATCAAATCGGGCTTTTCTCCTCTCGCTGCCTGCAAAGCTAAACGGCCATTTGGAACCGGTCGTGCAATATATCCGCAATCCTTCAGCATCCTTGCCAAAAGCGTGAGATTTTCGACAGTATCATCAACGATTAGAATGTTCGAATCATGATTTACGAGAGAAGCGTTAATCTTCATGGGTGATACCCTCTTTAAATACTCTTAATATGTCTTCATATCGATATTCACTTGCCATATTTCGCAACATTTGGCTGACATTCGGCGAATATAAATTGATTTGATCGATGTATTCGATTAACTGGTCAAAATGGGCTTTCGATGTCGCTGAAATCAGATTGTTAATTAATTCTTTCGGAATGACATCCAAAGCGATTTGTGACAAGTTGTTATAGTCCAATAAGTACTGTGTTTTCTGTTCATGATCATTTTCTTCGTCAGAGAAAATTTGCCCCAAGGTTTTTTCCAGCATGGAGAACAATTCTTGTTCCTGAAATGGTTTACTAAGAACATCAAGAATTCCCGCTTCGCTGATTTCACGTCTGTCCAAATCGAGGATTGTTGCCGTCATAGCAATAATTGGGATGCCTTTACCCTCTTTTAACGCTAAAATACGTCTGGACGTTTCGAAACCATCGATACCAGGCATCTTTAAATCCATAAATATCAAATCCGGTCTTTGATTTTTTACGGCTTGAATTGCTTCTCGCCCGTTCTCAGCACAATTCGTCACAAATCCTGATAATTCTAAAAACTCCTTTAGGACAAGACGATTTTCTTTATTATCGTCAACTATAAGAATTCGATTCGTTTGGATTCCCGGTTTAAGCTTTAAGATTCGATTTCCATCAGTTGTATTATTGGGCTTTTTGATCCTTTCCTTTTCACTTTCCTGAACGATTAATCTGACATGAAAACAACTCCCCACATTTTGTGTACTGGTGACAGTAATATCACCACCCATCATTCTTGCGTAATTGATACTGATTGCCAATCCCAGACCTGTCCCGCCTGAAGTTAGCTTGCCTTGACTGGTTTGTTCAAATGGTTTAAACAATAAAGGTATTTCTTCAGGCGGTATTCCAATGCCCGTATCTTCCACATCGATATATAGTATAAGACTATGCGAATTCTTTCCAATTTGATTTTTCTCCGTTCGACATCGAAGAATCACTCCGCCGAGAGATGTAAATTTATACGCATTGGATAACAGGTTGATTAAGATTTCTGTAATTTTTTTTTCGTCAGAATAGATCATTTCTGCTGTTCCAGGGTAAATCATCACCTCAAGAGACAGGTTCTTAGAATCCATCTTCTGTTGAAACATATTTTGTATATTCTGAAGGAGTGAAACCAAATTAAAATGTACAGGGTGTATGTCTAAATGTCCGGCTTCAATTTTTGACATTTCCAACACCTCATTAATGAGGGATAACAAATGCTCGCCGGAACGATTGATAATTTCCAAATATGAGCGACTTTTTTCATCTAATTGCTGATTTTTCTGCAAAATCTGGCTAAAACCTAAGATAGCGTTCATAGGAGTCCGGATCTCATGGCTCATGTTTGCCAGAAATATGCTTTTTGCTCTGTTTGCAGCTTCAGCAGCCTCTTTGGCTGCGCTGAGTTCTTCTTCTAACTTTTTCTGTTGAGTAATATCCTGTAAAACTCCTGTGAGAAAAATTCGATTTCCATCAGAGTCACATAAAATATTTCCAATTTCGTGAATCCAAATTTTCTTCCCATCCAGGGGCCGTCTATAAATATACTCAATATCATAACTGTCTCGTAGACCTGCGATGGTTTCCTCGACAACTTTCATCGCTTCTAAACCCATCTTCATATCGCCCAATTTTACATTCGCCAGCCATTGATTTTCCTGGTTATAGCAGTGATCCTCCCGAAATTCCTCCCCAAGAATCTCAATTACTGGATCCGATGCAAAATATGTATCGCTCCGATCCAGTGGAATGTACCAATATCCTGATTTTGATAATCGAGAAGCAATTTCGTAAAAATGATTCATTTTACGAAGTTCTTCTTCTACCGCTTTTTTTTCAGTATTATCGTAGATCGTAGATCGACTGTGAATATATTCTCCTTGGCTGTTATAAATCGCTTTGCTATTAAGCAAAATTGGGAAAGAGCTGCCATCTTTTCGATACAATTCATATTCATGGTTCCGTGCTATTCCGGTTTCCTTGAATTCTTTAAATAATGATTCAAACTTTTTTTTACCAGCGGAATCCAGTAAATCACTGAATTTCATCTTTCCGATGACTTCATCGCGTGTGTAACCAATCCATTTCAAACCAGTCTCATTGATCATCCTGAAATATCCATCAGGATCGATCGATTGATATCCTATTGGCGCATTTTCATAGAATTCAATAAATTCATCTAATTGTTCAGTTGCCCGCTGATCCAAATTTCGTTGAAATTTATTGCTTTTTCCTTCAATCTTCTGTAATTTTTCTTCTGTTTCTACCTGAGCTGTGCAGTCAAAAAGGGAGAATATACCACTGGATTCTGATCGATTTGGAATCACCCAACCATGAAAACTAATCTTTTTTTCTTTCTGTATATATCGATCATCAAAAGATTGGAATAAATTCTGTTTCAATGCAATCTGCACTGATGAAATACAATGTTCGGAAAATTCTTTGGGGAAAACATCAAAAATTTGTTTACCAATTGGAATTTCAGCTTCCGTTAAAAGAAATTTTAGTATCTTGTCTGAGCATACCAGAATTATTCCTTTTTCAGACAACTCAAAAGCCAAATCAGATATGATATTTAATACAGGATAGAGTTGGTTTGGCATAGTAGAGAAATCCTTATCGATGGTAATCTTCTGGTTCACATAATACATCAATTCCATATTTACAGTAAACGTCTTTTAAATATAGAATTCTTTATTAATTTATAAAGAGAGGACTTCATCTTTGACCGATTTTTATCCAGCGATTCATAAAATGAACTTTCGTTTCGAATAGAGAAAGAAAATACGTTATCGTAGCGTTATTACGCTTCGATTAAAAACGCCACAATAACAATTTATTCTTTTCCAATTTTCAAATCGTTGGTTTTTGTCAATCATGATCAAATTTATATTCTATGACGTTATTAAATAGTATACCAATTGAAATTTGATTAATTTTATCGGATATTCCTTTTTTTTGATATCGACATTTTCTCGCATAGCATTCAAATATGGCGATAATTCGTTGTTGTTGCGGTTTGAAATATGAGGATAAATATCACGAGCTGTGCTTGTCAGAATCGACGTACTTTAATGAATACACAATTAGTCCTCTCGATTCATTTAGGAAATAAATCCATACTGCAAATTGCTTAAATAAATTGTCCATCAGTAATTCGAAATATGGTAAAACTTTTTTTAAAAGAGAAAAATAAATTAATCTTATGGTACTGTGCAAAAAGCAAAATCATATGATGAAAAAGAATCGCTGTTCATAATTCGAAGAACTGATCGTTCATTGCTATCGGAGTCAGGTTCTGGTATATTATTAATCTGGCTTAAATCTTTTGCTTAACGATAATCAATAAAAAGAGTTTTAGCATGTGTAAACAGTAATTCGAAATATGAACAAAACTTTTCGAACTGAGAAAGGAAATCGATTGTTGTAATGGTTTTGCGCAAAACATAAAAACCTCACACCAAAAATTTATTTTTTTCGAATTGCTGGATCAATTTTTTCTGTTTCCTAAATAATGACTTAAAGGCTGGAATTGTTCTTAAGAGTTCTATAGAGACTGACTTAATCGCATCGGATGATAAGGAGAAAAATGGACACACATGCTACAAAGACTCAAGAAGAACTGATTGAAAAAATTCAAACACTGCAAATACTGTTGGAAGAAATGAAAGAAGAAAAGAACCGTCAAGAGTTATTGGATTTTCCTTGGGCAGGAAATCTTGGCAGTTGGTATTGGTACATAAAAACCAATCAGGTTATTTGTAACGATCAAAAAATATTCGCTTTAGGATTCCAGAAAGAAGAAATTCCAGAACAAATTGGATTTGAATTTTTTACCAATAAAATTCACCCGGATGATTTCGATCGTGTGATGAATAACATGAGAAATCATCTATATGGAAAGTCACCTGTATATGATACGTCATACAGGATCAGGACCACTGACGGACAATGGAAGTGGTTTTACGACAAGGGAAAAATTACCAGGAGAGATGAAGATGGGAAACCCATACTTTTAACTGGAATTGTATTTGATATTTCAGAACAGAAAGCTATGGAAGAATTATTGGAGACACAGAACCAGCAATTAATAGAATTAAGCAACACGGATTATCTGACAAAAATCCTAAATCGAAAAGCATTAATGGAAAAATTGGATTATGAAATTCGGAGAATTAATCGGACAGAAACAAATCTCTGCTTTTTTATGATTGATGTGGACCATTTTAAGAAAGTGAATGACACCTATGGACATCTTACTGGAGATAAAGTCCTGATTCAAATGACACAAATTATACAAAAGATAATTCGAAACACAGATTTCTTCGGCAGGTTCGGAGGCGAGGAATTTATCGTAGTATTTCCAGACTGTGATCTTACTGGTGGATTAGAAGTAGCAGAAAGGATTCGCACTACCATCCAGAATTCAGTTTTCGAAGCTGGCATCCGGATAACAATCAGCGGAGGACTGGTTGCGTATCAGGGTGAAACAATTGATCAAATGATGGAAGTTGCTGACAGACTCCTGTATAAAGCAAAAGAAAGCGGCAGAAATCAAATCAGAACGCTATAATTTTTTCCTTTTCGCTAATAATTCAACAATTGAGGAAAAATAGGCAGTTATGGATTTTTATACTCAACTTCCATAACTGCCGATGATTTTTAATTATTTAATAATTTTGTTGCTGTACCCGAAACTTAATTTGCACCTATTCGGCAAATCGGGCACGAACTTTAGATAGGGGTTGTTCCATATTATGCAAGTTGTGGAATAGCCCCATTTTTTCTTCCAAAATTAATGAAAATATTGAACTTGCACAGGATTAAAATCCAATCTAAAAATTGCGACAAAAAATCTCTTAGCCTTTTAGCTAAGTTCAGAACTACAAAATACAGAGCAATCATGACCTTGCATGTATGTTCAGTCTTTCCTTTGATACAATCCATTCCATAGAACCGTTTCCCTTCACCAAATTTGCCTTCAACAGCATTCCGTTTTCTGGAATCCATTTGGGCAATTTTTCTTTCCGCTTTCTCCTGATTGACCTGTTTTCTGCCAAGTTTTGGCCCACTCAGTCGTATTCCTAATTCAGCACATTTTCGCCGGTTTTCTTTTGTTCGATAGATTTGATCTGCCAGAACAGCTTCCGGATAATGCCCCGTGCGAAGTTTATACGCTTCTATCTGTGACCAAAGGTCTTCACTTTCATTGTAGGAATCGAATTGGACGCGATCCAAATATGAATACCCATCAATTACGCTGATCGATATCTTTGCTCCGAATTCTGTTTTATTTTTTGCTTTTCCCCGGACAATCGGACGAATGTATGGCTGTGAAATGCTGACAATCCGGTTTTCGACATTATGCTTTTTTGCGCGATACATTTCCTCCTGTTGTTGATATACCAGACGAGTTGTCTCCAATTCCCTTTTTTGTTTCTCACTCAATAATTCAATTAAACCCGGCTCTTTTTCCAGCATCTGATCGATAGTTTTGAAATTCCTCCTGACATAGCCGATTTGTGCTTTTATTGCATTTCGGATCGCTCTTTGACTTGGATTCCGGTTCTTTGCAAACATCAAATACTTTTTTCGGGCAGTTTTTCGATAAGTCCTTGGTTTCTTTTTCCGTTCGCTGCTTCCAGCATACATGATGTCGATGATTTTTTCCTGCTTTTCCCTTCCTTCATTCAATAGATCGGTATCTTTCGGATATCGTATATCGGAGGGTACGCAAGTTGCATCAATTATCAGTTCGCCCTTGTTGTCACCTTTTCTCTCATCATCGCTCTTTTTTCCAGCCGTATTTGAATTTTCTCCGGGACGTCCGATTTCCTCAATCAGTCCCATAATCATCCCCAGATCGATCCTGTCTCGCCATTTGCTCAACATACTGTAACTGAATGGCAGCTCAAATTCAAACCTTTCCAACCCGATAAAGTATTGTAAGTACGGACTTTCCACAATTGCTTCTATCGTTTTCCGATCTGACAAATCCATCATTCGCTGGATTATCAACGTCCCCAATCCCATTCTTACCGGATGCGCTGTGTGCCGGGATTTCTCAGAAAATTGTTTGGCATATTCTTTTTCAAAACTATCCCATGGGATGATTTCTGCTAATCTTACCCATCGGTTTTCCGGATTTAAATTCCGATCGAATTGATACCACTGAGCGGTTTTACACAAATCTTGCTGTTGATTCTTTCGCAGATACATCGGCTTTTCTTTCTGATTGATGCAAGGTTTTTTGGTTCTTTTTGCTTTTTTCCGTGCACTAATTGTATCAGAAAGATCCTTTTTTATCCAATTTTACTCGTAGTTTTATGCCATCCTTAACAAATATTTCCTTTAGGAACAACCCCNNTAGGGGTTGTTCCATATTATGCAAGTTGTGGAATAGCCGCTTTTTTTACAAAATTAATGAAAATATTGAACTTGCACAGGATTAAAATCCAATCTAAAAATTGCGACAAAAAATCTCTTAGCCTTTTAGCTAAGTTCAGAACTACAAAATACAGAGCAATCATGACCTTGCATGTATGTTCAGTCTTTCCTTTGATACAATCCATTCCATAGAACCGTTTCCCTTCACCAAATTTGCCTTCAACAGCATTCCGTTTTCTGGAATCCATTTGGGCAATTTTTCTTTCCGCTTTCTCCTGATTGACCTGTTTTCTGCCAAGTTTTGGCCCACTCAGTCGTATTCCTAATTCAGCACATTTTCGCCGGTTTTCTTTTGTTCGATAGATTTGATCTGCCAGAACAGCTTCCGGATAATGCCCCGTGCGAAGTTTATACGCTTCTATCTGTGACCAAAGGTCTTCACTTTCATTGTAGGAATCGAATTGGACGCGATCCAAATATGAATACCCATCAATTACGCTGATCGATATCTTTGCTCCGAATTCTGTTTTATTTTTTGCTTTTCCCCGGACAATCGGACGAATGTATGGCTGTGAAATGCTGACAATCCGGTTTTCGACATTATGCTTTTTTGCGCGATACATTTCCTCCTGTTGTTGATATACCAGACGAGTTGTCTCCAATTCCCTTTTTTGTTTCTCACTCAATAATTCAATTAAACCCGGCTCTTTTTCCAGCATCTGATCGATAGTTTTGAAATTCCTCCTGACATAGCCGATTTGTGCTTTTATTGCATTTCGGATCGCTCTTTGACTTGGATTCCGGTTCTTTGCAAACATCAAATACTTTTTTCGGGCAGTTTTTCGATAAGTCCTTGGTTTCTTTTTCCGTTCGCTGCTTCCAGCATACATGATGTCGATGATTTTTTCCTGCTTTTCCCTTCCTTCATTCAATAGATCGGTATCTTTCGGATATCGTATATCGGAGGGTACGCAAGTTGCATCAATTATCAGTTCGCCCTTGTTGTCACCTTTTCTCTCATCATCGCTCTTTTTTCCAGCCGTATTTGAATTTTCTCCGGGACGTCCGATTTCCTCAATCAGTCCCATAATCATCCCCAGATCGATCCTGTCTCGCCATTTGCTCAACATACTGTAACTGAATGGCAGCTCAAATTCAAACCTTTCCAACCCGATAAAGTATTGTAAGTACGGACTTTCCACAATTGCTTCTATCGTTTTCCGATCTGACAAATCCATCATTCGCTGGATTATCAACGTCCCCAATCCCATTCTTACCGGATGCGCTGTGTGCCGGGATTTCTCAGAAAATTGTTTGGCATATTCTTTTTCAAAACTATCCCATGGGATGATTTCTGCTAATCTTACCCATCGGTTTTCCGGATTTAAATTCCGATCGAATTGATACCACTGAGCGGTTTTACACAAATCTTGCTGTTGATTCTTTCGCAGATACATCGGCTTTTCTTTCTGATTGATGCAAGGTTTTTTGGTTCTTTTTGCTTTTTTCCGTGCACTAATTGTATCAGAAAGATCCTTTTTTATCCAATTTTACTCGTAGTTTTATGCCATCCTTAACAAATATTTCCTTTAGGAACAACCCCTAGATAAAATTTGATTATCCGTCAATTTGTCTGCAGTTTCTATGATAATATTTTGCTTCTTCAGATTTTTCCAATCAATGTGATTTGCAAGCTCATCCTTGGCTTCTCCAGGCCCAAAAATATAAATCGCGTCTGCCTCCCGGATAAATGGAACAATCTGATCATAATAGTTATCCAGTCGAATCTTAAACTGCCGGTCCCATACATCTTCAGAAGAGGAACCCAAAACGCCATCCGATTTTTTTGATCGGGATCCATCACCAAAACGAATCTTTTTTTCAACATTGGAGGTGATTTCTTTGATTATTTCTTTCTTATTTTCAATGGTTACGATAAACGCTCTGCGGCGATCAATCCATAAACCCACTTCTTTTGTCATTGATTCCTCCTTATAGAAATCAGGTAAATCTTGGAAAAAATCCCATAATCAGTATTTTTTTCAGAAATTAATCGCATACAATCCGGATCGATCCATATAAATCTGAAAAAAACCTATATATATATCATACAATGCTCATTGAAAAAAATTCATCTGCTTTTTCCAGTAATTCGAAATTTCGACTTGCTTTTAATTCGATCGAAAACAATATGACATCTTTTCATCACTTTACTCAAAAGCTTCAAATTTCTGGTTGAAAATAATTCAATGATTCTTCGATCAAATGTATAATATAGGAACAGTACCGTTTTTTTATTTTTAGGGACATCCAATTTCTTATTAAAACGCTTAATGTTTTACCCAAATGGGTGGAATTTTCCACACCAGAATAACCGAATAAAGAGAAATTGATGATGAAATACTAGACATAAAGGAATGCCATTTCGCATCAATCCTTTTTGGAGTATTTTATAAAAGCATCACCTTTTTTTATAATGAGAAAGGACAATGCCAGAAATATTATTTGTTTGCACTGCGAATCAATTCCGCTCGCCAATTGCATCAGCATATTTTCAAAAGAAATTGACTGAATCAGGAATAACTGACAATTGGAAAATCAGCAGCGCAGGCACCTGGACAGAAAATGGGCTGCCTGCATGCGTTGAGGCAAAGAATGCTGCTTCTCAAATTGGTCTGGATATCAGCAGACATAGCACGCGAGAAGTAAATTCGGAAGTTTTATCAAAAGCAGACCTGATCGTAACCATGGAGCAAGGTCATAAAGAAGCGCTCGCAGCAGAATTTCCGCAATGCAAAGACCGCATTATTCTGCTTTGTCAGGCAGCAGGGGAACCGGTTACTGAAATTGCTGATCCGGTTTTCAGTAATTTTCAATTTTGCGAAATGACTGTTCAAAGTATTGTTTATTGCATCGACCGAAGTTTTAATATACTGATGAACCTTGCAGAATCTTTTCAAAGAGATCGCGAAAACATTACCCAAAAGCAGCAACATTAAATAGAATAAGGCTACAGAATATTTCAAAACACATACCCAAAATACCCTCGGATTAAGGAACCATTTATGCCAGCAGAATACCTTACAGATAAGATAAATGATGATGAAATTGATTTCCATCGCTATTTCAGTCTGATCTTCCATTGGGCGTGGTTGATTATATTAATTGCATTTGTTACAGGATTTACCGCTTTTTTACTCAGCAGAAAATCCACTCCCTATTACGAATCCTCTACGACAATCCTTGTCGATGCAGCGCAGGCTTCTCAAACGACAGATTATTCATCCGTATTAATGTCTGAACAGCTTACGAATACATATTCTGAAATGATGAAAAAAGATTCGGTGTTGAATGAAGTCATTAAGCAATTAAACCTCGATCTTACGCCAAAAGAAATGCGAAAAAAAATATTGAAGGTTGAAGCTGTCGAAACCACACAATTAATCCAGATCACCGTTGAAACAACGGACCCGAATCTTTCTGCAGATATTGCAAACTCAATTGCAGCAGTTTCTTCAAATCAAATCAAAGAAATACAATCACAGCGCTTCCTTCAATCAAAAAACACACTGGAAGCTCAGATATCGGACTTGGAGAATCAAATCGCTATTTATGAAAAACTCGCCGATAATGCGTCCACTGAAGATCACAAAAATCGTTTAGATTCAAAAGCAAATCAATATCGCGATCTTTATGCAAATTTACTCTTATCCTATGAGAATATCCGACTTTCAGAAGCGCAATCAATTTCATCATTGGTTCAGGTAGATCCTGCTGTTCCAAATCCCATTCCGGTAAAACCGCGGATTTTATTAATTACTGCATTAGCTGTTCTCATCGGCGGAGCTGCTGCTACCGTATTAATTATTTTGTTGGATTCATTGGATGATACCATCAAAACACCCGAGGATATTTCGAAAGAATTCAAACTACCGATCTTAGGAGTCATCAATCATAGAAATGCGAAAGAAAACAAACCGATTACCTTGAGTGAGCCACGATCACCGACTGCAGAAGCATATCGGACAATACGGACCAATGTCAGTTTTGCAAGCGTAGATAAGCCCATTCACACCATCATGATAACCAGCACGGAACCTGGCGAAGGAAAATCCACAATCTCCTGTAATTTAGGAGTAGTTTTTGCACAAAACGGCATGAATGTGATCATCACAGATTGTGATCTGCGTCATCCGCGTATCCACACGTATTTTGGCCTACCCAATCACAAAGGCCTTAGTAATTTGTTTTCGAATGCCGGTGACATAATCACCAGTTCATTTCAACCGACACAGATGGAAAAGTTATCTGTTGTTACCACAGGATCGCTGCCTCCCAATCCCTCCGAACTCCTGGGATCAAAAAAAATGCAGTCTATTCTCATTGAAATGAAAAAATTTGCAGATATCGTTATTTTAGATACACCTCCCGTCTTAGCCGTTACGGATGCAGCTGTACTTGCTCCATCCGTTGATGGGGTCCTGTTGGTGGTTCGTCCAGGGAAAACGCGGCTCAGCGCACTTCGATTGGTTGTGGAACAAATCAACCAAGTCGGCGGTAATATTTTGGGAGTAATTTTGAACGATGTCGAATTGCAAGGAAAGCCGTATGCATATCAATATAAGTATTATCGGAATTATTCCGCATACCAGGGATATTATGGGCTAAAAGGGAAGAGAAAAAAAACGAATCCATAACACCGAACTTAAATCCTAGACTCGGAACAGATATTCTTTATCTTGATAATAACTTGGTTGTAATTTTTGTTGTTCAGCTTGCTTCTTTATAAAATTTTCTGAAATGAGTTTTTTTCAACATTATTTACAGATTCCTAATACGAGACTTGTTTTAATTTTTTTTTCAAAAAATCTGTCTTTTTAAACAAATCTATACTGCGAAAATTGCTTGTTATCTGGGTTTATAAATGAACAAATCTTTTCTGCGTAAATTTATTTTTATCAGGTTTAAAAAATGAACAAAATAAAAAAGCATGTTTTTTTAATCGGAAGCAGAGGACTCCCATTTAATTACAGTGGGTACGAGACATTTGTATATAAATTAACTGAATATCATCAGAATCTGCCAACAATACAATATCATGTTGCTTGTAAAAATTTTCAGGAAAAAGAAAGCTGGTTCTTCAATGCACGTTGTTTTAACGTGAAAGTTCCGAATATTGGAGCAAAACAAGCTATTTACTATGATGTAGCAGCAATGCTGAAAACAAGCATTTATATCTACCAGCATCATTTACATGATGCAACGATTTACTTGCTAACCAGCAGAATTGGACCTTTCATGTTTTTTTTCAGATGGATATTGAAGCGGTTTAAAGTGAAATTTTTTGTAAACCCGGATGGCAATGAATGGGCAAGAGGGAAATGGAGCAAACCAATCCAAAAATATTGGAAATTTGCAGAAGAAACAATGATGAAAAATACTGATTTGGTGGTCTGTGATTCACTGGAAATCGAAAAATATATACAAAATGAATATAAAGCATTACAACCTGCCACCACTTATATTTCTTATGGAGCTGATAGAAACGAAGAAGAAATTGATCAATTCCAATTATATTACTGGTTTGACAAGTTTTCTGTTAAGCCAGAAAGCTATTATTTATATGTAGGAAGATTTATTCCAGAGAATAATCTTGAGACAATCATACGCGAATTTATTGCATCAAAATCGAAACGAAAATTGCTGATTGTTACGAATGTGGAGACGAATCAGTTTTATGAAAAACTACTGAACTCAACACAATTTCATCTCGATGAACGTATTGTTTTTACTGGAGTAGTCCAGGACAGGAGGTTATTGGATGGAATTCGACAAAACGCTTATGCCTATTTTCATGGTCATGAAGTTGGTGGTACAAACCCCAGCCTTCTGGAGGCCATGGTTAATCGATGCCTTGTAATCGCATTGGATTGTGTATATTCCAGGGAAGTACTGGATAACAATGGTTTGTTTTTTACCAAAGAATCAGGAAATCTATCAACAATCATCAATCATTTGGAGTCTCAACTTTCTGATTCTGTTCGAAAAAAAATGGGGGAGAGGAATTATCAAAGAATTTGTGATGCATATAGTTGGAAAAAAATTACAGATCAGTACCAACATTTGTTTTTAGATGAGGATATTTTTTATAACCTGTCCAAGAAGAATCAACCGAAGAAAATTCAATGGATGGGAAAAATGAAATGAGCAATCAATTGATTCCACAAACGTTCCCGCTAATTTCTGTAATCATCCCTGTCTACAACACGGAAAAGTATCTACAAGAATGTGTTGATTCTGTTATGAAACAAACTTACCAAAACCTCGAAATTTTACTGATAGATGATGGATCAACCGATACATCTGCAGAAATTTGTGACGCGTATGAAAGATTCGATCAACGAATTACCACGCTACATAAAGAAAACGGAGGACTTTCTGACGCAAGAAATTTTGGAATAAAAAACGCCAACGGGGACTATTTGTGTTTTATCGATTCTGATGATTTTATTTCAGAGAATTTTATCGAAAAATTATTTGAAAGTATTACAAAAACACATTCTGATATCTCTTTTTGTAATTTTGTAAAATTTTTCCCCGGGAAAAATAAAAAAATCGGGAATTATCATTCCAAAGACCTATATGAAAACAGAGAAGATGCAATCAGAGGTTTATTTTCAGGTGAAATTCGGACCAGCGCCTGGGCTAAATTATACAAAAAGTCCATTTTCGACTCGATTCAATTCCCGGAGGGGGAAATTGCTGAAGATATTATGACCCTTTACAATGCATTTTGTACTATTAACAAAATTTCTTTCACAAAAAAGGGAATCTATTTCTATCGCCAGAATACTACCGGGATAACTCGCACAAAAACGATGGCATTGTTCAATATCCTAAAAACAAAATTTAAAGAGATCGATCAAGATGTACAAGAAAACTTTGTTAATCTGCAAAAAAATGCACGGGGATATTTTGTCCGAATTTACATCGGAACTTACAGTCTGAATTGTATTTTTGGGAAACAACGCGATCCATCTGAATATCAACTGTTCAAAACGGAAGTAATCCAATATCTTCCTTCTGTTTTGCAATTATCACTAATCGAGATGGGATTTATTAAGATAAGAACGATTGTTTTTCTAAATTTCCCAATTATCTACGATCTCATTTATAAGTTATATTATCTTCGGCAAGGGATTCATAAATAACAATCCTCAAATATTTTTTTTCTCCAGCTCTTTTTTTGGGAATAGCAGCTTTTTTCCCAAAATTTTAAGTAAAAATAAACATTTGAATTGATGATGTAGAAAGGATGAGATACCAGATCAAACTTGGATATGCTGGTATGAGAAAATATATGAAAATCATTACTTTTTATCTGCCACAGTTTCATAAAATTCCAGAAAATGATCAATGGTGGGGAGAAGGATTTACCGAATGGAATAATGTAAAAAAAGCTGAACCCCTTTTTCCCAATCATTACCAACCAAGAATTCCATTCAATGAAAATTATTACGACTTATCCGACATCAATGTAATGAAATGGCAGGTAAAACTGGCTAAAGACCATGGAATTTATGGTTTCTGTTTTTATCACTACTGGTTTAATGGTAAGTTACTGCTGCAAAAACCTGTCGAACAGTTTCTGGCTCATCAAGAAATAAATTTGCCGTTTTGTATCTGCTGGGCAAATGAACACTGGACCAATGGATGGGTTTCCGGGAAGTTTAAAGTTCTGATCGAACAAACTTACGGTGCTGAAAAAGAGTGGAAAGAACATTTTGATTATTTATTGCCATTTTTAAAGGATGAACGATATATAACAAATAACGGGAAACCATTGGTCGTTATTTATCGGCCGGAAATCATTGATTGTATCGATGAAATGTTGGATTACTGGCAGAAGTTAGCATTAGAAAATGGTTTTCAGGGTTTGGATTTTGCATATCAATATGTAGGATTCAATCTGGAAATCGAAAAAGATGTGAGCAGATTTTCCTACAATATCGAAATGCAGCCAATATCCGCATTTACTGTTCGTAAAATTGATCAACATAAGCAGTTAAGAAAAATCAAGTACCATTTATTCAAATTTCTCGAAACGAAGTTTTCGCTGGTACTCAAATTTTATCGTCCCTATCTTGAGAGATATAGCTACGATGAAATTTGGGAGATCATCTTGTCCATGACCCCAAAAAATGAAAAAAATATTCCCGGGGCTTTTGTCGATTGGGACAACACTCCAAGGAGAGGCCGCAGGGGCTCTGTTTGTTTTGGCGCTTCTCCAGAAAAATTTGAAAAATACTTATCCAGACAAATTATCCGGGCAAAAAATGTTTATAAAAAAGATATGATTTTCTTATTTGCCTGGAATGAGTGGGCTGAAGGAGGCTATATGGAACCTGACGTCCAAAATGGTCATGGAAACTTGTCTGCTCTGAAAAATGCATTGATTAAAAATAATGAATTTCCTGCGTATCCTTAAAGCTTTCTTGCCCATTCAAAGGCAATTGTCAAAAAAGACTTGTAAACATTAGCATTGGAAAAACTGGGCTAAAAAATGGAAATTAATAAAACGCCGTATTTAAGTATTATCATACCTGTTTACAAAGCTGAAAAATTCTTGGAAGAATGCCTCAATAGTATTAAGAAGCAAACTTTTTCCAATTATGAAATTCTATTAATCGATGACGGATCTCCAGACAAATGTCCTGAAATTTGCGATGAATCTGCAAAGAACGATAACCGAATTCGGGTTTTTCACCAAATAAACCAAGGTGTTTCGGCAGCCAGGAATAAAGGAATCCAGGAAGCCTGGGGAGAATGGATTGCGTTTATCGATCCGGATGATTGGATCGATGAACAAGCATTTTCCATTCTTTCAGGAGCACTTTCCGATCAAAAAGAAACAGATGTTCTAATTTTTGATTATTGCTTGCAAAACAAAAGAAACGCTTTTTCTCATTTAAAAACGTATCCGGAAATTTTTTATTCGGAAAACAAAGAGAAAAACAGAGATATTCAACTGCAAATTATCTCGCAGTCATTATTTAATTGGCCGACCAATGGCGGTGGTCCATGCAACAAATGGTTTAGGAAAGAAATTATTAAAAATATCTTCTTTCCGGTAGGAATGAAACGTTGTCAGGATTTGGTATTTTGTCTATACGTCTATGAAGCTGCAGAAAAAATCTTATACATACAAAAACCATTATATTATTATCGGTTAAACGAAAAATCAGCCAGTCATAGCTATTCTGCTGAAACAGAAGAAAAATATAATCGAATATTTTTCGAGTTTTCAAATTTTATAAAACTGAATCATCCTCATGATGAGCTATATTGGGATGCATTTCATTTGCAGAATCTGGATTTTGTGATTGATATATTTCAATTAGATAAAACAAATCCTGCAAATCAAAAATCAGAAAAAGAAAAAATTAACGATTTCATTGATTTTATGAAGAATAGTCAAATTGTTCAGGCAGTGCGTCTCATTAAACCAAAATATCTTTCCAGTAAGAGGAAAGTTCTGTTTTTTCTGATCAAAATAAAATGTCATGTTCTGATTTATAGTTACTACCGATTGAAAGCCTTATTGGAACGCTAACCATTTCCAAAATTTATGGCTATTCGGATACTGCAAACCAGAAAAGAAATAAACTGAGTTAAGTGTTCTTGATGATGAAGCATTGATTTTTACTAAATGAAACGATTCATCTCTTCACAAGAATTCATTCGATAGTTTATACAGCGAGATACTATTTCTCATATCAGGAACGTATAATTAAATATGATGTCAAAAAGATTGTTAACCAGAGCTGTTATAAACGGTATTACCTCTTTGAGGAATTTTATTTATTACTTGATCCCTCTCTTAATTATTTCGCAATCACCCTTTTTCTGGAGATTTCAAATATATCGCAGTTTTATCAAGTATTGCACAATAGGATTGCTTGGCCTTTACCTGTACCAAATTTATAAAAATAAAAAAAACCTGTCTTTTTTAATGTGGTTGATAATTCTATACAATTTATTTGTGACCATTGTCAGTAAATCACGTGGGTATGAAGAGAGTCTCTTTGTATTTATGCTGGGAGTACTTACTTGTCTCATCATTGAGATGGTGATTATCAAAAATGATGAAAGAAATTTTGTCAATGGAGCCAGAGTTTTTTTCAGCCTTTTGATATATATCAACTTAGTGTTGATAATCATTTATCCCGAAGGGTTATATTATGAGGATCCGTATTACAACAACTGGTTATTAGGTTATAAGAATTTTCAAAGCTGCATCATCTTTCCGGGAATGTTATTCGCGTTTTTAGATTCTTATTATTCACATAAAAGAATCATCAGTACCAATTCATTATTTGTAATTCTGGCTTCCGGAGTTACTTTTGCGATAATCTGGCCAGCCAGTTCGGTCGCCGCTTTCTTTATTTTTATTTTGGGATTGATCTTCTTTTCAAGAAAACAAATGCCGCCATTCATCAACCTTTGGAATGTTTTTTTGATATCAGCAATTTTTTTTATTATGATTATCGTTTTCAATATTCAAGAGCATTTTGCCTGGCTGATTGAAGATGTGCTAAAAAGGGATTTATCATTTACGGGAAGAACAAATATTATTTGGAATTCTTCGATCAAATCTTTTCTGTCATCACCGTTCATTGGCTTTGGTAATCCTGATAGCAAATATGCGAGGCTGATCATATTTGGGATTAATGCTCATGCCCACAATGACATTCTGGATGTCCTCGTCAGGAGTGGCATTGTAGGTTTATGTATTTACATCGGTATGATCCTATGTGTCAACAAGAGATTATTGAATTATCGGCATTTTATCGTTGCTCGAGTCATGTTGATCACAATAGCATCCGTTTTTGTTTTGGGTATCGTTGGGGTTAATCATTCCAGGCCTACTTTTTTCCCTATGTTAATGATGGCCTATCATATTGAAAATTTTTGTTCAGTTCCATATAGAGAAATGATCGTGAAACAGGAAAAACAAAAGAAATCACGGATTTTTCCAGTATCCAACATAAAAAAAACCAATCTTTTCATACAGCCGTGATTATTTCATAGTCAGATCAATCTTTGTTTTTTTTCTGAAACTTTCCTGCGGCCTACTTGTTATTAACTCCAAGAAAAATTCCCCGCATAACCATCATTATGGCATTTATAAATCCATTCTGTTGATTTTGTATAAAAATTTCCCAAAATTGTTTTACAATGAAATGAGTCATTATCCATTTAGAATTTCTTCGTAGTTAGTTCATTTTCTAATAAACAAAACTGCAAATATTATTCCACAACAACAAATTACGTTGATGAAAGAACGATTGGGATGAAAAAAAAGCCATTAATTTCCAACACGCTCATATCTGCATTCTTCATGATTATCAATCTGCCGTTATCACTTTACCAGATCCGAATTTTCCTGGACCGATACGGAGCCAGTGTGAATGGTTTGATACAAACAGGAAATCAATCTTTATCTTATCTATCGCTGATTGAAAGTGGAATGTGTGCAGTATTTTTGTATTATATGTATAAACCGATGGCAGAAAGAAAAAATGAAGAATTGTCGGCGTTGTATGCAGGATTTGATTACTCCATGCGGCAAATTGTGATAAAGATGATCGTCATTGCATTTCTTATCTCATTGATTTTTCCGTTGTTCATTCAGGATAAATCGATTCCTCTGTTCGATATGATCAGTATCCTTGGTATTCTCAGCATTCGATATATTACTCCCTATTATTTGACTTTAGCGCCAAAATACATGGTGATTTTAAAAGAAAAAAATTATCTGGTCGAATTAATTGATGGCGTTCAAAATAATTCCATTTTGATAATCAACATTATTTTATTGAAATATTTTGCTATATCGGTCCAGGTAATCTTATTAATCAACGCAATTGTTGTATTTGGAATCGGACTTGTCTATCAGAAATTGATGCGGCATGAATATGGGTCGCTTTTAAAGAAATCAGAATTCAAAGATACGAGACCGATGCACTTAAGAAAATACTTCTTAGCCCACAATATTTCCTCCCTGGTTTTTAATAGTGCCGGTAATGTTGTTTTATCAGTTTTTGCTCCATCCTTATCATTTGCTTTTATTTATAGTTCTTACAACAGAATTTCAGGACAAGCCATTTCTTTCATCACAAAAATCGTCGACGGGACCCGTGCAAGTATTGGGTTAATGATGTGGGAGGACAATGAAAAGACGTATCATACATTTAAAATATTACAGGCAATCATTCAGCTGTGCAGTATTATCATCGTATCTGTTTATATTTTTTGTATCAATGATTTTATCGATTTATGGATCGGTTTAGAATTCATCCTCAAACCAATTGATGTCTTCTTATTCGGTGCATTATTGTATGCTAACGGCGTCTTGACAACTTACTATATTGTGCGTGATGCAAAAGGATTGTATAAAGAGAGCCAAAACTTTACAATATTTCAATCAGTTCTGAATGTAGTTCTAATGGTAATTCTTGTTCCACACATCGGTATTACGGGTTTGCTGATCGCATCCTGTTGCGGCAGATATCTCGTAGGAATTATCCAATATGAAAATTTAACCTATACCCTGATATTCCCTGCTCACAAAAAAAACTTGTTCGCAGCCTTTATTCCAATTTTATTAATTGTGGCAAGCGTATTTTTATCGAATTCTCTGTTTACGAACCTGTCATTTTTACATTTGGACAACAGAATTTATCAATTAATTATTCTTTTTATAGTAAGTTTGGCGATATCAAGTATTATTTCCTGTCTTTATTTTTTTCTATTCAATCAAACATTTCAAACATTTCTACGAAAGCAGTTTTCAGAAATCTCTCGGAAAATAAAAAATAGGCTTTAATCAAAACAATGTTGCTTAATTTTTCACATAAAAAACACACAAAGAAATATATCAAATTCGAAATATTATTACAGCAAGGATTCTTATGAATGATAATTCACAATCCCATCAAGAGCGATTAACCCTTTCAGAATTCAATCAACATTTGCTTAATAAAATATTTAAAGATAAACGAGCTTTACTGATTATCCCTCATCAGGATGATGAAATAATAATTGCCGGTTCAATGATTCTCAACATGAACAGAAATCAGTGTGAAGTTTTTCTGGTTTACACAACCAACGGTGATTATGAAATTGACGGAAAAATTCGTCTGGGTAAAACGCATAATGCCATGAAAAAGCTTGGTATTGGAGAAGATCACATTCTTTATCTGGGGTATTCAAACCAAAATCCTCAAGAAGATACTCATTTGTATTTACATATTGATAAGCCATGGACGTCCATTCGTGGGAAAACCGAAACAAATGGATTTGATTCTCATATCGATTTCCGGTATTCAATGGATGGAACCCACAGCAAATTCACAAAGCCTGCTTTCATTCAGGATATTAATGATGCAATTATTCACATCAAACCTGATTTTCTATTCGTGATCGATTTTGATTATCACCCGGATCATCGATGTGCATCATTATCGTTTGAAAAGGCAATGGGAGAGATTCTGGCTATGACTCCAAATTATTTTCCTTACGTATACAAAGCCTTTGCCTATCCCACATCCTATTTATCGTATATGGATTATTCACCATATAATCTTTCAAGTACTTTCTACAAAAAAGAGGCTTTCTCCAATTTTCCTCTGAGTAATCCTGCATATTCCTGGTCTGATCGCAGCAGATTTCCTGTTCCAGGCTTGGCAAGGACAGAATTATTGAAGAACAACCAAATTTATTCTGCATTGCGTGAATATAAGAGCCAACATGCTGCCTCCCATGCAGAAAGCATCTTGAACAGTGATCAGGTTTTTTGGCAGCGAAGAACTGACAGCATTACATATCGATGCACTATCGAAGCATCTTCCGGAAAAAGTGAATATCTAAATGATTACTTACTGTTCGATTGTAATTCCATCATGCATGGTGAGACTGAATATCCCGTCTTTTGTAATTGTTCCTGGATACCTGATAAAACAGATTTTCGTAAATCGGTCCGTTTTACACTGGCAGAACCAAAAGATCTAGGAGAAATCGTCTTTTATGAAGGATGTGATGAAAAGGATCGGATTGAAAAAATGAAAATCCTGTTCAGTAATGGATTTGAAGTTGACATCAAGGAAATTCAACATAATGGACAGCCGACTAAAATTTTTGTAGAAAACTGCGAGGATGTTGAGTGGATTGAATTCAAAATCATCCAGGCATCAGGCAGTCGCGCAGGAATCAGTGAAATAGAGATCTATGAAAAGAAGAAAGAGGAAATCGAATTTATAAAAATAATGGTAAATGGATCGTTTGCCTATAGTTATTTCACGTCAAAACCGTTGATTCCCTTTGAAATTTATGTTCATGAAAAATTTAATCGTTGCCATACACTTCCGGATGACAGATTTGAATTTTTTACAATAAATGAAAAAGGGGAAAAAATCATCTTCTGCCAAAAACAAGTTGAATTAATAAAACATTCAAAAATTACTATTTACGCACAACTGAAAACAAACCCTTCGATTTTTGATGGTATTGAAATCACCAGATTAAACCCCATCCAGATTTTCCATCTCTTAGCATATCATCAATGGATTAAAATAAAAATTATAATTAGGAAAATAATTTATATCCTGAAAAAAATGGTTTTAAATATTTCAAGTCGCGTGGTTAAATCATACGAATAATCATCGTATAGTAATCGATATGATCATTTTTCTTCATTGCTAATAATTGACAATAATCACCTTTGCAGATTTATTCTCAAAATTGGATACAAAAAATGGAATTATGAATATGACTATTAAATCAGAAATTTCAAAAGAGCTATCGTACCGACTAAAGATAATCAATGTAATTATGATTATTTTGGTCATCTTTATACACTCTTATCGTACAGAAATAAAATATGAGGGTGAGATTATTGGTTTAGTCGTCCCGAAATTTTTGGAAATTCTCAAACGCATCATTTCCAGGAGAATAAGCATATCTGCTGTTCCATTATTTTTCCTGATATCAAGTTTTTTGCTTTTTTCAAAAGAGATTGATTTCAGAAAAAATTTGGTAAAAAAGTCGAAAACGTTATTAATCCCATATCTATTTTGGAATACTTTTTGGATTATTCTATATTTCATAGCGCAAAATATCTCTTTTACCAAGTCATTCTTCTCAAATCCAAATACCATTATCAGAAATTTCGGAACAAGAGATTTTTTATACGCTTACATCGGCAACTTATCAGCTGGATCCAGTGAACCATTTCTTTTTACCTTGTGGTTTATTCGGGATTTAATGATACTGAATATTTTCTGTTTACTAATTAAAAAAATAATCGATAAATACGCTCTTTTCGTTTTGGTCGGCTCTTTTTGTTTTTGGTTTTTTGATATTAATTTCTACATCGTAACAGCAACCTCCCTTCTATTCTTTGTTCTGGGATATTTTATTGTGAAATATAATCTGCAAATTGAAATGATTGATAATATAAAGTATCGGTACATAATTCCAGTCTACATTTTCGCAGTTGCTTTTTCCATGCTAAACCATCCTGTCATTTCGAATATATTTTATAAAGCGACGGTCATAATTGGTATCTGCTTCTTTATTAAACTATCAAGAAATATTTATTTAAATAATAAATTTCGCGAATTCTTTCTAAAACTCGATTATGCAACCCTTTTTCTGTAAATTAGAGTCTGAAATATCCATAGATCTTTAAGAATTCATAAACTTGCCAGTACAAAAATGTTTTCCGATCTGCCATTCTTCGCAGGTCTCCATCAGTAATGCCGAGACCAACCTGAGACAAGAAGCTTGATTTGGAAACACACCAACCACTCTTGTCCGTCTGCGAATCTCTTTATTAATCCTCTCCAGACTATTGGTTGTTCGTATCGTTCTTCGATGTTCCAATGGAAAATCAAAAACCAAAGAACCCTCAAAAAGGTTATTTTCGAGCCAAGATGAAAGCCGCGGAGCAGAAATAGCATACTTCTGGATGGCGCTCTGCAAGAGCTCTTCTGCTGTCTTTCGATCAGGAGCATTAAATATGGCTCTGATGTCTGCTGCCACTTCCAATCTCATCGATTGTCTGGGCAGATAAGCTCCGGCATTCTGTTGCAGATGGAACTGACACCGTTGCCAGGGAATACCGCCAAAAACTGCTCTTCTGGCTGCCCCTAGACCTTCATGGTCATCACTGATAATCAGCTTTATTCCGTGTAACCCTCGCTCTTTTAGACTCTTTAAAAATGCTTTCCAATGTGTTTCATGCTCACTAAGCGAAACTGAAACCCCAAGTATTTGCCGTTCGCCTTCTGGCGTAATGCCAGAGGCCACCAAAACCGCTGCATCTCTTACTTGTCCTGCTTCACGAATCTTCTCATATCGGGCATCCACAAAGAGATAGCTGATCTCTCCTAATGGCCTTTCACGCCATTCTTGCAGTACTTCGTCCAATTGCGCTGTTGCCCGGCTGACTTGTGTGGCTGAGACCTCAATCCCACAAAGCTGTTCCGTAATGGTTTTTACCTTCCGAGTCGATACTCCCTGTACATACATTTCAGCCAGTGTGATCGTAAGGGCTCTTTCACTTCGCAGTCCCTTTTCCAGAGCACTGGGATAAAAACCACCCTCTCTAACCTGTGGAACTGCAAAGGTAATGTTTCCTATCCTGGTCTGTATCGTCTTCGGTTTGAAACCATTTGCATGTCCCTTGCGATCCTTTGTGCGTTCGTACTGTTCAGCTTGTAAGTACCTTGATCTTTCTACTTGCATGGCGTTATTTATCAGCACTCGCATCATTTCTGGAATTGCTTCCAATCCTTTTTCCGCTATTTCCTCTGCAATGGTATAATTATTTGGGTGAGTCATTTCTAGTCTCCTTTTATGGTTTGGTTACTATAAGGATACTTCTGACTCACCTCTTTTGTTAAGGTTCTTTATTTTACAGAAAATATGTTACACCAACTAAAACTCTCATCTTTCACATTTTTTATCTATTGCTTTCACGAATATAATAATTCTATAACAATCAAAGCAAATGGAAAAATATTTCCCCAAACCGCTTTGATCCAAACATTAGAATATTTGTTATTACCTTTTATAATCATGAGTTTTTGCATCATAATTGCACTTGTTTTACAAAAATTCACGCCTAAATTTTTTTCTATCATCACTGGGAATCGAATAAAATAATCATGATTATATATGCTGTAAAAGGAATCGACAAACGGTTAAATAATTTCACAAAACGTTTGGTCTTTTTTTTTATGAATTTTTTAAAAATATTTCGAAATTTGAAATCTACAATATGCATTTTTAGAATTAAGGGAGGATTTTGTTTATAGCTTAGAGATAAATTCATTCTTTTTTTGTTCCAAGCAGTATTAAAATAAGAATTTCGTACAAAAAAAAACCCGAATTATTTATTGTTTCAAAAATATTCTGAATTCGTTTTGAAAATATTCATTTATCCTAATTTATTTGAAATGAGAAAAATATGATTGGAAGCTTTGTAAAAAATTTTCCACCTTTGATTAAAATCTATAGAATAATCACGATAACTTACTATAATTTGAGGTATTCCTTTTTACGTATTATTTATCAAGGGAATAAACATTATTGTAATTTATGCAAATCACACACAAGGATCTTTTTTGGTTATGGGGAAAAATCTGATTTTTTTTCAGAAAGAGAAATTATTGGTGCAAGATTTAGAGAAAACGCGATGTGCCCATGCTGTAGTTCTTTGGAACGACACCGCCTTCTTTATGACTACCTTGAAAATCATACAGATATATTTAAAGAAAGCTGTTCCATCCTTCATTTTGCTGCAGAAGGGAACATTAAGAATAAATTATTTGAAAACACACAAATCGATTACTATTCTGCTGATATCGTGAAGAACCGGGCTATGTATCAGGTTGATATTACAAAAATCCCGTTTCCTTCCCAAAAATTTGATTATGTTTTATGCAATCACGTATTACAGGATATTGAAGATGATCGAAAAGCGATTATGGAAATGAAAAGAGTCTTGAAATCGAATGGGACAATCATCCTATCATTTCCACTATGTATTTCTCAACATAATACATATGAAGATATGGAAAAAAATCATTCAAGGAACGTTTCGAAACATACGGAGACAAGTACCATGTTCGCATCTATGGATTGGATGTTAAACAACGAATTCAAAGTTGCGGACTCCACGTGCAAGAATATATATGGAAGGATCATATTAACGACAGACCGAATCATATGCTGATGTCAATTCATGAAAAAGATCGTTTGTTTGTTTGTTCGCTATCCAATCAAGAAATGTCTGAGGATTAAAAATTTTATTCCAACAGGTTGGATGTAATGCCATATATGATTTCCTCATCAAATTGAGATGAAGCAGTTATCGGTATAAAAATGAATCTATAAATTCAATATTGGTGTCATTCGTCATTTTTATTCGGATTGATTATAATGAAAACAAATTTATTTTTATAGTTTGACATTCTTGAAAAAATAATTTATTTTGATCCACCAGAGTTATTTTTTTAAAAATTATTCAATTTGATATTTATATTACAAAATTCACTGGACACATTCATGGATATTCACCAGAATTTGGAAGAAAATACAAAAAATCACAATATTAAGTATATTTTCCTGGATACGAGTCTTTCGACAACATTACGGGCAAAAGCACATCGCCGGATTTATGGGATCATGATTATGTCCATGTTGCTTTCTGATCTTTCTGGAATTTTACTCAGTGTGCTGCTTGCTTCGATCATTCGTGGTTTCCTTTATGGCTCCTTGACGTTATCTTTCTTTCGATGGATTCCGCCTTTTGTCATTATATTTGTAGTTTTTGCATCAGCACGCGGACTATATCCGGCTGTCGGTATGAAGACTTTGGAGGTTTTCCACAATCTGACGACAGCTACCAGCATCCTTTTTCTGATAACTATCAGCGGAACATTCTTCTTTAAAATGAGTGATGAGTTTTCGCGATTATTAATCGGTTTGAGTTTTATTTTTTGCCTGGTAATTATTCCATTGAGTCGGATTATTGTACGATCGATTATTTATAAATTAGGTTTCTGGGGAGAACCGGTTGTGATTATCGGCCCGGAGGAAGGAGCTCGAAGCAGTTATTTATACTTTAAAGAAACGCCAAAAATTGGCTTAGATCCGAAAGTGATGGTATTTATCCCAAGAGATATCGGATCACTTGAGGTTCAGGAACGCCAGATTCTTATCCAGCGTCTAAAAGAAATCAGAAATGCTTATAATATTCGAACCATCCTTGTTCTATATGATCAGTTGGAAGAATTTGCATTAATCCGCGAAACCTATCGGGATATTTTTGAAAAAGTAATTTTAATTGGAGCCGGCGGAACAAAACTGGATTTAGGTGGAATGAGCGTACGTCCATACGGAGATCTGCTTACGTTGGAGATTCGCCATTCCTTGATGGATAAGAATGCACAATTTCAGAAACGATTTGCAGATATTTTTGTTTCCGCATTTGGAATTATTCTGATTTCACCATTATTAGCTTTTATATCCATTCTGATTCGAATCGATTCACCCGGAAGTGTCATTTATCATCAGCAACGGTGGGGAAAACATGGCAAAAAATACAACATGTATAAATTCCGCACCATGCGAAAAGATGCCGATAAAATCTTAAAAACTTTTCTTGAAGAGAATCCTGCTTTGAAACAAGAATGGGATCAATCCCAAAAACTGCATTATGATCCGCGTATTACCAGAGTAGGGCATTTCTTGCGCAGATACAGTCTGGATGAGCTTCCGCAGCTTATTAACGTGCTGATAGGAAATATGAGCCTTGTAGGACCACGGCCTCTTTTGCTCCATCAACGGGAAATTTATGGCAACAATTATCAGAATTATGTTCGCGTATTACCAGGAATGACAGGTTTGTGGCAAATATCTGGGCGAAATCATAATTTGTTTTCACAAAAAATAATTTTGGATATGGAATATATCAACAATTGGTCGATCTGGCTTGATATTTATATTTTGGTACGAACTTTCTGGGTTGTGATTCGTGGTGATGGTGCCTATTAAGATCCCGATGGCACAAAAATCTATTCACTCGAAATAATAAAATCGCGAAACACGAGAATCAAATTTTCAAGATCATGGTACAGTCGATATTAAAAAATTACGAAGTCATAATTTAATAAACAGAAAAAAATACTTAACAGTTTTTCGTTATACATGGGGTAAAAAAACAAAAAAGTTCCTTTCTCTATTTGAAAAGCTTGTAACTATTTCGAATTGTTGAGCCGCTTAATAAATTGACTCTTAAATCGAATATAATGATATTAATTGATTTGTTTTCATTCAGACTGGTAATTTGGAGGTAATTATGAAGAAATTTCGATTATCAAATACGATTTTATGGTTGATAATAACAATGATCCTATTATTTGGATTCTATTCAAATACGCTTGCATTTCAACCGTCATCGGAAGTATGCGGTCAAAGCGGGAGCATGACAGTACTTTTTGTCGGCGGTGACGCTTACGACAAAGTCGGGCATTGGCCTTATGGCTCTGATTTAGTTAGACTGGTAAAAGCGGATTTTGATAATCAAAAGATTTCCGTCATGGCATTTTCAAGGGATCTTTCCATTCAACTGATTAATGGGAAAAAACAGAATCTTGGCCTGAAATTTCACGAAGAGGACATCAAAGCAGAAGGCGATACTGTTGAAAGGGTTATTACCGCTACCGGCGTTATGACCTCAGAAATATTTGAAGAGCTATTCGGTTATCATCCTGACTATTATGTTGCTGTTGAACTCGATAAATTGAATGCGATGGTCGACGCTATCGGTGGTGTTGAGATTGACAATCCGACAAAGTTTACCAATGAAAACGGATATACATTTCCAGCAGGCGTCCAGACATTGGATGGCGAACGGGCAGCGCAATATGTACGTTCATGGATTCCCGGTTATGATGATGCCAGGTTTATCCGGCAGAATGTCTTTTTGGAACCTTTGTTGAAAAAAGTTGGCTCTCTTGAAGTTTTAGCCAAATCATTGACACTTTTTATTGAGTTTAAAGATGACGTCATTACTGATCTCAATTCAGAGATGTTTATGAGTTTTGCGTGTCTTGCCGGAAAAATTGATCCAGAGAAAATCACATATGACCAGGTAAAAATTAACGATATCACACAAATGAATCCTGATGGTTCATCTGTAGTGAACCGGGATGTCATCGCAAAATATATCGCATCCAGGCTGGATTAATTATGCCAAGTAAGTAAGATTGATATTTATAAAAAGGTCAGCGATTTATGTTTCGTTGACCTTTTTTTCAATTGAAAATATTTATCTGCGGCTAAGAACAGAAAGAGCTCGTAGTCTGGCTGCGTTATGGTCAACAATTGGTAATGGATAATGATTCCCGATTTGCACGTGACAGGATTTTTGTTCCACAGAGGTCATCAACCAGGGTGTATGAATGAATCGATCCGGCACATCCGATAATTCAGGAATCCATCTCCGGATATACATTCCATGGGGATCGTACTTCTTCCCCTGTAAAATCGGATTAAATATGCGGAAGTATGGCACTGAATCCGTTCCGGTTCCTGCAGCCCATTGCCAATTGCCATTATTTAAAGCCGGATCACCATCAATCAATAAATCATAAAACCAACGTTCCCCTTTCTGCCAATTGATTAGCAAATGCTTGACAAGAAAAGATGAAGTAATCATCCGCGCTCGGTTGTGCATCCACCCAGTATTTCGCAATTGACGCATACCGGCATCAACAACAGGATAACCGGTCAATCCATCTTTCCAGGCCTGAAGGCCTATCGCGGAATCAGACCATTCAAGGTTCTGCATCGAATTGCGAAAAGGACCATCTAAAACTTCGGGGAAAAAATGCATGATCGCTTGAAAGAAATCATTCCAAATGATTTCATTAATCCAACTATCGCAATTACTCATAGAAATGAAATCATCGGTGTTTAGTTTTGCATCAAAAGCCGCATGTAAAGCCTGCCTTTTTGATAAAAGGCCCCAGCGGAAATACGGCGAAAGAAAAGAAGTTCCGTCCTTGCATAACATATTCCTGCTATCGCTGTAAGTATAAATTGGCCCATCCATAAATGATTTCAGCTTTCTGGCAGCTTGGAATTCCTCTGCCGGAAAAGTATCCAAATGCGATAAAACAGGTAAGGTTACAGAAAAAATATCCGGAACAGACGGAAGATAATCAGGACTTTGAAAAAGCTGCAAATTGATCGGCAAAGCTTTCCAAGCCCTGCTGAAAGGGGTGAAAACTTGATAAGGTTTTCCATTCTTTTGCTTAACAGCTGAAAACGGGAAAATACAGGGCTGTTCTCCAAAATTCAATTCGATTTTTTCTCCCAACTGATTGTATTGACGAATCAGAGCAGGATGAACGTCTGCATCCGTGTACACTTTCTTCGCGTCAACTTCTCCTGCTAATTTAATGATTTCATCAACAGGATTACCAACCCGAAGTATTAATCTTGACCCAAGCTGCTGTAATGCTTTATCAAAATGATTTAATGCAGAAATTAGAAACTTGTCCTTTGTTGAAATCGTGCTAATATTCTCATAAATTTTCCGATCAAGAATGAAAACTGGCAATAAACCATTCCCTTCTTGCAGTGCTGCCGTTAATGTTTTATTGTCCGCTAAACGAATGTTTCGCTGAATCCACCAAATGTTCATCTATTTCCCTTACAATTTTCAGATGTCAATCATTACACTTCTTTTGCACATTTTGGATACACGCAATCAAAAAAAAAAACGCCTCGATTTCCGATATACAGTTAATCATGATTATACACTTGCAGAAATAGCTTCATTCCTGAGAGAGAAGGAAATTTAGATCGTGGATGATATTCGATAAAATTATTTTTTCGAAAAAAGTCATAACGATGGATTTCAGAAAGGAAATTTATACATCAATACTCAAATATTACTTTAAACAACAAGACAAAATTGTTCTTTCTTTCTAAGAATACGTGTGATAAAAATCGATTTTTTTGCCTCATCGAAAGAGGTTAATGGTACAAAGTGCTCCTGGAAGGATTCTTCCGTTATATAACGCTTCAGGTCATTTTCGAAAAATTCAGCCTGAGTTTTTTCCATATTTAAATTTATTTTTGACGAGTATTGCGCAGTGATCAAATCCGGATTGTCGCCTTTTATAACCAGAATATATTTTCCTGCTTTGATAGCATAGCCATAAATACGGTTGAAATCACCCGTCAAATTTGCCGGAAGATAATATGTTGGAATCTCTACCCATTGATTCATTTCCGTGTCCCAGAATAGAATTCTGAACAGGTTAGGATCATAGCCCTCTGGCAATACGAAGGAAATAATCATATTTTCCTGATTTTGTAAATCAGGTTTGCTGTTCAACTCCAAATCAATGTGTATACCTGTGATCATTTGATACATTCCAGGCAACTGTTGATCAAGATCTAATCGATCAATTATTGTCAGATTGGCCGTTTCTCCATTTAGGATGCCAAAATATACCTGATTTCCGCTCGGTAAGCGCAGAATAATAGCATCGAAACCAGGCGCTGAAAGAACCTCTTTTTGCCCGCTTTCGACATTAATAATTAAGACTCGGACAAATCTCAGTTCATTTATTGGTTCACCAAAAGAAGATTCTTTTTTACCAACCGGATCTGGTTTCAAATAAATGAATAACTCGATATCCAAAAGCGGGACAATAAATCCTCCGCCAAATGAGATGTAAGCGGTATCTGATCCAGATCCACCGAATAATGAATTGAAACCGGTTTTACTCCATAACTCATCATCTCCATCTCCACCGTTCAAGATATTGTTGCCGCTGCCGCTGATCAGCACATCATTTCCGCCCAAGCCAAAGATAACATCATCACCGGGACCGCCATCCAGGATATTCCTGCGATTATCACCAGTCAAATTGTCATTTCCAATACCACCGATTATACATTCGATACTTGAAACCCCGCTAAGAACTACATTGATATATCCATTAATAAGAGTTGCAATAATTCCATTTGAAAATCCCGAAAAATCGAGCGTGTCGTTTCCGCTTCTTCCATCAATATTTCCAAGACCGATCAAATTATTCATTGCACCAAGTAGTCTGTAATTTGGGTTTTCAACAATTTTGAATGTATCATCATAACCGGATCCATTGTATGACTCCATCCCAGTGAACATTAACGTCCTGTTCATACTGGAATATGAGCCGCCACTTGGTGAAATCGTCCAAACTCCGGGTTGATTTATTCCACTCAATGCATCGGATTCCAATCCACCAGTGATACTGGTTATATTCTGGAACGTCCCCAGAATGCTCTCTTCACTTCCTGCAAAGCCCGTTAGAGTCCCTAATCCTGTCAGATAAAAATTGCGGCTTGTAGAATAATTTCCGAAGTCGAGAGAATTCAATCCGGTTCCCCCATCAACGTCACCCTGCAAGATTGCCTGATCATTGAATTTGAATTGATCGTTGCCTGCCCCTCCATGTAAATCATACGCACGTGTTCCGGAAATTATGAATGTGTCTGAATCTGTTCCACCATTGAGTTTTTCAAACCCGGACAAATGCAGTAGATGCCCTGCACTCAGATATTGGAGATCTGCACCAATCTGAAACTCTGCATTCTGATTCATGCCGGTAAACTGATCTTCCATGCTGCTGGATCCGATGATCCGATCAATATTCATGAACGAACTGTGAAAAGCGCTCTCTGTTCCATTAAATCCGTCGATCGATCCAAATTCTTTTAAGAATACATTTCGTGCACTGGTGTAATTTGAAAAATCTAATGTATCACTCCCGGATCCACCATCGACATTCCCTGTTAGTATTGCGCCATCAGAAAATACAAATTGATCATTTCCTGAATTACCTTTCAACGTAACAGCATAATCCATATTGATATTAAAGAGATCGTTGCCATCTCCTGTTTGTATCATTTCAATAGCAGGGGCAATGATATCGAGATGGTTAATTCCATCTGTCACCAGGAAAGGATCTAAAGTCACAACCAAATCATTGTGAACCAGGATAAAATTCAACTCATCGATGCCTTCGCTGGACAATTCGCTGACTAAATCATTTCCCCAATTGTCAGAGAATTGGTACAGATCATTTCCTTTTCCACCAGTAAGCAGATCGTCACCATTTCCTCCAATAAGTATGTCGATACCATCCATGCCAAAAATCGTGTCATTCCCGTTCATTCCGTTAAGAACATTAGCCAAATGATTGCCATAGATCAAATCGGATGATTGCCCGCCATTTACATTTTGAATTCCAGAAATAGTACCGCTGATACAAGAAGCTGTTCCTGTGATTAGGTTGACAATAATACTTGCCGTGTAATTTTGATAATCGAGGAGATTCGAACCATTTCCTCCTGCTATCGAACCGACATGACTGGCTGTATCCTCAAAGCTGAATGTATCCCGATTGTTTCCACCGTTCAGATTTTCAAATCCCGAAAAACTCAGGATTCTGCCTGAGGCGTTATATAAGTTTTCTGGATCTATCGTTACAGTCCATACAGAATCAGAATTCATGCCAGTCAATGTATCAGCGTTGCCGATTGAGCCGGTCAATTTCGAAATATTGTCAAATCCGCCTGCAATTCCAGTTGCTGAACCGCTAAATCCTGTGATCGAACCAACTGCAGTCAAAACGATACTGCTGCCGGCTCCATAGCCGCTGTAACTCAGGATATTGTTACCCGCTCCCCCGTCTATGCTACCCTGAATCAAAGCTCCGTTGCTGAAGTTGAAGGTATCATCCAAACTGGTACCGGTGAAGTTTTCAACATTATTCAGTGTGCCAGTTGTCACAGAGCTGGTCCCTGCGTTGGCTGATACCTGGCTGTTATTGAAGCTGAATGTCACACCGCTGCCGGTTATTCCAGAGAAGTTCAGGGTATCGGATCCTTCACCGGATTTCTCGACAATCGAATCAACGCCCCATCCGTCAGTGAATACGTAGGTATCATTTCCTTTCCTGCCAATCAGCGTATCATTGGACTGTCCGCCTGTTAAAATGTTGTCTGAATCGTCTCCATAGATCGTGTTGCCGTAATTGCGTGAACCGGTCACATTTTCAACGGAATTGATTCCTCCGCTGACCGCCGTTGCAATTTTATTCGCCAGATCAACTTCAACAATAGCTGCATAATCCCGGTAATTCAGAGTATCCGATCCAACACCGCCATTGATACTACCGGTCAGTTGGCTGGTACCGAAGAAGTTGAACTCATCAGCACCGTTTCCACCGTTCAGGTTGAATGTAACGTAAGCATTGATCAGGAACTGGTCTGTGTCAGATCCACCGGTTAGATTTTCGAATCCGGAGAACGTCAGCATGTTTGTGCTGGTATAGGTTCTGGCATTCAGATCAAAGGTCGAAGCCGCATTCATACCTGTCAACGTGTCGGTCCCTCCGGCTATGCTGCCCAGGATGGTATTGATGTTTCCAAATCCGCCGCTGACAACTGCAGTATAACCGTTGAACCCGTCCGCTGATCCAGTTCCAGTCAGTGTGATATTGCGACTGGTTGTATAAGGCGTGAAGTCGAGTGAATCGATACCAGTGCCGCCATCGATCAAACCGTTCAATACCGCGTTATCCTCAAATCGGAAGACATCATTGCCGCCGATTCCATAGATGTTATTGTTCTGCGTTCCGTTGATAACAAAGATATCTGATGCCAGACCACCGTACAAGTTTTCAAGACTGACCAATGTAAGAACGTAGGAGGCCAAAGTATACGTATCAACGGACCCAAGTGTGAATGTGCCGGAAGTATTTACGCCATGCAGAAAATCATTATTGCTGCTGCCGATAAGAGAATCAATATGGACAAAACCACCCGACAGGCTGACATCCGTACCGGAGAATCCATCTGCATCCGCTCCGTTGAGCTGGATATTCCGGGCTGTCGTATTCCCGTTGAAGGACAATGTATCGCTTCCGCTAAGGCCATCAATCGTGCCTGTCAGAGAGCCTGTACTGCTCACATTGAAGGCATCATTTCCGCTACCGCCGGTCAGATTTTCAACGCCACTGAACGTCAGCAAGCCGTTGATATTGCCACTGTTCGAACCCGTCAGGTTGAAGGTTGTTCCGGCGTTATATCCGATAAGCGTATCTGTAAGCACACTTCCAATAAAGTTCTGGATGGATGTAAACGTTCCACTAAGTCCGCTGACCGAACTTGTCTCCAGTATTATGGTTACAGCAGATCCATAAGCCTGGAAGTCCAATGTATTGGTACCGCTGCTTCCGGTAATAGTTCCGGTCAGTGATCCGCCCGCATTGAAAGCGAATGTATCCTCCCCATCTCCGCCATCCAGATCGATATCTGCAGAAACGTTGACGTTGAATTGGTCATTTCCGGAGCCGGAAATCAGGGCTTCAATCTGGTAGCTGCCGGTCAAGCTGTTGGTTCCATCCGTTACGCTGAAGCTGCCGATATTCAGATCAATAATCAGGTCACCGGAAAATCCAATAAAGTTTATAGTGTCTATGCCGTCGCTGTCGGTAACCGTGTCTCCGATACCCCAATTCCGGTTGAACTGATAGATATCATCACCGGCTCCGCCGTCGAAAACATCTGTCCCGCCCATATCGGTAATTATATTGTTTGCCGCATCTCCGGTTATTGTGTCATTTCCGGTTCCGGAAATAACATTCTCTATTCCAAATATTCCGGTTGTTATGCCACTCGCTGTTACCTGATTTGTTGTCAGATTAGCAGTAATTCCACTGTTATAAACTCGATAATCCAATGTGTCTGTTCCACCCAATGCCGTGATTGTGCCGCTGAGTGTCGCACCGTCCGAGAAAATGAACTGATCATCCCCTGCACCGCCGGTCAGATTTTGGACACGTGTAAAGGTCAGGCTGCCGTTGACACTGCCGCTGTTCGCTCCGGTGACCTGATAAGTATTGGCAGAGTCAAGCCCGATGATCGTCGTCGCAGTTGCTGTTGAACCGCTCAGTACAGAAATACCTGAGAAGGTTCCGCCAAGTCCGGTAATAGACCGTAGTTGCAGGTTGACAGTAATATCTCCTGCAGTGTAAGCGCTGTAATCCAGCCTGTTGGATCCGCTGCCACCGGTGATATTTCCGGTTAAGCTGCCTGAACCGATCCAATTGAACGTATCATTTCCAGAACCGCCAGTCAAATTTTCGATTGCCACAAAAGACATTGTCCGGCTGCCAGATATATAAGTATTACCAAGATTGTTCATGTTCCATTCAGAGGTCTGGTTCAGACCGGTCAGGGTATCTACACCGGAAGATCCATTGAGAATAGAAATATTATCAAAGCCGTTTACCAAAGCGCCGTTGACCGTACCTGCGAAACCCGTAATCGACCCAATACCGGTCAGTGTTAGTACTCTACCGGAGATAGAAGCTGAAAGATCGAGCGTGTTTTCACCACTCTGTCCATTGATACTGCCTGATATTGAGGCGTTGTTCTCGAAGTGGAATACATCTGCTCCCGTACCGCCGGTCAGATTCTCAATCACCGGACCTATAACCGTAAGCGTATTGGTGCCTGAAGTGATTATCATTCCGCTCGTCTGGATCACGGCTGAGATACCATCTGTCTGTCCGGCAAAAGTAACTGTATCAACGCCGGCTGTATCACTTATGGAATCTGTACCCCAGCTATTGCCGAACACATAAGTATCATTTCCAGTTTCACCATTCAGTTGGTCGTTGCCGCCCAATCCGGTCAGGACGTTATCACCATTGTTTCCGATAATCTGATCAGCGAAGATAGTGCCAATTACATTTTCAATACTGACCAGTACATCCGTGCCGCTTTCAATGCTATATGTTGTGCCAATGGTCAGATTGACCTGTACACCCGCTGTGCTGTTGCCGCTGTAATCCACCGTATCAATACCACTGCCACCGTCCAGCCGATCATCGCCGCCCAATCCGATTATGGTATCATTACCGCCCAGCCCATAGATCGTGTCATTGCCGCTGGTTCCACTCAGGTAATTATCGAAATTATCCCCGTAAATCGTGTTGCCGGACGGACTGCCGGTTATGTTCTCAATGCTGCTGATTCCGCTGCCAACTCCGGTAGCACTGCCGCTGCCCAGATTAATGTTGATCGAGGCAGTGTATCCGCTGTAATCCAGTGTGTCAATTCCTGGTCCGCCGTTGATCGACCCGCTGATCGAAGCGGTATTGACCATCGCAAAGGTATCCTGGGCACTGCCGCCGGTCAGGTTTTCAATCGAAGTGAATGTCAGATCACGGGCGCTGCTTAATTCGCGATAGCGATTATTAATGCCGTCAATTGTAAAGATACTGTTTGCGTTCATTCCAGTCAGTTTGTCACTGGAAGTTCCGCCGATGACGCTGTTGATGTTGGTAAATCCGTTGCCAAGCGGGGAAACGGTGCCACTATATCCATCCACCAAACCCAGACCGGTCAGGTTGAAACTTAAAGCCGTTGTATAGGCTGCAAAGTTCAGCCGGTCCAAACCACCGTTCCCATCCACCTGCCCTGTCAGTTTCTGACCATTCAGGAAGGTGAAGGTATCAGCCCCTGAGCCACCGGTGAAGTTTTCGATCTGTCCACCAATATGAGATAACGTATTGATTCCATCCGTCACACAGGTGCCTGAAGAACAAGTTGTATTAACGCCGCGGGTAAAGATCAAGGAAACGCTTGCAGATGCAAAGCTCAGTGTATCATTTCCACCGCCTGGGATTTCTATTACATTGTCATTGCCCCAGTTGTTCTCAAACCGGTAGATATCATCACCCGATCTGCCAATAAGCGTGTCATTTTCCATCCAGCCGTCAATCGTATTTGGACCATCAGAGCCGATCAGCAGATCCGCTGCCTGGCTGCCGGTTACCGATTCGATGCCGATAAATCCGTTGCCAATTCCACCGTTGATACCAGAAGCTGACATAGGTTCATAGATGATTCCGCTTACTGTAACTGAAGTTGAATTCAAATTGACCTGTACTGCTGTTGAAAGCAGGTGATAATCGATAAAGTCGTTGCCATTCTGTCCGTCCAATATACCGTTGAAGGCTGCTCCGGTCTGGAAAGTGAAGATATCCTCTCCACTGCCGCCCAGCAGCGTATATCCCACGGTTCCGTTTAGCAGGAAATTATCATTCGCTATACCGCCGGAAATCGTTTCAAATTGAGTAAAATCGATCGTCTGGGTGCTGTACGCATACTGACTGGTCGAAGAAGTGATATTCCAATTGGAATCCATATCCATACCGGTCAGCCGGTCATTCAGGCTGCTGCCCAGAATCCGGTTTATGTTGGCAAATCCGCCGCTCAGCAATGTGGCTGTTCCGTTGAATCCGTCAAATACACCCAAAACAGTCAATTTAACATCTACCATGCTCGAATTATTGGAGTAATCCAGCGTGTCTTCACCGGAACCACCATCCAGTTGCCCTATGTGGGCTGAGCGGATGTCAAATAAATCAGTTCCACTTCCGCCGGTCAGGTTCTCTATGCCGGAAACGCTGAGTGCATAACTGCCGCTGAGATAACGTTCCGTTCCATCAATTTCAAAAGCGGACGATGCGTTCAAACCGGTCAGACTGTCAACAAATGCAGATCCGGAGATTTCGTCGATCCCGCTGAAGGAGATCCCAACGGTCGTTTCATTGCCCGCAAAACCGCTGGCTTCAGCCGAAGTGAGTGTAATCACAACTGCATTACTGCCGCTGAAATCAAGGATATCCGTTCCACTCTGTCCGTAGATGTTTTCTATCGCAGAGAAAGTCAGACTTTGTCCGCCAGAAGTGTACACACCCGCTTTGGTTCCGGTTATGCTGAACTGTCCACCGCTCAAAATCCCGGTCAGGCTGTCTGTATAAGCAGATCCAATAATCGTCTGAATATTGTCAAATCCTCCACTCACGGAGCTTGCACTGCCTGCGAAACCGCCCAGGCTTCCGGTATCGGTAAGAGCAGTGTTTTGTGCTGAGCCGGATGTGGCAAAGGATATTGTATTCACACCGCCGCGGCCGTCAAAAGTACCGCTCAGTAAGGCGCTGTCGGTCAGGCTGAGAAGATCATCCGCTGCTCCGCCAATCAGATTTTCAATCAATGTGCCCGCTTGGGAAGTTACCAGGTTTGTTCCGTAACCGCCACTTAAGACTGAAGCCAGTGTCATGCTCAGATTTTCGGTTACCGCCGAGAAATCAAAGGTATCCGTACCAATGCTGTCAGTGACCGTATCGCTGTTCCAGCCGTCCCCAAAACGATAAGTATCATTACCGCTGCTGCCATTCAGAGCATCATTCCCGGCCAGTCCGGTAATGGTATTGTTCTGTGTATCGCCGGTCAGTGTATCCGCAAATTCCGATCCGGTAATATTTTCAAATCCGCTGATGCTGCTCAACGCTCCCAGATGAACGCCTGTTGCAGAGCCAGTCGTCAGATTGACTGTTGCGGAACTGTTGTATGCGCTGTAATTGATTTCATCCACGCCGCTTCCGGCATTGATTAAAGCTGCAATCGTTCCTGCATCCGTGAAGTTGAACTGGTCCGCACTCGTTCCGGCGTAGATCTGATCCAGTCCGGAGAAGATCAACGAATTGCCACACGATGCATATGTGCCGCCATTTGCTGTGTCGATGATAAAAATGCTGTCTGCATTCAATGTCCTGAATTGATCTGTGGCAAGTGAACTAGTGCCATAAATCGTATTGATGTAACTGAATCCAAGACCCAGGGAGAGTTCTGTTCCGGCAAAGCCATCTGTTCCGCTCAGTCCGGTCAGAAGAACTACACGAGCAGTCGTATAAGCCCGGTAATCCAGTGTATCCATTCCCGTACTTCCGGATGAATCGTCACCGCTGATACTTCCGGTCAGTGAAACGCCATCTCCATACACAAAGTTGTCCGCTCCGCTGCCGCCGATCAGTGAATCCATGTAGGAGAAATCGAGTGCCCGGCTCTGGGTGGCATACAGGCTCTTCAGATCAGCATTTGCCAATGTCCAGAGGCTGTCGCTGTCCAGCCCCTCGAGAGAATCATATCCGCTGCCGTTCCGTCCCAAAATAAAGTTGAAGTTCAGAAATCCACTGGTCAGACTGGAAACCGTTCCGTCAAAGCCATCTTCCGTGCCCAGTCCGCTGAGAACAAAGGCAGAAGCGCTGTCATATCCTGCATAATCTAACCGGTCATAGCCGGCACCGCCATCTGCAGATCCGGTTAGAACTGCAGCTCCTGTGACATTGAACAAATCCGCATCTCCCAAGCCAAACAGACGTCCGGTATGGTTACCCTTCAGGTTGAAAGTATCTACCAACGATCCGCCGTACAGATCTTCGATCGCGTCGAATATCAACGTCCGGGTGTTGGTTACGTCGGTATAAGTATCCACGCCGTTGATAATGTCATAAATTGCCAGCGTATCCCGGCCGTGCAGGTTGTCCACTGCTGTACCGCCCAGAATCTTTTGGATGTTGAAGGTTCCGCCGCTGATACTGGTTTCGGTGACATTGAAGTCGTCTGTGATGCCCAGTACCGGGTTCAGATAAAAGTTTCGAGGGCTGGAATAAGCGCTGTAATTCAGTGTGTCAAAATCACCCTGTCCGTCAAAGGATCCCGTCAGATTTGCCGTATCCGGCATCACCAGCGTGTCGTTGCCGGCTCCCGCGAATATGATCGCCGACTGATTTCCAGCAGAGATAGTAAAGACATCCTGTGCTGAAGATCCGGCCAGCGTCTCGAAGTTCGTAAATGTCAGTATCCGTCCTGATCCATCCACGCTGTAAGTATCCACCGGTGTAGTAACGGTCCAATAACTGTTAAAGCTGAGGCCGGTCAGAGAATCGGCTGCTGTCGTTCCTACAATAAACTCCACATTATCAAATCCGGATGATACGATACTGTCGCTTCCTGCATACCCGTCGAGGCTTCCAAGTGCGGTCAGAACAATGTTCCGGCCATATGTTATATCTGAGAAATCAAGCGTATCCAAGCCTGTTCCTGCGTCAAGCGTGCCACCGAGTGCGAGGCTCTGGTGGAAAATAAATTCATCCGCACCGGAACCGCTGATCAGGTTTTCAATATCAGATAATCCTGCCTCTACCCGATTCGTACCATCTGTAATCACAAGCGCTGTATTCAAATCGAACTCAAGATTTTCGGTTACCACTGTGAAGTCAAAGGTATCATTTCCGGCTGTATCTGCAACTGTATCAGTACCCCAGCCATCTGCAAAGACATAGCGGTCTGAACCAGATAAACCGTTGATTGTATCGTTACCCAAACCGCCGGTAATCCCATTATTTCCATCTGATCCGGTGAGCGTATCATCACCGTCTCCACCGGTAAGGTTCTCAATAATACCATGGAAGGTCAGAGTCAGATTCAGGTTGACAATCTGTGGCACATCCGGTTTCGAAAGGTCGAATACCACTGCCAGCCCGTTCGTCAACGCGAAGGAGATGGTATCGATACCGGATGTATCGGTGACAACAGCATTGCCAAGTAAGATATCTGTGTCAAAGATATAGGTATCGTTGCCGCCCTTACCGTAAAGCTCATAATCAGGTCCGGTGACTTCGAAGATATTATCGTTGTCATCGCCATAAATAATGGTTTTACCGCTCTCAGAGCCGATTACCCGTTCAATGCTGGCCACACCATTTTTCACACCGGTTGCCACGCCGCCCACCAGATTCACTGTAACCGGTGTTGTATAAGCACTGTAATCCAGTGTGTCCAGTCCGGCTTTACCGTCAATGCTGTTGGCTGTACCCGGCAATACCGCACCATCATCGAAGTTGAAGGTGTCATCCAGATCGCCGCCCACGAGGTTTTCAACCTGGATCAGATGCAGCGTAGTAGAACCTGCAGTGTAATCAATCGATGTCATATGAATATTGAATGTACCGTTCCGGTTAACACCCTCAAGTGTATCCTGACCCAGCCCGCCAACAACTTCATCAATATTTTCAAAGCCGCCGGAGATGCTGGTTTCTGTACCGTTGAAGCCGTTCTCTCCGATACCGGTCAGTGTGAAATACCGGCTGGTCAGCAGGGTGGTTGTGTCGCCCTGATAATTCAGAACATCGGATCCGCTACCGCCGTTGATACTGCCAATAATTGCACCGCCCACAGTACTCACGGCCAGGAAGTTGAACGTATCCCTTCCGCCCATGCCGAACAGCCTCACATCTTGTACGCCATGAATGTTGAAGAAATCATCCCCTTCGCCACCGATGACAACATCGACTCCGTTGAAATCAACCGTATTGCCGCTGCCGCTGACTGTATTGGTACCATCCAGTTCAACCAGCAGGTCGATTGCATTGGTTACCTGTGAGAAGTCCAGTGTGTCTTCACCATCTCCGCCTGAAACAGTATCCCCGCTCCCCCATCCGTCCGCAAACAGGAAAGTGTCGTCTCCGCCGTTGCCGGTCAAATTATCCGCTCCAGCATTTCCGGTAATGACGTTATTCAGATTGTCGCCTGCCAGCGTATCATTATTGAATCCGCCGATGATATTTTCAAATCCGGAAATTTTTCCGGTCACATCCGTCGCAGTTCCATCGATCAGATTTACATGAACGCTGGTAGTATATGCGCTGTAATCCAGCGTATCAACCGTGTTACCGCCGTTCAGGTATTCAAATGACGTCAGGATTCCGCTGTGTGTACCAACTTTATAGCTAGTCGGTTCTCCGGGCACAAATACGAAGGAACCATCCAGATTTGCCCCAGTGAAGGAATCCAATGCAGCAGTTCCTCCAATAAAATGGTTTATATTCATAAATCCGGGATCAAATCCAAGCCCGTTTGCATTGCCGTTATAGCCATCTGAGGATCCAAGACCGGTGATTACCACATGCACAGCAGCAGTGTATTCGTCATAAGTCAGAGTATCTTCTCCTTTGCCGCCATCAACCCGACCTGCAAAAGTGATTCCCTCCACTACGCAGAAAGTATCTACTGCAGTACCACCCTGCAGATGATCAAAGTGCATGAAATTCAGTGTTCGAATATTGGTATAAGTTCCGCCAGCAGCACTGTCCAACACCCAGTTCGATGCGCCATTCATTCCGGTTAATGTATCAGACGTTGATGCAGTACCGATGATAAATTCAATGGCAATAAATCCAACCCCCAGATGTGTCCCGGTACCGCTGTATCCTTCTGTTGTTGAACTTGTTAACGCCACATCCACCGGTCCGGCAAATAAACTGTAATCCAATGTATCTACGGCACTGCCGCCCTGCACGGTTTCGACCGATTTGAAGGTGAAATTACCGTCCACATCACCTGTATTTTCGCCTTTGATATGGAAAACACTGCCCCCTATCCGTCCGATCAGGAGATCATAGTACGGGCTGCCAATCATTCCTTCCAGCTTGGTAAAAGTACCGTCCAGACCGGAGATAACGCCGCTGCCCAGGTTTACCGTAATCGCGGTGCCATATTCGCTGTAATCCAGTAAATCTTCATCGGCAGACCCGTCGATATCGCCCTTGAAGACAGCCGACCCGACAAATTTGAAAGTATCATTCCCATTTCCGCCGACAAGTTTGTTGAATCCGGAGAAGATCACCGAGCTGCTATCCGCAGGTACCTGGTAGGAAGTGACTGTATTAATTTCAAAGATCGCGTCCTCATTCCGACCGGTCAGCGTATCGCTGCCCGCCGTACTGCCGGAACCACCGATCAGGATATTCATATTGCTGAAGGTACCGCTCAGAAGCGTCGATGTTCCGCTCATACCGTCCTGGCTGCCTTTTCCGGTTAAGGTTATGTTCACATCCGCAGCAACTGCGGCATAGGTCAGTGTGTCATCACCCGTTCCACCGTCCAAACTACCGCTGAAGCCGTGCCCGTTGACAAATGAGAAGGTATCGGCACCGCTTCCACCGTTTAGCAGATCGAAAGTCACAAAGGTGATCCGCTGTCCGTTCTCGCTGTAGCTGTCTTCACTGTTGAATTCAAAAGTTCCGCCACTATCCGTACTAAAGAGTGAATCCAAACCGCTGCCGCCGATAAGATGGTCAATTTCGCTGAATCCGGATAACCATCCAGTTGCCGTACCACTGAATCCACCCAGTGTACATACCGGAGTAAGGGTCAGGTTGATCGTAACTGCACTTGTATACGTACTGTAATCCAGGGTATCAATTCCATTGCCGCCGTTGACAGCACCTTGGAAGATAACACCCTCATCAACGTGGAACGTATCACTTCCGGTTCCACCATAAAGTTTCTCGAATCCATTAAAAACCAAGGTGTTTTTACTCTGATATATTCCACCATTGTCTGAAGCTAAATTCCATCGTGCGGCTGCGTTCATTCCCGTCAGACTATCCGTCTGTGATGCAGATCCGGTGAGCGCGGTAATATTATCGAAGTAGATCCGTGACACCCCAAAGTACCCTGCAAATCCCTGATCTGTTCCAAGATCGGTCAGAGTGGCATCCGTAGTTTCGAGGAAGATCAATGTATTCTCAACTGCCGCAGTTGTTCCAAGGATATGTTCGACATTCAGGCCGCTATGACTGGCATCGTTGCTGTCATAGGTCACATGAACATCCGTCAGGCTGAAGATCAGGTCCAGTGGATGGGTGACTGCTGTAAAGTCCATCGTATCATCACCGCCGGAAACAGTTTCAATAACAATGTCTGTCCCATATCCGTCTGTAAACAGGTAAAGATCATTTCCGCCCAATCCGTTGAGTGTATCATCGCCCGCACCGCCGCTGATTTCATTGTTCCCGTCATTACCGGTCAGGCTGTCTGCATTTGCGGATCCAATGATATTTTCAAAACCGCTGATTCCGGTTGTTCCAGTTGCGGTTCCAGTAAACAGATTCACCGTCACTTCACTGCTATATAGGTGATAATCCAACACATCCGTGCCTGTGCCGCTGTCCAGCTGCCCGTTGAAGATACCGTTGGAAACGAAGTGGAAGATATCGTCTACAATCCCGCCGATCACATTCTCGACATTTGTTCCGCTTGAAATTACCTGATTCGCTGCGTATCCGCCGCTGAAACCCGCTGCATCGATCGTAAATTCCATTGAATGCGTAATCGTGCTGAAGTCCAGGATATCTGAGCCGCCGCCGGCCGTTTCAACCACGGTATCCGTTCCGAATCCATCCCCGAAGATATAGGTATCATCTCCCAAACCGCCGATCAGAGTATCTCTACCGCCTAATCCTGTGATCACATTGCGATTCGCATCTCCAGTAAGCGTATCATTGTACGAGGAACCGGTCAGGTTTTCAATTCCGTTTACTTTGCCCGCCAGCCCTGCTCCCACACCTGTAGCCATACTACTGTTCAGGTTGGCAATCACCGATGAGCCATAAGCTGCATAATTCAGTGCGTCAGTTCCGCTTCCGCCCTGGATGCTGCCAGCCAGCGTGCCGCTGCCGGTGAATGCGAAAGTATCGTTCTGTGTTCCGCCCAACAGGTTCTCAAAGGCTGAAAAAGTGAGCACATGGCTGTTTACGGTGACAGTATGAATCGCTCCAATCGTAAATAATGCATCAGCATCCATACCGGTCAAGGTATCGGTTGTACCCGCTGCAGAGCCAATCAATTCGTCAATGCCGCTGAATCCACCGGTTATTGCAGTTGTAGCTCCTGCAAATCCTTCCACTGCTGCAGCGGTAAGAATCACGGATCGGGCTGTGCTGTAAGCTGCAAAGCTCAGACGGTCAGTACCGCCTTCACCATGCAGAGTTCCGGTAAGAATCGCGGTATTCGCAAAGTTGAAGACATCGGCGCCTTCTCCACCCCGCAGCGTAAATGTCCGATTCCCGCTGATATTGAAGGTGTCTGCATCGCTTCCGCCGATCAAGATTTCGGTCCCGTCATAAGTTAAGGTCGTTGTTCCGTTAATATATACTTTCGATCCATCCACCGCCCAGGTAGTCGGAACATTCCGGCCGGTCAGGCTGTCGCCCGTTGCTCCGGAACCGGTAAATCCGTTCATATTTTCAAATCCACCCATGATACTAACTTCTATACCGTTGAAGCCGTCGATAGATCCCAAATCCGTGAGCACAATGTTTCTGGCGGAGGTATACGCCGCAAAGTTGAGCGTATCAACACCCGCACCGCCGTCCAGTGTCCCGTTGAAGGAAGTGCCATCCGTGAAAATGAAGCCATCCGTGCTGCTGCCACCGTGCAAATTCTCTACACCGTTATAGCTGAATATGCGGCTGCTCACATAGGTTTGAGCAGAGATATTCCATACTGAAGCCGTGTTCATTCCGGTCAGGCTGTCCCCGCCGATACCGGAAGCAGTCAGGCTCTCCATATTGGTAAACAGGCTACCGTTTGCAGTACCGTTGAAGCCATCGATCGCTGCAAGTCCGTTGAGAATTACATTTGTCGCGGTTGTGAACGGGCTGAAATCCATGCTGTCTGTTCCGGCTCCGCCATCTAATATTCCCGAGAAGAATGAACCAGCTGGGAATATGAAGATATCGTTTCCGTTGTTGCCCTGGATTGTATCCGTTCCACCCACTGCGTTAATTACATTGGACTGGTTATCACCAATTAATGTATCGGATGAAACTGATCCGTAAATATTTTCTATAGAACTGATCATTCCGCTTATCGCAGTTGAAGTTCCGGCCAGCAGGTTAACAGTAACACCTGCGCCATAGGTTCTGAAGTCGATCCAGTCCGTACCGGCTCCGCCGTTCAGTGCTCCGGAAATGGATGCTCCCATATGGAAGCTGAAGGTATCCGTCCCGCTGCCGCCTGTCACCTTTTCAAAGGAGGTAAAGCTATATGTGGAAACCGTTCCGCTGTTCGAGCCTGTGAAGTTGAAATTCGAGTTGCTGTTTTCACCGACCAATTCGTCTGAAGCTGATGAACCGATGAATGTCTCGATTCCACCGAATCCGCCGCTGATTCCGGTTGCTGTCCGGGTATTGAGATTGATCGTTACCGGACCTGTGTAAGCCGTATAAGTCAGGGTATCTGTTCCGTCTCCACCGTTAATCTGTCCGGAAAGAACGCCGGTTCCGCTGAAAGCAAAACTATCTGCTCCCCCTGCTCCGTGAAGATTCTCAAAGGAGGTGAAGGTGTATCCGTCCGCCGTACCACTGTTGGCGCCGCTGATGATGTAGGTGCTGCCCGCTGTTCTGGCGAGGATTGCATCGCTGAACACAGAACCGGCTACAGTTTCCATTCCACTGAAGGTATTCAGCCCGGAAATACTTCCTGTCTCCAAATTCCAAGTGATGGCTGTTCCATATCCACTGTAACTCAGTGTGTCCGTTCCACTTCCGCCGATCAGATTTTCAATCGAGTTGAAGCTGAAGCTTCCATTAATCGTACCGATTCCGTATCCTGTAATGTTGTACACCGCGCCTGTATTTATTCCGATAATCGTATCCAGTGTTGAAGCAGAACCAATCATCCATTCCATACCGCTGAAGCTGCCGTTTAGTGCGCTGATTTTGTCGGTTTGCAGATTGAGTGTTATCGCTGAATCATAGGCACTGTAATCGAAGGAATCAGTTCCGGCTCCGCCGTTCAGGCTGCCAGTAAAGGTGTAGGTGCCAGCAAAGGCAAACGTATCATTGGCTGATCCGCCGGTCAGGGTTTCAAATCCGATGAACCCGAGGCTGTTCGTACCAAAATAATACCGATTGCTGCCGTCTAATTCGAATATGCCATTAACCGGAGCTCCGACCAGCATGTCGACGCCGGAAGTTCCCACAAGCGTATTGATATTGTTGAAACCCCCACTGACGGAAACATCCAGACCGTTGAATCCGTCTGTGCTGCCGGTGCCAGTAAGGGTAACCGTCCGTCCAGTCAGCGCTGAGAGATCCAGGGTATCGGTCCCGCCGCCGCCATTGATTTTTCCGGTGTGCACAGTCCCGGCTGCAAAGATAAAGGTATCGGCTTCTGTGCCGCCGTTTAGGTTTTCAAAGCCTGAAAAATCGAGCGTGTTAATACTGAAGTATTGATAGGCTGTTCCCAATCGGAATGCAGCATCCGCATTGCGACCGGTCAGCGAATCCCCGCTCAAACCGGAACCGATCAACACATCCATGTTGTCAAAGCCGCTGAGGGATGATTCAGTCCCTCTGAATCCATCTATGCTTCCCACATTCGTCAAAACCACATTCCGGACGCTGGTGAAAGCGCTGTAATTCAGCGTATCCCGCCCCCCCTGTCCGTCTGCAACTCCGAAAATCGAAGCCCCATCCGTAAAGATAAAGTTATCTGGGAAATTGGTGCCAGTAAAGTTTTCAATATTCCCGTCGGTTGTTACCACATTTCCAAACTCGTCAGCAATCTTGGCTGATCCAATCAAGAAGGTGAAGTTTACGCCCGCGCTCAGATTGATGAAGGTCAGCGTATCGGTTCCGGCAGTATCATAAACAAAATCGGTGCCCCAGCCGTCAACGAATACATAGGTATCATTTCCGCCCTGCCCATACAAATTATCGTTGGAGGAGCCGGAGGTCAGAATATTATCCGTGTTATCACCCCAAATCTCGTTGTAGACCAGTCCGCCGTTTACATTTTGAATATGGTCGATGCCACCGGGAAGCGTGTTGTTGATTCCGGTTGCGGTCCCGGTCAGCAGATTGACATAGACACCGCCGGTGTAGGCATTGTAATCCAGCGTATTGTTTCCGCTGCCACCGGATAGATATGTTCCAGTACCACCGCCCGCCAGATTAGCACCATTCGCAAAAATGAAAATGTCATTGCCTGTACCACCCAGCAGCCGTTCGATATTATTTCCGCTTGTTACATTCAGATTATTGACACCGCCACTTACAGTGAGCGATGCAGTGCCCAGATGAAAGGATAGAGCGTCAGACGCCCACGTAAAGTCCAGGGTATCAGTTCCGCTGATATCGTTGAGTGTGTCGTTACCCCAGGCATTTCCGGAGAAGAGATACGCGTCATTTCCTGTTCCGCCTTCCAGCGTATCGTCGCCTTCCAAACCGGTCAGTGAATCAGAGCCGTCTCCGCCGCGTAAAATGTTATTTACTGAACTGCCGGTTATGCTGTCATTCCCAAATCCGCCGATCACGTTTTCAATATAGACAACGCCGTCGACCACTCCGGTAGCTGCCCCTGTGGATAGATTGACCGCAATACCGGTAGTGTAGGCGTTGTAATTCAGCCAGTCAGATCCATCCGAGCCATTGATCCATCCGAATTCCGGTAATGCAAATCCGTCTGCAAAGTAGAAGATATCATCCGCAGAACCACCAATCAAGCGCTCCATCAGATTTCCATTATACGTAACACGATTGAAGACGTCATTGATAACGTTGGAAGATGCGAGGGAAAAAGTGAGCGTTGTGCTGACTTCAGAGAAGTCCAGAGTGTCCATTCCTGTACTCTCAGTAATTTGGTCAACTCCAAATCCATCTGTAAACAGATAGGTATCATCACCGTCTATGCCGGACAGAATATCGTTACCACCATTGCCCTTAATAATATTTTCGCCATTGTTCCCGTACAGTGAATCGTTTGCGGAACCGCCATAGATATTCTGGATCGAATTCAAAGAGGAAATTCCAGTCGCCATCCCTTCGATCAAGTCAATGGATACGGAAGTCTTGTAATTGCTGTAATCCAGCAAATTCATACCACCGCCGCCATTAATCGTTCCGAGGAGCGTCGCACCATCATTCATTCGGAAGGTGTCATTGCCTGCATTGCCGATCAACAAACCGCTCTCAGCACCATGCAAGATATAGGTATCATCATAGATACCACCTTGATAGCGATCGAAATTCTGAAGATTCAAAGCAGCAACACCAACTGAATACGCACTGTCAGATCCATTGAGATCCCATTGAGCTGCTGTATCCAATCCATAAATTTGATCTTTATCCGCAACGGTTGATGCTGTCAGACGGTTTATGTTGCTGAACGAATTGCTGATTAATCCGGAAATCGTTCCCGAGAATCCGTCCAGCTGTGATGCCGTTGTCAAATAGATGTTTCGTGAAGTTGTAAATGCAGAGAAGTCAATGGTATCAAGTCCGATGTTGCCATCCAGCGAACCGTTCAGGCTGCCGCCTGCTGCAAATACAAACCAGTCATCCCCGGCTCCACCGTTCAGGTCATAGGTGCGTGTGCCGCTAATTTGGAAGGTGTCGTCAACTGAACCGCCGTTGAGCCCTTCAAATGCAGAGAAGCTTGCCTGCCTTGTGCCGGTTAAGTAACGATCAGTACCGTCCAGCTCAAAGGTTGCAGAAAGGTCAGCACCCGTTAATGTGTCGGTTCCGCTACTGCCGGTAAGGACATCCATGTTGTCAAAGTTTGTAATACCGGTTGCAGTGCCCGCCATACCCTGTACCAAACCGTTGGTTGTCAGTGTAACAGAGACAGATGAAGTGAACGCACTGTAATCGAGTGTATCGACACCGGTTCCTGTTCCGCCATCGATTGTTCCGGCAAAAGTGTTCGATCCGATTAATGTGAAGGTATCGGAAACACTGCCACCGACGAGCATTTCAAACGCTGTGATATTAAGCGTCCTTCCGCCAGCTGAATAAACCGGTGTTCCGGATAGTGCCCAGACTGCATCCAACGCTGCACCAGTCAGTATATCCGCCGTATTGCTCCCGCCTGTGATGATATCAATGTTGTCAAAGCCAGTCGTCAGGAAGGTGCCTGTTCCGGTAAAGCCGTGCAACGTACCGATGCCGGTCAATGTTACGGCGACCACACCGGTTTGTCCGCTGTAGGACAGGGTATTCGTTCCGCTATCTCCGGCTATGGATTCAACCGAGCTGAACTCGATCGTGCGAGACTGCGAGGTATATTGCCCGGCATTTGGTCCGCTTAACAACCAGGTTGCGTCTCCAGAAAGGCCATCCAGAAAGTCGCTGTAAGCTGATCCAATCAGCGTATTAATGTTTTCAAATGTAATTCCGGATCCGGTTTCAGTTCCGTTGAAGCCATCTGTTGTTCCGATAGAGGTCAGATTAAAGGTCGCAGCGCCGACGTAGCTTGTATAATCCAGCGTATCTGCGTCGGATGTTCCGGTCAGAATATCCACTCCGGTGAAAGAGAACCAGCTATTGACAACTCCAGCCTGTTTGCCGCTGACAGCGAAGACGTTTCCGGAAGTTATTCCGATTATAGTGTTGCCGACAGTTTCTTTTCCCACAAAAGATTCGATATTACTGAAGTTGCCGGACAGTCCCGTCACGCTCATTTGCTGCAGATTTAATGTGACATCTAAATCATAGGAAGTGAAGTCCAGTATATCGGTCCCATCATCTCCGTCCAACGTTCCCGTAAATCCGGTTGTTCCATGGAAGGAAAACCGATCGATACCTGAATTGCCAATCAGTGATTCAAATTGAGCAAAGATGAGATCATGTGTTCCAACCTGATAGTACAGTGTACTATCGATGTTCCAAACTGCAGCGCTGTTCATACCCTGCAGGCTGTCTGTTTCACCAGATCCGATGATCTTATCGATATTCGTGAAGCTGCCTCCGGTAATGCTGCTTTCTGTACCATTAAAACCATCTGTGGCACCGGTTCCGGTCAGAATCACCGCCCTTGCAGTCAGATTACCGCTCCAGTCAAGTGTGTCTTTGTCCGCCTGTCCGTCGATATCGCCCGTCAGTGTGATTCCATCCGCAAAGATAAATCCATCCGCGCCACTGCCGCCGTACAGATCGGCTGTCCGATTGGCATTCAGATTGAATGTATCCGCCGAGCTTCCTCCCAAATAGCTCTCGATCTCAGTACCGCTTGAAACCAGGTTCAAACCGCTCTTTATTGAAGTTTCGTCGATATTAAAGATAAATGTCAGTTCGGATGTGATACTGGAAAAGTCCAGTGTATCCATTCCTGAAATGTCATTTACGATATCTTCACCGTATCCATTCAGGAAGCGATAGGTGTCATTCCCGGTACCGCCGTTCAGCAGGTTGTTGAAACTGCTGCCGGTAATCGTATCATTTCCGGAACCGGTGAATACATTCTCAATATTCGTAATCGTATCACTGCCCAGACCCGTGCTCTGAGCTGTAGTCAGATTCAGATCAACACTCAAATTGAATGTACTGTTGCTTTCGTCCAGCGTATCTACACCGGTACGACCGTCCAGTATATCATTTCCCGCTCCACCTCTGATCACATTGTCCAAAGCATTCCCAAACAGGATGTCAGCTCCAAAACCGCCGTATACATCCTGGATATTGATAATCCCGCCAGTACCGGTGGCAGTTCCAAAATCGGGTAAGTCAGCTAAATCAACTGTGACATCATTGGTGTAAGCAGCGTAATTCAGACGGTTTGTACCGCCTCCGCCATCGATCTGACCGGTAATGCCTGCAGTTTCTGTGGTTAATTCGGCTCCATCTTCAAAAGTAAACTCATCATCTCTCTTGCCGCTGCGAATCTTTTCAATCGAATTGCCGGTGAAGGTCAGTCCGGCCAGTCCTCCGGCAGTTGCATTGATGCCTCCCATGGAGATCGTAAAGAACAAAGCAGTCTCCAACGCTGAGAAATCAAGTTGATCCAGTACGCCGCCCAGGTCGGATGCAATATCCTGACCCCAGTCCGCCAAGAACTGGAAAATATCGCTGCCAAGTCCACCCAGCAGTTCATCATTTCCCTCAGCACCGTTCAGAAGGTCATCTCCGTCATTGCCGTCGAGCAGGTTATTCCAGATATCTCCGATCAGTGTATCGGCGAAAATGGAACCGATTACGTTTTCGATACCGGATAACCCGCCTGCCAGTCCGTTATGAATCGCTGTGGCTGTTCCGGCTGCGAGGTTGACAAGAACGCCGCTTGTCGTAAATCCGGCATAGGTGAGCGTATCTGTTCCGCCCTGTCCGTTGATCTTGCCCGGAACCAGAATATTCCCGATCAATGCAAATACGTCATCTCCAGCTCCGCCAAGATATTCGAGTATCTCGGTGTTCGTGGCGACAAAGTTAAAGAGGTCATTCAGTCCGCCGCCGCTGACATATTCAAATTCGGTAAATGCCAGGAAGTTTGAATCCACTGAATAATCATTAATGCTTGAATGGATCGTGAAGGTGGCAGCAGCATCCATGCCGGTGATCCGGTCATCTGCTGTATCAGAACCTTGGATCGAATTGATATTATCAAAGGTCGTGCCAAACAAAAGTTCCTGACCGGCAAATCCTATCGTGGATCCTTTACCTGTCAGCAAGACATCTCGTCCGGTTGTGTATGCCGTAAAGTTGAGTGTATTCGTTCCCGCTCTACCGTCAATATTCCCCGGTAAATATGCCTGATCGCTAAATATGAAATTATCATCGCTGGATCCACCGATCAGGTTCTCCACATCATTTCCGGAATACAATACCAAGTTGGTATCATAGCCGGCGGATAAACCATCTGTATACAGATTGAAGGTCAGATCGTTTGTAACAGCAGAAAAGTCGAGCAGATCGGTTCCTTCGGCCGGTAGTTCTGTTACCGTATCGGATCCCCAGCCGTCTGCAAAGACAAAGGTGTCATTTCCTAAGCCACCGGCCATTGCATCATTGCCGGTATTCCCAGTAATCCGGTTGTCGCCGGCATCACCCAGCAGCGTATCCGCAGCGGATCCACCAATCAGGTTTTCGATCGCAACTAACCGGCCTGAAGCAGAGGATGAAATTTGATTCCCCTGTCCGGTAGCCAGATTTATGTTGATTGCTGTCGAGAACAGCGCAAAATCAATTGTATCGACACCTCCCTGCCCATCAATCGAAGATTGGAATCCTGGATGAACGGTACCAGTCAGATCGCTCATACTGACACCATCGCTGAAACAGAACGTATCATCTCCCGCTCCGCCATGCAATTCAAACACCTGATTTTCAAGGATGTTGAATGTGTCCGTTTGATTGCCAGCCAGCAGCCGTTCCAAATTCATAAATTTCAGATTCCAATGATCATCCAGCGCTGTATAATCGTTGGTCTCGGAATCAGCCAGTTGGATCATTGCGTTTTCCGGCGTAAATTCAGGATCCGAATCCTGTGTCCGCCCGTCCAGATCAAATTGGCTGTTCTGATTCAGGGTAAACAACGAATCACGCCCCATACCGCCATAAATGTATTCAAACTGGCGTGGGCTGAAATTCAAATGATTGGGTGAATAAATATCTGTTACCGTGTTATAAAGCGCAGGTGCGTCCATAAATTGAATATACAAATCATTCAGGACAGGTTGCGACGAAAAAGTGATTGTATCTCCAACATAGGCGTAAAAGCTGATTGTATCGCTGCCTTCTCCATCAAGTTCAAGAGCATAATCCTCTCCCCAATCGGGCAAGTACATATAACTATCGTTGCCTTTACCTCCAGCCAGGACATCATTGCCATAACTGCCGTTCAAAACGTTATTTTGATCATCACCATAAATCGTATCATCGCTATAACCGCCGGTAACGTTTTCCACATTCTCCACTCGGGTTAAACCTGTCGCTATGAATTTATATAGATCCACAAATACAGGATGAGCAACGCTATATGCTGCGTAGTTAATCAGATCTGCTGTTCCGGTGTAACCGTCAATTTGTTTATCCGTAGAGAAGGCATCGCCGATTGCTAAAGCTGCACCATCTGCAAAATTAAAGGAATCATTATTCTGTCCGCCAAGAATATACTCAATGGTATTTCCAAAGTGAGTCAGGCTGTTTGCGAAAGCCAAATCAAATACATTACCGATCGTGGCTGTTACAGCCGTACTGGTGATATTTACCCGCAGACGATCAGTAACATTTCGGAAGTCGAAGGTATCATCACCACCGCCAGAATCTTCAAGACTGTCAATTTGTCCCCAGGACTGATCCAAAATATAGGTGTCATCTCCTGAACCGCCATCCAGTGAGGAGACCAGGCTTGGAGAAATTCCATCGGTGTAGAAATGGAAAGTATCATTTCCAGCATCTCCATTTAAGATGACTTTGGCAGTTGAAGAACTGAACAGATGAACATTAAAGGTATCTGCATCTTCTCCACCGTTTATTGTCAGATCTCCATTCAGCTCGGTCAGGTTTAAAGTATCGCTTCCCCGACCGCTATTGATCGTTGTCATGCCACCGGGCAGCGAGTCGGCCACATTAAATGTATCATTACCGAATCCCAGATAGATATTAATTGCTTCCAAATCGCTGAACGTAATGCCATCGTAGTTGACATCATTCGGATAACCCATTCCCAGTCCGGTCAGCCGTTTGGAAAGCAGAGGATCTTTATAATAAATACGGAAAGCAGTTCCGGAGACAGGTGTGGTGGTCCAGGCAGATTCCACAGTGATGGTATTCGCAGTGTTCTCAATAATTGTCCTCTGTTCAAGAATGTTGCCATTTGAATCAAGCAGTCCAATCATCAAATTAGATAAGCAATTCGTTTCCAAGCTTGTTGATGGAACAACGGTTAAAACGGTCCCTGTCGAAGCGCTAACGGAACCTTCAATACCTGTTCGGGTATCAGTAATTTCTCCCAAATCATCGGTTGGACTACCATCGTTATATACATTCAATGTATCAGTCTGGGTTGTTTCATCCACAAATAAAGTTGGGCTGGCAAAAAATACGACAAATTGAGAACCAGCCATGGGTACTGTCGTCCAACCCGGCGCTTCCAGTGTAATGATATTATTTCCTTCGGAAACCGAATATCCTGCTATCTTCTGAATATAGGTTTCTTCACCTGTCACCGGATCAATAATTGCCACGAACATAATACCTTCACTTGCGTAGGTATTCAGATCAGATTCGATTTGCGACCATTGCGAATTTGAAATGGGATCATTAAATGTAAGCGTTGTCTCAGTAACAGAATTAACTGTTCCTGTTGGTACATACTGGTTGGTTTCCGTTGGGAGTGTGAGTGGACCGGATAGTGAGCGATCGGAACCTGGAAGGATTCCACCTAAGACTTCGAGTGGTCCGCGAATCTCGTTGACGCGATGACTGCTGGAAGCAAAATGCAGAATGGTGGGTTCACCACTGGGAGTGTCTATACCTGTCACTGTCACCCATTGCGGAGTATCCCAATTAGAGGCATTGAAAATCAACTGTTTCGGGGTAGGATCAAAGGCTGTATCCGAAGGGGATATATTAATAATGACAGTGCTGTCGACGATTACCAGGTCGTCATGAGCAATTGGAGCTTTAGCAACCGGATTGACCGTCACTGAAACAACAGCCATATCGTATACTGAATCGGCATCCTGTATAACATAATTGAAACTGTCCTGACCGGAGTAATTCAATGCAGGTATGTAAGTAACCTTATTATTAGCATCAATCGTGACAGACCCATGCAACGGCTGGGTTACAGCAATGATCGTTGTGGGATTCGAGCCTTTATCATTCTTGGTTACATCGAAGGTTTGACTCGTTTCCTGATCCGTAGAACCAGAATCAGCCATGGCAATCGTTGCATGTGAAGCATTGACATAGACATTCACCGTTGCAGTTCCATAAGCCGGACTTGAAAAACTGTCAAAGATCTGATAAACAAATGAGTCTGTTCCGACATAACCGGATGCGGGATAATATTGAATTCTGCCATCCGGCTGTGATGCAACTGTTCCATGCAATGGTCCAGTGGTTACCGTGAGTGAAGATAAATTCAGGGTATTATCGGTATCAACGTCATTGTCGTTATCAGAGACGTTGATCATTACAAAAGTATCCTTCGTTGTGACCGCTAAGTCATCGCGGGCAACAGGTGCATCATTGACCGGATTAATCGTTATGCGAGCGGTAGCCACTCCGCATGCACCGGTTAATGAATCGCACATCATATAGGTAAAGCGATCATCTCCATTGAAATCAGCAAACGGTGTGTATGAAACAATACCGGCATTAAGAGAGACGATCCCATGTTCAGCCTGGCTGATTCTGGTTACGGTTAAGGATGTAGCTCCATTTGCGACATCATTTTCCAATACATTGATTGTGGCCGACACATCTTCATTAATGATTGTCTGATCATCGACTGCAACAGGATTTAGGGCTGCCGGATTATTGACAACATGCACTGTAGCCTCGTTGCACTTACCACTAAGGTCGCAAATGCTGTATACAAAGCTGTCTTCTCCAACATAGCCAGATGCAGGAGTATATGTGATTACACCATCAACCAAATTAATACTGGTCGTCCCATGATTGGGTGGTGTTTTTATTGTGACAGAGGTAAGATCAAGAATGTTTTCAACTGCTTTGTCATTATCGGAAACATCGACACCTGCGGCATACTGCGGTTGAGAACTCAGAACAACTGAATACGTATCGGTCTGAGAACCATCAGTGGCTCCTACAATCACATAAGTCGAACCGTTTGTTTCTGTAATAATGACACTCGCAGCATCCCGAATGGTTACATCCTGTTTGGCATTAACGTTATTGAATGCGGAATCACCTGCGCTGGTTAAGGTATGCAAAATACGGGCAGTATGTTTTCCCTCCGCCAAATTATCTTCAACAGCTTGGACATATACAGTCTGAAATGTATTCCAGTTGGCTGCAGTAAAAGTCAAGTTTAATGTAGACGAAAAATCAGTCCCATTTGCAGAAAGTAAAACCTGACCAATGCTCAGACTGTCCAGAGCGAATGAAACATTTACAGTATCCTCAGGTTCGTGGGTCAGCGAGACATTGTATCGATCCACTGCTACACTGCCGCCACTCTCAACGATCTGAGTTATCCCATCAGGATTTCCGGTGGAATCTATTTGGTCAATAAAAATATTGCTCCAGTCATTATCCCGGACTGTAACTCGAATATTCTTTATAGCAGTATTTTCATATGCAGCGTCTTCACTGTTGATACTGTGACTGATTTCAACAACGCGATTCTTCTCAACCAACGTGTCCCACCCCGCTCTAACATAAACTGTTTGAGCAACAGCATAATTATCAGGAGTGAACACAACCACAGTTGCGAATCTGAAATTCAATCCATCCGTCGATACTTCTGCGGTCTTGCCGCCGCCAGCAATTTCCAATTGTGTGGAAATTGGCGCAGAAACTGTAAGATAAACAGTCGAAGTGGGGGCTTTGGATAATTTAATGGTGTAACTATCAATCGTTCCACCTGAAATTGTTTCATCCACCTGGGTATAAGCGGAAGACTCAGATATGATCACTGAGGAAGAATCTGTTGTCACAGCTCGGATACTGACATCATCAATCACAGTATAGCGATAATATGGATCCTGGGTATCAATGGTATGATGAATGGCAGCGCTGAATCCCATCAAATCATTACTGATTACATCGACATCCACATCTCCTGCTACATTGAAGGTGTCACTGCCGCGGTTTCCAACAACTACAGCAGACCAATCTTCACTGGTGCTAAGAATGTAGAAGTTGTCATTTCCTTCCATTCCATCGAGCTCAATTTGTTCCACATTTTCGTAGGTTACATTCAGACCGGCGCCATAAACTCCGGACTTGGTGATCACAAAATTATCACTAAATTCAGTACCGATGATAACAACGGTATCCGTACCATCTCCGCCATCGATACTGACCGGAGCATTGATCACGTATTGAATTTTATCTGTACCGGTACCGCTGTTGATGTAGGTCATCGCCTGTTTGGACAGTTCGTTTAAGACGACAAAAGCACGGACCGTAAAAGTATCATCACCGTCTCCGCCTTCAAGACGCAGAACCGCCAGGTTATGGTAAACCTGGAAAATGTCATTCCCGATATCACCATAGGCAGTCAACGGACGGGATATTCCATTACTCAACCAACCACGGGTTGTTTCAACAGTCTGAAATTGATCAGCAACCGCTATTCCTGCTAATGAATCCCGTTGTGATTTGAATAATTGTCCAAACTGGAAAAGGTCATTGCCAGCGCCGCCATCCAACGTTGTGATTGCGCTGTTATCATCCACATAAAATGTATCATTTCCTTCAAGGCTGTTTACCTGCAAACGTCCGTTGATACTCTGGTTGTAATTGATCCGTTCGACATCATCAAATCCATCACCATTACCGTCGATATCCTCATTTATCAATGCTACAAAAAGTTTTCTTAAGAGGAATAAATCATTGTTTTCCGTTCCGTTAATTGTTAGGACATCCACACCATCATCACCCGCTCCCGTGTCATTGACATTGATCAGATAATGGCTCGATCCAACGAGGTCAACAATATAATAATCTGTGCCGCCCTGACCATCCAGATTTACAGTATCGCCAGCAGTGAAAATCGGTTTTAGCTGGTGCAAAGTGATGCGATCATCACCTGTTCCTCCTAAAATGTCTGTGTAAACCAGGGCAGTCTGAGTATCAATATAAATCTCATCGGCATCATTCCCGCCGGTGATTACGATTTTATTCGTGTTAATCGTGCCGAACAAGGAGATACTGCCGCCGGCTCCATCAGCGTTTCCTGATCCCGAATCGCCTGATATTGCGGATCCATCCGGATCGATCGCCGGATTGACGATCTCAACACTAAACATCGCGGTTGTATGTGCATTAATGAGACTTCCCGATTGAACTACGATTTGATCGCCAGCGCGCAGCCAGACATAGGACATCAGAGATTCCACTTTATTGCCTTCGTTGACGGTAATCCTATCATCTCCACTGTCATCCATTGAAGTGATTTTTACAGGTCCGCCAGTTGAAATGACATCATGATCGATCGTGATCGGACTGTGGGCAGTAATATCAACTATACCGGCACCTTGGATGTTGCCACTATCTCCGGAAACGCCACCTGTTGATAACGCCCCGGTATTTTCGATCCAAATTCCGCCATGGAGAGCATTTCCTTCAAGTCTTCCCACCTGAGATGTCAGCGGTTTTGCCGAAGTGCCGATATTTTCGGAAGCGATTAATTTTGTCTGACCAGAGATGACATTGAACCCACTTGCGCTGCCATTATAGATACTTCCTGTTGGTGTTGTAATAAATGCGGTTGATCGTGTGCTCAAATTTGTACTGACAGTATTCAGCCATAAGTTGCCACTTGGCTCAATGACATACGTATTGGAAACCAAAGCCTCATTTTCGAGTCCGGAAGAAGAAGTTAATGTACCTGGTCCGGAATATGCTGAGTTGATGTCAAGCGGGTTATCTGCCATCCCGATGTAACCGCTGCCAGCCTCAAGCGTAATATTATTTCCAATGATATCTACACCAGCCCAGGCAGGTGATCCGCCAGATGCATTGCCTGAATATGGATCAAGCGGATCATTGAGATCCACTGCATCCAGAATAGAATATTCAGCCTTCAGAGAAACATCACCATTTCGTGAAAGAATATTGCGTACATTCATACTGAGTTCGGTTTGATTAAGCAGGATATTCTGGGCAGCCGTGGCTGTAATCATTCCGCTGGAAGTATGATTGATGTCCAGATAATCTCCAATCTCACCGATACCGCTTCCGGCTGTAAGTTCAATCCAATTGGCTTGAATATTGGTAAATTCATTATCCAATCCATCAATGATCGAACCGTCGGACCACAAATAGACACCTGCAGTCTTGGAGAAAATTGTAGCTACGCGCATATCACCAGCCGTGCCGGGAGAGAAATGATTCGGGATTGTTCCTCCTTCGTAGATATCAAAGTCCGAACTCTCCAAAATGTAAATCACACCATTTGCACGTGCTGTCAACTCGCCTGTATTGCTCAGATTGATATAAAACGGTCTAAGATCCGTACCGATCGTTCCTTCGGCTGCCTCAAGAATCAGATCACCACCGCTCACATTAAATGCATTGGTTGTTGCATTTAAGATACTTCCACCGCTTTTAATTCGTATTGGTCCGTTATTCGTAGAGGTAATGGTTTCAATATCCATGTTTTCTTCAGATCCCAGAAATATTTGTTCATCTGAAGAAATATTGATCTTACCCGTTGCGGTAACATCCACATCATCGCGATCATTGATGAGTATCTTGTGAATTACCGGTAAATAACCGCCGGCAATTGTAATCGTTTGCCCGGTTTCATTGTGGAGCTGATCATAGGATGCAAGCGTGATTGTAGTCGTGTTAACCGATGAAATTGTATAATATTCATCATACCGATTTGAATTTGTGATGGATCCTGTAATTCTTATCCGCATACCAGTCTGGAAACCATCCGATATCCAGCTGCCTGTCGTCCGGACGATGGTGTCAGAATCTAATCCATTGTCATAAAAACTTGCAGTTGTACTAACTTCATTTCCCAAAACAGGAGTGCTGGGGCTGGGAATCGCTGAGCCGATCTTAATATTAACCGCGGACTCGGATGTATTCAGATCGATATTCGGAATATTTGCTGCACTCAGTCCTTTGCCTTTGAGTGTTATGACAGTGCTGGTGAGGCTGTAAATTTGATAATATAATCCTTCAAACGTTGAATTGTCCGAGTAACCTTCCACATACAAGTACATACCTGCAGTGAATCCATTGGCAAGCCAGTCTGTACCATCAATACTGGTGATCGTTCCAGTTTCTTTGTTGAAATTGACGCGTGTCTCTACTATATCATGACTGAGATAGACAATATCCTTGCGTTCTGCCGCAGCTAAAGCTACCCGCTCATCATCCGTAAAAGTTACCGGATCCGGTTTTGTTGAAAGATCAATGATTGTCTGCCCCTCAGTCGTACCAACACCGGCTGAAACGATTACCATAATGTTCTTAGCAATAATGTTCGGAGCTTCTTCATTGACGGTTGTATCAGTAATCGCCTTCAGTAAACCACCGCCTAACAGGCTGAGCAGTTCAAGTTCTGTCCAAACTTTAATTCCATTATTAATACTTGCATCTTCCGAAGCAGTCAAAACGTAATCAAAATTCGGATCATAGAATGTCGGAAAAGTTTGACTGTGACTTGTAAAATATTGTGCAAACTGTTCATGTAATACTGCATATTGCTCAGAACGCATACTGATTAAAGCGTCTAACGCATTTTGCACATATCCATCTAATTCCGTTCCACTCTTGCCTTCGCTGATTCCCTGTTGTCTGTAAAAATCAGAATAATAATCAGTTTCTGTTGTTGTCAAGCCAATTGTAGTTCCTGAAATATAGATCGTCGGATCAGTTGTTGTATTGCGATAATTCCAATAGGTCAGATATTCTCGTTCGCGCGTCGATGCATATGCGGATTTAGTTTCTGCTTTTTTATTCAACGCATCATTACCCACCAACTGCAGGGAACTCCATACCCCATTTTTCAACTCTTCATACGTGCGTTCATCTCGTATTTGGACGGAATTGGCATCGTATAATCCACCAGACAAAACTTGCAGCCAGACATCCTGACCAACCGCATTCAATAATTCGAGTGACAGATCTCCAATCTTTTCCTGCAGGTATACATTTCCCGAAGATTCAATATTAACACGGGAATTGCGCATCATCAGGATAATTTCCTGGGGCATAAATCCGGTTTTGAGCATCGCCGAAATTACAGAATCCGGTAGTTCAGTTCCTGAAGTACGCATCGCTGAAAGCATTGACGGAGTAAATTTACCATCAACCAGATCAGTTTCGGTTAGTCCAACTGCCGAAAAATAACCTGAAGTGGTCATTGCAGAAATGACTGCACCCGGGACAACTGTCAGAGAATTCAGTTTCGCTAAAATGGCAGCATCTTGTACAAATCCTGAATCAAGTATCAACGGTCGTGTCGAACTAGCTCCGATTCCGCCACCTTCTGCAAATAAGGTAACATTACCGCCCTGTACCAATCCTTCATACCAGGTTGTCGAATTCTGCTGAGCAGGTTGAATCGCGCCATTGGAGGAAAGTGTCACATCGCCGCCGTTTCCGGAAGTAATCTGATCAACATGCATCGTTCCGGCTAATTCGGTGATCGTGATATTTCCTGATGTTGAATTCACTTTCAAACTGGGAAGCAATGTAATCAGATTCCACTTGGTTGTATCAGAATACGTCTGAGCGCCCAAAGCCAGTTTCGCCGAAGGTCCGACATAGATATAATAATTATCTCCGGATTTTACGACATCCTGAGTACCGCTGTAATGCATCTTCCAGAGTTTGGTATTGAAGTAATTCACAGTAGAAAGATTGACTGTTGTTGTAACAGCACCAAGATACTCATATACTGCTCCGCCACGCCCTAAGCTGGACGAATAATTATTTGCCAGTCGAATCGTATCATGCGGTTTTATTTGTTTCGAACCCTCTGTTGATTCATATAAATATGCAGGTGTGTTCAGCGTCTTTGTGCCATCCGCACTTGTATATGTATAAGAAATTTCGGATGTGTTTACCAGGAACGGGTTGATCATGCTTCCAATATCACCCGATGCAGACAATTCAATCTTCCTGCTCGAAATATAAGCATTATCGCCAGATCCTACCAATGATCCTAAAGTGGAAATATTCGTAATGCCTTCCGGATTCAAGATCGGGCCTGACATTTCAATATTTCCACCTGAAGTGATACTCACTGTGGATGTCGCTTGACCGATAAAACTGATTTTTATCGGTAAATCAGCTTTCAATGTATGGTTATGATAAATTTCCTGGGCGATTACCTGCCTGTATTTTGCTTCATAAACATGACTCAAATACCATGTCCAGTAATCGTGATGCCAATACCGAACAATTGGGCCTTCGGATGTCGTGACTACCTGCATATTGTAATAGTAATCATCCCTATAATCCACATCAGATGAAACAGATTTGTAATAATAGGGTCCGCTGCCACCGTAAGTAGGCGTTCCCTGGATTTCGATTGAATCCCATTCGAAATCTTCATCTTGAAATATATCCGGAACAGCTCCCAACCAGGAACCGCTTTTGACATATTTATATTTAATCAGATTTTGTTTTACCAGGGTTGTCCAACCGTAACGCCAGTCTAATTCTGGTTGATAATAAGAAGTATATCCAGTGAATGCCGCGATCTCCGTAGAATTGGTTCCGCCATTCGTTGTAACCACTACACCTGTCGGTGTCCATTGATACAGTGTCAGGTAATCCTGGCCGCTAATATGGGTTGCAGTAGAGATCCCAGAAGGTTCCCCGGCATTCTTATCATAGATTAATAACACGCCCGATCCGCGTTGAGATACGTCAATACGATTTAATTTGAGTCCTTTTGAGGTTGAATTGGTGATCGTCACATCGGAATAACCGCCAAGAACTTTTATCTCACCATAACCGGTATTCAGGACGCGGCCAAACAATTCGATATAACCACCGCTCGATTTAACTTCATCAATTTCAAATTTCTGCGTATTGGTATTGTAGTAAACCAGAAAGCCATTGAATTTTGCAGAAGTATTCGTTAAATAGATCCGGCCTGAACGACCGCGGTTGATCAGATTTGAAGCTTCCTGCAACGCCAATGAATCAATCGTCAGCACATATTCATCGAGGCCACTCTGAATGATACCGTTCACATTGATATATTCCGCGTCAATGTGAATGCGGTCCCCATATAAACTATACGGACTTTTTACAGCATTTCCGACAGCATAGGTAAATGAATCTTTAAGAGTCTTATCAATTGGATACAAAATGAAAGCTGATACGACACCGGCTGCGGTAGCGCTGCCAGCCCCATATGTTCCCGTTGTAGCTACAGAAACGACACTTGCCGGCTCACCGCCGACTGCATAGGTTGAGACTCCAGTAATAAACACATCTCCACCAGCAACTACGGTAAGGTTTTTTGCTCGAATTGTTCCTTCAATGCGAATATTGCCTGTTCCCATAGTGGCTAAAACAACATTTCCATTGTCATTGTAAATACCGCTTCCGCCATTATCAGGGCCAAGTACCAAAATATCCGGCCAGGAATAAACATCACCTGCGGGCGTTGATACTTCGGAAACATTCATCGTATTTTGTATCGTTATTGAAGGAACATTTCCGCTTGTAACTACCGGTATGGTAAAGGAAGCTGTTCCCTGGATAAACGTCGGATCAACACCGTTAAAACCTTGTGCATTGTCATCATCAACGTTGACTTTATTGGCATCATCGACTTGCGTATTGCTTTCCATCAAAACGCCATTGAAGAATAATCCCCCGTTTACTGCAGGAATCGTAATACCTGATATTTCCAGAAATGCGGGTGTATTGTTCGTAATCGTGACTTCCGTATTGCTGGGGGCGATAAATTCTCCGCTTCCAATTAACTGATCCGCACGAACATCGATGACACCCGCCTGTGCCCAAATTGGTCCGATTGTTATTGTCATAACGCTTTTTGTTGGGTAGACTGTATCGACCAGGTTGGTTTCGCCGTTATAGACTGATGTTTCTGTAATTACGCCACCCACCTTGTAAATATATATCGCCAATCCAAGGTCATTTAATTCCGCTTTAATTCTGGCAATTTCCGATTCATAAAAAGTCTTTAATGTCGAATTAGTGTAACCATATTGAGCCAGTAAACTTTCAGCATTTTCCAATTCTTGAACCAGTTGGCTTTCAACGTCTTTATAGCTGAGCGAGAAAGTTATTCCTAAGTCTCCAACACCTGTTATTTCAGTTGTTGTACTATTAAAAGACAGGGTCAGTCTTTGATTTCTGGTTAATCCCGTTTCAATAATGCCATTCATTTCAACAGTACCGTGTGCTTCTGCCAACTCATCTCCGCAAAATTGTTCTTCGCCGCCACCACCAAGAGCGCTGTTAATTGCATCCTGAGCAGTGCTGACCCAACTCACTGCTTTGGCTTTACCTTCCAAATCAACACTTCCGAGACGTTCCGCATACAAATTTGCCTGACGTCCTGTCTCCAATTTCGTAGCTGAAGCAATATTAATCGTGTTTTGTTGGACGATAAATGCTTTTGCATTAATATCGGATATAGGAATTGCAGAGCCGGCAAATCCGTCCCAATGCGCTTGTACCTTATATGCATCTGGACTGACAACCATGTTCGGATCACAATCGCGTCCAACAGAAAGGTTGAGGTCACCAAAAGCGCGAAGAAGCGTAGGATTTTCAACGGTATTTCCTGCGATAAAAATTTGATTAATAGGATGTAATTCAACCCTTGCAGTTCCGACTGTCACGGTTCCTGCCCCATAGGTTTCAGCAGCCACATCGGTAGTAAGATCACCCTGACCTCGGGCTGAAATGTCCATAGCTCCGACACTATAAAGTTCAGATCCTGCACCCACTTCAACTCTTGCACGATCAAATGACACATTGATCGTCGAATCCACTCCTGCCCCTGATAAAGCTCCGGCAGTCTTAAAAGTCACATTGTCATGAGCTTCTAAGATATTTAATGCCGAAATTGAAAAGACAGAATCATTGGAGGAAAGACCTACCACGTTGATGGTGACATTTGAACCGATATGGACGAGTGTTGAAAGATAGATGCTCAAATCGCTGTCAGATCCAGCGCCACTGACTAAACCACCAGTACTGCCTGAAATATGATCTTGTATATCAGTACGGTTGATCGCCCCAATGTTGACAATGAATGCGTTAATTCCTGTATTATCACCAACAGAAGCAGTAACTGTTGAATTCAAGTTATAGTCTGCATCTGCGCCGCTTCCAGATAAGGCGCCATATGCTGTTGTAATCACTTTTGTGCCGCCTGATGAAAGCTGTGAGGCAACAATATCCAATTTTCCGGTATTATCGCCACCTTTTGTTACGAGATCGATATCAGAATCATTTTCAGTTCCCGCAGTCGTATGACTGATATTGCTTACATAAGGACGAGCCGCAGCCGCTCCAACGACACCACCGGCGCCTGCTGTTGTTTCTGCATAATCGTACGCATCACCGGTTGCATAAATTCCCAGACTGCCTCCTGTTAATTGCGTAAATGCGCCCAAAGTCGCTGTCGTGGTAAGATTTGAAGTTGCGCTGGCTTTAGTAACACCTACGGCAATCATGCCAACTGCTGCGCTGTTTGAAATGGCTTGCTGCCGAATAAAATTACTGGCTGCAACATTTGTTTCTGCAGCAATATCAAAAATCATATGATCGCCGATTGAACTGTTTACGATGCTGGTTGTCGTCACCTCAGTGACCGTCGCATCTACACCCAACAAAATTCCACCAGAAGAACCCTGAGCATATGCATAGGTACTGTTGTTATCAAACTTTAATTGTGCGTTCACTTCCAACGAATTTGCAGTAATTCTTTTTTCTGCGCCGGTCACCCAGACACTAATGCCATCGATATGCGCATTCACATTCGAATTTACACTGGCGGTCGCTTTTGAAACACCAACCGAGGCACCGGTACTGACCGTAAATCCGATTGCCTGGCTTTTTGCTTCGGGATTCCCTATGGCTGCGATCAGAATATCCTGTGCGGTGATATCAGAATTTTCAATATAAGCTTCCACAATCTGAATGATTGACGCGGCAGATACAGAACCGGAGACCGCTGCGCTGATCAGTCCTGCTGAGAGCGTAATGACACCGGAACCAATGTCCGCTTTGCTGGTATTGATTGCACTTACAGATAAATCCCCTGCCAAATTTAATGTGCTGTTGATGATATAGGCTTTGGTAGTTGTATTAATTGTGCTGTTAACAGATGCGCCGCCACCGGAAAAGGCAAATCCAAAGCTGGATATAGCCAATGCTACTGAAGCTGTGGTGGTTGAAGCAGTAATGGTGACATTTTCGATAGAATTAATACTCAAGCCGCCAGAATAATTTCTTACATTCATCTGATCCATGAAAGCAGAAACCTGGTTGTATACGGTATTGGTCGCCAGCGTAACACCGACTGAAACAGCAACACTGCCGCTATACCCAAACGCTGCCGCCAAAGAAGCTGCTACGGCAGAAGCGTTGATTGTGGACGTGTCCTGAGCCAGTATCGAAATACTTCCATCTGTTTTAAGAATACCGCCTGTCGAATGGCTGATATATGCAAAAACGTTGGAAGCGATTTTATTCTGTACATCGGCTCCTGCTCCGCTGATCGCTCCTGCGATCAACCCTGCTGCGGCTGATGCGGATGCTACGCCAACCGTTGCGGTTATGGAGGCTTCCATTTCGGCGGTAATATCAACATTTCCGCCGATGTATAGATTACTGTTCGTAATATATGCCTTAACGATCAGAGGATTACTCGTATCATCCAGTTTATATCCCACATAGTTTTTCGCTGTGGAAGAACCGATCGAAACGGCTCCACTTAACACACCGCCGCCTAATGCCGCAGAAGCAGATAAAACTTCAGCATGGATCACAGCATCATTATTGGCATGGATATTCAAAGAACCGCTTTGATGAATCGTGCTATTGTTGATATGAGCCGATGTGTCCGTCAGGATCACATTTTTCACATCTGCGCCTGCGCCACTGAAACCGATTCCAACTCCGCCAATAGCGGCTGCTGCGCTGGCAGCCATTGCTTTAGCCGTAATCGTAGCACTTTCGACTGCTTCAATCGTAATATCTCCAATACTGACATCTCGCCATAAGCTACTGTTTTGATAATCTTGAAAACTCAGGTTAACAGAAGCATCAGCACCGAGATATGCATAAACATTTCCCTCAATTCCACCGATTATTCTCCAAATAGAGGAGTTATCATAATCTTGTCGCGCAATATTAATTGATCCGTCTGTCCCTAAATACTTGTAAATTCGGCCAGCTTGCCCGCTGACTTTTACCCACTTTGTTGAATCAGTAAATATTACATCTTTCAAATCAATATTCAGTCCGGTACTTTTGTAACCCGATCCGATATATTTATAAACTAAATCAGTAGATGCTTTCACATAATCGCCATATTCTAGCGCAACTGACTGTGATACTCCATTGACATAGGTATAATCTGGTACTGCATAATCATCAGAAAGCAATACATTATCACCGTATTTTACTGATTCCGGTTGACTGGCATAAATCACTGAAAAATCAACAGGAGCATAGTTCTTTTCGACATAGATTCGGGTACCGTTGGATAAGTATTTATTTCCCTGAGAGCTGGAATAAGTCACATTACTATTCGTATCTTCAATATAGGCTTCGACTACCGTACTAATCACGTTGACTGCTGTGCCTGCACCAACAGAAATAGCAACACTGACGCCGCCAATTGTGAATGCCAGAGACGCTGAACCGGCTAACGCGTTAATCGAGGATGTATCTTTTGCTAAGATCGTAATACTGTCGGCACTTAGATTTACAACACCATGCAGATAGGCTTTGACAATCATTCCAATATAGTTATAAGCGCTTGCACCGGCTGCAGTAGCACCAACTGCTACGGCACCACCGGCAATTGCAACTGAACCGGAAAGGACGGACGCATCGATCGTCTGATTTGAAATTGCTTTAACCTGCAGATCATCGACAGCTGTCACACTGGAATCCATAATATAGGCTTTGCTCTGAGCTGCGTCAGCTTCCGTCAATGGATTCCCGTTGGAATCATATCCGATATAGTTCCGAGATATTCCAACGCCAATGGAACCAGCCACTCCAACTCCACCGCCTCCTACAGAACCACTGGAAGTTAAAATCAGTGCTGTGATCGATGCCATATTACTGGCAAGAACATCGATATCGCCGGCTCTGACATCCAAAGATGTATTTGTTCCCGTTGCTGACAAATTACTGTTCACCACATAAGCAGTTGCCTTTGATTGAATGACATTAATCGCATTTGCACCGGCACCGCTCAGGGCAACTCCTACTGCTCCAATAGCAGCAGATGCTGATGCTGCTCCACTCGTTGCATTAATGTTTGCATTTTCGATTGCTTCCAGAATGATTGCACCGATGTTGGCTATTACACCAGCTGAATTCGAAATTGATGCAGTCACATTGTTCGTAATTGTATTTTTGGCATCAGCAGCGCCTATCGAAATTGATACACCAACCGCTCCAAAAGCACCTGCCAATGACACAGCCTCGGTTGTTGCGGTTATGATTGAGGCGTCCTGTGCTTGGAAACTCAAAGAACCAACAATTACATAAGGACTGATGGCGTTTGATGAATATGCCTGAATACTGGCTGCCATCTTATTCTCAGCAACTGCTGCCGCAACAGAACCGCTCACGCCAACAAAACCGCCAGAAATTGCAACGGATCCAGCTGCTGTAAGAGCTTGGATCGTTGGATTTGCACTGGCAGTAAGACTTAGTAGCCCACCAGCATTAATACTGGAATTGGTAATATATGCTTTTACTTCAATTGGATTCATGGAATCCGAAGCAGTATATCCGATCCGGTTGATCGCAATGGATCCTCCCAAAGAGACTGCTACTCCCACAAAACCGACGCCCAGCGATGCAGCTGCAGAAATCACATTTGCTTTAATAACCGATGTGTTCGTTACTGATAAGATCACATCTGAAAAACTTTTAATGATGCTTGTATCAATATATGCGTTGGTCTTTCCTAAAATCACATTGGAAGCAACCGCACCGCCACCCGCTACGGCTACACCGACAAAACTACCGGCCAAAGCTACTGAAGCTGCTGCAGATATTGCTTCAATTGAAGCTGTTTCGGTAGAGGCAATGCTTATTGATCCACCGGTCGATTCGGCATAATCAACCTGATAAAGGAATGCTTTAACTTCATTATTGATTTCATTAAATGCCATGCTGAGACCAATTGAAACGGATACTCCAGCAATACCGCTAACTGAAGCAGCTACGGATGCTGCGCCCGCAATCGCATGGATTGTAGAATTATCCTTCGCATCCATATCCAGGCTTGCTGCCCGAATGGTTGTAGAAGCATTACCCAACAGACTGTTCGTATCAGCAATAAATGCCTGGACCAATGTAGAAATTTTATTCTCGGTATACACCGCAGCGCCACTGACTGCTACACCCACTGTACCGCCCAGTCCGATCGCAACAGAACCAGCCATAACAACTGCTTCAATCGATTCATCGGCATCAGCTTGAATCGAAACCGAACCGGTTACCAATATTTTTGAATTTAATATATATGCCTGGATTTCCGCAGGTACTGCGGTGGGATCACCGGTTGCTTTTTTCCATAATGCGGTATTGGTATAATCCTGGTCACCTAAATTCAGCGTATCAGGTTGGCCGATATAACGGTAAATTGCTCCTGGTTCTCCCTTGTTTAACTGAATTGGCTGGAAAATCAGCTCATCTTTGTCACCATCACCATCTGTATCATTTACATCAGGGACTTTCTTGAAAACCATATCGGTTGTACTGCCATCACCATCCGAGTCAGAGATATCTTGAACTTCTTCATAGACTGTCTGATAATCGTCTGCCAACTTGACAGTATCACCCGATTGAACCATTTGATTGAGTGAATTCGTCGTGTAAAGATAATCAGCTTCCCAACCTATCCGGTTGATTGCTACCGAAATTCCAATCGATACGCCCACACCGGCTGTCCCCCCTAAAGCGGCTGCAGCAGACGCAACCGCAACAATCGCATGGATTTCCGAAGTGTTTTGAGCCAGCAAGCTCAGATTGCCACCGGTAATTTCCAAATCACTATTTGAAATATAAGCGTTGGTCTTACCCAGGATAATATTTTGTGCGATTGCACCGCCGCCACCAATCGCAACACCTGCTGTTCCACCGCCGCCGATGGAAACCGAAGCTGCTGCAGAGATTGCATGAATCACGGCGTTACTGATTGCTTCAACCAGTACGCCGCCGGCCGTTGTTTTGAGGTTATCCGCATCTGAAATATAGGCTTCAACAATATTATTGATTTGGTTACGAGCAATTGCCAGGCCAATCGAAACTGCAACTCCGGCGCTTCCCGAAACTGCCCCGGCAACCGATGCTGCACCTGCTGTCACAGTGATGGTTGATCCATCCAGCGCTCTGATTGATATGGAATCCGCAAAAATATCTTTAATAAGATCATTATCAAGATAGGATTTCACAATTGTGGCAATTTTATTTTCGACATACACGCCTGCACCGCTCAAAGAAACTGCAGTGCTTCCACTACCGGCAATTGCAACAGATCCGGATAAAACTTCGGCATTAATCAGCATCGTATTCTCGATGTTCAACACTGATCCGGTTTTGGTAATCTTATACCCTTTACCGTATCGATCACGTAAAATCCATTCACTTCCTTCTTTGATGATTGTAACGACCAGATCGTTGGAGAGCGTAACACCTTTTGTTTGGAATTCAGCTTTTAACTGACCTAATAAGGTTAGATCGTTTGCTGCATCAATCTGATCTTCATATACACCGACTGTATCAGGATCATCCTCATCCTGTGTCCCGGCATCATCCAATGTATTTATAAAGGTTGTGCTCAAAGCAAAGAGTTCATTAGTTGGTTCTTGCGCAATCAGGGATAACGCACCGCCGCAGTTGATATTGGAATCTTGAATATAAGCTTTTACTTCAATTGGCGTATAACCGCCGGTCAAACCATAACCAATAAAGTTCCGGGCGACTGATACACCGATTGAAACCGCAACACCTGTACTGCCTGCGAAACTGATGGCTCCGGAAACGGATAGCACCATCGCGTGGATGGTGGACAGATTCGTTGCGTTTATCAGTACATCGCCGCTGGTTGTTACAGTACTGGAAAGAATATACGAATTGGTTTTCCCAAGAATATTATTCTCTGCAATAGCGCCGCCAGCACTGAATGCAACGCTATTAGATCCGGTTCCGCTCAAGGAAACTGCAGCAGCGGCAGCAATTGCATCAATCATGGAGTTGCGAAGTGAATTGATTTCCACTTTTCCATTATTCACATGAAGATTGCTGACATTTGCAATATAGGCAATAGCCCCGCTATGAATTATATTGCGGGCATAGGAAATTCCGATTGCCAACGCACCACCATTTGATCCGGAAAGATTGCCCGAAACCGCTGCTGAAAGGGCTTTTACGTCCAAAATCGAGTTGTCTTCTGCATGGATTATCAAATCGCCAGTGCTGATTGTAACGGAATCAGCGGTGTCAATATAAGCTTGTACATCACTAAAAATTCGATTAATCGTAACTACGCCACCGGCACTTAAAGCCCCGGATTTATCAGAAGAAGCTGAAATCGCTACCGCTGCAGCATATACTTCAGCTACGATACTGCTGTCTGCTTTCGCATCGATTGTCACCTGTCCGTCGGCTGTGATATCAGAGTTTTGAATATAGGCGTAAACCTGCAGTGGATTCCCGCTAATTCCATCTGTTTTCGTCCAAAGAGTTGTATTGGTATAATCAGTCAGTCCAATATCCACCAGCCCTGCAGTGCCTTTATACTCATAAATACTTCCACCGTCTCCTTTGGTATTGTCATAACCATCAGAAAGTTTTACTTTATCACCCGTTTGCAGATACTGAGCATTAACAATCTTCTTCCAAAGCGCGGGATTGCTATAGGTCTGATTTCTCAGATCGATCGGACCAGTTAGTATGCTGCTGCCAATATATTCGTAAACTTCTCCGGCTTTACAACCATCCAGATCCGTATCCAAATATACGCGTTTACCATTCAGCAATTCTGATAGAGTCTCTATTGACGTGTAATCGTTGTAAGGTCCAGCCCACGGTGTGCTTTCATATTCATAATCACGATCATATGCAATGGTATTTCGGGCTAACGATATTCCAATCGCACCACCAGCAGTAGTTCCACTGGCACTTAATGCAATCGCCACAGCGCTGCTGTCAACTCGCGCTAAAATGTCGGAATTGTTATAAGCGCTGATTGTAATGGTTCCAGCAGAGTCGGTGTCGCTGTTACTAATATAAGCATTTGCGTTGCCTTTGATCAGATTGACAGCGATGGCTCCGCCGCCACTGAAGCTCTTTGCACCGCCTGATGCGCTGATTCCAATCGATATAGCCGTTGCAGAAGTAATTGAATCGATATTCGCATTTTCCTGGGCATACACTGACACATTGCCTGAATCAGTCTGTAAAATACCTGTATTATTCACATAAGTTGCCAAATCATCATCAATTTCATTATTTGCAATGCTTACTCCCACCGCGACAGAAACGGATTTTTTGGCGCTGGCCGTGACCGAAATCGAAGAGCTCTTTACCCTCGCAAATACGATTGAACTGTTGACCGCGCTGAATGCAATCGCATTCATCAGGTCACTGCTGTTACCCATTTTTGCTACAATCGAAGCTGCTTCCTGAGCGAATGCTTTGATCGCAGTGCTGATCTTGTTCATCGCGATAACCACGCCTACTGTAACCGCTTTGGTGTCTTCGGCAAAGCTGCCGGAAATTGCGACTGCGGCATTTTTAATCTCAGCAGTAATTTTCGCCAGGCTCTCAGCGATGACTGACAGAAATCCGTCGACAGCAATATTTGTTTTTTCGATAAAAGCGATTGTTGCAGCGGGTTGCTTGGTTCCGATCAATGTTCCCAATATTGCATCAATTGTATTAAACAGGATATTTTGGGCATCCCAGCCGATTGTATTGAAAGCCAGTGTAACTCCCACTGAAACGCCATTGGACAGCGTCTTGTTTTCAACCGTTGCTTCGATAAACGAATTATTCTTCGCAATAAGGTTCAGGTTTCCACCGGCAATCAAGGTTGTTGTTCCGTAAACATTTGAAATATATGCTTTTGCGGAACTAAGCACCAGGTTCGTGGAAATTATCGCATTGACTGCGATAGAATTTCCCTTCTTGAATGCGCTGCTGCCATATGAGGTGACTTCGCTGCGATCTTTTGCAATGATCACAGCATTTTCGTAAGCGGATATATTTAAGTTTTGTCCAACATCCACGGTTGTCTGGTTACTGATGTAACTTTCAACATTGCTGCGAACATCATTGCGTACGACCATCCCTCCCACTGCAGTGGATGGTGATCCTGTAAAGTTCGTCAAAAATTTAAGAGGAGCCAGGATTTCACCGATTGAGAATAACTTCTTCCAGCGAGTGGAATCCAGGTAATTCTCATTCCCAAGGTCAATCGTCTGACCGGTTCCGATAAATTCGTAAATATAACCGGGTTCAGCCAGCGTATCATCATAATCATTCTCAGCTTTAACTTTTTCCCCGGTTGCAACAGAAATTGATCCGGAAGCAGTGCTGTAATCATAGCCGACAATATCATCAATTGTTGGGATCAATACCCAGTTCGGATTATCTTTATAATTGATAGCGCCCAAATCGATGATCGTATTATCAGGCCCGATATATTCATAGAGACGGCCGGGCAATCCAGTTTTTCCAGTTCTTGATTGATAACCTTCATCCACTCGGACTCGAATTGGAAGATAGAATTCATCTTCTTCGTAATCCGGGATAATGAAGCTTCCAGAACGCGTCGTATAACCGTAATCCAGAAGTACTTTCATTGCCGCATCCACGATAATACTGATGCCGTAATCATTCTGTGTGCTGGCAAGAACGGAAAGGTCCACTTCAGAAAAGATGGTTGCATCATCAGAGGCGTAAATGTCAAATCCGCCTCCGCTAACAACGGTGGCAATGCCTGTTATTGGGGTATAAAGTCTCCAGATTGCGGTATCACGATAATCTGTAATACCGAGATTGATTAAATTTAAGCCAAGGAATGCAAGCGGATCGGTAGAATTTGATAAATCAGCAACGTATTCGTAAATCTTCCCGTCTGAATTCCTTTTTACTAAATAGCCCGGTAGGATTAATTGAGTGCCATCGCTGCTGGTCCAGTTATAAGCCTTATAATCGATGTAAGCTTTCGCCATGCTGCTGACCATGTTGCTGGCAAGAATTGCTCCGGCAGCCGTCTGTTCATCATCATATAAAGAACAAACCGTTGAAGAAGCTTCATTACTTACTTTCGCGTGCAGGACCGCTGCATTAACTGCTTTGATACTTAGATCGCCGCCAACCCTGATTTTAGAATTCAAAATATAAGCCAGGGTTCTGGCAGGCGATTCATTGCCCATTGCCTGGGCTATTTCAGGTGATCCGATTAATGCATCAACGGTATTGAATAGCAGATTCTGTGCAAGCCAGCCGACAGTGTTAAAAGCGAGCGTAACACCAACTGCTTTCCCGGCAGCGGTTATCGTACTCAAGTTGATTGCTTTTATAAGGGAATTGTTTTCCGCATCAAGATTCAGGTCGCCGAAATTTTTAACAGTGATGATACTGTCTTTAATAAATGCTTCCGCTTTGCTGAGAATCAGATTGGTAACAATCACACCGTTGACTGCGATCGAATCACCTTTTCCTTCATTGCTTCCGCCAGAGGACAACACGTTGCTGTCGGTTTTTGCGAATACGACAGCGCTTTCATCTACCTTAATATTCAGAGTATTTCCACTTTCGACGGTTGCTTTACTGATATAGGCTTCAACCAGGCTCCTTAAGTCATTACGAACAGCCAGACCGCCAACCGAAACCGCATTCGAATCCGTTACATTAATATCTTCGGGAATAATATCGGTTTCAGGAGACAGCTTCCAATAAGCCAAATCAGTGTAATCCACTGTACTCAAATCGAGAGGATCATCGGTATCCGCAAAATCGTCGCCCATATAGACATAAATTGCGCCCGGCTTTCCGCCCTTATAATCCATGTTTTCAAGAATGATGTCTTCGTAAGCCAGCAATTCATAAGCAGAGAGATGGCGAGTGAGTTCAAGTTCCAATGCCTGTTCGGTTGAAAACTCTGTATCGATCATAGATGCTAATTTATCGATCACTTCTTGCGGGATTTCTTTTGCGATGGCGTTAATAGCATCCTGTGACAGGAAATAAGCTCCGTAATCATCGGCTAACCGTACGCGATTACCAAATTTTAATCTGGCGCTTTCAGTACTGGAGTAATCAGCCGGCAATTGATCATTTAATGTTTCACTGATAATGCCTAATCCTCCATTATTGGAAGTAACCGAAGTATTTACCAGTTTAACATTGGCATAAATCGAAGCGTCATCGACAGCATTGATATCGAGCGTTCCAGTTACAGTAATCAGGTTGGTTGTTGCAGTGGGCATCGTATCGAAAGTGATGTAAGCCTTTGCCAAGCTGCTGACCATATTGCTCGCCAGTACCATACCGACACTCTTGCCATTGGCATTTTTCAACGCAGAGGCAGCAGAGCTGGCTGCATTGCTGATCGTGGCATTTAATTGCGTCTTATTGATCGCGCTCAGGATAAGATTTCCTGCTGCTGTTACAGGTGTGTTAAGCAAATAGGCTTGTACTTCAGCTGGTTTTTCCGATCCAATATCCGTACATAACAGCGCATCTACTGTTTTGAAAAGTACATTTTCGGATTCCCAGCCGATTGTGTTGAATGCCAGGACTACACCTACCGCAGTATCACCGCTGGAAGTGATGCTCATAATCGTTGCATCCAATATGGAAGAGTTTTCTGCATTTAAGGTGACCGATGCTGTACCAGTTGTCATTACAATACTTGTATTAATATAAGTGTTCGCTTTACTTTGGAGTAAATTGGATACAAGCTGTCCATTATAAGCCTTCACCTCACCAGCCCCCATATTACTGCCGCCGGAAGCATTCACATTGATTTCTGCGAAAGATTTTAATGTCGCGTTATCAACAGCTTCTAATGATAGGTCCCCCCCGCTTGTCACATTCGCTTTTTCAATATAAGCCAGAACTTCACTGCGGACTTCGTTATAAACCACCAGGAAACCAATCGCCTTCGCATCCGAAGAAGTTACATTTCCTAAATTCGGGAAATAATCTTCTACTGTTAAAGTCACGACTTTCCATTTTAGCTCATCGTTATAGTTCTCTGTACCCAGATCAATTACGCCAGGTTCACCGATATATTCATAAATGCTGCCATTGACTCCCTTGCCAACCATTGTTGGGATATGTATATCACTGAATTTCACTCGGAAAAATTTACTTAGAACCGATGATGTAGGGCTAAATGCTGTGAGCGCCTGTGTACCTGAAAGCGTCGTATATTGATAGTCATCCGGGAAAAATCCTGCAGCAACAGCGCCGAGCCCTTCAGAAATGGTATTGGTGGAAACAGCGCTCTGCAGAACATATGCTTGAGAATCGATTAATGCTTCGTCAGATGCAAAAATAGCAATTCCCATATCCGCAATGATCGTATTGGTCTGCTCAAGTTCCGTTGTGGAAAATGTAATGTAGGCTTTTGCGCGGCTGCTCACTTTATTGCTTGCCAGAATTCCACCGCCGCTGACTGCCGTCCCCTGATATTTTGCGGAGAACACCAGATCAGTAGCCGCGTCTGAAAATGCACTGCTACCTACTGATGCAATCAGTTGCGCTTTATTATCCGCTGAAAGCGATAACTGACCTGTAATATCAATCGTGCTATCTTTTATATACGCATAAGTCTCTGCGGGCTGTTCGCCATTAAATGCGCTTGCGATAAGCGGATCACCGAGGATGGCATCTACCGCCGCAAAAAGGATATTTTCTGCTTTCCATCCAATCGTATTAAAAGCCACAATGAAGGAAACTGTCTTGTCCCATCCAGAAACTTCACTGTTTGCTGTCGCCTCAATGAATGAGTTGTTTTTCGCATTGAGAATCAAATTGCCCGGATTAATTGCATCTTTAGCTGTCGTAACAACACTGCTGTTCGTAATATATGCATTGGCTTTACTCAGGACAATATTGGTTGTAATAATGCCGCCTCCGCCTTCATACGTCGAAACAACGCTGTTATCTAAGACGGTAATTGCCGCACTCTCCAGAGCGCTTAGGCTGATATCGCCGGTTGTATTAATGGTTGAATCATTAATATATGCAAGGACTTCACTCCGCACATCATTCCGGTCAATCAATCCATAAATTACTTTAGCCGATCCATTTAGGCCCTCTTTTTTATATTTCTGTCCGATTTCTTCCAACGCTGTATAAACGACAGAATCGCTGATCAATGTGTATTGCGATAGTGGTTTCCAATAAGCGTAATCTAAGTAATCCGTCGTACCAAGATCAAACGATATCGGAGTTGCTCCCATAAACTGATATATGGTTCCTGGTTCAGCTTTTGTATTGGCATAATCATCTGCCACCCGCACCATTGTGCCAAAATCCATCAGACGGCTACCCGAATTACTGGTATATTCATACGATTCGAGCCATGTATTTGCCAGATTATTGATTATGCCCATACCGGCATCATTACTGGGCTCCACTGAAGCCAGCATTTGCGTCTCAGCATGGATTGCTGCATCATCCTGAGCCAGCATCGAAATATTTCCGCCGGTAACAATCGATGAAAGATGACTGATTTTACGCCAATTCTGCGAATTTCCATAATTCTGGGCAGCCAATTCGATTGTGTTCGAACCAAGAGGTACTGAGTATAACTCTGCCCCAATATATTCGTAAACATCGCCGGCTGAAAAAGTAGTGTTCTCATCAAAGGTAATATTTGTTTTTATTTGAACTACAAAACCTGGTATTAATGCAACGACTGTTTGATCACTGGTATAGGTAATTTCAGGGATATCAATATAAGCTTTGGCATAACTGCTGACCATATTACTGGCTAAAATAATTCCTACAGATGTTCCACCGGCGCCGAATAGTGCTGTAGGAGCAGAAGTAGCATTATTTCCGACATTGGAAGTAATGCTTGCATTGGAAATCGCAGTTAACGTTAGATATCCTGCCACATCCAAACTGGAATCCAGAATAAATGCCTCTACGCGTGATGGATCTTCATTCCCCAACGAACTTGCAATCAGCGGATCTCCCAAGAGAGCGTCAACCGTATTGAAGAGGACATTCTGAGCCTTCCAGCCAACTGTGTTGAAAGCCAGAATCAAGCCAAAGGCATTTGCACCGGAGGATGCCATGGTTAAAGTTTCTGCATTAATTGAGGAACTATTCGCAGCGCTCATCACAAGATCACCAGTATTCGTTTTGATACTGCAGTCTTTAATAAACGCGAGGGCTGAACTTAAAACCAGGTTTGTCGCGATCGTTCCGCTGGCAGCTAACGAATCTCCCGTACCACCAATGGAATTACCGCCTGATGACTCCGCAGTACTATCAGAAATCGCACTGATAGCCGCGCTTTCAATTGCGGTCATATTGATGCTGTCTGACGTTACACTTGCATATTGAATATACGCTTCAACGCCACTGCGAACATCATTACGCACGACCAAAGCACCTAAAGCGTTTGAGTTAGAATCTGAAAAATTGAGTCCTGTTGGTACGAGATTTGTTTCCGGTACTTCGATCCAATAACCAAGATCCAGATAATTGGTGGTACTTAAATTTTGTGGTGTAGATAAATCTGCACCTAAATATTTGTAAATTCCGCCTGGTTTTCCATTTTCTGTGTCATAATCTTCAGCAAGACGAACCTGGTCTCCAAACTCTAATAATACCGAAGTCTCACCACTGACATGGTCGACTGATATCACATCCACCAGATCGGTCACTGAATTGCTGATCAAGGATAGACCACCGTCATTGGTGGTAATGGATGAAGACACCAGCTTGGCATTGGAATAGATAACAGCGTTATCTTCTGCAACGATGCTCAATGCACCACCTGTAATAACAGAGCCGGTATTCGAATAATCAATGTATGCATTAGCGAAGCTGCTGACCATGTTGCTTGCCAGCATGAAGGATCCACTTTTGCCATTCGCATCATACAAGGCTGATGCAGCAGAACTGACCGCGTTGCTCAGCGTTGCATTCACCATTGCATTTGAAACCGCAGAAAGTGAAAGCTCACCTAAAATTTCGATGTTTGTATCCTTTATATAAGCCTGGACCTCCACCGGTTTTTCATTGCCGATATCCGTTGTGATCAGTGCATCGATCGTATCAAAAAGTAAATTCTGTGGTTCCCAGCCGATTTTATTGAAAGCCAGGGTAACACCAATGGCAGTATCACCAGACATTGTGGCACTGAGTACAGTTGCATCGATCAGGGTATTATTTTCAGCTGTAAGCGTAATATTGGTAGTACCGGTAGTATTCGTAACAGAACTATCCACAATATACGCATTCGCTTTGGAAAGCACCTGGTTGGTTGCAATCGTGCCATTTACCGCCCAGACAGTTCCTTCTCCTAACGCACTGCCGCCGCTGGCTTCCGCCACACTGACAATTTTCGCCTGTATTTCAGAATTTTCGTATGCGCAAAGAATGAAATCTTCGATCGAATTAATATCGAGATTACTGATATAGGCTTCTGTATCCGTACGAACATCGTTGCGAACTACCAGCACACCAACCGCAACAGCATCAGAACCGGTTATATTCAATGATGCTGGAACCAAATCTAAAACTGTTATTTGTTTCCATAGCGCACTATTGGCAAAATCTAATGTACCAAGATCATATGAAAAACTTGTAGTTCCCAGATATTGATAAATGGTACCGGGTACGCCAAGATCGCTGTCATAATCATCTGCCAGCCGAACCATTTCGCCGGAAGCAACTGTCCGGATACCTGAATTTGTCGTATAGCGATAATCATTCATCAACGTCTGTCCAAGCTGGTTTACCAGACTTGCCCCCAGATTATTGGAAGTTGATGAGGTTGCAACCAGTTTACTGCTGGAAATAATCCGGGACGTGTCTTCAGCAGTGATGGTAAGCTTTCCATTTATTGTGACGATCTTAGGACTTAATGTAAATAACAGGAATGCTTTTGCAAGCGTGTTGATCATATTGCTTGCCAGGACACCGCTTGTCGCTTTCCCGGTCGCATTCACCAATGCAGAAGCAATCGATGTAGTTTCATTGGTTACCGTGGCAATCAACTCAGCAAATGAATTTGCAATCATCGTTACCGCGCCAGAAATTGCAAGAATGGTATCCTGAATAAATGCTTTTACCTCTGCGGCCTGAGAATCGCCAATACCGGTTCCAAGCAAGGCGTCTAAAGTTGCAAACAGGACATTTTGGGATTTCCAACCAATGGTATTAAATGCCAATGTGACACCAACTGCCTTGGCACCGGTTGAAGTTAATGCATTGACAGTGGCGTCAATTTTTGAGGTATTTTTCGCAATTACTGACAAGTCGCCATGTACAGTAAGATTACTGTCTGTGATGAACGTATTGGCTTTGCTCAGAATCAAATTCGTGGCAATTGTTCCATTGACAGCCAATGATTTCCCTTCACCAAAAGCACTTCCACCAGAAGAAATCGCAGTACTGTCAGCTATTGCCCAAATTGTCGAGCTATCGGTTGCCAGGAGGCTTGTGTTTCCAGCTACATTAATATTTGCTTTGGAGATAAAACTTTCTGTCTCAGAATTGATTTCATTCCGGACAACCAGCCCGCCAATGGATGTGGAATTCGATGGTGTTACATTCAGTCCTTCCGGGAATAACTGAGTAGCGGTAACCTCTTTCCAATATCCAAGATCCGTATAATCCTGAATACCGAGATCAATCGTACTTCCGCTCCCCATATACTGATAGACAGTATCCGCTTCCCCACCAATTTTTACCCACAGACCGGGATCGTTATAATCTTGTGTTTTTAAGTCAGGATTAAGAAGTGAAGTCGTTCCGATATATTTATAGACTTCTCCGGACATTCCACCACCGGTATCCTTATCTAACTTTACTTTATTGCCGAATTTAATTTCAGCCGGGATAAATACCTGATGAGACGTATAATCCGGATCCAGATAATCATCGGTCAATAATACTGAATCTCCAAAGTTTACAGTTGTAAATCCATAATCCGATGTATATTTGTAATCAAAGGAAGAAGTGATTCCTTCCTTCAGTACATTCATGCCGCCATCGTTGGTGATGATCGAAGTGGACACTACTTTACTGTTGGCATAAATTTCGGAATTGTCCTCTGCATCGAGAAGCAGGTCTCCTCCAGCCGATACGTTCACAGTTTCCGGAAGTGTAGTATAGCTAACATATGACTTCACACGGGAACTGATCTTATTGCTGGCAAGAATACCGCTGGTACTGCTGCCATTGGCGCCATACAAGGATGAACTGGTGCTTTCTGCAGCATTACTGACGGTAGCGTTCATTTTAAGATCAGACAGAGCCGCCAATGAAATATTACCTGCCGAACTGACTTCGCCATCCTGAATATAAGCTTTAATAAGAAGCGGTGTTTCAGTACCGCCGATATTTGTACCGATTAAATCATCCAGAGCTTTACCAAAATAATTATCAACGCTCCATCCCATCAGGTTCATTGCCACAGAAAAACCGATTGACTTGACCTGGGTAGTCCAATCTATTAAATGAAGCATTCCAGCAACTCCCTGAGCGCTGAATTCCGATTTCGCATCGATCTGAGAATAATCCCGGGCATATAAATCGATATTTCCGGAACTGATTGTCTGAACTGATCCACCTTCAAGGTATGCCAGCGTATCACCAATGACCTGATTAGCAGAAAACAGACCACCGACACTGGTCGCCGATCGCTTCAGAAAAGTATCATCGGAGTTACGGAAGGTATTGGCTTTTACGAGGGTACTGAGCTGCAGATTTTTCTCTGCTTTCAGGCTGATATCGCCACCTGTTGATGTAACGGTTGAATTCTTAATATAACTTTGAACATCGCGATCCAACTGATTACCAGCGATCGCTAAATCAATCATCAAATCTCCAGGAGCCGGCTCTTCGGGATCATAATCCATAACATAATCTGCCAAAGGAGAAAGGGCGGTTGCCTGAATTTTATCGATAGCGCTTAAATTAATTCCACCGCTGCCGGACAATCCGGTTGTAATTGTACTGGTATCGATCGAAGACCGTGTTTCACCTGAGATTTTATTCAGCGCGACTCTGCCGGTTGCCGTATAGTGGATTCCGGTTTGAGAAAGCATAGAAAGACTGTTTTGAATATTTGCAGTGACACCATTCATCGAAACAATGGCATTCTCGTTGAAAATGTTATACGCAAGTAGTTTTGTGATGCTCAGTTCTGTCGAACTGGCAATTAATGAAACGGTTCCTTGAGTCTTTGCTGATAATAAAACAGAAGCAGCAGCGAGTGTTACGCCGTTATTGATCAAAACATTTGCAGATGATGAGCTGTTCAGTTTTACTCCGATATAATCGGAGAAATTCTTACCGGTAATAATGTCATCCACAACGTCTGTAATGTTATTGACTGAGTTAATTGCGATGTTGCGTGCGACATCGGCTGATGCTGTCAACGTTCCACTGGCGCTAATATTTCTGTTAATATTGATCGCTGCCGTTTTAGCTACAACATTCGCGATATCAGTAACCACTGTACTATCGGCAGTATTTGCGGTAAGTGTTACATTGGCTGCATTTATTTCAGCATTTATGGTGATGTCCTCAGCATTAACAACAATGTTACCGGTTGTATTTATCGTACTAAGTATAGGTGATTCAACAGTACCGGAGTTTACCGGGTCTAAAATGATTGTATCTGTACCATCGCCACCATCAACAGACAGACTGCCTAATCCTGTGGTATTGAGCTTAAGATCAAGAGTATCATCTTCGCTGGATCCATGAATCTCAACGCTATTGCTATTTTCTATAGCAATGGCTTGATTGAAAACAAATCCCCAAAAAGAAATCAATGCTGAGTTGTCTCTGATCAATACGGAATTGGTCAATGTAACAGCATTTGAATTATTTTGACTGTTTTTCAGTGTCAGTGGATTAACAAAACCTTGAACAATCAAGTTATCTGCATAAGATCCGCCATCCACATAAATCGTAGCGTCATCTGGAAGACCATGTTCTTTCACATTGTCGATTGCTGCCTGAATCGGAGCAGAACTTATTTCACAATTATCAACTCCGCTGCAATTTGCTAAAAACGAGTATTTGACACCACCTCTGGTGAAATATGGATCCAATACTACTGTTGTCTCTTCCGGCAAGATCGATAGCACTGATCCGGCATCCGGATTTTCGATAACCATTTGTGCGCCATCCGGCTCAGCTTCGATCAGGCATTGTTCGAATTCTTCGTCCTGAGTAACATCCGAATTGCCTTCATTAGGATCCGGCAAATCACCACCTGATAATTGTTCTTGAGTGGTATTTTCAGCGGCTGTTTCAGATTGCATTCCATCTTCATAGGAAAGATCATTATCCCCTATCTGAGGTTCTTCAGTCTGATTTAACTGAAAATTTTCCGCAGCATCAAACGTCGCGTCTTGCGGTGATTCTTCTGTGGAATCGACATATTCCTTTTGTGGAGAATTTTCGATCGAGGTTTCATCCGATGGTAAGAAATCCGCCTGGCTTTCTGAATCTGGATCTGAGGATAACGGCACTGTATCGTCATCGATTACATCATCAGGATTTTCGTCTTCAGGATTGACAATAATTTGTTCCACGCCGGAGGTTTCCGAAGAAAAAACGCTGAATATTTCAAGATTGTCCTCAGTGTCTGAACCTTGTGGAGACGAAAGCTCCGAGATCGAATCCGGTTCATTCGCCTCCTGAATCTGATAGACCTCATCATCGATGGATGAAATGCTCTTATCCGCTGTGCTGAGGTATGCATCTGATTCAATGACGATGGCAGTATTATTCGTTGGATTCGCATCCATAGGACTCAGATCACCGACAATGCTCTCATTTTGCATCGCACCGGAATTCGCGTTTTCCAAAGTATTATTTTCAATTGCAGCAGGTTCAGGATCAGTAGGAGGGGCAGGTTGTGCCTCTTCCGGACTTGGCACTGCAGGCACAGATGGGGAATCGGCAGGTTGTTGGGAGATCTCTTCCGCAACCGTATTATTAACAGGATCTTCTGCATAAACCAAAGCACTGGGTAAAAAGAAACATAATAATAATCCAATAATTATTATTGGCTGTGTCCATGCAAAATTTTGTTTTTTTATCATAATTTACCAGTGATCTCTGAGGGACCTCAATACGTGTTTGCTTTGCAGACAAAAAATTTCTTCTAAAACAAAAAATTGTTACTGATCAATTTAAGAAATTTTCTAACAGGAAGTGTTATTCTCCTGAAATCAAACATTTAGAAATTTGGTGTAAATATTATTATAATAACAATAATAATAAAAAAAGCAATAAGCAATAAACCAAAAGAGAAAGATCTTCGAATCAATCCGTGCAACAATAATGCCAGACTAACATGAAAATCAAAATTTTTTCAACAAATATTATTATTTCAGGAGTTAGGATTAGAATAAGAAAACATTCATTTTGTACAATTTCTAGATTATTGATGGTTTTCTTCTGACATTATTGTTCTGAATTATTTCATTCCAATTCGAATTTTTTCATCAACGTATATCAGAAAAAAAGAAATTTATAAAAAGAACTAGTCTTTAAAAGAATAAATAATTCTCTCCCTGTTAAGAATTGCTGAAAACAGATGCGATCAATGTATAAAAAAACTCGGTTACTCACAGTTATATCCACTTATCTGATCTTTGCCATGTTATTGACGCTTTTTGGAAATGTCGGCAGATCGGTATCTCCGTACAAATCTGCGCAGAAGCTTTCAGAACAAGGGAATATTGTCCTGACACAAGAAGATCCGGAAAAAGCGCTGGAATTCTATAACCGGGCATTGGAGATGATCCCGACTTTAAAAGAAGCCTTATTAAACCGGGGAAACTACTTTTTCAACCAAGGCGATTTTTTGAATGCTTTGGCTGATTTCAATCAAATCATCCAATTGTATCCTGATTCGGCAGAGGTATACCTCTTTCGAGCTCAGACATATTTATCGCTTACTGATGTTGCATCAGCACAAGCGGATTTAAAATCCCTGAATAAACTGCAGCCGGATAACCTGGATTATTATTTATTAAGCGGTCAAATTGCGCTGCAATCGCAACAGTATTCGGACGCTGTCAGTTTTTTTGAAAAAGTTCTGCAATCGATGCCTGACCAGGCAGAAGCGCTTATGGGGAAGGCTGAAGCAAATTACAGGTTGAAAAATTACGAGCCTGCGATCCAGGCATTGAATATTGCCATCAAAAATGATCCGCAAAATCTTCCGGCGCTTCAAATGCGAGCTCAGGCAAATTATGATTCCGGAAAATATCACGAAGCGCTTCTTGATTGGGATCAAATTTCATACTTATCCGGAGAAACAACAGAATTGAATGTGAACAGGGGGAAAGCTTTTTTCAATCTTTCCGAATATAAAAAAGCTGCTGAATCATGGAGTACAGCCATCAGCAACGATCCGGAACAAGGAAGTCTTTATGCGTTACGGGCAAAAGCAATGATTCAATTAGACAGCATTGAGGATGCTATGTCAGACCTGGAAATAGCCAATCGGTTAACACCGGATCAACCTGAGGTTTTAGCTGATTTGGGATTATGTTATCTCCGACAAAATGAAATAACCAATGCATTGGCGGCTTTCGATCAGGCTATCGATCTTGACCCCGAGAATCCAAATCTTTATTTCCAACGCGGCAATACTTACCGTCTGCAAAGTAACTACAGCGCTGCCATAGAAGATTATACAGAAAGCATTCAATTGAATGGGATTTCTGTGGATGTTTTCAATAATCGCGGTATCACATATATGGATTCCGGGCAGTATGACCTGGCCCAACAGGATTTTCAAAAGGCAATTACACTCAATCCGCAATATTTGCTTGCTCTGATCAACAGTTCACTGATTTACATTCAGACAAATGAGCCGCAAAAAGCAACAGATCAATTAACCACCGTTCTCAAGAATTCATCGGATTATCCCCAGGTGTACGATTACCGTGCCCAGGCATATTTTCTGTTGAAAGATTTTGATCTGGCGATCCTTGATTGGAAAAAATTTGCAGAGGTGCAAGGCGAAAATCCAATCACTTTGAACTGGATCGGCCGATGTTTCATCGCAAAAATGCAATATCAGGATGCAATAGATTACTTCGATGAAGCTATTCGCCTGGATCCTGTTTTCGGTGAGGCATATTATCAGAAAGGGTTGGCCAATGTTCAGTTGAAAAGATATGAAGAGGCGATCCCGTTATTTGACAAAGCGCTCGATCTGGGAAGTAATACTGACCTTTCCTATTTTAATAGAGGTGTAGCTCGATATAACACCGGCAAAAAGGAATCCGCTATAACAGATTTTCAGAAAGTTTTAGATATCAGCGAAAATCCCGAGTTGATCGCTGCAGCGCAAGATGTTTTTTCAAGTCTTGGGATTCAACCAAAGGAAGTCGATTGACAGGATTATTTTAGTTCTCAAATCAAAATATACGCTATATTAAAGGAAAGACAGCAATTTTTCCACCTCGTATCTCACTTAATAAGATGTACCGCGGTGATTCATTCGATTTCAACTTCAGATTGATCCCGAACCCCTTTTCCAGTAAATGGAACAAAAATAACGCTGCCTGCATTCTTCATTTTGATCTGCCCTTTTTCTTTGACAATTTTCCATAATATTTGATATTGCTCTGGAGCTCCTACGGGAATCAGCATAATACCACTTTCCTTAAGCTGCTGAACCAATGCAGGAGGAATATGATCAGGTGCTGCTGCAACAATGATTGCATCAAACGGTGCATATTCTGACCATCCGAAATATCCATCTCCAAGTTTTAAATGGATATTTTTGTAGCCAAGCACATGCAGAAGTGTTGAAGACTGTTTATATAATTCCGGGATGATCTCTATAGAGAAAATCTCAATATATGCTAATTCGGCAAGCAATGCAGTTTGATAACCGGAACCGGTTCCAATTTCAAGGACTTTTTTGCCGGGTTGTAAATCCAGAAGGTCAATCATTTGAACAACCAACGATGGTTGAGATATCGTTTGGCCAAAACCAATCGGTAAAGCGCAATCACAATATGCATCGTCCCGCACATTTGGCGGAACAAATTGTTCCCGGCGAACTTTCTTAAATGATTGAAGCACATCCTGATTCCGAACAAATCTTTCGATTTCAGAAATCAAATTTTCTCGATTTCTGAAAATCAATTCATTTTTCGAATCATTGGGAGCGATCTTACATTTTCTCATCACCATTGATGCCATTTTCATTGATATGCCGCCAGGTACTGAAGAAAATTTCCTCGTTCCCTTGTTATGGACTTTGAACAATATTCCTAAATAGGTTCATCCGTCAATTAATCCTGACTTCTTGATAACCCTTTTTTCATTTCATTTCTATTATATGAATTTTTCACATATAAAAGATAACTACCAAAATTCAGCGGTTCGAGAAATGGAAAAGAAATCTTGCTGTAGTATTTTTTCTCTTTTCATGTAAGATTTTTTCGAATTTCGAATTGTTGGTTGGCTTGAATTTACTATATTGAAATTGCTATAATAAGGTTAATAATTCAACAATTCAAAATATGGATTGACTTTCCGAATAAATAAAGAGAATATGTTGTTATTATGGTTTTGCACTTCGTGCAAAACCATAATAACAACATAGAATTCTGAATCTGAAAAAAGAAGTTGTATTCTACACTGTTTTTCGAAGCAGTTAAATTGGTGTGATTTTCTGTTCAATATAACCGAAATAATCAGACCAAATAAAAATAACGGAGGATCATTATGTTCTTTGGACCTGTTTCACCATTGGCTTCGCTGTTTCTGCAGTCATCTGCTGCTCAAGAAAAGAAAACTTCAAATGAATTACCATGGTGGGGATATCTGATTATTCTCCTCTTTTTAATTTTGATTTTATGGAAAATATATCATCCGCAAAAAAAAGAAATCACCAAAGCTCCCTCTGCTCCAGCAGAAAAAAAGACTTCGAATGTTGATGAAATCATTAATCCCATGACTGAAGAATCTCTACCGGTAAAAACAGTTAACGATGAACCCTTTGATACTGAAGCAACCGATGTTGAACCCGGAGAATTTAAATCCGTTAAAACTGCCACAATCTTTGAACCACCGGATGACGAGTTACCGGAAATTACCAATGATTTACTCGAACCTGATGAAAATCTTATAACTCCGACTGCTGACACACAATTATTGGAAGACCAGAAACTGAAAGAGACGATGGCAGAGGAGGATCTCACATTAATTGAAGGTATCGGACCAAAAATTCAAACCGTATTAAAAGCTGCCGGTATAAAAACCTTTTTGCAATTGTCCGAGCTAAAAGCAGAACAGATAAAGGAAATTCTTACTACTGCAGGAATTCGATTAGGAGATCCATCTTCCTGGCCTGAACAGGCGCATTTGGCAGCGCTAGGAAAAATGGATGAATTGAAGTTATTTCAGGATAAACTTAGTGGTGGTCGGAAAGTCTAATTAAGACAATCAGAAATTTGGAAAGAATTTTCTATGGTTGTGCAGTTTTTGCGCACAGAGTGAAGACTGCACAACCATAAGTAATCTCGATTGGTTCGAAAAAAAACTCATTATTTCTCATTACTGTTATTTAATAAATTGGCGCTCTTTAATGAAAAGAACAAATACGATTTTTCCCATATTAATTCTGGAAAAATAGTTTTTTATCCGAGTCTGACTGTTCCCTGATCACCATTCACCGTAACAATTTGTCCGGTTTGAATTATCCGCGTGGCAGCTTTTGTTTCAACCACAATCGGTATTTGACTGGAAGTAACTGCAATCCATTGATCATAAATCATTCCGGCATAATCGGTCACTATAGCAGAAGCTCTCGCAATTAAAGGCATCCATGCCGGTATGATCGCCGTAACTACGATTACATCACCCGTACGCAGCTTTATAAAGTCCTCATAACTGCGGATTACACAAGCCGGAGCAGTCACTTGCCCTTTCTGAACTGAGAATCCCTTGATTTCTTTGAACTGACTGTGCTGTAATCCACAAAACTTCATCCATCGGGTATCCATAGGAATTACTTCGGGACATATAAAACGAAAATTTTGTTTCCAGACAGCTTTTCGATCTTGAACTTTCTCAGAATAATCATCCGGAGATTCCTCTAAATCCAAATGAAAAATGATTTCGGCCAATTCATCGGCATGAATCCATGCAATATCTTCTGCATTCTCCATCGCTCCAGCAGCCTTGATTCGGTTTCCTAATTCAAGGAAGGATTTCCGAATGATCGTATTCATTTCCCGCAACTCTTCGACTAAATCTTCATGCATCATATAACATGGTTGAATTTGTCCGAGATTTTTCAAAAACCATTTTTTTCGTATCGGTGCGATACAGTATAGGAAACGCGATTTCTTCTGGTATCGTTCTTTCTCGTGATAATTGATCAAGTTGCTATTTCTTTCAGGTAACGCCACATTAAAATGATTCATTAGAGAATCATTCTGATCCATACGAAGCAATCTACCGAAATCCAACGAAAATGAAACGGCATCCAATGAATTGTGTATACGTGGACTCTGATTCGGAAAATATTCATGAACTGGAGAGAATTTTTGTTCAAATTGATTTATCTTGAATTTTTCAGTAAATAATTCATGATCGAATAACAATCTTGCCCATAATTCACAAAAAGCAGATGAAATAATGAAGCTTTGCCATAGGTCTGCAAAGATAATCGCTGAACAGGAAATTTGTTTCTGAATTGCATCATAAATGAAGTGAGATTTTAAAGTTGTCAAATCCTCGTTTTCCCATTTTTCAATTATTGAATGCGCCAAGATTCGATTTTCTTCTGCGCCAGTTCTATTCAGACCAATTATTTTTTTCGTATGTAAGAAAGTATACAAGAGAGTGAGATAATAACTGAATCGATTACGAAAACTTTGGTAGATATACCCGTTGACGACATCCAAATTAAGAGGAGCAGGATGAAAAATACTTCTTGAAGCCATGCGCATTCTTTGATCGGCTTCAAGCAAAGCCGGAATTCCCATCGTCTCGAATATCGGAGTAATTGGATCCGGAAATAATTCCACTAAACGGCTTCGAATCAGATAAGATTTGGAATTTGAAGGTGTCCATGGCTTTTTGATTCCAAGATAATCATTGATCGGATGAACTTGAATGATAAAGCAATCTCGACTTTTGATTTCCCAATTAATTTTCACTGGTTTATGAAGCAGGTTCTCGATGATCATACCCAGTTTGGCTAAATTAGAAGCCTGTCGATTTTCTAAAACAGCGTTTTTTGTATCCAAAGGATGAACCGGTATTCGATAAACGCCAAACGGTGACCGAATAGTAACAATTTCCTTGGATGCCGTTTTCCAATGGATTATTTTTCCAGTTTTCTTATGCACAGTAATTCGATAAGTCGGTGTAATGCTGCCTTTTTTTTCTCCTTCAAATGTATCGATAATTACGCGATCACTTCGTCCATTTTCCGGATTTACTGTCAGCATGATTCCGTTCGTATCGGATTGTAGTTTTTCTTGGACGATCACAGCCATTTGAATTTGATCAGGTGGAAGTCGAAACCGTATCAAATATTGAATGGTTTGAGGTGTCCAGATAGAAGCCCAGCATTTTCGAATTGTCAATTCAATTTCTTCCAATCCGGAAGCATTTTGAAAAAAATGAAAAGAATCAGAAAATATAGGATCAGGGAATGTAGCAAAACAAACCGAACCCTGAATGATTGTTCTATGAATGCCATTTTCAATAGTATCGAAAGCGTGATGAATTTCATTAGAAATCTCCGGCGGGATCGGATTATTAATAAATAATTGTTGAATTATTTCAACCGATGCTGTTATATGCTGAAGATTGTGTAATAATGCTTCGGACAGTACAAGTTGAATCCGATCGAATAAGCCATAATTTGCTGCAAATTGTAGATATGCATCGGATGAGATGAAAAACCCCGGTGGGATGGGGAGACTTGCTGATGATAAACGCGCCAAATTAACGCCGTTTTCTCCGATTAATGATGGAGAGGCATTAATATCTCGCAGCGGAATAACAAATCGGTTCAATACTTGTTCACTCATCAAAAAATCTCACTGGATCATTGGTCAATTCACAATTATTTCTCTGGCAAGTGATTTGAAATATTAAAATAATTCGTTGATTTGTGTTGTTTTTGTGCAGAGCGCAAAAACAACACGACAACTTTTTTCCTTTCACTTTTCAAAAAACTTTTCCAATTTAAGATTACTGATTTCTGACTTTCTGAAATAAATCATTCGTATAACTCTATTTTACAGGTAACTGTTGTGACCTAAAGATCAATAATTCGAAATCCGGGGAGGTAATACGAAATATTCATTTCATATTTCGTATTTCAGAATCTGGAATGAATTTTTTTTGTTCTATTCGAAAGATAGCTCCATTTTTTGATTAACTGACTCTCTTTTCCAATTACTGGTTTTGATCACATTATCTCTTCTATTAATTATGTATTGGAAATCGATGAAAGATCATTGTATTTCTTAATGATGAATTAGATCAAATGGTAATTATTAATCAATGAGAATCACTATCTGAATATTCTTTTATTCTCTGTATAATTGAGATTTACTTCATAAGCCATCCTTGTATTTAATAATCAGCTTAATTTTATTTTTTTGTAAGAATCTGTCATCTTTTTTTTCACGAAGCAAATAATTATCGTAAAATAAACAAGATGGTTACAATAAGTAAATACTCACAATATTCTTAATTAATAAATAACCATACTGATAAAATTATAAGTGGAGATGTAATGAGCGAATTTGTTATACAAAAAGGATATTCCTGTGAATCGAAAACCTTTCGGCTGCCTGAAAATATGGTTAATATTTTAGAGAAATTGGCAGTGGAAAATCATCTATCATTGAATAACCTTGTCGTCCAATGTCTTGAATTTGCAATGCAAAACTTGGATGGGAATAATAAAACCGGAAATAAAATGTCTTCAAAATAATTGAAATTGATTCACATCAAAAGAAATTGCTGAGAAGATTTTTTACCGAAAAAATCGATTATTCAAATGAACAACAAATCCTCCGGAAAAACCGGAGGATTTGTTGTTCATTTTGCTCAGTATACATCATTGAGGATCAAAAAAATCATTTTAAAATCTGTCGGACAGGGCCGAGGATACCAGCCAAATCAGCAAGTTCCGTTGAATGTACAATTGCTAAAACTTCATCCGCAGCCTGTAAAATTGTTTCGCCACGCGGTAAAATCAAATCACCTTTTCGAATAATCGCCGCTAAAAGACAGCGCGCCGGTAATCCCAACATCTGAATCGATTTTCCATCAGCAGAAGAACCTGGAGCCACTTTTTCCTCAACAAGCGAGTATTGCCCTTTTCGCAATTTGACTAACGTCATCATATCTCCAAGAGACATTTCTTCCAAAATCAAGTTACCCAATAATTCTGCCTGATTCAGCGCAACATGTACCCCCATTTCCGGTGTATAAAGCCAGGCATTTTTTGGATTGTTCACACGTGAAATAATCCTTGGAACCTTAAATTCATAACTTGCCAGACTGCAAACAGCCAAATTAGTCTCATCCGCACCGGTTACTACGGCAATCACATTGGCTTTATGAATGCCAGCTTTTTCAAGCGTCTCTGGATCTGTTCCATTACCCAGCATTACCATGTTTTCCGGAATCGATTGTTTCAGGAATTCAACCCTTTCTTTTCGATTTTCAACAATCATAATCTGATGATTTTCCCGCAGCAATAAAGATGCCAGATAATTTCCTACTTGCCCGCCGCCAATAATAATCGTAAACATGTTTTCTCCTTTCTTATACGCCCAATATTTCCCGCAGACGACCGGCAGACGATCGTAAGACTGCCAAATGGAGTAGATCATCCTTCTGTAAAATCGTCCCGGAAGTGGGCAGGAATGTTCTGTTAGCACGTGTTATCGAAACAATATGAATTTCGCCAGTAACTGTCAAATCTCGAACGGTTTTTCCTACCATCAGATTTGGAACATCTGCAGCAATGAGTTCCACATCACCACTGCCAATTCCATAAACTGTATCCAGCGGGGAGTACAACAGCAAGTCGGTGATTCGATGAATTCCCCATTCTGTCGGGGCGATTGTTTGGAGTCCTAATCTTCGGTAAATCTCAGCCTGTCGGACATCGTATAAACGTGCAACAACCCGGGGAACCCGAAAAATGAATTTTGCGATACGGGCTGCAACAATATTCGTGTCATCATTGGTTGTAACCGCAGCAAGTGCATCTGCCCGTTCTATGCCCATTTTCAACAAAGTATCACGATCAAATCCGACACCGGTGAATATTTGACCTTTAAAATCCTCTCCCAGCCTTTCAAATGCCTGAGGATCCTTATCGACGATAGAGACTTTATGGTTTTGGGAAGCCAACACTCTGGCAATGCCAGATCCGACACGTCCACATCCAACAATTAATATTTTCATGCTATCTCTCCCTTTTCCTGGGCTTTTAACCTTCTGTTTTGTTCCTTTTTACGTAATCTGATCTTGTCTAATTCATCAAATAAGATAAATACTGGAGGAAGTATGAACAAGAAAAGCCAGTCCTGAATTGAAATCGGTGCTGTTCCAAATATTTCCTGTAAAAATGGCACATACATGATTAAAGATACAAGCAACAGTTCAACGCCAATCCCCAATAACACCAGTCGATTGGTGGATAATTTAATTTTAAAGATCGATGTATATTCAGATCGACGGCATAAAACTGCTCCGATTTGCGTGGTTACAACGCCGGCTAATGTCATAGTCGTAGCCATTTGATATAGGCGCGTTCCCTCTCCTGCCATCGGCAACCCGGGTCTCCAGCCGTTCTGCCAGTACATGAAATAAAAAGCTGCCATGGATGTTACCGATTGGACAATTCCATAGAATAACAATGCCTTCGCAAAGAATTTAGAGGAAAGCATCGGTTCATTTTGGGAACGCGGCGGACGCATCATGGTTCCTGGTTCAGGTTTTTCAGTGCCCAGACCCATCGCCGGGACCATGTCTGTGCCCAGATCGATGGATAAAATCTGCATGATGGTCAAAGGCAGCGGAATCGCACCGCGGGAAAAGAGCATCAGAACAAATGGGACTGCCTCAGGCATGTTGCTGGTCACCACATACGTTGCAAATTTTCGAATATTGGAATAAACAGCCCGTCCCTCCTCGATGGCATGTACAATCGAAGCGAAATTATCATCGGTTAAGATCATATCCGCTGCTTCTTTCGCGACATCTGTCCCAGTCAATCCCATCGCAATTCCTATATCGGCTTTCTTCAATGCTGGTGCATCATTCACGCCATCCCCGGTAACTGCCACAATTTCGCCCATTTCTTTTAATGCTGTAACCACACGTAGTTTGTGTTCCGGCGCAACACGAGCAAAAATAACTTCATGCAACAAGGATTCCTTCAATGCCGATTCGTCCAGTTCATCCAAATCCAGTCCGGTTATGACGCGTGCATCATTGGATCGTACAATCCCGATTCTTCGTGCAATAGATTCCGCAGTTAAGCCGTAATCCCCAGTGATCATAATAATTCGGACTCCAGCCGTATGGCATTGCTGGATGGCTTCCGCAACCTCCGGCCGAGGTGGATCCATCATTGCGATTAATCCCAAAAAGGTGAGATCTTTTTCGATTTCTTCTGGTGTTTGATCTTTCCAGTCGGAATCTGTTGCTGGCAATTTACGACAGGCAACTGCCAAAACACGCAATCCGTTTCGAGCGTAATCATCATTTGCTGCCATCATTTGAGATCGCCTTGAATCATCCAGAATAAATTCCTGACCGTTTATCCGAACATGAGTGCAAAGTTCAAGGACTTCTTTGGGAGCTCCTTTTACGGCTATGGAAAATCCATCATTCGTCTGATGAATCGTACTCATTCGCTTTCGATGAGAATCAAATGGCAACTCTCGCAAACGGGGTGTAATCTCATTTTCACGATCCAGGTCAATCCCTCCCTTTTGTGCCACGACTAAAATTGCCGCTTCGGTTGGATCACCTACAATCGACCAATTTGAGATCTCTTCATTCGGAGATATCAAACGGGCATTATTGCACAAACTTGCCATTCGCAAAACATTTTTCAGGTCTTCTTCTTCTGAAATTTGTTTTTGTGAATTTCCGGTCAATTCCTTTATTTCCCCTTTCGGCATATAGCCGACACCGGTTACAGCGTAGCGATGATCGGGAAGCCAAATACCGGTGACTGTCATTTCATTTTGAGTCAATGTACCTGTTTTATCGGTACAAATAACAGTCGTACATCCCAGTGTTTCGACTGCAGACAATTTTTTTATGAGCGCATTTTTCTTTGCCATTCGCTGAACGCCCATAGCCAAAGACAAGGTTACTGTCGGGAGTAAGCCTTCCGGTATAAAGGCGACAATCATACCCATCGCAAAAATAAAGCTCTCCAGCAGATCAACACCAGCCAGAAAAATCCCGAGAATAAAAAATACAATTCCAATGCCAATCGCCAATACGGATACCGATTTGGTCACTCGTTTCATCTCTTTTTGCAGCGGGCTTAATTCATCTCCCACTGTTTGTGTCAAATGAGCAATTTTTCCGAATTCAGTATTCATTCCTGTGGCATAAACAACAGCGCGGCCTGTACCAGCTGAAACCATCGTTCCGGCATAGAGAATATTCGGGAGTTCCGTATTCGTCAAACTTGCTCTCTGAACCGGATCGCAAGTTTTCCGCACTGGATTGGATTCCCCACTCAAGGTGGATTGATTTACGCGCAGTTCATTTTCTTGAAACAATCTTGCATCAGCAGATAAACGATCGCCCTCTTCTACGAGAAGAATATCGCCTGGCACCAGTTCGTCAGCAAGAATTCGGATGCTTTCCCCATTTCTCATTACGCGAGCATAAGAAGGAAGCAGATTCTTTAAAGCTTCAGTCGCTTTTTCAGCACGGAATTCCTGCCAAAACGAAAATAGACCATTAATGATATTTACAAGCCAAATGGCTATGCCCAATTCAGGCATTTTCGCAATAAATCCAACGATTCCTGCGATCCATAGAAGTATCGCCATCACATGTGTGAAATTAGCCAGAAAGCGCAACCAAATCGATTTGCCCTTCTCTTTAGAGATTGTATTCAGTCCATAACGCTCCAGGCGATTTCGAGCTTCTTCACTGGTCAATCCACCTTTTCTGGTTTCCAGTATTGAGATGACTTCTGAGTCAACTGATTCACTCATAATCGTTATCAGCTCATCAGAGGAATACTGGTGAATGGAATCGGTTTTTCCCTTCGATTTTAATTGTTTCAAATATAAATTTTCCTTTAACATAGTTTTTCCTCTATTGAGGAATTCCTTTTCTCCTTATGACCGATATCAGAAGAAAAACACTCGGTCTCTATTTACTCAAAAATATAAGTTTCAGTTCATATTAATCAAACCAAACAGCGACTCGAAATATAAGATGGATCAATTGTTATGTTATTGTTTTTATTAAGAATTCAACAACAATATTTCTCTTTTTTTTAAGGCTTTTCTTATTTTCGAATTACTACAGACCAGCCCCAAAAATTAACAATCAGAATTTTTGGATTGCTTTAATAGTTGTTTCAGTAAAATTGCATATTTTGAAAAGTCCCCTCATCCAAAATATAAACTCAGTATATAAGAACATATTACGATAAATCCTGACAATTATTTCTGATCATTTGATCAAAAAAAAGGTAAGATTTTGATTACCGCTGCTTTTTTTGAATTAACTATAAAAACATCATAATAAAAAATCTTCTCCTTTTTAACGACTTTTCCATAATTCAAATACCTGCTTTCGAATTTTTTCAATAAGATAGAAAATCGGTATCAATAAGCTGATACGAAGCCAATAAACGAACGGAAGTGAGACATGCTGGAAGAGAATTTTTACTGGCGTGAAATAAATTGTCACCATCAGAAACAGAGATGATAAAAATAAAGCAAAAATTAAGTGTGGATTACTAAATATCCCGATTATCCACACATCATTTTTCTCTGTCCGACAAACAAAGGCGTTACCAAATTGTACAAATACAACTCCGGCATAATAGACTGTAATCGCAGTCAAATAAACTTGTCCATTTGATTGCATGAGCACAAATTTCCGATTCAATGAATCAAATAGAAGATTTCCAGAATCCCAATAAACACTGACGAAAAGTAAAAAACATAATAAGAATTCTGTACCACCTAACCGAAGAAACGATTGCAGAAGAAGCGATCGATCTACCAATAACTGATCTTTTCTCCTTGGAGGACATAACATCACATTTAATTCAGGTTTTTCGCTGCACAAACCTAAAGCCGGAAAGAGATCGGTAACGAAATCGATTGCAATGACTTGAGCAACGGTTAATGCCAAAGGAATTTGAAAAATAGCAGTCAGGAAAAATGGAAGTATTTCCGGAATGTTAGACGCAAAAATATAGGTAATTGATTTCCTGATATTCTCAAATATCGATCTTCCTTCTCCAATTGCCGTAACGATCGATGAAAAGTCATCACGCATCAAAATGACATCCGCAGATTCTTTAGCGGCATCAGAACCAGTTAAGCCCATCGCTATGCCAACATCAGCCGCTCGAATTGCCGGAGTGTCATTGACACCATCACCGATGAAAGCCACAATTTCACCTTGAGCTTTTAGTAAATTGACAATTCGGAGCTTGTGTTCCGGTGCCATACGCGAAAAGACGATTTCCTGAGAAAGCAATTGAGCAAGTGTTTCATCATCCATACCGTCAATTTCCGATCCAGTGATAAGATGCGTGTTTTTTGTTGAAAGCATTCCAATTCTGCGAGCGATGGATTCCGCAGTCAAACCATAATCTCCGGTTATCATCATCATACGAATTCCAGCTTGTTTAATTGTCTGTACTGCTCGTGCGACTTCAACCCTCGGAGGATCCATCATTCCAATTAATCCCAAAAATGTCAATCCGCACTCAATCATCTCTGCGTAAAATGGTCCTTTTTGATACGGAATTTCACGTTGCGCCAAAGCCAACACGCGCAAGGAAGAACTGGAGAACTCATCAGTGATTTGCAAAATTTCTTTGCGCATTTCTTCGCTTAACTCCACCACTTGCCCTTCAATCAGAATATGAGAACAAAGAAATAGAATTTCCTTGGGAGCGCCTTTCGTACAAATCAGAAGCTGATGATTGATTGTATGGATCGTCGACATACGTTTTCTGTGGGCATCAAACGGAATCTCGTATATACGAGGAAACTCATTTTCAACCTCAGCGGATTTCAATCCAAATTTTATAGCCATCACTCTTAATGCTGATTCCGTCTGATCACCCAGACTGTGCCAGGCAGATTGCTCTGAATCAGAAGGAAGCAGACGTGAGTTATTACATAAAATTGCAGTCCTGCCAATCAAGTCCAAATCTGAAGATCGGAATTCTTGTATTGTGCCAGTCTTCATCGAGATGACTTCACCGCAAGGATCATAACCGACACCTGAGACAGAATAGCGGTCTCCTTTTGTCCAAATTTCACGGACTGTCATTTGATTTTGCGTCAATGTACCGCTTTTATCGGTGCAGATCACAGAAACGGATCCTAAAGTTTCGACGATTGACAATTTTTTTACAAAAATGCCTTGAGGAGCGAGCCGTTGGACTGACATCGCAAGCGCCAGCGTTATCGTTGCAGCCAAACCTTCCGGCAGCGTTGCTGCTAATATCCCGATGGATAATGCCAATGCATCTTTTTTTTGAATCCCGATATCATAGACACCGATTATAAAAATAACCACAGCGAGCAAAATTCCTGCTGCAGAAAGATACTTCGTGATATGCTGAATCTGACGTTGAAGGTGGCTTGGTTCTTCTTTTTGAGTTTGGGTCAGTTGCGCAATACGTCCGAACTGTGTAGTCATTCCGGTTCGGTATACAACAGCTTTTCCGTTTCCGGAAACCACAGTTGTTCCCGAAAAAATGAGATTGGGGTATTCCAATTCCGATAAATCATCCCGCAAGAATGGTTCAGATATCTTCAATACTGGCATCACTTCGCCTGTTAAAGCTGATTGATTAGTTCGAAATCCAAAGGATTCAATTAATCTGGCATCGGCTGGGATTCTGTCGCCTGCAGTTAATATGATTATGTCACCAGGAACAATTTCGCTGGCAGGAATCGGTTTTCTTTGCCCATTTCTTAAGACAACAGCATTCACGGGAAGCATTTTTCGCAAAGTGTCGAGTGCTTGAATTGCCCGACTTTCACTCCAAAATGAGAAGAATGAATTGATCACGACAATGGTCCAAATTACCAAACCTAATCCGATATGGCCAATCAACATCGAGATCAACCCTGCTCCCCATAAGAGCAACGACATTGGATTGGAAATATACTGAATCCATTGCCTCACTGGTAAAGTTCGGTATGGTTCAATCAAACAATTCTGTCCATATAGACGGGTTCTTTCGGATACTTCCCGATCAGAAAGTCCATCATCAGATGATGCCAGGTAATCAAAGATTTCCTGAGGTGTTAACATTTGAAGAGGTAAAAAAGCCATAAAGACTCGACAATACCCTGTTTTCGATTGTTCTGCACAGTAATTTCAGAGAAAAAACTGTACAGACAATCATCCAATGACCTGAAATTTAAGAAAGTTTCCTTGTTATCGTGTAGTCTTGCTTGAAGTCATAAACTTCACAATAACAAGTTTTCCTTCTTGTATCAAAGGTTTTTCTTGATTTTGAATCGCTGATAATCAATAACGATGATCCACTATAAGCCTGGATTCATTGTCACTTTTTCTTCCTGTTCAGATCAGGCAATGTCATCAGATCTGATTATCTCGGATTGTTCGGCTTTACTCATAAATTGAAGAATAAAAGAATCTGCATTCAACGCATGAATCGCTTCATCATAAGCGCCGGCTTCAGCAGGTTTGGGGAATTGTCCCGGCCTTCGGATTCCAAAAATTTCAAAGAATCTTGCAATCCCAGATAAAATCGAATAGCGATATTCCTGCATTTTTAGAGACTGCCACTCCACAATTGATGCCATATGACCTTCTACTCTGGCTTTTTTTCTGACAATCCGATGAATTTGTTTCGGTGTTCGATAACCGATTGGCGAAAGAAGAATCAGGTTTGCGCATAAGACTAAAAGGCTGAAAGAAATTAATACCATCCAGCCACCTTCAGACCATTTTCCGATAATCTGCATAACGAAAACAAGAGCTGCCAAAGCTGCTGCGAAGGTAGCGGCGGCAGTTCCCCATTTTTGAACAGCACCTGAATAATGCGTTATTACATGTTTTCTGATGGATAATCCCATGATCATGATCGGCATGAAAACTCCCACGCCATAGAACGGGACAGCTTTCGTTGTTTCTCCTTTAACAAGCAGCATAATCAGGATCGCGATACCGAATGTAATCGTTACTGAACGGGTAAACGTTCCGCGTGCATCCCGATAAACGATGATTTCCGGTATTTCTCCGATTGCGACATCGCGCCATTCAGTCGCCTGTGCATCCTGAAACGCGGTCATGGAAGCTGCAGCAAGTAAAAATACGGCCAACAACTGATAGCTCCAATACAAAATTGTTCCTCCGGGGAAACTTCCAAAACCGATCAATGCGAGATTTCCGACCAATGTACGTCCAAGTGTTCCATCAAAGACATTAAAATGAATTGAAAAGGCAGACAGGAAAAACGTTGTAATTCCGCCATAAAACAGAAATGATGTTTGCACCATACGGCCGATTCCGGATTTGCCACTGTAAAATTGCCAGAGTTTTTTAAACTTTGGAAGTCTCTTCTTACCCCATTTCACAAGCGGAAAATCCTCGTCAATCACAAATTGAATGCCATTGGACATCGCCTCCAGTCCAGTTAATGCAACCATACCTTTCATGGATGCGGTCAGTAAATGCATCAATGCGGTTTTCAGTGAAACCGTCTGAGGTACCGTTTCCATGGGTTGAGAAGGTACTCCGGAATGCTTGGCAATGAATAAACCGATTGCCATGACCACCGTCAATAAAAAGAAAACACTCAGCAGCATAAATACAACACGGGATGATTCACCTCTTCCACGAATAGTAAGGAACCAGGTGATCGCTGCCAGTGACGCTCCGATAGCAAAATGCCAAACCCAATTTGTTTGCATGAAGCCAAAAATCGATAAGAATTGATCGGCTCCATTTAACGCCGAAACAACAATCGTCAATACATAATCCTGAATCAATGTCACTGCAACGATAAGACTTAAGCCGGGTGTCAAATAGCGCATTGAGGCGGTATAAGATCCACCGCCCTCATTAAAAATTCCCAGAGAATACATATACAACGCACCAAACACAATATTTCCAAGGGAAATCACTGCAGCAGCAATAAAACCATAACGCTGCAAACCTAAAGGATGCAGCGCACTCATCATCTCACCTGTTCCATAATAGAACGAAGTAAAATAATCGACCCCGAACAATGCGACAGCAGCCAGCAAACCGATCTGACCCGCTCCATGCACATGCGCATCGTTCTTCTTTTCGCGAGGAGATATTTTTAACGCAATCACAAAAAACACAATTAACAGAGCAAGTGAAAAAATCATTTGGATCTACCTTTTACGATTAGAATTTGGAGTTACTGTATTAATTCGTGACGTATCAAACTCTTTTTCAAGAATAGATAATTCAGCCAGTAGGTATTTTCGAGTGGAAAGACTTAATCGCGTATCTTGAGCAATTTTTGCACTCTCCTCGCGTGTCGCACGGACAACAAAAGCCGGGACAAATAAAATACGTCCAGCTGGTATGATTTCAAAATCATAAGTATGCATTTCAAGCACTTGATCATCGAAATAAGGAAGACTGAGGTGTAAACCACGATTCAAATCGGAAGCTGCTGCGCGAGCTTTTATGATTTTTATGATTTCGTGTGTCTCATACATAGCCAGAGCTCTGCCCTGGTTAATTAATTGGCCAAGCATCCCATATCTTTTTCTCTGATATTCGGGATCGCTAATAATGTATGGAGCCAGAGAGACCGCGGTATGCAGCATTGCAAGGAAGGATTGCATATAGGAAATATGATCTTCTGCCGAAGATACAGATTGAACTAACAATTTTCCATTCTCATCAAGAATAACCCACTGGGGAAGATAAAATCGAAGCGCAGCAGGAACAAAAGGACGCTGATACTCTCCCCTGTTTTCTTCCATCGAACCGTTTTCAACAATGGCATCAGATTCCTGTGTAATAGCTGATTGTTTTTCACCCTTTTCAATAATTGGATTTGAAGGAATTTCCTCTCCTGCCGGAATCTGATATTTCACATTCCTGCCAGATGGCAAAGCGACATGCACGATTGTCATCGTCAATGAATATCGAAACAGACGCGCTGCAACGCTGACGGATCGTTGAGGAGATTCAATCAATTCTAAAAGACGCTGTCGGAGAATGAATCGCAAGTCTGTTCGAATTAAACGATTCATCATGCTTCCGATTTCCTGTTCCCGCTGTCCTTCCGGCAAAGGAATCAACTTTCCTTGAGCATCATCGGTAATGACCTGGTCCGGTAAACTGAAAACTACCTGTTTCTGATTTTTCCGAATTGCATCAATCATTTTTTGGGATTCCGCATCCAGAAATCGTTGAATCCATACAGGTTGTTTTTCATACAGCGCTTGTTCCACAACCAGCTCATCCTGCAAAGTTGAATCTGCCTCAAATAGATACTGCAGATCGACCTTTTTATGAATTTTTTTTGTCATTTTTTTATCCGAGGAATAAAGACCAGAAATAGATTAGAATAATTTCACCAGCAACAATCAGGAACATGATTGCAGAACCCATGGCACCTGAAAGATTATCGCTGACTACGCCTTCGGCTTTAAGAAATCCTGCCAACAGTAAAAGCAATCCAATCCAAAATAGCAGCCGCTTTCCAATTTTCCCGATCGAAAAAGAATGAGGACGTACCAATGCAGAGTATATTTGAACGGAATTTGGTATTTTCCGTACTAATTGATCAGCTAAAGGTTGTCGAAAAAAAATATGCGATACAGCTTGTATTTCTTTCGGGCAATAAACTACATCATCAGGATGAGAATACTTTTGAATTGCCTCAATCCATGAATTTCCGAAAACAAGTTGTGAATCGACATGAAATGAATGCCCGACCAAAGCAGACGTGATCGAAATCAGTTTCAGATGTCCGTTTGCTTCTTCTTGATAATTCGAGGCAAGCATTAGTAAAAAAACAGAAAGAGCGTTTTTTTCAGCCGTTTTTTTGACATAATTGCAAAATGAAGATTCATCAAGAATTTGAGGTGAAACCAGAAAAATGATATTTTCTTTTTTTTGCAACATTGAGGGAGAAGTCGATATTGGTTCCTTTTCAACTTGATCGGGAAGGAAAAAGCAAGAAGGTGAGTCTGCTGTGGTAATTGAAATTTTTTCTGTTGAAATCATAAAAAAATCTCCTTCTATATATCTGAAGGAGATTGTATCGGTCGGTTATAAATCCCTGACAAAAAAATTTGTCATAAATATAAAGATTTTATAAAGATCTTGCATTTCTTCTATTCGTAAGTGATAAAGCGATAGCCAACCCCTGGTTCGGTAACGATATATTTTGGTGAATTTGGATTGTTCTCAATTTTTTTTCGAAGTTGTCCGATAAACACACGTAAGTACTCTGTATGATCAGAATCCTCAAATCCCCATACGTAAGACAGGATCGCTTGATGTGTCAATACACGATCAGCGTTACTGGCAAGATAAGCTGCTAACCGAAATTCAGTCGCAGTTAATTTAATTTCTTTCCCGGAAAGTGTAACCAGATGACGGCTCAAATCGATAACCAAAGCTCCGGATGTAATAATAGTTTGCTGTATTCCTTTTACCTGTGAAGCGTGTTTTAAAGCTACTCGTATCCGTGCTAACAATTCTTCGATACCAAAAGGTTTGGTTAAATAATCATCCGCGCCTTTATCGAGTGCTTTCACTTTTTCTTTTTCACTATCACGTACCGATAAAATGATGATCGGAACCTGTGTCCATGCTCTAAGTTCTTCACAGACCATCAAACCATCCATATCCGGAAGACTTAAGTCCAGAATAATGACATCTGGAGGTTGTGCAGCAGCGAGTGTTAAAGCTTCGGTTCCGGTACTTGCGGTTGTTACTTTAAATTGATTGGCAGTCAGAATCGTCTTTAATGCTCTGAGAATCTGAGGTTCATCATCAACAACCAATATTTGCGTTAACATGTTTTCAGATTTCTTCCTTCTCGGTTATCGCTTCCGATCTTTCCCAAAATCTTGGTACTGTAAAATAAAAAGACAGACCATCGGGTTCATTTTGAGCCCATATTTTCCCGCCGTGTGCTTCGATAATTCCTTTACAAATCGATAATCCAAGACCGGTACCCGTTACATTTTCAAATCCGTTCATTCGATAAAATTTATCAAATATACGTTCTAATTGGTCTTCAGCAATATGCGGGCTTTGGTTTTTTACCTGGATGAGCAGCTGTTTTTCGTCCCAGACGCGAATACGAACTGTTATTTTCGATCCTTTGGGCGCATATTTTGAACAGTTACTGAACAGGTTAGTAAAAACTTGATCCATTTGGATGTAATCCACCGGCACATAAGGAAAATCATCCGGAATTTCGACATCAACCACATAGTCCTGACGAATTTGTATCATCCTTTTTAAAACGCCATATACAATTTCTGCCATCGAATTCCAACTACGTTGAGGGTTTAACACTCCTGATTCAATGCGTGACATTTCTAAAAGGTTTCCAACAAGATGATTCAAGCGATCCGTCTCCTCTTCTATTGCAGTCAACAGTTCATACCTGGAGGCATCATCCAAACTTACCGTTTTGCTGCGAAGACTTGAAACTGCAGCTTTGATGGTTGCCAGCGGAGTCCGAAGCTCATGAGAGACTGACGACAGAAGAGATGTTTTCAGTTTGTCGCTCTCTTCCAAAATCTTTGCATGGTTATCAATCTCAATAAGATAAGCCCGTTCAATTGCCAGTGTTCCCTGTCTTGCAAAAGTATTTAGCATTTGTTGCTCGACCGTAGAAAATGGCAATCCAGAACGCCAGAGTCGGACAATCTCTTCACCACCCCGCGTAGTAGATATCGGTATTATTAAATCCGGGTCTGTTCCTTCCGGCGTCCCATCCCCAACCACCGTTGATATTTTCTTTTTTTTGTCAGGACTCTGATAAACCACTACTTCGACTCTATCCGTATTAAATGTCGCAAAAATTTTTTCAGCTAATATTTGTGAAATTTCTTTTCCATCTTTCAATCCAGTCAATGCAATATTCAACTCGTATAAATATGTTACTTCTCTTTCCCGTTCTATCACGGCCATTAAGTTTTGACGATCCTGATTTAGAAGCTGACTGATGACAATTGCTATGATCAAAAAAACAATCAGAGAAATTAAATCCTGCGTTTGACGGATTGCTAATGTAAATCGCGGAGAGATGAAAAAATAGTTATAACAAAAAAAAGATAGTACCGCAGTTAGAACAGCAGGGAAAAGCCCGAAAATCCGTGAAATAAAGACTACAGGCAGAAGATAAAGTAAAGAAATCACTTGAATATTCAATTCATCCCGTACATACCACAGGATTCCTGTTACTGCAGTGACAGCAAGAATCGGATATAGAAAAGAGAAAATTTTTTTATATAAAGAGTGGTCCCAATTGCGCATAAATTGAATTATACAGCTCCAGTGAATTGAAATATAAAAATTCAACAATTCGAAATATGAGAAGGATTCATAAAAGTCCTATTGTTTTGTGTAAAACACAAAACAATAGGACTTTTATCTTATTATTTAAAACCCAGTCTTTTTCGAATTATCGATTAAACACGGCTTTGTATATACAGCAAATAGGTTCCTGCTAAATAGATGATCGTCATGATCACCGAATCAGACTCCATATGTCGAAATCTTCGAAATGAAGTGACGTTTCCAACCAAAGCCAAGCTGGTCAATAAAACTCCCAACATGCCAGCAATTAAGAACGATTGATCAATCGCTCCGATAAATCTTCCTTTTGTATAGAACATGTCGGTCAACGCTAATCCGAACATATTGAACATGTTGCTGCCGAATAAGTTGCCCATCGCCATTTCCGGGGCGCTTATTTTTAATGCAGCAATGGATGTAACCAGCTCCGGTAAAGAAGTAATTATTGCAACTAATGTGGAACCGATAAAACTTGTTCCCAAACCAGTGATGTCGGAAATCGTTGCGCTGCTTCTGACCATTAATGGCGTTGCGATCATTAATAGCGCTGATGCCAGGATGAATCCGAAAATTCCAGCTTTTAAAGAAGGAATGGATTTTAATTCCTCCTCGGTTAAATCCGCTGTAATTTCGCTGCTATCGTTTTTATTGATTAAGTAAACCGAAAAGACATAGAATGCGGCAATAATGATTGAATCGATTCCGACCCAGCCAATCTGGAAATGGATAGATGCTAACAGAGGATTAGCACATAAAAAGAATAAAACCAATGTACATAAGAATACTGCCAGGCTCCCCGATAATGTATGTTTTAAAGCGCTGGATCTTAAAATTCGCTGGTCTTTCCCGATCACATCCAGAATTGCAAGAATGAACATATTAAATGCGGAACTGCCGAAGAAATTTCCTGCAGCTAAATTGGGTTCATCAGCCAGTACCGAATTAATACCGGTTAGCATTTCAGGAAGACTTGTGGCACCTGCTAAAAGCAGCACACCGACAAACATCCCGCTGATTTTCGTCCGCGCAGCAATCACATCACCATTGGATGCTAATTTCATGGCAGCAAAGACGATCACTGCAGCGCTGATTACAAAAGTAAACCAGACAAAATTCCCGGTTGTTATTGTTTGAATGATTAATTCCATAAGCTTACTCCGCAGAATAATTCTTGTGTAATCCCTTTACCCCATTCAATTCCCAATAGCAAAAGATTCCAGTATCAGGATTTGAAAGATCTCCAACCACATTTTCGGTTTCAGCAAGACAATTCTGAACGATGGTCTCGTTCTGAACAACTGACATGAGTGTGACATTGTATTCATCCAAATTCTCAGTGGTATACGCAAAACGGCCTGGTATGCGCATTCTTTTTCGAAATGCACCAGTACTTTCATAAATGGTTGTTCCGCCGACTCCGGATTTTTTCCAACTATCCAGGATCATATCAAGTTTTTGTGGGTCATTTAATACAAACAATATCATGTACATAGATCTGCCTCCTCTATTGTCTACATCCTTTTTTTGTCAAAAAAACGACGAAGGTGCACGTAAAATTCTTGAAAGAATTGTTTATAAATAAGCTATCAGCAATACAAAGTTGGTAATATCCATCTGAGATAAGAAAGAATCTTTCGAATCGCTGATCACTTATTCATAGAATTGAAAAAAGTTACTGAGTAATTATAATGGTGTTTATCAAATATTTGTCGATTATTATGATAAACAATCCACTATTTTTACGAAAATTTTCAGTGGTTTAGAATCTGGAAAATGTTTCGAGAGACAAATGAGAACAAATGCAGTTGTATTACTTTTTTTGTGGGGGGGGGAAAAATATACTTCAGCCTCAGTAATTTTAAATATGTAGAGGATTTTTTGTTGCTGTGATATTAATTTCTGATTGATTCAAATAGCAAGTCGATATCTCGATTTACTGCAAAAGCATATACTCCTTCGCATCTTTCAAACGACCGGTATTTATTGCAAATCCAAATTTCTGTTAAAATCAATAACTGTGAATCGAAATATCCTGAAAGAAGGGGGATGAAAATGAAAAGAAGAGTGATTATTGTGGGGGGAGTTGCCGGAGGGGCCAGTACTGCAGCCAGACTGCGCAGATTGGATCAAGAGGTTGAGATCACAATCTACGAACGTGGAGAATATATTTCTTACGCAAACTGCGGTTTGCCTTACCACATTGGTAACATAATCAAATCGCGCGATGCCCTGCTTTTACAAACTCCACAAGCGATGAAAACCAGGTTTAATATTGATGTGCATATCCTGCATGAAGTTATTGCCATCGATCGAAATGAAAAAACAATTTCGGTCAAGAACCTCAAAAATCAGGAAGTAACCCTTGAAAAGTATGACACGCTGGTTCTTGCAACCGGATCATCACCCGTAATCCCGAAAATTCCCGGTATTCAATCAAAAAGAATCCTGTCTCTCTGGACAGTTCATGACACAGACAACATCCGCCAGTTCATTCAGGAAAATAATGTGACAAATGCTGTGGTTATAGGCGGAGGTTTTATCGGTGTTGAAATGGCAGAAAATCTTCGTCATAGGGAAATCGATGTCACACTGGTTGAAATGCTGAATCAGGTGATGACGCCCTTTGATTACGAAATGGCTCAATTAATTCACGAATCAATGGAACATGAAGGTGTTCATCTTCAGTTAGGTGATGGTGTGGATTCCTTTGAGGACTACAACGATTCTGTGCTCATTCATCTGAAAAGCGGAAAGCAACTATCCACGCAGTTGGTTATCCTTTCCATCGGTATCAGACCTAACAATGAACTTGCCAAAAACGCCGGCCTTGAGATTAACCCTCGAGGTGGAATTGTAGTCGATGATATGCTCCGCACCTCTGACCCTAATATTTATGCAGTGGGAGATGTCATCGAAGTAGAAGATTTCATCGACAAAAGCCGCACCATGATTCCTCTTGCAGGCCCTGCCAATAAACAAGGTCGCATTGCAGCCAATAATATCGCAGGAGATGAGGATCATTATCTGGGAACGCAGGGTTCTTCCATCATTCAGATTTTCGATTTGACCGCGGCAAATACCGGTGCGAATGAAAAAACGCTGATTAAGCGAGGATTGGTTAAAGGACAAGACTACGAGAGTCTGATCATTGTTCAAAATTCACACGCCGGATATTATCCGGGTGCTGTTCCCATGACATTGAAATTATTGTTTTCAAAAGATGGAAATAAGATATTCGGAGCTCAAATTATCGGTAAAGATGGCGTGGATAAGCGGATTGATACAATTGGAACTGCAATTCGCCTCGGCGGAACCATCTGGGATCTGAAATCCCTGGAATTTGCCTATGCTCCTCCTTATTCTTCTGCAAAGGATCCGGTGAATATGGCCGGTTTTGTTGCAGAAAATGTTCTAAAAGGCAGAGTTGCCTTTTCAGATTGGGATTCCGTTGAGAAAAGCGACCCGAAAAAGACAACTGTTCTGGATGTCAGGGAAGATGCAGAAAGACAAGCTTATGCAATCCCGGGATCCATCAACATTCCGCTTGGACAGCTTAGGACGAGAATATCAGAGCTTGATAAGGAGAAAGAGATTATCATCTTTTGTGCCATTGGTGTCAGAGCTTACAACGCAGCCCGCATTCTGATGCAACAAGGTTATTCCAATGTGAAGATATTTCCTGGCGGTATGAGATTCTATCGCGCAACGCATTATCAAGAACATGACCTCCCGCCCGTTACGCATGACCGCATCGCTGACAGCGGACATTCTGAAACGGATGATACGCCAGCTGTATCATTCCGGCTGGATTGCTCCGGGCTGCAGTGTCCGGGACCGATCATGAAAGTATTTGAGACGATGAAAGATTTGGAAGAAGGCAAAATTGTGGAGGTTTCAGCTTCAGATCCGGGTTTTTCTCGAGATATTGAAGCCTGGTGCAGACGAACCGGGAACACGATGCTTTTAAATGAAAAAAAAGGAACCGATTATGTTGCTCTGATTCGCAAAGGCATAAAAAAATCTGAGGAAAAGAATACTATCAATTCAGAAGCTTTGAAACCTAATGAGGGAAAGACGATTATTGTTTTCAGCGGTGACATGGATAAAGCCATCGCCTCCTTCATCATCGCCAACGGAGCAGCTGCGATGGGACGTCCGGTTACGATGTTCTTTTCATTCTGGGGGCTGAATATTTTACGGAAACCGGAAAGAGTACCCGTCAAGAAAAACTTCATCGAATCCATGTTTGGCTTGATGATGCCATGTGGAACCAAACAATTAACCCTGTCAAAAATGAATATGGGCGGTATGGGCACTGCGATGATCAAGAAAATCATGAATGACAAGAACGTTGATTCCCTGGAAGTCATGATTCAAAAGGCAAAACAAGCCGGCGTAAAATTGGTCGCTTGCACTATGAGTATGGACTTGATGGGAATTAAAGAAGAAGAATTGATAGAAGGCGTCACTCTGGGTGGAGTCGGATCTTACTTGGGGGATGCTGAAGAATCAAACGTCAATTTATTCATATGATGATTTTTTGCTCGGACATTTGTAAATTTGAAATTAAAAACGAATTAGTTTTTTGAATCGGTGAAAGATACTTTTCAACAAGGCGGAAACAGATGAGTATTGTGTAGCCAAACTGTCATCCGAAATGCGATAAAAAAGCGGTATATGGACTGCAATCCATGTACCGCTTTTTGTATCCTGCTGCAACCATAATAACAGCGATTCAAAATTTGGAAAAAATTTATCAAGTTCTGTTGATTATTTTGAGAATTATGTCAGCATTTCGAATTGCTGAGTATTGACAGTACATATTATACAACGTTACAATTTATGTAACTGTAATACAAGGAGGATCGTACTTCATGGAAATTATCAATTTACAGACTAAGGCTCAATTAGATATTTATATGAATCCGCAAAGACAAAGTCTTTTGCGTATTCTTGAAAAGTCAAAGATGCCAAGAACACCGAAGGATTTATCGCTGGAACTTGGTGTTTCCGCCTCGTCCATCCAGTATCACTTGAAAAAGTTGGAATCGCTTGGACTTGTCTATATGGATCATACCGCGAATATTCGGGGAATAACTGCAAAATACTATGCCCCAACAAGAGTAACTGTACGTATTGGTGGGGATAAAGAAGACACACTTATAAATGAACGAGTGGCATTGTCACGAAACCTTGTGGCTGACGTGCTGGATAATACGATCTCAACCATCTTCAGACCGAACCAGGAAAAGTGTTGCGGTGATGTAAAGACAGGTGTTGCACATCTCACATCCAATCAAGCGGAGGAATTGCAGACCATCATCCATGAGTATCTTGAGAAAGTAAACACGCCCTCCAAAGATACAGAACCTTGGGAATATGCGCTGATGTACTATCGCATCAAGGAAAAGCAATGACCGGTATTCAGAAGATTATTATCTTTCTAAGTTACTTTGGAGTCGGGTTATTTATTCCAGTCTTAAGCTTATTTATTCTTTCTCATGGCTGTAATTTGCAGAGTCTTGCAATCGTGATTGGCATAAATTCAGCAACAGTAATTCTTGCAGAAGTCCCCAGTGGTATATACGCAGATATGCGAGGAAGAAAATATGCTTTTTTTCTGTCTTGCGCTTTTGTGGCAGTCAGTTTTATCCTGATATATCTATTTCAAAATGTTCTGTTGCTGATTGTTGGCATAGTATTCTTCGGGCTTGGAAGAGCTTTTCTCTCCGGAAGTCTGGATAGTCTGATCATCGAGGACTGTATACGGCGCAACGGAGATGCAGAACTTACCGCGGCGACCAGCACAAATCTTGTATATCAGTGCGCTGGCATTGCTGCAGGTTCACTCATCGGTGGTTTTTTACCGAATATAAATGGTTACTTTCTGCATGTAATTGTTCGATTGATTGTTTTGCTGGCAGTTGCGATACTCAGCGCTGTTTTTCTCAAAGAAACGCCGATTTCAAAGGGAATGCAGAAAACATTGATGGCGCAGACAAATATGATGATAACAGAACTGATAAATAAAAAACAATTACGAATCATCATGTTCTGTATATTTGGATCCAGCATAACATTGTTTGCGCTGGAGACCTATTGGCAGCCACAGTTTACAACATATATTTCATTGAAGCAGCATTATTTGTTAGGCGTCCTCTGTGCGTGTGGATATGGTGGAACCATGCTCGGCAGCTTTCTTACCGGACATATTAAAATGTCTGAACAGGTACGTCGTTGGCGCTTCTACTTGCTTTTTGTAGTGCTGTTGGGATTTGCACTCTGCATGATTGCGATCCAAAACACTGCAATCGGATTTATGCTTGGTTATGTGCTAGCCCAGACAATCCTTGGAATTGCCAATGTTCCGGAGCAGACACTGCTTAACAGCTTGACAGCCAGTGAAGCCCGTGCATCCATGCTTTCTGTAGCCAGCCTTTTTTCACAAATGGCGGGGTACTCAGTTCGATAATATGCACCGTATTGATTCTTTCTATAGAAATATCCGGCATATTTTTAGTGATGGGCAGCTTGACAGCCATCATTGCCTTAACAGCATTTGTATTATTGACGCTGAACAAAGGTAAATTGGAATGAAAAGGGTTTGACAAATCTGCATGATCAAAAAGCGGGTGTATGATTCTGAAAATCAATACCTATAACAATTATTTTAAAATACTACCGTCCGGCATTAAAGCCGAATCAAAAAAAAGAAGTGACATGATTGAATCAATGTCACTTCTCAAAAAACAACCTGTTTAAATATGAACTTTATAACACGCAACGCTATCAAGAACGATCGGCTTATTTAATTGGAACAACGAATCTCAAATCTATATCGGTTTTAAAACGGAATTTTTAAAACATGGAGTTCAAAATCAAACATTACACGATTTTGCTATGTATAAAAACAAAATATAGTATTTGTTTGTTCCTTTCAGATTGACGATCATCACTCAAAAAATCGATTAATACTTGATAAATTTGTCGCCAGAAACACCGCAAATTACGCACTTGTCCGGGCGAACTTTTTCTATATTGCCGCATACTGGACAAAGATAATAGAAAACCTCTTCCGTTTCATCAATATTTTCAAGAGCTTCTGTATAGAGCTTTGCATGAACTTCTTCGGCTTTCATGGCAAACGTAAAGATCCGGGCTGCAGCCTTGTTTTCTTCACGATTTGCCTCCTCCAGAAATTCCGGATACATGCTCTCATATTCATGTGTTTCGCCCATGATGGCATCCTGCAAGTTCTCTTGCGTTGTCAAGATTTTTCCGGCTAATTCCAGCTCTTTGTGTGCATGTAAAGTTTCAGCATCCGCAGCGACTCTGAATAATTTCGCTGCATTAGCCTTTCCTTCACTTTCAGCTTTTTTTGCATAAGCCAGATATTTCCGATTTGCTTGTGATTCACCTGCGAATGCAGCCATCAGGTTTTCATGTGTTTTTTGTCCGCTCATCTTCCTGTTCTCCTTTATTAAAATTTAATGGTTATAGCAGATCCAGCAAGCGCTGAATCGTTTCTTTCGGCAAATCTTCATGCGGTGAATTGAGCAAAGCGCGCAGTAATTGCTTGACTTCGGCACCTTGAGGAAGCATATATCCGGCTTCCCGCAGACAGTCTTCGGTACTGATTCTGCTTGAAACTTCCAACGCTTTGGCTAATTGACGAACTTCCGGACTTTTTGCTTCTCGCGCAATTCCAGCCGCAATTTTTTCTTGTTCTGCTTTATTTTCCGCCATCTTCAGCAACATCGCTTTGGTTTTCTGACCTTTTATCTGTGGAGAAGCATAGTTATCATTGACAAGATAAATAGCATGGGATGGGCATGCATCCACACATAACCGGCATCCATCCAGACATTTTTCAAAATCGATCTGTCCTGTTTCAGTGTCGGTTGCGCCTGTCGGACATACAAAAAGACATACGCAATCTTTCGTGCACAATCGAATATTTCTTGCTGCATGCATCACACACTCTCCTTCTGAATTTTCATCATCTTGAAACCAGGCACTTTACAGATCGGACAAATTTCTGGCGGTAAATTCCCGATATAAATAAATCCGCAAATCTCACATACAAAAACATTGGTGTTTTCGAGCAAAGAATCTTTTTGCTTTTCATACCGATCCAATAAGGATTTTAAAATTTTTGAGACTTTTTCGCCCCAGGTTAAAGCTCTAAGAGAGCCGCGATCGCCATCAGCTGCAGCCTGTTGCGAGATTTCTGCATAATCCTTGTTTAATTCTTTTAAGACAAGTGCGCTGTAATCCGTAAATTGTTTTCCTTCAGGAAGCTTGCTCTTGCTCTTGTAATAACTGGCCAGTTGATCAAATAAAGAAGCTTCTTCTGTTCGCAGTTGTTTCGAACAGGCTTTTGCAAGATTTGAACAAAGGGCACTTAATGATTCAACGGACAATTCATGCATATCATCCATGTTTTTCCTCCATTCTTGAATTCGGAAATTTATAAAATTATTCAAACACGAAAAGCTGTGGATCCTGAAAAGAAAATCCAGAAAATCACTTACACCGATTCGACCATTCACCAAGAAAGTAATCTTCGGAATTACTTAATTCAACAGTAGATTCTTAATATCATCATATCTGAAATTATTATCCACCGCAACTGCCTTGGTGCTGGTGTTCATGGCAAATGGACCCTGTTGACTTTAATGTGCCGGCGATGTATGCTGCAGCGGCGTCTTTAGCCATTCCAGTCGCTCCCACAATCACTTCAATCTGATGTGCATTAAAAATATTAATTGCTCCTTCGCCCATACCGCCAGAGATGATGACATTTACTCCCAGATCATGCAAAAAATTTGGCAGAAATCCCGGTTTATGACCCGGATTGGGAATCGATTCACTTTTTATAATTTGGCCATTCTCAGCCTCATATATATTAAAATTTAAACAATGTCCGAAGTGTTCGGTTACTTTGTCATTTTCACTTGCTACTGCGATTTTTACCATTCTTTTTCTCCATTTTTTCAAGTATTGATACGACAGGATCCATCCAATTTTCCTGAAAATCTTCAATTGTGCCATTGTCACAAGCCGCTGCCAGTTTCGGATCAATCGGAATTTTGGCAAGGGTATGCAAATGATGTTTCTCTGCGATCTGTTCTATGTGGCTTTCACCAAACAGTTGATATTCTTTTCCGTTATCAGGACATTTGAAAAATGACATATTTTCAACCAATCCGAGAATTGGGATATTCATCATTTCAGCCATCTTCACTGCTTTTGTCACAACCATGGAAACCAGTTCCTGCGGGGATGTGACGACAATGATTCCATCAACAGGTATCGATTGAAATACAGTCAAGGGAACATCGCCGGTACCTGGCGGCATATCAATAAACATGTAATCCACATCACTCCAGATTACCTCGGTCCAAAACTGTTTGACTGTGTTTCCAATAATCGGTCCGCGCCACACGACAGGATCCGTTTCATTTTCAAGCAGCAGATTGATCGACATGACTTCAATGCCGGTTTTACTTTTTGAAGGCAATAATCCCCATTCATTTCCCGCAGCTTTTCCATTGATGCCAAAAGCTTTCGGAATCGATGGCCCTGTCATATCCGCATCAAGAATCGCAGAACGATAACTTTTTCGATTCATCGCCACTGCCAATAAGGAAGTTACAAGGGATTTGCCAACGCCACCTTTTCCGCTCACCACTCCTACAACTTTTCCCACACTGCTCATCACGTTCAATGCTGCAGAAAAATCCGTTTGTTCTTCTTTTCTTTCAGTACAATTCTCACTACAGCTCTGACACGCTTGATTGCAATTTTCACTCATTCATTTCTTCTCCTTTTCATTCAGATTTGAATTTCACTTCCAGCAGATAAATAATCCAATCGATCATTCATTCTCGACTTTAATACACGATACGAGCTTATTCCAGTACAATGACAAGTATAAAATTTTGCTTTATGCGCCAATAAGGCTTCTGCGATATTTTCAACAAGTTCCAAATTTTCACTTTGATCCGAAGCACGGTTGTAAAGATGAAATCCACCAATCACGACATCCGGTTCGATATTATTTTTGTAAATAAGATGTTCCAGAATGTTGACAATGCCTCTATGAGCACAACCGGCAAATAAAACGTGTTTTCCAGCCTCATTAATGACTAAATTCTGTTCATGCGAAAAATCATCTGGCATAAGCTCCTGATTTTTTATCATGAATAAATCCTGATTACCGGAAGGAATAAACTTATCGCCCTTGACTTGAGAATACAGATACAATTCCTCGTCAATCTGAAGCTCATCATTGACAAAATGGAAGCGTTCATTTGGGAGCAAATTCATATCTAATCCGATATATTTCTTAACACCGTTTGTACTGTTTGCAAAATGCTCATCGAATGCCTTTTCCTGGAGGAAAATTTCAGCTTTCTTATTTAATTCTAAAAAGGCTCTTAATCCTCCGCCATGATCATAATGACCATGAGAGATAACTACGGTATCGATTTCTTCTAATTCGGCTCCCATTTTTTGCGCGTTTTGTGCAAATAAATCACTGCCACCTGTATCAAACAGAAGTTTATGTTTTTCGGTTTCAATATACAGACTCAATCCGTGCTCATGTCCGATACTCTCGGAAATCGATGTGTTTTCTGATAAAGTCCTAATTTTCATATTTCTCAATCCTGTTATTTTCGTTTAGAAAAGCCATTACTTTGACAAATATTTTTCGCAGCGCCCTTCCGGAATTACAATCAACGTCCACAATTGTTTTTCCCTGATTGATCAATTTCACAGCTTGTTCATCATAGGGTATTCGTCCGGCATATGGGAGTTTGTTTTCCATACAGTAATTTTCGATTTCTTCTGTTTTCTCAATACTTGAATCATATCTGTTAATACAAATCATCAACTTCGTCTGAAATTTTTCTGCGGTTTTAACAATGCGTTTCATATCACTGATACCGGATATGGATGGTTCTGCGACAATTAAGACGAAATCAACTCCACTGATGGATGCGATAACCGGACATCCAATTCCAGGAGAGCCATCAATAATTGCCACTGAATCATTTGCAGCAAATTGAATCATTTGTTTTTTAACCTTTGAAACCAGCAAACCGGTTGTTCCGCTTCCCATTTTTAACTGTGCGGTAGAAAATATCCTGTCAAAATCCTGATACAAAAGAAGTTCACCATCCGAAATATATTCCAAGGTTATGGCATCAACAGGACAAACTGCCTTGCAGACACCGCAACCTTCACACGCATAAGGTAACACTTTAAAAACTGAATCAAAACGAATCGCATGGAATCTGCAATTTTCTGCGCACGCACCGCATTGAATACATTGATCTTCATGAATAAAAGCTTTGGGCAGCCCGATATAATCTGACCGTTGTGGTTGGCTGTTCATCTGCATCACTAAATGCAAGTTGGGCGCATCCACATCACAGTCCGCAAAAACACTTGCCTTCATTAACTTAATCAAAGCGCTTGCGACAGTAGTTTTTCCCGTACCGCCTTTTCCGCTAAGGACAAGTAATTGTTTCATTCTGAATAACCTCAATCACTTTATTTAATAGATTGACAAAGAATTTGCGATGTGTTTCATTTTCTCGAACTAATATCAGCCCTTTTGAGCTCATCATCCCAATCTCCTGATGGAATGGAATTCGTCCAAGAATTCTGATATGATTTTCAGCACAAAACTGTTCTGCCAGGTTTTCACCTTCTAAGCATTTATTCAATATAACGCCATGGGGTTTATGGAATTGTTTCACTAATTCAAAAACCAAATTGAGATTATGAATCCCAAAAATTGTCGGCTCAGCAACTAAAATACAATAATCAGCATCACGGATACTCTCCATAACAGCGCAAGCGCTGCCGGGAGGGCAATCGAACACTGATATTCTCTGGTCATTCTCATTTTCATTCATGAGTTCTCGAATAATTGGAATTCCTGATGTTTCACCGACATTTAAAATCCCAGTCTTAACAATTACGTTTTTTGAAACTCCATTTTCGATATGACCGATCACCTTTTCTTTTTCGGTAATCGCACTTACGGGACAAACAATCCGGCACCCCCCGCACGAATGGCACACTTCTTCAAACAGAATCATTCGATTTGCAATGCAAGCGAGCGCATTAAAATTACAAAAATCGATACATTTCCGGCAAAGAGTGCAAATACTTCGATCAATTACGGGAATCAAGACTGAGACTTCTTTTCGATCAAATAATTCCGGAGTAAAAAATAAATAGCCGTTCGGCTCTTCGACATCACAATCTACATAAACCGCTTTTTCGGCAACTGCCGCAATATTTACCGCAACCAGCGTTTTACCGGTGCCCCCTTTGCCACTGAGCACAGCAATTTTCATCAAGAATTACTCCGATGACCATGAAATCCGGCGTGAAATTCTTCCAACAGCGTCAGTTTATGATCTTTCAGGTCAGCTATGTTTTCCTTTACTGAATTTCCGTTTGTTCGATACACTATGATTCCTGCCGCTTGAATGACTTCGGCTGCGTTTTCACCACATCGCGGAGTCAGTAATACATTCGCTTTATGATCGACAATGAATTGCGCCGCTTTAATTCCTGCACCGCCTTGACTTTCTGCTGCATCATTTTCTGCAAATTCAGATCGACCTGATTCGGAATCAACAAACATAAAATATGGTGCCCGTCCAAAAGACATGCAGACGGTTGTATTTTCTTCATTCTTATCAACTGGAATTGCTATGATCATTTTTCTCCTTTTTTTCATTACTACATATTTGTCACGAAATCGTTATCTTCATTTGCGTTCCTGGCACACCAGCGCCGGCGGCATCCACCACCTTCGCAATGTTTTCCAAATCCTTCACAAAGACGGTATTCACCGCCATTGATAAAAAGAACCTTGCCGTTTACCAATGACTCAGCAATTTTCTTCCGTGCTTCGGTATAGATTCCCTGAACGGTCGTTCGAGCAATATTCATCTGTTCCGCACATTCTTCTTGAGTCATTCCCTCTAAATCGATTAATCGAATTGTCTCATACTCATCGACTGTCATCGTAACAAAATTTTCTGAATCATATGAAGCATCCAAAGGCCCAAACCGAGTGCTCCGAGGCAAACAGCAAACGGTTCTCCATTTCATCGGTCTTGGCATATCATTCACCCTCTTTATCCAAAGATTAGATAATCCGGAGCGTCCTCCGGAAATGTTCCATCCTTTTACATTTTTTCCAATTGGTCATTGATTTCAGCCAGGCGGGACTGAAGAATGGTTTTTTGTTCCTCAAGAACTTCTTTCTCCGCTTTGGAAACCGGTTGTTGTGTGCTTCGATTTCTAAAAAACCGCGATCCAAATCCATACCTGTAACCAAGGCCTAATCCTAAGGCAGCTCCCGCGCCAAATTTCAGCGCTCGCGCTGCGGAACATATGCCCAAGCCCCTTCCGGTTTTAGGTCCACTGCCCATCGGTCCAGTTCCATCTCTGTTCGGCATTTTTACCTCCTTTCAGTTATTGACATATGTCATTTATTATTTTTTATTATACATTGTTTTTGACATATGTCAATAACTTTTTTATGTGGATTAGTAAAAAAACCACATACTACGCCTAATGGCGCCTTAATGAGCCGACAACCGTGCTCTTCCTCTGTTTTCGCTAGAGCAATTTTCTTTAATGTTTTCTTTCGCTGTTTATATGTTATATGATTATTACCTGTATCCAAGTAAGCATTGGAGGCTCTTCTTTTTGGCTAAATCTTCTTTTCTCACCCTGTATAGCAGGTCGTTTTTTCTCTAAAAAGCTTAAGATTGCTTTGTCGGGCTTATGCCCTCCTCGCAATGACAGATTGCCATGCGAGCCATACAGGGGTGAAGTTGTCATTGCGAGTCCCGTAGAGACGAAGCAATCTCATGCTACATGAGGAATCACATCCCCCGGCTACAAACTTTATAACAGGGTACAAAACTGCTATGTCAGGTGATGCTGATAGTGGCCAGTGACGTGGCAAATTGATAATTCACAAATTTTTCACAAATTCTTCAATAGCTTTTCACAAAGAATCGATATGATTCATATATAGATTGAAAAAAGAATAAATTGTATAAGGAAAATAAGATGAAAAACATTACTCTATTAAAAAATATAAAGAAAAACATATGGTTTGCGCTCCTCGGTCTGATACTGCTTGTACCCTCGCTGCCCGTCGCAGCTTCAGCATTGGAACAAAGAAACGCGCAAAATATTTCTCAAAGCCAGAATGACTTACGCGGCAGAAACACAGCTTCCACGCAAGAACCGCTTTCAGAAACAGAGGAAAATTTTCTTCAGGAAGCGATTTTAGAAGAATATGGCGCGTATAATCTCTACCAATATATTACGGAAAATTATTTTGATGGAAAACCGTTCCAAAACATCATGCAATCCGAGCTGAAACATATCGATGCATTAATCAGACAGGCTGAAAAATATAACTTGACCGTTCCAGAAAATACGGGGTTATCATCCGAACCGGTTTTTGATAATCTGGAAGATGCCTGCCAGGCTGGGGTGGATGCCGAATTAGCGGATGCCGCATTATATGACGAATTGCTTCCTTCGATAGAGCATTCCGATATCATCCGCGTTTTCAATAATCTGAAGAATGCTTCGTTGAACAACCATCTTCCGGCATTTGAAAAGTGCAATTAGCACAATTCAGGAAGTAAAACCCCTATCCGAGAAAGCCGGTCTGCCAGCGATTCGATATATAGGTAGGATTCTTAATTGTTATGACGGTTTTGGGCGAAGCGCAAAACCGTCATAACAATATGTTTTTCCCGATTGATTCAAATAGCAAGTCTATATCTCGAATTACTGTACTCTAAAAGTTACTTTACAAATTTCCAAAGTATTCCGACAAAGGTTGAAAGCTTTCTTTAAGCCGTTCGGTATATTTCGGAATTTCCCAGTTTTTCAACGGATATTCAGTAATGATGTCCGGTTTATTCGGCCTTATAATCCGCACGGTGATAGCATCAACTTCCTGTGTAGCGATTTGGTCACTTGATGTAGGAATGAAGCGCTTTCCATCCAGTAAAATCTGTCTGGAAGACGGATCGGATATTCCCAAAAGCCCATACGGAATACGAATCCGAATCCTTTTTTCATCGATAAAAATTTGATTTTCATTGTTAATAAAAGGACCGGTTTTTAATGAGCTCAAGTTTTGTGTCTTTTCAGAGGTTATTTTGCCCTGTTTTGAGATATTCTGACTATTGGTTAATTGAATCATCTGCTTGTATTCCGAAAATGGATGCGGGGATGCCAAATAATTTCCATTCAGCCATTGATAACCAGGATTCACAAGCAATTCCGGATTTCCACTAAGCTTGAGGAGGTATTGCCAAACAGGTCTCTCCTTCGGGAAGGTATTAATTGCAATGGAAGCGATTTCATCAGAATCATTCTTCGAAAAACCTTCCAACTCAATTTCCAGGTACGCTTCATTCTGTCCCATCCGAACAATTTGTTCTGCATTTTGGTCCGTTCTTCCGCTATAGATCGTCTCCATTACAGATTCTGCTGCATCAAAACTTAAGAGACCATAATTTTGCTCCGGATCCAACACATTATGCCACAGGACATGCCTTTCATAAGGAATCATATAAAATTCTGTCGTCCAGGTTTTCTTAGCCCACTCATCCATCCATTCAAAGATGATCGCTCCCGAATATCCTTCATTCACAATAGCTTCGGTCATACGAATGATGCCCTCTGCTTGTTCTTTTTCCGTTAATCCGCCATGATGGTAACCATCCGGATTAAAATGAGCGGTAGCAGAACTGGTTGAAATTCCATATTCTGCCACAACCGCAGGGTAGCTGGTATGCTGCTGCATAAACTCTTGTAAATACCCTCCATATCGAAAAGATCCTTGAGCATCCATGTAATTTGCATAAGCAGGTTCGTTATTCATGAAGTCCGGATAATTCGGATAAATATGATAGGCTCCAAAAAATCCGGCAACGTTCTCTTCATGAACACCGATGTGATTGATATCGACAACTGCCTTGTCATTGTTTTGCAGCATTTTATCACCGGCTTCATTCCATTCTGTATCATGGCTCATCGGATCCAATGTCGGCCAGCTTACAATCGCCAGCAACGGATGATTTTGATAAAGTGTGTCTTCCAGCATTGCAGCGTAATCGCATGAAGCAGCCAGCCATGCTTCGGTCGGAGTGGTTTCCGCGCGAGTATAAAAATAATTTCCCTGGAACTGATAACCGGCATTCAAGCGATCTGTTTCAATGACCTCATTCGGTTCCATTTCTCGTCCTACAAGATATCCGATCAAATAGGGCGAAACGTCATACGTATAGAAACCATATGAGCGAAACTGGCGCTCAGGAATTTGAATATTTCCATGAATCGCTCCGACAGTGTATTCAATTTCCTGATGGTAGGTTCTATTGTATTCCTGATTCAGATAATCTGAATTCACAGGATGTTCTTCCGGCCAAATTTCCTGCAGCAGAAATAGCGGCATTGGGTTATTCCAATTAAATTGATATAACGCCTGATAAAATGCAGGCGGAAGCAGCGTGTAAACGCGGATTGTATTCAAGTTTAAATCTGAGATTTGCTGGAACCATTTTAGGTAGACGTTTTTGTCCTCAGGAAATTCTGTAAAGAATTTACCTGGCAATGCCGGACCGATATTCACGCCTTTTATGAAAAATTTGGATTTCGTCGTTTTACTGGTGATATAAATTTCCTGACCAGCAGCAGAAAAAACATGGTTTTTCTCCATCGGATATCGTGGAATCAGTTTTTCATCGGATTTTATTTTTGCGCCAGTTGAAGAAATGATTTGGTCGATGAAAGGATAATACCAACGCCAAAAAACCTCTTCATTTTGATATTTTGAATAAAATATCTTGTGTTGCATCAATTTTGTAATCAGATCATACTGGAAAGGTACTTTAATTTGAAAGGAACTGAAATTTCCTGCAAAGTAATAAATCTCATAAGCATTACGCCGGATTTCATAGGACGCCGGAAATTCAGATGGTATTCCAGCTTCAGAAAACATTTTTTTACCATTGGGCAATAGATCTATAGAAAAAGTGCCTCTTGAAGTTTCGTTTGAACTGGTGATTTCAAAAATTCCATAGAAATTTATCTTCAAATCATTCATTTTCAGCAAGATTGATCCCTGGTAATCAGTGCCTTTTTGAAGTACCAGAACTTGCTGATTATTGGTAATAATGATCCCTTCTCCATAAAAGTTCCAGGGCAAGCCCGTATTTTCCTCGTAGAGAGCGATGAGTTTCTCAGGGATTGATTTTCGGTCATTCAGTTTTTGGAATACGGAGCCGTAATAACCAGAATAATTGATATTGGTCAGGTAATTAATTCTTTCAAGGTTATCGTCCGAATCGGAAATTTGATAATAAAGTGCATTAATAATCCCGATCTTTCCAAACAAATTTTGAATTCTCGCTGAATTGAAATCATCGCGATCGTTGAAAATGATGATTTCTGATTGATCCGGATTTTCAATATCCGGATCAATTTTTTGAAAGCGTTTTATCCATTGAAAAGCTGACTTCTCCTGCAAATTACCCGAGTCAGCAATCCTTACTGGACTGGACTCCTTGTGATAAAAATTCCAAATCGGATAACCGATAAAAAACAGAATCGCTCCTGTAACAATCCATACAATTAGATACGTCACGTAATAGAAGAATTTATACCGGCGCATCGATCAAATTCCCTTCCGCTGAATGCTGCCCCAGCCGCCAGATCGAAAAATCATTTTTATCTGTCCCAAGACTCGCCATAGACTGATCCATTGCCGAGGACCAAAATTTTCGATCAAAGCAATCCAGATCAGTCTTATTAAATCTCGAATGGAAAAATAAGATTCCTCACGTTCAATAATCAACAAAGATATGATTGAATTGATCATGCCCAACAGAATTACAGAAATGAATAACAACAAAGCAAATTCCGCATTCAAAATTCCCAACAAGATACTGACGATAACTAAGAAATACCCTTGTATTTCAAATTGCGGACCTACCATCTCGAAAATCAAATAATAGGGCATGGCAATAAACCCGATCTGTCCATATGTTTTATTAAATAGAATTTTCCGATGGAAATACAAAATATCTACCAGCCCACGCTGCCATCGATAGCGCTGGTTTTTCAAACTCTTTAAATCCTCCGGTACTTCTGTCCAACAATTTGCGTTGTATGCATAAAGGATGACAAATTTTTGTTTCATTTCCCGCAGCATCCGTCCAATGCGTACCACCAGTTCCATATCTTCACCGACGGTGTCTTTCTGATATTGGCCCTTCGATGTCAGATAACCGCCGATACCAATAATCCGATCTTTGCGAAATAATCCGAAAGCGCCGGATATGATCATCATGCTGTTGATTTGCTGCCATCCAAGCCGACCAATCATGAAAGCGCGGATATACTCGACCGCTTGAAATCTGGCAATTACATTTTTCGGCGCATGGATTTCATAGATTTGACCATTGTTTACTTTACAGCTATTAATCGGCAGGATATTCCCGCCAAGCGCCGGTGTTTCACGGCTTTCATCCAAAGTCAGTGAAGCTAATTTTAAAAGAGAATCAGACTCCAATAATGAATCGGAATCGATGCAGCAAAAATATTCATTTCTGGACACGTTGATCCCGGCGTTTAAAGAATCGGCTTTCCCGCTGTTGCTTTTGTCGATTACGATCAGATTCGGTAAAGAATCATTACGGTAAATCCCTCTAATCGGAGCGGTCACCAGACTGGTTTTAAAACGGTAATTAGTTCGCACAAGTTGGAACGCTTCAATTAGATTGTTAAGCGTTTCATCTTTGCTGCCATCATTCACGACAATTAATTCATAATCAGGATACTTTAAATTCAATAATGATTTCACACTGGATACAATTGATTTTGATTCATTAAAAGCCGGAGCGATAATTGAAATCGAAGGAATCATCTTCTTCCGGAACAGCATAGAATAGTTTTTGTAATTCCACAACCGTGCCTGGGTCTTAACATTTTGGATTGAAAAGAAAATCAATAATAGATTGAAAAGTGAATAAACAAGAGAATAATATATCAAACCTTTATTAAATTCGATAACATAATCAGTAAGGAGATTAATCCAACTGACAGATCCAAGCTCATTCCGATGCCGAATTAAAAAGATTATCGGAATTAATAAAAACGAAATAAATATTGTAACTGCAACAGCTTTAATCAAGTTAGGATCTTTTTTTTCAATCTTTACGGATTGTTCCGGTTCAATCGGAATGAATCCACATTTGGATAGAAAAGTCTTCTTTAAATAAATTCTTAATTCATTTCCTGTCTCGCTATCCGGATCGACATTTTCTTTAACCAGCTCTGCAAGACTGTTTTCCAGATCAAGATTTTTATTTAAATTGATAAAACCGATCAATTCATTAACTTGATTGTTCTGGATAATTTGTCCGAGAATTGCTTTTGCTCTTGAATACTTTTTTGTCAGAAGTTGTAATACATAGTATTCGATCTGGTTGGATAGAACATTTGCAATCCGACTTCGGACTGCCTTTTCATTCTCTGCTTCAAAGGCATCTTCCACAATGTAAATCAGACGAGGATTTGATTCGAGCATTTTGGACAACATCGTGATGATCTGGTTTTCAAACAGATCATCAGAGATATGGGACAACAAAAATTGCAGGTTTTCAACACTTGGATTCTTCGAAATCGCCCAATAAGCATTCAAGCGTATCGTCCGGTTGATATGACTTGTATAAGGTTCTTTGCCGAAATCGGAAGAATACGTATCCGAAAGTAATCTGCATGCTTTTTCCAGCAGAATTTTCATATCGTCTTCAACGTATTCAATTTTGTATTTTCTGAGCAATTGCTTATTATTCTGTAAAAATAATCGAACTTCTTCTTGTATCGAATCAAAGCGATCTACAAAATCAAACAAGTATTTCTTCGTTTCATCCGTATATACAATACCAGCGTAATGGATCATCAATTCAATCCATTCCAAACGTCTTGTATCCTTCATCTCGATAAAGAAATCATTAAACTGATAACCAAACTCTAAAATATTGGAGATCAATTTTGTCCGATACCATTTCGTACTGTCCAATAAATCCTGGATTAAGAATGGCAGTGAGTCTTTTTGACGAATTTCGGTTAGAGCATTAACCAGATATACTTTTACAGAATAATCCTTTTCTTTTAATAACGCCTGTTCGAGTCCTGCTCTGGCATCAGAATCGCCGATAATCCCAAGATTTGCTGCAGCTTCTTTCCGTCTCACGACATTTTTACTCTGCAGCTTTCGGATTTCCTGTTTTTCAATTTGATAGATTTTTTTCTTACGCTCGGCATCTTCTTCTGAAGATAAAATTAAATTCTGTTTTAAATCTTTTAGTGCTTTTATCGATTCCAAATTAATTTCATAAGAATGATTGACAATCGATAGAATTCTTGACAACCTTCGATTGTTTCTGATGAAAATTTCATTTAAAGTTGAAAATTTATTTAATAATATCCTTGCAATCAGCAGAAACAAGATATAAAATAAAACGATGATGATCAGGATCAGGATATTCAATTCCATTTTTTCCCATCCTGAACTAAGGATTCGACAATTCCAAGCAACTCTGCCAGAAGAAACGGTTTGCTGAGATAATGGGTCACACCCATTTGTATCGCGCGCTTCACACTGGTCTCATCTTTCTTGAAAGAGAGGAAAACCGTTTTGATGTCTTTTGTTGTTGAATTGTTCAAAAGTTCTTCCCTCAGACTGAATCCATCCAGTCGATGAAGAATAACTTCTGATACAATCACATCCGGTAAATTCGCGATAGCCATTTCTTTCGCTTCAATCCCATTATCAGTTGTCATTACTTCCAAATCGGCTTCTTCAAAATAGGTTTTTAATAGCGTCACATTCGTAATATCCGTATCCGCAATCAGTATTTTCCCTTTGCGGACAGTCTGAATCCCTTTTTCGCCTTCAGAACAAATCTTGTTCTTTCCGGTTAATTGTGCGGTCCGCAGGCGCTCAAATGCCAGATTCTCATATTGGTTGGCAGCAATTTCACTTGAATTCGAATTCAGATCAATCTCGGAAGGAAACGCAACACCGGCTGAAATTGTAATTTTTCCAAGGAAATAATCGCCTTTATTTACTTTCACTCGAATCTTTTCTAATCTTTCAACAACTTCCTGTCTGGTTAATCCCTTTAGATAAAGTGCAAAATCAGGCAAATCCATTCGATAAACCGCATTTTCTCCAAAATTTTCTTTCAGTAAATAAGCCAGATTGTTCAGAACAATTTGTTCCTCCTGATTACCGAATCGGATTATATAATCTGCAAAATCATCGATACCAATTAAAGCCAGAATTCCTATCTCCCGCCAGTCTTCGTTTCCGAATTCATTCAACAACAAAGAATGAAAAAAGGTCTCATTATATAAACCGGTGATGGGGCATCTCAGCAATTTGTTATTTGTCGCTTTAATCGTTTGATCGAGAGAAATGTTGACCTGTTTCAATTTATCATTTTCATTTAATATTTCATTAAGAGACTTACTAAAAACTTCCGGCAGCTGCAGATCAAATACTGCGCACAAATTCTCAACAAACGGGAAAAGAACTCCTAACCACACCATCCCTTTAATCGATTGAACGTGATTGAATATTGAATTCCATAATAAATTCCAATCCTGTCGATAACCGGTAATCACTTTTTGTTCGTTAAATTCCAATCCATCAATCGTATCAAATATTTCATTTACATCTTCTGATGGGAAAATTGAAATCATCCGTTTATATACTTCATTGAAAATCATCGTAAACCCACCCGACTGCATCAGATTCTTTTTCACAGGTGTCAAAAAAGAACCGCATTCCAGAGTTTTTAATGCCTCGATGTATTGATAAACCTGCTCTCTTATGATCGAGCCATGCTGCGGAAAAATCGTTTCAATTTGATATAAGGAAATTAGTTCCATGACAGGCCGTAAAACGGCATTGGATGGCATGTAATGCTCATGAAAAGAAAGCATTTTATCCATATAATGGTCATCAGCATACAAGGTCGGGTTATAACTGAAAGATCCAAATAGGTCACTGGAAAACAAACTTCGGGTTTTCATATCGTATGTCACAAATGCACCAGCAAAGTGCAAATAAGGTGTCAGAATAAAAGAAAGAATGCGGCCTGATTTTAAGCGAAGCTGCATTTCATGTTCTTCAATCAAATAATAAGGCATCTGAATACCATAATATTTAACCAGTGTCTGACATTTCCAGGTTGTCACAACTTGCGCATTTAATCCTTCTTTTTCCAGCAATGGAACTGCTGAACAAAAATCCGGATCCTGATGATGCAGAATCACGTGAGATATTTTTCTGATATCAATTAATTGTTTCAAATTTTCCAGGACAATGGGAAAATCAAGAACGGAACCAGGATCAATTAGAATTCCTTCTCCTTCATCAATCAATAAATAAGGATTGCAATTTAGTCCTTCCTGTGCAATCGGGTCACCAATAATGTAAATCTTATCCCCAACTTCTACATAGCTCATAGTCGCGCCTCCATTGAAGGAATTTTTTATATCACTGATTGATAAATATCCGGAAAAAACTATCTGCAGAAAGTAAATTTTTAAATCAATAATATCTCTTTTTATGCAGCAATTAAATTATACTAAACGCATCAATTCGAAATAAGGATTAATTTTCGAATAAACAAAGGAAAGTAGCAGTTGTGATGGTTTTACGCGAAGCGAAAAACCATCACAATTGCTAAGAATCCTCCTCTTATTTCAAATTGTTACTGCAGAATACCCATCTACAATTCGAATAATTGAGAAAATAAGGGTCAGTCAGATTCCAACTTCAAGGAATAATACGAATAATATGATTGCAACGAGCTATTTCATGAAAACAAACGGCGAAAAATTATCCACAGCCATAATAAACCAGGCAGCGGGAGCAATGTGGGTGTCCTGATTATATCCCCATCCATCGCCAGTTGAGAGATTCTCTACCGTTGCAGCGGGGAATCCGCCATTATCCAACTGAATTTGTTCCAATAATCTTAATGCGGAAAAAGCATCCGCATCCATACCCATGTTTCGAAATGCCAGGGCTGAGAATGCAGTACCCTCGCTCCAAAAGCCGCCTTTCGTATTCTCTTTGTGAAAGGGAAATCCACCCTCTGTCGTTTTCATAGATATGACCATGTCAATAACGCTTGGATCAGGCAAAAAGTCTTTTCCCAAAGCTAAAATCGTCCAAACTTGAACATCTAAAATAATATTTCCTTTTGTCGGAGTGATTCCATCAGATTGAGTACCGATATAGAAATATCCGTTCTCATCATACATGGATCGAATGAATTCACGGGCGCTTTCCATCGCCGTCTGATATTTCTCTTCTCCTGTGATGTAAAAAAGCTGCTGGAAAGCAGCAAAAGCATCGATGTTATGTTCAGTGGATTTAAAGGTTAATACATCAATCTGATCCTTCTCCGGCCATCCTTTGTAACCACCTGTAAAACCGCTGTTTTGATCCTGACAATTTTCAAGCACCCAATTCATGATTATCTCAGCAGTCTGAAGATAGATTTCGTTTCCCCAGCGGTGGTAATACTGTAAAAAAGCCAGCGCTGCAAAAGCGCTGTTACCAGTCGTCGTCCCGACCTGAGCGGCATCTTCCATCCAATCTCCATCCCACCAGTGCGCAGGATAATTACTGTTGCCAGCCAGATAGACATTCCGAATCCGGTCCGGTCGAAAACGGTCATTTTGAATTCCTTGAACCAATGAATCGAGGATCTTCGCTGCATTTCGATGTTTTCCTTCTGCGATATAAGCCAGTGCTGTTAACGCGTTATCATAGGTATAAGCAGCATTTTTCATAGAAGGGATCTTTGTCTCATACGATGCAATCGGGACACCGATTGCTAATTTTGAATTGAGGTATTTAACTGCCAGATTCTTTGCACGCTGAAATTCGGAATAATCATATTCCGAGTTTTCAGCGCCAACCGATCGAATCGGGATCATCATGAAAAATACTATCAATTGCAGAAATAATAAGCAATTGATAATATGGATTGACTTTTCGAATAAAGAATTCTTTTCATATTGCGAATTACTGAAAAATTTCCGACAAGGATTTTTCATCGATGAATCCTCTCGATATATTTACTTGATCCGGAAAAAACAGCTAAATTATTCCTTGACGGTTACTTTTGAACCATAGCGCGGCAATCCAGTTCTTGGATTTTTGCCACAGGCATAAGCAACCATCAGTGTCTGAAATGTTGTCATCATTCCGAGAACCGCCGTGATATCCGAACCAATGGGACAGGAAATTGTAATCGCATCCGTCAGTGGAGCTAATCCAGAGCTGTCCAAAACGATCAACGAACACCCGCTTTGTTTCTGAGCAGCTTCAAAGGAGGTACAAAGCTCACCCAGCTCACCCTCCTGCCGGAAGACAACCAAAACCGTGTCAGAATCCAAAATTTCCATCGGGCCGTGCCGAAACATTCCTGTTTCGTTACACAAAACCGGTTTTGTACCGAGTTCCTCACAACCCAAAGCAAACAACTGCGCCAAAGGCGCAAACAAACTGCGTCCCGTCGCAATGATGGAGTTTTTGCTGAATAATGTCCAGATTGCTTTCTCCATTGCAACCATATCGGCTTGCTCAAATTCGATTGCCTGCCGGATTTGGTCAAAATGAATCTGTCCAAGCCGCTCCGCCACAAAAGCAAATGCAGCCAGAGTAAGCGTTACACTTCGTGTACCGGCATATGCCTTTTCACCACCGCCGGAACAAATGACCGATTTCGTTTGCTTTGCGATGGTACTATCCGCTGTTAATGTAACGGAATAAACATCAATATTTGAAAGATCAGGCAGACATTTTACTGTCTCAATGGATTCACCGCTTTGAGAGGTTAAAATTACAATTTTGTTATTTACAGGAATTGGATCATAGAGAAACTCTGAAGCAGGAATCGCACTCGCTTCGATCCCCATTTTCCGAATTTGAAATGCAAAGATCTGATTGACAAAATGTGAAGCTCCCATTCCTAACAATAGTACATTTCTGCTTTTCTGAATTGCAGCTGCCATTTCATAAATCATTGTTTTTTGCGTATTGTAAGTGTCATAGAGGTCTGACTTTTGTCTTGTCATCTCAACTTCTATCGCCCTCAGCCCCTCATCGTCCTTCAGAAGAGACTTATACTTTTCGAATAATTGCATCATCGATAATTCCTTTCAAATTTGTCTTGAGCCAGGATCGCTGCGCCAAAACTGCCGGAAATGGAACTGGTTTCTTTCGACAAAATTTTGGTACCGCCAAAGATGTTTTCCAGTCCAGACAGTCGTTTCTGAGCTTCTTTAATGAGATATTTGTCAAAAAACGGTTGCATCCCACCCACAATAAAAACCAGTTCACAATTAAAGATTCCGGTCAGTATCGCAATGGAATTTGTCAGTGCAGCGATGAGATTTTCACGAAATTGTTGCTTTTCGGGTGTGTCACAGCAATCCAGTACTGTTTCAGGAGGTAATCCAAACAATCGCTTGGAATCCCGATTAATCGCAGTGCCTGAAGTTGTATTTTCAAGACAATCTCTTTTCCCGCAATAACACGTTACATCCGAAATAATTCCTGCTGGAATATGGCCGATCTCAGGATGGATTCCGCCCGGAACACGAAATATCTCTCCGCCGACGCGAATCGACACACCAACTCCGGTTCCCATAGTTAAAATGACAGTATTTTGAGGCGCAGCTTCTCCCATGGCGGCAATTTCACCTAAATGAGCTGTATTGGCATCATTGTCAAGATAAACTGGCACCTGGAAACAAGCATTAATTGCTTCCGTTAACCCAAATCCTTCCAAACCACCCAGTGTATAAGGATTTAAAATGACCCCGGTATTTTCATCCACAGGTCCAGTACAACCGATTCCGATAGACTGCAACTCAAAATCCGATCCAGATCGGTGCAGGATTTTTTGGATTGTTGCTGTCAGCTTTTCCATAAAGATTGTTGGACCTGAACCAGATAAAGTGGAAAACTGATCTTTTGCCAGGATCTGTTTTGAGGAATCGATCAGTATAATTCGGACTCTCGTTCCACCAATGTCAATTCCGCAGTAAACTTTCATTCTTTGACTCCTCCTGAAACAAGCCCTTTAATCAAAGCTTTTTGAAACAGCATACCAATAATTACCGGAGGAGCAGAAGCCAGCACACCACCTGCCGCTATCAGGTTGTAGTTCGATTGACGACCTGAGGCAAGATTTGCGATCACAACCGGCAGTGTAATTGCTGCCTTGCTGTTTGTGAATAACATCGCATAAAAATATTCATCCCACGCCATAATCAAAGACATCAACGCAACAGTACCAAGAGCCGGCAGTAACAGGGGCATAACGATTTGAATAATTCGCTGTAAAAAGCCTGCGCCATCAATAACAGCCGCCTCTTCCAATTCATAGGGAATGGCATCGATGCTGCTTTTTATCAACCAGACACAAAAAGGAAGTACAAATGTGCAGTAAACAAACGCCAATGCAAGCGATTTATCCATCAGATCAAATCGAACCAGTAGTTTATACAATGGAATGCAGTAAGCAACAGGCGGCAGCATAAATGTAAAAATTGCCAATGAAAGAATCACATTCTTTTTCCCTGAATAACGGGAAAACACCCAGGCTGCCGGTATTGTCACCAACATAGATAACAGGACAGTTGTCATCGCAGTAACCAGGCTGTTCCGAAGTGCATACAAGAACAATTCACCGCGGGTATTAAGCCCCATTACAAGCAGTTCTTTAAAAGCTGAAAAATCGATTTTTTCCGGTATCCAACGCAGCGGCTTTAGTGTCAATTCAGCAGATGAACTGACAGACATAATCAAAAGCCATAAAAACGGGCTGATAATGTACACAAAAAGGATAATCAGGGCGAAATATTTCAGCAGTGTTGAAAACTTGAATTTTTTCTTCATAGATATTCCCAATTATCGCTTTTGTTGGCTCAATGTCCTCATATAAACAAGGATTAATAGGATGATGAATGCCACCATAATGATAGCAAAGGAAGATCCGGCGCCGATCCTGGAATTTGTAAAAGCTTCCTGATAGATAAATATACTTCCGGTCCGGGTCTTATTGGCTGGGCCGCCTTTCGTCATCACATAAATGATGTCAAAAACTTTCACGGCTTCAATAATGCGCAAAACCATCGCAACCTGAAGAGATGGAATGATGTGGGGCATCGTTATATAAAAGAAACGTTGCCAGGAATTTGCGCCATCAATTTTTGCGGCTTCAACTTGCGATTCTGGCAGACTTTGCAGCGATGCCAGGACGATGAGCGTAACTAAAGAAAAATTTTTCCAAATATCCGCAAAAATGATAGCCCATAACGCCTTGTCGGCACTGCTCAGCCAACTGATATATTTGTCAATAAATCCCAGTTGGTAAAGGAGTGAATTCAAAGCGCCATACTCAGGATTGTAAATCAGACGCCACATGATCGCATTAACAATCGTCGGTACTGCCCAGGGAAGGATCAGAAAAACACGCACAACTTTGCTGCCAATCAACGGTTGATTCAAGAGTAAAGCAACACTTGTCCCGAGAATCACCTCCACTGATACCACCACAACAGCAAAGATGCCGGAAACTTTCAGTGAATTCAGAAAGCCTCGATTTTGAAATGCATCCAGGAAATTGTTCAAACCTGTAAAACCTGGCTTTGTGATTCCAAGCAGATCAGCATCCGTAAAACTGAAAATGAAAGTCTGAATGAGCGGCCATCCAATAACCATTCCCATGATTAAAATCATGGGAATGGTCAAGAATGAATAGCTGCCCTTAATTTGCTTATAGGACATAAATTATTTTATCTGATTGATTTCATCAATCGCACTGGTCAGAGCGTCTTTTGCAGACACATCACCATATAATGCGCTTTGAATGTTCTTTTGCAGAATCGCGCTGGCTTCCTGATAATTCGGTTCACTCGGCCGAACATTCATAATCGAAAATGCTTGTTTTGCCGCTGCCACCATGTCCTCGCGTCCGGCAGCAATTTGCGGATCATCATAGGATGCTGTCCAAACGGGCAGTTGCAGATTTGAATAAGTATCTTGAACACCCTTACTGGAAAGATACAGAATATATTCAAGTGCTTCTTTTGGATGAGCTGATTTACTTAAAACACCCAATCCCATCGAACCACTCATCGCTGCATGTTCCTTGATTCCTTCTTTGCCAGGCAGCGTCATAATTCCCACTGCCTCCGGCGCCAACGAACTCTCAGCAGGATCTTTTGCCAGCGCATACATATACGCCCAATTCAGGGTAAATGCAGCATCACCGGATGAAAAGACGCGGCGGACATCCTCTTCGAGAAATTCAAGTGAGTTAGGATTCAATAATCCTTCATCCATCAGACTGACAAGGAATTCGAGCGTTTCCACACCGCTGTCTTGAAGAATATAATTTCCTTCGGCATCCTGGAAAGACTGGCCATATGCTTCCAGAAAATTTGCATACACACAAATTAATGCTTCTGCCTGAGCCATACTGAAAACAAACGGATATTCAACAATTCCTTTTTCCTTCAGGACTTTTGCCATTTCAACCATTTCTTCAATACTCTTGGGAGTATCTTCGAAACCGGCTTTTGAAAGCATATCCTTGTTATAAAACAGGTACATGGTATCCAGGAACCAGGGAACTCCCAGAATTTTTCCGTTCTTCGTGGTTACATTCCAGGCGCCAGCCAAAACACCATCCTTATACTCCTGCGGAATATCGGCTGTGATGTCCAACAGCATATCTTTGGCTGCATATTCAGCGAACCAGATATCATCGACCAATGCGGCGTCATAAGAATTGCTCGAACCATATGCAAGCATCGTCTTATTCCGCAGCTCTTCATATGGGACAAATTCGGTGGATACTTTAATATTTGGATGATCTTTCATGAAATCAGCTGTCATATCATTCACATTCTGCTCCGAATATGCAGCTTGTGCCATACCGAGAAAGCGCAATTCAATTTCTTCCTCAGCTAAAACCGTACTTGCAAACAAAGTCAATAAGATACAAACTACCAAAAAAGACAAAACAAAATTCTTCCTCATTTTCAATCTCCATTTCTTGATGATGGACATACTGTGGTATAAAAAAATTATAGAAGCAGTCATGAGGAATGTCAAGCGGACCAGTATTTCTACAGCAATTCGAACGTATAGGGAGGCTTCTTTTTTTATTAAGAAAGTCAATCTATTTTATGAATTTTTGGAATTTCTAACGATAAGGAGGAGTATTAATAGTCCTTTTTCGAGAAAAACAAAAAAACAATAATCAATTATTTTTTTATATTTCGATTAACTGATCTTTTACCCTTTGGTATAGAAAATCAGATTCCAAACAGAAAAGGAAGTCAGACACAGAAAAAGATCGATAGGCAGCCAAAGCAGGCGAACTGCCCCTGCAAGGTTGTTATAGTTCAGGATAAATAATCCGGTCATAATAAGGAAATGAATGATCAGCGTCAGTATTGCGGATTTTCCGATATCCTGCAGCTGTTTTTCATCAAACCATGTCCTTGATTTTTCCTGAAGTTTGCAAATTAACCAATACACCAGTATCAGAATATACGGAATTAACAAAATAATTGGAACAATCGTCGAATGTATCAATAAGTTCCATGCAGAAGCAAATCGAAAGCCTGTTAATAAGAAGACGACACCTAAGAACCCGCACAGCGAACCGGTATAATGCACCAGCAGGAATATATTTCCATCAAGCGTAATTTGTTTTTCCTGACGAACAAGATTCATATCCAAATAATGCATACAGACCAACCAGACAGCCACTGCGATCTGGAGAACAATGACCGGATATAACCAATTCCATTCCGGTTGACTTAATTTTTGCTCATATTGGTCACCGATATCGTCCAGCAATCCAATAAAACTGAAGATAAGCAGGAACCCTGCAATTGCCGCAGCCAACGAAACGATGGACAAAAAGGTTATCCTTTCCGCATATTTTAGAAATCGCAGCAACCGATAGATCGACAACAAACAAAAAAGCAGGAACACAATCAGCCCGTATCCGGAGTAATTGACTAATTGAAAATCCCGCTCGCTGAGTGAATCAAAATGAACCATTTTAGGCTGCAGCTGCAATAAAATGATCAAATCAAAAACAAAAAACCCAATGGACAGGATTCCCGTCACGACAGCCGGGATTTTCAGCCATGCGTCAATATTCTTCAACGTTTTTTCCATTATCAAATATCCTCTTCATCAACGAGATAAAAAATTTCTTCTACATTTAAGTTGAAAAATCGGGCAATTTTAAGGGCAAGCAATGCGGACGGATTAAACTTTCCGGTTTCAATCGAATGGATCGTGATTCTCGAAACACCGACAGCGTTCGCCAGATCCTGCTGAGAAATTTCATGATACTCAAATCGTTTCTTTCTTAATGAATTTCCGAGTTTCAACACGCCCTCGCTTCTTTTGTTAAGTATTATATACATAATATAAAGTATTATTTACTATTTTTCAACTCCCAAATTCAGAGATTCGTAATGAGGAAAGCTTGTCTATATTTCGAATTGCTGCTACCAATTGATAAAAGACCTTATGATGAAGAGAATTAAAAAAAAGCGTTTCAAATATATTGAAACGCTTTTTAAATCTATGCGCAATTTTATACTGTTTGTGGATTTTCCTCAGCTATCTGCAAAGTTTTTTTCCTCGCACGATAAGCAAGCCACATCGCACCCATACCGATAATCTTCGCAGCCAGTGTAAATATCCAACCAACCAGCGGAATCGAGGACAGGATCACATAAAGGATTACGCCGATCACAATCGCCCAATAATTCCGGCCTTTCGCTGATGGAGCGATTTTTGAAAGGATCCAATTGCCAACCATAAAAGCAACAACAATCTTCGATCCATAGGATACCAGGAAGGTAAAAATCGTGACAAGCAGAGAAAGTCCAGAGAATCCGACGCCAAATATCACTTTACTTAATCCACCCAGTGTTAAAAGGCTGATCAGAATTCCAACGCCGAAGATAATTCCAGCCGCAACAATCGCCGCAAGATAGCCAAGGATAATCGTCAAGGCGCCATAACCAGCGGATGGTAAAGGCTGCGTTTTAACCTGCTCTTCCGTCTTTTTCAATAAAAGCGGAATCAACCATACAGCCAGCAATCCAAGAATTAATAGGGTGATAAACTTTCTTGCTGTGTCCACCAGCCATAATAAGAAGCGATTAAGAAAGCCATGTTTTTCAACAGTTTCCGCTGTAGTTACCTCATTGAAAGTAATTTTTCCCCCGGGAGTAGATTGAATTCCTGCTGACAGATCCTGAGAACAGGAATAAGTAAGATTTCGACCGATTTCGGCTTCATCAGAAATCCGCAATCCAACAGGGATTGCATCCGGAATGGCAGGATTTTGCATGAAAGGCATATTTTTCATAAAATTCATCGATTGATCATTTTTATTGGAAATGATGCCCAAATCCACGTTCACATCTCGCCCGACATTACCGCTCAGTTCAAATGCGCCAGCACCTGCTTTTACATCACGCTCAATACTGCCTTTCAGCATCGCTTGATAGATTCCAGCAAAAAGATCTTTTCCTATTTGGCTGCCTTCTGCAGCTTCTAACGAATAACCGCCATAGAAAACATTCCTTCCGATCTCCGCTGTTTTATCCAATGAAAGTGATGCGCCACCTGTAAAAACAGATCCGGTCACTTGCCCGTCAATGATTAAAACCGCGCAACCGACAAAGAGGTTCCCGTCAATTACTGCAGTCTCTGCAATGTGAATGGTATTACCTACAATAATAGCGTTGCCATTCACTTTGCCATTCAGTGTCACAGTATTACCAGAAGACAGCAAATTCCCGTTTATCTCACCGCTGATATCCACGGTATCGCCTCCGATAAACAGGTCATCATCGATCACTTCATCCGATTCCAGCAGTCCATCCTGATCAAATTCTGCTGCCTGAACGGGTATAAACAAAACTGTCATCAAGACAAAAACACATAAAATAATTGAAAACAAATGAAACCGTTTGTTCATTTCCATCGCTTGCCCTTCCTCTTTTGTTAACTTCTTAATTCACTTTTAGTATACGTAAAAAATAACATAAGTTCTCAGCGATTCGAAATAACAGAGGAATTATTTTGGTTCCTCCAAGAAGTGAAAAAAAAAATTCCCCCTGTTTTATGAAAAAGTTTTTTTCCATCTAAAAAAGTTGCAATTATTTCCATTAAAGAAAAAAAAAGAAAACAGGCAAATTCCTGAAAAATGATCCATAAAAACCGAATCTGAATATACTTGTTTGTATGATTCTAAAAAGACAAAAATTAATCACTGGATTCATTCTCGTATCATTCGCAATGACATTTGCAGGCAGCCTTGTTCCTCCTGAGGAAATAAGCGTTCCATCTTACTCGATCGCTTGTCCATTTTTCACACTTTTTGATTCAATCAGTCAGAAAGAATTCACAAATTTATGGGTAAAAGGAACTCCTATCGAAGATAAAATTGCAACGCTGCTGGTTGATACGACAACCCGTACGAATTTCGAATCAAAGTTTGGCAAAAGCTCAAATTTGCGTATAAAAATTGCTTCATTCGATCAAATTCAAAAAGAGTTATCGCAAAACGATCAGGGTATCTGCGCCATTGTTCCAACTGTATCGCTCCAACCGAATTGGAAGCGGATTTCCATCGATGGGCTTCCGGCGCCATGGGATAAAGATTATGATCAACAGAAAGATCCCCTTGCTGTTCCGACTGTTAATAACGAATCCACTTCTCCATTTTTACCGGAAAAAGCCACTACGCTCCTTATGACAGGAACGACCGCTCTGACCCGAACAACCGCATACAAAATGATGCTGAACGGGATCAATTATCCTGGAGAAAAACTGCGGGATGTTTTCTTTAATTCAGATCTTCGTCATATTTCGAATGAATCTTCATTTTGGTCATTATGTCCGCAGCCAGTACTGAAAACAACCATGCAATTCTGCACGCCTGACACGTATTTATCATTATTTGATTACCTGGGAATCAATCTTGTTGAACTGACAGGAAATCATCTCCGAGATTATGATTGGCCTCCACTACTGGAAACGCTGACATTGCTTGAAAAAAAAGGGTACCCCTATTATGGAGCCGGGCGTACTCCGACTGAGGCAGCAAAAGTTCTCTTTGTCGAGCATAACGGAAATCAATTTGCGTTTCTTGGCTGCAATATCGCCGGACCTGATCATGTTTTTGTTACGGAACAGCTTCCGGGAGTCAATCGCTGTGATTTTAACCAAATGGAAAAGGAAATTCGCGAACTGACAGAACAAGGTTATCTGGTTATTGTCTCACTGCAGTATTATGAAATATATTCTCGAATACCCAGCGAGCGCCAGGAAGCTGACTTTCAGCGGCTATCGGATGCAGGCGCAGTCGTAATTTCAGGATCGCAAGCCCATTACGCACAGACGATGATTCCGTCGAAGGACCGCTTTATTCATTACGGACTGGGGAATCTTTTCTTTGATCAGATGGATCGCCCAATCACAGGGACACGGCAGGAATTTCTCGATCGTTACGTATTTTATGATGGCAAACTGATCCAGGTGGAATTGAAAACTGCCCTGTTAATGGACTATGCGCAACCAAGACTGATGACTGATGAAGAACGTTATGATTTCTTGAATGAAATTTTTTCCTGTGCTGAAAGCTATGATAAGAAACATTAATCACAATATACAGTTAAAATTTTTATTATTCCTGATTCTTTTTGGCTGTCTATTCGAATCAGTTATTGGTTTTTATGATGAAAAAAAGGGAAATATTGTCTCCTATTCATCACCTATGAAATTCCAGATTTACTTTCCGCCAGATTATCAGAAGAATGCAGAATATCCTGTCCTCTTTCTTTTACATGGACAAAGCCAGAATGAATCAATCTGGCAGCAAAATGGATTATTGGAAGCCATTGACCGCTTAATCCAAGAGAAAAGAATTCAGCCTTTGGTCGTTGTGATGCCCCGAGAAGAACGGTATATGGAATTACTACAGGAATCGAATTATGATCAGATGATTATAGATCAATTATTACCGTTTGTTCGAGAAACATTTCAAATCGGAAATAAGCGGGAATCTACCGGAATCGGCGGAATTTCCCGCGGTGCTTTATGGGCTCAAAAAATTGCATTCCATAATTATTCGATTTTTGGAGTAATCGGTCTGCACAGTCTTCCCGATCGGGTCTTTTCTGATTCTACGGTTTTCAGAATTTTTGAGGATAACAAAGGTCTGTTTCCAGAAGCGAAAATAAGAATTGATATCGGTACTGAAGACGGGTATTTGGACGGGGCTCGTGCTTTTGTTCAACAATTATCCAAACTTGGTTATCCGTATGATTTTATCCTGAATTCAGGGAAACACGACATTGATTATTGGAAATCCCAGGTGGAAAACTATCTCATCTGGTATTCTGACAATCTGCAAAAATAATAGCAATTTGAAATATGGGGGATTAACGAATGATTGTGATGTTTTTGCGCAAAGCGCAAAAACATCACAACATCAAGTGTACGCGATTAATTTAAAATGTTTATTGATATTTCGAACTGCTGGAAATATTCCAGAATCCGATCGAAACTTCGAATTACTGATCACAAAACATACTATTCGACTTGTGTTGTCAGGAAGATCGGCAAAGTCATATGCCCGATCTGATCCTGCAGCTCTTCAATCTCATCAATATGCCGATCTTCATCATTTAGAATGTTTTCAAGGATCTCTTTTGTCGCAAAATCCCTGACCTCACTCGCAAATGCAATGGCTGCATTGTAAGCCTGAATCGCGCCTTCTTCCGAATGATGATCGTTTTCCAATTGTTTGATCAAATCACTCCCGATTTTTATCGGCTGATAATTCGTGACGATCGGAATTCCCTCTAAGAACAGAATTCTCCCGATCAGTTTCTCAGCGTGTTTCATTTCATCAATGGAGCGTTTTTCAAAATATTCATGGAGTTTTTGATACCCCCAATCTGCATTCATCTCCGAATGAACTATATACTGATTTATAGCGCTTAACTCATCCGAAAGAAGTGCATTTAATACCTTTATTAATTCCGGATTTCCCTTCATATACTGTGATCTCCTCTCTATGTTTTGGTTAATGGATTCTTCAATATTTCAATTACCGCCTGGCTAATAATCTTCCCGCAGACCGAATTCGGCGTTTTCAACCCAGTCTTTTGCATTTTTCAAGAGTAAATAGAGTTCTCCCAGAACTGCGAGATGTGTTTTCTCTTGTTGGATCAGAAAATCAAACAGTTTTTTTTCACCATCATCGGTCGTTTCTTTTTGATACTTCATATAGAAATCAACACTTTGTTGCTCTATCTCCAATGCATTCCGGTAGAAACTGATTTGGCTTTTCAATTCCTCATTTCCTGATTGAATCGGTGTCATTTCTGTAAAGATGTTTTTTGCATCAGCAAGCGTATTAGTTTCAGGAAATTGTGACTCCTCATGATTCATTTTATCAGTCAACATTTTCGCATGCTCTTTTTCATCAGCTGCCAATAATTCACAAACAAATTTCAAGTCGTTTTTTTTATTGAGTTCAGCTTGTTCCATATAAAACTTTTCCCCTTCATGTTCCATTTCGATTGCAAATTGCAGACTATTCATATGGATGCCTCTCGATCTTTTCTTTATTATTACTACTTGAATTAAGACTGTAAAAAGAAAAAATATTTAATATAAGTGTACTGGATTTTCAAGACAATTGAAACAGTCTTTACAGAGAAATTCAAGATATCTGCCAACTTTCTGAATAAAGTGAAGAAGTTTATTGGCTTATGGTTGGATGAAATCCGGATCAAATTAAACAAATGGATTGAGATAAAAAAGGACATAGGATCCATCATCGATTTTTTGGATCCTATGCTTTAATCAAAAACAGTAATTTAAATATAGGCTTGTGTTTCACAGAAAGATGGGAAAACGTGTTGTTGTGATGGAATTGTGCAAAGCTTAAAATCATCACAACAACAAAGAATACTCCCATATTATGAATTGCTGTATAGAGATGTCATCCAGTATTTCTAATCTGATGATATTGATAAAAATTCCTTTGTCTATGTAGAATCTTTCGTGATTTTCACGAAGCTATTTTCCACCTTAGAACAAAAAGTAATCCATAAAAATCCGATTGTCAGATGGTTAAAAGATACCTGTCAATTTCCCAGTCAGAAACCGATGTCCGGAATTCATCCCAATCGCTCCATTTGCCGCGTGTATAAGAATCAAACAAGTCTTTTCCAAGCAGGTTCTCAAAAAGCGGATCGTTCTCCATTGCAAGCAGAGCCTCTTTCAACGATCCAGGCAGTTCTTCAATTCCCATCTCTCGACGTTGCCGTCGGGTCAATTCAAACACATTGACATTATTCATCGGTTCCATTGGCTCAAGATTTTGTTCAACGCCTTCCATACCGCAAACCAGCATAGCCGCCAACGCCAAATAAGGATTGCAGGATGGATCTGGACAGCGCAATTCAGCCCGTACTGCGTTCGGATTATTGCCGGCGCTTGGAATTCGGATTAAAGCGGAACGATTCGTCTGAGCCCATCCGATATAGACAGGTGCCTCATACCCCGGCACCAGTCTTTTATAGCTATTTACACAAGGTGCTACCATTCCTGTTAGTCCCTTTGCATGTTTTAATTGACCTGCAATGAAATGACGGGCAAAATCAGAGAAATTCATCTCCTTCGTTCCATCATAGAAAAGATTCTTCCCATCTTTTGTAAAAATGGACTGATGACAGTGCATACCAGAACCATTTTCACCAAATACCGGTTTCGGCATAAAAGAAGCGATAATCCCTTCCTGTGCGGCTATAGCTTTTACTGTAAATTTCATCATTAAAATGTTGTCAGCAGTTTTTACAGCGTCCGCAAACCGAAAATCAATTTCATGCTGTCCTAACGCCACTTCATGGTGTCCCACTTCTACATCCAGCCCCATTTCATTCAGAGCCAGAATCAGCTTTGTGCGAATCCGAACTGCAGTATCATCGGAAGAAAAATCAAAATATCGGCCTGTGTCAAACGGAACTGGATGTGTACCGCCGCCATTTCCCCGAAAGAGAAAGAATTCCGGTTCAGGTCCGACATTATAAATCATCCCTTTCTGAGCCAATTCATTGCAGACACGTTTCAAAACGCCGCGAGGATCACCGGGATACGGTCTGCCGTCAGGTAACTCGACATCACAAATGATTCGTGAACGGCGCATATCCTCGGGTGTCCATGGCAGGACAGTATATGTATCCAAATCGGGGCGGAGATGCATATCGCTTTCCTGGATGCGAGCGAAACCTTCTACTGATGAGCCGTCAAACATGATACCCTGGTCTAATGCCTCAGGCAATTTTGAAACAGGTAAGTCCACACTTTTCACCGTCCCAAACACATCGGTGAACTGCAGCGAAACAAATTTCGCGCGGTCTTCTTCAACACGTTTAATCAGAGTTTTTGCATCCATAATTTATCTCCAAAAAATAAATTTTCACATCAAATATATTCTGATGTGTTATTCGCCATCCAGTTTACGATATTGTTAATCCAGATTTTTTAACGGGCTGATTCTTAAAAATAATTTCCGAATTATATGGATGTGCTTTTTGGTTGTCAATACCAGTTTTAAGGAATATTACAGATATGTTTTTTGATTTTCAATTAATTATGCAAATATCCAAATAATATACCGAGCCTTTTCGTTGTAGTTTTGCAATCGAATTCGATTTGTTTTTTGTCCCTTTTTTAGGGACAATTCCATGATTCGCCAAATCAATAATGAAATAAATGTAATAATTTATCAAAACCAGTATTGCGTTTAAAAAATTGTGTTAAAATTTTTCGTTATTATTTTTAATCATGTAGACAAATTGCTGCATAAGACGGGGACACCCCCGCAATAAGACTTAATCGGTTTTTTTTTTCAATTCAACTCGTTGACAAGAGCAGGATACGTATAAAGAAACAGTATCCCTGCCATTTTATTCTATTATTTCGGATGATTTCTTCCAGAAAGGAGAGACTGTCATAAAAAGAATTGATGCAATTAGAAGTAAATTGCAATGGTTTTCATCCAATCATTTGGAATTCAGTTTTTTTAGAAGAGGGTTTTATGAAACGTATCAAATCTTTTGTTTTAGTATTTTTATGCCTGGTTCTCATCCTTACCGGATGTCAATCCGGAAGTAAATCCAATAAAATTGTTATCGGTCTGAATGCAGAATTGACCGGCAGTGTGCCAGTGGTAGGAGCATCTTGTAAAAATGCTGCTGAATTGGCAGTAAAAGAAATCAACGATGCCGGTGGGCTTGACATTAAAGGCAAGAAATATCCGGTTGAACTTCTCATCGAAGACAATGAAGACAAAGCGGAATCAGCCGCAGCAGCCGCACAGAAATTGGCAACTGCTGGTGTTATTGCAATGATAGGACCGAACGCCAGTCGAAATGCAATCCCGGCATCTGTCATCGCGGAATCCAGCAAAATGCTCATGATCAGCCCGTGGTCTACCAATGCAAAAGCCACCATCGATGAAAAATCTGGATCTCCAAAAAAATATGTCTTCCGAGCAGCTTTTATCGATGATTTTCAAGGGCAGGTTGCAGCAAAATTTGCATTAGATCAACTAAAAACCATCAAACCGGCAGTATTGTATGATGTGGCATCGGAATACAATAAAGGCATTGCTGAGGTATACAAAGCCACACTCGAAGCAGCTGGCATTACACTCGCAGCCTTTGAAAGTTATACATCCGGGGATAAAGATTTCTCAGCGCAGATTACCAAAATTGTCCAGGCAGGAGCCGACAGTCTGTTCCTTCCAAACTACTATTCAGAAGTACCCCTTCAGGTTCAACAAGCAAAAAAACTGGGATATGAAGGCAGTTTTATCGGCAGTGATTCCTGGGGTTCCGCTGAATTGTTGACCCTTTGCGGTTCTGATTGCGATGGATCCTATTTCACAACCCATTATGCGGCAGATATTGCCACAGAAAAAGCACAAGGATTCATCGCTGCGTACAAAGCAGCATACCAGGCCACACCGGACGATGTCGCTGCACTGACTTATGATTCTTTTGGACTTCTCTTTCAATCACTGCAGGCAGCAGGAAAGGTTGACAGGGAGGCTGTCCGAAATGCCATGGCTGCTATCACCAGCTATGAAGGTGTAACCGGTAATATGGCTTTCAAAGGAACCGGTGATCCTGTAAAGAGCGCCGTAGTCATCCAGGTCACCGACGGCACATTCAAATACTTCCAGACTGCAAATCCGTAATCTTCGTCCGCTGCCATGTGTAAGACACAAAAATACACGTGAAACTTTACAGGAAAGTGTCGCGGTGTCCATTCAGAAAAAACCGGACACTTTCCTGCGCAGATTCAGTAATTCGAAATTTGAAAATGTAAAAAAAAAGTAATTTTGACGTTTCACGCAAAAACAATGCAACAAAAAAAAACCTTCTCATATTTCGAATCGCTGTTGCAGATTGGATCAAATATTTTTTCAACCATTTGGAGTCATTATGCAGTATTATGTTCAGCAAATTCTTAATGCGCTGCAGGTAGGAAGTGTTTATGCACTTATTGCCTTGGGTTACACCATGGTATATGGTATCCTGACACTGATCAATTTTGCCCATGGGGATATCTTCATGGTCAGTACGTATATCGCGTTTTTCGTCTCAACATTACTTCTTGGATTGACCCATCATCTGCCGCCATTATTCACCTTCGTTGCTACACTGCTCGCTGCAATGGCAGGAACATCGCTGGTTGCAGTCCTTATTGAACGACTGGCATATAAGCCACTTCGGACTGCCCCGCGAATTTCATGTGTCATTACTGCTCTGGGAGTTGGTCTTCTGCTTGAAAATTTTATGGTCGCATTTAAACCGATCGGACCTGATTCCCGCATTATTCCGGCATTGTTTGAATCCAGAAATTATTCAATCGCCGGAGTGACATTTTCCACCCTTCAGATCATGATCATTCTGATTTCCGGAATCGCTATGGTTCTGCTGGATCTGGTTGTCCGAAAGACGATGATCGGAATGGCAATGCGGGCAATTTCATGGGACAAATTTACTGTACCGCTGATGGGTATTTCCGTCGATACAATTATCTCCATAACCTTTATCCTCGGCGCATCGGTTGCCGCCATTGGCGGCACATTATATGGTATGGCTTACAGCATTGACCCGTATATGGGGATCCGAATCGGCTGGTGGGCTTTTATCTCAGCAGTTGTAGGAGGAATCGGTAACATTCGCGGTGCGATGTTGGGCGGATATATTCTCGGATTTATTGAAATCTTCACACCGGTTTTCTTACCAACCTCCACCTATCGAGATTTTGTCGCCTTTTCACTCCTGCTGGTTCTGCTAATTTTCAAACCAACCGGCATCCTTGGAAAACCGGCTGTACAGAAAGTATGAAGGAGACAAATACTATGGACGTCCCCGTATCGGTTAAAGTGCCGCTTGCCGTCAAATTTTGGACGCGTTGGTGCATGAAATTTCTTCTATGTATTATTTTCGCTTTGACTTATATCCTGCCGAAAACCGGAATTATCAATCCGTACATAGACATGGTTTTGATTTATATCGGTATTAACATAATTCTGACAATCAGTTTGAATCTGGTAAACGGTTACATGGGCGAGTTTTCCGTAGGGCATGCCGGCTTTATGGCACTGGGAGCTTACACAGCTTCACTTCTGAGTGTATGGGTCATCCCTGACAGTCTGAATCCCTATCTTTTCCCCTTTACTGTTGTCATTGGCGGTGTCATCGCCGGTGTCTTTGCTTTGATCGTCGCATTTCCTTCTTTCCGAACGCGCGGAGACTATCTCGCGATTGTGACATTAGCCTTTAATATGATCATAAAAAGCGCAATTGAGAATATCGATGGAATCGGCGGACCACGCGGTTTTATGGGTATGGATAAAATGACCAATCTCCCCTGGACATTCGTCTGGGTATGTATCACAATTTTTCTTGCTCGTAATTTCATTTTTTCTAACCTCGGACGCGGTGTGCTTTCTCTTCGGGAAGATGAAACTGCAGCCGGACTCCTCAGCGTCAATACACGCCAGGTAAAAGTCCTGACCTTTGTCTTTTCAGCATTTTTGGCCGGTATTGCCGGTGCTTTATATGCCCATGAATTGCAATACATTTATCCGAAAGGATTCACAATAGCCAAATCGACGGATATGCTCGTTATGGTTTATTTAGGTGGAATTGGCAGTATTGGAGGATCAGTCATGGGGGCAGTCGTTTATACCATCGTGCTGGAAGCCTTACGCTCGATTCTGCAATTTGCCGGAATCAGTCAGGAATGGCGGCAGGTGTTTGCGCCATTAATGCTGATTTTCCTCATGATTTATCGGCCGAAAGGAATTATGGGAATGCGCGAATTTCCATTTCTGATCCCGGAAGCTGAACGATTCCAAAAAATCAGTCTGAATCCATTCTCAAAAAAGAACAGGAATCGCAAGAAATCAGAGGAGGTGAAATCATGAATCTCATGACCATTTCGAATCTCACACACTGGTTCAGTGGTCTCAGGGCTGTCACAGACTTTAACCTCTCGCTTAAAAAAGGCGAATTGGTCGCAATCATCGGGCCGAATGGCGCCGGAAAGACTACAATTTTTAATTTAATCACCGGCGTCTACCGTCCAACATCCGGACAGATCAATTTTGAAGGGAAAGAACTGGTTGGCTTGCCCACGAATCAAATCATTACTTCCGGTATCGCAAGAACATTTCAAAATATTCGGCTGTTTAAAGAACTTTCCGTATTGGATAATATTCGTATTGCGCAATATGCAAGTGTCTGTTATTCACCGTTGGAAGCAATCTTCCATTTACCAGGATTTCACAAAGAGGAAGAGAAAATTCGATTGCGATCGATGGAATTATTGCAAATATTTGACCTTGAGGATCAGGCGTATACAATATCGAAAAATCTGCCATATGGCCAACAGCGGCGTTTGGAAATCGCTCGCGCTTTGGCGACTCAACCCAAGCTCCTTCTTTTAGATGAACCAGCTGCCGGTATGAACCCGGCTGAAGTTGAACATTTGATTGAATTGATCCAAATGATTCGCAAACAATTCCAATTGACGATTCTTCTTATTGAACATCAGATGCGCGTCGTTATGGGCATTGCTGAACGGATCAAAGTAGTCGATTTTGGTCAGACCATCGCAGAAGGTACACCCATTGAAATTCAAAAAAATCCGCGTGTTATTGAAGCTTACCTTGGCGAGGAGGAATCCAAATGAACGATACTCCGATGCTTACTGTCGATAATTTGATCGTTTCCTATAACGGAATCCGCGCACTGCAGGGTATATCCCTGACGGTACAAAAGGGAGAAATCGTTACCTTGATCGGAGCCAATGGCGCAGGAAAGTCGACATTACTGCGGGCTATTTCCGGCCTTGTTGCATTTCAATCAGGGTCTATTTCGTTTCATGGAGTTCCGCTGAATTCAATTGCAGCTCATAAGATTGTCGAAATGGGAATCTCTCATGTTCCGGAAGGAAGAGGCATTTTTGCCAACTTAACGGTCTTCGAAAATCTGAAACTGGCGACATGGACACGTAAGGACCGAGAGAATCTGGATGAAGCATTTCGAAGAGTCTTTGATCTTTTCCCAAGATTAAAAGAAAGGAAGAATCAACCTGCCGGCACACTTTCAGGAGGTGAACAACAAATGCTGGCTGTCGGACGTGCCCTGATGACCAATGGTAGTCTGATGCTTCTTGATGAACCGTCAATGGGGTTGGCGCCAGTTTTAGTGCGCGATATCATTCGAACCATTCAGGAAATCAATCAACAGGATGGAACAACCATCCTCCTTGTGGAACAGAATGCCCGTCAAGCACTGAAAATTGCTCATCGAGCGTATGTGCTTGAGACCGGTGTCATTTCATTGTCCGGAGAAGCCGAAGAATTGAGAAATAATCCCAAAGTCCAGGCTGCATATCTGGGAGGATAACCGCAGGAATTCGAGATATGAACAGAATTACTCATTATTGTGATGTTGTTTACACTTTCGGTAAAAACTTCACAATAAAAAATCCTCATCATATTCCGAATAGATGGAGCATCAGAGATTTGAAGCGGAAAAAGTTATATAATAAAACATATCAAGGAGAATCATTATGTTAAGACGCGTTTATTTCAGTTATTATTTTGTTCAGGATATTGAGCGATTTTATGTAGTACGCAATAGCTGGGCATTTCATGATATTGAAGAAGCAAACATCATTGATACTGCCGAATTCGAAAGAATCAAGCAATCAGGAGACAAAACCGTTTATCAATGGATTGATGATCATCTCGTTGACACTTCTGCGACAGTTGTTCTCATCGGTACGGAGACACTCAACAGACCTTATGTGAAACATGAAATCATGGAGAGCTATAAACGGGGTAACGCGATCATTGGTGTTTACATCCACAATGTCAGGAATATGCGAACTTCACTAACCTCTCGTAAAGGTGAAATCCATACAATCATCGGTCATACTGACCAAAATGAACCAATTTATTTTGATGAGATTTGTGACAGTATTTATGATTACGTCGATGACAATGGGAAAAAGAATATGGGAGAGTGGATCGAATCTGCTGTGGAGAAAAAGGAAATTAAGGTTTCGTAAAATTTTTAAATACAAGACGCTGGCTGATCGGTCAGTAATTCGAAAATTGAAATAGCCTTTTGAGAAAAGAGGGAGTATTTGTTGTTGTGTTGGTTTTTCACTTTTTGCAGACCAACACAACAACATTTTTTTATTTCGGATCATTATTGATACATCTGGATTTATGAAGATTTTTCAAGCAGCGGGTAAAAAGAAAGAAAAAAAAGTCCATAACAAAAGACTGGAGACTGCTACATTAATCGTTCGAATTGTTGTCTTTGGCCTTTGCGTCCACAACCAGAAAAATAAGGCGCCAATTGCCACTGCGCTCAACATTACATAAAACTGTTGCGGTAAAAGAAGCGGTCTATCCAATGGAATTGTCAGATAGCGAAGCTGCAGTCGATTCATAACGGACAAAAAAGGGATCGGTATATACTCAGGAGAAAGCCAAAATGTTGAAAAACCGAGGGACAATGCGGCGCCAGATATAACACTCTGCAATCCCTGATCAGGAATAAAAGCTTTTTTTTGAAGAATCGAAATCGCCAGTCCCCAAAAGACGGGTGCCAGCATCAAATGCCATCCAGTGAATGGATTGATGATCAGACAGATCATTGCTGAAAAACATCCTGACAAAAAATAGAATAACAAATATTTTCCATCAACTGGTTTGACATCTGTTATTTGTTGAAGCAACGTATAAATTGCCAACGGGAACCCCAGGAAAAGCGTACCCATGAATGAATAAAAAGTATGCTGACTGACGAAATCAGGCAGGTTGGCACCAAGTGTCACTGCGATCATACTGATCATAAATAAAAGAATGGATGAGAAAAAGAATACAATCGATTTCGAATTCGAAGACCAGCGAATCTCACTATCTTTAGCCAATTGCCAGAGGATTCCACCAGCCAATAGAAAGGACGACCATGCATCCATCGACTGATCGCCGGTGACATCCAGCGTATTCATTTGAAACAGACTTTGATAAAAACTGAAAATGCAAAAAAATGATCCGATCCAAAGAATATTCAGCATACGAATGCTTTTAGGAGTCAGTTTTTTTATAATCACCAGGATCAGTGAAATCCCAAAAACCGTTGCATTCAGCCAAGTAAAATAGTAGATTGAAAAATAGAAAGAATCTGACCAGGAATACGTCCATTTTAAAAATCCAATTTCATTCAGAATATGCAGCATTGAAAGTGGAATCTGATGGGTGGAAACCCAGCAAAAAACAAGGCTGATCCCCCATAAAAAAGGAGATAGAAATTTTAACCATCGTAGTGAAAAGAAAAATTCGCTTTGCCTGACACCAAATTCAGCGAATTTGACAACGCCTGCTAAAACACTCCAACCAATCCAGAACCAGAAAAAATCAGCGAATCCCAGGGCTTGCTGCATGGTCAGAAGTAAATTTTCTGTCGTTGATTTCTGATCTTTCAGAATCGACAAAAGCAAAAACGATCCATAAATCACCAGACTGAGAATAAAAATCAAATAGGATTTCTCGAATATGTAAATAAATTTTTTGAAAATATTTTTAATCCAATTTATGGTTAAAATCAGCCAGAAAAGAATGCCAAGAACGATACGAGCCAGGAGGCTGTAATAATCTGGAATCAGGTTGTCCAGACTAAAAGAACGAAAAAGGAGCTGACCAGCTCCCAGACATAGCAATAAAAAACCCAGTTGTTCCTGCCAAGTTTTTTGATTTCGAATGGTATTTAGCCATCCCAGAATTAACAGCCACAATACTGGTAATGCTGAAATCAATGTTCCGGAAAGGCGGATTCCCACTGGCAGTAAAAACCAGCAGAGGTAAGCAGAAATTATGAAAAATATTATGGATGACTGTAGTATTCCGAAAACTGTCAGATAGGAAAATGCGGTAATCATTCCGACAATTCCCAGGAATATGGAATAATTCGAACGTTGAATTTCAGGAAAATTTAATAGAATTACGGTACAAATCAGAACAATGAGGAGCAGAAGTAATGCCATTCTGCCAAGGAAGCCGGCATTCCATAATTTCTTGATAAATGAAAAACCAAGTTGTTCATTTTTTTCCCAGAGTATTTCTTTTGCATAGTTTTTCAGAACACGAAACACGATAACAAAGATATTTCCCCGGGGTTTAGAATTCTGGTTCAGCATCAAGCCATCCGGAATTGTGACAAAATCAATTGATGAGCGCATAATTTCTTCATCGGTCGAATTGCTTCACTCATCATCACGATTCAGTCCATTGATCAAAACTTAGGAATAATACATCGGAATAATTCAATAAATTCAGGCGCCTCTTGCACTTAATCCGCAAACAGCAATACAAAATGTGACTATATCATTCGAATAAAGAGACAGAGGAGAGAGAGAATAAAAACAATACATTCTTTCCATCTTTTAAATCGCTGATTTTTATGAGACAATCATCGCGAGGATTCCAAGTGCGATAAAAAATAATCCGAGTAAAATATTATAAATGACGCCATAAGCCTTTGTCTCTAATACCGCTTTGGCTGGATTTCCAGGAGCGTAATGAACAGTAACCTGCGATCCTTCAGGATAAATCGCAATTTTCTTTCTGCCGTTCGATTCGCTGGTACTTTCCGAACCAAAAGCAAGTCTGTCGCTATGAAAAGTCTGTCCATCCACCTGGTATTGATAAGCAACATGTGGACGATATTTTGTCGTGTAGTTGCCGCGCGAATTTCGAGTTCGAAATGATGAAAGATTCGATTCAAGTACCACACCGCTCACATTCAGCCAGTTTTTCTCAGCATTTTTTGCCTGGAAGTATTGTCGGATACCAAAAAAAATAATGATGAGTCCCACAGCAATGACAATTACAAATAAAAAGATATTGGCATTTTCCATAATCAACTCCTCCTTTTTTATTCTTATTATAGAGTAGATGATTCGATATTTAAACTGTGGATTTTTTCAACATTTCAATTTATGAGGAAGTTTCTTTGTTGTTGTGATGTTTCTGCGAATCGCACAAAAACATCACAACAACAAGTTTTTCCCGATTGATTCAAATAGTAAATGCGTATTTCGGATTGTTGATGTATTAGGAATGTTCAGCAAAGCATTTCAGGAATTCAAATACATGCTGTTGAAAAAAAACCGGATTATCCAGGTTCGGAGCATGTAAGGAATTCGGAACAACATAGAAACGACAATCTGGCTCCTGTTTTGCCCAGACCGGCATAATCTTACGAATATTCCCAGTTCGATCGTGATCACCAACTAATAACAAAAGCGGTTTCGATATCACATAACCTGGTTCATAATGCAGACAAAGGACTGCTTCCAGCATAATTTGAATCAACTCTTCTTTTGTGAGGGTTCCCATCGCTGCCCGCAGGATATTTTGTGATTCGACGGATTTTGCAGTCAGTTCCAGTGATTGATCCACTAATTTTTGATAGGGATATAATTTGAATATCCATTTGGCTGATTTTACTTGAATGGATTCCCATTTTGAAAGTCTTTGAAAATTCCAGGTACAACCCACAAAAATCATCGCTTTTACCCGGTCAGGATAGGAAAACACAAATTCCTGATGGATATTTCCGCCTAAAGAATGCCCAATAAAAAAAGCTTGCTTAATTTTCAAATAATCCAGAATGGATTTTAAATCTTCAACAGTTTGCCGCAATCCAAATCTTCCTGGCCTTGACTGACCATGACCGCGCATATCCCAGGTAAGAATATGATATGAAAATTCAGCGATAGCAATGGTTTGATCCCATTCATGATGATCGATTGTAGCTCCATGCGTGAAAACCAGCCAGGGACCATCCGCTTTTCCTCCAGTCCAAAAATGGATGGGGACGCCATCCCGTTCAATTATGCCTTCTTTTAACGTATTCATGATTTCCTTGATGGAACAACAGCAATTCGAAATATAGAATTTAAGCTTCATTCAAGATTATCGTAACATCCTGAATGAACAGTGTGATTTTACTCTCAATTTGTTGTTTCAATTCTTCGGGATGATCAAAATCCGGATCATCCACCAGAATTGATTCAAGAATTGAGTCCACTCCTGGCTGGACCCGTGATAATGTATAATTGCCATGCTGTTTCTGAGATAGAAGCCGGATATATTCAGCTTGAATTTTTCGGTTGATCCCGCCAAGCCAACCTTCAAATCTTCCTTCTTCGTGCAAGTATACAATCGCAATTTTCAAATTTTTAGTTTTTAAAGAAGGAGGTGTAAATGCGAAATACGTCATGTCCATAAAACCTAAATACAAGGCTCCAGCAATATACTCCGGATATTTTTTCCCCAGCATTGTTTTCAACTCCGACATGAAGGCCATAATTCCTTTATAAGCTTTTTGCAGATATCCCTTTTGCAGCTGTAAGCGGTACTCCTGAATTTCCTGGTTAAGCGATTCCGTCATCAGATTTAAGATCCTTTCGATATTTCTTATTTTGAATAATTTTTTCCAAATCACAATGGAGACATAAACCAATATGGCAGCAGATTAACGCACCACATATTGCACACTGCCATCTGGTTTCCTGCTGATCCAGAAATGTCTGAAGCCCTTGTTCCTGGATAACTGTCAGGTTTTCAATCATGCTCATCCGATATTTTTTTTGATAGCGTGAGTCCAATGCCTTCAGTCGTTTGCAGGGGTAATTTGCACACTCAAAACAAAATCGGACTCTACCATTTCGCAATAACTCACAGTGATCACCCATAAAAAGACAATGCAATCCTCTCGGGTTGCAGCCAGGACAATACTTTTTATGGAATCCTTTCTGGTTGAGGTCACCTTTCATGAACTGATAGGAAACGCACAGAATGCAATTCATTCCACAAGGAGCGATCAGGTTCTCATCAATCATGTGGGACACTCCTTTTAATGATCAAAGTAATATAGAAAAAAAACCAGTAATTCGAAATTTGGATATCCGTTTCGAACAAAGAGAGAATATTTGGTTTCGCTGATTTTTCATCCAGTTCAAGGAAACTTTTGAATAATAAAATATAACAGTATTACAAAGTCAGGATTTTTACAAGAATCAAACGATCAATTCGAAATATGAATAGTCTTTTTCGAATCAATCAAGAAAATATGTTGTTCTTATGGCTTTGCGCGAAGCGCAGAACCATAAGAACAACCAAAAAGGTTTTAACATTTCAAATTGCTACATCGGAAAAAGGATTATTCATAAATTCCATATGTCTGGGTTACGTTCTGAACAAATAGTATTCCGTGACCTGGCAAATCAATTTCCAGTTTTTTTCTTATCGAAGAAACAATAGATTCCGTCACATCCTCTTTAGAAAGGATCATCACAACCTCTTTTTCAGGTTCGATATCCATGTAGAACAACTTGCTGGTTTCATGAGCACCGGAACCTCTGGCATTGATGATGGTACCGCCTTTTGAACCGGCTTCAGTCGCAGCTTCAATCACATCTTCAGCTTTACCTTTATCTACAATGGTGAAAATTAAATGATACATAGGTTTTATCTCATCTCTCTTTTCTTCGATTCCTTCACTCGGTTTGTATCTGGAGCCAAAAACATCCTGCGTACTGGTACAGAAAACAATGCCATGATGCGGTTTCTCAAATTTGAATTCCTTATTTAATTCCGGCAAAACATGAGCCGCAGTATTTTGATCAGATTCCAGCAAAATGATTTCTTTCCTCACTTCATATAACGATAAAAAATGAGAAATGGAATTCTGAACGGTTCCTTTTCCAAGGAGTACGGTTCCGCCAGAAATCCCCGATTGTTTCGCCTTCTGCAATACACGACTGCCTACACCATAATTGACAACCACATAAATCAATACAAACGACGGTTTATTGCCAAGATTAATCATTCCTGTTCTCAGTTCCTTTTGTTTTTGACTTGAAAGCAAATAGTAATCCCAATGTTTCTAGCGTAAGAATGGATGACATGGCAACCATTGCAATCATACCGAAACCATCCACCATAAGATCCGCTTTTTCATATGCATGGGCAGCGCCCTGAGTGAAAGCCAAAATAAACGTTGCAGTGATGGGCCCAGTTGCCACACCGCCTGCATCAAATGCGATTCCCACAAATAATTTGGGGACAAAAAACATCAATAGAAGGCAGAGGATATATCCAGGCAACAAATAATGCCATAATTGTACTTCTGGTATCAATATTCGGACAATCGACAGGGCAACAGCGAATCCGACACCTGTAGCCAGAGGGATGAGTATTACCATCCGTTTGATGTAGCCACTGGTTACTTCTTCAATCTGATAGGTTAATACCGAAACGGCCGGTTCTGCAACCATCGTCACGAATCCGAGTACAAACGCTACAATAATAATGTACGCTTTATTCTCCAATAAAGATAGATTTTTTCCGATACTGATACCCACATCCATAAAACCGGCATTCACGCCCATTAGAAACACAAATAATCCAATAAAAGCGAAAAGAAATCCTGTTAAAAGTTTCCTTAGTTCTCGTCGCTTCAGTCGGAAAGAAATTTTCTGCAATACCAGCAGAATAATTAACAATGGTAATATTGCAAAAATACTTTCCTGGAAAAACTTTGGAATTACCACAAAAAAAGGATTGAAGATGGAATTCGCGTCTGAGGATCCGATTTCAAGGACTCCGGAAAATTCATTAGTCTTAGCGAATAAATTCAAAAATAAAATCGACAAAATCGCACCAGTACACGAAATCGCGACTAAACCAAAACTGTCTTTCTCAGAAGCTCTACTGTCTTTTTTCAGTTTTGATATTCCGACTGAAAGGGACAAAATAAACGGTACGGCCAGAATTCCACTGGTAGAGCCAGATGCATCAAAAGCAATCGCAAGCATTTCTCGAGAAGAGAAAATCGCCAATCCAAAAATGATAATGTAAATCACAATCAGGATTTTATACAGAGGGATATTATAGAAAATTCTCAAAAATCCAAGAGAAAGCATGATCGCCAAACCGATGGAAACCAGGACCAGTATGCTGATTCGAGAAATTTGTCCTGTTGTTACCAGATCAACTTGATTAGCCAATACCATCAGACCAGGTTCAGCAATGGAAATAAAAAAACCAAGAATTATTCCGGCAATCAACACAATCCACAACCGGTTTGACTTTGCCAAAGAGGATCCAGTCAGATCACCCAGCGGTGTGATTCCAATATCAACACCCAGCAAAAAAAGTGTTAATCCCAATATTACAAATGAGGATCCAATTAGAAATCGAAGTAAATAGACTGGATCCATTGGAGAAATTGTAAAATTAAGAAAAAGAACCAGAATGACAATTGGAAGGACTGAAAAAAAAACTTGTTGGTGTAACATATTTTCTGTAAAATAAAGAACCTTAACAAAAGAGGTGAGTCAGAAGTATCCTTATAGTAACCAAACCATAAAAGGAGACTAGAAATGACTCACCCAAATAATTATACCTTTGCAGAGGAAATAGCGGAAAAAGGATTGGAAGCAATTCCAGAAATGATGCGAGTGCTGATAAATAACGCCATGCAAGTAGAAAGATCAAGGTACTTACAAGCTGAACAGTACGAACGCACAAAGGATCGCAAGGGACATGCAAATGGTTTCAAACCGAAGACGATACAGACCAGGATAGGAAACATTACCTTTGCAGTTCCACAGGTTAGAGAGGGTGGTTTTTATCCCAGTGCTCTGGAAAAGGGACTGCGAAGTGAAAGAGCCCTTACGATCACACTGGCTGAAATGTATGTACAGGGAGTATCGACTCGGAAGGTAAAAACCATTACGGAACAGCTTTGTGGGATTGAGGTCTCAGCCACACAAGTCAGCCGGGCAACAGCGCAATTGGACGAAGTACTGCAAGAATGGCGTGAAAGGCCATTAGGAGAGATCAGCTATCTCTTTGTGGATGCCCGATATGAGAAGATTCGTGAAGCAGGACAAGTAAGAGATGCAGCGGTTTTGGTGGCCTCTGGCATTACGCCAGAAGGCGAACGGCAAATACTTGGGGTTTCAGTTTCGCTTAGTGAGCATGAAACACATTGGAAAGCATTTTTAAAGAGTCTAAAAGAGCGAGGGTTACACGGAATAAAGCTGATTATCAGTGATGACCATGAAGGTCTAGGGGCAGCCAGAAGAGCAGTTTTTGGCGGTATTCCCTGGCAACGGTGTCAGTTCCATCTGCAACAGAATGCCGGAGCTTATCTGCCCAGACAATCGATGAGATTGGAAGTGGCAGCAGACATCAGAGCCATATTTAATGCTCCTGATCGAAAGACAGCAGAAGAGCTCTTGCAGAGCGCCATCCAGAAGTATGCTATTTCTGCTCCGCGGCTTTCATCTTGGCTCGAAAATAACCTTTTTGAGGGTTTTTTGGTTTTTGATTTTCCATTGGAACATCGAAGAACGATACGAACAACCAATAGTCTGGAGAGGATTAATAAAGAGATTCGCAGACGGACAAGAGTGGTTGGTGTGTTTCCAAATCAAGCTTCTTGTCTCAGGTTGGTCTCGGCATTACTGATGGAGACCTGCGAAGAATGGCAGATCGGAAAACATTTTTGTACTGGCAAGTTTATGAATTCTTAAAGATCTATGGATATTTCAGACTCTAATTTACAGAAAAAGGGTTGCATAATCAAAAACTTGTTTAAATTTAATAAAAACTACATTCAATAGCAATGTCCTTTCTATAAACAATTTAATTATTGTTTATTTCTAATGTATATTAATCCATTTTACCTGAAATAGAACAGAAATTTTTATCAAACCAGCGATCCGAAATATTGACAAGTGTTACGAATAATGAGAGGAAATTTGTTTTCTACGATGAAACTGTGAAAACCTGTGCTGCACAATGATAATCAAATAATGGCAAAATTTTAGAAAATATTTCAATCTGATCTATACAGGTGTACAAATATACCAGGCCGCCAGTGTGCTGATTTCTACCATTTTAACCGCTGAAAAACAACGGCCTCTCGCCGATCTGCAATCCACCATTTCATCTCTTGCGGAGTGGATAAAGCGTTTATAGTCACTTTGTTCAAGCCATTCTATCATGGCAGTCAGTGCCGCCCAGTTCCGGCCATAGTCGTAAATAATCACTTTTTCTTTGGTAATCCGGCTCATCTCAGTATACAATCTGGATCGATCTTCCTTCTGCATGCCATGGGCAACATAAGCGGCAATGGATACGTCAAATGTTTTGTCTGCAAAAGGGAGTTGTTCCAGCACGTCAGCCTGGATGAAAGGAATACTGTGGTTCCCAGGGTTCTTTTTTGCTGTTGCAAGCATTCGCGAAGCACGGTCAACACCGGTCGGCTGCATACCCTTGTCTCTCAAGACGGATGTGAGAGCTCCAGGACCGCAACCGATATCTGCAATTGTTTTATAGGAATCCAGATTGATTTCGGTTGATACTGTTGTGAGTACTACCGAAAACCGTTTTGTCTGGTGGTCATAAAATGTTCCATAAACTGGAGCGATGGTATTAAATAGAAATCTGTGCCATAGATCGGTCAAGTGAGGCCTCTTTGCAGGAATAATCATACCGAATATTGCTGTCCAACAAAAAAATTCTATGAAATTACTCCGAATCTGTCAACATATCTGATTTCTCTTAACACTCAAAGATTCGAAAAATTCACAGAGATGAGAGATACAAAGAATTCCTTTTTTTTTCATCGAAATCGGAGGATTCCAGTCTGAAACAACAAAAGCGAATTCGAGAATATTAGATTTCCTGCGGAATTCAACGGTATTTTTTACGCAGCAATTTCATCGTTGACGCGAATGTCCGTAGCTGATTGCGTTTTTAGGACAGACAATTTCGCATTCAAAACACTGATGACATAATTCCGAGTTGATTGCTGCTTTTTGGGATCCTAAAGAAACAGTTACAGCTTCTGCCGGACAAACTTTCTCACATAACTTGCAGCCGATACATTTATTTTTATCGACTCCTCTGGAAAAGAATGCAAATTTCCCTGTGACTCTCTGTAACACTCCAAATGGACAAATTTTATTATGAAAAACATACGGTTCATACACGAAAGTAATCAAGACAGACAGGACCAGGAAAAATGGTAACACCGGGATATTGACTCCTGTCATTCTTTTAACAATCACCATGACCAAAACACTGACTATTAATAATACAATTGCCAACCATCCATTTACAATCAGTTTTGGAGATTTTCTCCGTTTAATATTAAGCTTTTTTGTTACGAATCCTACCAGGTTCATTAATGTGTTCATGGGACAAATCCATCCACAATACACTCTGCCAAAAACAAACGCTGCAACCAGACTGATCCCAAAAATACCCAGCCAGAGTATTGGTTTCGCCTTCGAAAGAATCAGTAGAAAAATTCCAAGAAAAAAGTAACGTACGATATAAATCCAGATATTTTTAGTTTTCATTATTCCTCCAAATGGTTATAGTGGTCGGGTCTTTCAAATCTGTCAATCAATTTTTGGATATTCAACTTTCGATTTTTTAAAATCACTATCCATTTTGATAATTCCTCTTTCCCTTTTTCTGTGATCCGATAAACTCTGCGTCTGGGTCCCAGACCACTTTCTTCCCAGGTTGATTCGACAAGATCTATCTTTTCAATCCTTCTTAATATGCGATACATCGTACTGACATTAAGTTCATTGTCTGAAAATCCAAAAAAAGGAAGCTCCTGGCTTAAACCATAGCCATAATCATCTTTCTCATGTAAAAGCAATAAAAGGCAAACCTCCAGGAATCTCTCGGTCGGTTGATTCTTGTTTTGACAAAAAATCGAACTGTTTTCTTTCATTTATATACCTATCAGAATCACTAGTTTCATGTTGTATATAGTGAACAAGACCATAGTATATCATTTCTTTTTACATTTGTTTAAAAGATCTGTCTGAAAGAAATTCTTTCAGACAGATCTTTAAGTAAAATGGTTGCCATTATCTACAGTTTTCCATTTTTGTAAAAATATTGCAGCGTAAGTCAATCAAGCAAATGCATATTTTCCCTTTCCGCTCTTTTTAACTTGATATAAAGCATCATCCGCTTTTGATATTAAAACATTAAGAGAAGTTCCATCCTTCGGATAAAAACATATTCCCATACTGCAGCTCACATGCAGAGTATGGCGGTTACCATCCTGCTCCTGAGCAATTTTATATTCAGCAGAAATCTTGTCAAACAAGCGGTTGATAAACTTGGGGGCATTCTTTTCATCCTGGATGTCGTGAAAATAGATTAGAAATTCATCCCCGCCTGTTCGTATGATTAAATCATCATCTCTAAGTTCCTGTTTGATACGGGTAGCCAAATACTTCAACACCTTATCACCAACCAGGTGTCCGTAAGTATCATTGATATCCTTAAAATCATCCACATCCAAAACAACCAGGCAGCTGATGAGTTTCTTCTCTGCTGAATCGTTAATACGCTCCAGCAGGATCGTCTCTAATGCATGACGATTAAAAGCCCGAGTCAGCGGGTCACGTTGTACTTTCTCTTTAAGTTCATCCTCGGTTTTCTTTTTCTCAGTAATATCATCAACAACAATATTCGCACCGATGATTTTCTCATTTTCCTTGATAGGAGTAAAAAACACTCGCAACCAGCAATATTTTCCCCATAAACTGGTATAGCCCATTTCAAACGAAATCTGCCGATCTTTTATCATACATTCCTTCAGCTTTTCTGAAAAACCGGCTGCTTTCAGTTTGGGAAAATCAAGAAGATTAATGCTTCTTGTAGCATCATATGAAGGCGAATCCATAATTTCAATCAGCTTCTTATTGGCATAGGTTATCGTTCCTTTGGTATCACAGGAAATAAAACCGATCGGAGCGTACTCAGCTAGCGTATAAAACATTTTCTGATTCGTCTGCAATGCGACATCGAGACGGTTTTTTTCCATGAAAAGGGAAAGCTGCGAAATATACAACAACAGAAGGTTCTGATTTTTTAATTGTTGACCCTTCTTAAAAAAAAGTGTGAAATCACCGAGTACTCTCCCTTCTCTTGTGATTTTGGCAATTACAGTGATACCAAGTTTGAAAATATTTTCAAGTTGTATAATGACCGTTTTCGGAAGCACCTTTCCTGTCAGATCGTGCAGCGTTTCAAAAACCGTAATATCTTTATCTTTTGTTCTTTTTTCTCGCTCAGGATCATAAGCCCAGGTCTTGCCGATGATTTGGAAATCAAGCATCTCACATATTTTTTTCAGTTGATTGGATACGCCACAAAGTGATATGGTCGAAAAATCACGCCCGTTTTCGTGAAACAAATTAAATGCAGCATAATCGGCTCCGGAAATTTCATAGGCAAATTTCGTTATTTGATCATAATTGATCTGATTGCCGATATTATTGATAAAATATTGAGCAATTTCCTGCATTTTCAATTCAATCGTTTTATTTTGAAAAATGGTAACAAATCGGCTCTTTTCGGATGAATATGCAATGACTGAATAATAGCGGCTGAATTCTGTCGAATATTCCTGGAAATCCACGGTCGATTGCTCTGTTACGACTTTTTCATAAAGATGAACCCATTTCATCGCCTGGTCTTTATCCTGCGCAACATCCTGTACATACCGTTTATTAAGAATATCTTCCTTTTTCAAACCGGTTAATTCCTCAAATGATTGATTGACATCCAAAAATATATAATCAATCATCCGATTGTTTTCATCAAAAACAGCCTCATGATACGCAAAAGCGCAAGAGTTCTTGTGAACGGCTTCATAATATGGATTATGATCGATCAAACCTTGCCTCCATTGTGTCTATTCATTCCTACATAGTTCGATTGAAACCACGATACCATAAAAAATAGAAATCCTTTCATTTGGAACAACAATTCGAAAAATGCGGAGAATCCTTTGTTATTGATATGTTGCTACGCTTCGCGCAGAAAACATCACGATAACAATTTTTTCCTTCATCGTTTGAATAGCGAGTCGATATTCTAAATTCCTTTCGTTTTAAGAAAATGAACTGGAAATATCAGGCTATTTTGCTCCATTCCTTTCTAAAATTTGATCCAATGTCTTTGAATTACGTCCCAGTTCCAATGCGGCATCTTCATGAATTGGACGACTGATCAGGTATCCCTGAACCATATCACACCCGCATCGATACAAATATTGAAGCTGTTCTTCATACTCAACACCCTCTGCGACAACAACATGTCCGACCTTGTGCGCCATGGATATAATATCCGATACAAAGGATAACTCAGGATTCATCTGCATGAGATTGTTGATGAATTCTTTATCAATTTTCAAACAATCGACATTTAATTCATGTTCGCGAGAAAGTGATGAATAACCCGTACCAAAATCATCAATGGCGATGTGAAAGCCAATTTCTTTCAATTGACCGAGTATGAAATTGATTTCTTCATAATTCGTCGCAAATACCGATTCGGTAATCTCCAGACAAACAGATTCCGGCTTAATCGGTATTTCATGGATCAGTTCCTGAATTATGTTGCAAAAGTCTTTATTTAACAATTGAATTACTGAAACGTTGATCGCTATGTTCAGTGTTTTATTTGAATCAGCCGTTAATTTCTTATAAAAACGGGAAGCCTGGGTGATAATCTTTTTACCGACAGGAATGATCAATTTCGTTTTTTCCGCAATTGGAATAAATTCCAGTGGTGATATCAATCCAATTTTTCCTCCTTGTATCCTTGCCAATGCTTCAAATCCGCATATCTGATTGGTTTTCAGATCCAGAATCGGCTGGTACTGTAAAAATAGTCCGCCATCATTTTCATCGGAAGCGATTCTTGCAAGTTCATGTTTCACTTCCGCTTCACGGAGTAAACGTTTTTCCATTTCTGCGTCATAGAAACAAATTTCCAAATCCCGTTCATGAAGCTCAAGGCTGCGTTCGGATGCAATTAATAGGTTTTTCAATAATTGATTTACATCCCATTGATTCCTGGAATTAATTTCAGTCACACCAATCCCGCAATTAATTCTTTCTATAGAGAGCAACGGATCTAATAAACAAAGAATTGTTTCACAAAAGCTGACTAATTCCGCTTTTGTTTGATAGTCTCTAACATAGAAAACAAACCGGTTTTCATAGGTATTAAAAAGCTGCCGCGTTTCTGTGCAATATGGAAGGAGTACATCGACAATACTCCTGATAAACTCCTGTGTATAATGATAACCGTATGTTGTCGAAAGGGATTGGACCGAGCTGAGATTAATCGAGATCACAGCCCGTTTTATTTCCTGTTGCTCTTTCGCATCCATCTCCAACAGGTTTTCCAAAAAATTCCGGTTATATAAACCGGTCCATGGATCATGTTCATTGGTAAATCGCAAAGTGTTTTCAATTTGTTTGCGATCAGAAATATCAATTACGATTCCTTCGAGGGCTTCCACTTCGCCCTTCTTGTTATAAATTCCTTCTCCCATTTCAAGCACCCATTTGTGATCGCCCTTCGCAGTGATGATCTCATATTCGTATTGAAATGGGATTTTCTCATTAAGATTTTGTTGCCAAAGATTCCATAACAAAGTGCGATACTCCGGTGAAATAATCTCATTGTATGAAATATCCCGGTTATTGATGAGGCTTTCCGGTTGATAGCCGGTCAGTGAATAGCAGCCGGTAGATACATACTGCATGGTCCAATCTCGATCATAATTACAACGATAAGCCAGTCCCGGCAGATGGGAGAGAAGCACAGATTTGCTGCGCTCACTCTCCAGTAATTTTGCTTCGATTTCTTTTCGCCAGGTAATGTCCTGAACCAGACAGATATGAGTAAATAGATTACTGGTTGATAAGGTTAATGGCGCCACAACCATATGCACCCAGACGATCGACTCATCCGGTTTGATATAACGCTTATCCATGGCATAACTTTGAATTTCCCCTTCGCGGAGTTTTTTCAGGTTCTCACGATCTCGCTCCAGGTCATCCGGATGAGTAAAATTTCTCCAGCCAACTCTTGCTTGTTCTTCTTTCGTTCTGCCGGTAATTCTCTCATACATCGGATTTACATCAATCAGAATGTCATCTTCATTGTCAGAAATACCTGACCGTTGAGAAATTGCAATTCCAATCGGCGCCTGATGAAAAATAACATCATACGTCAGTCCTTGTTCCTGCAATTTTTGTTCATATGCATTTTGAATGCGAAGCAATTCGATATAAATCGCAACCCTGGTTCGCAATAAATCCATTTGAACCGGTTTCCGAATATAATCAACAGCGCCTAATTTCAAACTTTTAATTTCATTGTCCAGGTCCTGGTAGTTTGTCAAGATGACGGTGCGGATTTTTCGATAACGCTCATCAGATTTCAACAGGGTCAGAAACTGAAATCCGTCCATATTTGGCATATTAATATCCAGCAGCACCAGACTAATCGCAGGGTCTGCTTCAATTTTTTGAATTGCTTCCAGACCGTCATTAGCAGTTACAACCTGATATTCGCCCAACATCTGTTGAATTAAAAGACGATCAGCCGCTGAATCATCCACAATTAATATCTTAATGGTCATAGTTATTTTACTTTCTTGAAAACAAACAGCAGGCAATTCGTGTTGTTATTAGGAAAAACATTTATTCAGGATATTTTATTATATACAACTATTATAAAATATGCTGATATCGTAAAAACAATTCGAAATTTGAAAAGGATTATTTGCTATGGTGTTGATTTTACGCAGAGCGCAAATATTAAGAACGGTAAGCAGAATTTTTTCAAATTTATAATGGTTATATATATGGCAATTCATAACCTCTGTTATAAATTTAGAATAGAAATTCGTGTGGAGACAATGATCTGCCAAAAATGACATTGATTCGAAATATGGACAGGGGACTAACTTTTCGAATTTAGAAAAAAATGAATTCATTTTCGTCTCCCACCAATCCACCTTCAGAGTAATTTGAAGTATTTTGAACAAACGACGAGTAATGCTTTCTTTTCGAAAATGGTTGTTCCAGATTATGAATAACTGATTAATACGATCTTTCTTTGAGTTTATGAGAAAAGAAGTCTTTTTTCAACTGCCTTTTTTACGCAGTTTTAGCAGTATGCCCTGTTCTTGAGCAAGTTCCTTAAATTGACCTGTAATTTGCCGGCATTTCTCTTTGACTGGCAGGTCAATAAAAGCAATCTCATGGATAGTTCTTTCCAACAAAATTTCAATTTCCGGTAAAGGCAGAAGGTTCATTGCCAGGCAATAAAACGTCTTACTCCGACCATCATCATAATCGCTTAAGAGTTGTTCAAGAATCTGAATCCTTTTTGATAATTGGTTGTTATATGCTTCGATTCCGATTTCCCGGGCTCTTTCGATATCGCGCAATTGTCCTTGATGTGTAAGAAAGGAATCATATGGATCGATGTTCGAATAACGGCTGCAGGGATATTCTGGACAAAGAAAGCAATATTCCACATGATCATGCTTTAAGCTGCAGCGAGCAATGCCACAGGTTTGATTTCCTGCACCGCCGCCGCATCCTGGACAATATCCGCCCAGTTTCATAGGACACAATCCGCAATTCAGACCGCAGAGTGAAAAAATTAAGTTCGTTCTGGAAAAATTTTTCATCTTACTTCATCCTTCCAACCTGATTGTGAATACTTTGCCAGAATTCGGAATTCAGAAAAAAAACTTGTTGTCGTGATGTCTTTACGCATCTCGCAAAAACATCACGACAACAAGTTTTCACGAATGATTCGAAATGTTAGTTTATATTTCGAATTGGTCAACTAAAAATAAATAACCTGCTCCAAATGTCAATCGGTTTTCAATAATTGATTCATCAAGAAAGAATCAACACAGAAAACGGGAAACGATCCACCCGATGAGCAAAAACCAGAAAATAACAACCGGAATTGCATAGCGCCATTTTTTTGGTCTTCCATTGGTCCACAAATCCATTGCGCTGATTCTGCATTCGTCCAGGATTTCTTGAGGAATCATTTTTACAGTCAGCATAATCAGCAAAGGAAGGATAATCAAATCATCCAGTAAGCCCAAAACGGGTATGAAATCCGGGATCAGATCGATCGGAGATAATGCATAACCGACTGTCATTCCGGCAAGAATTTTGGCAGTAATCGGTGTATCAGATCGTTTCATGGCAATACAAAGAGCAGGAATATCCAATTTTAAAGTTTTTGCCTTCTCCTTAAGATTCATAATTTTAAGAATTATCCTTCTGTTATTTTCCCGGATGAATTCTCTTCACCATCCAGTAATTCGAATTATCGAAAGGAATAATTGATGTTGTGTTGGTATTGCGCGAAGCGCAAAACCAACACAACATCAAGATCTCCCTTTTTTTTTCAAAAGGCTTTTCCAGATTTCGAATTACTGTTCACCATTCGGTTCATCATGGCATATAGAAAGAAGGCGATTAATTCCGAAAGACAGCTTAAAGCAATAATGAGGTCTTTTTGATTCTGATCATAAAGCCATCCCATGATTGCAGCTCCGATCAACAAAGCCAATCCATAACTTGTATTAAAAACACCATAACCGGTACCTCTCTTGTGAAATGGCGTAATATCTGCAATTGCGGAGCGCATTACCGTTTCATGCGTGCCCATGATTATGCCAAAAACGATCATACCAATGACAATCCAGATTCGTGAAGCGCTTAATACGAAAATTGGCAGCAACATGGTCAGAAGTGGAATTGCAACCAGAACCAGTATGCCACCCGTTTGTTTTTCTGTTCGTATTTTTATTCGATCATAAATTTTTCCGATTACCAGCGCTGTTAAAGCATCTACAATCATAGCAACCGAGTACAACATTGTAATACTGCCATCCGGTAAAAGATGGTTGGCTTTCAGATGATACCCGGCCATACTGAAATTTACAAATCCCAGTGTACAAAAAAAGGTAAAGGCTGTATAAATCCAAAAAATTGGTTGGAGCTGTTCTGTATTTTTTTCCCTTTTTCCATCTTCTGTTATAAGTTCATTCTTTTTAATTTTTGTATAAACAAAGATTAAAAAAAGCATCAGCACCGCATACGGGATGATCAGCAAACGATAGCCCGTCTGGTATTGTGTGATATTATTTTCTCCTGATAAGAAAAAGACTGTTGAAAAAATCATCGGTCCGATGAAAGCGCCGATTTGATCCAAAGCTTCCTGCAATCCGAATGCCATTCCGATTCCGACCTGCTTTTCTGCAACAGCAGACAAAATTGTATCCTTTGCCGGACTGCGAAGCGCTTTTCCAATCCGTTCCATTAATATCAGCACAATCAACAAATTCCATTTCATGGTGAATCCAATGAGCGGCACGACTGCCAGCATTCCGTATCCCAGAAATATCAGCAGCCATTGATTGCCGCGCCGATCGGAAAAAACACCGGAAACAAGGCGTAAGAAATATCCGAGAAATTCACCTATCCCAAAAACAAGCCCAATTTGCGCAGCATTAATATGCAACAGATTGAAATATTGACCATTCGCACCTCTTGCCGATTCATAGATGATATCGCCGAACATGCTGATAAAACCGAATAGAATAATCACTGTCACGGCCGGTGAAAAACGCAACTTTAATCTTACTTTCATTAGATTTGACCTTTCTATTAATTTTAAAATCAAAAAATTCATTATTATTCCTATGGTTTTATACTTCGTGCCATAGATTTATATAATCAATGATTCATAGATGGATCTGTCATTGCAATTCCAGCAGGGGTGAAGCAATCTATTCCCACTTGTGACAGGAGATTGTTTCGCCCATAAGACAGTTTGCATCCATTCCATTTGACTTGGTATCCAATCATTTCATATAGATCATCATTTATAAAGATAAAAGTCTTAAATATTCTTAGACAATTTACATTCATTTCGCCTGATTTTCATATTTTGAATTGCTGTGAGGCATAGTTCCTATTATAATCTTCTGATATTGAATTTGAATTTCCTCATCAATAAAGTGAATTAAGAATCAACCTTTTGAATCAATCGAGAAAACTTGTTTTGTATTGTTGTGTTGTTTTTGTGTAAAGCCTAAAAACGACCATAAAAACAAGGTCAGTATATGAAAAACAACACTGCATCAACTTTTCTCTCTTTTTCTACAAGATGATTCAAAATTTCGAATGACCACCAGAACATTGCTAAGATTCCTGAGCATCAAATTGGCTCGCAGGAAATGAAACGATAGATAAACAAAAAAATAGTCCTCGGAAATAACTTTCTGAGGAGAAAATTTAAAAAAAAGGGGGCTTTCTATGAAATATGACGTTATCATCATCGGTGGTGGTCTCTCCGGATTAACAGCTGCCAGTTTACTGGCAAAACGAAATCTCTCCGTAGCCGTTATCGAAAAGAGCTATAATCCGGGCGGTTCTTGTGGTATATTCAAACGCGGACATGTCACATTTGATCAAGGTGCAGCCATGTTATACGGCTTTGGCGAACATGGCTTCAATGCACATCGTTTTGTCTTTAATGCGCTTGAGGAACCGATCGATATCATCCGCCACGATCTTTTGTATTGCGTCAATTTTAAAGGGAAAAGAATTCGCTTTTGGGCTGATGTCAGCCAATTCGCAGACGAACTTTCAGAAGTTTTCCCCGCCGAAAAAGAAAATATCCATCGTTTCTATCGCGACATGCTGAAGATGTACCAGCATGTCCTCGTTGAAAATCCCAGTTACACAACTGCCGATGAGACAGATCGAAAATCCGCATTGAAAAACATGCTCAAACATCCGATTTCTTATGCCCGCTTTCTTGGTTACCTCAATAAAAGTGCAAAGGATTTGCTGCAAAAATACTTTACAGATCCGGAAATTTTTAAATTTTTCGACAAACTGACTTCGACATATTGTTATGCCACAGTTGAAGAAGCACCTGCGGTTCTTGCAGCGGTTATGTTTGTCGATAATCATATCGGAGGCAGCTATTATCCGGCAGGTTCCACGCTTTATTTGCCCGGAAAACTGGAAAAAGTCATCGAAGAAAATGGCGGGGATATGCTGCTCGAGCATGAAGTTGTCTCGTTAATTTTTAGAGACGGAAAACCTGCAGGGGTTCAATTGAATGATGGCACATCCATTTTCGCTCCAAATATTGTTTATTCAGGGACTGTGTGGAATCTTTATGAAAAATTGATTGATCCTGCCTTTTCGACACAGGAGCGAAGGGAATGGGCTCAGAAACAAATACCAACCTATCCAAGTGTTGTGCTCTATGCGGTTGTCAGCAGCAATGTAATCCCAAAGGACACTGCACCGATCGAGATGTTGATCGGCAATCCGGATAAACTGGACGAGAGTGAAGTAACCGTTTATATCATGAGCATCGATGACAAAACCCTCTGCAAGGAAGATGAACATACCATTGCAGCCATCGGCCCAACTTTTGAAAAATGGCTTACGGATGACGCTCAGGAATATCAAAAAAAGAAAGAGAAAGAGATTATAAGATTGGTTGGAGTGTTGGAAAAGCGTTTTCCAGGTTTCTCTAAAGCTATTCGCTATGTGGAACTGGCTTCACCCCGCACCATCGAACGCTATACGTTAAAAAATGGCGGAGCCGTTGCCGGGCCCAAACAAATGATCGGTCAGCATATGTTCCATCGGCTGCACACCCGATCCGAATGGGACAACCTATTCTGTTGCGGAGAATCAACCGTCATGGGAACCGGCACTCCTACCGTTACGGTTTCCGGACTGGCTGCAGCCAATGCATTACTAAAGAAGCTTGGAAAAGAACCATATATCTATCAGGAAACAATGAAAAATTACGTCAGGATCGTAGAAAAACCGTTTACCACTGATCGTCTTTTCGAATCGTATGATGAACTGTCCCATTCCGTGATGCAAGCGGCGATGCGCTGTCGATTTTGTGAGTTTCCATCCTGCACAAAGGAAGAAGCTGTGGATATCCGGGGAATTATGCGCCGTGTTTCAGCAGGTAATTTCACAGGCGCCCAAAAATGTTGGAATAAAGCTCCAGTGGATGACGTCAAACTGACTGAATTCGAAAGCGAATGTCGTTGTCTGGAAGAAGAAGGCAAACCGGTTCAAATCAGAGAAGTGATCCACTTTCTGATCAGCAAATCGAATTATGAGAATAATTCTATGTAGTTCTAATGGTTTTGCGTTTCGCGTAAAACCATTAGAACTACAAATTCTCTTTTTTTTTATTCGAAAAGCCAATCCATATTTCGAACAGCAGATGAAAGAAATTACACATCCGATAATGAAAATTGAATTCTATATTCATAGGAATTGCTATTAGGAACCTGTCATTGCGTGGCAATCTCTCCGCTACGTGTAGGGCAGAGTCCCATCCGGAAATAGATTGCTTCGTCGGGCTGATGCCCTCCTCGCAATGACAGATCAACCAATATTTCGAACAGCAGATGAAAGAAATTACACATCCGATAATGAAAATTGAATTCTATTTTCATAGGAATTACTGACTATCAGATCGGAGGAACAACATGAATCAAGAGTATGATGTGATTATTGCTGGCGGGGGAATGGCAGGATTGACAAGCGCCGCATGTTTATGCCGTAATGGATTCCGCACGCTATTATGTGAAAAAAGGGAGAAGACCGGCGGCCTGGTTCAGACTTTCTGGCATCATGGTTTTGCTTTTGACGCAGGGATTCGAGCTTTTGAGAATTCAGGTATCATTTTCCCTATGTTGAAAAATTTTCAAATCGATCTGGAATTTGTTCAAAATCCGGTATCGATCGGAATAGAAAAAGAATGGGTAGTAATTAACTCGTGTGAAAGCCTCCGAAATTATGCTGCAATGCTGACAAAAATATTCCCGGATGATGCTCCTGCTATTGAGAAAATCCGAAATGAAATTAAAAAAGTGATGGGGTATATGGATGTCATTTATGGCATTGACAATCCCCTGTTTAACGGGCAATTTCGAGATTTAAAATATCTCTTCAGGACATTACTGCCGTGGATGGTGAAATATCAGATCAACATCGGAAAAGCTGCCCGTATGAATGAACCAATACAAACCTGTTTGCAGCGTTTTACGCAGAATCCTGCATTAAGGGATATGATTGCGCAGCACTTTTTTCAGGACACACCGTCCTTTTTTGCCCTGAGCTATTTCAGCCTGTATCTCGATTATCAATACCCCATTGGAGGAACCGGGACCCTGTCTGAGAAAATGACGGAAAAGATCCTTGCCGCCGGCGGGGAGATAAAGACGGAAACGATTGTTGATCAAATCGATCTGAAAAATAGAGAAATCAAAACAACCAAGGGAGAAAGCTTTCGTTATAAAAAGCTGATTTGGGCAGCCAATCAGCAATCTCTGTATAATGCAATCCAAGGACAGCAATCTTCGGTTATTGAAAAACAGCGTACGCTGGTAAATCGCAGTAAAGGCAACGATTCCATTCTGACACTATTTTTGGGTACTGATATCGACAGGGATTATTTCAGAAGTCGCTGCGGCGCTCATGCGTTCTATACTCCTTCGAAAATTGGACTCTCATCGCTTCCCGCCTGGCAAGATGTAATTCATCAGGATCAATTTTCGATAAACCGATGGATACAAACATATCTTGAATGCACGACCTATGAAATTTCCTGTCCGGCATTAAGAGATCCAACTCTCGCACCGGAAGGGAAAACTGGATTGATCGTCAGCACACTGATGGATTATGCGCTGGTGCGTCAAATGCTGGAAGAGGATCGCTATGATACATTCAAACAGTTTTGTATCGATACCATCATTCAGGTATTGAATACTTCCATTTTCCCTGACTTTCGTGAAAAAATACTTTTTTCGTTATGTTCGACACCCGTCACGATAGAACGGGAAACAGGAAATACACAAGGCGCCATAACAGGCTGGTCGTTCACAAACCAACCGATCCCTGCCGTTTCACAGGCTAAAAGAATTAACGAATCCGTTTACACTCCGATGTCCGACATATTTCAATGCGGACAATGGACATTCAGTCCTTCCGGTCTGCCAATATCGATTTTAACCGGGAAATTAGCAGGCGATGCGGCTCAAAAAGCATTAACATCAATAGCAAAAAATTCTTCTTCCTAACCGGAACCAGCAGACGTATCTATTTCGCTTCAACACGGTTACGACCGTTTTCTTTTGCCAGATACATCGCATCATCCGCGTTTTTATAAGCGATTTCCAGCGCATTCTGTCGATCTGCTGGCAAGGAAGCGACTCCGAAGCTGGCAGTCAGATGGATTTCTGAATCCTGGTTTAACTGCTCATAATTTTCCACAATCTGCCGTAATTTCTCAGCAGTTTTTTTTGCTTCTTCCAAAGCAGTATTTGGCAGCAGAATCAGAAATTCTTCGCCGCCCCAGCGGGAAATTGAGTCCGTATCCCGAATGTTATTCTTAAGTAATCCGGCAAATTCCTGCAATACGCGATCACCGACCGGATGCCCATAATGATCATTGATTCGTTTAAAATTGTCTATGTCAATCAATACGATGCTGGCTGGTTGATGGTAACGGCTGATTCTTGAAATTTCATTCTTCAGCAATTCTTCAAATTTCCGGCGGTTATATACACCTGTCAATTGATCGAAAAATGCCAGACGCTCAAGTTCCCCATTTTTTTTCATCAGCTCTTCCTGCTGTTCCGCAATTAACTGTTTTTGAATCAGATTTGAAGTGGTCATTTTCCACATCATAATCGAGACAAAGAGACCAATTCCAACTGTTGTCATGCCATTGACACGGTTAGACAACAGAATCGACGGATTTTTTTGATAAGTACTGAGTGCAAAGAAAAAACCTGCATAAGAGAACAGAAAAAAAAGAAAAGCATTGAGTGGTCTGATTAAGAACACGACGCTGACAATTGTACAAGCGACCAAAAACGGAGTGATGCTGGCTGTAACCAATTGATCAATCGCTGTTATCAGTACTCCAAAAACAAATACTGTAATTAAAGCAGCATAAATCATTAAATGCATCGGTGTTGCTACAAGAGCTTTTTTGCTGATTATGTATGCACATACGCCAAAAATACTCATCAGTACAGCCAGTGATGCATGACAGAAAATAATACCAAGACGCCACTTCATTTCGGTGGGATTATCTTTCGACAAATTCGTATAAAATATTATGATATGAATGAGATTATAGGGTATAGAAATCAATGTCAGATAAAATATACGTTTGATATTGATCGATCTGATATCGTTCGTTATTGAAAGATGGCTCGTTTTGTTTTGCATGAAAATTCCTTTTTTTTTTACAAATTCACATTCTTATAACGTCTGTATTCAAGCAATTCGAATTTTTCGTTGTCTTTTATCCAAAAATCGAGGATTTTGGATGGTAATGTGGTTTTGCGCTTCGTGCAAAAACGCCATCTTTACAATATATCCTTTGCTAATTTGAAAGCTTTGCTCGCTATAACCATGATTTTCTTCTTGTTCGAAACGTTAATCCATAGTTCGTAATGTTATCTCCGAAGTCGGTTTTTCATCCATGATGCCGTTTGCTGCATAATTCCGGATGAAATCCAGCGCATCTTTCGGATGAAGCGGTTTGGCTATCAAATAACCCTGAACACGATCGCAGCCGGAATTTTTTAAAAACTGAAGTTGTCTCTCATCCTCTACTCCCTCGGCAATCGTGCAATGCCCCATTTTGTGCGCCATGGAAATAATATCACAGATTACCGTCTGATCAGGGTTAACTTTCAGCAGTTTATCGATAAAAAACTTGTCAATTTTCAGACAATTAACAAATAATTCCAATTCTCGTGCAAAGGAAGAATAACCGGTTCCAAAATCATCAATCGCTATATGAATGCCAATGTCACGCAATATCTGAAAAATTTGATTTATTTCAGTGTAGTCAGAGGCAAAAACCGATTCAGTTATTTCAATTCCAGTGTTCTTCGGATTGATTCCCATTTCCTGCATAATTTTCAGAAGGTCAACGACAAAATTGTCGCTCAGTAGCTGGATCACAGAGACGTTGACACTGACAACGATATCAGAAAATCCTGCTTCAATCAGTTGATTGAGGAATTGGAAAGATTGGCGGAAAATCTTCCAGCCAATCGGAATAATAAATTTTGTCTCCTCGGCAATCGGGACAAATTCCATAGGAGAAATCAATCCCAATTTTTTGCTTTTTATCCTTGATAAAGCCTCGAATCCACCGATCCGATTATCATAAAGGTTAAGAATCGGCTGAAATTGCAGAAACAGGGAGTCATCCTGTTTGTCGCCCGAGAGCAGGACAAGCTCCCGTTTGATATCTTCTTTTCGAAGGATATTCTTTTCAATATTCTCATCATAAAAACGGACACTGAAATTTTTCTTCTCCTTGTCCCTTGCTGTTTCTGAAGCAATCAAGAGTTTTTTCAAGAGCAAATCCGGATCTTTTTTTTCATCTTGATCTATTACAAGAATTCCAATCCCGCCTCTGATTCGTTCGGGTTTCAACAAAGATTCCAATTCTGTGGAAATTTTCTTACAAAATACATTCAGGGCATCAGTATCTTGGGAATCTTCCAGATAATAGGTGAAACGGTCCCAAAACGTGTTATATAAAGAACAAGTATCGCTGCAAAAACGGCTTAGTGTAACAGCAATTTTTTTAATCAGGTTCTGCGTGTAATGAAAACCGTAAATTGCCGTAATTAATTCAATATCTGACAGACAAATTCCGATTAAAGCGCTATTTCCAACCTTTGCTTCGTGAAAATCATTGATCAATTTGTTTTCTAATTTATTCCGATTATATAAACCAGTCCACCGATCATGCTCATTACGATACAGTAGTGTTTGTTCCAATTGTTTACGATCGGAAATATCAATGATGATTCCTTCCAACGCTTCTACATCTCCAGATTGAGAATAAATACCCTCTCCCAATTCAATAACCCATTTTCTTTCTCCGCTAGCTGTCATGATTTCATATTCAAATTTGAAGGACGATTTCTGAGCTAAAACGCGTTCTGTTTCGATCCTTAATAATTCACGATACTCGGGAACGATGAGTTCATAAAAAGAGATGTCCTGATTGTTTATAAGGCTCGTCGGTTGATAACCGGTCAATTTCAGGCATCCGGCAGAAACAAACAACATCGTCCATTCATGATCGAATCGGCATCGGTATGCCATTCCAGGAAGATGAGAAAGCAATATTGTTTTACTCCGCTCATTTTCACGCAGCTCTGTCTCAATTTGCTTTCGAATGGAAATATCCTCAATCAAACAAAAATGCATCGCATCCCTGGTATGCAGCCCCAGAAAGGGTGAAATCGTCATATTAACCCACACGATGGATCCATCGCCCCGAATGAAACGCTTCTCCATGGAATAACTGTCGATTTCTCCCTTTTTAAAACGGTCAAATTTTTCCATATCGGTTTGCAGATCATCCGGATAAGTTATTTCCGGCCATGAAAGAGACTGCAATTCCAAACTGGTACGTCCCAGTATTTTTTCATATATCGGATTGATATTTATATCGCCGAATTCGGTTTGTATTGCATGACTCTTATCCGAAAGGATTGCGATTCCAATCGGAGCCTGATCGAAAATGCTATGAAACATGGCTTCATCATAAGCCAGTTTTTTGCTGAGCGTTTTGAGCTGTCTACGCTGTTTCCATCCGTGTAGCAGTGCAAAAGAAAGGATCAAAATACAGACAACGACCACAAAATCAGGGATCATGTACTTCCTGATTTTCGCATACCAGTCAGAAGCTGAATAATCAATGCCCAGAACTGCGATAATATTTTGGTTTTGAGGATCCTTGATCGGGACTAATGCGCTGATCCAGTTTCCCCAACGATCGGTTGTCGGTTTCGTTAAGACAGTTTTGCCGGTGCGGAATGGTTTGAAATCAATTTCAGTGGCTTCTTCGAAAACCTGTCCAGGTGGAGAATAATTTGGGGAATCAGGAGATTCGGAATCAATCAGAATAATCAGATTTCCTTCGCGTTCCTCCATCAGATAAACAAAACGAATCGGATTGGCAATCGCCACCAGGTCCTTCAGGCTGGTTTTTAGTTTGTTATATTCGGAATATTCCAAATCCTGTTTTTTTCCGGACAAAGCAGTAATATGTACTGGATCTAATAAGGATTCAACAGACTCTGCCAAAATGATAGCTTCCGTTGAGACAATTTTCTGGTATCGATTCCATTCGAAAAGCAGATAGAAACTGCACAAAAGTATGACGATCAGAGTAAATAAAATTTTTACCGCGGATTCATTCTTGTTGATCCACCCGTTCGGTATCGGTCGATTCTCATTATTTCGAATAGCTTCTTCGATTTGGCTTTTTTTCAGCATAGCCTGTCTCGTTCTTTGCAGAATCTTCTGTCTGGTTTGAAAATCTTTTATTGATGAATACTTTGAAAATGGCTGAATTGCTTTACAGTAAATCAAAATACAGAAAAAGTGAATCGTAGTTTTGTCGTTTTTACATAGAACATAAAAACAACCTAACCCTGAATAATGTCTTTTGAAGAAGTTACCAGGTTTCAAAGTGATATATCTTCACCTGCCCTTCGAAATCTGAAAAACCTCGAATCAATTGAGAGAATATGAATCGTAAATGAACTGATTGTGTAGCTATTTGGATACAAATGTAGTATTCAATTCAATTTTACTTTATTTTTATACCTTTTTTTCAGTAATTCGAAATATGGTAATTTGGAGAAGCGAGTGAAAATTATCGAATAATTTTGAATACTTTTACCTTAATTAATGATAAAACCTGTCATTGTTAGTACCATATAGTGGCGAAGCAATCTCCTGCCACATGAGTCAAAAATCCTCAATCATGCAGAAAAAGAATGCTTCGTCGGACTAACGCCCTCTTCACAATGACAGATCAATCCATATATTATGTACTATATAAATTCTCAGTGCAAAGCGCAAAAACAACACAACAATAAGTATTTCCGCAAATATCAAAGCGCTGTTTTGCTTACAATCGCTTTGTGTTCATCATTCTCATCGAATTGAGAATCGCAATTACCGCAACACCCGTATCGCCAAAAACAGCCTCCCACATAGTCGCTGCGCCAAATGCACCAAGCCCCAGGAAAATGATTTTCACGCCAAAGGCAAATACTAAATTTTGAACAACGATCTTTCTTGTTTTTTTAGCAATTTTTATAGCCGTCACAATTTTCGAGGGTTCATCGGTCATCAGAACGATATCAGCGGCTTCAATAGCTGCATCGGACCCCAACCCGCCCATCGCCATTCCGATATCCGCTCGGGCTAATACCGGAGCATCGTTAATACCATCACCCACGAAAACAATCTTGCCCTTTCTGGTCTTTTCTGCATCCAGCATTTCCAGCTTTTCCACCTTTTCTGCCGGCAGTAATTCTGAAAAAACTGCATCCAGGCCCAATTTGGCGCTAACTTCTTCAGCCATGGATTTCTTATCACCAGTCAACAGGACGGTTTTTCGAACACCAAGCGCTTTCAAATCTTTGATAGCTGCGGCTGCGTCCTCTTTGACCTGGTCGGAAATGATCAGATTTCCTGCATACTGCTGATTGACCGCGATATGAACGGTTGTGCCAGAAGATTCCTGGTTCTGAAATGGAATACGTTCTTCGATTAGAAATTTATCATTTCCAGCAATGATTTGTTTTCCAAAAGCGGTTACCTTCAAGCCATGTCCGGCAATTTCATCATAAGATTGAATTTTCCTGAAATCAACTCCTTTCTGATATGCCTTCAGAATGGATAAAGCGATAGGATGGCTGGAATGACTTTCGGCATAAGCGGCATAGGTAATCAAATCATCCATTGAAAAACCTGGCTGCGGATTGACACGGACAACCTCAAAAACGCCTTTGGTTAAGGTTCCTGTCTTGTCAAATATAACCGTTTCTACATGATTGAGCGCTTCCAGGAAATTGCCGCCTTTGACAAGAATGCCTCTTTTGGATGCTCCGCCTATGCCGCCGAAAAAGCCTAACGGGATGGAAATTACAAAGGCACACGGACAAGAAATGACCAAAAAAACCAAAGCCCGATAAATCCAATCTGCAAAAGAAGCTCCAGAAATCAGTAAAGGAGGAATGATTGCTAATGCGAATGCGCTATATACGACAGCCGGTGTGTAATAATTGGCAAATTTCGTAATGAATTGTTCTGTCGGCGCTTTTCGGCTGCCTGCATTTTGCACTAAATCCAAGATTTTTGAGACGGTCGATTCACCGAAGGTTTTCGTTACTTCGATCGTCAACACGCCGTTTTTATTTACAAAGCCGCTGAAAGCCTCGCTTCCGGGTTTTAATTCTCGAGGAATTGATTCTCCGGTTAATGCAGCTGTATCCACCTGAGAAATCCCGCTGATGACCTTACCGTCGAGCGGTATTCGCTCTCCTGGATTCACCAGAATCACATCGCCAATCTTAATTTCTTCTGGTGATAATCGTCGAATTTCTTCACCGGTTAATCGATTGGCATAATCCGGACGAATATCCATCAGAGAACTGATTGATTTTCGGGATTGACCGATTGCCTGGTTCTCGAATATTTCTCCAATCAGATAAAACAGCATCACGGCTACGCCTTCAGGATATTCACCGATCAAAAACGCGCCAATTGTCGCTACACTCATCAAAAAATTCTCATTGAAAGCCTGTCCCCGAAGAATGCCCTTGATTGCTTTCAGGATGACTGTTCCGCCTGCAATCAGATAACTGATCAGAAACAGAATCAATTCCTGCCAATCCCCCAGTTGAAGGATCATACCGGCTGCGAACAAAACGCTTCCAATGATCAGTTTGATGATCTGTTTTCTGAGTGTATTTTCAAAAAGAATTTCACCTATTTTCTTTTTCGTGTTAGCTGCAGCTTTTCCGGCGTCCTGATTAACGGCATGCGTTGTTTCGAAAGGATCAGATCCGCTGCGAATCTCTGGAATAGTGGTATCGTCACGATGTTCACCAAGTAACATAGTATTTTCATAAGGGAAACTACCCGTGTTGGTTGCGTTCTCCCAAGCCGATGGGGGATCCAGTTTTTCTGCAACGACTACATCCGGTTCATGTTTGCGAGCAATAGTTTGAACTTGATTCATTGCATTTGAAAAATCATATTCGGGTTCAGCTTCAAGCGTTAAAATTTTACTGATAAAATTCATCGACGCGTTTAGCCCATCAATCTGATTGACCTCATCTTCAATTTTCGAAGCACAATTTGCACAGTTCAAATTTTCCAAAATTACTTGTTTGCGGACCATCGTGTTTTTTACTCCTTTTCTTCTGAAATATGAATCAAACCCTGATCGAAAATCTGTCTCACATGCTCATCTTCCAGAGAGTAATAAACAATCTTTCCTTCCCGGCGGCTTTTCACCAGGTCAGCCTGCTTCAGCAATCTTAATTGGTGAGAAATCGCGGATTGAGTCATTTTCAATAGCACTGCAATATCACATACACACATCTCTGCTTCATCCAGTGCCCATAAAATTTTAATTCGCGTGGTGTCGCCAAAAACTTTAAATAATTCTGCAAGATCATAAAGATTCTCCTCAAGAGGCATTTTTTCCTGTACACGTTTCACCGTATCCTCGTGGATGACTTCACAATCACATCTTTCAACCGGTTGAATTTTTGGAACCATTCAATCACCTCATTAATATTTGAACATATGAACAATTATTCATATGTTTATATTTTATGTCTTTTCCTAAGGAATGTCAACAGGATTTTTCATTTCTCAGCAATTCTAAATATGAGAATTAGGAGAAACAAACAGTAAAAAATCAAAAATGTTTAAAGACTTTTACCTTAATGAATGATGATCTATATGAAATTATTTGATAACAAGTCAAATGAAATGGATGAAACCTGCCAGTGTTACAACCTCGAGGGGCGAAGCAATCTCCTGTCAAAAGTGGGAACAGATAGCCACGTCATGCTATCGTCCTCCTCGCAATGACAGATCGCTATATGAATCATTCATCACATAATTTTTTTGCGCTTCGTGTAACAACATCACAACAAAAATAAATCCTTCTCATATTTCGAATCGCTGATGCAGACTGCTCTGTATTTCAGTCAGAAACTGTGAATTTTATTGTTGTGAGAAAAAGGATTTTACTTATTAAAACGCTGCAAGTTCTTCCACAGAAGCAGGTAATTGATCAATACCTTTGAATTCCTCAACAACAATCGAATGGATTTCTTTTTTAAGGAGTGGATCGACATTGGTGATGCACATCTGCCAATTACCGCCAATACTCTTACAATCATCTTCAATTAAAATTTCCGGATGAATATTTTCGACCAGATGATGATACTTTTGTGTGTGTTCCCGAAAATAAAGCCTTGAACCAGGGAATCTGTATATAAAAAGCAGATCTGCAATCACTCGTGCTTGTTGACCTCTGCGTGACGTGCAATAAACAATATCCATCCCCTGCTGCTGCCAATTCAGAATTTTTTTGACAGCATCCCCGATGGGCAGATAAGATCGGAAGTGGTACTGAAGAAACCATGATTTCGGTTTCAGAATAGTTCCTTCAGTAAATATCATGATTTTTCTTGTTCCAGCAGAGTCGGATAAATCGATAAAAGCCAATATTTCACCTGCTTTCATTGAAAAATGTCTCAATCTGTAGAATTATTATTCAACTTATACTGAACCCTGGACGATTCTAGTCATACAGTTCATCGAATTTATAACGCCAATTCTCAGTTTCTTTGCAGTAATTCAATATTGTGCGAGAATCATTTGTTGGTTTTTCCGATATCAAGAATTACACGTCGAGTAAACATCATTGGTATAAATCGAATTCCATCTCGGATCTGTTCGGTATCCGTGGCCGTGAATCCAAGGTGATGATAAATTTGCACGGCATAAGGTGATGAATTGACAGTGATATGTTCCGATAATGTGTTTTTTGTGGCTTCTTTAAATAATTTCTTGCCAATTCCCTGATGTTGATACTTTTCAGACACAAAAAATAATGCAATATGGCTGCCTTCATTTCTCGTCGCAATCACACCGATCAGAACCCCATTTTCAAAAGTGCCGAAGAATGATAATCCGTTAATGGCTTCTTCATTTTCAAGAAAATCGCGAAAAGTTACAACACCTTGATCACAATAATCCGGCGCTTCAAACTTTAAGAATACATGCCAGACAAGATCCAGCGCACCTCTCTTTTCTGAATTCAAAAGTTTTCTTATCTCCATGATTATTACTCCAACAAAATTTAATCATCTGATTTTTTATCAGCGATTTAGAATATGAATGATATTCTTATTTAATTTGCTAAGCATATCCGGATTTTTCGCATTTCTTTATATGTTATCTCAATCCGACGTTCTACCTGCAATGGAAGTCACTTAGACAGGTATATTCAATATTTCTTCTCAATGTAACTTCATTGATCAGTTTTCAAACAGTGTTGAGAAAGGACATCCATCGACTTGCTGTCGGATTTCACAGATTTTTAATCAATATCCTCTTAAACAGTGAATAATTTAGAAAACTCCCCAAATGAGACGTCCTGCAATAAAGCAAACCAGATCATTTAGCGATTACTCATCGCTGAATAAAAGTGCTCCTAAGACACATCAAATTTCACCGAATATACAATAACCACTTGCCAATTTTTGGAATTTTATCCAGCAGAAATGATATCATCCAACTGACTGTGAAAACCAAAACGGTCAAAATAATTAACTGAAAAGGAAGCGGTTTAATCTTTTCAATCATTGGAGCAAAGAGGATAATAATTGGATTGTGGATCAAATACACTGCAAATGCATATTTTGACAGAAGATAGAAAATATTCTTAACTGGAATTGTTCTAAATCTTGAAAACATCTCAAATAACAGCAACGCAGCAATCATTAAGAATGCAAAATCATACCAGACATTATAGGCTATTCCATATCGATAGGAATAAAGCTGGATTACGACTGTAATTCCGATCGATACTATAGCAAGAACCAAACAAAGCATAGTACTAAGTCTTTTCAATCGGTTCTTTCTTACCAAATAACCGCTTAGTTGGTGTAACATATTTTCTGTAAAATAAAGAACCTTAACAAAAGAGGTGAGTCAGAAGTATCCTTATAGTAACCAAACCATAAAAGGAGACTAGAAATGACTCACCCAAATAATTATACCTTTGCAGAGGAAATAGCGGAAAAAGGATTGGAAGCAATTCCAGAAATGATGCGAGTGCTGATAAATAACGCCATGCAAGTAGAAAGATCAAGGTACTTACAAGCTGAACAGTACGAACGCACAAAGGATCGCAAGGGACATGCAAATGGTTTCAAACCGAAGACGATACAGACCAGGATAGGAAACATTACCTTTGCAGTTCCACAGGTTAGAGAGGGTGGTTTTTATCCCAGTGCTCTGGAAAAGGGACTGCGAAGTGAAAGAGCCCTTACGATCACACTGGCTGAAATGTATGTACAGGGAGTATCGACTCGGAAGGTAAAAACCATTACGGAACAGCTTTGTGGGATTGAGGTCTCAGCCACACAAGTCAGCCGGGCAACAGCGCAATTGGACGAAGTACTGCAAGAATGGCGTGAAAGGCCATTAGGAGAGATCAGCTATCTCTTTGTGGATGCCCGATATGAGAAGATTCGTGAAGCAGGACAAGTAAGAGATGCAGCGGTTTTGGTGGCCTCTGGCATTACGCCAGAAGGCGAACGGCAAATACTTGGGGTTTCAGTTTCGCTTAGTGAGCATGAAACACATTGGAAAGCATTTTTAAAGAGTCTAAAAGAGCGAGGGTTACACGGAATAAAGCTGATTATCAGTGATGACCATGAAGGTCTAGGGGCAGCCAGAAGAGCAGTTTTTGGCGGTATTCCCTGGCAACGGTGTCAGTTCCATCTGCAACAGAATGCCGGAGCTTATCTGCCCAGACAATCGATGAGATTGGAAGTGGCAGCAGACATCAGAGCCATATTTAATGCTCCTGATCGAAAGACAGCAGAAGAGCTCTTGCAGAGCGCCATCCAGAAGTATGCTATTTCTGCTCCGCGGCTTTCATCTTGGCTCGAAAATAACCTTTTTGAGGGTTTTTTGGTTTTTGATTTTCCATTGGAACATCGAAGAACGATACGAACAACCAATAGTCTGGAGAGGATTAATAAAGAGATTCGCAGACGGACAAGAGTGGTTGGTGTGTTTCCAAATCAAGCTTCTTGTCTCAGGTTGGTCTCGGCATTACTGATGGAGACCTGCGAAGAATGGCAGATCGGAAAACATTTTTGTACTGGCAAGTTTATGAATTCTTAAAGATCTATGGATATTTCAGACTCTAATTTACAGAAAAAGGGTTGCATAATCACCGCTTATCAAATAGAATCCATAAATTCCACCACTAAATTCAATTGATAACACAGTCTTAATCGATTCATGCCCCATAATTTTGTTGTATACATTGATTGAAGGGTATAAAAAAGACAATATAAAAACAATAACCAGTGGGAAAATAAGCACACGGGCATCTGTCAAATGAAGCATGTTAGCCACCAATGGGATAAATATATACATACCAATGATCATCGGAATATACCACATGTGGCTCAAAGGGACGCTTTTTATAAAGGTCAATTGTTTGACAACATTAATCCAATTGAATGGTTGTTCCTGGAAAATCCAAAGAAATAATGCATACAAGACAGTCCAAATTTCTACAGTAATTAAAAGTCGGATCCAATTCTTTTTCCAGAATATCATGCTTTGTTCTGGTGTATATATCCGATCAAGGAGTAAAAATCCTGTAATAAACAAGAAAAAGGGGACACCCAATCGACTTATTGTAAAACATACAAACATAAATACTCGAGATTTCATTGTCAAGCGAGAAATAAAATCAATATCGAACTGATAAACAGTCTCCACAGCATGACAGAGCACAACACAAAATATTGCAAATACTCTTGCTGTATCAACCCATGCAATCCTTGTGGTTGGAGTTTTTATTTCTACCAGAGACGGTTTATCTTCCATTGATACTTCTCTCCTTAAGCTTAGGCAGACAATTATCATCAAGATCTAAATTCTAATTGTTTTTCAAAAAACGAATAAAATTTATAAAAAAAAATCGGTCATATTTAAATATGAAGAGTATTTTGAATTGATATCAGGGTTACTCTCATTAATAAGTATCTTGGACTTTTCTACATAAATTGTTGAAATTTTTTATAAATTGTTCAATCATCTCGTTGTTACCCATACATATTTTTTTTGGCTCAATTCAAGGACTTCTTTATCGATCAATACAAAAAAATCGGACAATAAACTGATATTTGTCAGTGAATATTCTTAGAAAATCGACTGCTTTTTCCTGATTTTTGAAGTTCAAGATTTAGATTTTCACTCCTTTTTTTATTGGTGACTCAACATCCATCAGCAATTTGAAAGATATGACACTGTTTCAAATTGTTGATGGATACGTTCATTAACCGATTTCAGGCAAAATGTATTGACTGATAAAATCAATCCGAGTTTTCGCTCGGGGTTTAAAATGACAAGCAATAGCAACCACGATTTGCTCTTTACGGTTCACATAGATCGTATTCCCGCTGTCACCAAGAGCAGCAAAAGTTCCGCTGTCATTTTGACGAAGAATCCACCAAAGATAACCGTAACTGTATTCATTCCATCGGCTATGCTCAGTAGTGCTCTCCTGTATCCAGGAAGCAGATACAAGTTGTTTGCCATTCCAGACGCCCTGATTTAGGCAGAGTTGTCCAATTTTCGCCATGTCCCTCGGGCACAATGTCAATCCCCAGCCGGCGACTGGCAGCCCCTGCGGATCGACAACCCAGCCTTGAGCATTTTTGTTTTTAATGAAAGCGATATGTGTTTCTTTATCAACTAAAGTTGTTGGCTGAGGTGGTTTAATTTCGAGCGGTTTGAATAAATTTTCTCCGGCAAATTCGAGCATTGACTTTCCGATTGCATTTTGGAGTATACCAGAGATAATCTGAGAGCCAACGGTTGAATACCTGAAACTGCCAATGGTACCTTTTCCACCCAGCAAATCCAATCCTGCTTTTGTCCAATCATCACTGCGAAATACTTTTGTGAAAGGTTCTGATTTATATTTATACGGGGCAGTCATCGTCAACAGGTGTTTCAGGGTGATTTCCTGAATGGAATTCTCCCCTCTTTTCAGAACATAATCCGGAAAAAAATCCAGAACTTTCTGATCAACATTTTGAATAAAACCCTGATCAAGGGCCATTCCAACGAGAAGAGATGAAATACTTTTAGTTACCGAAAAAATATGAATCGTATCAGTCTCGTTATGTCCATCAAAATACCGCTCATAAATAAGCCTTCCGTTTTTCAAAACTACCAGCCCTGCGGTGTTCGGATATTTCATTTCAATTTCACGAATCAATGCAGCATCATTCATTATCTTTGACCCTCCTTCAATGATTCTGTTATCCATGCTGTAATTCAAAATATGAAAAGAATTAACCGTTGTTCTTATGGTTTTGCGCGGCACGCAAAACCATAAGAACAACAAATTTCCTCTTTGTTATTCGAAGGTTTCATCCATACTTCGAATTGCCGCTATCTATGAATGATCGCATTATATGTGGATTAAAAATGTTTTTCAAGAGAAATCGTTTTTAGGTTTTCGAGTATCTGTAAACCTCATAAGATTTGTTTCAGTGATATGAAATATTGATTGCGCTAAGGCTGTTTCATGTATAAAAAGCCCTTTATGATTAGGAGCCAAAACTGGAAAAATGCGATATAAGGCTCCTGGCTTAAAATGAACAATAAGGTGGCGGCAATGGTCAATGCCATGGAAAAAAAAGGGTGATTCTTTTTCCAAAAATAATTCTGGCAATCCTGTAAAAGAATTTCAACGATTCCGAAAACCGATGTTATTCCAAAAATAACGACATAGGCAACCAGCATATAGCTTTCCAACGACTTCATCGCAAACAAAGAAACTGATTCGATAAAATCCCCATTCTGTTCGCCAAATAACGGAATAAAAAAGAATACAAGATTCATCACATCGAACAATCCATACAGAATTGTTCGAAGACTCCTTGCATTTTCGTTTTTTTCCTGTTCAGCAGCCAGAAGAATCTCATCGCCGGAAAGCAATTCATCAATCGTAATGCTGAATAATTTTGAAATGGCTTTCAAAGAATCAATATTGGGAAGACCGCGATTGGATTCCCATTTAGAAACAGCAGTTCGAGAAACGAATAACTGCTCAGCTAATTCTTCCTGAGTGAGCCCTTTTTGTTTTCGTAAAAGTTGAAGCTTCTCATTGAATTCCATTCGTAAATCTGCCTGTCTTTTCAATTCGTAAACGCCAAACACACTGTATTCCGTCCTGAATGTTTGGCTGCATAGACAGCATTATCCGCCTGATCGATGATTTTTTCATAATTTTGGACTGGTTGATTGCCGCAGTAGGCAACTCCAATACTGACGGTTTTACGATAGCCATCCATCTCCATGTTTTGTATCGCAATCCGCAGATTTTCGGCGATTGAAAGTAATTTGTTTTCGTCGAATCCATAAGCCAATGCCACAAACTCTTCACCGCCATAACGATAGAAGTGCAGGCGGAAATTCTGTGTATACGCATTCAGCACCTTGCCAAAAGAATTCAAATATCGGTCACCGGCAGTATGACCATAGTTGTCATTAAACTCTTTGAAGTGATCGATATCAATCATCATGATTCCGGAAGGCTTTTCGATATTCGCCGTTTCCAAGTTCGCGAGGATTTCAAACAGCTTGCGCCGATTGGACAGACCTGTCAGTACATCAGTCTCTTTTTCAATGGTCAACAGACGACGCGCTTCATAACTTTCTAAACGAACCCAAACCATGATATTGCCGAGAAAACAACCAAGAATGGCAAAGCACAAACAGTTGATCGTATCATCAAGCGCATATTTTGGTTTAAAGTAAAAAGCTAAAATTGTATGCACCACAAACCAGAATGCCACAAATCGATTCATACGATGGGGATAGTCGATGAAACCGAATGGCATGATGCAGAACACTCCCAGTAAAATTGTCGCCCTCATATCAGGTGTGTGAATTACACTGAGAAATATCGCCAAGAGAAAGAATACGGAAAAAGCAGCATAAAATCCGATCAGTGTGTACTTTTTCATCATTGAATGTCGAAATAAAAAGAACAGCGCAAAAAAAAAATGTATCGGAAAGCAAATATGGGATAATTGCTGTAGATTTTGTTTTACTAAAAGGGGTTGCCAACAACGGCAAGAGCATCAGTAATCCGCCCATCAAACTCAATAAAGATAACATTTTTTCGTTGTACGCTCTGATGACTGAGCAATTGTCAGATGCAAGCTGTGAATATGTTTTTTTTTGATTTCTAAATAGATTTACCCATTTCTCCATAAGGTTCCCCTTCATTTGAATATGGTATATTCATATGCAGCGATTCGAAATATCGGCTTGCTATACAAATGAAGAGGGAAAATTTTGTTGTTGTGCTGTTTTTGCGCAAAACGCAAAAACAGCACAACAACAAAGAATCCTTCCCATATAACGAATTGCTGATGATAATTCGAATTCTAAACCATTATATCGAATCAATTAATAGACAGCGAATGAAGTATGGACTTTATTTCAAATAAACAGAGAAAGTTTGTTGTGGTGTTTTTGTGCAAAGCGTAAAAAGAAAAAAATTTTTTTGTCATAAATAGAATCACTGACAGGATATTGTGTACTAATTTTCCTTCCGTTTACGACGATATAATCAGTATAATAATATGAGTAAGCTTTTCAGCAGCAGGACGATCATCGTCATTGTTGTAATAGTTAATATCTGTCCCTTTTGCTTATAATCAAGGATTGGCATGGAACAGCTCCTTTCAGATTATTTCTTCTTTTTATTTCGTCGGATTGCGATTAATTGCTTGACATCTTCCAATATCATATGATCTGTTACATGAATCATGAGCCACTTTTGACCCATACCGGTTTTCGTTTCAAGCCAAAGCTGCTGTGTGTAGGTCGTGAAAAAAGGAAGCATCGATTCGGTTTCGAACCTCTCACGATCACCAATCACAACGAGTGCGATATAATATCCCTCCATCGGATACAGCGTACATAGCGTACGTCCAGCTTTTTTATATTTGACATTCCATCCAAACTGCATGGAACATCGGCTGTACTCCAACATCGGTTTACTTTGATATTCCGCCTCCATGTGGCTGCACAAGTCTTCCAACAATGGATTATTCACATAATCGCATAATTGTGCCATCGATGGCTTCTGCAAACCATTGGCTTTGTTCCATTTCGCTTTTGTTTCTGGCAAATTCTGCGACGACGGGCTCAATGGCAGCCATAACTCCATATAGCTTGTTTCCGGATTATGATCATAATAGATCTCAGCAGAGAATTTTCCACAACGTAAATTGTGCTGTTTTATCCAGTTTTGCATGAACGAGGAAGCCTTGAAAATCGCCGATCCGATAAGTTCAGTAAAATTATCCGCTTCAAAGCTACATACGACATAATCGCCGTCTGGAAGCGTAAAAGTAACATAATCCTCTGCCGCCTCAGCTTCACTGGCTTCAGCTCCAACCATATAGGTACAGCAGCCTTCGCGGGCATCTCCATGGTAGAAAACACCCAGTTCTTTTCCGCCTGGAAATAATTGCGGAATATTTGGTTTCTGCCGGTGAAATTCATCCCAAATCATTCCAGCTGTAGAGACGCCGGTAGTCTTGCCGCCTGCCAATTCTGTTACAGGGACTTCGCCTTTTATTCCGATAAATGTGCATGGTTCATTCAGCTTTCGCCGAGTCACTTCAACCACCATGTCATCTGTGATGAAAGGAACATCTTCATCGACAATGGCATACTTGAGCAGCAAATCGGGTTTTATGAAATGATTGAGCACAACAGGGTGAGCTCGGTATTCTTCTGGCGTAATGCCATATGCATCCTTGAACGCACGCGTGAAATTGGCATGATCCGAAAAACCGCAATCCATAGCAATATCAAGGATTCGTCTCGCTTCATTCTTCAGTTCTTCCGCAGCTTTTTCCAACCTGCGCAGCTTCACATATTCATTAACCGGTTTTTTTACCAGTCGCCCAAACAATCGTTGAAAATAGTATGGAGATAATGCAGCTGCATGGGCAAGCTTCTCAGTTTTTAAATCCTCTGACAAATTTCCTTCAATATAGTCCAAAACATTTTGGATTGCTCTCCAAGCATACATATTGCACCTCCCGTTCAAAAGAATAACACATCGTGGCTTATCCACTTGTCATCCAGTAATTCGAAATATGAAAAGAATTCTGTGTTGTTCTTATGGTTTTGCGTGAAACGCAAAACCATAAGAACAACACACTCTCTTTCTTTATTCGAAATGTTAGTTGATATTTCAAATTACTGCTTGTCTTAGAATGCTCTTTTTTTTTGATAATAGGATCTGTTTATCCCAGCGGTTGTTTCCCTGTATTTTTCAATTTTGAGAGGATTGTTTGTTGTTGTTTTACTTTGGAGCGAAGCTCCAAAATAAAACAACAACAAATTCCGATCTTTTTTCAAAAAGTCTTTGCAAATTCCAATTTACTGATATGATTCAAAAAACGTTATGATGTTCGTATGATAGTTATCTCAACCTTACTTACCAGGGAGTTATCGAATGTCCAATAAAAAAAATAAAGACGTATTATTTCTTAAAATAATTCTTTGGCTGTATATTATTTTATGTATTATTCTTGCAGGATTAAATTATAGTTATGTAAAGACCGCACCGGAACCTGTTGCGAAATTTATTACATCGGCCTGGCACTTTTATGAAAACTGGATTAAAACGATTTTGATCATTACAGCCAGTATTCTGACCATCCGAATCGTTAAACGAACAAAACGGACGCGCATGGTAAAACGGAATTTGATCGGATTTATCATCGCAGCCCTGGTTGTTCATATCGTCACTCCGTTGATCCTAAGTAATAATGAGCTGTATTTTTTTGCGATGCCTTTGCCCTGGACTACGGCACCATTACAGTTATTATTTGAGAATTCATCGTTTTATGCCAGCAGATTTCCGCTATGGGGACTGACGGGGATCAGTGCTGCGCTGGTATTTTATCTGGTGGTAAGCGGAATTGTGGTGATCGGGACGTTTTTATTTGGCAGACGCTGGCAATGTTCAACGCTATGCCTTTTCAACGGTTTTGCTTCTGAAGTTTTTGCACCCGCTTTTCCTTTGATCGGCAAAAAGAAAAAAGTTCAGCCCAGAACAGTCAGGTTTTTAACGATCCTCAAGTGGATTATGTTAATCCTTGGATTATTTTTTACAGCTTATTGGATTCTCTTATTGTTGGGTGTAACTGTATTTAAAGACTATCTTCTGATCGGTAAGCTGGAGAATTACAAATATCTGAGCGCCGAATTATTGATGATGATGTTTTTCTGGATCGTTTTTACGGGCAGAGGATATTGCTATTATTGTCCGCTCGGCACGCTTTTGGGAATTTTCGGGAAATTCGCCGGGCAGAAAATCATTACCAATCAAACCAAATGCATTGGTTGCAATCAATGCAATATCGCATGTCCAATGGCCATTGATATAAAAATCCAAGCGTTAAAGGGAGAACCGGTCACTTCGCTGCGATGTGTCGGCTGCGGTCATTGTGTGGATGTTTGTACAACAGAAACCCTGTCTTATTCAACCGCTTTTTTAAAAAGGTTTCGAAAAAATAACCAGTAATAAAAAAATTGGAAATCATAAGTTGTGGACTCTGTCATTGCGAGCCAAACAACTTTTGTCATTGCGAGCCCCGCAGGGGCGTGGTAATCTCCACGCTGTATTGAGTAAAATGTGCCACCCGAAAAGAGATTGCTTCGTCGGGTTTATACCCTCCTCGCAAGGACAAATTGCCATGTGTGTACCACTGAGTATCTCGATTTAGTGCCCTGAAACCTCCAAATTTGAGAGTAAAAAGGGACTTTGTTTCAAAAAGTGAGAAACTCAGGAGAAAATCAAATGTAGTTGTCGCGCTTTGGGTAACAACTACATTATTAATCTTAAAATCAGAAAGATAAGTGAAAATTCCGAATTACTGAACAAGAAGAATATTTGTATGATCCAATAGGATCTTCAATCCAATCGACATGAGTATGATTCCGCCTGTTAATTCTGCCTTGGATTTGTATCTTAATCCGAAAATATTGCCAATCATCACACCGATCACTGATAACGTAAAGGTTATGATCCTAATAAATAAAACTGCAGGTAACACATCAATTTTTAAAAATGCAAAAGAAACACCCACAGCCAATGCATCGATGCTTGTTGCTATTGCCAAAACAGACATCGTTCGAAAATTTAATGAAGCATCTGCATTTTCACATGACTCCTGTGAAGTTGAAACTTCACATCCATTGTTATGTGATTCTTTAATCATATTAAAACCAATTAACCCAAGCAGAAAGAAAGCAATCCAATGATCAAAAGCTGTTATCTTATCCTGAAATTGGGCACCTAAACCATACCCTATTAAAGGCATTCCAGCTTGAAAGACTCCAAAATATAAACCTACAGTGCCTGCTTTTTTAAATGTTATTGACTTTAAAGCCAGTCCCTTACAAATAGCGACTGCAAATGCATCCATCGACAAACCTATTGCAAGAATAAATAACTCAATTAAACTCATTTTCAATTCTCTTTGTTTTTGATCAGCAATTCGAAATATGGACGTGCTTTTTGAATAAAGAGAAATTTTGAATCGCTGGTTTCTTATCGAAATAATTTCCATTAAAAAGACTTATCTGCAGAAAAGGACTGCAGATAAGTCTCATTATTTAAAATAAAGCCAGATATATATTATCAGTATGTTGACTTTATTACACAATTATTTTTGTGTTAACTACTCCCTTATCCCCCGTTATTATACTCAAGAGAATTATTGAAGTCAACAATCAAGGAGTAATTCGAAATTTAAGAGTTACAAAGAGTGATAAATATCAATTTCAGGCTTAAGGATTTTATGCTTTTTTTATCCACGCTCCATACTTCTTTGTATTTCAACGATATGTCACAAGCTTTATTCCTTACCGGATTTTACAATTTGCTTATGCTGCTGGATGTACATTTCTGGCATGCGTTCAAATGCCTGCATACGTACCGTTTTTAGCTTGAAGGCCATGCCCATGATAAGATTGAAAAGCTGTTTTCTCAAATCTCTCTGCGGAAAGTCATAAAGTCCATTTTTTTTGTAAAAACGATGGTCATCTCCAACTACACCTCTCATGCTGTAGATCAAGTCACGGAATATTTTTATTCCGCCCACTCCAAGGAAATTTATGCTTTTTTGGTATTTTGCCAAGGCTGCCTGTGAAAGGCGTTTTGCCGAATTTCTTAGTAAGTTTTCAAGATAAAGTGAATCCTCATACTCATCACCGATAATGAACATGGCATTCTCACGCCCGACATTATCCTTTCCTTCCAAAAATTGCCGGACATTAGGTAGAGATCTGAGCGGTCCAGCCACCAAATAAGCGGTATGTTTGCCCATCATACTTGTTCGGTGTCCATTTGAAAAGGTACGATCCAAAAAGAGTTTCCAGATTGGCTTCAAGTAACGATCCTCAATGTTCATGCCAAATACCAGCACATCACAGGTATTGACGAGATTAAGGTAGAATTCTTGGAACCCATCCTTGCGGTCGCATTCTCCCACCAACTCACACTTGAGGCAACCGTGACAGCCTGCTTCATAAGGAAAGTCATTGATATCGATAACTTCAATAGTATGGGGATAGGCATCCATGAACACGTCGAGCATCCGGGACAGGTTCCCATCTTTATGAATCTCATCCGTCAGCAGTACTGTCCTCAGCTTTGGTTCCTCCAAATCAGGATCTGCTGCTTGCGGCACGGTCATTTGGCCCGGCGAGAATATAGGTGATTTCGTTTCCGGTAGAGGCATAAACTTGCGTTCCACTGGATATCGGTTTCGACAAGAACTGACAAAGTCGTCCATAAAAAACCGCATGCTGGATCGATGAGTCTTATTGAGCATGTCCAAATTATCAGCCGTACTCCCTTCGATATAATACATGCCTAGGTCTTCGCTCGTACCGCGAAGCCAATCCTCTGCCAATTGATCATAATAATGGAAGCACGTCATCATACTGGTTGCATATTTCCCTTCAAATATTGAATTCCTGCCAGCTGCTTTGATCAATTGGAACAAACGGATCAGCTGCCAGGGAACCAGCATCGTGTAGACAGGTGTATTCCAGATAATCGCATCAGACCACTCGATATCACCCATTGCAGATTCCAGCCAGGATTCCTCAAACTCGATTTTGGACAAGGCTTCACCTGCCTTTAAGACTTTATACTCAACATTTTTTTCCTGTCCTAACATATATAGGCTATGCTGAAGGGTTAAGCTGTGTTCGCCTTTGGGACTGCCATTTACTACAAGGATTTTAATTACTGGTGTCATTCTCAGTTACCTCTTTTTTTTAATATGAATCTCTTGGCCCTTACGCTTCATTCTATTGAGCAATCTCAGAACTCATCGTATAGTGTATCGCTAAGCAATGATACAAGGCAGATTGACAAGCAATACATAGATCACCATATACTCTACTTAACAGGAACAAATAAACCGAAAAGCCCAAAAGGAATGATTGCAAACCATTGTGTCCATTCAGCCCTGGCAGATTCTAACAGGAACCTGTTTTGGTTCTCTTCCGGGAAATCTTTTTTATGCTTCTTTTCGTATCTTCGCTTTTTCAGCGCAATACTGCCTTTCGGCAATAGGTGTTTCCAACTGCTGACTCTTAATATTTGTTCATAAATTCTGCCCTCCTGTTAGAAAATATGTTTTCGAAAAAAGATTGAATTTTTTCTGGATATACGGTCTGGAATGTTCAGACAAAAAATGCAGATGAGTATTGTTTAGTGCAAATGGAAAATGTAAGAAAGTGTTGAATACAATCATCAGCCAATGCCATTTTTCTGATTTCCCCAAGAGAATCCTTTGGATCATGAAGCAAGTGAAGATAGATCGCATATTTCAGCCAATTATCACAAGCGTCAAGGAGCTTGTGATAATCCATCCTCCTGTTTCTGAAAAACTTTAAATTTCAATTTTGTCGGCTGAGTATTATATGTTTACCCCTTCCGGAGGGCGGATACCATTCACCGAAAAAACCTATAAGATTTTAAGTAATTTTTATTGAATTTAATCCTATTATAAACAGTAATTCCTACGAAAATAGAATTCAATTTTTATTATCGGTTGTGAAATTTCTTTCATCTGTTGTTCGAAATATCGAAATGTTGATGATTATTTCGTAAACCGTTTTTTTTCAGCCCAATATCTAACATGAAAAAAAGCTGTAGGTGATGTTATTGACATTGCAAAACTCTCGCAATAAGCTGCAGCCATCCATTCCGCCAAACTTCTGCAGCAGCATTTCTTTAATATTCTCCCTTTTGGGGGCTGACAAAGCTAATAAGAGCTCTGTGTTTTCCTGGTCAAATTTATAAAAATACTCATATTCTTCCTCACCGGACATAACCACAGCGGCCTCACCTAAGTCCTGACCTGAGATTATCAGACAACCTTCTGATAACTCAGCCCAAACTTTTACCTTTACACGAGAGAATTCCTCATTACATAGCTCGAATTCTTCAAAAGAAACCATGGGATCTTTGATGTCGAATCGTTTTTTAATCATAGGATTGATTTTATCCAGCTCAATACTTTTATTTTCTTGGATATTCGCTTCTATGGATATGTTAAAATCATCATCGGTGCACTTCCGGATGATCCGCTTTACCTTATCCATCGGGAACGGGACATTATCCGCCTGGAAATACTCAATACGAATAATCTTCGCAATGGCGCTATGCCCATCTTTTCCAACGGGAACCAAAACATCATCTCCATTTTTAAGCGAATCGTCATCAGTTGCGTAGTAATAACTTTTACCGCAATCATAAAATTCCACGCTGCAAAAGATGGAATCATTGATCTTGCGCCTTGCTTTCGTGTAAACAGCGGGATTGAGCATCTCATCAATCCCATAGAACTGCATAAAATCAAAAATGCTCTCTGCCAATTCTGGAAAATCCCCGGGTAATCCATTCTTATCAAAAGTACCCTTGATCATAAGCTGCGATCGTTTTTTGAAGTCTACCGTGATTTCATAATTCTTTGTTTCGAGCGGATCGGTAAAATCGTCCGGAGAATTTCCGGATATATGCGCAAATAAACTGTCGGCGTCGAGGTTATCCAGCAAATTTACAACGCCATCCTGTACATAATATTTTTTCGAAACGATACAACCTGATCCGAACTGTTGAATGTGTTCCAGGGATTCAGATTCTCTGTCGAGAATGAGCTGCTCTGAGTAATCCCAAGTGCAGTATTCCACCGAATCACTTAGGGGAACATTGGGCTTTATCTTCGTGACTCGATGGTAGTTTATTGAGATTTTATTGACGCTGTCCGGCTTGGAATTTCCATCAAACAAGAACAAGTCCGGCATATTGAGTGTATCACGTATCAGATCGGAGAGGTCAACACCGTCAACATTTAGATCGAAACCAATCGACCCTGCAAATTGATATGGTTTACCCGCAGTGTTGGTGATGGTCACATCCCAGCGGCCGCTATCCGTGACAAATACCATATCCGGCGCATCGCTGAAATAAGTGCCGATTGCATCTAAGATAGGAACAGCGGCTTCTTTTCCAATGGTGAAGTTCTTCCTGCGTCCGCACAGATAATTATGAAAACCCTGGCCGAAGGTATAGCCGGAGAACCATACGCCACCATCAGCATTGATTGTCAGACGCTGTTCAACTTCTTCGTCAGGCTCAGGACGAGGTGCAAAGCAGATATTGTTGGAAATAATCTGTATCTTCTTTATGCTTCCCTGGAAGGTAGGCGGACCGTCAAGATTCATCCTATTTCACTCCTGTCAACGCTTCGAAATTTGAAAAGAATTCTTAGTTCTTTAATAGTTTTACGCTTCGCGCAAAAACACCACAACAACAGGATTTCTCTTTTTTCTCAAAAGGCTTTTCCATATTTCGAATTACTGTCTTTCTACAGTTTGGCGAAAAATTATTTTTTTTTGCGTATTATCTTAAAAGTACGGATAGAGACTGGTATGCGAATCATTGTTCGAAAAATTGAGGCTGACAGCATTCTGAATGGTCGGAAGGGGGAAGGAACAGACCAGTCCGAATGGGAAAAAGAACTTAACCCTGCAGACAATCTTGCACATAACAAACCGGCACATCCATATACGCAGCTACTTGTTCAACAGACATCCCACGATTAAGAAAACGTTTTACGACGCCCCTGATCTCTTCGCCGACTTCGATGATGTGCTGATCCGGATCATAAAAACGGACTGTTCTTTGCCCCCAGGGATGCTCGAGCGGTTGATGGACATACGCAACCGCTGTTTCTTCCAGCTTTTTTAAGAATGAATCCATATCCTGCTCTTCAAAATAGAGCTCACCGGCATTATGCTGAAAGTGAACCGCTTTGTTGTTGATGAATTTTACCCACGTCTCTTTTTCCTGCAAATACAAACCATGTTCCAGTTCGACATTGGCTCCGAAATCATTGACGACATTCATATTCAACACGTCATGGTAGAACTTTTTGCTTCTCTCCATGTCTGTCACAGCAATCAGCGTTCCTTTATATAGCATAGGTGGTCCTCTTGTTTTTAGAATTCATCGTTCCTGGATATCAAGCCACAGCCTCGATATGCATTGAAACTTAGCTTTGCATGAAAATTCGCAGACAGATTTCTAAACATTATATTTTTTCTCCCTCTAGACCGCAAGGGTTATAGGGGATAAATTTGCAATCTGATAATCACTCATTTATATATCAATAACCATTCCTATTATTTCCAATTCGCACAATAACACATTTGTCCTTCAGGCTTTTTATATGGAGAAGATTCTTTGTAGTTGTGTTGTTTTTGCGCGGAGCGCAAAAACAACACAACTACAATTCTTTTTCATATTTATAATTGCTGTCATCGAATATTTTTCTTCTGCATCTGTCACCTTATCGGTCACTCCATAGATCGCCCTACAGGACTATGTACAACCGCTTTCTCTTTCGCTTTCCTTACTTTCCAATAATTTCGGCAAACGTTTTAACTTCACACCCCTTATCTGCATAATAGACAAGCATTTCATCCACTTTTTTCAGGTCGTAACTGGTGACACAGTCGGAAAAGACATGCACGGTGAAGCCTGCTTTTGTCATGTTGAAGCAGGTAGATTTCACGCAGGCGGTGGCATCGGCGCCAGTGATATAAAACTCGTTGATACGGTTCTTCTCAATGAACTCGGCAAATGCCTCGCATGTCAGGGCATTACCCTTGGTCTTCAAAAAGATGTTGTCCGATACGACCTTCATCTCGGGTACGAGCTCCGCGCCCTTGGTATCCGGCTTGAAGGTGCGGGTGCCATCCGAAAGATTGTTGTGCTTGATGTAAACTACATGGATATTGTTTGCCACCGCCCAATCAATGGCGGTGTTGATCGCACCGATTATGTCTTTATAGTGTTTTGTAATATCATTCTGAATGTCAATAACGACTAACGCCTTGTTTTCCATCGTGTCCCCTTTTTCTGCTCTTGCAGGTTTTTCTGACAAAATAAAATATACTTCTCCAAATTTCGAATTGCTGATGTAATTGCGACGTAAGGTTCCTTGATATATTATCAGTATTCCAGGCGTTCAAATATTCGATAGCATAAGTAGGTCAAATAAGGAGACGGCATTTTTTTTTGCCCAAAATCCCAATCTTTCAATTTCTGGTAGGCCGATTCAGGTGTAAAAAAACCTTTCTTATCTTGTTTGTCTTTTATTTGGGCAATCATTTCAAGGAAACGCGGATCATCCCGCAAAAATTCATATTTGCTTAGTACTCCGGCTACGCTGACAATATCATACCAGCACGATGGCGCTTTCAACTTACGGAAGTCCGTCCCCATATAGAACATATACGGATGTTGATTCAGGCTGTTTTCCCACAGGCTAAGTAGTACTTTAACGGTGGAAACTGCAACCTGGGAATTCCTATAATCCGGTAAATAGGATAATAAATCGGCCATTATCAGCGTTGCGTATGGGCAACAATCGTCCTTTCTTCCAGGGCCGCGAAATTTGCCAAGCTCTGGAGAGACAGCACAAGGGAATCCATTTTCACGACACAAAGATACCAGATGGTCAACACCGGGCTTGACATATTCTTGATAATCCAAACCTGCTTTTACCAAAGCTAGTAAAAGCAGCGGAGCATCACACAGGCACCAACTGAAAACATCCACGCCCGCACCGCCAAAATGCTTCGGTACATTGGTCAGCGATTGATAGATGCCGTGCTCGTCCCGGTGCTGTAGAATTTCATCAACGGCCTTTTTTATTTCCGGTACTTCCGTATCCAGCCCAAGGTCCAGCAGAAATAGCAGCTTGTTGATCGATAATTCGGGATTTTTATGATTTGTCACCAGACTCTCATGAAAATTCGCAGCACTTGTAAGGAAATGTTGAATACGATCATCAGCCAATGCCATTTTTCTGATTTCCCCAAGAGTATCCTTTGGCTCATGAAGCAAGTGATGATGGATCGCATATTTCAGCCAATTATCACTACGGTCAAGTAGCTTGTTATAATCCATCCTCTTGTCACCTCTTTTTTCTGAAAAGCATTAAATTTCAATTTCGTCGACTGAGTATGATATGCTTACCCCTTCCGCAGGTCGGATACCATTCGCTGAAAAAACCTATAAGATTTTGGTAATTTTTATAGAATTTAATCCTATTATAAGCATCAATTACTACAAAAATTGAATTCAATTTTCATTATCTGATGTGTAATTTCTTTCATCTGGAATTCGAAATATGGATTGACTTTACAAAGCAAACATGAGAATTTGTTGCTCTTATGGTTTTGCGAAGAGCGCAAAACCATAAGAACAACAATGAATACTTTTCATATTTCGAATGACCATGACATCAAATCTTCTGCTTTATTTTCAAGTTTTAACCCTGCAACCTTAAACACAGCAATTCGAAATTTGGATGCTAATTGGAAATGCCTTTTGAGGCACCCAATTTTAAACCTTCGTTATCAATATTACCGTCTCTATGTGATATGTTGTGATATCCGCGAACTGGGCAAATAGCTAAAGAAATTAGGGATGCTGGTGATTCAGGATCAGGTCTGGAACCGGGTCACCCGCAAACGGGCAGCCAAGAAAACCACCTGGTTTTATCAGGATGATTTCCACCTGATGCTAAGGGAAGAACAAAGCACAGCTTATTCTGTGGAGATCTGGAAACGTTTTCGCAAATGGGGCAGTATTCCAACCGCCATCACCCAAAACGTAAAAGACCTTTTAACATTCCGCGAAATCGAAAACATCCTCGACAACTCCGATTTCATTAATATGCTCAACAAAGCTGGAGGAGATTAGGAGATCCTGGCAAAACACCTGAACGTTGCAAAAGACCTGTTGTCTTATGTAACGCATATCGGTGAGGAGGCTAAGCAGAAAATAACTTTTTTGAAGGAGCCCCGGGGTGTACCGATTATTTTTGTTCTGTTGAAATCGACTTATTTCATGTGTAAAATTGGACTAATGTCCAAAATGCGCAGTTCAGGAATATGGAGCAAACATATGCAGGTGTCAAAGAAAGAGAATCTAATACAGGTAGTTAAATTTGTATTGTTTTCAGCTTCTGCCGGGATTATCCAGGCGCTGACATTTACGATGCTGAACGAATTGCTGCATTGGCCGTACTGGCCGTGCTACTTAATCGCTTTGACGCTCTCAGTGCTCTGGAATTTCACGCTGAACCGTGAGTTTACTTTTAAATCTACAACGAATGTGCCGAAGGCAATGCTGAAGATTGCCATCTATTATGCAATTTTTACACCGCTGTCCACCTGGTGGGGCGTGGCGCTGACAAATATGGGTTGGAATGAATATATTGTCCTGTTTGGCACGATGCTAATCAACATGGCAACAGAATTTTTAGTCTGCCGCTTTCTCGTTTACCGAGACAGTATGAATACAAACCAGCGTGATCAGCGGTCAGCGGCAATGGTCCAAAAGTAGTGATTGAGCAGAAGAAAAAGGACTGTATCGCGGCAACAATCCTGCATATAGCTAAAGGGATTTTTGTGGTTATGGGGTGTACCGACGTTCTGACGATCTGCTGAATATCGTCCTGATTTGCCCCGCGTCCATGACCGAAATGATACGATCGATAAACAGGAGATAAACCAGATGAAAAAATATGTGAAAGTTTTACTGGTGTGTTTTATCGTGTGCGCTTTACTGACAGGCTGTACGGGGAATACACGGGCGCAGGATATACTCTATCAGGTATCGACGCTCGACGCGCTGATGCAGGGCGTATATGACGGGGAATTAACGCTTGAAGAGCTCCTCCAACACGGCGATTTCGGCATAGGCACCTTTGACGCGCTGGACGGAGAAATGGTTATTTTGGACGGTACGGTTTATCAGGTATTATCCAGCGGCGAAGTGGTGCAACCGGATCTGTCGGTGACGACCCCCTTTGCTATGATAACGCAGTTCAATACCGATATTCAGTCTGATGTAAGCTCTGTCAGTGATTATAACAAGCTCCAAGAGACGATTGGCAGCCTGCTTCCAAGTCAAAACGAGATTTACGCAATTGAAATTCACGGTACCTTTTCGTACATAGAAGCGCGCAGTGTTCCCTCGCAGACGGAACCATACCCCCTTTTGTCCGAAGTAACGGAAGAACAGACTGTTTTTGAATACAAAGACGTTACGGGTACCTTGGTGGGATATTGGTGTCCCGAATATTTAAGCGGAATTAATCTTGCCGGGTACCATCTCCACTTTTTGTCGGAAGACTATACCATGGGCGGACACCTTCTGGAATGTTCTATTGAAAACGCCGCCATTTCCATTAATACCGTGACGCAGTTTCAGATGCTGATTCCCCAAAACGAGTATTTTTTGCAGACAGATTTCGGCGATGTAACTGAGCAGGAAAAACAGAATGTGGAACAGTAACGGGCTGTGACTGTGACTGGGGGTAACGTTATGCTTGCAATGATATTGAAAATGACCGGTGTCAAGTTCCTGATGGATGTCATGGTGCTGAGTGTAGTTCTTCTTGAAAAGAAAACAAAGTTCGGTTCAATATCAGCGATTCAAAATATGGGCATACTTGACAAATAAAGAGAGAAAACTGGTAGTTGAGTTGTTTTTGCGCGAAGCGCAAAAACAACTCAACTACTATTATTTCTTCTCATATTACGAATTTCTGGTTTATATAATCCTTTTCACGGCAAATGGAGATCCGATGCGTACTCTAGCATTTTCGCTTTCGGCGGATGTAGCGTCCAGATCATCCTAGATCAAATCCACACCTATCTGGTCATCAGGAATTTTTCTGGACAAAAGAACAACCGTCTCGACATGGTAAGTATGCGGAAACATATCGAAGGGTGTGATGCGGTCAAGCTGGTATCCGGCAGCCAAAAGCCGCCGCACATCCCGTGCCAATGTCGATGGATCGCAGGAAACGTAGGCAATGCGCTGCGGCCCCATGCGGATCAACGTTTCCAGCACACGCTTCATCAGCCCCGCACGCGGCGGATCAACAATGACCTGATCGAAATTCATCCGCAGCCGCGGCAGAATCTTTTCGGCAGAGCCCTGATGACACACTGCCTGTGGAAAATCCGCCAGATTGATCGCATAATCGCTGCAGGCACTGGCGGATAGTTCGACCGCCGCAGTTCGAGCAGTCTGAGCCGCAAAGAAGCGGGAGAACAATCCGACACCGCTGTAAAGATCCAGCAGCTGCATCTCCTCGGAAAATGGCAGCGATTGCTGCAAATGGCGGATGATCGCTTCGGCAACCGGGATATTGACCTGGAAAAAGGATCCGGAGCTGACACGAAACGCTTTCTCCAGCACGGTCATACTGACAAAATTACGGTCGGCTAAGAGAGCTGCCTGGAATTCCTTTAATTCCGGGAAATTATCCGCATCCCCGTCGGGCACCAGCATAATTTCGTCGTGCGTTCCACAGCGGACTTCAAAACGCCGCTCGAAAGCTGCAGGTCGAAAATGAAACTGCGGCCAAATCTCCTGAATTGGCAAAACTGGTAAAAAGCACTCCGTAACGGGAATGATCGTATTACTGGCCCGCGCACGAAACCCGACTTTCCCACCACAATCAACATGAAATTGCATACTGTTTCGATAGTGGACCGTCTGCGGAGCGGGAATAACGTCCTCCACAGGCGGATCGACAATTCCGGCAATGTGTGCAAACTGGTCTTTCAGAACCAGCTTTTTCGCAGCCAATTGATCTGCATAGCCCATGTGTTGATAGTGACAACCTCCGCAGGCTCCAAAATGATGACAGAAGGGCTGAACGCGCGAAGGGGATGGATCCAAAATTTCGAGCGCTCTTCCTCGGGCATAGCTGCGCTTCTCCTCGATCAATTCAATTTCCACGGTTTCACCCGGCAGCGTATCCGGAACAAAAACAGCCCGTCCATCCGGCAGGCTGCCCACACAATCCCCTCCATAAGTAAACCTGGAAAGTGTAACTTTCATAGCTGTATTCTGATTTCCCTTCCGTTGGTTTGCGTCATCTTTCCTTCCGTTTTAACATTCCTATCCGGATTTCCTGCGATTGTTTTTATCAGGGAGAAAAAATGTCAATTCATTGATTCGGATGAAAAATTGGTCCATTCATGATAAATCGCCAATAATTCTTCATCCAGATAGGTCAGCGCTTTTTCCCGGATTGAATCCGGAACACCATAGTACGCCTCGGCAATTCCGCCGGTGATCGCGGCGATCGTGTCGCTGTCCCCGCCAAGAGAAATGGCTGTGCGGATCGCATCTTCAAACGAGGTGGATTCCAGAAAACAGGTGATTGCCTGGGGAACCGTCTGCTGGCATGTCTCGTTGAACCGGTACGCAGCGCGAATATCGTCAATTCTGAAATTCAGATCATAATAATCCCGGTTGATGCGCTCGCGAATTTCATCCATTGAGGAGCTATGCCGAGCCATATAAATCGCGATGGCTGTCGCTTCCGCACCTTTGATGCCCTCTGGATGGTTGTGCGTCACTGCGGTCACCGCCTCCGAAAGGCGTTTTGCCATTGATTCAGACTTAGCCACGAATCCTGCAGAACTCACCCGCATTGCCGCGCCATTACCATAGCTTCGATACGGCTTCGGATCGCTGCTGAATACCCACGGGTAAAATCGCCCGCCATAGCCGCAGTTCGGGTATTTGCGCCCGATTTCCTGCATGTAATTCACAGTCAACGTGGAAAGCCGGTCATAAAAAGCATCGCAGGTATCGCTGTTGGATGGTTGTTCGCCACTCATCGCTTCCATAATCGCTTTTGCGACAGCCAGCGTCATGATGCTGTCATCTGTCGCAAAACAGCCTTTCCCAAACAGATCAAAATCCTTGCTTCGATAATTGTGAAATTCGAAGCGTGATCCGACAATATCCCCGATAATGGCACCGATCATATAAACCTTTCTATTTTCAACGATTCGAAATATGGATTGACATTTCGAATCAATCAAGAAAATTTGTTGTTCATATAGTTTTGCGCAAAGTGGAAAACTATATGAACAACAAAGATTTTTTTATATTTCGAATTACTGTTCTACTTTATAGAAAAAAAAGCCACAAAAATCTTACTGCTGTCAGTTTACGTGTTTTTTCAGGATCGAATTATCCCTGTATCTCAATCGCTCTTGAAATCGTTGAGGACAATCTCACACAGCACCTTTATCCCGACCGCTGCGATTCTGTCATTACTCATTTACTGCAGATGGTAATTTGATATGAAGTTTTTGCGCATTGCGCAAAAGCTTCACCATAACAAGTGTTTCCGATTCATACGAAAATGGATCCCAGTTTAAAAATTGGATGATCTTATAATAAACTCTTATTGTAAAAGAGAATTACTGAGAATATAAAACTCCTCCTGACTTGGTTGAAAGTTCTTCTCCATTTTTTCAAGACTCTCATCAAAACGCACAGCTTCCTGTTCGTCGATCTTCATCACAGGGCTTTCAAAATAAAACCATTTTCTTCCGTCAAAACTTTGCGGCTTCAGCTCTTTGACCAGCATAGCTGCCGGATATGTACCATTCTCAAGACATACATTGTATTTTTTACAGCTCTTAAAACCACGGCTTACATAATTGTTTGGATTTCCGAATATCACAATCGCATCATAGCCCATCGATACCGCTTTCTCAAAAGAAGACTCCATGAGCATTTTCCCATATCCCATTCTTTGGTATTCCGGCGAAATACAAACCGGACCAAAGGTAAGGATTTCTTTTTCTTCACCGGACTCATCAACCAATTTCGCTTTTGTGTACATAATATTTCCGATGATTTGATGATCCACTTCGATCACCAGATCCAATTCCGGCAGAAAATCTTCGTGGGACCTCATAACATGAACTAAATAATGTTCCACACATCCCGGCATATATAAATTCCAAAAAGCTTTCCTTGTGATTTCTTCAACTTTTACATAATCATCTTTTTCTTCATTTCGAATCCGAATATTTTTATTCATCGAGTAACTCCTGATTTTATAAATTGTAATCACTTTGTGTTTTTTTTGTCATAGAACTGCAATTCTAAATATTTACTAACCTTTCAAATCGCTGATCATGACAGCAATTCGAAATATGAATTGACCTTTCGAATGAAGAAAGAACAACAAAGAATTCTTTTCATTTTTCGTATTACTGTGATCATGATCATTTGTCTGACAAGTTTCAATGATCTTCCATATTGCCTGACGATTCACCCGCAGAAAGAATTAAAAAAAACAGCAAATCTGACTCCTTATCCGTCTGCCACTGAATTGATAAACAGATTTTCAGCAACAAAAAATTCTTTTCACAGTATACGTTCTGCGAACAAATATGTCAAAGCCATTGATCGGAAATCATTAATTCAAAATATGAGTGGGAATTCGTTCTTGTTCTTTATTCAAAATATGGGGAAAATATATTTGTTCCAATTTATTCTGGATGAAACAGTTCAGAAAGCATCCTGCCCTTTTTTCTGCATATACGCTTCGAATACGGCCACAATCTGCGGATCAAAATGCGAACCGCTCATTGAATGGATATATTCCATCGTTTTCTCATGGCTCCAGGGTTCCCGATACGGACGGTGGCTGGTCAGCGCATCGTACACGTCCACCACAGCAAACAACCGCGCAGCAATCGGAATCGTTTCGCCGCTCAAACCCTGCGGATAACCGGTACCATCCCACTTCTCGTGATGCGAATACGGAATATCCAGCGCCTGTCTCAGATAAACGATCGGGTTCAGCATATCAAAGGCAAATTGTGGATGTTTGCGGATCATATCGAACTCCTCTTCCGTCAATTTTGCCGGTTTCAGCAGAATGGAATCTGGAATTCCCATCTTCCCCATATCATGCAGGAGCGCACCGCGTCGAATATGGATTAATTCTTCTTCTGAAATACCCAATATTTGAGCCAGATCCATCGTCATCTGCATTACCCGTGAAGAATGACCTTTCGTCTCCTTGTCGCGCAAATCCAGCGCTTTCGACCACCCCTCGATGGTACGATCATACGCTTCTTCCAGTTCAACATTGGCTCTCTTCAATCCATCGATCAATTTTGCATTCGCAATGGCAATCGCCATCTGCCCAGCAAGCGTTTCGTTATATAATAACCATTCGTCATCGACGCTGAATTTCTCTCGGCTGAAGAGAACAAGAACACCTTTCATCGCACTCCCCTGCATAATCAGCGGAACGACCAAAAAATCCTGAAAGCCCTCCTCTTTCAGTAAAGCTGCCAATTCAGGCCATAAAAGTTTTGAATCTGGATTGATCTGGCGCAGAACCTTCAACTCATCATCAGTTTCAGGAAAGCGCATCTTTAAGGTTTGAAGTTTTTGGATAGAAACAGGAATAAATCCATCAGCGACCGCAAGCTCATATTGATGGAAAGTATTCTCCAAAATATAGATACCGACAGCATCTACTTTCAAATGCTCTTTTATTTTTTGTGTCAGCAGCTTCAGCGTGGCGCTTAGCGGTTCATTTTCATTGATGGATTGGTCCACTGCCCGCAAGGTTTCAAGCCGTTGCAATCGGTTTTGTGATTCGTGCAGCAGCCGCTCAATCTCCAGATCAGCATCCTTTTTATCAGTGATATCCAGGAATGTCCCCAACATCCGCAGCGGTTTATGATCCGCGTCATATTTAACGATCTTACCCATGGAGAGAAACCAGCGCCAGTTCCCATTGGCAGTCCGATGTCGAAATTCTATGCGAAAAATATCCGATCGCCCATCCATATATTCGCGAAATACTTGCAGGTAATTCTCGACATCATCCGGATGAATGCTCTGCAAGAAAGAATCCCTGGTTTCAACAAAAACGCCTTGCGGATCATAACCCAGCAGCCGATAATAGGCATCATCGACCACCAATTCTCCGCTCTGGATGTTGAAGTCAAAAATACCTTGCTGTGAGGCCTCCATCGCCATGCGCAGTCGTCGATTGCTTTCTTCCTCCTTTTGTTCTGCAATTTGTCGGGCATGCAGATGAGACTGAACCAGAAAATAAATCAGCAGCGAACTCGCTGCCACGAAAAACCAGCCTTTATAGTTCTGAATGTGCGTCATCAAATCAGTATCCGCTACCAGCACTGCCAGAATCATGTCCGAAAAGAAAATCCACAAGACACCCACAATCAGGTACGTAAAAGCAACTCTGAATTCAAGGGATGACCATTTTTTCATGATGAATCCAATCTATTGATGAAAGGCGTTTTCTGTTTCGTTAATTATAAAAGAAATTGATCGGGAAAAACGCAGTGATTCAGCAATTCCAGCGATTCGAAAAATAAGAAGGATTATTTGTTGTTCTTATCGTTTAATACTTTGAATCGCTGGCTGTGATTCAAAAATGGGTAAAAAATAATTCGCTTATGAGGTTGTTTTGTATGCAATACCAAAGCAACCTATAAATCTCAACGATTGGTCTACAATTACAGGTTTTCTCGTATCCGCTGCACCAGCGCTTTTAACAGCCGCTGCAGCATAGCCCGTGATCGGCTGTCGACCAGTCTGCCTTTATCGTCAAACTTTTCTTCGGCATTGCCAATGAAAACTTCCGGTTTATTCAGAACCAGCAGATTCAGAGCAACACACACCTGCCGTAGGTGATACTGCACACGCGCACCACCGAGCATCCCCGGGGATACGCTCAGAATGGCAGTCGGTTTCCCGAATAAAGGTTTTTCATCCCCTCTGGATGCCCAATCCAGCGCATTCTTCAGCACCGGAGGAATGGAATAATTGTATTCCGGTGTGGAAATCAGCACCCCATCTGCAGCAGCCAGTTTTCCGCGAAATGCAACAACCGAAGGCGGAAATCCTTTCGCTTCCTCATCTTCATTCAGGAACGGGATACCTGTCAGATCGACCAACTCCAATTCCACATCATCCGGCAGCATCTCCGCAGCCGCTCGCAGCGCTGCTTTGTTGAAGGAATCCTTCCGCAGACTGCCGGTAAAGCCGACGATTTTAATGGTCAAAGCGAACCTCTGTATCCACTTGCTGTTTTAATGAAAGTATGTTCATCCAATTCTCGAAACGCGAGCTGCAGCTCAGCGGCTGTGTTCATTACAATCGGTCCACCCCAGGCAATAGGCTCCCGCAGCGGTCGCGCTGACAGAAGAATCATACGCACGTCCTGATCTGCAGCCTGCATCCAGAATTTTTCACCTAGGCTGAATAAAACTGCCTGTTTCGCATCAATCCATTGCGGTGTCAGTGGGTCAAAATTCACTTTTCCGAAAAAAATGTAAACAAACAGTGTGTCCTGCGGATCCGTATCCAATGACCATTCATGATGAGCAGGCAATTCGATATCCAGATACGATGCTTGAACATATTTCCCTTCAAAAGCGCCCTTGTGCCCCTTGTAGTCACCGGAAAGAACATGCACCCGCACACCGTTTTCTTCGATGACCGGTATATCTGCACCGGGAATATCACCATAAGCCGGTTGTGTCATTTTATCCTTCGTCGGCAGATTCAACCAGATCTGTGCCCCCAGCATGCGTTGGCTGGCTTTGGGCATCTCCTGATGGATGATGCCGGATCCGGACGTCATCCACTGGCAGTCGCCATCCAGGATACTGCCGCTGTTGCCCAGGCTGTCCCCATGCTCAATATCGCCATGGATCAGATAGGTGATCGTTTCAATCCCGCGGTGCGGATGCCAAGGAAAACCACGAATGTAATCCTCAGGATCTACTGAATCAAACGCATCCAGCATTAAAAACGGATCATAATCCCGCGTGTCGTTACGTCCGATCACGCGTACCAGCTTCACACCCGCGCCATCCACGGACGGTGTGCCGCGGGTAATTTTGGTAATTTTTCGTAGATTCTCCATTGTTATACGCTCCATTCTGCCATGACGACACAAATTTGTTACCGTATTTCTCATTTATAACATGAAAAGAATTGAAAGTGATGTATCGAAAGCGATTCGAAATATGAATCAGCGTCTCGAAGAACACAACAACATATCATCCTTTCCATATTTCGAATCGATGATGTTTCGATAATACGGCGGTAATTCCTATGAAAATTGAATTCAATTATCATAGGAATTACCACTGATCCATATGAGAAATTGCCGGATTACATGAAGACGTCCTCAGGCTTGCTGCAGCAGATGAAACAGATAGCCGGTCCCGACCATCACGAAATTGCTGATACTGTGCATCGCCATCGGATACAGGATGCTGCGTGTTTTTTGATACACCGCTCCGTTCAGCACGCCCATCGCAAACGCATAGAGCAACGGAAATAAATTCCATTCCCGAACGGATGCAGGGAAACCGGACCACGAAACGTGTGCTGCTGCAAACAATAAAGCTGTCAGCACGACTTCCAGCGAGATGTCCTCAGTGATGCGGATGCTCCTGCCAAAGACGGACAGCAGCAGCGTCACGGGCAAGGCGCGATAGACGATCTCTTCGGATGGACCGCAGATTAACAGTTGAAAGCCCAGACTGCCGAGAACATTGCGCACGGACAACGGATACGCATATACCGGCAAGTTACCGATGCGTTGCATTAATAGATGATAAGCCAGCGCGATACCCGTGATCGAAAGTGAGAAAATCAAAACAATTCGACCGCCGGTGCGAACATCGCCGGTCTGAAATCCGAATTCTTTCTGGATGAAGCGTTTGAAGATCCAGATGAGCGCGGCGACGAGGATCATCTGCACCAGATGATGCATGGATAAGCGTGTGAATGACTGATCCGGATCGATCTTTTCCCATTGGAACCAGTCTGCCACAGCCCAGCCGAGTTTTCCGGTTGCACGCTGGATGACGAATAACCCGATCAGCGTTGCAGCGACTGCCAACGCTTTAATGATCATCGGCTGCTCCTTGTGAAGTGGAACTGCTTGTGTGGAAGCATCGATCTTTGCTTGCCTTGCCTGTATCGTTTTCTCATGATCCTCTGTCATTGCATTGCCTCCATTCCGCATTCCATCTGTTGTCCTGTACCTCATTGCGAAAAAAACGTGACACAGTATATTCACGTTTAACAGGGTCGAATCGAATCACTTTCAGAAAGGTACAGGTTTTCAATCATCATAACACACCCCTGACGAATATAAAACAAGTAAATTTAAAACAGCGATTCGAAATTAAGAGAAACTATTAGTGATTTAGATTGATTCGATAAGTAAGTCTAAATTGCGAATAGTTGCATATAGATCCGGACATTTAAAATAGAGAAAACCATTTATAAAAATAGAGGATATAGCTATGTTGTTTTATTCTGGGCAGGGACAAGCCCTGCCCCTACGATGTAATTGGATGATCGATTTTTTGTAGGGGCAACCCTTGCGGTTGCCCAATATCAATATGTTTCGTCATGATTCTCTATTGTTCCACCATCTTCACGTGTGTCATATCGACCGACAAATCGGCTATAATGGTCTTAACATGCCCGCCAGCGGGCAGCCCATACACAAAAAAAAGACAAAGCCCCTATGAGTGAAATCCGACCATCCTGGCTGGGGATCCCCCTTTTTGAACACAACTGCCATGTCGTGCATCTGGAAACGCGCAAAACGGAGGAGTTGCTCCCATGCAGCCGCTGATCCGTACGAAATTTTTCATTCCTGCGCTTCGCGACAACATCGTTCCGCGTCCGCAGCTCCTCGAAAAAATAGCGCTCGGCGCGCAAAAAGCGCTGACGCTGATCTGTGCGCCAGCCGGTTATGGTAAGACAACGCTGTTGGCTGCCTGGATTGCTGCCGTACAGCGCTTAGAAGCTGCCACTAAACAGGCAATCTGCTGGGTTTCCCTCGATCCGGATGACAACGATCCTGTGAGATTTCTTTCGTATCTGACAGCCTCCTTAGAACAAATCCGGCTGCAGCTCAGCCCGGAAATTCAGGAGCTCCTTTGTTCCGGGGATGTCCTCCAACCGCAAACGCCATTGTCGATGCTCGTCAATGAGCTGCAGGAGCTCAATCAACCCGTGTGGCTCGTTCTGGACGACTATCAGTTCATCCGGAACACCGCCATCCATGATGGTATGCTGTTCCTGATAGAGCATTTACCGCAGCACATGCATGTGATGATCGCGACACGATCGGATCCACCACTTGCCTTGTCCCGCCTGCGTGCCTGCAATGCACTATGCGAAATCCGAGCGGAGGATCTGCGCTTTTCACTGGATGAAACAGCCGCCTTTTTAAAAAACGGCTTCCGTCTCGTCCTATCCGATGACCAGATCCGGACACTGGGACACCGAACCGAAGGCTGGATCGCCGGACTGCAGCTTGCCGGTGTCTCATTACAGGGACGGGCAGATCCCGCCTACTTTATCGAAGCATTTTCGGGCAGCCACCGCTTTATTATGGACTATCTGACGGAAGAAGCGCTCAGCCGCCAGCCGGAATCCATTCAACATTTTCTGCTGCAGACTTCCATTCTGGACCGTATGAATGATGCGCTATGTGCGTTCCTGATGGAAACTGACGAAGCGCCATTCCATGCGGCCGACTGCCGGCTGGGCGATCTGGAAAGCCGCGGCCTTTTCCTGGTACCTCAGGATGATGAACGCGTCTGGTATCGCTATCATCATCTGTTTGCCGATTTGCTGCGTGCGCGCCTGCAGGCTGTGGCGCCGCAATCCATCCCGCTGCTGCACCGCCAGTCATCGCGCTGGTTTGAGGACCATGGATTCCTGGAGGAGGCGATTCAGCATGCACTGGCGGCTGCAGACTGGCAGCAAGCCGGCCGGCTGATTGTCGAACAGATGCCATCGTTTCTTGAAAATGGCCAAATGTCAACGGTCATGTCCTGGCTCGACCGTTTTCCACAGCAGAAACTGTTAGGCAATCCCGTTCTGTGTGTGCAAGCTGCCGAAATGTATGCGCAGGCTGGCCGGATTGACCAGATCGATCCGTTGTTGGACAAAGCAGAGGCGATTTTGAACGCCAAATCGTATGAACCGGATTGCGGGCAGACTGAGCTTTCATCAGACACTGCGGTCTATATCCGTTCCATGGCAGCCATCCTGCGTGGTCTCAAAGCTGTATGTTCCGGCTGTCCATCGCTTGCACTGGAACTGACACAAACATCGCTGGTTATGGAACCGGAAATGCAAGCCAAAGAACTGGCGGTACTGTATTGGGTTCAGGGCTGGGCGTACCGCAGCCTGGGTGATCTGCAGCAATCGCTTGAGCTGCTGACCCGAGCCACAACAATTGCCAGCGCTTCCGGTAAGAAGCTTCGCGATATCTGGACAGACCTCGGCAATGTGACTCGGTTGGCAGGAAAGCTGCCGCAGGCGATTGAAATCTTGACCAACTCACTGCAGAAGGCACAACAGCATGGTGATGCGAATCAGGGAAATCTATCCAGAGATGAAGCTTTCCTAAGTTACTTGTATTATGAGCAGAATCATCTTGAGTTGGCGTATTCCTATGCGAATCGCGCCCTTGTTCATACACGCTGGTGGCCAAGCCATAATATCATCGCAATGGCTTATGTGAGCCTGGCATGGGTCGCGTTGGCAAGGGCGGATCTGTCCGGTGCCAGGCAGGCGATGCAAGCTGCAGAGAAAGAACGGGCAGACCGTCTGATGACGCCTTTTGTTCACAGTCTGATCGAGAACACCTGGCCGCTAATCTGGTTAAAAGAGGATCGCCGGGATCAACTGGAGACCTGGGAGCAGGACACGCTCCACAGGGTTGAATCTCCGTGCGGTTTGGATGAATATCAGGAGATGCGCCTGACGATGCTGATCCGCGTAGGGATGGAAAGAACCCGACAAGATAAGAAACGGGAGCGCTATCAGCTTTGTCTGCAGCATTCCGCCCGCGTTCTTGAAAGCAGTCATTCATCAGGCCGTGGGAATACACTGGTAGTCATCTTGTTATACCGGGCATTGCTGTTCCATCTTACTGGAAGGTTTCGTGAAGCGTTTGCCGAGTTGGCCGCGTGTTTTTCTCTGGCAGAGCCTGCCGGTTATGTGCGCATTTTTCTCGACGCCGGCGAATCAGCACAACTGCTGATTGCAGCCTATCTGCAGGAATCCAGTCCCGCACATGCTGCCTTTGCGCAGAGCCTGCTGGTTGAATTCGAGCGGCTTCCTTCTGCAAAACCGCATCCGAAAGGTTTGCAGGAAGTACTGACTACGCGTGAGATTGAGATTCTAAAGCTGTTGACAGAAGGTTGTTCAAATCGTGAAATGGCCAACCGGCTGTTTCTTTCAGAAGGCACGATCAAATTCCATGTCCATCATATCCTTGAAAAATTAAATGCATCCAGCCGCACACAAGCGATAGCGAAAGCCAAGACGCTGAATCCTTCGTGAGCCTTCTCCCGCAAAACAAATCGCGAAAAACTCCCGTCTTTTAAAGGTGATCCGACAATTCGAAATCGATCTTTCGCATAACGCGTAAGATCTTGTTGAGATTTGTTTCCTGCGCAAAGTGTAAAAATTGCGCCACAACATCTCCCTTTTTCCATAATTCAAATCGTTAAATACAATCCATATAAAAAAAAACAAACCGAAAACTGATCTTTTGATAGGCGCCAGCAGCACCAATTGTAATTAAGATGATGCTATGAAAAAGTTAGTTTCTAATACCATCCTAATTATTGCAATTCTCCTGCTCATTTTTGTCTCTGCTCATAAAAAACAGATGCGACTCAATCACATCACATCGGTTCTCTCTCCTGCAGAAGCCGCTGTGCTCCATATCTGGTCGATGAAGGAGGCTGATTTCAGATTGGAACCCGGCAGTGTCGATGCAGTTCAATCCGTCAACATCCGGGGCCAAATCCTGATTCTGATCCAATACGACGGGTTTCAGATCGGATCAGGAGCCAGACGTTGTGAAATGGTTGCCGTCGTAAAAAAGGATATTTTTCATCGCTGGATGGTGAATGACGGAGCGGGACTGTGTCATCATATCGTTGAACTTTCGGATAGTGTACCGATCACTGTCGTTGGCAGTTCAAGCAACCTCGCCTTGCTGGATGGCGGATATTCGGCTGTGCATGGTTATGTATGGGATCCTGAGATCGCAAAAATAGCTCTCACCTGGAATGACGGGCTGGAACAGGAAGCGGTCATACAAGGCAGTACATACCTGGCTGCTCGTGATGGGCACTTTATGTTACAGCAGATTGAAACGTGGAATGATCAAGGGCAGCTCGTATTCATCGCCAGGCCAGGAACAATTCCGCAACCTGCGAATCATTCCCGGAGAGCAGGCAATAAATAATAACTCGAAAATGAAAAGAATTCTTTGTTGATTCAAAAAGTCGATCCAAATTAAACATTGCTGAATCACTGAGCAACAAAGGATGGAAATATGCAGGTGGAGGATACAAACAATGGATCCATGGACGAAGCAGGCCTCACAGGAAGATTCACAGGACATGGCAGGTTGTGGATATGAAATCCGCATACGGGATCATCTGGATCTGTATTGGACTGCATATTTCCACGGCTGGTCGATCTGCAATCTGGAAAATGGGGAAGTTCTTCTGACGATTCCCCGCATCGATCAAGCCGGTTTACACGGCGTTTTAAACAGAATTCAGGATCTGAATCTGACTCTGATTTCTGTCAGGCAAATAAAAGAGAAAGTGTAGCAAAACATCATGGCAAAAAGTATCACAAGACGTCAATCAATCATTTATGCAGCTGCCGGATCGTTGGCAACCGCCGCCGTTCTGGGAGGATTGAACGAAAAATCCTTCTGTCAGTCGTCGGAAGCAGCATATCCCAAACCCGCAATGCTCCCGAATCCGGAGAGTCCAACCGTTCTGGTGGCTTATGGAACGCGTGCCGGTTCAACAATGGAAATTGCCGCTGCGATTGCACTCGCATTGGAAAATCGCAATTTCAAGATCCATCTGTGTCCAGTTCAAGAAGCTGCCGGACCAAAGGAGTACAGCTACATTGTAATTGGCAGCGCGATCCGCATGGGATCGCCCCTGCCGGAAGTTGTACAATATATAGAAAAGCATCAGACAGAATTCGCTGGTAGGCCGCTGGCCTGCTTTGCCGTCCATTTGACCAACGAGCAGGATGATGCGATCAGCCGCCAGAAACGCAGTGCCTATCTCGATCCGATACGAAAGCTGCTGAACTTGAACCATGAGGGATATTTCACCGGTGTGTATAATCCCGCCAAGTTGCCGTTCCTCGAGGTGCTGATGGGGAAGCTGATGAAGTCACCCGTTGGAGATTTCCGTGATTGGAACGCAATCCGCGCATGGGGAGAATCAATTTTTCTCCAAGAAAGCGCATCCGTGCTGAACAGCCGGTTTGTAACGGCGGAATCCTGAAGCTGAACGTTTGCAGCCGGCAACGGATTGTACTGATTCTGGAGGGACATGTTGAAATCCGATACAAAAAGAATTTGCATTTTCCTGGCGTTGGCCTTCGGGATTCCCTGGAGCACAGCGCTGATCCTCTCACAAACCGTGCTTAAGCGGGACAATCCGTTGCAAGCTGCCGCAATGGCGAATGGGATATTTATCGCCACGCCCTGGCTGGCGAATCTGCTGACACGACTGATCACCAGAGAAAGCTGGAAAGATCTCTGGTTGAAACCGAATTTTCGAATTGGATGGAAATATTGGCTGGCATTGTGGCTGTTGCCTTTACTGGCAGTGATTATTGGCGGGCTGCTCTTCTATGCCATATTTCCGCAGTCCTTTGATCCTGCAGCCGGAGCATTACGGAAAATGACGGCAAATCTCCCTGCTGCTGCCACGCTCAGTCCCGGATTGCTCGCACTGCAGATCACGCTCTCCATCCTTTTCATCTCCTCTCCAATCAATGCGATTGCGTCCTTGGGAGAAGAGTTCGGCTGGCGGGCATATTTACTGCAGAAGTTGTGCAACCGTTTAGATCAACACACATCCGCTGAGTCTGTTAAGGAAGATGAATCGTTGGAAGTGGGTACATTCCATACAGCCGGGGCATACAAAGGTGCGCTGCTGACCGGTGCGATCCATGGCATATGGCATCTGCCGCTGATCGTGATGACATCCAGCTATTCAGCCGGGCTTACGCTCCTCACAGTATTAGTCTATCTGGTTTTTACTATGTCACTCAGCGTCCTGTTCTCCTGGGGTGTTCTAAAAAGCGGAAGCGTGTGGCCGGCAGCGATCGGTCATGGAGTCGTCAATGCGCTCTCGGTACTTCCCGGTTTTTTTCTGGCAGGACAGCCCCTCCCGCTGCTGGGACCAGATCCATCCGGCTTGCTGGGTGGTTCTGGCTTCATCATTCTGGCTTTGTCGCTCCTCTTTTATCGACCTGCAAAGACTGAGCTGACGGTCCAAAAGTGAAATCCATATACCCCATCAAAACGAAAAATTATCCGGTTTCTCTTTTCTATTAAAAGTTTTCTTTTCCGTCTGCGCATTCAGGAAGCGCTGTCTTAATCAATTGACTTGCCTGATTGCCTTACATCTGGTTTTGCTCATAGTCACAGCCGCATAGCGAATTCGCCAGAATGAAAGGCGTTAATCATGAGTAATTCCTATAAAAAATGAATTTATTTTTCGTTATTGGGTGTTTCATATTTTTCATCAGTTGTTCAAAATATGAATACAAAAACATAGTTGTTCTTACGGCTTTTACGCTTTGCACAAAGCTATAAGAATAACAATGTTTTTGTGTGATTCGAAAACTTAATTCAAATTTCGACCTGCTGCTGAATCATAACAAACGGTTCAGTGCAGCATTTTATTGTTTTCTGCGTATATTTGAAATAATTCCAGACAACCTTCACGGTCCAGCTCCATCATTTGGAGCAATCCCGGATCTCGTTCCTCACCGCGGATATATCGATAAATAAAACCACCGCGGAATCCGTACGTTTCCGCATCTTCCGGACTGCAGCCAAAATAAACTGTTTTAATATTCGCCCAGATGATTGCCGAAAGGCACATCGGACATGGATATCCGGTTGCGTACAGCGTGCAGCCGCTCAGATCATGCGTGCCAAGCGACTCGCTGGCGATACGAATAGCATTCATTTCCGCATGTGCGGTGGGATCATGCATTTCCAGCACACGATTGCCAGTAGCAGCGATTACCTTTCCTTCCGGATTGGTGATAACTGCACCAAATGGTCCGCCGGGATTCTGCTTCATAGTTTCCTTTGCGACCTGGATGGCCAGTTTCATAAAGCTTTCGATCTTTTTTCGATCTTCCATTTTTACATTTTTTCCTTATCTCTCTGGCATATGATCTACTGTTTTTCACAGTATTACATCAGTCGATCCACAAGCGATGGACCCGGAATGGTGAAAATTAACAGTATCTGTATTAAGAATATAGGAATTTCTATTTTCGTCAAATTTTTATCATATGTATCAAATTAAAAATTGTGGGAAAATGATCAACAGTTGTACATGCAGGGTAAACATCACAATAACCAGGATTCACCATATTTCGAATTGCTGATCAATCGTCAATGTGATAACTAAGGTAAAATCAAGAAAGAAATCATCATCAAACGCCGCAAATTGGAACCAAATGACAGCAATCCCTTCGAAAAATTCAGGGGATTCAGACAGGAGAAACAATGGCTTTTCCAACCGTAAACGGATCAAATTTACTCAGACAAAAACTGTCATTGCCGCAGGATTTTCAAGGCAGGTTCAATCTGATCTTCGTCGCATTTCAACAGTGGCAGCAGCGTGAGGTGGATTCCTGGATGGCACTTGCCAGCGAGCTGGAGGAATTTTTTGACGGTTTGGCCATCTATGAGCTTCCAACTATCCAGAATAAAAATTTTTTCTACAAGACGCTTATTAATGAAGGCATGCGGGCTGGCATTCCCAATCCCAAATCGCGGGAACACACGATCACGCTGTACCTGGATAAAGCAGATTTCCGGTCTGCACTGGAAATGAATGATGAAGCGCACATTTATGTTCTGGTGATCGACCAGAAGGGGAATGAGTACTTTCGCACCCGCGGAGCGTTGAATGCCGGGAACGAAGCGGTTTTGCGCCAGACTCTTGAACAGCTTTTTCAATAGGAGCGGACACCGCCATGCCTCTGCGCACGATTCACGCACCGGGAGTATATCACGGCCTGCGTCAGAAACCCCCTTTTTTTGAGGGCTGGTACTATAAGCTGGTCAGTGCTGACGAATATTATAAAATAGTCCTGATTCCGGGAGTGATTCTGGGACAGAATGGTCACGCTTTTCTGCAGGTCATGAACGGCGTGGATGGCAAAACCGCCTATCTTGAATTTCCGCTGACAGATTTTCGGGCTGACGATCGAAAATTCTCGATTGGACTGGATAAGAATCGCTTTGATGAGCACCATCTGCACATAGAATTGGACACTACCAGCTGCCAGTTGAAGGGTGATATCCAACTGGGAGCGCTCAATCCTTGGCCAATAACCTGGTTTTCACCAGGGATTATGGGTTGGTTCGCCTGGTTCCCGCACATGGAATGCTATCACGGCATACTCAGTTTTTCTCATACGCTTCAGGGCAGTCTGACCTGGAACGGTACGGAAATGGATTTCAGCGGCGGACGCGGATACATTGAGAAGGACTGGGGAAAATCTTTCCCGTCAGCATGGATCTGGTTGCAAAGCAATCATTTCGCTGCAACTGATGCGTGCATTACAGCCTCAGTGGCAGTCATCCCGTGGACAGGCTTTGATTTTCGTGGATTTATTGTCGGTTTTTGGTTGGATGGCAGTCTCCACCGTTTCGCTACCTATAACGGATCGCGAATTATATCACTGCAAATTTTCGACGATTATGTGAGCTGGGTGCTTCAAAACCGCCAATTCCGCCTGTCGTTGAAAGCTTTTCGCGTTCAGGGAGGACTGCTGCTCGGACCAACCCGTCAGGACATGGGTCAGCGGGTCATGGAAACACTGAACGCCACCGTAGAGGTGCGGCTGGAGACACTGCAGGGCAAGCTGCTTTTTGAGGGTACTGGAGCTCACACAGGGTTGGAAGTCATGGGTAACTTGCCGCGATTACTGCAAAAATAAGATCTGCGTTCAAGTACAAACCGGTTTTCGCAGATCTGCATGATGAACTTCTTGACAAAGAATCTTCCCCGTATTTGGAATTACTGATTCGGTTTCGGATCATATGGTTGAGCATTATGACATATCAAAGGATCAGCAATTTTTGGATAATTTGCTGATCCTTTGATTTTCTACATCTGGTTCAATTCAATTATTACGGATTCCAGCTTGAAACTGAACCATGGAGATTTGTCAAAGGAATGATTTGGCAAGTATCCATTTTTATGAGCGCCAACACCGGCACATCGCTAAAATGTTCATCATAAACACTCACAACCAGCCATTCGCCGTCCGGGCTCCAAAATGGTTTTGTCACCACCAGTGGTGCCGCATCCACAACCAATTGTGCATGTTTCCCATCAAGGTCTGAGATTTGGATACCATAATGTTCTCCCGGTAGCATGACTTCATAGGCAGCCTGACGTTCATTCGGTGACAAAGCTATCCGTGAATGAATATAATTCGTATCAAAATAATGAACAATTTCCTTTGTAATAAGATCGATGCTTTTCACAGAAGCCCCATCGGGTCCCGCTACTGTATACAGTAAACGGTGTCCATCTGCGAACCACGTCATAACATGGTTGGCTGCCCCATCTTCCAGGACAGAAATCAGCTGAGTCCCATCAGTATTACCATAGTAAATACGATAAGGTCCCGGACCTCCTATTAACCCGGAAGCGGGTCCTCGTGTGAAAGCAATTCGGGAACCATCCGGAGACCAAATGGGATCACTGTCGTTTTTTAGGGTACCATCCAATGGCACAACGAATCCGGTTTCAAGGTCCATTCGCTGTAATCCGCTGTCGTTGCTGAAGCAGATCTGTCGGTTATCCGGTGAAAGCGATGCCCTGTTTCCCTGTGCCAGGATTTGATAGTCACTGCCATCAAGATTGGTTGTCATCACATGATGGCGATAATCCGGAGGAATCGGATTGTACAATACCAGGATACCATCCAGATTTTCCGGCATGGGATTTGAATCTTGAAGAGCTTTATTCCAACTCGAAAGTGTCAGACATGTAGAAACGGATGCGTCATTATTTTCACTGACAGACAATGCCGGCAAATCCAAGACGGCCGTCCATTTTCCAGGGATGAGAATGGATATATTCACAAGCGTCAGATGAATACTACCCGCAGGAATTCCATCCCGATAACGAAAAGAGGACTCATCCGATCCACCGCCTCCTCCTAAAAGCGTATGGTTAAGATCCATCAGCACAACATTACCGATATCATCCGGTTTGTCAATCTGAAAAATAAATCCATCACCTTCAGCATTAACTTCAACGCTTTTGAGGATGATTTTCCGTCCGCAAATGTTAAAAGGCTGATTAAGATTCCATTTCTGTCCTGGCTGAGGATTTGTCCCTGTTTCAAAAACAAGGTGCTGATTTGCATTCACCCGAATCCAGACATCATCGATCGTCAGAGAAGCCCGCCCTCCAGCAATATTCCCCTCAGTAAAATACAGCCATGGGTACCTACGCTGATCTGTTTTCCGATCAGATCGATCAGACATACTCCTGTTTTCAATTAAAGGAATATCTTTACCGCTCGAATCGATGAGATGGACACTGTCCTTTTCCACCAGTTCGATCTGACTGTTCCCGGACAGAGACTCCAGACTGCCAAACAGTCCGATGCTCTGGTCGGTTTTCACATACTGATGAACAGCCAATTGGATTTCAGATCCGCAGCTATTTTCCTCAATTTTTTGGGAAGAAAGTTCTGCTTCAAGTGATGGAATGGTAATGAGCGGGAATGAAATTGCATCCGGATCAGCAGGTACAAACACCAGATCCATTTCAACTTCAGTCAGATCAGATGAAATTATGCTTTGTTCCAGGCAAGTGAAAACCAATTTCGCTGTTTTCGGTTCATCCTGTATCGTTGGAAAATCTATCTGACGACTGTACCCACTTTGCCAACTGGTACCCGATGTGACATGTCCTTGAAAACGGCCCCCATCCGGCAATTGCAGTTCTGGTTGACTGTGACATATTTCAGAAATCTGTTGTTTTACAGGTGCGGAAAAATCCGGCAGGTTTTCAACCCGATAGGTGATCCTGGTTCGCTGAGAATCCATCATTCCCTGTACGATTGTGACCGTGGATCCGCCTTGAATGGATTTCACTGATTCATCCAGAACAAAAAATGGAGTATTGGATTCGATCAGCCCGAACTCTGGAATATAGCGCATGGACGGATTTTCCTCTGATGCCATGACCGAATTAAAGAAAAACAAGCCCATGGCAACCATTCGTGCCATGATTTCCAATAATTTCTGTTTCCAATTCATTTCATTTTCCTTTCCTTGCCTCATTTATTAATGTCGGAATTGCTCCTTCATGAATAACCTGATTCTATGAAAAGGTTATCGATCTGTCTTCTATCAAAAGATCAGTATGGCAGTTTGATTTTTCGAGAGCGAACTGGTGTGAAAAATTCAGGGATCATTACTTCCACCTGGTGATCTATAGTCTCCAGGGGTTGATGTAAGCATTTTCGAGTCATCATTTCAGTAGGGGCAACCACAAGGGTTATCCGAAATCGATGTCGTTCGGTATGTTTCATTTCTGTGTAAGGGCGACCTACCGGTCGTCTTTACTATGCAAATGGATGCCGTTTTTGTGCCGTTCGGTCATTTCATTCGCACATTAACAGCTTCATTCACCCTACGAATTACTTCTGAATAATTTTCAGGTGTACAGCGAATTAACATGATCGCCCGTCCCCTGCAACGCAGGATGACTTCAAGTTTTTTTTCGTCACTCTGGATGCTGTCTACTTTCTTCCAGGTAATTTTCTCTTTCAGCCGTGATGCTGCAATCAAGCCAGAACCAGCCAGTACAGGTTTGTGGGAAATAATTAACAAAAAATTCAGGATCGCATTTTTCTTCCTGCTTCCGCCTTTTGTCTCTGCAGTGACACCTGTTTCATCCAACGTAAACTGGTACTCATAGCGGTTCCTATAAAATATGAGCATCACAATCACCGCCAGGGAAGTAAGGATGCCAAGAATAATCAAAGTGAACAACAAGTAATTAAAAAATCTCTCAAAAGTCAAATCACCGCTAAACGCCTCAACAATCAGCATGAAGACCAAAACAAAAAGACTTGAAGCGATCAGCACAAATAGCATCTGTTTGACAACGATCGAACTGGTCAACAGGGGTAAATTAACACTCCATGTCATGGTGTTTTGTTTACTATTTCTTTGTTAGCCATCTCTTATAGCATTCTCTCGTTGTGAATCCTCTATGCTTTGGATCGCTGCGCCACACGCTTCACAAAAAGCCGATCCCGCTTCCACATTTACTCCACATTTCAAGCACTTACCCATTTTCATCTCCATTTTCAACTCCCTAACTGAATAACAATTCGAAATATGCGGAGAATTCTTTATTGATGTGATGTTTTTGCGCTTCGCTTAAAAACATCACATCAACCTATATTTTTTCTCAAATTTCGAATTACTGCCTGTATCGATCAGAGCACAACCACACGCGCTTTCAATCAGAAAACAATGTACGCTGCCCATACGAAAAAGAAGCGTAAAACATAATGTTTTATTTTTTAGCGGTATGTTTTTCTCATTTCAGCTGCCCTCTTGATACAGTAGTAGAGGACCAGTCCAAACCAGATCACGTTCGAGAGAAACATCGGCAACAAATATGCTATATCGGTAAGATACACGTTGCCGATTATGGCAGAATTCTGGTTCAGCGGATAACAATCCGTCAAATTACTGGGCTGCATCACCATATTCGTAATCGCAGGTTCACCACCTGGAAAACCATACGCCTCATATTGATGAACGAAGATCGCAATAAAACTCATCAACTGGATACGCGACAGCACCTCCAACCGATTCCAAATAATTGCCAGGTAAGCTGCTGCCACAAAACCTACAATCCTGCCAAGATCGTACCCATGCCGTATTTAAAATTTCATGAGATTATCTTCTTAGATAGTTGGACTTAAATTGCATCTTGTTTTGTGCTGAACTATTGCAATCAGCTATGCATGCTTTTTACTCTTTCTCTCATGATTTTTATTGCATCTACATACTTAAGCCCCAGAACACGAAACACGCCAGCCTGCATGAGAAAGAATCCGCCCAAAAACAATATGACCGCGAGCAGCCAATCCAGAGAATGGACTATCCCCTTTGAAACAACAAAATAAATACCAATCCCCGAGAAAACCAGCATGATTTGTCCTGTGATCATGCCTGGAGTATAGGGTTTTTCCCTTTTAGTGAGCTTGATACCGAGTATATGAACTACACCCTCGAATATACCCAGAATCATTAAAGACAGGGACAACCACCCTGCTCCTGGGAACAACAGTGGAAGCAGTGTAATCGCTGTAATATAGATAGCCTGGGACAGGTGCAGAGATCCCTCCGGTGCTTTGGAAATATCAATGCACATCATACCGCTCATAATCTCCATAAAACCGCCCGGATATTTGGTTTCCTCCCATTCGTGCAAAGTGATTAGTACTAAGAAACCGATAATAAAACGTTGGACAAGCAAAAACGAGTCCCAAAAAGCGACGAGTACACCAAGCATGATGAGAGTGTAAACACTCAGGATCATTAAATTATGCTTAATTAGGAATTTCAAATTATCCTTCCAAGTTTATATTATTCAACAATTCCTGCCAAAATATTATTCTATTTTTATTACTTGATGCGCAATATTTTTCATTAGTTGTTCGAAATATGAAAATATTTCATGATTATTCTTTCTTTTATTCGAAAAGTCAATCCTTATTCCGAATAACTGGCTGTAACAACGATTCGAAACCTGGAGCGTTAACTCAAAATAGGAAGAGGTTTCTTTGTAGTTCGGAAGTTTTTACGTTTCGTGCAAAAACATCACAAGCGAACTAAATCGAATTTAGAGTCTCTATCTCTGATGAATCCAATCGACACGTATCCAGAAAAAAAAATAAAAAAAACCGGAGTATTCTACACTCCGGTTTTTGCAAGTAGCGGGGACACGATTCGAACGTATGACCTCCGGGTTATGAGAGGTTTTCCTGGTTTCGGAACGTTTTTCACTCAGGCTCCGCATTTTAGCCTGGCCTGAGGGACGCTCTTCTGAAGAGGCCGGAGGATCTTTGGTTACGAGTTATTAGACGTATGATAGCGACTTTTTATGACAGGGTCAAGTAGTAGTTTTTTCGCGACCCGGAGGACGATGGTTGAGTTTTGGTGAATGAACGTCCTCTTTTTGAAGAACTTTTGTGAAGTTGAAAAAATCCTTAAGATTCGAGGGTGTTTGATTCTGTCAAAGCCTGGGGGATGATGATTTTGCCATATGGTGCTGTTGGAATTTTTTCGTAAAACGTCGCCAACCAAAGTAAAATCACGAATTAAGAAAGTTGAAAAACTAAGATGGTGCATCTCGTTATATATTTCCAAATCAAAATTGATTACCCATCATAAGTTATGATTCTAACAGGGGTGTATTTGCGAGCAGCAATCTCAATAATTCTTTACATATCCATGATTACAATTCGAACATTTTAAAACTTGTTTTTCGCCCATCCGTAATTCTTCATCAAAATCAAAGAAATTATCTGTTGGATCTGAAAAGGTAATTTTTAATACTCGGACACCGTCACCTTTACACCAATGCCCACAATGATTAACCCACCACCGATTATTGCATACCGGACACCTATATTCTCCTTCCCAAGAATTATTGCCATTTGTCTTATTCCCGACTTTTTCAGCACGTACTGGCTTTGGGTGTGCTTCCGACCAACAGACATCAAAGATGCGTAATTGCATTCTCAAAAACATTTTTATTAATCGTTTTAGTGGAGTTGGATTGTAAATTGGTTCTTCAGGGACTAGTGGAATTGCTCCGTATTCATTAGCATGTCCCCCTGAACCATAATCTAAAAACCTCTGGAAGTCCGGATGAGAGTGAATGATAAATGATGCCGCTATGTTTTTCCGAAGATCCTCAATACCCTCTATTGGTGTCCATTGGCCAGCTGTCGATTCAGTTTCTAACAACTTATATTTGTGATAAGCTGTTTTCTCAATATCATCTTGATACCAATCCAGCCCTTGTTGATCATAATTACGATATTTTGCATCCAGTATCAATATTTTTTTAGAAAACCGCTCAAATTCTAAGAATATATCAGGTAAAAGACTACTTTCATCTGTGCCAATTCTTTTTTCATAATTAATTTTAATTTCGATAGTTCTTCCTTTGTATCCATAAAGTTCATGATCCCCCGTAAGTCTTAATTCACCTCCGGAACAAAGCTTAAAGTGCGTTTTATCTATAATGCTCTCAATGCCATGTCCACCATCAGGCAAATTAAATCCCATCTTTCTCAATTCTAAATAAACTTGCAAAAAGATCCAATACTCATACAATTTTGACGTTCGTTCGATTGGCGTACGTTCCAAAAGTTGTTCTATTTTCTCGCGTTCATCAAGCTTAAGCTCTTCTTGGATCTTTTTGTAATGTAGGTAAACACGATTGTATAGAGGGTCGCACAATAAAACCAATGATGGTGTTAGGACGAAATCTTGTTTTCTACTTACATTACTCATAAATGAATTACATAAGCATTGATCAATTTTATGAACAATTTGATCTATTTTTTCTCTGTAAACAGGCAATTTTATATTTCTGGCATCTTCAAGACCAGTTAACGCCCTTTTTAAGGATTCAATTTGTTTATTCTTAAACTGAGCACGTAATTGTTCTTCATACCCCCCACCCTTGATTTCAACATAGTTTTGAAAATCAATTAATCGATGTTTAACATTTATGATTTTCTGATCGATTGCGTAGATAAAATCTTTTTGCAAACTAAACAGGTAGCGATTAAGACGACATAATGAATAAGCTATGAATTGATTCTCATAAAGGTCATAACTTTCAACATTATTGTAGGTAATAACCCGATCTTTAGTTTGACCATTATGAATCGAATTCCAACGAATGGTTCTAGAATCAATCTTTTGATTTTTTCCATCAATTTCAAGATGATAATTTTTTATTATGGTACGCCTGGGAGATTGGGAAATTTCACGCATTATTTGCATTAAACTTGTAACATAGGAATTAATTTCAAGTAATCGATGGTCATAAATATTTTGAAATTCTTGGGATAAATCAGCAGCATCGCTTTCCACTATGGTTTGATCTAAAGATGCTATATTAATTAATTTAGCCAGGTCACGAATCAAATATCGATAATGGATGTCGTTAAAATTCCCATTCCGGATAAAAATAAAACCGGTTTTTATGTGTTCATCCTTAAAAAATACTCGTGTCCGAATTTCTCCTCTTCTGCCGGAAACTTGATCGCCCGTTTTCGCAAGAATGAAACTATTCTTTTTCTTTATCAAGAACTCATCGCCCACTTGTAGGCTAAATAATTCAATATCCTGATCGGAAAACAAGATTAATTTCAGCGGAAATGCTTCATATTCCCCAATTTTAGCGCTTCCATCAAATAGATCTCCCAAATAATCGCCAAACCGATTGCGAACTTCTATTTTAACCAACATGACGAAATACCTGCCAAAAATTTATTGAATCCATATTTTTCAAAATATCGATGATTTCATTCGATTTAGGATATCGATCTCCACAGAATTTGCGAAATTCAGGAAAGAAGGTTTCTTGTAGCTTTTGTGAATTTATCCCTCTTATCTTTGGAAGAATTTTCTGGATGATTTGAAGGTCCACAACATCATCTGGATTCTTTGATGTAAATAATCCACTGCGAAGTCCATATGAACAATAGTCTTCTATCTGTTGTTTTACGCGAAATCCGAAGTGATAACCACCGATTCTCAGAATGCTGTTAATTTCATTAAACCAATTATCATTGACTGGAATTTCACTCGTTTTACGACTGAATTCGCGAAATTTTGAATAACTCACAAAAGTGGGAATTACGTTTTCAGCAGACTGTTTGTAATCAGCGAACTCTACGTTTCCGTATTGAATTATTTGAGCACGATCTAAAACTTTATCACTAAAAGGATGTGTTGTTTCATCAACATTAACCGTGCCGCAAATAAAAATATTATGCGGAACGTCAATTTCATATTTAAAACATCTTACATTCCGTTCAGCTTCATCATATTCTGCTTGTGATATTTTCTCATTATCAAGATCGGATTTGAAGCGCCCCAATTGCGCTTTCCGAATATTCCATTCCGTTTTGCTGTAAGGTGTTATCTTTCGATTTTTTCCTTGTTCCAATATACTTAGAAAATCCGAAAAGTAATACTCCACACGCGATAAATTCATTTCGTCGAGACAGATAAAATATAATCGCTCTGGATTCGCATTAGCACTTATGATTGCATCTAGAAATACGGTGGAAACGTATGTTTTTTTCTCTGGGTGGTAGAATCCAAGTAAATCAGAATCATCACTCCAAGTTGCTTTGACAGGGACAAGTATGAATTCAGCTCCAATTGCTTGAGAGAATTCTCGAATCAGAGAAGATTTTCCTGTGCCTGATAAACCTGCGAGAATTGTAACTGTATCTGTTTTTAAACATGTATAAAAATTTGCTATTTGGTCATGGGTAAAATAATAACCTTTAGATCGAATAAATTTTTCAACAAAATCAATCAAGCTGGGCTCACTGTCAAAATTGGCATGTGCTTGCTCAGCAGATGGTTCCATCACGCTTATGGTGTCAAATCCCCATCTCTTCAAACTAGTATTGACTTGCTCTTCGTATAAACGAATTGTCGCTCGGGTTTCTTCGAGGTCTCTTAATTGATCTTTGACCCAAACAGCTTTTTTTGTTGCTTCATCTAATTCTATTCTTTGTTTTTCTATTTCAAATTCTGATCTTTTTTTATATTCTTCGAGGTTATGCTGACGATCCGCGAGTTCAATCTCACGTTGTTCAAGCTTAGAAAGTTCTTCACTTTTCCATTGTTCAAAAAGTTGTTTGAAATGATTATCTAATTGTTTTTTTACATCATCAGCATAAGCTGAAGCTATAAATATCCTCTGACCGAATATGAGTATACAATCAAGATAATCATCCCTAAGATTATTAAATAGGGGTGAACTGATATCTGGTAAAACTTTTCGAAATTCCGAAATTTCTTTTACAAGTTGAACAGAACCTTTGCTCGCCTGCATGTGATAAGGGTTATTTCGTTTTTCTTTTTCTTCAATCGGGGCATCATCTGGTTCAAAAATAACCCAGTCATTTTCAACAATATCGGTAGACATTTCCTTCCATGAAAACCAGACTTTTGTCATTTCTATATTGTTGGGCGAAACTAGTATCTTGTCATCGTCATATGCAGTTAAAAACCCCCAACCATTTTCATGCAGGTAATTCACACGTCCTAACCAGTATCCACCTTTCAACCACCGCTTAACTTGATCATTAGTGTTTTCTGTGATGTTGTTGGCCATTATGTCCCTATGATGAATTATTTATTATCCAAATAACCCTTGTGACTAATTAGAACAATGGGTACTGCATACGTTAGCATACGCGAAAATCTCTCAATCGTTTCTACATGACTTCTTGGCGGGATGTTCAATTTTGGATTTGAACTAATTAATCATAATGCAAAGGTAAAATTAAAGAGCAATACTATTATTCCTTTTCAGAACTTGATTATCATGAACCAGATTACATAATCGGTTAGATTACATTAAACCATAGATTAATCTCCTTTAGATTTTTTCTGTGCAAAATAAAAAAATTAAGGTTTATGGTCTCAGTAATGAGGATATCCGTTACCTTAAGGCAATTTCAATTGTTATCAGTCTTAATTTTTTGGACTGGCGTCATCCTTGGCAAAATCATTTGTCATCTTTGTGTTTGGTCTTGTCCACCAGGATAAATCCCTGGCCGGGCTTTGGCGTTGGCGGCAAGGTTTCGCCTTTGGCAACGGTGACTTCAGTCCCGGTGTTCCCGCCTTTTGGTCCTACAATGCCGTATTGTCCAGATTCCGGGGCCTTCTGACCCGGCTTGTGCATTGTACCTTTGGGTTTACTCATTCGGATATCCTTTCTGGTCAAAATGACCAACGATCAAAACGCTTTTGACATTCACCATCTGGCAGCCTTGCCCCTTGATCGAGCATTTTCCGGAGTGCAATAGCTGCCTGGTTTGCTGTAAGAACATGGTGGATCACCATTTCATCCAATATCCATAGCACCCCGTGAACCGGTACCCCCTGCGCTTTGGCAAGTTCATTAAGTCTTCTGTCACCGGTCACCAAACTTGCATCCAATGCCCTGGCAAGCAATAATGCAGCCAGATCGATGGCTGATAATCGACGATGGATTTGCCTTAACCGGACTAATTCGAGCACATATTCAGGTTCAAGACCATTTGTTTGCAATCCCAGATCGTGAAGGTGTGCCCACCCAGGATGTACAAACTCTCCGACCGCAAAATCGGTGGTGAAAAATTGGTATGGAAGACGGAAAACATCGGCTAATATCTTGCCGTTCTCGAGGTCGATCCAAATATTCGTATCAGTTACCAGCACGGATGGCAAGGTCATTTTGCTGCAGTGCCTCCATCTCCCACCCTAGTTGTAATGGCTTGCCTAACAATTCCTGTGCCCTGGACCGTGAGATCAAATCCTCAGCCAAAGCGCGATAAATTAACCGTTCCATCCGCATGGGCGTTTCAGAAGGATAAGGTTTGCCTGGTTCCTGGCGATGCCAATCATTGACGCGAAACTGCTGGAATAAACGTGCTGCGGTACTTTCAGAAATAATGGAAAGATCCTTGGCGCGATAAATCCAAGCCTGCATACTTAAGCCGTATTTATGCTTAAGCATGTGCAGTTCGTTGATGTTCAGATCCGTCCGGTTGGCACCCAGTTCAAAGCGAGCCGTTGCAGCCGGCACGAGGAAAGCCCCGACAAACCGATTGGCCGCCTGTTCTGGCTTGAGGTCGCCCTGAACATCCAGGATCAGGTGTCCCAGTTCATGTCCTAAATTGAATCGCTGCCGGTCGCCTGATAATTCGCCTTTAGTTACGATTACCGGATCGCCATCCGCCTTGCACGACTGTGTACTGTAAGTAAAAGTGCAGGCGTCAAAATGCTCAAAACCGGAGATGATCCCCACCTTGATTCCCCGGTCCTCCAGCAACTGGACCAGATTTTCGATTGCATCATAGCCCAGGCTCCAGTGGTCACGTAATTCGAGAGCTGCGGTTTCAATCTCATCCAGTGAGGTCACTTTACGCAGGGGGAGGTTTGCTGCATGTTGTTCTTCCGGGAAAAGACTTTCAACCTCGAGATAACGCTCCACCCAATCCTGGATGCGCATCTGGATGGCTTCCTGCTCTTTGACACCCAGCACAGCGTGTTTTCGGTAAGCCTGAAGTTGAACGGAGACCGTACTCGGGCGAAAGAAGAAATCCACCTTGACCTGCAAAGCCTGAGACAGCCGCAGCAAAACGCCTGAACTAGGCACATCCTGGTCTCGTTCATATTTTGAGATCGCCATGGCGCTGACCCCAATTTCATCCGCCAGTTTTCGCAAAGAAAAATTACCCGCTTTCCGAGCCTGTTTGATACGCCCTCCGATGGTCATGGCTTCCTCCTTTTCTCTTCAGTTTACATAATAGCACAAATTATATAGATTGTAAACTGTTTTCTACTCAAAAATGGATTGATGATGAAACTGCCATTCTATTTGATTTTGCTTTTCCTTCCCTGATGCTATAATCATTGGAGCAACTGTGATAATCTCAATTCTCATAAGCGAGGTGAGCAATGGCCGACACGGATGAGTTCTGGACGGCAGAAGAAGTCTCAGGGTACTTACGTATTCCGCAGTCGACCATCTATAAGCTCGCCCAGGATAAAGTGTTACCCGGTTTCAAGGTGGGAAAGCACTGGCGATTTCGCCGAGAGGCAATTCTTAAATGGATTGATGACAGCGAAAATAAAAATGTACACCAACATCAGGCAACCCAAATTAATAACCCTCTATGATGATTACAAAAGTCAATTTTTTATATCAAAAATTAGGAAAATCAATACTATACTTCAACCTCGGTATGTTGTATCGTAAATCCAGCCGATTGAAATTTCACTTGAGAGATTACTAAATGGGGGATATTTATTTTTTGATGCCAAAATTAATAACTGCAACACTCAATAGCGTCAGGGGTTGTTTATGGCATCCAATGAGAACGGTAAATACATGAAGAATATTGGGAACAGGTTACCGATCTCGGGATATTTCAATAATCCGGAGTATTCTCAATTTCGGGAGTATTGCGCGGACAGCAACATCTTTTTTATCGACGAACTCCAGCCTTACGATTATGTTGCATTCCGATCACAGTACAAAGTGGATAACGAATTTGCCAGAGTAATTCGTTCAAAAGTAGAAGCCTTAAAATCCAATCTACCCATCCCCGTTTCTTCAACCGCTTCCCCTGCTTCCATTCTATGCGATCAAGAATTCGAGTCTCTGTCTGACCATGACGAAAAGCCCAAGCCTTCCTGGGAACAAATGGTTCAAGTTGCAGCTGACGCACACATGAAAACCCCTCTTGATGATTTAGAGATTCCTACCCGAATTCGTCACCGATTGATGTCTGTTGGGGTCACAACGATCGGAAAAATGCTGTTGATGAAACCAGAGGAATTGCGATCCATTGGTTTCTTAGGGACACACTCCATAGATCTTATTCTTGCTGTTTCTGAAAATTTGGTAAATCAATACAATAACCAACTTGGTCACAATCGAGGTTTTTCTTCGAATTTTAACAAGGTGGATGAACCAACACAAAATAATACAGAGGAAGCAGTGACTTCTATCGAAAAACAAAGCAATAAACACCAATTTAATGAAAACAGCACTAATAAAGATATTATTGCATTGTTAGCGCAAGTTGTGTGTCAAGATGATATTGATCTTACGCTAGATGCCCTGCAATTATCCGCCAGGGCTCATCACCGGTTAGAGTATGCGGGCATTAATACAGTTGTCAAGGTACTTATGGCATCTGATGATCAGCTTCTTGGCATAAAGCATCTCGGAAATTCATTACTCCAAGAAATTCAAGACGCAAAAAACAGATTCCTTCAAGATTATATTGCCCAAAATCCTTACTGGCAGGAAAAACTAAATGGTCTTCATCTGGAAATTGAGCAACATAATCAATCAATAGGAACGAATGCGAATTTACGGTTAAGCAACCATCTCAGATTGTATATTGAAGACATATTATTAGGAAATTTACAACAGGAAAATGAATTCTCATTTACGTTACCGGAATCACAAATTATTAAAAAGGTTACAGAGTCAATTGAAGTTCTCGGTCTTGATTTGTTTACCCAATTTTATAAAGACCCGGAACAGACGCAAAGTCTGATACAGGCTTTACAAGCTTTCAATCATCAGCTAAAAGTTCAAAATGATTTTCTCGAGTTGTTCGTAGCTATTCCTGTATCACGCCGTGAAAAGAAAATTCAACCATTTATAAAATTATTCTGCAATATTCGTGGAACAGCTGAAGAGGATTTATCACAAGCCTTAATTACCTGTGTAACTATTAATGATATACAGGATCAAATTTACTCGATCTTCGATAACAGAATTATTATTATCCTTAAGCGTTTTCTCGAATGGCTGTCTTCTGATATTTCAAAGATTACTGACCCTATTTTTGCAGAAATTAATGAAAAAGATAGAGTTAAAGAGATACTCGCTTGCAGAGCACGGGGCGATACACTCGAATCAATTAGTGAAGTACTGGGTGTGACACGCGAACGGATCCGACAGATTGAGGCTAAAGTATTTCGAAATATAAATACCCAAAAGTGTTTCCGCAACTTATTAAACGCAGTGTCTGCTGAACTTGATGGTGAAACCATCATAACTTACGCTGATTTCCAGAAAGTGACCACGGAATCAGAAATTCTATGGTATTTATTACGAAAAGAGCCATCAGATGAATATGTTTTCGATAAAAAAAGCGATTGCTTTTATTTGACCTCTGAATTTGACCCCGACTCGATTTACGATCTTGTATCCAACCTTCCTAAATGGATCAAAGAATCTGAAAGGGAGATTCTGTTATCAGATATTGAGAAAAAAAATAATGTACCCGGAAAGTATTTAAACCTATTGTTCGGCCGCGTATATCAACAAACTGGAACAATCTGGCACCAAGGTAAAATGAACCGTGGATCGATGTATAGCTTTATTGTTAAACATTATTTTCCCAACGGAATCCAGATTTATGATGCCAATGAAATGGCACGCTTCAAAAAATATCTTCGAGAAGAATTTGGTGAAATTAATTGTTCTGAAAATGATCGTGCTTTTTGGGGAATAATTCAGCGAACTTGCATCTTATATGACCGCGGCGTGTATATCCACCCATCAAAAGTGGCCATATCAGATGAGTTGGTTAACAGGATTGAGATATATTTCGTTGAAAGTGGCCGAACTTCAATGGCGTATCATGAGCTATTTGACAGGTTCGCAGATGAGCTGTTAACCCAGGCAAATATTTCCAATCGTTATGCCCTGCAGGGGGTGCTTAGAGATCGTTGGGGTGAAAAATATGAATTCTTTCGAGATGGAATTTCGACAAAAGAAGGGTACAAAGTTACACAAGAGATCGAATCCTACATCCGAAGTAACTCGCCTGTTTCAAAAGATATGCTGAGGTCAACTTTCTCTGGAATCACAGAGGCTATGCTGATGCAAAATATCGCCCGTATACCTTCAGTAATTTTAGGCGACACAGCCACCTTTATTCATTCGGATCAGTTGAATCTTACTGACAACGATTACAGTATACGAAATGTAATCAAAACATTAACCGAGGACAGCCCGGTTACTGCCAGTAAGTTATTGGAAGCGCTTTATCATTCTCACTCAGATTTTCTTTTCCGAAATGATATTTCTACTCCGAACTTGTTATTTGGCGTTCTGCAATATATGTTTTCGGATGAGTTTTCGTTCTCTCGACCTTATATCAGTTCCTTGAACATAGAAAACATCTCAAAACGCGAGGTTATTCTTTCATTACTAGATGGGCAAGAAAGCATAGACATTGCAGATCTAGTGACTTTATGTGAAGAAAACCATGTGTCTTATCAAAGTACCACTTTGTTAATCAGTTCAATGGACGATGCTTTTCTTCGTGTGGATGAAAATACCCTGATTTCGATTACATGTGTCCCCATAACAGATGAAAAGCTCGACCAAATCAAAAATCTCTTGACCGACGCCATTGGTGCGAAGGGATACCTGATTATAAAAGCGATTGATAATTACATATTCTACCCTGACCTGGTTTACCCTTGGACACCATACTTATTGTGCAGCATAATAGACAAGTATTTGGCGGATAATTTCAGACTTATTAATAACCCAACCAATCGAAATATTTCATCTGATTTTATTGTTGATACCAGGGTCGGAATTGATTCTTATGAAGACCTTGTTCGATCGGCTATTCGCACTGAACATCGGCGTGAGCCTTTTAAAGACCTTGCCAATATTGTCCTATGGTTGGTCAATGAAGGCTTTTTGGCTGAAAAAGCAGTAATTCTGAAAGAAGATCACGATCTTTTTAACTCAACTTCGATTCGGTTAGTGAACCGAAACATACCGAAGTTTATTACAGATAACAGCTTTCTCTACGTTGATAATTTTGGTAATTTGATCGTTCAATAGGGAACGAGGTTAGGTTTTGAAAAAAAACGTTGAGGTACTCAATCAGGAATAAAGGATTATTGGAATGTATAATTACGAATGGGACCCGGAAACTGGGGGATATTTACTTACCACCAAGATCACAGGTGTAATTAAAGAAGTTCGGCCTGTATTCAAAGAAGAATTATTGCTTTTGGGCTTTGACCGTCAGTTCAATTGGCAAATTCCAGACACAGATCTGCCATTGATGTGGGCAGAAGGGCGCCGGTATATCTACCGCGGAGAGTGTATTGGCGAAGCTGTGGGGGGTGGGTTGTTTGAATTGCCCGTGCTTAAAGCCAATATTCTTGATCTAAAAATTCTACCGGTTGATGTGGAGCGTATGATTGGGCAAAATCGGTCGTTGATGAATGGACTTGTGCAATTAACACTAAAGAGCATCTTCTCTACTTATAAGAAATTTGTTTCTCAAGTCGATTTACTATATGTCGCTTTTAGTGGCGGAAAAGATTCAATGGTTCTATTGGATCTTATTCAACGGGCATTACCACATAATGATTTTGAAGTTGTATTTGGTGACACAACAATGGAGTTTAGCGATACATATTCGATATTGGGAGAAGCCCAAAAATTTTGGCCAAGTTTATCATGGCATATCGCAAAAGCCCATATAAATGCGATAGATTCATGGCAGGTATTTGGTCCGCCAGCTAGGACTATTAGGTGGTGCTGTAGCGTTCACAAGACTGCGCCTTCTATTCTAGAAATTAAACAAGTTTTAGCAAAGCGGAAGAATAAACGTTTGGACGAGATATCCAGACTGAGGGTTCTTGCTTTTTTAGGAATACGAAAGGAAGAAAGTGAAGCGCGTTCGGCTTATTCATTATTAGCCGATGGGAATAAACATACGATCCAAATTAATTGCAATCCCATACTTGAATGGGGTACAAGCGAGCTATTTTTGTACATCTTGTCTCAAAGATTACCATTGAATAAGTTATATCGTTACGGCTCTCATCGTGTTGGATGTAAACTATGCCCATTAGCTTCAAGTTGGTATGAAAGTATTACCAATCATGTTCGCGAAGAGGAAGTGAAACCTTTCATTGACGTTATAAAAAAAACAATTAGAAGGGGATTTAATGATGAAAAAAAATGGAAGGAATATTTAGAAAGTGGTGGTTGGAAACAAAGGGCAAGTGGAAAATATTTATCAAATTCGGAAGACAAGATTATTGAAAACATATCGAACGATAAAGCAACTTACATCATTCGCGGTATGAATTATCCCTGGAAAACATGGTTAACACCTATCGGGGATGTTTTTTATAATGGGGATGATAACTATTCAATTATTTATAAGGATATATCAGTAACTTTCAGGGTAAACGAATCAAGTGACTGTACATCCATTACACTCACAATTCCTCCCAAGACAAAATCATCAATTCGATTTATGTATTTATTTAGGAATGCTCTTTATAAAAGCGCTTATTGTAAAAACTGTAAAGTTTGCATGGTGGAATGCAAAACGTGCTCGCTTTTTATAAGTGAAAATGAGATTTTATTCAAGAATTGCATTAGATGTGAAAGTTGTCTCGACAAACGAAAAGGATGTCTTATTGCTAGTTCCGTATCAACAACAGGAGATGGAAACATGAGCAAAACCAACATAGATCGTTATAAAAACTTTGGGCTAAGATTAGATTGGGTCAAAATATTCATGGAAAATCCAAGTGTGTTTTGGCAAAATGGACGCATGGGCTCACATATGCTGATCAGTTTTAAGGCGTGGGGTAAAGAATCTGGTTTGCTAGATAAGAGAAATAATCCATTACCAATAACTATTACGCTTCAAGCAATCGATCCTGATAGTCCCTTATTATGGTCTTATCTATTCGTGAATCTTTGCTACTCGTCCGCTTTATTTACTTGGTATGTTAATCATGTATCGTTCGGCTACGAGTATAAATCGAATGACTTATTACTATTGCTGGAGGATGATTATAAAGGATCGTCTGAAACCACAATTAAAAACGCATTGTCATCATTAAAGGATACTCTAAAATCATCTCCAATTGGTCCACTCCTAGGACAAGGGACATGCCAGATTAATGGTAAAGTCATAACAACGATCACCAGAATGGGATGGTTAAATCCCGACCCCCTTGCTATTCTTTATAGTCTATATAAATTTGCCGAGATTTCTGATAATTATTTCAGTTTTACTTTATCCGACCTGCTTGCCGATTCTCCAGAGCGCCCAGGCATCAGTCCGGCGAAATTGTTCAATATCAGTCGCGAAACCCTACAACGGATGCTGTACCAACTCTCACATGATCATAGCGACTTTATCAAGGTAGTTTTTAATAAAGATTTAGACAACATCTATCTGAACAACGAAAAAACATCACTTGACGTTGTAGAATTATTCTAGGGAGGGGGACAATATGGCTCGCATCTACCGTGATTATCTTTCAGTCGATACCGATTTCATTCCAGTCTTCAGTGCTTTCAGTGACCGCGATTTTCCCAACAAATGGAAATCCTTCTTCCCGCACGATAGTTTTAAATCCATTCTTGGGCAGCTTGCAGATACGCTTGAGATGGGTTCGGTTGAAAAAAACAAATCTATGTGGATGTTTGGCGCCTATGGAACGGGCAAGACATTTGCCTCTTTTGTTATTAAGCATATTTTAGAAGATGACATAGAACTTGTTCGTGAGTATTGTGAAGCAAACAATCTCAAATCGCTCTATGCACGGTTTGCCGGGATTCGCGCAAAAGGAGAAACCCTCGTAGTTCACCGCAGTTCATCTGCAGGAATAATGAGCCAAAATCGATTATTCAACTGCATTATTGAATCGGTTAAGGACGCTTTACGAGAAAATGGCTGCTCGTATATGGGACAACGAAGCCAATATGACACTGTACTTTCCACCTTAAAAGATCCAAATGCCTCTTTTGGTTTTGACCGTGCTTTTGAAACGCATAAACTCAAATTTGACGGATATGCCACTGCAGCCAGCGTGATCAGAGATCTTGAAGAATTACCATTGGAAGATAGTGCAGATTTACTGGAAACCATCATTGAGGTCGCAGAATTGGAACGTTATTTCTGGTCCACCTCTGTGAATGATGTAATAGCTTGGTTGGATGACGTGATTAAAGGAAATCATCTCCATGCGATGGTATTTATATGGGATGAATTTACCGAATTTTTTAAGAACAATCAGAATAACCTCACCGGGCTTCAAGAGCTTGCGCATGCTTCTGCAAGTATTAAATTTTATTTTTTCTTAATCACTCATAGCGGTGGAGAAATTATTCATGACCAGGCAGCCAGACGAATCATCGAGGCTCGCTTTAAAATTCATCCAATTGAGATGGCGGATACAACTGCCTTCATGTTAATGGGGCAAGCAGTAAAAAATAATCCGGACCTTGCTCACGATTGGGAGATGATCGTTGACGACCTTTGGGCAAGGGTCGAAAGATCCACTCGTTCTTCGCTCATTTCCCGTGCACCAGATATTAAAGAAAGCGAATTAAAACGGTTATTACCTATCCATCCTTATGCGGCTTATTTATTGAAGGTAATTTCTAAAGACATCAGCTCCAATCAGCGCACAATGTTCCAATTTTTGAGCGGTGACTTCGATTCCCAAGAAAATCCTAAGACAAATTTCAGATGGTTTATCGATAACCATTCGAACGAACCACATGGCTGGGATTATTTAACTGTAGATTATTTATGGACTTATTTTATTATCGATGAAAACGTCGACCTCGACACAATATTTAAAAATGCAATGAGCCAGTATAACAATTATTGTTCAATCTGCTCAAGAGACGAGGATCAAGAACGAACATTAAGAGTTGCTTTGCTTCTATCTGCCATGCAACAGAAAGCTGGTGGAACAAGAGATCAGGGTCAATCCGGATTGCTTAGACCAACCTTGAGAAATATTGCTATGGCATTCGTAGGAACTCCCAATGAGAATAAAGTTGAACAAACAATGGCCTTGTTTGTTCAAAAAGGGATTTTTGGTAAAGTCGAAGAAAATGGGGAAAGCCTGTTTGTTCCGCCGGCTGGAACAATCGACCAGGAACGATGGAACGCTTTACGTAGAGAAATCCTTCAGCAGATACCATTCGAAAAAATATTGACTGAACCGATGTATGCCATTTGTGATCAGTTTTTACCAGATGGCTATTTGAAATCTCGTTGCGAGGTCTATTTAGTCACTCCCAAAGATTATCAGAACGCTGAAAGATCTGCTCTCTCACTGAAAGCTAACAAGATTCCAGTGTTGTTCATGTTCTCAAAGGATGAAACCGATCGTTCAAAAGTAAAACCGATCATAGAGAAAATTCTAAATAATTACAGCCGAAAAATGGTTGTTGTCGATTTTTCGGGTCAGATATTCACCGAGTCGGCATATGATCGTTTCATAGACGAAAAAACCAACGAGAGATATTACAATGGTAATCCTAACTACGTCAGCCAACTCAACATGGCAAAAGCAAACGGTAAGAGAATAATTGATGATTGGAAACGCAAACTAAATATAACCAGTTTAGCGATTTATCCACAAACATGCGATAATGTGACGCAGATCCAAGGGGGAGGTAACTTGCGTAAGTGCTTGCGTGAGATCAATGCTTCGTGGTATGGGTGTGGCCTAGAGGAGATCACCACGAATGACAAGCTATTTTCCCCAACGGGTTATTCTGAAGATTTTGCTCAAATGGCAATGAATAAAAAAAATATTACGGGTAATTTCGCATATGTCCGTGAAATTTCTACCCGGCTGGCAAATGAGCAAATATGGAATGAGCCTCGTTATTGGTTAACGAAACCGAATCACCCTATATCACGCATGAAAATCAAAATCGAGGAATGTATCCAAAATTCATTCGAACAACAACGAAGAGTTGCAATTACCGATATCTGGAAAATCCTTCAAGAGCCACCCTTTGGTTTGTTAAATTGTCAGGGATCTGTCTTTCTGTTAGGCTTCTTGTTGAAAGAATATGCAGACAGTTCTTATTATAAAAATGATGGCGCAAATACCGTACAGTTAAATTACACTGATTTGAGCAGTTTAATTTTTGCGTTGGTAAAAGAATTGCCTAGGGCCCAAAATCAGTACATAGTCAAGCAAACACCCGAACAAATTGAATTTTGCCGGCTCTCGGGTAACATTTTCAAGATACCCCAGGATAAGCGTAATTCGGTGGATGATGTCGGAAAGAACATCAGCATCTTCTTGAGCAACAACCATTTGCCTTTATGGTCGCTTAATAGCTATTTGGAGTCAGAGCATTTTGGTCATAATGACTTGTCTCAAGCACAACAAGCTATTAACCTTTATTGCGAATTTGTTTCAACGAACCCTGTGGCTGGTCGAGATAGAATTACGATAGCAAAAGAGCTTTATGATCTATTTAAAATCAATTCCGCGCTAAATTCATTCTTGACCCAGGTCGTCACAATCGAAAACATGAAAAGCGGTATGGAATTGTACATAGCTTCATATAAGCCTGAAATTATCTCAGTGATTCGGCAGATTGGGATCAGCATGCAAGAAATGTTACAAGTGCTGCTTGAAAAATTATCTCCCGATTCTTCGTATCTTTGGGAAGTTGGCGACACAAACCACCAAATTGATAATTTATACAACGATTACAAATTGATCGATAGTATAAACCGAATTTTGCCAGAGAAAAAACGAACATATTCGGATGCAAACCGCGCCTTGTCCCAGAGGATGGAGATCATCAAGCTCCCAAAAGTTTTGATTCTCAGCGAATGTCCAAACCTAAAACCGCTTTTTTCATGTATTCAAAGCATACAAAAAAATGAAACACATGATATTTTGCCCTTGATCCAGACACTAGACACCCTTGCCAAAGAATTTAACGAATTCTTCAGCAACCAATACAGGGTTTTCGCGAATGCGGTACATAAGTTATTTGAATTTCCGGTATCTGATGAAGAAACATCCTATTTATTTTCTCAAGGTGAAGCGAATGTTATAGGTAGTGATATTGACACATTTACTTCTCAAATTCGACACCGCTTAGACGAATACCGGAGAAATAAAAAGATTAATCAATTACACCAGGAGTGGGAAACCCGAACCGGAACAAAAAACCCGGAAGGGTGGTCAAAACAACATCTCCTACCAATTATTTGTTTATTCCAGGAGAATAGCAATGATGCATTGTTCACTTTCAACTTGGTTAATCAACCAATCAATTACAAGATTGATGAAACACTAATTGATAGAGCAATAGAGTACGTTAAATCTGATGCTCTGAATATCCTATTTAATCTGGAAGCATGCAATGCAATCTTTCTTGAAGCATTTAGCAGGGATTATGCCTATATCATTAGCGATGTTGAAGATCTGAAAAGAACGATTGCGGATGAAGTTGGTAATGATGCTGATAAATGGATGACCACAAACAGACGCCATGTCGAATCTTGTATTGAAGCTTACGCAAAACGCCAATATGACCTGGTTTTTCGTCAAAAGGTGAAAGAGAAAATCCGCTTGTTATCCCCTGAACGGGCGCAGCAATACTTAACTGAGTTAATTGAAAATGAGCCTCTGGTGGGAATAAATATCCTTAAAGATAGGGGGTAATCAATGCAATTTACTGATTTGGAGCAATTGAAAGTTTATTTACAACAAGATGCACAGGTTCCAGACAGGTTCCCTGTTCGATATATTAATGTCGACTCTATGGAAATGTGGGTGAAGGTCAAAGCACATCTTTCCACAATTGCCCATAATTCATTGCGATTATCTGACTTCTGCGAAAACGAAGACACAGCTCCTAATTTAACCCGATTAAAGTCTTCAATACGAACCGCGAAATCATCAACTCTTGTAGTCCCTTTGTCTGAGTATCTCAGGATAAACAATTCGATTGCCAAAAAAATATTGAATGATATTTTAAAGGCGAATTTCGAAAACAGCCATCTCGGGAAACTCAGAATATACATCCCACTTTATCGGATGAAAGATATCCTGAAAAGCACAGACCTTGACCCACGAGAAAAAAAATGTATAGCCTATTTGGATATGAATTATGACAGTGATTATTCCCTGACAATAGTTCAGGATGATTTGAATGTACATCTCCAAGGGAACCAAACCCGGGGATATCGCGAGTACCTCAGGTACTGGGAACAAAACCCCGATAAACCGGTCATATTCCACACAAAAAACGCCTTTCAATATCAGGATATTGTTTTTGCTGATGAAGTCACGGTGATTACTAATGCATATGATTTACTTCGGCATCATCTTCATTTGCCAGCAGACGTAGTTCAACAATTTGGAACTGAGGCCCAGTGGAAAGAATTGGCACAGAGTTATTGTGAAACAAGGAATCTGGAAGGCGCTATAGGTGTTTTACTCCCTGCAAATCAATACTCAGAAAGCCTGTTTCAAGATTGGTTTAAGTACAGCTCTTTCAAACAATGGTTATTGTGGTTATGGACAAAACAAAAACATCTTGGTGGCTATCTTGGTCATATTGCTGATAAGTCAGAGAGTGTTGATGAGTTCACCTATTTAGTCCACGGGGGAGTTCTAGATCTTCTTGCTTCCAAAAACTTTGAGCATTTGGCATCCCAACGGAGAAAATTGATAGCTGACATGAAACTTCAGCCCCCTAAGGCATTTTTGGAGGCAGTGGCAGATCTTGAGCCGGTTAGCCAAATAATGTGTCTTACTGATTTGTCCCAAAAAGAAAAGCGCATGATCTTGCAGGCTTTTAGCAAATGCCGTTCATCCAATTCTGCAAGAAATGCATTAAAGTTCACTTTCCCCGAAGCTTTTTATTATCTTGCTGGAAGTAATTTACAAAACAAGAAGATTGAAAGTTATTTTTCAATTTATAGAGAGCAAAAAATATCAAACGAAATTTCCGATATTTTTTTGCAAGAAGTAAATGACTTGGCAAAGGAGAATGGGTCGCTGCTGTGGGAGTTGGATGCGCGAAATGCGATTGTAGATAACCTCTATCATAATAATGAGGTAATTTTATTTGTTGATGCCCTGGGGATTGAATACTTATCTCTCCTACAATACATGTTTATCACCAATGCTTATGATGTGGAAAGTCGTATTGGACGTTGCAATCTGCCATCAACTACCGAGTTTAACACCGATTTTCTATCTAATCGAAAGCATGAAAAATACTATAAGCTTGATGAACAAAAACATTCATCAACAAATTACCCTGATAATGTTATTGCTGAATTTGAATTGCTCAAAGAAATTAAAGCCAAAGTAGACGAACTCTTACAAACTGCATCGGCGGTTATTCTCACAGCCGACCATGGAACAAGTAGAATGGCAGTCCTTTATCGAAGCCAATCTTCTGTACATCCGTGTAAAGAAAGCGCTCAATTAGAAAAGTATGGTCGGTATTGCATCGATACCTCAAATGATTATTCTGAAATCGAGGGGTGTTTTCATTACAATAATTATTGGATATTTGGGAATTATTCTCGCTTTGCTGAAAAAGGCGCACCACGATGCGAAACCCACGGTGGAGCATCGCTTGAAGAAGCGATAGTTCCAATTCTTCGGATTAGTAAAAAAGAATTTGTTTCGATAAAAAGAACTGCCGAAAAAATCACTGTTTTAACACCAGATATCAATGCAGGGATGACCAATACTGTGACAGTGGCTTTTAAACTTTCTGGTAATTATTCTACTGTAACCGCGATCATCGCTGATCAAACAAGGCCGTGTGAAGTATCAAATGGAGAATACCGATTTACAGTTGCGGTGAAATCGTCAGGACAATTATTGGTTAAATTACGGTCGAATGGAATAATCATTGGTGAGTTTTCAATAAAAGTAATTAAAGGCATTTCATCTAAGTCGGATTTTGATATTTAGTCTAGGAGCTTGAATGGAAACAAAGCTAAAACAATTGTTTGGTGACATGCTTGTTTACAAGAATCCTGATTATGGAAAATTTTTCTCTGCATTAAGCCTACCATCATTTATGAGAGATTGGTTACTAATGCGTTTCTCTGATGATAAAGGCCGAATTAACAAGGAAGAGGTAACCGAATATGTCAGAAAGACAATTCCACAGAAGACGCAGTGGCCCCATATCCTTTATCAAATGCTCCACAACTATGAAACAGTTCGTTTTTTAGCGAAGATAAAGATTGATTTTGATACAACCACACGTACAGCTTTCTTTTCACTTCCAGATTTTGGCGTACCGAAGAAGAAAGGTGAAGCAATTGCTGACTGGAATGTGATTGAAGATAATCAGAAATATTTACTTGCTCCCAACGAAGTATGGGGAATTTGCGAGATTGTTTGCGTTGAAGAAGATACGCTCAAAGGCAACTCGAATGTTTTAAAGTTGGTCGGATTTAAACCATTTTCTCCTTACACGATTGATCTAGACTATTATTGTGAGGCGAGAAAAGAATTCACCATTGATGAGTGGATTGATATATTGCTAGGTGCAATTGATTACAATCCTCAAGGGTATGCGAGTCTTACCCAGAAGATGACAATGCTAAGTCGGTTGCTTCCCTTTATAGAAAAAAGAGTCAATCTGATTGAACTGGCGCCAAAAGGAACTGGAAAATCCTATTTATTTTCTCAAATTAGTAAAAATGGCTGGCTGGTCAGTGGGGGTAGTATATCTCGTGCCAAAATGTTCTATGATATTAGCAAACGAGCGAATGGATTGGTGTCATTCTATGATTATGTTGCTTTTGACGAAATTCAAAGTATTAAATTTACTGATGCCAGCGAGATGCAGGGCGCATTAAAAGGGTATTTGGAAAGCCCAACTGGAGAATTTCGGGTTGGTGATGCTCGAGGCATTGGAGAGGCTGGATTGATTTTGCTTGGAAATATCGACATAGATCGGATGAATGTCTACACAAACATGTTTATAGATTTACCACAGGTATTTCATGAATCAGCGCTAATTGATCGATTTCACGGATTTATAAAGGGATGGGATATTCCACGAATGCAAGAAAGTTTGAAGGTAAACGGTTGGGCTTTGAATGTGGAGTATTTTGGTGAAATCTTACATTTACTCCGTGGGGAGGTCATTTATCGAGGTATAGTTGATGAGATGCTGACTTATCCCAAAAATGCAGACACGCGAGATACTGAGGCAATTAAACGAATATGTACAGCCTTCATGAAGCTTCTATTCCCTAATGTAAGAAGGTCTGAAGATTTGAACCGAGAAGAATTCGTTAACTTTTGTTTAAATCCAGCAATCGAAATGAGAAGAGTTATCAAGACTCAACTCGGTATCATTGATAATGAATTTGCAGGTAAGGATGTTCCTAATATTCAATTCGCGGACAAGCATAATGTTGAAAGCTAAATGCTATCATTGCGATTCACTGCTTAGTAAGGATTTAATTGCACTGAACAGAAAGCTTCTTGGCAGAAGTATAAAGAAATATCTCTGTCTTGATTGTTTAGCAGATTTCCTGGGTGCTACAACTGATGATTTACTAATAAAGATTACCGAGTTTAAGGAACAAGGCTGTGATTTATTCAAATAGCTGAAAAATTGTTTTGATATCCCTACACAATGGATTTATATTATGGGAACCCTAATCTATGCCGACAATGCAGCAACCACGCAACTTGATAAAGATGCTTTGGAAGCTATGCTGCCTTTTTTAAACCAAGAATTTGGGAATGCATCAAATCAATATTCCTTTGCACGTTTTCCAAGGAAGGCGATTGAGGAGGCCAGGCTAATAATTTCAAATTGCATTAACGCCCGCCCAGATGAGATATTTTTCACCTCTGGCGGCACTGAAAGTGACAACTGGGCAATTAAGGGCATCGCTTTAAAAACCCAGAACAAAGGAAAACAAATTATAACAAGTTCAATCGAGCATCATGCTGTTTTGCATTCTTGTTCATTTTTAGAGGAAATAGGCTACAAAGTCATTTATTTACCCGTTAATAGCCAGGGACACGCTTCCATTGATAATCTTCGAGAGGCAATTGGCACAAATACCTCGTTAGTGTCATTAATGTTAGCCAATAATGAAATCGGCACTATTCAAAAAATCGAGGAGCTCTCAAAAATTGCAAATGACAGAAGAGTATTGTTCCATAGTGATGCGGTGCAAGCAGTTGGGCATATTCCTATTGATGTTAATACTCTTGGTGTTGATTTGCTTTCTGCATCAGCTCACAAATTTAACGGACCTAAAGGAGTAGGCTTTTTATATCTTAGAAAAGGCACGGATTTAATCAATTGGTCTTCAGGTGGAAAACAGGAATTTGGTCGTCGATCTGGTACTGAAAATGTTGCTGGCATCGTTGGAATGGCGGTAGCCTTAAAAAAGAACGTTGATAATCTACGAGCAAATGAGATATATCTCCAAAGGCTTTCGAGTTTGTTTTTTGAAAAATTAACTGGCTCGGGCATAGATTTTTTAGTTAATGGAGATAATTACCGTCGTCTTCCAGGCAATATCAACATTTCTATAAGAAATCAAGATGGTGAAGCTCTTATGCATCGATTAGATCTAAAAGGTATTATTGTTTCTACAGGATCGGCTTGCTCTTCAGGTAAACTAGATATATCTCACGTAATTAAAAGCATCGATGTCCCCCGAGAATATGCATTAGGTACGATTCGAATTTCTATAGGCAAAGATAATTCAATTCCTGATGTGTTGGCGATTGCAGATGCTATTTCTTCGATTATTTTACGTGGTTCAATGTAAATAACTTCAGATTTATAGATTTAATCTCCGAATTCAAAGCTGTTTATTAGAAAGAGGTATAACTCCGTTTACACAGTTCACCCCGTTCCCCCTTAAGACTCTACGGGATTACCCTGCCAAGAACATCCTGCCAGGTCGTTCCCTTGTTAATATCCTGTAGAGAAAAATGAAAATCTCCAAATATAATTAAAGGATGGTTATCGACAATACCCTCGAAATCACTTTCGATACCCGGATAATTTCTGATACTCGTTTTTTTCACGAGAATATCGGAAGGTATTGCAGCCGGCCCGATAACTGGCAGAAATTGATTTTCAAGAATTGGAATGATCTGGTTTCTCCAGGTGTAACTATTCTGCACCTGGGTGATTTTGCGTTAGGCAACAAAACCAAATTTGACCTCATGACTGGTTTGTTAAGTGGCAGATTGTGTTTGATCCAAGGCAACCATGATCGGATTAGCAAATCTTATTGCGAAACCCGTGGCGTAACTTTGATAAAAAGTTCCTTGAACGTCGAGATATCGGATCAAATGAAATTAATCTTTTCACATCGTCCGATCGTTCTTCTTGAGATGGTTGGATCAACGTACATGGTCATGTTCATAATGTTCCACCGCCGTCTGAAGGTTCCAATTTGGGGCCGAACCATATCAATATGAGCGTTGAGGTCAGGGAGTATCGTCCCTGGCGGTTGGGTGATATTCTCAAAACCATCAAAGACCATCCAACAGAAAACGATGTGTCACTCCGTTGACCTGTTCCCCCTTAAGACTCTAGGGGATCGAAGTGGATGGAACAAAGTGCACACTGTTCCCATGGATCAAGAAGGTTTTTCCTTGCACAAAAAAATATGCCGATTTATTTGTGCAAATATTTCCAGTCTCTCATCTGCTAGACTCTCCATTTGACCTATGTATGGTGGTGCAATTTATGCCCATTTAGAGTCAAGTTTTCGGGATAGAGGGGCAATTCTCGGTCGAATGGTATTTCCATACCTCATTATGGTAATAGGCGCTTCAGCGCTCTTCCTGTTCAATCAACGTCTGCGGTAAGGTCTGCGTCAACGTCTGCGGCGTGTCAACAAGGCGTCTGCGGCACGTCAGCGAGGACGCAGACCCATATCTTTTGTCGAAAATTTTATTCAGTCTTTTCTAGACTTTGAAACCATCAACCAAACAATAGGATACGTCATCAGGATTTTTAGGTCATTTAACCTTCAGGTCAGTTAACCTAAATATCAGGGGAGATGCAATAAATCTCTATCGCTGGACGATCCTTCACTTTCACTGTATGATTAACTTGTAGTAAATCGCATTCTGTGAGCAGTCCGTGAAACTCGATCAATCCCGATTGGAATATTACATCACCCCCGAACAGGCCGCCAAACAGCTTGGGTTGGATTTGGATTCTATTTATCAACTGGCGGATGAGGGAAAACTTCAGGCAGCCGTGATGACCGATGGAAGTATTGGCATCAATCAAATCAGCGTGAATAATCTGCTGCCCAAGGAAGCCTTACCTGAGTATCAGCTCAACGCCGGCCTGAAAGGTGTTCCGATCAGCATCAATGAAGCCGGCCGGAAATACAAGCTCAACACCTCCACGCTCACGCGCTGGATGCAGCGAGGGCTGATCCACCAATTGGGCAAAGATGGTCGAAAGACACTGCTGGATGAAGCGGACGTGGCTTACTGCGCCAGAGTCTATCGCCAAAACAGCGGTCAGGGTAAATGGGCGTTTGATGATTCAGGGCGGCCATATAAAAAGTAATCCTCCAAATAATTACTACAAGATATTGATTAACATGGAGTAATATGTTGCAATAAATTTAACCGATGAGGTTGATTTTTTTACCTCAATTTACTCCAAGTTAAATTGCATCTTGTAGAATGAAGGAGATTGCATGACAGAAACAATCAATTTTGGACTTGATCTGGGAATGGGAGCGCTCAAGCTGCACGGGAATCAGCAGAGCATTCAATTGATCTCTCAGGTCGCGGTCAATAATGGCCCGCTGGTAGGGCGCATGCTGGGGTTGGGCAGTTCCCGCCTACCACTGCGGATCGCTTTGCCGTCGGGAAGCACATTCTTTGTCGATAGTGGCGCACACGACAGCGGACGGCCAGTAGAAAACCTGAGTATGGACCGTTTTGCCGGTTCACCGGAAATGCTGGCGCTTTTCTATGGGGCATTTACCCGCTTGATCCAGCGCTCCGATGTCATTTCGCAGCCTGTCAGCATCACCTGTGGTTTGCCATTGGATACCCTCTCCGGGGAGGAAGCGCGAACCACGGTGGAGAGCATTCAGCGTTGGATGAAAGCAGAGCATACCTGGAAAGCCAATGATCAGGAACATCACCTGAATGTGACCGAGGTTCGGGTTACTTCTCAGCCGGCTGGCGCTCTGTTTGATTATGTGCTGGATGATGAAGGCAACATCGTTCCTGAACGGCGCAGCGCATACACACAGGAGGTCGGGGTTGTATCCATCGGCATGAATACCACCGAACTGCTCGTGGTGCGCGAAAAAGTCCCGGTTCAGCGCTTCACAGGTGGTTCGACCACTGGAGTGCGCCGTCTGCTGGAGCTGGTCAATGGCCAGCAGCTCTACTCCTTGGGCGAACTGGATACCCTACTGCGTGCCAATAAGCTCGATATTTCACAGGCGCTACCCATCTGGGAGCGTGAGGTCACTGGAGAGGTTGAGAAGCGGTGGGGCAAAGCCTGGCGGCGTTTCACAGCCGTCATCCTGGTGGGTGGTGGGGCGATCCTACTCAAGAACTCATTGCCTTATTTCTTCAACGGTAAAGGCATATTGGCGGATGATCCGGTTCAATCGATTGCGAGGGGTTTATGGAAACTATCTTTATTTCAGAACCACAATCGAAAAAACTAAACGTGGGTTCAAAACGCGGTCGCCCAAAACTGGATTGCCAGGTTCATCAGATTCGTTTTACGCTGAGTCTGCGAGAAGGGGAGGATGATGATCTGCTCTATTTCTTTTCCGATATTCCCGAACGGAGGCGAGCTGCAGCCTTGAAAGCCGCTTTACGAGCGGGGGGTGTTTCACTTAAAGCCGGATCCGTCTCAATCACGGATGATCTTGATCTGACCATTCAGGGTTTGGTTTTTGGCTAATCAATCTTCTGGAGGAAGGTATGTTTTTGTTGAAGGGATTGCATGTGTTCTTTAGGATTTTCAAAAACGCCTTGTTATTGATAGTGATTGCAACCATTCTGTTTATCACTTACAGGGGTAATCAGCCGATGAGCGTTTCTCAGGCACCACAGGGTATGACCTATTTCGAATTCATGGCAGATCGGATCAATGCTGCAAAAACGGTCAAACCATCTCAATGTGGATGGGGAATGATGCTGTCCCTGGCTGCACTTGGGCCAATCTATTCAGTCGTGTACACAACGGTTGCGGTCAATCCAGATAGTGCATTGGCCAAGGGAACCGCTCCGGACCCGGATATTGCGCGGGAAGTTGCCGGTGCAGCCTGGTATGAAATCCCGGATATCTGGTGGAAAACTGTCGAGCGATTATCCTGGACGATGCTGGGTAAACCTGCCGCGTATGGTTGTCAGTTCCGACCTGTCCAAATCGCTGAACACACGAATTAACATGACCACCTTGGATCATGCCTGATTTATTTGTAGAATAAAAATGTAATCGTTTCGGGTCGCTGATCTCCTTGGACATCCATCAAATCGTAGGAGCGGCCGCATAACAAAGAACTTTGTTGTGCCGGTCGCTTTTCGTTTTCTCAGATGACTATTGTGTTGTTGTAAGGAGTAAATATCAAATCATTTGGAGCCTTTGATGCCAGATCCCATTCCGCCCAGAGATATTGATGCCGAACAGGCCTTGCTCGGTTCGATCATGATTGCACCCTATTTATTTGAAGATTTGGTCGCCATCGTCAAAGCGGAATATTTCTATCGCGACTCACACCGCTGGATTTGGGAAGCAATGAATCACCTGTTGGAATCTGAACATCAGATCGATCATGTCACCTTGTGTAATGCTTTGAATACCAGCGGAAAACTAAAGGAAATTGGCGGGCCGGCGTACATCACAGGGCTGCTCAATGCAACTCCGACTTCCATGCACGCCGAGTCTTACGCCAAGATCGTGCGCGAAAAAGCATATAAGCGAAAAGCGTTGGAGGTCGCTACAAGCCTTGCGCAAAATGCTATTCAAGATAAACCGCTTTCTGATGCTCTGCAGCAAATGGAGGAATTCTTTGTCAGCTCATCCGCCTTGTCGGGAGTCACGGAGCGAATGGTTATGACCGCAGAAAAATTGTGTTTGTCGGAGATGGGTGAATTGACCTGGATTCTCAAAGACTGGATTATGGCCGGTGGAATCAACTTGATCGCCGGTATGCCGGCAGCCGGAAAGAGTTTTCTAGCGCTGGACCTGGCGATTGGCATGGCTTCTTCGGGTCTGGCATGGGATAACCAACCGGTAACCCAGGGCAAAGTGCTGTATCACTTCCTGGATGGCAGCTACCGGGGTATGCGCTCGCGCGTTCTCAAACTGTGCCATGCGCGAGGAATTCAACCGCCAGCGAACCTGATTTTCGACTTTTCTCCTCTTAACCTGAAAGTCACTTCGGAAGTGCTGGCATTACGCCAGCGCATTCATCGATTGGATGCCTCTGTCGTCATTTTTGATGTCATGGCCAAGTTTATGCCTGGCGCTGATGAAAATTCAGTCGCAGAAATTTCCCCGATGATGAACACCCTGCGTGAAATTGCCAACCAGACCGGTACGACTTTCATTCTGATTCATCACCTCAATAAGGGTGGAAATCCCGATCTTTCCTATCGCGTCCGGGGTTCCTCCGATATTTTAGGGTCTGTCGATACCGCCATTGTGGTTGCGCACGAAAACCAGCATTCAGCACACTCGATGCGAACGATCATTCCACAAAAGGTGCGTGAATCCCTGCCACCTGCGCAGTTGCAGTTTCAAATTGAATCGACCGAAGGGAGCATCACGCTTCGATTTTCTGAAGCGAATGCTTCTGAACTGGAGCGCGTTCCTGGGCAGGCGGAATTGATCTTTGCGGATATTCTGGAATATCTGCAGAGTTTACCGGCGCAGGAATTCAGGAAGAACGAGCTCATCTCAGCACTCCAAATCAACAGCAGCGCCAGAACGATCGACCGGGCATTTTCAAAACTCAATAATGATCCGCGTATCAGAGTTACAAAACGAGGATCTTTCAACACCTATCAGTGGGAAGAGGATACGCCAGCCATGCCATTCCCTTAAGGGGTTGGCATGGCTGGCGTACGTTTGTTCGATGCAAAGTTTACAAATAACAAAGGAGAAGAATGTCAGAAAGCAAAAATAGCTCAAATTGCCGGATTTCCAGGAATGTCCTGATCAAAGCACCTGGTTTGCTGCCCATGCTATACACACCGCGGGAAATCGCTGAAGACCTGGATGTTCCTGAAACTACCTTGCGAGATTGGCTCAATCATGGCGCGCCACACAGCCGGGACGAATCCAATCATATCTGGATCGACGGCAAGCAATTTGCCGCCTGGGTTGAAAGTCAACGGAACGCTAAAAAGAAACCAACTCATCCGCTTCAAGCGGGGGAGGGCTTTTGTATGCGCTGCAAATCGTTAAAATCCAAAATTCGGAAATTCACCCTGTCAAAGGCCATCTGAACCATCTGAAAGGCAAATGTCCCATCTGCGGCGGGATTGTTAATCGCGGGATTTGGAATGCTGGATCGGCAGAACTACCTCAAGGTTAAGTTGTTCCTGAAATTTTCACGAGATGTTCATGGGCGTTCTTCGCTTCAGATCTCTAACAATTTCGAGCATCTTAAAGCGCTGCTTCTCTGGGCTGGTTCACAACCGCTCGGTTCAGCGCACGCTTTCAACACCAGTCTTTCTGATTTCCTTTTTCAGATCGTGGAAAAAGGATTGGATCAGGCAGAATTACAGAGCATCTTGAATACCAACCAGCGTTTCCTCTTGTGTATGAAAGCTATTTTCCCGGTTGAGTTTCAGAATATCCAGCTGAATTGGATTATGAAAATTACAGCAATCTCGGAAGGAAAGGAGGTGATTATTTGAAGAAACGACCGATTATCATTACCACGACCAATGCCATCACGATCCCTAAAAAGGTTCGTAACCTGTTGAATTTACAACCTGGTGACTGCCTGGATTATGAAGTCATGGCAAATGGTTCAATCATTTTGGTGCGCAAGGAATGTTGCGATTCGTGGTCGCTCCGGCCAACGTACAAACTTCCCTGCCATGCCCAAAAACGGAAATAACCTGATAGGCTGGAGGAAAGGTTTACTGAATCCCTTCCTCCAGCTCTGGAGCAAAGAGAAAATGATCGTTTTTAGAACCTCAAGTTATCTACTGGGCTGGCCTTCCGATGTACTCGTTCAATGTCCATCTCAGCGATTTGAGCATAATGGCGAACCATATCCAACGAGCTATGGCCTAACAAGGCTTGCAGGGTAAAAACATCCCCACCCGAACGGAGGTAAGTGATTGCGAAAGTATGCCGGAATTTATGTGGATGAGCCCCTTTGACACCCGCTTTATCAGCCAGGCGCACGATCAAATGTCGCAGGCTGTTGGCGTTAAACGGATGATTGCCACGGTTGATAAATACTGGCGATTCTGGGTCATCGCGATCTTCGCGGTCAGCCAAGTATCGCCATACAGCTCGGCGGGTGCTCTTTCCAATGAACACCGTGCGCCCTTTGCCGCCTTTTGCCCCACCTTCATCCCCGTGCTTGATGACAACTTTGCCGGTGCGCAAATCCAGTTCGCCGATTTTCAAACTGCAAAGCTCGGAAGCCCGCAAACCGGTATCCAACATGAACATGATCATGGCTTCATCTCGTTTGGCGGATGGTCGCCGGGTGACAAAATTATGGCGATTGATTGGATTGTACTCACGGGAGTAGGTACAGGCTTTGAGCAGCGCAGCAAGATCTTCCTGAGTAAAGGCAGCTACCGGTGCTTCTTTATAACGTGGTCCCGGGATGCCTTCCATGGGATTCTTGATTTTAAACTCTGCGACCGCCCAACCGAAGAATGCTTTGAAAGTGATCCAGTGGTTACGCAGTGTCTTGGGGGAGAGTTTGCGCGTTGGCGCTTCATGCGCAGGATTCGGTTTGGCGAAAGTGTGGGGAACATACTCGGTGCGCAGATAGGTCATGTAATCGAGCACATCGGCAGAGGTGATCTTACCGACCGGTTGATCGCCTATCTTTTCCATCCACTTACGTAGCACCCACTCATACGAATCGACCGTCCGTTGGCTTAAGCCTTCAGCGGTTTTGTATTTGACGAACCCGTCAATACAAAGAGAAAATAACAGGCCTGAGGGATTACGGTTCATCGAAAAATCCTCCTAAAAGTGATTTTTCGTAACCATCGACCCTCAGGCCTATCAAAAAACCAGAGCCCGACGGACTCTGGTTTGACTTTAGTAGCGGGGACACGATTCGAACGTATGACCTCCGGGTTATGAGTCAAAATCCTGAATCCGTGCCATTTGTGCGGCGGGCTCTGCAAATCAGCCGACCTGACGAACTCTGGTCCAGGCTTGCCGGGCACGCTGCGGTAGCTAATCGATATTCGTATAGTATCTGTTTTACGTGGGTTCGTCAAGTACCTTTTCTTGCTTTTCTTCATTCCTCTTTCCAATTCAATTTATTCAAATCCATTTTCTCATGGGGGATGCGTCCTCCCTGATTCAATAATGGTGCATCGCACTATTAGTTGTTGATTCCCCAGTCATGGGTGTTCCACAATCTCATTAAGCCTGCATTAGGTAAGGGCTAATCCTATTCCCCTGCCCGTCTATTTGCGCACCTGTATGCCGGCTTAGTTTATAAGGTTCGGAGAGCCATTCAAGATGCCAGGTAAAGATTTAGATTTTTTTATTGCTCAAGATAAAAAGAACCCCGTTGAACTTCGAGGCTACGTTTGGAAAGTCATTATGGATCCAACCAGGGTCGATGATGACCCGGGGATGTTCTTTGGGAGGTTATTTCGAATGATCGATATCCGCCTCAACCGGGACGAGAAATCAACCTGGCCGGAAGGAATCGTGTTTGAACACATTACCTCAGGATGCCGCCTTACTTATAAAGATGGCTTGTTGATGGATCTGACAAATTCCAAAGTCATTCAGAAAAAGCCAAGAATCCGTGATCGCAGCCGGCGGACAGGCTGCAGAAACCAAGCTAAAGGTGAAAGTATGGCTCGAAAACCAAATCAAATTTCTTCAAACAGTCAGATGCGTAGGTTTGTGTTAATGCGAGTGGAAGACCTCACGGGTGTCTCAGGGACTGGTGAAGTTGCAGAAGGGACTGTATTTAGCAGTGGTTTGGCGGTCATTCACTGGCTCAGGGAACCTTATGCCATGGGTGTTTATCAGTCTCTCGAAGATGTCATTTCTGTCCACGGTCATGAAGGCCGGACACAGCTGCAATTTATCGATTAAGGAGAAATCAAATGACCACAAAAATCATCACCATTTCGAACCAAAAAGGCGGTGTAGGAAAGACTACCACCGCCGTAAATCTGGCACATGCTCTCACTCTGATAACTAAACAAGTGTTGTTGATTGACCTAGATCCACAAGGACAGTGCGCAACCAAGTTAGGTATGGATAGCCAAATGGGAACGTATTATTTCCTAACAACTCAACCAGGATCTCCAAGTGAAATAACATTTATTCGCCAATGGGTCCGTGATACAGGTCGTGATTTCTTACAGATGATTCCAGGCAACTCAATGACCTCCGCTGCGCAAATGATGTTGGGTGTCCAGGATCAACCGATCTCCTACATAAAAGGGCTGCTGAAAACATTCACTAAAGATCGGTTTGACTACATTATTTTTGATACGTCCCCATCTGTGGGTGGATTACAGGAGCGTGCAATCTGGGCGGCTGACCTGGTGATCGTTCCAACGGCAACAGAATTCGCATCATTAGATTCGTTAGCGAAGACAGTCACGACCATCCAAACCTTGAGGGACAAAAAGAATTGGCAAGGGGGATTGCTGGGAATATTACCTACCTTTTTTGATGGTACCAACGAGTCACGCGACTCACTTCAGGATCTGCAGGCAACATTCAGCGACAAGGTGCTTTCCCCCATTCATCGGGCGACTGTCTTGCGTGAATGTTGGTCTGAGGCAAAGACCATTTTTGAGTATGCGCCAGAAACGCGGGCTGCCGAGGAATATAAAGCTTTGGCAACTCTTGTATTGAAATATTAGAGGTCACGATGGCAAGGCGAGACGCATTTACAGGTCTACGTGACCCTAATCCAATAACCGAGGTTGAGGAGGATCAACAGCAAGAATCTACTATGATCCCACGCCAGCCCTTGGATTTAATTCCCACAGCAGATTTCAGGAAGAAAAGATCCCGTAAGTGGGAACAGGTTCATCGGCTTGAAACTGTAACGTACCGGGGAATACCTCAGCAGGTTGTGGATTTGATTATCAAAGATGCTCAGTCTCTTTCGGTTCCTAGAGATGAAGTTATAAGGGCGTTCCTTGAACATGGCGTAAGACTTTACCGCAATGGAGAGATCAAACTTTTAGCGTACCCCAATGCGCAGCGAATGACCCTGTACTCTGAAGGCAATGAAGGAGGCACCATCTTACCTGCTCAAAAACCGACAAACCATAAATGGTTAGCTGATGCATTCCCAGTTCCTGAAAAGAAAGCTGGTGGAGCCAAAAAGAAAAATTTCAGGAAAGGCCAAAAAGCCGTCCCCCAATGGGAAATAAGAGTGACATTCCGAATTCCAGCTTTATTAAAGGAAGAAGTTCGGTCGATCGCGCGGGAGCATACTTTACCGGTCGGAGAAGTTGTCTGTTTCTTCGTTGTAGAAGGTTCACAGGCATTTCACAATGGAAGCTTAATTCTGCAACCGTCCCCTAAGTCAATTGGAAAGACCTTATTTTTGGAGTGATACTAATGGCCTCTAACCTTTCCTGGAAAATCAACAATTTCATTTTCACTCCAAGAATCACGTCTGCGTCCATGCTGACGTGCCGCAGACGTGCTGTTGACATGCCGCAGACGTTGACGCAGACGGAGTTGCTGACGTTGAAACCATAGGAAGCCCGTAAAGGGGTCTTTTCTGGAAGAAATGGGATAACGACCGTTCTTCCAACAAAGGCTGGAAATGTGCCTTTATTTCGCTTTATTCGAGATTGATTTTTTTATCAATAGGGATTTCTTTTATGAATGCAGTCGTCGAATTTTCACCGCAGAAAGCCTGGCAATCGGCCATTGCTAACCTCGAAATGGATATGTCGCGGGCGGCTTTTAGTACATGGGTTAAGCCAACCCATCTGGTGGATTTTTCAGATGACAACTTTGTAATCGGCTGCATGAATTCATATGGCCGCGAGTGGTTAGAAAACCGATTAACGACCACCCTGCAGCGGTTTCTAATGGGGGTGATGAACAGAGAAGTTAAGGTTCGTTTCGTTGTTTGTGACCAGGAAATTGATGATGGGGATGATCTAACTCAGAAAGTTGATCCAGACCAGGAAGATTCTCAGGACAATCCCATTGAGTTGGATATTCACTACAGTTCCATCCGGAATTTCCTGATTGAGCCAAGCCGGGTAGTTCGCTTACCGGTATATTACCTGCGCTGGCTGCCATACGTCGGATCACAAATGATTTTCTTAATCATGGCATTATGGCAGGAATATTACCTGGCGAGCGGTGGAAAAGAGCGCAAAGGGAGTTGTAAAGTTTCCGTTCGCGCTGAGCGTATTTGCCAATGGACTGGAATCAGCCGGGCTCAGTTCTTTCGCTTACTGCAACCCGGTAGCAGTCTGGGATGGTTTGCGAGAAAAATTGACACCGATCATGAAGTTGATAAGCGCTCAGGGAGAGCCAAAAAGTCCTCAAACAAGTATGAATTATTCGAATCCCCGCTGACACCCGGGGATGCCGAAGACTTGAAGGCTTTTTTGCTTACTCATGGGATACAGGATTCTCCTCTGTCCGCGTTGCAATTGGCGATCAGCACAAATCCCAAAGAAATATTCCAATATCCTGTTCGACAACCTTCCGAAGACTTCAGCAAAATGATTCCACACTATCATACCGTTCAAGATGTCATTAGAGAACTGGTTGGGCACCGGCTCGACGGAGAACTTGGGACCCTGGCAGATCAGCTTGCTGACCGATTATCTGGTCACGGAGATTTCATCCTGGTTACGTGGTATTTCCTCAAAAACTGGTTACCGGTTCTCGGAGCAGATGCTGCCATGTTTGTCCTGGTTCTGCGCAATCTGTGCTACTTCAATGATGAGACGGGTGAGATCCGAGATGCAGTCTGGATTGAGGGTGGATATCAAGCTATCGCAAATCGTCTAGGGATCAATAACGCTCGCGTTGTGGCGAACTGGCTTCCAGCCTGGATTGAGAGAGGAAAACGTAAGGATGAATTAAGCGATCGTACCGTTGATGAATTTTCTCGCCGGCAACGTCTTCAGGATCTATTAGCTCTTTTTGTTGAGCGCATCGATCATCGAATCAATTCTGAGGGTAGCTATAGCTGGAAATTCAAGGTACAGAGGATTGATCCACTCACTCCACAACACCAAGCCATCCAACAGGCTGTTTCTTCCCTTCTTGTGAAATCAGAAGATCATCGTGTTCAAGATGAATTAGGTTCTTGGATTACTTTATTGGACAATGGTTGCGCGCAGCGTCCCCGAGCGGAGCAAGTGGGATCTGAGACTGTCAAAACAGAACCAAAGGTTGTTTTGAGACTATCAGATTTAACCAAGGATTGTTCTGAGACTCTCAAGGGTATCCTCAATGATTGTTTTGCGACGCTCGACCCGGAAGCCAAGGGTTGTTTTGAGACCCTTTTAAAGATTCTCAAAAGCTTTAAAGATTCCCCAAAAGAAAAAGATACCTCCTCTACCCAAGATACATCGATTTTGCTGAACGATCCAACCAGTCAATCGGTGGCGGTAGTGACTGATTCAAGTGGAAATTGGTCATTGGAAAAATTGTTGGCGCGCGCAGACAAGAAAAATCGGCAGGTTTTCCTCAATCAAGAAAAGAATGCTTTACCTTTTGTATCCTGGATCATTCATGGCGCTTCCCAACCCAATATCCAGAATCCGTACAGTCTGGCTATCGCCAAGCTAAAAGAGAATCCTAGAGTCGGTGCCGGCGGAGCGAGTGAACGCCTGGCTGCATTACAGCCACGAAATCTTGCCCGCCTGATTGAGCAGTCGTTCACTTTTTATTCCCCAACAGATCAAAATTGGCGAATGCTTTTTGCAGAGGTGAAAAGGGATCGTATCCGGCTTTTAGCGGATGCTTTGGGATTGGTTCTGGATATCGAGGAGGAAATGTGTTGGATGAGTAATTAGGATATGCGTGTTTTGGCAAGTTATCGAATTCAAACAAACATTCACAATAAGGAGACAACGAATTATGGCGCAAGGAAATCTCACATGGCAACGGGGTGACATCACCGGGGATATCTATTTTGATTATTTGCGTCCCCAGAATCAGGACCCTATCCCTTATGTTCGCCTGTACCTGATGATCGATGGCAGCCCGGAATCAAAACCGGTTAAGGGATTACGAGTGCTGGTTTATGGCACCCTGGCTGAATTGGTGTACGGACATGTTCAGAAAGGCAGCCGGATCGGTGTTGAAGGGCATATTCAACTGCGCTACCGGCCAAACACGACGACACCTGTATTTGAAGTCGTTGCCGAACGAGTTGAATTTATCCGCAATATTGATTATGAACGCGGAAAACAAGTGATCGCAGATTTAAAACAGCGTGGAAAACGAAATTCCGTAACCGATCTGGAAATCATCACACAGATCCTTGAAGTTGGAGAATTCGGTCATGACAGTGAATAGTCCTAATGAACCGGAAATCCAGATCTCTGAAGAAAAACTGCACAAACTTGGTTGGATACTATTCGGTCTTGCGGTGATCTTTACGATTATTGGTGCGTTCGTCTCCCCATTGGATGACCAGGGGAAACCGGTACTTCTCTTGCCAGAGGTAAAAGCAGTAGAAGATTACAGAAAATCTGCAATAGCATGGATTTCTGAGTTGAACACTTTGGATGGCGAGATCGCTTACATTATTGCTGCTGACCAACAAGGCGATCTCTTTTCACAGTCCAGATCCGCCCAACAAGCCCTCCAGCATGCTGTTGAACTTGCTCAACAGGTTGATCGGACCCGAGTACCCCCAATTGGTATGGGTATGCATGAGCAAATGCTCTTGACAACGCTGAGTTATCTTGAAGCTGCTCGCAGCGCTCTACAGTGGGTCAGCGCGCCAGAACAAGAAAATCAGGACCAGGCTATCCAATTACTGGAAGATTCTCGCCAGATGAAGTCGGAATTGGAGAAGAACAAGTGGTTGATCTCACGTTAGAAGAAATTCATCGGAACCAATCAATTCGGATCTCCAGAGAAATCATCGGGCAAAGCGAGGAGCACGAGCAAAAAATGCAAGCCAATGCTCAGAAATTATGGGAAAACGCCCACAAACATCTTGTCGCACTTTTAAGGCTTCTGGATCAGGATTACGACGAATCCTGCGAAAAAGCGACCCGACCATTGGAATCATTTAGCGATGATGACCTGGCATATCTGATTCATGTTCGGCTGCGAACTTTGCAAGGGCCAGCATCGAAGAAAATTGAGCCCGAGGCAATAAATGATTTAAAACAGCGATTGAAAGAACTCAATCAGAAATATTCTGATCTGGAACGTGAGCTCATTGCCACACAGGAATCAAAAAAAAACACACAGGCAGAGAAAGTAGCACTGGAAGCGCACTTAGCTGCCCTTCGGCAGATTCAGAAAGATGAGGTTGCCCAGGACATTCAATCCCCAAAATCGGGTACTGAAGAATCGAGGGACCTTACGCCTGTTCCAGATTGGGTAAAAATCTGGCAGTCATCCAAGAACTTTGAAAAAACATCGGCGGCAATTTTTATAATGGGTGAAATGGGGATTGCTTTACGACCATCCATCATAAAGCAGATGGCAAAACGCCTTTCCTTATCAACTGCAAACAAAAACCTGGATGAAGCCTTGAATTGGTTAATGTCACCGGAAGGAAATGAATTCCCAATCTTGGTTGAACAGATAAGTGGCGTTGTTGAGCAAGGATCAAGTTCTGGCGGAAATCAGCCTGCAGTGTTGCATTTGACTCAGGAAGGTCAAGTTGCATACCAGGTATTATCTGGCAAAATTTCCAAGGAGAATGAATTTGATACCCTAATAAGACACCATTCTTCACCGGAACATACCATTCTGAATATTCAGGCTGGGGAAATCCTGGTAGATGAAGGTTACAGAATTCAAGGACGGGCACAAGCTATTAATTTATCCAATGGTGAAACTTATATCCCAGATATTATTGCTGTGGATCCAAAAACCGGCGAGGTAATATTCGTCGAAGTAGAGCGGGATGTGAGTAAGGATCAAATATCCCGAAAAACGAAATGGATGAAGTTTTATGAAGCTTCAAATGGAAACCTGTATGTTTTTTGTGATAATCTGAACTGTCAGAGAGCTATTCAGGGAGAAATAAATCTTGCTCTAAGTGGGTTAAATTTCAACTCATTCCTGACGAATCTCCATGGATTACGAAATGGGAAGCGTGCAGGAAAGGATGGAAGTATCTGGTTTTCTCAACGGAGAGGAAATGAAAAATAGAACGGTGTGCACTCCGTTCTATCTGCATCGTTCCTCTAGAGTCTTAAGGGGGAAGAGTGTGCTGAATGGAAATTTAGACCAAATAGGAACGCCAATCATCCGGAAAACCGTAATCTCTCAAATGAAAGAATGAACCCGTTTTTTCCCTATCACCGATCTCCTGGATGAATTCATTCCAAGGGGCTTTTTCAGAAAGCCGGCGCATGACTAAGAAAGTTGCAAAAAGCCTATTGTTTTTTGAAGAGTCCCATCCAAACTCTGTAGACATTTTTGGACGCAAGGGATACTCACGGCGATAAAGATACCCATAATGGGCACAGATATTTCGGAGAACGCTCAACACGTGCAACCATTGGCCTAGAAAAAAATCATTTACTTGAAAACTATTTCTAGCTATAATCTTTTTATCCCTTTCTTGAAGATTACCGTAATATTTCGAAAGGGTATTGAACGATAAAAACTCAATCACTACCCATATTGGAAAGTAACCGCCATAATTTGTTTTGTGGTGTTTTATTACTGGGTCTTTAGAATTACGAGCTATTTCGTTTGTAAAATTATCCAAAATGACCTGGTAGATCGCCTCATCTTTGCAAATTGCTTTTTGATAAAATGCATCTGATCCATATGTAATTCCCAAGTAATGTGAAATCTGAGTTCGTGTTTTAATCTCTATTGGCTCCAAGATAGTTAATAATCTATTTCTAAGCCAACTATCATTATTATAAATAGCCATAACCTGAGAAAATCGCGTTCCATCACGAAAATGATCTGGTGAATTCATCAGCTTATGAAAGTATATGTTAAGGCGATAATAGTGATTGGATGAGAGGAAAGTTGAGGCAGTTGAATCGCTGTCGATTATCATCCCCCTCTTACGTAATAGATCAATTTGGTTTTGAATTGTTAAAGCCGGTTTAAGCGACATGACAGTTATCTACCTGGAAAAAAATGACCCACCTCGGTGCGCATGCAAAGCAGAGGCGTGGTGGGTACTGTTGACAATATTATACTTGAATCCCATACAATTACAAGACTGGGATAGGGACCCATTTTATCAGGATTAGGCATAATCCGAACACTAGTTTTTTGCATATTGTACCGGCCTAAACTTACATCCATACGTTGCCGGCTACCCAACCATCGTCCATGATAATTTTTCAACCGTATTCCACCAAATACCAGGCACTTCATACCACTTAGCATTTGCGACATCCTAAGGAATATCTGGATCTGGGGCTGTGCCTCGCGCAAGAGCTCCATCCGGGTGGATGCCAACTTCGGTATAAACAAATGAATAAATTGGACCCAGAGCAGCTAGAGATAACATCATGCCCCACCCGCACCGGGAAGGTTCTACCGTTTTTGCGGCATCTATCCGGTCAGCAACGAATGCAAAGTAAGTCATCCCCTTCGGAGCTTCAGGAACCTGCATAGGCTGGTTTCCTTTGTAGGCAACGAATAAAATACTGGAGCAAATCGCCAGGATGACTGCAGTTTTGACAACCCATCCAATCAACTTAAGAATCACTACGATGAATTTCATTTTCTCCTTCATTCTCTTTATCTGTCTGATACTGATCTTCTGGTCGGGCACCTTCTCGTAGGACCCGGTTATAACGAATCTCCTCGCGATACATTCGATCTAAAGCAACCTCAATCACATCGCTTTCACTCCGTCCCATAACGCTTGCCATCGCTCTTAATTGACTCACGCCTTCTGGGCTTATTCGAAAAGATCGTACTGGTTTACTCGCAGAATTTGTTTTCGGCATGCTCGTTTTCCTTATCGGTTAGGTTATTTATAATGTAATACTCTAGTATTTCTTTGTCAAGTTAATTTCCGCATTTTTCCTAATTTAGTCAAATATGTCCCCCTAGGATAGGTGCTTTCTTCTTGCTATGATTAGAGTCACAACCAAATATCTGTTCGGTCGCTGATAATCATCAGCTGTTCCAAAAAATCCTTGGAGCGACCATCAACTTCTTCCCTGTTTACACAACTTGCGTGCGTGTAAATAGGCGTTGAGATCTGAATGGTCGCTTTTGTTTTAACTAACTTTCAAACCCGTTAACCGGAAAAGGAGAAAAAATTGAAAGAAATTCCAGTCTCAAAGCGCAATCTGATCATTGCCGTCATCCTGGCAGTTGTCATTGCTGTCGGTATCCTGGTGATCGAAAACTGGCCACTTCGTACGGAGCAGAGTTCAGCAGCAGCAACCAACGAAGACAGTCTGGGGTCTACTGCAGCGGTCAATGCCATCGACCAGGTCTTCCAGGTGAACTATCAGGAAGGAAAAGAAGCCTGGCTTGAGCGTATCTGCGAAGTAAGCACTCCCGCTGGATGCGAGCTGTTTTCGGCCGGCGCAGACCGTATGTGGGAAAAATACGTGGATGCCAAATCTGTGGTCACAGCTGCCTCTCAGGCAGTAGAAAAAGTAGCAGACAATGGTTCCGAGCAAGTCTGGCAGATGACCATCACGTTATCTTCTCCCTTACCGGGTAGCAATAAAACCCAGGATACAGCATATGTTGTTCTCGCGAAAACAGAAAGTGGTTGGAAGTTTGATCGTTTCCTGATGGAAGAAGAAATCAATGCCATTCTCGCTGGGGGAAAAACTCCCACCACAACTGTAGAAGAAGGAAAGAAGTAGTGAAAAGATTTTTCCTGATTATTGTCGTCTTGACCTTGCTAATACCATCTGCTGTTTATGCTCAGGGTACTGATCCCTGGTCAGAAGTTTTTCAGCCGGATGGAAATCTGAATCCTGATTTGATTGATCTGGGAGTTACCACAGATCACCCCGATTGGATGTCAATTGAACTGCCCTTTGGCCAGTCTATTGATCTTGATGCAAATTATCACCGTTATCAAACACCCAGCGGGAATATCGTTGTCTTACCCTCTGCCTCGACGTTATTTTTTATGGCCATGAACCCCCAAGAAAGCGGTTTGACCGGCTCTTATGGATCACTGGGAAATGGTTACGGCAGCCTGATCTCTTTTCTTGGGCTTGTTGCCGGCGACAATCTGGATTGGAGCAAGGTACAGGCGGAACATCCAGAGTACACCAGCCCGGATCAATTCTGGGGAGCGGTTCTCAATGGTCTGCAAGATGTGTGGACCTATTTCTCCGGGTGGGGATTCATCACAACCCTGCTTCAAATGACTTGGAATGATGGCGCTCTCCGCTCGTTGTATTTGTTGTATTTGAATGGTTCCCAAAACTGTGCGGCCATTCCAGGGGGGTGCTCGGGAATTGTCACCCCACCTCCTCCCCCAAGGGAGTGTCCTGACCCAACGGTTTCTATGCAACAACCTGTCCTCGTCATTCAAAAAACTGCGCCGAACAATCCCCTGGTTGTGGGACAAGATACCGAAAACCGCCGCGGTGCAGATATCCAGGTCAGGGTGACAGTTCCTCCAGTGATTTTCACCTGGTATGAACCGATTTATGAAGAAAGAGATGTTTGCCGCTCAGCCAGTTCCGGAGAAACCGCCAATTGCAATACCGGAGCTGGATCAGCTATCAATGATGGTGTCTCAGATACTGAAATGGTATTCAAGGAATGCCGGACACATGTAGAACATCTACCGGATGCGGTAGCATCCCTGCAAGCTACTGCAGCATTGGATGGTGCCAGCCAGGATTGGATCACAGGTAGATTAGGGCAAACCCATTATGAAGCCTTCGTCCACCAGGCAAATTTCACCCTGATTCCCGGAATTGGTTCATGGACAGGCGGATGTGATGGTGGCGGCACCTGCACTGCTACTGGTCAGGCACTCCGTGTTCCATTTGCAGATCCAGGAACCTTCAACTTGCGAATGGACGTAGTGACCACGGGCACTCGCTTCCGCGGAGTTCCAATCACCCAACCGAGGCGAGTAGGGATTGTTGGAACGATGCAAGTATATGTGGCTCTTCCGGCGCTGGTGCCATAAAGGTCAAAATGCAGATTTTATCGATTGCGGTTGGTGTGTTGCTGACAGTCGTCCTGGGTTTCATGGCCGTCATCTATTTATTACTGGTGATTGGGTTGTGGTGTCCACGAAACGATTATGACAAGTAAGGAGGCATTAGTTCATGACAGATTATTTTGTCGTCTTTGGAGATTTTCTCGCCGCTCTGCCTACTTACCTGTTGAACGGTGTTCTCGCAACCGTTTACTGGCTTGGCGAATCTGGAGCTGCTCTGGTAAGTATTCTTTGCGCAGGGTTGATCATCCGTTTTGTGGATCAACGTGTGCAATCCAGAGCAGCTTTCCGACCTGGACGAAGTGGGCGGGAAGCAACTACTCCGGATTTATACACAGCTCAAATCACGACGGCGATTATTCTGGTGCTGTGGGTAATTAGCCAATGGGGGATGGGAGCACCGGTCCCCTGGCTGGGTGCAGCGATGTGGATCGCTGGCACAATCATCCTCTTACTGGTGCACATGCAGGAACATACCCTTTTGTGGAATATGAAATCGGGAATTGCTATTTATTCCCTGGCCGTCATCGGAAGCCGGCTTTACCTGGCATACACCGCTCAATTATCAGCAGATCAATGGGCTGCACTGATAGGGACATCTGAAAGCGCATCAGCTGTGATTGCGAATACACGCGGAAATGTAACTACGATCATTCTTTGGGCTTTATGGTTGGTGATCCCGTTAGGTTATTTTGCCATGTTGCTGCAGCAAGTTCTGATCAATCCGATGTCGTTGGTCAATCCATTGGCAGGTGCAAGTGAGTTGATCAATCGCTATAGAACCAGAAGATAGGGTGATAGATGAAACCAGCACACAAAATCGTGAGCTTGCTTGATTTATTACTCTACCTTTTTAGGTGAGAGTCTTATGAACGTCGGAAATTCTTGATTAACGCCAGATTCTATTTCAACGATTGGAGGTCAATATGTCACAACTGATGGATTTGCTGCGCGGACCTGCTTTAGGCGTGATCGCCATGATCATCCTGATGGCAGGCGTCCTCATCATCACTGCATTTGCGGCGCTAATTGCCCAGATGAGTCTCTTGTTCCGGCTTCGACCTTGGAATACTTCCGAAAAGAGAAGTGAAAAAGGGAATGAAGATTACCCACAAGAAACATTTGAGCAACGTTCCGCAACTCGTGAAGACCAGCGAGCATCATCTCCCCATCGCCAGCGTTCACCACAGGTGGTGGTTGTCGAACCAAATACGAATGAGGTAGTTGATGCAATCTGGTGGGAAACAGTGAAGCAATAGCAATCCAGGGCTTCTCTTGCGCAAGCAAGAGCAGCCTCACGAATTCACCAGCTGGTTAAGTTGGCGAATTGATGAGGCAGAACGCCAAGTACGGAGATAAGAGAACGATGATTATTGGAAAACTGACCGAAAAAATACCATGGCTGAGAACAGATGACCCTCTCTCCATTCCAAATGACCTGGAAGTGGAAGGCACAGAGCTACATTTCAACGACCGAAATGAGCTGGACTATCTGGTCTTTCGTGTCACAGAGCGGGAAGGTGCGCGGGAATATCAGGGATACCGGGCGGTCCGGCTACTGCAATTACGATACATCTCTCTGGAAGCTCGCCGGGATGCTGGGCTCCTACAGAAGATGCGTACGGTCTTGCGTGGTTTATATGGCGCTCAAGTGGATCTGGTTTATCTGGCTGCCGGCGTTTTTAAGAACCCCAATGTTGGAATTGTTCAATGCTATGGAGTCGCTGCGTTTTCGCCAAAGAAAGATGAAGCTATCCAGCGTTCTTTACGTGATCTATCTGCCTTACGAGCCGGATTGGTGGGTGCTTACCGTCAAATCCGCCTTGAACCACTTTCAACTGAAGTGGCTCAATGGTTAGCGCGTGCTCTGGAGCAGATGCCTTATGCCATTGTGGCTGTCGGGCATCCAGATCCACGTGAAAACGCCCGCGGTGGAGATTCTTCGCTGCGTGATCCATTAGTGTCTGGAAGTCAGGGTGCACAACAATATTCCATTCAACAGAATGAACTGCTCTTTCGCGGTATGAGCAGCCTGGAAGAAGAGTTCTTGTTGATGCTGCTCACAAATCATGTTCGCCTTGAAGATATTACCCGCATGTTGGCTGGTATGTTGGAAGATACCTCCGTTTACGCTTCCCGTCAGTTGGGAACCCGGGCTGCTTCGTTTGGAATCAGCCTGCCGGCCATTTTGACTGGGGGACTCGCTGAAAACGCATCCAGGTCCTATGGCACAAACCATTCGAGCGGCGTCACCCAGGGTGAAGCTGCCACAGATGGCGTCGCAAATTCAGAGGGCCAGGCGCACACCACGGGTCATGCCAGCACTCGCGGTTGGGCGCACACGGTTGGAATCTCCGAAACCGATACGATTGATTCGTCTTCCACGGTTGGAACTGCAGTCAGTCAAGGGACAGCTCATACCGAAGGAACAGCAGTAACCGATGGAACGTCCCACTCCGATTCGTCCGGTGTAGCGAACTCCCATACGGATAGCTCCTCCTATGGCGTAAATGGCGGTGTGGGTGGGAGCATTGCTCCAGCCGGCGTAGGTTTGTCGGCCAATGTAGGGGGCAATGCGAACTGGGGTTCAGCAGATGGTGTGGTCGTCAGTAGCGGATCTTCCGATTCGAGCATGCATTCGTCCACACACAGCCAGGCAGACACCGTTTCGCAGAGTACTACTCAGAGCCAATCGAATACGACTTCCCAAAGCCATTCATCCACGCAGTCGGAAGCTTGGACAACCTCTGGATCTGAGACGGATTCAGTGGCTGACACCAACAGTACCTCTACCACCCAGAGCCATGCAGATACAAAAAGCACAGCTCGATCTGAGACCGATGGAGTTGGCTTGGGGCAAAGTATTGGACGCGGAATAAGCGCTGGGATGAGTGTTGGTGTAGCTCCTTCTTTCTCGCTTTCAAACGCTTATCAATGGCAGGATGATCCTTATATCCTCCTTACGGATATCATGCGAACTCAACGCAAGTTACTGGATATTGCCAGTCGGGAAGGCGCTTTTTATACAGATTTGTATGCTTTGGCCACCAGCGAACAAGGCATTCAGGCGATGATGGGGCTCATCCCAGAAGCGTTTCATGGAACCGAGGATGTCGTCGCAGGTGTGCAAACCCGTGCGTTAACCGATCCGGAACAGGCTTATATCGGCTTACATGCCCGTGCGTTCACCCCATCGACCCGCATCGAGACGATTCCAGAGGCAATGAGTGGGTATGCAGATTCAACCTTACTCACTATGCTTCAGGTGGCAGCTTATACCGCTCCAGGCATGTTCGAGCAGGGATCAGCTCTCACCACCCAGGAAGAAACCCCAGCATTTGCTTTTTATCCGGATATGCCTGGGAATATCACCCTCGCCCGGCAGTGGTCGAGTGAAACAGGTCTATTAACAGATACTTTTCTAAAGTTATCACCAGACCGCCATTTTCATACTGCATTTGTCGGGGACACCGGTTTTGGAAAATCCATCGCTGCTGAACGCCTGGCTTATGAGACGACCCGTTTCTGGCATTACCGCACCATTGTGCTGGATTTCGGACAGGGCTGGCGTAAAGCTTTGAACTGGCCAGGCGTGGGGCCGATAAGTTCAGAAGACAGTCTTGGACATGTGGATATCCGTCAGCTCTACCCCGGTTCCCCTCGCCCTCTCCGGTGGAATATCCTGCAAGTACCGAAAAGGATAGAACCCGGTCGCTACCGCAGCATGGTGGCTGAGCTATTTGCGAATGCTGGCAGGATGGGAGCCAGACAATTGGGTTTCATGCGCCGTGCGCTAACCGAATTGTATTATGAGGCAGGCGTTCTGACCGGCGATCCCAAGCTGCAGAATGGTCCCTTAGGACATCTTCAGGATGAACATGAAGTGGAGTTAATCCGCTATGAGCGTCAGAGTCTTGGTGAGACTCTGGATGACCTTCATCCTGGAACCTTATTAGAAAGTCTCTCGCCTTCCGAACTACAAGCTCTAGCTGTCTATCGTAGTCGGAAATTGGATGTTTCCAAATGGGTTGATCGTCTGCGGACCTACAAAGAGAAGCTTGAACGTGATCAGGTAAGTCGTACCAGTCTGGAGGGTGTTCTCCTTCGATTGGAGCAGTTCTCCGAAGGACATATGGCAAAGCAATATGGATCTTCAGCCAGTGGAACCGGTGTGGAAGATTTGGGATTGATGGGCAGCGCTGAAAATCCCTGGGGAGTCATTGTCATCGAAGGTGGCGCTGAAATGGATGAATACTCCAAAGCAGCATTGCTCTCATTATTGGCCAGCATATTGTATTCGGATGCGGTCACCCGCCGGCGCGAAGCTTTGGGCGGCAAACATTTCCCACCCATGCAAATCTTCTTTGAAGAAGCGAATAAAGTCCTAACTGGCGTCTCAGGTGGAGCCGCTTCTGATCAGGGATCAGGAGAGTCGGGTAACCCGGTCAGCCATCTTTTTCAAACGATGTGGCGTGACGGAAGAAAATACAACGTTTTTCTGCATCTGATGGCTCAAACCGTAAGCGAGTTACCCTCAGGCATCCTATCCTCCTGTGCGAATGTATTTGTGTTCCAAACCAAAGATCCCAAAGATCGGGATTTGATCTTGCCACATTTAGGCCGCTCCGAAAAAGGGTTGGTCAATACCGAATACAAACGCTACCTGGCGCGCATTCCGCGTACGTATGCGATTGCCAAGTTGGGTTACAGCGATGATGTATTCTGGCTGGAACCAGTGTTAGTCCGCCCAATGATCATCCGTAGTAATGAACCCTCTGACCTCGAGATTACCCAGGAATTGGGAACTGTTTCCCTGGAACGGACAGCTTCTGACATCTTGGCGACCAATCGATCCCACTGACGCTTCGCGTCGGGGCATACTGAATCCAATGGTTTTTTAAAAAGGAGAAAGAATAATTCATGCAAACAAAAAAACGTTCCCCCATTGCCGCAATTGTACTTGCTGTTGTCATCGGTTTGCTTGTGATCGCTCTTTTGAACGGGGTGATCCGTCCAACCCAGGTGGTGATCGCTAAAGTCGCCATCGCCCCTGGAACCGTTCTGACTGACCAATTGGTCGAGTTGCGCACCATCCCGATGGGAGCTAAACCTGCGGATGCAACTTCAAAAATTGAAGATGTGACCGGGAAGATCCTGGCTGTAGGACGAGCTCCGGGGGATCTGATCGTTGCCTCTGTTTTGGGAGAGATTGCCAGTGCAGGTATTCCTGCTGAACTTCCAGAAGGGCATGTTGCTCTGGCGATCCATGTCGACCTGGCCAGCGGTGTGGCTGGCTTACTTCGTCCAGGACAGACCGTTACGGTGATTGGTATGATTTCCCCAGATATTCTCAAGGAGAGTACCACCTCTGTGTTCACAGCGCCGATTGCTGAATTTACTTCACCCATTGTTTCCCTCACTCCTGGCGTGACCGCAACACCTACCCCAACTCCTACCCCCGCTCCGCCGGCTTCTCCTCTCGCTCGGTTGGCAATCACAGGTGTGCGAGTTCTTTTAGTGCCTCAATCGTTTCGTTATGAAGAGGTTCCTGCCGGTGCCAGTGAAGAAGAGTTGTTTTCCTCTGCTCGAACAAGCATGTCAGCTCAGGAAGGTAGTGTGATCGTTCTGGATGTTCCCACGGGGTTGATCGAGGTAACTCCAGGATTCAAGGTTGATCCGGCAACCTTGCTGGCTGCTCTCGACCAATATGGCATTATTCACCTTGCCTTGGAACCAACCTCAGGGTTGGCGTTGGATGTTGCGGACGTGATTACCCTCAATCTGGGTGAGTTGTATAACGAGATGAACGATTATCGAAAGAAATAGGTCACAATGAGCGATAACGCTTACCAAACCAATAAAATCACCGTCATGCTGGCAGGAGCCGGTCATGATGTTGTTTACTACCAGATGCAGCAGCCGATCCTGGCAGACCAACGCTTTATGATCTCAGGTCACGCCGCTCAATGGTCCATGTTCGAGACGAACTTGAACAACCTGCGGCCGGATCTGGTGATCGTCCAAACAGATATCGCCCCTGATCCGGATACCCTGATTCGTTCCCTTCAGAAAATTTCAGCCTGGCGCGGCATTGCGATTGTAGTACTGCCTTTGGCCCAAAAGGATTTTCAGGGAGCTTTTACCAAAGTGGATACTGTGCGTGGCGTTTTCGTCGCGCCGGTTAACTGGACTGAGATCATCCAGGCTGCTTATGGTGCTGCGATGACAGCCCGGGCAAGCCTGACTCAAGCTGCACCTATGCAGCAAGGGGTATCCGGCTATTCCAACAGCGGAACATCTGCGTACATCACCGGCACGAAAAGGATCGCTGTCCTATCGCACGCGGGTGGGCCTGGTTGCTCAACCATTGCTGAAAACCTGGCTTATGAATTATCTGTCCGCCTCAGCGTGAAAACGTTGCTGGTGTCCATGGGGTTGCCACCAGCTGCTGCGCCCCATTTAGGATTACGGTATGTCCCTAATTTAACCGAATACTTTGATCGTCCGGGCAAGGCAGCTTTTCAGGCTGCAATCCAACGCAAGGAAAATTTAGAGATCTTGCTAGCGCCAGAATCCTCCCTGGAATACATGCACATTCTTGAAAGCTCAAGTAAAGGAACTGGAGAAGGCAGCATTAATGGGATGCTGATTGACTCTGAAGATGGTCGCTATGCCGCTATTGTCATGGATGTGCCAACCACAGAAGATTTGTGGATGATGCATTCAATCATCTTTGCCAATTATGCCTTGATCGTTGCCAGACCTACTCTGGCTGACTTAACTGCGATTCGCCACACCCTCACCTTATTGTTAACCGGCTTAAAAAGTGAGAAACGCCTGGCCCGAGATTCGATTTACCTGGTTCTAAACCAAACTTCTGATCGCAGCAGCTTTACCCCCCGATTATTCCAGGAAGAGCTTTCCAAATCCTTGGGGTGGGCTCCACCCATCGCAGCCATTGTACCTTTTGATCCCGGTGTTCCTCAGGCACAAGATGATGGCTTGATGCCGGTGACGCGAGGGGATGAGTTTGCCAAAGGGATCCGCGCCATCATCAACACTTTATTTCCCTTGGTGGAAAACAATCTTGCGCGTGCGGATGGGAAAAAGGGTATTTTGCGACTACCCAAAATACGATTTACGTAGAATAACATTTTTGTCTCTTGAGTAGGAAAAGTTTCTAATGTTGGAGGTTACCTATGCCGGGAATATTAGGTTTGTACGATACTGCCACGAACGGGAATAAACTGGACGAATCTATCCGGTCTGAAGTTTTCAACGAGGTGATCGATCTGATCAACCATGATTTCCCAACTTCTGTTCTTCAGAGTCCAAATGAAACCGACCGGCAGCGCATTCGGGAGCGAGTCGAGGCACAGATAGCTGCGGCGCTAAGAAAACGCAACTGCCGCCCTGGTGCCCTTCAGGAAGCTACCATTGCTGAGGAACTCACCCGGCGGATATTGGGATTGGGTTTTTTAGATTTGCTTTTGCCGCCGGCTCGCACAGATATCTCTGAAATCACCATTTACTCCAGCGGTCTTCTTCAAATCATGCGTAAAGGTTCGGTCCGTTGGGAGACCATCGAACTGCGGCCTGAACCAGGTGAAATCTGGCGTGTGTTGGATCGCTTGATTGGTCCGCAAAACAAAACTCTGAATGAGACCAACCCAAGTATCAATGCCAAACTGCCGGCAACGACACATAATCCAGGTGGTGGACGGATCAAGGCGCTTCATCCAGTCATTGCACCGCCAGGTCGTAATCCTTCTATCAATATCCGTCTTTATGAACAAAAGCCGGTCAAACCAGAGTGGTTATTAGAGCGTGGAATGATGAGTTCCGAAATGATGGAGGTTCTTCGTCAGGCCATGGAGAAAGGATCCCGCATCCTGATTTCCGGAGGAACCCGAACCGGAAAGACTACTCTGCTTAGTGCATTATGCAATTTCTTGCCTACAATCTGGCGCATCGTGAAGATCGAAGACCCAGAGGAAATCTGGGTGGATCGTCCAACCGTCCAGACGGTGGAAGCCCGCCCACAGGCGATTGGCACGGACGTCAGGCCGTATACCCTGGCAGACGGAGTCGATGATGCTATGAGAATGTCGCCTGATTATCTGGTCATTGGAGAGGTGCGTGATGGCGTGGCTGCCATGAGTTTGTTCCGGGCCTTGATGACAGGCCACAGTGGAGCTTGTACCTTCCATGCGGACAGTCCGCGTGAAGCTGCCCGGAGGCTCGCAACGATCATGGGCGCGGATGCTGGAGTAAAGCCACACGAAGCCAATCAGATGATTTGTGATGCGGTTGATTTGCTGGTACAGATCGGTATCCGTCACGAAGTTCGCCGGGTGATTGCCATATCCAATGTGTCCAAGGATTTGAAGAACGGTGACGTATATTTTGAACCAATCTATCGATATAAAGAGGAATCCTCAGCGGAAGAACCTTATTGGGAAAAATTAGGGGAATTGAAATAACCAAGTGATTTTTACGACCATGCTTATATTTTTCTTAAAATAAGCATGGATGTAAAATCCATCACATATCTTTGAATAATCTTTGGTAATTTGCTTGTGTTTTTATAGGATGTCCCATAGTTTGGTTCTGTCGACATAATGTTTGGCGATGAGGACATCAAGTTAGGCACCGTACTTCAGTAATCAAAAACCCTTTTTTAGAAAAAGAAACCGAAGTCATGTAACCTTTGGCTTTTTCTATTCAACATAATCAAGTCCTTTTTAACTCAACAGGTAAAAATTTATCAATTTCTCCGTCTGAAAAAGTCAATTCCTCTTTATTTTTTAATCCCCCACTAGCATCACGATAACTGGAATAGGTAGTTCTAGGTGCATCTTCATAAATTTCCACTAAAATCTTTTGAAGTGCATCTCTTTTATTTCTGGCGGATTCACAAGATAAACAATTCATCTTCAAGTCCGTAAGTAAAGACAGATATGATTCTCTGACATCCCACAATTTACTTGCAGTTTGTTTGTGTTTCTGTGCAAGTGCGCCATAATCTGTCTCTTTCGTATATGTATTCAAGGCAAACAATGATGCAGAAAAAAGCGCAGATAGTATCGCTGACACCTTACTTGCTTCGGGATTGCCAAATATTACTACGATTAACCCACAGGTAGTAATTGCCGAAAAAATAATTTGGGACAATTTTAACCTGTGTTGTTCTTTTACTCGTTGGTCAGAGCATTTTTCGTGAGTTTTATGGGTGTAAACAACTCTCCCATAACATTCTCGAATTTGCCCTTCAAGAATGACCAATTCACTACTATTATTCTGGGTAGTCTGTTCCATAGATCTTTCTCCATGTTTGTTTGCTTGACCAAGTTTTATTGTCTTTTGCTTGTTGGATTGCTTCAAGCGCAAGATTGTAACATTGTCCGGCTTTGTATTCAAAATTTCCAGACCGCCAAACATATTGATTTGACCCTGGAGCTAACCAATATGACTGGTTAGCATCCCTTTGGTTCAAATAAAAAAGAAAATCACGACTCAACCAATCGTAATACAAATATGATTTATCACGACTTCCCCAACTACTAATAAAGTTATAGGCTAGTGTATCTATTAACAATCCCCGAATTGGCACGTTCCACTGAATTTTCCATGAACGCATCATTTTACATAATCGTTTTAAATTTTCATTACAAGAATTATCCATATCCTGAATAGCCTTAATTTCGGGTTTTGGATTTGTGGTTTTCCAACTTCCGCCATCGTTTGAATCGGGAAACGTGTACGAATTTGAAGTGTTTAAAAATACAGGCAAAACTTCAAACACAATTCCGTCAGAAAAGCTTACAACAACAACTTGACCATCAGCACCAACTTCTGATGAAGCGTAGGTTTGTTTAATTGAATTTTTTACGGCTTGTAAAAGTGCCGATTGACCGTTTCCTGAATAGTTATCGTATTGATGATAAACAGATGATGGAAGTTCAAACAATAAATCTACATCACTTGTGGAATTAATGGCCGTTCCTCGTCCAAAAGAGCCGCCATAGAAACTGTTATATATTTCAGAATCATATCCATAATAGTCTTTATTTAATCGTTGAGTGATTGCCTTACATCGGCTCGAAATTACATCTCGTCTTGATATTGCAAGATTGTCACAAAAAGTTTTGAAATCTTCTCCAACGCCCATTTTATGTTTTCCCTTCCGTTAGGTTTGAATGATTTTTGTGAACCACCGTTTAGGTGAAAATAAATAGTTTTAAAAGTTATTCTGAAATTAAAACCTATTTGAATAGTCTTATTGGTTTTACTCCTATTCTTTCCCCGAAAAAGTTCTTTTAATCATTTGGATATTTACATTATAGCAATTATGTTCTGAAATAATTAGCGTTTTGACAATTATTAACAAAACTCTTATGAAATATTTTAAAGAAAAAACTTTTTGACCGTTTTTAATGATTATCTTTACCACGCTTTAATGGAACAGTGCCTTTTCAAAATACATTAGAAAAAAGGACAGTGCCAAACTTTGTGACATGTATTGCCAAACTATTTTTCCAAAAGTACCCTTTTCCCGTCTTCTCGTGCCCACCTTTATGACATCCGAGTAGGTGTATCATTCTTTCTGTAAAATCATGAACCTTAACAAAAGAGGTGAGTCAGAAGTATCCTTAAACGGCGACCAAACCAAATAAGGAGAACCCAATGACTCACCAAAATGATTATAGCCTGTCTCCGGAATTAGTAGCGGAGATTACCCAGAATGGACTTCAAGCAGTTCCAGAGATGTTACGAGTGCTGCTCAACAACCTCATGCAAGCAGAACGTACAAAATACTTGCATGCCGATGAGTACGAACGAACTGCGGAGCGACAAGGTCACGCCAACGGCTTCAAACCCAAGACGGTTAAAACTCGGGTGGGCGAAGTGACGTTTGCCATTCCCCAGGTACGGGAAGGAGGTTTTTATCCGACTGCCCTGGAAAAAGGGTTGCGCAGTGAGCGAGCCTTGACAGCCACCCTGGCGGAGATGTATGTGATGGGGGTCTCAACCCGCAAAGTGAAACAAATCACCGAGAGGTTATGTGGTTTTGAGATTTCCGCCGAACAGGTCAGTCGGGCCACCGCCCAATTGGATCAGACCTTACAGGAATGGCGAAATCGGCCGCTTGGAGCAATAACATACCTGTATCTGGACGCTCGTTATGAGAAAGTGCGTGAAAACAGCCAAATTCGGGACGCTGCGGTCCTGATTGCCACCGGGATCACTCCCCAAGGCGAGCGGCAAGTCCTGGGGGTTTCTGTCTCTCTGAGCGAACAGGAAATCCACTGGAAAGACTTCTTGAAAAGCTTAAAAGATCGGGGGCTGAATGGAGTGAAACTGATTATCAGTGACAGTCATGAGGGTCTGGGAGCTGCAAGAAGAGCTGTTTTCGGGAGTGTGCCATGGCAGCGCTGCCAGTTCCATTTGCAGCAGAATGCGGGTTCCTACGTTCCCAGACAATCCATGAAAGCAGAAGTTGCTGCCAATATCCGGGCGATCTTCAATGCGTCGGATCGGAATGCTGCTGAAAAGGGCTTGCAAGCGGCTGTCCAGAAATATGCGATCTCTGCTCCTCGGCTTTCTGCCTGGATGGAGGAGAACCTGACAGAAGGATTTACCGTGTTTGATTTTCCATTGGAGCACCGCAGGTCGATTCGCACAACGAATAGTTTGGAGCGTGTGAACAAAGAGATCAAGCGTCGCACCAGGGTGGTTGGCGTTTTTCCGAATGAAGCGTCCTGTTTACGGCTGGTGACGGCGCTGTTGATGGAAACCAGCGAAGAATGGCAGATCGGGAAAAGGTATTGTTTTGCGAAATCCGTGGATTGTTAAAGAAACATGGATATTTCTGACTCGAATTTACAGAAAAAAGGTTGCGTAATCTTACCTCCGTTCTATTCACAAGAGAAACATTGTCTTTGCCAATTATCCAGAAATAATTTGGCAATCATTCATACCAGTCTTTCGCGATTGTTGTCCTTGATTTACCACCTAAACTAAGTTGGTTTCCATACCATCTAAATATAGATATAACAAATCAGGTGTTAAGTCTTCGTAAAGTTTTACAAATGCTTGAATTTTGTTTACTAGGTTTCGAATGTTAAAACTTTACAAAGATTTAACGCTTCAAATGGTATGACTTAAAGCACAAAATGACCAATGGGAGGATAATCAATGAACAAGAAGAGAAATTTCCTTTATTTGTTTGCGGGACTATTCCTTGCATTATTTCTTACCGCGGCAAGCCCAACAGGAATAAACAATAGTGGGCAACATTGTTATGCCTTAATTGCTCCAATTGAAGAGGGTGGTAATGGTTCTTCAAGGGTAATCAAGGCAGAATGTTTTGATAATTTTGGTGATTCAATTTATGCGGCTACGAATGGCCGAGTACAACTCAATAGCTCCATTCAACCAGAAGCAGTCACTGATGAAATCTTAAATTTTTACAGTGGAGGGGTTTCACCAAGCAGCCAAGTGGTAATTGGTATCGATTGGGATAATACCAATTTTGGAGGTAGTTCTTATACTTGGGTAGTGAGTGGGAGTGGATGCTCTAGTTCTACCCAATCCAGTGTTTCTCCAATGAACAATTTACGCTGATGGCTAAGGTGAAGGCGTGGATTGTATAACGTCGATTAATTCCTCTGGCTTTTCTACCGGCGGGTAAGGAGTAGGCGAGGTTATCGTAGCTGATTGGAAATCAATGGACAACATCCATGGGCCAACAATTGTGGTGGTAAATGCGGTTTCGACCATGTCGTATGCTTCTTGGTAGGTCATATTATCTGGATAAGAAACCACTTGAAACCAGTGTTGTGGCTGACCGTTCGTTTCATATTTCCAGCAGTAAATTTGAATACTTTTCAGTTCTCTAATTTCTCTACTCACAGCTTCGCAATCTTTCATCTCCACCTGTCCAGGATTAGTGTTATCAATAATCACTTGATTAATTCCTATTTGGAAATCTGATAGTGGAGAACCTATAGAATAACTATAAGGGATGGTAAAAATAAAACACCTCTGATCACTCACGAAAGATGTGGAAGGGTATGCAGGATATATGGGCAGGTAATCTGTAGAATAGGCTAAATATCCATTTGATTCTAGTTTTGCTTGAGGAATCCAATTGTGATTATCGGGTATCATGATACAAGCGTTCAGCCAGGTCACTGATGGATTCAAGGCTACTCGATTTACCTGGATGACAATGCTATCCCCGATAAATTTTTGTGAATTTTGCCACGTTAGTTTTTCTTTTATTTCAGCGTATTTTACGTTGAGAGTAAAAGAACCCAGAGAGGGTAAGGTAACCATTGATTGTGGTCCAAATAATGCGTTTACTTGACCCAATTCAATAAGGATATCGGATGAATCGAATAATTCTGGTAAGGGGTCATTTTGAAAATAATTAGTACCATCCGGCAAAGAACGATCTTCATTGAAATGAGTCAGGCTAAATAGGTAATCGGTAAATCCACCCTGATGTCGTTTAATTGCGCAATACCAATTGTTATGGCTTTTGATTTTATAAAGCTCATCCAGGGAGATCTGATCAGGATTCTTGTAGAGCAGATAGCTTTTCCCACCGTTCTCTAGATCAATACGCGTAATTGGGCATTGTAGAGTGGCTTCCTGGGCAAGTGGATAGTTTTTCACAAGGATCTCTATTCCCAGACGGCCTTCATCGCGGTAAGCCCAGGTGATTTCTAGATCTACATTGGCATTATTAACGGATGTTGAAGTCCTTTCAACAGAAAGATCTTTTACCCATTGATAATTACACCCAGTGACAACAAAGCAGACGATCAACAATCCATTTAGTATTTTACTGATGTATAAAGTTTTTTTCAATGCAGCACTCATTTGATTTTTATCGTCCATGGCCCATAAATCGCCCCCTCAATTGTGTCGATTATTATAGAGTTTGCCAGTGTCTGTGTCATTCCACTAGGCAATTCTAGATCAGTATAATAACCTGCCATGCTGAAATTACATTGAAAATTGATACCTGGGTATTCGATGATCAGATTTTGACGGGCAGTCTGACAAGCCACATTCGGATCACCAGGTGGAGGAGACATTCGAAGGCTGCCATCCATAATCAACTTCACATCGCTAGATTTCTCAATGTCGTTTGCGCCTGCCTGGTAGGTAACTACCATACATCCTTCTCCGCTTGAAAAATCACTGCCCCCAGATACAAAAGGTACCTGAACTTGATTAATCAATAATTTCGGACTTCGATCCAATGAGTATGTATGCAATGATACCGATAAGCATAGATTTATTGTGGTGGTTTGCTCATCAGTAGAGATATTTGTTATTGTAATGGTGATACCATTAGCAGATATCTCCCCGCCAGAAACTGATGAAGAATTTTGGCCAGATTTACTGACATGGATTTTTACCCATAAATTACTACCATCTACAGGGATTATTTCCCCGGCTTCATTTATTATCGCCCAGTACACACTATAAATCCCCTCGGATTGAGGTGCGGCCAAGGGAACAGAGAGTAACATTGTCTCTCCTGGTGAAGTTTGTTGTGAGAAACTAATCTGGGGAACAGATCCTAGCGTATTTCCCTCTGGAGAAGCAATTAACACCAGATGATAATTCGTGGTCCATGTAGAAGCGCCAGTATTTTTTATCTCCCAGGTCTTTGTAAATGCCTCGCCAGGTTTCAAAATTGAATTATCTGGATAATTCTCACTAACAAAAGAGGCTTTATCTAGCGATGATGTGGATGTCATTACTGGAACCAATGTCTGAGCAGGAGATAAAACTGTAGCAGTTGCATAAGGGTGAGTGGCTCTGATCGCTGTGGAAAAAAATATCTGGGTCGTGGGTTCTTTGGTTGATTGTTGTTCTGAAACACAACCAGTCAATAGGAAAACAACGAAAACACAAAGTAATATTCGCTTGTAAAGAATCCTTGGTTTGGTCATCATAACCTTTTCTTTTTTATAATTGGTGGAAAATAAAGAAGACTATCCGATAGAGGTAGAAACAAGTCTCCACCGGATAGTCTTTTTATCTTTTGTTATTGCAAATTTACTACTTCTTGCCAAGTTTCAGGCACTTCTTCGGTCGTTGCTTGTTGGATCAATTGGAATGCCTGGTCATCACTCATACCGTCTGGTTTAGCGAGAATTTGAATATAGGCACCACCCCCGCCATTACCTTTTTCGATGACGACAGTGAAATCAATTTGGGGTTGAGTTTCTTGAAGTCGCTTTTTAATCGCCACTAAACCAGTCTCTGTCAACAAGCCACCTTGATAATCCGCTGTGAGTTTTTCCAGCTTTAATACCGCTGTTTTGGACATCTTTTCTGTCACAGTGACAGGGAATGTAAATTGATAACATCTGGTTTGAGATTTCGCCGTATTCGGATCTTTGGCGTTAATCAATGCCACCTCGCTGTTTGAAATGACCTTTCCATCTACAATTAGGGTAGCGTAAGGGCCCCACTGTTCGAGTGATGGCAAGAAAATGCAGAGTTCAGCTTGAATGTCATTCTGATGGATTTCGACCTTCTGTAAGGCTATATTATTGTTGGCGGACAGAACACTGGAGTTTGCTTGTGCTTTCGTCAGAGAATTGAACAAAGCAAAACTCAATACTGTTGCGAAAATTACAATTCCCAAAAAAAGAAAATGCTTTTTCATCGTAAATCTCCTTTTTTTCATATTTAGGTTAATTATTTATGCGCACACGCTGTTGGAATAGATATCGTAGTTTCCTTGAGAGGAACCTTTATATCCGCGCGTGCACACTAATCCACTCCCATCCCACATACTGTTCCAAACGTAGGTATATGTTCTAGGAGCCTCATATCTAATAACACCTACAGTTTCAGCAGCGAGATATGTTGCAGTTGGATATAGGGTGTATGACCAATTGGAAACGCAGCCTGGTGAGTACATATTTCTGTTTTTCATCGTACCATCAGACCCCCAAGCCCAATTTGCAATAGTTGCATCGTTCCAACAAGTTGTACCTTGGGGGTCTATCCCATTACATCCTGAACCAGTACAAGTAGCAGCAAATACAGAGTTCGTTGGCAATAGGGTAAGAACCAAAACTGCCAAAATAGTCAAAGTAAGAATTGGTTGCAATTTGTGAGTTTTCATTCTTTTCTCCTTAGGTTGATTGTTTCGATTTCGGTTTTTATTTGTCATGGTCTTGGATCTAACGGTGAGTAAAAATATGGCTGCCACGTTTCGCCAGCGTTTGAAAAATCATGCTGAGCAGCAGTACTACCAGATTGATCCGTACATCGAGCCCCCCAGACCAAACCGCCATTTATCGTTTTTGAAGAGACGTTATAACCCACCCACCCTCCATGATTCGCAGAATTTCTAATAGAACCACCACACCATTCACGAGAAGCAAATGTATTCCCACCAATCCGGCTGATCGAAGACCAAGCTGTACTGTTCCCTTGAGTGAGAAAACTGTAGGAGCTGGTTGTGATATAAGAACTGGTGCTAACATTTACCCCACCAACAGTGCTACCTGGTCCGATGTGCGTATACGTTGCAGCGAAAACAGTTCCAGTAAGCAAAAAGCAGATACCCATTGCAACCATAAGGGCGTGAAATATCTTGTTTTTCATGTTATTTTCCTCCAGTTGCAATTAGATTAGTGACATCAGATGGCGCTTCAGATGCTACGCTGTATTCGAAATTATCTGTTACTGATGAAAGAACCAAAGACATATCATCCAGAACATAATAATGTTCATATTTCAACAATAATCCTGTTTGAGAGTTAAAAGTGAACTTCTCGTATTGCCCCCATACCGGCTTGTCCAATTGAATATTGATCCATTGTTTGTCTGTTGTGGAAAACTGAGTGCGGAGTTCAATCAAGGATACGGATTGATTAGCCAATATTTCCTGTTTGAAGGATAATTCAAGTGGGGAGTTACTTTCCACAAGAGTCTGAATGCTGCTCACAAGGTACAAATCGTAAGCCGGTGTATAAGGATCCTTTTTTACTTTTTGACCATCATTCCACAGGGAGGTTAATTCGCCATTCACAAATACCCCTAATGGGACCTTACCGGTTTCGGAAGAAATAAGATAATCCACCTGCTCGGTCACCTTTTGATTTCCATCAAAATGGCTCCAGAACTCTTTTCGATACTGTGATGGTAAGGGTTTGGGACTATTCAATGGTAGGAGGTCATATTGGTCAAATGTTATTGATGTCCAGCCTGGTTGCATTAGATAGGTGTTCTCCAAGTCTTTATACCGAGACAATTCCTGAAGAATTTCCTCGTCGGTAGAAAGTGATGAATCTATGACATTATCACTGACATTATTAATTGAGACGAGTTTGGAATCATTATTTTTCTCATTTTCGATATTTTGTGAAGTAAAAGAAATAAGGTCGGTAACCTTATTCGTTAAATTTCCATTTTCAATCTTGTGAGTTGTCATGGAGTATGCATCAAAACCGGTAGAGGCAATTGCTTTTCCAACTAACGTCCCGGATAAAACGGTGACGATCAACAATACTAGGAAAGCTAGCTTTTTCATGTTTGCTCCTTTTTTACAATCAATTGTCTATTTTCGAAATAGCATCTAGAATGTATATTACCAAAACCGGTGTTAAATCTTTGTAAAGTTTGTGATTTTGAGCAATTCCATTATTCTTTAAAACCCAATGTTAAAACTTTATAAAGATTTAACATTGGGGCTGGTATGATTTAGAATATAAAATCATCATCGGGAGGATAATCAATGAATAATAAGAGTAGTTTGTTATTATTACTTGGAGGACTTTTTCTCGTTTTGTTTCTCACTGCGGCAAGCCCAACAGAAATAAACAATAATGGGCAACATTGTTATGCCTTAATTGCCCCAATTGAAGAGGGAAGTAATGGTTCTTCAAGGGTAATCAAGGCAGAATGTTTTGATAATTTTGGTGATTCAATTTATGCGGCTACGAATGGTCGAGTCCAACTCAATAGCTCAACTCAACCAGAAGCAGTCACTGATGAGGCCTTGAATTCCAGCAATGGAGTAAGTTCGTCAAGCAGCCAGGTGGTGATTGGTATCGATTGGGATAGTACCAATTTTGCAGGTAGTTCTTATACCTGGGTAGTGAGTGGAAGTGGATGCTCCAGTTCTACCCAATATAGTGTTTCTTCAATGCCATCAGGTTGGGACAATCGAGTCTCTTCAGCAAGAGGGTATTCAAACTGCAATTACTTCTATCATTACCAGAATACAAGCTATGGTGGAACATCGGTTGTATGCAATACCGATTGTTCTTCAATGGGCTCTCTTGATAATGCGACTTCTTCAGAGAAATGGACTTATACTCCATAGTTAGGTAGATATATGAGACTATTAGTGCTTGAAGACGAAAAAGATGTAGCCAATGCCCTTCTCATTGGATTATCACGGGATGGGTATGCCGTTGATGTTGCTGAAAATGGGAACAAAGCGCTTGAAGCTTTAGCAGTCAATGATTATGATCTGTTAGTGTTAGATTTAAATTTGCCGGATATGGATGGACTTGATATATGCCGTTTGGCACGAGAAAAACATCCGCCACTATTAATTCTCATTCTTACCGCTCGGGGGAAACGGAAAGACATCGTCACCGGTTTAAATAACGGTGCAGATGACTATTTAATCAAACCATTTCATTTACAAGAATTACTTGCACGAATACGAGCTTTATTACGCCGTGATTTGCGCGCAAGAAAGCCAATTCTTAGGATTCGGGAAATTTCTCTTGATCCAGTAGAAAAAGTGGTCTGGAAGTCAGATCGCAGGATTCAGTTAACTCGAAAAGAATTTGGCATTCTGGAATATTTGATGCGGCATCCAAACGAAGTGATCAGTCAGGAAGAGCTTCTTGAGCACGTTTGGGGCACAATAACCAACGTTTTCTCAAACACAGTCCGGGTTCATATACAATCGTTGCGTGAAAAGCTCGAAGATGACAGCACAACGCCTAAGTATATCGAGACAGTCATTAGTACTGGCTACCGATTTGTCCAACTGGAATATGAATCAACAGAAGATATACCCAATAAAGAAAGCGCAAATGAGTAAACAGAAGCTAGAATCGATGAGTTTGCGTCAGCGAATTATTTGGTTAACCAGTGGAGCCGTATTTATTATTGGTTTGCTTTTGGTCATTTTTGTCAATTTGATCGCCCCTATTTTCATCACTCGCGAAGTTGGCTCTCCAGATACCCAAATGCTCATAAATACAGTGGACGCAAATGGTAATCCCATTACTGTCCTGGCTGAAACTCCAGGGCCGGCTGGGTATACGCTCTGGCACGACACCGGTTTTTCAAGAGCAGATCCTTTACTTGTTGTTCGAATTTTGTCAGGGATAGGGCTAATCATTATCACAGGCATAGGTGTTTTTGCTGCAAGACTAGTCGCAAAAGAATCCCTGAAGCCAGTGACTCATATCAGTGACACTGCTCGACAAATAAGTGTGCAGAACTTAGATCAAAGGTTGAATTATCAGGGAGAAAGCGATGAAATCAAGACACTTGCGGATTCTTTTGACCGAATGCTTCAGCGTCTGCAAACAAACTTCGAGGATCAAGGCGAATTTATATCCAACCTTGCTCACGAACTTCGGACTCCTTTGACCTCCTTACGAATGAATCTAGAAGTATTGAATTCCGGCCTTCAGGCAAAACTTGAAGATTATCAAGGTTTTTCAGCCACAGCCGAACGCTCGATCACACGACTTGAGCGTCTGGTAGAAGATTTACTTTTATTGGCAAAAGCCGAAAGGGAAATTGATTGCCGTCCAATCATCTTGGGAGTGCTATTCGAAGATATTCTCGAGGAGTTGACCCCAATTGCTGAAAGAGAAAATGTAGAACTCAAAATGAGTGGGGACCTTGATCTTGAGGTAAATGGCGACCCTGTATTATTAAATCGGGCCGTGGCAAATTTGATTGAGAATGGAATCCATTACAATCATCCCGGCGGTTTTGTCGAGATATCCGCCTGCAAAGCTGATAATCAAATCATTATTGAGATAAAAGACAATGGTATAGGAATCTCAGAAGGCCAACAAGCTCATATATTTGAACGCTTCTATCGTGCAGAAGCAGGGACTACGAATCACAATGGTAAGGGGTTGGGCCTCGCAATCACAGCTCATATTATTGCTCTCCACAATGGACGGATTGAAATCAAAAGCGAATTGGGCAAGGGTAGTATTTTTCAGATCTTTCTTAAACATGCAAAATAATTTTTGCTAACTTGATCTAAAAAACCCCTTTAACCTGATACAGTTATTGAGAACTGTCCGGCATTGATAAAATATCCAAAATTCCGTGAAAAATGAAATCATTGGTGTGATGGAAATAATTTTCCTGATTTCATCTCAAAAGCAAGGTTAGTCAATAAGTTGATCTCTTCTAAGCTGTGGCTAGTAAGAAGAATGGTTATTCCCTTTTTATTTAGTTTATGTAACAACTGATGAATAATCTCTATTCCTTCTGGATCCAAACCAGAACTTGGTTCATCAAGTAAAACAAGGTCAGGGTTTTCCATTATCGCAATCGCAATTCCTAATCGTTGCCTCATGCCAGTTGAATAACTCTTTATCGGTCTCTTATCATCCGGATCCAATCCAACTGACTTAATCGTATCCTTAATACTATCTTTATTAATCAAGTTACGAATCTTTGATAGCAAGAGTAAATTATCATACCCGCTATAAAGAGATAGCAAACCAGGTTCTTCGATTAATACACCTATGTTTCTTGGAAATTCAATATCCTTTCCCAATATCTCATTAAAAATCTTAACTTCGCCCGAGGTTGGAAAGACTAATCCACTTATCACTCGCAATAGCATACTTTTTCCAGCACCATTATGACCAATAATTCCAGCGATTGACCCGACAGGGATTCTGAAATTAATATCCTCTAGAATTACTCTCCCTCTTATCTGTTTAGATAGATTTGTTACAGAAATTGCATCTTTATGGACTGTTGCTTTTTCCGAAGCCATATAATACTCCTTGTTTGTATAAAATTAAGTTGACCTCATTCAACATTTTGAATGGAAGCGAGTGATATCCAGCCTTTTTACTACCCAGAAACCAATAATTACCGAGACTGCTAAAAGAGTCGTATTATATAAAATAGACCATAGGAAAGAAAGGTCAGGTATCGTGACATCAATGAATGTATGTCGGACTAGCATGGTTTGTGTCCCAGGAAGCCACCGAACCAACCAGGGGTGATTAACACTTATAAAGCATGAAACCAACAAAATGCCAATTATTAACAAAAAACTATAAATCGATCTTCTGCAAAATAACGAAAATGTCATTTGAAGGCAGCCTAATGCAAACATAGAAGAAACATACAGTAGAGAGATGAGCAAAATAAGTTGCCCACCTGAAAAATCCTGGCTGTTTGGCCATAGACTGGTTAGTGTCACCGAACTGTTGTAACTATTTAGATTAATTGGATTAGCAAAACTCAATCCTAAAGTAATTGTCAGTATCAACCCTGTCACATAAATTAATGAAAAAACGAAGAGGGTAAGAACTTTACCTGACCACCATCCCCATCTAGAACCAAGGATCGGCAATAGAACAGAACCTCTTTGTGACAACTCGTCATAAGCCATATCGCCAATTAAAAAATAAAAAAGCATCTGAGGGATAAACCATACAAGAATTTCAATCAGGGATAAGCTTCCATTTCCTGGCCCACTAAAGAAAAGAAAATAGAAATCACCAACACTCTTGATGGAGGAAGTGTTGTCTGCTGCGATTTTCCAACCTTCAAGAACAAAGAACAAACCAAATAAAAAGGCGAGACGCCAGCGAGTAGATGTATGTAAATTGAAGGAAATGACCCTTATAATCGATAGTTTCTTCATCGCAAATGGGCACCTCCAAAGAAGTCTTTCCTTTTACCTAATTGCATTCCAGAAAGTAACAATAACAGTATCCAAAATGACCAGTACAGTAGGGCGAAGTGAAAAGAACTGACTGGAAGTAATTCCTGCATTTTTGCATATTGGAGGTTCAGAATCATGTGTTGTGGAAAAGAGAGACTTGTGATAGCAGGTGAAAACGAACCTTTATAGATAATTAATCCTACAAAATTCAGTGCGACACCCGCCAGAAAGCCGACTATACTGCGGCGCGAAAATGTTGATATTACCAATGTAAAAAGACCCAAACCAAACCAACCAAGATTCAATAAACTCAATAATCTTATAAAAAGTGGAAATGGAAGAGTAGCCAACATTCCTGCCGATAAATATGAGTTTTCAGGAACAAGTTGTGCCCCTAAGCTCCACTTTTCCTGAATAGAAAAACTAAAACTTGTAATTCCAAAAACAATGGCAATATTGATTGTGGCAAAGCAGATTACAGAAATTCCAAGTAATACGACTTTGCTTACCCACCACTTTTCTCTTGAACCTAACTTTAATATGAGGGTTTGACCAAATTCTGATTCAGATGTGATATCAAAGATTAAAAATAGAAATATGTTATTTAAAACGAATAGAAGATAGTTACTATTCGAAAAAACTGAAAATAAAATATCCCAAACGTTGTATGAATTACCATAAACGGTTCTTTGCAATACAAATCGATTGGTTTCATTTGATCCAATTAATAGCGCGATCAGAACAGGGATGAGCCACCTCTTGCGGATGATTTTTCCAGTCATTTGGAGCCAAACGAAACGAGCCGTTCTACTAATCTCAGAATTTCGGTCCGTCATTGTCCCTTCTCTATTTCCGAAAATATATAACCTGTGGGGATGAAAAAGAAATGCATAATCTCAGGCTCTCACTTCTTTTACATGAGAACCCAGGAAAAAGCCCATTGAGCTAGCCAGGAAGATCCCTCCCAAGCTAATGCCGATGTGAATCCATGTTATTCCGATTAACCAATGCGGAACTAGAGCTGATAACGGTGACCATGCGGGCTGCCTGAAAAGCGCTAATAAGTAATGCGTTATCATAAAAAGCACAAAGGGGGTGGCAAGCACAACATACCTGTTCTCTATAAACATTGAAAGGGACAATCCCAGAATTGCGTAAACCATACCAAATATACATCCCAATCCGATTAACAAAAAAATATATAAGTCAGGATTATTTTGATAAAAATATCCAAATGGCCCTAAAGCCTCTGGCGTGGATATAATTCGTAGTTCATAAGGATTTGTATTTATACCCCGGGGAAACACAATGTTCATAACCAGGAAAAAAATAGTCATGGGAATTGCTATTGCAAACCCACCGGATAAGCCCGTGGAACAATATTTTGCAAAAAGATATTCCTTATATGATGATCGGCTCAATATATTTCTTAAGAATCCTGAGGTTCTATCATTCAGATAAGAATCGGAGAAAGGTAGAACTGCCAGTAATGGCCCGAGCAATCCAATTATCCCTCGTTGTGACCATATAAATGCATCATAAGAGTTATTATAAAAGAGTGGTAATTTTGACAAATACTCCGAGGTCATTGGTGGGCCAGATAAATAATCGGACAAACCTTGGCTGAGCGCCAGTAGACCGATTACAATGGCTGCTAAGAATCCATAATTTATGAATGCACGCTTCAACTCTTCTCGAAACATATATTAATCCTTAGGTTTCAAAAAAATAAAAGAAGAGCAAGTATGGACGTAATATATACATTCCCATACTTGCTCTTAATTACTTGGTCTGCTAGAAACCACAACTTCCGGGATTATCTGGGCTCCACCACCCGGTAGCTTGAACGTCAACAGGTATAAATATTGTCGTGGCGATGCGAGCGTGATATGAAGACCCTGCCGTTGAAGGGTTAAGTGTATATTCCCTTCGCTGGTCGTTACTGATAGATTGATAACCCGCGGCGACACTGCCGTTAAGAAGCTCGATCCTTGCGTTGAGTGTGTAACCTCCCCCAATTTGGTCACTACAAACCACTGCTTTATCAGAAGAACTTACTTTTGTAACGTTGCTGGTTGTGTTTGATCCACCAAGTTTAGGAATCGTCATATTGTATGTACTGAAACTTCCAGCAGCAATTGCCTTTCCGACCAACGTCACAGAGAGAACTATGACTATCAGTCCTGTTACCAGTGATCGCATTTTCATTTTTTCTCCTTTCTTGAAATCTTCCCTTGATTTATTGGACACATCAATCATGCATATATTATCAAAACGCATGTTAAATCCTTGTAAAGTTTTCACCTTTAAAGCTTTATTTGTTCACATCCAAATCACGACTTCGCTTACCGTTATTTTTCACTATATTCGAACATGGATTCAATCAAACCCTTACAAAATTTGGATGTGAAAGAATCATGTGATAACCTGACTAGATTTCAGAATTCCTCTTAAATAATCAGCGGCATTGACTAAAGCACAGATGTTCTATAATAATAGGAGGTTTTACTCAAAAATAATGAGATTTCATCTTTACCAACTATTGAAAAATTTTAATAACTTCGAGAGATTGTGAGCTCATTATCTGTGATGAGCTAAAAAGAAGAGAGATGTATAAAGGTTCTGCAAGAAGGCGGAATCAAGGTTTCCTTGTTCGTAACAAGCCGTGAGGAAAGAGTCATTTTCCCTTGACCACCTAGGATAAGAATATTTTTTTGATAATATTAAGTGTAGACAATCTTTGATCAATCGTTGGCTGGACAGAACCTTCTGGGTGCAGATGTGTGTCCAGCTTTAATTTTTAAGCACTTGCACTGATGCAGAATGGATAGGAGCGCCTTCTGATTGCCACTTTCGCCGTTTTAACCCTGTTTTTTACATGTATGGTCTACGATCTCCGCAACCACCAGATCCCCACGCCATTAACCGTTGGCGGGATGGTTGGTGCAGGTGTGTATGCCCTTTTCAATGGTTTATGGGCTCCAGTATTGTTGATGATTGCACTGACACACGTATCAGATTTCAACCTCCGAGAAAAACGTCTGGCATTCGCCTTTACGTTGTCCGCATTTTCCGCAATTTTTCAACCTTCAGCGGCGTTGATTTGCCTTCTCATCCTTGTCGTGTGGGTGCTTTGGGAATTTGGTGTTTTGGGAGGTGCGGATGTCAAGCTGATAATTGCAGCTGCCCTGGTTCTTGGAAATCCAATTTTTCTGATCCCGATATCAATTGTCGGTGGAGTGCAGGGCGTAATCGCAAGCCTTCAGAAAAAGAGGGAAATTCCTTTTGTCGTATCAATTTTTTGTGGAACTTTGTTGTTCGTTCTCTATCCATATTTCTAAAGAAGGAAGGAGGTGATTGGCATTGCGTTTCCTAAAGGATAACCGGGGAATCGAGTCGACTGAGGTCGCATTGATCATTGCAGTAGTTGTTCTGGTGGCTTATGGTGCATACCGGTTGCTGGGCCAAAATATCGCTGCCATTGTGACTGATATTGCTGGAAAAATCTAGTCAAATCAATGGTCTGCCAGCAATGTCCCCTTCGGGGATGTTCCAAAAACTGGCAGATCAATTTTTCCTCAAGGAGGATTATGAGGTTTATTAAAGACACTCGTGGGATGGAATTGCTTGAGGCTGCAATTACAACTCCAATTGCGATTATGGTCATGTTGGCGATTGTTAACCTGGGGATGTTAGTCTATGCCCAACAGGCAGTGCAAGCCGCAGCCAGGCATGGTGCGCGTATGGGAAGTGTGGCGCAGCAATGCCCAGCCTGTTATGCCATGAGTGGAGCAAGAGACGCAATCGCCCAGGCTGGGATTCTGGAAAATACTTCGGTCAGTGTCTTGGCTCCAGGAGGAAATGCCGGCAGCATTTTAAAGATCCAAGTCAGCGGCAGTGTACCCAACTTTATGGCTCCCCTGACCAGCCTGTTCCCTGGATTGCCAGGGCAGACGTTTACTGTCCGTGCCGATTCTACATTTCGGCAAGAAGGCTGGTAATATGCTGTGGCGAGATCGGCGTGGCTATTCAATGACTTTCTGGGCGGTATTCATTGGGTTGGTGATGATTCCTGCCCTGGCATTGGCTATTGAACTCGGACGGTATTTTTATGCCATTTCAGAAGTGGCAAAGGCAGCAGACGCTGCGGCAGTTGCCGCTTCCGCTGAGATCAATCAGCAAGTTTTTCAAGATACCGGAAGTCTTGTTCCCACTTCAAGAACCTGGGGGAACGCTCAGGCTTATGTGACTTCAAATACAGCCAGCTTATCCGCTAAAGGGGTGCATGCCTTTGTTACAGGAATTCAGGTCAGCGGGGGAGACAACACGGTACGGGTCTCTGTGTCAGCAGATTTATCTATCCTGTTTCCATCAGTAGTTCCCAAGGTGCTTGTCACTCAAACCGGGGTGGCCAAACTACGAGCTATTACTCATTAAGTATCGCTAACGAAAGTGTAACCTGTGCGAAGCATCTGCGTTGACGTACTTGTTATACCTTCGGCGGAGATTTCTTGGTTATGATTGCGTAAATTATGCTCGCAGCTACTGTTACCACAGTCACAGCCACCTCTCCAGTTTTTGCCCAGAAATTTGTTTTCTTATTCGCGCAATGGGGACAGAGGCTCTCCCCCTCTTTCAGTTCCTGCTTATTGCATTCAGGGCAGATTGCCATCTTTAGCTCCATATAATTCGTGAGGCATGAATTCAATTTCTACTTGTGTGTCTACCGGCTTTGCCTCCTTGAGTCCGGTTAGTTCGCCTAACTGACGCCGTACCTCTGGCAGAGACTGGTGGAACGCAACCCATGGTTCCTGTGGGGGGTGGGAGCCGGAGAATTCAACCAAGCGCGCCTTTTCGGCGGCGGTTTCAACTTTGCATTGCTCCACTTTTTCAAAATAATCTAATAGCGTGCTCCTAGTTGCCTCGATCTCCCCAAGAACTGAATAACATTCCGCCAACGTTCGAATCCCCAATAGGGTCGCTCCAAATGACTCAGCGGCAAGCGCCATTGCCTCTTTAGCTTGTTCAGTCTTATTGTTCCATGGCACAAGGTGGTACCAAATGCTATTTTCTGGATCTGGAGCGCTGGCGATACGGCTCTTAAGCTCTGCGATGGTCTTGTAGAGACCTGTATGCAATGTTTGCACGGCGTTCCCGATAGCTTGGTTACGTGTGGTGATTTCGGTAAACAACATGGCCTTATCGAATTGATCAACTCCAGAATATATCTCAGCAATCCTATCCCTATGTAACTCAATCGAGAGGTTATTGACCATTTGCTCGATCCGGTTGAGCTGCATTGCAATACTAATAAGGAGAACCTGGGAACTTACGACTTTCGCTGCATCGAGTAAGCTTGGACTGACCTGCGCAAATTTCGCGTGTTTATCGATACCCCCATCCTTATAGAAGACGCCCCTGAAGAGGCCATCCTTACCTTGTTGGAGAAGTGTCCCCTCCGGTACCACGAGTTTGTATAGGATGTCGGGATTCAAAGAACGAACAACCTCTGGAAGCCCCGACACGCAGCGCAACTCCTGAAGCACCGCACTTCGCTTTTGGCCGAAGTGCTCTGCATGAAAGGCAGCATGGGCATCGGGCAGAGATGGAAAACTTGCCCGATATGGAACTAATGCAGTCTTCATTTGTGGTCCTTTTCTCGTGGCATAACAATATATGTGCAGAAAATATAAGTTAGAATAGCAATTTTTTTACTATATACAGAATTATCCTGTGGGGTCAAAGTCTATCGATACGAATTATACGATCCTTTGATCTACCAAACAAGTTCTCGGAGAATAAAATATGGAGAAAACTACCCCAACAAACTCATAGACAATGTGCGCGACGCCATCTACGTCAAGCATTACACCATCAACACCGAACTCGCATACGTTTATTGGATCAAGAAATATATTCTCTTTCATAATAAATGTCATCCTGAAGAAATGGTTATCAGCGTAGTTCAGCCCTTCTTAACGGATCTGGCCTAAGAAAACATATTTTGGCTTCTTCACGGATCAAAGCGCGTAACGCATAGATTTTCTTGTACCGCAATGTTCTTAGTCAGTAACTTGGTGCTTTCGACTATGTGCGCGCCAAGCCATCACAAAATGTGCCCAACATTTGCCGTACACGATAACGAAGGCGCGCACAATCATTTTCCGCTTCTACCTGCCAGTCTGATAGAACCGTTGTACGATCGCCTGATCCAGGTCCAAAGAATCACCGCAAAGGATATGACGCCATTTATCTGCCATTGGCGTTGGCCAAGAAGTATTTGAACTCAAATCAGGAATCGATCTGGCAGTATGTTTTTCCCTCTCACTCGTTATTGCCTGATGAACAAGATTGCATTATCCGTCGTTTTCAAATCATCAAGATCGGCCTGCAAAAAACGGTCAAGACGGCGGTGCAGAAAGCTGTTTTTCCTAAAAAGGTTAGCTGTCATAACTTTCGTTACTGCTTTGCCCCTCATTTTGCTGAGGGCTGGATATTACACTCAGCACTTGCGGTTCTGGGCAGGTTTCCGCACCACCTTGGAACTTCTCGGGCACAAAGATTTGAAAACTTCCATGAAATACACGCTCATACCCAAACGCGGTACCAAGTCAGTGAGGAGCCTATTTGATGAAGTGAAAAAACTCCTTTACCCCCTAGGATAAGTATTTTTTTATTGCTATACTTTTCTTACAACTGAATATTTTTTAGTTAATCGTTGGCCGGACAAAACCCACTGGGATCTGTCCGGCATTTTCTTTTTAACCCAAGATGACAAATGTTTCATAAACAAGGAGGTCAGATGATAAACGATGTAGTTCTAGAAGGAATCGTGGTACGGGATCCATGGAAATTTATGGATGACCTGTTCTTCCGGTTGGTGATCTATCGAGACAGTGATCTACCTGCCAAGAAATTGGATTTGGAACGTGATGCAGGTGATTACATCAACGTCCGGGTAAATGGCGGAGCCAACGGGCTGATCCACATCCGACGCGGCATGCGATTGCGAGTGCATGGTTTCCTCCAGTCTCGGGATTTCCGCGAAAGCTTGGAAGAGTTTATCAACAAAGCACGGAAATCCAAAAACTGTACTGACCTGGCGGTGGATATCAAAGCATGCGAATTGAAACAAAACCAGGTATTCATTGACCGAAACGTGGTAGAGGCAGTCGCCAGGCGCATTATTGTGTTGGATGCTGCCGCACCGAACGAAAAAAAAGCCAGATCAATTGAGAAAGTTACGACTGGCAAGCACGTTGAAGCGGAAAACGATTCACGTGAGATGGAATCTACTTCTGGAGAAATTGACGCAACTGCTGAATAACTCATCCGATCAACAAACCGAAGGTGAGCATGGGAAATTATCTTTTTGGATTACCTGCAAAAGACCTAAGCGTGTAAAAAGATAGATGGATGAGTACAGACCTGAAGTGAATTCTTGATACTTCAGGGTACGTGGAGGATCACAAGATGACGCCCGAATCCCTTGCATAAAGCAAGCTGGATTTCGAGAACTGTCATCGTCAGCTCCCTTTTGTATTGGGAGCGAGTGATCCTCCATTTTATTTCCGGGAGTTCCCGGATAGTGGGCTTGCACTTTAACAAACAACCTTTTCCTCCCAGGAGGCGTCATGGCGTGCTGAGAAGCAGAAAGGTTCATATTACAAGGAGAAAACAATACTGTGTGGGTGGGATGAGTCATTCATCCCACCCATGTATTCTCACATCCATAGGACTGCAAATGTGACACTCTCCACGCCCTAAAGGGCGGGAGCTTCTTGGGACACGCACGGCGCAACCGCCCACGTTAGCTCCCAACGGGGCTGTCCACCCCGGTTTTGTAAAGCCTTTTTCGAAATATTGATAGCGGCGTTAACATCTCGATTCATCGAAACACCGCAATCGCAATCAATCCAACGAACACTCAAATCCAAATCTCCAAAAATCGTGCCGCAACCAGAACAACTCTTGGAGGTGTAAGCAGGGTTTACCCGCACGACTTCCCGACCAGCTTCTACCGCTTTATCGGAAAGTCGTTTTGCAAAATAACCCCACCCACCATCCAAAATGCTCTTGGAAAGGCAGTGACTCTTGACCATGTTTTGAATTTGTAAATCTTCAATGGCAATAAGGTCGTTATTCACGACCAAATCATTTGCCAGTTTGTTCAGGAAGTCCTTGCGTTGGTTTGAGATATGTTCGTGATGAACTTGAAGGGCGTGAACGGCTTTTCGGCGATTGTTTCCACCCTTCCTTCTACGGGAAACCGTCCGTTGCAAAACTCGCAATTTTGCCTGTCCATCCCGACACCATTTCGGATTTTCGACCAGTTCACCATCGCTCGTGGCAATCAAAGAATTGATACCAACATCTATTCCGATTGCCCTACCTGTTGCTGGTAAAGGGTTTTCATCAACTTCACACGAGAATGAGGCGAACCACTTTCCAGCTTTTCGTGAAATTCGGAGCGTTTTCACTTCCCCTTCAAGGGGTCTGTGCCAGCGAATTGCGACACGCCCAACTCCCGACAATTTCAATCGTCTGCCATCCACCTTGAAACCGTTCCCATATTCTTTGAATCCGAATGAATCAAAACGGCCTTGTCCTTTGAATCGAGGATAACCCGCTTTCTCGCCAGCCTTAACTCGCCTGAAGAATGCTTGAAACGCCTTATCCAAGTCCGCAACAGTCACTTGCAAGATGTGCGAATGGATTTTTTCAGCGTATGGGCTGGTATCTTTGAGAATTTTTACTTTACGGAGTTGGGCGAACTTCCCGACATTGTCTTTTCTTTCTTCATAGGCTTCCTTGCGTTCAGCGAGACAGTCGTTATACAACCGCCTGCATGTCTCGATGGTAGATTCCATTGTTTTGCGTTGTGAAGAAGTTGGGTAAAGTCGATATTGGAAAGTCTTAATCATGATCTTCCATTATTTTACACCAAATACACGAACATATGTTCTCTTCAACAAAATTGTGCAATTAGGCTAAAGCCAAAAACGAAAAACCCGCCTTTTCACCCGCCCTAAAGGGCGGTGACTTGCGGACGGGTTTTTAAATTCGGTCAGCGATGAAGAAAAAGTCTTCACCATTGTTGTTTTCTGCCCTGTGTTTATTCACGGGTAGCAAATAACGTCGGAACACTCCTGGTACTTAGCCATGAGTTGATCTTTCGAATCGACCTTTTGTTAATCAACGTCGGATTTTTCCACAAGGAGGATTATGCAAAAAACACAAGACCTTACCCAAGCACAAGTTGAACGTACTGAACGTGCACAATCTGCGATTCTCGCTGGCAAGTTCCAGGTCACCCGAACCAATCCCCACCAATGGACGGTCAAAAATGGCGACAAGCTACCGTATGTCGTCACATTGAGACGATCTCAAGGTGATTCTGAAGAGGTCAATTGGGCGTGTACCTGTATGGACTATCAGCAGCGAGGACCGCAGATTCTCTGCAAACACATTGAAGGTGTCCGTCTTTTAGAAGCGGCGCAACCACAAATTCACATAGATCAAGAAAAGGAGAGTCACATGAATGAAACCATCCCTTCAAATGATGGGAACCTGAGCGACCGGCTGAGCCGCATCCTCTGGGAACTTCGCCAGCCATTGGATATGTCTCGCGTCAAACGCCGCCAAGCGCCAGGTATGGGATCCGTCCCCTACCTGGAAGGATACGACGTTATTGATCGAGCCAACAGTATCTTTGGATTTACCTGGTCATTTGACTTGATTGGAGATCCGGTCATCGTGCGTTGGCAAAAAAAGGTGCTGATCTGGAATCAGCAGGAAAAACGCAAGATTCCAGCCCTGGATGCCAATGGGAATGTTCAGACCGAGGAAGTCGGTTTAGTGTATATCACCGGCAAAGTTTCTGTCGATCTGGACGGGAAAACTTACAGTCATGCCGATCTTGGTCGTTGTGTCTTCACTGGTGATACACCTGAAGCTCTTGATATGGCCTTGGCAGGTTCAGCCACAGACTGTCTGAAGCGATGCTTCCGCCAGTTGGGTGAACAGTTCGGCAATCTGTTGTATGACAAGGAAATTGCTCAAAACGCAGGCCTTGATCAAAACCGATCCAATAGCACCTCATCTACGGCAATTCCAACTTCGAAAGCAAATTCAATGCCTCCCACCACCTCTATCGTACGCAAGTATGGGGATGGAGTCTCTGTGAATGGCAATGTCTCCGAACAGGAGGCATTTGACCAATTCAAAGAGAAAACCGGGAGAGTACCTGCTTCAAAGGATGAATTGCGTAATTGGCTTGCCAGTCAACGTGCCACACCGACGCCTGCATCCGTTGCAGCGTAAAAAACCACATACCAAAGAGAAAGGAAAAACACAATGTACCAAACGATTATCCTCATCGGAAATTTGGGAAAAGATCCCGAAATGCGCTTTACCCCTGGCGGACAACCGGTGACCACCTTATCGGTAGCCACCAATCGTCGTTACAACGGTCAGAATGGACAGCCAGTCAAAGAAACAACCTGGTTTCGTGTCACTGTGTGGGGAAAACAAGCAGAGTCCTGCAATGAATTCCTACACAAAGGAAGCAAGGTGTTAGTGGAAGGGCGTCTGACCCCCGATCCTGAAACTGGTGGGCCACATATCTGGGAAAACAATGGAAAGGTTGGCGCTTCATTCGAAGTAACCGCCTCGACCGTACGTTTTCTTTCTGGACGTGAAGACCAGGAGGAAGCAGAACCCGCAGTAAATACCCAGGTCCCGCCAAATTTAGATCCAAGCGAAATTCCATTCTAGCCAGAGTCAGAACACACCGGCGAATCACAACGAAGGACATGCTATTCAGGGCATGTCCTTTCTCATTCCTATTGAAAGAACACAGGAGGAACACATGGTAAAAGCTGAAATCACAATCGGTACATGTTATGGAGATGCGATCATACCCGTCGAGGTAGTCGGAAAAGGCCCGAGACCTGGAACAGTATGGGTACGCGCGCTCAATGGACTGGAGCCATTTACCAAGAACAGCCACGGTGGCCCTTATCAGGACAGCACTACGGTGGTTCATATCCCTCACTTGAGGGATGTCCGTGTTGAGAATGATCCTGAAGAAGCACCAATCTGTGAAGCGATTGAACCAGGAGAATTAGAAGTCCAAGTCTCTCCGCAGGATCACTTGCTTCCAGCGGATTGGTTTCTGGAGAGTGCTTATGAAGACCGAACTTGCTCCGAGTAGAACTGCAGGTACGGTTAGAAGCAGTCAGGGGATCCCAAAACCGCATGGTAGAGCAATGATCCGGGAAGACTTTACGGTGTTCACGCCGTCGGTTTCCGTCCAGGGATATCAATACCTGGTTGATTTTGGTTCGGGCAGTGAACATCGTTTTCACAGGGTCAATAAAAACAAGGAGTGCTCTTGTGGTGCAGCTTATTGCGAAGCGATTGATGCTGTTCGTTTTTACCTTCAAGCTGGTGGTGCACGAGCGCCTGATCCAGAAGGGATGCCACCTTGTCCTATCTGTGGCAGCAAGACTTACCGCGATCGGAATTGGGATGGCAAGTACACCAAGGAATTGGGGTGGCGCTGCACAAAAGGCGGCCTGCGTCATTTCCTGGATGCAAAAGCTGAAAGGATAAAAAAGAACCTTGCAGAAAACCCCTGGCTCATACCTCCCGCACCTGGATACCCAGGTGTGCGGCGTGATGAATTGATGACCTGGGAAGAATGCGAAGCAATCAGCCGCAAGGTATTTCTTGAAACCGGATACGATCCGACCGCATAAATTACAGGACCCTAATGGACCCCGCAAGGGGCAAAATGGGGGGACAGCATCCCTCCAGGGGTGGTCTGTCCCCTTTTTTTCATAGGAGATAGACATGAACGACTTTCAACCGTACCTCATCCAAAACACCCACCCGCAAACCTATAATTTGCCCCGGCTCAAGCACCTGCCTGTTCGTGAGCAGCCCGCTTTCCGGGTAGCCAAAGACTCAGATGCATGCAGCCTCGCTGAACTGCTGGCCGTCATCATTGGTGGTTCGACTCAAATCGAAACCGCTGAACGATTGCTGGCTCAGTTTGGCACGATCCAGAAGATTGCTCAGGCGCATGTGAACGAAATTGCCAAGGTGCAGGGTGTCAGTAACCTGACTGCCCTGCGACTCAAAGCTGCCCTGGCGTTAGGGCGCAAACTGCTCCAACCGGAGGACGAACGTCCTGTTATTCATTCACCCGGAGATGCAGCCCAGATTCTGATGCCGATGCTGGCCCACCGAGAGCAGGAATTCATGGTAGTGATGCCGCTCGACACCCGTAACCGAATGCTGGACGTGATTGAGATCTACCACGGCTCGCTCAATTCCTCGATGGTACGCGTCGGTGAGTTATTCAAACCGGCGCTGCAACGGAATGCGGCTGCGATCCTGATCGCTCACAATCACCCATCCACAGACCCAACCCCCAGTCCAGAAGATATCAGCGTGACCCGCGCCATTGTTCAGGCCGGCAAGCTATTGGATGTGTCCGTCCTGGACCACCTGGTCATTGGATTATCCCGCTGGGTATCCCTCAAGGAAAAAGGGTTGGGATTTTCATAATTCACAGGAGATAAAAATGGATCAACTACCCACACTACAACAACTGGAATACCTTGAATCAGGTTTCGAGGTTTCCAAAATCCTGGCGCATGCCGGGTTTTCAATGGAGAAACCGGCTTTCTCAATCACATTGGGACAAATCGCCGAAGAGATTGCTCACACCCTGTCTGACCACGGATTGCCTCCAGATCGATTGGAAGAAGACTTTTTAATCGACTTGGCGCAAAGAATCCAGAAGGTTCTTCAAAATGATGATGTGCTTTTCTGGCGCAATTCCGCCCGCGCTTATACCACGGATCAACCTACCCTCATGGCTTTCATGAGCTCGCCAAATGAGGAAGATGACGAAGGCTCCCTCACTGAGCAATACGAAAATGCAATTCGCTTGGGGGATGACGGGGCATATTGGCCGGATGGTGGTGCATCTGCCGATTTATTTGACGAATTCTAAACCAACTAAGACACGCAGGGAATGAAATCCTGCGTGTCTGACATAAAAACAAGGAGATCCAGTATGACATGCAAAGTGATTGTTCAAAAGGGTACATTTGCCGATAGCCTGGCGATTGTCGGGCGGGCGGTAGGATCACATTCTCATTTACCAATCCTATCGAATGTGCTGCTCAATAAGGATGAAGGGCAATTACGCCTTTCTGCTACTGACCTGACCATGGGCGTTACGCTTTGGATGGATGCCAATATGGACGGCGAGTTGGGAATAACCTTGCCTGCCAAGACGTTAACCGATGTGGTCAATTCTCTGATAGAACCAGAGATTGTCTTCTCGGTGAATGGAAAACCTGAAGCATCCCTGAAATGTGGTTCTTACAAAGGAGTTGTCAAAGGGGTAGAGGCATCCGAATTTCCAGCCATCCCAGTATTTGATTTTTCTGATGGCGTATCCCTGGAAGTAAACATTCTTAGAGAGATGATTCTAAAAACAGCGTTCGCTGCTTCGCTGGATGATAGCCGGCCGGTTTTGACCGGAGTGCTGCTGAATATTGACGGGAAATCGATTTCGATGGTGGCGACGGATGGTTTTCGCTTGGCAATCTGCAAAGCGGAATTACCGGTTGCTCTTAGTAAGAAACAGTTGAACATTCCCGCTTCAACCTTGAAAGAAGTGGTACGGATCCTGGGAGCTACAAAAGCGTCCCAGATCACCCTTTGTCTGCCCGCCGCGGGTAGCCAATTGGCGATGCGTTGCGAAAATGTCCAAATCGTTTCGCAGTTGATTGATGGGAAGTTCCCTGACTATCAGGCGATCCTACCCAAAGGATACAAAACCAGGACAGTGATTGGTGCTGTTGACTTGCTCAAAGCCTGTAAACAGGCTGGCATTATCGCCCGAGAGGGTAGTAATGTGGTGCGTTTTCACCTGAAACCTGGAATTGATCAAACGGGAAAGGTCCAACTACTATCGGAATCCGACGAAACCGGTGCGAGTGAAATCGAGCTAGATGCCACAGTTGAAGGCCAGGAATTGGAGATTGCTTTCAACGTGAAATTTCTGCAGGATGGCTTGGAAGCCATTTCTACCAGGAATGTGGTCATTGAAATCAACGCCCATAACACACCGGCCATCATTCGTTCAGCTGAAGAGGAGAGTTTTCTGTATGTACTGATGCCAATGCATATTGACGGGAAATAATAGACTGGGGGAGCACAAGCTCCCCCAGTAATGATGACGGGTAATCGGCGGGTGTGAGATTCCCGCCGACGGATCTTCTTAAAACTAGGATCCTAAATCACCCGCCATAATGCAACTGCCTTTACTGAATAGACTCGGCCATCTTGACTAATTCTTCTATGATCTTATCCATATCCTCTTTGATCGGGACAATTTCATGATGTGCTGTCCCCCGCTCAGAATAGTTCAGGTGATAGTGGTGGCCATCCTTCTCCCAATCGAGTGAGACACCCCGCTTTGGATCCCATTGATGCTGTGCATCCCAGAAACCCTGAATAAGTAAAGCTGGCGCTCCGTTAATTTTGATCTCTTCACTGCTATTTTCCCCGGCTGGAATGTTATACCCCGTATATTCGCGTTCAATCAACAACTCAATTTCGCGTATGTTTGTGTCACTCCATACCAAAGATACCCAATTTTTTGAGATTGCAATACCAGCTGACTCGTTCAAGATGTACCCATCCGGAACCCAGGTTGGTAAATCAAATTGGAATGGAGGGTTTTTGATCAGGTCAGTCACAGAAACCGTTGGAATAGTATACACAGTTGGTTCCACCTGTGTGGGGGAAGGCATGGTGCTGCCTGGATCAGTTACTGGGTTTATAGCAGCCACCTGTGTGGATGTAGTTTTATTCTGATCCAAAGCTTTCATGGGGGACTCACTCCGTTCTTCTACGCTAAATCCAGCAATTTCCCGAATAAATTCCAGGGTTTTTGCACGGAGTGGTTCGGAGAATGCAAAAGCGAAGGCTAAAGCAGTCAGAAGGATGAAGGTTGACAACGCGAATTTCCATGCGCTGCCTTTCATGACAGTATGTTTCATTTTCATCGGAATAGCTCCTTTTTGTTGAAAGTGTTGATTTGTATCAAGTGTTTGCAGTCGTTGAGATAGGCTATCTGCAAATGCTTTTCTCACTGGCAAGCGACATTTATACAAAAAATCATCGTTCATGTTGTTTCTCCCATTCAATTCTTAGCTTTCCTACAACTCGATGAAGAATCGTACCAACGTTGGTTTCCGATAAACCAGTCAATTTTGCAATCTCTCGGTTGCTCAACTCTGCACCGTACTTAAAGGCGATTAAGTCCCGTTCCCGTTCAGAGAACTGCGCCAAGATTGAGAGTATTAACTCAAAATCCCATTTTTGCTGCAACTGTTCATAAAAAGAGGTGATAAAGCTTCCTTCACCGCCCTCTTTCAGCGGAACCTCACGAACCTTTTTTCTGAAGTGATCGGAAGCAACGTTTCGAGCAATACCCATTAACCAATTTTGTATCTGACCAATATCACTTTGAAAGTTCCTTTGGCCACGCCAGGCTTTCTCAAAGGTAATTGCTGTTAGGTCCTCCGCAAGGGTAGGATCGCCGACTTTGTAACAGAAGTAGTGAAAAACCTTTGGCAAGGAATAGTCATAGACACCTTGCCAGTCGATATCTTCTGTTTTTGGATGAACATCCGTTTTGATTGCCAAAATGTTTTTCATATCTACTTATTAATTCGGTTCTCGATAGGGAAGTATCACATCCATGTGCTCTTTAATTATTTTTCTGGATTGGGATAAGTTTCGTTAGTCGGCTGAATTGTTTCAGAAAACAAGGAAAACAGACGTCGGTTTCCAAAATGGGAAAGAGATCGATGTTTGTTGTTCTTGGGATTAATTATCACCCAATAACGTAGAACCTTGGTCTTTTGTTTCAAGTTCATCTCAACCTTGGAAATTCAATTGCCATCTAAATCGCAAAGGAGGATCACATGAACGTTTACGAAGACAAATACCTGCGCGAAAAAGTGAACCGCATCATCGCCAGGCAGAAGGAGGGTAAGGTTGTTATTGCCGCACATAAAGACGGCAGCGGTTTGCCAACCAGAGAGGATCTCGGTCAGGAACTGACTCGAGCAGCGTACCCATACGATTACGCAGTTGGGAAAGCCGGTTTCCTGAAGTACGATTCGGAACTCGGTGCATACCTGTTCACTGCAAAGTCGGGTGAGAAACTGCCGCAGGTGTTAGCGAACTACCAAACCCTGTCTTTGGTAGAAGCCACCCTCGACGTGCAAGATAGGAGGATCAATATTCAATGCGGCGAAGCCTGCATCACATTCACCGGTGTACAACCTTGGAAGGGATTGTACGAAGTTCTGCGAGAACTCAACGAAGAACTGGAGCGGGTTAATGCCGGAATCGTCGTCTGGAAAATTATTCCAAAGGAAAATAACAAGGTCAGACCAGGCGAGCGCCTGTTTTCTGAAGCGGTTCCAAAGCTGCGCAATGGCCAAGCCATGTCGCATGCCACCGGTTATGCTTACGATAGTGACCACAACCTGGTGTACATCGGTCTCGCCGGCTACAAGACCAGTCTGGAATCACTGCGGGTGACACTTATATGCGGGAAATCCCTACAAATGACTCGGGACGACCTAAGTGATGTGTCCCTGATTCCCACTGATAAGTATGAACAAGCCTGGCAAGCCATGCCTGAATACACCAATCATCATGTCGGGTTTGTATCTCGGCTTGCGCTTCCTGGAAAATGGGAACCAGAAGACCTCAGTGCATATCTGCTTATTTTTCGAGGAACACCTGATCCAGGAAAGGATTTGATTCAGCTTTTCGTTGAACGAATCAAAGAAGCTCTGGAGGTGCCGATCCTGGATGAATGGTCAGTAGCCCTTTGGAAACAAGCTCGCAGTCGTAAGTTGGTTCAAGATCTGACCACAGGTGGCGATTGTATCCTTGGTGCCAGAATTGACCTGCAAGCTGACTGGAAAGAACTGTTATCCGAGTTATTAGCTCAGGAGGAAATCTCACTGACCATCTGAGAGAACAAGTAAAACTACTTGCAACATCACCCCGGAGGGGGCGCTTTTCATCCCCTCAAGGGGTTGGACGCGTCTCCTGCGGGGATTTTTTAGTAAAGGAGTGAACAATGCGTCCACCAGCAATCGAAAGAATGGGGTACTACCCCACGGATGAACCGGTTGTCGAGATCATCCGCACTTACCTGAAACCGCCCAGCGAAAGAGGGCGGTTATTTGATCCCTGCGCAGGGGAAGGAAAAGCTGCTTCTTCCTTGGGTAACGCACTCAACTGCGAAACCTGGGGTGTAGAACTCTCACCAGAACGAGCAGGGAAAGCTCAAAACGTAATGGATAAGGTTTTCCAGGCTCCCTGGCAAGCTTGTGTTCTGAGCGATGAAAGCATTTCCTGGCTCTATTTGAATCCGCCTTATGACTTTGACCGTTTCGAAGGTCAAAAAAGACTGGAATGGGATTTTCTCAAGACGACCTCCTCCAAACTAATGCGTGGCGGGCTGCTGACCTATATCATCCCACAGAAAATCCTGGGAATGGTTGAAGTTGCTCGGCTGTTAGCCGGGCATTATGAAGCTATCACGATCTATCGGTTTCCGGATGGATTGTACGAGAAGTTTAAGCAGGTGGTGGTGTTGGCATACAAGCGCAAACTCTACCAGTTGCCCACAGACAAGGAGGTTCTTTCGCTTCAAAGCCTGGCATCAACTGAACTGGAACCTATCCATCCCGCTGTTGAACCGATCTATGAACTATTGCCTGCGCCATTACGAGGTGCAAATGGCAAACCAGTTATGTTCAAGCGAACGGATTGGGAACCGGAAGAGGTGGTTGAAGCTACGAAGGAAGCAGGTGCCCATAAGACCAGTGATTGGCTTGACCTGATACGCCCAACGCGTGGTCTGGCTCATCTCTCCCAACCGGTCATGCCCTTGAAGAAAGGTCATATCGCTATGCTCATGGCCTCTGGCATGATGGGCACGGTGAAATTGACCGATGAAGAAGGTAAACCAATGCTAATCAAGGGACGAGTAATCAAGGTGGTCGAAAAGACTGAGCAGCCGGATGCCAAAGAAGCGGATACAGTCGTTGAAATCTACAAGGATCGTTTTGTTACTACGGTGGCTGTGTTGAAGCAGGATGGTATCCAGGTGATCCAGGATGTTAAAGGTCTTTCAGAGTTCATGAAAGTTCACGGCGAGAAGATCGCTGCTCATGTACTGGAAACCTATAAACCCATCTACAATCTGGACCCAACCGTAAACGAAATTGCAGCCCTCGATAGGCTTGGTACTCTACGAAAAGCACTCCCCGGACAAGAGCGTGCTGGTTTGCTTCCTGCGCAAAGACATGCGGCAGCGGCGTTGGCTCGTTCAATTCGTAAAAATGGCGTGGCTAACTGCCAGGCAGAAATGGGGACTGGAAAGACGACAATATCGACTGGCGTGATAGAGCTGCTGGATGCTTACCCGGCAATCGTGCTTTGTCCTCCACACCTTGTACCCAAATGGATCCGCGAAATCGAGGAAGTGATCCCAGGAGCATATGCACGAGAAATCCGCCGCATCGGTCGGAATAGTGACGAAGTTTATGATGTGAACGATGTCCGTGAATTCCTGGATCAATATAAGGCAGCGTATGACACTGCTCAAATGAAAGGAGGTCCAAAGCCAAAATGGGTGGCAGTGGTAGCACACACCTCTGCCAAGTTCGGGGCAGGATGGCAGCCGGCGGTTATCAACAGGAAAGCAAGAGACCCACTGACTGGAAAGATTGTGGATGCCTGTGCTTGTCCTGGTTGTGGTAAGGTCGTGATGGTCGAAAAGGACGGATTCAACGTTCCTGTGACCGATGCCTCAGAATTGGCAGAAAAACGCCAATTCTGTCACAATCGAATTCCTGGCTGGGAGTTGGATGCAGACGGGAGGATGAAACTTGATGCCAACGGTGACTCGGTATGGGGCATGCGTCCATGTAGGACACCTCTGTTTGAGTTCAACGGGGCGAGGCGACATAGCATTTCGGAGTACATTACCAAACATGCTAAGGGCGCTTTCAAGCTTCTGATAGCCGATGAGGTCCATCAGTTCAAATCCAAGTCGTCGGATCGTGGTGTGGCGTTTCACCAATTGGTAACATCAACTAAGTGGACGCTGACTCTCACCGGGACATTCTTTGGTGGCAAAAGCACCTCAATATTCTGGCTGCTGCATCGCCTGAATCATGGTGTCCGCCGTGATTTTGCTTTCCATGACGAGAAACGCTGGGCGCGGTTGTATGGAGTGCTTGAAACTACCCGAAGACGGAGGCGCAACGAAGACGCGGATGAAGATGGCGTGTACACTGGTAACCGGTGCTACCGTAATCAGGCTAAAGAACAGCCGGGTGTCAGCCCGGCCATCGTGAGCCGGTTATTGGATACCACCATATTCCTGAGCCTGAAAGATCTGAACCTGGCTCTGCCGTCGTATAAGGAGGAAGTGGTTGCCCTGGATATGCTCGATGATCAGGGACAGCAATATCACAACATGGATAGAAGTCTGAAACAACTGGCGATCCAATCCAGTCGTTACCTATCCACCTGGCTTCAATGGACTCTAGCACGACCGAATTCCGCTTTTCGGGATGAGGTTGTGGTGGTCGATGAGGTGGATGATGGCGATGGTAAAACCGTGCGAAAAGTACCGTTGATGGAGTTGCCGGCAATCAATCCGAATGGCCATAAATGGCTGCCGAAAGAGAACTGGCTAGCTGACTTTTGTAAGGTAGAAAAGCAGCAAGGGCGAAAAGTGTTGGTCTATGTTCGTCAGACTGGCACTCGTGATATTCAAGATCGGGTGATGATGCCGCTGCAAGCCAATGGGCTGAGAGTCTCTATCCTGAGTGGTAATGTTGACCCACGCAAGCGTGAAGAATGGATTGCCAAACGTGTGGATACCATCGATGTTTTGATCTGTAACCCGCGGCTTGTGGAAACAGGTCTCGATCTGGTGCAATTCTCAACCGTGGTGTTCTTCGAGATCGAATATTCACTCTATACGTTGTGGCAAAGTGTGCGACGTGTATGGCGATTGGGACAGACACAGCCGGTCAAAGCGATTTTCTCGGTGTACTCGTCAGCGATGGAAGCAACAGCGCTGGCTTTGATGGGAAAAAAGATGAAAGCCGCGCAGCTAGTTTACGGGGATGAGGTCGGAGGCGCGATTGTTCCAGAGGAGGAAGGCGACTTTCTCACTCAGCTTGCTCGTGATGTGCTGGAGGGCGCGAAGCTCTCTGACCTACAGACCTTGTTTGCCGATGATCTGCAAGTCAGCCACAATCCGATGGGCAGTTTGACGACCCCGAGTGCAGTGATCATTCCTGGGCCGAAAGTGATGACCTGGGATGATTGGGTGAGCCAGAAGACAGTGGTGGTTAGACGGACGCGAAGAAAGGAGGTAGTTCTGGAGGGTCAGATGGGATTTGGAATTTAGATTCATCATAAACGGCTTTAATTTTCATTAAGGCCGTTTAGTCATTAAGGATTTGTAAATAATGGGTTTAAAGCTTGTTGTCGCGAAGCATCAAATATGGAATCGCAATTGTTTATAAGTGTCCACGAGCCTGCATGTATGCCATAAGCTGGGCAGTTGATTAATTCTCATTCCTTAGCATCATCTTTTGGGGTTTCTTGAACTTCTGGTTTTGTCATATCCCTTTTAGGGATTCCAACAACCAATGGTCTCATACTTTTTATCCCTTTTCCAAATGCAATCGCCTGTAAAAAACCTAGATTTGGAATGATATTTATATAATCATTTCCGAAAATATTGGCGAGAAAATCTAAACCAGTTTGGTCATAAATCGAGAAGCTAATAACTGAATTACATTGAGTTAAAACAGTTTTACTAACTGTCGCAGTCCGTTGGGCAATCACCATCAAACCAACGTTATATTTTCTGCCTTGTAACGCTATTTGTGAAATTTTACCAACCACTGCTTGGGAATGATAATCACTTAATCCCATGGTTTTAGTTTCAGGTGTTAAGGTATGAGCTTCTTCAAGTATTATCCAAATAGGTTTACAGTTTGGATGGCTTTTTGCATAATTAAATATTGCTGATAAATATAACTCAGTAATTTGGATTGTCGATCTAGTATTAGAGATGGCGGGCAGATTGAATAGACCTAATTTTGGTTTCTCATCTTGAAGAAATTCAGTTACTGTTTTATCTATGCTTTCGCGAAGTCCATTTATGAATTGTTCTAATGTCCTTTTTTCTTTTCCACCACCATAATCCCCTGTTTCAGCTTCGAATATTTTTGCGCCAAGTTGGATACTTTGATCATCGGTTAGACTTAATAAATTTGGATGTAAATGGTTGAGTTTTTGAGCATATTGCAGTGTAAGATCAACACAGAAAACCCGCGTTTCATTTTCAATAGAAATTCGAATCAAATCAAAGGCGAGTTCAGTTTTACCTCGACCTGTTGTTCCAAGAATTGCCAAATGGTGAGATCGGAGATCATGAATGTTAGCAATAATCGGAATTTTGGAAGAAGGTGTATTTCCTAAGATAAAATCTCCTGGCTGGAGCATCGGAGGTTCTGGAGCTAAATTTTCTGTTACAAGAAATACTGCCGAATTTATACCAGGCAACCATGGGTATTTTAAGAATCCCTGTACTGGATCAAGGGTTCCAAGTTGTATTGCTTCAGCTACAAAGAAACCGTGTTTATTATTTGTAAGTTCCTCATTGCGGGTATTGCCTTCAATTACTTGGTAAAAGATTTGGGAACCATTGATAATACTGAAAACCAAAAGCCCTTCAGACAAATTTGCAGATGGCCATGTTTCAAATTTTATTTTCCCAATAGTTGAACCTTCAGATACTAAACCTACGGGAAGCGTATTTGCCTTTAACTGGAAGAATTTCTTTACTTCTTCTGATGTATTCCCTTGGATCTCACTCAAATCATAGAGACCTCCACAAGAAATCTGTTTGATTTCAGACTCTGGTCTATCTAAGCATAATCCTGTACCAACAAGACGATTATTTTGTACTTGACTAAATAAAGGTAAAACAATTTTTGGCTCATTCTCACCAGTACATGCTAAAAATAAATGTTCTGAAGACCACTTTACGGAAGGTTTTAGTTCTACCAGTACCAAGTCAGGATCTTCCATTCGAATAATAGTTCCACAACGATTTGGAAGTTCTGTTCCTCTAACGAATAGTGACTGGAAAATATTTGGGATTTTAAGAGGCCATATAGCAATATAAACGCCCCAAAATAGAACTAAAACACCTGACTGATAGGATTGGAAGCCATAATATGAAAACACTGAGTATAAGAAAATAATGCTAAATAGTATTCGCGAGTTGCCCAGCCGAGTTGAAAAATTGTAGAGTAGTTGGCTAATTACTTTTCGCCAACCTGAAGATTCACCAGGAACTCCTAAAGCTACACAAATGATTGCGGTGAGAAAAATAACTACACAATAACCAAATAAGCTATCCCACCAAATGTCATTTGTGACGGAGTAAACTGTAATTAAAGATATGCCAGCAGTTAATGCATTTATTACGGCATCTATAGGCCTTGTAAATTTATCCTCAAGGAAAAGCGAGCCTAAAATAACCATCAATAAACCGCTTTGAAAAATATTTGCTTGACGATTGTCAGAGGGAAAAATCGTACCAGTTAAACTGTAACTAATCCATATGAGAGCAACAAGGCCAAAAACGAGAATTCCAAGACGTATGATCGGTTTTACATTTTTTGATGGTTGTTCAATTGCTTCAATCATTTTCCCCCCTTAAATATTAGTAGAGTTAAATTGTCTAAGATTGTATCTGTCATTTTTTTATCTACACATGCTCGATTGCTGTCTTTTCCATAGCTGCATCCATAATTCGCAGCCAATCCTCTTCGTCAAGAACAATCAATGGATATCCAAATTGGCTGGATATGAACTGAAAGTTTTCCCTCACTTCATCGCCAATTTCATTGGGAACCGATACTCCGATAACATCCAAATCCTCACCACCTAGTGTTGCTAAATATGCAGAATAACAATACTGAGTATAAAGTCCTTTGATACACGATACTGATCTCCCTAAACCATGAACTCTATGACTTTCCCTACTTTTTAAATGTATACCTAAGCGGACTTCTTCTCCGGTATTCAATAAAACATCCGGATATCGAATATCTGCAACCTCATGGCCATGATGAACACCGTCGAAATCTTCATCAATCGCATAACCAAACAATCGAGCAAGGCAAAGATCATTCCCTGAGTTTATTCTAGCTGTGGTCACCGCTTCTTGCATACAAGCAGCGCAAATTTCCAAACTTGAATGCCGATTATTTCGAATGCATTTTTCTTTTATGCGTCCAAGGATCTGTCGATACTGGATTTTTCTTTCATCTGAAATATTTCGTTGGTGGATATGTGCTCTGGTCTGCCACATCTGGAATTCAGGTAAATGATATTCGTTAATTGCAACTCTATTCCTTGAAAGTAATCGTAAGACATTACCGATGATAATAAAACTGCCGTCGTATTGTTGATTCTCCAATACGCCTAAAAACCTGTGGATTGCTTTTAGAAGCTGTACCCCGGGAAGAATCCTGATATCTACCGAAAATGTCAGCTCAATATTGGCTCCACAGTCGCAGGGGAACAACTCATTATCTTGATATTGAGGTTCATTAGGATGGGTGGAGCATTGAAAAATGAGCTGGTGATCCATAACAATAGGGGTTAGAGGAGAATTACAAATTGAACAGCGAGCGATATTATCCCCGCAATTTTCACAGTGAATATTTAGTGCTGGAACAATGTCAAGGAAATGATATTGTTCAACCAGGTTCCTAACGAAAACAGGATCAAATTGAAATTCTAGAGTACGTGACCTTCGAGCTCCAATTATCGCCTTAATCAATTCGTCGAAATAATATCGTTGTTGAGTTCTTAGTTTTTTTCTGCCAAGGGTTACAGGTACATTTCGATAGTACGTTATAAACCCATTCGGATTAATATCAGCCTCCCTATTAAGGTCCTGTTCTGTTTTCTGGATTAAGTTGATAGAGAGGGCTAATAGGGAATCTTTTCGTAAGTGTGTTGGCGTCCATATACGGCCGTATTGACGTGATATTCCCATTCCACCTTGGACTAAATCGGGATGACTTGAATAAAAACCAAAAGTTTGCTGTCGGGAGGTATCGTCGGAAAGAGATCGATAGGATCTTAGTTCTCCTAAAGAGGGATCTGAAATTGTGAGGGACTGAGCATCAAAAATGCCAATTGGATCAACATCAACACGTGAAAAAGAAGCTGTCCTTGGATTTGCTCCTTCTGCTAAACGATCTAGCATTTCCTCGGAAAGATATGGAAGCTGCCAACTAATGTCTAACAATGTTCTACAATAATACAGAATTGGTTTAACCGCTTGGAAATCTGCACATAATAAAAGAGCATGCCTAAACTCTCTGCTATACCAGATAATTGCTTTTTCTAGACTGTAAATAACATTAACTTCTCCAAAGTCCTCCGACTCCGGATCAGAAACCACGTATTCAATTTTCTTTTCATAAACGAGAGGAATTTCTTGAAATGGTATTTGTGTAACAAACTCTCTCGCAGGAGTAATTATGTAAACTGACCTTACTGTTCGATCCAGACCAAATCGAACCGCTGCCTCTTGCATCTGTTCTGCAAGTTCAGTAGTCGCCTCAAGAAGGTGTTGAAAATCTGGCCAGGAGTTAACCGACACCAGATAAAGTGTTGGGCTTGAAGATAATGGATAGTTCGCTTTTGTATCTTCAAGAGCATTATGTCCATTTTCCGTAGATTGTAGAACCTCCACTAATTGATTTTTTGAGAAATCATCAAGCCTACGCCTTAAGTCGGTTTCAGCCTGGATTTTTAACATTTCTCGAATTTGGTCGCCAGGAATATTCCGGATGACTAATTCAATGATTTCTCGCTTTGGGACAGGGGTTCCACCAATGGGCATATTTTTCCCTTGCTTTGCTTCCATTAGCTATTCAAAAGTATTGATTTGAGATGACCAACAGATTCATTTTCTCTTTCTCAGATATCCGTGAATTAAACCTTGTAAATATCTACCTTCGTTTCCAAGCATTTTCTCAACGAAAGATCATTGGCGCCGATCTCATTCCAGCTTTGTGGTTTCTGGTAGAAATCCAATCCTCGACCAATTTTTACCACCCAGCCATTATCCAGCTGAATTTCACGATCATGAATGTTTGGGTTAAAGTCAAAGTCGAAAACAATATCAACTTCGAGCAAGCTTTGTTTCAGGTCGCCTAGTTTCTGTTCAATCTCCAACTTCTGAGTTTCATCGTCATACCCAGTGATCAATTCGATGCGTTTGATGCCCGACAATTTGATGATAACCTCACAAAAGCGAACAAGGTTCTGGATTTGGTGAGGCATACGAATGTAGGGATCTTCAATCTCGATACTCTTTGCACCTGTAAAGTAGGGGCCAAAAATGGTCTCATAACTATAGCCAGTATCACCATAAAAAATTGTGTAATGCTTTTCACTAAGTTCTAACTCTTTCGGTGAAACAATTTCTGGTTGAACCATTACTGCCACTTCTGAAGGTTGCTCGACCACTGTTCTAGTTTGAGCTTTCCTCGTTTTTGCTTCCGGATTCTCTTTTGTTCCTGAATTCAATGAACGCCGAAATGGATGCTGTGTAGCAGTTGCGTTACGTGATTCCGGACAAAAAACCACGACTTCTTTTCCATCTGGGGCAAAATAGGACAGGTTAATTCGTGCAAACTCATCATCCGGTTTTCGTTTGTTCATTTGTTCTTTTACACGCCGCCTGGCTTCTACAGCATAGGCTACATATTCGTCAAATTCCGAATCACTGGGTGGACCATCGGGATGCAGTATTTTTAGAAAAGCACATACTGTCTTTTTGATGCCCTTTTCATCGCGGCCTTCGACATTCTGTCCCAATCGAATTCGCTTATTGACTTCCTCGTACCGATTGGTGTGAGAGAATTGATGATGAAATGCTTCCGCCAAATAATCCGTAATGAAACCATAATTTCCCGTTAGAAAATCACTGCTATTCTTCGGCATTTCCCAACCGGGTAAATACGCGGCAAACCGATCCATTATTGCCAGATCAAACTCTCTTGGCATGGGAATAAAAAGATCATGTTCAGTCGAATTGACTAATTGTTCAATGGAATGATCGATATTCCCGTTGAATGCCAGGCTCGCATCGGCAATCACTTCGGCTCCACGCGAGAAACGACCGTTTGCCATGAAATCTTTCATGATCTGGATGGTTGTGGAGTCTTTGATTTGGATGCCGGCGACCTCATCAAAAGCCACGGTATCCCAGAAACCAACCAGGCCCGTTCGTTTCCGGGCATTGTTGTAGAACAATATTGGGGTTGTAGCCTGTCCGCCACTGACCAGGGTTGAATAGGGAGAAAATTCGCTAAAGAAGTACGATTTTCCAGTTCCCCTGGGACCTAGCTCGATAAAATTGTAGTTAGGTTCCACCAAACATGCTAACCGTAGCATAAAGTGGAATTTCAATCGTGTAGAGAGCTTCGTCGGTTCTAATCCGACAGAGCGCAAAACAATATCCAGCCATTCATCTCGTGAAAACTTACTCCGACCTGCTGCATACCCATCGAAATCAAACCGGCTCAATTGAATTGGTCGCAGATCTTCAACATAGAACGTGTAATCATCATCTTCAATTTCGTTGTATCCGATGGTGATTTCAGCCCAAATACCACCTTCTAACAAACGATCGTTATCGCGATAAAACTTTTCATTGATAGCCACCCGCTGGGAATTGAAGTTTTCAAGGGCAGCCCAATGGCGCTTCTCTTTTTCAATGTAGTTGACATGGACTTTATCGATGAAGCGGTGTTTTCCCTTGGTTGCTACCTTCGATTGTGCAGCGTTCGCTTCGTCGGCGCGCACATAGTTATCCTGAAGAGTTGCCAGGACAGCTTCCAATCCTTCCTGGATTTCTTTAGGATCTTCACTGGCGCAATACCGCGCCAATAGAAATTCCAAAACAAACGTTGGGACATTCGTGCCCTTTTTAATACGATGTAACAAGTCTTTGCGGACAACTTTCCCTTCAAATACTCCAAGCAGTTTCTCGTCTAAAGTATCCATAATTACACCGTATAGTCCGTTTCTAATTCAAGTGGTTTTCCCATGGCTGTTTGCGTAATGGGGTCGAGCGCTTTTACTACAAATTTTCCCTCAAAATCCATATCCATTTTTAGTGTAATTGGAATGGTGTCCCCTGGTTTTAGCATTATGATTCTGGTCGCCGGGTTAACCGGGCCGCCAGGTTTCGCTTCGCCAACAACATGCCCTTTTACATCGTAAGCTTCTATTAACAACTCTGTTTCCTGGGCAAAGAGATCCGAAGCTCCAGCTTCAACTTCGATGACTGGTAATCGGGTGGTGATCTTTTTGGACCCTCGCTTGTAATTCAACATCACCGAAAGTTTGCTGCCAATTCCAATCTCTGCAGCGCGAATCTTTACTGCGATGACGGGTACAATCGCTTCTTGAAGCGAAAGCCCGCCGTGGAAATACCATTGCCCAGCCCGGTACGATACCAAAGCTCGTGGAATTGCTACCTGGCTATACTCCCCTCGAATCCCCAACATTTCAGAGGGTAGAACCAGGTTGGATGTATCGCCTACCCCATCACCGAGCAGTGTTCGCTCGTGGACATTGATCCATTTCCCTGATGGTTTAGCGCACACATCGCCTGGCTCAATGGCTGTATTCAGGAAAAAGCCATGATCGGTGGCAATGATGACATCCTGAAATCCCAAATCACGCAATTTATAAATAGCTGAACGGATTTTTTGGAAGGTACGACTGATTAATCCTGGAGCCGCTTCTGGATTGGCTTCAAAATCATTATCCATGTCATTACTACGAATGACCAGAAGTTCAACAGTATTCTCGATCTTAGGATGATCGCGGACAAACCGGACCAGTTCCATTTCTGCAAAACGCTGCCCATACTTTTTACGCAGCACATCCATGCGTTGAGCGACGGTGGCTAATGGCTGGTCACCGAATACGACCAACAACTGATTATCCTTATTCATAATTTTTAGGTTTTGACCGGCCCCGGGTAACAGTGTCGCCATCCCAACGGGTGTGACTGTAGGCATCTGAGCGCAAGCCATCTGAACATCAATTTGCCCAGCTTCGTTCAAGTGCTTTGCTAACTCAACACCGAGTTCATAACGCATGGCATCGATCAACAGATAAGCCACGCGCCGACCGCTTTCAAGTAATTTCGGTGCTACCAATTTATCAAACACATCTGCATTCGATAAGCGTCCCGATATCGGCCAGCCGGATTTTTCGATATGGCGTACGAAAATCCCGTGAACCTTATCGATTAATTTTCGATAAGTAGAACGCGTTTGACTGATCACCTCAATTGATGCACCCCCTGAATCGAGGAGATCTCCAGCGGCCTGTTCAAATTCACGCTGGATGCGATCTACTTCACGGATATTGTTGGTGTAAAAATCCAACAAGGTATCCAATGTACGGGTGTGCTCAGATAGCTGGCGGTCGGAGTCTTCGCAAGCCTGCGCCAAGCTAGCAGCCGAATGGAGTAAAGCCCACTGTGCCTGGTTTTCACCCCGGCTGACCCAGACAGATTGTTCGTGGCGATTGAGAACACTGCGCAGTCTGTCGATATTATCTCGTTTCAACGCATCGACTGCCTGGTTGAAACAAGCACGCTCTTCAAATGGGAAGGTGTCCCGAACACCGAAATCATCAATTTTCTCGCAAATTGCTGGCAGGTTTAGGTCTTTTTCAATTCCCTCAGCTCGTTCAATGTAAAAAGCCTGGGTGCGCCGATCATTGCGTAATCGGTCGCACAGATCTTCCACCAGGTGAAGTGCTTCTTGAGGGGCACAAGGAACAGTCGTCAGAGCTACCGGCAGGTCACTTGGCAGGTCGAAAACAAATTCGCTAAAAAGCAGGAATCGCCACAGCTCATCTGCAACCGCATTCCAGGTTTTCATTTTGGTTTTCAAGTTCAGGCCCAAAGCGCTTTGGAACAATGCTGTGGCCTCAGTTACCCAACTGGCCTGTGTTTTGAGAGTCTCTTTTTGCGCTTCGGAGGGTGTTAGCAAAACAAATAAAATATCGCGAGCCGATTCGACTTTCAGCATTGCCTGCAGGTTCGGCCAGCCTGCTCCTCCGCCAACGGCGTCAATGACCGCAAAACCGGGATTAGGATTGTCCTTAAAAATCCGGCGGATTTCCGTAGCATAATCCGCGCGTGCTTTCAAGCAAAGACTGAGGAATTCATCCCCATCTCCTTCTGGAAAGACAGAGCCGCAAGCGCCGTAAATGGCAAACGGATCGCGTTGTTTTTCCTCATCCGTGATTGGCGACTTGGCGGGAACATACACCAGGATACCCTCAAGGGATGGGTTGGGCTGGCCAAACTCATTGAGTGCTTCCAGTGCAGCAAAGCGGCTGGTGATGCTGCTTTCGGATGTATCGATGACACGCAGTTTTTCAGCGTTCAGCTCCAAACACAGCTCGTGGTAGCGCTGGTCGGGGTCATACACAACCAACACCCCATTTTGTTTGAGGCGTGGCAAAAATATTTCTTTTTGGATGAAGTTTTTAATCGTCATTGAACCAACCTTCTGTCTCTTCATCAACTGCTGGTTTTTTGGCTTTTTTCTTTTTAGCGGATGCCGGCGGCTCTACATACAATTCTTCTAAATCGTGCGCAATTGCCAGTGATTTATCGTTCTTGCATTTTTCGCGCACGCGTTCCGGCCAGATGGAGTAAGCCAGGTGCGCCCAGTCGTATTCGCCGGCTTCCAACTTCTGCCAGGTTTCTTTTAAGCGTTTCTGCCAGGGTTTGTGCTGGAACAGCTTCCATAGCGGAGCAGCGGTGATTTCGACGCCATCGTTGAGATTCGGTTTCCAGAACTTCGCCACGCGCAGCAATTCTTCGCGGAAATCTTTCAATTCGCGCTCGAAGTCCGTCAGGCGCTCCAACTCTTTTTCATCCGCAGCGCTGCGGCCTTTCTTCAGACGCAGGCGGGCAGCTTCTTCGGACACCTGCTTGAGCTTGGGATCGACAAAGTCGTTGACGCAGGTGTAGAGAGTCTGATCATTCAGCCGGTGATAGTACAACCAAAGAGTGTAAGAGCACGAAGGAGTGGAAAGCGGCCAGTAGATGGGCGCAGCCCGACGACTTTTCGAATAACGCTTTAAATGATCTTTGAAGAACAAATCTGGATTTCCAAAGTACTCATCCATGGATGAAATCTTTAATGATTCGGAAATTTCCAATTCAATGCCTTCCAATTTTTCTTTCCAAATAATCCTGAGAATCTCCTCTAGTTTATTTGGTAAACTCTCTTTTTCAATTGGAGTTTGACTTTCAGCAATTCCTGACCATTTAACATTTACTGGGTAGAAATCAGGAATATTATTAGACGCCAATGGCTTTCCCTTATACACTGTTCCTGGTGGATAAATTGGCGCAGTATCTAGAGGTACTTCTATTGGCTCTTTAATACTTAAAATATTCCAATAACCAAAAAACACACCCATTATGTAATCAAGAAATTCAGATACCAATGAGTACCCATCAGTCTTTTGTTCTGAAAGTTGAAAATGAGCTGCGGGGATCTTTTTTGCCTTATTATTTATATAGTTAACTTCATTTTCGTTTAATCCACTACTTTCATAAATCATCATATTTAATGTATTTTCGTATTCATCAATTTTTACCTTTGATAATTCCCATTTTCTTATCAAATTTGAACGAATTTCATTGATCGATAAATTTGTTTCAAAAATTGCCGGATTTAATAATAATGGTCCACGAGAATATATAGAAGGTATTGTCCATATAAGTTCAGAGTACAGTATCTGGACAATATTATTAGAGATCTTACCTAAAATACTTAGATTAATATTTGGAAACGGGATAAGTTGCACATATCCATTAGATTTATGCTGACCGCAATATTCGTTAAGGATAACCCGAGCGAACTTTGAGTTAAAGAAAGCCAATAAGCCATATCTATTTTCTTCTGAGACTGGGAAAATGCATTGTCCCTCATCAGTAAAAGCGAATCCAGATGGAAGGAGCTGAACAGACAAATATTCACAGCGTTTAGAATAACTCAAACCAACCCGAGAATAATATTGACTATTTCTGAAAGTCGCTTTTCTATGTTCTTTAATTTCGATACCATCTCGATGCCAATTAATTATCTCCCTATCACCACGATAGTATGGAGAATACTCTCCGCCATTTGAAAGAAATTTCCAGTCATTTTCAAATCGTTGAGGTCTTTCCCAAAACATTTTATAGAATCTTTCGTTATCACCACTGCTCATTCCTGTCTTAAGGTGAGCCAAATTGTTAACGGACGGAAATTTTCCAAATAGTGATCTTATTCCTCTAGGCATTGAAAAATTGGGGATTGCATTTGGAAGAAATTTAAATTCTTCTGGGTTAACAATAACAAACTGATTTTTCTTTCCTTGAGAAATGGATAATATGTTTTCCTTAAGAAAATTTTCTTTAGTTTCTTTTTTAGACGCATCTACACAGAAACAGTTGCCTTTTTCAGTAGCTGTTCTAAAACAAGAATAAGCACATACCTCAACATTTGCATCAAGCACTTCCCACCCTAAAGAAGCATATGTATATAAACATAAGGAATTATAAAGAATAGTCTTCCGAAAATCTTCATATGATGATCGTATAGAGGTTGAATTATCAATGATTAAAGCCAATCCACCCATAGGATTTAGTTTATTAGCCATTCTCTCAACAAATATAGTGGCAATATTATTGCAAGTAAGTGGATATTTATTTGTTAAATATTCTTGAGCTATTTCAGACAACTCGCCAAATGGGGGATTCATTACTACTATGTCATAGAGCTTTCTACATAAGTCTATAAAGACAAATCCTTGTGATGCATCCCCTGCAAACAAACGACGCTTATAACTATCGCCGTTTACCGCTTGTTCACTGTATTCACGAAGCGCAGCCAGCACTAATCCTTCCGCCTGGTCAAAGAAATCCTGGTCTTCACCCGCTACCACCTGCACATACTTCTCTTTCGGGGGTTCATTCAACCCATATTCCAAAACACGGAAGAGCGGTGATTTTTCCTCGGATTCCTTACGAGCTGTGGCAATCGCATCGCGCAGTGTTTCTTCAATTTTCAGCAGGCTGCCGGCTTCGCCGGCCAGTTCCATTTCCTGCCAAACAGTGCGCACCAGTTTTGCCAGGGCATCTGCCATCTGCGGTGTGGCGCGCACTTTCTGGTCGGTAGGTACATGCCAGGCTTTGCGCATCAACGTTTCCAACCCATCTCCGCTCAGCGTACTCAAAAATTCATCCAACATCTGCCGGTCACCGGGCATGGGTTCGGCGCACACCACGTTGGATTTGCGAATTTGCGGTCGTTCGCTGAGGCGCAGCCCCTTGGTTTGCCAGCTCTTCTGAGCACGCAGCCACAGGCTCAGCCCGGCAATCTGCACCGCACGCGGGTCAATATCCACTCCGTGGATGTTGCGCTCGATGATCAAGCGCGGCACATCCTTCAGGTAAGTTTCTTCATCCGGGTAGGTTTTATGCAGCGAATCCAGATCTGCCAATCGCTGCAGGGCGTCTTCGCCCAGTCGTTCTTCCAGCTTCCAGGCTTCTGCATAAATCTGCTCAAAGAGGTCGAAGGCATACAGACCAAAGTGCATCGAGCCGCAGGCTGGGTCCAGCATCTTAATCTCACGCGGGTCCTTCAGAGGGCGGGGAGGAATATATACCGGTTGACGGAGCAGGTCTTCCTGCGAGAGGTTCTCATCGGTTTTGGACTGCTCTGGTGCTTGTTCTCCCTCTTTCAAGAATATTTCGGTAGGACGGCGCACCAGGTAGCGGCAGGTATCTTTGAGCGCCGTCTCGCCTTTGGTCATCTCGTACCAGATGCGCCCCAGAGTGTTATCGGTGAGGAATTCCACCACATAACGCGGGGTGAAAAACTGGTTGCGTACTGCCAGCTCACGACTGTTGCGCGGAGCTGACGAAGCGTCCCGCATGGCTTTGCGTTCTTCTTTGCTGTTGAAATACTGGTAAATCCAACCGATGGTCTCGTCCTCGGTCCACAGCGAATCGATCTCCGCGTCGTTAATCAACTCCAGGAGTTTTAACAGCACGGCCTCGCGGGGGAAGAGCCGTCCCTGCGGGCTGAAACGGTCAAACAGAACCGGCAGTTCCATAGCAAATTCATCCATCAAACTGAAGAGATACATGCGGTAGGATTCACCGGTTTCTCCCAGTGCACTGCCCGCCAGACGAGCGTAGAGTAGAAAGCCTTTCGACTGGTAACATTTGGCAATCGATTCTAAAACCAGCCCACGCGCTTCGGACATGCGCAAAGCGCACAACCGGTTGAGAACTGTAAACGCCTGTTCGCGCACGATGCGATCCAGTACATCATGGAAAGCTTTCGCATCTGCTTGTGAATTTCCTGCCAGATAGTAATCCAGGGTTTCACGGATTATCCGTGCCGTCTCACGCTGGCGATCATCCAATGCCGTTAATCTTTCAGTGGGAGTAACTTCTCCACTGGCTGGATCAAGCCCATATTCATTCTGTAGCTGGCGGGTAAATTCTTCAGTCAAGAGGGCGCGGGCATCGCTGACGAAACGGGCCAGACGGTTGCGGGTGGTTTGATCAAATGCCATAATGGATCAATCCTTCAGTTCTATGGTTACTTCAATGTCATTGTAGAGTGCCAATTCGGTCTTCAGAGTCTGAAGCTGTTGGATCAAGGTATCCAATTGACTGCTGTTGGTCACCCTGGTAGGAATATTCAAAGATCGGGTAATTCGACTGTGTCCCTCACGAGCAGCCTGTTCCTTCTCTTCTTTCAAACGTGCCAATTGTCGTTCATGCCCGACTTCCTCAATTTTATTGCGTACGCCGCTAACCCGTGATTGGATGGTATATTCCTGACCAAGGAGTTGTTTCAATCCTGCCAAATTCTTATCCACTTCAACAGCCAAAGCTTCTAACTGCGCCAGTATCTGAGATTGTTCTTCGTGCGTCAATTCGTTCCATTCAAACAACCCTGGTAGATCTTGCTTAGCCACCTTAATCGTACTTTTTTGCGCATCCACCATCTGAACAATCGCGTCACGTAAATGATTCTTGATTGAGGTAAGTGTAGAGCTTAGGTCGGCGCTGTGCTGGTAGAAATTTTCCTGACCCAGACGTTCACCAATTTGGCCAAGCGATTCCTCAACGTCGTTTTTGAGCTGACCTGGTATTCCTGAATCCGGTAATGCTTTGATCTCCTTCCAATGCTCACGCAGGTCGCGGATTGTCACCTCTAGCCCGTTTTTGAGCGCCAGGGTTACATCTGCTGCCCATTTGAGGCTCGTAAAGAGTGAGGATTCTTCGCTTCCCAATCGCTGCGGGACATCTGAGGCATCGGTTTCCAAAATCTCCGCCAGATCTTTATTGAGCTCACGAATGCGCTCCACACCTGGCAGCCCCAGGTTCTCCAACTTTGAATCCAAGGGACCGTATTTCAACTGTAATTGTGGAAAGTGCTTCGCTGCTGATTTACTGATTTCCTGTTCCAGCGGTATGGTAGGTTCACCGGTCAGATCGGTCAGGCGTTGTGCCGCGCGTGCAAGCACCTCGAGTGGAAGCTGTCCATCGCGAAGTGAAATCCCCACTGTTTTGAATGAATTATTGGTGCGCAGGCCTTCGATTGCCTGTTGACCATTGACTTTAATTTCCCGCCCGGAGATTTTAAGCTTGATTTCTCCGTTGACCAGTAATGCTGCCACCAGGTAGCGTAAGGTATCTGGAGACCAGCCAAAAGGCGCATCGGTAAAATAATCGGTCAGACGTTTCCCATCCACTGAGCCATTGCGGTCGATGAAGTCTCGAATGCTGATCAGAGCTTTATGATTGGTATTGATGCGAGGCGTTCCACCCACCACCTGGACGAGAGAGAGCGGATCGATGTTGGAGTCGATTGCTTTTAAATTGCCGGCTTTCAGGAATTTTTCGGCAATATTCGTATCTGCTCTGACGGGCGCCTCATTGTAGCGATCAAAGACTTGTTCGGCCACTGTGCTTAAATGCTTTTTCGCCGCTTCAACCAGGTCATGATCCAGGCTGTCTGCTGCCGTTACCTGACCGCGGAAGATAAAGGATCCCTGGCTTAAGCAGTTTTTCAACAAATGCTCCAAGTCTCCGGATAAAACATTTGCGCGGTCGGTCTGGGCTGAACAATATTCCTTAACTTCCTGATCTGGGTCATTACGATATCGTTGAACAATTTCACGGCTTCTGTAAATTTCGGATACCAGATCGTTGATCTCGCTGACCGTTCTTCCCAATAAATAGATCGTGTATTGCGAACTACGCTGACGAGATTCCTCAACCAGGCGGGTACGGGCTCCCTCATAATCCTCAGGAGCGACTAATTCCACCACGGTTTGAATCGTTTCCTTCTCGCCGGCAAGATTCGTCAGGATAGACCCGGTAGATGATTTCAACCCGGAGGTTACGGAGAGAGTGTTGTGCAGCCGGACAGAGGGAAGTGGGCTGAACACCTCTCGCAACCCCTCATTTTGAATCCGCCGGGTTTCAATCGAACGTAAGGGAATTTGCGCCCGTTCCTGATCGATATCATTAATCTTTTCGCTGAAAAAGCACAGATTCCCATCTTTTTCACCAAAAGGAACAAATCCATCAGAGATGAGATCCTTGACAGCCGATTCGACTGCATCATGGCGCGATGCTGCATCAACCGTAGGATGAGTAAGACCCGCAATATTTTGGACTGTAACTGGCATGTTCCCCAATATTTGAAGAATCGCTACTGTTTTGGCGATTTCCTGATGAATTGCCGAATCAGGGAAGCGAATGAGAGCCTTTGCAACCGCTTTATGAATGGATGGGGCAGCGCGGCGTATGTCTTTTTCAAGCGCATCATATAATGTAACCGTTGTGGCCAACCAACCGGTCGGTTGATTCGCTACAGGTGGTTGACCATCCGGGCCTTCGATCAGGATATCCTGGATCACTTTAATAGCTGAACGAAGTCCAATTCCGCCTGTAGATTTAGCCAGAGCGCCTAAAAGGTGCAGCAAGATGTCAAAATGGGCCGGTAAAAAAGGATAGAGATTAGTGAATGTAACCTTATCGAAGTCTGCGTCGTAATATTTGGCATCTTCGAGTTTGGTATTAAATCGTAACTCCTGACCATGCTTTTCGAAGATTGCGCCAAGGGTCTTTTCCCCATCCGGTGATTTTCCCAATAAACGGCGGTAACAAATTTCGCGGATATCGCTGGATTCAAGGTCGATCTGGATTGGAAAACGATCCTTGAGTTTATACAATTCGGGTGAGTTTAAAGATGCGCGTGGATCATCTTCGGTAAGGGTTTGCTGTGCAGTTCCGAGGATCCACACTTTACCGTTGCCGATATTCTTCAGGTTCTTTGCCAACCCATCCAGATTCAAGATCAGGTTTGGACGTGAGCTGACATATTGACCTACTTCATCAATGATAAAAACAATGTATTCTTTTCCCGTTGCCTCATGAACAATATCAATCATTTCTTTGACACGTTCATTTTCAAAACGGACGAAATCGGTGGTTTCGGTATTAAAGGCACTGGCCGTTTTGAATAACTGGGGATAAAGATCGTGTGCAATTTCTGGGATTAAGCTGTCAATCACTAAAGGATCGTTTTGAACTTCTTTCCAGGAAACACCGAGGTCGTTTTGAATCCGGCTTGTGAACTCCTCATAACGGTTGTCTTTTTTCAACCGTCTTTCAAATGCTGCTACCTTTAGATTTCGCGAATAGCCAGCCCACTGCAGAACTTTATAATAAAGAACAGTTGAGACTTCCTCCATCGTTGCGCCGGCCAGCATTTCACTTGCCAGATCGAGAAGAACAACCGCTGCCGGAAAGCGATTAGCCACCGTAGATAACAACGCTCTCGTCTGGGGTTTGTTCATACGGTCTTGTAAATATTTCAAGAACCGCGTCCCTTCAATTTGCACGCTCTGGTCTAATGCTAAGCCAAGATATTTCGTGAAGGACGACTTACCAGAACCGTAGAAGCCAGAAACCCATACACCTACCTCATTCTCGCCGCCACTATCCATCGCCTGTTGCATTTTGGTCAGCAACCGTTCGAACTGATCTTCAATGCTTTCAGTAACAATGTATTCGGTGATTTCCGCTTTTAGACGAACTTCTTGCGAAGCGTTATATGTGATCACCTTTTCGATGTTGCGATAGATGTCTTTTGATGGGTCAAATAATGTTTTGATCTGCATAGCCACTGACACTCCTTTTTAGCCGCCGATATGAACGGAGCGATAATTGCCATCTTCTGGATAAAAACCCAGGAATTTCAATCGCGTCTTTCCGGTACGTTCACCTGGGTAAAAGAACACGGTAGGCACATAGAATTTTCCGTACAATTGACTCTCGATTGCACCAATGCGAGTATAAGGATGAAGTGCTTCGAGATCTGTGACAAGAATAATCGTGCTCTTTTTACCTTTCACCTGTTCCAGCTTATTCTCTAATCGACTTTTTAACGAGCCATTTGTAATGGCATTGGCCAAAGATTGATTGGCTTTATCCCACTGGAGAGGCGATTTTTTATCCGCGGTCAACCAGATTTTCATCATCGGAGCACTGTCTAATATGGAACGAATTTCCTGGGCGATAGAAAACTGCTCAACGTCCCAACCATCATTGCGCAGTTTTGCGATCCAGGCTGGCAGGCTCCTCTTCACATCCAGAATTTCCTTGGGATGGAAAATTAAATAATAGATTGGTTCAAAACTGGCGTGTCCTAATTCTCGACCAGATCGAACACGTTCCATCAATTCGTCGAAGTTATCTCTTATTGAGGGCATCGATTACTTCCTCCATACTCTGGTATTGCCAGCCTATTCGAGTCACATCTCCAGCGGATTGAATAATAAACCAACCTTTTAAGGCTAGCTGTTTCAATTCATTCAATACATCACTTCGATCCAAACCAAATAATCCCCAATCCGAATGGCTAAGTACGCTATTGTCACCATGACCGGAAAAATGAAGATCATAGGCCAGCAGAATACCCAATCTCGATTCAATTCGAAATGGTAGTATTTTCCGGATACTTCTTTGTCCATTTTCGAGCAAACCAAAATCAGCACATGAAGCCGTTAAGTATCCAGCTACTTTTGACAGCGTAATTTCTGACCATGGTTTAACAGTTTTTCCATCTTGATTGGCTCGAATTACAAAAAGAAGAGCATCTTCGTTTGAAATTGTTTCTCTACCTGAACTATATGCACCCCAATATACATCCCGAACAAAATCATTAAGAATTCGACTTTCACGGCAAGTGTATATAAACAGTAATTGATTAAATTCTCGGCTTGAGAAAGTAGATTCAATTGTTTTAAGTATTTTCGATGGGCCGCCTTTATTCACCAAATATCGGGGGCCGAAACATTCCTTGATGAAGTTCTGTAGGCGTCGCGCAGTAATATTGGGGAACAATCCCGATTCTAGCGCAGCTTTATAAAGATCAACACCGCTCATCCCAGGCTGCCACAAATTGAGCATTGTGCGAGTCGCATCTATCATACCTATACCGGCATTAAGCATTGAAGAGTAGGAAGTAGTTGTCATAAGGGATCTGAAAAATAGGGGCAGATCATGGTATCTTGTTCAAAACCATACAAGTATGCGCCGGCTACTTTCTGCCAAGAATTTGTATCGCGCAATGCCACGATGTTTCCAACTCGGATTGGACCGACCTCAGTTGGTAATTGGGGTCCAGTTAACTTGCGCAAGAAATCCAAAGCTATTTCTGATTTGGTAATATTCTTTTGAACTGATTGGAATAAAGCCGGCTCATGGAGCGATCGGTGGATTCCTTGCTCAATCTCTTCTGGTAGTCGAAATAGATGATAAACATGACCTATGCCAATACGCTCGTCATGCACTAAAGCTGCGGCATGCGTTACGCCATTACATTGAGCTAAGACTTGCGTTCTGCTAAAAAGCGGAGAAAGGAAAGCATTACTTCCTTGTGTAAAAAACGAACTCTGCCACCAACCAAACTGTTCCCGTTCCCCAAGATACCCAATGATTAATCTTAACTTTGCGAGTCTTTCGACTAATTCAACATCCATGTTGCTCCTCGTTGTTAATCGGAGTTTGTTTTTTTGATTTGGCTATCGTATCATCCAACCAGTTATCTATCCTTTCTTTTCTAAATCGCCAATGCCTTCCAACTTTTTGGCATGGTATTTTTCCATCCTGCGCAAGTTTATAAAGTGTGGATAGAGGTATGCGAAGGTATTTTGATGCTTCTTCAATCGTTAGTACTTGTGGAAAATCGTCCATAGTACCTTCTTTTAAATCAAAATAATGAGTATAAAGAAATTATATACTCATTATTGATAGTTGTTAATCAAATAAGCTATGAAAATCAGGATTATTGCTTTGGGTTTGGCGCAATACCCCATTTGGTAAATGAAGCACTGAGTATTCCCCCTGCATCCGGCGAACCAGCTGAGATACCCTTCTCTTTTATTTCATTTTCTGCTTCCCAAAGTGCCTGAGCCAGACGACTTCGAAACTCACCATGCAAATGAGAGAAGGCATGATAAATCTTCATTAATTCAGGATCCACTGCAGGAAGGCCAAGGGTTGAATAAACCTCTGTTCCGAGTGTCCCTGCAATACTCAGAATTTCTGAACCTTCAGGTAAAAACTCGCCGTGTAACCAGCCTAATACCTTGGAAGGTGGATAGCCTAATAGATCACAAAATGCTATGAAATCTTCCTCACCCGCCTGGGATCGGCTCCATCGTTTGTACGCTCTGTTAAACCAGGCCGGAAAGTTGGACATGTAGTTTTACTTTTCAAGGATTACGATGTGGAATATGAAAAATATGTTCGCCTCTAATCATATAATATTTTCTTCAATCTGACAACGAATCCCCCTTCATTTCATCAGATCATCTTGACCGTACCTGTTCCTCCTGTTGATCATGGACCGGGCTTGTTTCAAAAGTATCGCACAATCCTAATTGACCCGCCATCGCCATCATCTGGTCACGGCTATCTGTTCCAAATTTCTTTTTCAAAGCACTGATATGTAATCGAATGGTCGCTTCGGTTAACCCTAGTTTTAGCGCTATTTGTTCTGGCGTATATGCTCTTGCAAGTAGTTGTAAGACGCTGATCTGCCGCTCTGATAAGGCCGGCGCTTCTCTTTTCGGTTTAGGTGGCTGCCCCGTGAGAACGATCAAGCCATTAACCCGCACTTGTGGGCAATCCTCCAAAGTGCCATCAGATATATTTCTGCCATCCCGGATGATCTTTACCAAATCCTGAACATCGTCGAACACATTTTGGTAAAGAACAGACCCTTCGTCATTGAAAACTACGATGGATGGCATCGAAGAAATCCTCCCCTAAGTTGACCTGAAATAATGGCTCATAACGCATAAATCCCCCCTGAACAAGCATGCATCTATCCAGAGAGGACCTTGTAGTTGATTGTATAGGTGGGAGTTGGTCATTCTAGAGTCGTATGCGCAAGTGAGGTAACAGTAGAAAATTTGAGGGCTTATTTTAGAACATTTGTTCAGTAAAATTATAGGCGAGATTATCTTATTGTGCAAGTAGAAGAAGGAAAAATCTATATATCAATTTCGATAGGTATCAGGGTGCTTAACCCTATCGAAATTAATAGATTGAGGTAGCCCAGCCTGGGTGTTATCCTACTCGTAACTCTTTTGGAAAGGATTGCTAATGAACACATGCTTACTGACAAATTCAGTCAAAATGCAGAATACCAGGCTTGTCTCGCAGCTTGAAACTATTCAAGATGACTTAACCCGCTTATTCGGGTATGTATCTCAGCTTTCGGATTTACCGCTTGAACAATTGGAAACCCTTGATATTGAAGATCAAGTAGACGAGATTCACAGCAGTTTGAGACGATTTGAAGCTCGCTGCATGGCAAACAGGGTAATGACAAATGAAGATGAGTTTGCACAGATGGCAAGCGATGTGACTGAGATACCGTCACCAAAATCAACTGGCGATTGGAACACCGTTCGACGCGAAGCCAAACGCGCTAATAAACTGGCCAACCAATTGACTGACTCAATCGGAAAAATTCGCATGGGCTTAGGCGAAAATCAGGATGCCGGCGTAATCCCAGAAGATATCCTTCGGATCAAACAATCCTTTGGAAATCCCGTCAACGATTTTGGGTCGGATGATCTGCTGGTGCATGGATAAAGTACAAAACACTATTTTTTAGGAGTATCGTTGGATGGAAGTAAGAATTCACCGGACAAAATTACCGCATAATGTCATCATCAAAGCACCAGGGTTATTGCCGATGTTGTATACCCCGCGTGAAATTTGCGAGGAACTGGATATTGCTGAAAGCACATTGCGGGATTGGTTGCAGATAGATGTTCCCCACCAAAGAGACAACCGTAACAGGATCTGGATCAACGGGGAAGAGTTTGCCAGATGGGTCAACAACCAACGCAAGCCAAAAGCAGCTAAAAAGCTAACCGAAGATGAAGCCTATTGTTTGCGTTGTAACCAGGCATCCAAATTACTTTCTCCTCAGATTCAACCAATCAAGGGAAACCTTGTCCTAATCAAGGGCACATGTGCAAACTGTGGAGCCGTTATTAATCGTGGAGCCCATCGTGATCGAACGCCAGAACTATCTTAAAGTCAAAGAACATCTCAAGTACCTCGAGGAAGTTCTGCAGTTGAACCAAGCCTCCGTTGAACGCTATCGATTCTATTTGCGTCATCTACTGCTTTGGGCGGACGATCAGAATTTCCGCCAGGCGCAGACGATTCGCCCGACCCTACCGTCCTATCTGGCTTCATTACCAGGTAAGGAGGGAAAAGGAACCCTGGCCAGCGCATCCCAAAAGAAGATCATTGACTCAAGTAAACGCTTTTTCCGTTGGGCGAAGGTTACATATCCTCGTGAAATGAACAATCTTCCTATTTCGTGGATTGATACTTTGCGCCGACCTCGCCAACCGCAGTTATCTTCGGAGAATGTTTTTGTTTCTCTGGATGAGGTACAAAAATTAATCAATACCCCTGTACCCGAAAATAACCTGGCCTTATTACGCGACAAGGCAGCTGCTGCCATGCTCTTCCTTTCAGGCATGCGTGCCAGCGCTTTTACTACATTACCAATAGAAGCTGTTGATCTTGATAATCTCAGACTTCGCCAATGGCCAGAACTGGGCGTTCATACCAAGAATGGAAAGAAGGCGACTACTTTCCTATTGAACATTCCGGATATTCTTGCGCCAGTCCGCCAGTGGGATGCTATTGTTCGAAAGTCACTTCCAGGTTCAAGTCACTGGTATGCACCGATCGCGCATTCCTGGGGAGATCAGTTTCTTTCCCAGGATGAACCTGGAAAGACACGTTCTCAGGCGCTTCAAAAACGCCTGGAGTTGTTGTTTTCCATAGCAAACCTTGATTTCAAATCACCACACAAATTCCGGCATGGACACGCCGTCTACGGGTTACTTCATGCCCAGACTATGGCGGATTACAAAGCGGTTTCCATGAACCTGATGCACGAGAGTATCGAGATCACTGACAGCACTTACGCTCCTATGCTTTCTTCTGATGTTCAAGAGCGTATTGCCGGGCTGTCAGGGAAGGCGACGTCCACGCCGGGTGATGAGCTTGAGGTCTTCCTTAATAATCTTGATAGAGAAAGCCAGAAAAAGGCATTGATGTTTATCGCAGGAAAATTGGCTCAATGAAGATTTCTTGGTTACAGACGCATGTTATCGGCTGGACTGGCTTTACGATGCGCTTGTTCCACATCTACTTCGGCTATCTGGGCATAATGGCGTACCATATCAAGCGATCCATGACCCAGAAGCGATTGGAGGGTAAAAACATCTCCTCCAGAGCGAAGATAGGTGATGGCGAAGGTATGCCTGAATTTATGCGGATATGCTTTCTTGATTTCTGCCCGGTCTCCCAACCGGTTGATCAAGACACGCAAGCTGTCCTTGTTGAAAGCTCGATCCGCATGGCTGATGAAGAGGGGGGCGTCGGGATCGTCCCCATCTTCTCGGCTGGCAAGATAACGCCAAACCGCTTTTCGCGCAACCTTACCCAGGTACACCGTGCGTCCTTTACCGCCTTTTGCTCCACCTGCCACTCCGTGACGAATGGTGACCTTTCCGGTCTTGAGATCCACATCGTTGATGATCAAAGAACACAACTCAGTTGCTCGCAATCCAGTGTCCAGCAACATCAATACAATCGCCTGGTCGCGGTTGGAACTCGGCCGGCGCATTACAAACTTCTTCCTTTCCTCAGTCTGCGATTCGCGGGAATAGACACACGCCTTCAGGATTTTTTCAACGTCTTCTTTGGAAAATGTTTCAACAGGATGTTTTTGAAACTTGGGTGCTGTGATTTCTTTTGCAGGATTGGGGAACTTAAATTCAATTTGCAGCCATCCGAAAAAGGATCGAAACGTTACCCACACATTTCGGATCGATTTGGCGGACAGCGGCTCGGAGCTTCCGTTCCACCGTCTCGGTTTATATTCGGTTCTCAACCAGGCCAAGTAGCCGGTCAGGTCGGAAGATTGAATATCCGATACCTCTCGATCTCCGATGTATTTCAACCAATGACCAAGAGTGAACTCATAGGAGGTAATTGTGCGTTGGCTTAATCCCTCTGCTGTTTTAAATTTTAGGAAGCCGTCGATGGCTTTGGCTAAGGAAAGTGAAACTTTGGATTTTGACGTACCCGGCGAACTGCGGTTCATAAGAAATTCCTCCATTTTTGGAAAAATGTCTACCGCTGTGCGCCAGGCTAACGAAAAACCAGAGCCCGACGGACTCTGGTTCTCTCTCAGTAGCGGGGACACGATTCGAACGTATGACCTCCGGGTTATGAGCCCGACGAGCTGCCACTGCTCTACCCCGCATCAACTTCCATAATCATATACCCGAATGACGAAAATGTCAATCTCTCGGCATATTTCTTTATGACATTGTGCCGAGCGATCTGAGCCGCCAGCTTCATCATCAAGAGATTACTCAGAAGAGTGAATATTGCTCCGGATCGGAAGACTGGCCACCGATCGAATTCGCATCCTCCCGGTCTGTATTTGAAGGAGCCGGTGGAACCACAGCATCCTCAAGATCATTATCTTTATGCTTCTTCACTTTGGTAGCCGTTTCTGGCTCCTCGTCAGGTTCTGTTCCTTTCTCTGCCTTTTCAAGTAACACTAATGAGAGTCCCATCACATTCTGATTGACCATCTTGATGGTTGATTCGAGTTGTCTGGCACGCTTGATCTGTTTTACCGTTGTCAGGCGGATCGGACGAGTCTTTCCCTTTCCATAATGGAGCAAAAGCAATGTTTTTCCGGATTCCAGTTTAACCGCTCCAGCGATGGAATCATCATCCGCCATCCGTATCGCAATGACTCCCTGTCCGTAGCGTCCTTGTTTCGGAAATTCATTGACCGCAATTTTCCCCAATCCCCAGCTGCTGGATACAAAACAGCAATAATCCGTTTCAGTGACCAGGAGCGCTGCAGCAAGTCGATCATCTTCCTTCAGTTTCATCCCGTTGACTCCGGTGGCGATCAGTCCCATCGGGCGCAGGTCCGTCTGATCAAAACGAATCGCCATACCTTTCCGGCTGACCAGCATTATATTACTGGAATTTTCTTCACTGACAAGAACCGTCAGCAGACGATCTCCCGGATTAACCTTGCATAGTGTAAAAGATTGCGTCGAAGCAAACGGTAGCTCCGCAGTAGATGTTTTCTTCAGGATTGCATTTTCTGTTATGGTGATAACAGCTGATTCATCCCCGTTTTTTTCATTTGCCGAAAGCGTGAAGATGGCGCTGATTTTTTCTTCGCTGCTCCAGCCTGAGATCGATCCGAAATCGATGCCGTCTGCAAAAGCATCCACCTTAGGCAGCGTCTCAACGTAAATACCAAAAGCTTTGCCTGTATCGGAGACAATATACACCGTTTTTTGTGTATCGCTGCGAACTATCCAGGGCGGAATGGCAAAATCTTTCTCAGCAGCTTTTGCAGCCTCGCAGCGTCCAATCTTTCCATCTGGCGTCAATCCCACAAAGACTTCATCTGCTTCCACCAGCGTGTTAGCAGTCAGTAGCTCTTTTGAAGATATGCCTTCACCCAACACTGCGATTTGTGTACGGCGTGGATCCGAAAATTTTTTCCTGACATCCAGAAGCTCTTTTTCTAACATCTCTCGCATACGCTCCGGAGAAGCCAGTAAATCCTTCATTTCGGTAATCGACTTTTCCAGTTCAGTATATTCTTCTTGCAGTTTTGAATTCTCTAAATGTGTCAGACGTTTCAACGGCATATCCAAAATCGCCTGTGCCTGTTCTTCATCCAGTTGAAATTTCTGTATGATTTCCGATCGTGCCTGTTTTTCGTCATCGGCATTGCGAATGATGCTAATAATTTCATCCAAATGCTGAATGGCAATCAACAGTCCTGCCAAAATATGTGCACGACGCTCCGCTTTTTCAAGCTCGAAAGTTACTTTTCGACGGATTACTTCTAATTGATGATCAATAAAAACTTTTAATGCTTGCTTCAGATTTAAAACACGCGGACTGTTATCCACCAGCGCCAGTAAAATAATTCCAAACGTCGTCTGAAGCGGAGTATGTTTGTATAATTTGCGCAGAATTTTCTCAGGTTCTCCGGTTTTCGCAATTTCGATGACAATTCGCATACCCTGACGGTCGGATTCATCCCGCAGATCCGATATTCCCTCAATGACATTATCCCGTACCAATTGAGCTATCCGTTCAATCAGTCCGCTTTTATTGACCTGATACGGTATTTCCGTAATGATGAGACGGGAGCGTCCTTTGCCCATATCTTCCAGATGTACCCGCCCACGAACCATCAGCCTTCCACGTCCGGTGGCATAAGCAGAAACGAGCTCATTGCGCGCGTCCTCCAAAACAATAATGCCACCTGTTGGAAAATCCGGCCCTTTGACAAATTTCATCAAATCATCCACGCCAATTTCGCTGTATTCATCCCATTGATGGAGAATGTAGATGATTGCGTCAATCACTTCGCCAAGATTATGCGGGGGAATATTGGTCGCCATACCCACAGCTATACCGCTGGCGCCATTAACCAGCAGATTGGGGATAATTGACGGCAGCACAACCGGTTCGCTCAGTGTGTCATCAAAGTTGCGGGAAAAATCAACTGTATTCTGATCGATATGCTCCAGCATCTCCATCGAAAATTTATCAAGTTTCGCCTCGGTATAACGCATCGCAGCAGGAGAATCACCATCAACACTGCCGAAATTCCCCTGACCATCAACCAGCGGATAACGAATGGTAAAATCCTGTGCCAGCCTCGCCATGGCATCATAGACAGCCGTATCGCCGTGTGGATGATATTTTCCCAAAACCTCACCAACAATTCTGGCTGATTTCTTATAATCAGAATCTGGACGGATTCCCATATCGTACATGGCGTAGAGAATTCTGCGCTGTACCGGTTTTAATCCATCGCGTGCGTCCGGTATTGCGCGAGAAATGATCACACTCATAGCATAATCCAAATAGGATTGCTGCATTTCGTGTTCGATGTCGATTGGTTTTGTCTCTTGTTTATTCATTTAGATTTCCTCCGATTTTTATGTCCGTTGGAATCAGTCCGTCTTTCCATAATTCCGAAATGAGGATTATAGCATTATTTTTTCGCCAGCAATATTCATCCAATGTCATCTCAGTAATTTCAAACAGGAAAATGATTTTTGTTTTTGTATAGTTTTTGTGTGCAGTGTAATAAATCAAAACAACAAGTTTTTCTCGTTAGATTCGAAAAGTAAGTCAATATTTCGATTTATTGCACCCGTTGTGATCAAACTGCAAAAAAAAGAATCGATGATTATAATCATAATCAACTTTTCTGCTGCTTTGCAGAACACAGCGACAGCGATTCGAAATATGGAGAGGATCATTTGTTGATGTGTTGGTACTGGGTAAATCGCAAAACCAACACGTCACCTGCTTTCTCGATTGATTTATATGGTTTGTTATTGTTTCGAATTATCAGAATTTCGAAGTGTAGAGCAACCTTTCAAATAGAGAGAGGAAGATTTATCAAAGAAGGGAAAAATTCTGTGATCACAAATCGCGTTATTTGGATTGTATTGGACAGTGTCGGTATGGGACCCATGCCAGATTCACATGCGTTTGGCGACGAAGAACCGAACACGCTCGGACACATTGCGCAGGCTATCCCCGGATTTTCATTACCGGTTATGGAATCGATCGGTTTAGGAAACATTGATGGAATGGTCGGTTATCAACCGGTTGCAAATCCAAGCGGAGCTTTTGCCAGAATGGCGGAGTTTTCCGCTGGAAAGGATACTACAATCGGACATTGGGAAATGGCCGGAATTCAGACGACAAAACCGCTGCCGACATATCCCAATGGATTTGGTCCAGAGATTATACAGGAATTTGAAGCCCGCATCGGACGTGGGACGCTCGGAAACAAACCTGCATCCGGAACAGCGATCATTGCAGAATTGGGAGATGAGCATGTCGCTACCGGGAAACCAATCATTTACACATCCGCAGATAGTGTCTTTCAAATTGCTGCGCATGAAACAGTCATCCCGCTAATGGAACTCTATCACATGTGCCAGATTGCCAGAGATATGCTGACAGGTGAAAATGGCGTCGCCCGCGTTATTGCACGTCCCTTTGTCGGAACTTCCGGTACGTATGTACGGACTGCTAACCGACGTGATTTTTCACTAAAGCCGGATACAACAGTACTGGATTTGCTGAAAGCTGCCGGTCATTCTGTCGCAGCTGTTGGAAAAATTGAGGATATCTTTGCCGGACAGGGCATTACATTTGCCGTGCATACCCAATCCAATTTGGACGGGATGCAGCAGACAGAAGCATGTATGGAAAAATTTGAAAATGGCTTGATTTTCGTCAATCTGGTAGATTTTGATATGAAATATGGTCACCGGCGAGATGCAGCAGCCTATGCAGCGGGATTGTCTGAGTTTGATCACTGGCTGGGTACGTTTCTCCCCAAACTGAAACCGTCTGATTTGCTGCTCATCACGGCTGATCATGGTTGTGATCCGACGCATAAAGGAACCGATCATACCCGAGAGTATGTTCCGTTGCTCATGTATGGAAAAGATGTTACACCAGGCACAAATTACGGGACGCGCTCGACTTTTGCGGACATTGGTCAGACGGTTGCGAAAGTTTTCAATGTCGGACCGCTGAAAGCCGGAATTGCCTTATTGCCAAAGTAAGGGCGAGGAGGGTGCCAGCCCGACGAGGCAATCTCGTTTTATATGACAATGTTCTCTTAATGGGGTAGGGAGATTGCCATGCCCTTACGGTGTAATAACAATGACAAATGTCATTCATATGAGGCTTTAATGGCAATCTGTCGTTGTGAGAAGAGCAGCTGAATTTCTACCTTTTCTCATAAATAGGTATAGCAGTGAGTCGAAATATAAGTTTTTTTGATAATGTCTTATTAAAAAAAATCGCACAATGAAATGTGCGATTTTTTATCTCCAAAATATTTTATTTATTCGGACGGCAGATTCGAAATAATCGTGCTCTGATCAATTTCGTCTTCAAAAGCAAAACGTCCTGGGATAAAACCCGTTCCAGCCGGAATCAATTTGCCGATAATGACGTTTTCTTTGAGCCCAAACAGCGGGTCTTTCGTTCCTGCAATGGCAGCGCTTGCCAGCACTTTGATAGTATGCTGGAAAGATGAAGCGGAAAGCCAGGAATCGGTGCTCAATGAAGCTTTAGTAACACCCAGTAAAACTTCAACAGCTTTGGCCGGAGTCTTACCTTCTGCTTCCAACTTTTGATTCATCTCACGGAAACGCAGCCGGTCTACGATATCCATCGGCAGATACGGGGAATCGCCGGATCGTGTTACCTGAACTTTGCCGAGAAGTTTTCGAATGATGACTTCAAAATGCTTGTCGTTGATATTCTGTCCTTGAGCTCGATAAACCCGTTGAATCTCGGTCAGAATGTACATCTGGCATGCATCACGTCCGTTCAGTTTCAGCACAGTATGCGGATTGAGAGATCCTTCGGTTAATGGCTGACCAACGGTCACATGTTGGTTATCTTTAATGATCAGGCGTGCTGTCGTCGGGATATCATATTCTTCGCTTTCCTGCTTTTCATAGGTAACGATTATTTTGTTTTCTTCAATTCTGATTTGTCCTGTATGAGCAGCCGTAATGGTAGTCTCGCCATTTTCTGCAAGCACATCGCCCAGATTTACCGACTGTTCGTCGGTAACTTTCCTGGTCCAGCCTTCAGGAATTTCATAAACATCCGAAACCAATTCACTGTGGTCAACACGGATTGTCCGCAAATCGGAATACTTGTCAGACTGGATGATTTTCGCTGTTCCTTCAAGCTGTGTAATGACTGCTTCACCCTTGGGTGTGCGGCGGGCTTCAAAGAGCTCTTCAACACGGGGCAGACCAGTGGTAATGTCGCCACCTTGTGCAACACCACCAGAATGGAAGGTACGCAATGTCAGCTGCGTTCCCGGTTCACCGATGGATTGTGCCGCAACAGTGCCGACTGCCTGTCCGAGTTCAACCATCTTGCCGCGACCTAAATCCAGACCATAGCATTTGGCACAGATTCCATGTTTCAATTCACAGGTCATTGGAGAGCGAACTTTTAATTCCTGAACATTGGAAGCATTGATTTTCTTGGCAAGGGCATGATCAACAATAGCACCCTTCTCAGCAATAATCTCGCCCGTGACAGGATCGACAACACGCTCTGCGGTCAAACGTCCGAATACACGTTCTGAATACGCCTGTTTGGCTACGTCATCCGCACGGCGAATCCAAATACCGTCTTCAGTGCCGCAATCTTCATCGTTGATAATCAAATCTTGTGCCACATCAACCAGACGACGGGTCAGATAACCGGCATCAGCTGTTCGCAGCGCCGTATCAGCCAGACCTTTACGGGCTCCATGTGTCGAAATGAAGTATTCCAACGCATCGAGACCTTCACGGAAGTTCGATTTAATCGGCAGCCGGATAATACGGCCAGATGGGTCTGCCATCAAACCGCGCATACCGGCAAGCTGTGCAATCGGGCCGAAACCACCTTTGGTCGCGCCGGAATTTGCCATCACTGCCATATTTCCCTGTGGATCCATATTGTTGCGAACTTCTTTTGCAATTTTTGCCGTAGTATCCTGCCAGACATCGATTGTACGGTCATTACGTTCCTGTTCGGTTAATAGACCACGCCGCCACTGTCGGTTAATTTGATCTACTTCGTTATCAGCATCCGCCAGCATGGTGTTCTTTGTTTCCGGGATCGTGATATCCGAAACGGCAATTGTTGCACCGGATCGCATGGAAAATTCAAATCCGATATCCTTGATGGAATCGGCAACTTCAGTTGTGACTTCCTGGTCACAGACTTGATAGACTTCAGATATTAAGTCTTTGATCGCTCCCTTATCCAGGATGACATTCTTAAAGCGCATCTCTGGAGGAAGAATATTATTGAAGATTACGCGGCCTACGGTAGTGTCTACCAATCGCATTTCAGGCTGCGGCAATCGTTTTCCGTCAGTGTCATAATATGTTTCAACCTGGAATTTTATCTTTGCATGCAGATCAACCAGACCCATATCATAGGAATACTGAACCTCGTCGATGGAATAAAATGCTCTTCCGTCGCCCTTATGGTCGCCATCCATATCCATAGTCAAGTAGAACACACCCAACACCATATCTTTGGAAGGACTGATAATCGGTTCACCATCTGCCGGTTTGAGAAGATTCTTGGATGCGAGCATTAAAGTTCTTGCTTCTTCCACTGCTTTTTCAGATAGCGGAACATGTACAGCCATCTGGTCGCCGTCAAAATCCGCGTTGAAAGCTGTACAAACCAATGGATGAAGTTGAATTGCATTTCCTTCAATCAGTACCGGTTCAAAAGCCTGAATTCCAAGACGGTGCAAGGTTGGAGCACGGTTCAATAAAACCGGACGTTCGCCAATCACATCTGCAAGCACTTCCCACACTTCCGGACGATTGCGTTCAATAATCCGATTGGCTCCTTTGACGTTGGTAGCATAGCCTTTTTCTACCAGTCGTGAAACGAGGAACGGATGGAAAAGCTCCAGCGCCATTGTTTTCGGCAGACCACATTGATATAACTTTAATTTTGCGCCAACAACGATCACCGAACGACCAGAGTAGTCAACACGTTTACCCAGAAGATTTCTGCGGAAACGACCTTTCTTGCCTTTCAGCATATCGCTTAATGATTTCAATTCGCGGCGTCCGCGGCGTGAAAGCGCTTTACCACGCTGAGAATTGTCGATCAGTGAATCAACCGCTTCCTGCAGCATACGTTTTTCATTACGAACAATCACATCCGGGGCACCCAATTCTAAAAGCCTCTTCAGACGGTTGTTACGGTTGATCACACGCCGGTACAGGTCATTCAGATCGGATGTGGCAAAACGTCCCCCATCCAATTGCACCATAGGCCGCAAATCCGGAGGAATAACGGGCAGCACTGTCAGGATCATCCATTCCGGATGATTCTTGGAAGCACGGAAAGATTCCACCACTTTCAAACGGGAAGTCGCTTTTTTCCGTTTCTGTTTGCTCTTGGTCGTTTTAACTTCATTCCATAAATCGGAAGATAATTGATCCAGATCGAGTCGTTTTAAGATATCATAAAAAGCTTCCGCACCCATATCGGCGCGAAATACCTGTCCCCAGCGTGACTTCAATTCACGGTAGGAGGATTCACTCAGAAAGGTGAAAGGCTGGAGATCCTGCAGTTCATCTCGAAGTTTCGAATTCTGGCTCTGTGATTCAGTGGATTGATCAGCAAGCTGGTTGCGAAGCGCTTCCATTTGCTCTTCCGCTTCAGCTCTCACCTGCTGTTTATCCATATCCAGCCGTTCAATATCACGTTGGAGCTGGCCTTTAAAATCACTTTCAATCGTTTCCAGTTTCTCTTTAACTGCTTTCTGGATTTTAGAAATATGCTGATTTCCGACAGACTCTCCTGCAGCGGCAATCTTAATATTCGCCGAATTGAAATAGACATCTGCCTTCAGAGTCTGACCAATTTTCTCTTGCAGATCTGCTTCCAGCCGTTGTCCTTCTTTCATGACAGGATCTAACTTCTGTGTGATCTGCTCCTCGGCATTTTCCATCAGCGCATTCCGCTGCTCCTGAATTTGAGCAATCTTTTTGTCTCTGCCGGCTTTAACGGCTAAAATTTTCTGGTTGATTTCTTGCGCAAATTCTTTTTCGGTTCCAGAAATTTCATCTTCAAGGCGGCTTAATGCCTTCTGACGGGCATCCTCATCGACATATGTCACAATATACTGCGCAAAGTAAAGAACGCGATCCAGATTTCTTCTGGAAATATCCAGAAGAAGTCCAAGGTAAGATGGAATCCGGCGGGTATACCAAATGTGCGCAATCGGGGTGGCCAATTCAATATGACCTAATCGTTCACGGCGTACTGCCGAGCGAGTTACTTCAACGCCGCATTTATCACAAATAATTCCCTTATAACGGGGATTTTTATATTTTCCACAATAGCATTGCCAGTCGCGTGTCGGACCGAAAATTGCTTCACAAAACAATCCGTCTTTTTCAGGTCGTAAACGGCGATAGTTTATCGTTTCGGGTTTTAATACCTCACCATGAGACCAACTTCTGATTGTCTCCGGTGAAGCCAAACTGATACCTAATGCAACTAAACCTTTGGTTTCCACGAAAATTCCTCCCGATTCTTTATGCTGTTACACTCAATCGATGCATTCAAGCGCATAAAGGATTTGATCCCATGCGCAAAACATAAGTTTCATACTTTTTTGACCCAAAAAGCAATCGAGCCAAACAATCATTATAACATAGAACTATGGTCGATTTTTCATCTTAGAAAAAAAATTACAGATATTAACAGAATAAGGAATCTCTTACCGTGTGGGAAGAAACGAACAATCTAATCATATCAAATTTCTTCAGTAAAATGCAAAATATCAGTATTCCGATTTAGAAATCATCGATTCGCATCGGCCTGTTCAAAAACACAAATCCGGTTTTTGCCTGTTTTCTTCGCCCGATACAGTGCAGAATCTGCTTCACGAAGTAATTTTTCAAGCGAAATCGCCTCCTGATTGTTACTACTGACTAATCCGAAACTTGCTGTTACCCGAACATCATCCGGTAATCCCACATAGGTTAAGTTTTCGAGAAGCCTCCGAAGACGTTCTGCAAGCTGCTTCCCTTTCTCCAGATCTGTCTCAGGCATTAATATTACAAATTCTTCTCCGCCGAACCGACCGACTGAATCGATTTTTCGGAGTTCTTCGAGACAGGTTGATGCAACCTTTTTCAGGACAATATCCCCTGCCAGGTGACCGTATACATCGTTTACTTCCTTAAACGAATCCAGATCAAAGATCATCAACGAGAAGTTTCCGCCATAACGCTCATAGCGGGCTATCTCCTGCTCCACAAGCCAGAAAAAATGATGGCGATTGAAAACGCCAGTCAGGTTATCATGGGAGGCTAAGATTTGCAGCTTGTCTAATAGCTTTTTCTCTTCTGTATAATGATAAAAAGTAATAATTTCTCCGACTGAATGATGATTTTGATCATTCAGATTGGTTTTTTTAACTCGATAAAATTCAGAATTTTCGCTCTCAAGGACTGTGATCTCATTCTGATTCTTTGCTGAATTTTTTATTATCTCCTGCATCATTGTCTGTTGAGAAAACTCATCCAAAGCCATTTTTCCAATCGATTGATTATTCAGATTAGGAAAAATTTTTCTAAGTTGACGGTTAAAATCGATGATCATTCCCAGTTTGTTCAGGACGAGTACTCCATCCCGCATTCCGTCAAAAATCACATCACGTGCTAATGGAACCAGCGTCAGCATGTTCTTTTTGAACAATCCGATAGAAACAATCAGTGCAGTGGCGATGCATCCAAAAGGGGTTAAATCCAGATGCATCGGGGATAATTTGAAGACATACATCAAGCCACTGATCCATGGGATAAAGGAACTTGCCCAAATCAGCATAGACTGCCGCCGCAGTTCTGCTGATGTATTTACAATCAACTTTGTAAATAATAAAGAACTGAAGAGCAAGAGTAAACTGAGATAAGCAATCGAAAGAATCATGAATATTGTTAAGTCATAGAAAAATATGGGGAATGGACCTATCCAGGAAAACCTCGGATTCTTATGCAGAAGATTCAAGCTGCCCAAGGTTTGTGCCGCAATAATTGACAGAACTGGAATGATATATAAAAGAGCAATTCTTCTTTTTGTGATCCATTTTCCATTTCCAGTTTGATGAAGAGAGAAAAGAAACCAGAATGGAGCTGCCAATTGAATTCCGATGTGCTCAAATCGAACCCAAAACATCATCTGAGGTAATGAATTGCTGGATAATTCCAATGCATATCCAAGGCTGTAAATAGTCAACGCCAACAGGCAACCTGATAGAAAATTTGCAGAATTTCCGCTGACTTTTCTGCGAGAATGCGTAATCGCCGCAAAAAAAGCCAGAATTATTGACGATATGATAAGAATAAATATCACAAAGAGCCGCATTATAAAAAAATGCCTTTCTGAACCAATTCTACAATAATTTGAAATATCGGTCGATTTTTTTTATAATCCATCTTTTTTACGCCTAACCTGAAACTTGATGGCTTATAAATAATCATTCCGCATTCAAAAGGTTAATCCAAATTTCGAATTGCTGCTATGCCATTCATTTCTTGAAAAATTCGGGTACAATTGCGTCCAGCTTCTTTTGCTTGATATAATGCCAGATCTGCCGATCGTAATATGTCTTCCAAATTTTCCGAAATCTGGTTTTCATTACTGACAACTCCAAAACTTGCCGTAACATGTAATCCTGTTTGAATTTCGCAAAAATTAATTTTTTCGATTGCCTTTCGTATTCTCTCAGCCATAAAATATCCGTTTTTAAGATTGGTTTCTGGCAGCAGGAAAATAAATTCTTCACCGCCGAATCGGCCAAAAAAGTCGTTTTTCCGTAAAGTTTTCTGACATTCGTTTACGACTCTTCTTAAAACGATATCTCCGTTAACATGTCCAAACTGGTCGTTTATCTTTTTAAAATGATCCAGATCGAAAATAATCAGCGAAAAATTACCGCCGTATCGTTTTATTCGTAATATTTCCTTTTCGGCATTTTGTAAAAAAGAACTGCGGTTGCAGATTCCGGTTAATTCATCGGTGTCAGCAAGTTCTTCTAATGCTTTATGCAAATTTTTTACTTCAGTATAGATTGTGAATTTAATAATTACGCCAACTGACTCATCTTTCGAGTTTTTTAAGATACTTTTTCTGACTTGATAATACTCAGTTTCCTTTTCTCGAACAACAGAAATTTCTGTATTGTCCTGATTTATATTCCCAAGGATTAATTTCATTTGGGGATTATCTTCAAACGTACTGATTGCAGATTTTCCGATAATCGTCTTCTTTTTCAGTGTTGGAAATATCTCAATTATCTGAGAATTCAAATCAATAATCGTTCCATCCCCATTTAATACAAGTACGCCATCTCGCATCCCCTCAAAAATTAAGTTGCGCGCCATTGGCACAATCGTCAAAATATTCAATTTCAGAAAACCATAGGACATCAGCAAAGAACTGATTGAAAAAGAAAAAGGTGTCAAATCCAGATTATATGGGGAATTGCCCGAATTATAAACGAGCCCTGATATGAATGGAATTAATATAGCAATCATAAAAACGATCGATTGTCGTCGTAAAACCGGTGTTGATCCAAACATCATCCGGATGATCAGGAATGCGCTGCCAATCAATAACAAATACAGATAGACTAATGCCAATTTCATCCAGATCGTTTGATGATAATGAAAAATTGGGAATTGTCCAACCCAGACGAAATAGGGATTCGCATGTAAAATATTCTGTTTTCCCAAAGTCATCGCAAAAATGATATTCATGACTGGGATTATAAAAATCAGAAACCGTTTCTTAGGGATCAATTTTTCATTATAAGTATGGTGTAATGTAAATAAGAACAGGAACGGAGCTATCATCTGGATTCCGATATGTTCAAAACGCACCCAAAACATGATTCCTTCCAACGTATTACTGGATAATTCCATCGCGTAACCCAGTGTGTAAATTGAAACCGATGACATACATAAAGAAAGATATATAGCAGAATTACCTGAAATTTTCCATTTGTTAAATGAAATAATCGATAGCCAGACCATGGTTAAAGAAAAAATCCATAGACAAATTATCACTATAAATCGCGTTGTATGCATAATTCACTCTTAGCCGGATACAACTTTTCTATCTGTCTTTTTTGGTTATGTAATGCCAATTTTTTGAATTACGGGGAGGACTATTTGTAGAAATTTCGTTTTTTACTTTATACAAAAGCGAAATTTCTACAATCTTTCTCTCTTCTTAATAATGTTTTACCAAATTTCTACGTATTATTCGTGAAATGCCAGCCAAAACGAACCTGGCATTATAAAAAATTTTGTTTGCTTATATCTGGAAATCTTAGCATAATCATAACACAATAACACGGTTACTGATTAATGTCAGTTATTCGAAATAAAGATTTACCTTTTAAATAAAAATTGGAAATTAATTGTTCCTATGATGTTGCACAATTTGCAAACATCATAGGAACAATTAAATCCTCCTTGAATTCCGCATGCTGGTAATTTGTGTTTTGAAATAAGGAAATGCGAAATTGTAATCATTCAGTGTTGCAAATTACTCTTCTCGACAGGACAAGAACATACGCGATTACGGCCTGTGAATTTCGCCTGATACAATGCCTGATCTGCCGCACGCAGCATTTCTTCCAATTCGATAGAATCCTGGCTCTCATAACTGGTAACGCCAAAACTGGCAGTAATGTTAGTATCAATTCCAAATTCCAGCAAAGAGAGGTTCTGAATGGCAGATCGCATCCGCTCTGCAAAAAACTGTCCATCATCTAAATTTGTTTCAGGAAGCAGGAAAACGAATTCTTCGCCCCCAAATCTTCCAAACACATCCGAGCTACGAAGTCCCTCCTGACAAGTACGTGCTACGGCCTTCAAAACGACATCCCCGGCGAGGTGTCCAAATCGATCATTAATTTGTTTAAAATGATCAAGATCGAAAAGAACCACTGCAAAAAATCGACAGTAGCGAATCGAACGCTTAATCTCAGTCTCAGCTAATTCAATAAATCGACGGCGGTTATTGACACCGGTTAATTGATCATGTGTAGCGAATTCCTCTAATTTATTTACGAGTTTCTTAATTTCTGTATAGAAATAAAATGTGACTACGTAGCCAACTTTATTTCCGCTGCGATCATTTAGCTCAGACTGATTTACCTGATAGAAATGAATGATTCCATTCTGATTTACTGATATCTCGATTTTCGAAATTTTATTACTTTCCAGCAGCGACTGAATTTCCGGATGAGAGGCAAACACATCTGAAGCAAGTTTTCCGACAGCATGATGGTTGACAAACGGGAATATTTTCGTCAGGCGATAATTAAAATCGATTATTTCGCCATTCAGGTTAAGAACAAGGGCTGCATCCCTCATTCCATCAAAAATCAGGCTTCTTGCTAAAGGAACAACTGTCAGAATATTGTATTTGAGAATTCCAATTGAAGCAATAATACCGCTAATGGTGAATGCTATTGGTGCAATGTCAAGATCATAAAGCGAAAAGCCAAAAAAATAAATAAGTTCAGAAATCCAAGGGATAAATGAGCCGATCCACAAGATCAGCGTCCGGGATTTTAACGCCGGTGCAGAATGAATCATGAGCATCGTTAATAACAGAAAACATGTTATTACAAGCAGACTCATATAAACGACTGCCATCGTCATAATTGGAGTAGCGTCGTAATCAAAAATTGGCATACCATGAACCCAATTAATTCTTGGATTCTTGTGCATCCAGTTAAGCCTGCCCAGTGTCTGACTGCAAAAATAGAAAAAAAAGGCTATTCCAAACAGAACCGTCTTGCTGTAGATATTAATCCATTTAGTATGAGCTGTCTGGTATAAAACGAAAATAAACCAGAATGGAGCGAGGAATTGAATTCCGATATGTTCAAACCGAACCCAAAAAATCACTTCTTCCTGGGAGTTGCTGGATAATTCCAGCCCATAACCAAAACAATAGAGCGATATAGCTGCCAGACAGCAAGCTAAATAAATCGCCGATTTCCCGACGATTTTTCGCTTCGAAATAGTAATGATTGCCAAGGAAACAAGAATAATTGTCGAGAGAAACAAAATGGATATCACTATCAAACGGATCATAACTTTATTCCTCTCTTTCTTAAGAATAACGTATCAGTCAGTGTAGAAAATCAGTTATTTGACGGGAAGATACTATGATATCCCTTTTTTATATGGATTAATAAATGGATTCAGCAACTGGTCGATTAATTTAGTAATAAGGAGCCTCGAATGTAAAAGTAGAGCCCTTTCCTAATTTACTTTCAATCTCCAATTTTCCTTTATGCAGCCTGGCAACATACTTTACAAATTGAATTCCATTAATAATGGTCGATTCAGATCCCTCCATAAAAGAAATCGGCTCCTCGGATATTTTTTGCATATCCAGAGGCGAAATTCCTATACCATCATCCTGAACGCTCAGTACCCAGGAATCGATCTGATACTTTAAATCGACTTTAATCGGTTTGCTTTCGGATTTTGAATAACGGATTGCGTTATCGACCAGATTATAAACAGCCATTGTAAGCAGCCAGGCATCCCCAATAATCTTGCCTTTCTGTGATCGGCTGCCTTCAATTTTATCAATTTCAAAAAGTATATCCAGCTTTTTCTTTTTTGCAATAGGTTTTAAGTCATAAATCACTTCTTTGACGATATCTCCAATCAGAATCGTTTCAAAGATCCCTTCTTGAGAATTCCGAAAATGACTGAAATGTTTTTTCTTATATCGTACAACGGTTGAAAGCCTTCTCAGTTCCATTTCTGCCATTCCCCGATAATTCGTTTGAACAAGATTCAATTCACCTGCAGTATTGAGTAAATCCAAAGTCCCGTTGACTTTCTGAATCAGCATCTCAATATATTCAAGTTCATTCGTATTAAATACAATTTGCGAAGTGGTATCTTCCTTTGGATGAAATAGAAAGAGTTTTCCAGTTTTTCCACCAGGGAACTTAATTTCCCGTAATTCACAGTGATACAAATCAAAGAGATCATCAAAGCCGGAATCCGTCGACAATCCTGAACGGATCATCTGGATTACTTTTTCCTTAAAATGCATCGCTTCAAAGAGAGGATTGGAAATGCTGATCTTGTCAGGTTGAATCACGATAAGTGCGGGAGTGTTTAATTGTTCCAAAAAATCAGAATATCGGCTGGCAATAATCTGAATCCCAAAATTATCCCTCAGATCATTGGTGATGATTTCGGTTATCCAGTCTTGGAAATTGCCAAACAAAATCTGTGTTCGTTCATTAAAATCCTTCTCTTCAAAACAAGCCCAAAAACAACCGCAATACCCGAACTCAGATCGAATAGGAGCAAATATTGCAGCCGATTTTTCCACTGCAAGGTTGGATAACAAACGGGATTGTTCCACAGAGGGAATTACGATCGTGGATTGACTTTTCATAATCCGATAAAACTGATAATCAGTCTCTAAAAAAGCCTCGTTATTCTTTCCGATAAACCAGGTCTTGATCTCTTCTTTATTGATCTGACCCGTCATTTCGTTCAAAATTAAACGCATAGAGATCGGGTTGAGAAATTGTGTTGTATCTAAAACAGCCTTTAACTTCTTATCCGTTTCTTTTTCCACGATTTTTTCCCATAGTATGGATTAAATTCTATTCCGGTTGTTCAATTATTGATAGGATTCTTTCAACAACTTGCTCCTGATTGATATAATCAGTGTCAATTAAAATTGCATCTTCGGCAGCTTTGAGCGGAGCAAGCACACGTGTCGAATCGATCTCATCCCGTTTCATTATATCCATCAAAATTTCATGGAAATCGGATGGAATTCCTTTTCTGAGGTTTTCCTGATATCGCCGCTCTGCCCGTTTTTCAGGTGACGCTAATAAATAGATTTTTAACGCTGCGTCCGGCATCACTACCGTTCCGATATCTCTGCCAACCATGACAACATTTCCCAGTAAACCGATTTTCCGCTGCTGTTCCGTCAGTGTTTGTCTGACACCGGGATAGGATGCAACGATTGACACATTTTTGTCAACCTGAGAGGAACGAATCGACTCATTGACCGGTTCTCCGCATAAAAGGACCTCTGTTTCATCATTCTCCGGATTAACCCGAAGCGCAATGTCCATTTCTTTTGTGATTCGTGTAACTTGGTCTTCATCCTCGACACTTCCCAGTTTTTGGAGTGCGACATAGGTAGCTAATCGATACATGACGCCAGTATCAAAAAAAAGATAATCTAATTTTTTTGCCAAAAGTTTTCCAACAGAAGTCTTTCCTGAAGCGGCAGGTCCATCAATTGCAATTTGCTGCGGTTTTCTCATAAAATCCATCCTTTCTATTCTTCTACAATCTCTGTAATCCAGCGAGGTTCCTGCCAGAAAGTCAGCATAAAATGGTTTTCTTTCACTTGACGATACAACATCCATTTTAACCAATCCGTCAATGTAAACGAATTCCATTCATCCTGCACTTTCCATACAAAAGGCGTTCCGATTAAATCCTTTGTAATATCATTGGTATCGATATCGGTTGTTATAACATAAGAAGGCAATTCTGTCTGGTGATTAAGCATGCCAGTCTCTTGTACAGCAGTATTTTTCCGCAATTCCCAGTCCATCATCGGTTCATCTAAATTCAGAATCAGACCTTTAGCGCTTTCTTTAAATCCACTTTGTTTCAAACCGATTTCTTGGATCTGATCCAGAATCATCGAATTCATTTGATGTATTTGCGCACCCAATGCCAATTCATGCCGATTGTGATTTTTACCTGAAGAAAGATCTTCTTGATTATACCGGAAACCTGCAGCTGACCAGGAATTCACCGTCAGACTGAATAACCAGATAAGCAGAATTCCCAAGCCGAAACTGGACCAGATTTTATTAGGGCTGAAATAATTCAGAAGATAAGGGAAAAAAACTCCAAAAATTATGAGACAAATCACAATAATGAATAAATAACCCTGAAATCGAGTTAATGAAAGGGTAATCAGTTGCTGATTCCATCGGAATGAAAGAGGCAGCGATAGATCGCCCATCTGTAATAACTCAGTGATTCGAAAAACAAGGAAGCAATACAGACAAGGCAAAGTTGCAATCGCTAAATATGAATACACACTCTTCTCAATTCGAATCTCATTCGATAATTGAACGAAGATGCCTGAGCAAAAATAAATGAGAGGAATACTGATCCAGGCAAGCACGAGGATTCCCTGTTGAAAAAGCCCCATTAATAGCGCGAAAGTCACAAAAGCTGCTGCCAGAAATACTTCTGATATCTGTTTTGATCGTATCGATTGGACAAATTTCAATAGGATGAGAAGCAACATGAATCCAAAATAATAGAGATAGCCAATCAAGATTGGAAGAAATCTGACTGCTTTCGGATCTCCTGTTTTGTTTACAGCAAAACCAGCCAGGAGACCTTGTCCGATTGTATGCAGTCCGTATGGAAATCGGAAGAATCCGATGCTGAACAGGATGAAACAGATTGTCAGAAGTATCAGATTTTTTACAGAAAAGATTTCTGTCAAATTATCGAAAATCGATTTTCTTCGGGATAATAATTGAAAGAATAAAAAAGATATCAAAATGGCTGCGGCAGGCGGCCAAAATCGTTCTCCGCCCGTCATCGCCAGCGCCAGCAGTATGATGCCAGGGATTGTGCGCTTTCGATAAAATGCAGTGATCGAAAAAAGGAATAGACAAATGACTGGAATTAACGAGTCTGCTGTCTTTGACCAGGCGATTCCAACCGGATCAATTGCCAGCAAAAAAACCAGCAGGCTTGTTTTCGGTAATCCGATTTGATGATGAAACAGAATTGGAAGACAGACTAAAAGCAATCCCATGATTGCCGGAAATACACGCGCAGTAAATTCGTTCGCATCAAAAAATGAAAAACATACCGATGTTATGAAAACATATAACGGTTGTCGAATTTGATAATCAGGTAATCCTTTCATTGCAGACCAAGATTGCATCGCCAGTCGTGCTTCAGATTCCGACAATGGCGCTGATCCAAGCCCGATGAATCGGAAAAAGAATGCTGCCATGAGGAGAAACGTGAGAATGAGAAGATATCTTTTTTGATCGATTGTATTCATTGTTTTGCTTTCAGATGATTCTTAATTAGATACTCGATAAATTCTGCAATCACCTGATTCAAAAACCAGATTCAGATGATTCATAAATTTTTTTTCTTGAATTTCGTAAGCGCTGCGCTCAGCGGATCCGATGAATATATAGCTGACATCATATTTTTCGAGCAGTAATTTCGTGTTTTCCCAACTGCGAGATTCATAAATCTGACGGACTTCATCTTCACGATTCCCAATTTCAATATATCCGCCTCTCCATTGTGATTCATGATTGGTCGGTCCAAGAATTGCCGGAAGCCCCGAAAATGTACTGACGGAATTATCGGATGTATAACTGGCGCCAACTTTTTCGACGACAACGCCAAATTCTGCCTTTTGCAGCCATGTAATTCCAGCCCAGTCATTGGGTCTGCTGCGTTCTAAAAATTCAGCTCCATTCAATGTCAGATGCTGCAAACCTCCTTCGGAGATTGCTTTTTGCTGAAGGGTTTCCAACCTGGTCAGAATACCCCAAAAAGGATAGACGAGTGAGCATAATACCAGGACCATAATTGGAATGAAAATGAGTCGTTTTACTCCGTTCGTCACAATTTGATGAAGTCGAGCCAGAAAATAAGCTGCGGCGATCCCTAATAATATCCAAACCTGATAATAGAATTTGAAAATGGTATTCATACGGGTGCCAAAAAAATCCCGCAAATAAATAAATTCAGGCAGAATAATGAGTCCAAAAGCGATCAATAACACCAAACAACCAAATGCGTCCATGGGATTGACACCGCCAGGATGCAAGTTTTGGTTAATATCAAACGCTTGTTCCGTTTCTTTGATTTTTTTTCGCAGCCCGAAGAGTACAGCCAGCATACATCCAACAGCGCCAAATAAAATGATCATGGAGGGCAGCGTCTGCATTCTTCGGATGAAGAACTGTATCATCGGTGATTCAACCCCAGTAAAACCCTGCACAGCAGCATAAGAGGAACCGGTTAATACCATAGCGCTGCCGATAGCTGAGAGTGATGAATTTGAAGATCCTTGCCAAATCTGACCAATATTTTTCAACAGAACCAAAATACCGAATATCAGAGATTCCAGGAGGAACAGGCAAAGGAAACCGATCACAGCAAATTGAAAACTTTTGAAAATACTTTTCCAATCCTGTCTGCGGACTGCATAAAACAGCCAGGCAAAAAGGATCAGGAAAAAACTCCCAAACATAATCAATAAATGGATAGTTCGAGTCGAAAACACTCCGCTTGGAATCACTCCGCCTGCCTGGGAGGAGAGCCCAATCAGGAAAATTCCGTACAGAAAAACACACGCTATCCCGGAAAAAACCGCAGTGCCCAAAAATACCTGGATGGTTTTCCGATTCCAGCCATTATATCGAAAATATGCCCAAAAAACTGCAATAAGAAACAGGAAAAAATAGAATGGGAAATCCCAAGTATTCATAAAAATGAGAGCGCCAAGACAGAGCGAAAGGATCCAGAAATCTGCATTGTGTAAAAAACGAAATGGGAAGAATTTCAGCTTCAAAGAGTGAATTTCTGCAAATTGAATACCCCAGAAAGGATCATCGGCCTTTTGCTGCAGCAACTGAAGATAAACGTTGAGCGCAATTGCCACAGCCAAAATTACAAAGGGGATACCCAAAACATGCGGATGAAGATCTCCCAGGAAAAAAGAGAAAAATGGGAACTCATCGATAATCTCTTTGGTACTCCCATCCAACCCAAGATCCGATAAGACGCGTGATGCCCTCCACCACCAGATTCCAGGCCGAAAAGTAGGATTCCAGGAGGACAGTGATGCAGGTGGAGTGGTTAATTCTTTTAAGTTGATCCAATTCCAAAAACCGGATGTACCGTCAGGATTCCAAAACAGCCCTTTTGCATAAAGCATTTCAAAAAAACCCTCCAGATTCCCGGCAACCAGTACAAATAGTGGAGAAAAAAAAGATCCAAACCTGATTTTAACTTTTTCAGTGAGTCCTGAATGCCGAAATTCAAGGAGATCATTCACAACGCAAAGAGCGCCGATCGCAGCCATTGCATAAACCGTTGCCAGCATTAAGTTAAATCCTGATTCAGCTGCAACACCGGACAGTTTAATAAGAAGAGCTGTCAAAATATAACCAAAATAATAATAGGAAATTCCATATCCGGAAAGCCAGGAATCGTGCGGAGGAAAACTCTCAGAGCGCAGAATTCCATTGATAAAGGTCATCTCCATCGGTTTCTCAGTGCCAGAGATATTGGGATCAGCCAGACGAAACAAAACGATCAGAGCGAAAGAAATCAGGAAAAGCGATCCGTTTCCCAAAGAGAAATGCCAGTTCAATCGATTCCAGGATCGAATTTCCTGCAAATACTTCTTCCAATAATATGCTGAGAAAGCCGTCCCGAAAACCAGAACGGTAATAATCCCTCCGGAATCATTGCTGATCAAACCCAGGCTGCATAGAATCCAATAAAGATAACCGATAATGATGAAACCTACCGGTAAGGAAAAGCTGAAACCTCTGCTTGGCAAAAAACGCAAAAATCGAAAACAAACAGGATATCCCAGAAAACTCACATATAATAAAACAATCAGCCATTTTAGTATTTCAAATATCCAGTTATACGCCATTTTTTTATCTTCTTACCTGATACAGGATCGTATCGCCATTTTGATAAACTTCATCCCACAAAATTCCATCCATCCGCTCAAATTTATAAAGCCCTTCATAAGCATACATTCCCTCTTCCATCTGCCCGACGACGATATAGCTGACGTTATACTTTTTCAGGAATGCTTTGGCTTCGTCAATATTGATTGTATTATAAAAAGCTTCAATCGCATTTACTCGTTCCCAAACCTGATCAGAGCTGGCACCGCGCTGCTGACGCTGATGGTAATTCCATCCAACCACACCTGGTAATCCGGTGTAAATCGTGTATCGATTACCCCATTTATATTCGGTCGCATTTGCTTCAACAATTACCGGTGACCCTTTAACATGATCCTGAATCCACTGGATTGCAAGATAATCCTGAGAAAGATCCATTAGAAATCCATCCTGGTAATACTCGGAGGTCTTCATAAAATCCATACCATCCAGTGAATGGGGAGCAATGGAAGACATACGGTCGGTGATCTTATCAATAGATGCGGTAACCGTAAATGAAAGTGTACCGATCACAAAAAAGATCAGGAAGCCTCTCCAGATACGCTTAATTCGGGAACGACCTTCGTTTGAAATAAAATGCTCAAGACAGACAGTCAGCGCCCCTGCAGCGGCTATCGATAACAACACCCAGGCTTGTAAATACAGTTTGAAAACCATATTCATACGCCCCAGATCTCCGCGTAGACAAGTCATTTCCACAAAAAGTGTTATGAAAATACCAGTCCCTGTTAAAAACAGCAAAAACCGTTTCCCCGGTGAATTGCCCTTGCGGAACAACAGGAGCGCTGACCAGCACATCATTGGTAGAGCAGTCCAGGCAACTGTCACTTTTTTGATACTGAAAAAAATCATCACAAAGACAAGCAGAAGCGTAGTAACCGCCAGCAGACTCTTTTTTGCACGAAGAAATCCTCTGAAAACAGAAAGTTTTACAGCGGCCATCCAATGGATGGTTTCGATGGTGTAATAACTGATCAATGCAAACAAGAAAAAGCCCCAATGCATCCAATAAGACCAAAGCGGTGTTCGATTCCCCTGCCAAATATCAATGGCTGAATCACGAAAATTCGTTTTTAGATATGGCAAAAACAACAAGAACACAGAGGCACAGAGCAATACTGGAACGAGAAACAAGGAAAGTATTTTCCCCTTTTGCTGATGTTGATCTGAATTTCCCTTCACTAAACCGAAAATCGGAGTATTTAATCCCAAACTTGTCAGCACAATACAAGCAATCAGCAGATAGGTAGGCATATCCCATGTATTGGAAGGGATCAGAGATCCGATGATTAAACCACCGGATAAAATGACAAAGAAGGATACGCCTATACGCATCTTTTTCTGGCTCCGAGTATGGCGAATGACTGCCAGCAGCCAAACCAGTGCCAATACAGTAATAGGCAGCGCAAAAAGATGGGCGTGCGGATCCCCGTATAAAAAGGTAAAAAAGGGAAATTCAGTGATCGGTTCTCCTGGAATTGCTCTGCTGGGAAGCCAATACCAGTCTCCCCGATACATCTGGAAATGCTGTCCTTGAAGCAATTTTATGATTCCAGAAGAAAACCATAGGATGTTTTGAAATCTGGATCCTGCCGCTCCGGCAGCTCCTAATTCCGTCGTTTCGGTTAGAAGTATTTTGATAGTGCCTAAGTTTCCGATTACCTGAAGCATAAAAATTGTCAGAATCCCGCTGAAATTTGCCCATTTTTCAGATTTTTCATCGACAGCGTCAGGTTTCAGCATCGCATAAATTGCTGTTCCGGCTGAATACGCTCCAATTGCCAGGAAGCCGTACCAGGTCGGCAGAATCAGGTTATAGGCAATACTTGGAATCATGCCGATCAGTTTAACCAGTAACCCGGAAAGGAAAAAACCATAGTAGTAATAATTCAAATATCCACCGGCAAACCAGGGGTCGTATGGCGGGAAGATCGTGCTTTTTAAAACAGCATTGAAATATGAAAAATCCATCGGTTTTTCTCCGCCTTTTGCCGGATGCCAGAGATCGGGATTTCCAAGTCGAATTAATAAAAAGAATATAAAAAAAGATAAAAAGATCAGTTCTGAACGGAGCAGAATTGGAAAGTTATTACGGATTTCCTGAGAAATCTTTACTCGGTCAGCCTTAAATAGGATCAGATTAAGCAGCATAAAGGCGCCAATAACCATGATGATCAACTGCCTTGTATATGGAATTCCCATAAATCCGCAGATCCAGACGATATAGCCGATACATAAAATTCCAAAAAACTTTGAAACACCGAATCCTTTGTCACGCAGGGGACCAAATATAATCCGAGTCATCGGGTAAAATATCCACCCGACAGATATGAGGATTAGCAGCCAAACGATGACGCCAAAAAGCTGATTTTCATTGATCCAGGCTGACCGATGGAATAATTCAGACCATGTTCCCCCGGATTGCTGGATTGCAGCTTGCTCTGCAGTTAATAAAAGAGATAGTGATTTTTGCATATTTCTGTATTCTACCGGATTTTTGTTAGATATCTGAGACAAATTCACCGCATTCAATTTTTCTTTGAACACTGATATGTCAAACGATTCCGCTTTTTGAAGAATGATCACCTTCGGATGATCATAAACGGTAAAAGCTTCCTCGGCTGATTGGGTGTTGAATATCGTACCAAAAAACTCAGGTTCTGATTCAAATATGGCTGCAATCTTAAAAAAGCTTCCCGATTGCAGATCATCAGCTGACAATTTAGCGAAACATTCCGTAACAGTCTCTGATTCCGGACAATTGACAAGCTGACGATAAAGAGCTTCCAGCAGTGGGAATTTTTCCCGAATCCTGGCAGCAGCACCATAAATCCGATTGGAACTGATCACCCAATAATCCGCCGCTTCGATTTTTGCGAGAAGTTTCTCTCGCTGCAAAATGTTCTCATCGGCAAACAAATCCAGGTCGATACTGTTCCCATAATATCCGGATGTCACATCATAAGGAAGACGTCCGGTTTCTGACAGCGGAAGTACATCATCCCAACTGGATTCCGAGGCAATCGACGGAGCAGACAATGCAACAACGGAATCAGTATCTGTAGTGGATATCGTGATTCCAATCGTATCACCCTGCTGCATAAAAACCGGAGATTGTGAAAATGCGACAATCATTTCGGAACCGGTCAAAGGATGCGGCAATGGTTTCATTTGGATAGATGAAACAGAAGTATCGCCGCGATCATAATTCGTCGCTTCCACAACCAGGTGCGATGGAGAAGGGATACCGGTTATCACTCGAAAACCGCTCAGCACCAGTTTATCTAAATATCCATCTGCAGCCGATTTGAAATATGCTTCAAGCGGTTCGCCTTCCCGAATCTGGCTGGATAATCCGTTATAAAAAAGATAAGACGATTTCTGTTCTTGAATCTGATAAAGATCATACTGACTGCTGATGCGAAAAGAACAATCGGTACCAGAAGCTGATAATTGCAGAAAAGCAAATTTATTGTGCGAATTGATCACCGCGGGTTTAGGAAAATAGAAAGTCACATCGGATTTACTGGCATCCTTTGAAAGATAAGATTCATCCAAAGGACCGACAGAATCAATCACGTCATTGCAATCCGCATCCGCACATAGCGCAACTTCCAATGAACAGTGATTGCCGGATAATTTCCTTATGGATTGGAATGATACCATTTGAATATCTGCCCCATATTTTGCCTCAAATGGCAACAGAATTGGTTTCGAGTCGGATTTCACTTTTTGAAAAGTGGGAACTCCGACTGATTGCGAAACAGATCCGTTCTCTGTTTTGACGATCGCCTGCAGCGCCGAAGGAATATTCTGATAAATCCATTCGCTGGCTTGCAAACGTGTATGTTTTGAACGGTAGATCGATGAAAAAGCTATGCTCCAACATACTGCAGCGAGGAAGAGAATCACAATGAGAACTTGTTTAATTCTGTCAACTTTTTCAGGTTTCAACGAAATACTGAAAATGGCTCCGGAGATTAGAAACAAAAGGGGAAAAATTGGCAGAAAATACCGCATCATCTTGGAAAATTGCGTCAACTGCCAGATACAGAAAACAAATACACAGAGCATCGCAATAATAAGAAACATCGTCCGGGACGGCAAATCATCCACTCTGTCTTCATTCTTTTGTGATGGATGTTCTGGTGAAATGGATCGGGACATATTGCAAAAAGGAAAACTTTCTTTGAGCAACTCCTCCGCTTTATCCCGTCGTCCAACACCTGATTTTTTGATGAATGAGAAGGAAAAAAACAATCCGGATATCAGAATCAAAGATAATGCAATTCCTGATCCATAGAAGAAAAGATTCCTTAGCGCATAATCAAAAGGCCGGTCTGCCCATTGCCAGGCAGGCGGAAAAGCAACAGAACCGCTGCTCTGCAGGCTAAGTTCTTTCATACTGGCTAGCCAGTTCGCATTCATTGTAAAATTCAGCAAATTTGGTACTTGAAATGCATAGGGTTGAAAAACACGGAAAGTAAGCGCAAACGAAATCAAAAAACAAATAAATCCGAACAAAACGACAAATCGGTTCAGCTTCTTTGTCCATGGGAATTGGATGAAAAGCGCGACAAACAGGAGAAACGGGAAAAGCAGGAAAATGACCGCGCTGATTTTACTGGCAGCAGCGCATCCCATCAAGAAGCCAGTCAGAACGGATTGAAAGATAAAAACCGGGGGACGTTTTTCAATCGACATCAAAAGGACAGATAAGGTTGATATCGAGATCAGGAAGACAACTGTTGTATCAAATGTATAGAAATGGGATTGCTGGATAGCAGCCGTTAATATCGCATATCCTCCCATGGAAAGGAGGACTGATTTTTTATTTTTCCAAAGGATATGACTGGTAATTCCGATGCAACAAACCGTTAGAATGTCAAATAAAGCACTCAGAAAACGTCCGATTTGAACGACAATCTGAGAATTATTCTGAACCCCGAGCAGCGAAGCCGCAGCTTTGTTTATAAATAATGGCAGTGTACCGTAAACAAAAAAATGGAATCCGTAATTCGCCGGATTCAATCTGGATGATGCCGGATTAATCCATTCATCAAAAGAATTCGGTAGCGATCCGGCTTCGGTTACCTGGGTTAAAAATCGTTCGTCTGGATTTAATAAGCGGAAATCATCCCAGTCAAATCCCGAAAAACGAAAACAGATTGCAATGATCACCGGAAGGATCCAATAGAATTTTTGCAGATATTTCATGGAAGTCCTTTTTTTCATTGCAGAAATAGCGATGCGAAATATTGACTTGTTATTTGAATAAAAGGAGAAAAACTTGTTACTGTGATGTTTTTGCGCAGAATATAAAGCCATCACAACAACATAGAATTCTTCCCATATTTATGATTTCTTTTACAGAAAGCGAAAGAACAACGATCCGAAATATTCTCTCTGATCGAAAAAGGTTTTTGAATAATTCGAATTTTTCCCTATTTCGGTCCTTTTAAACAGTTTTTTTATGGCACCAGGAAGCTGTAAAAACTTTTCCCTGGATAAATACTTTCCTGTAAAATTGCTTTTCCATCAGGATAAAGCTGATTGAGAGATTTTGCGGTATCCAGATCATCTTCCTTATAGATAAACAACAGCGGATGTGCAGCATTTCCGACAGAGGAAATCATATCGCGTGCCAGTGCGTAATCCTTTCTGGGAACTCCGGCATTAATTCCCACCAATCGTGTATCAACCCAATACGGATACGGTATTACAAAGGCGCTTTCATAATCACCAACAGAATCCGCGAAACCTTTGATAACCGAACCAATCTGGCGGGTATTCAGCGCATTCCGGTCATAATTTACACGATAATCCTGAAAAACAAGATGGTAATTACTGATACAAATGCCTGTGGTAATCCCGACGACAAAAAGAATCGGAAGCAAAATGGATATTCCAGGACGTCTAATTTTTTCGATGATCGACTCAACCAGATAACAAAATCCGAAGGAAGAGATGATAAAAATCGGGATAACAGCCGCACCAGTACGGTTCAGACAAGGGTTTTCATCCGGAAAAGCAATGGACAGACTGGATGGGAGCATCAGAAAAGGAACACACAACAGCATACTCAAATCCTGCCATCGTTTATTTTTAAGATATCGGAAAAATACAAGGATCGATCCCAGAAAGAAAAGGGGAGCACTAAATACGTCTAAAGCAGGTCGGAAGAGTACGGAATGAACCCATATGCCGCCATTATTCCAAAAAGGCATTACCGCAGCTTTCCAGAAGTTAATCAGGAAAATTAAGATGGCCGGCTTTGTCAACGAAGTTTCAGTTTCTCCAATACGTGTCATGACACGATAGAAAACCGATTCCGGCATGTCCAGAAATACACGAAGAAGCGGAAGTCCTGAAAGAATTGTGAAAAACACCATAATTCCGAAACTGATCGCCATATCTTTCCGGTTGCCGTTGGAAGTTGGGAAAAGGCTCATCATAAAAATGATGGCAATGACAATCGGAACAATCCGCATAGCGCTATACCCTTGCAGTCCAATACCTAAAAAGATTCCACACAGGATGAAATCTTTCCGCGATTTTTGCATCAATCCTTTAAACAGATGGTACAAAGCAGGCGCGGTAAACATCGGATAAAATGCGAATCGCAAAGCGACTCGGCTGATCACATTCGGCCAATATGCCACTCCGCAAAATAACATGGCGAATAAACCGACCCAACGATTTCCAAAAAGTTTCCCGAGTAAATAAATATACGGTAGTGCGAACAATCCTGCCAATACAGTCCCAATTTTTAAACTTAAGAAACTAATTCCGGTTCCGAATAATTTAATGATTAATGCTGTCCAATAAAATTGGAATGCTTCACGGCCGGTGTTACGCACAAAAAAAATGGATGTCTTTCCATCCAGTACATCCATGACATCATAAAGTTTTTCGGCATGGTCGCTGAACATATCGCCTGGAATTTCGTTGATTTGAGAAAAACGGAAATAAACGCAGATACAAAAGACACAAAAAACCAGTATCTGCCAGGGAGAGAATCGAATTTTCAATGCTTGAAAATCCTTCAATCGCAGCCATAGTCTTCTAAAAAAGCGGGAAAGGGATACTCCTGGCAGAAATGAAATAATACCCAGTACGATCGATACAATCCAAAAAAAGAGGTTGAAAATTGTGAAACGGTTGCCGCCAAACAAGAGAAATGCAATGGAAGCTGAAATGGCCGAAGCGGCGAACCATTCCAGTCGAAAGAATCTCTGAACGGGTTCGGAGTTCTTGTCCACTTCTATCAATGAATTTTCATTCGATTCATTCTGAATGTTTGACGAAGGCTGATGCCGATGGTGGAAAAAATTCAATCCAAGGAGAATTACTGACAATCCATACAAGAGAATGGCGGGCAGAGGATTTCGTGTCCCGATAACAACATGCGGTTCCATCGATAATTGAGCCAGTAATGCTGACGTAAAAGCCAAAACCAGCATGATCGCAGAAGAGGCGCTGAATGTAAGCTGCTCTTCTGTTCTTAACATTTGTATTCGTTGAAAAAGAACTTCAACAAAAGAAGATTTTGGAGTATTTTGTTCCGCGAACGAGGTCGTTTCTGTCTGCAGTTCATCCAGTTCAGTGTCTTCGGGGAGAATCTCCCGATTCCAATTCTTCGGATTTAATTTAAATCGAAAATAATCCAAAACGGTTATCTCATCCATTGATATCAGCCTTTTTTACGGGAAATATAAAACGTATAAGATCCAAATTCCTGATTGGCATCTTCATCATAATACTTGCGGCAAATTTTTTCCACCAGCCACAAATTCCAATGATATGGGAACCATATCCACTTTCTGGTCAGAAAATGACAAATCAAGGATGGCAATCCAAAATAATGCCCCCACTCCAGTGTGTGGAAGGCGCCTGGAGAAAAATAATGCCAGTATCTTTCAATCTCAAAATTTGCTTTCTCCAGTCTCTCCTGCCAAATCTGGGGGCTGTCACAATGATGATGGCGTGAAATCGTATTAAAAAAACGTCGATACCAGTCTGCAGCAAAATGCAGATGAATTTTGTCAAAAAAAGCGGAAACAGAAAGGTTACCAAGGAACTGATGATTGGGAACACAAAACAAAAAGGTACCGCCAGGGCGCAGCACTCTGCCTGCTTCAATAATCACCGCATCGACATCGGGTATATGTTCCAAAACAGAATTACTGATGACAGTCTGAAAAGAGCCATCTGAAAAGGGCATTTCACTGCCGATACAGCGAAAAGTCTGCAGATAGGCACCGGATTGTGAGGCTTCTTTCAAAGGCCCAACCCATGGATCGATTCCGGCATCGATCGGGAAATCGAAGGTTCGACTGGCAAAATGTCCATCACCGCAACCCAGGTCCAATACAGGTCGTTCAATGGGGATGTCTTGATAAAACTTGGCTTCCACAGCGCGTAGTAATCCGCGAAAATAGGGCAGCTCCCGAATTTGAATCCGGAGAAAATCTTTTCGTTTCGTTTTTGTTGGTGAATTTTTTTGTTTTTTATTTGATTCCATGGGCTTTAAAGATTCGATCATATTCTGCGGCAATGAATGAAGGAGCATAAAATGTTCTAATTGCAGCAGTTTTTTCTTGATATGCCTGATGAAGGCCGATCTGGTGAATGATGGCATCAGCCAATTTTTGACTGTCACCGATCGGAACAATTTCACCCATACCATGGCGTTGTACAGGAATTCGGATTCCAGGTAAATTCGAGGCAACCACAGGTTTTCCATTCATCATCGCTTCAATTTGCACCAGACCAAACGCATCCGTCCGGTTCAAACTGGGCATCGTGAGAAGGTCGATTATTTGATAAAACTTTGTCATTTCCCAGGGGGAAAGACTGCCAAGAAATTTCCAATGACCGGAATCGATATAATTCTGTAAAATCGGTTTCAGACGCAGATAATACGCTTTTTCCCCCAGAACATCTTCATAAGGTCCGGCAAAGAAAACACAGCAATTTGGATAAATCCGAATAATTTCTGGTAAAGCTTCAAGCAATATTTCGACACCTTTATCCGCAGCAAAACGACATGCCATACCGATAATGGGATGCTTGCCTTCAGAATTTACCCTATTCAGAAATTCTGCGATTTCAGACGGATCAATTTCCGGTAATTCAACAGGAGGCTGAATAATCGATATCTTTTCAGCGAATTTTGGCAAGAAAAAAGAGTGTTTTGCATAATCTTCCGTATATGCAATAATTCTGTCACTGAATCGACCAGCGAGGTCATTCATCCATAAAATTGCTTTATTCGCTATGCGATTCACAAAACCGCCCGGCATTACCAGATCACAATGATAAGTCAGAATTGTGAATGTTTTTGTGATTTTACCAAGCCATGCAACCCATGCTGCATCGAACTGTGGTAAATGAAGATTGACCACATCAGCCCATTTTACAAGATGAATTGCTTTCATCCAAAAAACGGGCATGATGGAACCTTTACTGATACGGAATAATATCGGTGAACGAATTACACGTACGCCTTCAATAACTTCTTCCTTCGGCAAATCGGGAGTATGTTGAGAAGTCAGAACAACAACTTCATGCCCCTCCTTTACCCATGCTCTGGCAATCCGATCTGCGTAGATGGTTAATCCGCTGACATACGGTGTGTAGTATGTTAATGCAACAAGAATTTTCATCCGAAAAGATTCCGATTCGCTGAAGCCCACGAATATAATCGTGTAATTCCCTCTTTAGCAGAAATTGTCGGAGTCCAGCCTAATTCCTGCTTGATCTTCCGAATATCCGAAATATAAATTGCCTGATCGCCTGGACGCCAATCGCCATAAGCGACTTCAATCGGATGTCCGCACAACGATTCCAAAATGGGACCGAAATCTTTCCAGATTGATATGCAATTCTCCGGTCCGCCGCCGATATTATAAATTTTCCCTGCGGAAACCTCCGGATGATCAATCGCTGCGGAATAAGCGCGAACCAGATCTTCAATATACAGAAGATCTCGTACTTGTTTCCCATTGCCATAAATCGTTATTGGCTTGCCAGTCAGAACCGCTATAATAAACCAGGATACCCATCCCTGATCTTCTATTCCAAATTGATGCGGGCCATAGATTGCACTTTGTCGAAAGACTATTGTCGGAATACCATAGATTCGATGGTAATCCCGAACATATTGGTCTCCTGTTCCTTTGGAACAACCATATGGAGAGTGGAAATCGAGAAGCTGATTTTCTGATATACCTTGCGGAAAATCCAGATAGGCATAATCATTTTCACGTTCGATGACTCTGACATTTTCCATTCCGCCATAAACTTTATTGGTCGAAGTATACAAAACGATGGGGTGATTTTTAGATTTCCGAACTGCTTCCAGAACATTTAGTGTGCCCAAAGCATTCACTTCAAAATCCTCTTTGGGATTCATTACCGAGGTTGTAACTGCAACTTGTCCAGCAAAATGTGCAACAACATCCATTTTTTCCATTGCTTTATCCAGCGCATCTGAATCACGGACATCTCCTTCGATGAGTCGGAATGCATCCTGACCATATTGTTCGCGCAGCCAGGAAAGATTCATTTTGGAACCATTACGTGACAGGTTGTCGAAAATAACAACATTCTGATTTTTTTCCAACAAATGCGCAACGAAATTTGAACCAATAAAACCGGCTCCTCCGGTTATGAAATAGGTCTGCGTCATTTTTAATTGCCTTTTTCTGATAAATCTGTGTTTTGTAAGCCTTTGAACACTTCGGAAAATTTCTGCCCCTGGATACTGAAACCGATGATTCCCCAAATCATCGGAGTCAAAATACCAATTGCATGCATGAGTAATCCGAAAGCAAGAGCGCGTGATTGATTGATATTAAACAGACTGAGTGCAAATACATAAGCGCCTTCAACGACACCTAAGCCGGCTGGTGCAGATGGAATCGCACCTCCCAATGCTCCGATGCTTTGCGTGAAAAAGCTTGCCCAAATCGGGAGTTGAGGAAAGAAAAACCGCATTCCAATGATTAATGTGAGCCACCAGCAACACCAGGTCATGAAAATCCAGAAAAGCCATTTATAGAATTTGCGTGGATTCGAAAGAATTTCCATTCCACCTAATAAGGATTGGATTTTCGGCAGCACAAATAAACCAATTTTTGAATCCGGTTTCAAGATTCTGGATAAAAGTTTCAAAAAACTTGCCTGGTTTCTGGTGATCAGAAAAACAACGACTAAGCCAATCAGAATCACAGCAAAAAGAATGTAATATGTCGAAACAGAAAACGAACTGCCAGACAATAAAGGGACGGTTGAAATCAGCATAATCAATGTGATGATGACATCAAACAATCGTTCTAACAGAACCGTTGAAAAAACATAAAAAGGACTTCTACGAACAATTCCGCCCATAATGACAGCTCTTCCAAGTTCTCCGAGCCGCAACGGCAGGAGATTTAAAAGATACCCTTCCGTAATCGTCCAAAAACCTTGTGCAAGAGAGGGTTCACCATCTAAAATCACACGCCAAGCCAGACTGCGAAAAACAAAAGCAATGCTTTGCAAGAGGAATATTTCAACAAGGAGAATCGCAGAGACATTACGAAACGAAGTCAATAATTCGTCAAAATCAACAAAATAAAGTAAAACTCCGATGATGATCAGACTGACAAGAATTCCCGGTAAACTCTTTTTGATCATACTGCCTTTTTGCGAAGTGGAATCAATAGCGAAAGATCCAGTTTTTTTCATAATCCTACTCATCATCCAATTGTAGAATTGCCATAAAGGCTTCCTGCGGAATTTCAACATTACCAACCATCTTCATCCGTTTTTTTCCGCGTTTTTGCTTTTCGAGCAATTTCTTTTTGCGAGTAATATCGCCACCGTAACATTTGGAGAGAACATCTTTCCGCAAGGCTTTTACATTGGCACGTGAAATGACTCTGCCGGACGCGCTGGCTTGAATTGGAACTTCAAATAATTGTCTTGGGATCAGCGCCTTCAGTTTCGTCACAAGCAATTGGCCTTTGTGGTACGCGTCTTCTTTATGAACAATCGTTGCAAGCGCATCCACCGCTTCTCCGCCAACCAGAACTTCAACTTTCACCAGATTGCCAGGTCGATAATCCGCTATCTGGTAATCCATCGAAGCATATCCCTTCGTCCGGGATTTCAATTCATCGAAGAAGTTAACAATAATTTCTGCCAGCGGAATCTCAAAATTCAATTGTACTCGATCCGGCGCAGGATAATCCTGCCCAATGAAAATTCCTCTTCGTTTTCGGATCAACTCCATAATCGTGCCGTAATACTCCGTCGGAGAAAAAATCTGAAGGTGCATCCATGGCTCGTAGATTTCATTTATCAACCCCTCGTCAGGCAATTGCACCGGAGAATCAATGAAAATTTTTGATCCATTATTCAGAAGAACCTGGTATTCCACCGATGGAGCTGTAACCACAATATCCAGATTGTATTCTCTTTCCAAACGCTCCTGAATGATTTCCATATGAAACAGTCCAAGAAAACCGCAACGGAAGCCAAAATTCAATGCTTGTGATGTTTCAGGCTGATAATCTAAAGAAGCATCATTCAATTGAAGTTTTTCCAGAGCATCCCGCAGATCATCATAATCTTCCCCTTCAACCGGATAGATTCCGGCAAATACCATCGGTTTTGCTTTCTTATACCCTGGAAGCATTTCAGGAGCTGATTTTTCAGCGGTTGTAATCGTATCTCCAACCCTGCATTCTCTGACAGTTTTCAATCCTGTGGCAATATATCCGACTTCACCGGCAGATAATCGCTGAACCGGTTTCATCTCCGGAGAAAAAATTCCGATTTCAACCGGTTTTAAATCCGTATTGGTGGCCATCAAGCGTAAATTCGTATTTTGAGAAATGATTCCATCACGAACGCGGATATAAGCGATAACACCTTTGTAAGAATCATAAATGGAGTCGAAAATCAGAGCTCTGGTCGGCATAGAGTCATCGCCTGTCGGCGGCGGCACTAATTTCACTACTTTTTCCAGAACCTGATCAATATTGATTCCTTCTTTGGCAGAAATTCTGGGTATTTCATCTGCAGGAATACCAAGCAGGTTATTTAATTCTTCAGCGACTTCATCAGGGATCGCAGAAGGCAGATCAATCTTGTTGATTACTGGAATAATGACAAGATCAGATTCTAAAGCAAGATACAAATTGGCAAGTGTCTGGGCTTCAATTCCCTGTGTTGCATCCACAACCAGTAAAGCGCCTTCACAAGCAGCTAATGCACGGCTGACCTCGTAATTGAAGTCAACATGTCCCGGAGTGTCAATTAGATTCAGCTCATAAGTATTACCATCGGCTGCCTGGTAATTCATTCGGACAGCGGAGGATTTGATCGTCACGCCTTTTTCCCGTTCCAAATCCATACTGTCTAAAACTTGATTAACCATATCGCGATCGGAAATGGTACCAGTTATCTGCAGCAATCGATCTGCAAGTGTCGACTTGCCATGATCAACGTGAGCGATAATACAAAAGTTACGTATATTTTCTTTCATAATCGGAAAATAAGTATATCATCAATTCTCATATCTCGATTTTTCGTAAGAAATTCAGCAATTTCAAATATGGAAAGAATTCCTTGTTGTTGTGTCGTGTTTGCGCGCTGCGTAAACACGACACAACAACAAGCTTTTTCCCTTTATTGTATAAAGAATGTCCAAATTTCGAATAACTGCAATTTCTGACAGCTATTCAAAATATAAAATGACTTTTCAAATAATTTATTGTCATTTCCTGTAATTTTCCGTATTGACTTTATCACAGTAAAGTGATAACATGTTGTCATGGATGAAAAATTCAACCTTTGATACGATTTTTGAGGAGCATTACGATGAAAAAAAATTCTTTTGCCTTATTTGCACTGCTTTTAGCGGCTGTCGTCCTTTTCAGCTTTACATCCGTTTTTGCTGACGGAAAGACAACTTTCGTTGTGGGTTTTGATCAAGACTTCCCCCCTTACGGTTTTGTCGGTGAAGATGGCGAATTTACCGGTTATGATCTTGAAATGGCTGCAGCAGCTGCCGAGCTCATGGGACTGGAAGTCGTTTATCAGCCGATTGCATGGGACTCGAAGGACATGGAGCTTGATTCTGGTACTATTGATTGTATTTGGAATGGTTTCACAATTAACGGCCGTGAAGATAAATATGAATGGACGGAAGCTTATAAAGATGCAGGGCAGGTTATCCTGGTAAAAGCTGATTCGGATATCGAAAAATTAGAAGATCTTGCAGGAAAAATCGTTGCAGTTCAGACAGATTCCTCCGCTCTGGAAGCATTGGAATCCGATGACTATAAAGATTTAGTGGCTGAATTCAAAGATCTTTTGGTTGTTGCACAGTATAACACTGCATTCATGGATCTCGAAGCCGGCGCTGTTGACGCCATCGCAATGGACCTTGATGTAGCGAATTTCCAAATCCAGGGTAAAGAAGACCAATACCGGATTCTTGACGAAATGCTCCAGGCAGAACAATACGGAGTCGGATTCAAACTGGGTAACACAGAATTGCGCGATAAAGTTCAAAGTGCACTGGAAGATCTTGTTGAATCCGGAAAATTTGCTGAGATTTCAGAAAAATGGTTCCAATACGATTCCTGTGTATTGAGTGTCTGCAAGGATACAAAATAATTCATAAAACAAACATGAATAACAGTGAAACTGAGTGCCAATAAAGACTAAATAACAATAAACGCTGACACTCAATCACTACGAATCATATAATAGAAGAATGGCGGACAAAAGCGCTGGGGTGAAATGTAAATTTCTCAGCGCTTTATCCTTGAATAGGGATCAGTATTTCAAAAAAAAGGGAGAGAAGGTTATGAGTATTTCTGTGATGTTGAGCAAATTGGGCGAGGGAATGATAACTTCGGTTCTTATTTTTACACTGACGTTATTATTTTCGCTCCCGTTAGGTTTGATCGTAGCTCTGGCCAGAATGTCAAAAAACATCATTCTGAAAAATTTCACAAGGATTTATATCTCGATTATGCGCGGAACTCCCTTAATGCTCCAATTATTAGTCGTTTATTTTGGCCCTTATTATTTATTTGGAATCTCCATCTCCTCTGGTTATCGATTTTGGGCAGTCATCCTCGCATTCTCCATTAACTATGCCGCTTATTTTGCAGAAATCTATCGCGGGGGAATCGAATCTATGCCGCTTGGACAATATGAAGCAGCACGTGTCCTGGGTTATTCTGAATCACAGACTTTCATGAAAATCATCCTTCCGCAAGTCATTAAACGAATTATTCCGGCAATAACCAATGAAGTCATCACGTTAATTAAAGATACATCCCTGGCTTTTTCAATCGCGGTTACGGAAATGTTTACAGTAGCAAAAGCCATCGCATCATCAGAAAAAACTATGGTATCGTATGTGGCAGCCGGTATTTTTTACTACGTGTTTAATTTTGTGGTAGCTGTTGTAATGGAATCTATTGAGAAAAAACTTGATTATTACCGCTAAGGAGCGATGGAAATGGAAATCTTCAGTATTAAAAATGCAAAAAAAAGTTTTGAAAATAATCTGGACGTCTTGCAGGATATTTCCATATCAGTCGCTAAAGGAGAAGTAGCAGCCATCATCGGACCATCAGGGTCCGGAAAATCGACGTTGCTGCGATGTGCCACCTTACTGGAAAAAATGGACAGCGGTGAATTGTATTATTCAGGAGAAAAAGCTGCCTGGAATAACGAAGCGGGGAAGACTGTCTATGCAAGTCCTGAAAAACTGAGACAAATTAAGAGCAAATTCGGATTGGTATTTCAAAATTTTAATCTTTTTCCTCACTATTCCGTTTTAAAAAACATTACGGATGCGCCGATTTCTATACAAAAAAGAAAAAAAGATGAAGTAATACAAGAAGGGCTGGTATTACTGGAGAAGATGGGGCTAAGTGATAAAGCGGATGCGTACCCATTTCAGCTTTCGGGTGGACAACAGCAGCGTGTCTCGATTGCACGAGCCCTGGCGATGAAACCGGATATTTTATTTTTCGACGAACCGACCTCTGCCTTGGATCCGGAATTAACCGGTGAAATACTGCGTGTGATCCGCAGTCTGGCAGCAGAACACATGACCATGGTGATCGTTACGCATGAAATTGAGTTTGCCAGGAATGTCGCCGACAGAATTATTTTTATCGCCGGCGGAGTCATTGTAGAGGAGGGAAACGCCGAATCCTTAATCAGCGATCCGCAAAATGATCGAACAAAAGCCTTTTTAAACCGGCTTCAGCGGTAAAATTAGTAAAGAATGGAGGTCCGCATGTACGAAAGCAAAATACAAAATCCGGAAACCGATGAATTGTTTCAAGCCGTTCTCGCGCTGCAATCCGTCGAAGAATGTTACCGCTTCTTTGAGGATCTCTGCACGATTAAAGAAGTCAGCGAAATGGCACAGCGTCTTGAAGTGGCAAAAATGCTGCGTAATGGGATGACGTTTAACGCGATTGCAGAAGAAACAGGCGCCTCAACCGCGACAATCGCCCGCGTTAACAAATGCCTTTTGTATGGAGCAAAAGGCTATACCACAATTCTCAACCGAATCGATCCTAAAGAATAAGTCGAAAAAAATCTGCTAAATTTTAAGATCATTCAAATTATCATTAAGATTCTTTTTTTTTATTAATGATGATTAAGCCTTTGCAATTTCATTTTTTTCATTCCTAGCTATCCGACTTCCGGTTAGCAGATTAAATAATAATAATAATAATAATAATAATAATAATTTGTGTTTTACGAACAATCCGATGGATAAGTAAAAAAAGTAATTCAATAATAATCAAAGCAAATCAGAAATAGTAATTTCTTACTTATTTTTAAAGCAGACAAATTGGTTGAAACCACTTATTGTTACTAAAAGAAATAATGGGAAAGACTATTCATAATTTTTATGAATTGCTTCAATTACTCGCTCTTTAAAGTGTTGCCATTCTCTTTTTTTAAATCCAGAAAATTTTTCTGATATTTTTTCTAATGTGTTCAAAGGAAGTAAGGCGAGTTCAAAATCGCTGAAAGCAGAAAAATTTATAGGATAATAATCTGGCTGATGTTTCTCATCATTAATAATGGCGCATAATTTTCCAAGTAAATCTAATTTTTCAAACTCAGCAATTTTTCGAGCCCGTTCTTCTCTAACCAGAATTCTGTATTCAAGTTTTTTTTGTTTTTCAAGAACGCGTTGTTCACGCAAAATCTGCGATTTTGCTTTTCGCTCTTCTTCAATTAGCAGATTTTCTCTGCGCTTTTCATCTCGGTGCTTCTTTTGTTTTTCATATGCCTCCATTAGAGGATTATCACGTGGAATTTGAAATGGAAATACCCCTTCTGTGATGATTATTAATGGATCATACCATTCAAAAATTGGATGTTTGGCCAACTCATTCTCATTAACTGCGTCAATAATTTGTATCATTGTATCCAATCCAATGATTTGCCCACAAAGGTTGCGAAAAGGCATATTACCACAAGTGGTACAGTAAGGTCTAGTACACATTTCTGAAATTTTTGCATACTCAATCAATTCAAAAAACTCACCTGCTCCAACAAATGGTAATGTAATCATTATGGTACCTTCCACTTCATATTCAACAAAAATTTTTATTGACGTCCATACACGATTATCAATTATTTTTGTTTTTCCCTTAAAAATGAACCATAGACTAGTCAATTGAATAAAGAAAGTACATCAGTTTCATCACAGCAAGATCATATTACTTGCCGAACCCATGAATCAACATCCATGGCTTTGCCCGGATATTGAAACCATGCCAGAAATTCTACGTTTCCCTTTGGGCCAATCAGCGGTGATTTGATCAGACCCTTTGTTTCATAGTTCAAGTCATTTGCAGCGGATAACACTTCTGCCAGCACTTTCTGATGCACCTGAGTATCCCGGATAACTCCTGCGCCCTTTGCAGCTTCTTCCTTCCCAGCCTCGAATTGCGGTTTGATTAATGTGATCAGCGATCCTGTCTTTTCCTGATACCATTTTCGAATGACAGGCAGTAAAATTTTCAAAGAAATAAAGGACGCATCGACAACAACCAAATCGATTGGATCCGGTAGTAAGTTGACATCTCTTGCATTCGTCTTTTCCATTGAAATAACCTTCGGATGATTCCGCATTTTCCAATGCAATACGCCATAACCGACATCAATCGCATATACTTTTTCCGCGCCATGCTGCAAAAGACAATCGGTAAATCCGCCAGTTGAAGCGCCCACATCTGCACAAACCAATCCGCTCAGATCGGTCAAGCCAAACGCTTCTATTGCCCCCAGTAATTTTTCTCCGCCCCGAGATACAAATTGAGGGCCATGATCAATTGTAAAGACATCCTCATCACTGAATGTGGAAGAGGGTTTGATCACCATATTTCCGTTGACCCGCACTTGCCCTGCCATGATCATTTTCTGAGCGAGTGATCGGCTTTCGACAAGTCCTTTTTCCTGTAACAGGATATCCAATCTTTTTTTAATCATGCAATATTTCCATCAGTAATTCGAAATTTGGAAAAGCCTTTTGAGAAAAAAGAGAAAACGTGTTGTTCCGTTATTATTACGCTTCAAAAAAATCCGCGAGACATCAAGTTAGCTTTCTCATAATTCGAATTCGTGTTGTTTGATAAGATTTAAACACCAAAGATTATAATATAGAATTATGAGAAAAAATCCTTACATTCGAGCTCTCAGAATCCGTCAATGGCCGAAAAATGGTTTTATATTGGCGCCGCTGGTTTTTGATGGTCAGCTGACCAATTTTCCCGCACTTCTTAAAACATTCGCAGGATTATTGTTGTTGTGCATCATTTCCAGCGGAATTTATGTTTTCAACGATATTAACGATGTGGAATCAGATCGCGCTCATCCTCGAAAGAAATTTCGTCCCATTGCTGCCGGTGAAATTCCCATCCGAAAAGCCTGGGGTTATGCAGCGGCGCTGATTTTATTCTCACTGATTTGCGCCTGGATCTTGGACAGGGAATTTTTCCTGATATTATGTGCGATTATCCTGATTAATGTCATCTATACGCGTGCTGTCAAACATCTTCCAATTATCGATGTCATGACCATCGGACTTCTCTTCATTTTACGCGTTGCTGCGGGGGCATCTCTCGTCATTGTAAAAATTTTTTCCCCATGGATTTATATCATTACATTTATGCTGGCGTTATACCTTGGATTTGGAAAACGCCGCGCTGAACTGGCAATGCTCGCCGATCATGAAAACCTGACGCGACCCGTTTTAGATGGATACAGTTTGCCGCTTCTGGATCAACTAATTACGATTGTTTCCAGCGTGACCATTATCGGATATACGCTTTATACCTTTTCCGGTCCAACGCTCCCGGAAAACTATCAAATGATGATAACCATTCCTTTTGTAATCTACGGCATATTTCGATATCATTATCTGATTCAAATTAAACACACTGGAGGAGCGCCGGAGGAAGTGTTATTTTCTGATCGCCCGCTTCAAGTAACCATTTTCCTTTACGGTCTGACGGTAATTTATGCAATGTACTTATAAAAGGAAATAATCAAAAATGGGTAAAGGTATCGCACCTGCAAAAACGATCCTTTTTGGAGAACATGCTGTTGTTTACGGTGAACCCGGAATTGCCATTCCTTTATGGGGTATTACAACGACTGCATCGTTCCACCAGCTCCAAAATCTTAACCGTAAGCAGGAATTCCATATCAGCTCTCCATTAATCGGTTTGGATGCGGATTTCTCAGAAATTTCAGTCAACCTTCCACTGAAAAAATTAATCATTTTATTGAAGGACATGCTGCATTTAACTGAACTTCCCACTAAAACCCTTCAAATCGAAACAACCATACCGATCGCATCCGGTCTGGGATCCGGTGCAGCCTGCTCTGTCGCTGTTATCCGTGCATTTTTCGATGAATACCAGTGCGATTTCGATGATGCAGAAGTTTCGGCAATTGCATTTGAGATTGAGAAATACTATCATGGTTCTCCATCCGGTTTGGATAATACGACCATCAGTTTTGGTAAACCTGTCTATTTTCAAAAAGAAATGGGGTTCGAAATTCTTCAATTAGGCACAAAACTGAACTTAATCGTAGCGGATACCGGCATTCAGAGTGTTACTTCGGTAGTAGTGCAAGATGTCAAAACGAATTATTTAAAAAATCAACGATATCTTAAAGAAATTGGACAAATCGCAAAAAAAGCGCGTCCGGCTATTGAGAAGGGCAATATATCCGAAATTGGTCTGTTAATGAATGAGAATCATGAATTACTAAAAAAGATCGATGTGTCTTGTTACGAATTGGATTTAGCAGTAGAGACTGCAAGAAAAAACGGCGCTCTTGGAGCGAAATTGACCGGCGCAGGCCGAGGCGGAAATTTTATCGCTCTGGCAGAAAACCCATCCGACATGGCCAGAATCAAAGAATCATTGAAACAAATAGGAGCAAAAATCATATTGTGATTACTTTTCTGAAACTTGGCGGATCGTTGATTACTGAGAAAGATAAAGCCCGTCATGCAAGACAAGCTACTATCAGACGTCTGGGAATGGAAATTCGCGAAGCAATGGAAGAACGGCCTGACCTTCAAATTATTCTCGGACACGGATCCGGATCTTTCGGTCATATTCCGGCGCATAAATTCAAGACAAGAGATGGCGTTTTTTCTCAAGATGAATGGCTTGGGTTCGCAGAAGTCCATCATGAAGCGCAATCTTTGAATCAGATCGTAATGGATATTTTTTTTGAATGCGGTCTTCCCTGTATTCCTATATCTCCGCTCAGCGCTGTTGAAGCGAAAAATGGCATTGCTGAAAAATGGGATATTTTTCCGATTATTGCCGCATTAAAAAACGGCATGATTCCCGTAGTATACGGTGATACTGTTTTCGATATCATTCGCGGAGGAACTATCCTGTCGACAGAAGATCTTTTCGTTTTCCTGGCAGCGAAAATAAAACAATCCGGCAGAGTCTTATTGGCTGGATGGGAAGAGGGTTTGTGGGAGGATTTTCCTGATCGGACAAAATTGATTTCCAAATTGGAAATTTCTAATTATCCTGATCAAAAAAAAGAATTTTTAAAAGGTTCGCTTTTTACGGATGTAACCGGAGGAATGGCTGAGAAAGTTCATTTAATGGCCAATCTAATTCAAAATGATATCATTCGTTCGGCGTTAATTTTTTCAGGTGAAAAACCTCTGAACTTAAGAAATGCGCTACTTGATCAAATACCCGGAACCCTGTTATATTCAAATAAAGAAGAATGAATTTTTTTTTGTTGATAGAACTATGAAATCGAATTCATCCATTTATTGTCTTCCATCCAAAATTTAGAGTTGATTTTCGGGAAAAGAGAAAAATTTTATTATTGTGATTTTGCGCATTGTGTAAAATCACAATAATAGCCAAAAACTCCTCTCCTATTTCGAATCGCTGGCTTATTGCATTATTAATCTGGAAATTCATTTTTCATTGAATTTCCATTTATTCCTGTTTATTCGGGAGCACAAAGGATGAAATTATGAATTACGCCTCAGCAATGAACACCTACCGCAAAGAAGAAATTGGGATTGCTCCTTATGGGATCCATTCTTCCAACAGCAAAGGACGTCGTTTTCCTGAAGCTGACCATGATTATCGATCCTGTTTCCAGCGTGATAAAGACAGGATTATTCATACTACCGCGTTTCGAAGGCTTGAGTATAAGACACAAGTTTTTATCAATGATGAGGGTGATTATTATCGTACGCGGCTGACTCATACATTGGAAGTCGTTCAGATCGGCAGAACACTCGCCCGAGCTCTCGGAGGAAATGAAGATCTCGTGGAGGCAATTTGTCTTGCCCATGACATGGGGCATCCACCGTTTGGCCATGCCGGTGAATCGACTCTGGCAAAGATTATGTCAGATCATGGTTCATTCAATCACAACCGACACACCATGCGAATCGTGACATTGCTTGAAAAACGTTATCCGGATTTTGATGGATTAAATCTTTGCTACGAAACATTGGAAGGAATTGCAAAACACGAAACCGAATATGACATCGTGGATGTGCAGGAATTCAGTCCAGATCTAAGAGGACACCTTGAAGCCCAAATTGCAAATGTCTCCGATGAAATTGCTTACGGTTCGCATGATCTTGACGATGGTTTACGGTCAGGCATGCTGACAGCAGATATGTGCCAGGATTTGTTAATCTGGAAATTGATTGCAGACGACTTACATTGGGTCGGTCCGCAATTATCTGATCTGGACAGGCACCGGTTTATCAGACAACTGACAAATCTTGAAGTCACAGATGCATTTTATACTGCTCAGGAAAAAATTTCTTCGAGTAAAATACAATCTGTAGATGACCTGCAGCGTTTGCCATACAATGTCGTTGTAAACAGCAGCTTATGGTTGTCTCAAAACCGGGAATTAAAGGATTTCTTATTTCACAAACTATATCGTCATTATCGTGTAGTTCGAATGAGTCTGAAAGCTGAAATGATCATATCCCGTTTGTTTGAAGCATTTCTTAAAGAACCGAGTTTGCTGCCGAACCATATACAAAAAAACATTGAGGAGAGAGGTCGGGAAGCTGCGATTTGTGATTATATCGCAGGAATGACAGACCGTTATGCGATTGATCAATACAACAAACTTTTTGAACCCTCACTCTTACCATAAAGGAGACAGAACAGAAAAATGTCAGATACAACCTATTTAACCGCGGAAGGTGCGGAGAAATTAAAAGAAGAATTAGCATACTTAAAAGGTCCAAAACGTGAAGAACTTGCCAAACGCCTGCGAACGGCGATTGAACAGGGTGATTTATCTGAAAATGCGGATTATTCTTCGGCAAAAGAAGATCAGGCATTTGTCGAAGGCAGAATTCTGGAAATTGAAAACATGCTGGCCAATGTGAAGATCATCGATAATCTGGAACGCGAACATGGCGTCGTCAATATCGGATCGATAGTAACCATCCAGGAAGGTTCCTATGAACCGGAGGAATACATGATTGTTGGTTCGGAGGAAGCAGATCCGTTTGACGGAAAAATCTCCTTTCGATCCCCGATAGGTTCTGCGCTGTATTTAAAACACGAAGGTGATTGCGTAACGGCAGACACACCCAACGGACAAATCAAGTTCAAGATTATCAGCATCCGATAACAAGCAAAAAAATTCCCGCTGTATAACGGCATGACATTCGATATTTTCAAAATGTTGCTCAGAATGAATCGCACGAATTACAGCGGGAATTTTTTTTATTTCTTTATTACACAAACATCAAACAATACTTTCGTAAAATAACTGTTTTTCTCAGCGCTTTCCGTACCGTATTCAACTGCATTGATCTTAACGGTCATTTGCAGAGATTGAGATTCCAAGAGGTATTCTTTCCCCTCTGAAATCTTATCAAATCCGCCTTTATTCTTCAGTCGCGAGACAATTTCATCGTTGGAATATGCAAAATCACTGAGCAGAAAATGGGTTGGAGTGTGAATATCTTCTCGATCAAAAAGCCACATTTCAAAAGCAGTCACAGCTTTTGGCTCGGTATTATTGATTGTTTCCGCAATACCGATCCCGCATTCTCCTAAGAAGCGATCATCTTGTTCATCCAACGAGAAGGTTTCATCAAAAAGGTCATCGCCAAGTTTATAAACAGTCTGATAATGAATCAGTAACGGCGATTCATTTAAATTTTTCTCCGGTGTTGAAATGTCTGTTTCTGGATGATCAGGAATCGGGATAGTGTCCGAAGCCTCCATTTCTTCCTCATTGTCATCGTTTATCTCAGCCAAATCATCATCATCCGATTGATTTTCGGATTCTGTTTCATCCATCTCATCCGTTTCATCCATCTCAGCATCATTGGTTTCAGGATCTTCGATATTCAGTTCTTTATTCGAGACCACATTCTCAGGAACGTCTGTTTCAGTTTCTTCATCATCATCAGTAATTTCTTTAAAACGATGATTGGAGAACTCAGCGGTAATCATTGAATCGGTTTCATCAAGAAAATCGGAAATCTCATTTTCTTCGGATGATAAATCGGTTTCTTCTGGGAATCGATTGATAATCGAGCCAATATCAAAATTTGAATCTTCACGGATTGCCCAGGATGTCGGTTCTTTATCATATTTCGTCCGGAAATTAAGAATTTTTGTCCAGAGTTTTTTCCCATTTTCAGAAATGCTGTATAAAAAAATCAGACAAAGGACAATTAGTCCAAAAAGTATAAAAAATATCATTCCGATGATGGGAATTCCACCGGACTTTTTTTCGGACTCATTTTTCGGTATCGCGGTGGGCGAGGAGACAGTTTCAGAAACTGTCTCCATCGATTTGGCGGATGAAATCGTTACAATCGATGAAAAGTTCAACAAAGCCATCGGATCCGTCAGCGGATCTTTCTTTAAAAGTTCCAGAAGGTAACTTCCATCCTTTCCAAGTTGATTAAATCGCCAGTTCGCACGTGCAGCATCCGGATCATTGATATTGTCTCGAATTGCCAGCCGAAGATAATCCTCGCGAATAATCTGTTCGACTTCGTCAAAACTACCAGCGGATCCTCCGGAAAGCAATTTTTGTACGCCTATGACGAGGAGGATGAAGATAATCCCGACAACGATTCCCGACAAGAAGGGATTCGTTACAACAAGCTTTTTGATCTTTTCTTTCATTTGAGCCTCCATCCGTCAAATTCTGTTTTCGTCAATAGAAAATGAAAATAGTTCAATCTTACGGTTTCCCTATTTAATAAATTCGCAGCCCATCACAATGAGAAAGTATCATTCATGATAATCGATATGAATAATTTGTATTATACACTGAAACAATTTTTCCTCCTTTTTGCCTCAGCAAAGAAGATGTGAATCAAATTAAATACTTCTGAAGTGGATTCGGTGATTCAAAAACAATTGTTACATAAGCTCCGGAGGAAAAGCCTATGGTGAACAATAATTATGATTCACATCGATGTTCAACTTTATTCGGGAAAACACCCCTGAGGACAGTATTATTGTCTTTTTCAAACCACGCGCGATGCATTTGATGACGGATCGCAATGCAGTTGCCATCGATAATTGCAGGGATCTATCGAAAGGGAATTTTTTAGTAATGGCTAACCAAAATTACGGTGGACAGATTTCTCAAAAAAATATCGATACATGCAGTATTGAGAAAAATTTAGTCTATGATAACCGAGAATTTTCTGTGTATGAGTTGATTAAATAATTCGTTGGTCATTCGAAATATGGAAAGGCTTATTTGTAGAACTTATGCTTTTCCGCTTCACGGAAAAGCATAAGTTCTTCTTCTTTCTCCACCAGGCTGTTGGAGACAATAAGATTGATGATGTCCGGAAATAATTGACACCATAAATCTTGTATCTTCCAAACTCAATCTTCCGGGTTTTCGATCTCGTGTTTGCAATTAGCGCACTGAATTTTATTTTTATTCATCTCCACCATCAAGCCGCCGCATTCAGGGCATCTGGTCTTGACCGGTTTTTTCCAGGAAACAAACTGACATTCCGGGTATGCAGAGCATCCATAAAATATCCTGCCATTCTTTGAACGCCTGACAACAATATCTTTTCCGCATATCGGACATGGAATTCCGATATTCTGAATGATCGGTTCTGTATATTTACAGCCTGGAAATCCGCTGCAGGATATAAATTTACCAAACCGTCCCTGACGAATAATTAAATCACGTCCGCATTCCGGGCAGGGACGTCCGACTTTTTCCGGTTCCGGTTTTGTTTTTGGCAGCTCGGCATTTGCCTGGTTCAGCGCCGGTTCAAACTCGGAATAAAATTCCCCGACAACCTTGCGCCAGTCTTTCTCACCTTCAGCAACCTTGTCCAACTCTTCTTCCAAAAAAGAAGTGAATTTCACATCGACAATGGAAGAAAAACCCTTTACCAGCAGATCATTGACGATAATGCCAATTTCTGTAGGAAATAATCTTTTTGATTCCCGGCTGACATATCCTCTTGTTTGAATAGTCGAAAGAATGGAGGCATAAGTGGATGGCCTCCCGATTCCATTCTCTTCCAGCGTCTTCACTAATGTCGCTTCAGTGTATCGGGCAGGCGGCTGCGTGAAGTGCTGTTCCGGAATATACTGCAGACATTTCTGCCGTTGTCCTTCAAACAATCCTTCAGGAAATTTTGTGTTCTCCATTTCGTCGAATTTAAAATCCTCATCCTGACTTTCTTCATATAACACCAAAAAACCCTGGAATTGGAGTTTTGAACCAGAAGACCGGAACAAGTATTGATTTTGGTAATTTGCAGCCACATCGATCGAAATCGTATCATAAACCGCATCTTCCATTTGGGAAGCTAAAAACCGCTGCCAGATCAGCTGATACAAACGGAATTGATCTCTTCCTAAAAATTCTTTCATCCGATCCGGAGTCCGATTGACATCCGTCGGTCGGATCGCTTCATGGGCTTCCTGCGCACCCTTTGATTTCGTCTTATATTGCGGTATTTTGCCAGGGGCAAAAGAAGAACCAAAGCGGTTAACAATAAACGCGCGCGCATCTTTTTGAGCAATTTCTGAAATGTTTGTCGAATCGGTTCGCATGTAGGTAATTAATCCGGTGCTGCCTTCTGATCCGATATCTACGCCCTCATAAAGCTGTTGAGCAAGCGCCATTGTTCGATTGGCAGTAAACCCGAGCCTCTTTGATGCTTCCTGTTGCAGTGTAGATGTCGTAAATGGAGCGGAAGGCTTCCTTCGGCGCGTACCTTTTTTAATACTCTGTATAAAAAAAGCTGCTTTTTTCAGATTTTCAAGATGTGTCTGAACAATACTTTCATCACCCAATTCAGGATCTTGTCCGTTGATTTTTTGCAGACGTGAGAAAAAGGTGCCCTTCACTCCTTCTGGCTGCAACTCCACAGTAATCGTCCAATATTCTTTCGGTTTGAAATTCTCAATTTCACGTTCACGATCAACAATGAGACGAACTGCAACAGATTGAACGCGGCCTGCAGAAAGATGACCTTGTACTTTTGCCCAAAGAAGCGGACTCAATTTATAGCCAACCAGACGATCCAGAATTCTCCTTGCCTGTTGTGCATCAACGAGGTTCATATCAATGGACCTTGGATTGTCAAATGCCGCTTTAATTGCCGGTTGAGTTATTTCATGGAAAACAACACGATCGACCCGTTCAGGATCAATCGCCGCTGATTCCAACAGATGCCAGGCAATTGCCTCCCCTTCGCGATCAGGGTCGGTTGCAAGGTAGATTTTTTTCGACTTTTTTGCCAGTTCAGTTAATTCTTTAACTAACTGCCTTTTTTCATTGGGAACGCGATATTCAGGTTCAAAATTATTTTCCACTGAAACAGATAATGTAGATTTTTTTAGATCGCGAACATGTCCGATAGAAGCTCTAACAGCATATCCGCGTCCTAAAAATCGTCCCACTGTTTTCGCTTTAGCAGGAGATTCAACAATGACAAGTTTCTGGTCTGATAGTCCTGATTTAACAGGTTTTTCTTCTTTCAAAGTCGTAGTATTTTGAGTTTTTACACTTTTTTTGCCGCCGGATCTGGTTGCTGCCGTTCTCTTTTTTGGATCTTTACTGATCGCCTTCTGTGGAACTGATGCAGTCGCAGAATCTGGTTTAGGAACTCCATCATGAGCGGTTGAATAGCCCAATAAACTCAGTTTTGAACCACACACACTGCAGAGGCCTTTTGTTACAGGAATTCCGTTTGATGTATATTCTGCGGAAGGTTTTTCAATTTCTCTTTTTTGTTTGCATTTCAGACAATATGCTTCCAAGCGTTCTCCTACAAATAGTTATCCAGATGATTTTCTTTTAGAAATGCGACAATATCTCTGACTGTCTGAGTTTTCTCTTTCGGACAAACCAGAACAGCATGATCCGTCTCAACAATGACAACGTTTTTCAACCCGACAGCAACAATCATTTTTTCTGAATTATCAGAACAGGTTAAAGTTCCCTCAGAATCTATATAATGAGACCTGCAATTGATCGTGATATTTCCGTTTGAATCCTGAGGAAGCACATCATAAATGGAATCCCAGGAACCTATGTCGCTCCATCCCAGCGAATTTGCGGGAAGGACAACAACTCGTTTTGCTTTTTCCATGATCCCGTAATCAATCGTAACCGGCTGAATCGTTGACCATACCTCTTTCATTGCAGTTTCATACGTTCCTGAATCCATCGCTTGGCTGATCCTGGTCAATTGTCCAAACAAATCCGGTATGTGAAGTGATATTTCCTCCAATACTCTGCTGGTTTTCCATAAGAACATACCGGAATTCCAGGCATATTTCCCGGACTCATAAAAACAGTCAGCCGTTTTTTGATCCGGCTTTTCAGTGAAACGTTTTACTTCGAAAAGGTCATGCGGGAAATTCGCCGGAATTTTATTTCCCTGCTCAATATAGCCCATACCTGTTGAAGGGAAGGTCGGTTTTATTCCCAAAGTAACCAAATAATCGTCTTCAGCCGCATTGAAGCCAAAATGAAGCAACTGTTGAAAATATGGGACATTCTGAATAATATGGTCGGCTGTTAATACTGCCATAACAGAATTTTTTGTCCGTTTTTCCAAATGGATAGCTGCCAGACCGATCACAGAAGCAGTTCCGCGTGGAATTGGTTCAATCAGATAGTTTTCCAGCGGAATCTTATCCGATAATTCTTTCAATTTTTCAGCCTGTTCATTCGTTGTCACAACAAGAATATGATCAGCATCAATTAGGCCTTCCAGACGGTCCAATGTTAATTCAAACATGGTTTTTTCACCGAAAATCTTTAACATTTGCTTCGGTTTTTCTTTCCGTGACCAGGGCCAAAGCCGTGTTCCTCCCCCGCCTGCCATGATAACAGCGAAAAATTCATTTTTTTCTTGAATATCCATTGCCATATCTCTTTTCGATAGTTTTCAGTATTGTATCAGCAAATCTTCAGAACAAAAAACAATAGATAAAATATAGAGAGAATTCTTTATTTTTCTTCTATCAATTTGCAATATGGGAAAGAATCATTCATATTGTTTGTATATACCTCTCTACGTGGATACAACACAAAATGAATTTTCTCCCTTCTCTCAAACAACATTCCCCAATTCCGAATTGTTGTCCGTTTTCACCAAGATTCAAGATGCTCGGCAGGAGTTTATTAAAATATCGAATGATTTTTTTGATAGGTTTGCGGGGCGACTTCGATTACGAATCCTTTTAATTCCAGCATCATCATGATTGAAGCAATTCTTCCAGGCTGCAAAGCTGTTTTTCGAGATATCTCATCAATATGGAGCGCCTCCAATTCGATAAGTGACAATATTTCTCTTTCCTGTGGATCTTCAAATGACATTTGTACTGGTTTTATCATGGAAACGGGATTTGAACAATGCCAGGATTGAATAAACTCCAGTAATTCTTCCTTATCACAGAGCGGTCTTGCACCATCGCGAATCAACCGATTTGAACCTTGTGATTGAGGAGCGTTAAAATTCCCCGGTATAACAAAAACTTCTCTGCCTTGTTCTGCGGCAAACCGAGCTGTAATAAGTGATCCGGATTTTTCACCGGCTTCAACAATAATACAACCCCCTGCCATTCCGGAAATGATACGGTTTCTGGGTGGAAAATTTATCCTGTCCGGAGGTGTCCCAGGCGGATAATCACTGAGAATTGCTCCGTTAGCAGTGATTTTTTCTGCCATGATGCGGTGCTCAGGAGGATAGATTTTATCCACTCCGCATCCCAAAACAGCGACAGTACACCCTCCGACATCCAGTGCAGCTTGATGAGCGATACCATCAATTCCGCGTGCCAATCCGGAAACGATCACCACTTGATGGGCTGCTAAGAAACTGCTGATCTCTCTTGCCATTTCCCGTCCATAACTCGTCATTCTCCGTGTACCCACCACAGCGATATATTTTGCCTGAGGATCAGGCAAAATTCCTTTGTAATAAAGGATTGGCGGAGGAGCAGAAATTTGTTTCAGGAGCGATGGATAATTCTCATCATTCCAAGAAATAACAGAAATTCCTTTACCAATAATGGACTGAAAAAGTTTCTCGGGATCTGTCTGATCACGAAATTTTTCGAAAAATTGGATACTCTTTTCCTGGATTCCAATCAATCGCAGTTCAATAGATGATGCAGACCACGCTTTCTCCAGTGTTCCAAATTTTTGCAACAATTGCCGAAACCGGACCGCTCCGATACCATTGACGTGATTAAATGCGACCCAAAATTGCAGCTCTTCTGCCAAAATCTTCCTATATCCACTCAGGCATTTTTATAACAATTTTCTTCTCTTCAATCAGGATTTCTTGTACAAATTGCGGAATTGCCGGAACCAACTCTTCTTTTCCGTTTTCACATTGGATAACATAGACATCATTCGCTCCCGTTTCTAAAATGTCGCGAAGTATTCCAATGTGATTATTTTCAGGAGACACTACATCCAAACCGATCAACTGATGGAAATAATACTCTCCATCAGGTAAATTCGGTAAGTCATGGATGGAGACATAAACGAACTTGTTTTTTGCCCACTCGATCTGAGTTTCATCAGAATATTGGTCAAAACGAATCAGTAAAAAAGGGGGCTTTTCACGCACGGATTTAACGACAGCAGGAATGTGTTCTTCGCCGATTAAAACTTTTTTTCCACGACGTATCCTTTCAGGAAAATCGGTCATCGGAAGAAAAACGACCTCTCCCTGAACTCCGTGAGTACGATGAATCTTACCGATACAAATGAAACAAGGCTCGTCTTTAACTGACGAGCCTTCAGAATTATCATCCTGTTTGTTTACATCACATTCGATCGATGGAGACATCTTCTTCGACTATGAATTTGGCTCAACCACGTCCAGCGTGACTTGTCGTCCATCTCTGGCAGAGGTAACGCGAAGAAGAACGCGAATAGCATTTGCTACCCGGCCACCTTTTCCGATAATCCTGCCCATATCTTCTTTCGCAACGTGCAGTTCCAAACGGATCCGGTTTCCATTTCTTTCCTGTGAAACCTGAACACTGCTCGGATCATCCACCAGCGAAAGTGCAATATATTCAACAAGATCTTTTACATAATCACTTTTGCCGGAAACATGTTTTTGCAATGGAGCACCTTCTTTTTGATGCATCACTATTTATGAGCAGCGATATGAGTACGAGGATTTACAGCCCGCTGTTCATAACTTGTTTTTGCTTCAGCCAGCAGTGTTTCAAGGGATTCACCCTTTTTGAACCGTTCGAATCGATCCAATAAACCAACGCTTTTGAAGAGTTTTTCAACAGATTCGCTGGGTTGAGCACCTTTGCTCAGCCAATCAAAAATTCTGTCTTCTTTCACATCAAAAGTAAAAGGTTCAGTCCGTGGATTGTAGCTTCCCAGAATTTCAAGAAAACGACCATCCCGCGGGCTCTCCTTATCTGCTGCGATAATACGATAGGTTATTTGGTTTTTCAGTCCATTACGTCGTAAGCGAATACGAACCATTTTTAATTTTTCTCCTGTTCCTTCTTTATGTTGAGTTGATTCGCTGACTTTTCTCTATTGATGAGGGTTACGCTGAAGGATGCGTATGGGTCTTAATTCATCAGAGATATTAAAATCAGCGGAACAGATTGGAAAGACCCCTTCCACCTGTTTTTTGCAGTGTTTTCATCATCTTTTGAGCATCACGATATTGTTTCAAAAGTTTATTCACATCCTGTACTTCAGTCCCGGAGCCGCTAGCAATCCGCCGCTTCCGGCTTGCATTGAGAAGATCGGGGTTCAGCCGTTCTTTTGCAGTCATAGAGCTTAAAATTGCTTCGGTCATTTTTAGACTTTTCTCAGCTTCATTTGGATCCACTTGTTTGGCAACTTTTCCAAGATTGCCCGGAAGCATCTCCAAAATTTGTCGCATCGGACCCATTTTTCGTACTTGTTTTAATTGATCTGCAAAATCTTCCAACGAAAAATGACCTGAAAGCATCTTGCCGGCTTGCTGCATCGATTTCTTTTCATCAAACGCAGCTTCAGCTCGCTCAATTAATCCAATGATATCACCCATTCCCAAAATTCGGGAGGATAATCGTGACGGATCATAAGATTCTAATGCATCAATTCCTTCTCCCGTGCCCAGAAATTTTATCGGAACTCCAGTGACACTTCGAATGGAAATTGCTGCTCCGCCTCTGGAATCGCCATCCATTTTTGAAAGGATGAGCCCGGTGATTTTCACTGTGTCCCGGAAGCCTTCAGCTACATGAAGCGCTTCCTGACCGATCATGGAATCGACGACCAGCAAAATTTCAACCGGATGAACGATTTTTTGAATTGCTCCAAGTTCATCCATCAATGCCTGGTCTAATTGCGATCGTCCGGCTGTGTCAATCATCATGACACTGAAACCGCCTTTTTGAGCATAGACAAAGGCTCGTTTGCATAATTCCGGAGGTGCGATTCCTTCCTGATAAAAAACTTCTACATCAATTCGCTGCCCCAACGTTTGAAGCTGCTTAACCGCTGCAGGCCGATAGGGATCAGCCGCTACCAGTAAAATTCTTTCTCCCTGACCGCGCAAAAATTTTGCTACTTTCGCAGTCTGTGTTGTTTTTCCGGATCCTTGCAAGCCGACAAACATAACCACACGCGGTTTTTCGCCGGTCAGATTTAATCGTTCCGAAGGTCCCAAGGTCTTAATCAATTCCTCATGGACAATCTTAATGACCTGCTGTCCGGGATTCAATGCTTCCGAAACTTCTACACCTACTGCCCGTTCTTTGACATTAGCAACAAAACTCTTCACAACTGAATAATGGACATCCGCTTCTAATAATGCGATACGGACTTCACGCATCGCAACATCAACATCCTCAGCGCTCAATTTTCCGCGTCGAGTTAATCCTGCGAATACTTTGTTCAGTCGTTCTGTCAGATTTTCAAACATTGATTTTGATAAACCTCATTGAACCATACAAAAAAATGACTTCCATCAATAGAAAGCCAGACATATTTTAGCGTAGATTATAAAATATGTAAAGGAACATCCAGCAATTGAATGGTTGAAGTGTGAGTGCGTGAATTGACAAAGTAAATGCAATCGAAAAATATCTGTAGGCAGGCTACATCCGCTTTGGCGACTTCCGATTATGTGGTCTTTTATCCTCGATCAACAATAGAATAACATCACTTAATCCTCTTATTAATTCAAATTGCTGATTCGTCAATTCAATTGTTCAATAAATATTTTTTATTCTTTCAAATGATTTCCTGTATAATTATGAAATGGAGGCATAAAAAAAAATGTACACGTCAAATTATTTTTTGTATGCAATTATTCCATTAATTCTTTCTCTTTGGGCTCAATTCAAAGTTAAAAATGCTTATAGTAAATATTCACAAATCAGAACAAAAACCGGATTAACAGGCGCCGAAGCAGCAAGAAAGATGCTGGATTATCACGGACTATCCAATGTCACAATCGAAAGAGTTGCTGGGACATTGACAGATCATTATGACCCGATGAATCAGGTTCTGCGGCTTAGTGAAGGTGTCTACAGTTCCAACAGCATTGCAGCGGTTGGTGTTGCATGCCATGAATCCGGACACGCTTACCAGCACGCAGACAGTTATAAATGGCTGAGTCTGAGAACAAATATTGTTCCGGTAGTAAATATCGGCAGCATGTTGGGTCCCATACTTTTTATGGTCGGGATGATTTTTTCAGGATTATTAGGGCATTTTGGATTGGTAATCGCCTATATCGGATTATTTATCTTTGGATTAACTGCTGTTTTCGCTGTAATCACGTTGCCCGTAGAATTCAATGCCAGTAATCGCGCAAAAGAATGGATTTCAAACACCGGATTGCTGTATCAGGATGAACAGGAAGGCGTTTCAGAAGTATTACAAGCCGCTGCCCTGACTTATATCGCTGCAGCGATACAGGCAATCATGAGTGTTCTATATTATGCAAGCATACTAAACAGAAGCAATAGACGCAGATAGAAATAATATGATAAAAACACAAATTCCCGATGTCATTGTTGGCAGATTGCCAAGATATCTTCGCGCACTGAAGATATTACGTGAAAATCACACGACAACAAATTCAAAAGAACTGGGTGAATTGCTTGGCTTTTCTGCTGCACAGATCCGGAAAGATCTTTCGCAATTCGGCGAATTTGGCAAACAAGGTACCGGTTATAACATTGACTTCCTGATTGAACGGTTGCAGAACATTCTGAATATCGATCAAGATTGGGGGATATTGTTAGTCGGTGTCGGAAAAATCGGCCGTGCAATTCTAAATTATCCCGGGTTTTCTGCAAATCGGTTCCATGTAAAAGCTGCAGTCGACTGTAACCCCGATGTCATCGGCGAAAGATTTGAGAAATGCACAGTCGAAGATATCAAGGATATCAAGAAAATCATCAAAGACAACCAGATTAAAATTGCAATGCTTGCAGTTCCTGCTGAGAATGCGCAAAAAATTGCTGAGGAATTGGTTGCAGATGGAATTCAGGCAATTCTTAACTACGCCCCTGCAATTCTGTCTCTGCCGCCGGAGATTAGAGTCGAATACTCTGATCCATTAGTTTCTCTTCAACATATGACATACTATCTCTAATTCGAAACAAATATTTCCGTACTTAGTTACCATTATTAGAAAGACCGGATTACTCTATAAAGTAATCCGGTCTTTGATTAGTAATAAACTGGTTTCCCCATGAGTTACTCACTTGTTGAAAATTGTCCTTTTCACATTCGAATTTGGAGGTTTCCGGGCACTACATCGAGATACTCGTGAGTACACACAAGGATAATTTGCCATTGCGAGGAGGGCATAAGCCCGATGAAGCAATCTCTTTTCGTATGGCAATCTTTACACTATGAAGCAGGGAGATTGCCAAGCCCCACGGGGTAAGAACAATGACAGGATTCTCACCGCTGTGAAGAGTCGGATGGTAATCTGTTATTACGAGGAAGACAGCTGATTTTCTCACTTAAAACAACAACCCCTTTCTAAGCTCAAATTTGGGATTCCAGGACACGAATGTGAGAAAAACAGGTTCTATAATGTAATACGGTCTTTGATAAAAACAAAACTGATCATCCCAAGGAATTCGAATTTTGGAAAGATTTATTTGTTGTTATGTTGTTTTTGCGTGGAGCTTAAAGACAACATAACAACATTTTATATTTTTTATTTGATGGTTTTCGAAATTTCAAATTACCGGATCACCCCAGTAAAATTGATCTTTTGTAAACTTCTCGCATGGAAACAACCTTTGCTGCTCCAAGTGCAGTGCAAATTGTTGGCTCATCGACCATATAAGCTGGAATCCCAAGCGTTTTCGTAAGGTATTTATCGATGCCTCTTAAAAGTGAAGTCCCGCCGCATAAAGCTACCCCGCGATCGATAATATCAGAAATCAATTCGGGAGGTGTCTTTTCAAGCACTTTCCGCGCAGTGCCGGAGATTTCAGAAAGGCAGTCTTGCAATGCGTCAATCACATCATCCGTGGTGATCACAACCGGTTTCGGCAGACCGGAAACCTGATCCTGTCCCTGAACTTCCATCGTCTGAATCTGATCCACCTGAACAGCAGATCCGATTCGAATTTTAATTTGTTCCGCAGTAGGTTGACCAATAATGACGCCGAATTTCTTTCTGACATACTGTTGAATTGCTTCATCCAGTTTCAAACCGGCAGTCTGTGAAGTTTCCGATGTTACGATACCGTTCATAGCCAATACAGCAGCCTGTGTTAATCCCCCGCCCAGACTGATGATCATATTTCCTGAGGGTGTTGATATCGGTAAATCTACACCAATAGCCGCAGCCAAAGGCTGCTCCATTAACATCACGTCTCGGCTGTTCGTACCAAGACCAACTTCATGAACCGCTCTGCGTTCGACACTGGTTATGCCGCATGGAATGGTAATCAGGATTCGTGGTCTGAAAACCAGCATCGATCCGCATACTTTTTGAATAGAAAAACGCAGTAAATTCTCTGTAATTTCATATTCTGCGATGACACCATTTCGCAACGGACGAACAACTTCGATTGATTCTGGAACACGGCCTACCATGTCTTTTGCTGCCTGACCCCATTCCACCATCTTCATCTCTTCAACAATGATGGCTGCAATGGTCGGTTCCTGCAACAGCAATTGACGTCCTTCGGCAATCACCAGATTTAATGTTCCTAAATCGATTCCTATCTCTCTTGAAAAAAGCGGCATACTTTTCTGGAAATCCTGTCCTCTAAAATTTTCACATCATACATACTATTATTCATCCAATAATTCGAAATGAGGAAAAAGCTTTTTTAGAAAAGAGAAAAGTTCGTTGAAGTTTATTTTATGCTTCGTATAAAAATTCTTTAACGAACAATTCTTCCTGTATTTCGAATTGCAATGATTCATCGGATCGGTAAACTATTTCCGTTTATCGGAAAAAGCGACCGGATTTTTCTGTTTAAATCTTTTTGCAGCCTTGATCCTCAAGCTCGACTTTCTGAATAACATCATTGCTTTCAAAAAATCTGGAGACTCTTTGGTAGGAGCTTGCTTCATTGCTTCCAATGCACGGTTCCTGGCAGCTTCCGCGCGCTCGAGATCGATCTCATCCACCACTTCAGATGCGTCCGCTAAAATTCGTATTTCATCAGTCGTTACCTGAACGAAACCGCCGGTTGCAGTAAATTCTTTCGTCTGATCCCCTACTTTTACGGTGATGATACCGTTTGTCATTTTGGTATACATCCGAATATGATGTGGAAGAATGCCAACTTGTCCATGAATGGTTGGGAGCATGACCGCATCTGCATTTCCATCATACACGATACCATAACGTGAAACTATTCTGCAGCGAATTGACATAGGATCCTTCTATTTTACTGTAATAGTCTGGCTTTTGCTTTTGCGTCTTCAATCGTACCAACCATATGAAATGCCTGTTCAGGCAGATCATCCAGTTTTCCAGTCAGTATCTGCTGAAAACCATCAATCGTGTCTGCAATCGGTACATAAGCGCCGGGAATTCCAGTAAATTTTTCTGCCACAAACATCGGTTGAGAAAAGAATTGCTCCACTTTCCGAGCACGACTGACGATAATTCGATCCTCCTCAGAAATTTCGTCGATTCCAAGAATTGCAATAATATCCTGTAAATCTTTGTAACGTTGTAAGACTCGTTGTACTTCCCGAGCTGTTTGATAATGTTCCTGTCCAACGATGTTCGGATCGAGAATACGAGATGCTGAATTGAGAGGATCTACAGCAGGATAAATCGCCTTTTCAGCAATGCTGCGTTCCAAAGCGATCGATGCATCCAGATGGGTAAAGGTCGTGACTGGAGCCGGATCAGAATAATCGTCAGCAGGAACATAAACTGCCTGCATCGATGTAATCGATCCGGTATTGGTGGACGTAATTCTTTCCTGCAATTCTCCCATCTCTGTCGCCAGTGTCGGTTGATAACCAACAGCTGAAGGCATCCGCCCTAATAGTGCGGAGACTTCAGAACCCGCCATCGAAAAGCGAAATATATTATCAATAAAGAGAAGAACATTCATCCCTTTATTTCGGAAATATTCTGCATTCGATAATCCAGCCAAAGCTACGCGAAGTCTTACACCCGGGGGTTCATTCATCTGGCCGTAGACCATGACCGTATCTTTCATGACGCCAGATTCTGTCATCTCCCGATATAATTCTGTTCCTTCCCGCGTTCGTTCTCCCACGCCAGCGAATACCGATAGCCCACGATGCACTGTGGCAATGTCGCGAATCAATTCCATGATCACAACAGTTTTTCCAACACCCGCGCCGCCAAATATTCCGGTTTTTCCGCCCTTGGTAAACGGAGCAATTAAATCAATAACCTTGATCCCCGTCTCAAGTAATTCCACTTTCGTTGACTGATGTTTAAAATCCGGGCCGGCATGATGCAATGGATAATACTCTTCAGACAGAATTTCCCCTTTGCCATCAATGGGCTTCCCGAGTACATTCATTACGCGGCCAAGTGCAGATTCACCTACCGGTACCATAATCGGAAATCGTGTCCGAATCACATCCATGCCCCGCATCATTCCATCTGTAGACCCCATCGAAACACAACGAACCGTGTTCTTCTCCATTAATTTTTGTACTTCCAGAACCAGATGATTCGTATCAGAAATTTCGATTTCTAATGCTTCAAAAATATCAGGAAGATCATTTTCTGGAAACTGAACATCCACTACACTGCCAATGATCTGAATGATTTTCCCGGACGCTTGTTTCATGAATACCTCTCGTTATTTTTTCGATTTTCTTCCATATCACGATTCTGACCTTCTGAACCGCTGACGATATCTAAAATATCATTTGTAATCGTTTGTTGTCTCATTTTGTTATACTGTAAAAGTAAATCGGCTAAAATCTCTTCGGAGTTCTCTGTCGCTTTGTTCATGGCAAGCATTCGGGCAGTATGTTCACTTGCTTTCGAAGAGATCACCGCATGAAACAATACCATCCGAATAATTCTTGAAACCATGGAATTCATAATCAGTTCAGGATCACCTTCAAAAATGCAGCCCGTCTTCCGCTTGTACTGCTGTTGTGTTGTCTCCATAAATTCCCGATAACTTTGGAAAAGCGGAACCAGCAATTTCGTCTTCGGACCAAAGTGCGCAATATTGGTATATTCCGTATAAACCAGGTATACCCATTCAAAATTTTCACTGTTAAATTCATCCACGATGATCCTGGACAACGCTTTCACATCATGGAAACTGGTCGCCGATGAAAGATCACTGAAATCAGCAATAATATTTTTCTTGCGCCGCATCAGCATCTCTCTGCCCTTTTTACCGACAGTAATGTATTTTACGGGCACATTCAGGCGTTTTTCCAGGTTATAAGCCTCTCGAAATACATTCATCGGAAAACTGCCCGCCAGACCGCGATCAGCACTGATAAAGACAATTAATGCAGAATTAATTTCCTTAGGCTCCAGAAAAGCTCGTGCACGTTGATAGAATTCATCCTCATGATACAGGTCAATCAAGACCTGCCATGCCAGATCCGAATAAGGGAGCGAATTATCGGCAATCTGTGTCGCCTGACGCACCTGGCTGGCGCTGACAGCTTGCAGCGCCCGCGTCAACTGTCCGATACTCTCAATGCTCTTTATATGCCCATGCATTTCACGAATTGATGGCATAATTCTCCGTTATTCCCAGGTCGATTGAAAATGCTGGATCGCTTTCTGCAAGGAAGCTTCATTTTCTTCAGTCAGGATTCCCTTTTGTTCAATCTCCGCACCTATTTTTGGATAATAGATTTTCATAAATTCTAAAAATGCCTTTTCCCAATCTGAGACGCGCTTGGAAGGAATACCATCCAAAAAGCCATGTGTCCCTGCGTAGATGGATAAGAATTCATCACCGGCAGTAAAAGGAGCGTATTGCGGCTGTTTCAACAACTCTTGTAAAATCTCCCCGCGTTCCAGTTGTTTCTTGGTTAACTTATCCAAATCAGATCCAAATTGTGCAAATGAAGCAATCTCATGATAGGCAGCCATATCCAGCCGTAATCCGCCTGCAATTTTTTTCATCGCTTTTGACTGTGCAGCTCCGCCGACGCGTGAGACAGATATTCCGACATTGACTGCCGGCCGAATTCCAGCATTAAATAATCCGCTTTCCAGGTATATTTGTCCATCAGTGATTGAAATGACATTCGTTGGAACATATGCAGAAACATCACCTAATAACGTTTCAATAATCGGAAGTGCTGTAGAGCTTCCTCCCGTTTTCTCAACTTGACAGATCTTAATCGACTCTTTATTCGGATGCGTTTCCAAAGCAGCACGGATATCATGGATTGCCATCGGCCCTTGATAGACGATCCCGTCAATTGCATCAGAGATTGAAGCCCTGCTCTTTTCAAAAGAAGATGGAACCAGCACATATTTGCGATCCAATTTCGCTGACCGTTCCAACAGTCTTGAATGAAGATAAAAGAGATCGCCAGGATATGCCTCTCTGCCGGGAGGTCTCCGCATTAATAATGATATTTGACGATACGCCCAGGCATGTTTGGTAAGATCATCGTAAATTACCAATGCATCACGCCCGGTCTCCATAAATTCTTCTGCCATAGCGCACCCGGCATAAGGAGCTATATACTGCAGAGAAGCATTTTCATCTGCACCCGCTACGATCACGATCGTATGCTTCATCGCATTTTTTTCTTCAAGTTTTGCAATGATTTGCGCGACAGTGGATTTTTTTTGACCGATTGCCACGTAGATACAGAAAACATCCTTATCTTTCTGATTGATAATCGTGTCAATCGCAATAGCAGTTTTTCCGGTCTGGCGGTCGCCGATAATCAATTCCCGTTGACCTCTGCCAATCGGAATCATTGAATCAATTGCTTTAATGCCTGTTAGCAGTGGTGTATCCACATCCGATCGCTCATAAATATCCGGTGCAATTCTTTCTAACGGACGGAAACCAGAATTTTTAATGGGTCCTTTCCCGTCGATTGGTTCCCCTAAAGGATTGATGACGCGTCCCAGAAAAAGATTACCTACAGGAATGGAGGCAATTCGATTTAATTTTCTGACAATGGATCCTTCTTTGATTGAAAAATAATCACCCAGAACGATTGCTCCGACTGTTTCCGCTTCAAGGTTAAAAGCAATCCCGATAGCACCGTTTTCAAACTCAATGAGTTCTTGACTTTTAACCGTAGCTAATCCACTGACACGGGCAATTCCATCACCAACTTCCAAAACAATTCCAATTTCTTCAACTTCGAGTTCACTTTTAAATTTTTCGATTTTATTAATCAAATCGGATGTTAGATCGTTGATTTTAAATTCATCCATAGCTCCTCAAATAAATACCACTTCAAAATTATTGGATGTTTCTTGCATCGCCTGCTCATGAATTTTTTTGGTGATTTCTATCCATTTATCGATAGTATCGTCTAAAAAAAGTCTTTTTATTTGCCTATGCGCATTATAATTGATTCTCACCAAATCATCCAATACGTTTATTATATGTGTATTTTCGAATTCAGGAATCAGCAATTCAGATTTTTAACCGTTTTTCGAATAAAAAGGAAGAATTGCTGTGTTGTTTTTTGTTTCATGTATTATCACAAGATCAGATCGGTAACTTCACGTATCAGCCATCCCTGTTTGAAATATGAGTAAAACAGTACTTTGAAAAGTAAATCCATATTTCAAATGGGGAAGGCCGAGAGTATTTGACCCCCTATGAAATTCCTGATAAAATAAAAAACATTGGCGTTGTACCCTTCGCCAAAATACTATTTAAATTGCTTGAAAGGGCTTGAAAAAATGAAAGTTTTATTATTACAAGATGTTTACAAGCTTGGGCATGCTGGTGACATCAAAAAAGTAGCAGACGGTTATGGACGTAATTATTTAATACCTCAAAAATTTGCTGTATTGGCAACTCCTTCTGCAATTAAGCAAATCGACAGTATTAAGAAGCAAGCTGATTCGATCCGATCTCAGTTAAATACGGAAATGCAATCTTTATCTGAGAAAATCAGCAATTCTTGGATTGCTTTCCCATGCAAAGCTGGGGAGACAGGTAAACTGTATGGTTCCATCACCACGCAGATGATTGCTGACGCAATCAGTGCGAAAATTGGCGCGACAATTGACAAACGTCAAATTGACGCACAACCGATCCGAACCTTAGGCGAACATAAAGTTTCCGTCCGTCTGACCGTTGACGTTATTCCTTCTTTCACCGTTATCACGCATCGCGAAGGTGAAAAACCGGTTGTTGAAGAAACAACGGAAGCATAAATATCCAAAAAAATAAATTTTTCCATTGGTACAGGCACCTTTGAAAAACAGCGAGTCGAAATTCAGATCGGCCATTCAAATAAAGAGGGAAATTCTTCCTGGTTTTAAAACATATTAAAAACAAGTTCCTCTCTTTTTTAGATACTGTTGAAAAGATCAGTCACAAAAGACTGATCTTTTTTCATTTATAATTACTCCATTATGTCAATTTACGTTGGAAGAGAATTAAGGAAAAAACGTGAAGAAAAAAATATCAGCCTGACGCAAGTATCGGAAGAGCTTCATATAAGGAGCACCTATCTTCAGGCAATAGAAAACGGAAGACCGGAAATTCTGCCATCTTCAGTACAGGGACGCGGTTTTGTCAGAATGTATTCCGATTTTCTCGGGTTTGATACCGATGCGATTCTGAAAGCATGGGATCATCCCGACACACCCTTTCCGTTAGAACAAAATGCAATACCCGCAGAAATTGAACATACACAACCCAGAAAACCCGAAAAAAAGCCCGGAAATCTAAATCCGCCAGAAATAGAAAACAGAGATGAACCTGAATTACCCAAAACAGAAAACGCTGTTTTCAAGGAAATCGGATCAGAACTTCGGAACCGAAGAGAGAGCCTTCGTCTGACTTTTGATGATGCAGAACTTCATACTTTAGTCAGAACTTACTATCTCAAAAAGATGGAAGAAGGCAGTTTTGAGGAACTTCCTTCATCAGTGCAAGCAAGAGGAATGCTGCATAATTACGCCTCTTTTTTAAATCTGAATGTCGATGATATAATGCTCCGCTTCGCTGAAGCAATTCAGCAGCTTTCAGAAAAAAAGAAAGAAACACTGCCAGGTTTCAAAGAAAGGAAAACTGGTCCGCACCAAAAACCTGTAAAAAAGGTCGGCAAGCTAAAACAATTTCTCACACCGGATTTATTTGTTGGCTTAACCGTATTGGCAGGAATGGCAGCGATTATTATCTACAGTGCAATAACCATTTCCGAATATCGTTCAAAAAATGTTATCAACACACCTGATTTTCGCAGCGAATTTATCGAACAGTTAAAACAAGAGGAAAACGAAATCATGACCCCATCTCCGATAGTCAGTGAGACACCGATGATCAATGCGGCGCTAACCGCAGAAGTCGAAACAGGCGCCACACCGGAAGGAGAAGAATTGCTGACAGGTGCAATTCAAGTCCGCATTGATGCAAATCAGTGCTCATTTTTAAAAGTCAAAACTGACGGAAAAGAAGTGTTTAAAGGTAGGACGCTCCCCGGTAATTCTTATCCCTTTGATGCCAGTGAGCTCATTGAAATTACTACAGGCAATGCTGCCGCGATCAGTATCACCTACAATCAGCAACGATTGGGTATCATGGGTGAAATCGGTGAAAATCTGACTTTACAGTTTTCCGCCGGATTGCCTCCGGTTACACCGACTCCGTTGAACAGTCCTACTCCAACAGCGACATTTGAGCCAACCTATACGTCCCAACCGGCGACCCAAACACCCACCGTCACCATCACACCTTATATTCCATAACAGGACGCAATGAAGAAAAACTCCTTTCATTTAGTTTCACTTGGATGTGCAAAAAATACAGTCGACTCTACTTCAATGGGAGTCAGGTTAGTTCAAGCCGGATATTCTTTCACGGACAATCCGAAACAGGCTGAAGTATTGATTGTAAATACATGCGGTTTTATCAAGCCTGCCAGAGACGAAGCAATTCAAACGCTGCAGCAGTTGTCGGACATTAAAAAGAGCGGACAATACTTGATTGCAGCAGGATGTATGGCAGAACGATTCAGTGATCAGATCATGTCATCCTGTCCAAAAGTGGATGGTATTTTAGGCACTCGCCACATTACAGATATTATGACGTTGATTGATAGTCTGAAGAAACGAGTCAACCCGCCAAGTCCGATGATGACGAAGAATATTGCGCAAAATTTTAGCCAGTATGCTGTTAATGGTGCCAGCGCGTATCTGAAGATCGCGGATGGCTGCAGCCGTCGATGTGCCTTTTGTTCAATTCCATTAATTAAAGGCAATTGGAAAAGCCGCCCTGTTGAGGAAATCTTGAAGGATGCCGAATTGCTTCAAAATATGGGCATGCGGGAATTGATTCTGATTGCACAGGATACTACGGCTTATGGGCAGGATCGGGGAGAAAAGGATGCGCTGCCAGGATTAATTGAAAAAATCTTGCAGGCTGCTCCGGAAATCAACTGGCTTAGAATTTTATACGCGTTTCCAGGATTTGTTACCGATCGGCTCATCGATCTGATGGCTTCCAATCCAACTGTTCTTCCATATTTGGACATTCCGCTGCAGCATGCGCATCCGGCAGTATTAAAACGAATGCACCGGCCGGATGATATGGGCTGGGTCAGAGAAACCATTTGCAAAATGCGGGAGCGAATCCCCGGAATCGCAATCCGCTCTACCTTTATCGCCGGATTCCCCGAAGAAACCGACGAAGAGTTTATGTCGCTCTATGATTTTCTGACTGAGATGAAATTTGATCGCGTCGGTGTTTTTCCTTATTATCTGGAGGAAGGTACTTCCAGTGCAGCCTATGGAGATACCGTTCCGGAAGAAATTAAAACGCAACGCGTTGATTTGCTTATGCGCCACCAGCAGGAAATTTCTCATAAGGTCAATCGCTCTTTCATCGGAAAGAAGATGGATGTCCTGATTGAAGGCAGGCAGGACGATCGTTTCATGGTCGGCCGAAGTTATCGGGATGCGCCGGAAATTGACGGGGTTGTCCTGGTTGAAGGATTCGCTGAGGTCGGGAGTATTGTTCCGGTCATGATTCATAACGCCATGGAATATGATTTAATGGGAACTCGACTGTAGTTTATTTCTTATAAAAGTTTATAAAAAAAAGGAGCCATGAAAAGCTCCTTTTTTTTCTTATCTCAATAAATAAATCAGTCTTATTTACCCAGCGGAGTAGGTTCGACAAACGGAGTTTCCGTTGAAAGCTCAAGCGGCATTGTCGGAGCAATGTCCGAAGGAACATCAGGAGCACTGGTCGCAGCCGGGGGGTAACAAGCCAGATAAGCAGCGGTTGCTGTCGGTGCAATCGCATCATTGGCACCGATGGAATATCCCTGATCATAATAGGTGATCGAACCGCAAAAATCGGAGGATGCCACCAACTGATTAGCATATTCAAAAGAAGCTTCAGCATAACGCTGCTGGGCAGTATATCCGGAGGATTGGTCGTACATATTCGGCGCATTCAGATAAGCATTACTGTAGTATTCAAGCGCTTTCGCCCAGTTGATCTCCCAGAAGCCTGCACCGGCCAGATAACTACGGGCGGCGATACGCTGATTGTTCGCCACGCTGTCGATCGGTCCAAACGCTTCAGCTAATGTGATTTTGTAAATTCCCGATTCGAGGTATCCCTGGTTAATCAGATTGATGCCCCAATTGCGTAGCGCAATATAATACAGCCCGTCAATCTCCATCGATCGGTATTCAAGGTTTTTATCTCTGAGAGCATCCATATTCCGGATTGCCGTCTCCCATTCAGAAGCAGCCATATTGGCGGTGATTGTATTATACATTTCTTCCTCACCGCGTGTGTCCGGTGTGGCGGATGGGGCAGGAGTAGCTGTATAAAATGGAGTTGGAGTCTCTTTCGGGTATAACTGGATGACTAATTCCGTATATTTTTCGGTTGCACCCGGATAATTCGGATCGACGCTCAGTACATATTCCAGCCTGGTTTTTGCATTTTCCAGTTTTCCGTTAATAATATCAGTTAAAGCAAATTGATATTGTTCGGATGCGGCTTGCACCGACATCTTATTAAAGGCAGATTTTCGTTCCCGAATCGCCGTATTGTAGCCCAGAATTGCGCCTCCGACGATCATCACTAACATAATCAATATACCGAGCCAAACCCATCCAGCGTTGCTCGGTTTTCGTGGTTTCATTTTTTTTGGCGCTGTGTTCTTTTGACCTTTTGCCTGGTTTTTTCCGGCAGGAGATTGCCCCATCGGAGGAAATCCTTGCGGCTGTCCAGGAGGGAATCCAGGCTGTTGTGGAAAATTTTGATTCGGTACTTGAGGATATCCGCCGTATGGATTCATCGGACTTGGATTTCCCTGATTGAATTCACCGCCCGGATTGTTCGGATTATTTTGATTCATGATTTGCTCCAAAATGACTAACAGTTTTCTTGACAGCAATTTGAAATATGGATTGACTATTCGAATAAAGAAAGGAATTTGTTGTTCTTTTAATTATATGTTTTGCGCAAAGCCCAATAAGCAACAAGTATCTTTTTCATATTTCGAATCGCTGTATTCTTTGATCATCCTTTGTTCTAAAAGTGACGTAGTATTTTTATTTCCGGTAAGATAAATGGAATATAAATAATGATCGCCAGCGTCATTCCAAATACTGATTTTACCAGAATATTCAGATTCTCAATATGACTGCTCATCAGCATATAACAGACAAATCCGCTGAATAAAGCCCCAATTCCGGATCGAAGAATCGTATTTCCAAAAATCACCTTTGCTGCCATTTGGATAGAATGAGCAGAACGCTCTCCTTGGATCCAGCGCCAAAATCGTCCTCGACTTTGTACCCAACGCAGCCGAGTCTCGGGCGGCATTTTCAGCAAGCATAAAAGAAATACTGATTGCAGCGTAAATGCAATGGAATCCGTCAGACTGATTCCGGGAGCATCCAAGCGCCGAAAGAGCATCGATCCGATCAGAATATAAAGAACAAGGTTTAAAAATGTTCCAATCAGTGGCAGCAGCGCTTCCTGCTGGGCATAGAAAGCCCGATTCACCGTTTCCAGCAGACAATGCCCCGCCAAACCGAGAAGAAAACCGCGCAGCGTCCACATAAGTAAAGAAGTCTGTGCAGTATCGAAATGAAAAGCGAATTGGATCAACGGTTGCAATCCGATTCCCAATATCACCGCACTGCCAAAGGATAAACCGATACATAATTGGCATGCCTTCTGAATTGTCGTTTCATAGTTTGCTCTCTCGCCTTTTGAAATGAAAACCGACAGTGTCGGAAGGATTGCCGTACCGAGAACAGTACCAATCAATGTCTCGGGAAGCTGTTGGAACATATACCCATAACTGAGCGCTGTAACAGCACCAGTGGAAAGACGCGAAGCAAGATTATCCCGCACAATAAAAATAAGTTGGACAAAAAAAACCGATAGAATTCTCGGTCCCATGATTCGTAAAAGTTTTCGGACGGATTCGTCATGAAAAGCAATCACCGGAGACCAGCGAAATTGGAATCGAATCAGCGCTGGAATCTGAATCAGGAGGTGCAGTAAAGCGCCTAAAATTACGCCGGTTGCCAGTCCGTGTACGCCCATTCCTAAACAAGGCAAGCGAAAACTCCCGATCCAATAGGGTTTCGATGGTGCCAGTATCAATGCGCCAAAAATTTGTCCTATATTATATAGAATGGGCGCGAGCGCCGGCATTAAAAAATGTTTATTCGCTTGCAATCCGCCCATGATTAATCCGCTGATCGAAAAAATCATGGTGGCAATCAGATTCATGCGCATCAATTCAGCCACAGTCCTTTTCTGTTCTGCACTGAATCCCGGGGCAATACCAATTTCTGATGCCACAATAGGTTCTGCCAGGATCGCAATAATTACTGCAAAAAAAAGGGAACAAAGGAAAGCCAGATTTGCCACAGATGAGAATAACCGCCAAGCTGCCATTCTTCCATCTTTGATGATGACTTCCGTCATGACAGGAATCAATACCAGGGACATCGCTCCGCCACTGATGAGGATAAAAAGCATATCGGGAAGATTATTCGCAATATTGAAGACGTCCAATTCAGATGACAAACCAAACTGTCTGGCAATAATTAACTGCCGGATAATCGCAGTAATCTTATCAATACCAAAACAGAAGAAGAGCAATAATGCAGTTTTTGTTAATGAGGATGCTTTCATTCCATTATTTTATCATCCGCCTTGAACAAGATTAACGATTCAAATTGTAAAAAGAATTTGTGTTGCAGTGGTGTTTTTGCGCTTTACGTATAAACATAACAATGACTTATATCTTCTATCAATTCGATAAGCATGTCTCTATTTTGAGTTGCTGATTCAGACAATTATATGAACATGAAAATGATAGAATTACATCATGAATACGAAAAATGCACTCTATATTGTTTCCACGCCCATTGGAAATCCCGATGATATTACACTCCGTGCCATTAAAACGCTGAAAACAGTGGATGCGCTGATCTGCGAAGAATTTCGCAACGGAAGCAAATTACTCAAGAAAAACGGGATTGAAGAAAAAGAAATTATCGCTCTGAACGAGCATAATGAATCTGGTCAGATCGAAAACATACTGATCCGTCTGGCTCAAGGGCAAAATCTGGCGTTAGTTTCGGATTGCGGGACTCCGCTCTTTTCTGATCCGGGTCATTTGCTGATCGAGGCAGTTATCGATGCCGGTTTTACAATCATTCCGATTCCCGGTGTTTCAGCTTTAACTACCGCAATTTCTGTAACTCCCCTGCATATGAAAAATTTTGTTTTTGGAGGATTCCTTCCCCGTGATCCAGAGGAGCGCCTGCGGCAATTGAAAAATTATAAGCAAATGCGCATGCCGATTATTCTCATGGATACGCCATACCGATTAACCAATCTGCTTTCTGATATCAGCAAAGTGTTCGGGAAAAATCAGCGGATCACGCTGACCCTCAACCTGACGCTGCCTAACGAATGGATATTGACAGGGGCATGTGATGAGCTGATTCAGAAAATTGGTCCGATGAAAGCTGAATTTATGCTGATTATCCATCAAGTACAACAAGCCGCTCGCAATGAAAAATGAGAGCTTCAGCAATTTCAGGAGTTCAGTTCACACGATTCAAACAAAATGAGTTAACAAAGTAAATGCAACCTTCTCTTTGTCAGACTTAGTGCAACCTGGATTTCCCTTTTTCATCTTCCCAAGTTGCATTTACTTTGTCAATTCACGGTTTTATTTCGTATTATTGACTTAATCATAATTACCTTGACGGAACAGAATTATCCTGCTAAAATTCTCTCCGTTAAACAATAAAGAGCCTCCATCGTCTAGGGGACTAGGACACAACCCTTTCAAGGTTAAAACAAGAGTTCGAATCTCTTTGGAGGTGCAAAAAACATCCCTCATCAGGATGTTTTTTTATTTGAACTTTTTCCTAAATATCGAATACCATCCAATTCCGTTAGGATTCCCAAAAAAAAGAAATAAAGTATCCGAAGGAATCTATCAATTAATCGAATTTCCGAATCATCAGATAATTGTAAATTTACGATTTTTCCTAAAATAAATGGTAAACTTTTTTGCGTTTGTTTTACTGGACAATTATGCAAAAAGAATTTTCGAAATATTGAATTTTTATGCTGAGATTATGCCAGTTTTTCGAAGATTTTTTTTACGGATTTTGACTTTTTATTTTGATTATGCTATTCTATATTCAAGTATTTTTATATACTTTTATGGCGATTGCGTTCTTTGACGAGAGGATCTAAAGAGTTATGCAGCGAGAGCGAGTCTCTGAAAATATTTACTGGTTTCAAAGTGATGTTTATGCGCAAGTTACAGCCGGAGTCATTGTGGGTCCCCAATGGGCAATCGTTGTTGATACACTGGCTGTTCCCGAAGAATCTCAGGCAATACAAAAGTTCATTACAGAAGAAATCGGCTTACCTGTCCGATATTTGATTAACACACATTCCCATTCTGATCATACCTGGGGAAATTGCTTTTTCCCTGGCGCTACGATTATTGCCCACACAAAATGTGCGGAATTCATGCGAAATCAGGGAATTGAAGAACTTGAATCTACAAAAAAACAGAATCCGGCATTTCAGAATTCTAAAATCATCCTTCCCCATCTGACTTTTTCCTATGGAGAATTGACGCTGAAAGTCGGAAAAAAGAATTTGATTATCTTCTTAACCCCTGGCCACACAGAAGATGGTATTTCAGTATTTGTTGAGGAAGATCGTGTCCTTTTTGCAGGAGATGCGTTTTTACCAGTACCGCAGTTGACAGATGGTCGTTATAAAGACACGCTTGCATTTATGAAAAAGATTGGTTCCATGGGACTTGAAAATATCATCCAGGGACATGGCGACATCATCTTGCGAGGTGAAATAGATGATGCAATACAGGAAAACGTGAACTATATTGAAAATCTGCATGAAGTAGCTCAAAAAGCAATCAAAAAAAGGAATCCGGCAGAATTCTTGAACAATATCACCATCGAATCCTGCGGGAAAAGCAGAGTTTATCTTGCAGGTCTCGCAGAACAGCTACATAAGCGAAACTTAGTATGGATGTTTAAACAAGTCGCTTCCGAAGAAGGACTGCCGAAATCCGATGATGAATATGAAGAAGAACCGCTGGAAGATGATTTCGATGATCTGAACTTTGATGAAGAATATACTCCGGATAACGATCTTGATCACGAAGAACCGGATGATTTCTATGATGAAGACGAAGACTTTGACGAAGATGATGAATTCTAAGAAAGAAGCCGGTAATTTTTAAGCCGGCTTCCTTTTTTAACAAACCGGCAGAGAGCATTTCAACAATTCAAATTTTGTAAATGCTTATGGAGAAGTGAGAAGAAACGTATTATTGTGTTGATGTTTTTGTGCTTCGCGCAAATCATCAACACATTTTTTTCCAAAAATCGAATTTACTGGTTAATTTACGGTTTCAGTTAAAATCCATAAGAGGAACAATATAACCAGCGGGATGATTTGCTTCTTTTTTATTTCCGAATTTGAATAACCTCTTGACACCAGAATCATACTATTAACCAGCACATAGAAACAAAGAAACATCAAAACGCTATAGGATAAGGAATTTATTGGCCAGTAATGGAATGCAGTTGCAGTTTGGATCACGAAAATTGCGACCCAGATAGCCCATTTTTCCTGTTTCACTCCGGAAATTCGAAGAAATAATAAACGCAACGCAATCAGAAATGCAACCAATGCAAGGACTGGAAGCTCAAGAATTAGGCGGGACAAATTGACGCGAACAGCGATGGAAGTAATCAAAAAAGTTGAATAAGCCAATCCAGTCAGAACGATTTCTGCAATGACTCTTCGAGAATCATTTGGATCAACCATGATCGTCTCTGCTGTAAAAACCAGAAATAATAATAATCCCCCAAAAAACAACATCATCCACCAGCTAAATCCGACAGTTGTATTTCTCAACACTACACCAAGAGAAAAAGCGGATGTAAAAGGAATAATGCCATGAACGAGTAACTCTTTATTCATGAAAGAGCCTCTTTCATGAATAATTTGCAACAAGCCTAAGCTGCTCAACAATCCTGCTGCCGGAGCAACAATGTCAATCATCTTCCAATTGATATCCAGAGAAAATCCAGATATTCGAATCGGGAAGATTACAATGCTCCGATCAATAAAGATCGTCAACACATAAACCATTAATAAGATCCCCGTCAGGGTTGTAATCTCATTCTGAATCTTCCGATTTTCCATAATTTGTATTATATCGAACAAATGAATGACAGAATCAGTAATTCGAAATATGAGAAATGCTTTTTGATGTTGTGTTGTTTTTGCGCTAAGCGCAAAAACAACACAACATCAATTTGTCTTCCCTTTTTCAAATGTTAATTTTTTGTTTCGAACAAACGTATCCTGCTACGAAATCAGAAAATTTTATGAGTTATTTTATCGAAATTAAGTATAATTTCTTTGGGATCACTCTTCAGACTCAGGAAATAACGCCTGTGGTAAAATTAAGGAGTTATGTCAACAAACGAAAAATTCATTAAAATAAGCTTTCCAAGCATAACCAGAGTGTTAGGCGAAGGATTTAATAAAACAGCTGAAAACTTATATCTGCTGGTCTTGCCGGTCATGATAGATTTGCTAATCTGGCTAGGACCAAGACTCAGGATTTATGAGCTTTTCCATAATGAAATCGATGCAATCTTCACCGAACTCAATAAGAATGCACCTCAGGAACTGAGTATGCAGATAGGCTCGCTGTATGATTCCATGGTATTGCTCATCCGGGATTTGAATCTGACGAGCATGCTGGGATCGATTCCTTTCAGCATTCCGGCTTTGTTTGGTGGAATGATTTTACCAGGGAGTCCGCTCCCGGGAATGAGAACCATTGAAATTAACTCATTTTTCACAGGATTAATTCTGGTCATCATATTAGGAATCATCGGGTTGGTTTTAGGAATTTTTTATTATTCAATCATCGGACAAACCTGTGCGTATTCACGCGGAAAACTGACCTTCCGAAAATTTCTAAAAAATGCATCGAATATTGTGTTAATGCTTCTTGCCCTTTTTGCGGCAGGGCTCGTGTTATTACTGCCGGTTTCATGTCTTTTTACATTATTAGCATTTATTTCAATTTCTGTTGCACAAGTCATCTCGTTGATTCTGTTTTTGGGTTTAGCTTGGCTTATCATCCCCTTATTCTTTACACCGCATGCGATCCTCTTAAGCGACTTTAGGCTTATGGATGCAATAAAACTAAGCTGGCGTATGTCCCGATGGTTATCCGGCCCAACGAGCTTCTTTATTATCGCATGCGTAATTCTCTTTCAGGGGCTCAACCTGATCTGGACAATACCATCCTCAGATTCCTGGCTGCTGCTCATTGGAATTTTTGGACACGCGTTTATTTCAACGGCTCTTATCTGCGCCAGTTTTATACTTTATCAGCAAAATTTGAAATGGCTGGTCGAAAATGCAGAAATCATTAAAAAAGGATTTTTCCGAAAATGACTGAAAATACGAATGCATCTTCTCACTACGACGCATCAAACATACAAGTCCTTGATGGACTGGAAGCAGTACGGAAACGACCGGGTATGTATGTGGGAGGAACTGACTCAAAAGCACTGCATCATCTGGTTTATGAAGTAGTCGACAATGCTGTAGACGAAGCATTAGCCGGTTTTTGTACCCAAATCGATATTACGCTGCATGAAGATCATAGTGTGACCGTTCTGGATAATGGACGCGGTATTCCAGTAGATATCCATCCAACGATGAAAATATCTGCGCTTGAAGTTGTTTTGACAACGCTTCATGCGGGCGGAAAATTCGGCGGATCCACATCCTCTTACAAAGTATCGGGGGGTCTGCATGGGGTCGGATCATCGGCTGTGAACGCCCTGTCAGAATGGCTGGAAGCACGCGTCTATCGTGATGGGAAAGTATATTTTCAACGCTACCGTTGTGGAAAACCCGAAGCGCGTGTTCAAATCATCGGTGATTGTCCTGAAGACAAAACAGGCACAGAAATTACTTTTCGATTTGATCAAAGTATCTTTAAAGAAGAGACTGGTTATCGCTATGAAACACTGGTAAACCGTTTCCGTGAAATGGCGTTTGTTACGAAAAAGACGAAGATTCACCTTTTAGATGAGCGGACAAACAAAGAAATGACGTTTTACTTTCAAGGCGGGATCACCTCCTTTGTTCATTATTTGAATAAAGACAAAGAACCGTTGCATGCGATTGTTCACGCTGATAAGGAAATCGAGAACATCGGAATTGAATTCGCTCTTCAATACACTGACGTTTATAACGAGACCGTTTATTCCTTTGCAAATACGATCAATACCATTGACGGCGGATCCCATATGACTGGTCTTCGAACTGCGATCACAAGAGTGATTAATGATTATGCTCGCAGCGCCAATCTGCTGAAAGAATCTGATCCGAATTTTTCCGGTGATGACACCAGAGAAGGTTTGACGGCTGTGGTGAGTGTAAAGCATCCGGATCCACAATTCGAAAGTCAGACGAAAGTCAAACTGATGAACACAGAAGTAGCAACATACGTTCAGCAGGTCGTTGGAGAAAGTTTTAAGGATTTTCTGGAAAACAATCCCGCAGCCGGGAAAGCGATTGTCAGCAAGTGTCTGACATCCTCCCGAGCAAGAGATGCAGCGAAAAAAGCCCGCGATTTAGTCATCCGAAAATCTGCTTTGGAAAGCATGACACTGCCGGGAAAACTTGCAGATTGCTCTGGACGGAATCCTGAAAAGACAGAAATGTACATCGTTGAAGGTGATTCCGCAGGCGGTTCCGCAAAACAAGGCCGTGATCGCAGCTTCCAGGCGATTTTACCTCTGCGAGGAAAAATTCTGAACACAGAACGTGCTCGTTTAGATAAAATGCTGGCGAACAATGAAATTAAAGCCATGGTGTCCGCGATCGGCTGCGGTATTGGAGAAAATTTCAATATTAAAGGTCTCCGTTATGGCAGAATTATTATCATGACCGATGCTGATGTCGATGGTGCTCATATTCGGACGCTCCTCTTAACTTTTTTCTTCCGCTATATGCCGGCATTGATTGAAGAAGGGCATGTTTTTATTGCACAACCGCCCCTCTATCGAATCGCATACCGCTCGAATGTTCAATATGCTTATTCAGATGACGAAAGGGACGCGCTACTGAAAAAACTTGGCGCCGGTGCAGAAAAAGCAGCGATCCAACGTTACAAAGGTCTGGGCGAAATGAATGCGGAACAGCTCTGGGATACAACCATGAATCCGGAATTCCGCACACTGCTTCAGGTAACGGTTGAAGACTCAGCTACTGCATCAAAAACATTTGATATGCTCATGGGTCAGGAAGTTCCGCCCCGAACCCGATTCATTCAGACACATGCACATGAAGTCCGCAATCTGGATATTTAGCGGCCAAAGATTGGGGTTCGAAATCATAAAAAAATAAACCAGCCATTCAATACAAGAGAAAGAATGCTGGAAAAGATGCAGTAATTCGAAATAGAAAGAGAATTCATTATCGTTCTTTAATCAAAATTTTATCCAAATTTCGAATTACTGCAGAAGATGTTACAACCTTGAATTTTTTATCGAATCAAGTATAATCAAAACCAATAAGCGATGATCGGGACAAAGCGTCAGGAAATTTCGCACAGAGAGCTGGATGAAGTAGTGAGAATCCGACCGAAAATCTGATGAAAACCACCCGTGAGCTGCAGCCGAAACAATAAGGCGCCGGACAAGCATCCCGATATCGATCTGCAGAGTGGATATCTCATTTTTTGAGTTATCAATCTGGGTGGAACCACGAGATATTTTAAGCCTCGCCCCAGTAACATGGAGCGAGGCTATTTTTATTTGGAGGAATGATGGCAGCAAAACATAATGCAGAGTACGAGGCTTCTGAGCTTTACAAGATCCGGCATTCCGCCGCTCATGTCATGGCTGAAGCCGTCCTGGAAAAATTTCCCAATGGAAAAGTTGCGATTGGCCCGGCAATTGCTGATGGCTTTTATTACGATTTTGATCTTCCAAGAACCCTTACACCGGAGGACCTGGATGAAATTGAAAATCGGATGAAAGAAATCATTAAAGGAAAATTCGATTTCACCCGTAAAGCCGTAACAGCAGCAGAAGCTAAAAGCGTTTTTGCAGACCAGCCTTACAAACTGGAATTAATCGAAGGGCTGGAAAAAGGCGGACTGGACGAGGATGGCAATCCAACTGACGAAAAGCCGGAAATCAGTCTTTATTATCAGAACAATTTTGTGGATCTCTGCCGTGGTCCTCACGTTGCCAATACTGGTGAAATTAATCCGAAGGCGATCAAATTAATGAACGTGTCCGGCGCATACTGGCGCGGAGACGAAAAACGCCCGATGCTGCAGCGAATCTATGGAACAGCCTTTGAAAAACCGGAAGAATTAAAAGAATATCTGTGGAAACTTGAGGAAGCCAAGAAACGCGATCACAGAAAGCTCGGGAAAGAACTGGATCTGTTCAGTATCAGCGAAGAAGTCGGACAAGGGCTGATCCTTTGGCATCCCAAAGGAGCAAAAATTCGCAAATTGATCGAAAACTTTTGGAGTGAGGAACATGAAAAATGGGGTTACGATTTCGTTTTTACACCTCATATCGGGAAATCACAATTATGGGAGACATCAGGACATTTAGGGTTCTACAATGAAAATATGTATTCCCCGATTGATATTGAAGGGACGAAATATTACATTAAACCGATGAACTGCCCATTCCATCTTTATATATATAAGAGCAATACTCGATCCTACAGGGATCTGCCAATTCGCTATGCGGAAGAAGGTACGGTTTATCGGTATGAACGCAGCGGAGTCCTGCACGGATTAACACGCGTGCGCGGTTTCACACAGGATGATGCCCATCATTTTTGCAGACCGGACCAAATGCCGGGAGAAATTGATTTTACGGTTGAATTTTCACTCCACATGCTTCACTCATTTGGATTCCAGCAGATTCAGGCATACCTGAGCACAAAACCAGAAAAATCAGTGGGCGATCCCGAGCGCTGGGCAGCCGCGGAAGCAGCCTTGGAAGCCTCCTTGAAACGCCACAATCTGCCGTATGAAGTAGATGCAGGTGGCGGCGCCTTCTATGGTCCGAAGATTGATTTTAAAGTGAATGATGCAATCGGCCGCGAATGGCAGCTTTCAACGATTCAATTTGATTTCAATGAACCGGAACGTTTTGACATTAATTACATCGGTGAAGATGGACAACCAAACCGCCCGTATATGATTCACCGTGCGTTACTGGGCAGTCTGGAACGATTCTTCGGTGTTCTGATTGAACATTACGGTGGTGCATTCCCGAGCTGGCTGGCGCCAATTCAGGCTGAATTGATCCCGATCGCAGATCGACACGTCGATTATGCAAACGAAGTCGCTGCACAACTGAAACGGGAAGGAATCCGAGTGCATGTCGATTCCCGATCAGACAGGATGAACGCAAAAATTCGGGACGCTCAAAAGCAAAAAGTTCCTTACATGTTAGTGATTGGTGATAAGGAGATGGAGAACGGTGAAGTGGCTCTTCGAAAACGATCCGGTGAGAATCCAGGTCCCATGAAGATCAATGAATTTGTCGCATTATGCAAAGATGAGGTTGCTCGGAAGATTTAACAGATCAAAAATCGACAGATTTAATAAAAGCAGCAATTCGAAATATCGATTTTTTCATATTTCGAATTGTTGTTTTAAAGAGACAAAATAATAATATAAGTTGCTTTTTTTATACTTCGTATAACAACACATCCTGATAACTGATGATCAAGACTATATGTTGTATCGCTGAGAAAGAAACGGAAGTTGTTTATCCGACTGGCTGTGCAAATACAACTCTGCGATATGCATACCCGCCTGATTCCATTTCCTGTTCACATGTAACCAGGATTAAAGATCCTTTACAGGATTCAGCAACTTCTTTAACTTTGGAAAATGCATCAGGTTCAACCAGCAAGTTTTCAAAAACCGAATATTGCCGCATAATTCCCTCACGATCGGTAATAAAAATTCGATCATTCTCCTTCAAATCTTTGATCAACAGGAAAGGTCCGATTTCAGCCGTATTTAGATGATTATGAGCTGCAATATAAATCGGCTCATTTTCTCGAATCTCACTTCCGTTGAACAAACCTGCTTGATTTCCCAGCCATTTGACTTCCCATTTTCCTTCATTTATCGGAATTGATACGATATCGGTTGTTACGTTAAGAATCGGAATTTCCAGTGTAAATCCGGTTGTTTTATAAAGGAGACCTGCAGGTTGCTCACTTAATGGCGCTTTTCGGTTTGCGGGGAATCCTGTTTCCGGAAGAAATGGAATATCAAATCCTGAGGTTGGTGTAGGCAGATTGGGTGGCGTTGTAATCGGCTGCGGCTGTGTAGGCTGAATGGGATAATTATGGATCGGTCGTCCATTGACAAGCACCGTTTGATCTGGCATAGACAATTCCACAGTCCAAATCCGATTTGACCCAATGTATCCATTGGGCGCTGCGGTTTCCCGCACCCAATATGTTCCCAACGGCAATAAATTCGATAAGGCAAATCCATCAGGATCTGTAGTGATTGTCTCCATAGGATTCGCTAACCGAAAATCAGAATAGATTGTAAAACTGGCGCCAGCCAATGCAGAACCATTTTGATCAGTCTTCTCTATTCGAATTCTGCCATATGAAACAGCAGCCTGCTGGCTGATTCGGACGCCCACCTTTGTCGGTTCCGGAACGTACACAATTTGATCGGAAATTTCCTGATAAGCATAACCGAATGTATTCCAGGCTGTTTCTCCTGACCGGGCATCATCCCCAATGATTGCATGATATTGAATCATCAGGCTTTGCCGTTCTTGTAATCTTACACTCTCGTCAAATACAATACGAAAACCGGTATCGCGGTTTGGATCGTAATCGGCATGGAAATTGTGGCTGTCTTGTCCGCTCCACTCCGATTTGGTAAACGCAGTGTTTGCTGTAAATTCAACACGGAAATGAGACGGATCAATCGTCACAATCGGTTTTGAACCTGTGTCAACAGCATCAATTACCGAAACCGTAACTGGATTTGTTACATCCATCAGGACTGAGAAGTCGCTGCCGCGACGGCTTTGCAGATTGATGTTGCCGAAATCTCCAGCCGCCGGTAATTTATTGATCACAACCAGATTTTTGAATTCTCTCGAACTGCTGTTCGAAATATTCATCGTATATTCAATAGGAGCGCCCGGTCCTTTTGTCTCAATCGCATTATGCTCGGCGTCATACCCATACCCGCTGCCTGAATTCATTTCAGAAAGGTCTGTCACCATCATGTACGAAAAAGACTGATAAGCGCCCCGGAAAAAGACTGTGTCAAAGGCAGAAATTGTCTTCCCATCCGCAAGAACGGTCCCAATGTTTACATGATTTTTATTGAATTCCTGTGAAAAAGTAATTTCAACGGTATTTGTAAAACTGCCAGTTTCCTGAACAGGGCTATGATAGATTGTCCAAAAAGAGATTTCCGCATAATATCCATCAGGAATTTCGTAATCATCACCATTCAGCATCCATTGGATCGTAGGAACTTGAAGTGATAAAGTTTCACTGCCGGCCTCTTCAACAACGGTACGATACGTAACCGTTTGAGCTGACTCCGGGATGATAATCGATTTGACTAAGGATCCGGATGAATCAAAAAGAGAAAATATAGGGATGAATCCGCCGGGGTAATTTTCTGAAACGGTTGGAATTGAATATGGAACCGGGATAATATCCTTGACAACATAATTTTCAATCGGCAGATTCATTAAATTCTGATGTGTTGCAAAATTGGATATTGTAATTTTCCACTGCACATCAGCCTGTGCTTCAATCTGACGATCATTGCCAATTTCTGTTTCTTCCACGAAAGAGGCTGCGCTGCCACCATGTCGCTGCATGATCGCTTCTTTTTTCACACCGGGCAGAATCATAGCCGGCGCGACCGAAACGGAAGTTTCATACCAGATCAGATCGGAATTTCCTGAGACTTCAGCATAAAGGCTTGATTCTGCGATAGATAATTTTTTAGCATTTTCACTGATGTTGGAAGGCAATGAATCTCTTGTAATTATAAATACAGCCTGATCTGAAATTTCTGGAAATAAAGAACCATCTTGAGTCGGATTGAACCCGAAGGCAATATGGTTTTGAGATGACAGATTATTCGCCTGTTCCTTTTCAATCTGGCAAATGATTCCAAATTCAATACATTGCCCAGGTTCCAGGAATACCTTTTCGCCAGATAAACCTTGTACAGAAAACAAGATCGCTCTTTCTTCAACACGATAATCGGCATGGATGACCGCTGAGATTCGGGAAAAAGCTTTCTCAGATTGTACCGGATAATTCGGTTCCGACTCCGCATTGGTTGTAACGGAATCAGCGCCAATTTTTGAATCTGTTACCCGTGTGATCCCTCGGTATTGGAAACCTTCCGGCAGCCAATCAATCAGCAGATCAACGGGAAGAAGCTTCGTGCTTTCTGTGTCATTCCACAGGAAAACATCGAAGAGGATACCGTCGTCAACACCGGATTGATATTGAAACAAGCTGCTTTTAAAGTTTTCCAATTGCTGATTTTCTTCATTAATCGTGCCAATCGCTAAAACGCTTTTTTGAAGAGAAAGTGATAATTTTTGATTCTGGTTTCCAGGATTCTGACCGTCCTGATTTTCGAAACCAATTGGATTAACTTTGTAAATGACCTCGGATGTGGTTCTGTCCTCTTCATTCGTATCGTCATAAATGATTGCTTCATTATTTACGACCGAACCATCCTGCAAAAAATCGTCATTTTTCAAGTGAACCTGCACTATCAGATTGACAATATTTGTGCCAGAACGAGATCCTGGGATATTCAGGTTTTCCCAAATTACTGTATGAGTCAAAGAATCATAAACAGGATCACTCCCAATGAAAACCTTCTCTCCATTCAAATTCATCCAATAAGCTTTATCTGCACTGACGAAATCGAAACAATCCGGAAGTGGATCAGCCACTTTCCGGTTGACGGCATCCTCAACTCCGAAATTATGGATTTCGATCTGATAAGAAAAGAGCGAGGGAATTTGACTTTCATGGATCGATGAAATCTCTTTCCCCTCTTGATCGATTGCTTTTTTATTGAGACGGATATCGGGTTCAACCTGGGCAAATTTATGCGAAACAGTATTCGATCGTAATTTCTCATCGGAATCGGTTATCACATAAGCGAAATTATCAACCTGCGCGAGATTCGATCCCTGTTGTGTTACTTGAACATAGAAAATAAAATGTCGGATTTCTCCTGCAGCAAACGTCTGATCAGACCAGACTACATTGAGGGATTGATCACCATCCGTCAGCAGTTTGCCAATTGAATCTCCTTCTTCAAATTTTGAAAAAACGGTATAAAACGGGATTGAATCAACCACATCCACCGTACCGGCTATGGCGCCCTTGTTTTCCACAACGATATCATATCGAATGAAATCATGCAGAACGACTGTTTGAACATCCGGTGAATAAGGTTCTTTTTGACTATCGTAAAGGCTGGCACTTTTCGTGATCTGGAAATCTGGAGCGGGCTCTGGAATCTCAGTTTCCTGAAAAACTGAGCTCACTGTTTCTACATCGAAAAAGGATGTTTCCAGGAAACGGACATCGCTGCGGATTATAGTTGGCTGATCCGCCTGAAAAGAATCAGGATCCAGTCCTAATCGTTCTGTATACAAAATCATTTTAATATCCGGATTCGAAATTTCCTGTTTATTGTTTTCGGCATTCAACGACAGATTTTGCATATCGCATTGGACAACCAGGTGCCTGGAATCGGTGAGTTCAAAACTGGCATCGGAACAATTTGTTTCAATAAATGGTAATTCCGCCAGAAAATATATACCGTCCTTCGTTGAAGCCTCTCCATCCGGCAGTGAAATACCCTGTGGAAATGTAAGAATATTTTCGATTGACCAATGTTTCGTAAAAATAATACCGGATTCGACAGTATTTAAGGAAGCCGCATGAATCGAATAGGTTATTGCCTCTGGTAATTTCTGAGAAGCATTCATTTTCAAAATTGAATGAGAAACAGATTCTTCAACCGGATCCCATTGATGAATTGCATTCCACGTCATGACAACTTTTCTTGTAATGTTTACATTAGAAGCATCTGTAATTTCATTTCCTGCAGCATCATATGCAAAAGTCGATAAAGTGGCAGAAATACCATTTCGAGATATTCCGTTTGGAACAGTAAAAAAGATTTGTGCATTGACCGATTCGCCAGCCTGAATATCAAATGTGATATATCGAACACCGGATTCCGGATCGGTTTTTAATAGTATTTCTGATCCGTTAGAAAACATTTTCCCGCTTGCCAAAGTCGGCATTTGGATCTCATTTTCATCCACGTAAATTTTAACAGTAGCCGAACTTGCGGAACCGATCGTAGTCTCTGAAAGGGAAGCCGAAAGCAATAACAGCACATCATCGCCGGTTTTTCCGGAGAAGTTAACAGGATCAGGTGAGTTTAATTGAAGATTGACAGTCAGAAAATTGTCAACAATTGCATCAGATCCAGGATCAGCCGCATATCCTGCAGCATCGATAAACACTAAGGAGAAAACTGTAATCACAATCAACAAAAGTGTCCAAAACAAAGTTTTTTTGTCAGATCGTCTCATTATTTTCCCCTTTCGTTGAGAAGAATTTTTCTTTTTCAAAAAAAGCGAAGAATCATTGATTCTTGTGTAATTATTATGCTTAACAAAAAAAATGAAAAAACATATTTCTTTCTTTTTGCAAAGGTTTTTCCAAATTTCAAAAGAATGACCTTGAATTCAAGTGACTATAATCGTTCCTCTCGTGCTGGTTCCGGTTGAATCTGCCCTTGATAGCGATTAATCCTTTGCGAATAATCTCTCTCGGGAATCATCTCAAGTCGGTTAAATTGAATTTGAACGACTCTTGCTCCATAGGGAAGAATGATGCTGTGCTTTCCTTCATTTTTAAGTTCAAGCGTAATTGTTCCTTCGAAACCGGCATCGATCACCCCTGCCATCATGTGATTGATAAAAACACGGCCTAAACTGGATTTTGTAAACACTTGTCCGCACACATCTCTGGGAATTCGCAGAAATTCTCGTGAGCATCCCAGAAAAATATCCCCTGGTTCCAATAATATACCGTGTTGAGGATCAATTTTCCGCAGTTCCCAGAATTCATCAGCAGCATAAGGTTTTCCAAAAACGACCGGATTTTGAGAATTCCGTGGCCAACGCACAAATTGTCCAAGTGACAGATCCATAGTGTTGGGATTTACTTGCGATCGCAATGTAATTGGATCAATTTCAGAGCGGCTAAAATCAACTAATCCTTCATCGATCATTTGCAATATTCCAATATCACATATAACGCTCATTGCGTCCTCTTTTCAAAATAACCGCAAGATTGGAATTCATGGCAAGCGCCGCGATAAACACAATCGGGTACCATAAAATCGTGCATAACAGGATTAACTTTAAGAATTTCAGAAGCGATTTCTTCCATGATTTCGCGAGTTTTTGGATCAGCTTTGTAACAAAGCCGTTTACGGCTGATATTGATTAAAGCTTGTGCATTCAGATCCATTACATGATTGACCGGCGAATCCTGTCGATCCTCTCCGCGATTTGGATTCACACGTTGGCTCTTTACATAATGTTCAACACCGAACTTATGTCTCACAAAATGAACACTGGCAAAATAAGGGATTTGCCACATCGCAATTGTGTACATTAACGTTCGAATTGGAGAATGTTCAGCCGATATGATTTTCCTTTTCCACTCTTCAGAGGGTGTAATCATACCGTCTTTTCCTTGTGTAACGCGCGCCAAAAACAAGCAACGCGCCCAGTCAACATCCGTTGGAAAGCGAAGAATTTCAATTTCCATGAAAATTCCTTGTTAGATCGAGATTTTAACCGGCAGCAATACATGCCCTGCTGCACTTTAGCGATTCGAAATATGAGAAGAATTGATTGTTATTGAGTTGTTTTTGCGCGAAGCATGATGTTAACAAATTTGATATATGAACTCCGCTTTTTTCGAATTACTACATTTTCTTATTATAAAGGAAATTCTTTATTTTTTTATTCAATTTTCAGTAATTCGAAAGATGGGCAAGCAATTCGAATGATGCAAAAAAACATTGGTTGTTGTGTTGATTTTTGTGCTTTGTGCCAAAGATTTATAAGATAAGTCATTCATGGATTGATCTGTCATTGCGAGGAGGGTGTCAGCCCGATGAGCAACCGATTCTCGTATGTGTTATGAGATTGCGTTCCCCCAACGGACTCGCCTCTACAGGGTAATAACAAAAACGGGTTTCATCTAAACCATTTGCCTTGCTTTCCAATAATTTCATATAAAACATCATTTATTAAAGTTAAAGTCTTTTTTAGGACAATACATATTTGTTTCTCACAATTTTCATATTTTGAATTGCTGTATATGCTGTAATCCATGATAATAATAATTTCTTTTGGGTTATCTTAGTACTGTATTGTTTTTAAATAATCCATACATGAAAACGAGAAAACAGGATAAAATATAGACTGGTTAATTTGGGCTGTTTGCATTGTATTTGTTGTTAGACAATTATCAGCCGGTCCTGCAATTAATTCAATGACAGTCTAAATCCCCCCCAGGATCTCTGATTGTTGTATTTTCAGAATCCATCACAATCATATTAGGAGCGTAGTAATGAGTAATACTACTGGATGGTTAATTTTTGGTTTAGCCTGCGGCATCGTTTCTCTTGCAGTAGGTTTGTGGTTGTTCTTCTGGGTAAAGAAACAGGATGACGGTACTGATCGATCCAGAGAAGTTGCTGGCTGGATCCATGCCGGTGCCCGCGAATATCTGAAAAAACTTTACACAGCTTTAGTGATTGTCGCTGTTATTATGGCAGTAATTCTGGCAGTCGTTTATACCATTGACGGCAGCGGCCGAGGAATTCAGACAGCAATCTGTTACCTGATCGGTTCTGTTTGCTCTGCTCTTGCAGGATACCTTGGAATGGAAGTTGCTGTCCAGGCCAATGTACGTTCAGCCGTCGCATCCGGTATCAGCCTTCCAAAAGCTTTCAATATCGCTTTCCGTGGTGGAGCCGTCATGGGTTTTGCAGTAGTCGGCGTTGCCACAATCGGTATGTGCTCGGTTTATCTGCTCACCAATAATCCGCAGTTCGTTCTTGCATTCTCCCTTGGAGCTTCCTCTCTGGCATTACTTGCAAAAGCCGGCGGCGGTATCTACACAAAGACAGCAGACATTGCAGCCGACCTGGTTGGAAAAGTAGAAGTTGGTATTCCAGAAGATGATCCCCGAAATCCGGCCGTTGTCGCAGACAATGTGGGAGATAATGTGGGTGACGTCGCCGGAATGGGCGCCGATATTTTCGACAGCTATGTTGCTTCAGCGGTTGCAGCCATGCTGCTCGGTGCTTCAATGGGAAAAGTTCACTATATCGTCCTTCCATTACTCCTGTGCGCACTTGGTATCATTGCATCCTTGATTGGCGTTTACCTTGTCAAAGTTGGTGAAGGTGGCAAACCTGGGAAATCCCTTAACATGGGAACATTCATCACTTGCGGCGCTTTTGCAGTATTTATGGCGATCGTTATCTTCCTGATCCCCGAAATTGATAATCGGCTGATTTGGGCGATTCTGGTCGGTACTTCCGTCGGTGTCATTATTGGTCAAACGACTGAATTCTTTACTTCGGATGAGTTTTCACCAGTCAAAAAGACTGCTGAATATTCCGGATCAGGCGCAGCAATTACAATTATTAGCGGTTTCAGTTACGGCTTGATTTCGATCGTTCCATCCATTGTTGGAATTGTGATCGCCATGGTTATTTCTTTCTTCGTCTGCGGTGGACAAAGCAACTTTGACCTGAGTATTTACGCAGTCGGTATTTCTGCAGTAGGAATGCTTTCCGTTTCGGGTATGATCGTCTCAGCCGATGCTTATGGCCCGATTGTGGATAACGCCCGCGGTATCGCAGAAATGTCCGGTATGGATCAGGAAGTCATCGATCGTGCAGATGTGCTCGATTCTGCAGGCAATACGGCAAAAGCCATTACAAAAGGTTTTGCAGTCGCAGCCGCCGCATTAACCGTTCTGGCATTGTTCGCAGCTTTTGTCAGCGAAGTGAATATGGCAGTCAAACCTCTTGGCGGATCATTCTCTGCCGCGGATATTTCCATTCTGGATCCTTTGATTCTCGCCGGAATATTCCTGGGCGCAATGTGTCCTCCGCTTTTCAGCGCTTTGACAATGCTTTCCGTGACAAAGAATGCTTTCAAAATGATTGAAGAAATTCGTTCACAATTCAGAGCAGAGCCTGGAATTCTGAAGGGAACAGTCCTTCCGAATTACAATCGCTGCATCGCTTTAGCATCTTCCGGAGCATTGAAATCATTGATTCTTCCTGCAGCCATCGCGATTATTATGCCATTGCTGGTCGGAGGATTGCTCGGTCCAAAAGGTCTGACCGGATTTTTAGCCGGCGCGATCATTACCGGCGTCATCTTTGCTCTCTTCATGTCCAACGCAGGCGGTTTGTGGGATAATTCGAAGAAATACGTCGAAACAGGTATGTTTGGCGGAAAAGGTTCTGAAGCTCATAAAGCCGCTGTTATCGGCGACACCGTAGGAGATCCGTTCAAAGATACAGCCGGTCCTTCCTTAAATACATTAATCACCGTGATGTCGCTTGTTGCATCAACATTCGCACCGGTTATTGCAAAGCTGCATCTCTTCTAAACACAATTCGATTCAATTTTTTGAGACCGGTGCTGTTGTACCGGTCTCATTTTATTTATCGAACTTAGTATCTAAAGACAACAATTCGAAGTATGGGGATGATTCTTTGTTATCGTGATGTTTTTTGCGCTTTGCGCAAAAAACATCACGATATCTAATTTTTCCCGATTGATGCGAACATCAAGCTATACTTCGAATCGCTGCCACAAAGAAGTATTGTATAATTTTCTGTTCTGGAAACATCAATTTATATGAGATAAGAGGTATTCGCTTGAAAAGCTCTGAAAAAATCATCGATTACGATTTGACATCAGCCAGATCAAAAAGAAAGCTCGTGAATTTATGGTACTGCATGAGCGGATACCGTGTGCGCTATCTTTTTGCAATCCTTTCCCAGGGACTTTCAACCGTCTGCAAAACCAGTGTCTATTTACTGCTTTCCTGGTTTATTGATAACTGGTTGATTCTGAAGATTCGCACTTTTCCAATTGCAGTCATTGCTGCAGGTTTGCTTCTGCTGGCAGTTTTGGAAGGAATGTTTTCATATTTTGCAAATAGTACGGCTAACTACACAGCGGAACGCATAGCCCTTCGAATTCGTAATAATTTGTTTAACCATATTCAGAGACTGTCATTTGCATATCATGCAAAAGTTGACACAGGGGATCTTATCCAGCGATCGACTTCTGACGTGGATGCGATCCGTCGATTCTTTTCTGAAGAAGCCATTGGAATCGGTAGAATTCTATTTCTTTTTATCATCAACTTTACAGCGATTTATCGCATTCACCCAACATTGGCTTTTTCGACATTAATCATCGTTCCGCTGGTTTTCCTGGTAGCGGTTGGCTTTTTTCGAAATATTTCAAAAAAATACGATGCGTATCAAAATCAGGATGCTGTGATTTCATCCTTGCTGCAAGAAAACCTTACTGGTGTCAGAGTTGTCAAAGCATTTGCGCGCCAGGAATTTGAAATTCGGAAATACGAACAGGAAAACTGGAAAAAATATCAATTAGGCAAACGGCTGCTGCGAATGGAAGCATTTTTCTGGCCATCGACTGACCTGTTATGCGGAGCACAGATGGCTATCAGTTTCATCATTGGCGCTTTCTTCGCGATTGATGGGAAAATTTCGGTTGGAAATTTCGTCGCATTTCTTTCACTGATTATCTGGATCATCTGGCCAATCCGAAATATGGGCAGAATTATTGTCCACATGTCACGTGCCCTGATCAGTTTTCAGCGCGTGATGGATATTTTTAAAGAAGATCAGGAGCCTTTGGACAAAGGCAGCTACCTTCCGCAAAAGGATCCAAAGGGCTATATCACACTGGATCACGTTTGTTTTGCCTATCAAAATGAGGAAGAAATCCTAAAAGATATTTCGTTCTCCGTTATGCCAGGGCAAGTAGTTGCCATCATCGGATCAACCGGTTCCGGAAAATCCACACTGATGAACTTGCTTCCGCGATTTTATGAATACACTTCCGGCAGTATTAAGTTAGATGAAATTGAGCTAAACGAGCTTCCTCGCAGTTATCTACGGAAACATATCGGGATTGTTGAACAGGAGCCATTCCTGTTCTCCCGTACAATCGGTGAAAATATCGCGTATGGCGTCAGCGAAAAAAAATCGCAGTCAGAAATTGAAGAAGCAGCAAAAGCTGCATCCATTCACGAAAATATTCTTTCTTTCAAGAAAGGGTATAACACAATGGTCGGAGAACGCGGAGTTACACTTTCCGGAGGGCAGAAACAAAGGATTGCAATTGCACGGACACTGCTGAAAAATCCGCGCATTTTAATTATGGATGATGCCACATCCTCTGTGGATGCAGACACAGAATCAGATATTCAGAGTGCACTTAAGAACTTAATGCGGAATCGAACAACTTTTATTATCGCTCATCGAATTCAAACCATACAGGAAGCGGATTTAATTTTAGTCATGGACAAAGGCAGAATCATCCAATCCGGAACGCATCAGGATCTTATAAACCAGGAAGGGCTTTATCAGAAAATCTTCAAAATTCAGACAAGAATTGAAGAAGAATTGGAGAAGGAGATGTGCTGTGACTGAAGATTTTTTTGATGAAGAAGATTTCCAGGGGAAAATTGACCGCAATATTATTAAACGGATTTTTCAGTTTGCAATTCCGTATCGCAATTGGTTTTTCGCCTTTATTTGCTTCACACTGCTCACGACCCTGATGGACTCCATCCAGGTCATTCTTAATAAATTCTTGATAGACCAGGCAATTCTTACTGGCAGCAAATCCGAAGCCGTGCGGATTGTGCGATATTATGGTTTGACTATCCTCGTTCAGGCAGTCAGCGTATTTGGATTTGTTTATATCGCAGGGATGATTGGCGAACGAATCTGGTATGATCTGCGGCAAAAAATGTTCACGCATTTACAAAAATTATCATTATCCTACTTTTCCGTCACGCCAGTCGGTTGGATCATGTCCCGTGTCAATTCAGACAGTTATCGCATATCCGACCTGGTCACTTGGGGATTGGTCGATTCGTCTTTCGCAATTGTCAATATTCTGGTCTCTCTCGGTTTCATGCTGGCGATAAACTGGCAGATGGCGTTGATCGTCCTTGCCATTACACCGATCATGATCGTCACAGCATGGCAGTTTCGATTAAGAATCTTGAAAGAATATCGCAATGTCCGGCGATTAAATTCAAAAGTGACCGGATCATATAATGAGAATATATCGGGAATACGTGTTATTAAAGGATTGCTGCGCGAGCAGGAAAATTTGCGCGAATTCAACGAGTTAACCTCTCCGATGTTCCAATCTGCATATCGCGCAGCCCGCCTAAATGCGCTCTTCCTCCCGTGTATTCAAATCCTTTCCGCAGTTGCTCTGGCATCCATCATTTTACTCAGTCAGAAGAAAATTGATTCTGGAATGATCACAATAGGCGGAATTCAAGCATTTATCAATTATGTCACTTCCATGCTGTGGCCAGTTCAAGATCTTGCCAGAGTTTACGGCGAAATGCAGCAATCCATTGCTTCCGGCGAACGAATTTTTACGCTATTGGACACAGAACCTGTAATCAGAGATTCAGCGGATGCATACGAACCGGAAAGCATCGCCGGTGATATTGAATTTGATCATGTCAGTTTTTATTACGATGACGGCGATGGAACGCCTGTTCTGGAAGATTTCTCTTTAAAGGTCAGGCAGGGTGAGGTTATCGCGTTAGTCGGATCAACCGGTGGTGGGAAATCGACCATAGTGAATCTCCTGTGCAGATTCTATGAACCAAAAAAAGGTGTCATACGAATTAACGGAAATGATTATAAAACGTATAAAATGGAAAGTATTCAATCGCGGATCGGGATGGTTCTGCAGGTACCACATCTGTTTTCAGGTACGATCCGCGAAAATTTGCAGTATGGAAATCTGAATGCCTCCGATGATCAACTGCACGAAGCAGCGAAAGCTGCCGGAGCGGATGAATTTATTCAGAGGCTGCCCAACGGATATGATGAACAAGTTGGAGAAAATGGAAATTTGCTTTCCGTTGGCCAGAAACAGTTGATCAGTCTGGCAAGAGCCATATTAGCCAATCCGGAATTGTTCATCATGGATGAAGCAACCAGTTCAGTCGATACAATAACGGAGAATTTAATACAGAAGGGTATGGAGCAATTAATGAAAGGACGGACCAGCTTTATCATTGCCCACCGCCTTTCCACGATCAAACGAGCTGACAGAATTATCGTCATCGAAGATGGAAGAATTATTGAAGAAGGAACCCATAACGGGTTATTAAAACAAAAAGGGAAATATTATCATCTCTATACACAACAATTCCGTCAGGAAAAGGAAAAGGACTATGCATTACAGTTATAAAACGAAAGGAACATGTTCACGGTTGATTGAGTTTGACGTCATTGATAACACCGTACATAATGTAAAATTTATCTGCGGGTGTGACGGAAATTTAACCGGCATCGGACGATTAGTGGAAGGTATGATTCTGGATGATGTAATCCATAAACTGGAAGGCATCAGCTGTGACGGGAAACCGACATCCTGTCCGGATCAATTGAGCAAAGCCTTGAAATCAGTGAAAATCGAGGGTTGATTAGCCAATGATCAATTCTCAAGAATCCGAAAATTTTGAATAACGAAATATTGAATTCTCTTTATAAAGACAGACTTATCTATCAATAAGTCTGTCTTTATAATAATTACGGATAATCGAAAAAACCAATTTTTATCGGTGCAGTTCAATTCATCAGAAAAGCGTCACCAATTTCATCATCAATTTCTGAATAGTATCTTGTATATTAATAAATCTCAGTTATAATAATATGTATTATTATACGGGACAGCGTCCCTTATAAAGGGACAGTTAAGGATCGATGAAAACAGGCCAAGACAGTCATATTAATCGTATTTTTTCACTCCTGGATTGTTTTTCGATTAAACAACCAGAATTAGGAGTCCGGGAAGCAGCCCGACTGCTGGGGATCTCCAGCAGCGCCTCAGGGCGTTTATTGTCCTCTCTCCGAAATGAAGGCGTACTGATACAAAATCCTGAGAGTCGGACTTATAGTCTTGGCGGGCGCGTTATTCGATGGGCGGGGATCTACAATTCAACATCGGATCTCAGCGTATTTGCATTACCGTATATGAAAAAAATTCTGGATGAAACGAACGAGACTGTAAGTCTCTATGTCGTCGAAGGAAACGAACGAATCTGTATTGAACGGCTTGAAAGCCGCCAAAATGTCAGAATTGTCGAAATGATTGGTCAACGTTTAAAACTGTATGCCGGTTCAGGAGGGCGTGCCATTCTTGCTTTCATGGAAAAATCAGAAATCGAAAGAATTCTTAAAGTGGCAGCGGATGAAATGGATCCCAAACAGTCCGAGTATAAAATTGAACAAATTCGACAACAATTGGAAATCGTTCGTCAGACGGGTTATGCAATCAGTCATGGAGAATGGCTGTCTGAAGCTTCCGGCATAGCCAGCCCGGTATTCAACGATAAAGGCTGCCCGATTGGATCAGTCTCGATTTCCGGTCCTTCGCAACGCTTTCAGGATGAGGAAAAACTGCATGAATACGCAGGGTTGCTACGAAAATATATGCTGGAGATATCTCATGATTTGGGATATGCTCAGAATAATTTAGGCTGATTGTTGTAAAGCAACTTCGATGAACAGATCACAACAGTGATTCAAAAAGCAAGACCTTTTTTTGAATTGCTGAGGTAGCAGCGGAAATCGTCAGAGAATTCAGGAAGAACCTGTTGATCAATCATTTTCACTGCAATTACCAGATACGCTGCAAAAAATAATTTATACGATATTGTTCGGATTAACCTATATCAAATCTGAACATAGGAGAAAAAATGATACTCGAAGATAGAATTGAAGCCAATGTATCGGTTTGGCGTGAACGTGTTGCGCGGATGATTAAGGAATATGGCGATTTTGTTATTTCCAACGTCACAGTCCAGCAAATTTACTCCGGAATCCGAGGAGTGCCGATTCAGGTAAGCGATATTTCTTTCGTCGATCCAGACCATGGAATTCGATATCGTGATTATTCTATCAATGAAATTTTGAAATTATTGCCCAAAGCTCCAGGTTCGAAATATCCAATGGTTGGCGGATTGTATTATCTTCTGATGGATAATGAATTACCCACTTTATCAAAAGCAAAAGAAGTTGAAGAAGAATGGAAAAAACGGGCAACAGTACCGGATTATGTATTCAAAATCATCGATTCATTTCCGGATGACGGATCTGCCATGGCGATGTTATCGGCCGGCGTTTTATCGATGTCCTGTGATTCAAAATTTTCAAAAGCTTATCACGAATCTGTCGGGAAAAATGATTATTGGAAATCCACACTTGATGACAGCATCGACTTGACTGCCAGGATGCCCCAAATTGCAGCGTACATTTATAACAAGAAATACCGCAATAATCAACAAATCGATCCGGATCCCAAATTGGACTATGCAGCCAATTTTGCTCATATGATCGGCAAAGGTGATGATCCGCTCTACAGTGAATTAATGCGCTTGTTTATCCTCCTTCATGCGGATCATGAAAATGCCAATGTCAGCGCACATACCGCGCATCTGGTCGGTTCAGCGTTGTCTGATATCTATCTTTCCTGTTCAGCCGGATTAAATGGTCTTGCCGGTCCTTTACATGGTCTTGCCAATCAGGAATGCTGCAACTGGCTGCTGGATCTATATCACTTCTACCAGGGTATACCATCCAAAGAACAAATCGAAGAGTATGCAAGAAAAACTTTGGAGGATGGAAAAGTGATTCCGGGATACGGTCACGCGGTTCTGCGTTGTACTGATCCGCGCTTTACTGCTGAAATGGAATTTGCGAAAGCCCATTTCCCGGATGATGAATTGTTCCGCACAGCTATGGCCGTTTTTGAGGTAGTTCCCGGTATTCTGATGGAAACCGGAAAAGTAAAGAATCCGTGGCCGAATGTGGATGCTCTCAATGGCGCTTTGCAATATCATTTTGGCGTTACGGAAACTGATTACTACACCGTTCTTTTTGGCTTGAGCCGGATGTTGGGAATTACTTCTCACGTGGTATTCGCCCGTGCTGTCAATAAACCGATTGAACGGCCAAAAGCGCTGACAACCAGAATGCTGGAATCGATGATTTCTGAACAAAATTAAATCTGTAGTTATAAAAATAACAAAAACCGGATCTTGAAGATCCGGTTTTTGTTATTTTTATAAGGATACCTCTAGCTTTTCTTCTGATTCATCAACCGTATGAAAACAAATATGACACCCAGGAAAAATAAACTGAAGGCGCTCAGAATAAGATAGGTTCTGAGCGATGCTTGTGGACGATGATTTTTTTCAATCTCTGGAACAATCGGTTGAAATGCCGGAGTCAGCGAAGGTTGTGCCGTTTCCGTTGGCAAAAGCGTCTGAGTCGCTGGATATGTACTCGTTACAGTCGGTGTGACCGTTGGTGTAACAGGAATGAGCAACTTCCATCCTAATTGCAAGGTAGAATCCTCTTTCAAACCATTCTTTTGTATGATTTCGTTGATGGTTGTCTTCCATAATTTTGCGATAGAAGACAGCGTATCCCCCTCGACAATCACATGACGGAATTCATGATTGCCATCCATCGTTGGCAGAATTGTCGCCGCAATGGTTGGTGTTTTTTGGAAAGAATCGCCTTTGGGTATTAACAATTTTTGTCCGAGTCTTAAAGAAGCTTTATCAGAAAGGTTGTTCCAGGCAGCAATCTCATCCTCGGATACTTGATAAGCTGATGCAATTCCCCACAAAGTCTGTCCGTTTTCAACAATATGATAAATATCGCCATTCGCATCCGCTGTTGCAATCTTAATGCTTTTGATAATTTGCGAGGCATCGATAACATTCTGATTCGGAATGGATCCGGAAGAAGAACCGGTTGAAGTCGTTTTCGATCCGGCTGAAGAAAAGCCACAGCCTGCCACATTTCCAGGATAAGCTGCCTGAATCACATAATACACTTTCCCATTCACCTCTGCTGAAACGCCAGCTCCGATATGGCAATACGATGCGCTGGTTACTGGAATCATGTGGTCGGCATCTGACCAATTCGATTGAATATTCGCCAATGTTGTCGGACCAATCATGAAATTCTCCGTCGCAAAAGCTTTATTGCCATTGTTGTAGCCAAATGTCGAAACCCTGCCGCTGACATCACCGATATGCCCGAACATTCCGTATTGCGCCATTGTATCCGCAGTATTTTGAGCGCATGCCATCAAACTGGAATCAACTGCCAATGCTCCCAGACCGTTTGCCGTCCGCATGCCATTAATCAGGTTGATCAGGTCGCCAGCCGTAACTGTATTGGGAGCTGCGCGTACTGATAAAATGTTGCCTGGGATACAAGCAACAGCCTGAACAAAAAAGTTCAGGCTGAATAATCCGATCAAAAAAATCAAAAAACGTTTGTGAAAAATCATGCTATGCTGTTACAAAATCGGCGCTTTATCCGTCAATCGTGGTACCTGAAATACAATTTCATCATCCTTGTCAGCCCCGCCGATCGCTTCTACTTCGAAAGTATACGTCAAATCCTGGTCATGATAACCGTAATCACTCAGTTGGACATTCCATTCTGTGACAAAGCCGTCATTAAATTCCTGTGATTCGGTTACAATCTGCGGTGTAAGCCCTTCCACTTGAACATATAACCTTACTTTTGCGTTGCATAAGGGCGCATTCGGCCTGCAGGAGATGGATGATCGCAGCCATGTGCCTCTGGGTACCCGCACAGGTCCAAAAGTAACGCTGGTTTTTCCTCCATCAATCAACGGAGGAGCTATAATGATTGCCGGTTGTCCGGCATAATTACTTTCAACAGTAGGATTGCTTTCATAAAAGGCAACACCACGTCCCGAAGTTTTATCCGATGAGCCGCAGTAAAAATAACCGGTATTATCCGAACAAATTGCCCCACTGAGATTATCATAGAAATTATATTGTGATCCGACATGAAAAACGGAAGAAAGCGGAATATTCTGCGCAGTACCGCCATTAAAAATTTCGCCGTCGTCGCTCTGTAATGACCAATAGGTTGTGTAATCATTGTTATGCCCTTCACCGGCATACAGTTTGACAGAAGCGATGATGGATTCCCCTGGTTTTGCGATCTTATCTGAAGTGAACAGCGGGAAAGATTTCGCTGTGCCGACATTGTCCCCCGAATAGTACACAACTTTATATTTTGAGTTCCAGGTACAAGTACCGGTATTTTGTATATACCATGATTTTGTAAACGTCGTGTAGGGCAGCGTCATCGATCCATCCGGAAACGTAACATCAGATACATATTCAAACCGGTTGGTACAACCGTCTTTTGAATTCGATGAAATCGAAAGTGTCGGTGTGACAGTCAGTTGTTCCATAGGCAAATTCACATCAGCAAGCTTTAATTCGGATATTGCATTATTGATCTTTTGGTCAATTTGGCTGGCAATTTGAGTATTTTGAACATTTTGAGAGTAATCCAAAATTTCCTGACGGACAAAATCTTTGTTGGCAGCTAACGCAGAAGAAACCGCTGACTCAACAGTTGCGTTTATGTCGATCTGTACCGGAATATTTCCGGTGCATCCAGATACAATCACAGTAATAAAAATGAACCAGAAGATTAGTTTTTTCATTTGACTTCCACCTTTACCCAAATTGCTTGATCACGGTTCGTCCCTGCTCCAAAAAGTTTTTGATCCGGACTCTTCATCAGCCAAAAACTGGCATAAGATCCTTTCTCTTTTGGAGCTGTCATGTAAACGGATATTTCAATTGTATCATCAGGAAGAACAATCGTTCCTTCCGGAAGATTTATTTCTTTCTTATCAGTCATCTGATCACCTTTTGAGAAAACCAGTTTATAGGAATCGGTCCAGGTGCAGGTGCCGTTATTCCTGATTTTCCATGTTTTTGTAAATGGTTTGCCTGCCTGAACAGTCGTTTTATCTGGAATGGTGATATCCGCGACAAATTTCAACTCATCCACACACGGAAACAACGTGGACATTTCTCCCGCCCGAGCGGTCATCAAACCGGATGGTACCGATGTAATTCCGGCCAAATCCGGAGTTATTGCCACAGTTTGAGAATATTTTTTGACTTCAGTAGTGGTTGTCAGCAGTTGATCAAAGCGCATATCCAGCTCATGCACGATCTGCGTCGAAACACGGGAGACAGCATCGTCCACCATCCAATAAAGCGTTGCATCCAGATCCGGCGTACGGACTGTTATCGGATTCCCGATAGCAGTGCATCCTGATAACAGCGCTGCCAGTAGAAAGCATAGAATATATCGTTTCAAGTTTTTATTTTTTATCATGAAGTAAATTTCCGATATGATAATTGTATCGAAAAAATGAGAATTGGTTTCTTCTCAGCAATGCGAAATATGGTTAAAAATCTTTGTTGTTGTGATTTTGTTGCGCTTCGCGAAGCGCAACAAAATCACAACAACAAGTTTTTCCCGATTGATTCAAATAGTAAATCGATATTTCGAATCACTGGCTTCTTCTGGAATGTCAGGTCGAAACGAACTGTCAAAGTCTTTTCATCGGACAGTTTTATCATCCTGTAAAAATATTACTTACTTCGTGTAATTTCCACTCCGACAGATTTCACAAATCGCACGGCAGAAGTTTTCTCGGTTCGGACTGTGACCGACACAACGCGCGGATGATCCAGGCACAGGCAGGCGATATCCGTCGTCAGCGCTTCCAGCGTACATCGTTCATTTCTTTCCACAAGTGAGAAGATTGCTTTTACCATTTCGCTGTAATCCACACAATCTTCGATGGAATCGGATACCGCAGCGTCGCGGATGTCCGTTTCCATCTCCACATTGACCAGAATATCCTGAGGTCTGGAGCGTTCCTTTTCAGATAAGCCAATGACACCGCGTGTCAATAAATCACAAATCAGAATTTTATCCATGTGCTATTTTTCAATTCCCTCATAAACAATCTTCGGATTCGTCATCCTGCAAAAATCCAGTTCATGCGTATCATACCGGGCAGAAGACATTTCATTGTCCTTCAAGGAAGCAACCGGCTCATAATCATTCCGGCATTTGACTTCAAATCGATACCCTTCCTGAATGGCCATGATTTTCAAATCGGTCGTCTTCAGGACGATGTCCATCCCCGGTTCAATATAAGCCAAACTTGGATTGATGCTGTTGACATGAACCGAAACCAGTCCTTTGCCCTCCTGCCAGATGCGCATGTTTCCATATCCATAAATATCGCTGAACTGCCGGCTTTGTCCTTCTCCGCTGGTGCTCGTGTTGCTGAGCGGATCGCCCAGCATAGTCACGTTGAGAATATAGATGGCATCGTCAATGTTGCTGCCCACCGATTTTAAGCTGTACCCGCTGTCGCTGATGCGGGTTTGACAGGCAGAAAGCAGCAGTGCCGCGGTCAAGACCGTCATGATCATGAAAATAATTCTTTTACCCATCATTGTTACCTCCAAAATAATCTCATCGATGACTTGATCCCTATTCCAATTATAGTTGATGTACTCCAAAAAATTTGTGATTCAAATCCGGCGATTCCAGATATGGAAAGAAACTTTTTTCAGATGTGCTGGTTTTAACTTTCGAATTGCCGGTTTGAAAACCGCTGTCAAACCCTGTAATATTAAAGAGAATCAACACTTATGATCCAAATTTCAGGAGGAATTATGATACTGAAGCTGATCTATACTTTTCTTATTGGAATCTTTCTGGCAGTATTTGTCGGTGTGGGCATTGCTGCATTCTATCCGGGGCCTAAATATCCAGAGCCGCCGGTAACGCTGAAATATTGCTCGCCCGAAACTGCCAAAAACGCCGCCGAGTATGAAGAATTCAAAAAAGACGCCGAAACTTTTGACAAAGAAGAAAAATTTTATCGGGAAAAATCCCAGCGCTATAACCGCAACGTATCCATTTTCTCGCTGGTAGCATCGATCATCATCGTGATTGCCAGTCTGACCTTCTTCAAAAAAATCCTGATTATCGCGGATGGTCTGCTCCTGGGAGGTCTGCTGACGCTGATCTATAGTGTCATGCGCGGTTTTGGTACAGAGGACAACATCTTCCGGTTCATTGTCGTGACGGTTGGTTTGATTATCTCGTTATTCCTGGGTTATGTAAAATTTATCCGACCCTCTGAGAAAAGCTCATCCGAATAGGATCGATTATTCTTCGTTAATATGGGACTAAAGAGTAACCATCTTCATGGTTCAAAACACACAAACAAGATGAAAATCCTATCCACCGAAAGAATTCCGATCAAATTCTGGCTGGATGACATTGACGGCGAAGTCCTCAAACAGGCAAGGAACCTGGCAAATCTGCAATATGCTTATAAGCATATTGCGATTATGCCTGACGCTCACGTGGGTTATGGGATGCCGATCGGCGGTGTGATGGCGACACGGGAGGTCATCGTTCCTAACGCGGTTGGAGTGGATATCGGCTGCGGAATGACAGCTGTCAAATCCGATATCCGGGAAATCCCTGAAACAGATTTGCGAAGACTTGTGATTGAATTCAAAAATGTCATCCCGCTCGGCTTCACGCATCACAAAGAAAAGCAATCCTGGGAAGGATTTCAGCGTGCTCCGGATATTGAAATCATCCAAAAAGAATTGGACAACGCCAAATACCAGTTGGGCACTTTAGGCGGGGGAAACCATTTCATCGAAATCCAGCAAGGCGACGATGGGTTTATCTGGATCATGATCCATTCCGGCAGCAGAAATTTCGGTCTCAAAACCGCCACGGATTTTCATCAAAAAGCAGTCAAATTCTGCGAGAAATATCATCAGGATATCCCGGATCGGGATTTGTCTTTTCTTCCGCTGGATTCAAAAGAGGGTATGAATTATTTCACTGCCATGAATTATGCGCTGGAGTTTTCCCGCGCCAACAGAAAATTGATGATGGAGCGCATCATTCAAATCATAGGAAAATCCCATTTTCCGGAAGAAATGATTCATGTTCAACATAATTATGCGAGCAAAGAAATCCACTTCGGCAGAGAGGTCATTGTCCATCGCAAAGGAGCGATCAAGGCAGCAGCCGGCATGACGGGTATCATTCCGGGTTCCATGGGGACGCGGAGTTATATCACGGAGGGATTGGGGAATGCAGAAAGTTTCCTGTCCTCCTCCCATGGAGCCGGAAGAAGACTTGGCAGAAGAGAGGCAATCCGCCATCTGAACCTGGATGAAGAGCAAAAGAAAATGGGCGGAATCATCGGAAAACCGCAAAAACAAAGTGAACTGGAGGAAGCGCCTGGGGCTTACAAACCGATCGATGTCGTCATGGCCAACCAGACCGACCTGGTCAGGATTCTCACGACGCTGCAGCCGCTGGCAAATATCAAGGGATAAGTGATTATGTGAACAACCATATGATTTTTGATTTCCGTTGCGATCGTGCTCTTGCAGAGTATGCTTTATCACTATAAAAGGGCTATAAAAGGGAGTATGAGACTTTCCAAACGAATCGTTAAGTGACTTACATTCAAAGAATTAAAAAAAACGAACCGTTTACCAGTTCAGATTTTAATTTTACGCGTTATTTAAGTGGTGGTCGAACCCACAACCCTCTGATCCACAGAAATAAGGTACAGCAATCAAATAAGAAATATGTATTAAATATGTATAACTGATCGAATAGAATCCCTAAATATTGTCAAATAATTCAATTAATTCTAAAGAAGATAATCGTGTAAACCTCAGTAAACACCACACATATTTACTCATAGTTTACGCCAATAATTATTCCTCCCGAGACGTTTTCTTCTTTATTACCAAAAATCATTTTTTCCAATTCCACTCTTTCATTATCTGTTTTATTATTGATCATATCCCTCATCAAAAGATGTTGCCGGCCACCAAATTCAAAGATACCAATAAATATCATAATAAACAACATTAACAAAAACCGCCTTAATCTCACAATTCATTTAACCACAAAATAAGAGTGATTACTATTTTAGTAGATGTATTTTAAAACTTCTGGGTTTGTTTCAACATTTGGTTTTAACAATCTATGTTCTAATAAACTTGGTACTTTATCTTTTTCAATCCACTCTTTCACCAGTTTCATATTTTCATCATATTGATTAGCAAAAGCATCATACCACAAACTTATCCCTACAGGAAATTTATAACCTGTAACATTATGAACTAAACCAACAATCGGTACATTATAATCCGTTTCTTCAAACATCCATCTTCTATCGTTAGAAACAGTTGAAGATCCTACTTTTTGGAATAAAAATATAAAACCTGTAGTTCCATCTGATGAATTATAAATCTGTATCGGATCAACGTAATTATATCCACATTCACCTTCAACCGTACAATCATTAATCTTATAATGACCAACCGACCTAATCGGTATTTGGTCAAAATCATCCAAAATCGCCTGTCTTTTTTCCCAAGTATCAATCTCCGAACCAAGTCCAAGCTGTATTCGGGTTCCATTCATAACAAAATTTCCATCTTTATATACTTTATGGGTAAAACGAGGTGAACTTATTTTTATCCATTCCAAGAATTTACCATTAACAAAATCATTAGCAGTTACCACCGTACATGGATTTCGCCAATTACTACAATCAGCTTCAGCAAATTTTTTAAATTTTTTTAAATTTGCTTCACTTATGTATTTTTTCCAATCACCTTCTTTTGTCAAAAACTGTTCCGCTTCTCCATCTAATTTTCTGATAAAAGTTGGTTCACCTTTGATTTCCATACACTCAAGTTCAAAACCGTTTCCATTATCACTCAAATCAATAATATTCGGACTCTTGGTTTCATTCTCTAAACTATCTTGGCTAAAAGCATAGGGCTTCAACTCTCCGGTCTGTTGATCTTTGACTAAAAATGCTGGAGAAAAACCAACTACTCCATCTTTATTGGTATCATCACTAAAATACAGACTTATTCCGGCAATTTCCTGCCCCTTCAATTCCGAGTTTTCTGCATTTTTCATCCGGTCAATTCCGGCCAAAAATGTTTCGATTCTTTTTTTCCCTTCCTCGCTATTTACTGCTTCGAGATCCTTTGAGTTGTTGCTTCGTTCCCTGATCGTATAGATCAGTATCTCTGTCGCATATTCCGTTTCCATTTGTACCAATCCGGCAGTTTCTAATGCTTCTGCCAATGGGACAACCTGGATATCTTTTTTATCTTCTGCTTCAACCAATCCCTGTTGATTCGTTGAGTCAGATACTGCCGATTCCTTTTTGTTCTCCGCTTTGGTCGGATTCGATGTTGGTTGGATTGTCTGCCCCATAAGCGCATTGTCGTTTAGTGGAATGTAATTCCCGTTTGGAGCTTTGTAGAAACCGGAGAAAAACAGTGTTCCATCGGATCCCTCTACTCCAACTCGACCGGATGCGACCAATTCTGATTCCGTGTAACCGCCGGATTTCCGTTCCAATTCCTGGGTTGTCTGGAATCCACAGGAAAGCAATATGCCAATTAACAGAACGATAGACAGCAATATTTTTTTCATATCTGTTCTCCGATGAGAGTTTGTCAAAAACGATTTGTTGTTCTTATTTTTTACAAAGCAGAACGCAATGTATTGCAATAGGAAAGTATAACATTATTCAATATTATTTGAACAATTTTCTCGATCCATTATTGATAAGTATTCCAATCCGGATTTTCATTTTACGAGGGAGACTAATGGTGGTCGAACCCACAACCCGCTGTCTTTGTTAATTCCTGAAATGGAAATAGTAGGAATTGAGCTGAGAAAACTTATTGTTGAGTTGTTGCACTTTGCAAATAAAACACAACAACCAGGTATCCTATCAATAATGCGAATCGCTGATCGATACAATATAAACAGCTATTACTGCATCAGTTAAAAATCTAATAATGAATTCATGGCGTTATTTGCTGAGCAATTCGATAGCCTGAAAATAATAATAAAAAGCCTCAATCGATGATTTCTTTAACCTCTCCAAACGCTGCAAATCATTTCGGGCATCGATATGGAAGGAAGTAAGGTTAATGTTTCTGTCGAATCGGTTAATAGCGGATGTATGAGTGAGCGTAAGAGCTGCAAGATATGCTTCTTTTGTGCCAGCCACAATTGCATTTTCCGGAGAAAAGGCCCTTCATAAATATAGCTGCGTAGACTTTGTATACTTTTTTCTAATTCTTTGTATTCGCTTTGATTATTGTTATATCCTCGTATTCCCACCATTAAGAATGAATGCCATAATCATTCTCTCGGCCAATCCAACATCGAATTTTCCCTCGAGGTTTTCAATCCATTCCTTCGTATGAGTGCGAGGCGTAATCACATTGAATTCCCCCAGTAAACTCTAAGATTCAGATGGGTCTTGTAGGACGAACCACTTCAATTTATCTTGTGCAGTTCGTCTGCCGGCGTATCGCAGCATGGAGTCCTGGTTTATGATAAAAGTGTCAAATGCATTCTCAAAAATAGAACTTAATTCCTGCCCCTGGTACACGGAAAACTTACTCTCATCCACCCGAATATCTACAAGGATTTTTTCGAGTTTTGCATAGCTTATGGGACTTCCTTTTTGCCTTTTAGGGGACTGTGAGATTATCTTTGACACAAAGATGGGTTCATCCTGAGCTCTGACATATCGATCGATTGTCGTGGAATCTGGATTAAGGAATGTCGGTCTGATGCCAAGATTGAAAAAGTGGTTAAATACTGCGCTCTCTGAGTCTTTATCGGTTTCAACGATGATCATATTTGTTCGGGGCTGATGAGTCATCATGTCATGAAGTATTCTGGTTTCTCAAAAGATGCAATTCGAGTATGGAAATTGGTCTTTGAATGCTTCAATAACCTTCTCAGCTATGAGAGAAGGAACGGGGGTGAATCTTTTCTTAATCTTTAAGGGGAGAGAGGAGATAGGTTGGATTGAGTAGACGGCGCTTCCGGAAGAATAAATTACTCCTTGTTTTTCCAATCCATAGAGAATCCTGCGAAAGCCCTGGATTGTCAGATCTGGATTCTCTGCAGTAAAGTATTGCTTCAAATCATTTTTTGTGACTGAATTGGCTTTTGCGAATTTTTGATAGAAGTCGTCGATATTAAGGGTATCAAAATAGTTTTTCATTTCTACACTGTTTCATTTTCGTAACGGGTCAGTATTGAGTTAAAAATGACGGGTTACGAATTTATTAATGGTATACCAAGGAAATTTTAATACAGCAAATTCTTTCAGTTTTTCTGCAGCGGTATCGTAAATACAAACGAAAAGTGCGGCAATCCGCATTTTTAGCTTCCGAATGGCTCAAATCTAAAATCTGTAGCAATATCATATGCCAATCTGCATTGACAGTTGCTGACGAAGAAAAAAGAAAACAGGAAACAAACTCTCTGAATCGGATACCAGATTCGTTTAAAAAGATTGTCGTTGTCAGGGATGACATAATACCATGGCATGATGAACAGGGCATCCTCTATATTGGAATCGAACAATTTCTGCTGGATGAAACTGCCATGGATCTTTAAACAGGCATAACTGACCATTTGCGTGTGGTGAGAAATTGTCAGCCTAACACACTGGATTCAAACCCTACAAACACACCGTTTGCATCCTGAAATCCAATATAATAAAAAAATCCGAACCTTTTACCAGTTCGGATTTTCATTTTACGAGGGGAGGCTAGTGGGGGTCGAACCCACAACCCTCTGATCCACAGTCAGATGCTCCGCCATTGAGCCATAGCCTCCATAGAACGCAATTAGTATACCACAAATTATATGATTACATAGAAATTCAGCGAAATTGTAATTCGGATTACTTACCGCGCGTCACCGGCCCCCGCTTTTCGAATCGCTGTCTCGAATTTTCTGGATGAGCGAATCGTATGATTTATGGGATAATTTGATTTACAGTATCACGGTTTTCAATACACCGATCGGAACTGAGAAACCATGAGATTTTTCCGGATGGATTGAAAGCAATTCGATCAACCGATCGCGTATGACAAAAGTGTTTTTCGAAAATTTCGAGTTCTTATTCAGCTATAATGGAGAGACTTTATGTGGAAAAAACTTCTCTTATTCTTAGTGATTTTATATCTATGCGCAGGATGCAAGAGCTTTTACACGCAGGAAGATGTCAACGCGACAACTGTTGCAAAAATCAAAGAAATGGCAGCGCTGCAGCGCATTAACATCACGGTTGAAACTGTCATTGTGAAGGAATACGTCGTCGTCACAGCAACACCCGGACCGACACAATTCGTTCCGGTACCATTTTCGACGATGACACCGGTTGGATTTGCCCGTTTTTCAAAAGAACAAGTCTACAAAGCGCTTGCAGAAGGCGGTCTGAAAATCCGCCAGTATTTTTTTGAGCTGGGTGAGGATGAAATCAACGGACTGGCGAAACAGGTCACCTCAGCCACGAAATTTACCGTTGAATCTTCCATGGATGAACATTTTGGCAGATTGTATATCTTTGCCAAGGAAGAAACACTTAATGATGCGAAGATTTACCTGCAATCCGCCTTATATCCGGAACACGGCAATACTGTTCTGAGCAAAGAGAACATCCTGATTGAACTGGATGCCAATACCCCCGCGGAGACCGTCCATGCAGTCCAAAATATACTGGATACTATGCATTGATTTGTCACAGATGATGAAGAAAAAGATAACAGATCGTATAACCACCCTGTCATTCCTGTTTTTTGCAGCCGCATTGCTCCTTTTTTTCGGAGTCATGATTAAAACTTCTCCCTACCGGTTGCTGCGCCCCTACATTCCATGGATCGCCGCCAGGCAGCTCGACAGTACAACGTATCGTTTTTCTGATGATCGCTCTCATCTGGAGATTAAAATACCTGCCGCGGGCACCGTCGTACAAGAAGATTTCTGGATTGACCAAATTCCGGTGACCATCAAAGCCTATCATCAATGTGTCGCGGACGGCAACTGCAATCCGGCTCATTATCGCAATTATTTTCTGAAATATTACAATTCGCCAATCTATCAATGGCTGCCTGTAACGTTCGTTTCCTGGAAAGAAGCGCTGATTTTTTGTGAAGCGCAAGGCGGAAGACTTCCGACAGAAATGCAGTGGAACCTCGCCGCCGGTTATGCACAAAAAGATCTGTATCCCTGGGGAAATTCGGAACCATCGATCGATAAGGCAAATTATGACGGATATTACCAGGGATTAACACCGGCAGGTTGGCTTCCCAACGGTGCCAGCCGATTTGGTGTTCTCGATTTGGGCGGAAACGTGCGGGAATGGACACTTGATTTTTTGATTCGGGAGACCTATATTGACATAAGAATACCGGAAAAAATTTATCAGGACGCAATTCTTTCCGATGTGGCAGACCGGATCCTCAAAGGAGGCAGCTCCAGCGATTTTCCACAGACGATGGAAGTCAGAAATCATCTATGGCACGGGCAGAATTCACCCGGCTTTAATCGTGGCTTCCGTTGTGTTTATCCAATAAACTAACAAGCAGATCTGTCCGCTGAATAACGGGAAAAAATCGGAATCTCCTTATAGTCAAGATTCAATATATCGTAATGATTATTGGCTGTTGTGTCTTACACGATGTGTTTGGTGCTGTTCCGATCGAAACACATTGTACACAATCAAGGCTGCTCCCATCAGAAAAAAGATTTCCGTACTCCAGATATATCGTCGTTCCGGTTGGTTCATGATAGAAATCATGAGATGAAGATTATGCAGCGATATCAAAACAAATCCAGTCAATGAATAGCGGGAACAGCGAAATAGTGAGATAACGATGAAAACAGCGAGCAGATAGCTATAAGGCAACCGCGGAAGACTCAGTCGCGTTCGTTCCAATCCCAACTGCAGTTGGTCTCGATATGCAGCCAGGAGTTCCGTTTTGTGCACAGAAACCAGATCCCTTGAAACACGGTCAAAAAGCACATTGGCAGTCACCGGATCAAATCCCAGTTTTTTCGCCTGTTCCAAAGCAATATGAAAGACATAATCGTTCTGAGTAAGCGCTTTTCCTTCTGATTTCATCGCTTGGATTTGTTGGAAACTGGCTGTAAGGAATTCTCGTGCAACTTCATCTTTCGGCAGAGACAGATCAGTCTCATCCATGACAGCCAGTGTCTGTCCAATTGCCGCATATCCCTGATTCGGCATGAAAATTACCTGATGATACTGCCGGAAAATATTCACCGCCGGTATAAGAATAAAAAATCCGCAAATTCCAATCCCGGCAAGGATGGGTAACAAAGCTTTTTTTCGATCCTGAACAAACAGAAGAATTGCAGCCAACAATAATAATCCGAGAATGAACATGTTAGACGGTCGGATGATAATCGAAATACCGCAAAAAAAGCCCAGGAACGGGAATGACCATTTCATTCTTTTGCCCACCAGAAAGCAAAAGATGCCGCAGGAAAGCAAGAGGGCTGCCTGGGAAATCACTTCAGACATGACATAATTGTTATAAACCCCTAAAAATTGATTCGCGAGAACGAATTCGCCGAACAAAAATACAAAATGCGGCGGGATCAGAAAACACAACAACACAGTGGCAATGAGAAAACAAAGACCTAATACTGCTTTCTGAGCTCGAACAATTTGAACCAAGCCTCTGGAATCCCCGGAATGATCCTTGAAAAGCAATTCTTCACGCCTGGCAAGATCCTTCAATCCCTCCTCAGACCGCCAATAATCCAGGTCAGAACCGGAGAACAGCGTCATAACATCTTCAACAAATCGAGGGTAACCGGGAGTTCGGATCGAACCTGCATGATAAGACTGAATATATTCTGCTGAATCAGTCCGCACGCCATAATAATCCCGCTCCGGAATGAAATAGTAAGCCAGATTGATTACCAGAATCAATCCCATGAGCAACGCGATCCATTTTGATTTTCTCTTTGAGTAATACAAATACAGAACAGAAAATCCCAAAAGCAAAAACATGACTGCATTTCGCTGTATTAACGGCATGATCCAAAATGACTTTGTCAACGGGAACACAGGCGGAACAAAAAAGCTCTTCCAGGGCAACACCAACATTAAAAGGATCAGTATGCTGATGAAACCGGCAAAATTCTTCAAACAGCTCTTAAAACATTGAAGAGATACAACATCCTTTCTGATTTTTGCTGCCAAACCCATCAAGCCGGCGGTCATCATCAGCAGCAGAACAATTGCTAAAACAGGCAATAAATATCGCATGCGAATCACAACCGGAGACAAAACAGAATAAGCATGTACACCACTGGCTGGGTCGGAATGGTCAATCGAAGAGAAAATGATGTTGTTATTCGGAAGAAGCTGATATAGTCCTTTCCCGATTTCCTTAATATCCTTGACAAGATCCTGATTGACCGCAAGTACCGGTGTATCAATCAGCACGTTATCTTCAATAAGATAAATCGGAAGGTCAAGCTTCACAGCATTCTCATTGGGTATTCTCGCATAATATGCATATCCGGACTCGTACTGAATTGCGGAAAGGTCATCATTTTGCCAAAACAAAATGAAACATCCTGTTTTATTAAGAATTCCAAACAAAGCCGGAATAAAAAAAATTGTTAAAACCGTAAACAGAAATCTTAACCAAAATTTTGAGGAGGTTTTTTGTTGCATGATGTTATTGTACCTGAGTGTGTGAAATTCAATATCCGGCCAGCGATTCGAATTGTGGGAAGGATGATATGTTGTTTTGTTATTTTTGCGCAAAGCGCAAAAATAACAAAACAACAAGTTTCCTCTTTTTACTGGAGAGCTGATTCATATTTCGAATTGCTTTTATCCGGCAAAATACCAATGTGAAAAAAGGACTACAAAATAGGCCTGCAACGGCAAACTAATACCGATAATCAGGCGATCAACCCATAGCTTTTTCCCCCATAAAGCTAAAAGAATATAACATGGAACGAACACAATTACAAAACGCCGCATGGATAATATACTTCCGCTGAGCAGCGGTATCATAAACGAAAGAAGCGTGAATAAGCCATAGGAAGGGCGAAATTTTATAAATGTAATGATCACGATCGGGATAAAGACGATTGTAAAAAAAATATCAAGTTTTTGACTGTGATCCTGTAATATTCGTAAGAACCAATCAAAGCCAACCGATCTTCCCCAACTTCCCTGCACATGGAGAAACGCTAGCGGATCTCCAAATTCACGATATAAATAAGCCATATATGCAACAATTCCCGTTACAGAAAAAATTGAAGCAATGATTCCTTTTATTGTTTGAGGGAGAATACCAATATCTTTTCGAAGAAGATCAATTTGATTTCGAACGCTCCATGGCTTCGGTAAAAAACGGATTCCTTTTTGCCAGAAAGCTTCAAACAAAATAAAGACTCCTACTAAAACGCCAGTGATACGTGTTGCGGATGCCAGTGCACCGGCAATGCAAGCCAATCCCCATTTACGTTTCCGTGCATAATAAAAACCTGCTGTTACAAATAAAAGAAAAAGGCTTTCTGTATAGACAGTTGAGAAAAAAAAGGCGCTGGGTGCTGCTGCAATATAGAATACGGCTCTGCCAGCAGTATTATCATCATAATCCTGTTTTGTTATTGCGTACAAATAAAAGAGTGCAAGAAAAAAAGAAAGATTGGCGATCAGCAGCCCGGAAATGCTGCTACTTCCGGTAATTCTGTTCAGCATCCGCATCAGAATCGGGTAGAGGGGGAAAAAAGCGACAGATTTACTCGAATAACCATTTTGAACAATTCCTATATACCATCCGCTATCCCATCGGGTTAATCCATCCTGAATGAGGTTTTGCGTATCAAGACGCCATAATCCTTCACCGGACAACACCGGAAGCTGAATCATCGAAAACAGGACAACGATGCATACCATCACTCTGGTTATGATGAATGCAGTCAGCACTGCCCCGATACATTTCATATCAATTTTCCTGGAAATCTTATACGAAATACTTTCTATACTATTCTTAATAATATTGTTCATAAAATCAATCCTTGCTGATCAATGTGTTTAATAATATGACCGGGATTACTTTTCAAGTCTCTCAGGAATTTCGTAAACTATACAATTTTAATTCAGGAGTTCAAGATATAAACCTATTTTTCGAATCAATCGAGTAAGAGTGTTGCTATGTTGTTTTTGCATTCTTCGTAACAATAACACAACAACATGTAATTCTTCTCACATTTAAAGTTACTGAAAAAAAATCATCATATTTTTCGATTTTGCAAATTCAAGTTACTCGCCAATATTCCGAAATTTTAATGAGGCAGGATGGTCATCCGGATCCAGCGGCAGTGAGAATGAAAAAATCGCGCCTTCGCGGTCAGTCCGGTTTTCAACCCACATTTTTCCACCATGTCCTTCAACAATCGCATTGCACAGATAAAGGCCTAATCCCACACCTTTTGCTTTATCTGCAGTTTTTTTTGAACGAAAAAATCTTTCGAACAGATGCGGAAAATCATCTGATGAAATGCCCGGACCTTCATCCCGAATCGATATTTCAACAAAATCTCCCGCCCGACGTCCTGAAATTTGAATTTCGCCATCGGGTGCGTATTTCATCGCATTGGATACCAAATTTAGGATCACCTGCTCAATTCGATCAGCATCACCGAAAATGATTGGAAAATCACTCGGAAAACTACATATAATTTGATGTTTATCCGATTGACTCTGCATCCTGCGTGCCACATGAATTGAAATCTGTTCCAGATTTACATCCGATCGATTCAACACCAATGCACCTGAATACAATCTGGATGCATCCAGCAGATTATTGATCAAACCGGTGAGGCGATCCGCTTCCTCTTCGATGACCGACAGTGATTCTTCCAGGACTTTGCCGTCCCAAAAAGCATCTTTCAGTCGCATCGTCGATGCGTAGCCTTTTATTAATGAAACCGGCGTTTTTAATTCGTGGCTGATTGTTGAGATGAAAGTATTTTTTAGATCATCAGCCTCCCGAAATTTTGAAATATCCTTGACCATCGCAATAATATTGACCATGACGTTATCGGCATTCATCACCGGTGTATAGGTAATGCTGACAGGAAGTGGTTTTTCAGATAATTGCCCGTATACAAGATCCCCTTCAACATACAATTTGGAATCCCGATTGAAAGGCCAGCCACCGGCCTCCCCATCCTGCAATTCCATACCGCTGCTAATCTTTGAAAAAACGATCACATCATCATGATGGAATCCAATGATCGAATCTGCCGTGCTTCTCAATAATTTCAGTAATGCGGGATTGACTTGCTCGATTTTGTGTCCATGATCTAAAACCATGATTCCATCAGCAGCAGCATTAATGAGTGCATATAATCGATTCTTCTCGCGAATATTTTCTGTGTATAAATAGGCATTATGCACCGCAATGGAAGCCTGATCTGCAAATACTTTCAGCATCATCCGGTCATTTAAGGAAAAACTGGTGTGATAATTGCGAAATATTACGATGCATCCAAGAATTTTCCCGTGTTCAACCATAGGCAATCCAACGCCATCGGTAAATCCTAACTCCTGGATTTCCTGGATACGATCTATCAATAAATTTATATCCAGCAATGCCGATTCTGTGGTTTCAATAGATTCATTTTTAAATTTCGAGAGGTAGGTTTCAATGTACTTTAACCCGGCTTCCCCAATGCCACGCGTAATTCTTACCTGCCATTTTTCTGAATCAGAATACAAGGCAATAAATCCTGCCAAACCGCCAAGAAGATCCGATGAAATTCGCAGAATTTGCCACAGCAAGGTATCCAAATCTAATTGCTGTGTCAGAATCTGTGCCAGTTCAAGCAAAAAATCTCGTTGTCGAATCCGAATATCTTGAAGCATAAAAACATCCTTTGTGTAATTCGCGTTATGGATGATTATAATCGGTTCCTCTGAAGGTTTTACTTCAGCCGGCAATAACGACGTGAATCATAATTAATGTTACCCAAGAAGTATCGGAGAATCAAAATAAATTGTTACCATAAGCTGCGGAGGAAAGGCTGATGGGTAACAAAATGAGTAAGAAAAGCAGGCTGGAATTAGCAACGCAAATACAATCCCGATATCTAAAAGCGAACAAGGCGGCGAAAGAAAAAATTCTCGATGAATTTGTAGAGAGTACCGGTTACCACAGGAAGACGGCGATACGCTTATTGCATTCAGATCTTCGGCCAAAGACGTTCAAAAAGAGACCTGGGCGAAAAAAGAAGTATCCACGAGAGATAATCAAAAAGTTGGAACGGTTGTACGAGATCAGCAATTATATCTGCGGACAGCGATTACAGCCATACATTTCCGAGCTGATAGATATACTGGAGCGATGCAATGAAATGTACTTCACATCTGAGGAAAAACGTCTGCTAACCGAGATGAGTTCGGCAACGATCAATCGAAATCTGAGGGAATACAAGAAAAACCACCAAGGAAAAGGCAAAACCATGACGAAGCCCGGCGGATTACTCAAGAAACAGATTGCGATCCGGACGGGGATGGACTGGGATGATAATCGCCCAGGTTTTCTGGAGATAGACCTGGTTGCTCATTGCGGGCAATCGGAAGCAGGAGCTTTCTTTTACACATTGACAGCTACCGATGTATGCACTGGTTGGACAGATAACTTCATTCTCCGGAACAAATCAAAAGAAGCCGTTGTGGAAGCAATGACTTTGCTTGAATCCCTTTTACCTTATCCCATCCTTGGTATTGATTCTGATAATGGCTCCGAGTTCATCAATTATCTCCTTTTTGATTATTGCAACAATCGGGAAAGAAAGATAATCTTCACCCGATCAAGACCCTACAGGAAAAACGATCAAGCTCATGTTGAGCAAAAGAACTGGGCCGTAGTCAGACGGTTGCTTGGATATAACCGCTTCTATACTCCAGACCATTTTGTACTCATTCAGCGTATTTATCAGCTGAACCATGTGTTCAATAATTTCTTCCAACCTGTACGTAAGACCATTGCCAGACCAGACAAAGATGCCGGTGTCTTTTCTCCTAAATACGAATCTGCTAAAACACCTTTCCGTCGTATCCTTCCATCTGGCGTCTTATCATTTCCTAAAAAGGCCTCTCTTGTAAACCTGTATAATGCATCAAATCCCGTCAAGATCCTTGCAGAAATCAATGATCTGCTCCGTATTCTTGCCGAAACTTCTTCTTATCAAACAAAGTAACGATAAAAATTGGCTGCTTGGGTTTTTTCGCTTTAGGCCAATCCCTATCGTTTATGGTAAAATGCCCCTGCACTTCCAGGGAGTAGAGCTCTGCTGGGGAGCAACTCGAGCACTGGATGTGCCCAATTTACTATCGTAGAGATGCCTACGCATCTCTACATTTTTCGTGGTCGTTGGGTAACATTTTTATTTGATTCTTCGATCCCCTCAAAGTAACATTTTCTTTTGATACACACCGATAATTCGAAAAATAGACTTGCTATTCGAATAAAAAAAAGAAAAAACCTACCCATATTTCAAAAAAATATTACACATCCGATCATGAAAATTGAATTCTATTTTCACAGGAATCGCGGTTAAGAATTATCATCACTTGACAATCTCAAAAAGTTATTATTTATGCTAATATTGACTTGGGAGAGAAAAAATGACAAACATTGTTATTGTAATGGATATGAATATTGGCTTTGCAAAAAGAGGTTCGTTATTCAGTCCCCGAACAGAAAAACTGATTCAACCGATTGCAGATTTTTGCAGAGAAAAATCAAAAGCCGGATGGACAATATTGGCGCTGACAGATACACATGATCCGTCAGATGTCGAATTCGGGTCTTTTCCGCCTCACTGTCTTTCCGAATCCGAAGAATCGAAAGTCGTTCCTGAAATCGGACAGTATTGCGATATCACACTACCGAAATATACTACAGGAGGATTCTTTGAAGTACAAGAAGCGTCTGAGAACGATGCGCGCTTCGATTTAAGACAGTATGATGAAATTCATGTTGTCGGATGCTGTACTGATCTTTGTATCTATAATTTTTCGATAATCACCCAAAAATATCTTGAACTTCAATATCATCACAAGAACATTTCCAGGATGCCGAAAATCTTTGCTCATAAAGCCATGATTGACACGTATGATATGGAAGGACATCCTGCTGAAGCGATCAATCAGACTTTTTTCGGACACATCGCGCTGAATGGAATCGAGGTTATTGAATGATATCTTTTTCATCCAAAGATAAATTTGATTCACGGAACTTAACGATGCTTTGCGATTTTTATGAATTGACGATGGCCAATGGCTATTTTAAGAACGGGATGAAAGATACCATTGCGGTCTTTGATCTTTTCTTTCGAAGAATTCCTGATGGCGGCGGCTTTGCATTGTTTTGCGGTCTTGAGCAAATTATCCAATATCTTGAAAATTTAAAATTCTCTGATGAAGATATTTCCTATCTTAAAAAGCGGAAATTGTTTGATCCGCAATTTTTAGATTATCTGCGTACATTCCGATTTGAATGTGATGTCTGGTCAATGACCGAGGGGACACCTATTTTTCCAGGAGAGCCGATCGTTCGAGTCAGAGGCCCGATTATTCAGGCTCAATTTATCGAAACGATGCTGTTAGTAACAATCAACCATCAATCATTGATTGCGACAAAAACAAACCGCATCGTTCGCGCTGCAAAAGGGCGTTCGGTTTTTGAATTTGGGTCTCGGCGCGCACAGGGATACGATGCCGCCAATTACGGCGCCCGAGCTGCTTATATCGCCGGTGCAGCTTCCAGTGCGAATACATGGTCTGATGTTCATTTTGGAATACCTGCCAGCGGAACCATGGCGCATTCATGGGTCCAGTCCTTTGATACTGAGCTGGATTCTTTTATCGCTTATGCAAAAACCTACCCCAATGACTGTACTTTACTGGTAGATACTTATAACACGCTCAAAACAGGCGTTCCAAATGCCATCAAAGTAGCCCACGAAGTGTTGGAACCGATGGGTCATCGATTGCAAGGAGTTCGTCTGGACAGCGGTGATGTCGCTTATCTTTCCAAGAAAGTTCGAAAAATGTTGGATGATGCCGGTCTGGACGACTGTAAAATTGTGATCAGCAACTCACTGGATGAATTTTTGATTCGTTCCATCCTTTCACAGGGTGCGCAGGTAAATGCGTTTGGAGTAGGGGAGAATCTGATTACAGCCCGCAGTGAAGCGGTTTTTGGAGGCGTATATAAACTCGTCGCGACGTATGATTTGGATGGCAATGTTATTCCAAAGATAAAAATCTCAGACAACTTTGAAAAGATAACCACACCTTCTTTCAAAGAGGTCTGGCGATTATTTGAAAAGGATGATCACCATCCGCTTGCCGATGTCATCACACTGGAACATGAAGTGATTCCCGATGACGGACCTTACGAAATTTTTGATCCGCTGGATACCACGAAAAGAAAAGTTGTAACGCATTACATTGCGAAAAAGATGCTGGTCCCGATTTACGAGAAAGGCACACTTGTTTATCAGTCGCCGAATTTACATCAAATCAGGAAGGAATGCCATAAGAATGTCAGCGAACTATGGGAAGAAATGCTCAGATTGGACAATCCGCATCAATATTATGTCGATTTGTCCCAGGAGCTTTGGGATCTGAAGACCAATATGCTCAAGGAATTACGTACGAAATAATAACCATAGAGATGGTGAATCTTCTGAGAAGATTCACCATCTCTTTTTTTACCTGATTTCATTAGAATAATCCGTTTTTTTCTGACAATATGGGAGTGGGAAGCCAGAATTCCCTATTACCATAAAAGAATTCGAAATTGAATTGACCAACTGCATTTTGAAAGATTATGAACAACATATTTTTCTTGCGTTTTTGAAAGGTCAGTCCAAATTTCGAATTGTTGGAAAATTACTTATCGGATATTTCGGCCTTTTTCCAATGAGAATCTCTTTCTGATAATTTCGAAGTCTCTTCAATTCCTAACTCAATTTGATAGTTTCTCATCGCATCACGAACATAATTAGGAAATAGAGGTTCATTTTGAAAAGCAAGGTAGCCAGTCATCATTCGAATATCATATACAACATCTGAAGTCAAGAAAACTGGGCCAAGATCATCAATTACTTCTTTCAAAATTTCCTGTTTTATATTCTTTTCTCCATAAACAATACCGGCAGTCCATTTTTTCTGCCAGCGGGATCCCCGTGCAGTAGCTTTCTTAATTTCTTCTATTCCAAGTTCAACCCGATTATCGCTCAATGCACCACCAACAAAAGCATGATATTGGGTACTATCGACAAGATCAAAATGTGCTATTTTCATTCGAGTATCTTCAGATACGTCTCTGGTAGTAAAAACTGGCCCAAGATCATCAACTACTTTTTTTAAGACATTAAATTGAATATCCTGCCTTCCCAATCCGAACCTCCTTTGAAGTAAATAGGTTATTTTTTATGATAATTTGTATAAAATTATTTATACTTATTTTTCGCAAATATAAAATACAATATTACTACAATTTGAAATATAGACAAATCGTTTTTAATCAGACGAAGTTGGTGTAACATATTTTCTGTAAAATAAAGAACCTTAACAAAAGAGGTGAGTCAGAAGTATCCTTATAGTAACCAAACCATAAAAGGAGACTAGAAATGACTCACCCAAATAATTATACCTTTACAGAGGAAATAGCGGAAAAAGGATTGGAAGCAATTCCAGAAATGATGCGAGTGCTGATAAATAACGCCATGCAAGTAGAAAGATCAAGGTACTTACAAGCTGAACAGTACGAACGCACAAAGGATCGCAAGGGACATGCAAATGGTTTCAAACCGAAGACGATACAGACCAGGATAGGAAACATTACCTTTGCAGTTCCACAGGTTAGAGAGGGTGGTTTTTATCCCAGTGCTCTGGAAAAGGGACTGCGAAGTGAAAGAGCCCTTACGATCACACTGGCTGAAATGTATGTACAGGGAGTATCGACTCGGAAGGTAAAAACCATTACGGAACAGCTTTGTGGGATTGAGGTCTCAGCCACACAAGTCAGCCGGGCAACAGCGCAATTGGACGAAGTACTGCAAGAATGGCGTGAAAGGCCATTAGGAGAGATCAGCTATCTCTTTGTGGATGCCCGATATGAGAAGATTCGTGAAGCAGGACAAGTAAGAGATGCAGCGGTTTTGGTGGCCTCTGGCATTACGCCAGAAGGCGAACGGCAAATACTTGGGGTTTCAGTTTCGCTTAGTGAGCATGAAACACATTGGAAAGCATTTTTAAAGAGTCTAAAAGAGCGAGGGTTACACGGAATAAAGCTGATTATCAGTGATGACCATGAAGGTCTAGGGGCAGCCAGAAGAGCAGTTTTTGGCGGTATTCCCTGGCAACGGTGTCAGTTCCATCTGCAACAGAATGCCGGAGCTTATCTGCCCAGACAATCGATGAGATTGGAAGTGGCAGCAGACATCAGAGCCATATTTAATGCTCCTGATCGAAAGACAGCAGAAGAGCTCTTGCAGAGCGCCATCCAGAAGTATGCTATTTCTGCTCCGCGGCTTTCATCTTGGCTCGAAAATAACCTTTTTGAGGGTTTTTTGGTTTTTGATTTTCCATTGGAACATCGAAGAACGATACGAACAACCAATAGTCTGGAGAGGATTAATAAAGAGATTCGCAGACGGACAAGAGTGGTTGGTGTGTTTCCAAATCAAGCTTCTTGTCTCAGGTTGGTCTCGGCATTACTGATGGAGACCTGCGAAGAATGGCAGATCGGAAAACATTTTTGTACTGGCAAGTTTATGAATTCTTAAAGATCTATGGATATTTCAGACTCTAATTTACAGAAAAAGGGTTGCATAATCCAGACGAATGAGATAAACGATCCTGTAGTGTCTGAATGGATTTATTAGCACAAAGAATTTAATATTATCTAACAAAAAAAGAAAGCAGGAAACGATGGCAAAATCATTTATTGATATTCTCATGGATTCTATTATGGAAACAACAATGATTCCTAAAGCACAGACTGAACGGGTAGTTGAGCCCATTCTGAGCATGTACATAGAAGATGTTTTAACTGAAACATTGCAAGAAGATCCGGTTTTTTCTGGATCAATTCGAATGATCTGTCCAGAATTTCCTCTCAAGAAACCTGATAATAACCAATCGACCAATGTCGATTGGTTAATGATAAATCCAGACCGCAATCAACTTCTTTTAGTAGAATTAAAAACCGCTGACACCTCTGATAACCTTAACCAAATTGAAATCTACCACAGCATACAGAAGAAAGTCATGGATAGGAAGACCGGCTTGTTCCTAATTGAAGACATTAAACAAGTGCGGGATGCGTCAAGTGAATCCGGAAAATATCAATACATTCTGGAAAAAAAAGTTTTACCAAATCAAAAAGAAATAATCGCATGTCGCGAGGCTAAGATACTTTATCTGGTTCCCAAGAGTATGGAAACGAAAGTTAAAAGTCACGTAGATATGGTTTTAACCTTTGGAATGTTAGCGAAATCCATATCGGGTTTATTTGCTGAAGAGTGGAGCATCATTCATAGTCGTTTGTGTGAGTTGGATGATTTATCTCGAAATACACGAAATCAAACCTCTCCTAAATTTCAAACGACCTCCGGTCAGAATTACAAAGAAATATATAGTTTCGATGCAATCCTCGATTTATGTAAAAAGCGCGGTGATTCTATCCTAGTGGGATTTATGGGTGGCATCAGCGAACTTGAAAAAAGAGATCTTGATTCGCTTGTTGTTAGAGCATTTAAGTGGGATGAATCATCGTCATCAATAGGTAAGAAAGAAATATGCAATTGGATACCAGGTTTTACTTTTCTGAAAATTGTTGACAGTAAGCGAGACAGGGTAAAATCTACAAATTCAGATGAATGGATCACTTCATCAAATCGATCTGGAAATTGGCAAGGTACACTCAATTTTTATGAAATGTACAAGCTTTGCGAAGAACAAAGAGATGACATTATCATCGGCTTCCTTGGGGGAAAAGAAGCGTTTTCTAACTGTGGGCTCGATGCGTTAAAAATTCGTCCCTCTTATAAGTGGGATTATGCAAAGAAACTATCAGGGAAGAAACAATCCAATTGGTTAACAGGTACGATGGTGATCAAGTTATTGGAGCATTTTTATGGTTATACCAGCAACAAGGCATAATAAATATTAAAAACAGCAATCTTCCCCATAATTCGTATTTCTGGAATTTATGTATTTGCGAAATTCGGAAAGTGGCTTTATGATAAAACCTGAAATATTTCATAACCATCGAAAGGTTTAGCATTGTGGAAAAAATAAGAACCGCAGTCATCGGGTGCGGTAAAGTTGGAGTAACGCATGCTCTGGCTTATCAAACCCTTCCTGAATCCGAAATATCTGCTGTATGTGACATTTCCATGGAAAAAGCTGAAAAACTTGCTGGAGATTTTCGAGTTCCTGCATATACCGATGTTGAAAAAATGATCCGCGAAAATGGAATCCAGGCAGTATCAGTCTGTACACCGCACCCGCTGCATGCAGATATGATCTGCAGCGCTGCCGCAGCCGGGGCACATGTGATTTGCGAAAAACCGCTGGCATCCAGCCTGAGCGACTGTGATCGGGCGATTCAAGCCTGTGAAACAGCTCATGTGAAGTTGGGGGTAATCAGTCAGCGAAGATTTTATTGGCCGGTTGTGCGCATGATCAAGGCAATACAGGCTGGCAAAATCGGGCGACCTGTCATCGGAACCATGGAGGTCATGGGCTGGCGCAGTCCCGAATACTATCAAATGGATTCCTGGCGTGGAAAATGGAAAGAGGAAGGCGGCGGTGTCATGGTCAATCAGACACCGCACCAGTTGGATCTTCTGCAATGGATCATGGGTGACATTGATGAATTATTCGGATATTGGGATAATTTCAATCATCCCTCCGTGGAAATTGAGGATACTGCCCTGGCAGTGATTCGTTTTAAAAACGGAGCCATGGGATCATTCTTTGTTTCAAATTCGCAAAAGCCCGGATTCTGGGGGAAAATTCACATCCACGGGGATTCAGGATATTCGGTAGGAGCACAAATCGAGGGCGGATCCGCTTTCATTTCCGGTGTAACAACGAAAGTTGAACCTGCTTATAACGATATTTGGACAATTCCAGGCGAAGAACAAATGCTGTCGGTTTGGAAAGAAGAAGATACGAGAAACACCGAAAAACACGATCCGATGACCTATTTCCATCATCTTCAAATTGCAGATTTTTTGGATGCAATTATCAAAGATCGGACACCGGCAGTAGATGGATATGCAGGCAGAAAAACTGTTGAGATTTTTACAGCCGTCTATCGGTCGCAGCGGGATCGGAAACCCGTTCATTTTCCATTGAAGCCGGAAAACGGAGATGACTTTGACGGACGTTTATCCTTTATTCCGTTTTCAAAACGATAGAAAGTTTTCTATTTCTTATAAATATGCAAGAAGATCAGTTCAGATCAGCAATTCGTAAGAGTGGTTGACATTTTGAATTGCGGATTTCAGATATATTGACTTAAAAAAAGGAATAATTCATGAAGGCGCTTGTTTTAACAGAATATCAAAAGATGGAATACCTTGAAGTAGAAAAGCCGGAAATCAGCCCCGATGAAGTGCTTATCCAGGTGAAAGCCTGCGGAATTTGCGGTTCAGATATCCACGGATTTGACGGATCCACTGGACGGCGACGCCCTCCGGTCATCATGGGACATGAAGCAAGCGGAGTCATTGCAGAAGTCGGAACCGCCGTAAAAGGGTGGAACGTTGCGGATCGAGTCACATTTGATTCGACAATTTATTGCGGTCATTGCCGTTATTGTCAGAACGGGCAAATCAATTTATGTGAAAACCGTAGAGTACTGGGCGTTTCCTGCGAGGAATATCGAAAAGATGGGGCTTTTGCCGAATATATCGCAGTCCCGCAACATATTTTGTACAAACTTCCGGATGAAGTCACTTTTAATCAGGCAACAATCGTGGAACCGCTATCGGTTGCCGTCCATGCAGTCAGTCTCAGTCCACGGACGATCAACGCATCAACAGCTGTTATTGGAGCAGGTATGATCGGATTGCTTGTAATTCAGACATTGCGAGCAACTGGATATGGAAACATCATCGCAATTGATCAAGATGAATCACGCCTGGAAATGGCAAAAAAAATGGGAGCTGATGTTGCAATTTATTCTGATGATACAACCGTTGTAACTGTTAAAAAAATAACGGGCGGTGAAGGAGTGGATATCGCATTTGAAGTTGTCGGAGCAAACAGCAGTTTCAATACGGCAATTCAATGTGCACGAAAAGGCGGCGCAGTTACGCTGATCGGCAACGTTTCGCCAAAAGTGGAACTTCCACTACAAACCGTTGTAACACGGCAAATCAGGCTGCAGGGTTCTTGTGCTTCGAGTGGAGAATATTCCGCCTGTTTAGATATGATTGCTCGTAAAATGGTTGATGTGGATTCGATCATCAGCGCTGCCGCACCGCTTTCTCAGGGAAATGAATGGTTTTCAAAACTATATCATCATGAAGGGAACTTCCTGAAAATTGTTCTAAATCCTTAAAAGTCGAGATAGAATTCCCTGATTTTATACGATCATGAGCACGCTGAATCTACAGTAAATAGGGTACGGGTTCTCATGATTGTTTTTTTTAACCTCACTTCAAATTGCAGCCAAAAGGAATGTATATCGACATATCAGGGTATCGGTTATTCTACCGATGCAGTCTTCTGTTTCTTTTTTCCCAATAAGCTTATCTATATTTCGAATAGCTACTTTTTTGAAATACAGGGCAAAACGATTAGAGTATAATTTATTTGGTTATCAGACAAAAATCCGAAATATGGAGAGGATTCTTTGTTGTTGTGATGGTTCTTCTCATAAAAACATCACAACAAAAAGTGTTTCTCTCTTTTTCGAATAGCGAGTCGATATTTCGAATTACTGGTTATCAAACAGATTACATCATTTCAAGGAAAGCCCACGTGAAAAAAACGATTGCAGTTGCATGTGATCATGCCGGTTTTGAACTAAAAGAGTGTGTTATTGATACGATAAAAAAAACAGGATGCGATGTCATCGATGTCGGTACTTATTCCAAAGAAAGCGCTGATTTTCCGGATTATGTAAAATTAGGATCAGATAAAATAATAAACGGTAAAGCTGAGGCAGGTGTGTTCATTTGTGGTTCCGGAGTCGGAGTTTGTATCGCAGCCAATAAAATCCCTGGAATCTACGCAAGTGTTTGTCATGATACCTATTCTGCACATCAGGGAGTAGAACACGATGGCATGAATGTATTGTGTCTTGGCTCACGAATTATTGGATCGGAAGTTGCCCGTGAACTGGTCACTGCTTTTCTAAATGCAAAATTCAATAATAAACCTAATCAGATCCGTCGATTTGAAAAAATTAAAAGTATTGAACGGGGCGATTTTTCGGTTTCCAATAAAATCGAACGGATATTAGAATTAGGACAATCCATCTGGTATGACAACATTCAGCGCTGCATCATCCGCAACGGTGAATTAAAAGAGATGATCCAAAGGGGTGAAATCAGAGGTTTGACCTCGAATCCCTGTTCATTTCGAAAAGCAATTTCAGACTCGAATGATTACGATACAGCAATCGCGCCGATGGCGCTTGCTGGATGGAATTGCGAAAAAATCTTTTCCCAATTATCCGTTGAGGATATCCGTGATGCGGCAAGTCTGTTTACAGAGCTTTATGTTCAAACAGATGGGAAAGACGGTTATGTAAGTCTTGAAATCAATCCTTCTTTTTCGCATGAAACAGAAAAAATTGTTGCAGAAGCAAGAAAAACGTGGACTGCAGTCAATCGTCCTAACCTTATGGTAAAAATTCCTGCTACAGAAAGCGGGATTTCTGCAGTCCGTCAGCTCGTTTCTGCCGGTATTAACGTTAACAGCACATTGATTTTTTCAGAGGAACAATATATCAAAGCAGCAGAAGCGTATATATCCGGTCTGGAAGACCGAATCGCCAGCGGTCAACCGATTAACAAGATTCAATCCGTTGCTTCGGTTTATGTATGCTGGATCGACTCAAAAATAGACCCGCTTCTTGAAAAAATTATCACTGAAGGTTCCGAAGAACAAGCTGCAATTGCGAGAGAGTTAAAAGGCAAAGTCGGCATAGCAAATTGCCAGAGAATCTATCGTCAATTTAAAAAGATATTTTCCGGGGAACGTTTTAACGCACTACAGAAAAAAGGCGCTACAATCCAGCGTCCATTATGGGCTGCAACCGGATGTAAAAATAATCAATACTCCGATACGATCTACATTGATTCCCTCATCGGAGAAAATACAATCAGCTCAGTGGATCCAGAAACGCTCAAAGCAGCCCTGGATCATAGTAGTATTAAAGCCGGATTGCCGGCATCGGACAACGAAATCGATCTTGTTTTTTCAAAACTGGCTTCCATCGGTATTTCATTGCAGAATATAACAGAAGAACTTCAGGAGGAAGGCGTGAATACTTTTGAAAACGCATTTAATTCAATGCTTGGCGACCTTAATAAACGATCGGACATCCTTAAAAAATCACTTGGTGATTTGTATGATCAGGTTATGAGTAATTTTAAGAAAATTGAAGAAAACTCAATCCTGCCGCGAATTTTTGCAAAAGATCCGACTGTCTGGACTTTCGATATTCAGGCATATCCTGAAATCCGCAATCGATTGGGATGGCTGGATGCACATATGAATACTGCCAAAAATATCGAGGAATTTCGCAGTATTTTAAAGAGTCTGAAAGAAGACGGAATCCGTAAAGTGCTGCTTTTAGGAATGGGCGGATCCTCGCTCGCACCGGAAGTGATGGCATTAACCTTCAAAGAAATATCCGATTTAAAATTAGAAATTGTTGATTCCACAGACCCCGGTCAGGTGCTTGAGGCAGATCACAGCCATCCAACATCTGAAACCGTCTATATCATCTCCAGTAAATCCGGTGGGACGGCAGAAGTCCGGGCTCTCCTTGACTATTTCTATCAGCGAGCAAAAGATACGCTGGGTGAAAAAGCAGGCAGCCATTTTATTGCCATTACAGATCCGGGCACACAGTTGGAACGAATTGCCAAAGAATTAAATTTCCGCAATATCGTGTTGTCCGATCCCGCGGTCGGCGGTCGTTTTTCGGCTATAACGCCATTTGGAGTCCTTCCAGCCACACTGATTGGCATTGATCCGGCGATTGTGCTGGAAAAAGTAAATGCAATCGCTAAAAAAAGCACTCCGTCGAATCCGGTAGCCAGCAACGAAGGCGCAGCTTTAGGTGTGTACATGGGTACCGCGGCACTGCTCGGACGTGACAAATTTACAATTCTGACAGATCCGGAACTGGAATCCTTTGGATCCTGGCTTGAACAATTGATCGCAGAAAGCAGCGGTAAAAATGGAAAAGGAATTATTCCGATTGATATCGAACCTCAAACTGATCCATCGGTTTATGCTAAGGATCGCGCTTTTGTATACATTCAAACCTCTGGAACACAATGCGATTTTATAGACCAATTAATGAAAGTCGGGCAACCGGTTCTAACGATAAAATTAAACGATCTGCCGGATCTGTTTGCTGAATTTTACCGATGGGAAATCGCAATTTCAGTAGCATGTTCGCTTTTAGAGGTAAATGCATTTGACCAGCCCAATGTTCAGGACAGTAAAAATCGAACCGTGGCAAAAATTAATGAGTATAAGGAAAAAGGCATTTTATCCGAACCGGAGGTTTTGTGGGAAAAGGATGGAGTCAAAGTCTTTTATAGCCTGGCTGAAGCAGCGAATGAAACCCTTAAGAAAGAACTGGCTGCAGCGAAGAATCCAGCCGAGTTTATCTCGAAATTTCTCACAATTGCAAATTCTGGAGAAGATTACGTTGCGATCAACGCTTATCTTCCACGAAACGAGGACATGTTGCATAAACTGCAATCTTTGCGGGAAGAAATCCTTAAACAAACTGCCTGTGCAACCACGCTTGGTTTCGGACCGCGATTTCAACACTCGACAGGGCAACTCCACAAAGGAGGAGCGAATAATGGCGTATTCATCCAAATTGTCGCAAATTCTCACACTGATGTCGAAATTCCGAATGAAGGGATGACTTTTGCAGTCCTTGAAAGGGCACAGGCATTGGGTGATTTCGAAGCGTTAATGGCAGTCAATCGTCGCGCTGTACGTATCGACCTGGGAAACCAGTCGCCATCGATTCTGCTAAAAAAATAAGCGCAGGAAATTTATCAATGATTCGAAACATGGGAAGAATTGTTTGATGTTATGTCCTTTTACGCGAAGCTTAAAAACGACATAACATCAAGTTTTCTCGATTGACTCGAAAAGCAGGTTCTTATTTCGATTTGTTGTAATTCTATCGGGTTCTTTGCCAGCTATTCGAAATAATGGGAGGATTCTTCATCCTTTTGGCGTTTTTAATAGAACATAAAAACATCACAAAGACAAAATTTTCTTTTGATGTGTCAAATCGCTTCTTATATTTTGATTAAATTTTTGATGTAAAAAGACAGGTTCAGAATCGTGATGAAAGCAGGTGTCAGATGAATACCATTGAATGTATCAAAACGCGTCGTAGTATCCGAAAATTCTTACCGGATCCGATACCTCAAAAAACAATCGAAATGCTCATCGGTGTGGCTGCATGGGCACCCAGTTGGAAAAATACTCAGACTACGAGATACATTGCGCTTACAGGAAACGAAAAAAATGCAATTGCCGAAATAGCTTTGGGAGGTAATAATCGGTCAATTACAGAAAATGCGCCGTTGCTGATTGCTTTATGCTCCGAAAAACATATTTCAGGCTGCAATCCAGATGGATCGTATCGCGATCGCTTCGGCACACATTGGGAATCTTTCGACAGCGGCATTGCCTGTCAGACTTTATGCCTGGCAGCGCATGATCTTGGAATCGGGACTGTCATCATGGGTATTTATGATCCGCAAAAAGCTCATGAATACTTAAAATTACCGGAATCAATTCAGGTTTCCGCGTTGATTGCCGCAGGAATCCCGGCAGAAAATCCTGATCCGCGTCCAAGGAAGGATGTATCGGAACTGTTGACTTTTTTCCATGAATGAATCATTACACCAAATCCGAACTTGTATCAATCCTGAATGTGGATTTCGTTTTTCAATCCGACCGGATCACCTTGTTCTGACTGAGACTGAACCTGACAAACAAACGAACAGAACGATCCGCTGTCCAAAATGCGGAAGCGATACACGCCTTGAGTTGGAACCCTATCAGTCATTCCTGATTGATGACCGGGCGAAGTTTGAAGACGGTCCAAAAGTTGTCGCTGTATTGGATAATATTCGCAGCGCTTTAAACGTCGGAGCGATGATACGCACTGCGGATGGCGCAGGAATTTCTCGCCTTTTTTTATGCGGCATCACACCGCTGCCGGAAAATCAATCAAAGGTGATAAAAACTTCGCTGGGTGCTGAAAATTCAGTCGCGTGGGAACACCATTGGAATATTCTGGAGGTTGTGCAACAGCTGAAGATCGATGGATATCAGCTTTGGGCATTGGAAGGTGGAAAAACTGCGGTCAATATATTCAAGAACATTCATGCAATCGAAATCGACCAACCGATTGCTCTGATTGTTGGGAACGAAGTCAACGGCATTGATCCTGATGTGATCAATCGCTGTGATTACTGCGTTTTCATTCCCATGACAGGAATGAAAGAATCTTTGAATGTCGCTACCGCCTTCGGTATCGCAGCGTATTTGCTGCGTTTTGGGAAAAGCATTACCTGATTTGAACAGGTGCCTTTCAATTCACAAACGCCTGCATGCTGTCAGAAGATTGAAATTCGATATTGATAAAAAATAAAAAAGAAAGAACACTTGTTGTTGTGTCGGTTGTGTGCAAAACACAAAAACAACACAACAACAAATAATCCCTCCAATATTTCGAATCGATAGCCAGAAGTTTTTGATTCAATTGCAAACCGATAAAATGATAAATAAATATGAATGAAGAACCGACACCAATCCGCCAACAATACCTCGAAATTAAAAAGAATTATCCGGACACCATCCTTTTTTTTCGCCTTGGCGATTTTTATGAAACGTTTGATGAGGATGCAAGAACTGCCTCCCGGGAACTGGATCTGGTATTAACCTCCAGAAATGTCGCCAAAGGAATTCGTGTTCCGATGGCAGGAATTCCTTACCATGCCGTAGAAAACTATTTATCGCGATTAATTGAAAAAGGATATCATGTCGCGATTTGTGAACAGACTGGCGAACAACCATCCAAAGGTCTTTTTAATCGCGAAGTAGTACGTATCGTAACCCCTGGAACACTGATCGAACCTGGATTACTCAAGAACGACACCAACAATTATCTGTTTGCAGCCTTTGTGGAAGGAGAGAAAATTGGCATTTCCTACGCAGATATCACAACTGGCGAATTCGCCGTCACACAGATACAGAGCACAAACATCCAATCCGACTTATTTGCAGAAATTGTAAGGCTGCATCCTGCTGAAATTCTACTTCCGGAACATTTTGAGTTGGAAGAAAATGGTACTCTTCATATTACGAGGCAACCAAATTCAGCGTTTGAACCGATTCGCTGTTTTGACCTATTAAAAGAACACTTTCAGGTAACTACACTGGACGGTTTTGGCATTCCTGAAAACAGCATTGAAATCCGTGCTGCCGGGTGTATTCTCCAATATCTTCAGAAAAATCAGCCTTCGAGCTTGAAATTGCTGAATGCTATATCAGTTTACTCAATTAATGAGTTCATGGTTCTTGATTCATCTACACGCAGAAATCTTGAGTTAGTCGAAACGCTCCGTTCCTATGACACAAGAGGTTCACTTCTTGGAATCATGGATTTCACTGTCACACCGATGGGAAAAAGGTTGATGCGCCAATGGGTCAGCAAACCATTGATCAATAAAAAAGCAATTCAAAAAAGACAGGATGCCATTGAAATCCTGATAAAAAATGGAATGACGCGCGCAGAATTGCGGCAACAATTAAAAGAGCTGAATGATATCGAAAGGCTGATTAATCGTATTAGCAGTAATATGGCTCAGCCTCGGGATCTGACTGCACTACGCAGCTCACTGCAAATTTTGCCTGAAATTATCCGGCTCATCGAACCAATTCAATCGGTGTTGTTCTCCCCCGAATACCGCATATTGCCGTTAAACGAGGTCCTCGCCATATTACAGACAGCCATCGCAGAAGATCCGCCTGCAACATTAATGAACACTGGAATTATTCGAAAAGGCTATTCTTCCGAATTAGATCAAGTGCATTATGAATCAAGCCATGCGCGTGAATGGATGGCAAATCTTGAAAATGTTGAAAAAGAACGCACCGGAATTAAGACATTGAAAGTCAGTTTTAACAAAGTCTTCGGATACTACATCGAAATTTCACGCGGGAATGCAGACCAGGCTCCTCCGGAATATATCCGAAAACAGACGCTGGTTAACGCCGAACGATTCATTACGCCGGAAATGAAAGAGTATGAGACGCTGGTGTTGAATGCTGAAGACCGCATCCATGAAATCGAAAATCGATTATTCTTTCAAATCTGTTCTGAAATCAATCAATTTTCGGCGGAAATATTGCTGACAGCCCGCAGTCTGGCTGTTTTGGATGTTCTTTTATCGATGGCCGAGATTGCTGCAGTAAATGGGTATGTGCGTCCGGAGATCTCTGAAGATCAGATCATCGACATCGTCGGAGGACGACACCCTGTCGTTGAACAGACCTTGGAGAAAGGGAAAAGCTTTATCCCGAACGATATCCGCTTTGAAAATGGAGAAATCATCCGAATCGTGACCGGGCCCAATATGAGCGGGAAAAGCACCTTTTTGCGACAGGCTGCGATCATAGTTTTAATGTCGCAGATGGGGTCCTTCGTTCCTGCTGAAAAAGCCAGGATCGGTCTTGTTGACCGGATTTTCACTCGGATCGGTGCACAGGATGAAATTCATGCCGGATTATCCACCTTTATGGTTGAAATGGTGGAAACGGCGAACATTCTTCATAATGCCACATCAAAAAGCCTCCTCATTCTGGATGAAATAGGACGAGGAACCAGTACCTATGACGGTCTTTCGATTGCCTGGGCTGTCATCGAATATATTCATAACGCACCACGTCTGCGTGCCAGAACAATTTTCGCCACTCATTTTCATGAATTGACCAAATTATCGGAATCACTGCCTGGAATTCGGAATTACAATGTGGCGGTAACGGAACAAGGTGGTGAGGTAATTTTCCTTCATAAAATCGTTCCAGGCGCAGCTGACCGTTCTTATGGAATTCATGTGGGTCAAATTGCCGGTTTGCCAAAGCCAGTTATTTCCCGAGCTAATGAAATCCTGACAAAACTGGAAACAGAATCCAAAAATGGCAGTAAAAACGAAAATATTCCCATTTCACAACTTGCATTATTTCCAGAGACAAATCCACTGCTTGAATCACTGCAAAAACTGGATATTAACAGTATTTCACCGATCGAAGCCATTAATATCTTGTATGAATGGAAAAAGCGTTTTCTAAAAAGCGAAAACAAATAAAACAATTTGTTTTTCCTATATTTCAAATAATAAGAAAAAGTTTGTTGTTGTGTTGTTTTCGTGCGATGCGCAAAGACAACACAACAACAACAATTAATTCTTTCCATATTTGGAATTACTGTAGCTATTTGTAATATAGGAATTAGGAATAACGAATATATATCGTCTAAAAATTGTATATAACTTAAACCTTAATAATGATGTCATATTATAATTATTTATTATCTAATCAAATGGAATAGATCAGACCGCTCGTTGGGACAAAGCAAGCTTCTGCCATATTTGATAACAGGTTGCTTCATCTGGCTGACGTCCTCCTTGCAATGATCAATCCATGAATGATTGGCATAAAGCACAAAATCAACACAACGATAATTTTCCACGCTCTATTTGAAAAGTATGTCCACCTTCGAGGTACTGGTAAAGATTATAAAGACTTGTATCCAACCAGCAAACTCATATAAGATTTAATAAATATTTGATCAATCATCCAACGGTATTGTAGCAATTTTAGAAAATTTAGACTTACAAAAAAGGAGCAAAAGAATGAATAAAAAGACAAGAATTGCTTTTCTGTTAGTATTCCTGGTTGTCCTTTTGGGAACGGTTTCGTCCGTATCTGCTAAGTTTGAGTTGCTCACTCCATCGCAATTGATCGGGTCAGTAACGTACTATCTGAATCAGGCGCGTGAGCTGCCTGCATTAATCGACGAAGCACTTTGCAGAGGAGATATGGAAGCATACAAATACCGTATGCAGGATTTGGCAACAGCACTCGCCAATGCCGCAGCGACCATTCAATTGATGGGCATGGACATACCGGATGGATTATGGAATGTTTACAGTACTATTGCCAAAAATCCAACCTGTGGTATCGGGACTGAAGCAACCGGTGCAGCGGATCTTGTAAGAGAAAAATGGGAAGAGCAGGCAAGGGATGCCGGCCTTTACGAGGATAAACAACCTTGTCCTATTGGTCAAATATGGATGTGCCGCTCTGACAAGGCAAAATATTTATATTATCCTCGTCGCATGAATTGCGGATGTTTCCCTGTCAACACACCAGGTTATCTATAAACTTTTTTTGATAATTGAAATGGAACGTTTTTTATAAAGACAGTTCATTTCAAAAAATTCCATATTTCTGCAAATAAAGAAAAAGATGCAAATTGGATATCATTGAGCCTGAATTACCAATTTGCATCATTTTTTTATTAACCAGCCACTAAATCAATATTAAGTCCAGCCTTTCGAAATGCTGGTTCATGATAGAGAATTGTAATATGGAAATCAGGAGAAACGAATAATAATCGTCTAAAAATTATATATAACTTAAACCTTAATAATGATGTTATATTATAAGTATTTATTATCTAGTCAAATGGAATAGATCAAACCTCTCGTAGGGGAGAAGCAAGCTTCTGCCATATTTGATAACAGATTGCTTCGTCTGGCTGACGTCCTCCTTGCAATGATCAATCCATGAATGATTGGCATAAAGCACAAAATCAACATTACATTATAGAATTTTCCCCATATTACGAATTGCCGCTCGCTATTTGAAAAGTATGTCTACCTTCGAGGTACTGATAAAGAATTTAAAGGCTTGTATCCAACCAACAAACAATTGTAAGATTAAACAAATGTTACATTAATCATCTACCCGTATCGTAATAACAATTCAAATTTTTGACTTACAAAAAAAGGAGCAAAAGAATGAATAAAAAGACAAGAATTGCTTTTCTGTTAGTCTTCCTGGTTGTCCTTTTGGGAACGGTTTCGTCTGTATCAGCTAAGTTTGAGTTGCTCACTCCATCGCAATTGATCGGGTCAGTAACGTACTATCTGAATCAGGTGCGTGAGCTGCCTGCATTAATCGACGAAGCACTTTGCAGAGGAGATATGGAAGCATACAAATTACGTATGCAGGATTTGGCAACAGCACTCGCCAATGCCGCAGCGACCATTCAATTGATGGGCATGGACATACCGGATGGATTATGGAATGTTTACAGTACTATAGCCAAAAATCCAACCTGTGGAATCGGGACTGAAGCAACCGGTGCAGCGGATCTTGTAAGAGAAAAATGGGAAAAACAGGCAAGAGATGCCGGTCTTTACGAAGATAAACTGCTTTGCCCAATCGGTCAAATATGGATGTGCAGTCCTGAAAAGGGAAGATATATGCATATACGTTCTTTTGTGATTTGCGGATGTTTTCCTGTTAATGAACCACTTCCTCAATGATTTTTTTTATTTCATCGTTAACAAAGGGATGTTTTCACTCATACATCCCTTTGTATAATTTTCTCAATTCCTTTCCATGTTTTTTTCGAAATCAGCAATTCGAAATATCAATCAACCTTATGGATCAATCGAGAAAACTTGGTGGTGGTTAGAAATGGTTCATTTACTTTTGACCTTATAATTGGTTTTGATCGACACACAGAAAGGAATATCCATTGATGGAATACAATACAGAAGCGCTCATCCAGGAAGCCATCGACGCAGGATTCTCTCAGGCTGGACCATTAAATACCAAAGCGCTGATATTCATGCCCGAAGTTCGCGATATGTGCCGAGCAGATCGCTGTCGCAGCTACAATAAAAATTGGCGCTGTCCTCCGGCATGTGGAAGTATTGAAGAAGCGGCAAAAAGCGTTGCAGCCTATTCATTCGGAATCATTGTTCAATCGATCGGCAAGCTGGAAGATAAATTTGATTATGAAACCATGCAATCAACCGGTGAATATCACAAGGAAATTTTTTCTTCGTTCATCGAAAAATTAAAAATCCGTTATCCAGACATACTACCGATGGGAGCAGGTACCTGTACTATCTGTAAAAAATGTTCCTACCCGGATGAACCATGCAGATTTCCTGAGAAATCCATTTCATCCATGGAGGCATATGGCCTTTGGGTCAGCAAAGTCTGCGAACTTTCTGGAATTCCCTATAACAACGGCAATTTAACCATCACCTATACAAGCTGTTTTTTATTAAAATAAAAAGGTCAGATTATCACCAACAGGCAATCATCTGACCTGACCTTTTTCACAACTTTCTATACTTTTCCATCCGACCCGCAAACCAAAATCCGTTCTTTCACAAATTCTTTCACTGCATCCCTTCCGGCTGCTCCATATTTTTTAGGGTCAATGACATCCGGATCAACAAGTATTTTTCTGCAGGCATCGGTAAAATGCGCACGCAATTCTGTCGCAAAGTTGACCTTGCAGATTCCAAGGGATATGGATTGACGCACAGCATCATCCGGAACGCCGGATGCACCATGCAGCACCAGCGGGATGGAAACAATCTCCTGTATCTGTGCAAGACGTGCAAAATCCAATTTCGGAATTCCTTTATAGAAACCATGAGCAGTACCAATCGCCACCGCCAGGCTGCTGATTCCGGTACGTTCGACAAATTCCTTCGCCCGCTCAGGATTGGTATATAACGCATCCTTATCTTGAACCTCATGCGTATCTTCTTTCCCTCCAACAGTACCAAGTTCTGCCTCCACCGGAATGGAACAGCAATCCGCAGTTTCAACCACTTTTTTTGTTATCTGAATATTCTCTTCAAAAGATAATTTTGATCCATCAATCATCACAGATGTATATCCTGCCTGAATCACCTGGCAGCATTGATCAAAAGATGCTCCGTGATCCAGGTGCATCGCTACCGGAATATTTGAAGAAGCCGCCAATGATTGAACTATAGAGAAAAACAGAGACGGAGATGCATATTTCAAAGTGGAAGGAGTAGTCTGAATGATCAAAGGGGAATGGGATTCTTCTCCTGCCTGAATAACGGCCTGAGCCATTTCCATATTTTCAATATTAAATGCGCCTACTGCATAGTGTCCGTTTTGGGCATCCAGCAGAAGGTTTTTTGTTGTAACAAGTGGCATAGTTTACCTCTATATTCAATGTATTCCTTAAACCTTCAGTAATTCGAAAGATTGACTTGTTATTCGAATCAATCGGGAAAAAATCGTTGTTGTGATGTTGTTGCGCTTTGCGCAACAACATCACAACAACAAAAATTCCTTCCCATATTTCAAACTGATTTATAATCTTTGGATCCTTACTTCTTTCAGCAGATTCTTCAGATCTTCCTCTTGAAACGATCCTGTCCTGGCTGTAAGCGCATTCGCTGCTGAAATTGCCACAGCGAAACGCAGGGAATCTTCTACAGTATAGTTTCGCTGAAAACTGCAGGCAAATCCTGCAACCATACTGTCCCCGCATCCAACAGCATTAACGATTTTTAATTTCGGCGGTTTCCCTGAAAAAACCCCTTCGGGACAGACCATCAGTGCGCCATCTTCTCCGAGAGAGATGACGACATATTCAACACCCTTGGCATTCAACTTCTGTCCGATTTGAACCAGATCTTCTGTTGTAGAAATGTCTTCTAAAAAAAGCTGTCTGATTTCATGCAAGTTTGGTTTAATCATCGTCGGTTGTGCTCCGATTCCCGCTGCAAGCGCTAAACCACTGGAGTCTAAAATTGTTTTTTTCCCTTGTTTTTTTGCCAGGTTAATCAGCTGCGAATAAAAAACTGGTTTGACTCCTTTAGGTAAACTGCCGGAAATCGTCACAACGTCTGCAAGCGGCAGGTATTTCTCAAAGTCGGTGAGAAATCGCGCTAAATCTTCAGCAGTGACCGGCTCACCGGGTTCAAGCACCTCCGTACTTAGATTGGTGGCAAGATCATGGATATTGATGCAACTTCGAGTCTCGCCGCGTACTTTCGTGAAAGCACAATTTAGATTGCTGACATCAACCAGACTTTCAAAATAATTGCCGCAATGTCCTCCTAAAAAGCCCATTGCAGTTACCGCTTCTCCGGCTAATGCAGCCACTCGTGATACATTCATCCCTTTTCCGCCTGCTGTATTGCTGACAACCTTTGCACGCATAACCTGATGCGGCAGCAGTTCATCCACCTCATAATATTTATCAATGGAAGGATTCAACGTAACCGAAATAATCATAAACGTTTAAAGATCCTTTATTTTGTTATTGTCCCGTCGAGATCCCACAAATCCTCCCAGCCTTTCGCACCCTCCCAAAGAAATACTTGTCCTTTAATCAGGCGGCAGTTCTTATCCGCGTGTCGGATCATTTCCATCTCTGATTCAGTAAGAGGATCTTCTATTGTACATCGCAGATTACTGACGTATTCATTTTCATAAATTGAAAAAGGAATCGGAACCTGACCACGCTGAACAGCCCATTTCAAACAGATGACAGCAGGGTGTACGCCATGAGCCTTTGCAATTTCCACAATTTCAGGCATTTGGATATCCACCACATCATCCGGCGTCTTATCACGATCTGGTCTGGTCGGAGATCCAATCGGGCAGAAACCAATTGGCAGAATTCCTTTATTGACGATATATTGAAAAAGCTCAGGTTGTTGAAAGCTCGGATGAAGTTCCATCTCAATGGCAGCTGGAGCAATCCGGCACAGTGGCAGAACAGCCTCCAGTTTTGGAATCGTCATGCTGGACATCCCGATGTATCGTACCAATCCCATGTCAACGAGTCGTTCACATTGCCGCCAGGTAGACATAAATCGATCTACACTGAATGGTTTGGAATCCGGATTCCTCGCATCGCCACTGCATCCGGGAGCATGATAATTCGCAAAAGGCCAATGGACAAAGAACAAATCCACATAATCCAGGCGCAAGTCTTTCAAACTTTTCGCACAGGAGAGCAGCACATCTCCTCTTCCATGCATATCGTTCCAGACTTTGGTCATAATAAAAAGATCTTCACGTTTGACAGTCCCTTTGTCAAACGCTGCCTGAAAAACAGCTCCAATTTTATCCTCATTCCCATACACTGCGGCACAATCAAAAAGACGGTATCCTGCTTCGATCGCACCGGCAACTGCTGCAGATATTTGTTCCGGTGTAAATCGATCAGATCCGAAAGTTCCCATTCCGATACACGGGATTTTTGTTCCGTCAGAAAGTGTTCTCTGAGGGATTAGACTTGGGTCAATTTGTATTGTCATTCTTCATTCCTTCCTTTAAGAAAAATCATTAATAAGTAATATCCGACCGTTTACAGCTCCAGGGTTTTTGTAGAGCATGAATGCTTCCTGAGCCTGACTCATCGGAAACCGTTTTCCAACAAGGCCTTCATCAAATTGAAGTTTCCCGGAAGCAAAGTATTCTGCTGTCATCAGCCATTCCTTCCCCGGGAAAGGAGCGCTGTAACTCATCCATGAACCGGTGAGATAAAATTCTTTACGGTTAAGTTTTTCCCATTCTGATGGAGTGAAGGAAAGATCACTATGCGGAGTACCGATAAAACAAATCCTGGCTTTGTTCGATGCAAGTTCAAAAGACAGTTTCATCGTTGGAATGACACCGGCAGTTTCAAACAGATAATCAAATCCTTTACCGTTTGTTATCGCTTGAACTTTTTCCAACCATCCGGATTCATTTGTATTGATGACTTCATCGGCACCCAGGCGTTTGGCTAATTCAAGACGTTCCTGGTTGATATCAAAAACTACAGTTTTTCGAGAGCCCAGAAGTTTCACCCATTGAGATGTAAATATTCCAATGGTGCCTCCTCCTAAAATAGCGGTCAGTCCTCCACCTCGGAAATCATTTTGCAGCACGCCATGGAGTGCGACTGTTGACGGCTCAAACATTGCGCCCTGTTCAAAAGAGATCGATTGATCAAAAACAACAGCATTTTTCTCAGGGATGACGATATATTCGGCATTGCTTCCCTGTTCACGGGAACCGATAAAACGATAATTCCGGCATAAAGCAAAATTTCCTTTCAGACAGGAATCACATTGCATACAGGGAATCAAGGGAACTCCTGCAACTCGATCACCAACTTTCACAGAAGACACGCCTTCACCAATCTCCACAACTTCCCCGGAAAATTCATGTCCTAATACAATCGGATAAAAATGGGCTCCGTTATGGAGAACACGCGGAACATCAGAACCGCAAATTCCAGAAACAACTACTTTTACTTTTACAGTTCCCGGTTGTATTAACGGTTCCTCATAATCCATATAACGAACATCTTCATTTGCGACCAAAACTGCTGCTTTCATCATCTTCATTTTCATTACCGTTTGAGATTTATAGATAATTTGGATAAAATGCTTTATTTCGCTGTTCCTTCCATCAATACAGAAGTAACAATGAAATAAAACATTTTATGCAGATCCAAATCGATTTTTTTCCATAAGATTCTTTAATAATTTGACCAATTCAAGATAGGTTTCATAGCCTCTGCGATAGCGTTCCTGAGTGAATGAATCAGGGAAATGCATCCGTTTTATTTTTACAGTGCTGGCAGTAGCTTCTGGAAAATCCCGATACATACCAATACCGACTCCGGCCAGTATGGCTGCACCCAGGGTGGTTGCTGTGTCCGAAGAGGGCACTTCGATATCTCTGCCTGTCACATCCGCTTTAATCTGTGTCCATAACAAGGAATTGGCTGATCCGCCCATAGCGCGTAGTTTTCCAGCTTTTGCTCCTGCGCTTTCAGCTACATCCAGATTATGTCTCAATGAATATGCCACACCTTCCATCACCGCACGCACCATATGGGCTTTCGTTTTCGAATAATCCAATCCATAGAAAATCGCTTTGGCGTTTTCATCCCAAATGGGGGATCGTTCTCCCGCCATGTAGGGCAGAAATATTACGCCATCGCTTCCTGCATCAACGGTTGCCCCTAATCGACTAAGCAGCTCGAAAGAAGAACACCCCTCCTTTTCTGCTTCCAACCGCTCCTCATATCCGAATTGACGTTCAAACCATTTCAGTGCTCCTCCTCCTCCAGTTGTTCCGCCCTGCAACAGCCATTTTCCCGGAATTACATGATAGCCAAGGATCAGTCTCGGATCAGAACAATATTCGGAAATACAGATGCTCATGCCACCCGCCTGACCTCCTTGCTCTTGTGTCTCCCCTGTATCGATCACACCAGCTCCCAGTGTACCGCATGCAGCGTCTAAGCCGCCAGCTACAACCGGTGTTCCTGCTAATAAACCGGTTTGTGCAGCAGCCTCTGGAAGAACCTGACCGACAATTTCATGACAGGCCGCGATTTCCGGTAGAAAGGATCTCGGAATACCAATTTCACGGCACATTTCATTATCCCAGCATCCTTTGTGCATATCGAATGCATGAATTCCATATCCCTGGGAAACATCTTGCATGATGACACCTGTCAGGCGATAGATAATAAAGCTGTTGGATTGCAGGATTTTGTTTATTTTCCGATATACATCCGGTAAATGCTCCTTGTACCACAGAATTTTTCCCGTTGTATACTGCGGTTTTAAAGGATTTCCGCTGAATTCAAACAGCCTTTTCGCGCCAATCCGCTCTTCAACCTGCTGGCAAATCTTTTTTGACCGTGAATCCAGCCAGATTGGATTCCGAGTTAAAACGCTGCCCTCACCATCGATTGCAACCGCCGCCCAGCTTTGTCCATCAATTCCGATGCCGGCAATCTCAGAAGCCTGAATTGGGTTTTCAGAGAAAAGACGTCTGATTCCCTTGCAGACAGCCTTCCACCAGTCATCCGGTTCCTGTTCCACAAAGCCATCTTGTGGATAATAGACAGGATATTCTTCTGTGCAGGAACAGAAAACGGATCCTTCTCGAGTGAATACTGCAATTTTGCATGCACTCGTTCCAATATCAATTCCCAGCAGATAATTGCGATCCATGTTACTTGATCACGCCCTTCTGAATCATCACATTGGCATAAATCGCTTCTTCACCCGTTTGAATTATGCAATATGATTTAGCGGATTCTTCATAAAATTTGAATCTTTCGTAAAAACCAATCGCATTGGCGCCGCGATCATCATGCCGGGCAACAATATTCTGATATTCATCCCAGATCGGGATGGAAAGATCCGCATCACGATCCATCTTCTGCATTAACATGACCGGTCTCTCTACATAGGTATCACAGGGAATTACAGTCAGAATCGCATCCAACAACGCTGTTCCAGAGATTCCATCTGCTCGTAAAAATTTACATCCGCCTTCTGTTGCGAATCGTTTTCCCGGAAAGTTCGCATCTCCAAGAACAATTACATCCCCATGCCCCATTTCACAAAGCGTCGCAATAATCTCCGGTGATAATATTTTTGGTATTCCAATCAGCATATATGTCCTCCATAAAACTCTTTTCGGATACTGTACTTCCATCGATAAAAACACTTCAAATCCAATTACGCTTGTTTTTTCAGCTGCATGAACGGTTAGATCATTAATTCGTTATCAATCGAACCAAGAACCAATAATTTAACCGACCTTATAAATCAACCGAGAGAACCTCTTTTTGATATTTCAAATCGCTTCTATCAAATGGGGCAGCCCGAATTTGGACTGCCCCATTGCAAATCAAAACAGACCAATCTTATTCATAGAGAAGGGCAGCAATTGCCGGATCATCCATGTTTTGATAGGTGTAATACTGGCAGCCGGTATCCACAATCGGATCGACTTTTTCACCGTTGAGAGTTTTGACAGCGAGTTCAACTGCATAGAATCCGATCATATATGGATCCTGGGTCACTGCACCATGGAACCACTGATTGCGAACGGCGTTGAGCAGTGTTGCACCGGAGTCAAAACCGATCACTACCAGGTCCTTATAGCGTCCTTTTTCACGATCCAGATCCGAGCCATCTGCTGTTGCTGATAACATTCCGTCGACAGAACCGGAGTTGGTGCAGAAAATACCCACTGGTCCTCTTTGAATAACAGCCTGAGCTGCAGTCTGGCAATCCGTTACACTGGTGGAAGCTGCAATCGAAACCAGAATTTCGATGGCTACATCACCGGATTCCGATGCTTTCTTCCATTTGTCATGACCGGTAACCGCAACGAGTCCTGGCTGTTTCTCATTGCAGATTTCATACATGCGATTCACAAAGCCGGTAGTACGGCCGGTAATCGATGCAGAAGTTGCATCCTGGCTGATAACACTCAGCACAATGGGGGCATCTTTGGTGGCGCCAGTAATAGCTGCCATGACTTTTTCGATACCTGCCATCTGATCTGCCGCTAAAGCGCCAGCTGCTTCATTGTCGGTAGAAGCCGTTGAAATAATTGAGCCTTCCGGAGCATTCGGTACACCGCTGTCGAAACCGATTACAGGAATACCTTTTTCTTTGCAGGTATTCAACTGTTCTGTGACCGATTCGGTATCCAGTGCGGCAAGGCAGAGGGCTGCCGGATTGTTAGCCATCGCTGCATTCAGCATGTCCACCTGAACACTGATGTCAGATTCAGAAGGAGGACCATCAAACGTAATTTTGACGCCATATTTTTCTGCAGCAGCTTGCGCACCAGCCTGAACTGTCTGCCAGAATTTATGCTGGAATCCCTTGGATATCATTGCAATATACGGGGTATCAGCCGCGACAGCGGGCGCAACAAAAGCTGACAGTGAAACAAGAATTAATAATACGGACACAACAACTAAAAGTTTCTTCATCATTTTCCTCCAAAAAGTTTCATACTTTCCACCAGATCAATTTTCTGATGGTTATACAACGATTCATTTCTTCACTTTGGCGCCTTGTTTCAAACGATATTGATCTAATAATACCGCTCCGATAACTACGACACCGGTAAAGAAGGTTTGCCAATGGCTCTGTAAACCCATCGACATCAGTCCCTGTTTCAGAACGCTCATAATATAAACGCCAATGAGCGTACCAACCAGAGTCCCGGTTCCGCCAGCCATGCTGGTGCCACCAATAACAACTCCCGCGATTCCAAGAAGTTCCATGCCATTGCCAGTACTGGGGATGATGGATGTATACACAGCCGCATAGAAAATTCCAGCCAGTCCGCAACAAAAACCGCAAAAAGTATATACACCAGTCAGCCATGGATTGATTTTGATTCCGGAAAGACGCGCTGCTTCCCGATTTGAACCAATTGCGAACGTATATCTGCCAAATTTTGTTTTACTGAGTAAAATCAACGCAATCAGAAAGAAACCAAAAAGCCAGAAAATACCGACAGGGAACCCAGCTGTGGTTTTATAGAAAAAATTCTTAAACCATCCTTCAGGTGTACCAAACGTAGGATAACGCATCGTTTGTACTCGTGTTAGAATCGCGCCAAATCCCATACCCATCATCTGCGTACCTAATGTTGCAATAAATGGCGGCAGATTTAAATACGCGACTAAAACTCCATTTAGAAAGCCAATGGCAGTCGCAACAAAAACAACGAGCAGCAAGCACCAAATCATCGGCCAATGCCATATATTGAAAGCAGCACCACCCAACAATGCGGCGCACATCATTGTCGTTCCGAGCGAAAGGTCTATTCCGCCGGTGATAATAACAAAGGTGACTCCAATTGCCATGAAACCAATGTAATAAGAGCCATCTAAAATGTTGATCAAATAATCATCTGAGAAAAAATTTCTTCCAAAAATCGAGAAAAATAAGTACAGTAAAACCAAAACGATCGGGGCAAGAATTTTCGTAAAATTGAACTTTTTATTTTTTTCCATAACCAATAACCTCACATTTTTGATGTCGCTAAAGTCATGATTTTTTCCTGGGTTGCATCTTCAATATTCATTTCACCCGTGATGCAGCCCTCGCACATAACAATGATTCGATCGCTCATCCGTAAGAGTTCAGGAAGTTCTGAAGAAATCATAATTATCGATTTTCCTTCTGCAACGAGTTCATTCATCAGCTTATAGATTTCCTGTTTTGCGCCGACATCAATGCCTCGTGTTGGTTCATCAAAAATCAAAACATCGCTGTTTCTTATCAACCATTTGGCAACAACAATTTTTTGCTGATTTCCTCCGGACAGATTTACCACTAACTGACTTACGGATGGAGTCTTAATATTAATTTTTTCAACATAGTCTATCGTTGTCCGATCAATTTTTGGATCGTTGGTAAATGGACCTTTCAAAAAAGCATCAAGATTTGCCATGACACTGTTATCGCGGACAGCCAGTCCTATTGCCAAACCAAATCCTTTCCGATCCTCAGAAAGATAACCAATACCATGCGAAATTGCATCATTCGGACTCTTTACGGTAATAGGCTCTGCATTTACGATAATTTCTCCGCTGTCCAGAGGATCAGCCCCGAATAATGCTCGCATTGTCTCTGTACGACCGGCGCCTATCAGCCCGGCAAATCCCAATATTTCGCCTTTATGAAGACAAAAGGAGACGTCCTTCACATTATTCCCGCATAAATGCCTGGCTTCCAAAACAATGGGAGCATCAGCCGGAACCGTGCTCTTTACCTTTGGTTCTTCATAGATTGTCCGGCCGACCATCATGCTGATGATCTCTGATTTGGTCACTTTGGCAGTTTCAACCGTCCCGACATACTGTCCGTCGCGCATCACCGTGACGCGATCGGTAATAATTGGAAGTTCATCCAATCGATGTGATATGTAAATAATTCCGTGACCTCTTGCTTTTAAGTTACGGATAATCTTAAATAATTCCTCAATCTCATTTTCTGTCAGAGAGGAGGTCGGTTCATCCATCACCAGTAGCTCACTGTCGTAAGAAAGCGCTTTTACGATTTCCACCATCTGCTGTTTCGCAACGGTTAATTGACCGGTTGGAATAGCCGGATCAATATCGATGTTCAACGCATTTAGCATTTTCTTTGCATCATCGTTTGCTTTTTTCTTGTCAAGAAACAGCCCTTTCATCGGTTCTTTCCCGATAAAAATATTTTCGGCAACTGTCAAATGGGGCATTAAGTTGATTTCCTGATGTATGATTCCAATTCCGAGCTGCTGGGATTCTCTTGTATTATTGACATGAATTTCTTTACCGCGAAATTTAATCGACCCGCTGTCCCGTTTATAAATTCCTGTAAGTATCTTCATCAGGGTAGATTTGCCGGCACCATTTTCACCGACTAATCCGTGAACCTCCCCTTTTTTTACTTCCAGACAAGCATTATCGAGTGCATGAACACCTGGAAACGATTTTTGTATATCCGTCATCTGTAATAACACATCTGTCACAGTTCTGCCGTCCCTTCCATGAATTTCGATCAGATTTGATGAATCATTGAATTCTTTTCAAAAAACAATTTTTTTGCAGAATCGCCAGAATTACAATCGGTTATTCTGTAATAATACATAATTTTTTTATTTTTTTTTATAGGTATGATTTTTATCGATTCATATTCAGTGAGTTTATGAAAAAAATTCTCACATAAATAATTTATCTTGTCAAGATAGCATTGAAATATATTGAATCGTTTTAATATTTTAAATTTCAATTCATAAAAATTGAAAATATTCAGATATAATATACAGAAATCATTTTTCTTGAGGATCTCATATGAGTACAATCAAAGAAGTCGCTGCTTTAGCAGGTGTTTCAATCGGTACAGTATCCAATTACTGCACTGGAGCCAGATTTGTCCAGCCTGAAAAAGCAAAGATGATCAAGGATGCCATAGAAAAATTAGATTACAAACCGAATACATATGCAAAAAGTCTGCGATCACGGAATAATCAGGAAATCGGCGTCATTCTCCCGAACATATATGATCAGTATTATTCATTCATTCTCGCTGGAATCGAAAGGGAGCTGAGAAACAGTAATTATTATGTGAACCTGGGGCTCACCGATGATGTACCGGAGACAGAAATCGCAATCCTTTCAAGTTTCTTAAAAAAGGATATCAGAGGTTTGATCGTAGTTTCCTGCCAAACGGATGCCCATTTTTTTGAAAAACCCAATAATTTTATAACCGTTTTTATCGACAGAAAAATTATTCCTAACGATATCAATTTTGTATCTTCAAATCCTTATGAAACGATGATTTTTTTGCTTTCGCAATTACAGGAACAAGGGTATACAAAAATCGGTTTAATGGCTGGTCCAGAAAATTTTTCATGCGAAAAAGAGTGCTCGAAAGCATACTATGATTTTTTTGCCGGTAAAAATATCATTCCAGAAGAAGGTTTGGTACATCACATTCGATCCACCAAAGAAGAATCATTCCGAACTGCCATATCGTTCTTACAGGAAAAACATCCGCAAGTGATTATTTCCACCTCACAAAATATCTCCACAGGAATCGAACAGGCTGCATCGATCATCGGGATTTCAACAGAAAAAGATTTATTGATCATCTCGTTCAGTCAGGAACGGTGGAATTACCATATCACTTTTAACGGCATTATTAACACCATGCGGCCTGCCCATTTTATCGGAAAAAAGGCTGCAAAATTATTACTCAACAATTTGAAAAGTCCGCTCTTATTTGAAAAGCAGCAGATCATTCTGAAAGATAAAATCATTAATCGAAATTTGTTTGAAAATGACAGTTTTTCCCTCTCACAAAAACAATATCAAAATAAAGTTTTGAAATTGCTCCTTCTCAATTCGCCGAATGCGCATACCATCATTCAAACTCGTTTTGATTTTTCAAGTAAAACTGGAATTGATCTCGACATTACCCTATGTGAACATGAGAAATTGTTTGACCGATTGGTGAAAGAAGAAACACTCAGGCAGTATGATATATTGATGTATGACAATCCCTGGTTAGATATCCTGGTTGCAAATCATTGTCTTGCTGATATAACCGGTTTTGTTCAGGCGAAAGAATTTAATAAAGATATATTTTTAAACAAATTACCGGAAAAAGTCGGCATGCTGAATAACCGATATTACGGACTTCCGATCAATTTCGGTCCCCAACTGCTCCTTTACCGAAAAGATTTGTTTGATAATCCGCTGATTCAAGAACAATTTGAAAAAAAATACCAGACAAAATTGCGTGTCCCCAAAACCTGGTTTGAGTTCAATGTCATAAGCAGTTTTTTCACACGATCACAAAACTCGAGTTCGCCTGTGGAATTTGGGACCTCTGTCGCTGCAAAAAATGCATCTGTATTGTTACCGGAATTAATGCCGCGAATCTGGGCATACGGCGGAGAAGTCTTCGACACTTACGGGAATGTTGCTGTTGATACACCAGAATTCATAAAAGGGGTTACCAGCTTTATCGAAACCTTCAGCAGTACCAATCCCGCATCACTGGATGACAACGTCGAAAAAACCGTGGAGGATTTCTATCTTGGAAAAAGCGCCATGCTGGTCGGATTTGCTTCTTTTATCGCGGATGTCAACAATCATTCAAAATCGAAAATCATCGGAAAAATCGGATACGATTATATTCCAGGCGGAATTTCGGTTTTAGGCTGCTGGGGATTTGGAATCTCCGCCAGGAGCAATCAGGTCGAAGAAGCTTTTGAATTAATTCGATGGACATGTGATCCTGATTTGGAAAATTATTTTACAATACTTAATGGGCAGTCAGTCCTGAAGAATGTTTATACCAATGATGAACTTGTCAGTCATTATCCATGGCTTTCTATCATTGACAAAATTTATCCAGGAAATCGGCAAAGGAAATCAGTTTATCGTCCGAATGGCAGTATTGTTCCTATAACTACCGTTGAAAATTTGATTTATCAACATGTTTTTAGCATTCTGCAGCAAAAATGTCCCATCGAAACTGCGATAAAAAATCTACGGAAGGAAATCGAATTATTGATACATAACGAATAAGGAAATTCTTTAATTCTGTCAGATAGAAAATAATTCAAAAGGATTGAAAAAAAGAACATACTTTAACCGGGTCAAATTATGCAAAAAAAAATTCACGTTCTTGCTATTGATTTAGGTGCTTCCAATGGACGAGCATTCCTGGGAAGATTTGCGGATCAGAAATTAGAGATCGAAGAAATTCATCGCTTTGAAAATCGCCCGTTGACCGTTAACGAAAAATTATGCTGGGATTTTGATTCTTTATGGGACGAAATCAAAACAAGCCTCAAGAAAGCTCATGTTTCGGGCGGTTTTGATAGTGTTGCAATAGATACCTGGGGTGTCGATTATGGATTCCTTGATCGTGAGGGAAAACTTTCTGAAATGCCGGTTCATTATCGGGATAACCGCACCGACTCAATTCCCGAACAGGTATTTAGAATAATATCCGATTTTGATTTGTACCGCCTGACAGGGAACCAAATCCTTAAAATAAACACGCTGTTTCAATTGATTGCCTCAAAAAAAGAAAGGCAATTCGAACAAGCTCAGACCTTATTATTCATGCCTGATCTTTTTGGTTTCTTTTTATCCGGAAATCTTTACAGTGAACGATCCATTGCCTCAACCAGCCAAATGTTCAATCCGGTTTCATTATCCTGGGAAAATGCCATTCTCACGCCATTGGGTATTCCGCGCTCTCTGCTTCAAGATGTGATCCCCTCGGGAACCATTGTCGGAGAACTGCGTCAGGAACTTTGCAGAGAATTGAATATTCCCCAATCAAAAGTAATAGCGGCTGCCGGTCACGATACACAATGCGCCATCGCTGCGCTTCCATCCAATGCGCCGGATATTGCGTTTCTATCCTGCGGAACCTGGTCATTATTCGGCACTGAACTTGATTCACCGGTCTTGACTTACGAGAGTATGAAAGATGATATGTCCAACGAACTGGGAGCCAATGGGAAAATTGATTATCTGAAAAATATTAATGGTCTTTGGCTCATCCAAGAATGTCGTCGGGAATGGAGAAAGGAGAATTCCTGTTTGGATTATTCGGAAATTGAGAGGATGGCGAATGAATCTGAACCATTCCGCAGTTTTATTGACCCGGATGACGATATTTTTTCCTCTCCGGGAGACTTTCCACAAAAAATTCAGGCGTTTTGCACCGAAACAGGGCAGACCGTTCCAACCGATATCGGAGCGATAGCCAGGTGCATTTACGAGAGCCTCGCGTTAAAATATCGATACACACTGGATCAGATTCAAAAAAACACCGGCAAAAAACACACGGCACTTCACATAGTCGGCGGCGGAGTTCAATCCAGGATCTTGTGTCAGTTCGCATCGGACAGTCTCGGTATTCCGGTTTATGCCGGACCGATCGAAGCTACCGTTTTCGGGAATATGATGATTCAATTGACTGCCCTGGGAGCCATTCAAAATATTCAATCCGGCAGATCAATTATCGCCGAAAGCGTTCAAATTCAGAAATATGTTCCGCATGAACAAGGAAAATGGAATGCGGCATACCAACAGTTTTTACGAATGATAAACAAGGAGAATGCATCATGATCTATCCAAAAATTGGAATTCGTCCCATCATTGATGGCCGCTGGGGTGGTGTTCGAGAGAGTCTGGAAAATAAGACGATGACAATGGCTGAAAATGCCGCAGCCTTAATCAGCAGTTCATTAAAATATCCTGACGGTACCCCGGTGCAATGTGTCATCAGCGACACCACCATCGGTGGCGGTGCAGAGTCTGCCCGCTGCCAGGAAAAATTTTCAACTAACAATGTTGTTGCCACACTTTCGGTAACACCATGCTGGTGTTATGGTATGGAAACATTTGACATGGATCCGATGACCATCAAAGCTGTATGGGGATTTAACGGAACGGAACGGCCAGGCGCCGTTTATCTGGCCGCAGTTATGGCTGCCTATGCACAAAAAGGTCTGCCAGCCTTTTCCATCTATGGCCACGATGTCCAGGATCTGACCGATAATACCATTCCGTCAGACGTTTCGGAGAAAATTCTACGATTTGCCCGAAGCGCAATTGCCGTCGGCTGGATGAAAAATAAATCTTATGTCAATTTTGGCGGCGTCTCGATGGGTATTATGGGAAGTTATTGTGACACCAACGTGTTCCAAAAATTCTTCGGAATTCGGACTGAATGGTTGGATATGACAGAAATATTGCGGCGAATCACCATCGGTATCTATGACCATGAGGAATACGAAAAAGCTTTGAAATGGGTCAAGGAGAATTGTCCGGAAGGATTTGATTTGAATGTCGGAAAAGACTTGCCCGAAATCATCAAAAAATCGAAGGTTGTTCCCGCTGATCAGGATTGGGAATTTGTTGTAAAAATGACCATTATCATGCATGACATTCTGTTTGGAAATCCGAAATTGAATGAGCTGGGATGGCATGAAGAAGCGTTAGGGAAAAATGCAATCGCAGGAGGATTCCAGGGACAGCGGCAATGGACGGATTGGCTGCCAAATGCGGATTTCTCGGAAGCTATTATGGCAACGACTTTTGACTGGAATGGTCCTAAACCGCCCGTTCCATTCGCCACTGAAAACGATACATTGAATGGCGCGTCCATGATGTTAGGTACACTGGTCAGCAATACAGCGCCTTGTTTTCATGATGTGCGCACGTATTGGAGTCCCGAAGCCTATGAGAGAGTTACTGGTGAAAAGCCCTCCGGATTGGCAGCACAGGGTTTCATCCATATGATTAATTCCGGAGCCACAGCGTTGGATGGAACTGGCGCTGCAAAAGACGCGTCAGGCAATGGTTGTATGAAACCATGGTGGGAAATGACTGAAGAAGATATTCAAGCCTGCCTGAAAGCGACCGATTGGTGCAGAGCAAATTATGAATATTTCCGCGGCGGCGGATTCTCCAGCCATTTCAAGACCGTAGCCAACATGCCCGTAACGCTGCTGAGACTAAACATCGTTGAAGGTGTAGGGCTTGTCCTGCAAATTGCGGAAGGTCATACCATTACGCTGCCTGATAAGGCGCATAATATTCTCGATTTACGGACAGATCGAAGCTGGCCGACAACATGGTTTACTCCGGTTCTGACCGGTGAAGGCGCATTCAAAGACACCTATTCCGTCATGGCAAATTGGGGAGCCAATCACGGCGTCTCGATTTATGGGCATCGAGGTGCGGATTTGATCACACTGGCATCGATGCTTCGAATCCCGGTTTCCATGCATAATGTCCCGAAGGAAAAGATTTTCCGACCGCATTCATGGGCAGCTTTCGGAACGATTGATCAACAGGCTGCCGATTATTCAGCCTGTAAACATTACGGTCCGATTTACAGCTAAGAGTAAAAGAAACGGATCATGTCAAAACGGCATGATCCGTTTCTTTATTGATCATCTTCTCGTTTCCGTTTAATATTACAGCCATCATAATACTGACAATGCTGACAGCCTTGACAGCCGTTTCTTTGTCGAGACATGTAACGTAAAGCCAGAATTCCCAGAATGATGATGACCGCAATTAAAAGATAGTCGATAATGCTCATGACGGCTCCTTAAATCAACAACAATCCGAGTCGATACACAACAAAAGCAGCCAGCCACGCCGCTGCAGTCTGAAAAAGTACAACCCCCAAAGCTGCAATGGAGCTATGCATCTCCCGTCTGATAGTACTAATCGCAGCGACACAAGGGGAGTAAATCAGCGTAAAAACCAGATAGGAGAGCGCTGCAAGCGGTGTAAATATCTGTCCAAGCGCCTGGGGAAGATTTGACGAGTTTGTCCCGGTCAAAACAGCCAATGTACTGATGACCGCCTCTTTTGCCATGAAACCCGTAATTAATGCTGTGGACGCCTTCCAATCCGAAAAACCAAGCGGTTGGAACACTGGCGCGATAAATCTTCCGATACCGGCAAGCATGCTTTCAGCGCTTCCAGCGACAACATTAAATCGCAAGTCGAAAGTTTGCAGTACCCAGATTATTAACGATGCGATAAAAATCACAGTAAATGCTCTCGTAAGAAAGTCCTTTGCTTTATCCCATAACAGAAGCGCGACTGATTTGACACTCGGCAGACGATAATTCGGCAATTCCATTATGAAAGGAGCCGGATTTCCCCGATAGACGGTTTTTGTAAAAATTAATCCACTGATGATTGCCAGCAAAATGCCCAAAAGATAGAGAAAAAGCATCACCCAGACACGATGATTCGGGAAAAAAGCCAATGTAAACATCCCATAAATCGGCAACTTTGCGCTGCAGCTCATAAACGGGGTCAAGAAAATTGTAATTTTTCGGTCTCGTTCGCTGGGGAGTGTGCGTGTCGCCATAATGGCAGGGACGGTACAGCCGAAACCGATCAGCATGGGTACAAAGCTACGTCCCGAAAGTCCGATTTTCCGCAGCAGCTTATCCATCACAAATGCAACACGGGCGATGTAACCGCTGTCCTCCATAAGGGACAGAAAGAAAAATAGTACAACGATGGTCGGTATAAACGTGAGAACACTTCCAACACCTGCAAAAACGCCATCGATGATGAGGGATACCATTACAGCATTTACGCGAACAGCTTCAAGTCCGGACTTTACGATGTCGCTGAAACCGGTGATTGCATTTCCGAGCAAATCGCTTAAAAATCCGCCAATCACGCCAAATGTCAGCCAGAAGATAATACCCATCATGATCAAAAATATCGGAATTGCCAGATATTTATTCGTGAGTATACGATCAATTTTCTCAGTTCGGATATGCTGTTTGCTTTCAAGCGGTTTCACAACCGTTTCACTGCAAAGCCGGTCGATAAATAAATAACGCATATCGGCAATGGCTGCCTTACGATCAGTCTGCAAAGAGTTCTCCATCTCCTTAATGCTGTTTTCGATGGATATAATTTCTGTTTCAGTAAGCTGTAACGCCTTCAATAAAGGTTGATCTCCCTCGATGATCTTCGTCGCCACAAATTTCGGCGGAATACGGATTAATTCTGCATGATCTTCGATCATATGAGAAATCGCGTGAATAGTTCTATGCGGCGCACCGGTACAAAAGTCCTGCCGTTTCGGGTATTGCCTTGTTTCAACGGTCTTCACTGCCACATTAATTAATTCTGTGATTCCTTCATTTTTACTGGCAGAAATCGGAACTATAGGAACTCCCAGTTCTTTCTGCATTAAAGCGATATCAATGGAACCGGCGTTCGACCGAATTTCATCCATCATATTCAAAGCAATGACCATGGGAATATTCAGCTCAATTAATTGAATGCTCAGATAGAGGTTGCGTTCAATATTCGTCGCGTCAACGATATTGATAATGCCATCCGGATGTTGTTTCATCACAAAATCGCGCGTTACGATTTCCTCACTGGTATACGGAGACAGTGAATAAATTCCAGGAAGATCAACAACTGAAACGCCCTTGTGACCGCGAATCTCGCCCGTCTTGCTTTCCACGGTTACACCAGGGAAATTGCCTACATGTTGATTTGACCCGGTCAGTTGGTTAAAGAGTGTTGTTTTCCCGCTGTTCTGATTACCTACAAGTGCAAATATCATCACGAAGCATCCTCGATTTCTATATTTTTCGCATCTTCGAGCCGCAATGTCAACTGATAACCTCTCAAAGTCAGCTCAATTGGATCTCCCAATGGCGCTGTTTTCCGGATGATCACTTCCGTTCGAGGAGTCAATCCCATATCCAACAGACGATCACGCAGAGATCCCTGACCATGTACAGCAATAATTTTTGATTTTTTCCCAATTTCTAATTGATCCAATGTCATATATGTCCCTTTTTACTTTGTCATTCAATCAAGAATAAAAAACCAACATGAATTAGAATCTTCTCACTGTTGAAATGCCCTAATTTATTTTTTTGCAGATTCATCACGGTTTCGTAAAGCGATAAAAATTTCTCCAATCAGAAACAGAATCCAACAAACAATAACCGCAACAATAATTTCAGGGTATTGGCTGTTAAAACCTGAAGTCGATGTGTGTTTCACCCAAATGCCAAAATAAGCCCACAACAATACCAATCCATATGTCAAATCGCGGAACTTCAACAAAGTTGAACCTCCGATCACGAGACCTGCCGCCAGGACAAGAATGGTCCAGATCGATTCGGACAAATTCCACCCATACCAATGGATACTGACAAGGAAGGTAGTGACATTCGCTATCGTCGCCACAGTGATCCATCCGAAATAAACTCGAAATGGAATTTGAATGAAGAATTTTTCTTTTTTTGTTAATACCATTTTCTTGATAATCAGGTTAATCTTTATCAGACAAACCAGAATTACAAGCATCCAAATCAACGATAATAAAATCTGGTCATAATGCCAGGAAAAGATCCATGCGGCATTTGCCAGGGAAGAAATTGAAAAGAAAATTCCAATTCGATCCAATGATTTATTGTCCAAAACTGTCTCTTTACCGCGAAAAAATCCCAGTTGGAAGAGCGTAGAACAGGCTAATAAAATATAGATCACACCCCATATTGAGAAAGTCAAAGCGGCAGGAGCAAAAAGATTCTGGTAAGAATTGGAGACATCTCCGGTTGTCTTATCGTTAATCGGTACAATAGCTGCCAGTGCGTTTGCGGCAATCATCAATAGAAATGTGAAAACGACAGATAATCGGACAAATGAATTCTGCTGTGTTTTATGATTCATCTTTAGCCTCTTTCTTTTTATTCTTTTTTGAAAAGGTTGACTCTTTTTGGGTTCGTATACAATCCGGGCAGAGCCCTCGAAAATAAACATCTTTTTCTTCAATCTGAAATTGTGATAATTCCTTAACTACGATCGCGTCCATATCAACTTCAAAATCATGGATCCCGCCGCATTGCTTGCAGATAAAATGACCGTGCCTTGATGCGCTCAATTCGTATCGGGTTTCAGAATTCTCAATATCCACTGCCTGAATTAATTCGGCTTTCTGAAATGTATGCAGCGTATTGTATATGGTAGTTTTTGAAAGTCCTGGGATAACACGGGAAAGCGCTTCATAAATTTCTTCGGCATCCAAATGAGAACTTTCATGTTGATACAAATATTCTAAAATCTTCATCCTCTGGAAAGAGAAACGAAGATTTTTCTGAGATAGTTTTTTTAGCAAATAATCAGAAGAACTGTCCATGTACTGCTCTTTCTTGTATCGATTATAAATTTGTAATCATTACAATTTATCAAAAAAGGATTATACACGATTTTGAGCAAATAGAAACTATATTCATATTTTTGGATACGCATCCAACAATTCAAATAAAACGGTTTATAATCGTAGCCGGCAGAGTCAGATGAATAAAAAAATCAGTTCTAACGGTATTGATTTGAAATACAAGAAAGATTACTATTACAGTATTATTTCAAAGGCGTTTTCAAAATTTACAATTGCCGTTCTGATCTCTGCTCAAATTTGAATAACTGAGACAGATACATGAAAGATTTTATAATGATCGCAATTGGTGCGGTCTTTGGTGCCAATGCCCGGTATTGGATTGGGTCATGGGCAGCACAAAAATTCGGCATCGGGTTTCCTTTCGGGACCCTTTTGATAAATTTTTCAGGAAGCTTATTGTTAGGCTTCTTTATCACCATCGCAACCGAACGCTTTTCATTAGATCCGCAATGGCGGCTTCTGATTTCGGTTGGTTTCTTTGGTGCCTATACAACATTTTCAACATTTACTCTGGATAGCATCCAACTTTTAATAAAAGGTCAATGGTTCTATGGATTATTTAATTTATTCGGTAGTACCATGCTTGGCGTTTTAGCTGCAGGAGTCGGTATTTGGCTGGCAAAAAATGTATAACAGATTTTTTTACTATTCTGTTGTAATCCAGCCAGTTAAACAGCAATTCGATATATAGATTGACTTTTCAAATAAAGAAAAAAGCTTGTTGTTCTTATGGTTTTGTACTTCCCGCCTAAGATTTAATTCATGACAGATCCATCCATTCTATTTGACATGTTTTCAAATAATTTCATTTATAACATCACGAATTACGGTAAAAGTTTTTAATATTTTCAGATAATTTTTATTCATTACTCCGAATTCTCTTAGCTCGTATTGTTGATTAAAAATCCATTGACAAATGTGGCGGGTTAACATATATTTATAGGGAAAAATAAGCCATGAAGGCTTAGTAGAAGTAAAAGAATTTGATATTCAGCATAATTTGCAGAATAACCCGATTCGCAAGCATCTTCCTGAACTGCCGAATGGTGTTTCTTCGAAACTTCGAATTCCATTTTTGTAAAAATATACTTTTTGTTTCAGAAAACTTTGGGATGAACCCGAAAAGAAGCTTTTCAATACGCTTTTTTTGAGCTTTTCAAAGAGGATAAGTCATGCATATTCCAGATAATTATTTAAGCCCGTCAACTTGCGCTGCCATGAGCGCTGCAATGGTTCCGGTCTGGGTTGTATCTGTAAAGAAAGTCAAAAAAGAAATCAAAAAATCAAATATTCCAATTCTTGGAATCGGCGCTGCCTTTTCATTTCTGCTGATGATGCTCAATGTCCCACTCCCGGGAGGTACAACCGGTCATGCGGTCGGGGGGACGCTGGTGGCAATTCTCTGCGGACCTTATGCAGCTTGCATTTCCGTTTCAATCGCATTATTGATTCAGGCACTTATGTTTGGAGATGGCGGCATTTTAGCATTTGGCGCCAATTGTTTCAATATGGCATTCATTCTTCCATTCCTCGGATATTTCATCTACAAGTTCATCAAAGATCGGATACCGTCTGAAAAGGGAGAATTTTTTGGAATCCTTCTCGGTTCTTATATCGGATTGAATATGGCAGCGCTGAGTACAGCCATTCTATTCGGCATTCAGCCAATTTTGTTCAAAAACGCGGAAGGTATTCCATTATATAGTCCGTACCCGCTATCTGTTTCGATTCCTGCTATGATCATTCCGCATCTTCTTGTCGCAGGAGTTGTCGAAGCCGTATTTTCCACAGCGATCTTTACTTTTATTAAAAAAGTATCTCCCGGCATGATCTATAAAGGGAAACAACAAAAAGTAAAAGCAATTTATGCATTGATTGTGCTTCTGATCTGTCTGACACCGCTGGGATTGCTGGCAACGGGAACCGCATGGGGAGAATGGGGAGTAGACGAAATCAAGGATGTCATTGCCGGCGGAAACCAGCCGCTTGGATTTGTACCGGCAGGTATGGAAAATGGATTCAACTTTAATTCCATTATGCCTGACTATACGTTGTCCGGCTTTTCAGATACAACAGCTTATATTTTATCGGCTATCGCAGGAACCGCGATATTAATCATCCTTTTTAAAGTGATTGCATCTTTCAAGAAAGAATCTTTTGGCAAAGACTCAAATCCATCGTCTGAATAGCCTTTCAAATTTTCCTGAGTGGCTATCGACAACCGAAAATTATTCTCCACAAAAGGACAGCGATACTTTTATCAACAAAAGTATCCTGTCTTTGTTGCATATTCTCTCGAAAATTAAACGTCAGGATTCATCCTGTGATCAGAAATATCAGATCCAACCGGTATTAAAGGTCATATGCACCTTTTTGATGGTGGTTCTGCTTTCTTTTTCTCAAAATTTTGTTTTCGTTATGATCGTTTCAGTCTATTCATTGTGCTTGTTAAGCCTGATGGAAGCAAACCGTATCCTGTCCATACTGAAAATCAGTTTCTGGGTGTCTCTTTTCACTTTCATAATTTTGCTTCCAGCCAACCGATACAGCGTCATGATGATTACTATGAAAGTGTTTGCAACTGTAACGATGATTAATATACTTTCTCATTCAACAAAATGGAGCGCAATAACCGGTTCTTTCAAATTTTTTCATGTTCCGGATTTATTCATCCTTGTATTGGACATCACAATCAAATACATCATGATGCTTGGAAATTATGCGCTGCAACTAATTTATGCATTGAAATTACGATCCGTCGGGAAAAACCGCAATAAATATCAGTCGCTGTCAGGAGTCGCTGGAAATTTATTCATAAAATCTGTCGAAATGTCAAAAGAGATGTACGATGCAATGGAATGCCGCGGGTTTAATGGAAAATATCGTACTGTTGAGAAAAGAAGTCTTTTGTTCATAGATTACTTTTATATAACGATTCATATTGGAATTTTGATCTTATTTCATTATTTTGGATAAAATATCGAATGATTGAAATTAGTAATGTGTCCTACTCGTATATCGGAATCCCTGCTTTGAAAAATATCAGCATAACCATTCAAGCAGGCGAGGCTGTAGCCATTATGGGGCCGAATGGCAGTGGAAAATCCACCTTGTTAAAGCTGATCAACGGATTAATTTTTCCTGATACCGGCAGCTACCGATTTCAGGGAGAAGAAATCACAGAAAAAAAGCTGCAAGATCCGATTTTTACAAGAAAATTTCATCAAAAAATTGGATTTGTTTTCCAGAATTCTGATACGCAATTATTCTGTACCGATGTATTCGATGAAATTGCATTCGGTCCGAGGCAAATGGGCTTCAATGAGAAGGAAATCAATAAGCGAGTGATCGATTTATTAGAATTGATGCAATTAGGTGCGTTCTCTCACCGATCGCCGTATCATTTGAGCGGCGGAGAAAAACGAAAAGTCGCCATTGCTTGTGTACTCTCGATGAATCCCGAAGTTCTGGTTTTGGACGAACCGATTAACGAACTTGATCCACGCACACAAAGGTGGCTTGTTGATTTACTGATTCGTTTGAACCAATCGGGGAAAACGTTGATCACCTCCACACATAACCTTGAGTTGGTCCCTGAAATTTCCAACCGTGCAATATTATTTGATGAAAACCACGAGATTCTTTCCGACATGCCTACAGAAAGACTGCTGCAGGATTCAGCCCTTCTAATCAAAGCAAATCTTGTCGATGAATACTACCATATTCATAAAGGGGAAGATCACATCCATTTTCATGATCACCTGTTTTAATGATTTGTTTCTCTGCAAGATAGCTTCGGCAATTCATTATGTAACAAGAGTTGGTAGATATCTGAATATTTCGAATTTTGAATAAACTTTTTCGAAAAAAGAAGAATATTGATGACTACGTTGCTTTTTTGTTAATAACAAAGAAAACACAACAAAAAGGATTCTTTTCATTATTCGAATTACTGAAATCGCTGAAAATATCCTCTCTGATGATGCTATACTTGATGGAATTGTTAAATTGGAAATTTTATCCAAGGAGAAAATGAAATGAAATACGTCGTTTTTTTAGGGGACGGGATGGCTGATCTTCCTGTAGAAGAGCTCAACAATTTGACTCCATTGGATTGTGCCTCTCACCCCGGAATGGATCTGATTGCGCAAAAAGGTCGATTCGGTATGACACAGACAATTCCGCAAGGGATGCCGGCAGGAAGTGATGTTGCGAACATGTCTGTTCTTGGCTATGATCCGCGCATTTATTACTCAGGTCGATCGCCATTCGAAGCGTTAAGTATCGGAATTGATTTAAAACCGGAAGACGTTACCTATCGATGCAATCTGGTTACCCTATCGGAAGAATCCCAGATGGAAGACGCAATCATGATTGATTATTCCGCTGGAGAAATTGATTCGGATACAGCCCGTGAAAATATTGTCTGGATGCAAAAAGCCTTTAACTCCGAAAGAATTGCGTTCTATCCGGGGATCAGTTATCGTCATTGCCTGGTTCTGCGCGATGCATCAGTCGGAGCCCAAACAGTTCCGCCTCATGATATCAGCGGCAAGCCCATACGCGCGTTTCTTCCCAAAGGAAACAACGCTGATTTGCTCCGTACCATGATGGAGTTTTCATATCAGGAATTAAATAAACTGCCAGTAAATAAAGAACGTGCCGAAAAAGGATTGAATTCAGCCAATGCGGTCTGGTTGTGGGGCGAAGGCCGCAAACCATCCCTGCCATCGTTTAAAACGAAATACAACGTTTGCGGAGGAATGATATCAGCAGTCGATCTGCTACAGGGAATTGCAAAAAGCATCGAAATGGAAAAAATTGCTGTAAGCAACATCACGGGAAATTATCATACCGATTTTGCCGCAAAAGGAAAAGCCGCCATTCAAGCGCTCGATAACGGACTCGATTTTGTCTATATTCATGTAGAAGCCCCCGATGAATGCGGTCATCATGGCGAATTAAAAGAAAAAATTTGGTCAATTGAACAAATCGATCAACTCATCATTCAGCCAGTTTTACAGTACCTTGAAAATAGCAAAGAGGACTTTGGCGTGCTGGTGATGCCAGACCACCCAACTCCGCTTAAAATACTAACCCATTCATCCGATCCGGTACCGTTTGCGATGTATTTCAAAGGAGATGAGAGACAACGGAATGTGCGATTCACTGAACAGGATGCCAGAGGAACGGGAATATTTGAGCCGGAAGCTTTCCAGTTGATGAATCACCTGATTAAAAAGGATTATTGAAACCAGCCCCATTCCAGCCATGGCAAATGCCATCCAGCATCGCGGAACATCAAAAAAAGCGTAATCAGAAAAAAAATTCCAAAGGATTGTATCGCCTTGGTTGAAATTTTTTCTAATCTCGGGTCTTTTTTGCCAATGGGTTCATTATCATCATCCTTTGAAAAGATGACTTCTTCATCCTTCCATTTACAACGATGCCATTTTAAGTAAGCTTTAGTCAGCCGAATTTCTCGCTGCAAGTCTTCAATGGCATTGACGGCAAAAAAAATTCCTAACGGAACCAACGTGAGCGCTGCAGCCCAGGCAGATGAAGGTGGTATATAAAACGAAAAATTCCGAAAATTAGATCCTGTAACCAGCTTGACTGAAAACGCAGCACATAACAATACGAAGAAGATTTCGCCAATGATCCATATATATCGGCCTGTTGTAGCCAATAGAATCAGAAAATCCAACAGAATCAATTTGATCTTGGATATGTGTTGAAATCTGCCGCCGGAATCTTTTATTAATCCAGGAATTCCGGTTTGATCTGCGGGAGTTAATATTTCTTCCAGGCTTTTCTTTGGGGTCATTCGTTTTATTCCGGTTTTTTTTACTTATTAAAAAGAATCCGAATCGTTTTCCTGATATCTTATAACGATTCGAAATTTCGTGAGGGTTATCCGTTAATGTGTTGTTTTTGCATTGTGCAAAAACAACACATTAACCTTTTATGTCCATTATTCGAAAACCACGTTGATCACTCAGACATGTTCAAAACAAGCGACAAAATGTCCAGGATTCACTTCAACCAGAGGTGGAATACCGCTGCGACAATGGTCAACACATTCATAACAACGCGGCGCAAATCGACATTCATCAGGCAGATTAATCGGACTGGTAATCTCACCTTTTAATGAAATACGTTGTCGCTTTTCTGACAATGAAGGAATAGGGATTGCTGATAACAACGCCTTCGTATAAGGATGAATCGGATTCGTAAATAATTCCTCCGTAGGTGCTTTTTCAACAATTTGTCCAAGGTACATAATCATAATCTCATCTGAAAAATGATTGACAACCGACAGATCGTGGGTAATAAAAATATACGTCAAACCCATTTTTTCTTGCAATTCTTTCAGAAGATTCAGAATTTGGGCTTGAATGGAGACATCCAATGCCGAGACCGGTTCATCACAAACAATTAATTTCGGCTCCATAGCCAACGCACGAGCAATTCCAATACGCTGCCGGCGTCCACCATCTAATTCATGAGGATAGGTATTGATCAAACGTTCCGCAAGACCGACCGTTTCCATTAATTCAAGAACACGGTCTTCTCTTTTCCGTTTATCCCGAATAATTTTGTTTTCGCTGATCGGTTCTGAGATGATCTGATTGATCGTTTTTTTCGGATCAAGTGATGAAAACGGATCCTGAAAAATAATTTGCATGTCTTTCCGCTGCTTTCTCATCTCATTAGCAGACAGTTTGCAAATATCTTTCCCCTCAAACAGAATTTCTCCTGAAGTCGGTTCAATCAACCGCAACACAGCTCTTCCGGTCGTCGTTTTTCCGCAACCGGATTCTCCTACCAATCCAAGTGTTTTGTTGCGATCCAGCGAAAAACTGATATCATCCACGGCATGTAACAACCCGCGGGATGTTTTAAAGTATTTTTTCAAATTCCGAACATCTAAAAGCGTTTCAGACATTAAAGTATTCTCCTCTCGATGTGGAATTCAGGATTATCATAAGCCGTGCAGGCAATGCGATGTGTTTGACTGATTGAGCGTAACTGAGGCTGTGCGATCAGGCAGGCATCTGTAGCGTAATTACAGCGTGGAGCAAAAGAACATCCAACTGGAAGATTTGTCGGATCCGGCATCAATCCTTTAATGGGCTTCAACTTAGCTTTTCTGTCCTTAATATTGGGAAGGGAATTGAACAGTCCTTCAGTATAAGGATGCATGGTCCGATTAAATACATCTTCCAATGTTCCCTCCTCAACAATTCGGCCTGCATACATAACGGCAACTTCATCACACACTTCTGCTACACATCCAAGATCATGTGTGATCATGATCATGGAGGTATCATATTTTTCTTTTAACTCATTCATCAGCTCAAGTACTTGAGCTTGAATAGTGACATCCAGAGCCGTTGTTGGTTCATCCGCAAGAAGAAGCTGCGGATTGCACGCCAAAGCAATTGCGATAACCACGCGTTGTTTCATCCCGCCGGAGAATTGATGCGGATACTCATTTGCCCGTTCTCTTGGAATTCCTACCAGTTCCAGCATATCTCCGGCTCGTTCTTTTGCGTCTTTTACCGAAAGATGCTCATGAATTTCAAGGCTTTCAGCAATTTGATCTCCTACTGTAAAGACTGGGTTCAATGCTGTCATTGGATCTTGAAAGATCATTGATACGTCATTACCGCGAACATGTTCCAATTTATGTTCGGGCAGCGATAGGATGTCCTGACCGCCGATTTCTAATTTGTCACATTCCACTACACCTGGAGGATTAGGAACCAGGCGCATAATCGCTAATGCCGTTGTTGTCTTTCCGGCGCCGGTTTCGCCAACCAGTCCCAAGGTGCGTTTTTTCCTAAGCGTCAGATCAACTCCGTTAACCGCTTTGACAATCCCATCCTGTGTTTCGTATCGGACCTTCAGATTTCTGATATTGAGAATTATTTCATTTGCTTCCTGGTTTGTCATTACAGCCTCATCGTTTCAGTTTTGGATCCAGTGCATCCCGAATGCCGTCACCAAGCATATTTAGTGAAAGAACCGTTAACATGATTGCCAGACCGGGGAATAACGTCATATAGCTATAGTCGCGGATATATTGACGTCCTGCAGATAACATGCTACCCCATTCAGGGGCAGGAGCAGGAACGCCCAAACCGAGAAAACTCAATTGGGCAGCGGCAATTATCGCAGAACCGACACGAAGTGTCGCCTGAACAATAATCTGGGAAAGACAATTGGGAAGAATGTGAACCCAGATAATTTTCCAGTCCGGCATTCCAATAGCACGTGCAGCTTCTACATATTCTTCATCATGAATGACAAGAACAGCCGCTCTGGCTACTCGAATGAATGGTGCTGTACTGGCGATTCCAACTGCCAGCATAAGGTTAAACGTACTCTTGCCAAGCGCGGAAACCACTGCAATCGCCATCAATACGGATGGAATTGAAGAAAAAATATCACAAATCCGCATCACTACATTTTCAAACTTACCGCCAATATATCCAGCGGCTGCACCTAATGTAATTCCAAATGCCAAAGCAACAAATACTGCCACTACTCCAACTGCCAGAGAATAACGGGCGCCATAAATTACACGGGATAAAATATCGCGGCCAAGCTCATCGGTTCCAAACCAATGGGCTGAAGAAGGCGGTTTTAATCGTTGTTTGATATTCTGACCGATTACATCTTTATCATAATCCAGCAATAAGGGCGACAGAAGTGCTACCAGTATGATCACAATAATCAGAATTAATCCAATAATCGCGCCTTTATTTCTGCGCAGCTGCCGCCAAATATCTTCCAAGGTACTGCGCTTTTTATAAAGTTTCGTTGCTCGTTGTTGGCTTCTGTTCGTTTGATTTGTTTCCATTCGTTCCACCATTTACTTTGTATATTGAGCTTTAATCCGCGGATCAACAAAAGCGTATACAAGATCTACCAGCAGATTTACGATAGTTACCAACATTGTTGTCATAACAAGCGCTCCTGTCACGGTAGGAATATCACGCTGATCGATTGCATCTACGACGAGCCGCCCGACACCCGGCCAGGCGAATACGGTTTCAGCAAGGACCGAGCCACCCAGAACATTACTAAACTGAACGCCAAAAATTGTGATAATCGGAATCAATGCGTTACGTAATGCGTGTTTCTGAATCACATTGCGCTCAGAAACACCTTTTGCCCGTGCTGTTCGAAGATAATCCTGCCGAAGAACATCCAGCATAGAAGATCTTGTCGTACGGGTCAACAGTGCTGCCAAACTTGTTCCCACGGTAATCGCAGGCAGCACAATACTGCGAAAACCTTCACTGCCCCCTGTCGGGAACCATCCAAGTCTCAATGAAAAGAAAAGGATTAATAATAAACCGAGCCAAAAGTTAGGCATAGACAAACCGATTAATGCCAATACCATGGATGTTGTATCGCGGATGGAATTTTGATGAACGGCTGCCGTAATTCCTAAAGGAATAGCCATTCCAACAGCAACAATCATCGTTAAAGTAGCCAATTTCAAAGTGTTTGGCAGGCGTTGTAAATACACCTTCATCACATCCAGTTTGGAAATATACGAGGTACCCAGATCGCCTCTTAATAAATTGCCGATATAACGGATATATCGTTCGATCAGGCTACCATTTAGTCCCATTTTTTCGCGGAGCACTTCGATTTGTTCCGGCGTTGCATCTGCTCCGGCGACAGAGTATACTGGATCACCTGCTGCAACATCCATAATTGCAAAAATCAGGAACGCAACACCTAAAAGGACAGGAATGAGCATCAGCAAACGTTTCAAGATATAGCGATACACAAGATCTCCTTATGATTGAATAGCGGGTGACAAATGAAATCCTTCGAATATCACCCTGGCAGTTTAAAATTTACACCAGCCTTTCGAATATTATCGGGAAAATATGTTGTTCTTTTATTTTGGCGTTTTGCGCCAAAATAAAAGAACAACGAGTATTCCCCACCATCCCTCAAATCGCTGACATCACCCGCTATCATTTGTTGATTTGTCGGATCATCATCCAACTTCATTAACGATTGAATCAGAAAATGTCTATAAAGCCATTAATGATTTCGAAGAGAATGAATTACCAGGATTTTCTTTATCAAAAACCTGCTGGAACAAGTTTCAATGAACTTGTTCCAGCGGTTCATTTCAGATTATTTTTCAGGGATACAGATGAAACGATAATCATGTTTTGCTGTAGGACGCCATACAGCACCTGTAACATCCTTTTTAATACCGATATTGATATAGGATGTGCAGATTGGAACGATCGGGACAATTTCGTTCAGATAGTCTTCAATGTCAAAATAAAGTTGTTCGCGTTTCGTTGTATCAGCCTCAACCAAAGCAGCATCGATCATACCATTCAATGTTGCATCGGTAAGAACACAGCGGTTACTTCCGTTCTTCACCAGAACACCATCTTTCATCGTGCTTCCGTACATGTTGCGGACCGTAAAGTCAGTGCCATCAGCGTCAGTCCATTGATAGAGGCAGAGTTCATAATTCAACGCCGGATCGTTCAGCGTACTCTTAAGCGCAGCTGTTTCCATCTCATCAATGACCAGATTAATACCGATCTCGCTCAAATCAGCCTGCAGAACCAATGCTGCATTTTTCTTATATTCTTTATCGGTCATAATATGGAATGTCAATTCGCCTTCTTTATACCCTGATAAAGCAAATTCTTCTTTGGCTTTATCAAGATTATATTCATAGGCAGCGATGTCTTTTTTCAAGCCGAACTGATTTACATTGATGTAATTGTTATGAACAGTACCTTTGCCATCAAAGCCGACTTCAATCATGGATAATTTATCTGTTGCATAAGCGATCGCTTTGCGGATATGGACATTGTCCAATCCGGGTTTTGTGGTGTTGATTGCGACATACAGCATAACAACATTTTGCGTCTGGATTAATTTCAGATTCGGATCGTCTTGAATATAACCGAGATCAATCGTTGAAGGATCGATGCAAACATCAATTTCGCCGGCTTGTAAAGCAATCAGACGCGTGGATGCTTCTTTGAACAGTTTAAAAACTATGCGACGGGTAGGGGCTTTCGCGCCACGATAATTATCATTGCGGACAAATGAAATAAAATCTCCCGGAACCCATTCTTCAACAGCGAACATTCCGGTACCTACCGTTGGGCCATTGGTCTCATCAGCAGCACAGAGCGCTTCCGATAAAATACTCATTCCTTTATGAGCCATCAATAACAAGAATTCCTGGTTCGGCCGTGAAAGCGTTATGGCAATGTGTGTATCATCAATTACATTCATATCAACCACATCACTGACTTTGGCGCTTGCAAAGGATGAATCCTTCGCCCTTGTATATGTGTATTTAACATCATTCGCAGTCAATGGAGTCACGCCATCCGTGAACATCACCCCCGAAGGCAGCGTGAATGTAAATGTGAGTCCATCATCTGATACTTCCCATGATTCTGCCAAACCCGGGACGATTTCACCAGTGGCGGGATCAATTCGTACTAATGTTTCATGTGTCAATTCAAATGCCATCATGTTTGCATCGGTATTGGAAGCTTGAGGATCCAATGTGGTCACATCATTTGCGACACCAATGGTGATAGTATCCTGATATACAGCGTTCGGATCTGCAACCAATTCTTGAATGATTGCTCCAGTTTTTGAAGGTACCAAATCACCTTCAGCTGCCGCGGGACAATAGGCTGTGATTAATACAACAAAAACCATACACAACACCAGAGAAAAAACCTTGTTAAATCTCTTCATAAAATACTCCTTATTCAAATAAGTGATGGGATTAACATCAGGGAGAATTGATTTTTCTTTTTCCCGTTGATTATTCTAACATTAAGATTTAATAATGGATAGAAATTTTCCGGCAGTAATTTGAAATTTCAATAGACCTGTGAATTGAACTTGGGAAGATAAAAAAGGAAACTCCAGGTTGCACTAAGTCTGACAAAGGCAGTGTCGCATTTACTGATTTTGAAAGAATCGAACTTGCAAACTCTGTGTTTCATAGACCTGTTATAATCCAGATGGTGACGTTTGTCAGTGTCATTTATCACTGTTTTTATCGAATCTCTTTAAAAAAAATCATCTCAAATGGCAAATTTTTATGTTCTGATTTTCTCAACGAACATTTTGGTTGCGTTGAATTTGTCAACGCAACGGTACTTTCGAACAATATTAAAAAAACTGACTTGATGCCGCTGGAAAGTCGTTTCTGATATCATAACCGTCAAGGGATAGGGAAATAATGTTTTGCAGATATTAAGAAAAATAGGAAATCGCAATTAGGGTAGAAATTGATGAAAAATGAGCAGTAGAATTCTCAAGAATTGATATCGAACAATTTTTTCTTTTGCCCGCCTTATACAGCGGTAATTTTTAAAATTTAGTCGACATGAAATCGGCGAATCTTGAGCAGATCATTTCTAAAGTTTATCGACAATCATTTCATATTCTTTCCTACGCAAATATTGTTTTCCCTTTTCATTGGTAATTTTTCGTCCGTCAGGTAATATTGTCGAAATCAGAATCGCTGACTCCAACACTTCAGAGAAATCCGTGCAATCCAAGGAAGACGTACCAAAAAAACAGTTGCGCAAATTTGCACCCTTAAAAAAAGTGTCTGTTAAATTTGCATCCCGCAGATCCGTTCCTTCAAGATTTGCATCTGAAAAATTTGCATTCTGAAGATTGGCTTCTCGCATATTTGATCCTTTTAAATTTGCATTCCGGAAAACAGAACGCCGTAAGTCACACCCCGAAAAACAACTGCGTTCAAGATTCGCACCGATCAGACAGCTTTTTTGAAAATCCACATTTCTGATATTGATTCCATCGAGATGGTTCTCCATTATATCTGTACCACTCCAAGAAATTCCTTCGAATCCGACAGCGGGATTTTCATCGCAAATCAGTTTATAGTCATAAAGAACTGATAAAACCATTCCCTTTGTTTTGGCATTTAAGTCTGGTAATATTTTACGAATCAGATTAACAACAGTAGTCTTATTAAAATCGGTAATATTCGCCGTATTTTTTTCAAACGACGCAGCAATTTCCTGGATTTGGTTGCGAAATTGATCCAGTAATATTTCCTGCTGCATCTTTTCCTTTGCTTGTAGTTCAACCAACGATGCGTTTTTCCTGATTTCCTTCTGTTCCATCCATCCCGATAATAATGCCCCGACAAAAAATAATAATATAAACTCGAATAATTCCAAAAGTGAAAATGATCTTAGGAAAGCGTAATCGATAATTGATAAAGAACGAATCAGGTGAAAAACAATCAATATTCCTGAAACAACGAATCCAGTCACACAGGTCAACCGTATTTTTCCCCATATGTTTTTCGGTTTACCAAAGATATTCATTAAATCTCCTCATAAATATGGCCTGCTGACTTGAAAATCACAGATTCATTAAATGGATAAATTCTATATCAAGAATTCCAAAGAAAATTTCTATTTAAAAACGAAGGGAAAATCTCGATTTGAGACAATCCCTTCGCTTTGCAGGATTCTCGTAAACCTTTTTAGATTACACTGAGATAATGATCGACTTCCCAGTCTGAAACCGATGTTCGATATTCATCCCAATCACTCCATTTTCCTCGGATGTAAGAATCAAACAGATCATCTCCTAATACAGATCGGAATAATGAATCACTTTCGAGTGCAAGAAGCGCTTCTTTCAAAGATCCCGGAAGTTCTTCAATTCCCATTTCACGGCGTTGTCGACGTGATAATTCAAAAACGTTGATGTTATTCATTGGAGCTTCCAAAGGCATATTTTTTGAAATACCATCCAATCCACAAGCCAACATTGCAGCAATCGCCAAATAGGGATTACAGGAAGGATCCGGACAGCGCAGTTCGACTCTGACGCCATTTGCTTTCCTGCCAGAAGTTGGAATGCGAATCAAGGCTGAACGATTGGTCTGAGCCCATCCGATATAGACAGGGGCTTCATATCCTGGAACAAGCCGTTTATAACTATTGACGCAAGGTGCAACCAATCCAGTCAAACCTTTTGCATGTTTCAGCTGTCCTGCAATAAATTTATGTGCAAAATCCGAGAGTAACATCTCATCATTGGAATCATAGAATAAATTTTCACCATTTTTGCTGAAAATGGATTGATGGCAATGCATGCCAGATCCGGCTTCACCCATTACTGGCTTCGGCATAAAAGATGCAATAATACCCTCCTGTGCCGCGATTGCTTTCACCGTGTATTTCATCATCAAAATATTGTCTGCGGTTTTTAATGCATCCGCAAACCGAAAATCAATTTCGTGCTGTCCCAAACCGCATTCATGATGCCCGACTTCCACATCCAGTCCGATTTCATTTAAAGCCAGAATCAGTTTCGTACGGATTCTCACAGCAGTATCGTCTGCTGAAAAATCAAAATAACGGCCGGTATCAAATGGTACAGGATGCGCTTTTTCGCCATTGACTTTAAACAGGAAAAATTCCGGTTCCGGACCGACATTATAAATCATCCCTTTTTGATCAAGCTCAGCACACATACGCTTCAAGACTCCGCGCGGATCTCCTTTATACGGCTCACCATTTGGAAGCTCAACATCGCATATGATCCGTGAACGCCGCATATCTTCCGGAGACCAAGGCAGAATGGTATATGTGTCCAAATCCGGACGCAGGTGCATATCGCTTTCCTGGATACGGGCAAATCCCTGAACGGAAGAACCATCAAACATAATCCCCTGATCCAAAGCTTCTGGCAGTTTTGAAACAGGCAGATCAACACTTTTTACAGTCCCGAATACATCTGTAAATTGGAGGGAAACAAATTTCACACGGTCTTCTTTGACTTGTTGGATCAGAGATTTGGCATCCATAGAATTCCTTTTTTTATAGATTCGCAGCGTCATATCAGTGCTTGGAAATTACATGTGAAACCTGTTGCGTCCAATACACTGAGCAAGTAACTGCATAACAAATAGCTTCACATTGGAATTTGTTGGGAATAGCTGCTGTTTTGAAACGATTATTGATATGAATCGTAATCCGGTCACGCTTCCAAACAAAAAACACGTTTCGAATTATAGAGTTTCGTTTTTATGTGTCAATAGCTTTTTTCAGACGTATTACTGATAAATTACCGTTACCAGGTTGTTTATTTTTTTTCTTTGAATTTTCCGTCGATGATGTTTTCCTCAGCTTTTTGGGACACTTCATCCACAGTGTTTTTCATCCTTCTCTCAACTTCCTCCCGGCAGTGCTGCAAAATATCGGATGGAATACCTTTATTCAAGATGAAAATTACCAAAGATAAAAGGGTTATATCATCCAAATACCCGAGGAAAGGGAAATCAGGTATCGCATCAAACGGAGATAACACATAGATAACGGTGCCAACGGCAACAATTTTTATCCATAAAGGTGTTTCTTTCCTGGTTAACGCCAAATAAAGAGCAGAAACGCTCATTTTGATTTTCTCAGACATTTTTTTCATTCTGTTTGCCTTTGATCAGATAAAACGTATCCCCAAGTGTTACGATTCAATCGTCATTTTAAATAATAACCCGAAAAATCATAAAAACCAGATTCCAATCAGCAATTCGCAAATTGAAAAGGTTTCATTGTTATTGTATTGCTTTACCAGGAGAATAAAACAATACAATAATCATTTTACTTTCTTGATTTAAAAGTTTTTCCAAATTCTGAGTGATAGAAAGATTTATGCCAAAATGAGTTCAGAGATCTTATTGTTCGGGTGTTTTGGTTGCTGACGCAGGCACACTCTGAGCATTGTTATTCTGAAGCGATTCACTCCGCCCATTGATCGTTACATCAATCGTCCCCGGCATAATGGATTGAATCGTAACACCCTTCCAGGATGAGATATCAATAATCGGTTCTAACTGATAATGCCCGAATTGATAATCCTGGAGATCTAAAACGGCATAGAGTCCCTCATTTTTTACCTGATCCAGTATTGGCTGAGGACCGCTGAGATAAACATCCACCATTTCAGGAGAAAGAATGGATTGAACACCCTCTTCCAACCCGATTACATATACCGGAATATCGCTAAGCGTCATTGCACCTTCGATCGGATCTACTTCGACATTGACTGACACAGTTTGATCGCCGACAAGCGATACTCCCGCGGGAAGATTTAATCCTACTTTAATCTGCGAATCTTCCGTTGTTGTACTTAAATCGACCGGTTCGGTTTCCAGATAGCTTTGAAGATTCTCTAATAACGTTCTGTCTGAAGAATAGATAGTTACTACACTGGGATCAACTCCGATTTTTGAAACACGATAACCATTCGGAACAGTTCCGGGAGTGACTACTTTTACAACGACCACACGATAACCACCACGGAGATTGATTTCCTGACTGACGCTTACTTTTTCAGGGGAAAATTTCAATCCGGATGTAATTACAACACCATCATGGTTAACGGCTGCTACTGATAAATCTTTTTTGATAGATTCAGTCGCATTGGAATGGTCTAATACAACACGCACGGATTCGATCTGATCCAGCAGCGAAACAGATCCGCTAACCTGAACCTGATCCACAGAAAGGACAGGCGGATCTACTTTAAACGCAGTCGGTACTTCGCCCTTCTCATTCACAACAATATCGAATGAGCGTGTTTCATATTTTTCTAAAACAATTTTTGCGGTTTGCGGTGAGTAAGATGAAATCATAATCGGCCCGATACCAATTTGTATTTGAACCGGTATTTCGTATTCACCGGCGTCAAGTCCGGTTACATCGATCAGCGCTTTACCGGGAATTCGTCCATTGATGATTTTCGTCCAAACCGAAGCTGGAGCACGTAAATCGACCGAAATCAAGTCAGGCAATGTATTTGTTAACACCAAACCATCAGACAAACCGACCAATTCAACACTGATCGGATTCGTAAAACGCCTTTCCTCAGTCGGATCAGTAGATGTAATCGCAACAACCCAGACTGCAAGCGCCAAAATCAATGAAGCGCCAAAAGTGGAAATTCTTCTAATAAATGAAACAAAGCGTCTATTCATTCTTTGTTTGCTTTCACAATTTTTTCCCAAATGTACACAAAAAAATCTTTCAGCCGTTTTTGAAATGAAACAGGCTGGGGAATTGAATATAAATCGGTCAGTAAAATACATAGCTGATCAGCGCTGATTCCGCGTTTGATCTTTCCTTCATATGCAACAGAAATAGATCCGGATTCTTCAGAAACAACCACTGTAACAGAATCATTTGTCTCTGATATTCCTAAAGCAGCGCGATGTCTTAATCCCATATGGCGCTCGGGAGATTTGTCCAAAACATTTCTCGAGGACAGCGGCATTACACAGGCAGCAGCAGTTATACGACCTTTGCTGATGATTACCGCACCGTCATGAAGCGGTGTATTTGGATAAAAGATTTGCAGCAACGTTTCAGGAGAGACAATTGCATCCATTTCAACACCTGTCTGGATGTATTTCTGTAGATCATCACTACGTTGCATGACGATTAGAGCGCCATGATTGCGTTCTGCCAATCTGGAACAAGCAACCACCACTGACTTGATAACGGAATTCATCTCTTCGGCATAAGGTACCGGTGCAAAAAAAAGGTCATGCAGCGATTGGACGCGTCCCATCCTTTCGAATGCCCTCCGAATTTCCGGAGAAAAAACGACTGGAACAACGATGAGGAGTATCGGCACCAGGCTGCCGATCAGCCAGGAAAATGCAGGGAGATCTGTAAGAACAAACAATAATCCTAAAACCACCATAATAATGATGGTCCCACGGATTAATGTATTTGCTTGCGTTCCCCGGACAAATCTTAAAAAGACATAGATAATACATGCGACCAACAAAATATCAATGATGCTTTTTTTATTAAAACGCTGTCCAAGGAACAATATTTCAGAGATTAACTGCTGCATAATTGACCCTAATAATTAACTATCAATAATTTTCAAAAAGCTGAGCTAATTGATATTGTATCTAATGATTTCATGAATCGTCAAGATAATCTCCCAGCCGACGTGAATCATAATTATTGTTACCCAAGAAGCATCGATGAATCAAAATAAATTGTTACCATAGGCTGCGGAGGAAAGGCTGATGGGTAACAAAATGAGTAAGAAAAGCAGGCTGGAATTAGCAACGCAAATACAATCC
>NZ_DF968181.1:462341-858913 GCF_001192795.1 Flexilinea flocculi | reverse complement strand
CGACGTGAATCATAATTATTGTTACCCAAGAAGCATCGATGAATCAAAATAAATTGTTACCATAGGCTGCGGAGGAAAGGCTGATGGGTAACAAAATGAGTAAGAAAAGCAGGCTGGAATTAGCAACGCAAATACAATCCCGATATCTAAAAGCGAACAAGGCGGCGAAAGAAAAAATTCTCGATGAATTTGTAGAGAGTACCGGTTACCACAGGAAGACGGCGATACGCTTATTGCATTCAGATCTTCGGCCAAAGACGTTCAAAAAGAGACCTGGGCGAAAAAAGAAGTATCCACGAGAGATAATCAAAAAGTTGGAACGGTTGTACGAGATCAGCAATTATATCTGCGGACAGCGATTACAGCCATACATTTCCGAGCTGATAGATATACTGGAGCGATGCAATGAAATGTACTTCACATCTGAGGAAAAACGTCTGCTAACCGAGATGAGTTCGGCAACGATCAATCGAAATCTGAGGGAATACAAGAAAAACCATCAAGGAAAAGGCAAAACCATGACGAAGCCCGGCGGATTACTCAAGAAACAGATTGCGATCCGAACGGGGATGGACTGGGATGATAATCGCCCTGGATTTCTGGAGATAGACCTTGTTGCTCATTGCGGGCAATCAGCAGCAGGAGCTTTCTTTTACACGTTGACAGCTACCGATGTATGCACCGGTTGGACAGATAACTTCATTCTCCGGAACAAATCAAAGGAAGCCGTTGTGGAAGTGATGACTTTGCTTGAATCCCTTTTACCTTATCCCATCCTTGGTATTGATTCTGATAATGGCTCCGAGTTCATCAACCATCTCCTTTTTGATTATTGCAATAATCAGGAAAGAAAGATAATCTTCACCCGATCAAGGCCTTACAGGAAGAACGATCAAGCTCATGTTGAACAAAAGAACTGGGCCGTAGTCAGACGTTTGCTTGGATACAACCGCTTCTATACTCCAGACCATTTTTCACTCATTCAGCGAATTTATCAACTGAACCATGTGTTCAATAATTTCTTCCAACCTGTACGTAAGACCATTGCCAGACCAGATAAAGATGCCGGTGTCTTTTCTCCTAAATACGAATCTGCTAAAACACCTTACCGTCGTATCCTCCTTCAATCTGGTGTCTTATCCATTCCTAAAAAGGCCTCTCTTGTAAACCTGTATATTGCATCAAATCCCGTCAAGATCCTTGCAGAAATCAATGATCTGCTCCGTATTCTTGCCGAAACTTCTTCTTATCAAACAAAGTAACGATAAAAAAACGATAAAAATTGGCTACTTGGGTTTTTCGCTTTGGGCCAATTCCTATCGTTTATGGTAAAATGCCCCTGCACTTCCAGGGGATAGAGCTCTGCTGGGGAGCAACTCGAGCACTGGATGTGCCCAATTTACTATCGTAGAGATGCCTACACATCTCTACATTTTTCGTGACCGTTGGGTAACATTTTTATTTGATTCTTCGATCCCCGCAAAGTAACATTTTCTTTTGATACACACCGCAGCAATTAGAAATTTGATCAGTAATTTGAAGTTTGGTTTGACCTTTCGAATAAAACGAGGAAATTTGTTGTTAAGTCCAGCGCAAAAAGCCGCTTAAACAAATTTCTGCTCTTCTCATAAACAACTTTTCCAGATACTGTCTCAAGATGAAAATGGATTGGTACCATCCTGATAATCTTTCCAATCCAAATTGGCATCCATTTTTTCTAAAAGCAAAATCACTTTTAAACGTAATTCCGAGAGCGGCACATTTGAATTGATAATCGCATCAAAATCATCAAGATTCCAGCAAATGGATTTCTGTGCAGCAACACGAACCCGTGCTGATTCAACGGATAGTCCTCTTTTTTCCATAAGACGATGAATTTGCGTTTCCTCATTTGAAACAACAAGCCATTTTTGTCCGCAGAGTGATGCCAGATCCGTTGACATCAGTTTAATGGCTTCAATAACAACCGGCTGATCACTCTGTTCGATTAACAATTTTATACGCGCAATAATATAAGGATGAGAAACGGATTCCAGCCATTTTAATGCATCCTCATCCGAAAACACGAATTCAGATAAACGCATACGGTTAATGGAAGCACGTTCCGGATGATCCGGAAAGTCTAAGATTTTTTTCCCGAATCTGCCAACAACCGCATCAAATACTGGCGAATCTTTCTGAAAAACTTCATGACTGATTTGATCTGCATCAATCCCTAAAAAACCCAGCGATTCAAGTATTTTTCGAACCTCACTTTTCCCGCTGGCGATTCCTCCTGTCAGACCAATTATGATTTTTTGCTTTCGTTCTTCCATCTTTTTCCTTTAACGATACCCATATGAAGCGCAAATTGCCTGACCATCCCGCACAATTGACATCACCGTTTCATCATCCGCATAAACCATTTCTATATCTTTCGCTGTTTTTACAGCATCCTCACAATAGCGATTCACTTTCGTATGCATGTAGGCCAATGCTCCGACATAGCTGAAATAGTAAGTAACACTGGATCCTGATAATGGAAGTCCTTTAATCTCGATTAATGGGTTCCCGGGATCATCACACTCCCGTACAGTACAGCTTTCTAAAGCGCCGCACCCATAGGTCGCACATTTAAGCGCTTCAATGGCAGCTTCATAATTTCTGGCTTTGTAGTAATTTACACCCAAGCGGCCATACACATCCGCATTGTAAGGATTAATCTGCAGTGCCTTTTTAATATTTAATCCAGCTGCATAGAAATCTCCTGTCTGTGAATATGTATTTCCAATTGCCAAATAAGGCAAAGGATCCAGAATACCCAATTGGTCATTGATCCGTGCTGCTTTTGCAAACATCTCAAGCGCTTTGTCATAGTCTTTGATTTGACGCCAATTAACACCAACTCGAATCTGAAGAAACGTCATGTTGGGAGAAAGCTCCAACGCGCGGTTATAGGCATCAATTGCGCTGCGATATTGCCCATACGACTCAAGAAGAATTCCTTGAACGCGATAAACATCGAACATTTCTGCTTCAGCCTGTTTCCCATATTCCAGTGCCTGACCGATCATTTGCTCTGCCCGTTCATAATTTGCCTGATCAAGAAGTATCTCAGCGTAAAAAGCATATGCCATCGCATTTCTCGGACCGTAATCCACCGCACGGCGAATGTTATCCTCGGCAGTCGCAAGATATGTTTCGACCATATCCGGTCCGCACAGGTCTTCATCCGCATACCATAAATAAACCAACGCCAAAACAGCATAAATATTCGAATCTTCTGTAAAAACACTCTTTGATGATTCCAGTAGGTCAATTGCTTTCGTCAATGTCTCGATCTTCTCTGCATCAGTGGTTTGCGAACCGGTCATATAAGCTAATGCACGTCCCTGTTTCCAAATATATTCCGCTTTTTCCGGATCGATTTTTGCGGCTTCGCTGTAAGCATCCACGGTTTTCTGCAAATTTCCGGATGAAAATTGAGCTTCTGCTTCTAAAGCATAAGAGGCGGCTTCCCGTGTAGGAACAAGTGTCGGAAGCCAGGGAGATACAATTTTTTTTGTCACAACACTCTTCAATAAAAAGAAGCTTAATACGCATAAAAACATTAAAAAGATAACGACTCCGGAGTTGGATCGATTCTTATGTTTAAATTCCAGATTTTTCCCAGTCAAGTTCATATTCGTATTGTACTGCATCTGTTTTTATATTTTTTCTTATGATTCCCTAAAGGCAATCATACGTAATATGGAGAGGTCTTTTGAAAACAGAGAGAACGATAATTTCATCGGAGAAAGATTGATTTCACCATCAACTTGAGATGGTATGAATCGTAGATCGAAAAACAAAATAAAGCTCAGACATATTCCTGCTAATTGATTCCAGGAATTCTGATCAGTAACAGCAATACGAAATATAGGGGGAATCCTTTGTTGTTGTGATGTTTTTGCGCTTCGTGTAAAAAACATCACAACAACAAGTTTTTCCTTCTTTATTCGAATAGCAAGTCGATATTTCGAATTGCCGGATCAGTATGTTCGAATTGATAGAAAAGATGATTAAATTGATTAATCAGGGTCTGTCATTACAACCGTTCATATTATTACCGTATTCGCAGTACCAGCAGCTCCCCTGATAATAATTGAGTTCATCGAAACAATCTGCATTGTATAAACCAGTGATATATCCGTTCTCGTCATATACCAGATTTCCGCCGATAAAACAGGTCCCGTCAGCTGCATAATAACCGGCTTCTATACATTCCGTATAGGTAGAAATAGACTGAGGTGGATTTAAGATCCCATCAACTGCCGACATATACTGGTAGACCGTCTGCCGTAACTGCTGACATCTTAACGCTGTTTCGTTAGCTGAACCGGCATCTGGCAGAAAATTGTTATAGATTTCCCAAAAAGCGTCGGTCAGCTCAGGATGGAAATCTCCCATTAAGTAACTGAAGTTTTCGATGGATACGGAGAACTGTTTTTGAACAGTTTCAAAAGCGGAACCATCTCCGGAAGCAATTCGACTGGCAAAATCAAGCAAATTCTGAGACTCAATCGCCAATAAATTCAAAACTTGCTGAGCACGATCCGGTGGAATCGGAGATTGTGCACCGGCAGCCATATTTGGCAATAATAAAAAGAATAAACAGAACAGCAGGAGGATTTTGTGTTCAGTTCTCATTTTCATAAAGACCTCCAATAATAATTTCCCTTGATGATCAAACGTTTTTCAGAGAAAGAAAGTTTAATAAAAAAATGGATTTATAAAATTTCCTTGCTTCATTTTATAATTTCGAAATATTAAATTATCGATTTTTTCTTCGTGAATTCTTCTTAGCGGCAACTCTTGCAGTTACCCGTTGTGGTTTGATTGGCAATAACTGATTTCTGATAAAGCGTAGCTGCACTATACTATAATCCATTCATATGAAACATTGTCTGAACTGCTATCGAATGCTGCCAAACGATGCAAAAATCTGTCATTATTGCGGAACGGAACAGGCAGAGAAGAAACCTTTGCCCGGAAGAAAAATTGACTGTTGTCCGCGGTGTTTGTCTTTTCTGTATTCAGAAGAGAGCGGATGTCAATCTTGCGGATACATCCATCGATCAAAGAGAAATTATTCCGGATTGGTCATAGCGATTTTGGCTGTTCTGCTGGCATTCTTCCTATTGTGGCAAGCCGGATTTCTTCCCTGGATTCCGCATGGCGGTAAAGCCGTGCAATTCGTCATTAGAAAAGAAGATGGAACGCCGACGAACACCGCTGTGATGGAAGATTTGATCATGAGTCAATCAATCACCAGTACAATTTCATTAAATAGCACAGAAATAAACACTGCCGAACCGGATATGACAGAAACACCGACTGAAGAAAATGATTTGCTTTCAACGGAAGTTACACCTGTCATTCCAGTATCCACGATTGAACCAGTGACTTGTGGAAATTGGGATAATCGTCTGGGAATAGGTTCACACGGAAGTATCATCACAGGCGGACGATCCAGCAAAATTCGAAAAAGTCCATCGACAGACAGTGAACTTGCCGGCATCTTGAGATCCGGGCAGGAGTTTGTGGTAGAGGATGAAAAACCTGTTTGCAACAACGGATATCTATGGATAAAAATCACCACAGTACCGGATCAAATAACCGGATGGACAGTGGAAGCAGACCAGAACGGTTATTGGCTGAAACCAATAGACGAAATAAACGAATAAAACATCTTCCATATTACTTACAAAAATATTACAATACAGGAATGCAAACAAGCAGATCAATCAGCATGCTGCTACGATCTGAATGCAATACGATTTCAGCTTTCTTTGATTAATATCAACAACAATTTTCGAACGAAAAATTTTTCGGAGGGCTTTATGAAAAAAAGCATCGACATCGAGTTGTTCGACAAAATTCTGATAAAAGGCAGCATCTTTTATTTGATCTTACCAATTCTGTTGTTCATCTTCTTTTGGCTTGACGAAAAAGTAGCTCCGTTTATGTTAATTTTTTTATCGTTCTGCGGTTTTCGAATGGATCGTTCCATCGCCTTTCGAAAAGGTGAATACCAAATTACAAAAAGAAATCTGCTATCGTTATTGGTGGTTATTTCCCTGTTAATCGTCTGGTTCTATTTTTCCGGGATTGGCCGATTCGTCTACCAAAATTATGATCATCGATATAAAAATGCCATATTTCAAGATTTGATGACCTATCAATGGCCAGTGCATTTTCATGACGCGGTTTATAACAAACCGGCTATGCTCTGCTACTATTTTTTTTTCTGGCTTCCACCGGCATTGCTTGGAAAAGCCGCAGGTCCGTTTCGAGCAAATATCATCCTTTTTCTCTGGAGTCTGATTGGACTGGCGTTAGGTTACGGTCTCTTTGTCAGGCTTCGCAAGAAGATTTCTATCCTCGAAACACTTTTATTCATTTTTTTCAGCGGTCTCGATATTATCGGATTTCTACTGCTTCATAAATCGTTCCCTGATTTTGGATTGCATTTGGAAACATGGATCCCACAGATCCAGGTGAGTTCAATCACAACACAATTCTATTGGTCTTTTAATCAATTTATTCCGGTACTGATCGGTACTTTCTTACTCTTAAGCATAGACAGAAAAAAGAATTATATAGCAATCTTCTCCTTATTATTTCCTTATTCGCCTTATGCAGTAATCACATTAATTCCACTGGTTCTGTTATGGACAGTATCTGAAAACTATGGGTTGGAATCAAGATTTTCATTCAATTTCAAACAGATCGGGAGCAAGTTCCGTAACGCAATAAATATTGAGAATGTTTTAACGCCGCTGCTCATCATGGTTGTTTTTATTCCATTCTTCCTGATCAACTCAAAACGTGTTCCAATAGAAACAGCTAAGAACTGGATTCCCATCAAAGAATATTTGCTTGCCATTTTATTAGAATTCCTGATTTATTTTTTAATCATGATCCCAAAATTCAAATCAAATATATCGGGCTGGTGTATTGTCACTGTTTTATGTATCATACCGATCTTTTGTACGACTGATTTGAATATGATCCTCAGAGGAACCGCTCCGTTAGTCTTAATTTTACTGATGATGGTTTTAGATTTTTTATCAGAAAAAAGATATCTTCGTAGAAGAATTCTATTAATATGCCTGTTATTGATTGGAGCATGGACACCAAGCAGTGAAATTTATCGGATAATTGAAGCTACAATTCATCATGCTGAAAATCAGGAAGTCTTAACTTTCAGCAACAACGAATACACACCTGAATCGGGTTCCGTCGGAATTCTCACATATGTCAGCCCCGCTCAATATCTCTCTTATGAAGAGGATTATCAAGACAGTTTTTTCTACCGCTATCTTATGATTCGATAGCAGCCGCCAATTTTTCTATATAATTTTTTGGCGCTTCGCCACTGATGACTGAATAAAGATTTGATTCGATCTTTTTGATTTGCTTTAATAAATATAATTTTAGAGTATGAATTTCAATCCAACGCTCATAACACAAGTTCTTTCAGATACGCCACAATAAAATTTTCTCGCTATCTAAAAAGCATTTCCTTATTTCGAAGTATTGGATTCAATCAGAGTAACGCAAATTATCTGATCACATTGAGTATAATTAATTGGACAATTTACTTACAATTCATACAGGAGTTCGTCAATGACAGCAAAAGATCCGAAAAGGTTTTACCTTGGCAACTATATTGATGCACAAGGCAAATTAAGTGACGAAAAATTATTATACGATCCAGAGGATCTGAATACGCATTGCGTAATTACCGGTATGACCGGTTCCGGAAAAACCGGTTTGGGAATCGCTTTGCTGGAAGAAATTGCGCTGAAAAATATTCCTGCAATCATCATCGACCCGAAAGGGGATTTAACAAACCTCCTGCTCCATTTTCCTGAACTCAAAGGTGAGGATTTCGCAACCTGGATTGATCCTGAAGCCCCGCTCAGACAGGGAAAAGATCTTTACGTAATCGCTGAAGAGACCGCAGAAAAATGGCGTAAAGGTCTTCAAAGCTGGGGCTTTGAAAGCGAAGATATTGCATCGTTAAATAATATCTCTTATACCATCTTCACACCTGGTTCGACAGTTGGAAATCCGATTAATATTTTGTCCTCATTTGAAGCTCCGACAAGAACCTGGAAAGAAGGAGATGAAGACATTCGGCAAGAAATTTCGACATCGGTCACTGCACTGCTTGATCTTATCGGGATCAGCAATATTGATCCGATTCAAAGCAGAGAACATATCTTATTGTCGACCATCATCGAGCTCTATTGGAGTATGAATCGTAGTGTCAGTATCGAAGACATGATCAACGCTATTACCGATCCCCCATTTGAGAAGCTGGGAGCCCTTTCAGTCGAGACAATGTATCCAGAAAAAGAAAGATTAAAACTGGCGCTCTTACTGAACAATTTTTTAGCATCGCCGACATTCCAAACCTGGAATAAAGGGCCGAAGCTGAATATCGGGGATATGTTGTATACCGCTGATGGAAAAGCTCGTTTCAATATTTTCTATCTTCAGCATTTGAATGACCATGAGAGAATGTTCTTTGTGACCATGCTCTACTCGCGAATTGAAGCTTGGATGCGAACACAGACCGGAACTGGAAATCTCAGACTGGCAGTCTATTTTGACGAAATTGCCGGTTACCTGCCCTCTTCTGAAAATGAGAATCCGGCATCGCGGCCGATTATCATCCGGATGTTGAAACAAGCCAGAGCGTATGGCGTCAGTATGATTCTTTCATCCCAGAATCCAATCGATTTTAATTACAAGGCACTTTCGAATGCTGGAACCTGGTTTATCGGTCATTTACAGACGGAATGGGATAAAAATCGCTTACTGGATGGATTAATAACCAATTCTGGAGAAATCAATCGCGCTGAAGCAAACAAATTGATCGCATCACTGGAAAAACGACAGTTTCTATATATGAACGTCCATAAAAACGGGTTGCGAGTGTTTTCTTCACGATGGGCGATGAATTATCTGGCAGGTCCGTTGACGCGGAATCTGATACCATTATTGATTGAAAAAGGACTCAGCCAAAGCAATGACAGCAATGCCGGAATTATTCATCCGGAGAAAGCATCAGACAATCATATTCAAAATGAGGGAGAAGAAGTTATGTCACCGTTACCCAACAACAAGCCAGAAGTTCCTGAAGGATCGAAACCGGTCATCGCCCCTACCATTAATGAATACTATCGCAGAAGTGAAAAAACTGCCGAAGAATGCGGGGCAAGCAATTCGCAAATCAATTATTTGCCAGTGTGGGTTGCCCAAGCAGAAACTCGGATTTTTCAGCGTAAATACAATCTTGATTTTTCTGAAAAGAAAACTGCTTTGATTGATGACCCGAATATACGAGGTACATCCATCCGGTGGGAAGATTACGCAATCGATCCGATCGATCCTGCTACCCTGGATCAACGTCCTGAAAGTATGGATGCAAAGTATGAAAACCCGCCAGAGTGGATGCTGGATGACCGATCAGCAAAAACCCGTGAAACGGATTTCATCGATTATGTATACCGTTCCAGTAATATTCGCATTCATGCCAATGAAAAGCTGGAAGTGTATGCCAGTCCGGAAACCACCGAAGCTGAATTCTTTGAAATGTGCAAGGCAAAAATTGCCGAAGCCTCCCAGGCTGAACGCGAAAAATTGACCAAGGCATATGAAAAAGTGGTTGACAAGCTTGAAATCAAGATTCGAAAAGCTGAAGCCGATGTGGAGGATAAAAAGGATAAAGTCAACAGCCGTAATTTGGAAAAATATGGTGCATGGGGTGAGCTGGCATTATCCATTTTGACAAAGAAAAGGCGTTCCGTATCCTCTTCGCTTACAAAATATACACAGTCGGGCGCCGCTGAAAACGCTCTTGAAAAAGCTCAAATCGCATTGGATGCCGCTAATGAGGAACTGGAGAAAGAGATTGAAGCATTCAAAAATAATATTGACGAGGTAGAAGCTCGCTGGGAAACCATTGCGAAAGAAAACTCCGAGATCTCAATTGCACCAATGAAAAAAGATATCTACACAGATATTTTCGGAATTGTTTGGATGCCATATTATATGAATGATGCGGGAAAACTTGTAAAAGCGTTCTGATTTCTGCCTGCTTCATGAAACAATAATCTTGATTATTATTTCACCCTGAATAACTGTTGTTCGAAATTCGTAAAAAAGGGAATCATTTTCGTTGTGTTGTTACTGCACATTCCGCAGTAACAACACAACGATGAACAAGTCTTTTCATTTTTCGATCACAGATTGGATGAGGTAGAATATTAGTTTGCTAATTTATGATTAAATTCAAAATAACAGCTCTTAAAGCGAAGGCAAAAAGAAAAAATCAAGAAATCATTTGAATCCCGTGCACTCCCTATGAATTACAAAATTTCGAACATTGAAAGTACACAACCGATTCAATCCAGGATCGGAAATCGATCTAGCCAAGCCAACTTATCTGATGCAGCTGAAAACGATTCCACGGAAGGTCTACGCCACCGAAGGATAACGTATAGCAATGCACCGCTTCCTTTTCCTCCGGAAGGAATCACTCCGGAAACTGCCAAAGGATTCGCTAAGATCATTAAAGAACGAAAAATTACTTTTTTAACTCATTTCACGAGACTCGAAAATTTAACCTCAATTCTAAAAAATGGATTACTCTCAAGAGGATCGATTCAATCAAATCCCGAAATTGGCACTGTTCGAATGAATGAACCGGTTCTTCCCAATCCCTGGCATTGGGCTGTCAGCTTTAATATTTCCTTTCCAAATTATCGATTATTCTACAAACTTCAGGAACGGATGGGCTTTGAATGGGTAGTTCTTTTATTTGATATTAATCTGTTGATGAGCCAGTCCTTCTATTTCTTTCCATATCCGGCTGCGAATTTAATCCTTTCAGAGAGGTTTCCAACTGAAATATCCCCATTTCTACAAAAGGTGCAATCATTTGAAAAACTCTTTTCAGATACAGAAAATGTACGGCGTTCCATTCTTGAAATTCCGAGTTATTATCCGACGAATCCGCAGTCTGAAGTATTAACTTTCTCGAATATATCCATGCAGTTTCTGCGTGAAATCCATTTTTTCAACGATTACAAATTTAATCAGTGGTTTTTGCAAAATGCTGATTTAGCGCTTTCAATGGACAAAAAAATTTGGCATTCCGGATTGACCTTTTTTTCACCACGCTGTGATTATATTCATTGGAAAAGCAGATCCTGAAAGAATTGTCAACAATATTTTCAAATGGGATCAGAGAAATAATCCAATAGAATCAACTACTTAAAACTTTAAAGACGCATCGAATAGTGAGAGAAAAATCGTAATAAATTTGTTTTTGCGGGAAATGGAAAAACATCACAACAACATTGTTTTTTTCGACTGATTCAAATAGCAAATCAATATTTCAAATTACTGATCGTTATTACAGCATATTATAAAACTGGAATTGTATAATACAGATAGTATTCTGATCCGCTAAGATGCAACAATTTGAACTATGGACAAGCTTGTCGATTGGAGAGAGAAAATCAGTTGTTCTTATGGTTTTACGCGAAGCATAAAACCATAAGAACAACGAAGAATCCTTTTCATATTTCGAATTGCTGACGAAAAAGCAACCATTACTTGGTATAATCGTTTACGACAAAATATAGTTGTTCAGGTGACAGGTTCTATGGCAAAAAATGATGAAGAAAAAATTCTTTTCAGCAATGCGATCAATCAAGGTTTTTATGAAGTTCTGGGAGATGAAGAAAGCATCAAGTACAGAATTTTATTAAACAGTACAAACCTGGCTGGGCAAGGTTTTGAAGAAATTCAATTGATGCAAAGCTTTCTGCTTGAGAAATTCGGCTCAACAGATTCAGAAGGGCTATCGATCTGCATCGGTCAGAGTTCATACCATTTCATAAAAATCTTTTTTGAGAATCTCCTGAAATTTCAAAATCAGGATTTTCGCTTTCTACCTTCCCAACGCCGCATTGAATCTGCCCTTGAAAAGTTCCGATTGTCCTTTTTCCCCATATTAGGATTCGCTATTGAAAAGACAGAACAGGATGAATCGTTCGTGTGGAAAATCGATGATTCTCTCCTCAATGGAAATCACTGTGCATTCTTGATCAGCGGAATCCTTCAAGAGATGCTGACAGATATATCCGGCGGTCGATATTTTCCAATTTTTGTCAATCCTTTAAAAGACGAAAAGCTGCTGGAAATTCACATTTCAAAAAAAGCGCTTGGACATTAATAATCCACTTCCGTGGATAAAAAAGGAATAGAGAATTTACATGAAAAAAATTACATTTTTATTGGTATTGCTTCTATCATTATTCGTATTCAATGCAGTTTGGGCAGAAGGCAACAATAACATTTTATCAATCTTAACCTATGATTCATTCAGCGTCAGCGAAGATATTGTTGCAGCATTTGAGGAAGAAAATCAGGTAAAAATTCAGTTTATCGAAAGCGGAGATGGGACTACCATGCTGAATCAGGCGATTCTTTCTAAAGAAGCGCCTATCGCCGATGTAATCATTGGTCTGAACAGTATCATGCTTTCCAGAGCATTAGAAAATGACATACTCCTTTCATATGAATCGCCCGAATTAGCGAATATCGCAGACAATTACAAAATGGATCAAGAAAATCGGGCGCTGCCCTTTAATTTTGGGAATGTCTGCATCAATTATGACGCTGCATGGTTTAATGAGAAAGGTCTGGCAGTACCCGCTTCCTGGGATGATCTGATTAATCCGGATTATTCCGGGCAATTGGTTGTTGAGAATCCAATCACTTCAACGCCTGGAATCGCTTTTTTGCTCGCTACCATCGCCGCTTATGGCGAAGATGGATTTATTGATTATTGGAAATCTTTATTAGCGAATAAAATTGAAATTGCGGATGGATGGTCGACCGCATATTACACCAATTTTTCAGCAGGCGGCGGGATGGGACCGCAGCCTATGGTTGTATCGTATGACGCAAGTCCGGCAGCAGCTCCGTTTTACGCGGAATCCGAGATGGAAACCGCACCTACCGCTTCCATTCTCAGCGACGGAATGTGTTACCAGGTCGTCGAATTCCTGGGTATTCTGAAAGGAACACAAAATCAGGAGCTTGCAGAAAAGTTTGTCGATGCAATTCTTGGAAAAGAATGGCAGGAAGATTTACCCGGGCAGATGTTTGTTTTCCCAGTAAATAAGGATGCAGTTTTGCCGGATGTGTTTACAAAATTTGCGCTAGTGCCGGAAAATCCGGCCATGCTGGATCCAGATTTAATCAACGAGAAACGTGATAGCTGGCTCCAGAAATGGAATGATGAAATCTTAACCAATTACTAATCAATCGTTTTTATTCGGAGAACAAACATGTCAATCGTTTGCAGTGGTTCCGTCGCCTATGATTATCTGATGAAATTTCCAGGATATTTTAAAGACCATATTCTGCAGGATCATCTTGATTCAATCAGTCTTTCCTTTTTAGTGGATGAAATGGTCCGACATCAGGGAGGTATTGCTCCCAATATTTGCTACACATTTGCCCTCCTCGGCGAAAAACCCCTTCTGTTCGCAGCAGTAGGAGAAGATTTCGAAGATTATCGGCATTGGCTGACAGAAAGAGGCATCGATTGCCGCTTTGCACGCGTGATTCCGGGGAAATATACCGCATCATTTTTTGAAAACACCGATCTGAGCAATGCGCAGATTGCGACTTTTTATACCGGCGCAATGAAAAATTCTGCGGATCTGAAACTTTCTGAATTAAAAAAAGAAAAAATTGATCTGTTTATCGTCTCTCCTTCTGATCCTGAAGCCATGATCGGATATGTTCGTCAATGTAAAGAATACGGTGTTCCGTATGCGTTCGATCCTTCGCAGCAAATCGTTAGAATGAACAAATCGATGATTATCGAAGGGATCAGCGGAGCAAAATTCCTGTTCTGCAATGATTATGAATTTGCCCTGCTCCAAAAACATGGGGAGATTTCTCAGGAAGAAATCTTGAAGAAAGTATATTGCGTCATTATCACTTTAGGTGAAAATGGTTCAATGATCTATGTTGACGGTAAAGAATATCGAATTCCGGTTTTCCCGCCGATGAAGATTAAAGACCCGACAGGTGTGGGTGATGCCTACCGGTCTGGATTTATCACGGGATACTTCAAGGGACTGGACTGGGAACTGTGCGGGAAAATGGGTGCGCTGGCGTCCACGTATGTCCTGGAGCAGGTCGGAACGCAATCCCACGCTTATACGCGGCAGGAATTCATCAATCGCTTCAGATTATTATGGGACGATCAAGGAAAACTGGATATCCTGTTATTAAAATGATACGGAAGATGAGCGCTTGAGAATGCTGTTTTCCTGAAAAGATTACCGTTGTTATTCAGCGAGTGCACTGATAATTAACCATAACCACCGGCATAGCCGGTGGTTTTTTCACCCCCGCTATGCCAAAATGACGTCTGTAGTAGGGAACAACCTCGCTTTTCCTCTGCCTTCTACCTTCTTTTGCTGATTTTATTTGAAGCGGTTAGCGCCCGCTGGCTATTTTTACATTGGAGACGCTTCTTTTTGCCCAAAGATTCTTTTCTCCCCCCTGCTTTGCATATAGTTTTTCCTTTATTAAGAAAGATTGCTTTGGGTTTGTTCCCTCCTTGCAATAACAGGCTGTCATGCGAGCCACACAGGGCGAAGTGCATCATTGCGAGCGTAGCGAAGCAATCTTCTGTCACAGAGAATCAAAAAACGTTTTTCTCGATTCTTGAGAAAAACGTTTTCTGAAAATGTAGGCAGGAATGATCTGCCATTCTGCTAATTTTTCTACTACTTTACAATCACTGGAAGAAGGAGATTAAATACTTCTTCCAATTCTTCGGGCTTCATTCCACAGAAAGGAACGCGCAGGAATCGTTTTCCATCTTCGCGATTCAGGAAGAAGCCTCGTCCGTCAGTAATATTGACACCTGCTTCTTTTGCACGCGGGATCAGTGTTTCCATGTCATTTCCTTCCGGAAGCATGACACCCACAAAGAAACCGCCTTCTGGTTTCGGATAAACTGCATTCGGCAATCCGGTTTCCAAAATTTCTAATGTTTTCTTCAAGCGCGGATAATACAATTCTTTTATTTTCTGTAGATTCGGTTGATATAATCCCAGCTTCATAAATTGATAAGCTAAAGCCTGTGTCGGACTTACCGGCCCGATATAGGTATCACCGGCATAAATGCGAATTTTCTTAATAAAATCAGCATTCCCTACCAGAACACCCAACCTCAACCCAGGAGCCAATGTTTTGGAAAAAGAAGTCATCTTAATGACACGATCCGGTGCCATTGAAGCAATCGTAGGAAGATCTTCGCCTGTATAACGCAGCGCACGATAAGGAACATCTTCCAAAACCCAAAAACCGTATTGCTGAGCGAATTCAGCAATCTTCTTTCTTTTTTCAAGACTGGTCGTTGTTCCCATCGGATTTTGAAAATCAGGGATTGTATAGAAGAATTTTGGTGTATGTTTTTTCAACATCTCTTCAAAAACATTGAGATCAACACCATCTGTCAACAATGGAATTCCGCAGGGATTCAATCCGCGCCGTTTCATAATCAGATTTGCACGGTCATAGGAAGGAGACTCCATAAATACGCAATCGCCTGGTTCAGCTGCGACGGTTGCAATAAAATTCAAACATTCCAATGAACCGTTTCCGATTAGAATTTGATCCGGAGTTACATTTTCTTCCTTTGCAATCCAGTCAATCAGGGGTTTATATCCCGGAGTGGCAACATACGACATCGCCGTTCTGCCATCTTCAAGCATCGCTGCTTTGAACGCTTCAACGAATCCGTCGAGTGCAAAAGATTCTGGAGCCGGAACTCCTCTTGTTAAGTTAATCATACGTCCTCCCAAAAAAAATTATGATACCAATCAGCCAATCCGCAATCGAGGCAGACAAAAAGAAAGAGACGAAAATTTTTTCAGTTCCTTGTCATTTGTATAATACAAAAAAAAGAGAAATTGCTGATGATTTGAGGTTCTGTTAATCGAATCAATTTATCGTTGATAAAAAAGATCTGTCTTTCAGAAATTGGTGAACCATTACTGGCAGAAATTTCCATAATAATAATCATAATCGATTTATGAAAAAATATTTAAGAATAAGGAACAATGTCTGCGTTTCAAATTTCCATAGTCAAGGAAAAAGTAGCAATTCGAACTATGATGGGGATTTTTTATTGTTGATTTATTTTTGTGCTACGCACAAAAATAAATCAACAATAAGATAACTCTTATTAATCAAAAGATCGATCAAAGATCCGAATTGCTGGGGCAAAAAAAAGGAAGTTCCTATAAAATTGTTTTGGTCAAAAAACACGAAAGGAACTTCCAATGACAAAAGTTGTCAAATTTAGTATAACCATAGAAATAGAAAAAGGCCAGAGAAAGGAACAATTCGACATAGAAGCATTCGTTTCGAATAGAGAAAGAAAACGAACAGGTCAAATCGCTGATCTTAGCTACCTTTTATCCGCTTTAAACAAAGTCGGATATAGGTTTCTGTCTGATCAACCGACCGGCCAACATAATCAGAAGGTTCCAATGTTCTGGTGATCTCCTCGATACTGATTCCTAAATTCGTATCTCCCGCAAGACGCTCCAGCAAATCACAAGGTTCTCCATTTTTCATGCATGCCGTCGCCGCCATCGAATGCTTTCGGATGATCTCATGAACAACTTGACGATCTTTCCCTTTTTTAACTGCCAGCATCAGCAGATTTTCTGTCGCAATAAAAGGTAAGTTATTCTTTACTGAATTTTCAATCATCTTTTCATTGACATGCAGACCGGAAATGATCTTTTTCATGAGCAGCAGGATCGCGTCCACAGCCAGAAAACCTTCCGGCAAAGAAATTCTGCGATTCGCAGAATCATCCAGCGTTCGTTCAAACCATTGTGTTGATGCAGTCAATGGTGCATTCATTGCATCCACGATGACATATCTGGCAAGTGAGCAGACACGTTCGCTGAGAATCGGATTCCGTTTATAAGCCATTGCTGACGAACCCACCTGATCTTCCGCAAAAGGTTCTTCAATTTGCTGCATATGCTGGAGCAATCGCAAATCATTCGCAAAGCGGTAACAGCTTTGCGAGAGAGAACTGAGCACATTTAAAATCCTCGAATCAAATTTTCTTGGATAAGTTTGACCGGAAACGCCAAAAAGACGCTGAAAATCAAATTCCGCTGCGATTTGACGATTCATCTCATCGATTTTCGATTGATCTCCTTCAAATAACTCGAGGAAGCTCGCTTCGGTCCCGGTAGTTCCTCTGGAACCCAGAAAACAAATACTATCCAGCACAAAATCCAACTCATCCAGGTCAAGCATGAGATCCTGAAGCCACAGACAAGCTCTTTTACCCACGGTTACAAGCTGCGCCGGCTGTAAATGGGTAAAACCAAGCGTTGGAAGGGATTTGTAACGATCCGCAAACAAACAAAGGCTCTCGATGATCGTCAGTAATTCATCGCGAATCCATCGGAGCGCATCGCGATAAATAATCAGGTCTGCATTATCAGTCACATAACAACTGGTTGCGCCTAAATGGATAATACCTTTGGCAGTTGGACAGACCAGTCCATAAGCATAAATGTGCGCCATCACATCATGGCGCACTTCCTGTTCTTTTTTTGCGACAACAACATAATCAATATCATCAATATGCGCTTCAAGCTCAGCTACCTGGTCTGCACTGATTGGCAGACCAAGGTTATGTTCAGCTCGGGCAAGCGCTGTCCATAGTTTTCGCCAGGTTCTGTAACGATTATCGGCTGAAAACAACCAAAGCATTTTTTCAGAAGCATATCGTGTTCCCAAAGGGCTTTCGTATCGATCCATTTCACCATTACCTTAAGATAATTTCATCTCTTCCTGGCCCAACTGAAACATATTTAATGGGACAATTGATTTTCTTTTCAATATATTCAACATATTCTCGTGCTTCTGAAGGAAGCGCCTCATAATTACGAACAGAGCTGATATCGCATTTCCAGCCAGGCAAAAATTCATAAACAGGTTTCGCTTCATCCAGAATCGCATGGAACGGAAAATCTGTCGTTTTTTGTCCATTGATTTCATATGCGGTACAAACCGGAATCTTGTCCAGATAGGATAGAATATCCATTTTTGTTAATGCAATACATGTGGCTCCTTGTACTTGGACACCATAATTCGTTGCTACAATATCCATCGGACCAACTCTTCTCGGCCGTCCAGTTGCTGCGCCGTATTCACCGCCGGCTTCTCTCAATCGATCCGCATCTTCTCCAAACCATTCCGATGTAAACGGACCTTCACCGACGCAGGTCGAATATGCCTTCACAACACCAACCACCTCATCCACCCGTAAATCCGGCGCACCACATCCAATCGGTGCATAAGATGCCAACGGATTTGAAGAGGAAGTATACGGATAGATCCCATAATCAATATCACGCAATGCACCCAGTTGAGCTTCAAAAAGAATTTTCTTCCCTTCAGCATTTGCTTTTCGCAAAAGAATTCCGGTATCAGTGATATAAGGCGATAAAATCTCTCCAAAGCATTCGGTCCAGGCAAGAATATCTTGCAGACGATAGGGATCAGCTCCGTATACATTTTTTAGAATGAGATTTTTCCATTCAAGAATACTCTCCAGATGGCTTTTTATTTTTTGCGGATACAGGAGTTCTCCCATATGAACGCCCTTTTTTTGGAATTTGTCACTATAAACCGGAGCAATTCCGCGTTTAGTCGATCCATATTTTTTATCAGCCAGCCGTTGTTCCTCCAGTACATCCTGCTGTTTATGAAACGGAAATACAATCATTGCTCGATCGCTGATTTTCAGGTTTTCGGGAGAGATTGCGATTCCAGCACTTTTGAGTTTATTAATCTCTCCGCTTAGATGCTCCAGATCAACGACTGTACCAGTTCCTAAAACATTGACAATATTCTTTCGAAAAATTCCTGAAGGGATAAGATTTAATGCAAATTTTCCGTATTCATTGACAACGGTATGTCCTGCATTATTGCCCCCTTGATATCGCACAACAATATCATAGCTGCTGGATATCAAGTCGACCATCCTGCCTTTTCCTTCATCGCCCCAATTTATTCCGACAATTGCACAGGTTGACATATTTATCTGACTCCAATCTTTTTTATGACTATTCAAATCCAAAAAAAAACGGATGATTAAACTAATTCAATTATAAAACGAGTCACTATTATCATATTTATTTCATGTCAGCAAATCGAAATATCGATTGACTGATCAAATAAAGAAAGGAATAATTCTTTTCATACAGCCAGGCAGCGTTGTAATCTCCCGCCATTGAAAACTGAATATTCAAATAAAATTGTAAGAGGATAAAAAAACAAATTCATCGATTCCCTGACAGTGATTTGAAACATGAATTGACTTTTCGAATAAAGAACAACAATGAATTCTTTTCAAATTTCAAATTACTGATTCTCTGAACTATTTAAAGAGGAAAATAATGCGAATTACCAATGAACAAAATGATATTGCTGAAGTCCTTTTTTCGCAAGAAATGATCAAGAAGAGGGTAGATGAACTGGCTGCTCAACTCACAGTCGATTATGAACAAAAAGATCCCTTAATGGTATGCGTTCTGAAAGGCGCTTCCTTCTTCTACGCAGATTTGTGCAGAAGTATGAAATGCCGATTGTTTATGGATTTTATTGCAGTTTCAAGCTACGGTACCAGTGCCAGATCCACCGGCGTTGTAAAAATCATTAAAGATCTCGACAAGAATATTACGGATAAACATGTGATCATCGTTGAAGATATTATCGATTCCGGTTTGACATTGAAATATTTAACCGAGCTCTTCCACGCAAGAAAACCAGCTTCCATCAAAACGATTTGTCTCGTGGATAAAATCAATAAACATCAATGCGAGATAAAACCAGATTATTGCGGTTTTACCATGGGGGATCATTTTGTTGTCGGTTATGGTCTTGACTATTCGGACTTCTATCGTAACCTGCCATATATCGGAATCCTCAAACCGGAAACTTACGAATAATTGGCTCTTCTGCCTGATTGAATTTATTTTATCAGTATCCTTATCAAAAGAAATTAATCAGATTCCGAGAAGAAAAGATCAATTTTTCGTATATAAGTATAACGATGAAAGTTAATCAAAAACTGATGAACAGGTATTCAACCTGGGCAGCCGGTTTCAAATAGAATCAGCAAGATTTTTTTCTCAGTAACATGACTTTCATCAAATTAATAAAAAAGAAAAGGGGTAGTCATGGAAAATTATCGTCCGGAAAAACCGAAAAAGAACAATACTGTTTCAGGTTTCAATAAAACCGGCATCCTCATTTTAGCAATCTTCGCACTTCTTGTTGTTGCCTTTGTAGCCTTCAAACCAGTCTATATAATGAAGGGTCTGGGACAACAGGAGATGGGTGTCAAAATTCGCGCCGGAGAAATTGTTGATATTGTCGGACCTGGAGGAATTTACAGCGATTTCGGACTTTATGTAAAGATGGAAAGCTACAATATTGAAGGCGTCTGGTTTCAAGTTTCCGATGACGAAGTATTTACAAAAGACATGCAGCCGGTTTATGTAGAAATTCGAGGGCAAGTTTTCCGCCCGTCTTTAACAAGCGTGAAAGAAAAGAAAGCAGACGGAACAATTGAATATTTCAGCAAAGATCAGATTGCAAAAGATTTTGTAAATTATCGAAGAATTTATACCAGCAATGAAACGCTGGAATCCCAAATGGACGGCTTTTCAAGACAGGCAATGAAAGTCTGTGTCGGCCAAAACGATCTTCGTGGCAACGCAGTTGCCGAAGGACGGGATACACTGCGCAACTGTATCGAATCGGAACTGGAAAAATTGACACGGGAAATCGGAATGTATGTCAATAACATCGTTGTCACGGATGTTCAGGCTTCTGATCAGGCAATGGTAGTCATCAACGAAACCAATCAATATTTGCTGGATGCGGAAAAAGCCAAAGCACAATCACAAAAGCTGGAACAGGAAGGAAAAGCAAACGCTGTCCAAAAAGAAGCTGAAATTCGGGTTCAACAGGCAGCAGCCCAAGAAACTGCCCGCCAAAAAGTTATTCTGGCTCAACTGGAAGAACAGGAATTGATCGCAAAACGTGCTGTGATTGAGGCGGGAAAAGAAAATGCAATTCTGGAACAACAGTTGAATGCAGAAAAAGCAAAAGCAGCTGCAGAATTAGCGAAAGCCGATCTGGCGAATACGGAACTTTTGGCAAAGATCTATGAAGAGAATCCATCCTATTATCAATATCTGATTGCTCAATTAAATGCTTCAGCAATCAAAGAAACGGATAAATTCATGATTGTACCCGAAGGAACAGTACCCCAAATTGTTCTTGGAAAAGACGTAATGCCGACTGTACCGGTTGAATAATACAATGAAGAGGGCGCGGAATTCCGCGCCCTCTTTTTATACTCATTCATTACTGCAAAGCTTCAAAAAAAATGAGAGAAATCTTGTTGTTGTAATGTTTGCACTTAAAACGGAAAATCAATGCAACAAGAAGGTAATCCTTCCCATTTTTCATATCACTGTTTTTTATTCCTCAAATTGATTTAAAATTTCAATTGTCCACTTTGCAGCATTGCCAACGACCGATGTGCATTTGTCGACATGTCCGCCGCATGCAAGGTAAAGTTTCCGCTCTTCCGGATCTTTCATATTGAAAGACCGTCCCATAATAGCCGTTTGGACTTTTTCACAGGTCAAGCCACCGTAAACTTCAAAAAATTTGTTGCACAATTCCCGAGCCAGAAGGTCATTCTTGCACTCTTTTTCGCCGCGGTCAAACGCCGCCCGATCTCTACCGTATCGCGTTCCGATAGCAATAATAGCGCCTGCTAATGCACCACAGGTTCCGACACCATTGGATACAGTACCTCCATGCAAACCGTAAGCCGCCTGAAAGATATTATCCTCAATTCCCCCAATTGTATCCATCAGCGCTGCCAAAACACATTGAGCACAATTTCCGCGCGTGCCTTCATATTCATACCCTGATTGATAAGCTTTTAAAATAATTTCATCTGAATATTTCATTTTTCGATTATTCCTTTTCTTCCAACAACCCATTCACTGGAATCCTGGTAGATCATTGGCAAAGCATCACATAACTCGGTAATCCAGTTGTTAGAATCCACACCAATCCAGGAGTCAATTCCAAAAAATACAAGAACCGATTGCCCTTCTAAAACCTGACTGCGAATTCTTTCTATTGTATCTGAATAATCGGCACGAGGCAAATTCGTCGAAGGATCGATCGGATCCAATAAAGCAAAAGATCCTCTTCCTGCCCATAAACTGACAGCTTCTGGTTGGTTGGAATAAATCATGATTTCCGAGGGAATATCCTGGATGATCTGCATCGCGGGTGAAGTCCGCCAGCCTTCCCATGCCCATCCATACCCTTCCGATTGGAATTTTGGAACAAACCGGATTAGATCCTGTGAAAAAGCAATGATAAAAAAACCGTACAATCCCAGCAGAGCCAATTGGAGAAACCATTTCTTCCGCTGCAGGATGAACTTTGCGACAGTAAAAACGAATAGGATCATTACCATAAACACAGGATATAGAATCCGTTCTTCGATGTTAACGGATGCGTCAAAGAAAGAAATGGTCGCCCAGATAAAAGCAAGATAACTGAGAATATAAACAACAAAAACCCATAGCCATTTGATTGATGCGGGGAAAATAGTGCTTTTTTTCAGAGACAATAGAAAAAGAATCACGAGGAACAAGAAACCGGCAAGCGCCAAACCGATAACGATCCATTCCATCCAGAAAACTGTCTGTTCCACATTTTGATAACGGATGGGGAAAATCCATTTCCAAAAAATCAGTATCCCTCCCTTAATTTCCTCGCCGCTCAGTGGATGAAAAAAGAATTCGCGATTGGATGCATTACCGGAAACGATGACATTGCGAATTAACCATGCCGAAATTAAAGGAACCGCTCCGATCAGCAGCCATAACATCGATTTCAGAGTATTTTTTGTCCTCCTGTTCAACATTAAAACGGATAAGATGGCAAAAAGTGATATGATCCCAACGTAACGGGTCAGGAATGCGAATCCGCTGAACAATCCGCATAAAAACCAGTTCCTTTGTTTTTCCGTCTCCAAAGCAAAAACAAAAAACAGAAATGATGCAAGTGTACAAAAGAAAAATAGCGATTCTGACATTGCAAAAACTTGAAAATAAAGGAAAGGCTTCGAAACCAGCATCAATAAAGCAGCCCCAAGTCCAAACCAGATATTCTTTACCATTGCGTGTACCAGAATACCAGTCAATCCAAGATTCAGCATAAAAAAGATCAAGCCAAAATATCTGACTGCAGCAAACCAGTCCGCTTTTAACCAGAAAGGAATGGACAATAAGATGGAATACAGCGGAGGAAAATTTGTAATGGGTTTCAGGATACCGCCTCCACTTTCACGGAAATATCCGTTACCGGCAGCAATGGAACGTGCTCCATTAATGTAATTCACAGAATCGCTGACCAAACCGACACCATGCGGCGTTGTCCGAAAATAGAGTATGCCGCCAACAGCCATAATGACAGACAACATCAACCAAAAGATCAAATTCTGTTTCTTTTCGATTCCCTGTATAAAACCGGTTTTTTCAGTTACAGTCATTTTGTAAATGTTCCTCATAAGTTACGGCAAAATTGTGATACGGCGAACCGTCACATTTCGCTCTGAAATAGAAAAAGGGCGTTTGATCAGGATTTGCTACCCCACGCAGAATTTCGATCGAAGAATTCGAAATCGGACCTTTGGGAAATCCCGCAATCATGTAGGTATTATATTCAGAATAAACCGATAAATCAGATAATTCAAGCGGATTCTTCCACCAAGTCTTCTGATTTTCATCCCAACCCACTGCATATTGCACGGTCGGATCACTTTCGAAACGCATACCTGCCCGCAGCCGATTGTAAAAAACGGAAGCGATCATTGGATATTCCTCAGGTGACATCGCTTCCCTTCCGATCATGGATGCCATCGTCACAGCCTGTTTGAGCGTAATCCCGTTCCGTCTGAATGCTTCGACCATATCTTCGTCGACGATTCGCTGAAAATGATTTACAAATCCGTTCAAAAATGATTCCAATGAAATCGATCGTTTGAATTCATAAACGCCGGCAAGCAGATAACCTTCCAAGGAAGTCCCTCCTGCAGGATGTAATTCTGCAGGATAGTCTTTGGCAGCAATCAGAAAAGCTTCTGAAGAAAATCTCAGTCCGGATTGTTCAATCAGGTCAGCAATTTCCTCAAGACGTAACCCAGGCAACAGTGTCAGACTGATTAATCGATAAGCCGGATCCATTAGATGATCCCCAACCTCAAGGATTGACAAATTGTCCTGCATCGCATATTTCCCGGGCAGAATCTTTTTATCGATGCCGCGGTAAACAAGATAATTCAAGAACAATTCTTTGTCCCGAATGAAACCGCCATCCAGCATTTCCTGAGCAACCGAAATGACTGATTCACCTTCATCTACGGTAATAATCGAGGTATTGCCTGCACTGCCAACCGGTTGACTCAATTCATCCAGCTGCCGTGAAAGAATGAATATCAATCGAATCCGCTGCAGCCAGGATAAATCTTCGGAAGCTGAGCCAATTAGAACGGCTAAACGACTTTCATTTTTTTGAAACGGAAGAATGACTGCAATCATAAGCAACACAATGACAGCTGCCAGAATTAAAAGAATAAGCGGTTTTCCTCTGAGTGGTCTACGAATCATCCTGGTCACGCTTTTCGCCAAAACTTTCCTGATAAGATTGAGAATCTAAAAAATCCTGGAGAATCCAAGCCGCAGCGCTTGCATCTAAATGACCTCTGCGTTTTGTTCTGGGAATTCCCATTTCCACATAATTTTTTTTAACGGCATCGGTCGAGCCGGATTCATCCCACAACAGCACTTCACCCTGAAAAAAAGAACGCACAACATCAGCCACTTTGATTGCATGCCGGGCGGCTGAGCCAATCTGACCTTCAGCATCCAACGCCTGTCCTATCAGGATGATCGATGCACCAACGGAATCGGCTTTCTCGACAATATGCTGCGCGTCCCATTCACGATTCCGATGCTGAAACGTTTCCAGTGGCATGGCAATCATTCCATACAAATCACTGATTGCCAATCCGATATTTTTCTCGCCCAAATCAACTGCTAAAATTTTCTTCCGAATTTTCATCGTGGTTCCATATTCTCCAGTAATCAAAATATGGGGGGATTAATTGCTGTCCGAAAATGTTTTTTTCGAATATCGAATTGTTGTATCATCGCATGAGGAAACAATGCAGACACTTGCTACTGATCCCAAATCCAGATATTTGCGGACACAACAGGAAACGAGTGAATCCACGCTGGCCAAACCTGAACACTGAATGCATCGGAATTTTGAAAAAATTCTTCCAGTTTTGCTTTTCCATACGCAATTTTTTCCCCGGTAACAATTGCTCTTATCTGATCCGCATCATACCGGAAAGATCCAACCCTTTCCGCGATCAGACTCCATGTGATCAATCCATTCTCGGATAATACTGGTGGATTCTCATCCTGAAATGAAATGGCATCATTTTTTGGAAAAAAAACACCATTTTTCTGATGATCCATCATCAGTTTGGCAAACGCGATCATATCCTGATAACTGACGGTACGGACAGATACTTCAATGGTTTGCTGCAGCGTTAATTCAGATCCGGCATATCCGATTTCCGGTGTCAGGATCTCATCAGAAACCTTTTCGATTCGCAGACTGTTTTTTAATGGCATACGTAGAGAGCCATATAAATCCTGAATCGCCTGATTGGCTTCCGACTCAACCTGTTCGAGGATGATCGATGCCGCATGGTCGTAATCAAGTTTGCCAGGGCTTGGATAAATACCATCCGTACCTCCGCTGGTCGGTCTGCTTTGCAGGACTTGGATACAACTATCAAACGGTTTATCAATCAAAACAATCGATCCTTCGGATAAATTGGAATCGGATCCGCTGGAATCTGCAATAATACCAGCATCTTTGGTTTCTCCGGAAGCTAATTGGATTTCTTCCAGCAAATGAAACTTTTTTGGTTCAGAATCAGCAGTCATAACAAGCGTCCCTGCCGAAATCCGTTGTTCATTGATGCAACTGCTTGATAGGGTGATTGTTCCTGAAGCAAGCATACCCTTTGAGTGAACACGATCGGTTGCAGGAACGGTTGCCTGTAGATTTAAAAAAAGATGATCTACCTTTGAAGGTATCCCTCCATTTTTTGTTGCAGTTTCCAATTCTTCGCTTGTCCAAAAAGGAATGCTCAAAGTTTGTACTGCATTTTCTCTGGGAACATAAATAATTGCATGTGGAATCAGCAGAGAGAGAACGATGAAAACAACGGCAAAAGCAGGTAAGAGCAGTAAATAACTCCATTTGGAGACTCGTGTTCGCAAGCTGACTGTTTCCTTATCGGCTTGAAGAGCTGCGAAAGCCTGTTGTCGAACAGGTTGTAAATCCACATCCAATACTTTTTTTGAAATCCAATTCTCCTGCTGCGCATTTTCTCGAGATGAAAACACAGGAATATTTCTTTCAGCAGCGATTTTTTGGATAAAAGGGTCTCTTACGGCTATTGCAATTTGCACATCATGATGTTTCGCCCATGTCGCCAGCCTGCCGAAATCCAGCGGTTCTTCTATTAACCGGCCGCGTTTCGGCCAAATGATTAAAATCCGTTTCACCGCAACATTGGCATTCAATATTTGATTCATTTTATCGATTACGGAATGGACATCATCAAACGGCTGGACAGAAATCATTTCAGTTCTCATTAATTCAAATTATAAAGGATTTTGCTGCTTATCCATCCGTGATCCAGCAATTCGAAATATGGATTGATCTGTCATTGCGAGGAGGGCGTCAGTCCAATGAAGCAATCTATTCCCGCATTTGGCAGAAAATTGCTTCGCCCTTACACAATAACAAGTTTTTTTCTTTTTACTCAAAAGGCTTTTTCAAATTTCGAACCGCTTGTTCCAAAGTAAATGATGAAGTTTTCTCGGTATAATTGGATTTATGGCAGAAAATATACTCAGATCTACAAATGAACGAAAAGAACGCGCTTTTCTGGTTGGCGTCGAGATTAAAAACGAACCTTCCATCTTGTCATTGTCAGATTCACTGGAAGAGCTGGCATTACTTGCTGACACAGCCGGTTTGGAAGTGGTCGGTGAAACCAGTCAAAAGCTGGAACGTCCGCATGCCAGTACTTACATCGGCAGCGGGAAAGTGGAGGAGGTTGCAGCGCTGGCTGAAGAAACGCTGGCAGATATCATCCTTTTTGATAACGAATTATCACCCCGCCATCTGCGAGAGCTCAGCCTCCGTTTTGGAAAATCAGTGCGCATTATCGATCGGACGACGCTCATTCTGGACATTTTTGCTCAGCATGCCACAACCAAAGAGGGGCGTCTTCAGGTGGAATTGGCGCAACATGAATATCGCCTTCCCAGATTATCCCATGCCTGGAGCCATTTGGAGCGGCAGGCAGGCGGTGCGTCCGGACGTTCCGGAAGCGCCGGCGGCGTCGGTCTGCGCGGTCCGGGTGAAACGCAATTGGAAGTTGATAAACGCGAGATCAGAAAACGTATCGCATTTTTAAAAAAGGAAATCGAAAAAGTTTCGGATCATCGCAAAAGATATCGCGCTCAACGGAAGCGGTCTCAGATTCCTGTAGTTGCGCTTGTAGGCTATACGAACTCCGGAAAATCAACCCTCCTGAATTCACTTGCCGATGCGGATGTATACGTCGCCGATCAACTTTTTGCCACGCTGGATCCGACAACCCGCCGTGTGATGTTGCCCGGTTCGCACCTGTGTCTGTTTACAGATACCGTTGGTTTTATACAAAAACTGCCCACGCAACTCATCGCAGCTTTTCGATCGACTTTGGAAGAAATTAATGAAGCGGACTTGCTGCTGCATGTCATTGACGTCTCGCATTTCAACGCAGCGGCACAATATGAAAGTGTCCAGGCAACGCTGGCTGAAATCGAGGCGGATCACATACCGGTCATCAGTGTTTTCAACAAGGCTGATTTGCTGGAAGATGCCGAAGAGGCAAAACAGTTACTGGCAGAAACAGATCCTGACGCATTCCTGATTTCTGCTAAAACAGGGCAGGGGATGGAAGCGCTGAAAGCCGGAATTATGGAACAGTTATATGAAAAGATGTTGCCGATTCGTGTCCGTCTGCCCTTTACCGAAGGAGCGCTGATCGCGCAGTTTCATGAACAAGGATCGATTGATTTGATCGAGAATTTTCAAAACGGAGTCATGATACAGGGTTCCATTCCAGGCAGATTGATTACCCGTTTTCAAAATTTTGTCGATAAACCGACTCACCAGGAAACAGACCGACCGATTTTTCCGGAAGATTAAAAAGGACAGGTTTTTCTTATAAAAAGAAAAACCTGTCCTCGAATTTTGAAATAATAATCCTTCTGATGAGTAGTGGTTATCCTATTTGTCCCGTCTGATAGACAATTTTTCCGCCTACCATCGTCAGTTCCGGATGTATATACTGAATCTGATCCGCTGAAACAGTAAAGATATCCTGATCCAGTATCAATAAATCTGCCAGATATCCCTCACGAATCCGCCCTTTACGCTGTTCCATAAACTGCGCATAAGCGCTGCCGATGGTATACGCATCCACCGCAGTTTCAACATCAACACATTCCTGCGGAAAGAATGCTGCGGGAATTTTTCCGGAACGCTCTTTGCGAGTAACAGCACTGAAAATACATGCGAAAGGATTGCAATTTTCCACAGGGGAATCCGTTCCGTAAGAAATTTTCCCGCCTAATGTATCCAGTGTATGAAAAGCGTATGAAGTGGATGCCAAGTCAGATCCGACACGGCTTTCTACAATCTGCATGTCATAATCAAGAAAAACCGGCTGATAATGCACCAGAATTCCCATGCGGGCAATTCGTTCTAACAGGCCGCGATCGGTTATTTGACAGTGGACAATACTATGACGAAGTGGATTGGTTCCATCCACAAGCACCTTCTGGTAAGCATCTAAAACCTGCTCCACAGCCCCATCACCAATCGCGTGGATTGCGACAGGGATGCCGGCATCTGCAGCTGCAATACAATATTGTTCAACCACTTCATTAGAAATCGTTTCCACGCCGAAGTTTCCAGGATCATCCTGATAACCATTTCGGATCATCGCTGTCCGCGCACCAAGGCTTCCGTCTTTAAACAATTTCAGCGGTCCGAGAGTCAGCCAATCAGGAACTTCATACCGCCCATTTTGATAATCTCCTGTCGCAATCATTTCTTGAAATTCGTTCAAGTTTTTGAACCCGATCTGATGATGATAACGAATAATTCCGTTTCCGGACTCATACAATTGCTTCACCATCTCCAGACCATCACGTGTATTGATCTGCATACCGCCGGCGTCATTGGATTGAACAGATGTGACGCCTTGAGACGCAGCATAGCGCATGGCTTTAACGAGCATCTGCTTGTATTCTTCTATGGTTGGATTGGGAAAAACTGAACGGATATGTTCGCAGGCATTTTCTGCGAATAAACCGGTGGGATAACCATCTGCCTCGGTTTCAAAAAAACCGCCCTCAAACTGAGGAGATTTGGCTGTCAACCCAAGTTTTTGAATTGCACAGGTATTAGCCACCGCAGTATGGCCGCACACACGATACAGCAGGATCGGAATTTCGGTAGAGATCCTGTCCAGATCATGCCGGTTCGGATTGCGAATTTCGCCGGATGTGAAGAGATCCTGATTCCATCCCATACCCAATAAGCCATGTCGAACAGATTCAGGATTTTCTGCGATGAATTCTCTGCAACGATTAACCAAATCATCAATGGAAGAACAGCCGTTGATCTGTACCTGAGAAAGACTGACTCCGACCATCAACAGATGCAAATGGGAATCATTCAACCCGGGAATAACCGTTCTGCCCTGGCAATCGATTCGTTTCTCGATTCCGGAACAATTTAAAATTTCCGCATCCGAGCCTGTTTGAATGATCCGGTCATTCTCAATTAGTATTGCCTGTGCAAAATTGCCCCGGTCTACGTAGACTTTCCCGTTAAATATCGCTGTTCTCATGATCGTTTTCCTAATTTGCCCTTTCTCTCTGATAAATTCTATCGAAAATCAGGTACACTAACACACCTGCAACCTGAACAGCCAGGCTTAATAATGCTGTTGTTGGATCTTCGATAAAAGTATTTACCATTAATCCCATAAAAATTAATGCTGTTATCACTGTCAGCACCGGATAGCCCCATGCTTTATAAGGTCTCTCAATCGTTGGGTACTTCCTTCTAAGGATAATTACAGCAAGTACGGTCAGGAAGTTATAGATCATTCCGGAGAAAATCACCAGACTGGTTAATTGATCCAGACTCCGAAAAACCACCAGAATAATCGATATACCTGCCTGAACGAACAATGCAGCAGTCGGAATTTTGTTGACAGGATGGAGCACTTTAAAACTCTTGAAGAAGTGACCTTCAACCGACATCGCATAGTACATGCGGGGGAAAGCCAGAATACAGCCGTTCAATGCACCGAACATGGATACAATCATACCGACAGTTACCAGAATGGCTCCGAAATTACCCATGAACAACTTCGCGACTTCGGTTCCAAGATAAAAATTTCCGCTGTCAATATAGGTTTTAATTTCTTCCAGAGAAAAGACGCGATAGATTGCAAAATTGAATAAAGTGTATAACACAGTAATACTGACGATTGCGATGATGATGGAAAGGGGCAAATTCCGCCGTGGATTCTTCACTTCCTCGCTGATGGTATTCAGATTCGTCCATCCCTCGTAGGCCCACAATGTTGCAATCACAGCGAATGCTACCATTCCAATTACTTTTCCAGAACTTACAGAGTCTCCCTGTGGAACGAGGCTTAGATCCGGTGTTGCCCGCCCCAGGAATAATGCAGCGACTAAAATAATTACAATCGGAACCAGTTTGGCAACCATGGTGATGTTTTGCAGAACGCTGCCCTGCTTAATTCCTAAGTAGTTGTAAACCGTCAAACCAAGAATCAGAATCACTGCGATCATTTTGATACTGAAATCACTCAAATCAAAAAATGTCCGCATGGCTGTCGGTAATGCAATCGCAATTCCTGCAATGGATCCTGGACCGCCCAACAACCAGCTGCTGAAACCGCACAAAAATCCGACGATTGGATGGTATGCTTCATTCAGATACACAGTCATACCGCCGGCTTTCGGCATGGCTGTACCCAATTCAGCCAGGCATAACCCGCCGAGCAAACAGACAATTCCACCGATAATCCAGGCTAACAGGGACAATCCCTGACTCATTCCGGTACGCATCATCACATAAGAACCGATATAGAAAATACCGGAACCGATCATAATGCCGCCTAACAAACTGACACCTCCGAAAACACCGACTTCACGCTTGAATTCAGTCTTTTCAGTTGTAAGATTTTGGATTTTTAATTCTTCTGCCATGGTATCTGCCCTCTTCACATCTAATGTTATTTGATTTAAATAAATCCATAATATCAAGAACAATAAAAAGTTTCCTATTGGTTGTTGTTCTTGCGATATAAACGAATACAATATGGAACAAATGTAAGAAATTTGGGTAAATTTAAGCCGTTCTGAAAGAATTCGAATTCAGAATCAGCATGAGGTATGTTTCAAATACAGGAAACATGGATGCCAGAAACAGACAGACAAGTTATCCTTCATTTTGGTTCTCCTTTCAATAAAAAAACGGCAGGAGTAATATCGCTCCTACCGTTACATAACCAAAATGCATAACAATTATGTAAACCGAACGATAGCGCTCCACAAAAAATTTGTGACAGTCTTTCGGATATTCTCCGTAAGCCCAGCCTCAATCACTCTTAAACCGATCTCAGCTTCGGCAAAATTCCCTTTCACATGAACATCTACACTGTTTAAGCAGTTCCGTCATGCTACTGATGAATTTCGCGCCTCTATCTGTACAGCCAACCTGCCATATTTTGTTTTAACTTACTTTTGATATCTTATGAAACTTTTTTGTATTTGTCAAGGAATAAAAATATATTCATGATTAAATCGATGACAGTCAAATTTTATTACAGTATCCAAGAAGTTTCATCTCCCAAAACAGCAATCAGCAATTCAAATTATGGATTAACGTTTCGAATCAATCAAGAAAATTTGTTGTTCTTATGTTTTTGTGCGAAGCGTAAAAGATTTATATGATGAATTCTTCATAGATTGATCTGTCATTGCGAGGAAGGCGTCAGCCCGACGTGGCAATCTTTTTTCGTGTGGCACACTTTGCACATTGTTTAGGAGATTGCTACGCCCTTGCAGGGCTCGCAATGACAGGTTCTGCTCCTGTGGGCTCACGTGACAATCTGTCATTGCGAGGAGGGTGTCAGCCCGACGTGGCAATCTATTCTATTCTCGTACATGGCAAGAGATTGCTTCGATCCCTTTAATTCTCATATTTCGTATCGCTGTCGAAGAAACGACAAGCAGAAATTTCGAAAAAACTTCTGAGAAAAAATAGAAAAATTGTTGTTGTGTTGTTTTTGCGCTCCGCGCAAAAACAACACAACAACAAATAATCCCTCTCATAAATCGAATTATTGTCGAAAAAACAAAAAGATTTCCAGATATAATTCGGGAAGAACATCAAAATGTCAGAACAGGACACGCTTCATTCTTGAAACCATTAATTGAGATTGATCACCTGAGCTATCAGCTTCCAAAATCCGACAAAGACCATTTTCGGATCTTAAAAGATATCAACTTTTCAGTCCAGGAAGGTGAATTTATCGCACTGATCGGAGCAAACGGATCCGGGAAAACCACGCTGGCACGGCATATGAACGCATTATTGATGCCCACCAGCGGAAATGTCCTGATAAACGGGATGAATACGCGAAACCAGCAATTCCGGCATCAGATTCGATCGGAAGTAGGCATGGTCTTCCAACAACCGGAAGATCAGATCATGGCAACGATTATTGAAGAGGACGTCGCATTTGGCCCGGAAAACTTGTGCCGGCTGCCAAAAGTGATCCGCGAACAAGTGGATGACGCTCTTGCCGTCGTAAATATGCAAGAACAGCGTAATCGCCAATCTCATCTGTTGTCAGCCGGACAAATGCAGCGAGTCGCCCTGGCAGGAGTTCTGGCAATGCAGCCGCGTTGCATTATCCTGGACGAAGCGACAGCTATGCTGGATCCCAAAGGCAGAAATGACATTTTGGCGCGTATGGAAGCCTTAAACCGCATGGGAATCACAGTGATCTTCATTACCCATTTCATGGAAGAGGTCATGCTGGCTCAGCGAGTGCTTCTTCTCAATCATGGCGAGTTAATTTTTGATGGAAAACCGCAAACCCTGTTTACGGATGATGCTTTACTCGATGCCGGCGGTTTGGAGAAACCGGCCGCAGTCCGCTTTTACCAATGTTTTCCTGCATTGTTCCCTGGAATCAGCGATCCTGTCACTGACCGAAACAAGCTGTTCGATTCGATAACAGCCTATACAGGGGTAAGATCCGAAATCATTGAAATTCCTTTTACCGCCAAAGAGAAAACCGCTTCTGAAATTGAAATCCGAGACCTTTCGCACACGTATATGGCAGGCACACCATTCGCACATCTTTCACTCAGAAGTATCACAATGGACGTTCAAAAGGATATCCCTCATGGATTGATTGGAGCAACAGGATCCGGTAAATCAACCCTGCTGCAACATTTAAACGGATTATATCGTCCTCAAAGCGGGACAATCCGCGTTGGTCCCTTTGATCTGAACGCGGCATCTCTGGATGTCAAAGCGCTGCGCCGTTACGCAGGCATGGTTTTCCAGAATCCTGAATCCTTTTTCTTCGAACAATATGTCGGAGATGAAATTGCGTTTGGTCCAAAACAGATTTTTGGACCGCTAAATCTGCGAGAAAACGTCATGCGGGCGATGGAACTCGTCGGTTTGGATTTCTTTACCTACAAGGATCGAGTTGTCAGCACGTTGAGCGGAGGAGAAAAGCGAAAAACGGCGCTTGCCGCTACACTGGCAATGAATCCGTCCATGCTGATTTTGGATGAACCGACTGCCGGTCTGGATCCGCTTTCCAGAAAAAATCTCCTTAGCACGCTGCACCGCCTGCAAATACAAGGTGTCCAGATCGTGATCTCTTCCCACAATATGGAGGATATTTCGGAAATCGCTCAGAACGTGACCGTTTTGGCGAAAGGCACGAGTCTGACAACCTTGCCAGTAGATCAGCTATTTGCAGATCAGTCCCTTTCAAAGGAGACTGGTATGGAACCGCCAGCGGCTTGGCAATTGGCGCAATCACTTCGCAAAAAGGGGTGGCCGATCTCGTATCAGGCCAACACTATCCAGGCTATCATCAACGAAACAAGCGCAGCCATCAATCGGGGGGAACAATGAACCAATTTGATTTCCTCCAAAAAGCAACCATCGGGCAATACATTCCTGCTGATTCGCTGCTGCACCGCATAGATCCGCGGGCAAAAATCATCGGATTCGGACTCCTAATTCTCGCTGTGACTTTTAGTTCTTCCGGAATTGGTGTATTGATCGGGCTGTTGGCTGCATGGATTGGATTATTGACCGCCAGGATCCCGATCCAATTCGCGCTGAAAGGGTTAATTCCGCCGTTACCTTTTTTGGTCTTGATTGCACTGATTCAAATCTTTCTATTGCCAAAAGAGGGGGAACAAATCCTGTTTGTTGTCGGACCAATTTCCATTTTTACAGCCAATGTTCTGAACAGTCTGCTGATGATGTTGCGTTTTTGCGTTTTGATCCTGCTGCTTAGCCTGATGACATTCTGTATTTCCTCTTCGGAGTTGATCCACGGGCTGCAGCAGATACTCAGACCGCTTCACCGTCTCGGAATTCCTACCATGGATCTCGTCATAGTCATCCAGATTACGCTGCGGTTCTTGCCGTTTCTGGCACAATCCGCAGAAAAAATTGCAAAAGCGCAGGCATCGCGAGGCGCAGAGTGGGGAACGAAAAACGCAGGATTCACTACCCGTATTCGGCAGATCTTTCCCCTGATCATCCCGCTTTTCCTGACGAGCTTGAAACGCGCCGAAACAATGGCGCTGGCAATGGATGCCAGAGCTTATGGATTCAAACCTTACCGAACATCAATGTTCGAGTACGCGTTCCGACTGCGGGACGGAGTATTTCTGCTAGTGATTCTGTTTATCAGTATCGCAGTCGTATCTTTGTGATCCGTCCATGGATGCCGAGCTGTAAACCTCAGATTTTGGAACCCTGTCTTCTGCCAATCCGTATCTGCCGGACAGCAGCGATAACCAGTAAAGACACCAGGGAGGAGACAACGATTTCAGGCAAGCCATTAATAACTGCGATGCTTCCCAAAACCTTCCAGGGCAATAATCCCATTAATCCGATCATACCTAAAACCAGCGTTGTATTCGCAATCGATCCTGCTATCGCTCCGGCCAAAATGCCTGGAACCGGCCAACGCTTCAGCAGTCGATAAACCAGCCAGGCAGCCGGTCCGATGAATAGACGCGGCAAAATGGACAACAACGGATTCGTGAACCACACATCCGTCGGTCCGGCAGGAGCCGCTGCGGCTTGAATCATGCTCAACAAGCCAAAAATCAAACCGATGCCAGTTCCAACGATTGGCCCCTCAAGAATTGCGCCAATAATGACCGGAACATGTAGAATTGTCAACGATACACCACCAAACCATGGAATCAATCCCCAATGCGTAATTCCCAACAGAATCGTTATTGCACCTAAAACAGCCGTAATCACAATTTTTTGTGTACGTTCCTGAGCCATTTCCATCTCCCGTAAAGTTTCTATGATAAAACAACAAAAAATACTTCAAAATAATTCAGAATTCACTCATGTTTCGATTGCAGTACAAATAAAAAAACGGACTGCCGCTATGGAGTCCGTCTTTTTGTCAATGGTACATTTATTCTTTTTTCGCTTCTTTTTTCGTGACGTTAATCACTTCGCGGCCTTTGTAATACCCACAGCTTGGGCAAACTGTGTGTGGCAGGCACATTTCTCCGCAATTTGAACAAGCCGTCAAATTGTTGGGAGTCAGGAAATCATTAGCGCGACGTCGATCTCTGCGTGCACTGGAAACTTTTCTTTTTGGCAGTGGTGTCATTGAAAACTCCTTAATTGTTCCACCATAAATATACCCATTGTACAGGCGAAAACAATTATAGCCATGCAAGATCACTTCGTCAAGTTCAGAAAAAATCTGATGACAATTATCGGTGAATGAATTATGAAAAGAATTCTTTGTTGTTCTTATAGTTTTCCGCTTCGCGGAAAACTATAAGAACAACAAAGTTCCTTTTTTTTGTTCGAAAGTCAATCCATATTTCGAACAACAAATGAAAAAAATTACACATCCAATAACGAAAATTGAATACGATTTTCGTAGGAATTACTGCAATTCGAAATATAGATAAGTATTTCGAATCAATCGCGCAAAAACATCACAACAACAAAGAATCTTATCCATATATCGAACTACAGAAAAAAAATTACACATACACTAATGAAAATGGAATTCGATTTTCGTAGGAATTGCTGGAGTGACAAATAATAAATATATTTATCTTAATTGATTATATATTAGATTTTCGGTCGGAAATTTCGTTTTTCCATATGGGTACTCTCTTATTTTTTCTTAACTTGTGATAAAATTCTTACATGGATTTACGAATTGGCATCGCGAAAACGCATAAATATACCGCTGATGAAAGCGGCGAGACAATTGAAGTCATCGAGCGTCCTTTGTGCGGAGGTTATTCGGTCGTTCTATGTGATGGCATGAATTCAGGCTGTCAGGCAAAAGCAATTTCTTCTTTTGTCGTCACCAGGATTGCCAGTCTCATCTCTGAAGGAGTACGCGACAGCACCGCAATTCGTGCCACTTCCGATCAACTATTCACTACCTACAGCGGAAAAACTGAAGCCTATCTGAATACCGTTTCCATTGACCTCAATACCGGAACATTTGTTGTCAGCCGCAACAGCCCTTGTCCAGTTTATTATTATCAACGGGGGATCATTGATTCCTGGAACAATGCGTGTCAGCCAATCGGCGGCTCGAAACACATCCAACCTTCCATCACAGAGATGCCGATTGAGGCGGGTGTTTTGATCATCCTTTTTTCCGACGGAGTGTTTACTGCCGGACAATCCTACGGTCAGGAAATTGACATCCCGACATTGATTCATTCCATGATGGACGACAGTAATTCTGCAACAGCGCAGCAAATTGCGGATTTTATTCTGAATCAAGCCATCCGACTGGATCAGGAAAAGCCCTGTCAGGATATGTGCGTCATGGTCATGCAGGTAACGCCCAGCGATTCCGGCGTGATCCGGAAAGTATCCTACGAACTCCCGATTCAAAACAATTATTATTGATCCTTTCTTTCAAGTCATCATACCCGGTAATTTGAAATATGAAAATTATTTTTTGATGTTCATATGGCTTTGCGTTTCACGCAAAGCCATATGAACATTTTTTTTCGAAAAGTCAATTCATATACCGAATTGCTGCATCATATCTATATATGGTGCATCGGGCAACCACAAGGATTGCCTCTACGAGTAATTTCCGATAGAAAAATGAAAATCGGGCGACATCGTGCGATTCTGTGGACAAAAAGATTAATGCGGTATAATACACATTTGGATTTTTCCGCCAAATTATGGCAGGTTTAAACTCTGGAGGCATAAACAAGTATGAAAAAGCCCTTTGTAAACCTCATCATAATCATTCTGATATTCCTGTGTGCTCTATTTGTTGACGTGTCCCATGAAAATGGGCTCAGGATCGGCAGTTTACAGCGATCCGGCAACTTATATTTGGGTCTGGACCTTCAGGGTGGTATGCAGGTTCTGCTCGAAGCAGATGTCGAAGACGGCACAGTTGTCAGCGCCGATCAATTAAACACAGCTCGCCAGATTCTTGAAAATCGAAGTAATGGTCTGGGAGTAAGTGACGTTGTTTTCCAGGTAGCCGGCAGCAACCGTATTCTGGCCGAGTTCCCCGGTATGACGAATACCGAAGAAGTGCTTGCTACACTGAAAGGTACCGGCTTATTAGAGTTCGTTGATACCGGAGATGAATTCATGATGGAGGGAGATCCCATCAAAACAGATTTAACTGTTTCTTCCTCTGAAAAATCATCGGAAACAACCACAACTGCGGCAGCAACTGCAGCAAATTTGACTGATTCCTCCGATAGCAGCGATTCCACCGAAACAGCCACAGAAGAAAAAGTGTACCACACCGTTCTGACAGGGGCAGCCTTGCAAAACGTCAGTGTCCAAATGGAAAACAGCACACCGGTAGTTGCGTTTGAATTAAAAAGCGATGCATCCCAAACATTCGCTGATTTTACATCAGCAAATATCGGAAAATATCTGACTATCGTTCTGGACGGTAAAGTAATTTCCAGCCCGCGAATTAACGGAGCTATCACCGGCGGAAGCGGCGTTATCACCGGCAACTTTACGATTGATTCTGCCAACGCTCTGTCCGTTCAATTGAAATACGGCGCCTTACCGGTACCGCTCAAAATCGTCGAATACAAAATGATCGGCGCTACCTTGGGTGAAGACAGCCTTAAGAAAAGCCTGGTGGCAGGCTTGATCGGGTTGGCACTGGCAGCATTGTTCATGATCCTCTACTATCGCCTTGCTGGTGCCGTTGCCGTGCTCGCAATTATCTTCTACGGCGCTGTCTCTCTGGCGCTGTACAAACTGATCCCGATCACCTTATCCCTGTCCGGTATCGCTGGTTTCATCCTCACCACCGGCGGCGCATTTGACGCCAACATTCTGATGTTCGAACGTTTGAAAGAAGAACTGCGCAACGGAAAAACCATCAACCAGGCAATCACACTTTGCTGGACACGCGCATGGTCTTCCATCCGAGACTCCAACGTTGCGACACTCATCACCGCTGCGATTCTCTTCTATTTCGGATCGTCATTCGGCGCGACCATTGTCAAAGGTTTTGCTGTCTCGCTTTGTCTGGGCGTTTTAATCAGTATGTTCACCGCTTTCCTGGTCACAAGGACACTGCTCCACTATACGACAAAAGTCGTTAAACCGGAAAATCAAAATAAATGGTTCGGTGTATAGGAGGAGAAAAAATGAAACTTAATATTCTATCGAAACGCTATTGGTACTTTGCTTTTTCATTACTCCTGATCCTGCCCGGTTTGATCCTATTAATTGTCAAAGGCATGCCGATGGGAATTGACTTCACCGGCGGCACTTTAATGGAACTGAAATTTTCCGAGGGAAACCGTCCCGAGCGCGAGGTTTTATCCCAGGCCGCACTGGATTTTGGAATTGAAAACACCGTTGTCCTTTCCGGGGATAGCAACGCCATCGTGCGCACCCCGTTCCTGGATGACGACCAGATCGAATCCTTCATCAAATTTGCCGCTGAAACCTACAAAGAAGATCCGGCGACACTGCGCTACAGTATCAGCAGCGTCGGCCCTTCCATCGGTAAAGAAGTCGCCAGCCGCGCTTTTCTGGCAGTTGCAGCCGCGGCGCTCGGCGTCATCCTGTACATCTGGTTCGCTTTCCGCTCCATCCCGAATTCATTCCGCTATGGCGTCTGCGCGATTATCGCCATGATCCATGACGGCTTGATCGTCATCAGCCTTTCCGCATTGGGTCGTTTCTGGGGCTGGCAGTTCACATCCCTGACCCTGACCGCATTGCTAACCGTGATCGGTTTCTCCGTGCAGGACAAGATCGTGGTGTTTGACCGCATTCGCGAAAACTCCCGCATTCTGCGCAAACTGGAATTCGAAACGCTCGTCAATCACTCCATCGTGCAAACGCTGCAGCGCTCGATCAACACCCAGTTAATGACCTCCGAATTCATGCTGCTCTCCATGGCGCTGCTGGGCGGCACCTCCCTGCGTGACTTCTCCGTCATTCTGCTGGTCGGCTTGCTGATGGGTACCTATTCCTCGATCTTCATTGCAGCCCCGCTGCTGGTGATCTGGGAAAAAGAGGAATGGAAAAATTGGTTCAACAAAGGCAAAAAATCAACCGCACAGGCTTAATCCTGTTGAACGTTGACTGAATAAGAAACCAGCCGCAGCGAGGGATGACCTCAATGTGGCTGGTTTTTTTTGTTTTTATGAGGGATGGAGCAATGATTATATGATTCTTACCATCTCAAGTCCACCGCCCTGCCGTTGTACCTCAAAACGTTTATCTTTTCGCAGGTTATCAACCCCAACCGTTAATTGAAAGGGGTAGAGTTCCGGTAAATGAATTAAATCATCAAATGGGAGACCATCTGCAGGATGCGCATAAAGCGCACTGCCTAACAGCCATAGCTGCAGATTTTCTCGGGATGAAAAATGTCTCAATAAAATTTGATAGTTTTGTTTTTCACCAGAAACCATAATAGCCCCCCAATTGGTCAACGAGGCAATAATCCTTTCTACAGATCGATCCAAACCACCCAGATGGCCATATTCGCCGGAAATTCGGTCTTTTATCATTTTTCGGGTAATAATTTCCTCCGTGCGGCTAATCTGCCCGATTGCGGCTGTAACTTTTCGAAAAATTGGATAACAGACCAGCGTCATGCCATAATGCAGCCAAAATCGCTCACCGGATGTCGATGAAGCGGAAAACAAAGATAAAGCTTCCTTACGGATTTGGGGGGCTGTTTTTTCTGATTTAACCCAAATCGCGGAGAGCACATCGATGGTTTTTCTTTCTGCTTCTATTCCGATGACAGTTCCTGAAATTGTCTCTGCCAGGCGCTGTCGAATGGTTAATGGCTCGGTATTTTGGACGCACAATGATGCTGTCACATCCAGCCAATCGAGCGTAATTGTTCGACTAAATCCGATACCTTTATTCATAGGTTGCTTTCTTTTGTAATTTGAATGAATGGAACGATGACTTCATCGATTGAAATGCCGCCATGCGTAACGACGACCTCTCCATTGAGAGCAAAGGCATCCCGTCCCTTCGGCATTAATGCGATCATTTGGTCAGGCAAAAGACCGTCATCCGTCCATGCAATAGTGTCCGGGAAATCAGCCTGAACACGCAAGGCAGCCAATCGGTCTTGATAGAGGCGCACGCGTTTTCCTCGTGTCTGTGCCACCAAACCTTCCGAGGGTTGCCCCACGCCAACTGCCTCTACATGTCCGTGATCGCTGGCAATAAACAACGCATATCCTTGATCCAGATATGCATCGAGTTGTGTTTCAAGCGGCAGCGAATTTGTACAGTGCATTGGATCAAGCCACAGGCGAAGGGAAGATAGCTGATCAGCAGCACCAAGGGTGGCATGGTGCGCCAGTCTATCGAGCGTATCGTCAATTAAACACCAAAAATTCACCCGTGGATCCTGCAATTCCGGCAATTGATCGATCTGCCGATCATAATACAGCGGCAACAGCTTACAGGCAGCTTCAGCGATACCTTCTCTCGACCAAAACAATTCCCAGGCTCGTGCTTCGGAAACACAGTGATTGATATCCTCTGCAAAATCAGTCAGCCGCAGGCCTGAAATCATGGCATATCTGGAAATGGAAGTAATAGTCGGAATCTGCGAAAACACGAGATTGGTTCGCATCTTCCAATCTGTATGGCGCTGACTCCATGCGGCAGAAACCACCTGCCAATCCGTTAGAGATAATCCGTCCAGGATCAGCAGTACCACTTTATCCAGACTGCCAGAATTGCGAAGGTATGCCAGATAGTGAGGAATATGATGCACGTGGTGAGGGGTTGGCAAACGCTGTGCACCCAAAGCAGCGTAATTATTCCGGAGCCATACTGTAAAAAGCGGATCCATATCCCGCAAAATACTCCGATAGGCTTCTTCTTGTTCAGAATTGGCAGCAAGATCGGTTTGCATTATCGCGCTGCTGAGTTCAGCCCAGGTCAGCGCCAGTCCCTTCCAAACGTTCCACCCTGCTTGCCCACCCGCCTGGATAGCGCGGACCTGTTGTTGGGTGTTTTCCAGCAGCATTGACAACCGTTGAAGGCGCCCGTCAACGAACATAACCCCAGGACGAGCCCATGTAGGCAAGCCGGCTTGTTCTTCAATCTGTAAAGGCTGGATGGTTCCGCGACGAACCAGACCAGGCACCAGGTCCTGTAACTGCGAGTCGTTTGAAAAGGGGATAGAATACGCGGTTTGCGGTTCGTTAATCTGTTTGCCTGAAATGGATTGATCAATCGATTTCTGCCATTCATGCTGGATAAAGCGCTGGAATGCCTGCGCATCCCGGATCAATACATCGATATTCCACGCTTGATAATCGGAATAACCATTCAAGCGATCGACCAGACTGTTTCGTAGCAGATCCGGAAGCGGGGAGAATTGATGGTGATAGTCAACCAGCCATGCAATCAATACATGAGGTTGACGGAATGCAGCCGGATCAGCATGAAAAACCGTGTGGAGAAGGAATTCGATTGTTTTTCGTCGGCTCAATAGCTGATTTGGTTGTTGGCATGTTTCAAGTATCTCAATTTGGTCAGGACGTAACGTTTGCAGGACCGGATAAGCCAGGTTGGGAAAAAACTGATGCAGCGATACGTTGATCCGATAAGCGCACTGATAAAGGTCATACGGCAGGTCTTCCAATGAGCCAGCGGTCGTTAAGATGATCGGGTGATCCAGTGTAAACGGCCGCACTTCCTCGATGCAGTGACGCAGGAGTACCGGGTCATCTTCCTGGATAACCTGAAATCCACGCCGCGTCAATTCTGCCATCAGCGCTTCACCGGCCAGCAAGCGATCCGGGTCGCTAACCAGAGTAAGCGGGTGCGTTTGGGAAGGAAAATATTTTAATAGATCATCATTCATACTTCATCTACCAGCTTGCTGGTTTTGTAAATGTACCATTTTTATCTTGCAGGGTATTTGGGAATTGACTGGCCGCCAGAACGCCCTGCCGAATATCTTTTACAAAAGTTGCTGTACGTTTTAACTCTTGGCTTGGAGAATTGGGGTGGGGATTGAGTACGATCACTCCTTTATTCAGCTCATTCCGAACGATTTTAATTGCCTCAACCAAGTCGGAATCGTTACTAATCACAATTGCCACACCATAAGCGCCTTGATATCCATCGTGCAGAAGATGCGTGGCAATATTTACATCGGATCCCTTTTATTCGGTTTTGATGACTTCTGCATAGGTTTTTTGCCCTGCTACAGGATTTGCCAATGGCAACCTGACCGGGTGTGTCAAAAAATGGCCAAATATGATCTCCAAATTGGGAATTGTCCTCAACGCACGAAGATACATTTGCTGGCGCAGTGGTTGTTCAGGATCTTGCTGCCGAGCGCTGACCACTGCAGTGAAGTACTTAATTTTTTTAATCTGGTTTATTGGAAGAATCAACTGGACCATTTTTTGGATATCCAGCCATTTATTTGCGGTATTCTTAACAGCTCCATAATACAAATTAAATCCATCTACATAAACATAAGATGGAATCGGATTTTCCCCTGCCATATTTATTGATTTCTCCTGCTTAAATAAGCAGAGGCGGGTATCAGCCGCCTCGCACCCTGCCCCCGAAGGAACAGGGGGGATGTGTTTCTTTTATAGCATGAATCATTTGAAATGTCAAATGAGGTTTCAGTAATTTGTTGTTGGTTTATTAAAACGATTTGTTTCCTCATTTTTGCCAATTTCTATCCTTTTCTCAATTGCGCACTGTCGTAATACATCAGCAGATCCGGATCTTCACGCAGCACATCTTCTGGCAGGCGCTCAGCAATCCTGACGATCACTTGATAGTCCTGACGCTTGAAACAAGCGGCAAAGCCAGCACGCACCGCTTCACTGCGAAAGACTTTCAGTCGACCGGTGCTTTCGGTATATTCTTTGAATTCTTTCAACAAGGCACGCTGGCGCACCTTCTCCAGATCGCTGGCTTTATTATGATCCGGTACATACCATTTGCCTTCTGTATCTTGCAGGAAGTTTTGTTTCAGTATTTCAATCAATTCCAGCGGCTGCTCGTGTTTGGCGCGGTTCATCACGCGGTTGAAGTCGTTGGTCAGGTCGCCCTGGGTCTTGGGCTCACCACCAGAATCTGAATCAAGCTGTTGATGTAGCCAGGTGATGGCTGTCTTCTCATCATTGACGAACAGGGTGAGCTGCACCGGTTTTTTCGCGTTGAGCATGGCGCGGTCGTATTCGGCCACCTGGTCAGGGAGGAAATACATCCCGTCGCGGCGGGTGAAGCGCTGCTCCAAGCCGGCGTAGAACTCGAGCGCTGACAACGGCACCATAACCCCGCGCTGCACATGAAATGCTACCATTCGATCAAAGAGCAAAAATGCCTGGCGTTCAGCATTGACCGCCGGGACACCGTTGGATTCGTTAGTAACAGGGAGTTTACCAAGGTGGTATCGTACGAACTCCCATGCACCGTCTTCCGTTCCAGCTTTCAGTTTGAAACATTCTTCCAGGTTACCATTGGGTTTATAAGCTGAGATGATAAGATCTTGTTTGACAGCACCAGTTGTAGATAATTGTTTTGTTGTTCCCTTTTGTTTGTCGAGAACACGAACATCCGCTACTATGAAATACGCCTTTTGAAGAGATTCTTGAATTACATTCCAAATCTGGTTTTGGGAATTATGAAATTCGACGGTTATCCACCCTCCCGATTTAAGGATTCTTATAAACTCTGAAAAGCAGGATGTCATCAATTCAGCATACTGAGGAATTAGTTTATGCGTATATTTGTTAATTATGGCTTCTTCATGGGAATTAGTAATCACCTTTATCCAAGATTCTATGAGGAAATTTAATTCAGAGTAATTAAGATTGGAACCAAATGGCGGATCAACAAAAATATAGTCAATGGATTCTTCTGGAATCTTCAACCTTGTAGATGAATTAGTCGAAATTACCTTCTTGTTATGTGGAATTTGTACAGAAAGGTGATCCTCTAGTTTTTCATTAACAAAATAAAAAGGCGAAATTTCTACTGGTGTAGAACTAACGTACAGTGTTCCAGATAATGGGCCAACGTGCCTATGATGTTCAAACATATATCGATTCAACTTGTGTAGTCGCGATTGTGAAGAAGTAAACCAAATTTCTAAATAGTGTTTCACTCGTTCAGTAGTATTCTTCTTAAATATAGAATCCTGTATTTTTGCGAGAATCCATAAATTGCGCCTAGAATAATAATGATGAACATGCGTCAATCCTGTGTCATCATTACGTCGGCTCTCTGAGCCCTCAGGCATTCTTTCGGTCGGTATTCCATAGGGGATTTTTTGGTTGCTAATTTTATCTATAATTTCCAGGTCATAATTGTCAGGTTTCTTCTCGAATCTCTTCTTTCCCACGTGATAACTGATCAGCACAGGAACCTGCTTTACTTGGCGTACTGTATTATTGGTTTCTTTATCAAGGAAAGTAGTCCAGGCATATTCAGCTTTCAATGCTCCACACTCTTTACTGGGATTTTTTCCGAGTAAAGAAGAACATCTAGGACAACTCCATGTATCAGTAACAACTCCAGTCGATGGATTTGTTGTTTCATCCCAGAAAGCCATCTCTTGCCCGCAATTTGGGCAAACGAATATATCTGACCAGACAGTATAGTTAATCTTACCTTTCACCCGATTTGGATCGTCACAGTTGGGATGCCAGGTCTCGTACATCCAGCCGCATTCCTGTTCCACTTCGCATAAAATGCGCCTGGCTTCGTGCTCGAAGGCAACCGCATCGACGGGGGTGTTGTAGTTGTAGGCAATGAAAGTGGCGGCAGGGGAAAGATCGTTCAACACGGCCTTGCGCGCGCCCAGACGCGAGATGACTTTCTCGCCTTCCCAGATCACGCCTTGATCATCCACACGGTAGCCTAAGCTCTCCACGGTTTTCTTATCACCGCATAGTTGTGCCGCTACACCAGTCATACCCGTGCCGCAAAAGCCGTCAAAGACAATATCTCCCGGGTCGGTGTAATGCAAAATATAGCGCATGATGGCTTTGTGCGGCACCTTGGTGTGATAGGAATGGGCGTTGTAGATCGGGTCATTCTTGCCTTCGCTGACATCCGCCGCAAATGGCTCGCGCTGGTATTTTTCTTCTTTCAACCCGAGTTTGCTGCGTATTTCTTCGCGTTCCTGCTGCCACTGGGAAAGAATCTCCAGAAGGAAGGGATTGGGGCAGGCGGTGTAGTAGGGCGGATCCGAAAGCGCAAGGATATCCTCGTCCGTTCCGATGGGGAAACCTTCAATGGCGCGGAAAGCGGGATCTTTCAGGTATGCAGCCAGCCGTTGGCGGTATTCCTCGCATTTGGTCTGCTCTTCAGGTGTTAGAGCGGAGTTTTTCGGGGGTATCAATTCGGGTTGATATTCGGTCATAACAATTCCTCTGATAAGTCCATGATAGCTCAATGCAGTTGAACAGTAATGATAATCCCAAAACGGGAGCTGACTCAGATGATCCCTCATTACTCCAGCAATTCGAATTATGAGAAAGATTAATTGTTGTTGTGTTGGTTTTGCGCTCCGCGCAAAACCAACACAACAACAAATTTTCTCTCTTCACTCAAAAAGTTTTTCCAAATTTCGAATTACTGCTATTACTCGCAGCTTGTCCTATTCATCGCTGAGATACGGCGCTGAATCATGAAACCCAAGTCCAGGATGAGTCGCTCGTGAGATCCCCCATTGCGAGGATGTTCGTTTCCAATTACTCCCATCTGGCATTATGGAATTATTGGTCCAGAGTCAGGCGTGTATTACCGGCATCATGGCCGCGCATCTGCTGGTCCAAATACTGCTTGAAACGATTTTGCAGTTCTTCGCGTGTGCAGGGAAGTCCGCCATTTTTTAATGCCTGCAGCAAAGAATCAACTGCCAAAGTCACAGTCTGTATCCCCCGCAAAGCCTGGATTGCTGACGGAATAAATTTGGACGGTAAACCTTCTGCGTCATCGCCTTGCTGCAAGAATGCTTCGACTGGTTTGCGCTCGGCTGACGACATAGCTTCCAGGCTGTGCTGGGCGGTATCGCTGTTCAGGTTGTCGCACAGCGCTTTGCGCCAATTTTTAAGCAGGTCGCTCAACTTGGCGTCCAGCAGGTGAACCAGGGCATCTGAATTGGCTGCCGTGCGTTGCTGCGCCGGTCGTAGATGACAGTAAGGACAGGTGGGTGAATCAGTCAACACACCTTCGTGAAACTCGCGGCATGAAACCAACCCGGTGAGCTGCTGCTTCCAGAATTCAAAATCACCGCTGCGCGTCAGCAACTCAATGGCGGATAGTGCACGCATGGATTCAAAACGCGCATCCCGATAAAGACGCTGGCGTAAATCGTCCCCGCTGGCTGTGAGTACTGATTTACGGTGCAGGTCGCTATATACCGCAATATATTCTTGCTTCAGTTGAGCCAGGTCCCGCAGAATAGCCTGTTGATCAAAAGCCGCGCTGCCTTTTCCCAACCGCCGGATTGAGTCCAGCGTATCCTTCTGAACTTGGCGGGCGTGATGGGACCATTCATGGTCTTCCGGCAGGTTAGCCTGAGCTTCGGCCAGGTAGGATGTGTACGGTTGGATTTGCATGACCGCATCTAATAACTGGCTCGCCCGCTGCATACTTTGCCGATCATTCAAATTTTCCTGAATTTGCCCGGAGGTATAACGCAGATTCCGCAATTTTCCAACAATCGTGTATTTGCTCAATTCTTCTAAAAATTGTTTATATCCGCGCAAGCCGGGTAAAAGGTCCAAGGTGGATAGCGAGAATTCCGGAGCATCACTACCCACCACCGTGCCTTGCTCGACTACAAAAGTCAACCGATCCGTAAAAATCGGCGTGTTCCATAGCTGTATACCCTGTTCCAACCGGTTTTGCAGCTTTACTACCATCTCCAATTCTGCATGAACCAACCGTTGTAGTTCGGTCACCGCGTTTTCGCGCGTGTTTTCATCGCGTATGAGACCAGGTTGTAAACCCAGTCCCTCAAAAATCAGAATCCATAGGTTAATGGGTAACGTGCGAGGGCGTTTGAAGAAACGGAAGTTGGTGATATCGATCATCGAGCGGGTCATAGCACGTTCCAACGAGCCGGCATCCAGTTCTTCACGACCATCCAGACTGAGCACAATATCGCCATTATAGACCAGAGAGAGCAAAATGACAGAAACCCATTCGGGTTCCAGATTGAATTTCAAATCTTTTTCCACCGGTTGAATTCCGCCGGATACCAGGTCAATCACTTCACCGCGGTTGATCACCTGACCATCGGGTTTATCATTGAGCAGCTTTAGAAAATACTCACTATAGGGGGAATCATACGGATGAATACTGCCTTGCCCATCCAGAATGCCCAAGCCTTCCAAAACACCGGAGCCTAAATTTGAAGTACGTCCGCACAGGCAGCGAATGGCTTCCATGGCGCTGTTGGCGCGTGCAGTTTCGGTCACCGGTTGGCTCAATCGATTAAATCTGGGATAGTCCGGGTAGCGATCTTCAAATTCTGAGGAGAATAAGTGAGAAGAAATCAGGCGGATTAACTCCTCAATATTTGTGCTGGCTGTGCCACGCATGCGCGTGAGGACGGAGTAAATGGGCTCGTCAACGCCCTGATAAATAACATGCAGTTTTTCGACCAAATGCGTTTGCAACCAATGCATCAGGCTGCGGAAATTGGTATCAGCTTTGTTGGCATATTCTGTCCGATATTCTGTGGATTCATTGGCCATAGCCCGCGCGCCGGCATAAAGTCGGATTTTTTCTTCAAACTCATGATCCAATCCGGCAAGGTAGAATAGCGCTTCATCGGGCAGCTTCTGATCATTACAGGTACGGCTCTGAAATGGCGGAAGGAAGTAAATATAAAAATCGCGGGGCGGTTGGGCAGTTGTACGCTCATCCGGAGGTCCAAAGAACAGATATCCTGGTCGGGTCACTTTATGATCTGACCAGGGCAGTTCATAAAACCATATGCTATATCCGGTCAGATAGGTGGTATCACTCAGGTTGAGAGCCTGGCGCAAGGCATTATAAAAATAGATGTTAATATCTGACTTATCCATGAAATCACCGCGTTCATGGATTTTTTGATCAAAATCTACCGCTTTTTTCAAATCCAGGTAATATTGGCCGTTTTCGGAATTATAAGACAGGAATTGACCCTGGACAGTCTTCATTATTTCTCTCAGAGCAACCTGAACCTGATCCAACAAAAAGTCCGCATTATTCATCTCAGCTGGTAAACGTTGGAAAAGGCACAAACCATCGCGTAAACCTTCTGCTGTCACACCAAACGAAACGAAAATATCGCTCGTGGTTAACCGCTGCACACTCAATGCTCGGATAATGCGGATCGCCATATCCTTCAGGTTAGGCCGAGTGTATGCATTTTGGATTAATCCCTCCAGGATATTGCTTTTCTGGATCACGCGGGCGATATCATCAATACTACGTAAACTGGGATCGTCTTGAATTAACTTCCAATACTGATCATAGGAAATTAATCCAGGCTGGTCTGCGGGGACTTCCTGATCCAATACAGATCGAATCGCAGTACTGAATGTTTTTAAAACCTGACGTTTTTCTGCAATCGCCAGGTTCTCAAACGTTTCCACATATACTGGATGAATCGGGAAGAGGTCCACAAATTCATCCAAACGATCAGCTATCGCTTTATATAAAGGGGCAAATGTCCTCAAATGGTCAGTAATCCGTGCTTTTTGCGCATCGGTCTTTTTGAGCAGACGTTGGGAAACAACATAGGTAATATCTTCGCGGGCAATATCAATTGGTTCAAAACGGTGTTTGACGCGGCGAAGCTGTTCTGCCACAAAACTGAATCGTGGGTTTTCAAACAAAGTCTCCTGTAAACCGCCTATAAACCGGAAGGGACAGGATGCAGCTACTTCACCCAATTCCCGTAAGAATCCCAGGTCGAGTATCAAGGCATGTTGTTCACGAGTACGCAAATAATCCAGCAGTTCATCCACTGCTAATAGTAATCCCATCCCTGGAAATTTTTCTTGAAATACTGCCATTGCTTGAATGATGGACGTTTTATTATTGGTAATCTGGTCTGCTGACGGAAATATAAAAGAAATCTCCCAGGTATGGAGTGCCGATTGGATCTCATCCAGCAAGATTTCCCGTAATCCACGGGTTACGCTACCTATCTCCACGCGGATAACTTTAAACTTGCCCGCAAAACTTCCGCAAGCATTCTTGACCTTTTCATTGGTAAGGCAATCTTTTAACTCTGCTCTCTCTGCTATTGAGGAAATCACAGACATTAAGTGACTTTTCCCAGTACCGTAATTACCGACGATTAAGACACCTTTGTTGTCTTGCGGGCGTTCAAACTGCAATTGCGGAAAAACCATATCGATCAGTTTGTTCGCCATGGCATCGGATATGACATAGGATTGCACAAGGCTTTTTGCAGTAGATTCTTTTTCGGCATCACGTAATTGGATGATTGTTTCAATCGGTGTAAATTGAACGAGATCACGATACAACATAGTGATTACTCCTTATGCGTCTGTGATTTGGTAAATTACGATTCTGGGCTGCTGCAACAGAGAATCAGAAATTTTCCAGATTCGATAATGATGATGATCAGGAATTGCGTAGGAAAGTATATCTAAAGCATATTTTCCTGGCCAGAGAACGATTAGCTGTTTTGAATGAGCGATTTGGCGTATCAATGCAAAATAATCAATTTTGAGGGAAGGATGAAATAAGAGGTCAGGATGAGAAAATAGTACGGGTTCTTTTTGTAACTCGCAAATAAGATCCTTTAACCATTCTTGAGCAAATTCACCACGTTTGTCAGTTGAGATTTTCATAAGCGCGCTGCTCAACTCCCTGCTGACATTGAAATTCCGAATACCGAAGGATTGAATTTTTTCTGAAATTTCATCTAAAATTTGGATTTGTGGATTTGTCAGGATTAAACCATCATAATTTCGTGCAAGCAATGATTCTATTGTACAGTTCACTGGTTCCCTCTCCTTAACGATATCCCCGCAAAAAAAGCATTTGTGTTTCACCACCTACGAAAGCTGGCATTTGCTCGACAGGCTGATTCTCGCTTTTAAACGATCCATTTACTCATCACTTCATCTTGGGTTAAGATTTGCTACCTTCAGGCAATCCTTTTCCTCCTGCTGCGATCGATTCATGTTTTTCACAATCGTTTGCATATGCCAGCCTTCCCATCTTCCATGATGTATACCGATTGCGTAACGCATCATCTTTTTTACGGAATTTATTCCATTTTGCAAGCAGTTATCTTTTATTTTGAATTGATTCTGTGATTATACCATTTCAATTTTTAACAATTCGAAACACAGCAATTCGAAATATGGATGGATCTGTCATTGCGATCATTGAGAAGCAATTTATTCTCGTATGTGTCAAAAGATTGCCACGCTCATACGGGGCTCGCCCCTCCAGGGTAATAACAATGACAGAAACCACATAACAAGGCGAAATATGGACATGCTTTTCGAATAAATCGGGAATATATGTAGCAGTGATGTTTTTGCGCTTTGCGTAAAAACATCACTGCTACATATATTCCTTTCCATGTATTGAATTACCGCATGAAAGCACTGGATGAAATTTTTGCCTGAAAACAGATGTATTTTCCAACGGAACATGTTTCACGGGTTTCAGGCAGGCCGCCAATTGCCAGCATTCTTTCCCCTTCAATCACCTGCCGGCAGCGTGAATAACGCTTCGAGAGTCATACCAAAGGTATTCTCAACATATTGCAGCATCAGAGCCACAGAATGTTGATATATATCCTCAATCCCGGGGTCATTGTAAGCTTTGATAAAGTATTCTTCCACAGTCATGTCTTTGTTGCTGCACCAGCCGTCTATGTGTTCCTGCGTTTCGATAAAATACGTAAAATCAGCACCGCCCTGATTGTTATCGTCTGCTCCCACCACAATCTTTTTTTCGTTATCGTAATACATCATAACAATCCGATATTCGTCACTCAGCTGCGTAAAGAAACGAAAATCATAAGCTTTCTCTCCCCATTCCGGATGATGGATTTCGATATTGACATCCTTCCCCTCCCGCTGCTCATATAAGTACACCGCATTCGCCAAGTCCGGGAAAAAGCCCAGGTTTTTGAGCGTTGGCGACTCAAATGGCATCGCATACAGCGACTTGGCGGTCCGATTAAATGTTTTTTGGATAGCCTCGTTAAAAATACGCATCGGTGCAAGCAGAACATCTTCGCCCTCCAGAACGTCCATTGCTGCGAGCAATACTTTCTCCGAATTCTCCCGTTCTCCCGTCCCGATGGTAAAGCTGTCATGTGCCATGTCATAAACGTAGTTTACGAGCATCTCGTCGTTTTTTACAATTTGGAAAACGTAGGCATCAAGATCGCCATAGAAACCCGCAAACAACTTATAATCATCCGTCAGATACGTTGAGATCCGGATGATATTCGCATCCCATTCCGCTGGCGGAGCGCCCCATTTGGAATGGTTGATTGTTATCGATGCATGCTCGCCATCATAGAACGCCTGATGGTTTTCATTATCCATTGTAAAACCCAATTCTTTAAGCGTGAACGCCAGAGTGAAATCTTTCTTCTCCAGATTCGGGTATATATTTTCCAGCAATGAATAGTCGTTAACCGGGCTGTTAGCCAGATAAAGCTGCTTCAAATTCTTCAGCGAAGTCAGTAGAGATACATCAGTGATCGTTGAATTATCAAGCTTGAGAATTTCCAAATGGATCAGTTTTACAAGTGGACTGTAGTCTTGTGCCGCACAGTTGGAAAGGATTAACACTTTTAAGCTTGTCAGCCCGGTGAGAGGTGTCAAATCATCAACCGGATTTCCACCCAGTGACAACAATGTGAGTTTTGGAAGCTCTTTCAATGGTGAAATATCGGTGATGGCATGATCGGACAAGTCGAGAGATTCAAGGTTAGTAAAGTATTCTAACCCGCTGATATCCCGAATCACATGCCCACTGGAGATATACTGCTGCCATGAATTACTGAGGTTCAATCGCGTCAACGCTTCAGCCTCCGCCATTGTGATATCGCCCTCCAATTTGCCCATCGATCCGCGAACCATCGCCTCCAATACCGGATCAACAAACTTGACAAATTTAGAATCCGAAGAAACCTCGAATGATTGTGCAATTTTTGCGGCAGATGCATCAGTGAACACAAACCTGATGGTCAACAAAACAGTCAGCAGTATGATTTGCATCTTTTTCATAGAAAAAACTCCTTGGTTCCATGAACCTTGTTTTAGATAATCAGCCATACTTTTTTGATCTATCTGCAATCAGAGATTTTAGATTGAGAAAGGAAATATGCTGTAGTGGTGATCTGTGAGATGGAAAATCAATTTTTGTATTGATTTATATTTTAATCGATTCATCGGATCACGTTTAACAATTCGAAATTTGGATTAAATTTTCAAATAAAAATACTGTTGTTCTAATGGCTTTGCACGAAGCGTAAAACCATTAGAACAACATTGAATTCTTTTCATATTTCGAATTACTGGAAATATGGAGTGGATTAGATGTAGATCTTTTGTTTACAAGATATGAATCAATAAAAAATCTACATCTTTTTCTTTTTATCTGAGTCACCAATCACAATTACAAATCACTGATCAACCTCAGCCAAGGCTGGTTTTGATTGTTTCACACCTTTGATCAGCAGCCATAGCGTCAACGAAAATTCACCGATGAAGCCGATCGTGGAGCTGATAGTAACAATCATAGTGCTCGGGAATAGGAAATACTGCAGCGGGTAAAGTAACCAACCAAAGCACTCAGCCATCAGCACGATTCCTAAAATGCGCGGGAGGAAACCGGACTTGTACACGACATAACCCAGTGGGAACAGCCAGGCACTGAAGAAAAACTGGGAGATCATAAATCCACTTTCGTGTAAGTGAATGAAGTACATCGCCATAGCTTGCAGTTGATCCGGTTGAAAGGCTTTCAGATATTCTGAACCACTTGTAAGCAAAAATGCTGCATAAAGATTCAGCGTATTTAGGCACTGAATGGTAACTCCGGCTGCATTGAGCAAAAGGAATAACAACGCGACATTTTGATTTACGGAACGTAATAACACGTATAGTGTCCACACCGCCAGCAGAAAAAGAATACCAGCGATAATATCACTCACAAAGCCGATCTTGAAATATCCACCGGATGTCTGGATGTTGATGAAAGTGGCTGATGTATCCTCCATATGGATCAGCTTCGAGCGTGTAGCATCGGCGAGGGCGAAAACAATCATGTATATCAAGTACAACGCCCCTGCAATTCTTGCGATTTTATTCTTTGAAATCATTTTTTTCCTTTGAGATTTCTTTTTACACATGCGTCTGTTTCATCGTTGTGGTAAGGAAATTACTGCGCAGCAGTATGATTCCCAGCCAGATGTACCAGAGGATCTGACCCAGACCAAAAACTCCAACGAAATTGTTCAGTACTGGGATGATCGTAAGGATGCCCACTACACCGATCACGAGCCCCAGAATGTTTAAAGGTTTAGGCAGCCCTTTGGTTTGGAATCCTGCCAGGCTGATCAGGAGCGTAAAGACGCCACCGAGGATTTCACCATTGGCATTGCCCAGTCCGCTTGTTACTGCTTCAATACTCTGCCAGGTGAACGCTGCCTGCGTCGGATCTTTCGCATAAAGCGGAACAATCGCCGCCAATCCGGCATTCGAGACCATCCCACTGGCAATGAGAGAACCTGCCCAGATAAGCCCGACCACGATTGCCGCCTGCATCACTGGAACAGCGCCAGATTTCAAACGGTCATATAAAGCCAGCAATAAGATGATCAGGGCAAAACCAAAGAAAACGTACATCAGCAGGTTGGTCGAAAAGACGATCATCTGCTTTTCGACGTTCAAAGCCACCTTTTGAGCCGGGTCAGTAATGCTGGTATAGTCCAGCACAACGAGAAAAACAACAATTCCGATCATATGGGAAATTGCCATATAGAAAGCGGCAATACCGCCAAATTTTTGTAAAGCTTTCATTGTAATATCCAATCTTAGAATAAGAATGATCAGCAGCCCAATGGTTTTCAGGCGCCATGGCCAGACTGATCTTCAGGCTGGCAGCGTTTCCATGCGTACCAGATGATGAATAGATTGATGACAATCAAGATCACGCTATAAAACAGGTAATGCAATGCAGGTGGGGTTCCTTTGTTCTTATGGTTTTGTGCGAAGCGCAAAACCATAAGAACAACACAGAATTCTTTTCATATTTCAAATTACTGGTTATTTGCTGAAACCCGTGGATTATTATGAAATGAAAATTACCAAATTTACGCTCCTTTCCAATTGGCTCATAACCATTTCGAAGTATGGAGATTTTTTTGAAAAGCCAGTCCGTATTTCATGTTGATGATTTATTGTTCAATGTCAGGTGTATTTTCCGCAAAGGATTCAACAGGTCCAACCGATATCAATGTCATCCCCAAATCACGAATTTTTTTCAGTAACCCATGCAGCGCTGCCTGATCGATCACAGGTCCCGTCAAGAGGGTAATGTCATTACCTTCCAACGTGGCGATCATGCCCTTGAACCAGTCTGACCATTCGGAATCCAGATATCCCTTGATTCTGATTTGATAGATCACAGGCTGATTTGGATTTTTTTCGGGATCGCAATTTTTTGGCATACATCTCCTGATAGGGCTGGTTTACATTGATTCGCGCACCTGCGATTCGAAATATGGGGAGAATTTCATTCGGTTGGTCCATATTTCAAATGGCTGGTAGAACGGGTCCATGCATCACTAATATACCTGCTCAAAAGTGTCATTGAACAGACACTTAAGTGTGAGCTGGGGTGTTATTTTTTATCGTTATGGTAAAAATGGGGATACTGGTGTTTACAATAAACCCAGTTCTCGGGCGCGGGCAATCGCTTCCGTTCGCCGCTGGACATGTAATTTTTCAAAAATCCGACGATTGTACCCTTTGATGGTATCAAGCGCCAGGAAAAGCCTTTCGCCAATTTCTTGATTTGAAAAGCCCTGATCGATCAACCGCAGGACTTCCAATTCGCGTACACTAAGTGTATCGACCAACGATGAAGAACCGGGTAGCGTAGCTGTAGCCTGTTTATTGCTCACTTCCGCCTCGAAGGCAGCCAAAAGCCTGTTGACATAGTCCGGACAAATACCTTGTGCAGCCGCTGCAGACAGAAGATCTGCCATCGGTTTGCCCTCATCAAGGAAGATACGGAGGAAGCCACTCGGCTCAGCCAATGAAAGTACCTCGCTGAGTACTTGAGTTGCTTTATCCTTCTCATCACACGCATAGAATGTGAGAGTTTGAAGAATCATCGCTCGAAGACGTTCATCAGCCCATCTCCGCGCTTCCATTTGCTGGCGATAAAGCTCCAGAATTGCCAATCCAGCAGACGGGTTGCCTTGTGCCAGTGCGACACGCGCCTGAGACAGAGGGATCTCATATCGCTGAACCAATGGAATTGCATCGGAGACACTGCCTTGCCGCAGCAACACGGAAACCTGGGCAGCAGCTATCTCCGGCAGCCGCAGCAGAAATTTTCTTTGCCGGGCAGTTTGTTCAATTCGGATTAATTGCCCTAAGGCATCCTCCAGATCGCCATGAGCCAACTTTAACCGTGCCAGAAACACTTCACTGACAATGAAACGGTCAATCTTACTGTCAAGCTGCAGCGCCAATTGCAGACTCTGCTGTCCATAGCGTTCGGCAGCAATTAAATCGTTCCACTCGTAGCTGATACGTGCTAATCCAAGGAGCGCAATACTGGCATTTGGCTGCGGATGATCGCCAAATAATTGCAGTACCTCATGATAAGTCTCAGCTGCCAGATTAAGCTGGTTTTCCATTTCCTGTAAGGAACCCATATTGCTTGCAGCCAGGATTTTTGAAAAAACATGTCCGGATTTTTGGCTGATCTCAATACAATCTTGATTGGCTTGTGCAGCTCCAGCACGATCTCCTTGAAACATAAAAGCTGAAGTTAATGCCCAATTAGCCGTAAAGCGATATGTCAGGTTGTCCGAATGCAAATATTCAAGAGCACGGCGAGCCTGAATGATCATTTCAGCCGGATCATAACGGAAAAGCGCCAGGGTGGCCCGGGCACAGGCTATTTGTCCGATCAAGTCCCGGATTTGGTCGCTTTCCTCAGCATGATATGATTCTTTTCGAGCAGTAAAAACGGCTTCAGCAGCCTGCAATTTTTCTTCGACACCGGTGGACAGCCCGAGCACCAATGCTGTAGTGGCAGATCGTACCCAAAGTCGAGGTCTGGTATCCAACACGGATTTCGGCAATGAGTTCAGCCAGTTCAGAACGGGTATTGCGACGCTGCGGAGATGCAAACCGATTTGCTCAGTTTCAATCAAGCGTTCAGCGCGCTCGACATCATTGGCTGCGGTCGCATGCAGAAAAGCCTCAAAAAGTGAACCGGTTTTTTCAAACCATTCACTGGCACGGATATGCAACTCAGAAATTATCTCACGGGAAAGATTTTGGCCCAACCGATTGAGCAAGAGATTTCTAAATAAATGGTGATATCGGTACCACTGCCTTTCATTGTCCTGGGGGATAATGAAAAGATTAACGCGCTCCAGATATTCCAAAGTAGCTTTACTGGAAGCAGAAGTGTCCTGCAGAATGGCATCACACAGTGATCCGCACATACGATCAAGAATGGACGTTTTTTGGAGAAAGTCTTGGATATTTTCGGGCTGTCGATGTAAGACCTCCTCTAACAAATAATCCATGACAAATCGGTTACTGTCTGTGAAGTTTTGGATGAATCTGTCAGTATCCTGTAAACCCTGCATCGAGATAGCTGCCATTTGCATCCCAGCGATCCATCCTTCAGTCCGGAGTTCCAGCAAATCGATACCCTTTTTTGAAAGGTTTAACTGCATGATGCGATTAAAAAATTCTTCTGTTTCATAATTCGAGAAACGCAGATCAGCAGCCCGTAATTCGATGCAGTGGTTTTGTGCGCGGAGACGCGCCAACGGCAGGTTCGGATCTTCGCGTGTGACAATGACCAGATGCATGCACGGCGGCTGATGGCTAATCAGGAATTCCAATGCTTGATCCACCTGCTGTGAATCAACCAAATGGTAATCCTCCAGGACAACGACAAATTTTTCCTCGATGAATGAAATTTCATTAATCAGCAGGATCAGCGTATTCTCGATCTGGAGAGGTTGCGGAGATTGAAGGATCGCCTGCAGATTCTGCCCAATTCCCGGTTTGACTTTTTGTAATGCTGCTGCCAGGTATGTAATGAAGCGTGCCGGATCATTATCCCGTTCATCCAGTGACAACCATGCAATCGGAACCTTAATTGTCTCGATCCATGAGCTGATCAATGTGGATTTTCCAAATCCGGCAGGAGCAGAAATGAGCGTAAGTTTGCAGCCTGTAAGAAGGCTATGATTCAACCGTTCAAACAGATTGTTCCTTAAGACGAGCATTCCACGGGTTGTTGGGACAAATAATTTCGTCAGCAGAATTTGTTCAGACATTTAAATCTATTATATATCGCAGTGTTGTAGCAGATGAATATGGATTTGAATCCAGCAATCTAAAATTTAAAATAGCTTTTCGAATTACTGTAGGATTGGGATTTGAACTTTTTCAAAGAACGCTCTATAATAATAACAGAGCGGCATCGTAAAGCCTGGTGACCCCGGTCACTCGGAGAGTGACCTAGCTTCCGCTGAAATGCGGCGGGAAATATTGAAATCAAGGCCCAGGGTGAGCTGCTCGGAAGATCCTCCTTTGCGGGGGATTTTTATTTACTCATTTTGAGCTTCTTTTTGACCAATTCTTACTTATAATGACTTCTTCTTGGACAATTTTTGACGCCAAAACATCTACAAATTGGTAATTATTTTTTTCACCTGAGTTTCTCACTTTTTGAAAAATAGTCCCTTTTTACGCTCAAATTTATAGATTTCAAGACATTAATTCGAGAAATTCAGAAGTTCACACATGGCAATTTGTCATTGCGAGGAGGGCGTCAGCCCGACAAAGCAATCTCTTTTCGGATGGCGCTCTGCCAACCATGTGGCAAGGAGATTGCCACGCCCCTTCGGGGCTCGCCCCTCCAGGGTAATAACAATGACATATACGCGCTGTCATTGCGATCATAGAGAAGCAATCTCTTTTCGGATGGCGCTCTGTCAACCATGCGGCGAGAAAATTGTCCAGCTTGAATATTAATAATTTATTAGAAAATGTGACCGGAGGGGAACAAAATCGAGGATTCTGTTTATAATGGTAACGGAAATACTCACGGCTGGATTGTGAAACAAGCTATTATCGAAGGATTTGCCCGCAACGTTGCATCCCGCCGTCCATCATCATCGATTACTCAATAGAGGTACGTTTATGACAAAAATTGATCCGAAAAAACAAAATGCGATTCCCTTTAAAGCAGAAACCAAACAATTATTAGATATTTTGATCAACTCCCTGTATTCCGATCGTGATATTTTCTTGCGCGAACTAATTTCGAATGCATCCGATGCCATCACGCGCATCAATTTCGAAATGCTGACCAATCACAACATTGTGGATCCGGATTTCACACCGGCTATTCACATCACAATGGACAAAGAAGCAGGGACGCTGCTGGTAACCGATAACGGCATCGGGATGAATGCCGAGGAGATGGTCGATAACCTGGGAACCATCGCTAAATCAGGCGCTCGCAGCTTCCTGGAAGCGACCAAAGACAAACCGGAAGGAACGGCGAATGATCTGATCGGTCAGTTCGGTGTTGGTTTTTATGCTGCATTTATGATTGCGGAATGGATTGATGTCACTTCCCGTTCGTATCGACCGGAAGACACGGCAGCCAAATGGCATTCGACCGGATCAGGCAGTTTTACCATCTCTGAAGCAGACAAAACCAGCCGCGGCAGTGAAATTTTGATCAAACTCAAAGAGGATGCCAAAGAGTATCTGGACGAATTCCGATTGAAAGAAATCATCCGCAAACACAGCAATTACATTCCTTATCCGATCTTTGTGGGAGATTCAAAAGAACAGGTCAATGCCGAAACCACGATCTGGCGTCAGAATCCCGCAGAAGTCAAGGATGAGGATTACGAAAAATTCTATCAGAGCTTCACCATGGACTTTGAAAAGCCCATGAATAAGCTGCATCTCTCGATTGATGCCCCATTCCAGATGTACGCGTTGCTGTATATTCCTTCCAAACCGGAACGCACCATGTTTTCGTTGCGGAAAGAGGACGGTCTGCAGCTCTTTGCACGAAAAGTATTAATCCAGGATTACTGCACCACACTGCTGCCGCGTTATTATCGTTTTGTGGAAGGGGTTATCGATTCTGAAGATATCCCGCTGAATGTCACACGGGAGACAATGCAGGCAAACCGTGTCATTCTTACGCTGAAGAAAATTTTAGCCGGAAAGATCACGGATGTTCTGAAAAAATGGGGCACCGACGATAAAGAAAAATACGCGGAATTTTGGAAGAAATTCGGTGTGTTTATCTGTGAAGGCATCGTCACGGAGCCGGATGCAAAAGACAGTCTGGTCCCGCTGTTAAGGTATCATTCTCTGAACCACGATGACGCCTATATTTCATTCGCAGACTACGTTCTTGAAATGAAACCGGGGCAGGATAAGATTTATTATGTATTAGGCGAACATCTGGATACGCTGCGCAACAGTCCGCACATCGAAAAGCTGCGGAAAAAAGGATACGATGTCTTGCTGTTGACAGATCCTTTTGATCCTTTTGTCATCACGAATCTGGAAAAATATCAGGACTTTGCGCTGGTCAATGCTGCGACTGAAAAATTCAGCGACAGTAAAGAATCCGAAACACAAGAAGAGAAAAAAGAACCCGCGCTGGAGCAATCCGTTTCCGATGAGCTGATTGCGCGTATCAAAGCAGAACTTGGCGAATTGATCTCCGATGTCAAGACCACAGATTTGTTGGTCGAATCACCTGCCAGGCTGGTGGATGCAGATGGGTCATTGTCGCCGGAGATGCAGCGCATGTATCAACTGATGCAGCAGGACTATAAAGCGCCGAAAAAGGTGCTGGAGATCAATCCGGAACATCCGCTGATCTTGCGCCTTGCCAAATTGAAAGACAACGATCTGTCCTCAAAAATCATCCATCAGATTTTCGATGGAGCGAAAATCATGGACGGAGAAACGCCGGATCAATTTGCGATGCTGAATCGTGTCCAGAGCCTGATTATCAGCCTTTTAGATCAAAAATCTAAATAAAAAAAGCAAAAAATGATGAAAAATTCCGGAAAATTCCGGAATTTTTCCTTTTTAGATGATTCAAATGTGGTAAAATTGCACTGGTATTTACATTTCTTAATAATCATGAGAAATAAAAAGAACAAATTTTATCAGGAGAATAACAAAGTGAATAAAGAAGTGTTGGATGGTCTTTTCAGACCAAAATCAGTTGCTGTGATTGGTGCATCTGCTACTCCCGGAAAGATCGGGTATTCTGTCGTTGAAGCCTTAAACAATGGAAAATATGAAGGGCCGATCTATCCGATCAACCTGAAAGCAGATGAAATTTTAGGGCATAAAGCATATCCAAGCATTCTTGATTTGACAGGGAAAGTTGATTTAGCTGTTATCACGGTTCCTGCGAAGTTTGTTCTTGGTTCTGTAGAAGAATGCGGGAAAGCAAAAGTCAAAGGTATCAGTATTATCACATCGGGTTTCGGTGAAATTGGCGACCATGAAACTGAAAACGCCATTGTGGAAACCGCCCATCGCTATGGTATGCGCGTTCTCGGTCCCAATATCATCGGTTCTCTTTCAAACTCCGATAAATTGAATGCCTCGTTCGCACCGACGCTCCCGCTTCCTGGTGATGCGTCTTTAATTTCTCAATCCGGTGCGCTTTTAATTGCCTTGGATGCCGGTACCTATCTGCGCGGCGTTGGTTTCGATAAATTGTTCTCACTCGGCAACATGGCAGATGTCGATTTTTCCGATATCATCGAATGGCTTGATCAGGATGAACGGACAAAATGTATTTCTCTATACATCGAGGGTCTGAAAGACGGCCGCCGCTTTGTTGACGTCTGCAAGAAAGCCAGCAAACCGATTATTGCTCTGAAATCCGGCGTTTCCGCTCATGGTGCCGCTGCTGCAGCCTCCCATACGGGTTCACTTGCCGGCGCAGCCAAAGTCTATGGAGCTGCTTTTGAACAGGCAGGAATTATTCAGGCACAAGACTTAAACAATCTGTTCGACCTGACACAAGCATTTGAACTGCAGCCGCCCATGAAGGGCGATCACCTGCTGATCGTCACTAATGGCGGTGGTGTCGGCGTTTTGGCAACCGATGCAGCGGAGCGTTATGGAATTCCGCTGGAATTCTGCCCGGCTGATCTGCAGGCTGAAATGAAAAATTACATGCCGGAATTTGGTTCTGCCAAGAATCCGGTTGATATCACTGGCGGCGCAGGGCTGGAAGGATATAAAAAATGTATCGCTTTCGGTCTGCAGCAGGATTGGGTGGATGGCTTGGCAGTGCTGTACTGCGAAACCGCAATGACGAATCCGATGGAAATTGCTCAGGGTATTCTGGAAGCCGTTCATCAGGCGGAAGAAAATGAAGCGTCCAAAGGCAAACCAGTCGCAGTATCGTTCGTCGGTGGCGAGCACACTGCCGAGGCGATGCGCTACCTGATTGATCATGGAATTCCAACCTATGATGATCCGGCACGTGCCGTTAATGTTTTGGGCGGATTACGCCAGTATGCACGTCTGCAGGAAGCAAAAGCGAATTCCAAAAACGAAGATGGATTTAAAGCAGACAAACAGGCCGCTTTGGCGATCATTCAGGCAGCCCGAGAGGATGGACGCGACGCATTGACTGAAATCGAGGCGAAAGATGTCTTCAGAGCTTATGGACTGGATGTCACCAGCACACGCCTGGCGAAAACCGAAGATGAAGCTGTTGCGCTTGCCAATAAAGTCGGCTATCCGATTGTCATGAAAATCGTCTCTCCGGATATTTTGCACAAATCCGATGCCAGTGGTGTCAAGGTCAACATCAAGGATGACGCATCCACACGCGAATGGTTCAACAAGATTATTGCCAATGCCAAAGCCTACAAAGCCGATGCAAACATCCACGGCGTCGCCATTCAGGAAATGGCTCCATTAGGTTCCGAAGTCATTCTCGGCTCGATCAATGACGCAGCATTCGGACCGACCGTCATGTTCGGTCTGGGCGGCATCTTTGTGGAAGTACTGAAAGACGTCACATTTGCCGTAACGCCGGTCTCCAAACAACAGGCTCTGAAGATGCAGTCAGACATCCGCGGAGCCAAAATTCTGGATGGCGCACGAGGTGAAAAACCGAGAGATAAAGAAGCCATGGCAATAACCATCGCCCGATACTCCCACATGATTCTGGATCTGCAGGATGAGATCAAGGAATCGGATGCCAATCCGGTGATGGTGTACGAAGATGGCAGCGGTTTGAAAGTCGTCGACGCCCGCATCATCCTGAAGAAGAAATAAGAATAATATCGATAGATAAAAAAACCTCCGCTAAGCGGAGGTTTTTTTGTTAAAATTCGCATTGGATTTTTAGCACAACGGGAAAGCGAAAAAAATAATCTACAAAAAGATTCTGCATTTTAGCAATTCCAAACAAGGAAAGAAACAATCATTGTTGTATTGTTTCTGTTCTGAAACAACACAACAACAAGCGTTCGCTCCTTTCCTTATTTGTAAAGAATGTTTATATTTCAATCACTGCGCTCAATCACGCAGTAAATCTCACAAATCCCTTAAATGGTAAAATCAAGAATATGACTGAGACAATTCAACCTGCTGCAAAACAAAGGAAACGCTATTCCTTTTCATATCAGGAAAAATGGATTCCATTCATCCTGCTCATATTCACCGTATTTACTTACGTTCCGCTCATCCATACGCTCGGATTCTATTGGGATGACTGGCCGATGCTGTGGTTTGATGTGACCCAAGGTCCCCAAGGTTTTGCGGATGCCTTTACTTCTGACAGGCCGTTTCTGGGGTACCTGTATCAGCTCACCGGCGCGATCATCGGCACAGAACCGCTGTATTGGCAGATCCTGACGGTTGTCTTCCGCTGGCTTGTCTCCTGTGCATTCTGGTGGATGCTCAAACTGCTCTGGCCGGAGCATAAGGAGACTTCATTTTGGACAGCTATTCTGCTGACGGTATATTCCGGTTTCAAGCAGATGCCGATCGCTTACGTCTGGGGAAATGCGCTCATCATGCTGTTTGCCTATGAGTTGTCATATGGTATGATGCTCAAGGCAATTACCTCCGCTGAAAAATCAGATTGGAAACGGTATGCCGCATGGACGATTCCAGGCGTGATCTGTTACACTTTCTGCACTATTTCCACAGAATACTATACGGGGCTGGATCTCATCCGGATTGTGATGATCTGGATTTTTCTGGACCAGATGGATTCATTCCGCAAGATGACCTTCCAGAAAAAAATCATCAAATCGCTGCTGCACTGGGTTCCATATCTGGTGCCGTTGGCGATCTTTATGTTCTGGCGGGTTTTCATTTTCCAGTTTCCATCCTATCAGCCTGTTTTGATAAGTCAACTGCAAACCGAACCAGTCAAAGCGGTTCTGGGTGTCCTGATTCGTGCGATTGGAGATGCCTATACGGCATTCTGGGGCGCCTGGACTGAATTCTTTTCTTTTCCGAAAGCAGCTGATTTTGCCACCATATCCGGAAAACTGTTCTGGATCTTCGTGGCAGCAGGTTTTGTCGTATCCATCCTGACTTTGTCAGGATTAAGATTGTCCAACGGGCTGCAACAGAATGAGGAACCGGACAGAAAAAAAAGACAGGCCAGATGGATCATCAACCTGTTTGTCTTAGGTACTGCAGCAGTGATTTTCCCCGGGGTGCCCTATTGGGTGACTTCGTTATCACCTTCGCTGGAATTTCCGAAAGAACGCTGGCTTTCCGCATACATGTTCGGCAGCTCCATCCTGATGGCCGGATTAATCACGCACTTCATTCGGACGAGGAAGCAGCAAATTGTCGTTATCAGTCTGTTCATCGCCATGGCAATCGGCGGGAATATCCTGAATGCCAACAGTTTTCGCAGAGACTGGCAAAGCCAGCGAGAATTTATCAATCAGCTGTATACCAGAATTCCCGGTTTTCAGGCTCCAATGTACCTGTTGACCGATTTCAATTCACTTTCCTATGAAACCGATAATTCACTGACAGGTATGGTCAACCTTGCTTTGGCGTCAGAGTCCTCGTCTTTGGATTTGCCGCTCAGTGTCGGATTTTATGATGTCCGGTTCAAGTCATCCAATGAGAAACTGGAAGCCGGCGAACCGATCTATCAGGGCTTCCGAAGCGCCAATTTCAGCGGCAGCGTTTCAGATGTAGTTGCCTACTTTTACTCTCCGCCAGGTTGTCTGCGCATTCTGGATCCGAAACAACATGAAGATCTGCCCATATTTCCGGACAGTTTTTATGAGTTTATCAAATACTCAAATCCGTCAAATATCTTGTCTTCCGGCAATGCGATTCCATTTGTGCAGGAAAAGATTTTTAAAAAGCCGATTGAGAAGAATTGGTGTTATTATTTTGAATTAGCAGATTTAGCCCGACAGAATGAAGACTGGGAAAAAATCGCAGCGCTTGGTGATCAGTCAATTCCATATTTTTCTGCAGGAGACGCATCCGAGTATATTCTCTTTATCGAAGCCTATGCGCATAACAATCAATGGGAAAAGGTCATTCCGCTCATTGATTTGATCCATCAGAAAGATCAGAAGCTGGATGCGCCGTTGTGCCCGATCTTACAGCGTCTATTTACAGAGAACTTGCCGGATAATTCATCCATGCGTAATAACGCCGCTGTTGCGATCAATAAAATTGGATGCAATGCATATACACAATGAAAAAACAAATTGAAACAGACAACCATCCGTTGGATTTAGATGCCGGTGCAACCGTCGTCATTCCGGTATATAACAGTGAAGGTTCGATCGAAGAACTGACCGCACGGCTGCATATCGTATTGCCGCAGTTATTTCCGGATTATGAAATCATCCTGATTAATGACGGCAGTCATGACAACAGTTGGAAAGTCATCCAGAAACTGTGTCAGCATCCAAGAGTACGCGGGTTTAACCTGATGCGTAATTTTGGACAACACAATGCGCTGCTGTGCGGAATTCGCAGTGCCAGATTCGAGACCATCATCACGATGGATGATGACTTGCAGCATCCACCGGAGCAGCTCCCGCTGCTGGTTGAAACATATAATAAAGGGTACGATGTCGTTTATGCCGTTCCCAAAAAACTACCTCATTCGTGGTGGAGGAACTTAGGCTCCAAATTGACGAAATTCACACTGAGCAAATTTATGCGAATACCGATTCAGGAAATCGGAGCCTTTCGCATATTTCGGACAGAGCTCCGCAATGCCTTTGCGGACTATCATAGTCCGGATGTGTATATCGATCCGCTTCTATCCTGGGGAACAACCAATTTCGGACATGTATTCGTAGAAGAAGATCAAAGGAAGGTCGGAACCTCCAACTATACATTTCGAAAACTGGTTCATGCCGGGTTACTGATTTTGACTGGTTACAGCACAATCCCGCTGCGCCTTGCCAGTACGCTGGGCTTTGTCTTCATGATCGTCGGTTTTCTGATTCTGATCTACGCGTTGATCATTAAACTTGCCTTTGATTCTGTTGCCGGTTTTCCATTTCTGGCATCCATCATCGCATTATTCTCCGGAGTTCAATTATTCACGTTAGGAATTATCGGGGAATATCTGGCAAGGATGTACGATCGTTCGACAGACCGCCCTCCCTACATCGTTAAAAGTGAAGTGACAGGCAGGAATGATGATCTAGAGTCCTGAAAAGCGATAATCTTTCGGAATTTGTGTTATCGTCCTGGACAAAGAGAAAAGATTTACTATCCTTCCCGTATTTTGAATTGCAGGGAAACAGAATCAAGCCTTGCTAAAAGAATAAAAGTCAATCGTTAAAATGAAATTATCAGAAATAGGATTATCCATGGTTCAACTCGATGATGTCCGCAGCTTTTTTAAGAATTGTTTTCAGGAACATGGCGAATCGGCGGAAGGCGTCGGATGGAATTCAGCCTACGCGCAGGAAGTACGCTTCGATCAATTATTAAAAATTATTAATCCTGGGGAATCGTTTACATTTCTTGAATTTGGCTGCGGTTACGGCCATTTGATTGATTATATGCGTTCCAAAGGGCTTTTCCCAACACATTTCTATGGATATGATATCCTCGAAGATGCAATCCAAAAAGGCGCACAGCATTATCAGAATGACAAGCAGGTTTCTTTTCATTCATCGCTGGAAGAAATACCTGTGACAGATTATCTATCAGCATCCGGAGTTTTCAATATCAAACTGGATCATTCCCGTGAAGAATGGACTGACCATATCCTGAAATCACTGCATGTGTTTGATAAGCATACCTCCCGTGGCTTTTCGGTAAATTTTCTGACTACTTACTCCGATCAGAATCGAATGGATGAAAGACCCGACCTTTATTATGCAGATCCGTGTTTTCTATTCGATTACTGCAAAAGGCATTTTTCAAAGAATGTGGCGCTACTGCACGACTATAAGATTTATGATTTTACGCTGTTGGTGAGAAAAGAATACGATCAATAATCCAATAAGAATTTCGTGATTGATACGGGTGAAGGTTCCGTTGTTGCTGGTTTCCATTTCCCGATGTCATATGTATCATTGCGAACGACAATAAAAAAAAAGCATCCCGATTTGAATCGAGATGCTTTTTTTATGATCAATTATATTTACTCTTCACTAACGGAAACTTCATACCCTAACGAGCGCAGTTTCTTTTTCAGATCGATTAATGATTTTTGTCCGAAGCCATGAATATCGAGAAGTCCTGCATCACCTGATTCGGATAATTTTGCCAGAACATCTGCAATTTTTACAAATCCGGCTTCCGCAAGAATTTCAGTCGGACGTTTGCCGAGATCGAGTTCAGAAATCAAACGATCAGGAGATGTTTTCGCTTCTTCACGGTTTTTCTTGTCTTCCAAAAATTCCTGGCGAGCCTGTAAACGACGGTAGAAGCGATCAACCTGTCCTTCCATATCCAGCATACGTGACTGCTGGCCAGTGAAGAATGGATGGCATGCTGAACAGACTTCTGTACGAATTTCTGCTTTAATTGAACCTGTTGTCCATGTATTTCCACATGCGCAAATCACCTTTGCTTCCGGGTAATACTTTGGATGGATATTTTTTTTCATTTTCTTTTCATTCCTTCCACAACTCGTTTCCTATTTGACTTCGGAAACGGATAAGTGATCATTACTCGGCTTCCGGCAAACTTTCAGGAGCAATGTTGACACGCTTTTGTCCTGACGGAAGTGTTTCATAGACAACCTGTCCTTCCGCTTTTGCAAACAAAGTAAAATCTTTGCCTACTCCGACGTTCAGACCCGGTTTAATTTTTGTGCCATGCTGGCGTACAAGAATGCTTCCGGCTGGAACAGTCTGTCCGCCATAGCATTTTATACCCAAACGTTGTGAATTGCTGTCGCGCCCGTTACGGCTGGAGCCGCCACCTTTTTTATGTGCCATTATCTTTTACCCCTCAATCGCTTCAATTTTTACACGTGTATAAACCTGACGATGGCCGGTCTTCACACGATAGTGTTTTTTCTGGCGATACTTGAATATAATCAACTTCGGCCCTTTTTCATCACCCACAACAGTCGCTTTAATCGTAGCGCCTTTTACAACAGGAGTTCCCACTGCTACTGAACCGTCATTGACCAGAAGCAGAACCTGATTGAGATCGATTTGCTGTCCTGGTTCGACATCCAGACGATCGATCACAACACTGGAACCTTCAACGGCTTTGTATTGTTTTCCGCCGCTTTCAAAAATTGCGTATTTCATCCTTTTTCTCCAATCTTCACTTCACCATGACAAACGCGTCATTCCGCCTTTGCAAGGGGAAGTTGGCTTTTCGTTTATTCGCTTGGATCGTATTGCGATCCAAAAATAAGCGTTGTCAATTATACCGCATGTTCGAGCGCTGTCAAACAAGACGTTACGAGTCGCCCCTCTCACAATTTCATTTCGGATAGGCTTTTCATTACTCGAAAGGCCGGTTACATGCCAATGACTCTTAGAATAATTTTCTCTCCGAACCTGCATCCATCTTCCGCAATGCAGCAACGGGATCCTGTACCTTGGAAGTCAGGATCATCGCAGCGATGATATATGGCTTATAAGACGCTTGTTTGTACAACGGAGTGATATAACGCTCAAAAACTGAGTTTTCCACCTCGCCTTCCTTGCAGGAAAGGCCGCTGATATCGGCGGGCAGACAGTGCATATACAGCGCTGTGCCATTTTTTGTGCGTTTCATGAGATCTTCAGTGCAAGTCCAATCCTTGAACTCCGCGTTCTGTGCCAGCAATTTCTTTTCCAATTGATCAATGCCATCTTTGTCGCCAGCCTGGTAAAGCCTGGTACGTTCTTCCATTGCGGCAAACGGTGCCCAGGATTTCGGATAAACAATGTCTGCATCTTCGAAAGCTTCTGCCATGGAACTGACTTTGCGGAAAGATCCGCCGGTTCCTTTTGCATTCTCCTGCGCGATTTTTTCAATATCCGGCATAATTTCATAGCCTTTGGGATGTGCCAACACAACTTCCATTCCGAAACGGGTCATCAGTCCAACCACACCTTGCGGGACAGAGAGCGGTTTCCCATATGAAGGGGAATAAGCCCAACTCATGGCGATTTTCTTGCCCTTCAGATTCTCAACACCGCCAAAGTGATGGATGATGTGATCCATGTCCGCCATGGATTGTGTCGGATGATCCACATCGCATTGCAAATTGACGAGCATCGGCCGCTGTTCCAGAATACCTTTTTCATAGCCCTCAGTCACTGCATCCATGAAAGTTTTCATATATTTATGACCTTCGCCGATGAACATGTCATCGCGAATGCCGATCACATCAGCCATGAAAGAAATCATATTGGCAGTTTCACGAACTGTTTCGCCATGAGCAATTTGCGACTTCTTTTCGTCCAGATCTTTTACATCCAATCCCAGTAAATTACAGGCAGAAGCATAGGAGAATCGAGTACGGGTTGAATTATCGCGAAATACAGAAATGCCAAGTCCGGAATCAAACACACGGCATGACCGATTTCGCTCACGCAGATCGCGCAGCGCATCCGCCACAGTAAAGATAGCAGCAATTTCATCATCCGTCTTATCCCAGGTCCAATAGAAATCACTGTTATACAAGTTTTTTATCTGAAGTTTCTCCAGTTGATTTACAAGTTCGATCGCTTTCGACATTTTCTCTTCTCCTTATTTTTCTGTCCATTACTTGATATTGTTATTCGTTTTTCCGCCGCGATATTCGCTGACATCTTCTGTTCCCTTGCCCTTATAAAGGCTTGGGACAGCTGCATACAATGCCGCACAAGTGACCAGATCCTGCTTCCAGGTAATTTCATTCGGTGCGTGCGCTTGTGATTCCGCACCCGGACCAAACCCGACACATGGAATTCCGTAGCGTCCCTGAATGGAAACGCCATTGGTAGAGAATGTCCACTTGTCAATCAGCGGACGCTTGCGCAAGTGCATCGTTTTTTCATCACCAATGCGCTCTTCACCGAACAGCTTCTTATGGGCATCTACTAACGCCTGAACATGAGGGGCGTTTTCCCGGTTGATCCATGTTGGAAAATAACATTCGGTTTTATAAACCAATCCAGTCCAAGCCGGGCGGTCATACATATACATGGAAACAACTACATCTTCACCATATTTTTTGCAAGCTGGCAGCTGACGGATTTCATCCAGACAGGAATCCCAGGTTTCACCGGCTGTCATACGACGGTCAATGGAAATCGAGCAGGAATCGGCTACTGCACAACGTGAAGGAGATGTGAAGAAAATCTCCGATACTGTGCAGGTACCGCGCCCAAGAAAGCGAGCATCTTCATAATGATCAGGGTTGTATTTCGGGTTGAGCATCTTTACCAGACCCTTGATTTCATTCTCATCGGCATCATCATTTTCATTGAGTGATCGAATATTTTGAATGATATCAGCCATCTTATAAATGGCGTTATCCCCTCGTTCCGGAGCTGAACCATGGCAGGAGACGCCGTGGACGTCCACACGGATTTCCATACGCCCGCGATGTCCGCGATAGATGCCGCCATCTGTCGGTTCGGTCGATATGACAAATTCAGGGGTGATTTTGTCCTCATTATGAATGAACTGCCAGCACAAACCGTCACAGTCCTCTTCCTGAACCGTTCCGACAACCAGAATCCTGGTATCGGCAGGAATCAAATTCATATCTTTCATGATCTTTGCACCATACACGGAGGAAACGATGCCGCCTTCCTGGTCAGAACCGCCGCGGCCTCCAATTTCAGTCTCTGTCTCAAATCCTTTGTATGGATCAAATTTCCAGTTGTTGATGTTGCCAATGCCAACTGTGTCGATATGGCTATCATAGGCGATAATCTTATCGCCATTTCCCATCCAGCCGAGCACGTTTCCTTCCGGATCAATCTCGACTTTGTCGAAACCGACTTTTTCCATTTCCATCGCAATACGCCGAATAACACCTTCCTCATCAGCGCTTTCGCTGGGAATTGCGATCAGATCTCGTAAGAATCTGGTCATATCAGTTTCGTACCCTTTTGCAGCTTTTTTAATCGCTTCAAAGTCCATGCCAAAACCTCCTGCCTTTTTTTACATGAAGATTTCTCTTGATGTGCTATATCACACAGCTATCAAAATTAATTGTCTTACAACTTGAAATTATAACAAAAATGTATGAATTTACAAGAAAGCACAGGCATGAAATACGGATAGGATTCTTTTAGTTTTTCCCGATTGATACAAATAGCAAGTCGATAATTCACAGTAATTCGAAATAAAAAAAATTCTTTGTTGTTCTTGATTGATTCGAAAAGTCAATCCATATTTCGAATTGCTGGATAATTCAAATTACTGGCGAAGAAAATAAAGTTACAATGAAGAGTAGAAAAGAAGTTGAATAGGAGAAAAAATGAATAGAAAATTTTGGATTATCCTCATGCTGGTTTTATATTTCTCGTTTCATACTATGCAAGGTTTTGCTGCATCAGAGAATCCTCTACTCTCTATGGATGGGAAACCGCTTGATTCTAAAGCGATTGTGAAAAATGGAACGCTCAGATTGCCCCTTGAGGCAGTCACCGCTGCCCTCGGCTATTCCATGGATACATCCATTCAAGATCAGCTCATTATCAAGACAACCGATGACAATGCCATCACCATTGATTTAACAGAAGCAAAAGTTTCCATTCAGAGCCATGATTATTATTTAAATGAGATCCCCGCCGTAACAAACGGCATGCATTATTTCAGCGCTGATTTTTTCTCGGATTCGCTAAACTTGCGCGTATATTGGGACAGATCAAATAACACTGTTTATCTTGGAAAAATCAAAGAAAATGAGATTGAAATTAACACCATCAAAGAGTCTTTTGAAAATGATATTCTAAAGGTATCCATTCAATATCCGGCTGTGAAAGGTTTGAAAGATCAGAAGATTCAAGATAAGCTCAATTATGAATTTAAACAATTAGCAGATCTTGCAATCCAGAAAGGCGAGAAAAACGCAAAAGAATTGGCAGATTATGCGAAGGATTTTCCCGATATGCCCAAAAAATGCGAGACATATTTCAACTATCAGATTAAATACAATCAGAATGGTCTGTTAAGTCTTATTTTCTTGGATTATCAGTTCGCAGGCGGCGCTCATGGCGGAACAATCCAAACAGCGTTTACTTTTGATTTACAAACAGGCGAACAATTTAAACTGCAAGATTTCTTTACTGATGACGCGGATTATCTGACAATTTTCAATGATCAGATTCAAACACTCTTAAGCCAACGAGGATTGTTATCACTGCTCTTTGAACCTTTTACCGGCATGAATTTGAGCCAACCATTCTACCTTTCGAAAAACGGATTTGTTGTTTTCTATCAGCAATATGAAATCCTTCCTTATTCTGAAGGAATCCAGGAATTTCAGGTAGATTACAATTTACTGGAAGACATCCTAAGAGATCCGTATACGGTCTTACTGAAAGAATAGAAAAACATAACAGTGATTTGATATGAGACCCTGTCTTTCGAAATATAAGGAAGTTTCTTTGTTGTTGTGATGTTTTTGCGCTGAGCGCAAAAGCATCACAACAACAAGTTTTCCCAGATTGATTCGAATAGCAATTAAATATTTCGAAGTACTGGAATCAATCCCAATGAAAGAAAAGACTGCAGCGAAATGCAAACCGCGACAGTCTTTTCTTTTCAAGATTCATTTTCCCTAATCAGCAGATAGTTTTCCCTGCAACTTTTTCATAGAATTTTGCGATCGCACTATGATCATTTTGCCCGCATCCATCAGAATGCAATGTTTGCAGCATTTCGAAAACAAGAGCAGTCAAAGGCAGCGGTGATCCGACAGCGTGACCGGTGTCCAGAGCATTCTTCAGATCTTTAATGTGCAGATCCACCTTGAATCCAGGTTTAAAATTATGATCAAAAATCATCGGGCTTTTCGCATTCATCACTGTTGAACCAGCCAGTCCGCCTTTGATCGCAGCAAATACCAGTTTCGGATCCACGCCCGCTCGTGCGCTGAGCATATAAGCTTCGGATAACGCAGCAATATTGCAGGCTACAATAACCTGATTAGCCAGTTTTGTCGTATTTCCAGCCCCGATTTCGCCGCAATAGACTGCGCTGCTGCCCATTTGCAGTAAAATCTCATAAACCTCATCGAATACCTGTTTTTCACCGCCCACCATGATCGACAATGTTCCATCTATTGCTTTGGGCTCTCCACCGCTGACCGGCGCGTCGATCATGCGAACGCCTTTCTCTGCGCATGCTTTACAAATTTCCTGGGAAGCCAGTGGTGCGATTGAGCTCATATCAATAAGAATTGAACCTGGTTTTGCACCTTCAAGTACTCCATTTTCACCCAATACGACTTCTTTCACTTCTGGAGAATTCGGAAGCATCGTGATAATCAGCGTAGCTGATGCAGCGACTTCTTTTGAGGAAGCAGCCTTTTTTGCTCCAGAATTCACAACCTCTTCGATGTTGGATGGAATTACGTCATAAACGACCAGTTCATGCCCGGCTTTCAATAAATTTCTCACCATGGGTTTCCCCATGATACCTAATCCAATAAAACCGATTTTCATTTTCAGATCCTTTCAAAACTTTCGATTGCTTCGATAATATGTTCTTCCGTTAAGCCATAATGAGCCAGTAATTCAGGATAATTATGACCACTGCAGCCAAATTTATCCTCAATTCCAACAAACTCAATCGGTTTGCATTCCCGTCGCAGTGCTTCAGCAATCGCACTACCGAGACCGCCAATGATCGAATGTTCTTCAGCGCAGACTACCCCTTTCATATCCCGCACAAATTCGATCACTGCTGCCCGATCTAAAGGTTTAATCGTGCTGACATTGACAACTCGAACTGAATGATTTTTAATGCTCTCAGCAGCTTTCAATGCGACAGAACACATAACACCTGTTGCGAAAATCACATAATCGGACCCATCTTTTAAAAGAGATGGTTTTCCAAGAACAAATGGATCATCTTCGCTGGTAATATTCTCCATATCGTTGCGACAGATTCGAATATAGCATGGACCTTGGACGGACGCAATCGCTCTGGTAATCTTCTCAGTTTCAATCGCATCCGCCGGGCATACAACAGTCATATTCGGAATTGCCCGCATAATGGCGATATCCTCAACTGCCTGGTGCGTTGATCCATCTCCAAAATCGGATAAACCGGCAGAAGATCCGCAAATTTTAACATTAAGGCATCCAATCGCAATCGTTTGACGAATTTGATCATAGGATCGTCCCGCTGCAAATACTGCAAAAGAATTTGTGAACGGAATAAAACCCATCTGCGCAAGCCCGGCTGCAGTAGAAGTCATATTTGCTTCTGCGATACCCATCTCAAAATGCCTCTCGGGAAAAGCTGCTTCGAATAACTTTCCCATGGTAGAAGCCGCCAGATCCGCATCCAGAACCACAATTCGATCGTTTTCTTTTCCTAATGCAACCAGCGTATTTCCGTATGCAAGTCTTTGATTTGTATAAGTCATTTCTTTCCTCCTTAGGACAGTTCTTTCAACGCTTGTTGGTATTGTTCTTCAGACAGGATTCCATTATGGAAACTGACCACATTTTCAGCGAAGCTGATACCTTTGCCTTTGATTGTATTGGCAATAATGACAGTCGGTTTATCCTTAACCGAATCCGATTTATCAAGGGCATCAATAATCTCGCCCATATTATGCCCGTCAATTTCAATAACGTTCCACCCAAATGCCTCGAATTTTTTATCAATAGGTTCAATTGGAAAACGTTCAACAATTTTTCCGGTTGCTTGCAGCCTGTTTCGATCTACAATCGCACATAAATTATCCGCTTTATGGGCAGCGCAAGCCATTGCAGCTTCCCAATTCTGACCTTCATCCAGTTCGCCGTCACCGATTAAAACATACACTTTTCGATTTTCGATTCGATCTAATTTCATGCCTAATGACATACCCAATGCGATCGATAACCCTTGCCCCAGAGAGCCTGTGCCTGCTTCAATTCCTGGTGTTTTTTGAACATCGGGATGACCTTGTAGCATTGAACCAATTTCCTTTGTATGGGCTAATTCCTCATAGGGGAAAAAACCTGCTTCAGCCAATGCAGTATATTGCAGAATTGCAACATGACCTTTACTTAAAAGGAAACGATCACGATCTTTCATTTTCGGATTTTTTGGGTCATAATGCATTTTATAAAAATATAAGGCAGAAACAATATCAGCTGATGAACACGACCCGCCAACATGTCCTGCAAGTCCGACACCGATACTGACAATCACTCCTCTGCGTAACTTTTTTGCCTTTGTTTCCAACATTGAAATTAATTCATTTCTGTCCATCAGAATGTTCTCCTTTATGCTCTTATTCGAAATTTTCTCCAAAAAACTTCAGCGTTCTCTCTGCGTCCTTGATAAAATTTGTAGAATACGCTTCGCAACTGATTCGTTCGTTGTAACCGATTTCTTTTAATACATTGATGAACGGCAAATAATTGTCTTCCTGAATACTTGCCGGATATATTCTTCCATTCGTTTGAGCAAAATGAATATGCCTTAAATACTCTTTTCCTAATTCTGCAATATGCTGGACGGGTTCATCCTCAACACGCATATGATAATAATCAACCAGAACCTTGACAGATGGATCGTTTACATCCTGTGCAAGCTGACAGCCCTCTTTAAAAGTATTAATCAGGTTGCATTCCACTTTCCTCAGAGGTTCGATGACAATCGAAATGTTGTGTCGAAAAGCAATCGGTGCAATTCGCTTTAGTAAAGAGACAATCTGCCAATATCCATCCTCAAGCGGAAATCCCTGGGGGACATTTTTCGCTCCGCCGCTGCCAAATACTACATTTTTGACATTTAATTCGGATGCCCGCCCCAATGATTTCTCTACATATAATAAAATTGCCTCCATATCGATTTCAGGTCCTGTAAGACGAACTGTTTTTGGAAAAAAATTATTACAACATTCACAACGTATATTATTTTCCTTTAACGTAGTTTTCACAAAATCAAAATCCTCGTCAGTCATAGCCGTCATTTCGGCTAAAGGTAATTCGGCATAATCAAAGCCAATTTCAGCGAGTGTTTTTATAAATTCGAAACCTGTTCCATCCGGTTTAGTCGAAACCATATTTAAGCAGCAGCCAAATCTCATTTCTGTGCCTTTCCTTGATTCTTTTTTGTTTGTAATTTTTCAGCCAGTTCGGGAAATATTCTGATTACTCTAACTGATATAGTTCAATCGTCTTCATAAGATGTTCTTTCATATATTTTCTCGCAGCTTCTCCATCTTTTTGTTCAATCGCACGAATGATTAAGGCGTGGTATTCGATACCGTTACTTGGCCCAATTTTTTTTGTCAAATTCAATATCACATCCTGTAATACGTTTCGCAACAGATAATGAACCTGTATAACGATTGAGTTTCCTGCAATGCTGCAAATCAAGCGATGAAAATGAAAATCAAGTTTTACATATTCCTCAATATTATCAATGTTGTTCATCATTTTTTCGTAACATTTCTTAAGATGATCAACATCTTCTTCAGTGGCAATTTCAGCGGCAATCCCGGCAGTTTCCACTTCAGTCATAATGCGAAATTCCATCGCATCCAGTACTGATCGGTCACTTAGGTAAAGAGCAGGAATCATTCCATTGACATAACTTGTCGCGAAAGAAAGCTCTTTTACATAAGAACCTTCTCCGATTCTTGTCTCTACAAGGCCGATCGCAACCAGTTTTTGAAGTTCCTGGCGAATTGTCATACGACTGACACCAAAGGATTCTGCAAGCACGTTTTCAGAAGGCAGTTTATCTCCGCTTTTCCAATTTCCATCGAAGATCATTTTTTGCAACTTTTCATAAACCTGATCTCCGATATTTACGCGCTTTATTTTCTCAATTTCCATTTATCTGTACCGTTCTTTTAATGATTTTTGTTTTATTGTATAAGGAAAAAGATGTTTTTTTGAATTCTAATACATAATCTTTTCCATTATGATTCTGTTTTTTTAATTTCAAAAGCATTAAGAAATCGTTGGATCAATAATAATTTTCATCAAAGATTCCGGATGGTCATGCAATCGATTGAAGGCATCTGGAGCATCAGCCAAGGAAACAATTTCTGAAATGAGCGCATCCGTTGCCAATTTGCCGGTACTCATCAAATTTACGACTTCGCCAAATTCTTCATGAGTATAGTTAAAAGATCCAATGATGTTTCTCGCCGAACATACAATATCCTGCATGTTAATCACCATTTCTTTTTGGCACATTCCAACCCACACAGCAGAACCACCAATTTTCAGTGATTTTATACTTAGGTTGGCAGTCGGCTCGATTCCGACAGCCTCAAAAGAAAAATCAATCATTTTTCCATTAGTAAGAGCACGGATTTTCTCAATCGAATCTCCTGTTGCAGTGTTGATGACATCCGAAGCGCCTAATGTAAGCGCTCTTTCTAATCGCTTGTTGTTCAGATCCGCCATGAAAATTCGGTTTGGGTTTTGCAGTTTGACATTTTGAAGGATGCATAATCCAATCATTCCTGCTCCGATGATCAAAACATCTTTCCCTTCCAAATTACCAGCTTTCTTTACACTCCCATAAGCAACGGCATAAGGCTCTGTCAAAGCACCGTCATAGTAATTGCATGAATCGGGAAGCTTGTAAAGCAATTTTTCAGGTACTGCCAAGTATTCCGCCATAGCGCCATTATCAGAAAGGACTCCAAAAAAATGCTTATTTAAACACATATTTGTAAGTCCTTTTTGACAGTTTTCGCAGGTTCCACAAAAATTGATCGGCTGAACAATTACACTATCGCCAATCTGAAATCGATTTGCTCCTGGTCCGCGTGAAATGATTTCGGCAGAGAATTCATGTCCCATTGTCATGACAGGAATTCTTCTTCCTGTCTTTCCCAAATAACCTTCCACATCGCTGCCGCAAATTCCACAGGCATGAATTTTCAGTAGAACCTCCCCTTCTTTCAATACGGGAATCGGTTCATCTTGAATTTCAAATGTTTTAATATCAACAAATTTCAAAGCTCTCATCAATTTGATCTTCTTTCGTTGTCTTTTATACCGCAGCTACTGCTCGGACAGGTGCTCCCGAAAAGCCTTTGAATTTTATCGGAAAAGCAAACAACCAGCATTTTTCATATTGATTTAATTCTTCCGGTATATTAATTTCCTCTAAAATCCAAATATGTGCAGGAAGCAGTACTTCATGACACGGCCGGCCAGTACCTTCATACCACCCGCCCATGCTCATACAATCTATGCCAACTCCCTTTACTCTTTTTTCTAATAACCATTCAGCGCCATCTTTTGCCAGATAAGGCCAGTCATGATAGTACTCCAATGAATATCCCCGTTTTTGGCTCCATCCAGTATTAAGAAGGACAATCATTCCCGAATGGATCCTGTCTGCATAGGGTTCAAGAAGATCCTTCCCGATACCCTCTTTCTCGTGGATTTTCTTCCGCAAATCAATGATTACTGCCTCACCGCAAAATGTATCAACCGAAAATTCATCAATGGTTTTTCCAGACGGATCAAAATGAAATGGAGCATCGACATGTGTCCCTGTATGACTGTTCATTGTGATTTGTTCTGCAGTATACCCATCGTTCGGATAAAAAGCCTCATATCGAAATGTTGTCATTTCATATGTCGGCCACCCGGGACATTTTTCAAAAACTGGCTGAGACAGATCAAAAAACTTTTTGAATTCAATCATGAGTCTTTCCTTTTTGATTCTTTACCGATCCTGTTCCTTTTTCAGCAACAGGATCGGTATCGATTACTTCTAACAAGAAGCTATTATCGAAAATTACTTCTCAGTTAATGCAACTTCAACCAGTGTGTCATACACATCATTGATGTTGTCTTTTGTTACTAAGAGTGTACCAAGCTGAATTTCTTTTTCAACCGTTTCACCCTTCAGAATTTTATCAACAGCCTGTGAAGCGTAACGACCCATTAAAACTGGTTGCTGCGCTGCAGTTGCGGCGATTTTGCCAGCTTTAATGGCATCAACAACTTCCGGAGAGCAGTCAAAACCAGCGATCAGTACATCAGTTCTGCCAGCTGATTCAATGGCTGACAAAGCTCCCATTGAGGGATCTTCTGAATGGCAGAAAAGTGCTTTAACTTCTGGATGAGCAGTAATCAGATCTTGTGCAAATCGTTCACCCTCTTCGCGATTGACTTTTTCCATTTGTTTGAAATCGACATCGACTAATTCATTTGATGCAATACCTGCATCAAATCCATCTTTCCGTTTCACACCATTAATTCGAGCCTGGTTCAATGTAATCTGAGCAACTTCGCTACCTTTTTCAAGTTTTGTCGCAATATATTCACCCAATTCTTTTGCGCCATCGAAGTTGTTGGTTGAAATAAAAGCTGCATAGGTACCGGAATCTGCTCCAATGTCACAGATGACGACAGGAATGCCAGCTTCTTCTGCGATGGAGAGTACTGCAACGATGGATGCGCTGTCTGTAGGAGAAATCACAATTGCATCAACTCTCTTTGTGATTGCATCCTGGGCATTTGCAAGTTGTGTACTGGCATCATTTTTAGAATCATACGTTGTTACTTCTGCGCCTGGCACAAGCTTCGTCATCTCATTTTCAACTCCAAATTTAACATAGCGCCAAAATGGGACATCGAGTGATGGAGTGAGATAGGCGATTTTTACAGTATCAGCAGCTGAAACGATGCTGACCATAGCGGTTGTCGCAAGAATTACGACGAGCAATAAAACATATATCTTCTTCATAACAAATCTCCTTTAAAAAAATCTTAACAGCTTTTTTTTTACTGCTGTTATTTCTTTATCCGTATCTGTGAAAGCTTTTCAGCCAATACAGCCACAATGATCACGGCTCCAATCGCCGTTCCCTGCCAGTATGGATTAACTCCAAGGATATTTAGCGCATTGCGTAAAAAGCCCACCAACAATACCCCAATAGCAGTTCCCATCAGAGTGCCCTTCCCACCACTCATACTGGTACCACCAATAACCGTTGCTGCGATAGCATCCATTTCATTGCCATTTCCATAGGTAGGATCACATGCCATCAATCGGGAAGTCATAATCCATGCTCCAAATCCGCAGAGTATGCCGCTGACAACATAGGCAAACATGGTACAAAGTTTTACATTGATCCCCGATAAACGAGCAGCTTCCTCATTGGATCCGATAGCATATAGGAATCTGCCAAAACGAGTCTTTGCCAGAACCCAGATGAAAATTGAAAACATCAGGATGATAAACAGAATATAAACAGGGAAGGATCCATTTATTTTTGCTTTACCCAAAAAGCTATAGGCTTCTGGAAATTTTGAAGCTGTATTGGCATTGGAAATCACATAATCGAGACTGCGGCATATTTGCATCATTCCCAATGTCACAATAAAAGCAGGCATCTTACCATAACCAATCAGAAGGCCATTGACCGCTCCAACAAAAGTTGAAATTAGAAGCGTGACTAAAATTCCCAAAAGAACATTTTGAGTTTTCATTAAAACCATACAGCCAATCATTCCGGAAAGTCCCAGGTTCGCACCGACAGAAAGATCAATTCCTGAAGTGATAATAACAACAGTCATTCCAATTGCCAGCATCGAGTTTGAAGAAATCTGGGACATTACATTCTTAATATTCTGGGGAGTAAAAAAATACTCAGAAGAAAAGCTAAGAATAATGAAAAGTACTGCGAAGATTATAAGCATACTAAATTCTGTTTTATGCTCCTTAAAAAATCTCTTCCCCGCACTTTTTCGGTATAGTGTCATATTCTCTTTTTCCACTTTTTATACTCCTTTTCCTATCGTCGAATAATATCCAATCGTTTCTTCATCAGCTTCATCCACATTCAACTTAGCCGTTATTTGACCTTCACGCATTACGTAGATTGTGTCACAAATCCCAAGCACTTCTGGTAATTCAGATGAAACAACAATTATTGCGATGCCTTTTTCTGCCAATTTCCGCATAATCTCATAGATATCAGCTTTTGCACCGATATCAACTCCGCGGGTTGGTTCATCAACAATAAGAACAACAGGATCTAATAACAACCATTTAGCAAGAAGCAATTTTTGTTGGTTACCACCGCTCAGTTTTTTTACAGGATCATCAATATCCATTACTTTAATACTGAGCTGATTAATCATCTGATCGCAATTCTTTTCATCCCGTTTTTGATCGATTAAAATTCTTTCACCTGCTGCTAAATCCACTAAACAAATATTTTTTAAGACACTGATTTCTTGCAGGATGCCATCATTTTTACGATCTTCCGTAACGAAACCTATTTTCTTTTCAACACAAGCTCGAATACTGTCAGGTTTAATTTCTTCACCGTTTAAAAATACTTTTCCCTTTGCTCGTTTATTTGCGCCAAAAATACATCGAACCAGTTCACTTCTCCCTGCTCCGACCAAACCTGAGAAACCGGCAATTTCGCCTTTGCATACTGAAAATGAGATATCCCGAACATAATGATTGATGTCTGTTAAATCTTGCACTTCAAGAACAACTTCGTTTTTATGAAATCGATGTTTGTTATTCTCACCTTTTACACCGTACAAATCATTGATTTCACGGCCAACCATCGCTTTGATCAGATCTTTTTGTTGCAATTCCTTCGTCACCACTCCGTTTAAAATGAGTAGTCCGTCCCGAAGAACAGTTATACGATCGGCAATCTCATAGATCTCACTGATCTTATGAGACACAATGATGAAACCTACACCTTCCGCTTTTAATTGACGAACCAAATTAAAAAGCATCTGAATTTCTTTATTTGAAAGAGATGCTGTTGGTTCATCAAGGATGATCGCTTTGGCTTCTGTCGAAACGGCTTTTAAAATTTCGACGACTTGCATTTGTGCAACAGATAAGTTGATTACTTTTTCATATGGATCGATAAACGATTCCATGTCAAACAATTTCAAAAGGTTATACGTTTCTGCAGCCATCGCTGTCTTGTCAGAAATGAATCCTTTTTTATAAAACCGTTTATCTGTCAGAAAAATATTCTCAGAAACAGAAAAATCAGGCAAAAGGCTGAATTCCTGAGTCACAATGGAAACTCCACCCGCAATTGCTTCTCTCGTATTGTTAAATTGAACTGGTTTCCCCTCTACAAAAACTTGTCCTTCATCAGCCTGATAAATGCCGGTAATAATTTTTGAGAGTGTTGATTTTCCTGCACCATTTTCACCCATTAATGCATGTACTTCCCCATGCAATAATTCAAATGAAACGTTCCTTAACACAGGAGCTCCTGAAAAAGCTTTTGTTATACCGATTGCTTCAATTAATTTCGATTCCAAGGATTCACTCTCCAGAATTAACCACTTTACTTAGGTTCATCGATATTCCACGGCTGTCCGCCTGCCAGGCACCCGCCATCCACATGATATAGCATTCCAGACATATAGGCAGATGCATCCGAAGCCAGTAATATGGTCATACCAATCAGATCCTGTGGAGTACCAGGCCTTGCCATTGCAATTCTGTCCAACATGTATTTTGATCGAACAGGGTCATTCCATAATGGAGCAGTTAACGGGGTAGAAATATGACCAGGAGAAATCGCATTAGATCGAATACCGTATTTTGCCCATTCGATTGCCTGAGCTCTGGTTATCGCTGCAACACCGCTTTTACTGGCTCCATAAATTCCATTACCGCCAAGCATCATGACTGCGTTATAGGAACAGACATTAATAATGCTTCCTTTTCTTCGCTGAATCATATGTTTGGCTGTTTCCTGACTCATGAAGTACATACCCTTGAGATTTACACCAATGATTCGATCGAATGTCTGCTCATCGGCATATAAACATCCCATTCTTTTATTGATTCCTGCGCAGTTGATCAAAACATCAATTTTGTCAAATCGTTCCATCGTTTTTTCAACACAGGAGTGAATGGAATCAAGATTTAACAGATCTGTCTCGATGGAGATAACTTCGCCGTCATCCTTGATGATTTCATCAGCGATTTTTTGCATTCCATTTAAATCCACATCGGATAGAGCAATTGCAGCTCCCGCCTGAGATAAGGATTTTGCCATTTCACCGCCAATGGCTCCACCGCCGCCTGTGATTAACACAACTTTATTTTCCAAACTAAAAAGCTCAAGCAATTTTTTGCTAATATCCCGTGACATTTTCATGAACCTCGATCTAGTGGGAATTTTTATTGATATCTGTATGCTGTCTACTTGTATGATATCTAACTATTTCCAATTATAGGATTGTTTTTTTGCATTGCTGTCATAATTTTTGCAACAGAACTTATGTGATAAATATCCTATTATCGAATTTTGAATCACTGGATAATCCAAATTGGAATCAGAAGTATTGAATTACTGACCATTTTTAAAATTAAGATTTATTCATAAGAAAATTGGAAATCCTATGGATTACTTAAAGGCCTTTATAAAAGATCAATACGCCGTGTTTCAAATCAGTGATTCGAATAACAAATCATTTTTTCTAATTATTGAATCTCTGAAACAACGAGAGTAATAAATTTGCTATAATAATATAAAGAAATAAACATTGATTTCAATTATTAATCAATTACGAATAGGAGGTACTATGCAATTCAGAAGATGGACAATTCTCGGAGTCATATTACTCATGCTTTTTGCAGGATTTGTCAGTGCCCAGGGTCAAGGCTTTGAAGAAACATTTGACAAGGATTTCTGGGATCGCGGTTGGGAAAAACGGGTTATCGCCGGAAATCCAGACGGTTTTTTCTACAATTTAGGAAAGAAACGCCTCTCATTTAACCTCCCCGGTCTTGAGACGAACGCGCTCGTCATCAATCCCAAAGTCACAGCTGCAGATATTAAAGTTGAAGCAACATTTGAGAATATTCATTCGACTGTCGCTTCCTATTCAGTTATTTGCAGAGCCTCTGAAGATGGCTGGTATGAATTTCGAATTTATGTTGCAGGGCCAGAAGGTGGATCTTACAAAGTTTTCAAATATGACAGTTATTTAAAGGAGCAGTTTAAAACTCCTTATGTCATTCTGCATCCCGGGATGGACCGATTTTTTACCAATGATATTAAATTGGGATTGAATAAAAAGAATAAAATTGGTCTAATTTGTGAGGGAGAATCCATCCGCATTTTTATCAACGATAAAGAACAATTCCCCGTAAAATATGCAGGAATAACCGACAGCGATTTTACTGAAGGAGGCATCGGTTTTGGCGTTCAATCCTACAGTGAAGGAATTGTAGATGTCGATATTATAAAATTTACTGCTGAGAAACCTACGGAATAATTGGTGTCCGTCATACCGAATTGATTCGAATCGGGGAAAAATTTTCCCCGATTTTATTTTTATAGAATCTGAAAGGCTGAATTTTGACAAAAAAAAATGATTATGCCTTCAACGGGAGAGGAAATCGAAATAGAATGACCGTTTTACTGTGTAAAAGAAATACAGTAATTCGAAATATTGATTCAATATTCGATTTAACCGGGGGAAATTTGTTGTTGTGATGCTTTTGCGCTTCATGTAAAACCATTACAACAACAAGGAATCCTTCACATATTTCGAATTGCTAAAATAAAAATCTTGTACTGATGGAGTCTTTGATTGATAATTTATCAAAAAAAACGTATAACCGATTTTTTTACCATTATTCAAAACAATCCAACAACCAATCAATGATTATACAATCCTTCCATGAAGAGAACTCGAATGCTTTATTGAAAATTGCAGCTGATACAGCGTTCTTTGGCAATCCAGTTGAGGCATTCTTAGAAGACAGACGCTTGTTTTGTGATTTTTTTTATCGATATTACATCACTTATCAGCCACAGAATTGCTGGGTAGCCATGGATCATCAAACTGTAATTGGATTTCTGGTTGGCTGCCTTGATTCCAGAATTCAAGCTCATCAATGGAGAAATTTGATCCTTCCTCAAATCCTTAAAAATGCAGTTCTGCGAAAATATCGAATTGGCTCGTTAACCTGGGATTTTCTCCTCCAATCATTGCAATCACGATTAACTGAAAAAAAGAACAGGATTGATTTATCGTTATATCCTGCCCATTTGCATATTAATGTGGATGCAAATTGGAGAGGCAAAGGTGTCGGGCAAGAGCTTCTAAAAAAATATATTGAGTATTTATCACAAAATCATATTCCCGGTGTTCATCTAAACACGACTGACCAAAACATTTCTGCTTGTAAATTATATGAAAAAATGGGTTTTCAACTTTTAAGCTCACATTCAACAATATTATGGTCCCACTTGATATCCAATTCCGTTGAATTACGCCTTTATGGGCTAAGACTGACCGATTCAATCAATATCGATCATACGAAATGAATCAATCAGGATGCGAAAGAATCGCAAAATGCCATGAGGTCGTGTCAATCATTGCTGAACCTCGCCACGTTTCTGCTGAAAATCCAATCACATCAGGATTTCCCATTTCATCAAGACTAAAACAAGACATAAAATAACGATCCGGCAACAAGGATGGATTCAAGTTTTCTTTTTCTTCAAATGTTCTTCCATCGGATAATTTGACGAAAATGCGGTAGGAGATCCATTTATGCAGATGCCCTCTTGTCTCTGCAATCAGGCACACCTTATCTGCCAGGCGGCCAACCTGGATTGAAACAAGATCAGCTCCTGAAATTGTGATTTTTTGAAAACCTTCCTTGACTGAATCGTAAATGGTTATGTTGTTTGTTTGTTCTAACTCAAAATCACTGATTTGTTCAAATGCCAGCAAAGGCAATTGGATCTCGGGCAATTCAAAAAATATTTCGTTTGTACGCGCAAAACTATTCAGATATTTGCTTCGTAATTTTTGTTGTGTTTTATATGTTTTTATTGCTGTCTTTTTTAATAAGAATTCATCTGCCTGGATAGCATAATTCAACCATTTTTGTCCATTATTGGATAATGCTGCCGGCGGAAGAATTGCCGAATTATTACCGGTGACTTCCGATACAGGATACCCTGGATAATGGATCAAATAACCAAAAACCCGAATCGCAGTCGAGTTTTTCGATTCATAATCAGCAACAGTAAATTGAGCAAAGTTACTGACTGCCCGATGATCGCTGTTGGTATCTTCTGGATGGGGAACGATGACCAAATCCGGCTGAAGGTCCGTTAATAGTTGGAATAAATCATGATATAAATCCACACCTTGATAAATCGACTTTTTGTTATAAGTCAGTTCATAAGGACTTTTTGAGACATGCGTAAATCTTCCATACAAGTTGGAATCAATCCAAGGACTACTCCATATACTTTGCAACGATGAATCAGGATATCCCAGGAAAAATATTTTATCTTCTGAAATTCCCAGGATAGAAAGAGCCTTTATTGTCTCTTGCTGCCTTTCGCGCCCATATTCAATGTAATCATCCGAAACAGGTAAAAGCTTATAGTTTGAAAACGTCGGTCCGGCTGAAAGCCCATCGCCATTTGTCACTACCACAACGTAAACCTCTCCCCCATTTTTCCGAACTGCCTGGATCAACCCTGCAGACCCCAGCGATTCATCATCAGGATGAGGCGCTATGATCATCATGCGATTCACATTGGTAAGATCGAACGCTGTCAAGTCGTCTGAACGGATACTTGAGACAGCTATAACGTTATCGGCTGTCAAAACCAGGGAAGAAAATAGGATCAGAATAAGGAGAAGAAATAATAGAATTGGTCGAATATCAATCATCCTTTTATTCGTTCTTTGGCAATATGATTGATGCGACCTTACAAATTTATATGATGCAAAAGAGAGTTTCGGTTGATTTTGTTTCTGTACTTGCCAATTCATATGATTCATATTCATCCATGACCATTATAATTGATTGTACGTTATGTGATTTGCAAAGAAATCCGATATAAAAATGGTTATGCAGTTATGTTGGATAAAACTGAGCCTAAATAATCCAATAAATTAAAAGAGACCGCCGTCCTGATGGATGCCGGTCTCTTTTAATGCGCCCCCGGGGGGACTCGAACCCTCAACCTTTTGATTCGAAGTCAACTACTCTGTCCATTGAGCTACGAGGGCAAATTACTCTTTGAGGACTCCTCATAGAATAACTCCAATAGTATATCACTAAATTTTAAATATATCGGGAAAAGTTATCAAAGGCAACAGTAATTCGAAATATTGACTTACAATTCGAATAAATCCGGAAGAATTTTTTCGAATTGTTGATTACTGAAGAATTACACGACGATTTCCAATTCTTTTGTTATGATTAATAGTTGCATATTCATATTATAAATTTGAAAAGAATTTTCAAAGATCATAAGCGCATGAAAACACAGACCAGCATCAAGAAACTCCTATTCCCGATTGATTATCATGAATTGATTGCAGCAATTATGGTTGCCATTTTGATGGTTTATCCATATTTAAAGCCCTCGTTAATGTATTTGGATCCGCTGTTTATCCTGATTTCCGGTCATTCATTTTCAGGAAGAGATGAGAGCATCCAGCGTTTCGTATCATGGATATTCCTAATTTTGATCATTATCATGCTTTATGCGATTCTTTTATTCATATCCAGGAATGTAACAATCACGAAAAACCGGTTTTCTCAGTTGCTTGTTTTCATCGCAGCGCTTGTTTCTCCGCTTCCGCTCTACAGTCTCTCGTTTCACATGCGTCCAATTCTGGATGATTTTAATAATATTACAGCAATTCGGGATTATTCATTAATCGATGCGATGATCAAAAATTATTCATCCTGGTCTGGCCGTTTTTCAAACGTACCCGTTACATGGGCTGCAAATCTCTTCCCCATCCGGATTTCCGTTATTGGATTTCCGATATTGATCCATTTGATGGCAATGGCAGGCATAAGCGTTCTTTTTTTTATATTCATCCGATCGTTCAGCACCGGAATTCCATCTGATAAAAATTCTCCCCGATTACTATCCATTCTCGCAGGCTGCTGTTTTGCATCTTCGATTTTTCTGATTACGCCATCCGCATTCTCTTCCTTATACTGGTTTTCCGGAGGAGTCGTATACGGCTTCGGAATAGTGATGGCGATTTTTTCTTTCATGTTCCTTTTTTTGTCAATGACGCAAAATAGGCATTCCTGCCTTTTATTCATCCTCTCATTAACCGGATTGATCGCAGCCTGCGGTTCGAATGAATTAACAGCCATCTCCTTATGTGTACTTTCGCTTTCTACGCTGATCTATGTTTTATTTTTCCCCATGGAAAAGAAAAGCCGCAAAAAATATGTGATCATATTTTTCATCATTTCAATCACTGCGACATTGGTTTCATTGATCTCCCCCGGTAATCGAATTCGCGCTTCTTATTTTCCGGAAGGATCAACCCAAATTTCCTTAACATGGGTGTTTGGAAAAATCATACCAGGGATGACGAATCTGTTTATCCTTATGATAAAAAAAATATTTGAAAAATCCGAAATCTTTCTGATTTTCACCTTTTTGTTTTTATTTATGGGGAGCAAACTGTGTTTCGATAAAAAACAGAAACGATTGGCGATTTGGGCAATTCTCACATTCATCATCGCCGCGTATTTCTGTTTTCTGCCGAACAGTATGATTCAATGGATTCCTGATCGGGCGATGGTTATACCCATATCCTGTTTTCAAACTGCGGTTTTTCTCCTGGCAATTCTGACCGGATCACTCACCCATTCGCAAAAAAATCAACACTTCAGTTTTACGAATCTGGTATTTATTCTTCTCGTCACATCTTTTGAATGTCTTGCTTTTTATAAGGAAAATATTGAATCATGCAGGAAGTTTTCTCTACAATCAGATTTCCGGGAAAAGATGATTCTGCAGCAAAAAAATACAACCGCTGTAATTGAAGCCTGCAGCGTGGATCTGCTTTTTGACGAGCTCATGGATCTAACAGATGATCCGAATTTTTATGTAAACATCGGTATGGCTGAATTCTACGATCTGGATAGAATCACAGCCATGAAGGATTGTTCAGTATTAATCGGTCCATCTGATAAGTAATAATCGGCAATCGCAGTCAGGGAAAGCAGTTGATGGACTGGTTTTTCTCTGTTATTCTCATTTCTCAAAGCAGATTATTTAACTGGGTTTCTTTTTCTGAAATATCTGACTGTTATTTAAGAAAAGGTATGTTATGAATGAGATAAATGCCGTCAGAACCATCAGAATCATCGGAGCATGTTCAACTGCTTGATGAATGATCACAAAAATTGTAAAAAAAATAGAATAGTAGAAATATTTTCGAGCTGTCTTTTTCTTTTTGGACAAGAAAAGTATCAAATAAATAATCACACCAACAAAATACAAAGAAGCAATGAGTTTTGAATAATCCGAGTTTGAAAAATAATAATATATAGCAGGTATAGCTGCTTCACTCATACAAATCAACAGCCAAATTTTTGTCAATTTTCCATATTGAAAGTCAGGCTGTTTTTCTCTACTATGAAGTTGTTCGGCATCTTTTTGATCGATTGCCTCTTGTGCAGCAAGAAGCTCCGGACTTCCAAAATCGGAAGGCAGTGCTTCCTCATCGGCTGAATGTGCATCGTTTTCTGCTGGTATCTCATCGTTCTCATTCATTTTTCCAGAGGATGAAACCACAGGAGCATTACAAAAAGGGCATTGTTCGTTTTCTTCCGAAATTTCTTTTCCGCAAAATTCACATTTCATTGGTACCCCTTTATTTGAAATCATCAGCCAAATTGGTTCCGGAGCCGTCTATAATCAGAAAATGTTCATCGATTCCAGTGTTTCAATCAGAAGATTTCTCTCGACTGTCATCTGGGTGCGATTTTCCAAATCCTTGATGGTAATTTTGCCAGCAGCCTGTTCATCCGGTCCGGAAATGATCACGGCTCTGGCATTGACACGATTTGCGTATTTCAATTGTCGATCTAACTTTACAAATTCGGGATAACACAAAGTTTTGATTCCGGCTGCTCGCAGTACGGACGCCAATGCGTAGGAATCGCTGAGACTTTCCTTGTTAAAACAGGTCACAACAACTTTGGCTGGCTGAACTGTCAAAGCAGGGATCAAACCATATTTTTCAAGAATTACCTGAATCATCACATCGCCCATCGCAAAACCGACACCAGGCAGAGAATCTCCGCCAACGTCTCCGACAAGGTTTTCATACCGCCCGCCTCCAAGCAATGCCCGGCCATCCTTTGCCGCGTCTCTCGCTTCAAAAACGGTTCCCGTGTAATACAATAAACCGCGAATCACCTGCGGATCAAAGTCAAAGTATTCCGCGCATCCCATTTTTTTGAGCAAATCAAAAATTTCGGTCAATTCCGGAGATTCTCTCCATAAATTGCGATTGTCCAACAATTCTTTCAGCGCATCCAGAATTGCCACGGTCAGACCCTGGGATAATCCGTAAGAAACCCATTCATCCGGTCGCATTTTGTCTCTGCGGTCGATCATGCGAAAGACAATCTGCTTCTGGTCTTGAGAAATACCGATTTTTTGTAACTGGCTGTCCATTAATCGACGATTGTTGATGTTGATACGCACTTTTTCCGGAGTCAGTCCAACCTGCCGAAAAAAATCGGCACAGATTGCCAGCAATTCAGCATCCGCCTGATAGCCAGCCGATCCGATCAGATCGATATTCCATTGGAAAAATTCACGGGTACGGCCTTTTTGGGGTTGTTCATAACGCCAAAAAGGTCCAAACGACCATAATCGCAGCGGATAAACTAATTCGTTTTGCTTCTGTGCAACCATTCTCGCCAAAGACGGTGTCAATTCAGGGCGCAGGGAAATTTCTGAACCGCCGCGATCCATGAAAACAAACGCCTGTTCTTTTACCAGTTCTTCACCGGACTTCGCAGCATAAAGGTCCAATTTTTCTAAAAATGGAGCATCATACTCCTGATAACCAAAACGCTCAGAAACAACCCGGATTTGCTGATGGAGCCATGTTCGAAAAGCCATATCTTCCGGATAAAAATCTCTTGTTCCCTTTACGCGTTGAATGATTTCTTTCATTACCTTCTCCTCAGTTTATTGGTCGCCCAGTTTGCTTATTTGTTCAGAAAAAAAGTTTACTACAATTTGTTTTTCCAAAAAATCAGAAGCTGCAAAACTATCAGTAAATCAAGGCTTGTTTTCAGCCTGAAAAATTTCTGACAATACAGAAAATTTCGGAATAATTCAGTAACTTGAAATATGAAAAGAAGTTATCGTTGTTCTTAATTTTTTGCGCTTCACGTAAAATCATAAGAACACGAATTTTCTTGATTGAGTCGAAAAGTAACTCCATATTTCGAATTGCTGGGAATAATTGTACCTTTGATTGAGTTATAATTCCAACATGCATGAGTTATCTGTCACAGAAAATATACTCGCCATTGCAATCGCACATGCGGAACAAAACGGAGCTGATCAGGTCAGTGCTATCTATTTGGTAATCGGAGAATTTTCCAATCTTCTTCCCAAATGTATCCAGTATTATTGGAATATCCTTGTTCAGGGGACAATCTGCGAAAAATCTGTACTTCATTTTGATCATCGGCCTGCTATCTTCCACTGCGAAAACTGCAATCATGAATATGAGATCCATCAGGAGATGACTGGCTGCCCCAATTGTCACAGCAGCAACGTTTCGTTGGTTTCAGGAAATGAATTCTGGGTGGACAGTATTGAAATAATTAAAAATCAGGAGTAATTATGACGACCGTTCGAGTACCTGTTGTTGAAAATATTCTGAACGCAAATGATTTCGTAGCCAACGAAAATCGAAAGATATTTTCGGATCATAAAATTTTTTGTATCAATATTATGGCTGCACCCGGAGCTGGAAAAACTGCTCTCATTGTAAAAACAATTGCGTTGTTGAAAAAAGAAATGCGTATCGGAGTGATCGAAGGAGATACGGCTTCAGTGACAATCGATTCCGATAAAGTCACTTTAGCCGGTGCACCTGCAGTTCAGGTTACAACCATGGGTGAATGCCATATGGACGCCATGATGGTCCGAAAAGGGATGGAACAGCTTCCGCTGGATTCCCTGGATTTAGTGATTATTGAAAATATCGGTAATCTGATTTGTCCGGCCGAATGGGATTTAGGATCCCATGCCAATGCGCTGATAGCAAGTGTTGCTGAGGGAGATGACAAACCATATAAATATCCAAATATTTATCGGAATCTGAATGTTCTTTTGGTGACAAAAACCGATCTGATCCCTTATGTCGAATATGATATAGACCGATTTCGCACTGGCGTTGAATTACTGAATCCAGGATTGATTACTTTCCCGACTTCAGCAAAAACAGGCGAAGGCTTTGAACCATGGTTGACATGGCTGAAATCAAAAGTAGCGGACGCAAAAGCCTGATCGCTGATATCCAGCAATTCAAAATTTGAAAAGAATTCATGGTTGTTCTTATGGCTTTTTGTGAAGCACAAAACCATAAGAACAACAAATCTTCTTGATTGATTCAAATAATAAAATCCATATTTCGAACTGCTGGCTGATACCTTTAATGATGTACAAACCGGAATGAACGCATCATCAAATAATTCTGACTCCAAGCTGATGCTGGGACGGCATTATCAAATCACCGGCATTGTCCAAGGAGTTGGATTTCGTCCGTTTGTGTATCAGACAGCTATAAAATATCATCTCAAAGGTGATGTCTGCAACAGCGCCAATGGGGTCATCATTAATGTTTTCGGACCCCAAAGATCCATAGATAGTTTTCATGAAATCCTGCAAACTGCTCCACCTCCACGTGCGCGTATAGATCATTTAAGTTTTTTCGAAGTGCCTTTTCAGAATGAGAAGGAGTTTCGAATCCTTCCCAGTCAGAATATCGAGACTGATTTTCTGCCTGTTTCACCGGATATTTGCATTTGTGAAGCTTGCCAAAATGAAATACTTGATTTTAACAATCGCCGCTTCCACTACCCGTTTACCAATTGCACAAATTGCGGACCGCGTTTTTCGATCATAGAAAGAATCCCTTATGATCGACCCAACACCTCCATGAAACGCTTCCCGATGTGTTCATCTTGTACCGTTGAATATGAAAATCCGCTTGACCGAAGATTTCATGCGCAGCCTGTGGCTTGCAGGGATTGCGGACCCCAACTCACTTATTTCCGCAACGGGTCAGACGGAATTTTCGGAGATCATGCATTAATAGCAGCGACAGAATCGATTAAGGACGGGGAAATTATGGCGATCAAAGGCATTGGCGGGTTTCATCTTGCCTGTGACGCGATGAATGAAACCGCATTGAAACGGTTACGCGGAATAAAACATCGCAGCAATAAACCATTTGCATTAATGGCAAAAGATATCCCGACGATTCAAAAGTATTGCATGGTCAATCCGGATGAGCGCGCGCTGCTCCAAAGCGCTGCCGCTCCGATTGTCCTGTTGAAAATGAAAGTTGGATGCATCATTCCTGAATCAGTAGCTCCGACACAAAACGAACTGGGATTCATGATTCCTTATACTCCGCTCCATATTCTCCTTTTTGAAATGTTGTCTCCGGAAATTGAAGTCCTTGTGATGACCAGCGCCAATTATTCTGAAGAACCGATTGTTTTTGGCGATTCAGAAAAGGATAGGACAATACTTGCACAATTATCAGATGGAATTCTCACCCATAACCGGCAAATCGTCACCCGGATCGATGATTCGGTCACCCGAATTGATCAAGATCATCAACGGATCATGATTCGTCGCGCGCGAGGATATGCGCCGGATCCGATTCTGGTTCAACGTCAAATGAATCAAATTCTTGCAGCAGGTCCGGAGTTGAAAAATACCTTCTGTCTGACAAGGGGTAATTACGCTTTTATCAGCCATCATATCGGAGATATGGAAAATGCGGAGACATTTCAAGCCTATCAAGAGGAAATAGCACATTACAAAACCATATTCCGGGTTACTCCGGAAGTAATCGCTTGCGATCTTCATCCCAATTACCTCTCAACGACTTATGCGGAAAAACTTTCGGAAGAGACAGGATTACCACTGATCAGAATTCAGCATCACTATGCGCATATTGCTTCCGTTTTAGCAGAGAATCATCGATTTAATGCAGAATCCGCAATCGGATTGGCATTTGACGGAACCGGATATGGAACGGATGGATTCATTTGGGGAGGTGAAGCGCTTCTATGCAACAATGCGGGTTTTGAACGGGTTTATCATCTGGATAATTTCCCGCTTCCCGGAGGAGACACAGCCATCCGAAAACCGTATCGCCAGGCGCTTGCATTGTTATATGCAAATGGCTTTTCCTGGGAAGATTCTCTCTTTCCGGTTTCTTCCATCCCTGACAGAGAAAAAGAGCTATTAAAAACACAACTGGATCATCATCTCAACTGTGTTGACACCTCATCCATGGGAAGACTTTTCGATGCAATATCCTCTTTGCTGGGAATTTGTCAGGAAGCTTCCTATGAAGGACAAGCTGCAATCGAATTAGAAAACGTAGCAGATCCCGATTGCACAGAATATTATCCATTTGAAATTCTCGAAGATAAAATCCTGCTGAAATCGGTCATCGGGAATATACTCGATGATCTGCGTCAGGGTATTCCGAAATCAGTCATTTCTGCAAAATTTCATCATGGAGTCATTCAGTTATGCCTGGAAATTTGCGTTAGAATCAGAGAAGCTGTGAATTTGAATATTCCGACGGTTTTATCCGGTGGCGTATGGCAGAATCAGATATTACTCGGCGGAGTCAGGGATTTGCTTGAAAAAAACAGTTTTAACGTTCTATTACCCAGGCAGCTTCCTTACAATGATGGATGTGTGTCTTTTGGTCAGGCAGTCATTGCAAACGAAATTAAGGACCGAATGCGCTAGACTTTATCGATCGAAATTACTATGATCTTGAATTGCGTTCAACAAGTCCAAATATGGAAACGAATCATTGAATCGCACTTCCTTCCGTTCGATGAATGACGAGCCAGCTGTACTTCATCGGACAGATGTTGTTTCCAGCAAAAAAAACAAGGAGTAAACATGTGTCTCGGAATTCCTGGGAAAATTACCAAAATTTATGATGCTGACGGTATTACCATGGGCATTGTTGAATATGACGGGGCATTGCGGGAAGCCTGTCTTTCCACAGTCAGCGATGTAGCCATCGGTGATTATGTCATGGTTCATGCCGGATTTGCCCTCTGCAAAATGGATGAAGAAGAAGCGATTGAGACTCTTCGCGCATTCGATGAAATCAATGAAATCCCGTTGTAGAATATCTCATCGGACCGGAATATACCAATGATATCAATTCTGCACAAACGATTCGAAATATGGCGAGAATTATTTATTATTGCGTTGTTTTTACACAAAGAGCAAAAACAACGCAATAATGAGTTTTCTCGATTGGTTCGAAAGGTTTGTTCATATCTCGAATTGCTGTTCACAATATGGATCGGAGTATTCGAATGAATTTCATCGAAGATTTTCGGAACTCAGACCGCGCAAAGAAATTATTGCATTCCATCCATTCAATAACACACAAAAAGTGGGTCATCATGGAAATGTGCGGAGGTCAGACGCATTCAATGATGAAATTCGGGTTGGATCAACTTCTCCCGGATCAGATTGAAATCGTGCACGGACCTGGCTGTCCTGTTTGTGTCACGGCGCTGGAGCTCATCGATAAAGCTATCCTGATTGCAAAAAACAAGAATGTGATTTTTACATCCTATGGGGATATGCTTCGCGTCCCAGGATCCAACAGCGATCTCTTTTCAGTCCGTGCTGCAGGAGGGGATATTCGTGTCGTCTATTCAGCACTGGATGCATTGCAGATTGCCAGAGAGAATCCAAGTAGAGAGGTTGTTTTTTTTGGGATTGGATTTGAAACAACAGCTCCAGCCAATGGAATCAGCATACTTCAAGCCAAGCGGTTGGGAATCCAAAATTATTCTGTCCTTGTCTCACAGGTAAGAGTACCACCGGCGATGGAACTCATTCTTTCTTCACCGAACAATCGAGTTCAGGGATTTCTGGCTGCAGGTCATGTCTGTTCCGTGATGGGCATTGAAGAATATGTGCCGATCAGTAATCGTTATCATGTCCCAATCAGCGTCACCGGATTTGAACCGGTAGACCTTTTGGCAGGAATTTTTGAAACAATTTCCATGCTGGAGACAAATTCCTGGGGTGTGAAAAATGCTTACAGCCGCAGTGTCAGTGAAAAAGGAAATATCGAAGCTCAAAAAATGCTGGATATCCTGTTTGAACCCTGTGACCGTAACTGGCGGGGAATTGGCATGATCCCGATGAGCGGTTGGAGACTGCGTTCTGAATTTCAAGAATTTGACGCTGAAGAACGGTTCCATGTAGCTGAAATTCAATCAAAAGAATCCGAACAATGTATTGCCGGCTTGATTTTGCAGGGATTAAAAAAACCTGCGGATTGCAAAGCATTCCAACGCGAATGCACACCGCAGCATCCGCTGGGTGCGACCATGGTTTCTTCTGAAGGAGCCTGTTCAGCTTATTATAAATATCGGAGATAATTCATGACCGGACATAGTCTATCGGAAGGTTTTTCATGTCCCCTGCCGTTTTCTCATCACGAAGCAATCATGCTTGGTCATGGCAGCGGCGGAGCCATGACCGCAGAGCTGATCCAGCGTGTATTCCTCAAATACTTTCACAGCGATGGTTTGCAGCAAAAAAATGATGCGGCAAATTTAGCAATACCGGATAATATTCACAGAATTGCCGTGACAACCGACTCCCATATCGTCACGCCACTCTTTTTTCCAGGCGGTGACATCGGCAGATTAGCCGTTTGCGGGACAGTGAATGATCTTTTGACTGCCGGTGCAACCCCCAAATGGCTTTCTGCAGCTTTCATTCTGGAAGAAGGTCTACCTATTGCGGTTTTGGAACAAATCCTGGAATCGATGAAAAAAAGTGCTGAAGAGGCTCAGGTAGAAATCGTCACAGGAGACACAAAAGTAGTCGAACGTGGAAAAGGGGATGGAATTTTTATCAACACCACCGGAATTGGTTATATCGCGGAAAATTTTCAACCAGGGGGAGAAAAAGCCGCGCCGGGGGATGCTGTCATTTTAAGTGGAACCATCGGAGATCACGGCATGGCAGTCTTGTGCGCGCGCGGCGAATTAGGAATACGGGCCGATATTTCATCGGATGCGGCTCCATTGAATGAGATTGTCAGAAATTTACAGCCATTCGCGCGTTCCGTTCATGTTTTACGGGATCCGACACGAGGCGGCTTAAGCACAACGCTCAATGAAATAGCAAATCAAAGTCAGGTGGGAATTGAATTGGATGAAAAATCGATTCCAATTTCAAAAGAAGTGAATGCAGTTTGTGAAATGCTGGGTTTTGATCCATATACAACTGCCAATGAAGGCAAAATGATCATCATTGTCCCGGATGAAATCAAACAAGACGTACTACTGGCAATTCGTAGATCCAAATACGGAGAGAATGCAGCCATCATCGGCCGCGTTTTTCCGAACCATTCACCAATCGTCTTGCTGCAAACCAATTTAGGTACGCATCGAATACTCGACCCTCTTCCGGGTGAATTGCTTCCCAGAATTTGCTGAGGTTAACATCACAAATGAGCAATTCGAAACATTGATGCTTGCATTAATACTCATAGGCACAACGAAAACCACGGTTGATACCTGGCGAATTTGCCTCATGTGAATCACGATAATTAAACCGGACATGAGCGACATCATCCAGATAACTTCCACCCTTGAGAATTCGTGATATGTTCTCGCTGCGATTACGAATGATTTCTGTCCAATGACCGGATTGAACAGGCGATTGGTCTGTTATCCATGCGTCAATTACCCATTCGCGTACATTTCCGGCAGTATCTAAAAGCCCATAAGGTCCGGCTCCTTTGGGAAGCCATCCGGCAGGAGTTAAAAAAGAATAAAAATTATCCAGATTTGCCATCTGATAATCTTGATTCTCCCCTTCCCACAATAAAACAAGCCCATCTGGACCGCGAGCAGCTTTTTCCCATTGGGCTTCCGTAGGAAGATGACCTCCAGCCTGTTCACAATATTCTTCTGCTTCGAGCCAGCTTACAAAAGTAACCGGCAGCCATTGGTAGATACTTTTTTGAAAGTATTTCGAATAATCATCGTGATAATGCGGCCAGCGGCAGGCGCCCTGGGAAAAGCATTCCTTGTATTCATGGATCGTGACCGGTTTCTGATCGATCCAAAATGATTCTATATATTCGGTTGTCTGATAAGGCTCTTTGCCAAGTATTGCTTCACCCGCAGGAATGAAAATCTGCAGCGATCCATTTTTCCCTGGGCGGTATTCTGTGGTCACCAATGCAGCTCCGCTTCGGAATGTGTAAGGACGCAGGAGCTGATAATGATTCGGGCGTATGTATTTTGAGAATAAAAACCATGAAAAAACAAGAATTATGAAGAAAATTCCAGAAAAAGTCAGACCGATCCATTTCTTCATATGCTTGCAATCCTTTATATTTTAAAAAGCCCCATCCTGCTGAAAACGTGCAAATGGGACTTTTAATCTACATAACATCGTTATTTATGATTTTTTTGGATTTCGCGGTTGTGTCTGCTCAATCGGAGGCGGAGTTTGACTGGATTGATCTCCGTGTGACGGTGGAAAGCCTGCCGGTGGATATTGCGGCGGAATCTGAGGATTGTTACCATAAAATCCCCCGTTCAGATTCTGTTGTCCTGAATAACCCGGCTGCTGTGACAGGTATCTGTATGGATCAACCGGAGGTACTGGCTGACCCGGATATGGATACCCTGGCGCCGGATACATGGGCTGAGGCGGTTGAGCAGGACGAAAATATTCAGGCACCGCCGGAGCCGGGGGAACCGGATAATTGCTTTGGATATTTGTCGGTAGAGGAGGTTTTGGTATATCCTGCAAGTTAGGTGGCGGAACCTGAGCTCGAGGTTGGTTTGCCGGAACATTCTGCGGTTGATAAGGAAGTGAATCAAAACCAAATGGCTTCGGTTCAGCCGTATCAGGTCTTATTGGTTCATTCGATTGAAAGATTTGCGCCTGTGGTATGATCTTAGCTGCATTTTCATAATCGGTTGAAAATGTTCTTTGTTCCTGCTGGTTTTGTCCGTTATACGTTGCACCAGGTTGCGACATGGATGGTTGACTAACAGGCGGCTGTGAAGCCTGCTGCAGTTGTTCTTTTTCCATGTCTGAAAAAGGAACATAACCGGAGGATTCATGCGGTTCTGCATTCAGATCGATTGGATTTGGAACTTCTCGACGCAAAGTTTCGAGATGATTTTGTAAAGCTTCCTCCGCGTTCTGCTCAATTGGCTCAGGCTCCGAATCGATAGGTTCACGATCTATTTCATCTGGCTCTTCTCCAGAAACTACTTCTTTCTGAGGAAGTATGGAATCTCCCCCTTTGGGTTTGACAATCAATCCGGTCAGCAAAGCCAATTCATACTCCGGATTGGAAAAAATCAAGGGAACGATATCTTCAACAATTCGGCGTTCCGCTTCCTCTCGATATTCCGGTTTCAACCGGAATCTGGCTGCAACAAATAATTTCTTTAATAATGCCCGTTTCACTTCCAGCGGAGCATAAGAGGCTAAATCAAATACATCGCTGCTTGTTTCGGTATTTACCAGCTTCGAAATTGCAGTTTTACTCAAGAAATTAATTTCTTTATTGGAAAGTTTGTGCCAATTTCGCGTTGCAGCTACCTGAGTAAAAATAGGCAGAATATCTTCTTCTTTTATTTTTGGACTCTTTACATTAAAGAGGATGATGATCATACCTAAAATGCCAAGAGAAAGTGCCGTTTTGTCATTTCCATCTTTATCAATCACATCATATGAAAAACCATCTGACTGGATCGGATAATTGGGGATATCACCTTTCCACGACCAGGTATCATTCGAAAAATCAAGCGCTTCCGGATCAATTCCATACGTGGCTCCTAATCCGGATGCATTGAGTTTGTCTTTTTTCTTTAACATCAAACCTCCGATTTGCATGTTCAGAAAAGTCTTATTAAGTCGCTTTCTATCAACATCTGAACACTTTTTAATTCGCTGTTTCCAACTGACTATGTTTTTTCACTCGTAAATTCGAATGGATCTTTCTTTCCGCAGCGATCCGAAATTTAAATTGGAATTTCGAATCAATCAAGAATTTTTGTTGTTTCGCTATTCCGATTTCAAATTTCCGTATCAATCCCATTTCTCATTGATCGAGAAATTTTTTTTATACATAGATAATTGTAACAAAGTTTTTTCAGCAATTCGAAATATGGGGAGGATTCTTTGTTGTAGTGATATTTTTTGCGAAGCGAAAAATATCACTACAACCAGTTTTTCCCATTTGATTCAAAAAGAAGTTGATACTTAAATTGCGTATCAACTGCAAATCTACGACAATTTTTCAACGGAAAATTGCAGTGTACCGCTGATGCTTTCTCCCGGATTTAAGATTAACAGATGAGATTCTTTCTCAAAACCGCGGGAATACAGATTGTGGCAGTCTGTTGAATTGGTTTGATTCTCCACACAAACAAATGGCTCCAGGAGAGGGGTATACGTTACGCTATGGGTAAAAATATCAGAAGCTTTTAATACCAGTTTCCGATTAATCGTTTGATAGATTATGGATTGAGGTTTTTTCGGATCCATGCCATACCACACTTCGTCCAGCGTCAGTCCTTTAATTGGCGTCGGAATGCTTAGATCTGCCGGTGATTTCTCCATATCAATCAGATTACCTGTGGGCAGCAGACTGATTGCTTCCATCCATTTTTTTGCCGGAACATGCAATAACGTATCAGCCTTGGATCCAAAAATATTAAAATAGGGATGAATCCCAAAGCCAAAAGGAAATCTTTTTTCTTCATCCAAATTGGTGATTTTCACGATGATTTCAATGCTGTCATTTTTTAATGTGTAGATCAAATCCAACCGGTTGGCAATGGGAAATTGCTGAAAAACCGGATGTCCAGGAAGAATTTGTAAATGCGTCGCAACAGAAATACTGTCGTCTTTTACAACTGGAATCTCATAATCAAACGGTGTGTCAGCAACCAGACAATGTAAAGATCGTCCACCATCATTATCAGGAAGATGATATTCAACACCATCAAATGTGAAGCGGCAATTGCGAACCCTGTTCGGAAATGGATAAAGAATTGGCGTACCAAAAAATTTCGTTCCGATAACCGGCATCGGTGCCTGATGCAGGTATTCCAGTCCATCTACAATAAAACTGCACAAATTCGAACCAAAGCCTGGAAGCAGCTTTGCTTCGGATCTGCGATAATGATCTTCTTCAGACCATAGACAGATCATTTTCTGATCTAATACAGGATGTTTTGCGATATTGTATCCAAACATGAGGTTTTTCCTTCATCTACTTCAATTCCGGATATACGAAAATCAGACCAGCCTTTCGAATCAATTGAGGAAATTTACGATTTTTATTACTCCGTATTAAAATTCAATCATAAATTATCCTTCCCGTATTTCGTATCGCAACGCAGCAATTTGAAATATGGATACGCTTTTCGAATAGAGAGAAAATGTAATGTTGTTGTGTTTTTACGCCTGACGTAAAAACACAACAACAATTCCTTTTTTTCCATATATCGAATCGTTGATCGCCGGGTCAGATCGTCGAGGCTTCACTGTTATAATTATACTCATGGATAATGAACGATTAAGCAATCCTGGAATAATTTCTTCCGATGACCGGATTGATATTGCTCTCAGACCGCGTCTGTTGGAAGAAGTAACCGGGCAAGATCAGGTACGTGAAAACCTTTCCATCTTATTAACCGCTGCCCGACAGCGAAAAGAACCGCTGGATCATGTTCTTTTTTATGGTCCACCGGGTCTTGGAAAAACCACGTTGGCACACGTGATGGCGAATGAGATGAACGTTAACATCAAGATCACTGCCGGTCCTGCAGTAGAACGCGCCGGAGATTTAGCTGCAATTCTCTCCAATTTGCATGAAGGTGACATCTTATTTATTGATGAAATCCACCGTCTGAACCGGGCAATTGAAGAGATACTATATCCTGCCATGGAAGATTCAGTTCTGGATATCATGGTCGGTAAAGGACCTTCAGCTCGTTCGATCCGCTTAAAACTCCCTCACTTCACCATCATAGGGGCTACCACAAGACTATCTCTGGTCAGTTCACCACTGAGAGCACGGTTTGGAGCCGTCTATCGCCTCAATTATTACGATTTGCAGTCCATGGAAAAAATCATCAAAAATGCTTCCATTAAATTAAATATCCGTGCGGATGAAAATGGTATACGCGAAATTGCCATCCGCTCCAGGGGAACGCCTCGTATCGGGCTGCGATTACTGCGCCGCGTCAGAGACTTTGCACAAGTAAGAGCCGATGGCGAAATCAATCAGACTGTATCTGTTGATGCCTTGGAATTACTCAGTATCGATAAAGCCGGACTGGATGATGTGGATCGCCGTGTTCTTGCAACGATCATCGAAAAATACCATGGGGGCCCGGTAGGTTTGGGCACCATTGCAGCTTCCATCAGTGAAGAATCCGATACCATCATGGAAGTTGTCGAACCATACCTGCTTCAGCTGGGTCTGATTGACAGAACACCACAGGGAAGATTGGCAACACGAAAAGCTTACGATCACTTGAATGTTCCCTATCCGGAAAATGGCGAGAACAGTAATGAACCGAAACAGCCCAACCTCTTCTGATTCGGAAAAATGGGAAAACCTCGTTTCTTCTGCATACCAATTTGCTGATAGATCTAAGATGTTTCGAAACCTCCTTGTTTTCTGCAAAAAATCTTTTCCAAAATTTGCGTTACGGACCTTTCATCAGGTATTCGAAATAGAGACCTCCTAATCAAATCAATCAAGTATTCCATGTGAATATGATGTGTTTCCAATTCGCACAAACACATCATATTCACATGTTTTTCCTCTTTATCCCACCAATGAGTCAATATTTCGATTTACTGTTTTTTTCATCAGATAAAAGGCAATTTGTTTTTTTGGAATACAATTACCTATTGTTTTGCAGTGATTCGAAATATTGAAGTATTATTCACTTTTTTGTTGCCATTGTGCAAAGCGCAAAGACAACATTGCAACGAATTTTCTCGCTTTTTTTGGCTTTCCAAAATTTCGAATTTCTGGCACATTTCTCAACTTGAAAGATTGAAGCATGAAAACAACCGATTTTGACTATGAACTTCCACTGGAAAGAATTGCACAGACGCCATTGGAACCCAGGGATTCTTCCAGACTTTTTGTATATGATCGAAAAACAGGAAAAATTGATCATAGCCATTTCTATAACTTGTCTGATTTTCTTTATCCTGGCGATTTGCTGGTACTGAATCAAACCCGCGTTTTACCCGCCAGAATTTATGCCCGTAAAGACGGCACCGGTGGCTTGGTCGAAGTTTTACTTCTCCGCCGGCTTGGAGAACAAAATTGGGAAGCACTTGTTGGCGGTAAAAAAGTTACCCAAGGGAAAAAACTGATCCTTTCAGACGAAATCCAGGCAGAGATCGTGGAATGTTACGAGGGATCCCGCAGATTGATTCACTTCAGCGGATCCATCGATGATTTTATGAAAAAAAACGGGCAAATGCCGCTTCCTCCGTATATTCATTCGAGATTGGACAATCCAGAAAGATATCAGACTGTCTATGCGCATGAAACGGGCTCAGCGGCTGCGCCAACAGCAGGATTGCATTTCACTGAATCGCTGATTGAAAAAATCCAAGAAAAAGGTGTCCGATTCACGTATGTCACACTTCATGTCGGTTTGGATACTTTTCAGCCAGTTACTGAGGATGATCCGGAGCAACACAAAATCCATCAAGAATGGTGTGAGCTCTCGCCTGAAACTGCCGAATTGATTGTGCAGACAAAGAAAGCAGGGCATCGTGTAATCGCCGTCGGCACAACCAGTGCAAGAACCCTGGAAAGCGCAGCGCTGGCAGCAAAAAATGCAGGATCTGATGCGTGTGTGATCCCGATTTCAGGAGATACGGGAATCTATATTCTTCCCGGATATCAATTTAAAGCAGTTGATGCGATGATTACGAATTTCCATCTGCCAAAATCCACATTAATTATGATGGTCAGCGCATTCGCAGGAAGAGAGACAATTCTGTCGCTTTATCGACAGGCAATTGACCTTCAATATCGTTTCTTTTCCTTCGGAGACGCGATGTTTCTCCAATAATCACAGACACAACTTGATCAACAGTCCTGCATAGGAAACTTATAAAAACTAGGGAGCCATACGAATGTCATGCATCACAGTCATTCGAAAAATGGATTGACTTTTCATATTTTGAACAGCAGATGAAAGAAATTACACATCTGATAATGAAAATTGAATTCTATTTTTATAGGAGTTGCTATAAGGAACCTGTCATTGCGTGGCAATCTCCCCGCCACATGTTGGGCAGAGTGCCATCCGGAAAGAGATTGCTTCGTCGGGCTGATGCCCTCCTCGCAATGACAGATCAACCAATATTTCGAACAGCAGATGAAAGAAATTACACATCCGATAATGAAAATTGAATTCAATTTTCATAGGAATTACTGCTACATCATCTATTGAGAACTCCCTTGTTATTTATGGTTGAAATATTGAATTCCCAACAGCAATTTCGATCTTATTTCCGAAAATGGTAATCTCCCTGAATGATCCATTTATAAGTAGTTAATTCCTGCAGCGCCATAGGTCCTCTGGCATGAAGCGGCTGGGTTGAAATAGCAATTTCAGCGCCCAGACCCAGCTCTGCGCCATCGGTAAAGCGAGTACTAGCATTCACATAAACACAGGCTGAGTTTACTTTTTCAATAAATTTTTGCGCATTCTCAGCATTCTCTGTCAAAATTCCATCGGAGTGTTTTGTGCTATGAAGCTGAATATGCTGGATCGCTTCATCCACATTGCAAACAACTTTTATTCCCAGAATCAGCGAAAGCCATTCTGTATCAAAATCGTTCTTTTCAGCCAGATCATACATTAGATTTGGATTTTTAGTTTCATTGAGTATCTCATACGCCGTCTGATCTACTTTAAATCGGACACCGCTTAAAGATAACACAGAGCATACTTTAGGAATAAAATCAGAAGCAATCGATTGATCCACCAGTATTGTTTCGATGGCATTGCAGACAGTCGGACGCTGGACTTTTGCATTTTGAATTACTCGGATCGATTTTTCTTGATCTGCAGTTTTATCAACAAATAAATGACAAATCCCTATACCACCTGTGATCACCGGAATTCGACTGTTTTTTCTGCAGAAATCATGCAGTCCGGCTCCGCCGCGAGGAATCAACATGTCAATAGATTCATCCATCTGCAGCAATTCCATCATGATGTTTCTGTCCGGTGTATCAATAAATTGGACGGCATCTGCCGGAATTCCGCTTTGATCCAAAGCATCTCTGACACAGGCGATAAGGACTGAATTTGTCCGGATCGTCTCTTTGCCGCCACGAAGAATCGAAGCATTCCCGGATTTAATCATCAGACAGGCAGAATCGATGGTGACATTTGGCCGCGATTCATAGATGACTGCAATCACCCCGATCGGAACGCGTTTTTTACAAATTTTCAGTCCTTCTTTGTGTTCCATAGGGCTGAAAATCTCTCCTACTGGATCGGATAACCTGGAAACGTTAAGCACATCACGAATGATCCCGTGAATTCTATCTGCAGTTAATGTCAAACGATCCACCATTGCAGGCGTCAACACATTTTTTGATGCTGAAACATCCTCTGCATTTTCAGATAGAATTTCCGACATTCTCATTTCCAGCGTTTCAGCCAGTTTGTTTAAGAAAAGATTTTTTTTCTCAGTCTGAATACCGGACAGTATATAGGAAGCCTCTCGGGCTTTTTTCCCCATCAGATTCAAATCGATCATTATTCTGCTCCGATCCTTTCTCCAAATCGAAATGCTGTAAACATCACGATACTATCAATCGCCATCCGTATATTTTGGATGAAAATATTATGCGAATTTTTTTCAAGAACAAGCAATTCTTAATATAGAACAAACTATTGTCGTTGTATTGTTTTTTTGCTCCGAGTAAAAACAGCACAACGAATTTTCTCTTTTTTCTCCAATGGGTTAATAAAATTTTTAATTATTGAATCATTGATCTACAATCATGAAATCATGGTGTATGACCTCATCCGCAAAGGTATACCCAAGAGTCCCTTCAATTTCATTTGCTTTTAATCCGATAATTTTTTGAAGATCATTTGATGCATAATTTACCATACCGACAGCGAATTCGTGTCCATCCGGTCCAATCATACGTACAGTATCGCCGCGATCAAATTCTCCGGTAACTTCTTTGATTCCGGCTGGAAGCAGACTTTTCCCCGAGAGAATTGCTTTGACCGCGCCGTTATCTACGCGGATGGATGCATTATTGGAGCGAAATCCGGTCAGTAAAAATCTCTTTTTGCTTTCCAACACGGTATTGGTCGGACGGAAAACCGTACCAAATCGTTCCCCTGCAGCAATTCGAATCAGAATATCCGGAACTTTTCCATTGGCAATCATAATGGAAGTACCCATTCTCCTGGCAATATCCGCTGCCCGGACTTTTGTGATCATTCCGCCAGTTCCCAACCCGCTTGCAGAGCCCCCGGCTGCTTCCCATACTGCAGGAGGGATTTCAACTGAATCAATTGTTTTGATCACTTTGGCTTTAGCGTCCGTCTCAGGATTTGAATCAAACAAACCATCCTGATCTGTCAATAAAACGAGCAAATCAGCTCCGATCAATCCGGATACGAAAGCGGACATTGTATCATTGTCTCCGAGACGGATTTCATCTGTAGCAATGGTGTCATTTTCATTGATGACCGGAAGTACGTTTTGACTCAGTAATCCATCCAATGTATTTCGTGCGTTCAGGTAACTTTTTCGATTAGTAAAATCACTACGTGTCAGTAAAATCTGAGAAACAACAATACCATACATGCGAAACAATTCCATGTAGATTGACATTAATCGTGGCTGACCAATTGCGGACAACATCTGTTTGCCTGGTATATGTTTTGAAAGATGCGGAAAATTCAGTATTTCTCGTCCGGCTGCTACTGCGCCGGAGGATACCAATGTAACCTGAATACCACGATGCATCATCCAACTGATCTGGCGCGTTAGATCAATCAATTTGGGCATATCCACATTCGATGATCCGTTTGTTATTGTTGATGTTCCAATTTTAATGACAATTCGATCGTAAGACATAATATCAATCCGCTGAATGGTAATTTTCAGGAAATTATAAATCATTTTCGATTGAATCATTATTTCCACAGTAATTTCAGCGATTTGAATAAATCGTAAATAACAAAAAAACTTTCGTTTTAAACAAAAACACCGGCATAAGTCGGTGTTTTATTTGGAGATGGTTTTCTTTGAGAGAATCCAATCTTTTTATGCTTTGTTGTTTAATGTCCTTGCAAGAAGATCTTGTTGTTCCTGGGAGATACTGCCTTTTTTCTTGTTTTCAGATTTATTTCTGGCTTTGGCTTTTTCCATCGCTTCACGGATAGCAATTTCCATCGCGGTCGGTTCGGCTTCTGTAGTAGTTTCATCGCTGAAGCTGAAAGAAATTCCTTCACTGTTTATTTCTTCGCGTTTTTTATTGCTTTTCTTTTGGCGGCGAGGAGCTTTGTCACCCTGTTCTGCAACTTTTCCTTCTTTGAGCTGCTGCGCTCGTGCACTGGTCGGTCGGGCAGGAACTGGTTGAATCGTTTCTTCTTTTTCTTTGACTTCCGGTTCCGGTTGTAATGCCTTCATACTGAGTTTGATCTGTTTCTTACGTCGATTTACTTCCAGTATTTGAGCTTCAATCTCATCACCTTCTTTGAGGAGATCTGATGGCTGACGAACATAGCTGTGTGCCATTTCACTGATATGGACTAAACCAGGGCGTTCTGCACCAATTTCGACAAAAACGCCAAATTTCTCCATTCGGACGACAGTTCCCTTTACAACCATGTCTTTCTTAATTTCACGCCATTCCAAATCAAGGGGTTTGATCATTGTCAGCTCAATACGGCCGTCTTTGACTTTTTTCACCCAAACATTGACTTCCTGGCCAACTTCAAGAAATTCATGAATGTTGTTTGAACTCTCTTTTCCCTCAGGACGAGGAATCTGAGAAATATGAATGACAGCGGGAATTTCTTTTCCAATATCAATTAATGCACCGGCGAGGCTTAACTTCAGAACCTTTCCAGTGAACTGTTCTTTAATCTTCACTCCGCCATTTTTGCCGTCTTCAACAGCCTCATCAGAAGTTTCTGATTCTTCGTCAAAAGAATTAATAACTTCATTCACCTCTTCAATGTTTTCTTCAAAATCTTTTTTTTCTTCAGGTGATACAGATTGTTCCATATTTTATTTACCGATCTCCAATTAATAATATTCGCAATTTTTGATTATACTCTCAATAAATTGCTATTGTCAAACGTTTTAACAGATTTAATACATTTTTTTTGCTTTGCGAGGATAATAAACTCGATTTTTTGCTGATTTTTATCACTTTTTCGGAAAACCCTTATAAAAAAAGAAAGAAAGATGGATGTTACGTCATTTATACGCTCGATGGAAAAACCACGCAACAATTTTTCATCATTCCTATATTACAAATCATTGACGCCTTATTATACCGTTTTGTGTACATATTTGATGAAAAATCGAATCTGTTTATGACATCAGCAATTCGAAATACAGATCGGTCCGAATCTCGAATTGCTGACAAATCATCCTTCCCATATTTCGAATTGCGATATTTGATTATTTATTCAGGCTACAGACTTTCCGTTTTGTCATTTTTCAGTAGATACTCAATCGCTTGATCCAATTGCGTATCAATTCCGTTTTCGATATCAGCATCAGTAATCTCGACAGGAATATCGGGTTCAATTCCAACGCCGTCAATCAACTCACCCCCAGGTGTATACCATTTTGCAATGGTAACAGAAACAGCCCCGCCATTGGATAACTTCGGTTGAATCTGCATTGAACCCTTACCATAGGTTTTCACTCCGATAAAAACAGCGCGCTCATAATACTGAAGCGCTCCAATTAAAATTTCTGAAGCCGAAGCTGTTCCTTCGTTTCCTAATACAACCATCGGAATATCCAACGCACGACCGCCATACGACTGCGTCATATAATCCGTTTCCTTACCATCGCCATCTTTCTCAGTTAATACTTTTTTCTTTTCCGGTAAAAATTCAGACGCAACATCAACACAGGTATTGACAAAACCACCGCCGTTATTCCGTAAATCCAATATCAATCCTTTGGGGTTCTTCGGAATCAAATCATCTAATGCCTGACGTAGCTCTTCTACGGTGAGATCGCCAAATTGCGTCAACTGAACATACGCAATATTTTCCTCAAGCATTTTTGAAATCACCATCGGCGTAATAATGGCTTCTCTTGCAATTGTCACATCAAAAGGATCGACACCTTCCCTTCGGATCGTCAGTGTCACTGTAGTTCCCTTTGGTCCTAATATTTTTTGCAACGCATCGCTGGGATCTATCCCGGTCATATCTTCTCCATTGATGGCGATAACAAGATCATGCGGCTTCAAACCCGCTTTTTCTGCCGGAGAACCGATCATCGGAGAAGAGATTTCGACAAATTCACCCGTGACATCAACCCAGGCACCGATGCCTTCATATTCCTCTCCGGACATGTATTCAACCTCCTTCTGATAGCTTTCCGGATCGGAATATCGGGTATGCGGATCTCCCAAAGATTCCAGCATTCCACGAATAGCTCCCTCCATTAAGCTATTTGCATCCAATGGTTGATCTACATAATAGGTAAGAACCAGATTCCATGCTTCCCAAAAAGGTTTAAATAAATCATTTTGATCGACCTCGGTCTCTGCATAAGGCGTCGCAACCTTCGTCAAAAACTCAGCAGTTCCCGTGTAATCCCGATAACTTTGAATCTTCGTGACCAAATCGGGGAATCGCTCCACAATAAAACCGCTGCAAAAGCCCATCACAAAACAACAGATAAAAATAACAACGATCGCAATGATTCGAATCACACGTTGTGTCATTCTTCGTCCTCCTGTCCATTTTCCTTTTCAATTCCGCGCATTTTATCGGAGAGTTGTTGATATTTCTCAGAATCAGTCATCCAAAATTCGTAAGAATTTATTTTCTTAATTTTCCCGAATATATTCAAGAGATTCTTCCGGTTCTTCATTTTTCTTGAGATAGCAATCAATCCCAGATTATATGACACTACAAATGCTATCAATATAAATAAACCGAAAACAATTTTCAGATTCACAATACGAATTCTTTAAACAGATCCAAATGAATCATATCTTCAATGCGGTCAATCCGTGAATCGGCAAATTTTGCCGGAGTTCTGTCGCCGACTTGAATAGCATAAAATCCCATCTCGTGGGCAACATCCACATTTTGCGGGAAATCATCAAAAAAGATACAATCCGATGCAGATTGAATACCTGTCATCCAAAGCGCTTTCTCAAAAGCCTTCGGACTGGGCTTGCAATCCGGAAAAACATCCAATACATCAATAATCCCATCGAAACAATCAAAAATCGATAGATTTTTCAATACACGAGTTGCATGAAACCGATCAGCGTTAGTGAGAATATACTTTCGCAGTGGAATCTGGTTGAGAATCTGTCTTAATTCCGGCTTAGGTGAAATGAAACCGGATATATCAATATCATGGCTGTATTTCAGGAAGTCGATTAAATCAACACCGTATTCCACAACAAGTCCTTTGGCTGTTGTTCCATACGTTCGATAGAGTCGATCTCGAAATCCTTTTACTTCACTCTCCGAAATATTTAATTTTTCGGAAATGAAATGATTCATTCTTTCGCCTAAAACATAAACAACCTTATTTCCAAACGGATATAAAGTTTCATCCAAATCAAAAAATAAAGCTCTAATTTTCATAAAAAAAAGTATATCGCATTTGAAGGCAGCGATTTGAAATATCAGTACTTCGAAATATGAAAAGAATTATCTGATCTTCTGATTATTTTGCGCGTGTCACAAAAATAAAAAGAACCATAAAGAATCCCCGTCATCATCAGAAGTGCTGCCTTTTTTCTTTGACTATGGAAAATCAGCAACTGGAAAAAAGAGAAATATGATTTGTTTGATGTATTGTTTTTTCGCACAGCGCAAAGACAATACATCAAACAAATTCCATTCTTTTCTCAAAAGGCTATGTCAAATTTCAAATTACTGATGGAAAATTGAAATGCTGACGAAGGTAACATTATTTTGGAATGATTACCGGGTAACTGTTATCATTTGGCCAAAGAATCCGCATCGGCAAATGATAGACAGCGGACAAATTTTCCTCTGTTAAAACTTCCTGCGGAAAGCCACTGATGGCAATCTTTCCATGATCTAAAATTGCGATTTCATCCGCAAATCGTGCAGCAAGATTCAAATCATGCAGCACAACCAGCATAGCAATTTTATTCTCCCGGCAAAGGCGCTGAATCGTAGTAAGAAGACCTACCTGATACGTCAGATCCAGATGCGATGTGGGTTCATCCAGGATCATCACCGGCGTATTTTGAGCCAAAGCCCTTGCAAGAATAACCCTTTGCTGCTCACCACCAGAGAGATTTTGCACATCACTATCTCGAAAACTGCCGACAGAAGTATTCTGAATCGCTGTCTCGATAAGATGATGATCTTTTTCTGTTAATCTTCCAAGCCAATCAATATGTGGGGTTCTTCCAAAAGCGACTGTGTCAAAAACAGTGAATCCGGCTGGAAGTCGTAATATTTGTGGGACAACCGAGATAATCTTTGCTCTGGCGGATTCACTAAGAGGAGTTAAATCCTCCCCGGAAAATTCAATGCTTCCAGCGGCCAATGGAATGACGCCGGTTACTCCCCGGATCAACGTCGTCTTGCCGGAGCCGTTAGGACCAATCAGCGCCATTATTTTTCCAGGAACTAAATTCAGCGAAACATCCTGAACGACCAGGTGCGACAGATAACGAATCGAAACATTCTTTATTTCAAGCATTACAAAACATCCTTGTGTTTCGAGCGCTGCAGAAGCCAAAGGAAGAATGGCGCTCCAGTAATGGCTGTAATGATTCCCACCGGTAGCTCCTGCGGCGCAATAATCCAGCGGGAGATTACATCTGCCGTTAACAAGAAAAAAGCTCCTCCAAGAATTGAGAGCGGAATCAACCTACGATAATCCGATCCGCATACCAGACGAATCGTATGTGGAACGATAAGTCCGACAAATCCGATTATGCCTGAGAAAGAAATTGCCGCGGCAGTCGTCAGTGTCGAAAAAAAGATAATCCTTCTTCGAATTTGATGAACGTTAACACCAAGCTGAGACGCCTGCTCATCGCCAAATTGAAGGATATTTAGCGGATACGCTAAACTCCATTGTCCTGCCATTCCAATCACCATAATCGGAATTACAATCATTAAAGATTCCCAACCACTCTGATAAATTCCACCTAACATCCAGGATAAAGAATGTCGAACTTCATTGCTGGAAATCAGAATCCAGGAATAGGTGATTGCAGAAGCAAAAGCATTCACTGCCACACCGGATAAAATCAGACCGGAAGTATTTAAGGATCCGCCAATCCGACCCAGATAAAACACTATAAAAACGGTGATCAACGCAAAAAGGAATGAGAGAATTGGAGTCATCCATAAACCAATGCGAAAATATGTCCAATGAACGGACATGGAAATTACGGCGCCCAGACTGGCTCCGGATGAAACCCCAATAAGGAAGGGATCAGCCAATGGATTCCGAAACAAACCCTGGTAAGATGCTCCGCTGCACGCCAACGCTGCTCCGATAAATGTCATGAGCAATGTCCGTGGAATCCGCAATGAGAATAAAATTTTTTCCAAAGAAGCCAAATTACTGGGGATCTCGTCGCCGAATAGTTTTAACTGAATAACCCGCAGAATATCTCCGAATTGAAAAGACACACTCCCGATAAAAACGCTGATAATAAAACCAGACAATAAGAAAACAGCCAGGGAAAACCCTAATATTCTGGCTCGACTGCCTTTGTCATGGTTGCTTGCGGCAAATGATCTCATTTTGAAAAACATTCGGGATGAAGGATTTTTGCAAGCTGTTCCAAACCATCAACCAGTCTGGGACCTGGTCGGGATCCCAGATCATCATTAAATTCAAATACCGCGTTGTTCTGCACCGCTTTCAACTCGTTCCACCCCGTTCGCTGTGCCACGGAATCAGCTGTAATTCCGGCTTTGCTGTCTCCAAGTATTATGAAATCCGGATCACTGATCATTAAATATTCCAGACTGATCTGCACATACAAGCCGACTAAATCCGCCGCGACATTTGTGCCTCCCGCCTTAGAGATCATATTATCAATAAATGTTCCGCTGCTTGTTGTCCAGGGTTTAATCGGATCTGTCGAATCGATTTCATAAAACACCGATGGATTACCAGCATCACAATCAGCAAGCAGATCATCAACTGCATTGATTCGTTTGTCCAATTCGTTTGCTACTATTTGCGCTTCCTCGACTTGACCGGTAATTTTCCCCACTTTTTCAATGTGAGCCGGTAAATCGTCAATACTTTCAGGATTCTGCAGGTAATAGACGGGTATCCCAAGTGCTTCGATTGATCGAATCTGATCCATGGATGTCAATTCCGCAGTCAGAACAAAATCCGGGTTTAACGAGAGAATCTTTTCCAGGTTAATCGACATATCAAAATTCGTTATTTTTTCAACCTCTTTGATTTCCTCCGGATAATCCGAAGAATAATCGACCCCGACAATGCGGTCACATAGACCGATCGCGCATAAAATTTCGGTATTGGAAGCAGCCAAAGAAACAACGGATTGAATAGGAGTTTTCACTACCACTTCCCGACCCAAATCATCCATTATGATCCTGGATTCAGTATTTGTCTGTGATGAAACTTCAGAGAATTGGACTATGAAAAGAAATACAGGAAGAAGAATTCCGAATATGATACGTTTTTTCATTTTACTCCTCGAAAATTGAAATTGAATTTGCCAGCCATCCATGCAGCAATTTGAATCAATCGGGAATAACTTGTCTGTTTGACGTGAATGACGATTACGCTTAAACAAAAAATCCCCTCCCGGGGTTTTCTGTTCTGCAATCCCAAATCCCGGGGAATAAGCTGGCGTTGCAAATCAGAGGTCTGGCTTGGATTACTCCATTACAGTTGCGGGTCAGCATCGGTATCGCACCGATTTCTCTGTTTCACAAATATTCCTATATATTATATTGCATTTCAGGAAAAATCCCTAATTCAGAAATCAGCGATTCAGCATATGGTCTGATTATTCGAATCAATCGAAAAAACTTGTTGTTGTGTCGTTTTTGCACTCCGCACGAAATCAACCGTTAAAATCTTTCTTTCAGTGAGGCATAAATGAGCTCTGGTTCAGGACAGCAAATCGAACCTAAATGAATTGATGGTTTTATTTTGCCATGAAAATCGCTGCCCGTTGTTTGCAGAAGATGATACTTTTCTGCAATCTGCCTGTAAAATGAAACGGTGTCCGCACGATGATAACTGGAGTAGACCTCAATCCCTTCCAGACCAAAATCAATCAATTCCAGCAACGGCGCCTCATCCGTTCCAATATTCGCGCCCGGATGTGCCAGAACAGGTATGCCTCCCATGGATTTGATGGCGGAAATCAGCGCTTCCGCATCGATATAGTCGATCGGAACATATGCCGGTTTCCCCTGAGAACAAAAATCCCAATAAAAATTGAGGAATGCATTTTCGGATCGTCTTCCACCTGTCCGATACTCCGTCAGGATATCCATTTGAGAATTTTGAGGATCCTGCAAAATGACTTCAGCCAGCATCTCACCGGTGATAACATCCTCAACTGCGAGTCTCCAAAGTGCTTCTTCATCCAAATGAAAACCAAGAGCTTTGATTTTTTCAATTAAAACCAGAGAAGCGTTTTTCTCTTTTTGAAGGACATCGTGTTCTATGGTCTTCAGCGAGTCAGACTGTTCATCGACCCGATATCCTAACAAATGCAGATTGATCCCGTGAAGCTGGCAATCAAATTCGATACCAGAAATACACTCGATGTCAAGCCGTGCTGCAATTTTCTTTGCTTCTTCTACGCCACGAACCGAGTTATGATCGGTTACCGCAACAAAACGCAATCCGGCAGAGACGCACATCTGCATCAGCGCGTCCGGCGAATAACTGCCGTCCGAGCTGATATTGCTGTGCATATGCAAATCAATCCAATTTTTCATTCATGTATCCGAAAACTTTATTTAGAAATGAGAGGAGGAATGACGATTTGGTGTTCTTATTTTGTTCGAAAAGTCAACCACATTACAAATAATCAATAATTCAAAAAAAATTCTTTGATGTTCTTATAGTTTTATTTAAAGCGTAAAACCATAAGAACATCAATTTTTCTCCCTTTATTCAAAAAGTCAAACACAATTATAAATCGTCAGCAATTCGAAATAAGGGAAGGATTGCTGATAGATCGTTAATTCCGGAAAATCATTCCCATTCAATCGTAGCAGGCGGTTTATCGGTAATGTCATAAACAATCCGATTGACTCCCTTTACTTCATTTGTAATACGCCTCGATATTTTCGAAAGAAGCTCATGCGGTATCGGAGCATATTCACAAGTCATAAAATCACTGGTAAGAACGGCTCTCAGAGCAATGGTGTAATCATACGTCCGCCCGTCTCCCATGACACCCACTGAGCGCAAATTCGTTAAAACTGCGAAATATTGGGAAGCGCGAATACCGGCTGATTCCAATTCATATCGAAAAATCGCATCAGCCTCACGCAGAATATCCAATTTTGCACGGGTAATCTCACCAATGACACGCACTGCCAAACCAGGGCCAGGGAAAGGCTGACGATTGACAATTTCGACCGGCAATCCAAGCTGAATACCCAGCTTCCTGACTTCATCCTTGAAAAGGCCGCGTAATGGCTCAATAATTCCAGCAAACCCGATTTCTTTCGGCAATCCGCCAACGTTATGATGCGATTTAATCGTAGCTGCACTGCCGGTCCCGCTTTCGATGACATCCGGATAGATCGTTCCCTGCGCCAGGAATTTGGCATCGCCGAATTTTTTCGCTTGTTCATAAAAAACATCCACGAACTCCGAGCCAATAATCTTCCGCTTTTTCTCCGGGTCTGTGACACCTTCCAATTTTTTCAAAAATCGATCTGATGCGTCCACACGCACGAACCGTAACGCCATGTTAGAGAAAGCCTTTTCGACGGAATCGCCTTCATCCTTCCGCATTAATCCATGATCCACTAAAATGCAGATCAATCGATCGGGAATAGCCCGTGCCAGCAATGCAGCACAAACTGCCGAATCCACTCCTCCCGAAAGTCCCAGCAATACTTTTTCCGATCCGACTTGTTCACGTACGGCTGCAATTTGTTTGTTCAGATAATCTTCTACAGAATAATCTCCTGCAGCGCCGCAAATTCGGTAAAGAAAATTTTGGATTATCTTAATTCCATTCGTGGACAATTCCACTTCAGGATGGAATTGTACGCCATAGAGTCTCTTCTCAGGTCGTGCGATTGCAGCATATTTACAGGAATCGGACATAGCGATCCCGGTAAAACCTTCCGGAAGACGCTCAATTTGATCCGTATGACTCATCAACACGGTCTGATTTATTTCCAATCCATCAAAAAGCGGATTTTCCGGATCAATCACGATTTCACGCTGACCATATTCGCTGGTTTGGCAAGGTTTAACCACTCCTCCGAAAATGTAGCTCATCAATTGAGCGCCATAACAGATACCTAAAATTGGAATACCCAGCTCAAAAAGTTTCGGATCACATTGGGGAGAATTGGATTCATAGACACTTTTAGGACCGCCTGTGAAGATGATGCCAATTGGTTTTATTTTTTGAATTTTTTCGAGGGAGATATTGGCTGGACATATCTCAGAATAAACACTGCACTCACGCACCCGGCGTGCAATTAAATCTTTGTATTGTCCACCAAAATCTAAAATCAGGATTGTTTGATCAGCCATTCAGGTAACCTTTTCCATAGAAAAACAGTAGGCAGGAATTCCGTGAATTTCCTGTTTTGTATTGAATTATCAATAAAATTGTCGGGAAATCATTTATGACTGGTTCTTAAAGACAATTTTCCCCTCGCTCATGGATTCGATGATGGCGAGGGATTCAACCCGAATGCCTTTTCCACGTAAAATGGCTCCGCCTTCTTCAAAACCTTTCTCGATTGCAATTGCACAACCGACCAATGCCGCACCGGATTGTTTAACAATGTCCACCAGTCCGAGCAAAGAATTGCCCCGCGCCAGAAAATCATCGATGATTAAAACCCGGTCTTCCGGATTTAGAAATTTTTTAGAAACAATAATGGTATAAGTAATACCATGCGTATATGATTCAACAGCAGCAGCATAAACTTCTCCATCAATATTCTTTGTCCGATTTTTTTTGGCAAACAAAGCGGGCACCTGGAATTCTTTTGCTACAACGCATGCCAATCCGATACCGGATGCTTCTATCGTCAAGATTTTTGTAATACCGCTATCTTTATACAGGCGATAGACTTCCTTACCAATTTCTTCATATAAATTGACGTCGATCTGGTGGTTCAGAAAACTATCCACCTTTAGGATATTGCCGCCTTTAACATGGCCATCTTTTAAAATTCGTTCTTCCAGAAGTTTCAAGAGTCTTCTCCGTAAATATGGATTTATTCAATTTTCCAAAGAGATGGCAGTGATTCAAAATATGGGGAAAATACCAAGTTGTAATGTTGTTTTTGTGCTCTGCCCCAAAACAACATTACAACGAACATTCTAAATTTTTAATTACTTCCCCAAATTTCAGATTACTGAATCCATGGAACTTGATTATACAAATAATTGAAAAGAATTTTACCTGTTTTCATTTGGGAATTAGAAAAATAATGTCACAGAATTAAAAACGATACCTTCCCATGCTGAAAGAAATTACAGATTAAAAACGAAGCCAACTGATGCGTTATTGTCCTTTTTCTGATCAGGGTTTTATCCTTCGGAAACCGCTTCCTTCAGCTCGTTTGGTGCGCTTCGGCAAAATGTCAATCCCCGGATTTTTACTGTACATCGGAACCTGGAACATTTGAACAATTTGACAAATTTGGAAATCAATCAAACGGCTTCGGATATTTGGATCAATTTCCTGAATCGTTAAAACGGTTGTTATAACCGTCGGCAGCTCAGCCTGATAACGATAATTCACAATTTGATATAGTTTTTCTTTCGCCCATGGGGTTGCACAAGCTGTATCCAGATGATCGAGGATCAGCAGTTGAGCATTTTTCACTTTTTCAAACTCGATGTCAAATGTGGTTGTACTGACCGGGCTGAAAGTGGCCCGTAAATGATCCAGCAAATCAGGAACAACCACAAACATGGGTTCCTCCATGAGTTGTTTCCGAAAATTTCCGATGGCAGCAGCCAGATGGGTTTTTCCAACGCCATTCGATCCGGCAAAGATAAGCCACCCGGCAGGATTTTGAGCGAAAGAAAACGCCGCTTGATAGGCACGGGAAAGCTGCTCCGAAGCTTCTTCTGACAGGTTTTCCCGAATTCTGGAATCAAACGTGTCAAATGTACGAGTACGATATAAGTGCAGTGTTGATAATGTGTTCAAATCCAATGAATTCGATGCAGGATTTCGATAATCGGGAGCTGAAATTACGACTTTCATCACCAAAGAGGGGTCTTCCAAGCGGGAAGCAATTCTGCCATCTAATTCTTTCAGTGTGTTGTTGGTCGTGATGACCGTCGGCAGCCGGTTAACATAACGGTAATTAAGAATTTGATATAGCTTTTCCTGAACCCAATCAGTTGAACTTTGTGAACCCAGATCGTCTAAAATTAATAGGGGAATGGTGCAAATTTGTTGAAACCGATCTTGATAGGATAGAGATGGACTGGTGAAAGAAGCCCGGAGCCAATCCATCAAATCGGGAACTGGCATAAAAATATTCGCTACATGATCTGCAAGCGCCACTTTCGCAATTGCTGCAGCCAAATGAGTTTTTCCTGTGCCATAATTCCCAGTCAGCAGTAACCAGCCTTTTCGTTCTTTTGCGAACTTCTGCGCATGATCTCGAGCCATCTTCAGGCACAACTCATATTCCTGACGAATTTGGCCGCGTCCTTTGACATTAAAATTTTCAAATGTCATCTCGCTGTAACTGTCTAAATTACTGTCTTGTGTCAGCTTTTCGTTTTCTTCCTGCTCAATTTTTGCTTTACGGCAGGGACATACATCCATTTTTCCAAAACCCGGTTCGCCATAAGGCACATCTCTGGCAATAAACCCGATCCCATGACATATGGGACAATTCGGATCGCCAATATCCGCTCCCAGGACATGTCGTTCTCCGGAAGTCTTCTCCTGGACACTGATTTTTTTTCGGGCACGTTCTAAAATGTCATCGATTGATTCCATTTCGACCGTTCTCCTTCCATGATTTCAAAACTGTTTCTATATACCGCCAAGTGCGCGCATTATTCACAACGGCAGTTTCGATAGCATCCGCTACCCATTCGTGGCCATATATCTTTTCACTGTCCTTTAAAATTTCTGAGATCATCGAAGTCAGCGGACCAATATTTTCTTCATAAAGCTGATAGATATTGGGACGAAACAAATTCGCTTTTTCGGATATATGCAAAAAAGAATCCGGAACCCACTGTCCTTGTTCCAATCTTTCCACAGCTAATCTGCCCTTTGGACTGTTAAGAAAATACAGGTGTGTATTTCCATAATCAACTCGCAAAAGAGTCCCACGCAGTACTGATTTTTCCAGACCATCATCCAGCAGGATTTCTGGATCATCCCCCAGTTGTTTCAATCCTTGCATAAAAGGTTCACATTCAGAAAAATCAGTGCGCAGGATATACCGCTGATCCCCCTGGTACTGATTTAGCAAATAGATGGCAAACAAAATCGTTTTCATTTCATGCAGCGTATCAATTTCGGGAAGAATCTCCGTAAAAAATTGTGATGGTACCATCTCTATCCCACTGCTGAATCCGGAAAAGGAGATCATGCATATCCTCCTATGTCAGATTTTCGAACAGCATCTTCAAATCGAGCTAATTTTTTTAAGAATACAAGATCGATTTCCCCGATCGGACCATTTCGATGCTTTGCTACGATCAATTTCATGGCGCCATCCAGACCAGCCGTTTTATCCGGATCCGAATTTGGATTATGCAGGAACATGACAATATCCGCATCCTGTTCCAGAGAACCGGATTCCCTAAGATCGGAGAGCATCGGAATCTTATCAGAACGTTGTTCAACACCACGCGAAAGTTGGGCTGCGGTTAAAACCGGAACATTTAATTCCCTCGCCAAAATCTTTAAATTTCGGGAAATATTGGACACTTCCTGAACACGATTGTCTTTTCCGGCGTCGCCGGTCATCAATTGAAGATAATCCACAATGATCATATCCAAATGATATTCAAGATGCAGCCTGCGGCATTTCGTACGCAACTGTAATGGAGAGATTGCCGGTGTATCATCCAGAAAAATTTTCGTTCCTCCCAAAACATCGACAGCTTCCACAAATAAAGGAAGTTCGTCATCAGACAATCTTCCATTGCGTAATTTCTGGCTATTGATACCTGTCTGCTGAGAAATGAGGCGTTGTACCAATTGTTCATTTGACATTTCCAAGGAAAACATCGCAACATGTTTGCGATATGTCATGGCAGCATTCTTCAGAACCGACAGCAGGAAACCTGTTTTACCCATTCCAGGCCGGCCGGCCACAATGATTAAATCAGATTTTTGCAGTCCACCGGTCAGTTTATCCAGATCTTTAAAGCCGGTCGGAATTCCGATAATTTCCTGATCCTGCTGAAACAGGACTTTAATCTGATCAAAAATAGTACTCAATACGCGTGAAATCGGCTGAACTTCTTTGCGGTCCTGCTGCTCACTGACGCTGAAAATCGCTTTTTCTGAAAGGTCTAATACTTCTTCCAGGCGTTTCTTCTCATTTAGCGCCAGATTCGTCATCTGATTTGCCGCTGTCAGTAATCTTCGGCGTGTGCTTTTTTCCAGTATGATTTGCGCGTAAGACTCAGCATGCATGGAAGATGGTGTTTTACTGACCAGAGAGTATAAGTACATCCAACCGCCAGCGTCTGCAAGCTTTCCCTGTTTGTCCAATTCATCGGAAACCGTTTGAACGTCAATATCCCGACCTTTTTCAATCAGCGTTGAAAACGCTTTCCAAATCCACTGATGGCGGTGAATATAAAAATCTTCTGCTGAGATGATCTGCCCGACATCAAAATATTTTTCAGGGTTAATAAGCACAGCGCCCAAAACGGCTTCTTCCGCGTCCCGGCTATGCGGTTCAATTCTCAGCTCAGAATCTGTGACTTCCGATGTAAAGGTTGATTCGGGTACTAATTCGTTGTTTTCCATAATCATCAGAATGGTAATAAAAGATCATTATCTGAATTGTCGGGTTCATCATTTCCACCTTCTGAATCCTCGTCTGTTTTCGGCTCAGATGGAGTAGAACCCAAATCAATGTTTTTCAAAAAATCATCAAAAACGGAAAGATTTTTTTCAAGTGATGTATCGATCTCTTCTTCAATATCCGCATGCGGACTCCTGTCTTCGGCAGGAGTCTTTGTCAGCCGCATATCTTTTTCCGGTCTGACGCCAGCAGAAAAAATCACTTCTGAATCGACAAAAATTGGAACATGACAACGAATTGCCAAAGCAATCGCATCGGACGGCCGGGAGTCAACCCTGTATTCGGTTTTGTCGTTCTCTAAAACAAGAAATGAGTAAAATGTGTCAGCCTGAATTTTTGAAAGTTCAACATGTTTCAGCCGCGCGCCTAATGCTTGAATTACATTTTTTAGAAGGTCATGTGTCTGCGGACGACTGACTTCAATTTTCTGCAATGCAACGACAATCGACTCTGATTCAAAAGTACCTATCCATATGGGTATATAAAGATCATTCTGTGTATCTTTTAAGACAATCACACGCTGCTGACTTGTTAAGCTGACTCTGAGACTATCGACAACTACTTCATGTAAATTCGCCATGGAAAAAATCCCCTATGCAATAAACTGATTAATCAATCCTGTTAAATCGTGCTTTTTAAAGCAGCTCGTACTATGGAGCGTATTCTATTCTCATGATAGAAAACTTTACGCAGAACTATAAGAATACAAATCTATTTCCTTATCAAAAAGATCAATTCATATTTCGAATGACTGTTTTTTGAACTATGATTACTCCTGGTTTTTTTAGAAGTTACTCATCCGTTGAATTCATGAAAAGAAAAAATCCAACGCTTATTTGATTATAATAGCGATTTTCTGACAAAAAACCAGTGATTCGAAATAAGGAAAGAATTATTTTTGATAGGGTTGTTTGCGCGCAGAACGTAAAAACAACCCTATGATAAGACTTCGCTCTTTATTGAATGATCGGACTAAACGTCACAAAAAAAATTCTTTTTTGGGTTTATCGATATAATTGATAGGTACAATTACATAAAAGTAATACAAATTGAATGACAAAATGGTGAATCTCAGTATATTTGAGACTCACCATTTTTTACCGTTTTTCAGTAAAATTGAAGATAGTCTATCTCAAGTTTTTGCTGAATCAAATATTCAAATTCTTCCGGAGCATTCATTGGAGCAGTGTACCCAAAAAATAATCCTTATCGAAGGGAAACAAACAAATCATCCATCCTTTTTTCTAAGTTTGAAGAAGAAAGGATACAATGTTGCAATTGCCTCAACTGGCAATGCAGCATTGGAAAAGATTAAGGAAGAACTTCCTCTTTTAGTATTACTTGATGCAGCATCCCTTCGCACTGCAGGGAACCGAATCGTGTACAGTATTAAGAAGCGGTTTCCCTCCCTGCCTGTTATAGTCATTATCGATGAATTTAAAAGCATAAAAAAATCGGATGCCGACAGGGTGATGGTGCTTCCATTTACAATTCAAAAATTAGTAAACGGAATTAAAATGTATCTCCCTGTCAACAATGAAACGTTACAGGCTGAGGGAAATATTGCTTTGGATCTGAAGAATAACAGAATTTTTGTCAACAATCATCCTTCTTCGGTAACACCGCGAGTTGCCAAACTTCTGAATCTGCTGATGGATCAACCGGGGAAAACGCTTGAGCGGAAAGAACTTTTTACGAAATTATGGGATACGAATTATGTCGAAGATATGCGATCGCTTGATGTACATATCCGATGGCTGCGTCAAGTCGTTGAAGAAGATCCCAAAAATCCAAAAATCATTCAAACCGTACGAGGAGTCGGTTATCGGTTTTCAGCCAACGGTAATCATGTCATGCATTCCGATTCCTGTCTTGACAATGAAGTTGTCGAATCTATAATTATGGAAAAATAGAAAAATAAGTCAGACGAGACTCGATTTCCGCCTTCTTTACAGAGAGCCAGTGGTTGCTGAAAACCGGCAGAATGGCTGATTTCTTTCCACCTCGTGCGAATGTTTCGCAGACTTCTTTCGAAAAGCAGCGATGCGGTAAGAAAGACGATTTAGGATCGTTAAACCCTTTTGAGGCTCAATTATTGAGCGAATGCAGGTGGTACCACGAAAGCCCCTTCGTCCTGCACGAATGGGGCTTTTTTAATACGACAAAGGAGATCGTAATATGCTGGATATCAATATGATTCGGGAAAATCCGGAAATAGTAAAAAAATCTTTGGAAATTCGCCAAATGGACACCACTCCGGTCGATCGCATTCTGCAACTCGACTTGGAAAGAAGATCCGCTCTCAATGATACTGAAACATTGAAAGCGCAGCGCAATTCTGTCTCCAAAGAGATCAGTCAGATCAAGGATGCAGAAGAACGAAAGAAAAAAATCGAAGCTATGCGTGTGGTAGGCGATCAAATTTCAGATTTGGACCAACATGTAAAGAAAATTGAAGAAGAACTAAAATCACTTCTGTTATATATTCCAAATATACCTAATCCGGAAGTACCCTATGGAATCAGCGATGCAGAAAATGTAGTTTTACGGCAGGAAGGTGAAAAGAAAGCTTTTGATTTCGAACCAATTCCCCATTGGGACATCGGTACCAACCTCGGAATCATCGATTTTGAACGCGGGGTTAAATTGACCGGAACGCGTTTTTACGTTCTGAATGGGCAGGGAGCAAGACTACAACGAGCTTTGATCGCATTTATGCTGGATCTTCACATCCGGCAAGGATATAACGAACGATATACACCGTTCATGGTAAAGAATGAGATTCTATACGGTTCCGGACAGCTTCCAAAATTTCGGGATAATTTGTATCATGATGCGGAAGAAGATTTCTGGTGGGTTCCAACAGCAGAGGTTCCTTTAACCGGGCTGTATATGAACGAAATCATTGATGAGGACAGCCTCCCAATGCGTTTTACCGCTTACACACCTTGTTTCCGCAGAGAAAAGATGAGCGCAGGCCGGGACGTACGTGGAATTAAACGCGGACATCAATTCGATAAAGTTGAAATGTATTGCTACAGTCTGCCAGAGAAGTCAAAAGATGAATTGGACCGGATGTTGAATGCCGCAGAAGAAACATGTAAAGCACTTGGATTGACCTATCATATCGTTGCCCAATGCTCCGGCGATCTTGGTTTTAACGCGCAAGTTTGCTATGACATTGAAGTATGGGCGCCAGGATGCAAAGAATGGTTGGAAGTGTCTTCCGTATCCAATGATGGCGATTTCCAATCAAGACGGGCTTCCATTCGTTACCGTGAAAAGAGCAGCGGAAAACCGCGTTTTCTGCATACCCTCAATGGATCCGGCTTAGGACTCCCGCGGACTTTAATCGCGGTGTTGGAAAACTATCAGCAGCCGGATGGATCTGTCGTCGTTCCGGATGTTTTGAAACCCTGGATGGGCGGAATTGAACGTATTACAAAAGAAGCATAACAAAAATTTCCTGCTTAATAAAAGCCAGCGGTTTGAAATCTGAAAGGATTCATTGTAACCAGGTTGTTTTGCGCTTCGTGCAAAACAACCTGGTTACAAATTATTGATATTTTTCTCAAATGATTTTTAATATGTAGCTGGATGATCGTCCACAAACAGAGACGATTTTACATAACTTCAGGAGTCTCGATTCCCAGTAACTGAAGACAATTGACAATAGCCTGTCTGCTGGCAGCAGAAATTCTCAATCGGAAATCGCGAATCTCCGGTTCTGCCTGTAAAACAGGGCATTGCCGGTAAAAGTCATTGAAAGCTTTGGCAATATCATATGCAAGATTTGCTATATATAACGGTTTGCATTCTGCTGCAGCGCGTTGAATTTCTTTCGGAACGCGTGAAATCATCTCAATCAATTCGATCTCAACAGGGGTCAAATCGTACTTGACATCCAATGCCGCAGGGATACCTTTCTCTGCTTTTCGGAGAATGCTGTTTGCCCGCACACCAGCATATTGGATATAAGGGGCTGCCTGCCCATTGAAATCAAGCGCAGCTTCCCAATCAAATGTAACGATTTTTGTATTATCCCGAGAAAGCATGGAGTATTTTAATGCCCCCAGAGCTACTTTATGCGCAATCGATTGTTTGGTTGTGACATCAAGATCCGGATTCTTTTCCTCTACGATTGCTAAAGCGCGAGCAGTCGCCTCATTTAACAGATCCTGTAAAAATACCACTGTACCATCTCGAGAAGACATCGTGACATTGCCAGGAAGATTGACAATTTCGTACGCCAGATGATAACAATTCTTTGTCCACGTATATCCCATTAATTCCAGGGTTTTAAAAATCTGCTGCATATACAAAGACTGGCGAACATCAATCACATAGATCGAACGATCCAGATGGAACTGTTCAAATTTTTTAATCGCCAATGAAAGATCTTTCGTCGCATATAAAGATGTACCGTCCGAACGTAGTACTACCAGCACACGATATTTTTCTTTGGTTCCGCAAAGATCATCCAGTTTCACTGCCACTGCGTTGTCAGGGCGTTCATCCACTGCGATGCCTTTGGACACCAATTCATCAACAATTTCTTTGCCGGAATCTTCCACTTCGCTTTCAAAATACAAGTGATCAAATTTTACGCCAAGTGTTTTGTAAATGTCCGCAAATCCATCTAAGCTCCATTGACGGGTACGTTCCCATAAAGCGGTGATATCGGGATCACGGCGGTCCCATCGTCCAAACAGCTCACGAATCTCAGCCTCTGCATCCGGTTCCTCTTCATGCCGCCTTGTTGCTTCCGCATATAAATCACCCATCCAACGGGTTATATCCCCTGAGGGTTCTTCACCAGGATGGTATTTAAGATAACACCACATCCATTTAATTACATGGAGTCCGATGTCCCCCAGATAATTGGTACGTATGACTTCGTTGCCAGCTTTTTCCAGTATGTTACAGACAGAATTTCCTAATATGACATTCCGCAAATGACCGACATGAAATGCTTTATGGGTGTTTGGCTGAGAGAATTCCACCATCACCTTTTGATGTGTGGATTCGCCAAGTCCAAAACAATCCCGTTCGGTAAGAACGGCATCAATAACTTTTTTGGAAAACGCACGGGTTGAAAAATAGATATTCAAATAACCACGAACAGCTTCAATCCGGTCAAATCCTTCCGGTAGAATCAACGCATCTGCAATAGATTGTGCAATTTCCTGAGCCCGCATTGCCACATTGATTTTCAAGCCTTTTGCTTTGGCATCTTCTGCGGTCAACTGAAAGAAAGAGACTGAAATACCCCAGTTACCGCTGAATGGAATCCATGACCAGGAGATATCTTTTTGAGGCAGATCATGTGCCGCACAATAAGCTTTTATTTGAGTTTCAAGTTGTTTTTGTTCCGATTCAAACATGCACTATTCCTTTTTTCTTAAGAACCTTATCCTAATCAGTAATACGATCATAGGTGCGTTCCTTTTTCATTCAATTTATTAAAAACTTTCGCTCTTCTTTTTATTCGAAAAACTCTTCAGGAATTCGAATTCCTGTTTTCGGTTCGAAAAACCAGCCTGCATCAGTTTTTTTATGATTCCATGCCAGTAGCAGTTTTCTCGAACTTTTTTTCACCCTGGTCATATGAAAGATTTTACCCGGTATTTTCTTTCTTTGCAGCGATTCAACGATAGACTTACGATTTGAATCAATCGGAAAAAATTATTATTATGTTGTTTGTGCACTTCGCGTAAAAACATTATAATAACAAAGAATCCTGCCCATTCCTTGAATAAAGAGAGAAAATCGCGAAGTACTGGTTCAAATAAAAAAGGGTTGATCAGTGTATAATCAACCCTTTCTGTTTTGGCATATCACTCTCAACTTAACGATTGGAAAATTCGGATGAACTTCCAATCATTGCCGCATTTAGCCTTGTTTGCTTGCTGCCAATTTCTTCATCAGGTGGCTTTTTTTACGAGCAGCATTATTTTTGTGAATAATACCCTTCTGAGCAGCTTTATCCAGTGCAATAATCGCTTTTAATACCAATTCTTCACTGTTTTCCTGTTTTTCGACAACAGCAGTTCGAGCTTTAGCAACTGCAGTACGAGTTGATCCGCGAACAACACGATTACGAAGCCGATTCGCCTCATTCTGTTTATTGCGCTTTTTTTGTGACTTAATATTTGCCATTTTAAATCCTCCAAAGATTCAATACATAACGGGCATCTGTCAGGCTGGTATTTTTATTACCATTGACTGCCTTCCATACTCCCTTGAGGGTATGTTTGGAACTTTAGAACAGATCAAATTATCTCTTAAGACATGGGTTTTGTCAAATTACAGGAATTCGAAGTTTTGCTAAGACTTGGTTGCAGTGATGTTTTTAGTCAAATTATTTGAAATGACGGCAACAACGCGAAATTTGGAATATCCATCGAATTCAAATAAGAAAATAATAAGAAACAATTGCAGCATTAAGTCTGTATACTTATTAAAAACGACATGATTCCTTCTTTCGAATGCGCAGAGTTGCGATTCAAAATACCGGAATAATTATTAGATGTTATGTTGTCTTTGTATGATGGACAAAACAACACAACATCAAGTTTTCCCTCTTTTCTTAAAAATTTTCCACAAATTTCGAAATGCTACGATCAGAGAAAAACCGATGAAAATAAAGAAAATCACGTTTAGTTTGCTGTTTTTGTATTACATCTTCTTTTCAGCCTTTTTGCCTGTGGGGCGACAGGGAAATGATCGAGATCGTGATAAAGAAGTAAGAAAATCAGCTGCATACCATGAATCGAATGACAATCATTCCGCAGCTGCCGATCATCTTTTTTCGAACAATCGTCCGGCTGAAAATGATGGGAACAATTTGCAAATACTTAAGCTGAGTCCTCAAAAAAATCAAAAAAACAAGTATGAAAACAACCTCCTGAAATCACTTTTCATTCAAAAGGATAATAAACAAAATATTCTGTATGATTGGCTTCTTTCGCTCATCGAGAATTCAGATTTTGAAAAGACGTATCAGGACTTCAAAAAATTGATCATGGATCTTGAAAATTTAACATCCTTTTGGGATTCTTTTGATTTTTCTGAAATTCAAGAAGGATTTTCCCTCCAGAATCAGAATTTTATTTTGCTTTTAGCAGATGGAAATTTTCCGGAATCAATACTCCGATCAATCGTGACCTGGGGTCAGACTGCAGGATTTTCGGATTTCAAAGAGACCGATTTAACATCACGGTTTTTCCTGCCAATTCGTTCAAAAGAATTCTTTTTTTCACCGGATTTTTCAATCAGAACCTTCGGGAATATCACAAATTTGTATGATACTTCAAAAAATAAAATCGGATCGATTACCAGGTATTTTGATGAACAAGTACCAGACCAGATACGATTCATTTTCCGGGATCATCTGACGAAACGGGAAACTGATATTATTTTTATCGGTTCCGCTTCTGAATTTCTTGTTTTGATAAATGCCAAAGAAGTGCTTAGAATCAACTTAGATTCCGTGAAAAAAGCCATTTTCATCAATGAAAATGAGGTTCCGGCAAATTTAACTATCACATTTTCTCCTGCAGCTAAGAAAATAACGCTTCAACTGGCAGAAAGCGACATGTTACAGACTGCGGAGCTTCAGCTTGATCAACTGCAACGAAATATCCGATTATTTTTGTCGGATGATGAAATGTTTTCGCTTCAATTTATAAAGAATTCTGAAGTCCATGTCAGTATACAGGGAAACCGCTACCTCATAAAATTTGATGATCGAAATCATCAGATAAAAATCTTACCCGATGATAAAAATCAACCAAAGCTTTTACTGCGCTTTGATCTGCAGAAAAATAGAATTTTAATGAGTTCTTATCAATCTCTTTGGAGCATCGAAAAAATTGCTTCCATACAGCTGAACAAACGGAATCAATCCATCGTTATCCAGGCACAAAACAACCCGGACATAAAAATACATCTCGATTCGCGAAAGCATCAAGTTATTTTTGATAACGGTTTCTATGAAAGCGAGATCGGGCCGGATATTCTGGAAGAATTGCTGTTCGGATTTCAACCTTTTTAATATTATAAATACGGCGATATTCGAAAATCGCCGTATTTATACGCAATACCGATTTTTATGAATTTCCAGAATGAAAAAATGAAATCTCTTTCCTGTGTCGGACAATCAATGCAGCGGATGCAGCCAGCGCTGTCACTGCCATAAATATTTGGTTGACATTCAATCCGCTAATTTGTGCAGTATCCAGGCGGAGGAATTCAAGTAAGAAGCGGCCGACAGGATAAATAATCAGATAGCAAAGCATAATGTCACTCTTCTTGAGGCTTTTCTCAAACTTGCGGTCAATCCAAAGCAAGACAGCCATATTCAACAAGTTGTAAATCATCTCGTAAAGAAACAAAGGATGATACGTCGCCTGATTCATAAATGGCTCCAATCGATTTTCCGGGTCAATATGGATTGCCCAGGGAAGATTGGAAGGAGCACCATACAATTCCTGATTAATATAATTTCCCCATCGTCCAATTGCATGACCGAATGCAAGCGCTGGCGCCATACTATCTGTAAAACTGCTGAATGAAAAATCATATTTACGGCAAAACAACCAGATGCCGACCAGCGCACCCAAAATTCCTCCCGGTATACCCAAACCACCATCCCAGGTTTTCAGGATTTTTATTGGATGCATCAGATAATAATGAAATATTAATCCAGATGATACTGAAGGGAAAAACACATGCCAGAGCCTTGCCCCAATAATTCCGGATATCAAAAACCAGGGAAGCGATTCCCATGCGGTCTCAGCTGCAATTCCACGTTTTTTCCCATTGATGCTGAAAAACCAGGTACCGGCAATTACGCCTGTCAGGAATAAAACGCCATAGTAGTGGACTGTTAATAGTCCTATTGAGAATCCTGTACGAAAAAATTCCACGTGATTTTCTCTTTCGTCCTGTTCATTTACATAAAAGACTGTTGTTTAATTACTAAAAAATCGATTAAGAATTTTTCTTCTGACTGGATGTTTCAGCATCAATTCGTTTAAATTCTCGATAAATATGAACGATTCTTTGAATGGCAGTAAATTGTGATCCGAGAGCAATTGCCCACATCGCGATAAAAGGTACGTTAAAGAATAAACAGGGAACCAGGAATAAATATCGCTCAAGTCGCGACATCAAACCCAACTTCATATTCAGTCCCGCAATTTCACCTTTTGCTCGTGTATAGGATACAAGGATAGAACCCATAATCGCCGCATAGGAAACAATCATCAGCAAATAATCGCCATGAACTGCATAATAATAAATTAAACCACCAAAAATCATAAATTCAGCATATCGATCTGTTGTCGAATCTAATACGGCGCCAAATTTTGTCCCTTTTCCACCGGTTGTCATCCGGGACATCGTTCCGTCAAAAAAATCTGTCACCGCGAAGAACAATAACAAAATGCCTGCCCATGTGAATTGCCCCACAGCTGCCAGATACGCGGCAAAAAGATGTCCGACACAGCCAATGATTGTCACTGCGTTTGCAGATAAACCGATTTTCAATAAAAAACGTGAACTAATATCACCAAACTGCTTAAACCAAACCCTGCATCGATCTGAAAAAGTTATCTTCTCTGTCATTTCTTATTCATCCTCCTTGAAACCTGCATCTTCACCGTAAGATTCTGCCTCATCTTCATCCCAAAGGACCTCGCGTGCTTTGCCGCCCACTTGAATCGGACCAACAACGCCGATTTTTTCCATCTGTTCCAACAATCGGCTTGCTTTTGGAAAACTGATATTCAATTTTACCTGAAGATAAGAGGCGCTGGCTTTCCTGGTTCTGCAGATCAGACGTATTGCATCCTTTAACACTTTATCATCTTTCGAAGACTCTTCATTTGCCGCTTCAATGATCAAACCTTCCCATGGAGCCAATTCCGGTTCGCCAGTCGTTTTCGGTGTCAGCTTTTTCCATAACGAGACTACTGCATCAATCTCTTCATCCGTCAGTAACGGGCCTTGAATACGAATCGGAACGTTCAAACTTGGATCAACAAAATACATATCTCCGCGCCCCAGTAATTTTTCCGCACCCTGTTTGCCCATAATGACCCGTGAATCGATTGCTGAAGCCACGTTCAATGCGATTCGTGCCGGGATGTTTGTTTTAATTTTTCCCGTAATAATTGTTGTATCCGGACGCTGCGTTGCGACCACCAAGTGCATACCGGTCGCTCGTGCGAGCGAGGCAAGCGTATCGATATATTCCTGTCCCTGCTTATCAACACCTTTGACAATTTCTGCCAATTCATCAATAAAAATCACAATATATGGTAACGGTTTCTGATGATTTTTTTCCGCATATTGATTATAGGATGAGAGTTTCCGAACTCCAACGGTCTCAAATAATTTATAACGGCTTTTCATCTCCTGAACAGCCCAACCCAGCACGGCAATGCTGCGTTCATATTCGGTCTCCACTTTTCCTAACAAGTGTGGCAGACCATTAAATCGAAAAAGTTCAACGCGCTTGGGATCGATCATCACAATCCGAAGCTGTTCCGGTGTGTTATTCATGATCAGACATACTGCCATGGATCGCAGACAAATTGATTTTCCTGAGTTGGTAGTGCCTGCAATTAAAAGATGAGGCATCTGTTCAAGATCAACGACCACTGGTGTTCCGGAAATATCACGGCCCAATGCAACACTTAAAGGAGAACTTTTTGACTGGAACTCCTGACTTTCAATCAGCGGACGAAGCCTGACTTTTAAGGCGTTCGGATTTGGCATATCAATTCCAATGAATGATTCTCCAGGAACTGGCGCCTGAATTGAGAGATTTGCCACTCCCAAACGCACAGCAAGATCTCTTTCCCGTTGAGCAACCTGAGCTACTCGGATTTTTTTCGGAATGACAGAACCTTTGCCACTTGATTTCTCCAACATTCCCGGCGTGACCTGATACTGAATTATCCCTGGACCGATACTGTATCCTATAACATCAACAGGCGTACCAAATTCTTCCATAGCAGCCTCAATATTGTGAATCGTTGATTCAACATCCGCTGTTTTTTCAATAAAACCCATCTCAGGCTCTAACAGATTCAATGGAGGGAGTTGATTATTTCTGATCATTCCTTTTTCGGATTCATCCTTGTTCTTTTTCTTTGGTTTTTTTTCGATACGTTTTTCTTCATGGTAAGTATCCGTAAAGAAACCAGTTTTTTCTTTCATAGAAATTTTTTGTCTGGCAGATTCATGCGCAATTTTTTGCGGATGATACACATGAATCTTCTGAATCTGCTTTCGAATTTGGCGAAATAAACCGGGAATTTTACGCTCCCAATGGAAAATTGCTCCGAGACAAAACAAGAACGTCAGCCCAAGAACTGCAGCCGCAAAAAAAGGTCCTGCCAGTGAAACGAGAAAGTTATCAATGATAAATCCAAAATATCCACCGGAAAATTTTTCAAAACGGTTCATCAGGCCAAAAACAGCCAAAATCAATACAATTCCAAAGAAGATTTTCAATTTTGGAACAATTAAAATTCTCGAAGAATGGTTTCGATATAGTATATAGAAACCAACTGCAAGGAGCAGAAAAGTAACCGCATATTTTCCAGAACCTAAGAAGAAGTGAATATCACCTGAAATTCTGTTTAGAAAATATCCTTCGGAGCGGCCCTGGAATCCTATCCATAATAATCCGGCGATCAGAAACATCATTAAAGCCAAAATATCGACCCAAAGAATAATACGTTGTCTGAGTCCAATGGATTTGTTTTTTTTGCCTTCTGTAAGAGTCGTCTTTTTTTCCATTTCCCGCCTAAATCATACCACGTAAGCGTTTTCCGCTCTATCATTCAAAGAATTGATTGTAATTCGAAATAGTGACTTGCTATTTGAATCAATTGGGAAACACTTGTTCTTTTGACAAAGAATTCCTCTCCATATTACGAATTGTTAAAGGATTGATTCAACAATCAAAGCAATCGAGAAAATATTTTGTTGCGTTGTTTTTATGCTGCTTATAAGAATAATGCAACCATTTTGAAAATTTTCCATCCATCGAATAACTGTTCTCTATCCCATTGTGTACCAATTAGAAATTTCGAAATTCTTTTCGAATTGCTGATTTTATTCTTTACTGTTGTCAGGACTTTTTTCGATTGTTCCATGAGAGGATTCATCCTCCATACGAATGAGCGTTTTTGCAATTTCTTCAATGGCAACTTTTTGTTTCCGATATAAATCTGCTTCTGAAATAGCCAGTTTCTGAGCAACTTCTTTTACTTTCTTGCCTTCAATAAATTTGAGCTCCAAAATATTGTATAAAATCCATTCTCCACTGATATTCCGTTCGCCGGCAGGGCGAATTCGCTCGATTGCCGCTTTCAACACCGATCGCAAGGCGTTGGTTGGGCTGTCTGCTTCATGGTTAAGTTCATTTCGAACAATTTCCAAATCCATTAAAGGATTTTCAGACAACCGTGGCCCTCCCCAGTAATGTGTCAGCGCATCTCGTACCCAGCCGCTGACATAAGTAAGGTCCAGTTTGGAGCGCGATTTTAACATCTCTGTCTGATTCAATGGGCTGACATCCCGAAATAAACCGATTTGATCACTTTCATTCACACTGCGAAGAACGCTCAATGCGCTGATGAGATACCAGCGCTGCCACAGTATAACCCTCGCTTTTTCAATCGCAAGCTGCAATGCGTTCCGATTATCATCGTCCAATTCTTCCGCAGCAGTACCGCTGATTCCAAGGATTGCAAGCAAAACAGAAGCATCATTAGAATTTTCTTTGGAAATAATTGGACAAATCACGCCGGAATCGTCCAAAATAAGTTCTTCACCTGTCTGCTTTTCTTCGAATATACGAGCAGGTATTTCGGCAATATTTTCCCAATCGGCTTCTCCGACCTGGATATAATCGTCAATTTTTCCCATCGGATCGATCACAGCAATAAATGCACCTTTTGCCTGAAATTTATCGGTGACAGCACTGATCAAAGATTCCAGATAAGTATTCAGCTCAGGTTTAAATACAACCATGTTTTCCAATCCGCTTACCAGAGAATAATCTTCATTGCCATAACCAGAAATGCTGTTTCGTTCCATCAGAGGCAGGATCAAGGTGATCAGAAATTCCAACATAACGATGGAGACAACCGTTAACAATGAGATCAAACCATCAATATTGATACCAAGGACTCCTGAGCTGCGTTTGATTAATGTTAGTATCCCCAACGTGGCGCTCGCTGTTGCCGGTCCGCGCAGCATCCATTCAAAGAGGCGCAATCGCACCACGCGATAGGACCAAGATACACAAAAAGTAGTAACCGAATATCCCAGCAGCAGCACCATAATCAGTATTACAAAATTTGCTAAATTGCTGATAATCCAAAAAAATAAAGGATGCTGAGAGACAAATCCTGATCCAAAAATTAATAACGGAAAGGTGCCTAATAAGACACCGATTGAGCTGAAAATGAGATAGGTCATCCTTCGGCGGCTGGTTCGTGTCCGGGTTCGAGAATAAGTATTTAAATAATTCAAAAACGAGGAAACTAACAAAATACCAAAGAATATCCAGAACCAGCCAGCAGTTTCAGCAGGAATCATGGTGGAACCGATGGTTTCAATTTCCCTCATTCCGGAAAATAATCGATCAGTCCAAAGCTCAATCAGGAAAAAGAGCGAGCAGCAATAAATAAAAACGATAAGAATCTTTCTCAATTTTTGCTGGGAGAAACCAGTCATTGTGAGCAAGACTTCAGAGAAATGGAAAAAGATTGCAGGCAAAAAAACGAACCCGGTCCAGTGAATTTTTTGCCAATAAAGCTGATAACTCAACAGGATTGTGGTATTTTCCAAAGCGTCCGCTGAATAAATCACTGTCAGAAAAAATAGCAAGGGTGCGAAAATTCTTGCCAATTTTTCCTTTCTTATGAAAAAAAGAATAAATAGAAATAAAGAAAATGTCGTTATGGCAACAGTTGCCGTAAGAATTTCATTTAATGTCTGTAAGAATGTTATGATCCACTTGATTGTGTTTTCCATTTTGTTTTATCGAATATTCTTTGCATAAAAAAGCGCTATTTCAAAATTTGAGAAATAGAATTCCTGATATCCGCAAAATTTGAAACCTCTATTCATCAGAAAATGAATGGCCGGATCGTTTTTGGCTTGAAGCGTAAAAACAAGTCTGGAGATGTGATTCTGTTGAGCCATTTCCTGAACTCCGGTTAAAATTGCAGTTCCGATCCCTTTTTTTCGATATTCCGGTTTCACACCACCCGTTTTAATGATGAACTGATTTTCGGTTTCATCAGTTTCGATTCTGGAAAAACCAACAATCTGATTCTCAAAGCGGGCAATTAATACTTCTTTTCGCTTTATCATATTTTCAAGTGCGGAAATGTTGTTCGCCTGAAATGGAACATGAATTGTCTTTGGTAGTTTGATTTTCTGCAAATTAATCGAATAAGAATCAAGTTCATCCATAATCTGCGATGTCCAAACAAATTCGCTGTCAAAATCCAGATCAATTTTCGTAAGCAAAGGACAATCAGACATATTTGCGATGCGTAACTCAATTTCTGCCATAGGTTTTTTCCCTTGATTGTTATTGTATCAAAAAACGCTCTTTTGATTTCCGACCTGCAATTCGAAATATGAATAGAATCCTTTGGTTTTCTGATTTTTTATTCGAAAAGTTAAACTTCATTTCGAATTGCTGATATCTGTCTAAGTGATATAAAAAAATCTGAATGATTATCGCTCTTTATTCAAGCAGTCAACTGTATTTTTCCAATTGATGGTTTCTGATGTCGCGTAAAGAAACTTTATTCTTTGTTCATAATACGTACAGCTACGTCACAGGGTGAACTTTCGACATTGTTCTTATCAACGATAATTAAACGGAGGACATAATCACCATTTGCAATTTCTGTTGTTGCCAGGACGCCCAACTGTCCTTCTAAAACGGGGAGATTTCCAGCTGAAATCGCAGTCCAGCTCTTCTGGTCATTAAGCAGCGAATACTGGTACTTATAGAAACCCATATCCTGATAATTGACAGTTGCCTTTAGCTCATACAATCCCGATATTTCTTCACCCGACTTCGGCGCAATCCACTCGATTTGTCCTGGAATGCATCCTGAAAATGTCTGATTTCCGAAAAATGGCGTTGGCGTTAGTAATGATTGATTTTCTCCAGATAACCCATTCTCACCTTGTGCAGCAATCTCCACTTTAGAATTAATTTGCATATCGGACGAAGCAGGTGAGAGAATTCCCATATCCGGGCCAACAGTCGGAACCGTTTCAGAAGAAATTTTTACCTGCGGCCATTCGGAAACTATAAAAGTCAGTGTGATAAATTCCGCAGCCAGCAGGAGCAATATCAGAAACACCATCACCAGAGAAGAATTCAACTTTGATTGTGCAGCGTCCCGCTCTAAGCCGAATATCGTAGCTCGCCATTCTCTCCAGGCACTGATGAGCCTTTTTAAATAAAGAATCCCTGTAATAATCAGAATTGAGTAGATCCATTTCTGATAGGTTGCCATGAAATTTAATAGGGATTCCATATTCACTAACCTTGAATAGATATGAAGGAATTATTTATGATTAAAACCAATACATTTCTCAAATTTGTAAGTCCTGAAAATGTTTTTCGGTGATAACGATAAGAGTTTCTATTTTATCGTATAACAATTTTAAACAGAAACGTAAAACGGCAGAATCTTAGCGACTCGAAAATCGGAAAGTTTTTTCGAAAAAAAAAAAGAGAAATTTCATTGTTTTGATGTTTTCGGCAGAACGGAAAATCACCAAAACAACAATTAATCTCTCCCATATTTTGAATTATCAGCAGAATCTGCACTCATCCCCTCCATGTATGATTATACAAGATATCCTCTGCCCCTCACGAAAAAGTAAGTCAAAATCAGTAATTTGAAAAAAAAGACTGGAAATTCGAATCAATAAAAAGATACTTCCATGAGAGAAACTATCAATCGTCGCAAATTCTATGCTGGCTAATTAAAAAGGATGAGCATAATGCTCATCCTTTACAGCTAAAATGATTCGAACGAAGAATTATATTTTTTGTTTACGCGTTTTCCTCTGGATCAATTTGATTAATTCAACAGCAGGAATCATAGAGAAAGCAAGAGCCATGGCAACAATATATTCATTGAAAGAAATCGGTTCGAATTCAAATGCTTTTGCTAATGCCGGAATAAATATGACGGTAGAGGTTAAGATTAATGACAAGATCATCGCTGCATACAGGTATTTATTGTGATATTTCATGGCAAAAATTGAATTATGCCTTGATCGCATATTGAAAGCATGGAAAATCTCCGCCATTGACATTGACAAAAATGCCATTGTCATCCCATCCGCACTCTGCGTAATTTCCCATCTGCCGCTTTCCATGAAATGTCCGATAAAGTAGGCTGCTAACGTTATGATAGTCACCAGAACACCTTGATACGCAACACCAAAGCCTACACCATCCGAAAAGATTCCTGCATTCGGATCCCTTGGTTTGCGCTTCATTAAATCTCCTTCAGCCCGTTCAATACCGAGCGCCAACGCAGGGAAACTGTCAGTAATCAAATTGATCCATAACATGTAAACCGGTTTTAGAATTTGGAATCCCATTAAAGATGCAAAGAAGACAGAGAGCACCTCAGAAGCATTTGAGGACAACAAAAATTGGATGACTTTAATGATATTGTCATAAATCCTCCGCCCTTCTTCAACAGCAGAGACAATCGTCGCGAAATTATCATCTGCCAGAACCATATCAGCAACGTTTTTCGTAACATCGGTACCCGTAATGCCCATTCCAACACCAATATCAGCGCTCTTGATGGAAGGTGCATCATTTACTCCATCACCGGTCATCGCTGTGACCATGCCCTTCTTTTTCCAGGTCTTCACAATTCGGACTTTATGTTCTGGTTGAACACGGGCATAGACACTGATTTTTTCGATATCTTTAAGGAATTGCTCATCACTGATATCGTTCAATTGACTGCCGGTAACCGCTTCTGAGGCATCTTTGATAATGCCGAGCTGCTTCGCAATCGCGACGGCTGTATCTTTGTGATCACCGGTTATCATAACTGGTGTAATACCTGCATCCCGACATTCGATAATTGCAGGGATCACCTCAGGACGGATTGGATCAATCATACCGGTTAATCCGAGGAAAATCAGATCATTTTCCATATCCGCAGCTTCAAAAGTTTCTGGAAGGCTCTCGAGGGGTTTCATTGCCGCAGCAAGGACACGCAATGCCTGTTCTGCCATTTCTTTATTCGCCAGGAAAATTTCCTGTCGGATCGTATCGGTCAGCGGTATCACTTCCCCATTGCGAAGGACTTTTGTACATTTTTTAATAACTTCATCCGGAGCGCCTTTCGTATATTGTACAAACTTGCGTTCTTCGCTATCGTGTACTGTCGACATCATCTTACGCATCGAATCAAACGGAGCTTCTCCCACTCTTGGAAATTTTTCTTTCAACTCGTTTTTATTCAATGAAAGTGATCTCGCATAATTTACCAGAGCACATTCGGTAGGCTCACCAATAGCATCACCAATGATTTCACTTTTTTCGTTCGTTGGCAATTCCGCGTCACTGCATAGAGCCATCGCTTGAGCCAATAGATGGATATCGTCGCCGTAAGAATCCACGACGGTCATTTTGTTCTGGGTTAAGGTACCTGTCTTATCCGAACAAATGACTTGCGCAGAACCCAGCGTTTCGACAGCGGAAAGTTTTCGAATAACAGCCTGTCGATGAGACATGTTGGTGACACCGATGGAAAGAACAATTGTGACAACAGCAACCAGCCCTTCCGGAATGGCTGCAACAGCAAGGCTGACAGCAATCATAAATGTATTAAGTACTGCTGCACCTGAAAAATTACCTGTTCGGATTAATGTAAAACCGAATATGAAAACGCAGATACCGATAACAAGTTTTGTCAGAATATTGCTTAATTCGCTCAATTTCTTTTGCAGAGGTGTTATTTCCGCTTCTGCTTCACTGATCGCCGTAGCAATTTTTCCCATCTCGGTTTTCATGCCAGTATGAGTGATTACAGCCAAACCGTGTCCATATACAACAGTACTTCCCATATAGCACATATTCTTGCGGTCGCCTAATGGGACATCATCACCATTCTCCAGATTTAAAATATCAATGAATTTATTAACCGGAACTGATTCTCCGGTTAAAGAAGACTCTTCAATCTTCATGCTTGCGCTAAATAATATGCGTCCATCTGCAGGGACGGCATCACCTGCTTCCAGATTGATCACATCCCCAACCACAAGATCTTCGCTGTTGACAACTTTTTGTTTTCCATCCCGCATCACTTTGGAAGTGGCGGCAGTCATTTTCTGCAGCGCTTCAATCGCCTGTTCAGCTTTATTTTCCTGATAGACGCCAAGCACAGAATTGATGATGACGACGATCATGATGATGAAGACATCAGCAAAAGATTCATCCTCCAAAGCCGCCATGACACCGGAAATAATGGCAGCTACGATCAGCATGATAATCATTGGATCTTTTAGCTGATCAAAAAAACGGCTCAATAAAGACGGTTTTTCGGCTTCAATCAGCTTATTTTTACCGTTTGCAGCAAGTCGTTTTTCAGCCTCGGCCTGACTCAGCCCGCTCCATTGACTTTCTACCTCTGAAAAAACACTATCAATATCCTGAGTATAATATTTCATTTTTACCTCTTTATAGAGCGTTTTGATATAAAAAAAGAGACTCAAAGAACCCATAACAGGTTCATGAGTCTTATTCTTTAAGAGGAACCGGGCGTAATAAGCCGTGCTGACGATTCAGTCCCGTATGGGAAACCATACGTGAATTACTCCCCCATGAAGTTGTCTCAAACGCAACCTTAATTCAATTGTAGCTGGATTTCATTCCAACATTTAATATCTTATCACGAAAATTCCAAGATGAAACAGCGATTTTTGAGCAATTCAAATTACTGTTGACAACCAAAGATCTGATTCAGATCACTCTTTTCGGTAATGTCAATAGCAGATCTGCCAATTCCTGCGGCAACGGAGCTTCAAATGTTTGAGGTTCTTTTTTCCCGGGCAGCGTAATTGTCAATTGATACGCATGGAGAAAATGGCGGTTTATTTCGAGTGAACTTTTATGATATCCATATAAAACATCCCCGACGATCGGGCATTTGATAAATGCAGCATGAACGCGAATTTGATGCGTTCGACCGGTTAGCGGATGTGCTTCAATTAATGTATGTTTTAAATAGCTCTCTTTTGTGAAATACTCTGTAACGGCATCGCGACTTTTTCCATTTGGAAGGACTGCCATTTTTTGACGGTGAATCGGATCGCGCCCTATCGGGGCATCAATTCTGCCAGTCGGAGTCGGCGGTTTCCCATCAACCAAGGCTAAATAGCGCTTGATTGTCTGACGATCTTTAAATTGTTTTTGCAGATAAATGTGCGCTTTTTCGTCTTTTGCCATCACAATGATCCCGGATGTATCCCGATCTAATCGATGCACCACTCCAGGACGAATTTCCCCGCCAAAACTCTTCAGATCATCACAATGTGCAAGCACAGCATGAACCAATGTGCCTGCCTCATGTCCGATCGATGGATGAACGACCATTCCAGCCGGTTTATTAATAATGATTGTCCGATCATCTTCATAGATGATATCCAGTGGAATCGATTCCGGGATTAATGCGACTTCTTTATCTTCAGGGAACAGTACTTGAATAGTCTGGTTAGAAGAAATGATTTGTCCGCTTTTTACAGCAGGAATACCGTCAATCATCACACGTTTTTCCTGGATAAACTGCTGAATTCGCGAACGAGAATAATCGGGCAGTTTCTGCACAAGGAACAGATCTAACCGAATCTGATCGATATCTTGTGTTTTGATTGTTTTCCGGATACCGGTCAAATCTTTGAAATCTTCAGTCTCTTTTGTCATGATTTAAAATCCGGTAGTTCAGGAATTTTCAAATCTTCGGAGTTATTTTGAAACTGGTCTTCCGTGATTTCATCATTGATCGCAATATTTTCTGCTCTGGAAGGATCATTTCCCGATGGGTTCCCGGCTGTGTGGTCCTGCAGCGTCCTTTTTGCTTCCTCATCTGCCGTCCACGTACCGATAATTAAAATGATCGCACCAATTACAATCCCCATATCCGCAAAATTAAAGACAGGGAAATTACCGATCCATATAAAATCAACTACATAACCGACATTGGGATTGATTCGGTCGATCAAATTACCGATCGCACCACCCAACTGAGCCGCGATTGCAAGTCTCCAGTAAAAATTGCTGTCAATCGTTTTCCGAAAAAAGACGAGAATCACAAATACAACCATCAGTCCAATGAGTGTAAACAACCAGCCGCGCCCTTGAAATAAACCGAAAGCAACGCCTGTGTTTTTCCAATGGATAATTCTGGCATAAGGTTCAAGCCACTCCCATGGCATCCAGGTTTCTCTTAATTGGAGATTTGTCCGAACAAGATACTTAGTAAATTGGTCTAAAACGACTATGATACCTGAAATCGCAAACATTTCCAGATAAGCCTTAATTTTTTTACTCAAAGGTTTCCTCCTCTGATTCTCATCCAAACCTTTTCGGTTTTTTATTATCGTCATAAAAACCGTTCGTTGATCATCATCGACATAAATTTTGAAATTCATTATAACAAAGGTAAATTATACGACAGCTGATCATACAAAGCGATTGGAAATAAGATAAGGATTAATTGATATTGTGTTAATTTGCGAGGAGCGGAATAGCACAATATCTAATTTTCGCTCTTTTCTCAGAAGTTTTTTCAAAAATTCGAATTACTGGAGAATATTAACAAACCATAAGTTATAATTTCTTAGAGGAGAATTATGGAACAAATACTTCCACGCATTATTTATCAATCAGATAAAGACATTAAGAAACCTTTAGAAATCAGTTATGAGAAAACTTGTGATTGCACTCCCAACAAACTGAATTGTATGACTGCAAAAGAGTGGATTAAATCTCAATTAGGTGTTTGGCAATTTACTTACGAAAAACGGGATATAAGAAACAAGGAAATACACCCCGCAACTTTCCCTATCTCACTATCGAAAAGAGTAATTGAATTGTTTTCTCACCAGGGAGAACTTATCCTTGATCCGTTTGTTGGCAGCGGGACAACACTTATAGCTGCTCAAGATTTAAACAGGAATGCCGTTGGATTTGATTTACAAGAAAAATATCTCCAAATTTGTAGTGAAAGATTAGACAATAATGCCGGACTATTTACAAATACATGGCAATTGGCAATTCAAGATGATGCACAAAATATTTCCTCATGGATTTCACCTGAGTCATTATCCCTAATTTGGACATCACCGCCTTACGCAAACCTTTTAAATAGATCAAGGAAAAATAAATCAAGAAGAAATAGAGATAACGGGCAACTTGGAAAAATTGAACAATACTCGCAAGATGAGCGCGACCTTGGAACAATGTCATTAGAGGATTATACCGTTGCTATGGGGGATATTTTTGAGAAATTGTTGCCCTTACTACAACCGAAAGCTCATTGCGTAATAAATGTTCCAGATATGTGGTGGGAAAATACAAGAATAACTATTCATGTTTCATTAATAGAAGAATTACGAAAACGTGGATATGAATTAAGGAATATCATTATTTGGGATAGGACCAATATTGTAAATCAGATAGGTATTTTTGGATGGCCTTCAAATTATATAACGATGGGGGTTACTTACGAATATTTACTTGATTTTTGGAGACCTCCGAAAGATGTCCAGTCTGAAGAAGACACAAGCACGATCGAGTCTACAACCTTATTGTAAATGAAATAAATACGAATGTAGTAAAAAAAATATTTCATTTTGAATGAAACATTTGAAAAATTGTTACATTCTTTTAATGCAATTTTGTGCATCGAAGTAACAAGTATTCAAGCAAGGCCAGTAAGTTATGAAGCGAATTCGCTTATTAAAAAAGTCAGAATTATTCTCTTCTAAGGAATATTCAGATAATTTTTGATATATCGCCATTCTAATAAACAGCGAAGGTACTTCTACCTGATCCATTTGAGGATTAATTAAAGAGGTTGTAATGCCAAAGATTTATACTAAAGAGCAACTAATCGCACGACTTCGAGAAATTCGGGATATGGGATGGGTTAAAAATGCAAGGCAGGGGAATGTCGGGGGCGTGGGAAATACTCTCGAAGATTTACTCGGAATAGAAGAAAATAACCTGCCAATACCGAACGCTTCTGAATGGGAACTTAAATGTCAACGGTCAAATACTACCAGTCTTACAACCCTATTCCATTGTGAACCATCTCCAACGGCGCTTAGAATTGTCCCATCAATCTTGCTTCTAAAGTATGGATGGAAACATGATAAAGCTGGCAAACGATATCCGTTAACGGAAATGAGTTTCCGTCAGACAATTTCAGGTGCAATACGTAGCGATAGAGGTTTTAAAGTTGTTATCGATAGAAAAGATAGGAAGATAACGATTTCTTTTGACGCAAAAGCCGTTGACCCGAGGCAAGCCGATTGGTTAGATTCAGTTTCTAACAAGGTCGGATTAGATGAACTTAATCCACAACCTTATTGGGGATTCGATGACATTTACCATAAGGCTGGAACGAAATTATTAAACACTTTCTATGTCCTTGCGGATGTAAGAAAAAATAGTGATGGAATAGAATTTTTTCATTACAATCGGATTTTAAAATTAACGAAATTTTCAATCGATGGATGGTTAGATAGTATTGAAGATGGATGTTTGTATGTGGATTTTGATGCAAGAACAGGGCATAATCACGGGACCAAATTTCGGCTAAAACAGAATGAATTGCCTCGGCTTTACAAAGCAATAGAAGAGATTTAAACTAATGCCATTCTGGTCTGTATTGTTGCTGAAAAGGACGAATTAATAATAAGGTTTCGGCGTTTGAAAACATGATAAACGCCGAAACCCAATTGAATCCACAATTCTAATGCTATTCAAACAACAGCATCAGTTTTGTTCCTTTTTACAGACTGTAAGCAAAGGACATTTCCACATCAACATTGACATTAACCAGACCTGGTTCAATGGAAGGAGAGACGGCTCCATCTCCTCCACCGCCCATTCCCATCATCGCTGAATAATCAAAACCGGATGAATTATCGCTGACTTTTATGGAATCAACGTTGCGGATCTTCACGCCAAGTTTCTCAGCGATTTTCTGGGCTTTGGATGTAGCGTCATCAATGGCCAGATTACGAGCTTCATCGTAAGCCGCTTCCCGTCCTGTAGAATCATAAGTGATTCCGGTGACATTATTTGCACCGTTATTGACACAGGCATCCAAAACAGTATTTAGTTTTGAGGCATCCCTGAGTGTGATTTCGAAGGAATAATAGACAGTATAAATATATTCGTCCGGTCCGGCAGTATTATCCCGGTAATACTTCAACGAGCTGTATAAAGAGTATGAAACGGTTTTAATATCGGTTTCAGCGATACCAATGGATAACAAAGCTGATTTCACCGATTCAACTCTCGATGTATTTTCGTTAATAGCTTCCTGGATATTCTCTTTTTCAGTATTTATCCCGATGGATATTTTTACAATATCCGGAGGCAGAGACATGACACCTCTTCCTGTAACCTGAATCAGCTGGACGCCGTCTGCAGATACCGCCGTGTTGAATCCAAGGAACATTGTCAATACAAAAACAACCAGTAAAATGGTCCGAGAATAATTCATTGTCTGCAATTTCATAAGTTCTCCATTTCTTTTTGTAATCGATTCTATTGATTAATACGATAATGAAACACTTTTGTTTCAATCGAAGGCAGATTTTTTAAATCAGACCCTATTGGGATTTTTTCCAGGTATCTGAAATAACAATTTGAACTTTAGGAAGGATAAGCTGCTGTTGTGTTGTTTTTCCCGATTGGTTCAAATAACATGATGATATTTCGAATTGCTTAAGAAGTTTTTTATTGATCTTTATTCACCTGTTATAATTGCTTTTGCCGGAAATCCGGTAGAAAAACAACCTTTCGAAATATGGAAAGATGATTTGGTATTGTGTCATTTTTACGTTCTGCGCAAAACGACACAACAACAGAATTTCTATCCTTTCTTAAAAGGGTTTTCCAAATTTCGACCTGATGATAAAAAAAATCACTATCCGGGAAAATCAGATCCCGATTGACGAAGAGGAATCATGCTTGAAAAAATAGACGCGATCGAATCACGTTATGAGGAGATTAATCATTTAATTGAACAAAACACGGATGACTTTCAAAAAACAGCGGAGTTAATGAAAGAAAGAGCAGAGATTGAGGAAATCGTGGAAAAAGGCCGGCTCTACAAACTGACTTTGGAAAGGATTGACGAAGCAAGGGAACTTGAAAAAGATCCGGAAATGTCAGAGCTTGCTGCTGCAGAATTGGAAGAATTGATTCCCAGAGTCACAGAACTCGAAAAAGAAATCCGCAATCTTCTGATTCCAAAAGATCCACGCGACTCAAAAAATGTCATCATCGAAATTCGTGCAGGAACAGGTGGCGACGAGGCAGCCATTTTTGCTTCTGATCTTTTCAGAATGTACAGCCATTATGCGGAAGCCCGCCACTGGCATCTGGAAATTCTTTCCGCAAATGAAATTGGAGTCGGCGGATATAAAGAAATCACCTTCATGGTGAAAGGCAAAGGAGCCTATTCACGACTCAAATTTGAATCCGGTACTCACCGAGTACAGCGTGTTCCGATCACTGAATCCCAGGGAAGGATACATACATCCGCTGTAACCGTAGCTGTCCTGGCAGAAGTGGAAGATTTGGACATTCAGATTCCGGAATCGGATATTAAGATAGAAGTATTCAAATCTGCCGGCGCCGGCGGGCAGAACGTTCAAAAGAACTCCACTGCAGTCCGATTAATTCACAATCCTACCGGGATGGTCATTACCTGTCAGGATGAAAGATCACAGCTCCAAAATAAAACCCGGGCGATGAGTATCCTGCGCGCAAGACTGTATGATATGGAACAGCAAAAACGTCAGGATGAGCTGGATGCAACGCGCCGTTCGATGGTTGGAACCGGCGACCGTTCTGAAAAAATTCGAACGTATAATTATCCCCAATCGCGTGTCACAGATCATCGAATCAATGTTTCTTCCTTTAATCTTTCCGGAGTAATGAATGGAGATTTGGATCTTTTTATTGATGAATTAATACTCAAAGATGAGACGGAACGGTTATCGGTATCAAATCAGGAATAGATCAAAAAATGACAATTGGCGAAGCGTTGGAGTATATCCGGCAAGCGCTGCTATCCAAGGATATCAGTGATACGCCATCGTTGGATGCTCAGGAAATCCTTGAAAAAGCAACCGGACTTCACAGACCTCTCCTTCTGTCACATCCAGACAAAAAACTTACTGAACCCGAAAAACAAAACATTCTTGAAATGACAGAGCGGCTCATAAAGCATGAGCCGCTTCCTTATATCCTTGGAGAATGGGGCTTTTTTGGAAATTCCTTCATCGTCACAGCAGATGTGCTAATCCCCCGGCCGGAAACCGAGATGCTTGTTGAAAAAGCGATCCGCTGGTTAGGAGAGAATTCAGATATAACGAACGCGGCAGACATCGGCACGGGATCCGGCTGCATAGCGTTATCGATTCTGAAATCGATGCAGAATCGGGAAATATATTTTACTTCCGTAGATCTATCCTATCATGCACTGCTGATTGCCAAAAAGAATTCTTCTCGAATGGGATTTGAAAAACAGAATCTTCTTGTCCAGGGAGATCTGTCCAGCCCATTGGGAGGATTTTTTGGTCTGGTTTGCGCGAATTTGCCCTATATTCCGACACAGCGCTGCAAAGAATTGGACGTTGCAAAAACTGAACCAATCCTTGCACTGGATGGGGGCAGCGATGGATTTGAACAATATCGAAAATTATTCAATGACATACAAAACAAACTGCTTCCGAAAGCAATGATATTATGTGAAATTGAATACTCACAAAAAAATCTTGCACTCAAAACAGCAAAAGCCTTTTTCCCAAGTGCAAAAATTGAAGTGGAAGATGATTATTCAGGCATGCCAAGAATTCTTTCGATTGAAACACAGGAGTAATTTTGAGCAAAATTATACAAATCGCATCTGAGGAGCAGCAACAGGCTGCTCTTGAATCTGCCAGTCAAATCATACTTTCAGGAGGAATTATTGCAATACCAACCGATACCGTCTATGGTATCGCCGCTTCCGCCTGGAATGCAGCTGCGATCAGCAGAATTTATCAGATAAAGGAAAGAGATACTAATAAATCAATTGCCGTTTTATTAGGTGATGCTTCTCAAGCACTGTTGATAGCAGAAAATTTTTCTCCCAAAGCCACATCGCTTGCAGCGAAATTTTGGCCGGGAGGATTGACAATCATCGTATCGAAGAAAACCAATCTTCCGCCAAATATTTCCAACAATGACAAAATCGGGCTCAGAATTCCGGATCACCCATTTATCAGAGATTTAATTCGAAAAACTGGGCCACTTGCCACTACATCAGCTAATCTTTCGGGTCATCCTGCAGCAAAAACTGTTGAAGAATTCCAACCAATCCTTGGCGATCAACTGGATCTCATCATCGATGGAGGAATGGTCAAAGGCAGTGGCATCGCGTCAACCGTAGTCGACTGCACACTTGATCCAATAAAAATCTTAAGAGAAGGGGCAATTTCATCAGAAGAAATTGATGCATGTTAAAAAATAAGCTCGTTTGGATTCTCATCGTTTTTCTGATTCTTCCATTACCCATTTTAAGCGGTTGTTCTCCAACGGTGATTCGTGATAATGTGCGAGAAAAAATCAACGACCTGTTTATTGTAAAAACGATTACCATGCCGGTCCTTGTTACAAGCAGACCTTCAAAAACATCGACAATAACGGCCACGCCAGCTCAGGCGATGTCCACTGTTTCACCCAGTTCCACAATAGCCGCAACTGAAACAATAAAACCGGTATCTACGCCGACAGAGGTTTCTGCTGACATCTCTTTGTTCCCGGAATCAGATACGGATTTTTTGGAGGTCATCACAGACGTTACTATTCCGGATGGAACTATTTTTTCTCCTAACGAAATGTTCATAAAAAGCTGGCGTCTTAAAAATGCAGGAAATCAGATTTGGAATGATGAATATCGGATCGTTATCGGATATTCAAATCCTTTCGGATCCCCTCAAATGGCACGAGCGATATTTATTCAAGAGACAGATTTGGTTGATTTTGCCATCAGTTCCTGGGGACCGCGTCAATATAATGTGCGAAATGGCGGGATAGTTGATCTTGCCATTCCGCTTCAGGCACCCGATATCCCTGGAGAATATGTCGCTGATTTTTTCCTGATCAATTCCGAAAATGAAATTGTGACGCCAAAATTTTGGATTCAGTTTAAAGTGGAATTGAATCCGGAGCAGATTGCCGAGACCAACACCGCTGCTGTACAATTAAGTCAAACTCCTGACTTGACCTTGACACCGACTGCGTCTCCGACACCTGAACTTGTTTCCTTCGATTGGACAGGCAAATGGCTCATTCGCGATCCTTTTGATCCTGTGGCAATCAATACAACATGGAGTTGGTTCACACAGACGGGAAAAGAAGTCCTTGGATTCTTTTATGATGCGCAGGGTGAACCGGTTCTGATCGAAGCAACTGTAATGGAAAACGGAAGAACACTGGAGGGGAAATTTGCCTGGCCATGGCAAAACAGAGCCGCACCATTCACTTGGCGTATGCTGGCAAATAAAAATCAGTTTTACTCAGTAACGGAAGATGGGAAAATGGCTTTTGGTAGTATATGCGGCGGAAGAAACGGAAAAAATCTACCGGAATACTGCTCCATGCCATCCGGTGACTGAAGAAAGACGATTCTTTTCAATTCAAAAATAGAGCCGGGGATTTTAATGAGAACGATTGAGGAATTATCGCAAATGATGACAGATCTCGTCAGAGCAAAAGGCTGGTTTGACGAGGATACAAAACGGAAACAAACCCCGCGTAATATGGCATGCAGCCTCAGTATTGAAGCGGCTGAAGTATTAGAACATTTTCAATGGACCGATGAAATTCTCCATAAAGATGAACTGGCATCTGAATTGGCTGATGTTTTTCTTTACCTTATGCAGTTGGCAAAAATCAGCGAGATCGATCTTGAGGATGCAGTACTCAGAAAAATTGAAGTCAATTACGGTAGAACCTGGGAAGAATAGCCCAAATTTTAAAGCTTTTTGCGAGTCGTAATGTGAAAGGAATCATTCGTTGTTGTGCGCTGATTGTGCGGAGTAAAAAAAAACACAACAACAGGCTTTCTATTTTTTTCTTATAAGGTTTTCTCAAATTTCGAATTGCTGAAGAAGTTTGCCTTCAAAAGAATTGAATTCGATATACTTAATTATCGAAACAAAGAAGAGATCGAAAAGCGAGAACATTTTTTCCAATTAAAATCGTTTGACGAATTTGCCTCATAAATACAAAGTGAACAAAAGCATAATCGACAATATTCACAGGAAGGAATCAGATGCATACTTTACCCGGCTTAATCGATATCCAAACCCATCGCTTTGGAGCAACATCAGATCAATTAGAGGACTGGACCAGCCTGACATCCGCAGCCGTTGCAGGCGGTTTTACAACGATTCTTGTTCATCCGGATTCTGAAGTCAATTTATCCGATTCTTTAAGTCTGAATTTTGAAACTAACTTTGCTGCCCGATCATCGATCTGTGAGATCGGATTCGTTGCAGCGGCTACTATGAATAATGCCCGCAACTTGGAAGAAATCGCGAACGCAGCTGCCATTTTATTGTCCGGTTCATCCACAGATAATTTGTCGATACTAAACAATATGCATGCATTAAATTCCGTATTTCGATCCTGGCCGGACGATAAACCCATCTGTGTCGATGCCAATATCAAACAACTTGGAGCCATTCTCTTTACTTCAAAAATTCACAACCAGCCAATTCACGTTCTAAATGTATCCACGAAGGAACAGATTGAACTGATTCGCGAGGCAAAAGAATTGAGAACGAATGTAACATGTTCAGCGGCGCCGCATCATCTTTTTCTGAGCCAAAAACACAGCCATAAACTATCTGCAGAAAACCTGGCGCTCATCCCAAATCTCAGAACCGAGGAAGACCGCAAAGCGATTTGGAAAAATATTCATATGATTGATTGTTTTTCTTCAGATCACCTGGGAATTGGTGTTAATGGATTGGAAGGGAAACTTGCCTGTAAGGGATATTCCGCTTTAGAAACAGCACTCTCTTTATATCTATACGCAGTAAAAGGCGGGTTCCTGACTTTGGAAGATGTCATTGCCCGCTGCTGCACGAATCCGATGCGGATCTTTAACATTCCGGAACCGACCGATTCCTGGATTGAAATCGATCTTGATCATACATGGAAGATTGATCCTGCCGTTTTCCAATCAAACGTAAAGAGGTCCCCTTTTGCCGGTTTGGAATTACCCGGAAAAGTACTTAAAACCGTAATTCAAGGCAAGACCGTCTTTGAAAATGGAGAAATCATCCAAAATCAAGAATCCGATAATGCATCGCAGAAGTTAAAGGAAGTTTGAGTCAGATGCGCTTTATTCCCAATGAAAACACAGATCCAGCAGTCAATCTGGCAATGGAGGAATATATCCTTTCCGGAATGGATCTACAGGAAAATGTGCTGTTTTTTTTTATTGACAAGCCCTCGATCATCGTTGGCCGTCATCAAAATACCCATGATGAGATCAATGAATCGTATGTGAATACACACAACATCCAGGTTGTGCGCCGCCTTTCCGGTGGAGGAGCGGTCTACCATGACTTCGGAAATTTATGCTACAGCTTCATCATCCCTCATGATCAAAAACAGATGACCGATTTTCACACTTTTACAATGCCGGTTGTAAATGCGCTGAGAAACCTTGGGGCCCCGGTAGCGCTAAGCGGTCGCAATGATCTTCTTCTGAACGGTTTAAAAATATCCGGAAATGCATATTATCACAATCAATTCGGTTCAGTTTGTCACGGGACATTATTGTTTGATTCTGATTTGTCAATACTCGCACAAGCGTTAAAGGTGCAACCGGAAAAATTTCAAAACAAAGGGATTCAGTCGGTTCGCAGCCGAGTAACAAATTTAAAACCCTTTCTGCCGCAATTTATCAATATTTACGCATTTCGAGAAGCGTTGCTCCACGAAATAATAGGGAAATCAGGGGACATTTGTAAGACCGAGTTTACGGCGTCAGACCTTCACAAAATTGATACAATCGCAAAGGAGCGATACCGAACGTGGGAATGGAATTATGGGAAATCGCCTATCTATAATATCCATTGTAAAAGACGATTTCAGATCGGAAATGTCGAAGTATTTCTGCAAACCACCGATGGAATAATTCAGGAAATCCATTTGTTTGGTGATTTTTTCACCCCGGAAGATCCTTATCAAATTGAAAAAGAATTGACAGGAATTCCGTATGAATCCGAATCTCTGTATCGCCATCTGAATAGAATCAATTTCGAAAAAATATTTTCTGGGATTTCCACGGGAGAATTTGTAAGTTTTCTGACGAAAAGCGATTTCACGTCACCCTAACAGCAGTTCGAAATTATAACCCTCGGCTATTGACACAGGCTGGCGCCTTCCTCGCAATGACAAGTTGCCATGCGAGCCCCATTGTGGTGATATTTGTCATTGCGAGCCCCGAAGGGGCGTGGCAATCTCCCTGCCCCATTATGTAACGGGTGCCACACAAAAAGAGATTGTTTCGTCGGGCTGACGCCCTCCTCGCAATGACAAATTGCAATACGAGTCCCATAGTGGTGATATTCGTCATTGCGAGCCCCGAAGGGGCGTGGCAATCTCCCTGCCCCATCGTGTTTGTGTAAACAGTAACACACGAAAAGAGATTGCTTCGTCGGGCTGACGCCCTCCTCGCAATGACAAATTGCAATACGAGTCCCATAGGGGTGATATTTGTCATTGCGAGCCCCGAAGGGGCGTGGCAATCTCCCTGCCCCATTATGTAACGGGTGCCACACAAAAAGAGATTGTTTCGTCGGGCTGACGCCCTCCTCGCAATGACAAATTGCAATACGAGTCCCATAGGGGTGATGTTTGTCATTGCGAGCCCCGAAGGGGCGTGGCAATCTCCCTGCCCCATCGTGTTTGTGTAAACAGTGACACACGAAAAGAGATTGCTTCGTCGGGCTGGCGCCTTCCTCGCAATGACAAGTTGCCATGCGAGCCCCATTGTGGTGATATTTATCTTTGCGAGCCCCGAAGGGGCATGGCAATCTCTCTGCCCCATTATGTAACGGGTGCCACACAAAAAGAGATTGATTCGTCTGGCTGACGCCACTTTCGCAATGACATGTTGCCATGTGTGTCCTCCTGAGTATCTCGAATAAGCACCTTGAAAAATTCAAATTTTAGCGTAAAAATGGACAAACCCATGCACTATGCAGTTCTCAGTCTGCATTGATTTGAGCAGCGGAGGTCCTACTTTTTGGCTGGAGTTACTTTTTTTTTCCTGCATAACAAGACATTTTTTCATTAATACGCAAAAAAGTTATCGGATCGATAACTTTTTTCCAGGATTGCTGTTGATACGTTTTCTCGATGAAAATGACGTATTATTTTTTACGGATCGGTTTAATATCTTTGTAAATCTTGATAATCTTCAAAGTGCGAATTGCTGCCTCTTTTTGAATAGCAAAATTCATTTTCGAAGTGCCGTGCGTTCGTTCTTTAAAATAAATAGGGATTTCAAATGGTTTAAAACCCAGTTTTGAAGAGACGTAATTCATTTCAACTTGAAACATATATCCATTCGCTTTAATTCGATCTAACGGCATGGCTTCCAATGTCTCACGACGCCAAATTTTAAAGCCGCCGGTTACATCCTTGATTTGTAAACCCAAAATGGTTCGGGCGTAGAAATTTCCAAAACCGGATAACCATTTGCGGTAAAAAGGCCATTTTTCATCCAGCTTTCCGCCGCGAACATAGCGTGAACCGATCACGACATCATAATTTTTCAATCTATCAACCATCTCTGGGATCTTTTCGATGGGATGCGAAAAATCGGCATCCATTTGCCCGATATAGTCAGCGCCATCGGCTATAGCGCGTTGAAATCCCTGATTATATGCAGTTCCCAATCCTAATTTTCCAGGGCGATGGAGTACCTTCACTTTTCCGTTATATTCTTTTCCAAGTTGTTCAGCCAGCTCACCTGTCCCATCCGGACTGTTATCATCCACAATCAATAACGAAATATCTTCAAGCGGCAGAGACAATACCTCTTTGACCAACCTTGGAAGATTCTCGTACTCGTTATATGTAGGCACAACCATCGTAATTTTCATTCAATAATCCTCATCAAATCCATATCCCCGGAATGAATGACATATAGAGGGATAACGCTTATTTTTTTCTTTTGATTATATCGTAGAATTTCAGCCCTTGCTGGTTCAACGATCCGAAAAATCGGAAGAATTCATTGTTATTGCGATGGTTTTATACAGAGCGATAAATTAGTAGAATAACAACGATTCTTTTTATATTTCGAATCGTTGATTTGCAGCCTGAAAATCGAAGATTCCAGAAATTCAGGTTAAAATTATCGAAAATGAGGAATCAGCACTTCAAAAAATATATCAACCTTTCGAATCAATCGAAAAACTTGTTGCAATGTTGTTATTACGTTTTGCGAAAATACAACACGGCAATCAATAATTCTCGCCATATTTCAAATTGCTGATGAGGAACAAGATACCTGTCTTTTTTCAGAAAGATTATCAATGAAAGATTTCAAAAATTTTTTTACAAGTATCATTCTTTGCGGATTTATGATATTAACAACCTTTAAATCCGGTTTGTCACAAGAGACCACTCAAATTATCAACGCCGAACCAACCGGTGCTGTTCAGCATACTCCTTCTGTTGTAGTTAGTCCAACTGCATCTGCAGAACCAACCTTGAATCCAAATAATAATTCAGACGCTATTTGTTTTCCGGATGTCTATCCAATCGATCCTGAAATCTGCAATCCGTTGGGGCCTGCACAATATTTGACCGATCTGGCAAAAAAAGGCCTAAGTTACCCATCGCTGCCATTTATTGCAGGGAAAATCGATGAAGACTTATCAAATGTCCCCTATCAATATGCAAAATTAAACGTGGAAAACGCTGAGGTTATTCCTTTATATGCTACATATGAGGATGCAGCCGCCGGAACAAATCCGATCGAATACCTTGCGGGCGGAACCATCCGTTACGTCTCTTTTCAGAACCGGATTGATGCTGACAACGGACATTTTGTTCAATCAAAAAAAGGATTTTGGCTGCGGGCATCACCTGCAGCAGTGTCTTACACCACACTCGGCAGAACCTTTAAAACCACTCCAGCACAATACTTTGGATGGGTTTTTGAAGGATTGAACCCATACATCAAACCAGATTTCAATGGCGGAATCAACACAGCGGTCTACTATAATCGCGAAGATGTTTTACCAGTATTCGATATCGTGGAAGGGAAGGATACAACCTGGTATCAAGTTGGTGAAAACCAATGGTTGGATCGAATTCATTTTCGCGCTGCATTGTTTAATACCACTCCGCCAGAAGAAATTAAAGGGGGACGTTGGATCGAAGTTGATTTATATCAGCAGGTTTTGATGGTTTACGATAACTATTCGCTGGTTTATGCCGCTTTGATCGCTTCAGGTATGAAACCATTTTATACACAGCCTGGAATTTTTCAGATCTATGAAAAGAAAGAATCGGAGGATATGACAGGCTCTTTTGAAGCAGATAAATCCGATTACTATTATTTGGAAGACGTCCCTTTCACGATGTATTTTGACCAGGCGCGCGCTTTCCATGGAGCGTACTGGCGTGCCTGGTATGGTTATGAGCAATCGCATGGCTGTATCAATATGTCAATTGGAGATGCGCATTGGCTTTTCAATTGGGCGAAGGTTGGGGATTATACCTATATCCATGATCCATCAGGAAACACCCCGACAGACCCGGCTTATTATGGGCAGGGAGGTGCATAATGGACCAGAAACGCTTTCGAATCGAGTCGGATTCACTGGGTCCAGTTCAAGTTCCAGCTGATGCCTTATATGGAGCACAGACACAGCGTGCAGTCGAAAATTTTCAAGTATCCGGCTTAAAGCCCTGGTATTCATTCATTGAATCTACAGCGTATATCAAAAAAGCAGCAGCAACAGTAAATTGCGAACTCGGTTTATTAGATCCACAGATAAAAACTGCCATTTGCCAGGCTGCAGATGAAATTTTATCCGGGAAATGGACGGATCAATTTGTGGTTGATCCTTTTCAAGCCGGTGCCGGAACCAGCCATAATATGAATCTGAATGAAGTCATCGCAAATCGCGCCAGCCAACTGGCTCAAAATCTTAAAATCAGCCCGAATGATCATGTTAACATGGCTCAATCGACAAATGATGTGATTCCGACTGCAATTCGGATTGGTTGTTTGTTAAGACTCAAAGAATTGACTGATCAGTTAGAAAATCTGGAAGCAGCATTAAGGGAAAAAGCAAAAGATTTTCAATCGATTCTGAAATCCGGCCGCACACATTTGCAGGATGCAGTTCCTATCCGATTAGGACAAGAATTTGGCGCTTACGCAGAAGCGGTCCGAAAAGACATTATCCGTATTCAACGAGCTGCAGATGATCTTCGGGAATTGGGAATCGGCGGAACGGCAGTTGGTTCCGGACTGAATGCTCACCCGGAATTCCATGAACGGATGGTCAGAGAACTTTCCAGATATACCGGTATCGAATTCCGTTGTTCGGAAAATCTGTTTGAACGGATGCAATCGATGGCCGATATGGCAGATTTTTCTGCAGCATTACGAACATCAGCGCTGACACTTATTCGCATTGCGAATGACTTTCGTCTCCTTTCATCAGGGCCGGAAACCGGTCTGAATGAAATCATACTTCCCGCACTCCAACCCGGATCCAGTATCATGCCCGGGAAAATCAACCCTGTCATGGCAGAGATGCTGGATATGGCCATGTTCCATGTGATCGGCTGCGATACAACCATCAGCCAGGCAGTTCAGGCTGGACAACTGGAACTAAACGTAATGATGCCCGTGATCGCTCATAATTTATTTGAAGCGCAGCAAATCATGATTGGTAGCATTCACGCATTTACGGATAAATGTGTAAAAGGAATTCAGGCAAATTCCGAGAAAGCAGCTCATTGGCTTGAAGCAAATCCGATTATTGTCACTGCTCTGAATCCTTTAATCGGATATTCAGCTGGCGCAGCGCTTGTAAAAGAAGCCTATCGGCGGAAAATATCCATTAAAGATCTGGCATTGGAAAAAGCGGCCAACGGGGAATTAGATAATAAAGATAGTGGAGAAAAAGTTCAAGAATCTGAAATCGAGAAGGCTTTTTCTGATCTTTATCGGATGACAGATGGAGGAATCCTGAGCTGAAAGGATGAAAAAATATCCTTGGAAAAATCAGTGATTCAAAAATATGCTCTCGCTCTTAAAAGCTTTTCCAAATTTCGAATTGCTTTGAGAAAAAAGCATTCTTCTATAAAACGGAAATAAAAAATCGAATTGAAGATCCGTTTTATCGTTATGATCCATCCACGATTTTATATCGGATGTTGTTTTCTATAGCAAATTCTTCTGCATAAGATCCGGAATTACAGCGAATGGAGAGATTCGGACAATCTTTAAATGCGCCTCCCCCGATACTGGTTACACTGTCCGGAATGTGGATAATGGTCAATCCATAGCAATATTCAAAAGCTTTTTTCCCAATACTGGCAACCCCTTCCGGTATTTTCACCTGATACATCTGGTCAAGATCTGCAAAAGCTGAATCGCCGATGCTCGTTACCGAATTTGGTATCACGATATCCACCAACATCTTACAACCTTCAAAGGCATGGTCACCAATAGCATTGACACCCTCGGGTACCATGAACCGTGTAACATTTTTCTTGCAGGGAAATGAGATCAATTTTTCGGTTTTTCGGTCGTATAAAACGCCTTCGATATCAATAAAACCGATATTATTGACTGAAACTGAAATTGCAGCCAATTGGACGCTTTCTTCGAAAGGGGCTTTCCCCATATCGGTCACGCTGTCTGGAATGGTGATTTTCGTCAAACCTTTGCAGTGAGAAAATGCGTAATCACCTATACTGGTCACACTGTTCGGAATGATCAAGCTGGTCAATCGATAACAATATGCAAAAGTACCCGTTCCAATTTTTTTCAGATTTTCGGGAAGTGTGATGCTTGTCAATCCGAAACAACCATAAAAAGTCATGTCACCAAGATCCTGAAGTGTCGATGGAAGTACAACGCTCTTTAATGCTTCAGAAGACATAAAAGCTCCGGAGCCAATGTGGAGTACACCTTCAGGAATCGTGATACTGACCAGACTATTACAGAAAGAAAATGCAGCATCTCCGATACTGACTACACGATATCCGTCGATCTCTGAAGGAATCACCAGATCAACGGGATTTCCCTGAAAGCCTGTGATAGTTACAGTCTGGTCATTTATTTCATAAGTTAAAAAATCCAGAGGATTAGATGCATCAACTACGACACCTGGAATTAGGATGAGAGAAAGAAAAGCAAATAAGAGTCCTCTTACCAAATTTTTCATAGTTATTCCAAAACTGACCTCAACATTCTTCTTGTTTCAAAAATTATTATATCGAAAAAAGAAATCTTATTTCTTGTATGAGTAATTCATTTTTCAAGAACGAATCAATCGTTCAACGATTCAATTATAATCAAACTGGAATGATTCGAATTATTAGCAGCGATTCGAATAAAGAGAGAGATAATATAATAATTCTATTGTTTCTGTGTTTTATACAAAAACAACAAAATTACAAATTAAACCCTCCTATTTCGAAACACTGTTTTTTTTATTGATTCTTGTTTTTAAGGATTTTCGATGGAAGCAGCAGTGCCATTTTTTAAAATTAAGGATTCTGAACCAATTGTAATTATCCTTTCTGGTACTTCCGGAGCAGGGAAAGATTCCGTTATAAAAGAATTATTAAAACGAGATGATTATCAGTTTCATTTTGTTGTCACCTGCAATACTCGAAAAATTCGTCCTGGAGAAGTTGACGGAGTTGATTATCACTTCATTTCAAGAGATCAATTTCAAACCATGATCGAAAATGAAGAAATGGTTGAATATTCACAAGTATATGATGATTATAAAGGCGTGCCCAAATTTGAGATGGAAAAAGGCTTAGCAGACAACCATGATGTTCTATTGCGCCTTGATATTCAGGGAACTGAAAAAGTTAAAAAGGTTTACCCCGACGCAATTTCCATTTTCATCGTACCACCTGATCCACAGACATGGTATGATCGATTAATCAATCGTGGAAGTGACTCCGAATCAGAATTATGCCATCGAATTGAAACAGCAAAATATGAGATGAAAACCATTCCTAATTTTGATTATCTGGTAATCAATGATGATTTGCAGACAACAACCGATAAAGTATTGTCCATCATTCAGGCAGAACATTGCAGAACGACCAGGACAAAAATTCTTGTAGAGTAAGAATGAACGAATTTCAAAACAATCAGAATCTTGAAGATGAAGCCCAAAATACCAATCTTCCTGGTGAAGATCTTCCGCCATCATCTGATCAATCGGCGCCTCAGCAGCCAATAACAATAAAATTTCCACCGAGAAAACCTGTGGTGACCTGGATTATTTTAGGTGTTACTGTTCTTGTATACATAGCGCAGGTACTTTCAGAAAGTCTTCTCGGAGCAGATATTCCACTGGCAGCAGGCGCAAAATTTGGACCATTCATCGATCAATATCATCAATGGTGGCGGCTGATAACACCGATTTTCCTTCATGGTTCGATTACGCACATCTTATTCAATATGTATGCGTTATACGCAATTGGACCAGATTTGGAAATGTTTTATGGACATCGAGATTTCTTATTATTCTATCTGATTACCGGTTTTGCCGGAAATGTTCTTTCCTACGTGGCTTCTCCGATGTCCTACTCGGTTGGCGCCTCAACTGCTCTATTTGGAATGATCGCAGCCCAAGGTTTTCTTATCTATAAGAATAAAAAACTGTTTCATAATTATCGCCGAGCCATCTATAATATATTATTGATCATTTTTCTTAATCTGATGATTGGAATGAACTCCAGATTTGACAATTGGGGACACCTGGGCGGATTGATCGCAGGTGCTATTATTGCCTTTTTAAGCGGACCTGTACTTGAAGTCCGTGTCAACAGTGCTCAAGATGGCCTCGAATTATTCGATTCAGTTTCCAAAAAATCACGTTATTTTGCCTATTTCGTAACAACACTTTTTTTCATAGTCGCTGCAATTACTCTGTAAAATTTCCCTTTTAGAGACAACGATATTGCATCCTTATTTTCCGGTATGAAGGAAAAGAAAATTTGATGATGCCTTGATTTGGCGTGGCACGCAAAAACATCACAACGATAAAGAATCCTCCCAAAATTTCGAATCGCAGACTTCTGTCGGTAAAAATCGATGGTTTTCTATTTTTTGACTATACTTAATCGGTGAGGATGAAAACTTCAAAGATTATCGGCATCAGATACCACAGGCAGAATCTTCATGGGAAATCCCCAGGAAGATTTCGTGGTCTATGGAAAGTGACAGCAATCGCATTCTCACTTTGTTTTATCGGTGTTGTTGTTTCACTTTCGATTGGATTTGCTGTTTTAAGTCAGAAACTTCCATCTATTGAAAATTTTGCTGCCAGCTTTGAAAGCCCAAATAATCCAACAGTCATTTACGATCGTGAGGGAATTCATCCCCTGTTGTCATTGCAATACCCTGACATCCAGGCAGAACATTTGTCCATCGATGAACCCGGAGGGAAAAACTTTTCATCGGACTTCATTCGAATTGTAATTCCCTCCCGTGATCCGGATTTTTGGAACCATTCAGGGTCTGCGGGATGGAAATATTTTTTGAACCCCGATCCTGTAACGATTGCGGAAGACCTTGTCGAGGATGTCTTCGATGATCAACTTGGAACCGGTATTCAAAAAGCAATTTTCATGCGGATACTCGCGCGTGAAATAACGGAGATTTATGGCAGAAAAGCAATTCTGACCTGGTACTTAAATTCCGCATATTTCGGACAGCTCTCATTTGGCGCCGATGCAGCCGCAAAAATATATCTTAATAAGTCAGCGACATCACTGACATTACCGGAATCCGTTCTTTTATGCGCAATTCTCAAAGCGCCGGCGCTAAATCCAATCGATTCAAAGGGCGCCGTAAAGGATTCCTATCTTTCGGAAGTAGAAACTTTAATTCGACGTAACGCGCTCACCGATGAAGAAATTGAAATTTTGAGATCAATAAATTTCATAATTTTTGAGCCGCCTGAAAAAAAATACGAGGTTCAAGACAATCCGATTATTCAAAAATCGCTTTCGGCTGCTTATGAGAAATTTGGACAAGAAAAAGTTGAAAGAGGAGGTTTTTCAATTTTTTCAACGCTTGATTATAAGTTACAGAAGGTTTTAGAGTGTCTGACCATTGCGAATCAGGATCAGGATAAACAATGCCCTTTAGCAGATTCAACGTCATTGAATGAATCGCAGTATCAAGAAATACAAAAAGTTTTATCCGGCAATCCAGTCTCTGTTACCGTCATGGATGTGAAAACCGGACAGTTATTGGCCGCCATTGACACTGATAGTTCCATTTCTTCAAATAGAACGTTTCACAATGTATTTACACCGCATGAACCAGGGAGCAGTCTGACTCCATGGATCGCGCTTGCAGCGCTGAATATGGGGTATTCGGCTTCTTCGATGCTATGGGATTTAATCGACCCGGGTTCGCCTGTTCCGCCTGGTTACCAGAATCCGGACCGGAAAATTCACGGTCCCGTCCGGTTACGGACAGCCATGACGCAGGATCTGCTTGATCCAGTCGCAGAATTGCTCTCTGCGCTGCGCCCTGAGAAAGTATGGAATCTTGCTGAAAAATTTGGCCTCAATGAGCTGCCTGTCGGCAATGCCGATCAAGTGATATTTTCCGGAGGCGCTGTAACAACTGAATCTCTGGCTGCAGCTTTGATTCCTTTTGCCAATGAAGGCAATCTGACACAAACCCAGTCAAATCAGACAACAAAAAACATATCCGTTCTGTTCGTTAACGATAAAAATGGCAAGCGTATAGATCTTCAGCCGGCGTTATCGATCCCGCTTCTCGATAAAGGACTGGCTTATCTCATTTATCACATATTTGGCGAAGAAGAACAGGCTTTTGCCTACCTGGATCGTCCGGCAGCCACAAAAATCGGCAGAATCTATGGGGAAAAGAATACCTGGATGGCAGGGTTCACGCCGCAAATTTCCACTGCTGTCTGGGTTGGGGAAAAACAGGAGACAGATTCAGCTGAGATTGTTTCACTCAGCGCCATCCATTTGTGGCAAACCATCATGGAAACCGCACACACCGGAAAACCGGTTATCGGATGGGAAATTCCAGAAAATATCTCACATCAAATTGTTTGCGTTCCCTCCGGATTGCTTCCCGGCGATGCCTGTCCGGAAACAGCCAGTGAAGTGTTTTTATCGGGCAATGAGCCTAGTCAAACGGATAACCTATTTGTCAATGTCCCGATCAATCGTGACAATCAACTGCTTGCCACATCACTGACTCCGCCCCAAAATGTGATAAGAAAAACTTTTATGAACATCCCAGCCTTTGCAAAAAACTGGGCAGAAATCAACAAAGTGGAATTAATCCCGAATGAGTACGATCCGGTCGGACAGACGGATGGAGAAGACGCGGTCTTATCGATCCTTAGTCCGCAGCCCTATGCGATATTTCGAAAAGCAGATGCCGGCACGACAAAGGCAGACATTATCATCGAACATCACATTCCGGAAGAAATTCTGTTTTATCAGATCGCACATGGCAACGGATTTTTCCCTGAGCGCTGGATTGAAGGCTTTGTCGGGAATGGTTTACAAACAGGAAGTCAGAATATCGGTTCTTTGGATATACAAGTTCTTGACCCAGGTCTTTATGATATTCGTATCTCAGTGATCACGAAATCACAAAGGTTTTACCAGGCGCATACTTTTATTACCATTCAATAGATTATTGGAATACAAGCCAGCGATTCTCTATTCGAAAAGCTTGTTCATATTTCGACTTACTGGAATACAGGCAGTACAAATTCTTCTGAAACAAGAGTGAGTGTCTGCGTCAAAGCCGATAACCATCAGGAGATGCCCTCCGCAAGGCGAGCCGGGGCATGATCAAAAGCAGCTTTATCCAGCCTGCCGCCTGCCATGTCCATTAACGTCCGATAATACAATTCATTGACCGGAACAGGAATTCCTTTTTGTTTTGCATAGCGACAGACTGCGCCATTTAAAAATTCAACCTCGCTCTGCTGTCTTCCGGCATATAGATCGATATAAAATGAAGGCATTTTTCCTCCGCGGCCTGACCCCACTGCTTTTTTCAGCAGCGGTTTGACAATCCAGGTCGGTAAATGACGCACTGCAAAGCATAATAATCGAATGGGTACACCGGGGATATCCACCGGCTGGATTCCGTATGCCCGCATCACATCCAATGTTTCCCGCAACTGACGAATTTCCAGCTTGTAACTAATAGAATCTGTAAAAATCTCAGCAGGAGTCATATTCAGAATCGCTGAAGAGGCATTCGCCAGGAGATTTGAAATCATCTTGGACCATTTCATACCTTTGGAATCCTCGATTAATTTCGGTTTCAAATTGGCTCGCTTAAATTCTGCTGCAATTCTTTTGGATAAAGGGAAAGAAGATCCAATACCAATTCCACGCAGTTTCTCCACTTTGATGCTGTTCTCTTTGCCGCGGCTGATGGCAGTACAGACAGATACCGGAATGACGCGTTTTTCGCCTAAAAACGCTGCCAGTTTCTCTTCATTTTCGACACCGTTCTGAAGACTGAGCACCGGCGGAAAAATTTCTTTCAGTTTCTGCAAGGATAAAATTAATGATTCTGTGTCAAACGATTTAATCGCAATCAACGCAAAATCAAAAGCGCCATTTTTCAGCGCTTCTTCCGCATTTCCAAAAACCTGGAAATCCGTCACATGATGACGTTTCCCGTCGATCGATTCAATCCAGATGCCGTTTTTTTTCAAATCAGAAATCAGAGAAGGCCGTTCAATAAAGACGACATCATTGCCTGCCATTTGCAGACTCCCGCCAATATAGGATCCAATCGCACCCGCACCGATACAAAGAATTTTCATAATTGCCTCATTGGAACCAGCCGCGCTTTCCAGCTAAAAATGCTTTACAATTCATCGCTTTCTTTCCCGAACATTGAATTTCATCCAAAACAAGAAATCCATCTCCCGTCATGATGGCAGGTAAGTCGTTTTTCAGACAACGTTTTCCGATTTCCATCTCCTGATCATTTTTTTCCACATGAGCCTGGTGAATTTTTATCATAACATCGTCTACATAGAAAAATGCGGAAGGCCAGGGATTAAACGCCCTCACTTTTCTTTCCAATTCTTCCGCCGACTGGGAGAAATCGAGCAATCCATCTTTTTTATCGATCAAGGACGCATAAGTAATTCCACTTTCTGATTGGGGGGTTGGAATCACTGTCCCGTTCAGATAGCCAGGCAGCGTCGCTAATAACAAGTCAGCACCAAGTATCGCTATCTTCTCCGAAAGTGTTGCAGCAGTGTCATTCGGATCAATCGCCAATGTCTGTGTATTCAATACCGGTCCAGTATCCATCCCTGCATCCATTTTCATAATCGTCACGCCTGTTTGAGAATCTCCGGCTAATAGCGCAGACTGTATCGGAGATGCACCCCTCCAACGCGGAAGCAGAGAGGCATGAACATTGATACATCCAAAGCGAGGCAGCTCCAACACATTCTTTCGTAAAATTTGACCATAAGCCATCACCACAATCAGATCCGGATTCCATTCAGTGAGCTGTTCGATTGCCCCGGGTTCACGCAGCTTTTGTGGTTGAAATACAGGAATTCCGAACTCGGCCGCAGCTTCTTTCACAGCCGGAGCTAAAAGCTTCTTTCCCCGTCCTGCCGGACGATCCGGCTGGGTAACGACACCTACTACAGGATATGATTCAGCTAATGCATGAAATGCAGGAACCGCAATTTCGGGCGATCCCATAAAGACAATTCGTGGTAATTCATCTCTCATTTTTCCCTCTGTAACATTTTTTATCATCGCGGAATAATATTCTACCTTACATCCCTGACAATACCCGATTTAAATATAAATGGTTTTTTAAATATGGAAAGAGAAAAAATACTGATCGTGCTGTTTATACGCGGAGTACAAAGATAGCACGATCATAATTCATGTTTCCTATATTTTATATTTCTGCCTAATTCTTCAGCAATTTAAAATATAGATTGACTTTTCGAATATAGAAAAAGAATTTGTTGTTCTTATGGTTTTGCGCGGTTGGTGTAACATATTTTCTGTAAAATAAAGAACCTTAACAAAAGAGGTGAGTCAGAAGTATCCTTATAGTAACCAAACCATAAAAGGAGACTAGAAATGACTCACCCAAATAATTATACCTTTACAGAGGAAATAGCGGAAAAAGGATTGGAAGCAATTCCAGAAATGATGCGAGTGCTGATAAATAACGCCATGCAAGTAGAAAGATCAAGGTACTTACAAGCTGAACAGTACGAACGCACAAAGGATCGCAAGGGACATGCAAATGGTTTCAAACCGAAGACGATACAGACCAGGATAGGAAACATTACCTTTGCAGTTCCACAGGTTAGAGAGGGTGGTTTTTATCCCAGTGCTCTGGAAAAGGGACTGCGAAGTGAAAGAGCCCTTACGATCACACTGGCTGAAATGTATGTACAGGGAGTATCGACTCGGAAGGTAAAAACCATTACGGAACAGCTTTGTGGGATTGAGGTCTCAGCCACACAAGTCAGCCGGGCAACAGCGCAATTGGACGAAGTACTGCAAGAATGGCGTGAAAGGCCATTAGGAGAGATCAGCTATCTCTTTGTGGATGCCCGATATGAGAAGATTCGTGAAGCAGGACAAGTAAGAGATGCAGCGGTTTTGGTGGCCTCTGGCATTACGCCAGAAGGCGAACGGCAAATACTTGGGGTTTCAGTTTCGCTTAGTGAGCATGAAACACATTGGAAAGCATTTTTAAAGAGTCTAAAAGAGCGAGGGTTACACGGAATAAAGCTGATTATCAGTGATGACCATGAAGGTCTAGGGGCAGCCAGAAGAGCAGTTTTTGGCGGTATTCCCTGGCAACGGTGTCAGTTCCATCTGCAACAGAATGCCGGAGCTTATCTGCCCAGACAATCGATGAGATTGGAAGTGGCAGCAGACATCAGAGCCATATTTAATGCTCCTGATCGAAAGACAGCAGAAGAGCTCTTGCAGAGCGCCATCCAGAAGTATGCTATTTCTGCTCCGCGGCTTTCATCTTGGCTCGAAAATAACCTTTTTGAGGGTTTTTTGGTTTTTGATTTTCCATTGGAACATCGAAGAACGATACGAACAACCAATAGTCTGGAGAGGATTAATAAAGAGATTCGCAGACGGACAAGAGTGGTTGGTGTGTTTCCAAATCAAGCTTCTTGTCTCAGGTTGGTCTCGGCATTACTGATGGAGACCTGCGAAGAATGGCAGATCGGAAAACATTTTTGTACTGGCAAGTTTATGAATTCTTAAAGATCTATGGATATTTCAGACTCTAATTTACAGAAAAAGGGTTGCATAATCTTTGCGCGAAGCGTAAAACCATAAGAACAACAAACAATTCTTTTCATATTTCGAATAGCAGATGAAAGAAACTACACATCCGATTATGTAAATTGAATTCAATTTTCATAGGAATTGCTATAAGGAACCTGTCATTGCGAGCCCCGAAGGGGCGTGGCAATCTCCCCGCTACATGTAGGGCAGAGCGCCATCCGGAAAAAGATTGCTTCGTCGGGCTGACGACCTCCTCGCAATGACATATCAATTGATATTTCGAACAGCAGATGAAAGAAACTACACATCCGATAATGAAAATTGAATTCTATTTTCATAGGAATTGCTATAAGGAACCTGTCATTGCGAGCCCCGAAGGGGCGTGGCAATCTCCCCGCTACATGTAGGGCAGAGCGCCATCCGGAAAAAGATTGCTTCGTCGGGCTGACGACCTCCTCGCAATGACATATCAATTGATATTTCGAACAGCAGATGAAAGAAATTACACATCCGATTATGTAAATTGAATTCAATTTTCATAGGAATTGCTATAAGGAACCTGTCATTGCGAGCCCCGAAGGGGCGTGGCAATCTCCCCGCTACATGTAGGGCAGAGCGCCATCCGGAAAAAGATTGCTTCGTCGGGCTGACGACCTCCTCGCAATGACATATCAATTGATATTTCGAACAGCAGATGAAAGAAACTACACATCCGATAATGAAAATTGAATTCTATTTTCATAGGAACTGCTGCTTATTCTTCAGAATCAGGCATTACACAGCGAAATCCAATATAATAACTGCTGGACATGTTGACATAACCCCGATAGGTACTGCGGGTATAGCTGAGATAATTGTTTACTTCTGTCTCGGCTGCTGATCCACCACGGATCACATAGGCTGAACCTGTTTCAGCACCGGTAGGATTGTCCACAACATCCCCTTCTTCTGTATTTTTTTCACTAAGCATTTGGTAATATCCTGCATCGTAATAGGAAGATGTCCACTCCCAAACATTGCCTGCCAGATCTAAAATTCCATAAGGGCTGGCACCGTCGGGGAAACTGCCTGTTTTAAATAAACCGGGAGGAAGATTTTTTTCGCTGTCTGAATAATAAGGAATATTTGCCAGTTTATTTTCTAAAGTTGGTTCTTCTTCACCCCAGGGATAAATTCGTCCATCGCTTCCGCGAGCCGCTTTTTCCCATTCAATTTCAGTTGGAAGTCGTTTTCCTGCCCATTCACAATAGGTTTTTGCATTCTCCCAGCTTACATATGTCACAGGAAAATCAGCATAATCTGAATTGCGTAAGGTCATATAAGGGGATTCCTCACAAGTTCCCGCTTCAACACACATCAGATACTGCCGATTCGTCACTTCGGTCTTATCCATCCAAAATGCGTCCAGATATACTTCAACTTGAGGACCTTCCTCAGATCCTGCAGCATAGACATCATTGGTACCGAGAAGGAAATCGCCTGATTTCACGTACATCATTTCTGACTGATCGATTTCTGACACAATCGGTTTTTTTTCTTCGGGAACAGCTGTCGGAGCGATGACCGTACTGGTAGGTTCAAGAAGAACGGATGCCTCTGTAAAATCCGCTGGGCTTGCTTTGACCGTATCAAAATCAATAAACGCAACTGTAACGATTGCGGTCTCAGTATGGGTCGGAACAGGCGTCATCGTGGGTGTTGCAGAAAGTAATAAAATCTGTTCAGCCTGAGCTGTTTGTTGAATCGCTGCCAAAGTAGATTGCACTGGATCAATCGTATCTGTCGCAGTCGCTCGGGATCCAAATAAGGAACCTCCCAATGAAGAAGAAGAAAACCAAATGATCCCTACTGCAACAAGACAACATAACAACCCTCCAATAATATAAAGCGGAAGTTTGTCTTTTTTCACATTCTTAATTTTTGGAAATTCAATTTTTGATCGGGATTTTTGAGCGATTTCAAAATCCTTCATTTCTCTGTTTAAATCGGTTAGCACAGGAGCACTGCCTTCATTCCGTACAACAGTCTGAATATATTCTTCATCATAAATTTTAATTGCAGCAACAGATGCATCCAGTTTGCTCTCTGCCTTCAAGACAACAGCAAGTAATGCATCCACAATTTCTCGAGGAGAATCAGCCTGAACAGCTTCCAAGATTTCTTTCTTCCCAATGTACGAAGTCAATCCTTTGCTGCAAAGTAATACTACATCGTCCGGTTTAACTTCAATACCGTCATAGACGTCAATCACAATGTCTTTTTCACAACCCAGAGAATGGAGACGTGCTTCTCCTGTCTGCAAGGAGAAAGCATCCTCATTTGAAATTTCTCCTTTTTGGACTTTCTCTTCAATCGTTTCCTGGTCTTCTGTGATCTGAAAAACTTTTCCCTTACGAATAATATAAGCGCGGCTATCACCAAGATTGCCGATAACAACTTTTCCATCGGTCACAGCAGCTGCAATGACAGATGCCCCCATCATCTGTTCTTGCACCTTTGCATAGGCGAAGATTTCATTATTTGCTTCTCGTATTGCTAACGCAAGTTTATTCGCATCAACAAAATCATGACTTTTAAAATAGGAATAGATAATTTTTTTCCCGCAAAATTTTGCTGCTACTTCCGGATGCCAGGTTCCAGATAATCCATCACAGAGGACGTATACATTTGAAGCGCCGACAATTCCTTCCGGTTCTTTTTCATAAAAAGTGACAAATTCGTCGTTGATCTCATGACTTTTTCCTGTGAGAGTTCCCGCATATCCTGCAGAATAGATTTTTTTTGTCTCATGATTTTCATCCATAACATCCTCTTTTTATGATTCGGCAGTCCTCTTCAAAAAGCGAAAAGAATATCAATTCATTTTGTGCAAGATTCATGCCATTTTTTATTCTTTAAAACAGTCCGAATACGATGGAAGGAATTCTTGGGCGTGGTGAGAATCCTGTCATTGCAAGCCCTGGAGGGGCGTGGCAATCTCTCTGCCCTATTGTGGAAAGATTGCCACACAAAAAGAGATTGCTTCTCTATGATCGCATTGACAAATTGTCATGTGTGTACTCCTGAGTATCCCGATTTAGTTCCAGAAACCTCCAAATTTGAGCGTAAAAATGGACTTTTTTTCAAAAGGTAAGTAATTCAGGAAAAGCTTTTTCGATAATCCGTAATTCGAAAAATGGATTGACTATTCAAATCAATAATCGAACTGATTCATCACATTACAATTGATTCATGCTGCGGGACGCAATCACAGCAATCCCTGTGCCAAGAACATCTTCGATCAGAACATCACCCATTTTAACGGGAGCATCAATTTCGATCGATTTCAATAAAGCCATCAAATCCATAATTTTTGCTTTTGGAAAAGGAGCATTGGTGGAAACCGGAAGCATTTTGTGAATTCCTCCGTGAATTCGTACAGTAGAAGCTATCATCCGGCGCGGATCAGTCAGTTCCGCTTTTGCATATGCAGTCCCGCGTAGACAGTGATTGCCCGTGATGATCATTTGATCCTGATCGTCATACGAAACTGTCAGAGAACATCCGCGCGGACAAGTGATACAAATCAGATTTTGCGAATTCATCATTTATCCTCCCGCTATTCTTTTCGCAAGATTTGAAGCCTGATGGCATCGGAAGCCTGGATGAGATCATGGGCTGTCTTTGGAATTTGTATGGACACCATCTCTCCCGGACGAACGTAGGGAAGTGTTTTCCTGAAAATATCCCCTTGATCCGAATAAGCTCGTATTTGAACAGGATATTCCATCGGAAATGAAACCCTCATGAAGAGCTGGATTTCCGCTTCTTGCAGGGTTTCAGGACATATTTTTTGAGGTACAACATAGCGAAGAGAATCCTCTGCAATGACAGGAATCCTTTTCTGGTGTATTTTGCGATGACCCTGAATAAACCTTGCAGCTTGCTCTCCCGCGATTGTTCCGTCATGAGTGACGTAATCTACAAGATCATATACATGAACGACATTACCGGCGACAAAAATTCCCGGGGAACTGGTTTCGAAACAATTATCTGTCATTGCGCCGCCCGTTATCGGATCCATCGCTACACCAATTTTCCGCGTCAATTCATTTTCGGGAATCAGACCAACAGACAACAGTACCGTATCGCAGGGAATGATCTCCGCCGTTTCTGGTTGCACTTTGCGATTTTGATCCACGCGCACAATTTCGACAGCTTCAACACGTTTTTTCCCATAGATGTTGTTGATCGTATGATTTAAAAACAGAGGTATATCATAGTCCTGAAGGCATTGTACATAATTACGAGACAATCCATTCAAATAAGGCATGATTTCAACTACCCGATTGACATGAGCGCCTTCCAGTGTCAATCGGCGAGCCATGATCATACCGATATCTCCGGATCCTAAAATGACAAAATTTTTCCCGGGCATCAATCCTTCGACATTTACCCAACGTTGTGCCGTTCCGGCGGTAAAAACACCTGCAGGTCTAGTTCCCGAGAGGTGAATTTGGGCACGGCTCCGTTCTCTGCAGCCCATCGCCAGAACAATTGCTTTTGCCAGAAATATTTGAATTCCAAATTTTTCATTACTGACGGTTACAGAAAAATCTTTTGTAACATCCAGAACCATCGTATCCATCAAGAAATCGATATGCAGCAATTCGGCATCCTGGATATATCGCTGCGCGTAAGAAGGTCCTGGCAAATCTTCTCCAAAAGTCTCAAGCCCGAATCCGCTATGAACACATTGCAGCAAGATTCCTCCTGGCTCAACATCCCGATCAATAATCAATACAGAATCCACGCCGTTTTTTTTAGCGGAGACAGCCGCTGCAAGCCCGGCAGGACCGCTGCCAACAACGATCAGATCATAATCATGGATCGGTATCATTTCCCGCTCCCTTGATTCTTTGTCTCAGAAACAATAAATTCTGAGCCAACCCCTTTTTTATTAATTTTTTCTAGGGAGAGATTTAATTCTCTTGCCAAAATATCAACAACACGAATTAAATCAAAGCCCCCCTGACAGCGTCCTGTTCCGCACCATGTTCTGCGCTTAATCGAATCATACGTACGGGCAGCAATCGGAGCATGAATTTCCGCGACGATCTCCCCTTCTGTGACCATTTCGCAGCGACAGACAATTCTTCCATATCGTGGATCTTTTGCGATCAGTTGATTGCGTTCTTCATTGGTCAAACGCCGAAAACAAGGCCTCCGTTTCCGGAAAGGATTCCAGACCGGTTTTTCAATCATCACCAGCCCTGAATCTCGTAATAATTGCAAAACCCTTTCAGCAATAGCCGGAGATGCGGTCAATCCCGGAGACTCAATTCCAGCACAATGAATTAGTCCTTTGATCGAATCATCTGCTTCGACAATAAAATCGCCCGTATAATCCACATCACGATTTTTACACACTGCGTTTCCAGAAGCGCGTAAACCGGCAAATGATGCGATGGTCCATCGCAGATCGGCTGCAGGGATGATTTTTTTCATTTGTTCTTCAAGGTATTGTAAACCCTGAATGGATACAGCTTTATCGTCTTTACTGTCAATAAATTCTGAAGTAGGACCAACAATCGTATTGCCATGTGTCGTTTTAAAAAATAAAACCCCTTTCCCTTTTTCCGAAGGAACCGGGAACAGGACTGTGTCCAGCTGAAAACAAGCTGGATCAAAAACACAGTATTCACCTCGTCGTGGATGGATTTGAAATTCCGGATGACTGCCAGCCATATGCATTACTTCATCGGCATACAGACCAGCAGCATTGATTACCCATTTGCAACAAATATCTCCCTGATCTGTCCGAATTCCGAATATTTGATGGTTTTCCATGAGGAAAGATTCAAAACAGGTATTGAATTTGAACACAACCCCATTGGCTTGAGCGTTTTCAGCAGCTGCAATGGTTACGGCAAAAGTATCACAAATCCCGGCTGTCGGAGCATACAACGCTCCGCTGACATCATGATTTATGTTTGGAATTCTTTTCCGGATTTCATCAGGAGATAAGATTTTCAATCCAGGGACACCGTTCTGTTCACCCTGTTTTTTCAAAACAAACAATTTTTGAAATTCCTCATCTCCGATTGCAGCAACATAATCGCCACATCGTTCAAAATCAAAATCCAGTTCACCAGCAAGATCATCCCACATACTGTTCCCACGGACATTCATTGCAGCTTTTAATGTTCCTGGAACCGGATCGTAGCCAGCATGGATCAAAGCCGAGTTCGCAGAGGATGTCCCTGCACCAACATCAGACTCTTTTTCAATAACCAGAATGCGTAATTGATAACGAGATAAAAAACGGGCGGTCAGACAGCCAACGACGCCTGCTCCGATGATAACAACATCATATGAATCCATTCGATTACTCCAAAAATCGCAGCGCCTTACTCAGAATATATGAAGTCTATTCTATTGATTATATCGTTTCCTCATAAGAAACAGCGATTAAAATATAGGATTTTTGTTTCGAGGGGACAATGATAATTTCAAAATAATACATAATCACCCGCTAAACCGGTTGGTATGATTTCCATTTGACTGGAGATTGCTTCACTCATACGGGGCTCGCAATGACAAAGTTCGTTCCTTCGTGACTCGTAATAACAGGATTCAACACTATAGAGCTCACATGGCAATCTGCCATTGAGAGAAGGGCATAAGAGCCTGATGAAGCAATCGAAGCATTAAAGAAAAAAGGAGACACAATAATTTTATCTTGTGCCTCCAAATAAAAATACTACTTAATCATCGGAAAAGACTGACCCAATCGATTCACGATAATGGATCATGCCATATTGTAATATTCTTCCCAAATATTATCTTTCGGTATTCCCATCTCCTTCATCGATTTTTGGACAATTTCCAACATTGGCGCAGGTCCACAGATGAATACATCGTATCGATCTTTATTCTTTGGGAAATGACGTCTGAGCACATCCGTAGTGATATATCCTTTTTCAAATTTTGGATCATCCGTCCGTTCCAGGACATGTACAACCTCCAAATTCATTTTTTTAGAGAGGTCGGTTAATTCCTGATAAAAGCCAATACTATCGACATCACGGCTGCCGTAAAATAAGACGACTTTGCGTTTATCCCCTTTTTCAGCCATTGTCCGGACAATACTCATCGCAGGAGCAATTCCAATTCCACCGGCTATGATGACAAATCCCTCATCACCAAGTTTATCAAGATCAAATGTGCCAAAGCCACCTTCAATATAAACTCTCTCGCCTACTTTCATATCCTTGATCGTGGATGTAAAATCGCCCAATTCACGAATCGCAAATTTGACAATTTTTTGATTCACATCCGATGAAGCAATCGAGAATGGATGCTTCCGGAATGCAAAAGGTGACCGACGAACCGTAATCCAGGCAATCTGTCCTGCGCGATAAGCTACTGGTTTCTGTTTTTCTGAGCCGACAAATTCCAATGTGATTTCCGTGGTTGAATTATTCATCACACGCACATCCACAATTTTGTACGGTTTCTGTAATTCAATCAAGCCGGCATTTAATCGCAGCCAAAATATCGCACAGACTGCCAGAAAAACAAGCAACACATAGTATCCGTAAATCAATGGATTTTTAGTATAGTAATTGATTCCAAGAATGTGGATCATACCGAAAACAACCATGGCAATGGCAATCAACGAGTGTCCAATTTTCCAGAAATCATAGTTTATTTTCAATTCTTTTCGCGAATACGAAAAGTAAACCAGCAATGCTGCTGCAAAAAGCGCCAATGTACCTGCTTTTGAATAGAGAGGCAGACTGCTAAACACATTTAACAAAGATGCAATTGAGAAATTGTTGATCCACAAAATCACCAAATGAGCAGTCGCCAGCCAAAATCCGATAGTCGAAAAAGCATGATGAAATTTATACACAGAATCCATGTTAAATGAATTTGTGACATAGCGTTCGCGGGTAATTGGGATAAACGACAAAATCATTAAGGAGAGACCAAGATACCCGCAACAGGAAGCAAGGTCACGCTGCCATTCACGCCAGGTGTTATTCTGAAGATTCGTAACGAGAATTACAACAACTGGGAACAAAATGACAACAAAAAACAAAATCAACCATAAAGTCTTTTTTAATCGAATTTTTGACAGGTAAGCTCTTCTGGTAGAGCGTATCACAGCAGCATTCATGAATTCCTCTTTTTATTATGGTCGAGCAAATTTATCAAGGGCAATTGCGGAATCTCCGCTTGCAAGGTCGCTGATAGAGTCAATCAGTAATTGAGCTGAGTAAACCGGATTATGAATGTAGCCTGCTGAAGTTGATACGAACTTATAGTTGAAAGCAGCGCGCATCATCCTGGGTGTCCAATCCTTATAGCCCGCTTCCCCTTCATCCTGAGTTCCGTTTTCATTAAGATCAGCAAACCAATAAGGATAATTCGGGGTGTAACCAATTGGAGCTTTTGAAATATCTTTTGAATATTGGACAATCGCCGCTATCAATTTTTCAGTCAACCCATTAATTTCATCGTAAGTCGGTTCGGTTACATCTCCATCACCGTCATAATCCTGTTTGGTACGGCGGATTTTCTGTTGATCCGGCCATGCAGTCACTTCTGCGTGACAGGTTTGACATTTTTTGTATCCGGGGTCAGCCAGATGCAATGAGTGTGGATCATGACATTCAGTGCAGGATTGAACGCCTTCAGCATGTTCGAAATGTCCGGCGTAAGTTTTCCCTTCATACTGATAGCCGCCATTTGCCTCAGAGCCCAAATACATCGAGCCTACCGCAAGATAATGCGGATTCACAAATCCAAGACCTTCTGCCTTTGCGTCCGGCTCTGTTGATCCGATTTTCTTATCCAGATCGCCATTAATTCCTCCTTGCATACCCTGATGGCATGTCCAACAAGGAACAACGTCTGAAGCAGCTGCCATTTCAATTCCGGATGGGAATTTGACCGTCGTAGCTGTTTCGACATAACTGTTATGACAGGCAGAACAATCCACTACATTACCAATCTTTGCCGGATTATCAACAGCCATGACTGCGGTTCCGTCTAACCCGAAATAATCTTTCAGGCCAGATGATGAATGACATTTTGCGCAGGTTGGCGGGACTTTTTTGTCTTCAGTCTCATCCCAGTCACGAAAAGCTAATGACGAGGAATCAGCGTGAGCAGATGAAGCCCACTTATCGGTCATTTCACTGATCGGAAGCTGCGCAGATTCAGCAGCTTCAGGTTTTTCAACCATCTTTGTCGAATACAGATAACCTAAGACTCCGGTAGCGATTGCGAATACGAAAACTAAAATTGACAAAACAGCCGTTTTTTTCATAAGCCGATCCTCTCTAAAAATAAAAGTCAATTAACATGCTTTTTTCAAGGTTAGTTTAATTATAACGACGATAGCCTTCTTTGATAATGTCTAAATCTTATCGAACATTGTGATTATAAACACAAATTAATAAAAGAGCCATTTTTTTAAGAATAGCTATTCGGGTTCAGGGGAGGATTCTTTGTTCTTGTGTTGCGTTTGAACAGAGCGTAAAACAACACAAGAACATAATTTTCTCTAATGTTTTAAAAGGTTCATTGATATTTCGAACTGCTGAATTTCGAAAAGCCACAATCGAAAATTTGGTATTCATACAATTTTTCGAGTTCAATTTCTTACCCTCAATCAGCAAAAAGTAAATGAAATTAATTTCAAACCCCTTTATCCGTTTTAAGAAAAAAAGCTATAGAAAAAAAAAGATAATTGAATTAAAATACATAGGAAGAATTATACAACTAACATTTTTAACATTAAAATTTTCTTTTTAATAACCACGAACAATAGAATAATCGATTGAATGAGATTTCCTTTTTAACTTACCGGGCATTAATTCCATATTATGAAAAGCCTTTTGAGAAAAGAGAGAAAAAATCGTTATTATGTTGTTTTTGTACCAAGCATAAAAAACAATAAGACAATTAATCCTTACCATTCTTCGAATTGTTGCTTGCTGAATGATATGGTTGATCAGAAATCGGCACAGCAATTCGATAAAGGAAAAGAATCTTTGTTGATCTTATGGTTTCAAGCAAAACTCAAAACCATAAGATCAACAAATTTCTTCTTTTTATTCGAAGGGTTAATCCATATTTCGAATTGCTGAATTTGGGAAGGCCATGTTGATACATGGGATAATGATTGAAAATAATTACACACGCGAAATTGTTGATTCAAATCAATCCAGTCCAAATTATTGCACTGCAAATTCGTATAAACAGATTTATAGTGTTCTGATTTATTATGTTTTTTACCTATTCCGCGATATATGGAGAGATAACTACATGAAATTTATAAAAAATAAAGCTCAACGGAAACAAATCTACAGTTTACCCTCAGTGTTTTCCGCTATTTTTTTATCCTCATTTTCATTTTTTCCACAGGTAAATCAGACAGAAGAGAAAACAGTACATACCGCTTATTTTGAAACAATGATTTCTGAAATGAAAAGCATATTTTCCGCGCAGCCAAAAATCGTTTTCATCTTACTGGCTCTTACAATTTGTATCTTTTCATTGTTGCTTATTATTTATTTTATGTTCCTGCGGGAAGAAAAACATCACTTTTTTAAGATCGCTTATATCGATGAGTTGACAGGCATGCATAATCTGCACTGGTTTGAAGAAAATGTGCCCAAAATCATTGCCAGAGAACATGAGAAAAAATTTGCAGTCCTTTCCGCAAATATCAACCGCTTTGATATTATTCGAAATTGTTACGGAGAGGAAACGTCTAATAATATTCTCAATTATTGTGCCAGAATCGTCGGAGAAGAATGTCGTTCACATAACGGGTATGCGGCAAGGGCAAATTCTGATTATTTCCTCTGTTTAATTCCTTATCAGGAAAAAGAATTCCTTAAAAAGGATTTGGAAGGAATTGAAAAAAAATATGAAGGATTTTCGATAAAAAGTCAAACGCTCATTTTAAAATGGACTTTCGGAATTTGTCTTCTGCCGCAAAATTGCGCAATCGACATCAAAAAAGCCATCAATGCCGCTACCGTGGCAAGAAAGGAAGCGGATGTTAATTTTTCTCCAATAGTATTTTTTAATGAGCAGATGCTTGCTCAAATTAACTTACGGGAGTCAATTCGTAATTTTCAGGAACAGGCACTTCAACAGCAGGAATTTGAAGTCTATTTCCAGCCCAAATATCATATGAAAGACCAGTCACTGGTCGGAGCGGAAGCGTTAATACGCTGGAACAGCAAAGAAATCGGATTCTTATCACCGGCTCAATTTATTCCGATTTTCGAGAATAACGGTTTTATTTTAAAACTGGATTTTTTTGTTTTAAAAACTGTACTGTCTTTTCTTGAAAAAAGGGAAAAAGCGGGGAAACGAATTGTCCCAATTTCCGTCAATCAGTCCAGAGTTCATCTGAATGATGAAAAATATGTTGAAGATTTGCGAAAATTATTCTTGAAATTTGATCTGCCCACCGGAATGATCGAACTGGAATTAACAGAAACCGCTTTTTCGGATATTCAAAATGCACAAAAAATCATGAACGAAATTCGTCAATTAGGATTTCTGACTTCGATCGATGATTTCGGCGCAGGTTATTCCTCTTTACTGATGTTGAACGCTGTTCCGATCGATATTTTGAAATTGGATCGCTTCTTTCTGACTGATTCCTGTGATTCGGAACGGACAAGAGAAATCCTGAGCCATATCGTTTCGATGGCAAACGCTCTTAATATTCGTATCATCTGTGAAGGAGTAGAAACGAATAGTCAGGCTGAATTCCTAATGAGTGTCGGATGTAATTTCGCACAAGGATACTTGTATGGGAAACCCATGCCCCAAAAGGATTTCGAACAACTATTGGATCAAACTTCGAATTTGATGGTCAATGATTCGGATTCATTTGCCATCAAAGCAAGCGATATGATCGGAATGACTGCTTCAGAACAAATCGCCATACAAATTATCAATTTGTAATTTGGAGAAAATTCATTGTTCTTGTGAAGATTTTCCGCAATCGATTCTCAATGCAAGTCGATACTTCCAATTGCATCATAGATTTCACGCTGGTTGGTCAATTGGAAGTAGGATAAAAAGAAAGCACGTAATTCTCTCAACAGACGCTGACATTCTCATGTCATCATATCAGACAAATGGAATGAACCTGCCAGCCTTTTCACCTCTTTACTTTTTTGTTGATCTTCGGATGAAATATCCGGCTGCGATACACATGACTGCCATCAACAGACCGAGAAGAATCATTTTTTCCATCTTTTCTGCCTTCCCTCTTTAAAAAATATTCCATCTTTTCGAACAGAAATTTTTATTTACTGTATTTAAATCCATTCCAGTCAGTAACTCAAAATATCAAAAGATTTCTTTTTTGTACGTATGATTTTACGCGAAGTGAAAAATCATACGTACAATTATTAATCCTTTCCAAGCTTCGAATCACCGATAAATAAATATATACTGAAACCAAAAGTTATAATTAGGATCATTACAAAAAAATTATTCGAAATATGGAATTGCTTTTCGATTCAATCGGGGAAAAATGCTGTTGAGATGTTTTTGCACTTTACATAAAAACATCTCAACAACATTAAAAACTACCCATATCTCGAATTACTATCACAAAAGGACTATTCTGACAGGCAGCTTTTTGTAATTATTAACACTCTTCATAACATTCCTTTTCTTTCAAAAGATTCTGCAGCCGAGGATTTGAATCTTCTGGATGTTGTGAACTGATTAATCCATATCTACGATATTAGGAGAAACGATGCAGGCAGATTTATTTCTTGATCTATTCAAAAAACTGGAGCAGCTTGTTAAAGATAAATATACAGGCAATGGAAAAAGATTTGAAAGTCCTGTGGTCAATTTCAGTAATTCCCGTGAAGGGAGAGAATTCAAAGAAGATCTTGATACGATTCGTGAAATCCGTAATCTTCTGGTTCATCTTCCCATGACGAACGGCCAATATCCCATTGAACCGTCCGAAGAAGTCATAAAAACATTGATGGAGATTATCGAAAAAATCGAACATCCGCTAAAAGCGATGGATTTTGCAATAAAAATCGAAAATATCATGAAGGCGAAATTGGACGATTTGGCCTTCTCGATCATGAAAAAAATGGAAGACAATGGATATACCCATGTCCCGATTATCGACGAAGGCAAACTCTATGGAGTTTTCAGCAAGAGCACGATTTTTTCGTATATGATCGCACACAACTGCAAAGGAATCCATTTGGATATGAAAATAGGAGATTTTATTGACATCTTGCCAGTAGAAAAACATCGGAACGAATATTATGAATTTGCGCCAAAAGATGCGCTTTACATCGAAATCAGGGAATTATTTGAAAAAACTTATCAGAGAAATAACAGACGATTGGCAGTAGTCTTTCTCACTTCAGACGGCAAACCTGACGGCTGGCTTCAGGGAATGATAACCCCCTGGGATGTTTTACGGATTGGAGAAAAATAAAGAATGCTTTTCCTGAATTTATAAAGACATTTCGCCTTCGACCTGATCAGATTATCAATTTTTTTCTAATCGAAAAATAGTGTGATTTCTGGTTCTGTATTATTCAGTGAACTTATTGAAATCCAGCAATTTCAAATATAGATAGAATTAATTGTTGTTGTATTGTTTTTACGTTTCAAGCAAAAACGACCCGACAACAATCTTACTCATTAATAAAATGTCCATATTTGAAATCGTTGATCGAAAACTCTAAAATACTGAAATTCTGGTTTAAAACTTGCATTCTATGAGTTGTCTGGTTTTTCCAGAAATTCGAGATGTGGAAAGGAATCATTGTTATTGCATTGTAGCTGCGCTTTGCGCAAACACGATAACAAGATCTTTTTTTTTCAAAATATTTTTCCATGTTTTGAATTGTTGTTAGAATTGCAAATTTTTTCTAATACGGTTCTAATATGAGACCGTTAAAATAAACCTGTCGGTTTTTTTTTGAAATTAGGAAATTAAGCTCTTATGATTGAAAAAGACAAGCGGAACAAAAAAATATTCTGAGAGTTAAAGGATAATGAAAAAATTATGATGCGATTTGACCGCTTTACGGAAAAAGCACAGGACGCTGCGCAACGAGCAGTAGAAATCTTGCAGCGATATGGACAAAACCAAATAGATACAGAGCATTTCTTACTGGCGCTGATTGAACAACCAGAAGGTATCGTTTCACAAATTCTGGATGAAATGAATGTATCAACTGCAACTTTGGCTGATCGATTAGATTTTCTTCTCCGAACTACGACAAAAGCCAATATATATGGCGGAGGATCCGGACAAATTTTTATCACACCGAATGTACGTAGAATCGTAGACCAGGCATACACCGAAGCGAACCGGTTAAAAGATGAATTTACTTCAACTGAACATCTTTTCCTGGCAATTCTCAACGAAAAAGGAACTGCCGTAGCAAAACTGCTCGAGGAGTTGGGAATTACACGCGCCAAAGTTTTTGAAATCATTGTAAAAATGCGCGACGGGAAACACATTACAGAACAAGCCGGTGAAATTAAATATAAAACCCTTCAAAAATATTCGGTTGATCTGACTCAAAGAGCAAGAGAAGGAAAATTGGATCCTGTAATCGGCCGTGAAGCAGAGATTTTACGGGTTATGCAGATTCTTTGCCGCAGAACAAAAAACAATCCGGTTTTAATCGGGGAAGCTGGTGTCGGTAAAACTGCGATTGTGGAAGGATTGGCACAAAAAATCGCCATTAATGACGTCCCCGAATTACTTTCAGGCAAGAAAGTAATTTCACTTGACATGGGAGCAATGGTTGCCGGATCGAAATTTCGTGGTGAATTTGAAGAGCGTATCAAAATTATCATCGAGGAAGTACAAAAATCGAACGGTGAGATTATTCTTTTCATCGATGAGCTGCATACTGTCATCGGAGCCGGCGCCTCTCAAGGATCTATTGATGCATCCAACATGTTGAAGCCAGCCCTTTCCCGCGGTGAACTGCAATGCATCGGTGCGACTACCCTGGATGAATACCACAAATACATTGAGAAAGATACTGCTTTAGAGAGACGTTTTGCTTCTGTTTATGTGGAAGAACCTTCTGAAGCTGTTACATTGAAAATGCTGCAAGGTCTGAAAGGAAAATATGAACAACATCACAAAGTGTTATATAAACCGGAAGCATTGGAAGCAGCCGTACGATTGTCATCACGATTTGTATCCGATCGAAAACGCCCGGATAAAGCCATTGATTTGATCGATGAGGCAGCCGCAAAACTGCGGGTTGCCTTATTCAGTCTTCCGGATGATCTGAAAGCGATGAAAACGGAAATTGACAAACTGGCAGCAGAAGAAGAACAAGCCGGAGTGGAACGAGATTATGAAAAAGCGGCCAAGATCAAAGCAGAACGTCTTCGAATTCAGGATGAATTTTCTAAAAAAAGAGACGCATGGGAACAGGAACATCATCTGGATGAAGAAGTCGATGTAGATGATATCGCTCAAATTGTCGCTCTTTGGACTGGAATACCGGTCAATCAGATGCTGGAAAATGAAACAGATCGTCTGGTTCACATGGAAGAACGTTTGCATGAAAACATTATTGGACAACATGAAGCCATTCATGCTGTAGCAGATGCTATCCGACGCTCACGTTCCGGATTAAAAGATCCTAGTCGCCCAATTGGTTCATTCATATTCATTGGACCTTCCGGCGTCGGGAAAACAGAACTGGCAAAAGCGATTGCGAAATTTCTGTTTGATGATGAAGACGCTCTGGTTCGTATCGACATGAGTGAATATCGGGAACAACACACCGTTTCGCGTTTGTTTGGAGCTCCTCCAGGATATGTCGGATATGAAGAGGGCGGTCAACTGACGGAAGCAATCCGCCGCCGTCCATATCGGGTTATCCTCTTTGATGAAATCGAAAAAGCCCATCCGGAAGTATGGAATTCTCTGCTCCAGATTCTCGATGACGGAAGATTAACAGATGGACAAGGCAGACAGGTTGATTTTCGGAATACCGTACTGGTAATGACCAGCAACCTTGGCACGGAATATATCAACAAAGCCGGTACGCTTGGTTTCATTGGTTCTGAACAGGACAATGAAGATCGAGAATCAAAATTAAAGATTGATAAGGCACTGAAATCAACCTTCAGACCGGAGTTTCTAAACCGTATCGATGAAATTATCATGTTCTCAAAATTATCCATCGAAGACATGGAAAAGATTGTCGATCTTCAGATGAATGAAATACGGCAGCGTGTTAATGAAAATGGATTAGAAATCGAACTCGATCCGGAAGCAAAGAAATGGCTGGCAAAAATCGGATATGATCCTGCATTTGGAGCAAGACCACTACGCCGCGCACTGCAAAAATATATTGAAAGCCCAATCTCCATTCAATGGCTTTCCGGAACACTTAAAAAGGGTGATCATATTAAAATCGTCAAGAAAGAATCTGCGGAAGAACTGGATTTTTTGCGGATGAATGAGAAAAAAGCAGCAAACAATACAGGAATAACGCAACAATTCGAAAAATAGAGCCTTCTTTCATAGAAAGAAATTGGATTTTTATTCAGCCATTCGAAATATGGAAGGGATTCTTTGGTAATAGGATCTTTTACGCTTCGCGTAAATGATTTATATGAGGATTGTTTCATGAATTAATCTGTCATTGCGAGGAGGGCGTCAGCCCGACAAAGCAATCTATTTCGTATGGCTGCCTTTTCTCATTTTCAGGAGAGTGCTTTGCCCCCACAACAGGTTTCATTCATTCCATATGAATTGTTATCAAATCATTAGTTATATAACATCATCAATTAAGATAAAACATTTAATATTTTTAGACATATATGATTCATTTTTCTGAATTCCCATATATCGAATAGCTGTCGGATTGCTGGTTCAGATTCAGATGAGATATACTTAGATTTATAAAGGATACAATATTAATGTCCAAAATGCAGGAGAAAAAAGATTCAATGCAGAATTCTGACCTGAATCATTTACGAATACTGATCATTCAGATGCTGAAAGGAATGATCCTGTTAGCTGCTTGTCTGCTTCTATGCTGGATTCTGTTCTACAAAATCACAGCAGCTCCTGCAATAGCCAGCGCTGCAATCATCGGATTCTTTATCTATGCGATTCGTGTATGGCTGAGATGGAGGAAAGCGCCAACAAACCTGACTTCGGCTGCTGCATCCAATCCGGATCATCAATCTACTCCCCAAGATACGAAAAAAGAATTGCGGGAAGAATTGCCTAAAAAAATAATCTATCGTGCCCATTGGGCTTTTTTTGTCAATCTTGCTTATCGACCTGTTTTGATTTTTCTGGTTTTTTTGTTCTTCCTGATTGCCGGCAAAGAAGAAAACTGGCCGATTATCGCTTATCCTGGCATCGTACCGATCTGTCTCATCGTAATGGTTTGTATGTTCCTGTGGATTGTGTATAGTTTTTTTGACTGGATCAATGATTTGTACATCATCGAACCTGACAGTGTTAAGGACATCAATAAAAAACCTTTCGCGAAAAAAGACATCAACATCGCGATGATGGGAAAAATACAAAGTGTTCGTTTCCGAAAGAAAGGCATCATCCAATTATTGCTCAATTTTGGCACGCTGGTGATCGTTGTCGGAGAATCTGAAGTCGACTTTGATTTTGTTCCAGAACCTGAAAAAGTCCAGCAGCTCATTCTGCAGCGAGTGGAAGAATATGAGAGGCTCCAGAAACAATTGGAAACGGACAAACAACAATTTTTTATTCATGAGCTTGTTACTGCTCTAAAGCAATCATCCAGCCAATCGGAAGTGAAAACTGAGTAGATAGGCGATTCAAACTTTTGAGCAACTGACAGCAGACGACTCCTTCATCAATCGAGCTTTTGCACAGATGACCGACTCCACACCAGCATGAAATTATGATACTTCGATTGATCACATTGATCAGAATCCGGTATGATCGCCATCCTTTGCTAAGGTAAAATAAAAAAAAGACACTTTAATATACTCAATTGGATTTGCATCAAAAACCAATTGTAACAGGAGAAATGAAATAATGATTTTAGATATTGTCCAGCTCGGGGATCCAATTTTACGAAGAAAAGCCCATAAAATTTCGAAAGTTGACAATGAAATTCGAATTTTGGCGAACGATATGCTGGAGACGATGCGCGATAGTTTTGGAGTTGGGCTGGCGGCGCCACAGATCGGTGAATCGATTCGTCTGATTGTGGTTGAAAATTATGAAGATGAAGCGACTGAAGGCGCTGAGAAAAAAGTCTACAAGCTGATCAATCCGGAAATCGTATGGCGTTCAGAAGAAACTGTTATAGCCGAAGAAGGATGCCTTTCAATCAAAGGTCTGGTCGGACAAGTGGAAAGAGCAAAATCCATTCGAATTAAGGCGCTCAGCATCTATGGCCGCCCGATAAACCTTTCAGCCAGCGGCTGGTTGGCAAGGATTTTCCAGCATGAAATTGACCACTTGGACGGAATTTGTTACGTGGATCGTGCCACAGAAGTCCGACAAATCAATCAGGAAGAAACAGAAGACGAGGAAGCTGCTCCATCTGATAAAAACAATGAATCAAAGACTACGGTCTGATTTTTCTCATCGGACGTATGTTTCTGACCAACCTCACCCTCAGCAATTTTCGATCGTATCATCATGTGGAGACAGAAATTCCGCGCGGAATTCTGCTTTTATCTGGCGGTAATGCGCAGGGGAAAACGACGATTCTTGAAGCGCTATTTTATTGCGCCGCATTTTCTTCTCAGCTCGCTGAAAATGACCGCCAATTAATCCGATTTGAGGAATTGAAAGAACCGGTTGCTGTTGCCAGAATCGTTGCACAATTTCAAAAATCAAACACTGAACACAAACTCGAAATCAGAATTATTCAGGAAACAGCTAATTTCAACACACGTGTCCGAAAAGAAATTTTGCTGAATGGCATTAAAACCAGCGCGCAAAAAGCTATCGGCACATTTCCTGCTGTTCTGCTGATTCCGCAAATGACCGCCATCCTGGAAGGCAGCCCACAGGAAAGGCGGCGGTATTTGAATCTGACTCTTTCGCAATCGATCCCCGGTTATGCGCAAGCGTTAACCGAATATAACCAGATCATTTCACAGCGAAATGCATTATTAAAACTGATAAGCGAAAGAAAAGCTGATCCGCAGCAATTAGATTATTGGGATGATCTGATGGCAAAAAGAGCATCGTTCATCATTTATCACAGAATTCATGCACTGCTGAAGTTGGAAGAATTCGCTCAGGAAGCCCATTTGAGACTGACTGCAAACCAGGAAAAATTATGCCTCAATTATCAACCTTCATACGATCCGGCAAAGGACTCAACAGGAAATGAACCTTCCAAATATGTCATGTCGAATTGCCCAGATCGATCGAGTTTTTCCACAGACGAGATTGAAAAAGGATTTCATCATCGTCTGAATTCTATTCGTAACAAGGAAATTGAAAGAGGACTGTCAACCATCGGACCGCATCGCGATGATTTTCGCATCAACGGAAACGAAATTGATTTAGGTACTTACGGATCTCGCGGCCAAATACGTACAGCCCTGATATCCCTAAAATTGGCGGAAATCAATTGGATGCAAACAAAAACCGGTGTGTATCCACTGTTGCTGCTGGATGAGACTCTGGCAGAATTGGATCATCAACGCAGAAATGATTTACAAGAGTGGCTGAATACTTGCAATCAAGGAATACTGACGACATCGGATCTCAGCCATTTTACAGAGTCATTTATTCAAAAACATGTCGTTTGGAATGTCACCGGTGGAACGATCCAAAAATAATCTTTAGGAAAAGCCGAGAGGCGTCCTGCAAAATAGATCATTAAAGGGTAGCAATCCTCAATATGGATTGAAGTCTTTTCGTATTCCAGATTGCTGATTAACGAACCGTCTTGATATTTATTCAAAGAATTGGTTTTTGCGATGGCAGCCCCGTCCTTCGAGGGTAATTAAATGGTGTAGCGGAGGCTTTTTGGATGAGAACCAAGTACCGGCGATCCTCAAAGAATGGCATTGAAACGGAAAGAATGCTCTGATTTTTTCCTCCGAGTATTTGAATGGCTTTCTTGGATTGTGCCAGCTCATCCGCAGCTGTTTCCCCTTTTTGGGCAATCATTACACCTCCAATCTTGACCAAAGGAAGAAGATATTCGCACAGAATCGGCAATCTCGCCACCGCACGCGCCGCAACCACATCATAGCGTTCCCGATGCTCTTTGGATAAACCCATTTCCTCAGCACGGGCTTGAATTGCCCGAGAATTTTTTAATCCTAATGTTTGGATCACATGCTGACAGAAGTTCACTTTTTTCCCTGTCGCATCCGCCAATAACAGATTCATTTCAGGGAAAAGAATTTTAAGAGGGATTCCCGGAAAACCTGCGCCGGTGCCAATATCCGCCAGATTTTTTCCATTCAAATCACCCAACGCCTTTGTGCAGGTCAACGAATCGAGAAAGTGTTTAATTCGAATACCTCCGATATCGCGTACTGCGGTCAGATTAAATTTCTCATTCCATTCCAGCAGCAATTGTTCATAAACGGCAAACTGTTCCTGCTGATACACCGAAAGAGAAATATTGAGATATTCAAGAGCATATTTCACCCAAATTTCCATGAATCAAATTATACTGAAAAACGAGGATTTTTCTATGAATCCACAGTAATTCGAAATTTGGGTAGGATTCTTTATTGTTGTGATGTTTTTCATTCTATCAGATAGTAAATTTTAATTTCGAAATTCGGACACACCGGAGGATTTCACCGAGATGAACGTCTTTTATGCAAACAAATTACGACAAACGATTTTCCATGCAATGCAGATGTTTTCAACTCCAGCCGTTTCTGTCTCCGTTATTCAAAACGGAGAGATTATTTTTTCAGAAGGATTCGGTACCCGTACACTTGGGAAAAACGAATCTGTGGATGATCAGACATCCTATGCAATCGCATCGATGTCGAAATCGACCGTTTCAGCATCACTGGCAATATTACACGAGCAAAAAGCGTTTGATTGGGAAGACCCTGTGAGTAAATATCTTCCTGAATTTCGACTATACGATGATTTTGCATCGAAAGAAATCCGCGTACTTGATCTGCTGATCCATAACTGTGGTTTAAGAAGTGAAAGCGCAGGAACAATCTGGTATGGTTCCGATTATTCAAGAACAGAGATCATCCGAAAGCTGCGATTTCTTCGTCCAGTCAGTAGCTTCCGAAGCAATCAGGCGTATCAGAATGTGTGTTTTCTGGCAGCCGGTCTTATCATTCAGGCAATAACCGGACAAACCTGGGATGATTTTGTAACCCAGAATATTTTTTCTCCTTTACATATGTTGCGAACCTTTCCAAATATTGCCTCTTTGCGATTATCCGGCATCGGAAACATTGCTACACCACATGCGATGATTGATGGCAAATTATCGATCATCCCATATCGGGATCATGACAACGTCGGACCGGCTGCGTCGGTTCACTCCACCTCGCACGATCTTGCGCAATATCTGCTGATGTTCCTCAACCACGGTTCATTTGAAAACCGTAGCATTTTATCTCCGGAATCGATAGACTTTATTCACAAGCCACATATGTTATACACCCAATCTCAGGAAGAAACCATCATTCATCCACGAATGCGGTCAACATTTCCAACGTTTGGATTAGGTTGGCGAGTACAGGATTATTGCGGAATGAAAAGTGTCGGGCATTCCGGAGGCGTGGACGGTATGCGCGGACGCATGGAGATGCTGCCTGAAATAAACAGCGGCGTGGTTGTTCTGACCAACAGTGAAGATCGGAGAACGTATTACAGCACGCTTTACACAGCACTGGATATGCTTGCAGGATTCGAACCAGTTGACTGGGTTGAAGCATGGAAAAAAGATCCGGAATCCAATAAACAACTGTCTGTACCTGAAAAAATTCCGAACACCAATCCATCCCTTGCTCTGAATCAATATACAGGAATCTATCAGGACAGCGCTTATGGAGAGCTCTCTGTAAAGCAAGAAAACAACAACCTGGTGTTGCGCTTTTCACACACGCCTGCTTTTACAGCTGATCTGGAACACTGGCATTACGATACCTTCAGGATCACATGGCGTGATCCATATATTCCAAAAGGATTGGTAACATTTTTAATCGGCAGCAACGGGAAAGTAAATGCCCTGCATCTGGATCAGCCAAGACTTTTGGATGTCGATTTTTCAGAATTGGACGACGCTATTCGTAAAATTAACTGACCAGGAAGTTTTGACCAACTTTTTTGAAGAATTACTTCAATCTATTGCAATAAATTTAAATGTTGTGATAAAATAATAGCCGTTCAACGAAATTGGCCGAAGAAAAAAAGAAAGTTCAAGGTTCGGTCAATTAAGGAACAGCAAATCGCGGGCATTGTTCAGTGGCAGAACGGTAGCCTTCCAAGCTACATACACGAGTTCGAATCTCGTTGCCCGCTCAAAAACAGTCCTGATGGGCTGTTTTTTTTATACTCCTCAAGGAATATCAATCTCGCCGTTTTGTGCAAAAATTGCGAGGATAAAAAGAATTGATCCTGCTAAAATCTTGAAATCAGGAGCGAAACGATGGATTGGCTTGACAGGTTGAATAGTGCAGTCTCATATCTTGAAGAAAACCTGACAGGTGTAATTGATTATCGTCATGCAGCACAGATCGCCTGTTGTTCGGAATTTCATTTTCAACGTATATTCTCCTACATCGCCGGGATTCCGTTATCCGAATATGTGCGCAGAAGGAAAATGACCGAAGCAGCATTTGATCTGCAGCATACAGACATGAAAGTAATCGATACAGCTCTCAAATTTGGATACGAGAGCCCTACTGCATTCAATCGAGCATTTCAGAATGTCCATGGAATTGCACCTTCCAATGCTCGGGCTGAAGGTGTGAATCTGAAAGCATATCCACGTATTCGATTTCAATTATCTGTTACTGGAGGATCAGAAATGAATTATCGTATTGAAAAAAAAGCTGCTTTCAAAATTGCAGGAATCAAAAAACGCCTGCCGGTGAACGTTGAAGAAAATTTTACAGAGATTCCGCAATTTTGGAATCAATTCATGCAATCGGGTCTGTCTGAGAAACTTTGCGCCATCATGAATTCCGAACCCTCAGGGATTTTAGGCGTCTGTGCGATGGAAAATGATGGAAAAGAATTCGATTATTATATTGCCGCAGCTACCGCCAAAGAAATTCCGGATGAATTCTGCTCTTATATGGTTCCTGAGTCCCTATGGGCAATCTTTGAATGTATCGGAGCAATGCCGGATGCGATCCAGGAATTGGAAAAAAGAATTCTGACTGAATGGCTGCCAACATCAGGATATGAATATTCCAATGGACCAGATATCGAAGTTTATCCGGAAGGTGATATCAATTCTCCACTGTATAAAAGTGAAGTATGGCTCCCAATTCAAAAAAAGTAAAAAGGATCCTGACAGCCAACAAAAAAGTTTTACATTCTGAAATGTAAAACTTTTTGTTATTAAGAAACAGTTCCTTTCAATAATCAGTGATTCGAAATATGGAAAGGAATAATTGTTGTTATGTTGTATTTACGCTTTGCGTCTTACATTTTTATGATGAATGATTGATGGATTGATCTGCAATTGCGAGAAGGACATAAACCCGACTAAGCAATCTTTCTTCATGTGGTAAAAGATTGTTTCACCCACTACAGGGTAATAACAATGACAGGTTTCATCCATTCCATTCGACTTGTTTTCAAATCATTTCATGTAGATCATCATTCATTAAGGTAAAAGCCTTCAATAATTTCTGAGAATTTTTATTCGTTTCTCCGATTTTCCAAAAATCGAAATACTGATTTTGAATCGTTATAAAAGATTATTCTTTAGGTAGTGTATAATTTTCTTGAAGAAACTTATCCACGCCGTACTGCTTTATTTTAATAAATTTACTCCTTAATGCCTTTTTTCAAACCAGAACAGGTATCCTAATTTAAAAAAAGAGACCCGCGATGCAATATGATCTATCTGAATTCAAAAGAGAATTAGAGGCGGCAAGCGGAATGCAGGAAGCCGATCTTATTCTTGAAAACATCCGTTTGGTGGATGTCTACACCAATGAAATACGCCCTGCCTCCCTGGCAATTTATCATGGCCGCATAATTGCCATTAACCCTCAGCAGAATCATCCGGCAAAAAAACGTATAGACGGGGAAAATCAATTCGCCATTCCAGGATTTATCGATACACATATCCATATCGAAACGACCTTATTGACTCCGGAAGCGCTTTCGGAAGTCATCGTTCCATGGGGAACCACAACGCTTTTTGTGGATGCAATGGAAATCGCGAACGTTGCCGGAATCGATGGGCTGCTGGCTCTCATTAAAGATTCAGATAAGCTGCCATTTCGGATTTATCTGGAAGTACCATCCCGCGTTCCAACAGCCCCGGGACTTGAAACAGCCGGAGCTGTCCTGGGAGTTGAGGAAGTCAAAACACTGTTGAAATTGGATGAAACGCTCAGTCTGGGTGAATTAGATCCATCAAAAGTGCTCGGAATGCGTGAGGAATATCTTGAAAAAATCCTGGCCACACTGGAATCCCGCCGTATTTGCAACGGACATGCAATCGGATTATCTCCTGCCGAATTAAACATCTATGCAGCAGGTCATCTGGCTGATGATCACGAATGTGTCACTTTTGAAGAATTAAGGGACAGGCTGCGGGTAGGAATTTGCGCCCTGATACGTGAAGGAAGCAGCGAACGGAATACCGAACGATTGATGAGAGGTGTCATTGAAAACGGTTTGCCCACTGAAAATCTGATGTTCTGTACCGATGATAAACATGTCAATGATATTGTTCAGGAAGGTCACATCAGCTATAACATTCAGAAATCCATCGATATAGGGCTGGATCCGGTCGAGGCAATAAAGATGGCAACGATTAACGCGGCAAAACATTTTCATGTTGAGGCGATGTTGGGATCGCTCACACCAGGCCGTTACGCCGACATTGTCTTGCTTGAAGATATTCGATCCATTAAACCGGCACGGGTGTTTAAAGGCGGACAATTGGTTGCAGAAAATGGAATTGCCTTTCCGGCTCCTATAAAACCATACCCTGCCGACTTATTTGATACGGTGAAACTTTCCGCTTCGCTTTCCGCAGAAAACTTTCAAATACCTGCATCCGGGAAACGTGCCCTTTGTCGAATTATTACGCTCATTCCGGATCAGATCATTAATCGGGAAGATCACGAATGGATGCCTATACACAATGAGCAGATCGAAGCTGATCCTGGTCGGGATATTCTAAAACTATCAGTCATTGAACGGTATGGAAAGAATGGACACGTTTCAACCGCATTGGTTAGGGGATTCGGACTAAAAAAGGGCGCCCTTGCCTCATCGGTCTCTCATGATCATCACAACATTGTCATCGTTGGCTGTAACGATCAGGATATGCTGTTTGCTGCAAAAACACTGCGTGACATGAAAGGCGGTTTTGCTGCTGTCTGTGATGGTCAAATTGTCAACGCATTGCCTTTGCCGCTTGCAGGCCTGATGTCTATCCTTCCAGCGCGAGAAGTGATGGAACGCATGAATCAGTTAAATGAAGCAGCTTATCGTTTGGGCATTACGATGGCAGCTCCTTTTATGACACTATCTTTCATTTCTCTGCCGACAGTACCGGAATTGGGTTTAACTGATTTCGGACTGATCAACGTACATGACCATTGCATTACGAATCTGATACTACAAAAAGAGGATTGACTATTGGACGATCCAAATCTGTCAAATTATGTCGGAAAAAGGCTTGGCAGGGTTGACGGTTGGGAAAAAGTAACCGGAAAAGCCAGGTACGCCGGAGATTACTCGATGCCCGGAATGCTGGAATTAGCCGTCATCCGCTCAAGCGAACCGCATGCAATGATTACCGCACTGGATACCAGCAGCGTTTCGGATGACGTTTATGTCTTTACTGCTGCGGATCTTTCCGAAAATATCATTGAGGATATCATTAATGACCAGCCAGTTCTGGCCTCGGATCGAGTGCGTTTCTTTGGTGAACCGATCGCCATTGTCGCCGCTGATTCAAGAGAAGCAGCGCAACAGGCAGCCCGATCAGTTGTAATATCCTACCAAAAATTACCAGTTGTTGACAACCCGCGTGAAGCAATTCTTCCAAATTCAGAAAAATTATTTGATCAAGGGAACCTTTTAAGTGAATTTCATCATACAAAAGGGGATCCGGATGATTCATTTGCTGCATGTGACCTGATTCTCGAGGATGATTTTTCTCTTCCGGTTCAAGATCATGGATATCTGGAACCCGATGCAGCCTTTGCTTATATGGACGGCGATATCTTAAGAATGCTGACATCCAGCCAGAATGTCTTCCACGATCGGCGCATAATTGCCCGTGCGCTTGGCCTCCCGCTTGATAAGATACAGGTCCAAGCGGCAACTGTCGGCGGAGGATTTGGCGGCAAAGATGGACATATTAATCAGGTTTTTGCTGCGCTGGTAACACTGAAGACTGGAAAACCGGCCAAAATTGTTTTTGATCGCACAGAAGTTATTATCGGAACGTATAAACGTCATGCCGCAGATATCCACATCAAGTTCGGATTCACACAAGATGGATTTTTTAAAGCTTTTGAAGGCAAAGCTTGGCTCGATACCGGAGCATATGCGGGTCTTGGTCCGGCTGTAATGGGATTGTTCAGCGAACATTTTGGAGGTCCATATCAGATTCCAAATGTCAAACTGGATGTGTATCTGGCATATACCAACAAACCGCCGGCACATGCCATGCGCGGATTTGGTGCGCCACAGGGAGCGTTCGCAACGGAAACACTGATCAGCCGTGCTGCCCGTCAATTAGGAATCGATCCGCTGGAAATCCGACGAAAAAATGCGCTGACAGAGGGATCCATCGGCACGCTTGGTCAGAAAATGGAACATGTCGTCGGACTGCGCGAAGCATTGACAGCAGTTGAAAATTCACAATTATGGCAGGAACACAAACAGAATCAAGATCCAGCCATCGGATATGGCGTTGCAGCCGGTTACCTAAGCTGCGGCTTGGGAAAAGGAATTCCCGATTCTGCAAAAGTCGAGATTTCTGAAAACGAGAAAGGCCATTATGTGATCCGAATCGGTCTGGTAGATATCGGACAGGGCAGCAAGACCGCACTCACAGCGATCGCAGCCGATGTATTAGATTGTCGAATGGAAAATGTAACAATAATCATGGCAGACACCAATACCACCTATGACTGCGGATCTACTGCCGGATCACGATCAGTTTTTATTGCAGGGAATGCAATCATCGCCGCAGCTAAAGAATTTCGCAGAAAAAAAGAAGAGAAGGCAGACAATCCCAAAGCCATCGGATCTGCGACTTTTCCAGAATCCAGTTTTTCTTTTCCGAATCCTGGTTTTCCGCATGCAATGTATACGTTTATTGCCCAGGCAGTAAAGCTGCAAATCAATCCGGTGAGTGGTCAGATCAGGCTGCTTGACATCTTCGCAGCGACCGAAGCAGGACACATAATTAATCCGCTTTCCATGGATGGGCAGATTCAAGGCGGAATCGTCATGTCACTCGGATATACTTTCGGTGAAGGAATGCAATATCAAGCCGGTATTCCGCAGCATCAAAGTTTTACCAATTATATTATGCCCACTGCAATGGATGTCCCGCCGATCAGGAACATTTCAGTAGACTCATACGAAAAATCGGGCCCAATGGGGGCGAAAGGAGCAGCCGAAGTGGCAACCGTTGTGATTGCACCGGCCATCAATGCAGCAGTCGAATCGATTAGCGGAGCAAAGTTAAACGCTCTGCCGTTAGATAATGAGAGTGTCTTAGCAGCTCTCAAAAACAAATAATTTTTCATGGAGGAACATATGAAGAAAACTGTAAAAGTGTTGTTTGTGCTATTGGTGTTATCGCTCCTTGTTACTGCTTCTGTTTCCGCTGCCGATGAGAAACTGAAAGTCGCTCTGATTCTGCCAGGTCAGGCTGATGACATGAGCTTCAATCAGGCCATGTACGATGCAATGATGCAAGTCGCGGATGAATATGCCGATAAAATCGAAGTGACCGTTGTTGAGAAAGTCTATGAAGTTGCAGATATCGAACCAGCGCTGATGGATTTTGCCAGTCAGGGTTATGACATCATTTTTGGGCATGGTTTTCAATTCCAGGAACCTTTAATTGCAGTTGCCGAAATGTTCCCTGAAACAGCTTTCTGTCTGGGCACTGGTTATTTGACGCTGCCGAATACGGCTGTATATGATGTCGAACTGGACACCGGCGGATATTTGATGGGTGTTCTGGCCGGCCTGATGAGTGAAACCGGGAAAATCGGCGTCGTGGGTGGAGCAGATGTCTCTGAAATCTTCCGCGGACATGAAGGTTATAAATATGGCGCTAAATCAGTCAATCCGGATATTGTGATTGAAGAAGTTTATACCGGTGACTGGAATGATTCTGCAGCCGCAAAAGAAGCTGCAATCAGTATGTATGATGATGGTGTCGATATCATCTGGCATTCCGGCGATGGTATCGGTCTCGGTGTCCTTGAAGCGGCAAAAGAAAAAGGTAAATTTGCACTTGGCAATGTCGCCGATCAGCATACGCTTGCCCCGGACAATGTCTTATCCGGCGTTGTTTATCAATGGGCTCCGATTATCAAAAACATCATCGATGATGTCATCAGCGGTGCATTCTTTAAAACCGATCCGCTTTTCTATTGGATCAATATTCCGAATGGCGGTTTAACCTATGCGCCTTTCTATGAACTTTCCGATAAGGTTCCTGCAGATGTTCAAGCACAGGTTCAACAGACGTATCAGGACTTAAAAGACGGAAAGATTGAACTGCCGGATTTCGAAGCTGCAAAATAATCGAAAACGACAATATTCTATGAAATAAGGCGGAAGTTTGAAAGCGCTGTTTTACGGATAATATTCGTTGATAAAGTCTTTCAAATTTCCGCTTCCGATATAAAGAAAAAGATGAGGCGATTTGGAAAAATTCGCGGTTGAAATGCGGAATATTACGAAAATCTTCGGCCATCTCAAAGCCAATGATGCCGTTGATTTTAAGTTGAGGGAAAACTCAATTCATGGACTTCTCGGAGAAAACGGAGCCGGGAAAACGACGTTAATGAACGTTCTCTACGGGTTATACCGTCAGGAAGAAGGAGAAATCTACATCCATGGACAAAAAACGGATATCGTTTCACCTTTAAAAGCAATCTCGTCCGGAATCGGCATGGTTCATCAGCATTTTATGCTTGCTCGTCCTTTAACGGTGGTCGAAAATATCATGCTCGGACGAAAATCCAGCCGCGGGATATTCCTTGACACCCGAAAAGTAGCCGCGGAAATCAGAGAGCTTTCAGACAGATATCATCTGATGGTAGATCCTTATGCCCGGATCTGGCAGCTTTCTGTCGGACAACAGCAGCGTGTCGAGATTTTAACGACAATTTACCAGGGAGCGAATATCCTGATTCTTGATGAACCAACGGCAGTCTTAACACCCCAGGAAGCGGAAACGCTATTTTCCATCTTGCGGCAAATGCGGGATGATGGAAAATCTATGATCCTGATCACGCATAAACTCGAGGAAATCTTATCCGTAGTGGATGATGTTACCATCCTGCGAGATGGAAAAATGATCAGTTCTTTCAAAGTCACACCCGCTACAACGAAAGAGGAACTTTCCCGTTTAATGGTAGGACGGGATGTTCTGTTTGATTTCAATCCGGCTGCCGTAAAACCAGGTAAAGAACGATTGGGTATGAAAGATCTCAGGGTCAAAAACGACAAAGGACTTCCTGCAGTAAATAACTTTTCACTTTCTGTCTCAGAGGGAGAAATTGTCGGTTTGGCAGGAGTTGACGGAAACGGTCAGAAAGAATTGGCTGAGGCGCTGACTGGACTGCGTCCGGCTGAAGGCGGAAAAATTTTCATCAACGGAATAGAAGCCGAAAATAAACCACCTGCGTTTTTTATCCATCAAGGTGTTGCTCATATTCCGGAAGACCGGCAAAACATGGGCTTAGCGATGGGATTCTGCGTCAGCAAAAACCTGATCATCAAACGATTCTGCCAGCAGCCCTATGCAAAAAATGGATTGATGAATTACAAAAACATAAAAAATCATGCCCAAAAGATGATCCAGGATTTTCAGATCAAGACGAATTCCACGGAAGATATTACCAGAGATCTCTCCGGTGGCAATCAGCAAAAAGTGATATTAGCCCGTGAACTTGCTGATGAGCCTTCCGTTCTGATCGCGAACCAGCCCACGCGTGGTTTGGATGTCGGAGCGACAGAATATGTGCGCTCACGTCTGCTCGAAGCACGCAGCAAAGGGGCAGCAATATTATTGATTTCAGCCGATATTGAAGAAATCATACAATTGTCAGATCGCATCGCTGTTATTTATAACGGCGAGCTAATGGGTATATTGCCAAAAGGATCACAACCGGAAACGATCGGATTGTTAATGATGGGGAAACGACAGGGGGAAAACACCGGTGTCAAAGAAAATCAATAAAATAATTCAGGCAATTTTTCCCGCTTTGTTGATGGTCTCAGGAGCCTTGCTGACTGGCGCAATTTTGATCATCATCTCAGGGAATGATCCAATTGCGGCATACGCTGCATTATTGGAAGGAGCCTTCAGCAACTCATACCGGATATCGGAAACGTTTGTGAAAGCCATCCCGCTGATGCTGATGGCTCTGGGAGTATCGATTGCATTCAAAAATCAGATTTGGAACATCGGTGCCGGCGGCCAGTTCACAATCGGTACAATTCTTTCCGTCATTGTCTGCCTTTATTTTAAATTACCACCGATCCCGACGATAATTCTTTCTTTTATTTTTGCATTTATTGGTGGTGCACTCTGGGGAGGTCTGGCTGGCTGGTTAAAGGCTCGGTTTAACGCGAATGAAGTCATCACAACACTCATGCTGGATTATATTGCCACTTACCTGCTTGCCTATTTGGTCTACGGTCCGATGATGGATCCGAACGGTTTCGGTTATCCGCAATCTGCGGTGATCGAGAAGGTTTTGCGTCTGCCAAAATTGATCGTCGGCGGCAGGCTGCATACCGGCATATTCGTAGCTATCGCAATTCTATTCTTGATGCTCCTGTTTTGGCGATCTACGCTCGGTTTTAAAATTGAATTAGCCGGTCAGGGAAATGACGTATCACGATATGCGGGTATTGATAACAAGAAGATTATCGTCATCACGATGTTGCTTTCAGGAGGACTTTCCGGAATCGCCGGATGGAATGAAATCCATGGAATCCACTTACGATTGATGACCGATTTGGCCGGCAGTTATGGATCGATCGCAATTGTCATTGCCTTGCTTGGAAACCTGAATCCGCTGGGAATCGCAATTTCGGCTTATTTCTTTTCAGTTCTGATTGTCGGCGGTAATACGATGCAGAATCTGACCGGAATTCCTTATTCGCTGGTTGATATTATTCAGGGACTGATTGTTGTTTTTGTGATTACCCGAACTGCATTTAGAACCGAAAGCATCCAAACCTTTTTCAGAAAACGCAGGTATCAACACAATGGATAACATCTTTACCGCTACTTTCTTCGTCAGTATATTTGCCAGTACCATCCGCCTTGCCACACCAATTTTATTGACGGCGCTTGGAGAAATCTACACGCAAAGATCCGGAATCTTGAACCTCGGGCTGGAAGGAACGATGACCATGAGCGCGATGGCCGGTTTTGTCTGTGCCTATTTCTCAAAAAACCTTTTCATTGGATTTCTTGGCGGGATTATCGTCGGGATGATTTGCAGTGCCTTCATGGCATTTCTCAGCATCACAGTCCGGGCAAACCAGGTGATTGCCGGAACAGCGCTGACCATTTTAGGCATCGGTTTTTCCTCATTCATATACCGGATCATTTTCGGAATTCAGAAACTTCCGCCGCAGGTTGAATCACTGACGAAATTCGACATTCCGTTATTGAGCAGTATTCCTTATATTGGAACGATATTTTTTCAGCACAATCTGATCGTATATCTTGCCTATATCCTGGCAGTCTTTTCCTGGATTGTCCTTGAAAAAACCACATTCGGCCTGAATGTGAAAGCTGTCGGCGAACATCCGCGGGCAGCCGATTCCAAGGGAATTAATGTTTCAAAAGTACGATACACAGCGGTAATAATCGGTGGTGCATTTGCCGGATTATCGGGCGCTTTTATGTCGATTGCCTATATGAATTCTTTTTCGGATACAATGATTGCCGGACGTGGTTTCATTGCCGTTGCCGTTGTAGTCTTTGCCCGCTGGAATCCGCTGCGGGCGATGGTAGGTTCCCTGCTGTTTGGAATAGCCAGCGCCTTACAAATTCGCTTTCAGGCAATCGGTGTACCGATCCCGAATCAATTTCTTCTCATGCTTCCGTACCTGGTAACTATTATCGCTTTGATTACCGTCTCTAAAAAGGCTGAATTTCCCAGCGCATATACGAAACCCTATTCGAGAATGGAACGATGAACAAACGGCAGAAAATTGTAAAAAGAATTTTACTGATCGTTGGCGCAGGGATTCTTCTGGGACTTTCCGGATTCCTGTTTCAGCATGGTTTCAATTTTCCATCGAAAAGCGCTGCCGAAAAACGGGCTAGAGCTTTCGCTGAGGAAATCAATCATCATTATTCAAAACCGGAAGGAATCTATTCTTTTCTCACACAAGATTACCGGAAAACGATCACAGAAAAAGAATTTGTTGAAGCATTTCTGAAAGAACGTTCCTATCCATATCTGACGCCATTATGGATCAATTTCAAGCGGATTGAGATGGCTGAGGACAACCTGAGCGGCACGGCATATTACGATCAGGCTGCCCGATTAAAAGGGATGGTTTATGAAGTACCGTTTGTCTACGAAAATTTCAATTACTACATGATTGATTTTGAAGAGTTTCCAGACGGGAGTTACTTAGAAAAATTTGATCATATTCCGAATTATCTGATCAATGGATGGGATTAATTCGAAATTTCGAATAAAGAGAGAAAACTTGTTGTTGCTTTTTTTTCGCAAAGTTGAAAAATAAATACAACAAGAAGTAATCCTCCTCATATTTCGAATCAGAAGAATATTTGTTTTTTAAATTAGAGCTTTTGTTTACAAAAAGAAGAACACATAGGAGAAAATCCGATGGATGTATTGTCAGTCAGCAGTATGGAAGAAGCAGTCAGTTTGTTGCATTCGAAGAGGAACGCAGCCATTATCGCCGGCGGCACCGATTTACTGGTAAAAAGAGCGCGCAACAAACTATCTGCCGATCCATTGATTGATATATGCGGAATATCGATTCTTAAAGGTATTTCTCATGAGGAGAATTGCCTCCGGATTGGCGCATTGACAACATTCGCGATGCTGGAACAAGAATTGGACGCCTATCCTTTTTGTGCTGCTCTGAAACAAGCGGCGTATGAAATGGGCGCGCCGCAGATCCGCAATCGAGCAACTATCGGCGGTAATGTAGTCACCGGTTCTCCTGCCGGAGATGGCATCGTCGCATTGTTGGCTTTGGACGCAAAAGTGGAACTGGTAAGTGAATCAGGGAAACGATGGATTGCACTATGTGATTTCTTTACAGGCCCGGGGAAAACAATCATCAAACCGGACGAAATCCTAACCGCATTGATCATCCCGCAGCAATCAGGAAAATCCTGCTTCTACAAAGTTGGGAAACGAAACGCATTGGCGATCGCGATACTCAGTGTAGCGGTTTATGCGGAAATCCGGGAAAGGAAATTTGAAACGATCCGTATTTCAGTCGGATCAGCCGCACCGATACCCATGCGGGCACTTCGAACCGAACAATTTCTTCTGAATCATGAAATGGAGGAAACCGCAGTCCATGAAGCTATCCGGTTAATCCGGAAAGAAATTTCACCGATTGATGATGTGCGCGCAACTGCAGCGTACCGTCATGAGTTAGCCGGGAACATTCTTCAATTCTTATTACAGCGATTGGGAATGTAGGTCAGGAAATTAGATCCATCGGGAAAAATTGATGGAATAGCGTTTTTCGCAAAAAAAACATCAAGGATTCTCGTTTATATTTCGATTTTATGGCTTGTAAGAATTTCAAGATGAATTCGGGGGAATCAATGGCATTAAGGAAAATTTCATGCCGGGTCAACGGCATCACAGTTCAAAAAGAGATTCGCAGTGAGCTGCGGCTGATCGATTTTCTGCGGGAAAATCTCCAGCTTACCGGTGTAAAAGAAGGATGCGGAGAAGGAGAATGCGGAGCTTGCACCGTCTTGTTGAATGGAAATCCGATAAACTCCTGCCTCGTCCTGGCCGTTCAAGCCGAAGGTGCAGACATCCTCACCATCGAGGGACTGGCTGCAAAAGGAGAGTTAAGTCGACTGCAGCAGGCTTTTATCGATTACGGAGCCGTTCAATGCGGGTTCTGCACACCGGGGATGATCTTGTCTGCGAAAGCGCTGCTGGATAAAAATCCGCATCCGACTGAAGAAGAAATCAGGCGGGCAATTTCCGGGAATCTCTGCCGTTGTACCGGTTATCAGGCAATTGTGGATGCCGTGCAGGCTGTCAGCTCCAATATCCCTCATGCGCAGCCGCAGCCTCTTTCACCAGTTCAGGAAAAGGACCGACTACAATAATCTTTTTTTGGCCATGGGCAAGGATTGATCGGCAATCGCTGTCAAAAGTCGGGTTTTGTTCATGACTTCCAGTCAGACCTAACAATTCCTTTTCGGTCATCGCGTAAACAATCCGGCCAACATTCGCCCAGTAAATTCCACCGGTGCACATTGCGCAAGGTTCACAAGATGTATACAGAGAACAGTTCCACAAGAATTCTTTCGGGTACATCTGAGAAGCTGCTCGTACCAGCCCCAATTCGGCGTGCATCGTGCAATCATGCGTTGTAATTTCCATATTCGGCTGTTCTAAAAGGACATTACCCATTGAATCCACCAGGATGGCGCCAAATGGAGTGTTTCCATCCTTTCTGGATTGAAATGATACAGCAATTGCCCTCCGAAGAAAAGCGATATCACGATCATACGTAAAAAAGTCAAACCGTTCGTTATCATTTGTTTCCATATATTTTTTTGTCCATCCATATAATTCATTAGTAATTAATGAGAATTCCCAAGAGAATTTCAAAAGGCTGGTTTATATTCCAAATAGCAGAACTCGTATAGCCTTCCATACGCAACTGAATAATCAAAAAAGGGTATTGTCTTGCTAAAAGTCGGTCAACAATACCCTTTTAAAATCCGAATTGAAATCCGTCACTTCTTCTTTTTCTTGCCTAAATAGGCGGCTCTGATTTCTTCATTCTCCAATAATTCTTTGCCGGTCCCATGCATCGTAATATGCCCGGTCGCAAGGACATAACCGAAATCAGCAGTCCGCAGCGCCATGTTGGCATTCTGTTCAATCAATAAGATTGTGACGCCATCCTGATTGATTTTCCGAATAATTGAGAAGATCTCTTGAACGACGATCGGTGCCAAACCCAGGGAAGGTTCATCCATCATCATTAATTTCGGACGGCTCATTAACGCCCTGCCAACCGCCAGCATCTGCTGTTCACCGCCGGATAAGGTACCGGCTTGCTGCCAGTGACGTTCTTTGAGTCGGGGAAAAATGGAATAGATCCAATCGATATCTTCCTGAATCTGAGATTTATCGGTTCGCAGATAAGCCCCGATTTTCAAGTTTTCCAAAACAGTCATATCGGGAAACGTACGGCGTCCTTCCGGAACCAGCGCAATCCCCTGTCCGACAATCTTATTGGTTGGCAAGCCGACGATATTGGTATCGTTATAAAGGATTTCTCCGCTGTCAGTTTTGACTAATCCAATGATCGAGCGTAATGTGGTACTCTTGCCGGCTCCATTTGCACCAATCAAAGTAACGATTTTCCCCGCCGGAACTTCAAATGAAATATCATTTAAAGCCTTAATTCCGCCATAAGAGACTTTTAAGTGATTGATCTTAAGCATTTTCTTCCACCCCAAGGTACGCTTGAATGACACGATCATTGTTTTGAATATCGGCAGGCAAACCATGTGCGATCATTTTACCAAAATCGAGCACATAAATCCGGTCAGAAATACCCATCACCAGGTCCATATGATGTTCAATCAGAAAAACTGTCAGATTAAAATCCTCTTTCGTTTTTTTGATAAAAGCTGCCAGCTCATCGGTTTCCTGCGGATTCATCCCGGCAGCCGGTTCATCCAGAAGCAATAATGTCGGATTAGTCGCAAGTGCACGAGCAATTTCCAAATGACGCTGTTGCCCATAGGGTAAGGAAGAAGCAATGTCGTTCCGATATGCAGCAAGATTCTGCATTTCCAATAATTCCATAGCTTCTTTCCGCATTTGAATCTCTTCTCTGTAATTCAAATGCATCGCAGTTTTTAGCAGTCCGGATTTTGCATGCATATGCTTTGCGATCAGAACATTTTCAAAAACGGTTAATGCTTTAAACAAACGAATATTTTGAAACGTCCGTGCAATTCCCAGTTTGGTGATCTGATCTGGAGTTTTTCGAACGATTTTTTCACAAATCTGATCCGGATCGCCTTTATATAGTTTTTTCATTTTTCCAGCCGGATGATTAGCCACCATCAGTTCATCATGGAAAAAGACCTTACCATTTGTTGGCTCATAAACACCTGTTACAAAGTTGAATGCAGTTGTTTTTCCGGCGCCGTTCGGTCCAATTAATGCCACAATTTCGTGTTCGTTGACTTCCATTGAAAAGTTATCGACGGCAACGACACCACCGAACTGCATGGTACAGTGCTCGAGTCTTAAAACATTATTTCCCATTCGAAACACCTCCATTCAATTTTTGTTTGCGCGTGAATAAATTTTTGAAAAATCTCACAAGGCCTTCCCAACTGAATTCTTTGGATCCCATTAATCCTTTCGAATAGAAGAGAACCACAACCATTAATAGAACCGAGAAAACAACCATCCGGAATCCCGTTCGAAACAGAGGAACCTGCCAATTTCCTACTTTAAGCGGTTGATCAAAGAATCGCAACCATTCACGGCCTGCCGTGACCAAAAACGAACCTAAAATACTTCCTGTCACGCTTCCCATTCCACCCAACACAACGATCAGTAATATATCGTAAGTCAGGGTTATCTTAAAGGTACCGGAATCAATCGTTCCCATATAGCTGGCCAGCAAACCGCCTGCGACTCCGGTAAAGAATGAACTGATCATGAACGAGGTCAGTTTGTGTTTAAAAAGATTAATTCCCATTGCTTCGGCTGCAGTTTCATCCTCACGAATCGCTTTGAAAGCGCGTCCATAGGAAGAATTAATCAGCAGAACAATAATAAGAATACACAAACAACATAGAGCTATTGGGACAAATATCGATGAAAAACGGGGTATCTTTTTCAGTCCATACGAACCGTTTGTAATCATATTCAACTGCGGGCTTGCAATAATCGATCGAATAATTTCCGAGAAACCTAACGTAGCAATCGCCAGATAATCGCTTTTTAACCGCAACACCGGGATTCCGATTAACCCAGCCAGGATTGCAGCAAATAATCCTCCCAACAGTAAAGCCGGAATGAATGGCAATTCAATTTTCGACAGGAATTCGTTCATACCTGTGACATAAAAAACGCCAGCTCGTGCTTCGACAGGAATTGTCAAAAGCGCCACAGTATAAGCGCCGATCGCCATAAAACCAGCTTGACCTAAGGAGAATAGCCCGGTAAACCCGTTGGTTAAATTCATGGCAACCGCAGCAACTGCATAGATCATACTTCTTTCAATGATGGAGATATCATAGCTGAATTTGCGTTTATTCATCTCTAAAAAAATCAGAATTGCAAGGATTATTGAAACCGCTATGATATTGAAGAGTGTCTTGGTTGATTTTTTCATAGATACTATACCTTCTCCGTAGCTTTTTCACCAAATAATCCGGTAGGCTTTACTAACAACATGACAATCAGCAATATGAATGTAAACGCATCACTAAATGTCGAGAATCCCAGCGCGACTAAAAACGTTTCACCAATTCCAAGTATAAAACCACCGATCATTGCACCAGGGATGCTTCCGATTCCTCCTAATACTGCGGCGACAAAACATTTAAGACCAGGAAGTGATCCGCTGAATGGATTTACCGACATTCGATCCGTAAAATATAAGATCGATCCGATAGCTGCCAACAAAGATCCTATTGCAAATGTAAAACTGACGACAGAATTAATCTTTATTCCCATGATCTCAGCAGTTTCATAATCTTTTGAAACTGCTCTCATCGCCATACCGATTTTTGTTTTATTGATCATCATCACCATGAGAAAAACGAGTACCATGGTTAAGATCGGTGTGAGAAAAGTTACAAAAGATGCCGAAAGAGTGCCAAATTGGAAAATTCGTTTTAAATAGGGAATTTCAGGATAACCTCTTGGAAGTGCAGTAAACAAATATGTCGCAAGATTCTGCAATAATAACGAAACGCCAATCGCTGAGATCATGATCGACATACGCGGAGCAGATCGCAGCGGTTTATAAGCCAATCGTTCAATCACAATTCCAATAACGACTGTTCCAATTAATACAATCGGTATTGCAATATACCATGGAAAATCGGCCAATGTAAAAATCATCAGATATCCGGCAATCATAAAAAGATCGCCATGAGCAAAGTTTATCAACCTCAAAATCCCGTAGACCATCGTGTAACCAATTGCAATTAAAGCATATGCACCGCCTAAAGAGATTCCGGTCAGACAATGTTGCAAAAAAGTAGCTAAACTCATAGAATCAACTTCTCCTTTTCAGCTAAGACTCGCTTACACTATCATTGATTCGAAATATGAGAAAGCTTATTGGTTGTGGTGTAGTTTTTGCTTTGTAGACAAAACAAGACCGAAACAAACGCTTTCTCTCAATAAAAGATATTTCTAAATCTTAAATTACTGGTTCGCTATGGTAGTCATTGCAGAATCTTTCGCATGGAAGAATATCGTAATCAATACCTAAAAAGGTGCCTGTGGCACCTTTTTATCTCGCTGGATAATTCTGTGTTGCCCAGAAACTTAAAGAAAGCGAGTCCAGGCAACACCATTTTCCCAACATAGTTACAAATTATTCTGCAACCGTCACTGTCTGCAAGAATTTGAATGCGCCGCCTTCGACTGTCTTAATTACTGCCAGTTGTTTTACAGCGTCACCATTCTCATCGAATGAAATTTGACCAGTTACACCGTTAAATTCGGTTGTTACCAATGCATCGCGAATGGCAACTGAATCAACTGAATCGGCATTTTTGATTGCTGTTAAAATCGCCAGATAAGCATCATATCCAAGAGCAGAAACTGCCGGAATCACGTCTGGTTGATTATTCTTGACAAGATATTCTTTAAATCCGGGAACGAATTTCTTCGCTTCATCGGTAGCAGGATCTGCTTCATCAAAGAATGTGGAAAGAACAATACCTTCGGCATCTGCACCAGCATTTTCGATAATGGTCACATTTTCCCATGTATCGCCACCCATAATTTTTGCGGTAATTCCTAATTCACGAGCCTGTTTGATAATCAACGGAGCTGTGGCAATGGATGATGGAGCAAAAATTACATCCGGATTGGCTGCTTTTACGTTGGTAAGGATTGCCTTGAAATCGGTTTGATTGGTCTGGAATTGTTCCTGAGAAACGACAGAACCTTCACCAGCCAATTTTGTAAACGCGTTCACAAAGAAGCTTCCCAAACCTGAGGAATAATCATCGCCGAGTTGTGTAATGACAGCTGCAGTCTTGGCGCCATTCTGAAATGCATAGTTTGCCATAACAGTACCCTGGAAAGGATCCAGGAAAGCAACGCGGAAATAGTAATCATTGCCTAATGTAACCTGAGGATTGGTACAAGATGCGCCCATCGCAGGAATCTGTGCTTCAGCAAAGATTTCACCCGCAGCAATCGAAACACCGGAACCATAGGAACCAACTACTGCCTTAACACCCTGGCTAACGAGGTTTTGAGCAGCGGTTACTGCTTCAGTCTTATCACTCTTGTTGTCAACCTCAAAAAGCTTTATGTTATAGGTCTTTCCACCGACTTCGACTGTTGGATAGACTTCATTTGCATAGCGGATACCAAGGACTTCCTGGAAACCGCCACCGCCGTTTTCGCCAGTTACAGGTTCAAAAACGCCGATGGTAATCTCGTCATCCGCTGCGTATGCAAAGCCAGTCAGCATTGCTGCAAAAACAACTACAAGAACAAATAATGAAGCAAACTTTTTCATATTCCTCCCTTATATTTATGCCAAAACGATGAACCGTCTGGCGTTTAAAACAATATAGCGCATTGATGTGTTTGTACCTGAAAAATTATAGCATGCAAGATCAGGATTGACAATATTTTCATCAATTCGAAATTTGCGTGAACAGAAATAGTAAATGCAACTTGGAATAAAGAAAAAGGGAAACCTGTTTGGGGGTAGCGATCGTTTTTTCACTTTTTTTTTTGCATTAAACACTTACGGTACTTTTTTTCATAGAATCACCCTGTTGTTTGCCATTCCAACATTACATCCGTTGCAGAGGCGAAGCGTCCGACAACCGTCTCGATCTTCACCATGAATCGCTCATGTCGGATGCTTCGCCCTTACGATACGAGACCCTGACGATAGATTAGATAAACAGCTAATTTCCCGCCGCTACGGGATTCAATCTCACGCGGAATATTCAAGGACAATGGGACTATTCACGGCAAAGTTCCCGGATACTTCTCCTCCTTTTATGGGCTTTGAGTGTGCGGATGATTTGTTCTTCTGTATACCGTTCCCGTATGTCGTCGCTCCTCCTAATCTTCTATGCGACTAACATTCGTAACAGTACATTTTTCGGGAAGCAGATCATTTCGAATTGCAATTGCAATTAATTTCGGTTCCAATGATAAACTTATTAAATCAATAGAAAGCAGTCCGCTTCAGCAATTCAAAATATGGATTGCTCTATCGAATAAAGGATGGAAATAGGTTGTTCTTATGCTTTTTTTACTTCACGTAAAAGCATAAGAACAATAAAGAATTAATTCCGTATTACGGATCGCTGCTAATCAATTGAGTACGATTGCCTCTATTGTAATTTTGCTCATATTGAATTGCTTAGTACACTTTTCTAATTATTGAAAGAAGGAGATTATCATGACCGTGAGATCTGCCCATGCCGAATGGAAAGGCACATTAAAAGAAGGTCGGGGAACGATGAAATTAGGAAGCGGAGCTTATGAAGGTTCCTATTCATTTTCTTCCCGATTTGAAGAAGCGCCGGGAACGAATCCGGAAGAATTGATCGGCGCAGCTCATGCAGGCTGTTTTACCATGTTCCTATCTGCATTACTCACAGATGCCGGTTTTCCGCCAAAACAACTGCATACTACTGCAAAGGTGCATTTAAAAGCCGGTCCGATTATCGCAGCGATTGATTTAACGACAGAAGGAATTGTCCCAGGTATTCAGGAATCTGAATTCCTCAAATTAGCTGAATCTGCAAAGAAGGATTGTCCAGTATCCAAGGCGCTTTCTGCAGTAGAAATTAACCTTTCTGCAAAACTAATCGTATAAGGGGAAGCTGTTTTCCAATCTGGATTCTTGTTGTAGATCCAAGGAACTCTTTTTCAAAGCATCGATCAGATTTTATGTATCGTTGCCATAATTCATAAGATACTCAAACGGAAGAAAATCGAAAATCTCGGTTTTCTTCCGTTTCTACGAATCGAACTATTGACCAGCGATTCGACATTTGGGGAAAAAATTGCTTTTGTTTCTATTTTTTACGATTATTTTGAGAAAAAAAATGATGACGATTATTATCATTAACCACATCGAACAAATTTCAGACTCACTCCTAAACGAGGCCATTTTATGAGCACGATCGACCTGGCAAAATATGGTCTGACCGATCGATATGAAACCTTGATGCGCCAATATCCGGAATATTCTGTCGGACGCATCGTGTCACAGGAAAAAGGGTTTTATCGAGTCATTACATCATGCGGTGAACAGATCGCGGAAATCTCAGGCAAGTACCGTTACCAGATTAATACTCCTTCAGAATACCCTGCTGTAGGAGATTTCGTCATGCTCAACAGCATCGAAAACAGCAATCGTGCAGTCATTCATCAAATTTTGCCGAGGAAAAGTGTTTTCATGCGGAAAAATGCCGGAACCAATTTCACGGAACAGGTTGTAGCTGCCAATATTGATACGTTATTTATCTGCATGTCCCTGAACAATGATTTCAATTTGAGACGCCTGGAACGCTTCCTCTCCATCGGATGGAACAGCGGCGCTGTTCCAGTGATTGTACTGACGAAAGCCGACCTTTGTGATGATGTCAAGAGCAAACAATACGAGGTTGAGCTGACAGCAAACGGCGCCGATGTGCTGATTACATCGAGTATGGGAAAAGACGGATATCAAAAAATTCTGCCATATCTCAAAGAAGGAGTAACAACAGCAATGCTTGGATCCTCTGGTGTTGGAAAATCCACTTTGATCAATCTGCTACTTGGTAAAAACCATCAGGATACCCAAGAAATCCGCGGTGACGATAAAGGCCGTCATACAACAACGCGCCGAGAATTGATATTGTTGCCATCAGGCGGAATGATCATAGACACTCCCGGCATCCGTGAACTTGGAATGTGGGATTCAGCGAGTGGTTTGGAAAAGACTTTTACTGATATTGAAGCGATTATAAATGATTGCCGCTACAAAGATTGCACCCATACTTGTGAACCGGGTTGTGCCGTCCTTTCTGCAATCCAAAACGGGAATCTTTCTGCTGAACGATGGAAATCGTATCAGAAATTGCAGTCGGAAAACGCTTTCATGGAAGATGCGAAAGATTACTTCACAAAGAAGGAAAAAAAATATAAAGAAATCGCTAAACTGAATAAATCACTTCGAAAATAAACCGGAGAGAGAATGATCCTATATACAAAAAGCAGAAAATATGAAACATCTGAATTTATGACAAAAATTATGGGACCAAATCCGATAAAAATTTTAGAGGAATTATTACTCAATCATCAAATCCCTGTTGGCAGTCTTGTCTGCGATTTGGGCTGCGGGCAAGGATTAACCAGCTTGTTTCTGGTGAAAGAATACAATTTCAATGTTTGGGCGGCAGATCTCTGGAGTAATCCAGAAGAAAACCGTCATTTTTTTGAAGAGCATGGGCTGTCAGACCAGAAAATACATCCTGTCAAAATGGATGCGCTCCATCTGAATTTCGAAAAAGATTTTTTTGATGCTGTCGTAAGCATTGATTCTTACCATTATTTTGGGCATGATCCAAAATATCTTGATGAAAAGTTATTGCCATTTCTGAAACCTGGCGGATATGTGTACATAGCGATACCTGGGATGAAGAAAGATTGTCATCAGAACTTACCGAAAGCGTTGCTTTTGTCATGGACACCAGAACAATTGGATACCATTCACGATACCATCTATTGGGAAAATATCGTTCACCAAAGCCGCTCTGCAGAAGTCATTTCTGTACATGAAATGGAGAGCAATGAGGAAGTTTGGGCAGATTGGTTAAAACAAAACAATCCGTATGTGATCGAAGATCGAGCATCGATGAACGCTGGCGGTGGAAAATACATGAATTTTGTCGCAATGATCCTTCGAAAACGGGTAAATTCTTAAAACTGGCGATAAATTACTTCTTCAAAGCAATTCAAATAATCGTGAAGATTCGTTGTTATTGGGATGATTTTGCGCAAAGCGAAAATCATCCCAATAACAAATTTACTCCGATGGATTCGAATAGCAATTCGATATTTCGATTTAGTTTCGAAAAATAAACAACCAATCTGATTCCCATCAGTTTTTTTTTACAAATACCAGGTTCTTATTGCCATCACAGCTTTTTCATGAGATGATACGAAACGTATCGTTATCGTGAAAGCCCGTTTCTTGTTTGATTTCACTTTCCAAAAGAGAATACGAATGCAATCCGGAATTGCATAGTATCTAAGAAAGAAGGTTAATCAAACGATGGAATTTACATGGATAGCAACATGGTTGAATACTGCATTCGCCAGCTTTGATTTTGCTATCATGAATGCAATGCATTCACTGGCACAGACAACCGGCGGGATCTTATCTCCGGTGATGAAAGGAATCAGTCTGATTGGAGAAAAAGGGTTGCTGATTTTCCTGACAGCAGCAATTTTGATGTGTTTTTCAACAACTCGGAAAACCGGGATTTGTCTTTTTGGTGCAGTTTGTTGCGGAGCACTGATTTCGAATGTCCTTATAAAAGATGAGGTAGCCCGATTAAGACCGTTTGAATCGGGAACGATATTCAAAAGCTGGTGGCAGTATATTGGCGCACCATTCGAAGAAGATTTTTCATTTCCTTCCGGACATGTTACCGCTGCAATGTCCGGGATGATGGCGCTTTATTTTGCAAGGGGAAAGAAATTTCTCATCCCGGCTGTTGTTTATGTTTTGCTGATGAGTATTTCCCGGATTTATCTGATGGTGCATTACCCTTCCGATGTCATTGCAGCATTGCTGATCGGACTTTTTTCAGCAGGAATCGCGTATACAATCACCCGTAATACGTATAAAATTCTTGTTAAATATCAGAAAATACGTTTCTGTTCCTTTGTATTAAAATTCGATTTGAGACATCTTATTAGCCATTTATTGATGTCCGATTCAATCCAATAAAAAACAATAAATCGGATTGCTGCCGTTTTTTCACCCGATAGTTTTTTTAAACAACAGCAATCCTTTTCAGTTTTTGGTGAAATGAAATCATCAACTGGTTCAGTATCTTTTTCAATAATATCAAAAAGAATTCCGAAATTTAAGAAGGTTTATTTGATCTTAAACACCTGCACACGAAAGGAGCAAATTCAATTTTCGAAAAATAGCAAAGAAAGTCGAGAAGCATTCATTTTCTGGCTTTAGAATGATGATGTTTGGAGATGAAAAGATGCAGGAACAAATTTTGGCTGTACAGAAAATGCAGGATTACATCGACACCCATCTGCAAGATGAGATCACGATGGCTGATCTATCTCGGGTATCGTTCTTTTCGCCATGGTATTCTTATCGCTTATTTCAACAGTATACCGGTCTGACACCGTCTGCATACATCCGCCGTTTACGCCTCTCAAAATCCGCATTGTATTTGAAAAATCATGGTTTACGGATTGCTGATGTCGCATTTGAACTTGGTTTCGGAAGTGTAGATGGGTATCAGAGAGCATTTTTTCGAGAATTTGGCTGTAATCCCAGTGAATACGTCAAAGAATCGATTCCGATCATCCTTTTCAATCCATATGGTGTTAAATTCAGAGAAGTCAGAAAGGAACCTGTTACTATGGAAAACTTACAATGTGTTTTTGTGCAGGCGATCCGAAAACCGGAACGCAAAGTCCTTGTCAAACGTGGTCTTCAGGCAGAAGATTACTTTTCTTACTGCGAGGAGGTAGGTTGCGACGTGTGGAATCTTCTATTGAGTATGAATTCATTAGATGGTGAACCGGTTTCAATGTGGTTGCCGGAATTTTATAAGAAACCGCATACCTCAACCTATGTGCAGGGTGTCGAAGTGACTCCCGATTATCATGGTGTTATACCGGAAGGATTTGACGTTATTATCCTTCCGGAAAAAGAATATCTTATGTTTCAGGGGGAACCATTCGAAGAAGAGAAATATTGCGAAGCCATTCAAGCAGTGCAACAGGCGATGGACCGATACGATCCTTCCATCATTGGTTTTGAATGGGATGATTCAAGTCCACGCATCCAATTGGAACCACGAGGAATCCGCGGTTACATCGAACTTCGTGCTGTTAAAAGAAAAAATGGAATAGCCTGAATGTACTAAAAAGGTTTTAATTACAGAAGATTTCAATAATTATTAAATTGATTTTTAAACAATTTTTTTTCAGGATTATTGATTTGTTTTCTGGAAACGGTATGTGTTTGTTCATGCCGTTTCGATTTTTTTTTAATTTTCCTTTAATATTAAGAATTTCAAATTTCTTGGAAGCAAATATGTTCGAAAGGTCGAATAATATTTTAAGTTAATTAAATAAATCTTGCGTATTCATCCTTATTTCGCAGAAATTGAGATTTTCTTTAATCAGCATTGTTTATAAATGTTATCATTAATGTTTTTTCTGATAACCCGAAGGAGAACAATGAATTACTCTTCGAAACATTTCAGAAAAATAACAAGAATTTCCAAATCCAACCTTTTCGGCTATCTGAGTAATCGTAAAATTTTTTGACAAAATTAGAGGAATACTCTTTTGGATCCGATAATCAATCAGATAACCAACCGGTGATTGCTTCATCACTTTTTTAAACAATCTGCAGCATTCACTTTTGCTAACATTCGCCGATTCAGCGATATCTTCCAAGGTCAATTTTTCAGTGTAATTATCCTGTATAAAGGCAAGCATCCGCTTCATCTGCTGTATATTTTTTGCTTCAAAGAGTTTTCGATTCTGTAAAAAAGGAAATGTTCCGTTATAAAAGATTGACCAGAATTCACATAATTTTCCTTTAATGGTCAAGTCGTAACCAATTTCGTGTTTCTGGTAAATCTGACTGATTTTTTCAAGAATCTCCAAAAGCGAATTCTGCCAATCGACCTCGGGATCAAATAAGAAAGAAGGAAAATCATTCGAATCGGTTAACTCATCGATGTAATGATTCAATTTGCTATTTTCATGGCTCAAAATGAGAATTGGGTTAAAGACGATTGAATAAAAAACGCAATCTCGATCAGGATAAGGGCGCGCTGTATGTAAACTTTTCGAATTTACAAAAACACCCGAACCTGCTTTTAATTCATAAATTTTATCATTTACCTGATATTCCATTTCACCGTTTTGAACAATCGTTAATTCCAATTCTGAATGCCAGTGTGGATCAACAAATCCATGTTCAAATATGGAAAGAATATTATAAAAAATTTCTAATGGAAATGAATAATCTCCAAAAACACGTTCTTCCATCAGGTTTTCATTTCGAATGATAAAATTTGCCATCAATCCTTCAATCTGTTTTCTGAATTAAACTATTAACTTTTTATTCAGTAATTCGAAATTCAGAATGCCTTTTCAAATATGAAGAAGTAATTTATTTTTATTTTTTTCCCTGAAACGGGTGAAATATACAAAAAATATTTCGAATTGCCTGTTATCATTCTCGTTTTTACTACAAAACATTCTTAAATCAAAATTGTTCAATAAAAGATCCAAACTCGCAATACCGATGATATGCCTTATTCAAGGCATCTTTTTTTGAATGGTCTGGATAATATGTTTTCTCAAATCCCTCACAGATTTGTTTCTGAGCTTGTTGAATTGTTGAATATAAACCACCGGCAACTGCAGCATAAATTGCTGCTCCGGTAGCACAAGTCTGGTCCGAAGAAGCAATATTGATTGGATATGAAAGGACGTCTGCCATTAATTGCATTACATATGCGGATTTTTTTGCAATTCCTCCAACTGCAATCATCTGATCGATCCTTAAACCTTCATTTGTCCAGCTTTCTACAATTCTTCTGAGTCCAAAAATTGTCCCCAAGACTAACGATTGAAAAATCAAAGGAGCATCTGAAGACAGGGAGAGTCCGCAAATAGCTCCCTTAACATATTCGTTGGAATAAGGATATCTCCTACCATTAAACCAATCCAACGCTGTCATTGCGCCAGTTATTTCAAGATTACCAGCATTATATGCCAGTTCATCAATGAGTTTTTCATTGAGTTCATTTATCAATAATTGTTTTTGATTTTCCAAAATAACTGATGAACGATTCAATAAATTCGATAAAGGCCACATCAGTAAACTTGTAAACCAAGCATAGATATCACCGAATGCCGCCTGACCTGCTTCGATACCAACAAGTCCTGGCAAAATCGAATCTTCTGCTTGTCCGCTTGCGTAAACTATATTCTTCCCTTTTAATTGTTCCGGATCACTAACCATCATGTCAACGGTGGAGGTTCCAACATTTGTAACGAATATATTTCTGTCAATCCCAGCGCCAACTGCACCAGCATGGGCATCAATAGAACTTCCTCCAATAATCGTATCGATTGACAAACCCAATCGATCAGCCCATTCTGCACAAATGTATCCCACTTTTTGATCAGAAGGTTTCGGTTCCTGTCCATAGTTTTCATGAATCTTTGCTAAATATGGATCAATTTGATTCAGACACTCACGGTCTGGTAATCCATGCCATTCGCTATGCCACAAAGCTTTATGGCCTGCAGCACAGGAACATCGATACATTAATAAAGGATCTGCTTGCCCTGACAAAATTGCAGGAATCCAATCACAATGTTCAACCCACGAAAAAGACGCCTCTTTTACTTTTGGGTCGACTCGATATGTATGCAGAATTTTTGCCCAAAACCATTCCGAACTGTAAGTTCCCTGGTATTTCGTATAATTAATTCCTCGAAAATTTGAAAAAGCTTTATTAATTTCAAGAGATTCTTCAATTGCAGAATGATCTTTCCATAGATGAAACATCGCATTTTCATTTTCAGAAAATTCTTCAAGCATCGCTAGAGGAACACCTTGTCGATTGACTGGGCATGGAGTTGAGCCTGTCGCATCAATTGAAATACTTAAAACTTGTTCTCGAACCGTTGCTCCAGCTTGGTCAAGAGCATTCTTGATGCATATTTCCATGCTTTCAAGATAATCCAAAGGATGTTGCCTGAATATTTTCATCTCAGCGTTCTGATATAATCCGCTTTTCCAGCGTGGGTATCTACATTCACCCGTTCCTAATTTTTCTCCGTTTTTACCATTGATGACAACAGATCTGACTGAATCACTTCCGAAATCAACTCCGATCACAACATTTTTTTCCATAAGGTTCCCGATATTGCAAAGTTTCATAATTATTTTTAAAAATTTATCAGATCTATTCAACAATAAAGATCTCGTAAAATCATAGATAAATTTAATTATTTTGAATTATTTCGATTTTTAAACAGGTCAATTCCGACTGCCATAATAATGACGATACCTTTGATCACCATTTGAACATAAGATGAAATATGAAGCAGGTTCAAACCATTGCTTAAGACTCCGATTACCAATGCACCTATTAATGTTCCACTAATTGTACCTATTCCACCGGTAAAGCTTGTTCCACCCAAAACTGCCGCTGCAATAGCATCGGATTCATATCCTTGTCCGGCAGTTGGTTGACCGGAATACATCCGGGATGCAAGTATAATACCAGCCAATGCTGAAAGCAGTGCAGAAATAATATAGACGCGAACAACTAAACCATTGAGTTTGATACCTGTAAACTTTGCAGCAGTTGCGTTTCCTCCGATTGCATACATACGTCTTCCGAATCTTGTGCGATATAGAATCACAGAAATTACCAGCATTACAACAACAACTATATAAATCGGAACTGGGATCCCAACAAGGTAACTGTTGCCTATCGTCGTGAAAACTTTATTCGTACTGGCAACGGATCTTCCATCTGTAATAATGTAAGCAATTCCACGAACTACACCCTGCATGGACAATGTCACTATAAATGCCGGCATTCCAGTATAAGCAACAATAACTCCATTTATCAAACCGACAAGACCTCCTAAAAATAAGGCCAGTAAAACTGCTAATGCAATTGGAAATCCAGCTTCAATCAACATAACAACTGCTACACCGCTTGCTCCAACAACTGAGCCAACCGTTAAATCAATTCCACCTACGATTAATACAAATGTCATTCCAAATGCCAATAAGACATTAATACAAATTTGTCGTAATACAGTCAGAAGATTTTTACCGGTCATAAAATAATCAGTTGTAAATGTCAAAACAACACATAAGGCTAACAAACCGATTAGAATTCCTAAATTATTCTTAACAAAAGTCGAAACTGGATTCTTCTTTAAATAATTACTATTTACACCAATACTTTTGTTCATGCTATCCATTTCCTCCGGCCGCAAGCCACATGATTCTTTCCTGAGACAACCGATCTATTTCTGAATTTTCAAGTTCTCCAGTAATTTCACCTTCATGCATAACTATCACTCTGTTGCATAAATTGACTATTTCATCCATTTCAGAAGAAATCAGGATAATTGCTATGCCTTTTTGCGCCAACCGATTAATTAAATGATAGATTTCACTTTTAGATCCGATATCAATTCCGCGTGTCGGCTCATCCAAAATCAGAATACTCGGTTCAGTAGTAAGCCATTTTGAAACCAGGACTTTTTGTTGGTTTCCACCTGATAAAAACATAACTTCTTGATCTGCAGAAACCATTTTAATATCAAGAAATTTCGTAAAGTTATCAACGATTGATTTTTCCTTTTTTCTATTTACATGAATAAATTGGATAAATTTTTCCAAAATAGTTATGGAGATATTGTATCGAATTGTATTATTTAGAAATAATCCTTCTGTTTTTCGATTTTCAGGAACATAACCGATACCGCAATTGATCGCATCCATCGGATGTTTTATTTCGATTTTTTTCCCTTTAATAAAGATTTCTCCGGAAGAAATTTTATCTATGCCAAAAATTGCTCTGGCTAATTCAGTCCTGCCTGCTCCGATTAAACCGGCAAATCCCAATATTTCTCCTTTCCGAAGCGAAAATTTGATATTTCTTAATTTCTTATTACTCAAATTTGTTACTGATAGAAATTCCGGTCCCGGTATGATTTGCTTATCGCTACTGTAAATTTCTGAGATTTCGCGGCCTACCATCATCGAGATAATTTGATGTTCGGACAAATCGGAGGTTTTATGAGTTCCAATCAGATTTCCATCGCGTAAGATTGTGATGGAATCAGAAACTCGGAAAATTTCAGGAAGTCGATGAGAAATATAAATAATTGCTATTCCTGCTTGTTTCAATTGGTCAATTTGGTAAAAAAGTTGAACTATTTCATTGCTTGTTAAGGATGAGGTTGGTTCATCCATAACAATCAACCTGGCATTTGTTAACAATGATCTTGAAATTTCCACCATCTGTTGTTTTGCAATACTTAACGATCCGACTTTTTCTGTGACGTCGATATCAACTCCCATCTCGTCCATAATTTTTTGAGATTGGAAGATCATTTCTTTGTCGTTCAAGAAAATGTTGTTTCGGGTCATTAATTCTGCGCCCATAAACAAATTGTCAGCAACCGACATATTATCCGCCAGACTGATTTCCTGATGGATGATACATATACCATATTTTTTGGCTTCCTCAACTGAATTGATTTCTACGGTCTCACCATTAATTTTTATCAAACCATCGTCATTATCCTTCTTATAGATACCGCCTAGTATTTTAATCAGGGTTGATTTCCCGGCTCCATTTTCTCCGACAAGAGCACGTATTTCACCAGGCTTTATCTTCAACGATATATCATTTAGGACCTTTGCTCCCGGAAAAGTTTTATTAATATGGAACATTTCCAAGAAATATTCGCAATCCATTCTCGTCTCCATCGGATAAAATCATCCATATCAAACTCTGCATAGTCTGACAGCCTTAGGATAATCAAAAACCTAAGGCTGTCTACTTTAAGATTTACTGATTCATCGGAATAACAAATTTTTTATTTATTCCAATTATCGATGTTAACTAATTCTACAGGAACTTTCACATCTGCTTCAACTTTTTCTCCACCGATGATCTTATAAGCGGTCTCAATGCTGAGGCTGCCGATTTCAACTGGGTGTTGTGCTGCAGATGCAAGCATTTTACCTTCAGAAATTGCAGTTTTCCCTTCGTCCGAACCATCCACGCCCACAATTTTTATCTGGTCCAGTAAACCAGCACTCTCAACTGCAGCAGCACAACCAATTGCTGATGGATCATTCAGCGCAAAAACACCATTCAAATCCGGATAAGCCTGAAGCATATTTTCCATCACAGGGAGTGCGGTATCAACACCAGGCTGAATTTCCTGAGAATCAACGATTTTGATATCAGGATACTTTGAAACAGCATCAATAAATCCATCAGCGCGATCAAGACAGACTTGAGCAACATTATAGGTCAACATGACTACATTGCCTTTCTTATCCATAGCCTGTGCAAGTGCCTCACCAATCAATTGACCTGCCATAAAGTTGTCAGATGCGACATTAGAAACAACCGATTCTTTATCTTCAACTGGTGAATTATAGGTTATGATCGGAATGTTTGCAGCTTTACAAGCTTCCAATGCAGCTTGAATACCTTTAGAGTCTACTGGATCGATTAACATGACATCGACATCCTGCTGGATCATATCTTCAATATCGGAAATTTGTTTTGCTGGATCAAATGCAGCATCCATCACAACCAATTCATCACCGTCCTTTAATGCGTTTTTCATACCATCTAAAATATCGATATAAAAAACGTTTGACTGATCAGCAACCGATACACCGATTTTCACTTTTGCATCAACCGCGTTCACTGAAGCAAAAGCTCCGGCTAAAGAAGCCATAACTACTAAAATACTGAGTAAAACCATTTTACGACTTATCTTTTTCATTTTTTTCTCCTTCAAAATATATGTTCTATTTGATTCAATTTGAGAATCAAACAAAATTTATAAATTAATCAAAAAAATCAACAATGATTATGAACCAGAAATTTGAAACATAAGCAGGATATTTTGTTTTATTGTCGGTATTCAATAAATCACCTATAACCCGAATTACTGCGTATGCATTTCTGGATCGAATTTTCCGGATTTATTATCACCATGCCGTATAACCACCATCAACTAAAAATGTTGAACCAGTAACAAAACTTGATGCATCTGAAGCCAAATAAACAGCAATTCCTTTCAATTCATCGGCAGTACCAGATCGCCCCATTGGTGTCATAGCAAACCATCGTTCTATCGCAGGATCTTTCTTTTGATAACGATCTTCACTCATTTCAGTCCGCATATAACCAGGACAAATGGCATTTACTCGTACTCCTCTCTGCGCCCATTCTGTTGCCATTGATTTTGTCAGCATAATCAATCCGCCTTTTGATGCATTATATGCACATTGATTTTGAGGAGTATTTACGATCATACCGGACATGGATGCAATATTGATGATGCTTCCTTTTCTCTGCGAAAGCATAACTTTGCCAACTTCGCGAGAAATAATAAAGGGACCTGTCAAATTTATATCTATAACTTCTTTCCAATCTTCAGTAGTTACTTTTTCTGCATCGTCACCGCGCCAGGTACCGGCATTGTTAACCAGAATATCAATCCTTCCGAATTTTTCCATCATAAAATCAACCATATTCTTTACGTCAATTTCATTACGAACGTCCATCTTAACAACACTACAATCGAAATTTTTTGATTCGAGAAATTTTTGGGTTTCATATGCACTCTCTGTCCGCCTTGCAGCAATAACAATCTTCGCGCCAGCTTCAGCAAGTCCGATCGCCATTTGTTTCCCTAGTCCCTGACCACCGCCGGTCACAATCGCGATACGATTCTTTAACGAAAATTGGTCCATGACATTTTCTGTACTCATTTTTTTATTCCTTCTCTCTTATTAAAGAGTTTATATATAGTTCTTTATCCGAAAATCTAATATGATTGTTTATAAAATAATTTCGTACAACTCGATATTATTAAAAAAAACAGGAGTTTCAATAAATGATTCAAATCACATGGTTTTCAAAAAAATAAATCTCCAGCTAAATATGTACCGATTACCCATAATCACAAAATACTAATATTTCAAATAAATTCAATATAGAGTTCCGGACAGAAAAGTACCTTTAAAATTTTTTCTATATGGTACATTTTTATTTTTGAATATTGTTTGTTTAATTTTTTAGTATCTAAACAATCAATAAATCATCAATAAAATAATTTTGTTATAGGAATAATTTATTCTGCTTATGAGAATCCAATAAATAAATTCTTTGTTTCTTTTTGATTATGTTAAAAATATACTAATACAATAGCGAAATTCCTATAACTATATACGCAATTTATATAACAAAATAATCGTCATAATATTTTGCTAAAAAATAAAATATTTATTCATATCGATAATATTGTGGGGAATTTATGGAAAAGAAAACTGAAAATTATTTACAAGAATCTCAACAACACAATCCAAAAAATCTTCTAATAACCGTGATGTTTGGAAATATATTTACAGAATAATTGTTAAAATAAATTCCATAAATGAGATTTAATGATTAATACTTTACTGTAAGAGTTCCAGAATAGGATTCGCCATGTGTTATTAACAAAAAAACGGTATGAAAAGTTACATACCGTTTTTTTGTTATTGTTCTTTATGATTAGATCTTAATTTCAATATCCACGCCTGCAGGCAAGTTGAGCCGCATGAGCATATCAATTGTTTTTGAATCAGGATCCAGGACATCGATCATTCGGTTATGAGTCCGAATTTCAAAATGTTCATGGGAATCCTTATCAATGAAGGAAGACCGCCGAACAGTGAATCTTTCCAGTTTTGTCGGCAGAGGTACCGGTCCGACTACATGAGCACCGCTTCGTTCAGCAGTATCCACAATACGTTTTGCAGATTGATCCAAAATCCGATGATCAAATGCCTTCAATCGGATACGAATTTTTTGTTTTGCCATTTTATGACTGCCTTTATTATCCAAGAATCTCAGTAATCACACCAGCGCCCACAGTCAGACCGCCTTCGCGAATCGCGAATTTCGAACCCTGTTCCAATGCGACCGGTATAATTAATTCGACGCTCATATCAACATTATCGCCCGGCATCACCATTTCGACGCCTTCCGGTAATCCAATGTTTCCTGTTACATCCATTGTCCGGATGTAGAATTGCGGCCGATATCCATTGAAGAATGGTTTATGGCGTCCGCCTTCTTCACGTTTCAACACATACACACGCGCCTTGAATTTGGTATGCGGCTTGATGCTTCCCGGTTTCGCTACTACCATTCCGCGTTCTACGTCTTCACGTTCAATTCCGCGCAACAGAATTCCCAGGTTATCTCCTGCCATACCTTCATCCACGATCTTGTGGAACATTTCGACGCCCGTACATACACTGTTCATGCTCTTTTCGCGCAGTCCAACGATTTCTACCGGATCTGATACTTTGATGTGCCCGCGATCAACTCTTCCTGTCACCACGGTGCCGCGCCCTTTGATTGAGAACACGTCTTCAATCGGCATCATGAACGGTTTTTCAATTTCCCGTACCGGTGTCGGTATATAGCTGTCTACCGCTGCCAGCAATTCTTTGATGCAGGCATATTCCGGCGCATTCGGATCTGTGCTGGTGCTCTCCAGCGCTTTCAATGCTGATCCGCGAATAATCGGTGTTTCGTCTCCCGGGAATCCGTATCCGGTCAACATGTCGCGCAGTTCCATCTCCACCAGTTCCAGCAGTTCCGGATCATCCATCTGGTCTGTCTTATTCAAGAAGATCAGAATGCTCGGTACTTCCACCTGCCGCGCCAGCAATACATGCTCTTTGGTCTGCGGCATCGGCCCGTCCGGCGCTGCCACAACCAGGATCGCTCCATCGACCTGCGCCGCTCCGGTAATCATGTTCTTAATATAGTCACGATGTCCCGGCATATCCACGTGCGCATAATGGCGATTTTCTGTTTCGTATTCGACGTGCGCAATATTGATCGTAATTCCACGAGCTTTTTCTTCCGGCGCATTATCGATCTGATCGTACGCTTTGAAATCTGCTTCACCTAACATCGCGCAATACTTTGTGATTGCAGCGGTTAATGTCGTTTTACCATGATCAATGTGCCCCATGGTTCCCACGTTTACGTGAGGTTTTGATCGGTCAAAATGTTGTTTTGCCATAAAACAAATTCTCCTTAAGAAAACTTATTATACATTTAATATTTTTTGTGCAGTCGCATCGGCAACTGCTGAATAATGGTCAAATTCCATTGAAAAAACACCACGTCCCTGGGTAGCTGACCGTAAGGTCGTTGCATATCCAAACATTTCACCCAATGGTACCATGGCATGGATGACCTGAGTTTTTCCGGTATGAATATCAGTTCCCTGGATTTCTCCTCTGCGAGAGCTGAGCTGACCCAGAACATCTCCTAAGTATTCCTCAGGGATAGTTACTTCGACCTTCATGATCGGCTCCAGCAGAACCGGATCTGCTTGTTCAACACCTTCTTTAAAAGCAAGACTGCCTGCCAGTTTGAAAGCCATTTCACTGGAATCAACTTCGTGAAATGAACCGTCGATCAGGGTAACTTTAACATCTGTCATCGGGAATCCGCCAAGTACGCCTGACTCCGATGCTTCCATGACGCCTTTTTCCACAGCAGGAATGTATTCTTTCGGGATTGCACCGCCAATAATCTTATTTTCAAACAATATTCCCTTGCCGGAATCATTCGGTTCTAAAGTAAACACGACATGGGCATATTGTCCATGGCCGCCTGTTTGTTTTGAATATTTATAATTCAATTTTGGAACCGTTTTTCGAATCGTTTCTTTATATGCGACACGTTCTTTACCGACATTGGCTTTGACTCGGAATTCACGCATCATGCGATCTACAATAATCGAAAGATGCAATTCACCCATCCCAGAAATAATTGTCTGACCCGTATTTTCATCCGATCGAACGCGGAAAGTTGGATCTTCTTCAGATAATTTTTGTAATGCGATTCCGATTTTTTCCTGATCTGCTAGTGTTTTGGGCTCAACAGCCACGGAAATCACCGGCTCCGGAAAACTGATTGATTCCAGCACAAAAGGTTTATGCTGTTCACATAAAGTATCCCCGGTGAAAGTGTCCTTTAATCCAAGTACTGCTGCGATATCGCCAGCGTAGACTTCATTGACATCATCGCGGCGGTCAGCGTACATGCGGATTAAACGGCCGATTCGTTCTTTCTTCCCTTTAACAGGATTCAGCAACATTTGACCTTGTTTGACTGTTCCAGAATAAACACGAAAATATGCTAATCGGCCTACGTATGGATCCGTAACAATTTTAAAAACTAAAGCGCCGACTGGCTCGTTATCATCTGCGTGTAACAAAATCTCTTTCGATTCATCATCGATCTGATGAGCTTTTGTCGCCGAAATATCCAAAGGAGAAGGCAACAAATCAACAACTGCATCGAGTAAAGGTTGTACACCTTTATTTTTAAGAGAAGTTCCCGCATAACACGGATTGCACTTACCGGCAATGACTGCCTTTCGAAGCCCATGAATCAGGTCTTCATTGGACAATTCTTCGCCTTCAAGAAAACGAACTGTCAGCTCATCGTCTAATCCCGCAATTTCTTCTACGAGTAAATCCCGTTGGGATATGGCTTCAGCACGAAGCTCCTCAGGAACTTCTTTTTCGACCATATCGATTCCTAATTCATCTTCCCAATAATAGGCTTTTTGTTTCAAAATGTCGACGACACCTTTGAAATCACTTTCACTACCAATTGGAATCTGCATAGCAATCGGATTCGCTCCCAAGCGATTGCGGATCGATTCGATGGAATTTGTATAGGAAGCACCGGTCCTATCCATCTTATTGATAAAACAAATTCGCGGAACATTATATTTATCGGCCTGTCTCCATACTGTTTCACTTTGAGGTTCAACACCTTGACAAGCATCAAACACAACAACGCCTCCGTCAAGGACACGAAGTGAACGTTGAACTTCTGCCGTGAAGTCAATATGTCCCGGGGTATCGATTAAATTAATACGATAGTCCTTCCATTCAGCGGTAACTGCTGCCGATACAATCGTAATGCCCCGTTCACGTTCCTGCACCATCCAGTCCGTTACAGTTGTACCTTCATCAACAGAACCGATACGATAAGTTTTACCGGTATAAAAAAGAATACGTTCGGTCGTTGTGGTCTTACCCGCATCAATATGCGCAATAATCCCAATATTTCGATATTTCTCTAACGGAAATTCACGAGCCATTGATTAATAAACTTCCCTTCAAATTAAACTCGATAGTGAGAGAATGCACGGTTGGCTTCAGCCATCTTATGGGTCTCTTCACGTTTACGGATAGCGCTGCCGGTATTATTAAAAGCATCCATTAATTCTCCGGCTAAACATTCAGAAAAACTCTTTCCAGTCCGGGAACGGGATGCATCAATAATCCAGCGCATAGCTAATGTCTGGCGGCGATTTACGGGAACTTCCATTGGGACCTGATAAGTCGCACCACCGACACGGCGAGGACGAACTTCCATTACTGGACCAACATTGCGCAATGCAGTTTCGAGAACTTCAAGACCATCTTTTCCAGTCTTTTGGCTAAGATTACCCAGAGCTTCATAAACCATCCGGGTTGCTGTACTGCGTTTTCCGTTACGCATAATACGGTTAATTAAATTTGTTACAACAGCGCTGTTATAACGAACATCGGGGATAATATCCCTTTTTTCAGGTTTGGTACGTCGCATTCATACTCTCCGTAACTGATTATTTCTTGGCGCGTTTGACACCATACTTGGAACGACCCTGGTTGCGTTTCGCAACACCGGTGGTATCAAGAGTTCCACGAACGATATGATAACGAACGCCAGGAAGATCTTTTACACGGCCTCCGCGAACAAGCACAACGCTATGCTCCTGCAAAGAGTGACCTTCTCCAGGAATATATGCTGTCACTTCAATACCGTTGGACAGACGCACACGGGCAATTTTCCGCAATGCCGAATTCGGCTTTTTAGGGGTTGTTGCACGGACGTTTGTACAAACACCACGTTTTTGCGGAGCGCCCTCAGACACATGAGTTCGACGCTGGTTACTGGAATTATACGTATACTGTAACGCTGGCGACTTACTCTTCGTTGATCTGGTCTTTCGGCCTTTTCTGATCAATTGATTAATAGTTGGCACTTCTAATAGCCTCCAAAATAATTTCTTAACGATTTCTCGTATCCGCACAATCAAAACAAAAAATCGGCAACTCTTCAGCGTTTTTTTGTAATGATTACCAACTCACAACACAATACGAACCTGATTCTCGCAGGTTAGCCTGAAAATTATAACACAATCAATCTGATCAGGGCAATACTCGCTCTGAACATGACAAAAAAGCACATTTATGACAGATTAACCTGCCAAGAATTGCATTTGCAATTTTAAATCCAAAATGATTTATTTTTTCAACAGTCCGAAATATGAGGAGGATTTTTTGTTGAAGCAATACTTTTGCGCAGCGTACAAAAGTTATGCTTCAACAAATTTTCTCTTTTTTTCTAAAAGTTTTTATCATATTTCGAATTACTGTTTCTTTATACCAAAGTAAATAAATAACCCCACAATATGTTTTACCCCTCACTTAATTTCTGATTTCAAAATTATTAATATCGTAGTTCGATAATAATAATTCTGATAAAGATCTGGAAGAAAAACGCTTGTCTTTTTGTAACAAGATTCATGACTTCCCCTTGACAGGCTTTTTGACACTCGATAACATTCATAATCAATTCATTCGCCAGACAAAGAAAGTCCGAGAATGAAAATGCCAAAAGCATCCTTATTAGAAAATTGAAACAAGATATATAAACTGCATGATGATCGTTTTTTTCGGACGCTGTATTTTTGGTTCATCCTGAAAATACAACTTTTGTTTACATTAAAATTTAGGAGTAAATCATGAAGAAATCGTTGTTGTTCGTTGTTTTAGCGATGCTGCTTTCAGCTTTTTCAACTGCATTCGCTGCTGACATGACCCGCTGTGATGTTGATGGCGGATGTGCTGTCATTAAACCGGGAGAGACCATTAAAATCGGTATGGCAGGTCCTCTTACCGGAGAGTATGCAATGTACGGCGTCGATATTTCCGACAGCGAGAAAATTTCAATTTCTGAACTCGAACCATTGGAAGGTTTTAATTGGGAACTTCTTGCTGAAGATTCCGTAGGTTCTGCTGAATCCGCCGTCGCAATTGCCAATAAATGGATTACTGATCCAACCTTTGTTGCAGTTGCAGGAAATGTCCTTACCGGAGAATCTGCAGCAGTTATTCCGATTATGGAAAAATCTTTCATCCCGATGCTTTCTCCTTCAGCAACCGGCGCCAATCTGACAGAGGACAATTCAGTTTTCAATCGTATTGTATTCCAGGATGCTACGCAAGGTAAATTTGCGGCGGAATTTATTGTCAATACGCTCGGACTGAAGAAAATTGCCGTTTTACATGATGGTCTGGATTATGGAAAAGGTATTGCCGACACCGTTAAAGCCACTTTAGAAGAAATGGGAATTGAACCGGTTGCTTATGAAGCGCTGACACCAGGCGAAGCCGATTATTCAGCCGTTCTGACTGCAATTGCCTCAAAAGGTCCCGAAATCATCTATTATGGCGGTTATACTGCTGAACTTTCTGTCGTCATCAATCAGATGGGCCAAGTCGGCTTAAAAGGTGTACCGGTCTTCAGTGATGACGGTGCATTCGGCACAGAAATCATCGAAAAATCCGGCGCCAATGCAGAAGGCTGTTATGGTACGACCTCCGTTCCTGCTGATTCACCGGAAAAACTCGCCTTTGATAAAAAATATGAAGAAACCCTTGGCCGTAAAGCTGGTTCAAAGACTCCGTTCCCATGGTTCTCATATGATGTAGTCCAGGCGCTTGCTTCTGTCATCAGAAACGTCGCTTTCCTTGGAGATGATGGCAACCTGTATATTCCACGTGCTGAATTAGTCACTGCAGTCCGCACACTTTCCGGCTATCAAGGTCTGACCGGCGAAATCACCTGTGATGAAGTTGGCGAGTGCAACGCGTCCGGACCTACATTCTACATTGTAAAAAATGGTGCATGGGAGCTTGCTTCCAAATAATAACCTAATTGTATTTCTTTCAGTGAATACCTCTTTCAAGCTATCCTGAAAGAATGTGAAATTGTATCCTCATCTTCGACAACGAAGTCGAAGATGAGGATATTCAAAATAAGATTTTTCGCCTATCACTGCAGTCCCTCTGCCAATTGTTATTCCACCTTAGAAACAATTAAATAATCGTCCACTGACAATCAATTCTTAATGAAGCAATTGATTGTTTTCACAATTTTTCCTTCGTAATTTACTTTTGAAAGGAGTAAATCATGAAAAAACCTTTATCAATTTTAATGGTTCTCTTTATTATTTCCCTGTTATCGGGAATCTGGACGAGTGTTTTTGCAGCAGCACCGATTGAATGCAAAGAACCTGGGAGCTGTGCAATCATCAAGCCTGGTGAAACCATCAAGCTGGGAGTAGCAGGACCGATGACAGGCGAATACGCAATGTATGGCACTGACAATGCCGAAAGTTCAAAAATTGCGGTTGACGCGCTGGAACCTTTTAATGGTTTCTCGTTCGAACTTTTAGCAGAGGATACGCAGGGAGCACCCGAATCAGCAGTTGCTGTTGCCAGTAAGTGGGCAATGGATCCAACCTTTGTGGCTGTAATCGGACACACACTCAGCGGTGAAACCGCAGCAGCAATTCCGATATATGAAAAGGCAAAAATCCCGATGCTATCTCCATCAGCCACAGGGGCACAATTAACCAGTGGAAATTCCGTATTCAATCGTGTGGTTTTCACGGATAAAATTCAGGGACAATCCTCAGCACTTTACATTCTCGATCATCTGAAAATGACCAAAGTAGCAATTCTTCATGATGGTATGGATTATGGGAAAGGAATAGCGGATATTGTTCGTGATACACTGCTCAGTAAGGGCGTTGAACCAGTCTCTTATGAATCGCTGACACCAGGTGAGGCAGATTATTCAGCAGTTTTGACCTCCATTGCATCTAAGAAGCCGGAAATCATCTACTATGGAGGTTATACTGCTGAATTGGCAGTAATTGCCAATCAATTAAGTCAGGTAGGTATGGAAGGTATCCCCATTTTCAGTGATGACGGTGCATTCGGTGTGGAATTTATTGAAAAAGCAGGCAAAAATGCCGAAGGTGTATATGGCACTTCATCCATTCCACCGACTTCAGCAGAGAAAGATGCATTTGACGCAAAATATCTGGAAACTTATGGACGGGCAGCCGGATCCAAAGCTGGATATTGCTGGTTTGCATTTGATTCAGCCAATGTGCTCGCATCGGTCATTCGAAATACAGCCATTCTCGGCGATGACGGAAATCTGTATATTCCACGGGAAGCCATGGTAAAAGGTGTTCGCAGCGTTTCAGGGTACAAAGGCATCACCGGCGAAATCACTTGTGATGAAAATGGCGAGTGCAATGCATCAGGTCCTACCTTCTATATTGTGAAGGACGGTAAATGGACGCTGCCTGAATAAGAAATTTATTTTATATCAGCATTAATATGCCTTTTGTCGGGCTCCATTTTTGACGTATTAATCTAAATAATACGATAAATGCCCCGACAGAGGCTTTTTTTTATTAATTCTTCTCCTTCAGTAATTAAATACCGATCTCATTTTGAGTCATTTAAACTGTGGTTAAAATATGCATTTTCTTTATTGAGATCGTCACAATTCTTATCCTTTTCTGTATGTTTGTAAACTGAGAATGATAGAATTGAATCCTAAAGTTATCACGAAGAGATAAAAACAATACAATTCTTAACCGCAGTCAGTTTCAAATTGAACTGATTGAAATGTTGAAAATAGCACATGCAAGCGTTTATCTATAAAAACATATCTTCATACAAGATATTTCAAATAAATTCTTCAGAAGGAGCGAACATATTTATATGGATGCAGAAAAACCTCACCATCAACCTTCCGCAAAACAAACTGTAAAAAGGATCAACTGGCTCCGTTGGATCGTCGGCGTGATTGCTGGTGCTTATGTTCTTTATCGTATAATTATTCAAATAATTCAGCCTGAATATGGTCCCGTATATTGGCTTGGCTTTTTAAATACAGGATTGATCGTCGGAGGTATGTATTCTCTGATTGCAATTGGCTACACGCTCGTATACGGCGTCATGCTTCTTATCAATTTTGCCCACGGCGATATTATGATGTTAGGCTGTTTCGCGGGTTATTTCACTTTTGAATTTTTTAATTTTCTGAAAGTGGGAGAATCAAATTTTTTAAATGCATACCCTGTTCCAGCAATTATCCTTGCTTTTCTGATAGGCGCTTCCGTTTCTGCAGTCAGTGGTTTTTATCTGGAAAAAATCGCCTATCGTCCGCTGCGAAACTCCCATGTACGCCTGGCTCCATTAATTAGTGCAGTCGGAGCTTCAATTTTTCTCGAGACTGCAGCCCAGATCATGTTTGGAGCTAATAAGAAAACCTATAAGAATCCCCTGTTGTTAGAAAGAGGAACCGGCTGGAATATCAAAATGGGTGATGGCATGATTGTCATTACCAAAACCGGCGTTTTCAGTTTGATAATGGCTGTAGTATTAATGATCGCACTCTATTTCTTTGTCCAAAAAACAAAACTCGGTAAATCGATTCGTGCAGTCTCCCAGGATAAGAATACTGCTCAATTAATGGGAATCAATCTTGACCGAGTGACAAGCCAAACCTTCATCATCAGCGGTATTCTTGCCGGATCTGCCGGAGTAATGTGGGGGCTTCATAACGGCCTTTTCAATCATTTTGTCGGTTTCCTGCCTGGAATCAAAGCTTTTACTGCAGCAGTTCTCGGAGGAATCGGAAATATTCCCGGCGCAATGGCAGGTGGAATGATTCTGGGAATTGTTGAATCAGTCGGCCCGGCTTTTCTCGGAATCGATTTTCAATTGAAGGATGTCATCGCATTTACCATTCTGATCCTGGTTCTGATCTTGAAACCTTCCGGACTCTTTGGAAAATCATCCTCAAGCGTGGAGAAAGTATGATGAAAACGATACTATCTAAATCGAGCAAATTTGGGATTGTCGCAGGTATTATTCTTATTTTTTGTGAGATGATAAATCTTACCTCTACATTGGCAGAAATCCTCGAAAAGTTATTCACCGGAGGAACTGCAGCGAAGAACGCAATTACGCCATTTTATATGGGACTTGTTGTAGGGTTGATTGTATTCTTCACTACGATTAACTTTTTAAGAACCCGAAACTCTCAGAAAAAATATTCATTCGGTCAGGGATTTTTTGCTGCTGTCACAATCAGTATTGTTTCTGGTTTACTCATTTCTCTTTTAAATATCATTCTTGGAAGTTATCTGGTAAACGGTAAAGATGTTCGTGTTTATCTTGAAGCGTTAGCGCCAGATGTTATTCGGGCATTTCTTTTTCAGACTGACATCCAAAAAGCAGTTACATATTATTTCATGTCAACGATTCTTGGCAGTATGGCAGCGCTGATCCTATTTTGGATTTCACAAAAAACAAATCAGCCTGCAAAATCAGTCCGCGCGCTTACTCATTTGAAGGAGAAAATCCAAATCGGACGTGCGTTCGAAAGATATCCTGCTGTAAAAACTGTTTTAATCCTTCTCCTGATAATCGCATTTCTTTTGCTGCCGCTGGTCATCAATGCCTATACCATTTCTGTGCTTGGAATTGTCTTGATTTACGCAATCATGGGATTGGGGTTGAATTTGATCGTCGGTTTATCCGGGCAGTTGGTCTTCGGTTATGTAGCATTTTTCGCTTTGGGAGCTTATACTTTCGGTCTGTTGACTGCTCCCAAACCGTTTGGTATCGAAATGAATTTTTGGCTGGCTTTATTGGTTTCACTGATCGTGGCAGGAATCGGAGGTTTTTTAGTCGGTCTTCCAATTATGAATCTACGAGGAGATTATCTCGCAATTGTCACACTCGGCTTTGCAGAAATTGTCCGGATCTTAATTAATAGCAACCTGATGGCTGATTATACCGGCGGACCGCAAGGAATTAAAAATATCGGGCAGCCAATACAACCATCTATTTTTGAAAAATATTTCGGAGAACCGTTGGAAGACAATGTCTGGTTTTTGTATCTGATTATTTTTGTATTTCTTATCGTCCTCTATGCAGCGTTTAGACTCCAATACTCAAGAACAGGCCGTTCCTGGGAAGCGATGAGAGAAGATGAAACAGTAGCACAAGCCTGTGGTGTAACCACAAGCTCCTACAAAGTATTAGCAATTGTCATCGGAGCCGCCATAGCAGGCGCTGCTGGAGCTTTGTACGCTTCTCGTAACACGTATACTGGCCCAAGTGAATATGCATTTATGGTTTCCGTCAACGCTTTAGCAGTTGTTGTTGTCGGCGGAATGGGTTCCATCCCGGGAACATTGCTGGGGGCGTTCATTATTAAAGGGCTGCCGGAATTGCTGCGCGATCTGGAGAATTATCGTATGGTTGTGTTTGGGGCTTTGTTAATCGTTATGATGATTATCCGTCCAGAAGGAATATGGCCAGTGAAACGGCGGAAACTTTCTGTCGCACCTGAATCAATCGAAATATTAAAGGAGGACTTAAAACCATGACAAAAAAGCCTTCCTACGTATTAGAAGCAGAAAATATTACAATCAATTTCGGCGGTTTGACTGCTGTCAATGATGTCAGTCTTCAGGTCCCGTTTGAATCCATCATCAGCATCATCGGACCCAATGGCGCAGGAAAAACGACTTTCTTTAACTGTATTTCAGGATTCTATGCCTGTGACAATGGAACCGTTTTCTTTCAAGAGCGCCCAATTAATGGAATTCCCACCGATGAAATTGCGAATCTGGGCATTTCACGTACGTACCAGAATATACGGCTATTTACAAATATGTCAGTTATTGAAAATGTGCTGATTGGACAGCAGCCCAGACTTCGCTCAACTTGCATCGATACGCTTTTTCAAACCTTCCGCAATCGCAGAGAAGAGAAACAATCGATTCAAAAAGCCTGTAACCTGCTTGATTTTGTTGGTTTGGGAGCCTATGCAGATGATGTAGCCAATAACCTGCCTTATGGTGCACAACGCAGATTGGAAATTGCACGCGCTCTTGGAAACAATCCGCATTTATTACTGTTGGATGAACCTTGCGCCGGCATGAATCCCCATGAGACTTCTGCCATGATTGAGCTCATTAATACATTGCGCTCACAATTAAAAATCACCATCGTTCTTATTGAACACGATATGAAAGTTGTGATGAATATTTCCGATTCAATCCTTGTTCTGGATCATGGAGAGAAAATTGCCCAGGGAACACCGGATGAGATTCAATCCAACCAAAAAGTAATTGAAGCCTACCTGGGATCAGGTACAGAAAACCTTGTCGAAAAGTATTCCAGGCGCAAAGCTGACAAAGGGAATTTGGACTAATTATGTACTTCGAAATTAAAGATTTACAAGTTTATTATCGTGCGATTCATGCGTTAAAAGGGATCTCTTTAACAGTAAATAAAGGGGAAATTGTCGCCCTCATCGGCGGAAATGGCGCAGGAAAAAGTTCAACCCTGAATTCAATTTCAGGACTGGTTCAAGGCCAATCCGGAGTAATTACTTATAAGGATGAAGTAATTACCGGTTTACCTACAGATATGATTGTCAAAAAAGGTATTATCCAGGTTCCGGAAGGACGACATATCTTCCCGAAATTAACAGTTCAGGAAAATCTGGAGATGGGCGCATTTTTAAATGACAATAAAGCTCAGGTTGAAGAAGATATGGAACATGTTTATCAGCTATTTCCAAGGATGAGAGAACGCAGAACGCAACCTGGAGGGACATTGTCCGGCGGAGAGCAACAAATGCTTGCGATCGGACGTGGCTTGATGGGGCATCCAGATTTAATGCTTCTTGATGAACCCTCTATGGGGCTGGCGCCGATTCTGGTGGAGCAGATCTTTGATATTATTTTTGACATCAATCAGACTGGAACCAGTATCCTTTTGGTTGAGCAGAATGCTCAAATGGCTTTAGCAATCGCTGACCGCGGATATGTCCTTGAAACTGGGGAAATTGTTGTGAGCGGCACAGGACAAGAGCTTCTCAACGATCCAAAAGTCCAGGCAGCTTATCTGGGTGGAGAGTCCGAACAGGAAAAACTGCAAAAAGGCGATTATTACTTCTAAGTAACCAACGAAAAAACCTCGGTAAGAGGTTTTTTTGTTGACAATATAACGTTGCAAGAGAGTATCTCCTGCGGTTCGATAGAATATCAAATCGTTGGAGTTTTTCTTTCAGATATAGCAATTCAAAATATAGAGAGGATTCTTTGTTGTTGTGATGTTTTTGAGTTCTGCATAAAAACATCACAATAACAAGTTTCTATCTCAGTATTCGAATAGCAAGTCTATTTTTCGAATTACTATTTCAGATCTCAGTGTAAAATTACAGAAAGAATTTTCACAAAAGGATGGTTGACATGCCAGATTTTTCCTGCAGATTATCCGATCAAATCCACCTCAAAACACCCATAATTCTTGCATCAGGAATTTCAGGGAACAGCGATTCTTTGTTAGTTCGCGCAGCAAAAAGCGGTGCCGCCGCAGTTACAACAAAAAGCTGTACATTAAAATACCGGCCTGGGACTGATAATCCGGCTTCATCCGATTGGGGCTGTGGCCTCATCACAAATCTTGGACTGACCAATCCGGGAGTTGATTCAATGGTTTATTTAATCAATGCATACCGACAAAAAGCCGCTGAATCGGTGGTACCGGTCATTGCAAATATCTATGCGGATAATCCTGATGAATTTGTTGAATTGACAACAAAAATCAAGCTTGCACAACCCGATATAATCGAGTTCGTTCTACCGGAATATGATCCAGGATTAGTCGCGGAGATTACCGCTGCAGTGCGAGTTAATGCCGGATTGATCCCAATATCAGTGAAATTGTCTGCGATTTGTTCGCATATTGGGAAAGTTGCCCGAAAAGCGCAGGATGCCGGAGCCGATTTTATCACCGCGGTAAATCCGGTTCCAGGAATGGTAATTGACGCCTATGCTGCAAAACCATTTCTAAGCCAGGGCAGCGGATGGATTTCCGGACCATCTTTAAAACCGATCGCTTTGAAGTGTATTTCTGATATTTATAAGGAAGTCAGTATCCCAATTATCGGGATGGGAGGAGTTTCTTCAGGCCTTGACATGGCAGAAATGATACTTGCGGGGGCAAGCGCTGTCGGAATTGGATCCGCATTGTATTATCGAGGATATGAAGCATTTACGAAAATACTCGTTGAGTTTGAAGAATTCATGAATTCAGAAGGATATAATAATCTGTCTGAAATTTGCGGAAAGATTTGGCGGTAAATTATGGAAAAACCATTTTCGATGGAAGAAAAAAAATCGAGAGTCTTTACTGTAGACAAAGTTAGAATTGAAAATGACACAACACACAGCCTGATTATGAAAGAACCCATGGCGAGTGAGCCGGGACAGTTTATTCTTATCTGGATTCCTGGTTTGGGAGAAAAGCCATTTAGTGTTGCTGGAAGCAATCCATTAATGATCACGATTGCTGACGTTGGAAAAGTATCCGGTCAGATCGATCGATATCAACCCGGAGACCGATTATGGATTCGAGGGCCGTTTGGTCAAGGATACCAACCTTATGGGAAAGATGCATTGCTGGTTGGAGGAGGCTATGGTGCATCACCACTCCTTTATTTGGCAGAAACGCTTATCAAAAAAGGTATCAATGTGCATGTATTTCTGGGCGCCAGATCTGCAAATCTGCTTATCCTCGTTGATGAATTCGAAAAAATACCAGTGAAACTACATATCACTACCAATGATGGAACTCGCGGAATTCAGGGATTTGTAACCGTCCCGTTAGAGGAGACAATCCAACAATTATCAGATGTTCAAGATGCGTGTGTGTATGCATGCGGACCTAAAAAAATGCTCTACGGAATTGATGCCCTTTGTGAGCGATACGGCATACCTCGCCAGTTATCCTGGGAAGCAATCATGCGCTGCGGGATGGGTTTGTGTGGCAACTGTAAGATCGAAATGCCGGACACCTGGGAAGAACCTGTCAATAAACCGGGTAGTAAAAAAGCCTGGTTGGTTTGCAAAGACGGTCCGACTTCTTTCACAAAATAAACTGGAAAATAAATTGTGCCAGATCGAACAGTAATTCGCTGCAATTCGAAATATGAAAAGGAATCATTGTTGTTGTGTTGTTGTTCCGCTTCGAGTAATAACAACATAACAACAAAATCCCTCTTTTTTCTCAAAAGGCTTTTCCATATTTTCAAATTTCTGAGTAATTCGAAAACTTTGGCTTGCTTTTCGAATAAATCGAGGTAATTTGGTTTTCTTTTATTAATTTCGAATAAAGGTCATAGATGCAAACCAATTCATCAAAGGAATTCTTTTTATGAGTGCAATTCTTGCCATCCCTGTTCTTCTACTCAATATTGCAGGTTTTCTGATTTTTCCGGCCGTAAAATACCGTATTCAGGTTCAAAAATCTCCCTTAATCGGATTCTCCTCCCTTTTCCTTGTGATGTATTTTTTTGTAATTTTTGGAATTGGCAAAATTGGAATTTATTTTACGATTTTTGTGAACGCAAGTCTTTTAATCTATTCTCTTTTTCTGATCATCAGGAAGAACACGAGACCAAATTTTTTCAACACACTATTACCATTACTAATTATTTTTGTGATCTTTTTCTTAGTGGGAATTTTTGTTAGAAACCGCTTCTATTACGGCTGGGATGAGTTAGCTTTCTGGGATGCTTTTGTTCGTTCGTTATTCGTTACAGGAGAACGATCGACCAAAATCGTACATGCGGATTATCCTCTGGGAATTTCATTAATCCAGTATTACTTTGTAAGCATAACCAAATACAGCCAGGGCATTATTATATTTGGTATTCTCAGCGTTCTTTTTTCAGCCGTTCTCGCTTGCTGCCCCAATCTTACAAAGAAAAATCTATGGACGATTTCCATAATTATCATATTTTCCGTCTTGACACTATATCTATGTAATTTCGAGGCAATAGCGATCCGTGTTGATGGTCTGATGGGAATTTTCTTTGCAGCTTTGGTTTTTCTGATTATCACTGAAGAAAAATTTGACAGGCTTTTTTCTATTCAATTATCCATATTATTATTTTTCTTTATTTCTCTGAAAACACCTTGTCTGATTTTTGTGGCAATTTTAATTTTCTTATTGTTTTCAAGAATGGATCTGTTCTCTGAATTAAGGAAATCTCGCACTTCTGAAAGTCCACTGAAAGGGCTTTTTTCAAGTTCCTCAATCAGAAACCTCCTGATAATCATCGCCGGTCCTGCAATTGCATTCATTTCCTGGGAGGTCCGTAACCAGATTGTTCAACCGATGAAGATATTTTCAACCACGAGATTCACGCTCCAGAATATTCAACTTCTTTTCTCACCGGAAATTGCAGATCGTGAAAGACAAATCTGTTTAGACGGTTTGGAACACATTTTCGAGATAAATTTTTTTAATGCAAAAATTCCGGTGTATTTAATCGCTGCAGGTCTTTTCTTTCTTGCATTGTTCATTGATCTATTGCTAAAAACAACCAATTCCAGAAAATTTCTGATCACAAACGCCATCCTTCTCATTGGATTCATTGGCTATACATTTTTTCAATTCCTTTTTGCCTTATTCATCCAGGAACCGGATTTAGGAGAGGAACTAAACAGTTTTGATCGTTATATCGGGACATATATCGTAGCCTGGCTGCTTTCATTTTTCTCAATCCTGCTATGGATGATTCGGAAATCAACTTCCATTATTTCGAAGCTGATTTTATCCATTATCAGTATGGTTGTTTTCTTCTATGTACTTTCTGTAGCCCCTATGAAACAAATCTTTTCCCCTCCGCTGCAGGAAAAAACTATGTGGGTTCAGCAAAAGAAAGTGTACAAGCAATTTGTAAACACGATTCCCAAAGGAAGCATAGTCCAGACGATTGATTTAGAATCTTCAGGACTATCCTGTCTTATTCTGAATAACCTTTTCGTCGGACACAGTTATTTTATTTGGGATCCTTGCAGTAATCCGAAAGATTTTGAAATCAGCAAAGAAGAATTTGCTGACTATATCGATCAATCTGAAGCTGATTACATCTTGATCGAACATGGCAATGAGCATTTCTGGAATGAATTCAGCGAAATGTTTGACTTTCCATGGCATGGTCAAATTTTCAAAGTGGTTGGGCGGGGAGATTACCGGCGAGTGCTGCCGGATGAATAAAAACATCAATAAATTTTTTGTGTAACTAGAAGTATTTGAAATTTTTGACAAACGAAGTCGATGATAATGGTCTCAAACTATTGAGAACAAATTTTTGAAATCGTTTAAGGATTATTAATACAATTAATTCAGAATTTCGAAAAATTGACCAACCAAACGAATAAAGAGAGAAAAACATGTAGTTGTGATGTTGTTGCGCAAAGCACAACAACATCACAACTACAAAGAATTCTATCTATTTTTCGAATGGTTCAAAAAGAATACAAATCTCCGAATATGATATAATCTTATAGACAAAAATATTCAAAATTGAAATTTTTCGGAGATGCATATGAAACTTTCAACGCGTACAATAGTCGCAATCGGTATTGGTGCCGCGGTTTTCCTTGTTCTAAACCGGTTTGTCTCAATTCCAAGCGGAATTCCTAATACAACGATCAATACTGCCTATGCATTTTTAGCTTTTATGGCAGTAATTTTTGGACCAATCGCAGGAGCTTTGATTGGTTTAATCGGACATGTATTAACGGATGCTACAGCTTATGGATCGGTTTGGTGGAGCTGGGTCATCGTTTCAGTCTTTGTTGGCGCCGTGATCGGACTTTCCTGGAAGAGAATTAATATCGAAAATGGCATTTTTGGGAAGAAGGAAATTATTACCTTCAATCTTTACCAAATTGCGGCAAATCTCGTCGGATGGGGCTTACTTGCTCCTGTTCTCGATATCATCATCTATGCAGAACCTTCGGATAAAGTCTTTATGCAGGGTCTGGTTGCAGGTCTTGCCAACTTAGTGACCATCGCCATACTTGGAACTGCATTTCTCGCTATCTATGCTCGAACCCGTACAAAGACTGGCAGTCTCAATATAGAAAAATAAGGATTTCGCACTCAGGTCTGATATTTCGAAAATGAATATTTGACCTTTTATCTTAAAGATGTTTTGAGATGAATTCCGTATCTCAAAACATCTTTAATCATTAAAATGGAACCATGCAAAACCCGATCATAGATTTTTCAAATTTCAGTTTCCAATATCGAGCACAATCAAATCCAACGTTAATTGACATTAATTTAAAAATCAATTCGGGGGAAAAAATTATCATCGCCGGACCTTCTGGCAGCGGTAAAAGTACGCTTGGTTATTGTATTAACGGTCTAATTCCGCATTTTTACAAAGGAAATATCAGCGGAAACCTTTGGATTGAAGGACAAAATGCAGCAAATTTGAAAATCTTTGATATTTCAAAATTTGTTGGCACAGTATTACAGGATTCTGATGGACAATTCGTTGCTCAAACAGTCGGAGATGATATCGCTTTCGCTCTCGAGAATGATGCCATCGATCAAAAAGAGATGATTTCCAGAGTTGAAAAAACAAGCCGATTGGTAGATATCCACACCCATCTGGGATCAACACCCAAAGAGCTGTCCGGGGGACAAAAGCAAAGAGTCTCATTAGCTGGAGTGTTAATCGATCAGGTCAATATTTTACTGTTTGATGAACCGTTAGCAAATCTGGATCCGGCAACCGGAAGATATGCAATGGAATTAATTGATGACCTGGCAAAAAATACCGGAGCTACTGTGATCATTATCGAGCATCGGCTTGAAGATGTTTTATGGCGTCCGATGGATCGGATCGTTTTAATGGGAGAGGGAAGAATTGTTGCAGACACTACACCAGATAAGATCCTCACATCCGGGTTGCTTGGAAAATTTGGGATTCGTGAACCACTGTATGTGACCGCATTAAAATATGCCGGGATTAAAATAACAGAGGAAATGCATCCAAGCGATGTCAGCCTGATGAATATGGACACTATCACAAAACCGCTTCAGCACTGGTACGAACAGACTGTGGAAAATGAAAGCAATCTCTCATCGAATTCAGTATTATCATTTTCTGACGTTTGTTTTTCATACTCCGCAGAGAGAGTTGTCCTCGATAACATCAGCTTTAAAATTTGCGAAGGTGAAATGACAGCGATTGTCGGGAAAAATGGAGCCGGCAAAAGCACTTTATGCAAACTGATATGCGGATTTGAGAAACCTGACAAAGGTACAATTGCGCTTTTCGGGAAGGATATGTCTCATGTCTCAATCAGAGAGCGCGCTGACTATGTAGGTCTGGTCATGCAAAACCCGAATCAGATGATTTCCCAGGTGATGATTCGCGATGAAGTCGGACTCGGATTAAAACTTCGTGATATTCCACAAAAAGAAATTTCCGAACGTGTTGAGGAGACACTCCGAATCTGTGGATTATATCCATACCGTAACTGGCCAATTTCAGCATTATCCTACGGGCAGAAGAAACGAGTCACAATTGCGTCTATATTAGTCATGGAACCCCAAATCATTCTTCTGGACGAGCCAACAGCAGGCCAAGATTTACGACACTATACAGAAATCATGGAATTCCTGCAAATGTTACAGAAACGCGGAAAAACAATTCTGCTGATAACGCATGATATGCATCTGATCCTGGAGTATACACAGCGGGCAATCGTACTTGCAGATGGAAAATTGATCTGCGACAATCACCCTGCAAAAGTATTGACGGATGATCGTGTCATCAGGTTAGCGAATTTGAAGGAAACCAGTCTTTTTTCACTGGCGAAATATGCCGCCATTTCGGATCCGTTTGAATTTGTTAAGAAGTTTATCAGCTTTGACAGGGAGGCACGTCAGACATGTCAACAGTAAAGATGTTATCATACATCAAAAGGGATTCACCTGTCCATCGTTTGAATGGCGTCACAAAACTGATAACATTTTTAGCCTGGACTGTCGTCTGTATGCTGAGTTATGATACCCGTGTTCTGCTGACAGCGATGGTTTTCAGTTTAATAATTTTCAAATTGGCAAAAATCCATCTTAAAGAAGTCGGTTTTATCCTTGTCTTCATTTGTTTTTTTCTTCTATTAAATGATGCGGCTATTTATTTTTTTTCTCCCGAAGAAGGAGTCAGGATCTATGGTGCCCGCCATTTGATTTTTCAAATTTCAGATCGTTACACCGTCACACAGGAACAGCTTTTTTATCTGTTTAATGTAACGCTCAAATATTTGACAGTTGTCCCGATAGCGCTGTTGTTTCTCCTGACAACGGATCCGAGCGAATTCGCAGCTTCTCTGACAGGCATCCGAGTTCCCTACAAGCTTTCATACGCTGTCTCAATTACATTGCGGTATATCGCTGATATTCAAACTGACTTTCACAACATCTCTCAGGCACAGCAAGCTCGCGGTGTCGACCTTTCGAAGAAAACAAGCCTAAAAAAAAGAATATCCGGCATCGCCATCATCGCGGTTCCATTAATTTTTTCGAGTCTTGACCGAATTGATTTGATCAGCAACGCCATGGATTTACGAGGATTTGGAAAGAAAGAAAAAAGAACGTGGTACAGCGCACGTCCTTTTCAGAAGGCAGATTATTGTGTGATTACTGCCGTTGTGATTTTATCCATCATCGGACTATTGATTACTTTTTTAGATGGACAACGATTTTTCAATCCCTTTATCAGCTAAGGATTGTTTTTTTAATAAATTGAGCTAATCAAGAGTATTCCAAACCGAACGAATTTTTACGAATTAATTTTTCAGATCATTCAAGTACACCCAAAAGAGTTATTTCTCCTGATCAGATAATTCGATCAAATTCATTCAATTGCCTTTTAATGATTTAAATCAGAAATTGAAGCATTTCCATAAATGGATGACCAATCACTGCGGAAGTCATCCACCGCTCTTTGAATATCCGGAAGCGATAAAGCGGCATGAAGCACAGACGGCAGAACTGTCACAGCGTGCGCTCCTGATTCAAATGCTTTAATGACCTGACCAATGTTCTTAAAACTCGCACCCAAAATTTTTGTTGCATAGTTATAAGATTGAATCATTTTCGCAGTTGTGGAAATAACATCGCAAGGATCAATATCCATGTTTTCCATTCTGTTATAGTATAGAGCTACATAGTCTGCTCCTGATTCCAGGGCAGTCAGCGCCTGGACTTTGGTATAAATTGCCGTGCCGGTGACATTTATTTTTTTTTGTTTTAATATACGAATCGCTTTCAACCCTTGTTCAGTGACGGGAATTTTTATGTAAACTTGATCATCAATTTGCTCAAGGATCGTCTCGGCATCTTTTAAAATACCGTCTGTATCTTGGGATACAACTTGAATATGCATCGTTCGTTTCAATCCAATCAGATCACGGATTTCACGAAAGTGAGTGAAAAAATCAATTTTTCCATGTTGAAATATTATCGATGGGTTGCTGGTTATGCCGGTAATCGGATAAATATCCATATATTTCCGGATATCAGAAATATTTACAGTATCAAAAAGATATTCCATAGGTAGGTCTCCGCTACAATTTTACTCCTGTATGATAATAAATAACCATTCGAATCATAGATCAACAATTCGAAATGTGGGGAAAATTCTCTCTTGTCGGGAAGTTTTTGCGTTTCGTAAAAAAACTCCACAACGACAAGTTTATCCGCTTTTTTCGAATAACAAGTCCATATTTCGAATTACTGATCAGTAATTCGAAATATGGAAGAGAATAAGCATGATAGTAATTTTTACGCTTTACACAAAATTACTATTGCCTTCAGAAATATAAAAAGAAAAAGAATACTCTTTATGCTTGCTGTTCCAGTCTGGATTCAAGAATAATGAGAATTCTCTTTCATGCTCTCAATAAGAGAACTATGTTTATCGAAAATAGCCTCCGGTAAGTGTTATTTTGATGTAAACAACACTTTTATTCCATAGATAAAAATGAATGCCGGAAGCAGCATCGTTTTCGTATCAATAATCGATAAGACTGGAATTACCACTCCGATATTTTTCACCAGATCAATTCCGCCCAAGACGATCATCGCTATGCCGATCAACCAATTGACAGAAGGGTTAATGATGAGTTCACATAGACCGATAATCATAAAAACAACCGGGAACCATGCATCCAACGAGAAACCGGCTACGGAGACTGTGATTCCAAAAAACGGCAGAAGTTTGATTGCACTGAACAGTATTAATATCAACCCCAGTAAAATTGCTATTCCTTTGCGCATAATGTGCTCCTTGATGACTCCGTCGATCAACGGCTAAAATATCTTCCTATCAATGAAATGATGCAAGAAATATACCGATTTCATTGAATCAAATCCGTTGATGATTCAATCCGATGAACGAGATCGGCTTATATTTCTTCCACAGATTCAATTTTGGGGAAGAATTGACGTAATGTGCCTTCAACCCATCCATGAACGGTGGAAGAGGACATCGGACAATCCGCACAGGCTCCTCCCAGTCGAATTTTGACAACTTTCCCATCATATGAAACAAAAGATACTGATCCGCCATGATAATGATTAATATAATCATCCAATTCAGCAATCAGTCCCTTAATCTGCTCAATTTCAGAATACTTCTCTACCATAATCACCTCATCAAACTCCAATCGAACCACCAGTCATTGGATTTTCTAAAAAGTCTTTTCCGATTTCAAATCGCTGTCTTACTGTTTGATAGAAATAATATCAATGTAATTTTATTTTAATTGTACTCCGTCTGTATAGACCAAACCATTTTTAAGCATAATAACAGCATCTCGAAATATGGAGGGGTTTTCTTTCCTGTTGTGATGATTATACGCGAGGCGCAAAACCATAACAACAACCTATTTTCGCTATCTATTTAAAAAGTTTGTCCCTATTTCGAATTGTTGGCTTCTCATAGAATCAATGATGTTTTTTTCTGAGCGATTATAATATAGCCATACTTCATTTAAAATAATTATGTATTTTTGAGGCAGCCATATGAAAATTATTGAAATTACTGAGATGTCGCAGCAGGTTTATGATGCATTTTCAGTACTAATTCCCCAATTATCTACTTCCGCTGTTATTCCATCATGGGAAGCATTAGAAGACATGATTCATTCGAAGGCTTCCATCGTTCTTGCAGCCGTGGATTCAGAAAATAACCAGAAAATCCTTGGATCGTTGACACTCGTTGTATTTCGGATTCCAACCGGAATTCGAGCTTGGATTGAAGACGTTATCGTTGATGAAAAAGCAAGAGGTATGGGTATAGGGGAACAATTAGTCAGAGCTGCTTTAGAACGAGCAAAAGCTGAAGGAGCCAAAACAGTTGATTTAACATCCAGGCCCTCACGAGAAGCGGCGAATCGGTTATATCAACGTTGTGGTTTCCAGGCACGCGAGACGAATATATATCGTTATAAAATTGATTAATTTTTACCGGTTTTTTCGATACAAGAATTAACTTGCAGGCATTCTCATTCTTTTGGTATGATGAAACCAGGAGATCATTTCGATTGTCTGTCTTTATAAATATTGGATTGATCAAATAACACATACCAAGCCGGCAAGATAATCCGAAAATACAAATGATAGGATAAGACAGGAAGGAAGAATTCGGTGAAGGAAGAACGATTTCAATTTAAAAAGATTGACGCTTTTGCCACAGAAAAATCCGAAGGTAATCCTGCCGGAATGATTATGCTTCATCCATCCGAAGAAATCACGGATGAAAAGATGCAGCAAATTGCCAAAGAATTAAAAGGATTCGTCAGTGAGACCGGATTTGTTTTTCCAGAATCAGATGAGAAATTTCGGTTGAAATATTATTCCTCCGAAAAAGAAGTTAATTTTTGCGGACATGCGACGATTGCCATCCTGTACGAGCTTTTTTCGAGTATTGATTCATTAAAAACAAAAAAGCAGATCAAAATCCAGACCAATGATGGCGAATTAACGGTTGAAAACAGGATTGATGAAGAAAAATCAGTCTTCATTATGTCACCTTCACCAAAATATCATTCCATTTCCCCGTCAGCCAAAGATATTGCTTTAGCATTAAACATTGAAACTGAAGAAATCAATACTGAGTATCCGATCGAAATCATCGATGCGGGTCTGATTACGCTATTGGTCCCCATCCGATCATTGAAAACGGTTCTTCAAATGAATCCTGATTTTGGTGCGCTTAGAGATTTTTCACAAAAACATCAGATCCATATCATTGAAGTATTTTCGGATGATACCAGTGTTCCGGAAAATGACTTTCGAGTTCGAGTATTTGCTGCAACTTTTGGCTATCTGGAAGATCCTGCAACTGGATCCGGAAATTCAGCATTAGGATACTATCTGCTGCAGCATCAGTTGTGGAAACGGCCTGTCATTCGTATTGAACAAAATCAATATCACGATCGATTTAATATTGTTCAACTTCGAAAAATGACGGATATGAACGGAAATATCAGAGTCTCTTTTGGAGGCGGTGCAATAAAGAAAATTGAAGGAGAATATATCCTTTATAGCAATTCTTAACTTGCTTATTCATCAGAAACAGAACTGTTTTATAGCGAATGGAACTGAAAAAAGAACCAATTCGAAATTCGGAAAAACATATTAAAAAAGAGAAAATATTTTTTATTGTTTTGTTTCAAAAAAGAGCACAAACATAACATAGCTGTATGTTATCCTTTCCAACAACCGATTGTTTGAAGAAAAGGGATACAAGACTCTTTTTTAAGGTTTTATCATGATTATGGTCTCCAAATTGAGATACTTTATAATATTTTTGAGGATCAGATAAGAAAATTTAATTCCTAAGGATTATTTATGAGTGCAAACAGCAATACCAGTATTTTTGAAGAACTGAAATGGCGTGGATTGATCTATGACGTAATGGATGGCGTTGAAGAATTACTGGCAAAACAAAAGATTACACTGTATAACGGTTTTGACCCGACTGCAGACAGTCTGCATGTCGGTCATATGGTTCCAATGATTGCCCTGGCACGTTTCCAGCGGTTCGGTCACCATGTTATCGCACTGGCAGGAGAAGGAACTGGAATGATCGGGGATCCCAGCGGAAGATCTGCAGAAAGAAACTTGCTATCAGCAGAAGAAGCGCATCACAATGTCGAAGAAATTAAGAAACAGCTCGCTCATTTTTTGGATTTTGAAGTCGCAACGAATCCTGCACGAATTGTAAATAACGGCGATTGGCTGCTGAATTATAAGCTGGTCGATTTCTTACGCGATATAGGGAAACACTTTACCATTAATACCATGTTAACCAAAGATTCTGTTAAGAATCGAATGAATCGGGACAGCGGTCTCTCTTATACAGAGTTCAGCTACAGCTTACTGCAATCGTATGATTTTTTGCATCTGTTCGAGACAGAAAATTGTGTCATGCAGACAGGTGGCAGTGATCAATGGGGGAATATTACAGCCGGATGTGAATTGATTCGAAAAAAGACAGGGAATAGCGCTTATGGATTGACCTATCCGCTGGTAAAAAAAAGGGATGGCACGAAATTCGGAAAAACTGCCGGAGGCGCCGTCTGGCTTGATCCAAAGCGAACTTCTCCATATAAATTTTATCAATTCTGGTTAAATACTGATGATGCGGATGTGATTGATTATTTGAAGTTTTTCACATTCTTTGATCAGGATACAATTCTGGAGCTTCAAAATGAGATTCAAGAAAAGCCGGAACTGAGGAACGCCCAAAAGACGCTGGCAAAGGAAATGACACAGATGATGCATGGGCAGACTGCTTTAGAAAAAGCGATTCAAGCCAGCGAAGCGCTATTTGGAGGAGAGATTTCCGGTTTATCTTCCGATGACATCCATGAGATTTTTGCTGAAGTTCCTTCTTTTGCTTTTGATAAAGACCAGTTCTCCGGCACGGGAAAAGATGTGCTCAGCCTGCTTGTTGAAAGCAACTTTTTGAAATCAAAAGGTGAAGCAAAAAGAGCAATTGCTGAAGGAGGTATTTACATCAATAACCACCGTCTGAATGAAAATTCAGGAACGATTACGCTGGATCAATTCATCGAAGGCAAATATCTGGTTCTCCGCAGGGGGAAAAAGAACTATTTCATCATCGAAACTCTTTAAATATTGAAAAAAACTTCTGTTTTGAAATCAAAACAGAAGTTTTTTTCTTTCCATTTTAATCAGTGGTTATTTGTATTGCCCCAAGCCAATACCATAATAGCGAAATCCGAGATCAGTCAAACTTTGAGGATCCCAGAGATTTCTCCCATCTAAGATCACATTTCCATGCATCAATTGATGGATTTTTTCAAAATCGAGTTGTTTAAATTCATTCCACTCTGTCGCTAAAAGAAGCGCATCCGTTCCCTCTACAACCTGATACGGATTTTCGTAAAGCGAAACCTCTTTCGGTAATACTAATTTCGATAATTCCATTGCCGCAGGATCATAGGCAGAAATTATTGCACCTTTTTGAGTCAGATATTTGATAATATCGACGGCAGGACTTTCCCGTATATCATCTGTATCCGGTTTAAACGCCAAACCTAAAATACCGATCCTTTTTCCCTTTATGTCGCCAAATATTTCCTCAAATTTTTGAACAACATGCTTTCGTTGATACTTATTAATTTCAATAACCGCCTGAAGAAGCTGGGGTTGTGTTCCAAATTCTTGAGCAATATGGACCAAAGCTTTGACATCTTTTGGGAAGCAACTGCCTCCCCAGCCAATTCCAGCATTCAAAAATTTTGGACCAATTCTGGAATCAAGACCCATCCCTTTCGCAACATCGACAACGTTGGCTCCAACTCTTTCGCAAATATTTGCTATTTCGTTGATAAATGAGATTTTCGCAGCCAGAAAAGCATTGGAGGCATATTTAATCATTTCTGCTGTACGAATATCAGTGATCAAAATCGGACAACGCAAGGATTCATATAATTCGGCAATTTTCTCGGAAGCAGCTCGATTATTCGATCCAAGCACAATTCGATCCGGCCGCATGAAATCATTGATGGCAGTACCTTCCTTCAGGAATTCAGGATTGGATACAATACTGAACTTAATTTCGGTTTCAGCAAACCGTTCCTGAAGAATCTTGGCAGCCCAATCTCCTGTACCGACAGGCACTGTTGATTTATCTACCAGGATAAAAGAATGATCGATGGTTTCAGCAATCTTTTTTACTGCTTTTTCAACATACTGCATATCTGCTTCGCCATTTTCACCTGAAGGTGTTCCGACAGCGATAAAAACGTACTCCGCCGATTGGAGTGCCGCCGCATAATCGGTTGTAAAATCAATTCTTTTTGCGCGATACGCTCTCTCAACAATTTCCTCTAATCCAGGCTCATATATCGGCATAATGCCTTTGTGAAGCCCGTCGATTCGCTTCTGGTCGATGTCCAGACACATAACCGTATTTCCTAAATCAGCGAAACACGCTCCTGTAACAAGGCCAACGTAGCCTGTACCAATCACAGTGATTTTGCTCATAACACTCCAGATTTTGAAATTAGTAAATTGTTTATATTTATAAACAAAAATGTTGATTTATGTTTTACCCATTTTTTCAAGCCAGCCACGGACCATTGTAAACAAATCCTGAAGCTGAGCGACATATAATTCATCATGCAGGCTTACTTCATCCATTGCAGAAGCCGCGGAGTCTTCAATTGCCTGCATTCTTGCCTGCAACGCTTGGATACTTCTTTGATAATCGGATTGAATTTCATCCTGCCCTAAAGAATAATTTGTCCATCGTTTTTGATCATCATTTTTATACGCAGCCCATTCCTGCCGTAATTTCTCCTCTGTCAGACGCTGCATCTCAATCAGTTCATTCGTTCTGCGATCAAAACGCTGAGTCACTTCGTCCAGTGAATCCTGAGAGCGTTTTACAGATCGATGTGTGTTTTCTAAAGCCTGCATTTGAGTATCCAGATTCGCTGCTTTTAAAATTATTTCATCAAAAGTTGTTTTCCATTCCTGCCAGGTCTTCGAAAATTCCAGATTGATCATATTTTGCTTTTCCTGGAAAGTTGAAATGGTTTGTTTTCGTTCCGCTTCAGACGTTGCCAAATCGTTGATGCGTTGTTCAATTTTATGTAGGCTGTCATTCACAAGGTCAACACGACCGCGCATATCCTCAATCCGTTTCCGATATGCCGACATCTCATTTTGAACATCAGTGACCCGCTTCATATCCTGACGGCGGCTCTCTTCAACGGCCTTTTGAAAACGAATGAAATCTTCACGATCCTGAGAAATGGCATCGATTCTATTGCCAACTTCTTCAATCAATCTTGCCAGCCGAAATTCTTCATCTACACGAGCCTGTATCGTCTTTCGAATATCCTGGATGGGTTCCGTTACCTTTCGAATTTCGGCAATCGCCCGATTCAGTGAATCAACACCGTTCCTTCGCGCTAAATCAATCTCTTTTTCTTTCTCAGAACGGACTTTATCTTTTTCCTCGATCGTCCGAAATGCGTCCACCCTTAATTGAGATAAAGCAGATTCTATCTGGTCAATTCGCGGGAAAATGTTGGAATATCGTGCGATTTCATTCTGAAAATCTTTAATTTGACTCTTTAATTGAATGTTTTCGGATTGAAGCGCAGAAATTTGTTCAGCCAGAATTGTGATTTGGTTTTTATCCTTCCGCCGTTCATTATCCAGCCATTCAAGTCGTTTATTGATTTGTTCCGGATCGAAAAATCCGTCATTTTCTGTTGGTATCCACACCTGCGCCATGTAAAGTCATTCCTTTCAAAACTTATATGCTATTATACCCGTTCCATTCACGCTTTTGGGATTACTCCCAGCAATTCAAATTTTGAAAAAGAAATCGCTGCTGTGTTTTTTTGCGCTTTGCGTAAAAACAGTAAAACAATATTTTTTCTGTCTCGATTTAAAAAATGTTCATATTTCGAATTGCTGCATTTCGAAACATGAGATACTTTATTTTTAAAGACCATCAAAATTCGAATTGTCAACATAACCTACTTTTGAAATATATTTTTTCCATTTACTTAACAAGGAATGCAGGAAACTGAAACTGCAGATTACGGATAAATTGATTAAAAAGCAACGGGAAAAATGTCAAACTGAGCATAATCAGAATTAGAACAATCAAAATTGCAGTTTGCCCGCCTGTTTCTCTCGAAAACACGTCATTCTCAGATAGAGACAACAGCAATACCGTTATCTTAAATCCGGTAATGATAATGAACCAGCATCCGGCTGCCGTCACAGTACCGATCAATGCAGATTGGGAAAAACCAAGAGAAATCATGACAATTTTTAACGGGAATCCGGCGAACAGCGGCAATCCTGCTACTGAAAAAAAACTGGCAAGCAATGCTATGCTGACAACAGGTTTTCTTTTGAATAAACCAGGGATTTGCTGCAGCGTCACATTGCCATTTGTATCGACACTAAGAATTTTTACCGCGAGTGACCATGCTGCCGCAGCGATAACCCGAATAATCAGAAATGATAATAATAAATGAATCGAATTTTCTGTCTTGATACCTAATAATAACAGGGAGAAACCATTTTCTGCAACAATCGAATAAGCTTCCAAACGCTGAAGGCTTTTTTGGAAAAAAGCCCAAATAGAGCCCAGCAAAAGCATTATTGTGCCTACAATTTTCAGCCCTGAAAAAATCGGCGTAAATGAACGCATCCATGCATATGTATTTAAAAAATTCAAAAGGATAAATAAGGTGGAAAACTGGAGAAGACTCATAACGAAGCCGGAAACGTAAGGGCACGTCTCATCCATTAATACTGCAACCCAATCATGAAACGGGAATATAGCCAACCAGAAGATAAAACCTAGGAAGAAAATCACAGCGGCTCTGGTCACAAGAAACTCATCAGAAGGATTAATATCTACAGAAGCAGATAACCAACCGCCAAGAGCAATAAATGCCAGACCAAAAGTTTGAAAAAAAAGAAACCGTAAAATTCCATCACCACGCTTTGTCCGTTGCACCCAAAAAAGCGGCATCGTCAATAAGACAACAAATTCGACGAAGAAAGCGCCGTAAATAAATGGTTTCACTGAAATTACACCGATAATCAGAGCAATATCCATAATTGCAATTGGAACGAAAAGACGATGAACCTGGACAACCAATGCGCCAAAGAACCAGATAGCCGCAAACAGATACAAAAATGCCAAAATTGGTTGAGAAGAACGCTCTAAAGTCAAACTTCTTCCAAGAATTTCTTTTGTAGATGTAAAGATTAGCGAATTATTGCCATAAACAATCATGCTATTAATAGGAATCGTTAAAGCGACAAAAGCCAGAAACAAACAGAGAATGATCGCGAGAATTGTGATCAGCTTTCGTTTCTCTGAGAATAACATGGATAATGATCCAAAAAGGAAAGGAAGAAAAAACCATAAAACAGGAGCACTCATGAATTTTCCTCCGATTCCAGAAATTCTTGCTCTTCCTGCTCAGAATCCGGTTTGAGAAGGATGAAAGCGCCCAATAAAGTAATTAACAGATTTATTGCTGTCAAAAAGCCAAAAACCAACGAAGATTCTTCTAAAAGAATGTAAACCAGTTGAAATCCGAAGAAAAGATTCAATAATCCAAGCATCATTGAAAAATAATCATTGTCGAGACTGACTTTAACAATCCCGATACTGATCATCCATAAAGACACAAACAGAATTGAATCAGGAATTGGAATCCATAGTGCAATTCTTGGTTCGATGGAAAGTATTAAACCCCAAATGAGAATACTCAGTAACACTCGAAATAATGGAAAGCTAATGAAATATTTTTTTTGAATCGGAGCTCGAAAATCAATCTGATCCGTGCCAATAATGGCTGCTCCCATTAACCCGGTAAGGAAGATGATGAACAAAATTTGAAATGAAAAAATTCTAATGAGTAAAAATATTGCACCGATATATTGGAATAAGTATGCCAAAAGACAAAATCGTTTTTCATTTTGATCCTGATTAGCCAATATCAAAGCGGAGCTTAGTGAAATTAATCCCAGACCGATCATTGACGTGAGAGGAAGCTCGTATCTCATACTGACCGCCCTGAAAGGAGAATCCAGATGAACGCTATTAGCAATAGGAACTCCCATAAGATTCCGCCAGGTCCTTCAATCATATCAGAAATAAAAAATACACTCTTTTCGATACCGTACGCGATTTTTCTTAAAATGAAAAAAAACCAGTCTAATTCAAGCACTTTACGGTTAATCAAAAGGAACCATTTTACTAAAATTCGAACCCAATTGATGACGTTCTGATATCGTTTTTGCGAAATCCAATATACACCGCCCCACAGAAAGAAAACAGCAATAACAAAAGATGCAAGAGAAGCCCACCATATACCTGTTTGTCGAATAAAGAACCAATTGAAGGAAGCAATCAATAGATAAGAACCAATTGTAAAAAGAATTCCAATCGGATACACACTCCGCATCCATGGTTCAGTCACAGGTTGATTAAATTCTGTATCAGAAAATATATGAACAAATAACCCTGTCAATAGCACACAATGGACACTCAAAAAAAGAATGTCCATTGCTGAAAATGGATAAACGATAAGGCCTGTCCATCCGGCAGCATTCGGTGTATATGGCAATCCGGAAAATAGGAAACAAATGGTTACCAGCAATGCTTTGAGCGCCCTTGAATTTGAATGCTGCAGAAAAAAAAGCGGGCTCGATAAAAGCATGGATACGCCCCAGATTATGGAAGCTTGTTGTTGTCCTCTCAGAATACAGGCGAAAGCCATACTGGCTGTGGCAGTTATAAAGTAAGATTTTCTTTGATCGGTATCCGTTGTAAATAACCAGCCAAAAGCGCAAAAAAACGCAGCAAAACCCGAAAAGATACTTAAAGCAGTAGCAATATCAGGAGACAGAGAAGTCAGCGGTATGCGGCATAAAATGGGGAGTACTGTAAAAATCGAAGTAAACCGTAGCATGGTGACAAGACCGGTTTTTGTTTGCGAATAACTCAGATGCGGCTGGTAAATCGGAACAATCCCCAATCTCATCGCACATGCAACTAATATGAGAATACCGCCAGATGAAGAAACGACATCTGCCTGATACAGACCTCCGGCATCGTAGATGCTTAACGCCAGCCCGACAGCTGCTACCAGAGTACCCGTCAGACGAATTGAGGTGACTTTCGTAAGAAAGCTTACAAAATTAACTTTCTCTGAAACCGAAAAAACAAAAAACAAATCAATAATGTCAAAAATCATCCAGCATAATAAAACAGGCCATATTCCACCGGAAGCGATTCCCATCATTCCGATGAATGCAATCATTTCAAAACCGATCCATTGTTGAACCGCAGTTTTCGATTCATATCGGGATGAGACTGTAAGAATCGTCATAAGAAAAAGTGAGGAAATAGCCATGAGGTAAGGCCGGGAGAAAGAATCCAGTTGGAATACCAATGGAATTTCCATACCCGGGAATGTACTGCGGCCTATTTGAAATGCTGAATCAGGAACCCAATGCAAATAAATAGTCCAAATCCAAAATAGACCGGCAGTAACAATTGTAATGAGCCAGGATATTCCAACATTTTTCCGAATTTTATCCATCAACCAAATTGAAACCGTTGACAGAAATAAAATACCGGCTGGAACGATCAGAAAAAGCATTCTATTATGCCTTATAACGGCTGCGTTTCAGAAAACGTCCGCCTCCGCGTTCACCATACCACTGATCACCGTCAACAATCAATTTCCCACGAAGAAATACTTTCTCAGGAAAACCTTTCAATTCCATCCCCTCATATAGATTGTAGTCAGTCCGATGTCGAGCAACTGAAACGCCGTATTTAACAATCTTTTCAGGATTCCAAATAACAATATCTGCATCAGATCCTGGATTAAGATTCCCTTTTTGTGGATATAAACCAAAAATCTTAGCAGGGTTTGTGCTCATTACCTCGACAAACCTTGTCGGCGACAATTTCCCTTCCACAACCCCTTTCGTCCAAATTACCGACATACGATCCCCTACACCTGGAACGCCGCCGGGAGTTTTGGAGAAATCATCCCTTCCTAATTCTTTTCCGGGACTCTGATAAGGTTTCCCCTGATACATGATTGGTTTTGTGCCATCATATAAAAACGGACAATGGTCAGTCGAAATCACATCAATCGTTCCATCTGCCAGGGCATTCCACAATCCGTCATTATCCTTCTCTAAACGGACTGGAGGTGAACAAATCCATTTTTTGCCATCTTCTCTTTCCAATTCTTTTTCAGTAAACAACAGATACTGAGGACAGGTTTCTCCAAAAATTGGCAGACCGTGATTTCGCGCATACAAAAGTTGGTCAGCTTCCTCTTTAACATTCATATGAACAATATACAACGGAGCATTACCTGCCGAAAACGAAATTGCACTTGTCCGTAAAACCGACTCAACAGCTCCCCAAGCAGGTCGAGTTCTTGCATGCCAAATCGGTTCAGTATGACCACTCTCCAATGCTTCTTTAACCAACAAATCGATCAAATCGCCATTTTCAGCGTGAATCAGTGAGATAATCCCTTCCTGTTTAGCTATCCGCATTGCCTGAAAAATTTCGTCGTCTCTCAAGCGCATTCGGCCGTTATATGCAGTAAACATCTTGATTGAAGTAACTCCCAATTCAGGCAGCAATGGAATTTCGGCCAATGTTTGTTCATTGAAGGTGGTAAAGTTTTGGTGGATTCCATAATCCACAGCAATATTCGGCAAAGCCTGTGCTTGCCATGTCTTAAAACTATCAATAAGAGAGGGTTGATCATGATTGGCAAAATCAATCACAGTGGTAGTTCCGCCGAACGCTGCTGCCATTGTCCCTGTATAATGATCATCGGAGGAGATAGTTCCAGGCATTGGAAGATTCAGATGAACATGCGCATCGACACCGCCAGGCATAATGAGTTTCTCCGTAGCATCAATAATTTCTGTCCCTTCATATCTCGGTAAATTATCGCCGATTGCGATAATCTTTTCATCCCGGATTAAGAGATCTCCATCAAAAATTCCTGATTCAGTAATAATTCTTCCACCGGCAATAATTTTTTCCATACAGCTCCATTTTTATTGAAAATTTTAAATTTTCTATGATTCAAATACAAAGTATTTTAATGATTTCTACACATCCATGACAATTCCGACATCCAATAACTTGAATCAAATTAATTCAATCATAACAAAATCATGTTTCACTGCATCATATCAGCCAATTAAAATCAGTAATTCGAATAAGAAAAGATAGAAAAATTGTGGTTTTCATATTTCAGCCTGAAAAATCCAAATTGGATAAGGAAAGATTTCCTAACAGAAATAACAAATTCGGATCAACATTTTTCACCTCAACTTGTTCAGGAACGAATCCTTCGCTGCGTTCTCGTAATGAATTCCATAAAACATTCCTTTCAAAACCCGTAACGGACAAATCACGGATCTTTTTCGCTGCAAAAAATTTTTCTCCTGTTGTGTAGAAAAAGAGAAATCGTTTCCAGTTATCGGTTGAAATCGGATTAGACAGGGTTAATAAAGGTCCCAATTGAATTTTATAGTACTCTTCCGATGCTCTTGGATGATCCGGTTCCTCTTTAAATAATTCATTTCTTGTCGTTAATTCTACACCGCGTACCTCTGCATATTTTTCAATACAGCTTTTATGGTTTATCCCAAAATCAGCCGTTTGATAGAATGCAATGAAATCCACGTTGATGATTTTTGGCGCTGTCTTTAATGGAATCCGATACCATCCCAAAACTCTCGCGATTTCCATATCACGAGCCTTAGGCATGATAGCGATAAGAACAAGCGAAGTTTCTGTGAGATTCATAAGAAAAATTATAACGAATTAATTTTTTTGTTTAATAAAGAATAATTCCGTCAGTAATTCGGAATAAAGACTCGCTATTCGAATCAATCAGGAAAATATTGTTTGAGAAAAGATCGTATTAATTGGCATTATCAAGGCTCTTTAACCAGTAACGGCAGCGCAACCAGGCAGACTGTAAAGTAATTAGAAATTGGAGAAAAATAAAATGGCAGCACAGTCGATTCAAAGAATCCATAGAACGATGCGCTCAATACAAAAGGCAGCCAAAAATGACGTCGAATTATCATTGTTCGCTGAAAGATAACGACAAAAACGTACGTGTAGAAGCTGGACAGAAGGATTCCTCCACTATATAAAACCGAGATATACCCGTTGTGTGCACTCGCAAGCTGGTTTAGTTTTATTTCTATTATAGATTCCAATAAATTTGTTAATCCATTCCCGGCGAAAATGTTTGAAGAACGAAATAACTGCCAGCTTAATCGCCATATATATTCTCTGCCGGTTAAACCGTTTTTCAATTCACAGAATTTTCGAATGAAATCAAATTGCCAAAGGATCAAGCCCAAAAGAAAAATATCCAAAATCATGAAGATTGAACGGGAATAGTGATTTTTTCCCATTAATGAAAGAATAAAACCAATCACAAAAAGAAACACCATTATGACAGAACCACGCGATCCTGTTAAGAATAAATAAAACGTTAAGAACAAGGAATTTAGAAGGAAAAAGGTTTTTTTCGAAAGCCAAAACGCAGAAATGGACAGAATGATTGTCAATCCTAAAAAACAGGCAAACCGATTCGGATTAAGGAAAACTGATTGAAAAATTGAATCACGAAAAGTATCCATCGAGATTGTTCGAAATGCTTCATAATTCTGAAAGATATCATAAAAACAGCAAAACAGAAAAAAAAATCCAAACACCATTGCGATCATCACAAAATCTTTTTTATAGAAGCTGATTTTCTCTGATGTAATCAAGAATATATAAAAAAGTAAAAAGAAACGAATAATCGTTAATAAAGCATCGGCATCCTGATGGTTTTGAAAAAACAAAAATATTTGAGGAAACAAGAAGAAAAAAGCCCCAACCAAAGCCGGAATCAGCCATCTTATCAGTAACATTTTTTGCTGAATTCCCAGAAGCGTACCGTACAAGGCTGTTAATAAAATAACAACGTCCTGTAATATGATCAATTTTCTCGAAAGATACCAAAAACGCGTTAATGGGAGAATATACGTAATAAAAATCGGGTAGATGACAATAAAAAGAATAAACAACAACATCCACTTTCGACTGATTCGGATCATCAGTTCTGATTTCATAGGGATCTACTCCTTCGTGGTTTCAGAAACAAAAAAATGATTACTGTAATAAAACTGACGATAAAGCCGGGAATCAATCCGGGAGGAATATAGTACAAATCAATATCATGTTTTCCGCTGGAAAGAGAAATTAGCATAAAAATGTTGAAGACTTTCTTCTGCTGAATTGGTTTGTGATCCACGAAAACTCGCCATCCTTTTTCATGAGGAATCGTCAAAATTAAATCGTTATTATCAGAACCAACGGTGACTTGCCCAACGAGATGTGCGCTGTTAATTTTTTTCATCAACACTGGATTGGCCTCCATAAGATTATGAAGAGTATTTAAAGCAGTTAAATTCTCAGAATAAATGTAAGGTTTATGGATCGAGATACCGGAATCATAAATGAACAATCGGATGGTAATCACATGGTTATCTCCGGTAGTTCCCAACGGAATGACACTTGAATATTCGGCAGTAAGCGCTCGACCCAATAATTTACCGTTTACCTCCAAATCGATCTGCTGGTCGGTAACCGTTGGAAAATATACATAATAATAAACATCTTTTTTCGCCGGAATCTTCCATTGAAGAACTCCTTTTTGACCTATAGAAAATTTTGACAACATAATTTCATTATCCGAGATTTCACAAGTCACATTTTGACAGGAGAATTCCTGACCAATTGCCTCTGAATAAAGCGATTGATTCATTTCTCCGGTTATATACTGATAAATTGAGTTTTGAAAATTGAAAGGATTTGCATCATCTGGAATCGTCTTTTCCAAATGTGAGCGAGCGATAAAACCAAGCGGCAGTGTAAAAGGATTTTGGAAAACATGAATACCGTTCATTGTAAAAAGAGGAGGATAAGGCTTTTGAATTTCTGAATCGATTGAAAGCAAATATTTTATTCCGGAAAGACTGTCCGCAAAAGCAGTGGCTCCATAAGAATAACTGGCGATATTATTGTTCACCGCATATCCAAGCGACTTTGAAAAAGTCAGTATATCAGATCGGTTCATTGAATTGAAATGCGAGATACCCGCATAATCAAATTGCATCGAATCGTTGTAAGAACGATAGAAATTTTTTTCCATGCGATAAAAACCGGGATCGATTTTCTGAATTTCAGAGACAACTGGCAAGATCGTTTTAATGGAGTAGGCATATGAGTCAATCGATTCATGATTGATTGTTTTTATCTTAATAAGTGTCAAAGCATTGAAGGTAAGATTTACGAATGAAAGAAGAAAAACAATGATCAGAAAACTGTTCCCTAAAAAGGAGGAAGCGTAGAAAACATTCTTTCGATCTCTTTGCCACAGGAAAAGAATAAAAAAAAGAATAAGGGATACATCAAGCCATGGACAGCCATGATGGAGCTCGCTTTTAGATTCAAAAGAATATTGATCCTGCAAATTTAGAAATCCTGCAAGCAGCAGCGTGATTATAATCAATGAGAAAAAGCCCAGAAATGAAATGGATTTATTCTTTATTTGTGTGTAATTTCGATATGCTACGGATATTATCAAGAAACTAAATAGAAAAGAGAATCGGTATGGCCAACCATGAGGTAAATGGAATCCATGCCAAAAAAGATTTAATGGGAATAGTAGAAATGACAAAACAAAAAAAAGCGAAAAACATAGAGTCAGGAATCGCTCTTTTTTAGAAATCCGCTGGTTAAAGAAAAACAGAAAGAAATGGACAGATGTAAATACTCCACAAAAAACATTCGGAAGAGTATGATCAGCCATTTTCCCAACTTCATATGTCCCTGTGAAAAACATTGTTAGCAATTGAAATAATGAAATGTCTGAAGAAAAAGTGAGTTGGAAAGGTTTGATTCCTATCTTGTGTTCCAAAATTTGATAACCCACAGGTATCCATAAGAACGCTGATAATAAGGCGGTTAGCAACAAAGATTGGAAAAAGCATACCATTGTTTCTCTCGATAAAGAGCCGTAAGTAGCATAACAATAATAAAGAAAATACAATGTGGAAAAAAATAAAATCATCCAACCGATATAAAAATTAAGCACGATCGCAACAGATAATGAAAGTGTTAAAAGAACCGGTTTTTGATTATCCGCCAAATAATTGATCCCCAATACGACAAAAGGAACCAGAACCACCGCATCCAAAAATTGAAAATTTTCTGCATTCCATAACGAGTATGACATCAACGCATAACTTGTAGAAAACAAGTAAGCCGACTTATCATGGGAAAAAGCATGTCGTAAATAATAGAAACAGCTAAAACCAGACAATCCTGATTTGATCAAAACAATCCAAGACAGAGCCTTTGGCAAATCCTTTTGATGAAACCAGCAAATCACCCAATGCAGTGGATTAACCAGATAATATGCCCAGGTTGAATACATATCTCCTCCATAATTTTTACTGAAGGAGTACAGCAAATTCTCTTCGCCATTGAAAATTCGTTTGAGATAAGCGAAAAAGTCTGCATATTGCCATTTCATGTCGAAAACCAGGAATGTTTTAGAACCGAAAGGATAGAGTCTAATGACTGCAAAAATCAACAATAATATCAGAATCGGAATAAAAAAGGAAACCAGGTAACTTATCACAGAAAATCGAATTTTAGACAAACTTTTCGAAGTGAGGAAAAAAATATGTTGGTGTGGTGTTTTTAAGCGAAGCTTAAAAACACCACACCAAGTAATCCACCTCCTATTTCGAATCATTGAATACAGCCATTCATAAAAAAAAACCGCTTTTTTCAGATGCGGGTTTCCAGTCAAACGATAAGATGATTCAATTTGTTTGCATCCGGCAAAATTTCTAACTATGATCTGCCGGCTTTGGATCCCCGGGAAGAATCACATTCATGGGATCTGATGGCTCAACCAACGAAAAGAACGTTTCGATATCCTTCTGAATTTTTTCAAAGAAGGTATTCAATTGTTCAAAAGTCATTGGTGAATCCACGAATGAAGTGATTCCATTGAAGACATCCCACAAAGTCGTTTGTTCCTGTGTAAATCGATCAGGAAAAATCTTCACTGTTTCCTGAATCAAATCGGAAAGCTCAGCCAAAACCTGATCAGCCATATCTCGGTCCTCTTTTATTAATGCATTTTTTATAAGATCGATTTTTTGCTGGATTCTGGCATTGTAATATTCTTCCAATGATGGAAAATCCTCAGGTTTTATCTCCTGATCCGGATAACTTTCAGCATAACCTGTTGAAAAGCCATAACTCATCAATATTGCCATTACAAGCATGATGACATAGAAATATCTTTTCCTCATATGTTTAACCTTTCTTAAAATAATTTGAACGAAAAATCAATTTTCGAAATGCTGGATTAGCTCTTTGAAAACGATAATATTAATATAACATATTTAATGCTATATTGCAATTATTATATATTGTTAATTTATGTGTAATTTTATATGATTATTGAAGTAAATAGATAAAAAAGAACTGCCCCCTAAAAGGGGGCAGTTCTCGGTTCATCACGAATTTACGAACCCTTTTTGACAGCGTTGATTGAAATCATTTTTGGTTTCACAATCTCTGCCTTGGGAAGTTCCAGTTTCAAAACACCGTTTTCATAATCAGCTTTTGCTTTATCAGCCTCAACCTCTGATGGAAGAGATATTTCTCGATAATAGGAACTCCACGTATGTTCCCGAATCTCATAAGCAGATTTTTCATCTTTTTCGCTCTTTTCTTCCTTTACTTCGGCTTTCACCGTCAGAATGTTTTCAGCGACTGAAATCTGAATGTCATCGGGATTGACACCAGGGATGGTCATTTTTACATAAATATTGTTTTCATCCTGCTTCATGTCAACGCGGGGTGAAATCGTATCAAAAGAGGTTCTTTCATCAGCATCAAAGAAAGTGTTAAGCAAACGATCCATTGAATTTTGCATTGAAACTAATTCTCGCATTGGTTGAATTCGTAATGTTCTGTACATTTTTTCCTCCCTGTATGATTTTTATATCATTGTATTTTTCATTTATTTCGTTCAGGTTTTCCTGAACCTTACTATGCTTAAAATATAAATCGCAAGTATAAGAATCTTGCTTGCGATTTATCAGAATTATCTATAAAGATCGTTAACCAATTATTAATGAAAAGTTTTTAACTGTGTGATGAAAGATCTGTAGCTCGAAAATGTATAAAGCTTTATTAGAAAAAACAATTTTTTTACACTGCTGCAATAATTCAATAAATTGATTAGCTATCCAAATCAATCGGGAAAAACTTATTGTAGTGATGTTTTATCACCCAGTTTGTTCCAGCGGACGTTTATAATCGAAAAATCGGTACCCGACTCCGCGTTCTGTTAATATATATTTTGGATTTGAAGGATCCTTTTCTATTTTTTGCCGTAAATAGTTGATATATAACCTGACATAGTGCGTTTCATCCCGATACTCATAACCCCATACCTTCGCCAGCAGCTGGTCATAAGTCATCACCCATCCAGCATTCTGAACCAAATGATACAGAAGGCGATATTCTGTCGGTCTAAGCTTTACTAATTCTCCATCCAGCCAAACCTCTCTCTTTCCAAAGTCTAAACGCAGATGTTCATCGACTTGAATGCGATCAGTATCCTCAAGAGCAGCAGTACCTTCCGTTCGCCTTAGAACAGCTTTAATTCGACTGACCAATTCACGCGGGCTGAAAGGTTTTGAGACATAATCATCAGCTCCCAGCTCTAAACCATGAATCCGGTCTTCCTCTTCTGTTTTTGCAGTCAGCATGATCACAGGAACCTGACTGGTCTCACGGATCAGAGATAATGTCTCAAATCCATCCATTCCTGGCATCATGACATCCAGAACCACCAGATTGGGAATTTTTTCGCGAACCGCATTGATAGCTTCGACACCTGAATTCGCTTCAATGACAGAGAAACCATCATGTTCCAAATTGAGCCTAATCATCCGCACAATTCGTTCTTCATCATCCACAACTAAAATCAAATATCTTTTATTCACATCATCCATGGCTTCATTCCTCCCCAATCATCATTTTCTCAAATGCCGTTTCTTTTTCTGAGAATATTTCGATCGATTTTTTACCTGCAATTCATATCTTCACTATAACAAGAAAGAAGACTCTGGGTGCTCGGGTTTATGACACCTCGCAATAACTTATCAGGACATTTGAACAAGAATACAACTGATATTATCCGGTCCGCCATGATCATTGGCGGAATTGACAAATTCCCCAACAATTTCCTGTAATCCCGCTTTTTTTTGAAGAATTGTAATCATTTCAGATTCAGGCACTACAGACCACAACCCATCGCAACACAATAACAGAAATTCGCCAGCCTCAAATTCCAATTCGCCTGTATCAATTTCAACATCCAAATTAAAGCCCAAACTGCGCAGCAAAACACTGCGCCGCGGGTGTGTTAGCGCTTCCTCCTGATTGATTTCTCCCAACTCGACCAGCATGGATACGAGTGAATGATCATTGGTCAGACGGCGGCTATGAAATTTTTTATCGAAATGATAAATCCTGGAATCACCGACATGGGCAAAATAGACTTTATGATTCCAAACCTGCGCCACCGTAAATGTAGTTCCACCGCCGGGTACTTCTTTCTTAACTGATTTATTCGCCTGGATGATTCCCTCGGTCAAATATTCAGAAATGCTTTTTTTCAGCTCGTTATCTGCGATCAGCAAAGGATATACAGACTCAAAATAATACGCAACAAACGTATTAATCGCTGCAGCAGAAGCGCGATCGCCACTGATATGCCCTCCCATCCCATCAGCAATAATATATAAGCCAATTGTTGCTTTTTGATTCATTCGGAAAATTTCCGATTCAAAACTAAAAAGTGCATCTTCATTTGTCGGGCGCACTTTGCCAATAGAATGAGCATTTGCTGAGAACAGTGAATAGGTTGGCTTCTTTTTCATCATTTCGTATCGTAATCCATTTCATTCCACTGGGGGAGCCGCCAGTGTCAAATAATTCGCCGCAGCCCATCCTTCCAGTTTTTTATCAGAAAAGCCCGCTAATTTCCACCATACAAAACCGTCTTTTTCATCGGGACCATCGATAATTTTAAACAAATCACCATCCATTCCAATAAACAGTACCTCATCGCCGGTTCCAGGATTTGAACGAATTTTTAAACCTGCGCCCTGCGTATTCATGATCTGAACGAAAGCGCCAATTGAGAATCCCTCCGGTGAAACATAACGGACTGTGATTTGCTGTTTGGTATCAAGCGGAATTGATGTCGGGGTTAAAGTGCAATACGGAATTATCGTCAGCTCTGCAGTCCGATTTTGTTCAATGGAAATCGAGTCTAAACCCGATAGACCGATATAAACAAGAATTCCCCCGCATATGAACAAACCCAAAATCAGCGTCAGCAATAAGTATCTTAACCAAATAATCTTTTGTTTCGGTTTATCTGTCATTATGAATCCAAATGAATGGCAATGTGTTACCTGTTAATGTTTTGGCACCAATTCGAGTTATGTGAAGGATGATCATTTGTTGATTCCAAAGCAGTAATTCGAAATATAAAAAGAGTCCTTGTTGTATTCGAAAGGTTAATCCAGATTCCAAAATGCTAATTCCAAAATGAATCAAACCATACAATTTATAATTATATAACAATGCGTAATCATTCTTATCTTGCAAACCATTTCCATCAAATCCGATATCTTACTGCCGGAGGTCTGGCAGACATTTTCCTGGCGAATGTAAAAAATTCAGATCAGATTGTCGTAATCAAAAAATTAAAAGATATTTTTCGAAATGATGAAAAACGATGGAATAAATTTCGAAACGAAGCTGTGCTCCAATCTTGCGTCAACCATCCAAATGTCGTTCGTATCCTGGATTATTTTGAAATTGACGGACAGCAATATATTATACAGGAATATGTCGAAGGAATAACGCTATGGAATTTACTGCAAACCTCAAAAAAGAATCATCCGGATTTGGTGAAATCAATCGGTCTGCAGATATGCTGCGGAGTTGCCGCAGTACACCGGTCAGAAATTATTCACTGTGATATTAAACCGTTGAATTTTCTCATTACGATTAATCATATTTTAAAGTTGACTGATTTTGGTGAAGCTCGGAAGGCTGTTCCCGCAGACAATAGTATGGATGAAGAGATCGTCTGGGGGTCGCCGCTTTATATGTCTCCCGAATTGTCTGATGGTATTTATCCGAAAAAAACTACGGATGTCTACAGCATCGGTATCATACTATATCAGATCTTTGTCGGAAAACTTCCGTTTTTCAGCAATGATGCTGAGGAAGTTATTCGAATGCATCATGAAATGAATGCCTCCTTACCTTCAGATGTCAATCCGCCGATTCATCCATATCTGGAAAAAATCATCCTGAAATCGATCGAAAAGAATCCATCCAATCGATTTTCTGATGCAGAAGAATTGCTGCATGAATATGAGCGTTGGGCTGAACATCCGGTTTATCCTTGACTCATCAAGGGAAGGAGATATCACCGGTACAAACCGAAATGATCCTGATTTATAAGAATTTCATGCATAATTAAAATATCGTGAATCATAAAAATAATATTATGATGAACAGTAATTCGAAATTTGGAAAAACATTTATAAATAGAGAGAAAATAATTCAATTCAGACACTCATCGCATTAAAAGAAAGAAATTCATTAAACATTATGACCATCATGAAAACAAAAAAAGAGATTATCTCCCCTTCATTGTTGGCTGCAGACTTTATGCAGATCGGAAATGAAATTCGAAATGTCACCGCTGCCGGTGCCGATTGGATTCACGCTGATGTCATGGACGGCGTGTTTGTACCCAATATCACGATAGGCAATCCTGTAGTTGAAGCCATTAAATCAGTCAGTTCTGTACCGATAGACGTCCACCTGATGATTGTTCATCCCGAAAACCATATTCAGAAATTTATCAAAGCCGGAGCGGATATCTTAACAGTCCATTGTGAAAACAATGCCAATATTTTTTACACACTCATGGAAATTCGGCAATCCGGTATCAGCCCGGCTGTCGCGATCAATCCAGGGACACCGGTCACGATGGTTGAACCGCTGTTATCACTGGTCGATATGGTGCTGGTTATGACAGTAAATCCTGGCTTTGGCGGGCAAAAATTTATACCAGACTCACTTCAAAAAATTATGCAGATACGAAAATGGAGCGATGAAAGGAATTTAGACTTAAGAATTCAGGTCGATGGAGGAATTAATGAGAAAACAGCTCGCCAGTGCAGAGAAGCCGGTGCTGATGTCTTTGTCGCAGGCACATCGATATTTAAGTACCCGCAGGGGTATGCAGCCGGTATAAAAGCTATTCGTGGATCTTCGGTTGCTGAGTAATTGGAATCATAACCACCAGCTGCACCTGATTGCACCTGAAGTTACAGACAAACACAATCTCCCTCTTTCATCCGGAAAACCTTCCGAGCTTCTCTTAAATTACAAGGTGTTTTTCTTTAATACATAATAAAAAAAACTTCTCAAAAAAATTTGAGAAGTTTTCTTTTACTTTTCCGATTTTATTTTGCCTTCGCCATTGTGCGAATGCATTTGGCGCACAAAGTTTTTTGAACGGGACGTCCGTCTTCATAAACGGTAATCTTCTGCAGATTCGGATGAAACGCACGATTTGTTGCACGTTGTGAAAAACTTCTGTTATGCCCGAATACTGTTGCTTTTCCGCAGACTTCACATTTTGCCATTTTAGCCAATTCCTTTCATAACAAGTTGAATCTGGTTTTCTTTATTGTATGTGATTCATTTACACTGGTAGATAAATCACAAACAATAAAGAATCCCGCCCTTTCCAAACAGACATTGATTATACCACGAACCAGCGATTCGAAAAATGGGTAAATTGATTTTTCATTTTTTTCAAAACGGTCTTCCAAATTTCGATTTAATGGCCGCAAACCAACGGAAAGATATTCTAACATATTTCTCAGCGATTCGAAAAATGTGGAAAAAAACTTGTTGTGTTTTCCCTTTTCCCCTCAAGGTTTTTCCCAAATCTCAAATTGTTACGAATCCATATTTCGGAGCGCTTTATTTCGAATTACTGAGCTCCAATCATTTCGGTTTTTGATACAATCAAAGAAAAGGAAACAATTATGTCAAGAAAACAAGATCCTTTGTCTGTGGAATATATTTTACTGGGAATTATCAAAAAAAAGCCCATTCATGCATATGATTTATCAAAAATCCTGAGCACGCAGGAAGAACTTCGTATTATCTGGCATTTTAATCAAAGTCAGCTTTATGCTATTCTGGATAAGATCGAAAAAAACGGTTTGATTCAATCAAAAATTATCTCTGGAGATGCCTTCCCCTTTAAAAAAGTATATTCATTAACCGATCGCGGAAATGATATGTTTCAGCAATGGAAATTGGAACCGGTCCAACAGCCTCGGATGCTTCGATCTGATTTCTTGGCAAAACTGTACTTTCTAAAAGACGAACCGCAAAGTCTGTTTTCACCCGTCATTGAAAAACAGATTGCCATCTGTGAAAAATGGCTGCTGGATTACCAAAAACGAAAAGAAATGATCTCTTCAGAAAGTCTGTATCCGAAAATCGTTTTTGATTTTCGAATTAAGAGTCTCGAAGCCATGATCTCGTGGCTTCAAGAATGCATTGACATAAAGCAGCAATCCACCAATTTATAAAAAAGATTTTTGCATGGAAAAAATATTCGAAGCAATCATTCAAAGCATCGGGAAACATGAAGACGTCGTTCTGGCAACCATGATTGAAAGCATAGGCGCTACACCCCGATCTTCCGGGACGAAAATGCTGATCCACAGAGATCATTCGATTGTTGGAACGATCGGCGGAGGAAAATTGGAAGCGAATGCAATTCAATCCGCGGACGAGGTCTTTGAAGCCGGATGCTCAAAATTATTTGAATACTCACTGACAGGGAAAGAAGCTTCTGCATTTGACATGGTCTGCGGAGGTCTTGGAGAAGTTTTACTTTCATTTATATCAGGATCTGATCCATCTCTATCTGAAGTATTCAGAAAAGCAATAGCTGCCATATCAGGTCAAGGAAAAGGATGGCTGATAACGCAGTATTCTAAAGAAAACTTTCCAAGACAATCATCAGATTTTTGCTTTATTACCGAAGAAAAAGCCATCATCGGCAATCTTTTCTTGAAGGAGGAGACGCTTAAGACCATTTTTCAATCTGAGCAGCCAACGATGCTGCTTCGAAATCCGGACAGCTCTGAAATTATTTTTGCGGATAAGGTTCAAAAAAAGAATACTGCCTTTATTTTTGGCGGAGGACATGTAGCCAAGGACACAGCGTTCCTTGCTGACTTTGTCGGTTTTCAGACGGTCGTTCTGGATGATCGAGCTGAATTTTCCAATCAAGAGAGATTTCCAAATTGTCAGGTTCTTACAGTGAAATCCTATACAGACTTGCCAAACCTCCCAATTGACAATCAAAGCTTTATCATTATCGTCACGCGAGGACACCTGGGAGATTATGACGTTCTGAAACAGGTCCTTCGTACTGACGCATTTTATATCGGAATGATCGGCAGTAAAAACAAACGGGATCTGATTTATGAACGATTAAGAAAAGAAGGCATAGATGAGGAGCAAATCAAACGGATCCATTCTCCCATCGGACTCCCGATTCACGGAGAAACACCGGCAGAAATTGCTGTCAGCATCATTGCAGAAATGATTCTCGCACGTTCCAGGAAAGAATCGCTTCCAGAATACCTCCGCCGATAGCGCTAGCTTTATCAGAAACCGAAAAACAGTGTTCCCGTTTTCCCCGAGGATCGATATCCATTATTTTCAATCCCTGTTCAACAAAAATTCCCGGATAAATAACACCCCGTACAATGCCGTCAATTCCTGCTGTCACAGGTTGGTCATTGACAACTGCCATTGTCTCTCCGGCTTTAATAAAATCTCCGATCTGTACCTGCGGATAGAAGAAACCGTCACAGGGTGCTTTGAGAACTCTCTTAACGCTCTGCCCTTTAATTTCTCCTGGCGTTCCTGTATTCGGTTCTGCTTCTCCAATCCAAATGACACGTCCCAAATTGTGCCCGCGATTCGTTTCAATCACTGCATGAACGTTGTCTCCAGCTCTAAAACCCGGGCCCAATCCTATAACCAGGGAAGCATCATTGATATGTGTGTCCGCTTGCCATATTTTTGTAATTCTCGCATCAATGATGATATCCGGTTTTAATGCAAGCGTTTTTTTGAATTCAGGATCGATAATAACCGGAATTTTATTCTCAGCCCAGACAGCTTCCGCCTGAGAACAATCAGAAATCAGAGCGCTTTCTACATCTTCTACACGCATATTTCCATCAAAAACAGTATTTGCAAAAGCAACCGAACGACGAATACATAACGGTCTTGGCAGTTCCGTAAGGATTACCCGGAATCCGCTCCTCCACAACCGGATTGCGGCTCCGGATGCCAGATCACCGGCGCCTTTAAATGCAGCGATTGAATGAATTTTCATTTTTTCTCATTTCCTGAATACGAAACAGTTCTATATATTTAAAGATTAATTTGTTGTTATTGCAATTTTGCGAAATGCAGGAATAAATGCCCACTAAATCCGCGGTATTCATTTGCAAGGTCGATCGATATTTTATATTGTTAATGCGATGATCAATTTACAGCCAAAAATTATAAAGCTGTTTTCCCTGCCAGGTGACTGCCCTGATAAACATTTCCCGAGCTGGATTCATACTGGAAATCCAGACACATTCCAATCCATTTTCCAGAAGGTGCAAAGCGATGGAGTCCCCTTGTGCTTCCAATTTCGGTGTATCTGCCTGGTTTAAAACCGCAATACGTTTGCAATCCACTGGTGCGTTTTTAAAACCACCTAACGGATGAAGTATTAATTTTTCAATAATTGCTTCTGTTATGAAATCTCCTTCTTTTGTGCCAGTAATTTTCAGGAAATCATCGAGCCTGTCAACATTCTCCGCAATAATTTGTTTTCCCAAAACATCCAGACCGGTAATGTGAAAAAGAAAATTGGTATCGAGTGGAATGACAGGTTCGCCAATGGTTGGAGCTTTTATATGCTGTAAATGAGTACCATCCGCTTCTAAAAAAATCGGCAAGGACAACTTTTTTGCACAATCCGCGAACTCATAAAAAAGATCCAAGGGGAAACCGATTATCTGTCCATTTTCAATATCGAGCGAAGGGCTCACCCAAGTCACTTTATGATTGGAAAATGATTCTGATTGATGAAGAAAATCAGAAAAAGTAAAATATGCATCAGCTCCTGATATATGCCGAGCTTCAATTTTTGTCGTAGTCGTTATCAGACAAGGACAGGGACACTTTTTTGCAAGAAAAAACAATAAGGAAGTCTTTCCACCAGCACCTGCAATTGAGACAATCGATTTTTGCGTAAAAGATTTGTCAATGAACATGACTTTTATTTCCCTTTTTACGGCAAACCTGAATTTTGAAAGAAAAATGGATTTCGGCTAATTTGGCTGTTTATACTTTTTTTTCATTTCTGAAAAAATTATTTTGATTTCAATGATTTAATCAATGCATCCTTTCCCGGAAATAAACGTGATATCCACACATCATCAATTCCATTTTCCAATAATACTTTAGAAATCCGATAAGCAGCATCCATCAAATCCGATGTATCAACCTGATTGAGAACTGCGATTTTCTTGCAGAAAGAAGGGCTGTTTTTAAATCCTCCTTCCGGATGAAGCAATAATCTGATGATGCTTTCTTCATTAAGAATATCACCTTCACGCAATTCTGTAACATCCAAAAAAAACGGAAGTCTGTGAACATTTTGATCATCGGCAGGTTTTCCGAGAACATCCATACCCGTGACATGCAGCAGAAAATTTGTTTCTTTTGGAATCACAGGTTCATGTTGAGCAGGCGCTTTAATGTGTCTCATGTGCGCCCCATCCGCTTCAACGATCACTGGCAGCATCCTCTTTTTTGCGACAGCGGCAAATTCAGAAAATTGATCCAGTTCAAAGCCTGAGATCTTTGTATTCGATGTTGACAGTTCAGGACTGACCCAGATCATCCGTTTTGGATAAACGGGAGTGTTACGCATAAGAAATTCCGAATAACAGAACCTTGCATCAGCTTCAAGAATTTGATCACTCCCGACTTTCGTGGTTGTCGTGATCAGACAAGTCCGGGGAACCATTCGGGCTAAATAAAGCATCAGTGATGTCTTTCCGCCAGCTCCTACGATGGCAGTTACAGAATCTTGTGTCAACATAATTTCATCAAGCATAAGGCATCCCTCTCAAGTCAAAAAGTCTCAATATGGAAAGAATTGTTAGTTGCCGTGTTGTTTATAACACTTTGCGTATAAAAATAACACAATAACAAACTTTCATTATTTATTTAAATAGAATATTTGTATTTCTACTCTTGGGTTGCCAAATACCGAATTACAGCTCTCAATTCCAGGAGTACATGAGTGGATTTTCATACACGAACTGAAAAACAAGATCATTCCTGGAGTTTAAAATCTTCACAAAAAAACGTATAAACACAGTATATCAAACGATGGGAAGTATTTTTGTTGACATTTTCCAGCAATTCGAAATATGGAATCACCTTCCGAATAAAAAAAAAGAAAACTTATTGTTCTTATGGTTTTACGTGAAGCACAAAACCATAAGAACAACAAGGATTCTTTTCATATTTCGAATAACTGAAATTTTTCACTCATTATATAAAATCCAAGTATTGATTACAAAAAGCAGCGATTTATGACTCCAATGCAACGATTTCTTGAATGTCGAAAGGTAATGTTTTTACAAGGTCTTCAACAGTCTTTAATCCGATTTCATCAAACCGAACACAAATACCGCAATCCGAACTGAGATTTCGCGGAATTGAAGATAATTTGCAAGGAACCCCAAGGTTTTTGAGTTTTTTCTCAATGCCAATTGCATGACTGGATGTATAAACTAATAAAACAAACTCTTTCATGATCAATGCAATGTTGTCGTATTCTCAGCCAAAATTTTTACTGCTTCAATACAGGCTTCAAAATCCTGAGAGGTCGTAAAAGGTGAAGCAGCAAAACGAATGGTTCCAGCGGGGAAGGAATGAAGGAATCGGTGAGCAAGAGGGGCACAATGTAAACCGACCCTTGAGAGAATACCTTTTTCTTCATCCAGCCATTGCGCTGCAAAACCATTATCAATCCCATCAATAGTCAACGAAAAAACAAATCCTTGATTTTCAATTTTTTCAGCGCAGAAAACGTGAACACGTCTTATCGATCGAATTTCATTGAGAAATTCCCGAAAAAGTTCTCCTTTTTTCAAATATACCAGATTCTGTTGATTCCGATTAATCCAATCGATTCCTGCTTTTAATCCTGCTAGCCCGACTGTATTCAGTGTACCGCTTTCGAACTTATCGGGTAGAAAATCAGGCTGAACATAGCGATCCGAAGCGCTGCCAGTCCCACCTTGCTTGAGCGGAAAGATCTGATTTACATCAACATGGCTTCCCCAGACGATACCTCCGGTTCCAACCGGGCCAAGTAAACTTTTATGACCGGTAAAGGCCAAAAAATCAATTCCTTCACAATCAATCGCAATCGGGATACTACCTGCGGATTGAGAACAATCAGCCAAAACAGGAATTTGATAAGAATGGGCAATTTCACTGATTTCATGCAGCGGCTGAATAACGCCGTTCACGTTGGATTCATGGCAAATAACGAACAAGCGAGTGTTTTGCCGGATCATCGGCTCAATCAAAGCAGGATTGATGCGGCCATCCTTTCCTGCCGGCAACACACTCCACTGGATATTTTGCTGCGATAAAAACTGCAGCGGCCGCATCACTGCATTATGTTCTAACGGACTGACCAATACATGATCGCCTTGTTTCAGGTATCCTTTCAGAATCAGATTAATAGATTCTGTTGCATTGGCAGTAAATGTTACTCGAAAAGGATCATCGGATCCAAAAAAAGCTGCAACTGTCTCGCGTACCTGATACAGGATTTCACCCGCCGCAACAGCAAATCGGTGGCCTCCTCTGCCAGCATTGCCGCCAGCCTCCTCCATCGTTTTAATCATGGCCGCCGATACTTCCGCTGGTTTTGGCCATGAGGTTGCCGCATTATCCATGTAAATGACAGTCATTTTTTACCTGTTCCAATACCGTAAATATTACAATTCGATAATTTATATACAGTAGGAAATCATTCTTTTTGAATTGTAATAATTGATTCGTCGCCTGACTCTGTGATAGAAACCTTCAGTTTCCGCGTCAAAGCAAATCTTCGAATATTTTCACATGCAGTTGCACCATCAACCTTCACGATTATAGGAAAAACGCCTTTCTCAATTTCTTTTGCAACCAACAGAACAGGCTGAGGACAAGACAATCCACGAGCATCAACTGTGATTTCCATTGTATCTCCTATTGAACTTTCTCTCGCATCGTTAAACCAATCAGGACACAAACCAACAATCCAATTCCTACCATAATCATCCCATTGGAAGAAATTCCTCCAATTTTCAATACACCATCCACAACACTGTCCGGTGATCCGGCAAGGCCAAAATTATGTGCAAAAGCTGCTCCAGTTATCATGCCCAACACAAATATACCTGCATCGGTATCCCCTTCACCGCTTAAAAACAACTGACGGCCGGGACATCCTCCTGCCAAACAATATGCCAAACCGGCTAATATCATTCCAAGCAGATTCCAGATCACATTGCTGTGGGCAATTGGCATTCCCTGAAATCCGGGATGAAATTGACCATAAATCAGATTCATGAGAAAAGCCGATATTCCCAACGATAGAATCCCGCTGCCAAGATGAAAATCTTTCAGTAACACAATATCTCGAACAGCGCCGACAGTACAAAACCGAGTTCGCTGGGCAAGAAAACCGATCAGCAGTCCGAAAGCCAAAGAAATCAGCAACGGCGCATGTTTGGATCCCGGTCCGCTTTCACTTGAAAAAATTGGTCCGCTATTTTCAGGACCGAATGTCGGTCTAAAAATTGCCAGGAGGAGCAATGCAGCCATTATCAACGGAAACACATATCCTGCTGCTGCATGTGTTTTATTGCTCCTTCCCAACGAATAGCCTTTTTTCAAAAAAACAATTCCGATTAAAATACCGGTCGTCAAGCCAATCAACCCGATCAATCCATTGATATCTCCGCCTGCCAGGCGGAACCAGGCACGCCATGGACAGCCGAGAAACACTAAAGAACCGATCATCCCGAAAAATCCCAGGATAAAACGAATGATCGGAGCAGATCCGCCGCGTGCCTTGAATTCTCTAAAAAGCAGTGCTGCGATTAAAGAGCCAAGAACAAAACCAAAAATCTCAGGTCTCAGGTATTGAACGGTGGCAGCGCGATGCAATCCGAGAGCGCCAGTAATATCGCGTTCGAAACAAGCCACGCAAATACCCATATTCGGGGGATTGCCAAGCTTCTGAAGGGTGGGTCCGAGAATGCCAATGATAGCTCCGACAGCAATTATGCCGCGGCGGCTACGAAAAAAATCATTAATACTGCGTTGCATAGATTATCCTTTTCAAAAGATTCTCAGGTGATTACTCCTGAGTTGAAAATTTGGATGAAATTTGAAATTTACTGATAATATATATTATATGAATAATTAATAATTGAACAAGGGAAATTGAAACCAATCAGAAATTCGAAATCAGGAAAAGTATAAAAACGAGAGAAAATATGTTGTTGCGCTGTATTTAAGCTTCGCACAAGAACAAAGCCGTAATATATTCTTTCCACGTTTCGAATCTATTTGAGAATCATTTTCCATGAAAAAAATCTTATAATTAATAGATCCGGAGGAATTTTTGATGAATGCAGATTTTAAACACCCGAAATTAACTGAACTTGCATTCTGCGCAGGATGTGCTGCAAAGCTTCGCGCAGAAGTATTGGTTGACATTATCAATCCGTTTGGAAAACTGTTTACACAGGAGAATTACCCGAATTTACTAATCGGACTTGAAGAATCAGATGATGCGGCCATAATGAAATTAAATGACCAGCAAGCGCTTGTTTTCACGACAGATTTTTTCCCGCCATTAGTCGACGATCCATATGATTTCGGTGCCATCGCTGCGACAAACAGCATTTCGGATGTATATGCTATGGGAGGGAAACCACTTATGGCATTAAACATAACTGCCATGCCAACTGACCTTCCTCCTGAAACCATTTCAGAGATATTCCGCGGAGGAGCAGAAAAAGCCAAGGAAGCAGATTGTCCGATTGTTGGAGGCCATACCATCCGTGACAAAGAACCCAAGTATGGTTTGGCCGTTATCGGAATGGTTCATCCGGATAAAATTCTGTATAAAGGAAAACTTGATCCCGGCGATAAAATCGTTCTTACAAAACCATTAGGCTTTGGATTGGTGACTACTTCCAACAAGAGCGGAAAAGCTGATCCGGAAGACTTCAGTAAAGTAGTTGCCTGGATGAAAACGTTGAACAAGAAGGCGAGTGAATTGGCTCAGGAGTTTGGTTTAAAATCCGGTACTGATATCACAGGCTTCAGCCTGATCGGCCATAGCTGTGAAATGATCCGAAAAGGAAATATTGGATTAAGATATGAATGGGACCGGATTCCATTTGTAGACCATTATGAGAAATATATGAATATGGGTTTGTTCCCAGGCGGCGCAGTTGAAAATTTGAAGTTTTATGAAAAGAATGTTCATTTTTCATCAAGAATCAACGAATTGGAACAGATGATGTTATTTGATCCGCAAACCAGCGGTGGATTGCTGCTGGGAGTCAAACCCGAGCTATTGCCCGCATTTCTGAGACGAGCCGAAAGCATTGGTCAAAAAGTCTGGGTCATTGGAGAAGCCATTGAAGGCAGCGGTATCGAGGTTTTGTAATTTGCAACGATGTTATTGATTTTTCGTATATGTCAGTAGAAAAACTGGAGCGAACATTGATCGATATTTCTCCCGAAGTTATTGAACAGGCAAAGAGCGGAGACGCTGATGCTTTTGCTTTAATCGTGGAAGCATACCAGAATCCTGTCTATAACCTGTGTTATCGAATGCTGTATAACGAAGGAGAAGCGGAAGATGCCGCTCAAGAGACTTTTTGGAAAGCCTGGTCGAATTTTATAAAGTATGATTCGAATCGCTCTTTTTCAACCTGGATCCTTTCCATAGCAGCGCACTATTGCATTGATCAACAGCGAAAAAGGCGAGTTCCTGAAACAGAAATTGATGAATCGATGGAAGAAATTATTCCGGAAAAATCGCCGCTTCCCGAAATTGAAGTCTCCAGAAAAGAAGATGAATTGAGGTTGAAAAGATTATTGTCTAATTTGAATGAAATTGACCGGGCTGCTGTAATTTTTCGGTATTGGTATGATTTTTCAGACCATGAAATTGCAGAAAACCTTTCTATCAGTGAAAGCGCAGTAAAAAGCAGATTATTCCGAGCAAGAAAAGAATTAGCGCTTCTTTGGAATGAATGCAAATGAGAATCAGGAGATAAATGCTATGAATACTCATGAAATGGTAGAAAAATGGATATTGGATGAAACAGCTTTATCACCGGAAGAATCGTTGCAGATGAAAGAACATCTTGCAGAATGTCATCGCTGTTACTGCCTGTATCAGAACCTCAAAGGAAGTTTGACTTGTATCAAACAGGCTCCAGAGAAAAAACCTGCCCCCGGATTTTCTGTTCGCTGGCAGCAGCAAATGATCCTGCGCACGAAAGAAAAAGAAAAAACTGACTTAATTCACCGAATTCTGAAAGTCAGTGCATTAATCAGTGTTTTATCGATATCTTCATGTCTTGTATTCTTTTTACCTGGCAATTTAATCAAGACTGCGCTGTATATATCGGATCTTTTAAAATTTATATCGGTTCAGATACATCAATTGGGAACAATCCTTTCAGTTTTCAAAATTCCTTTACTGTTTATCGGTATCGGATCAATTCTCCTTCTGTTCATCTATATAATCGTTGCCACGCTTTCGACATTAACGATTAAACGAATCCGTAAAGGAGCTGACAGTCATGAATAAATCGAATTTACAAAAATTACTACTTTTTTTAATCCTGATTCTCTCGCTATGCAGTTTTGCCAATGCCTCAGCAGAGACAAAATCCGGAAATAAGGTGGTTTTTGGTTCTGATTATGAATTAGAAAAAGGGGATACGCTGGATGGCAACATTGTCATCGTCGGTAGTAAGACCAAACTAAACAAGAATTCAACAGTCAATGGAGATATTGTCCTTTTTGGAGGCGATCTGCAAATAGAAGGGACCGTTAATGGCGATATCGTTGCTTTCGGTGGAGCTGTGGATTTAAAATCCACAGCGCTCATTAACGGTGACTTTTCATCCTTTGGCGCCAATGTCGATCGGCATGAAAATGCTGTCATCACCGGAGATACAATTCGTCAGAATACGGATGAATTTAAGAAATCCGAGGAGAACATTGTTGAACAAAAAGCGGAAAATGCACCCGACTCCTCCGGTAAAAGAGGCTTCTTTGGAATGCTTTTTTTCTTTATAACAAAAACAGTAATTTTCACTGTTGAAATTCTGGTTTGTGCAGCGTTAGCCGTGATTGCCAACCTGCTTTTTGAAAAACATTTGACGGGAACCTGTCAAGCTTTTCTGAAATTCCCGCTGGAATCGCTCGGAATTGGACTTCTGACTGTCATCGCATTACCATTCGTTCAGTTATTCTTCTGCATCACAGTCGTATTAATCCCGCTTGCGATTTTACTGGCTTTTATTTTTGTAATCTTGTGCTTATACGCCTGGATTGCGGCAGGGCATGAAATCGGTAAACGATTAGCACAGGTGATAAAAGTAAATTGGCCTGTTTATTGGACGACTGCATTGGGTACATTTACACTGAGTTTTGTCCTTTTCGGATTCAGTAAGATTCTTCCATGCATAGGATGGATACCAGCCGGTCTGGTGATTGTGACGGGAGTCGGTGCGATCATTATTTATCATGGAAGGTTATTCCAAAATCGAAAGGGCAGTATAACATTTTTACCAAAAAATGAAAATTCGTCAGAAGTTTCCATTCCAAAAGAAACCCGTTTATCCGATACATCTACAAAAGATTCGGTATCCACAAAACAAGGAACTCAAAAATCTGAAACTGATGTGAGGCCGCAGGATTCCATCGAGTCCAACGCATTCGGTTCTATGAAGTCTGAAATGCCGATTCAAAATCAGCCTAAAGTCGTTCCGCCGGATGTCATTGAATTGGGACCATCACTATCAGAACAAAAAAAGGAATCTACAGACATTTCCGATCATCCAGTCGAGAACCTGCAAAAAATGGATGAAAACGAATTCGTTGAAGAAGAGTTTCAATCCGCTTCAAAAGAGCCACAACAACCAGCAACTGAAAAGAAATCTGCGGAGAAACGAAAGACTGATCAGCCATCAGATAAACAAACATCCAAAAAACGGGGAATCGGATCTTCCATTCTTGACTCTATTCATGAGGACATCAGCGAAGATTCCGAACAAAAATAACATCTGTTTTGTAAAAATCCGTTCTTCTTTAAAAAACATCAGAGAGCCGTTCGGCATTCCGAACGGCTCTCTGATGCTATGAGGGAAATTCCCCTCCATATTTCATTTTGTTAGACAATGTGTTGTATTCTGCAGTGCCATTTATTTTCTATCGTTTCAATCAGCGTCAGATTTTAAAGTTTCCAAAAAAGACTGCGTTTTCTGATAATAATGATTTGTCTCAATCATACGAAAAACCTCTTCGTTCAAATAATATCGATAATGGTGATTCGAGGCAATCCGCTCACGAATTTCTGTGGAGGAAATTTCCAGAAGCGGAGCATCAATCAATCGGATTTTTTGCATGATATTCGGAAAAACGGATTCCATATGAATCCAATCGATTTTATCTCCTGGACGATTCATCACACCCATCTCATCAATCCGATCCAAAATTAACTGCGGTTCATGCCAATCATAAAAATCATTCATCGAGTCACTGCCTGTTAAAAGAACGATGGTGCTGTTCGCAAATTTCTCTCGAAGGCAAAGCAGTGTGTCGGAAGTAAAATGCGGTCCGGGCCGCTCATTTTCGATTAACGACAACTCAAATTTCGGTTCATGTTGAATGCAAGCCCGAACCAATTCTGCTCGACAATTGAAAGGCGTTATTCTTTGATGCAGTTTATGCGGCGGTGCGGGTGAAAGCATCCACAGTACGCGATCAAGAGAAAGTTGATCAGCAGCCTCTGCAGCTAAAATCATATGTCCAAGATGAGGAGGATCGAAGGTTCCTCCAAATATACCCAGTCTCTCCACAGCTATTCGACCCACTCCAATTCAAAATGATCACCGATCATTACTGTATCACCTTCTTCGATACCAGCCTTTCGAAGAGCATCTTCAATACCCAGCGTGCGCAATAAAATTTGAAATCTGCGTACAGAACCGCTGTGTTCCCAAAATGTCATTTTCGCAGCACGTTCAATCGAAACACCGCGAACAACCCAGTCACCATCTTCATCGCGAGATATTGAGAATTCACGCGGATCTTCCTGGGGAACATAAAGCGGCAGACTTTCAACCGTCTCGCTTTCCGGCACATTTTGCAGTATCTCATACAGCTTCCATAAGACGGGATTTACATCCTGCCTGGTTGCAGCCGAAATTGCCATGGGTTCGAAACCGCGATCAATTAAAGTTTTGCGAACTTCCACCCAGCGTTTTTCAGCTTCTGGAAGATCCATTTTATTAAACACGACAAGTTGCGGTTTGGTTGCAAGATTCGGATCAAATAATGCCATTTCTTGATTAATTTGGTCAAAATCCGCTATAGGATCATCTGATTCCCCATTTAACAAATGAAGAATCACCTTTGTCCTTTGAATATGACGAAGAAAAGCATCACCTAACCCTATACCAAGATGAGCACCTTCAACCAGCCCAGGAATATCAGACAAAACCAGCGAGTGATCCAAATCTAATTCAGCCACCCCAAGGTTCGGTTCAATGGTTGTAAAGGGATAATCTGCAATTTTTGGTTTCGCATTGGTTACTGCAGCCAAGAAGCTGGATTTTCCTGCATTGGGAACACCGACAATGCCAATATCAGCGACCAGTTTTAGTTCCAGTTTCAGGTATTTTTCTTCCGCTGGAGCCCCTTTTTCGGCTGTAGTGGGAGCTTGATTGGTAGAACTGACGAAATGAGGATTGCCCTTTCCGCCGCGCCCCCCTTTGGCAACGATCAATTCCTGTCCCTGTTCAATTAAATCGCCTAATAACATACCGGTTTTTGCATCCGTAACAATGGTTCCGGCAGGAACGAGAACAATGAGGTTTTGACCTGATCGCCCCGTACGATTGTTCACACCGCCTTTTTGACCATCTTCAGCAATATATTTTGTTTTATGGCGAAAAGATGCCAGCGTATTCATCCTCTTCTCTACTTTCAGAATCAGATCTCCGCCATGACCTCCATCCCCGCCATCCGGACCACCGCGCGCAACATATTTTTCTCTATGAAAATGCATAAAGCCATCTCCGCCCTTGCCGGAACGGATGTAAATTTCCGCTTCATCGATAAACATAACATCCTGCTTTCTTTCAATAAATCTGAATCGGGCAGACGCAGAAAAATAGTTTGCAACCATTTCACGGCTTAATGCCCTGATCCCCATCTAATTTTACGCGATAAATAGTTCATCCATCATGATTCATGCCAGCTATTCGAAATATTGACGTACTATTCGAATAAAGAGGGAAACATTTGTTGTTGTGATGGTTTATGCGCTTTTTGTAAAAACATCACAACAACTAAGACTTCTTTCCATATTTGGAATTGCTGTATACTGCTGTACTCTGATTCTTCAAGTCAAAATTATGATAAGATTACGAAAAATTAACAGATGAACGAAAAAGTGCAATAGAATGAAAAAATCCTCATCGATGCAGAATAAAAAATCAATCTTTTTTTTCCTTTTCTTTTTTTTGCTATTCCTGATCCCCATGTTTTCACCTTATGAGGCTGCACAAAAATTTGGAAATTCGATCGCTCCAGATGGTAACATTGAGCGATTTACTCCGGAAATATTTCAAATTGGACAGATTGGTTGCGCAGCGTTGGGTTTTCTGAGTCTCGGTTTTTCATTGTTTGCCGGATTTTTCCCTCGAAAATACCAATTCTTCATCCAGCAGCAAAAACAATCGCTCCGATCCCTTCCCCGTCGTTTTGTTCAAGATGTTCGATCTTTCCGACAAAGCATCATCGCTTCTTTTAAAATTGAGAAATCTGACCTGATTTTGCTCGTGCTCATCATGGCAGCCGGATTTGCCGTCAGATGGATCATGATTAACCGTCCAATGACTCATGACGAATCCTATTCCGTTTACATCTGGGGCAGCAGCAGTTTACGCCACACAACCAATGATTATCATCTTCCAAACAACCATGTCTTTCATAGCATTCTGGTGAATCTCATTTATCACACAATCGGGAAAATTCCAGCGTTCGTTCGCTTGCCCGCATTCATCAGCGGATGGCTCATCATTCCATTTGCTTACCTGTTGGGGAAAAAAATATACAACCGCCATACAGGTTTGCTGACTGCCGGATTGGCAGCCTTTTCACCTTTTCTCATTGAATATTCGACCCTGGCACGCGGTTATTCCCTATTGTCACTGTTTACCATTTTCATTTTTCTGCTCGGAATATATGTCATCAGACATAAGAATTTATTTGCCTGGTCGATGATGATCCTGATTTCATCCCTCGGATTTTATACACTACCAACCATGCTGTATCCCTTTGGTGCTCTTTGTGTCTGGCTTTTCCTGTTTTTGATTTTTTCTCAATTTTCCAGCAATTACAGAAATCCTGCAAATTTTTTGAAATATTTGGTCCTCAGCGGACTTGCTGTTTCTGGTTTTTCTTTATTGCTGTATTCCCCCATCTTCATCAACTCCGGGACAGATGTCCTGTTTAAAAATGTTTTTGTCCTACCGCTTCCCCAAAATGATTTCTATCCAACATTGCTCTCACGTTTCTCAGATCACTTTCATGCTTTCACAGATAATGTCCCCAAACCGATCTGGATTCTCCTTTTTCTGGGCATACTGATTTCCATTGTCTTTCATCATAGAATCAGTCAGATCCGCATTCCATTACAGGCAGCGTTTCTTCTCTGGCTGCCTCCTGTAATTCTGTACCAACGGCCAAATTTATGGCCCAGAACCCAAATTTACCTTTGGGTACCTGTCATTCTTTGGGGCAGCGCTGGGATGATCGCAGCAATAGATTGGATATGGAACAAAGCAAGATTCCATCAACAATCCCGTCTGACCCAATGGTTCATCATGGTCGTGACCGTTGCCGCTGCGATACCGCAAGGGATTCACGCTTTTCAGGTTTCGAAAGAAATCAGTATTCATGAAATTGCAATTCAAGAAATTCTGACGGATGACCCGGCAAAAATTCTTGTTGCGGTTGCGCCGGAGGACGATGCTGCCTTATGGTATTATGCAGATCGATATGACCTGCCAAAAAACATTTTTAACAAAAACAGACCTTTCTCTACGGTTTATGTTTTTGCCAATCCGCAAAATGAGGGTTTTGAAGAACCGAGAACGATCGATGATGTCTTAAATCGATATGGTCCGGGAGCCGCGTTTGTTCTATCGGACACAAAGCAGGTTTTTATCAATCGCGATAATGCGATATTCAGCAAGTTTCAGGCAAATTCCAGAGTGGTTGAGGAAACGTTTGGAACGAAATGATCATTCCAATTCTTACCAGAACTTGAAAATTTTTACAGCGATGTGAAATATAAGAAGGATGAATAGTTATCGTGTTGTTTTTGCGAGAAGCGCAAAAACAACACGATAACTATTTTTCTCTTTTTTCTCAAAAGACTTTTTCAAATTTCGAATTCCATGAAATTGAATTTTTTTAATGACATACGAGAACGGCAGTAGAACCTTGAATTCTCAAGAAATAGCCATTATTTGGATACAATTTCATTTTTTTGTGGTGAAATCAAATTTCTTGACAACCTCCGCTCAGCCAACTATAATAATCAAAAAAACATCATAAAACTTATCTATACATTGCCAGTCAATAAATCTGTAAACGATCAGCAATTTGAAAATTGGAATAGACAATTGTAAAAAAGAAAGAAAATTTCATAATTCGGATTGCTGGCAGAAGACTGATTCATCCAAATGACCTGATGAGTCTGATGCACCGTAGAAAAAATTATTTCCGCAAAAACAGAATACAAAGCAACCTGACAACTGTATTTTTTTTCACTGAACCTTTTTTATCAATTGAATAATGAATTTACTTTGGCAGAGGGTGTTTTCAATAAAAGAAAAAGCAATCCTTCGAAACGCGTAATGAACGGAACAAAAATTATAAAATCGGAGCAATATTAATGGCATATACGAACGGATACGATCATTTTTTTCAGGAGATTATTGCCGATATTGATCGCTGTAAAACAAGCGGGAAGCGAATTGTATGCGGATATACCAGTAACCTGGATGTTTTAATTGAATGGAATGAAAAAACGTTTAACCATATCATTTCTGCCTTTTTGGAAAATGAACCATCACTCAAAGCGGGAGATACAATTCATTCCCTTGCAGATTTTGCCCGCATCGCTTGCTATTATGCGATGCATGGACTGGGGGGAGAGATTGACATCACGGAACGTTCCGTCTGTGATTATCTGCTAAGTCAGTTCAAAAGCAGTTTTGCTTTAGGTGGAACGGCAGTTCAAGGCGCCACTGCGCTGAGCACACTTGGATTTCCGGTGATTGTCCATCCATCAGATCGTTCGTTGGAAGTCTGTCGGATCATGAATCATCCGGGAGTCGAAGTTGTCGCTGAACAAGGATTGATTCCCATTGAAGAGGCTTGCTCCGGTGAATTGCCGGTCCTGCACATCATCCTCCAATTTCCTAAAGGTGCAAAACTGTACATCAATGATAAGCTATACGAAATACCTGTTTCAAACCGGCTGATTCTTGATTATGATAAAAAACATAAGCAGATTGTCGTCGATCAGTGCTTCCGGGATTACTGTGAATCGAATGCCAAAAATTTATACTGTTACAGCATCTCCGGATTTAATGCAATTACTGACATTCAAAATCTGATGAAAGAAATCGGCACGTTAGAAGCGCACTATAAAAAAATCAAGGATGCAAATCCAAATTGCATTATATATCTGGAAGGTGCCCACTTCTATAATACGGATGTTCAGGATCTCTTGTTTGATCGGCTTTCGCGAATTGTTGACATTCTCGGGATGAATGAAGAAGAGTTGGTCGGACATGCAGAAAGATTTGGCATTGACACAGATGAAAAAAATCTGGAATCGGTGATACGCAGTCTGCAGTTTCTGACTGAAAAATACCCTGTAAAAGGGATTGTGCTCCATACCAAAGACTACTCCATGTATTATGGTAGTGAAATAGACAATGCGAACATCGTCAAAGGACTCACTTTGGGAAATCTTTTATCCGGTACCAGGGCAAGGACCGCGCGATACGGAAATATGGATGACTGCAGAGAAACAATTCCGCTACCATTGAGCGCAACAGGTCTTACATTTGCGGAAGAGCTGGAAAAAATGCAACCGGATCATTATGTCCGGCTGGTACCTTCAAAATACATTGAGGATCCAGCCTGTACGATTGGTTTGGGCGACACATTCATGGCAGGTGTTCTTATTGCGTTTGTGCGGTAATAAGGAGAAACAGCAATATGAAATATTTGATGGGAATTGATTTAGGCACTTCCAGTTTGAAAACCATTTTAATGGATGAAAATGGATCGGTTATTACTGTTGCAAATCGTTCCTATCAATTTGACTCACCACACCCGGGTTACGCAGAACAACACCCTGATGTCTGGTGGGATGCTTGCGTGAAAACAATTCAAGAGATTTTACGAACAAGCAGAATCCAACCTGCTGAAATCGCCGGCATCAGTTTTTCAGGACAAATGCACGGAGCTGTCATGCTGGATAAGAACTACCAGGTAATCCGTCCAGCAATCCTGCATTGTGATGCCCGATCGGACCAACAAATTGAGTATATACGGTCTGTTTTCGGACTTGAAAAAATACGCGAACTGGTTATGAATCCAGTCTATACTGGTTTTCTGCTGCCATCCCTTCTTTGGGTCAGAGACAATGAACCGGAACTATATGAGAAAATCCGCTATGTCTTTTTACCGAAGGATTACCTGAAATTTAAAATGACCGGAGAAGTATCATCGGATTTCTCCGATGCCTCTGCGACACTGGCTTTCGATATTAAGAACAATTGCTGGTCAAAAGAAATACTAAGTTCACTTCAAATTCCGATGGATCTTTTCCCATTTTGCTATGAAACGACAGCAAATAAGGGAAAAATATGCCGTGAAGCATCCGAAATTACTGGACTTTCCTCCAATACGATCGTAGCTGCCGGAGGCGGTGATCAAGTCATGCAAGGAATTGGAAACGGCATGGTGAACGTCAATGATGCTACAGTCAATATCGGAAGCAGCGGACAAGTCTGTTTCCAAATTGATCAACCGGTTCTCAATCCCGCACTGAACACCAATATGTTTTGCGGATACAAAAATGATCGCTGGATTCTGTTTGGCGCCACAATGAGCGCCGGATTGTCGCTGAAATGGTGGAATCAATTAAGCCGCGGAATCGGATATGATGAATTAAACGATCAAGTCGCCCGTATTCAACCAGGCAGCGGAGGTGTAATTTTTCTGCCTTACTTGAATGGAGAAAGAACTCCTCATGTAAACCCGAATTTGAGCGGTGCCTTTTTTGGTGTTAATATTAATACAACTAACATGCACATGAACCGGGCAGTTATGGAAGGTGTGGCTTATTCTCTGATGCAATGTATTGAGATATGTGGCAATCTCGGCTATAAGGCGAAAACATTGGTAGCATCCGGCGGAGGAGCAAGAAGCAAACCGTGGCTTCAATTACAAGCTGATATATACAATATTCCGCTTAAAATTGCCAAATCGGAAGAACAAGCCGGATCTGGCGCTGCAATTGCAGCAGGTGTCGGAGCAGGCGTGTTCGCAGATATCGAAGAAGGATGCAGAAAAGCCGTCCAGTTTCAAGATGAACTGGTTTTACCAATCGAAAAGAATCATAAAAAATATTGTGAGTATTATCAGTTATATAAAGATATTTATACATCTTGCAGGGATGTATTACAGCAAGTTACACTTTTAGGCCGAAATGAAGAAGAATTGAAATAAAACGCTACATACAGTTTGATGAAAATGAGGTGATTCGATTGAACGAACAAGATAATCTTCAACACGATTCTCAAGAATACATACTGGAGTGCCGAGGAATATCGAAATTTTTCGGTGGTACGCATGCACTGGAGGATGTCGATTTTCATGTCAGTAAGGGACAGGTTCATGCGCTTGTTGGTGAGAATGGCGCTGGAAAATCGACCTTGATGAAAATAATCATCGGACTGTACAAACAGGACAAAGGAGAAATTTTCTTTGAAGGAAAACCTTATACCGTAAATGGTCCTGCCGAAGCTATCAAAGCTGGAATTTCCATGATTCATCAGGAACTAAATCCGGAGCCCTATTTGTCGGTTGCGGAAAGTATATTCCTGAAACGCGAAGACACGCTTGGAAAATCATTCTTCCTGAATAAAAAAGAAACCAACCGAAAAGCCGCAGAACTGCTGAAACAATTCAATTTCGACATCAATCCAAAAGTTCTGATGGAGGAGCTGACGCTTGCTCAAAGCCAGATGATTGAAATCATTAAAGCGGTCTCCTGCAATGCAAGGCTTGTCATTATGGATGAACCAACTTCTTCATTGGACAGTGAAGAGACTGAACGCTTATTCCGGACCATTAGAAATTTAAAAGACCATGGCGTCACCATCATCTATATCTCTCATCGCATGGAAGAGATATTTGAAATATGCGATTCCTATTCCGTTTTTCGGGATGGTCGTTTTGTTGGGACTGGCAAAGTCAGTGAAGTAACAACCAATGAGTTGATTTCGATGATGGTCGGCCGAAAGTTCGATAATATTTTCCCGAAAGAAGATGTCAAAATCGGTGATGTAGCATTTCGAGTAGAAGGATTATCCGGAAAAGGATTTCAAAATATCAGCTTTGAAGTTCGCCATGGAGAAATCCTGGGATTATCCGGATTAGTCGGGTCAGGCCGCAGTGAAACCATGCGAGCAATATTTGGAATCGACCCGCTTACAAGCGGAAAAATTTACCTGGATGGGGAAGAAATTAAGATTAAGAATCCGCGCGAGGCTATTTCCAAAGGGATCGCAATGATTAACGAAGACCGAAAGAATTATGGATTATGCCTATTTCGCTCTTTGAGAGAGAATATTTCTCTGCCAAATTTGGAGAGCCGTCAACGCGGTTTATTGATTGACCAGACCAGAGAGAAAAAAGAATGTACAGAGGCAGCCTTAACGCTGCGTGTGAAAGCAGCCAGTATAGAAGCTGACGCATTTTCTCTCAGCGGCGGAAATCAACAAAAAATCGTTCTTTCAAAATGGATTATGTCTGAACCCAAGGTACTAATTATGGATGAGCCAACTCGCGGCATCGACGTCGGTGCAAAAGCGGAAATTCATTCCTTAATGTGCCGTTTCGCATCTGAAGGGATGGCTATCATATTAGTATCTTCAGAATTGCCCGAAGTGATGGGAATGAGCGATCGGATTTTAATTTACCATGAGGGAAAACTGAACGGAGAAATTTCCCGAAAGGAAATCCTCGATGGAACTGCAACTCAGGAAACAATCTTAGCAAAAGAATTTGGTGGAAAATAAGGAGAAGCCTTGATGGAAAAATCACAGGAAAAGAAAATTTTGGGCATGAATCAGCACGATTTCAGCCTGTTCATGAAACGATATGGAATTGTTTTTGTCATGATCGGTATGTTCGTGATTCTGTCTGTATCATCGACCAAGTTTTTGAAAATGAACAACATTTTGAATGTCCTTTCCACCGTCGCTTTGAATGGTATTCTGGCAATGGGGATGGTTTTTGTCATCACAGCCGGTGGAATTGATCTGTCAATTGGTTCGCTGCTGGCTCTGGCAAGCACAACCATCGGGATTGTTCTTCAGGCTACTGGCAGCATTCCGCTTGCCTGTGTCACGGCCGTTGTCATCTGCACCTTCTTTGGCCTTCTGAATGGTTTGTTGGTCGCAAAATTTAATATGTTCCCATTTGTTGTTACGCTGGCAAGCCAGCTCGTGATCCGCGGACTTGGGTATGTCATTTCCGGAGGATATTCTTTTGCACTCGCAAATCCAAAATTTTCACAAATCGGTTTGGGCAAATTGTTCGGAATAATTCCATATCCGATTCTGATCCTGTTAGGAATCGCAGTGATTTCTTATTTACTGCTGCATTGGACAAAATTTGGTCGTTATATCTATGCAGTCGGAGGAAACATCAATGCCGCAACCGCCTCCGGAGTAAACGTATTCTGGACACGCGTCGGCTCTTTTATTATCAGCGGTTTATTCGCAGGCGTTGCCGGTATCATCATGACTGCCAGAATCAACGCTGCACAGCCGAATATCGGTGTCGGTTATGAAACCGATGCCATTGCAGCTTGTGTTATCGGCGGAACGTCTTTCGCTGGCGGTATTTCGACAATACCGGGAACTATGGTTGGTATCATTATTATAGGATTAATCTATAATGGAATGAATCTGATCGGAATCAGTTCTTATTGGCAGACAATCAGTAAAGGGCTCCTTATCATCGGCGCAGTCATGCTGGATTCGTTCATCAATAAGAAACGATAATCGTCATCTTACCCTGATATCAGGGAATAAGAAAATATTTTTATCAGGAGGAATTGAAATGAAGAAATTTGTTGTTTTAGTTTTAGCTTTCTGTATGTTGCTCTCCTTAGTTGCCGTCGCAAGTGCAGAGTCCGATATCGTCGTTGCATATATGGCGAAAAACACAGTCGATGCATTCCATGCTACTCTTAACGGTGCAGCCAAAGAAGCACTCGATGCACTGAAAGAAGATGGAACCATTAAAGATTGGCAGCTTTATGATGGTCTGACCGACCCGATTACTCAGGTCAACCTGATCGAAGATGCGATCAACAACGGCGCCAATTTTGTCGTTTTCCTGCCTGCTTAAGCAGAAGGTAGCGCACCGGTTGTGAAACGCTGTGCGGATGCCGGTATTCCGATTGTTGTTGTCAATTCCAAGACCAATAATACGGATGAACTCGCCAATGCCTATGTCGGTTCCAATGACGTCGAAGCTGGCGAAATCATGGCGAACTATGTCATTGAAAAACTTCCCGATGGCGGAAAATATGCTCATATGATGGGTATTGTCGGCAATTCAGCTCAGATTCAAAGAGGCGAAGGTATTGCCAATGTCATGAGCAAAAATGACAAATGGGAAAGCGTCGGCGATTTCGCTGCTGACTGGTCTGCTGATAAAGCCGTCCAATTTGCTACTGATGTTCTGACTCAATACGGTGATGAACTGAAAGCAATCATTTGCGACAATGATGACATGTCCTCTGCAGTTCAGGCTTATGTCAATTCCGTTGACCGCAAAGATATTGTCTGCATCGGTGTCGATGGCAACGCTGGTCCTTTAGCCATGGTTAAAGAAGGTACCCTGGGCGCGACAGTTCTTCAGGATGGTGCCGCACAGGTTAAAACCGCCATTGCTTTGATCCCCGATATTATCGCCAAAAAGGAAGTTGAGAAAGAAATTATGGTTCCGTTCACCCTTGTCACAAAAGACAACGTTGACGAATACCTGAAATAATTCCTTTCTTAAACGAAGATCTAACTATGCGAAAAGCGGACGGTATCGTCCGCTTTTCCTTTTATAGGGCGGAGTATTCATCGTCCTGTAATTTTTGTGTGATGTGAATAAACAAGCAGAATCTTCTATCGATTTTACGAATTCAGTAATTCAAACTAGTAAAAGATTTTATTATTGATCTCATAATTTTGTATTTCACCCATAAGATTTATATGATGAATCATTCACAGATTAATCTGTCATTGCGAGGAAGGCGTCAGCCTGACGAAGCAATCTATTCTCGCATGGGGCAGGAAGATTGCCACGCCCTTTCGGGTCTCCCAATGACGAATATCACCACTATGGGACTCGTATGGCAATTTGTCATTGCGAGGAAGGCGTCAGCCTGACGAAGCAATCTCTTTTTGTGTGGCACCCGTTACATAATGAATCAGAGAGATTGCCACGCCCCTTCGGGGCTCGCAATGACGAATATCACCACTATAGGACTCGTATGGCAATCTGTCATTGCGAGGAAGGCGTCAGCCTGACGAAGCAATCCATTCTCGCATGGGGTAGGAAGATTGCCACGCCCCTTCGGGGCTCGCAATGACACATATCACCACTATGGGACTCGTATGGCAATCTGTCATTGCGAGGAGGGCGTCAGCCTGACGAAGCAATCCATTCTCGCATGGGGCAGAGAGATTGCCTCGCCCCTTCGGGGCTCGCAATGACGAATATCACCCTATGGGACTCGTATGGCAATCTGTCATTGCGAGGAGGGCACCAGCCCGACGAAGCAATCTATTCTCGCATGGGGCAGGAAGATTGCCACGCCCTTTCGGGGCTCGCAATGACACATATCACCCCTATAGGGCTCGTATGGCAATTTGTCATTGCGAGGAGGGCGTCAGCCTGACGAAGCAATCTATTCTCGCATGGGGCAGGAAGATTGCCACGCCCTTTCGGGGCTCGCAATGACACATATCACCCCTATAGGGCTCGTATGGCAATTTGTCATTGCGAGGAGGGCGTCAGCCTGACGAAGCAATCTATTCTCACATGGGGCAGGAAGATTGCCACGCCCCTTCGGGGCTCGCAATGACGAATATCACCACTATGGGACTCGTATGGCAATCTGTCATTGCGAGGAGGGCGTCAGCCTGACGAAGCAATCTATTCTCGCATGGGGCAGGAAGATTGCCACGCCCCTTCGGGGCTCGCAATGACGAATATCACCCTATGGGACTCGTATGGCAATCTGTCATTGCGAGGAGGGCGTCAGCCTGACGAAGCAATCTATTCTCGCATGGGGCAGGAAGATTGCCACGCCCCTTCGGGGCTCGCAATGACGAATATCACCCTATGGGACTCGTATGGCAATCTGTCATTGCGAGGAGGGCGTCAGCCTGACGAAGCAATCTATTCTCGCATGGGGCAGGAAGATTGCCACGCCCCTTCGGGGCTCGCAATGACGAATATCACCCTATGGGACTCGTATGGCAATCTGTCATTGCGAGGAGGGCACCAGCCAGACGAAGCAATCTATTCTCGCATGGGGCAGGAAGATTGCCACGCCCCTTCGGGGCTCGCAATGACACATATCACCACTATGGGACTCGTATGGCAATCTGTCATTGCGAGGTGGGCGTCAGCCTGACGAAGCAATCTATTCTCGCATGGGGCAGGAAGATTGCCACGCCCCTTCGGGGCTCGCAATGACACATATCACCCTATGGGGCTCGTATGGCAATTTGTCATTGCGAGGAGGGCGTCAGCCTGACGAAGCAATCTATTCTCGCATGGGGCAGGAAGATTGCCACGCCCCTTCGGGGCTCGCAATGACACATATCACCCTATGGGGCTCGTATGGCAATTTGTCATTGCGAGGAGGGCGTCAGCCTGACGAAGCAATCTTTTTTTGTGTGGCACCAGTTACATAATGGGGCAGGAAGATTGCCACGCCCCTTCGGGGCTCGCAATGACGAATATCACCACTATGGGGCTCGCAGTGATAGGTTTCAAATCGCTGATTCCGAATGGATGTTTACCCATGATAAAATAGAATCGTATTGTAAAGAATTCGTCGGCTGAGGAAATCATACATCCCCGGAAACTGACATTACACTCAATCATGAACACCGATTATCGGGAGGAGAAAAAAATATGTTACTCAACATGAAAGATCTGTTAAAAGTTGCAAATGACCACAATTTTGCAGTTCCGGCATTTAATATCGGAACTGGACAAATACTAAAAGCAGTTCTGGAAACTTGTGAAGAATTGCGCGCTCCGGTTATCCTGGCAATTCACCCGTCAGAGCTTGAATTTCAGGGTGATTTTTTCCTGGAAAGTGTTAAATCGGCTGCCAATCATGCTACAATTCCGGTCACGATCCATTTAGACCATGGATCTACCCTGGAACAGGTTTATCGAGCCATCCGCACCGGATTCACTTCAGTGATGATCGATGCTTCCCATTATTGCTTTGAGGATAACGTGGCTATTTCCAAAAAAGTGGCAGAAATCGCTCATCCATTAGGTATTTCTGTGGAAGCAGAACTTGGAACGATCGGCACTTGCGGCAACGACAAAGAAGGCGGTACCGGCGAAATTATTTATACACGCCCGGATGATGCAGTAAAATTCGTCCAGGAAACCGGAATTGATTGCCTGGCAATTGCAATTGGTACAGCGCATGGAATTTATCCGAAAGGTTTCAAACCGGAACTGAAGCTGGATCTTCTCAGTGAAATCAAGGCAAAAGTTAATATTCCATTGGTGCTTCACGGCGGCTCCGCCAATCCGGATGATGAAATCGCGGAAAGCGTCAAACGCGGCATTAATAAAATCAACATCTCCTCTGATATCAAAGATGCCTTCTATCAACAGCTTCGGAAAACACTTTCTGCAGACCCGAAGGTTCGGGAACCATTTGAGCTCTATCAGGACAGTATTAAAGCGATGAAAGAAGTTGTCACCCATAAAATCAAATTATTTGACGATGCAGATAAAGCGAAATTTTATTCCTTATAGCGGTTGATGTATTTTTTAAAACTGTTCCTACATGACGGAAGAAAGCCCAGCAATTCGAAATATGGGGATAATGATTCGTTGTTGTGTTGTTTTTGCGCGTAGCGCAAAAACAACACAACAACGAGTTTTCTCGATTGATTCAAAAGGTTCGTTCAAATTTCGAATTACTGAAGAAAGCCCGATTCTATAACAGTAAAAAGGAGGATTGATCATGATAAAAGAAAAGATACGCGAAACATTTCAAAATGGAAAAGGAGTGTTACATCTCACTCCAACCTGGGTTCCAAGAGGCTTTAATGAACCAGGTCGCAGAATTCGATTACACCCGGATGATTATTTTGCCTTTGGGATGGATCGCGGAGGCATCAGCGAACGCTGGCTTGGATCGGTGACAGTCGCTTTGAATGGTCCGAAAACCGGACCGACAGAAGGAATGAGTTTCGTACTTGCAGATGAATCCGGACATGAAAAAATTCTGTTTGCCGATGTGGTTGAAGAACTTGGCGCAGAAGTGATTGGTAAAGGTCTGTTTGATCGCTATGGTACCTGGCCAACCTTTGCCAAGCTTTATGATTACGACAAACCATTGTTCCATCATCTGCATCTGACAGAAGAAAAAGCAAATAAAATCGGTCGCCATGGAAAACCCGAAGCATATTACTTCCCGGTTCAATACAATGCCTATCTGGGGCGTTTCCCGCTGACCTATTTTGGATTTGATCCGTCCGTGACCAAAGAAGAAGTCATCAACTGCATCCGCAACTACGATAAATTCGATACCCGAATTACCGAGCTGTCACGAGCTTACCGCGTCAAACTGGGAACCGGCTGGTACACACCGGCTGGAGTTATTCATGCGCCGGCTTCTGTGGTTACGTACGAACCGCAATGGAACAGTGATGTCAACACGATTATGGAAAATGTCACCATGGGTGAAATCAATCCGCATAATCTGCTCACAGACTGCCAGCCGGAATCCGAAAAAGACAACATTGAAAGTCTCTTTGCTCAAATCGACTGGGAAGAGAGCACCCGGCCGGATTACAAACAAAAATACTTCCGCCCTCCGAAGTCCCTGCCGGAAAAACAAAAAGGCATGAGCGAAAAATGGGTTGCCTACGCCAATGAGTGGATCGCGGCGAAAGAAGTTACCATACAACCTGGTGCATTGGTTACGCTGCATGACCAGGCGTGTTATTGCGCGCTGGTCGTCCAGGGACATGGTCGATTTGGCGCTTTTGAATGTGAAGCGCCCGGCCTTTTGCGATACGACCAAATTTCCGGCGATGAATTTTTTGTTTCGGAAGATGCTGCAAAGAAAGGCATCGAGATTAAAAATACGGGCAGCTACGAACCACTGGTTATTCTGCAAAATTTTGCCAACAATAACCCGGAAGTGCCGGCTGTAGTTTAGACACAGTCCCATTTTTCGGCTGGAACGTCGAAAAATAGAGATTTCAAAATTCTCATCATGCACAAAAAAGAGTTTGTCTTTATCGAAAGGTCGAAGAAAGACAAACTCTTTTTATTTAATTACGCGCTGATGATATCGTTCGAATATCTGTGCTGTCCGCCGGACATTTAGCGGATATTGTTGCTTAATCGCTCTCCCAAATTTTATAATATCGTTCTTTTTTTTTCAAGTTGAGCTGGGTAAATTGAACGTGGTCCAAATTGGGTCGCTGATGCTTACAATATCATCAATTTTTTTGCAACAATTATCGATTTCATAGTAACAAGTGTGATATTTGATTATTCTTAGTATTTGATAATGTCACATTTCTGCGAATTTTTTATGAAATTTTTATGATTATTATATTCTTTTCAATATGTTTACAATTTGATCCCTCTTATGTTATAACAATAATGGATTAATTGTTACAGAATAAACATAATATAATATTTTCGGATTCGAATAGTATCCAGTGCTAATTATTTCATTATCAAATGAAATTAGATCCTTAATTCTGACCAAATTAATAAATTGCAAAATTACCATGTATCGTACGTAATTAATTGTTTCAAAAAATCGAACATTCTATTCAATTTTTTTGAGAATCAAGAAGGAGATTTATGGAAAGAAGAATGCAATTCATTTTGTTTTTGCTAATTACCATACTTAATACTGGATTTCGCGATGCAAAAATGACAGAAACCGGCTTTTATTGGCCAACAGGCTCTGAACCGAAAATACTAAACAAATACAATTCAAGCGGATGTAAGGGTAAAGAAGAGTATATCTCGACGCAATACCATATCGGTGTCGATATAGATGCTGAGGTAAAGGATCCTGTTTATCCAATAGCAGACGGGAAAGTAATTTCTATAAGCAAAAAAGGTTGGGGAAATGGTAATGTTGCACTTTTAATCCTTCATCAGCTAAGCGATGGAAAAAATTTTATTGCAGTTTATGGCCATATCAAGACCGAATTGAAACAGAACGATGAAGTTAAAGTCACAAAACCCATCGGTACGATCGGAGATTACGATCCGCCTCACCTCCATCTATCCATATTTGATGGGGTTATAATACCAAATCTAAAACAACTTGGAATGATGCCTTGTCCAAAATCTGGAGAATCATATGATATGAATGGAAGTGTTGATCCAATTGTGTGGATCACTACAAAATATCCGGAAAAATCGCAAAACTTGAATCGTATTAAGACTTTCGATGAATTAGCGTCATGGATTGTATATGGTCTATATAACAATGACATTTCAGTTCTTGAAGAAATTATTAAAAATGCAACGGTTGCAATAAACACGATAGGCACTCATAATTTTATCGTTCTCAGTAAAAAAACATTCCTGGATGACATTCAATCCAGATTAACGAACCCACCTGAATGTGTTGCTATTTCGACGACTGCGAACATATTAACGATGTGGTTTAAAAACTGGAGTCCTCCATTTAAATGGTATTGGGGAGTCCACCCGCAAATTATCGATGCATTTAGTTTCATATTTTTAAAAGAGGAAGACGGGTGGACGGTTTCAGGAGCATTGACACCTTCTTACGAAGTGTTAGAAATTGAAAGTGTAAGAAAAGCTTGGGAAATACAACCTTGTCCGGATGGATCGAAACCGTAAACAAGGAACATCTTATTGATCACGGAATCTCGGAAGAATGAAAAATTTTTTATCAAGACTTTAAGAAAAAACGTTTGTCCCAAACAAATAATGAATGTAGAGTATGTTCATTATTTGAAAACCAAACATCGAAGGAGTGAATCATGAAGAATCAAAGCTTGAAAATTATTGTAAGCATCGCTGCTTGTCTTGTATTTTTTCTTTTTTTCGGTTCCGAAACAGGAATGGCCAAAGAGAGAATTGATGGAGAAACATCCTATAACGAAGTAAACTTTGACTTGGGAATTTGGAATTGTGAAAAGGCTGATTTTGACTTTTCTCCTGAAGGTTGGAAAGATTCTTTGTGTTATTTTTGGATAAGAGAAGATCAAAAAGACGACATGCTTATTTCTTACCTATATGACATTACAAATGGTCTTGGTGATGTGGTTGATAACTCATATCTTAAACCTATTGATTCAGAATCAAAAGATAATTTGTTTTATGTAACAACTGATGCTGGTGTAGATTATCCTGCCTTAATTGAATACGAATACTTTAATTTTACCTTCAATATGTATAAAGGAATACCAATACCCTCTCTTTTTGATAAAGATTTTCAACTTGGATATTTTTATTTTACAATTCCAGAGGCGATGAATTTTCAGAGTCTTGTTTTTCCTAAAATTAACAAAGAAATTATGATATCCTATGATATGGAACTGAATACTCCTAATTTCAACAGAGAAATATTGAATGGTTTTCCTGAAAGTATCATTATTGATGACATTCAGATCGACTTTTCCAGCGATTGGGTTGTCATTTCTGAAGGTAGTTGGTATAAGTTAAATTCACTTATAAAAGTAAAAAACTTGGATAGGACCCAACAAAAAGAATTTAATATTAGCCAATATTTTGGAATTTATAACTTAAGAACAAATAGTCAATGCGAAATCAATAAACCTTATTTTTATTTAGCCCCATTACAGGAAGAGGAAAGAGTTCTTGATTTTACCATTAAATTGGGTACGGATTCTGATGATATATTTCTAATCGCAAAATTTGATTCAAATAAATTCTATAAAATTAAATATAGAGTTGATTATTTGCATTAAATTTTTTTTATCAATCAATCCATTTCAATTGTTGAAAAATCATCGATTAAATAGAACGTAAGCGGTCAATCCGTCTATTTATTTGACCGCTTACGCAATTTCTCTAAGAACCGATTGACGATATGGTTTAAGAATTGGAATTCTCCATTTAGCTGGTATTGGGGAGTCCACCCGCAAATTATCGATGCATTTAGTTTCATATTTTTAAAAGAGGAAGATGGGTGGACGGTTTCAGGAGCATTGACACCTTCTTACGAAGTGTTAGAAAATGAAAGTGTAAGAAAAGCTTGCGAAATACAACCTTGTCTGGATGGATCGAAACCGTAAACAAGGAACATCTTATTGATCACGGAATCTCGGAAGAATGCAAAATCCTTTTATCAAGTCTTTAAGAAAAACGTTTGTCCCAAATAAATAATGGACGTGGAATAAGTTCATTATAAGAAAACCAAAAATCGAAGGAGTGAATCATGAAGAATCATAGCTTGAAAATTATTGTAAGCATCACTGCTTGTCTTGTATTTTTTCTTTTTTTAGGTTCCGAAACAGGAATGGCCAAAGAAAGAATTGATATGGTAATACCGTATAACGGAGTAAATATTGATCTGGGAATTATTAATTGTGAAAAGGATGATCTTGACTTTTCTCCTGAAGGTTGGAAAGACATAAAGTGTTATTTTTGGATCAGACCAGATAAAGATTTGACAGTTGATAAAGAAGATATTTTTAGAAGTGTATTTGGTGAAATTGATTATGAGCTTTTTGTTTCATATTTAGAACCCCATGATCCAGCATCGAAAACGTGGATGTTTGTTACGACTGATGCTGGTGTGAATTATACAGTCCGTATCGAAAAAAATGATCTTGATTATTCTGATACAATTAACAAATATGGGGGGATACCAATTCCCGCAATTTATCCAAATGATTATTATTCACAAACCTTATCTTTTTATTTTACAATTCCTGAGGCAATGAATTATCAGAGTCTTGTTTTTCCAGGTATCAACCTACAAATTAGTATTTCTGAAAATATGGAACCGAATATTCCTGAAATCAAAAGAGAAATACTGGATGGTGTTCCTGATAGTATCATTATTGATGACATTCAAATCGAACTTTCCAACGATTGGGTTGTCATTCCTGAAGGTGAAAACTATTATAAGTTCAATTCACTCATAAAAGTAAAAAACTTGGATATGACCCAACAAAAAAAATTTAATATTGGTAAATTATATAGCTTTTATCACCTAAGAGCAAATAGTCAATTCGAAATGAAAGACCCTGATTATAATTTAGCCCCATTACAGGAAGAGGAAAGAGTTCTTGATTTTACCATTGAATTGGTTAGGAAATCTGATGAGATATTTCTAATCGATAAATCTGATTCAAATAAATTCTATAAAATTAAATTTAGAGTTGATTAACATTCAATTTTTCTTATCATTCTATTTCAATTGTTGAAAAATCATCGATTAAATAAAACGTAAGCGGTCAATAAGTCTACTTATTGACCGCTTACGCAATTTCTCTAAAAACTGATTAACGATATGGTTTAAGAATTGGACTCCTCAATTTAAAAAGTTATTTGGGAGTAAACCCGGTAATTATCGATGCATTTAGTTTCATGTTCTTAAAAGAGGAAGACGGGTGGACGGTTTCAGGAGCATTGACACCTTCTTACGAAGTGTTAGAAATTGAAAGTGTAAAAAATGCTTGGGAAATACAACCTTGTCCGGATGGATCGAAACCGTAAACAAGGAACATCTTATTGATCACGGAATCTCGGAAGAATGCAAAATCCTTTTATCAAGACTTAAAATAATCGTTTGTCCCAAATAAATAATGAATGTAGAGTATGTTCATTATACGAAAACCAAACATCGAAGGAGTGAATCATGAAGAATCATAACTTGAAAATTATTGTAAGCATTACTGCTTGTCTTGTATTTTTTCTTTTTTTCAGTTCCGAAACAGGAATGGCCAAAGAGAGAATTGATGGAGTAATATCCTATGACGAAGTAAATATAGATCTGGGAATTATCAATTGTGAACAAACTGATCTTGACTTTTATCTTGACTTTTCTCCTGAAGGATGGAAAGACATTAAGTGTAATTTTTGGATCAGAGCGGATCAGGATATTTATGAACTTGATGATTATCCTAATATTTTCAAGACTATTTTTGATAGAATTAAAATGATTGGAGAATATTTATCTCATGATGATTTATTAGCACCACTTAAACCAGAATCGGAAATTTTGTTATTTGTAACGACTGATGCTGGTGTGGATTATCCAGCTCAATTCGGAGTGGAGCAGGATTTTCACAATGAAAACCTATATGAGGGGATTCCAATTCCCGTTATTGGTTTTAATAATTATCAACCCAATTATTTTTATTTTGCAATTCCTGAGGCAATGAATTATCAGAGTCTTGTTTTTCCAGGAATCAACCTACAAATAAAGATTTCTGAAAATATGGAACCAAATATTCCTGAAATAAAAAGAGAAATACTGGATGATGTTACAAATTCTTTCACTGTTGATGATTATCAGATAGACTTAAGCAATGATTTTCTTGTAGACTCAGATCAAGAAGAAATACAATCAGTGATTAAGGTGAAGAATTTGGATAAGACAAAACAAAGATCTTTTGTTTTTGAGGATTATTTTCAACTTTATGATCTAAAGAACAATGAAGAAAAAGACAGGATCTATTGGAATGAATGGATAGATCTTTCATTGGCTCCATTACAGGAAATTGAAAAAGAAATTAAATTTGTTTATGCGGAAATCGATGAATCCTTACCCGAGGAATTGTATTTAATTCCAAAATTCGATTCGAATGTGTTATACAAAATTCATACTACTGAGGTTGTTGAATAGATCGAAGCTTCGCTTATCAATTCTTTTAGAATTGTTGTAAAAACATAGAATACATAAGAGCTATCTTTTATACTGGCGGATCTTAAGGTTTCGTCCGCTCATATCGATCATAAAATGGAAAGTAGCCGAAAGTCGCAAAAATAAGATTACCGAAAAGAATCGGAAATCATTAGTTTCCGTAGAGGAATGTAATAAATTCCTCTATGGATCATTTTTACAATTTTGTAAAGCTAAAAAGTTATGTGAATTTTGCCGATTAGAATCAGTAATTTGAAATTTCGACCGGTCTTTCGAAATATTGAGCCGCAATTGATTTTTCGACTCACCAGCAATTCCTGAGCCCGCTGTTTTATAAATGAAAAAACAGCGGGTTTGCCATCAAGGATCAATTCATTATTTTGGCGAGAGCATACGAGAAAGATCTTCAAGATTTGGAAAAATTCAGGTCAGATTTTGAGATGACAAACAATCTGAATACCGCTGCATTCCTGAATGAAGCAGAATACCAGAAATTACGAAGGCGCTCCAGAGGAATAGTGGATTTTTGGGTAAGATAGTTCTCACGCTTTACGAACGTAAGCGATCAATAAGAAGACGGATTGAAAACCTCTGATCAATAACGGATAATCCTCTCATCAGTAAAAACATCTAGAAAAACTCGAAAAACTGTAATCCGAGTTTTTCAAGCGAGAGGAAAACGAATGGAGATAAAAGAGGCAAAAAGAACCTACCGAATACAAGAGATGGCCACCGCTGTCAAAAGTTGCCATGAAAGTGGTTTGACAATCAAAGTGTGGTGTGCCCGGCATGAGATAAAAGAGCATGTCTATTATTATTGGTTGAAAAAAGTGCGAAAAGCGGCGCTGGAACTTGCTGTAGCTGAAAACGAAAACCAGGATGAAGCCATCGTCCGAGTTGAACTTCCGAAGAAAAAAGAAAAAAGTGAGCGTGGAATTCAGATCCAATATATGAGTTACATCCTGGACATCCCGGCCGGGGCGGAACCAACGGATATCATATCCGTGCTGAAAGCGATAAAAGAAATATGCTAAAGCTATTGGAGAATATGAATCATTTTTACGTGGCAACCGGCTACACGGACATCCGAAAAGGCATCGATGGTCTTGCCGTGATTGTAAAAAATAAATATGGGCAAGCGTTGGAAGAAGACAGCCTGTTTTTATTCTGTGGCCGGAAATCCGATCGCTTCAAAGGATTATTCTGGGACGGTACAGGATATGTTCTGCTATATAAACGACTGGCAGACAGCCGGTTTCAATGGCCTCGTAACGCGGAAGAGCTGAAACAGATCACGCCGCAAGAGTTCCGTTGGCTGATGGATGGTCTGTCGATTTATCAGGCAAGATCAATTCAAAAGACGAAGCAAAGAGATCTGTTTTAGAAGAATAAAGTTCAAGAGTAATTGAGGCATAAAAAGGACATATATTCCGTGAAAATTACTCGTATTGTGAGATAATTACCTCATGGAAAAGACCACACTGGAAAGGGAAATCCTTAAAAAATATCCGGGAACTTCGCCAGAGGTCATTGATATATTTCTACAGCAACTCAATACGAAAGATCACGAAATTGAACGATTGAATCAGATATTACTCAACTTTCAACGGAATCGATTCGGTCAGCACAGTGAGAAAAGCAAGTACGTCATCGCTGATAACCAGTGTCAGCCATCTCTGTTTAATGAAGCTGAACAAGAGCAAGACGAAAAATCACCAGAACCGACCCCGGAAACATTTGTCACTTTAGTCAAGGGACATGAACGGAAAAAGAAACGAACCCGGGAAGAAATCTGCAAAGATCTGCCTCGGACAGAAGTTGTATATGACGTACCTCTTGAACAGCGAATAGACAAATTCGGGCGACCATACAAATTTGTTGCTAAAAAGCGTATTCGTACTGAGATGATTATCGTTCCAAAAAGTTTTTCATTGGTCGATTTCTATACTAATGTCTATGTAAGTCTTGATGTAGATGAAGCCACAGGGAAAAAACATTTTATAGAGGCAAAAGTAGTTCCGCCTGTTATGAAGAACAGTCTTGCATCGCCATCAAGTGTGGCAGACGTGATGACCAGTAAGTACGTTGAAGGTATGCCGCTCTATCGCCAGGAACAGGAATGGAAGCGTTTAGGTATAAACATTCCACGAAATACGTTGGCAAACTGGGTAATTACTTCGACACAAAATTGGTTGATGCCAATTTATGATGCGATGAAAGAGTCATTGCTGAAAGAAAAAGCTATACACGCTGATGAGACGACGGTTCAAGTCTTAAAAGAGCCTGGGAAGGCAGCGACATCGAAATCTGAGATGTGGGTCTATGCCTCGGCAGTCCGGGGAACTCATCCGATACGGATTTTCGATTATCATGATTCCCGGAAGGGAGATTGTGCAAAAGACTTTCTGGATGGATACCATGGAATATTAATCACTGACGGTTACAGCGGATACAATAAATTGGAAGGTGTAACCAGAGCAGGATGTTGGGCACATCTCCGCCGGTATTGGCATGATGCAATGCCGAATGGAGCTACTGCAAAGAATTCTAAAGCTGTTGTTGGTTTTGAATATTGCAATAAACTGTTTGAATTGGAAAAATGTTTTGTAAATCTTTCGAATGATGACAGACGTAAAGCAAGAAAAAGAGAAAGCAAGCCAATTTTAGATGAATTCTGGTTATGGTTGCAGTCTTTCATTCCAGACAATGGCAGCAAACTTGCTGATGCTGTCAGATATTCTCTGAATCAAAAAGCTTACCTCGAAACTTTTATTGACCATGGCGAAATTGATATCAGTAACAATCAAGTCGAGAATGCTATTCGTCCTTTTGTGATCGGTAGAAAAGGCTGGCTTTTCAGTGATACGCCTAATGGTGCTACAGCCAGTGCTGTGGTGTATTCCATTGTGGAAACTGCTAAGGCAAATAGGCTTAATCCATACAGCTATCTTCTTCGCTTGCTTACAGAACTCCCGATGCTCGAAGAAAATCCATCTCACGAAGACATTGAATCATTAATGCCTTGGAATAATTTCATCCAACAAAATTGCGCCCTAAAGTAGATATCTTCCGTTCTTAGATGACGTTGGATTATTGATCGCTTACTTACGAACCGCAAGCCTGTTATCCAGCGGCTTATGCTTGAAGTTCCCGGAATCGTTAGCAGCAATACGAAATTAGGAAGAACCCTTTTCGAATTGCTGTTTTGTTACATCCTTTGTGAAATGGAATAGAATTATTGATTTGCTGAGTAGTAATCAAACCCACCATCAATTAGTGGGGGTTGAATGACTGAATAGATTTCGTTCGAAATAAGATTAATGGCTGAGATACCCGATCCGCCTAAATCCACTTTTTCAAATAAAATTTCATGTGATGAAGCCCAATGCGGATTATATAAATAATCTGCCCCAAGTATCTCCTTAACTACGCCGCTTTGTAAATCCATTACATAATAGTGTAATTCTCCGTGTGATGTTCCATCCTTTTTACTCGTGTTATATATGATTTGAAGACCATCAGGAGAATATTCAACATCCCGTGAATGGTAATTATCATCCTCGATAAACTTCTCAATTTTTCCATCCTCAATGTTGAGAAGAAAAATTGCACCCATGGCTTTTTGCGGTTCTTCAGGTTTACTAGCAGAAAAAAGAATTTTGCTTCCATCTAATGACCAGGAGAGAGAACCCGGGACTATTGCCTTTGCGATTTTTCTTACTTCTTTTCCCTCGATATCGCTTATCAGTATGGAATCCGGTATAAGAAAAGCGATTCGTTGACCGTCGGGGGACCAGGCAATTGAATAAGAAAAACCACCCCCTTCCAATGGCGATCTTGAATCCACAACATCAAGCTTAACAATCTGCTTGGTGGATTGGTCGGTTTCATCATATATATTAATTTCGCCTAATCCTGAATTTGTTGTGTAATATGCTATTTTGGTACCATCAGGTGAGAAAGTGGGACCAAGGTACTCATTTCCATGAGCAATTTGCCTTCTTTGATTGCTATCAAGGTCTAATATTTCAAGAGAATTGGGCTTGACTGTTTTACTTGCAACAAAAACTATTTTGCCGTGTAATTGGTTTGAAGTTATGGATTGCGCTAGAGCTCCAAAAGATGCAACGCTGTTGGAACTTGCCGTATTCTCCAGGTAATTACCCGGATATTTTGTAGTGATCCACACATAGGGATTCCGCCACTGTTTTTCATCAAGCATGCTCGCTTCGAAGGCATCTCCTAACGCTGGGCAGGGAAGGCGACCATGTTTGGTCGGCATTATGGCGCTTTCATAAATCCCAAAATGCAGGTGAGTGCCGTATTTCCAGGGGCCAATCGTTCCAATAGCCTCTCCTGCTGTGACGGTAGCGTTTTGCATCAAATCAGTGCGGATATGTCCATAAACTGCAAAGAAGGAGGTGCCGTCATTGAGTTTGTGTTTAATAACTAATGCTACGTTTTGATCCACCTGGGGTGTAGCAGTGCTGTAATCATCGTCTGCCCAGCCACCTGTGCTAACCCAATCCACTTGCCCATCTGCAATTGCGCGAACCGATGTATTTTCATCCTGCATGATGTCCCAGCCTATATGATAAGTTCCGGGACCGGCGTCATAAGTGTAGGGAGGCTTACAGGCTTGGCCCATGTATGGTCCCCCTGTTACCCAGTTGTCTGTACCAGTCGGCCAATAAAAACCGGTGGGAGTCAAGCTGTCATTGCTTGGCCTTTGTGTTTCGAGTTTATTTCCTATTGTGGAAGTGCTTTCAACCACTGGTTGAATAGGAGCTTGAGGAGTGCAAGCAGAGAGAAATAAAATATTGGTAATAATGAGTTTGATAAATTTACGAAACATAATCGTCCTCCTGATTGGTTTAATTGGGTCCGTCACTATCAGCAGAAAAAATGCACAAATATTAACGAAGCGCTCATCAAGAAAGGACAATCATAAAAAGAATAAATGTCTTGTGAATTAATGGAACACTTCGGACATTTTTTATGATGAAACTGATTTATCCTTGTCAATGATAATGATTTGGTGTTGACTTTATTTTTGAATAGTTAGAATCTGATTATTAACTTCTGTATATAAAACACGAATTTATTCAATAGTATATAAAATTATATACTTAATGCGAGTATCCAGCAATTCGAAATAAGAACATGCTTTTTGACAGAGAGAGAAAAAGAGAAAATGGGATTCCAAATGATAAAACTGGGAAATAAGCCAATTCTGTTTTCAAAATGATGTTATGTCATAATCACTTCGATTATTGACAATTCTCCGCAGGTTTACGCATTTTTCGATAAGTAGAACATCAAGTTTTTCAAGGCGCATCGACAACACCTGATCAATCTGACACGGTCGATTTGGCGCTTTTGAATGTGAAGCACCCGGCCTTTTGCGATACGACCAAATTTCCGGCGATGAATTTTTTGTTTCGGAAGACGCTGCAAAGAAAGGCATCGAGATTAAAAATACGGGCAGCTACGAACCGTTGGTCATCCTGCAGAATTTTGCCAACAATAACCCGGAAGTCCCGACGGTAGTTTAGACGTTATCGATCATTCAGCTGGAACGTCGAAAAATGGACTTTCGAAATCCGGATCATATATAAGAAAATAGTCTGGCTTTTTTCGAAAATCAGAAAAAAGTCAGACTCTTTTTATTTAATTTCGAGCTGATGATAATTTCCGAATATCAGCTCGATCTTTAAGAATTTTGGTTAATTTTCCATCTTCCATGATCAGAACACGATCAACAAATTCACACATCCTTAAATCATGTGTGACCATAATCCCGGCTCGATTCTGTTCGTGTATCAAACTCGCAAAGGTTTCCACAACCTGATAGGCACGTTCCGTATCCAGACTGGCAGTTGGTTCATCGGCCAACACCAGGCTCGGATTGTGGATCAAAGCTCGGGCAATCGCAACGCGCTGCTGTTGTCCGCCGGACATTTGGCCAGGGTAGTTGTTCAATCGTTCCCCCAAACCAAGACGCGCCAACAATTCTCGTGCCCGCAATTTTCCAGCTTTATCCAATTTGTTATTCAAGCGCAGCATTAATTCGACATTTTCTACGGCACTGAGATAAGGTACCAAATTGTTGGCTTGAAAGGTAAAACCAATTTTCTCTCTGCGCATATTGACCCGCTGAAAATCATCCAGACTGGAGAGATCAACCCCATCGATCAACACTTGCCCGGAAGTTGGTTTCAATAACGCGGCAAGAATGGACAACATGGTGGTTTTTCCGGAACCGCTGGGACCGACGAGAGCGACAAATTCACCAGAAGCCACATTCAGTGACACATCATCCACTGCAGAAATCACACCTGAATCGCTTTGATAAGTTTTAATTACCGATTTTGTTTCTAATGCATTCATTGTTGTCATCCTAAGATCCCTGTTATGAAGATAATCCCAAAGCTTTCAGTGGTTCAATCCGCACTGCATATCGAATGGACACCAATCCGCCCAGAGGTCCAATCAGCAACAGCGCAATGATTGCAATAGCTGTCGTCGTACCATTGAAAACAATCGGTACCTGAGGTGGAAAAAATAATGAGAATAAAAAGGTCAATCCGGCACCAATCGCTACCCCAATCATTGTAATCAGTGTAATCTGAATAATGGAAGCCCATGCTACAACCGAATTTGCTGATCCGATCGCTTTCAAGACACCGATTTGCGAAATTTTTTGCAACACCTGGATTTGGAAGAACCCCCCGATCACCAGGATACCAATGAATAAAGTAAATCCACCCTGTGTGTTTAAAGTGCTTTGCTGTGCGGAATATCCTGGCAGCGCTTGTATCGCTTCTTTCCGGGTTGCAGTTTCAACATTTTCGATTTTTTCTTCGATTCTGTCACGGATTATTTCTACATTTTCCGGTTGATCCACTTTGACAATGAAAACATTTGCGACAGGATCAGAAAAATTGATCTCAGCCTGTGATTTTGGTCGAATACGATCCCAGGTAAAAAATGGAACGAACAGCGATGGCTGCAGCGCATACTGCTGTCCATCCGTTATACCGACTACCTTCAGCGTGAAAACTTGATCCTCAGTACCTTGTGTTACCCGGATGGTGATGGTATCTCCAAGTTGAATATTGCTTCGAAGAATCACATTTCGATCCAAAATAACTTCATCAGCATCAGCAGCACTTAATTGGCTGCCTTCGATTACTTTTGGTTCGCCCACGTGACCCGGTTCAACTCCCAGCAATGCAGTTTTCAGAAAATTATCGTCACCGGATAACAATAATTGACTGTTTGCCGTTCCCAATAATCCGACATCAGATATTCCCTCTACATTTTTGATCTCAGAGAAACGATTCAGATCCAATCGACTGGCAGGAATTAAGAAATCAGATTTCGCCTGGTAAACAATCAGTTCACCGTCAAGCTTGGAAAGATATTCCCGGTTTCCATTACCCAATCCTTCACCCAGTGCAGCGATAAACAAAACCAGAAGTGTAATTAAACCAATCACCAGACTGACCAACAAAAAACGGCCGCGAAATTTCCAAATTTCTTTTACAGCCAGATAGGCAGCAATGGACATTTTTTTCATATTTTCTACTCCTGATCTTTTGAAGCAAACTGGCCAATGGGGCCTTCAAATGGCTGATCCCAGCGTGTAAAAAGAACGCCATGCAGCAACAGATCAATTGCCGGATGATCAGCAATGTGGTCAAAGTAATATGGTAATTCGATTTTTCCTTCTCTGCTGATGATAAATATTCCGGACATTTGCATCGAATCCTGCCCTGCCGGAGGCGGTTCCACCTTAAAACCCTTTTTACGTGATTCTCTTATTGCTCTCCAGACTTTAATGTTAAGAAATGTCTGGAAGATATTTCCGCGCTGCAATCCATAAGCTTTGTATGCTTTTCGCTCCGGATCGGCAAGACACCGGATACCTGGAGCAAATTGAGCAGCAAATTCTGCTGATGCTTCGATGGTTCCTTGTAAAACAATCACAAGATTTAATCCTGCTTGATTGATTCTTTCTTTTTCTGCATAAAATTTTTGCAGCATTTCTTTGCATTGTGTGCATCCAAAATGGCGTGAAAAAACCAATAATAACGGTCGGTTTTTCCAAAAATCCGAGAGAAAAACCGGTTGACCATTGGTATCAAACAACGTTAAATCCGGAGCTTTGGATGAAAACGTAAGTTGCTGATTTCTGTTCATAACCTCTCCTTATTGCAAAGGGTAATAATGTTTTGTGATCAAGAAACTTTTGAGAAAATCGGTAATTATTTTTCCCGAACTGCCCATGTAAACTGCAATAGCATTTGAATATGCAATGACAAATTTCAACACATAATCAGAAGATTGCTTTTCACGAAGGATCTGCTTAGACTCATCCAACATCCAATTATTTAAAACAGTTTCTTCAACAAGAATCGCATTGCCTGGTGTATTTTCCTTTCGAGCATAAGACATCATGCCCAAAAGCCATTCCAAATCTCTTTTTAAGAAATTCATATCTCCAAATTGAAGTGCAGAAGAAATTTGCTGATAAAAACGAAAATTCGCTGATTCAAGAACAGGCATCAACAATGTTTCTTTCTCAAATTGCTGGATCACAGATAGTTCAATTTGTCTCCGAGAACGCTGATAAAGTTCATTCACCTGTCGATAAGCTTCGTCAACTTGAAAAACAGTTGGGATTTGTTGAGGTGCAGTGAAATACATATTAACACGTTTGATGCTTTCCAATAAATCATCTGAAAGATAATAAGCCGGAATCCGAGAACACAATTCCGGTATATCTACGAAAATGCCGCCACCATAAGCCAGTGGCGTGGAATTTTTCAGGAAGATACTGGCTGCGGTCTGAAGCGTCGCGGCCGTATGAAATTGCTGAGCTGATAAAATCACCAGGTTTGGTTGAATTATTTTTACTGCATTCAACAACTCGCTCGTTGGAATACCAGCGCCCAAAAACACGGTTTTATATCCTTCTCTTCGGAGGAATAGATTCAACATCAAGATAGGAATCGAATGGCGCTCACCTTCGGGGCATCCCAGCAAGATTGTTTCAGAACGTGACGATGAGGGAAGAATTGAAATCAGTGTCTCGAGATGACGAATTACCAATGCTGCAATAAAATGTTCCTGCTGAACTGAAATCGTTCCCTGATACCACTGCGTTCCGACAAAATTCAAACCTTTTTGTAAAACATTGGAACATACACTTTCAATCGAACCGAGAGCAAAAGCTTTTTTAAGAACTTCGTCAGCCATTACCTCATCGAATTTTAAGCAATAATCCAACCATTGTGCCCTCAAGTCATCCATTGAATTTTCATGATCAGATGTTGAATTTTCTATAGGAGATTTCGAAATCACGACTGTCAACGGATCGTTGCCATTTTTCACGAATTCTTTCCAAATTTCGGCAGCACGCCCGATTCGAATTCCTTCACGTATTCGATTCTGAAGCCATTTGATTGTCTCGATATCATATTGTGAGTATAGTCGCTGCCCTCCCTTGGAACGTTCAGGAGCAGGCAATTGATACCGTTTCTCCCAAATGCGCAAGACATCGGCTGTCAAACCGGTTTCTTTCAGGACTGCATTGAGATTAAATAGCGGAACACGATTGATCATATTATTTTTTCCTGTCGTTCCTTAGTTTACCTTTTTGTCTATGTTTTGTCAATATATTTTCTGCTTTTTTATCTTTCGTCATCTATAAAACACGGCGCGTGTAATTCATCAAACCAGTAATTCCTCGCATTCGACAGGTAATTTAACGCATTATTACCATGATGAATCTTGTCATATTTTTGTCTATATTTTACAAACATTATATTGACGGTTAATTCCAGATCGATTAACATAAATTATGAAAACATTATGGTTATTGTTTTTGTTAAAGGACTGCCCTTACCAATAAGAAATCGGTAAAAGTGAAAACAGTAATCCAAAATCAGGGAAATTTTTTTATTTGTATAAATTTCAACATAAAAAAAGGAGAATCTCAATGAATCTGCTCATGATATTAAAAGGTATTGCAGCCATCGGCACTGCTGCGACAGGATTGTTTTCACTAATTAAACCAACCGCAATCGATAACTTCACCGGAATAATTGCCAGTGGACCACGTGGTATAACGGAAATTCGATCGATCTTTGGTGCGTTATTCATTGCGTTGGGTGTTGCACCATTCCTGTTTGGAGAAGATGGATATCGCATCCTTGGTTTAGGTTATTTGGCTATAGCAGCAGTTAGAATCGTGTTCATTTTTGTTGATAAATCAGCAGTCTCCTCCAATTGGATCAGTCTGGCAGTAGAAATTGTCTTTGGCCTTATTCTCATCATCAGGAAATAATATGACTGTACGTATCGTAACAGACAGTACTTGTGATCTGCCCGTTGAAATCATAAAAAGCCTGAAAATCTGTGTGGTGCCGCTTTATGTTCGGATCGGAAATCATGATTTTCTGGATGGGATTGACATCAGTCGAGAAGAATTTTATGAAAAAATGCTTTTCTATGAAGACTACCCGACAACAGCAGTGCCGTCACCGACAAAATTCCGATCCCTGTATCAAACATTATATGATGAAGGGGCGTCGGAAGTTTTATCGATTCATATTTCGACTTCATTAAGCGGCGTAATGGATATTGCCCAATCAGCAGCAAAAGATACTTTGGTTGTACCAGTGACTGTCCTGGATTCACAATCCTTAAGTATGGGAACCGGTTTTTTAGTTCAAAAAGCTGCCCAGCTTGCCCAGGAAGGACGAACGGTCAAAGAAATCTTACCCGTATTGGAAGATCAGATCCAACGAACCCATGTATGGGCTGCATTAGATTCCATGAAATATTTGCGGAAGAGCGGGAGAATGAACCGATTTGTCTCAACCATCGGAGATTTACTGCAAATTAAACCGATCCTGAAAATGCATCAGGGAATTTCGGGTATTGAAAAGCAACGCACCAAAAAGAATGCCATTCAACATTTGATTTACAAAATCGAATCGTTGAATCCTTTTGAAAAATTAGCCCTTCTCTATTCCGGCTCAAGAGATCAGCTTCAATTACTTCAAAGCCGAGTTACAGGATTGTTCCCTGAAAAGGAGATCCTGTTTGGAATTGTTAATCCGGTTTTAGGAGCGCACCTGGGATCGGGAGTTTTAGGTTTTGCTTGTGTGCAGAAAGAGACATAGAGACTGAGATGATGACCATTCAAACGATCTTCGGCATTAACCTGGCTGTAATCCTTGTCCTCATGATTATTTTGTGGGTGATCAGTCTTCTTATCAAAAATTCCAGTATCGTCGATATCTTTTGGGGAGCCGGATTTGTACTATCGGTCTGGATTTATTTTTTCCTGACGCCAAATGGTTTTCAGGGAAGGAAACTCCTCATTTCCATCCTTGCTACAATTTGGGGATTGCGTCTCGCAACACATATTTTTATTCGAAATTTCCGCAAACCTGAAGACAGCAGATATCAGAAATTTCGGTCTGACGCAGGAAAGACCTGGTGGTGGCGGAGTCTTTTTCAAGTATTCTTGCTTCAGGGATTGCTTCTCTGCATCATCTCCACTCCGCTTCTGGCTGCACAAATTCATCCTTCACCAAACCATTTCATTTTCTTCGATTTTCTTGGTGTCATTTTCTGGATGATTGGATTTTTCTTTGAAGCTTCCGGCGACTTTCAGCTGGCAAAATTCCGCGCCAATCCGCAAAATAAAGGCAAAATATTGGATACAGGCGTTTGGCGATATACCCGCCATCCAAATTATTTTGGTGACTCCATGCAATGGTGGGGATATTTTTCTATCGCAAGCGCTGCCGGCGGGTGGTGGACAATTTTCAGCCCGATTATCATGACGACATTACTAGTTCGGGTATCCGGGGCAAAACTGCTTGAGAAAACAATGGGACAGAATCCGAAATATCAGGAATATATCAAGAATACACCGTTCTTCATTCCCTGGATTCCCAAGAAGCGAAAATGAAACAATGAACTCATACTGTGGATGTTTCATAAGCATTTCTACTCCATAATGCCATAAATCCATGATTTTATAACCACGAGGACACATCCAGCAATTCCGAAATATGAAGCAAAAAATGGATGTTGTAATGATTTTGCGTAGAGCACAAAATCATTACAACATCCATTTTTTTGCTTTATTTGAAAGGTTCTTCAAATATTTTCGCAACACTTCATCTCTCCCAGAAATCTTCGATATGAAAACAGTAACGGAATATACGAATGATTGAATCGACACAAAAAAATGTACAATGGAGTTATAGGAAAACTCATCAAAATATTTAAAAATTGACAGACTGAAAACGCCTGATTTTTGTTGGAGGATATCAATATGACAGTTAAAAGTACGATCCTTTGGTGTTTAACACTTTTTGTCCTGTGGTTTTTTTCGATCACAATCATAGCACTGGCAGAAGATCAGACTGCAGCTGACAATCCTTTCCATTTGGAAATCGAACTCAGCGAAGGGCAATCACAAGCGCGTGTGACTACCGTGGAACCTCCCGCCACTGGAGTTTATCTGAAGCAAGAAGAGATCGATCAAATTCTAAACAGACTTCCAAAATTAGAGCCTTCCGGATCAGAAATTGTGGAATTTAAACTTCCTGAAGAAAGTCTGCTGCCCCCAACAATCGGAACAACAATCCAGGAACCGTTCCCGCCGCTTACCGTAACGCCTGTTCCTGAAGGGATAGGAAACGAGCCGCTGGAAGTGTTAAGGTATTCACCGGAAGGTGAAATTGAGACAGCTCCTGTTATCAGCATAACATTCAACCAGCCGATGGTTGCAATTTCCACTTTGCAGGATCTGGAATTTGAAGAAGTTCCGGTCAAGATCGAGCCGAATCTTCCCGGAACCTGGCAGTGGCTCGGCACAAAAACGTTAACCTTTCAATACGATTCTGAATCGATCAACAGGCTGCCAAAAGCAACCGAATACCAGGTTACGATTCCCAAAGGCACCAAATCAGTTTCGGGGCAGGAACTCCAAAAGGATGTGACCTGGACATTTACGACACCGCCGCCCGCCATCACAGAAATCTGGCCAAATCCGGAAACGCCGCTGTCTCTTGAGCCCATCTTCTATTTATCTTTTAACCAACAGATCGATCCGGCTTCTGTTTTGAATACCATTACCCTGCAGAGCGCTGCAGGAGAGGGAACTGTTCCAAAAACCTTTTCCCTTACTTTGGTTGATGAAGCCGAAATTACTTCTGATTCGCAGCTTCAGGAACACTTGAAAAATGCCGTAGAAGGTCGATGGCTGGCATTTCGACCCTATGAACCCCTGGAGTCGTCATCAAATTACTCCCTGATAGTCGGTCCCGGGACACCTTCCGCTGAGGGGCCTCTCGTAAACCAGGAAGTACAAAATTATTCCTTCAAAACCTATGAACCGTTGGCGATATCCGATTACTATTGCTACTGGAATAATGAAAGCTGTCCGCCATTCTCTCCGCTGACGATGGAATTCAACAATGAATTAGATCAGGAACTTTTTAAAGAAGAATGGATCCGGTTCGAACCGGAAATTCCGGGATTGACTTTCTCCACCTTCAATAATGTGGTGTATTTGCAAGGGCAGACAAAAGGCAGAACGATTTATACGGCTACCATATCTGCGGATCTGCAAGATATTTACGGGCAAAAATTGGGAAAAGATACACGGGTTACTTTTAAAATCGGCGCTGCAGAAAAAGATATTATCGGTCCCGATCGTAATTTCGTGACGTTAGATCCCCATTCCAGTCAGCCAATTTTTTCTTTCCATGCGATCAATCACGAATGGTTGAATGTTCAAATTTATTCTGTACAACCCTCTGACTGGACAGATTTTCAATTTTATGCACAGAATTGGCAGTATGAAGAATTATCTCCCCAGATGCCGGGAATTCTGCTGGCAGATCGAAAAATGAATCTTAATCTTCCGAAAGATGAGTTGACGCAAATTGATATTAATCTTCAGGAATTCATGTCTAGTTCGAGCGGACACTTTGCCATCATCGTCCAACCGCCAAAATCCTTCTTTGAATCGGATGAGGAGCAATGGAAGCGGTTTTATCAGACCATTATCGTATGGGTTCAAATCAGTCACATAGGTCTGGACGCATTTTTTGATCACAGTAACATGATTGTCAGGGCCACCGATCTACAAACCGGGTCACCGATTCCAAATGTGGAAATCGCCTCGGATAACGGTGAAGTATCGGCTGTGACAGGCGGCGATGGTCTGGCAAAATTTGCAATTCCTTCCGGCGCTTTGTATCTGACAGGTACATCGGGTTCTGAAACCGCGATTCTTCCGCGATCACCCTATTATTGGTACCAGGACGCCTGGCAAGCCTTGCCGCCGCAGGACGAAATCAGGTGGTATGTGTTTGACGACAGAAAACTGTATCGGCCGGGTGAAGAAGTTCATGTCAAGGGTTGGATCCGCCAGATCGGAGGCGGTCAGGATGGGGATGTTCAAGCCCCGGATCGTTCCATAAAATCGGTCAACTATTCCGTATCAGATTCACAGAACAATGTTATCGCCAATGGTCTTGCTGAAATCCACGGCCTGGGGGGATTTGATTTTGCAATTAAAATACCGGAGAATGTAAATCTTGGCAATGCGATCATTGGACTCACAGCAGAAAGCGTTCCCGAAGAAATGCCTGGGAAAAACACTTCGCATTCATTCCAGATTGAAGAGTTTCGAAGGCCGGAATTTGAAGTTACTGTCCAAAATGAATCCGCTGGTCCATTTTATATCAGCTCCGATTCAGAAGTTGCGCGTGCCATCACTTCTGTAAAAGCCGCTTATTATGCCGGAGATCCTTTAACCAATGCGGATGTCACCTGGAAAGTGACGCCCGTAATAACCAACTATGCTCCTCCCAATTGGCCTGATTATACATTTGGAACATGGAAACCCTGGTGGACTTTGGTCTACGATTACGGGGATTATGGATATGAAGATGAATCGAATCAATCGACCTATGAAGGGAAAACAGATGCGAGCGGTATGCACTACCTGGCAATCGATCTGGACAGCAGCGGTGATAAAGCAATCGATCCCAGTCCCTATACAATTTCCGCTGAAGCAACTGTGATGGATGTTAACCGTCAGGCATGGACGGATTCGTCATCTTTTATCGTTCATCCGGCAGAAGTTTATATTGGATTGCGCAGTGATCATTACTTCGTTCCAATGAATCAACCCTTAAAAATTGATTTTATCGTTACCGATGTCGATGGTCTTGTTGTGCCTGATCAATCGGTCGAAATGATTGCCGGACGATTAACCTGGAAAAATAAAAAAGGAAATTGGGTTGAGGAATTGACAGATCCGGTCACTTGTTCCACAATGTCAGGGAAAGAACCGGGTTCCTGCGAGTTTGAAACATCCTCCGGTGGGACCTATCAGATCACAGCGATCGTAACAGATGGCCAGGGAAGAAAAAATCAGACTCGCATCACGCGCTGGGTCTCCGGCGCCGGTTCCCTGTCATCCGGAAAATTAGTAAAGGAAGAAGTGACCTTGATTCCGGATGCAGAAATATATCAACCTGACGATACAGCATCCATTCTGGTACAGGCGCCGTTCAGTCCGGCTGAGGGTCTTGCCATCATTAACCGCAGCGGAATACTTTCCACACAAACGTTTCATATGGATTCGGAATCATATACATTAGAAATTCCAATTCTGGATACATATATTCCCAATATCGATATCGAAGTGGAACTGGTTGGAGTATCCGATCGGGAGCACGATGAGAGTATTACTGCTTCAGACCTTCCTAAACGGGCGGCTTTTGCCGGCGGAACGTTGTCACTGAACATCCCGCCATTGTCGCGATCCTTATCGCTGGATGTTACGCCCGATGTCAATGAGTTGGAGCCAGGGGAAGAGACTACGTTGACCGTATCTGTGAAAAATGCAAAAGGTGAGCCGATCCCGGATGCCGAACTGGCGATTGCGGTTGTGGATGAATCTGTGCTTGCTCTGACTGGATTTCAACTTCCCGATCCGGTTCAGATTTTCTATTCCTATCGGTTTCCTTCTTTTGAAGGAATTTATGGACGTGCCAGCATCATGCTCACCGATCCCTGGACGCTGACCAAACAGAGTCAGCAAAAAAGCATGGATCGGTTGATAGGAGGCCGCGGAGGAGGAGGCGGAGAAATGGCCATGATGCCGATGTTTGCGTCAGGGAAAGAAGAAAAAATGTTCGAAGGAGGAGAGGAAGATAAGACAATTGAGGTTAGAACCGATTTCAATCCGCTGGCAGCATTCGCTCCTTCGGTGCGAACCGGTTTGGATGGTACTGCCAGAATACCGGTACAAGTTCCGGATAATCTGACACGATACCGAATCATGGTCGCGGCAGTAGACCCGGATTGGAAGAAATTTGGAATAGGAGAATCAAGTCTTACAGTTCGTCTGCCATTAATGGTTCGGCCTTCCTTGCCAAGATTCCTCAATTTTGGCGACATATTCAAAATGCCGGTGGTTATCCAAAACCAAACAGCAGCAATAATGGATGTCATCGTCGCTGCCCAAACAGAGAATTTAGCGCTGCTTCATCCTGGAATGCGCGTCAATGTTCCAGCGCATTCAAGAATCGAGGTGCAGCTTGATGCTTCCACAGTATCTCCTGGTAAAGCGCGTATCCAAATTGCTGCTATCTCAGATACTGGAGCTTCCGATGCCGCGCTTGTCGAACTACCTGTCTATACGCCAGCATCATCCGAATCATTTGCCACTTACGGCATATTGGATGAAGGCACTACTGCCCAGGCTATTGACTATCCGGCCGATGTTTTCACACAGTTTGGAGGATTGGAAATTACAACGTCTGCGACAGCGCTGCAATCGCTGACGGACGCCATAATTTATCTGACAAACTACCCGTTTGAATGTTCGGAACAGCTTTCCAGCCGCATTCTGGCGATTACCTCGCTACGAGATATTCTTTCCGCATTCAAAGCGGAAGGGCTGCCGCCGCAAGAAGAATTGGAAGCAGCGGTGAAACGTGATATCAGTCGGTTGGCCGGTATGCAAAATTCTGATGGAGGTTTCCCAACCTGGCAGCGCGGATTTGAATCCAATCCATTTAACTCGGTTCATACGGCTCATGCCTTGTTCAGGGCTGCGGAAAATGGCTATGATGTCCCCGCTGAAATGCAGCAAAGTGTATTGGGTTACATGCAAAATCTGAAGGACCACTTCCCTGCGTGGTATAGCGAACAAACGAAAATTTCAATTACCGCATATGCACTGTATGTACGGGATTTGATGGGTGACCGTGATTCTGTTGCAGCCGAGAATCTGATCCTGTTCTATGGATTGGATGCGATTCCCATCGATGCCATTGGATGGTTATGGCCATTGATCGATTTACCTGATCTGATCAGTAAAATTCAAATTTATGTGATGAATCACACCGTTGAAACAGCGGGTGCAGCAAATTTCGTTACCGCTTATGACGATCAATCTTATCTGTTACTCAGATCGGATCGCAGAACCGATGCGATCTTGCTTAGTGCGTTGATTAAAAACGATCCGAAAAGTGATTTAATTCCAAAGGTTGTCAATGGTCTCCTTGCATCAAGAAATCACGGTCGTTGGAGTGGTACACAGGATAATGTCTTTGTTCTGCTGGCTTTAAATGAATACTTCAGGAAATATGAAGCCATAGAACCTGATTTCGTTGCGCAGATGTGGTTTGGAGATAGCTATGCCGGTAAAAATGAGTTCCACAATCGAACGACAGAACAACATGAAATATTGATTCCGATGGTGTATATCCTTTCAAAAACTGCCGGAGGTCAAGAAGATTTAATTCTAAGTAAAGAAGGTCCAGGCCGTTTGTATTACCGTCTGGGATTGAAATACGTGCCAAATGATTTAAATCTGCCTCCACTGGATGCAGGATTCTACGTTTCAAGGACTTATGAAGCTCTGGATGATCCTTCTGATGTCACACGAGATGCTGATGGAACCTGGCACATCCGTGCAGGCGCACGTGTCCGCATTCGAATATCCATGGCTGCAGACAACCGCAGATACCATGTGGCTCTGGTTGATCCGTTACCGGCTGGTCTGGAAATACTTAATCCAGAACTATCAGTAACCGGATCACTACCGCAGAATCCGGCAGACCGTTCCGGAAATTGCTGCTGGTGGCTGCCCTGGTATGAACATCAAAATATGCGCGATGAACAAATTGAGGCATTTACCTCATTGCTCTGGGAAGGCGCCTACGAGTACAGTTATTTCGCTCGTGCGACCACTCCCGGCTCATTCATCGTACCGCCTGCAAAGGCAGAGGAGATGTATTCACCAGAGGTATTCGGACGCTCTGGCAGTGATCTGGTCATCGTAGAATAAGTTCTTTAATCGAAGCATCCATCATCCTTTCACATTGTTATGAAACGATGATGGATGCAATTACAACAATCATTCAGTATTTCTTTGTTTTTTTCCAATTCACAGTGATTCGAAATTCGAAAAGTCTGTATATATTTCTTCGAATTACTGTTCAATTTACCAATTTATTGCGGTTTACCTGTTCTCTTTTTCCCGCCATCGGTCCGAAAGGGCGGTCTTGACGGAAACGGCTTATCCTTTTTTTCGGAACTTCTTGATCGCTCAGAAGGTATTCTGCTTTTTTTCTCATCTTTTCCGTGAAAAATCTTCTGCGGTGCCCTCCCTTTTTCATTGGAGGACGGTTTTTTCGATACCAGGTCGCGCAGTTCCTTAACTTCTGAATCCTTCAGAAATACCCATTCCTTTGGTTTTAAATTTCCCAGCCGAAGCGTACCTATGCGTACCCTGACCAGTTTGACAATTGGAAGCCCAATCATTTTGCCGATTTCCCGTATTTCACGTTTTCGCCCTTCATGCATCGTAATACTGACCCAAGCACCTTCTCCCTGAAAACGCAGAATGCGGACATCAGCCGGCGCTGTCTTAACACCATCTTCAAGAACTACACCTCTGCGCCATTTCCCAAGCTGGTCCTCGTCCGGTCTTTTTGCAAAAAGAACATGGTATTCTTTTTCTTTTCCATAGCGAGGATGAGATAGTTTATTTGATAAATCGCCGTCATTGGTCAGTAAAACCAGCCCTTCGCTTTCAAAATCAAGTCTGCCGACCACAAACAAATCGTCTGAATTCGGTACCAGGGAAAAAACAGTCTGGCGTGGATCATCGGCTGGCCGATCTGACAGAACAAAACGTGGTTTATAAAGTGCAATATAAACTTTTTCAGGTTCAGTATATTGCAGCGAGGATCCATCTACCTTGATCTGGTCTTTATTCGGGTCTGCTTTTGATCCAATCGTTGCAGTCAGACCGTTAACAGTGACCCGTCCCTGTTGAATGATCACTTCACAATCTCTTCGGGAACCAAATCCGCATCGTGCCAGAATCTTTTGAAGTCGCTCTTCCATTTGTGCCTTCTTTCTTAATAACGAATAAACAATTCATTCAACATCAAACGCTTCTGCAAAAATCCGGCTATTCGAAATTTTAACTTTCTTTTCGAATAAAGAGAGAAAACTGTATGGAAGGTAGTTTTTACACTTTGCACAAAAACAACATTCCATGAAGAAATTTTTTTCTCATTTTTCATACCGCTGGCAAAAATCATTGACATCGTATGTTTTCACCAAATTTTAATCATCATACAACATTTACAAAACAATCTCAACCAACAATCATACCTTTCAGTAATTCGAAGGATGGATTGACTTTTTAAATCCATCCAGAAAATTTGTTGTTCGAATGGTTACTATTCCTATTTCGAATTTTGATATACCTTCTGAAAAAGTCTGATCATTCCTTTAAGATACGTTGATCTTTCGGATCAGACATATTCACATCAAAGGGAGGCAATTCTTTGATGGAAGTCAATCCAAAATATAAAAGAAAATCCTGCGTCGTCGCATACAGTACCGGTCTTCCGGGCGTTTCCGCTCTGCCAGCCTCTTCAATCAAACCACGATTCATCAAACCTCGCAACACACTGTCGCTGTTTACTCCTCGAATCAGGTCGATTGCCGGACGGGAAACAGGCTGCCGATATGCCACAATTGTCAGTGTCTCCTGAGCTGCCCGGCTGAGTTTCTGTGAAGATTCGATTCCTAAAAATCTTTCAATGGCATCGGCCGTCTCCGGAGCAGTCACCAATTTTACTCGATCCTCATGAAACTGAAGGCGAATTCCCCGTTGCTGTGACAGATATTGCTGCGACAATTCTTGTGATAGTCTGCGAACCTCTGCCACATTACATTCCATCACCTCAGCTAATTGTGCATATGGCACTGGACCGGATGCCACAAATAAAACAGCCTCTAAAATCGTCAAGGAATCAATGTTACAATTAGAATTATTCTCTATCATTCAGTAGTATCCACCAGTTCGGAGTAAATTTAAGGAGTAAAGATTATGAACTGTCGCAAAATAATTTTACCAGCTATTGTCTGCGCAAGTTTTCTCTTAGCCGGCTGGCATTCGTGGATGCCGTCGAATAATATGAAAAGCCAGCTTTCCACGCTCGATCAGCTCCAGACAGAAATCTCAAAAATCAGTCTGATGGACTCGGGAACTGAATTTACCCTGACTCTGACCGATACTGACATAACCAACGCTGCGAATGAAGCCCTTAAACAATACCAGACAGAAGTTGAACAAATGATTAAAAATTATGCAGGTATTGGAATAAAAGTGTCAGACCCGAAAATAGTTTTCACAGAAAACAATTTTTCGTTATCAGTGAAAGCCGGAGTCAGCTTTATTAAAGTAAATGCAAGCGCAGCTGGTACAATCAGTGCCCAAAATGGTATACCAGTAGTTACATTCAGCGCAATCGATACACCCATCGGAAGCGTTCCAGTTGAACAGGCAAATTCTTTCGTGCAAACCGAAATCGGGGAATCAACCGGCATCATCACAGCAATTTGTTCCTATTCAGATATTCAGATCCACGAAGGGCAAATTGTAATTACAGGCAAAAAGAAATAAAGCCTGAAAATGACTGGCTGTATGTTAGGAAAAACAGTATTACCGCAATACAACGCTCTCTTACCAAAGAGAGTTTTCCTTTTTATTCTCTTGATTGTCTCCTTTAGCGGAATGGCTGCTTGCCAGCCAATTCAATCGCTTTTAATGGAAAATAGAGAATCAATGTTGTCATTTACGATTGAAAAGAACAGCCAGATCATCCAAGGTAGCTGTCCAAAAGGGTCCACTGTTCAACAAGCCTTAGAACAAGCTGCAATCACTTATTCAGTACAGGATATCATAACGCCATCGCTGGCCGAAACCGTATCAGAAAATATGGTCATTAAAATCATTACCGTTACCTATGAAGAGACTAAAAGTCAAAAGATCATTCCATTTGCCAGTCAGACAATCCGGAATGAAACACTGCCAGAAGGGGAAACCTATATGATTCAAAGCGGGCAAAATGGGATCGAGGAGATCACAACCAGATCTGCGTTTCACGATGGAGTTCAGGTATCACAATCGATTTCAAATCGATCAATCATCAAGGAATCGATCCCTGAAATATTGATGATTGGTGTTCAAGCTGAACATGCGCCAATTCAGATACCCGGAAAAATTATTTATATTTCCAATGGTAGTGCCTGGTTGATGCAGGGAACTACCAGAGACAGAACGCCATTGGTAACCACGGGTGATCTGGATGGACGCGTTCTGGATCTTTCCTCAAACGGCGAATGGCTGCTTTTTTCTCGTATTACCAAAGATGATGAAATAAACTCCTTGTGGATGCTTCATATTACAGATTGGGAAGCAAAACCAATCAGCCTGAGAGTATCGAATGTAATCCATTTTGCAGCCTGGCTGCCAGGTGACACATTGCGATTTCTGTTTTCAACGGTAACGCCGCAGGAAAGCGCTCCAGGATGGAAAGCTGATAATAATCTGGAATTACAGGTGGTCAGTGAAAGTGGAATGATCATGTCAAAAGAGACGCTTGTCGAAAGCAATGAAGAGGGCCTTTATCACTGGTGGGGAACCGATTTTCTATTGTCGGCAGACGGAAGGACTTTGGCATACGCAAATTCAGACAGCATCGGATTAATTGACCGTTTAACCGGGGAAAAGAATCGTCTGATCACAATTCTCCCGTATGAAAAAACGCGCAGTGATTGGGCATGGATCCCTGGATTAAGCTGGTCTACCAATGAAAAATCACTGCTCTTCGCCTTTCACGGGGATATTTCCGGAGTCATCCAAAGTTATAATCCGACGGAATTTCACCTTGGATTATATGATTTAGAAAAATCACAGAGCAAAAAAATCCAAAATGAAACCGGACTTTTTTCCTATCCGGTATCCTCACCAGCATTTGAGGACAGTTCATCTTATGTTGCATTTCTTCAGGCAATCACGCCATCTGAAAGTGAAAACAGCCGATATCGGATAATGATAATGAATGCAGACGGCTTGGATCCCAAGACTGTTTTTCCATTAGAAGGCAGCGGATACATCACTCCGCAAAAAGTTTGCTGGGCGCCAGTTCATCTTAAAAATGACGCCTGGATTTCTTTTATCTATCAAGGTAACCTTTGGCTGGTCAATCCGTTTACAGGGATTTATAATCAGATCACGATTGATCAGTCCATCACGGACTTTATTTGGGAGTAAACCAAAATACGGAGGGATAATGCGCGTATTAATTACAGGTGCGGCAGGTTTTTTGGGGAGTCATTTATGCGATTACTGTCTGAAGCAAGGACATGAAGTAATTGGAATGGACAATTTTATCACAGGGAATCCCAAGAACCTTGCTCACCTGGCAGGTAACCAAAACTTCTCGTTCATTCGTCATGATGTATCCAATTTTATTTTTGTACCAGCCAAAATCGACCTGGTTCTCCATTTTGCATCTCCTGCCAGTCCAAATCCACAGTCTCCATATGGGTATACCAATTTGCCGATACAAACAATGAAAGCCGGCGCAATGGGCACACATAATGCGTTGGGTGTGGCGAAAGCAAATCAAGCGAGATTTCTTCTGGCTTCCACTAGCGAGATTTATGGCGACCCGCTGGAGCATCCGCAAAAAGAATCCTATTATGGACATGTTAATACAATGGGAATTCGCGCTGTCTATGATGAAGCAAAACGGTTCGCAGAATCCTTGACAATGGCTTATCATCGGTTCCATGGCGTGGATACGCGTATCGTAAGAATTTTTAATACATACGGACCACGAATGAGCCTGGATGATGGACGCGTTGTGCCGAATTTTCTTCAACAGGCTCTCCGGAAAGAACCGCTAACAATTTATGGGGATGGATTGCAGACCCGCAGTTTCTGCTATGTCAGCGACCTGATCAGAGGAATCTGGAAATTGGCAATGTCGGAAGAACATATGCCGGTAAACATCGGCAATCCGGTTGAAAATACGATGATTGAATTGGCTGAAGCAATCAATCGACTAACGAACAATCCTGCCGGCGTCGTGTATAAAGCGCATGACCGTGTCGGTGATGATCCGCAACAACGCAGACCGGATATTACACGTGCGCGTACAATTCTGGATTGGGAACCGGAAGTCTCACTCGAAGAAGGATTATTGAATACGATCCCATATTTTAAACAGGCAATGAACCATGATTAGTTTTATTAAAAAACCTGCAGAAAGAATTCGTTTTCTGAAATTTTGTACTGTCGGCGTATTTGGAGCTGTCGTCGATTTCGGTGTTATGAATCTTCTCTTACAATTAACAGAAACCAGTTCGAAAATTGCCAGTACCATATCATTTATTGCAGCGGTGATCAGCAATTTTATTTGGAATCATTTTTGGGCGTATCCGGATTCCCGCCAAAAGCCTCTATTACGGCAGCTAATCCAATTTTCGATTGTCAGTGTAATCGGTTTGGGTATCCGTTTTTTCCTGTTTCTGACGATAGAAAATCCGATAATTCAGCTCAGCCAAAAAATCGTACCGGCAACGTTTGTTCTTTCTCCATTGACTGTGGGTCACAATATCACGTTAGTGATCTCCATTGGCATTGTTCTGATCTGGAACTTTTTTGGCAATCGTTTTTGGACATATAACGACGTAAAATAACAACTTTTCAAAATCTCGACTTTCCTTTCGAATACAGCGAGTCGAAATATGAGGAGAATAAATTGAAGTCGTATTGTTTTTGTGCGAAGCATAAAAACAATATGACTTCAATTTTTCTCAATAGATTCGAAAGATTGATTTAGATTTCGAATCACTGTTGATAAATAAAAAATACTTCGAATCGCTGGTAAAATAATCACTATGGCAAATCCAAGAATTATCAGTGGCACCGTGAAAGGAATGCGGCTGCAGGGCGTGCCGGGCGACAGCACACGTCCGGTTACAGACCGTGTTAAAGAAGCAGTATTCAACATAATCGGAAGAGACATTGAAGGCGCATCCATGTTCGATTTGTTCGGCGGAACAGGCTCGATCGGTATTGAAGCCCTCAGCAGAGGCGCTTCCTACGTCCGGTTTTCAGATGCAAATAAAAATGCCTACAACACGATCCAAAATAATCTGCGTCTTACTCATTTTGAAAAGCAATCGAAAGTCTTTTTTGGCGATGTTTTCAACCTCCTCAAATCAATTCCGGATCGAGAATTTGAATACATCTATGTTGCTCCTCCCCAATATAAGGGAATGTGGCAGAAAACTATGATGATTTTAGATAAAAATGACGGATGGCTCACCGACGATGGTTGGATTATCGTTCAGATACATCCGATTGAAAGAGAAGACCTTACGCTCGAAAGCTATACCTGCTTTGATGAAAGAAAATATGGAAGCACAACGCTTCTTTTTTATGAACGAAAAGTAACTGATCCTGAATAATACAATAAGAATTAAATGAAAAAAAGCATCCATTTTTTAAGAATTGATGGATGCTTTTTTTTTTATTAATTTACAGGTTAACTGTCCCTGAGCGCCAGACGGTCCAGGCAGCGTTCCACCGTGATCAGCATCCGTGGAATGTGGAACGGACCTTTAAAAAGGTTGCCTTTACATGGCGGTAATGTCGGAGTTCCGTCACGATGCAGATAACCATACCATTCTCCAAATTCCGGATCAGCAAAACGGGAAAAAGCGTATTGATCAACTTTCTTAAACCAGTCCAGATACAATTCATTCCCGGTCTGTTCATAGAACAGAAGGCTTGCGATCAGGGCTTCGGTTACCGGCCACCAGAGTTTCATATCATGTTCCAATTGTTCCGGAGGGAATCCCAAAATATCAATAAAGGAGTAAACACCCCCAAATTCTTTATCCCAGCCAAGTTCCAGTGAAGTATTGAAAATTAGCTCCGCTTTTTTTGCCAGATCAGCGTCCTGGGTCATCTGTGCCTGGCGCAGTAAAAACCATGCCGCTTCCATAGAATGTCCGGGATTTACCGTACGGCCGGCGGGAATACTCGGCAGAAATTCGCCATCCTTACCAGTAGTTTCAAAAAGGACTTTGTATTCCGAATTATAACTATAACGCATGATATCGGCAGTCAATTCTTTTGCAGCAGCAGCATACAAATCGATATGATCCGGATCACACTCCTGAAGGATATGCGTAACATTTAACATGATCATTGGAAATGCCAGCGACTTTGTCGGCCGTGTTTCCTGATAATATTTCGGAGTGATCTTATAAGGATCTTTGGCAGGATCATGATAAATATCCATTAAGAATTGGAAATATGTATATGCCTGATCCAGCATTCTTTGATCGCCAAAAGCTTTGCCTGCTTCAGCAGCAGCAATAATATAGAAAGTTTCGCTGAAGTAATACCGGCGTTTCCTCAACGGTTTCCCGTCAGCGGTAACCGTAAAATACATCCGCTTGTCCTTCGGATCAATGCAATGATGGACGATAAAATCTAAGCAACTATATGCAGCATCTTTCCATTCCGGTTGTATACCATATTGATTACAGAGATGAGCAAAAATCCATGCGCTTCGTCCCTGAAACCATACGCTTTTATCAGTTCCATACAGCGTTCCTTTCCGATCCAGACAAGTAAAAATTCCGTTATGAACAGAATCCATACCGTTTTTCAACCAAAATGGAATGCAGTCAGTCAATAAGGCATCAGCGTACTTTTTTTGAATTGTATCAATCCATTCTTTTTGCATAGCAAAGCTCCTATTGATATTCTTTTTCATGTGCAAATAAAAGAGCAGCAGCTCCGATGACGCCCGCAGTTTCTCCTAACTGAGCTTTCTCAACAGGAGTATTTCGGGCTGTCCAGATTACCTGATTTTGAATTACTTTCCGCACTGGATTCAGCAGAAGATCACCCTGTTCCGCAACACCTCCAGCTAAAATGATAATTTCCGGATTGACTGCATGCACCATACTTGCAGCGGCATATCCCAGCGCCGTCCCGCAATCTTCGACAATTTCATTCGCCAGAGGATCTCCGTTTCGTGCTGCTTCGAAAACCATCGGGCAGGTAATCTGATCAACCAATCCACCGGAATACTTTAATAGAACAGCGCCTGATTCCGGATTATTCTTCACACGCTGCTGAGCTATGTCAGTAATACCGGTACCCGATGCAATATCTTCAACGACACCCGGAACGCCTGCTCTGGACATTTTCCCTGGGTAATTGATAATCAGAAAACCAAGATGTCCTGCAAGGCCGATTCCTCCACGACAAATTTTTCCATCGACAATGACGGCGCCACCGATACCGGTTCCCACTGTAAAGCCAACGATATCTTTATAACCTTTTCCAACGCCAAATTTCCCCTCGCCAAAAATCGCCGCTTGAGAATCGTTGATTACTTTTACCTTCATATGGAAACGGTCACTGAGGATACTTTGAATTGGAATCGGTTTGAATCCGAAATCCGGTTCCCGATTGTGTCCAAAAATCTCCCCATTCCGATTAATTTGTCCCGAACATCCAAAACCGATTCCTGCTATCGGATATCTTCTCACTGTTTCTGATTCAAGGAAATCTTGAATCATCTGATCAAGATGACCGATAAACTCATCAAAATCTAATTGGCGGACACCGATATTTTTCTCTTTTCGAAATTGAATTACTTCGCCCTGATCTGAAATAAGCCCAATCCGAATATTTGTACCACCAGAATCTATTCCAACAGCGTATTGACTCATATTACTTTTCTTAAAGCTGTTGATATTTCCGACTGGCGCGAACATAACGCTCCGTAATCAGCCAGGGACGAGTCACTGCGGAACCAATAACAATTGCATGCACACCCATTGCAAACGCACGAGAAACATTTTCTGGATCCCAGAATCTGCCTTCAGCAATCACAGGTTTTGGTTGTTTTTGGATAAGCGCTTCGATGAATGCAAAATCAGGAGTGTACTCATCTGATTCGTCATTCAACGAAAGGGTTGGAGCAACAATATCCGCAGAAGTTCGGATAGCATCCTCAAAAATATGGCAGTCTGCCATTACAGGCGTTTGTAAATCTTCCTGAATTCTTTGGACGATTTCGATAACATTTTCATCATTCTGACGGCGTCTTGCTGTCGTATCCAGCGCAATCAAATCCGCGCCTGCTTCAACCAACTGTCGAGCATCTTCAAAAGTCGGGGTAATCATAATACCGTGTTCATCCAAACCAGGCCGTTTCCAAATTCCGATAATCGGTAAATCCACCCTTTTTTTTATGTAAGCGACATCCTGTGCGCTGTTCACGCGCAATCCACTGGCTCCCCCCATTAATGCGCATTCAGCAAAAACACCCATAAATTCCGTAGAATGCGTCGGATCCCCCGGTTTGGATTGACAGGAAATAATGATTCCCCCGTCGAACTGTTTCAATAATTGTCTTAATTTTTCATCCTTCGACATAATAATTCCTATCTTGTTTCAATTTTTTTTACCCTTTTACTGATCCAGCCGTCATTCCACGAATCAATGACTTTTGAGCGATAAATATAAAAATTACGGTTGGGATCGAGGATATTGTAATCGCTGCTGCCATCGGGCCCCATTCAACCTGATAGGATGTGATAAAAAAGGAAGTTCCTACGGTCGCAGTCACAGAATTTTTAAAACTCAATACGCCGCTGAATAGATATTCATTCCAACTGGTAATAAATCCCAAGATTGCTGTGGAGGCAATTCCCGGCCGGAGGACTGGGATGATGACCTTTGTTAACATCTGAATGATATTCGCTCCATCAATTTCTGCAGCTTCTTCTATTTCTACAGGCAAATCCTGAATATATCCAATAAAAAGGAGCAACGAGGTAGGAATAATAAACAAGGTATGCATGAAAATGATCGCGATACGCGTATCAATCAAATGAAATTTATTAAAAATCAGGAAAACAGGGATTGCTAAAGCTAAAGCTGGCATTAAGCGCAGCAGCATTGTTGCGCCTAATATTTTTTCACCGAATCCATGATAACGGACAATGCTATATGCAGCGGGAATACTGACCAGTGTAGCAAATAACGTCGAGATAATTGCAATGATCACACTATTCTGCAAGTATTTGCCAAAGTTATATCCGCCTTTCGAAAACACATGAATATAGTGATCCAAGACTGGCTTAAAAATCCACTTGGGAGGTGATGAAGAAATATCCGCATTGCTCTTAAAGGATGTCAGAACATTCGTGAATACACCAATGTTGAAAACGACAAGGATCACAAGAACTACAAGCAGAATGAGTATGATCCCGAGTATTCTTTTCTTTTTTGTATTCATGGCTACTTTATTCCTTTCAACATCCGTTTAACAAGGTAAAGTGAAGGGATGAGCAGCATAATTGCCAGGGTGAACGATGCTGCACTCGCCATTCCGTAGTCGCTTCTCTGGAAAGCACGCCGATAAATATAAATACTGATACCCTGTGTAAACGATCCCGGACCTCCTGCAGAAAGTGCAAATACGAGTTCAAAGATAAGGAAAGATGCCAGTAATTTTTCCAGGAATGTAACCCAGAGGATCGAAGAAATCAGAGGAAATGTCACATGCATCAAACGTTGAAAAGCATTGGCGCCGTCCACTTTTGAAGCTTCAATTAATTCCTGAGATACTCCCTGCATCGCAGAATAGACATTAATAAACACAAACGGCGTTCGATTAATGGCATCCGCACCGAGTATGGTTGAATTCACAAAAGCTACTCCGAGCATAGCAGTCGTTCCAGTTATTCCACTGAGCAGATAGGCAATCGGTCCGACAAATTCATTGAATAATAGGCGGAACATCGTTCCCATCAGAAACGGAGAAATCACCATCGGCAACAAAAATAACGTAATGGCAGCACTTTTTCCGGGAAAATTTCGATTAAATAACTGAGCAATCAAAACACCCAGAACCATTTGGATCAGCGTCGCAATCACTGCAAAACGAAGACTCCATAAGAGGGACGCGCCAAAATCCGCACTTTGGAATAATTTTATATAATTCCCAAAACCAATAAAATCCGGATTGTTAATGTTATTGATTCGTGCGTTATAAAAACTTAGCCTCAGCCCATATAACATCGGCGCCAAAGCAAAACAGACCAGCCATATAGTTATCGGTAATAAAAGCAGCCACCCGATGATTTTTTTGTTTTTTATTCTATGGCGCCTCATTTTTCAACTCCTTCTGATTGAAATAATGTTTTTTTTAAAAATTGATTCATGATTTCAAAGAAAATAATCCATTTCGCCAACCTGATACCGTTATTAGCTAACTGTTCAGGATTGTCGATTCTCATCACCGATTCGAAATATGAGAATGATTGATTACAATGTTGTTTTTATACGAAGAGTAATAAAAACGCTGTAATCAATTCTCTTACTTTTCGTAAAGGACTTTCCCGAATTTCGAATTATCAGATTCCCATCTGGAGGCAGACTGATCAAGATTTTGATGTCTGCCGGCAGATGGGAAATCAGTCCATTCAACGCATCAATGGATTATCTGGTAAATCGGAGATTACCAGTTCGCCATTTCATCTTCACAATTAGTCTGAAGACTCTTCAAAGCATCTTCGATCGATACAACACCGCTCCAGGCATTGGAAAGATCCTGACATGCCATGTCTTCGATAATACCGGCGGTCGGAGGCAGGTTCTTGCCATATTTGCCGACAATATCGACCATGTATCCGAAATCAGGACGTTTTTCAGCCATTGCTGACAATACTGTTGTGTGCGGCGGAATACCGCCAGCTTCTGCATACAATTTTGCAGCTTCTTCAGTGTATAACCAGGCAATCCAACGAGCAGCTTCTTCTTTATGGTTACTGAATTTACTGATACCAACACCCAGTGTATGGTTATAAGCAAATCGGCCATTCGGTCCAGCTGGCGGAGCTACGACAGCAATCTTGCCATGAATCGGAGAATCTGCTGCATCCAAAGTGGCGTAAGCTGCATTCCAGTGAACGGAAAGGGCTACCTGTCCGGCTAAAATCGCTTCATTGTCTTCTGCATATTCACCGGTAACTGAACTCGGAGGAGTTAATCCTTTTTCAAAGCTGGTCTTCCAAATTTCCAATGCTTTCACAGCGGCATCATTATTGAAAGAGACTTTTCCATCGGCATCAAACCAGTCACCACCAAAACCCCAGTAGCAGTTTGTCCATAAGAACGCAGTCGGTCCCATAACTTTACCATGTGTAAAGTTACCATACTCTGTAGGAGAATCCGGATTATATTTCTTTGTGAAGAAGAAGGATGTGGCAAGATAGTCTTCCCATGTCCATTCATCAGGATTCTTCGGTGTCATTTCTACACCCATCTGTTCCAGACTGATTTTCTTGTAAGTTTCCTGCCAAGCCGGATCAGTAAGCAGCTGATCCATATAATCAGAGCGATAATAAAGGAAGTGCGCGGACATATCCATCGGAACTCCATACAGCGTTCCATCCATGCCACGGAAACCGTCAACTGCTGCTTGAATTCTGCCGGTAGTATCGGATCCCCAAATATTCACTTCGGGATTATCCAGGTACGGCTGCAATGGTTCCATAAAAGTATAATATTTGCCCAGCCAGCGGGAAGCCGTAAAGAACAGATCGACATCCGAAGAACCGGCAGTCATTAATGCTTCCTGTTTCAGCATAATCTGATCGCGGCCAAACAGTTCCTGTTCTACCTTAAATCCGGCTTTTTCAGCGAGATTTGCATTGAAATAATCAAGAACGACCTGCATCGCATCGGATTCGGGACCCGGCCAATAAACCATGCGGACGGTATATAAATCGTCTGCAGCAGAAACAGTGATGACAGAAGCCAAAAGGACTGTCAAAAGTAGAAATAATACAGTTTTCTTCATTTTTTTCTCCTTATTAATAATCCCGGAGTTTTCGTATTTCACAATTCCGGGTTGTGTCTAATCCTCCCAACGAAATCGCAGCGGAAAGTCCCGTGTGTAAAACGAATGGGTATACTCCACGATTTGTTGCGCTTTTCCCCATACCGAAAAGAAAACCTCCAATAAAGGCGTGCCTTCCTTGATAAAATATCGTTCAGCTTCTTTTTTGGACGAGATATACGGCAAAATGATCGACTGCGTGTAAAGTCGTTTTACATGATATTTATTAAATAGAAACTGATATAGTGACGTCCCGGGGTTATACTCGTCAGAAAGCGCCGGATATAATCCCAGAGGAAGATATGCGGTTTCAAAAGCAACACTTTTTTGTTCAATTTTACGAATTCGTTCTACGATGTAATAACGGTTATCCGGATAATTATCTTTGGAAAAATTGAGTTTATTAATAAAGTAATTCGGCAAGTCGTCAATAATTCCCACTTTAATCACTTCGCTGGATGTTTCCAGTCCCAGTTTTTGACAACGCTCGGTAAACCCGCCAAAGCCGAAAGTATTCATTTGCGGATATGGAGATACAAAGGTTCCGATGCCATGCCTGCGGTAAATGAGGCCCTTCCGTTCTATTTCGCTGAGAGCTCTCCGAATTGTCAACCTGCTGACCTGATATTTTTCCACCAGTTCGTTTTCAGAAGGCAATTTTTCACGAGGCAGGTATTTTCCTGCAACAATGAGCGATTCTAAATCATCTGCAACTTGAAAATAAATCGGTGAATGTTCCGTCATTCTGATTCTCCCCGCCTGACTTGTTAACACATTATAACAAGTCCGATGCCGATTCTCAAGGAAGTATGTCATGTCTGTCAATGACATTTAGCAAATTCAATTATTTTATAAACTTGAACAATCTAATGGTGAATTCTGTCATTGCGAGCCCCACAGGGGCGAAGCAATCTCCTGTCAACTGAGAAAAGATTGCTTCGTCGGGCTTATGCCCTCCTCGCAATGACAGATCGCCAAACGAACCATACCGTGGTAAATCCTGTCATTGCAAACCACCCAAGGGGAAATTCTGTCATTGCGAGCCACACAGGGGTATAGCAATCTCCTCAAACTGAGAATAGTAACGCTACGCCTGATGGCGACTGAGATAGCCAACAACCGCGCCCTTCCTCTGCCTTCCGCTAAAGTTACTTTTCTCCCCCTGCATAGTAGAGGGTTTATTTCTTTAATATCTAAAAAAAGAGCGCCTCTTCCTGAAGATGAATTCAGGAAAAGGCGCTTTCTATCCGGCTGATCTGCAATTCGCAGTACTTAATGGATCGCAGTTATATCATAAGGAGTCTGTTGATAGACATAGTAATTCAGCCAGTTGCTGAAGAGCAAATTGGCATGGCTGCGCCAATACATCATCGGTACTGCTTTTGGACTGTTGCCCGGGTAATAATTTTCCGGAATATCCGGATTGAGCCCAAGTTTTACATCCCGCTCGTATTCTTTTGCAAGAGTCAGACGGTCATATTCCGTATGTCCCTGAATGAAGAATTGTCTTCCGTCTTTACTGGCAGAAATGGCAACTCCGGCGATATCCGAAATCGCCAAAATTTCCAAATCAGGGCAACTTTCAATATCAGACTGGCGGACTTCGGTATACCGTGAATGCGGCATATAAAAGATCTCATCGAATCCACGCATCAACGGGTGATTGTTCACGATTGGACGATGTGTATAAATACCTGATATTTTCGATTGACGGGGATATTTATTAATGCCATAATGATGATACAAAGCAGCCTGAGCGCCCCAGCAAATATGCAGCGTTGAATAAACATTGACACGAGACCAATCCATCAGCATACAGAGTTCATCCCAATAATCAACCGCTTCAAAAGGCATGTTTTCAACCGGCGCTCCTGTAATAATGAATCCATCAAATTTATTGCCGCTAACCTGATCAAAGCTTTTATAAAAAAGGTTCAAGTATTCTGGAGATGTATTTTTCGAAACATGCGTTGCCGCCTGCAAGAACTCGATATCCACCTGAAGCGGTGTATTACTCAATAATCGCAGGAGTTGGACTTCGGTTTCCATTTTTGTTGGCATCAAATTGAGTATCAGAATTTTTAGCGGACGAATATCCTGATGAATTGCCCGCTGACCATTCATCACAAAAATATTTTCATTCTCCAGCCTTTCAGCAGCCGGATGATTATCTGGAATCGTTATCGGCATCGAATTTTCCCTTTCCCTTTCGCGTTAACGAACAGACTCATAAGTTTGAAAAGCCTGTTCCAAATCTGCAATCAGGTCATCGATATGTTCAGTACCAATAGAAAGGCGGATGGTATTCGGTTGAATTCCCTGTTCCATTAATTCGGACTCAGTCAACTGTGAATGGGTAGTGCTTGCAGGATGGATTACAAGGCTTTTCAAATCGGCAACATTTGCCAATAAAGAGAATATCTTCAAATGATCGATGAAAGACATTGCTTCTTTGGCGCCTCCGCGAATATTGAATGTAAAGATGGAGGCTCCACCATTTGGAAAATAGCGCTGATATAGCTTGTGATTGGGATGATTTTGTAAAGACGGATGGTTGACGCTTTCAACTTTGGGATGATTTTTAAGATAATCTACCACTTTCAGCGCATTTTCGACATGTCGCTCTACTCGTAAACTGAGCGTCTCCAAACCCTGCAGAAATATAAAAGCATGGACCGGAGCAATCGCTGCTCCAGTATCGCGAAGAATAATTGCTCTCGCCTTGGTAATATATGCCGATGATCCGGCTGCTTTTGTAAAGCTTAGCCCATGATAGCTGGGATTTGGCTCCGTTAATGAAGGGAATTTGCCGCTTCCCTCCCAGTCAAACTTTCCGCTATCAATAATTACTCCGCCAATGGCAGTGCCATGACCGCCAATAAATTTCGTTGCAGAATGAACAACGATATCAGCACCAAGTTCAATCGGACGCAGCAGATAAGGTGTCGCAAACGTGTTATCAACAATCAATGGAATTCTGTGTGCATGCGCAATTTTTGCCACTTTTTCAATGTCGATCAGCGTTGCATTGGGATTTCCGATTGTTTCGATAAAAATCGCCTTCGTATTTTCCCGTATGGCATTCAGAAAACTTTCTTCCTCATCTGCATTGACAAATGTGGTTGAAATTCCATAATCCGGAAGGGTATTGGCAAGCAGATTGTAGGTTCCGCCATAAATCGTTTTTGATGAAACAAGATGATCGCCTGCTTTGCAAATATTCAGAAAAGCATAATAAACAGCAGCGGCTCCGGATGCGAGCGCTAATGCACCGACACCACCTTCGAGGGCTGCTATCCGTTTTTCAAAAATCTCCTGTGTCGTATTGGTTAATCGTCCATAGATATTACCGGATTCTGAAAGGCTGAATCGTGCGGCAGCTTGCGCAGTATCCTTAAAAACATATGATGTGGTTTGATAGATCGGCACGGCGCGGGCGTCTGATGCGGGATCCGGTTCTTCCTGCCCGATATGCAGTTGTTTTGTTTCAAATTTCCATTCATTTGATGCTGCCATGGTGTTTTCCTCTTTGTGCTGTTATTGTTTATTTCAAGAATCATGATTTGATTGCAGATGGGTAATAAAAAACGGAATCCTTTTTTTGTGGAGGATTCCGTTCGTCGAATAATACCATTATCCCATCTTAACAGGTAATATCAGAATGGAATCCTCCCACGCATATCCATAGGCAGTGATACCATCATCGTCTTTTGGAAATCATTCACAAATAAGTGACTCAAATACATTCCAGAATTACCTTCCGTCTTAACCAATACTGATCTATTCCGTCTTTGATCAATAAGGAGATTATATAAGACAGCTCCATGTTGTCAAGGGCAAAATTGTGGAAACAATGATTCGAAAAAGAATAACTACTATTTTCCTCTTTTTATTCGAATGGTTAATCCATATTTGGAATTGCTGTTGTCCTTTTTGTAGACAACAGAAGACATTTTCTTCTCATCGGCATGTTTATCTTTAAACCGGATAACCAGGGACGATCATATCAGGCTGATGATCGATTCGAACATGTAAGAAGCCATCCTGATCTGATCGGGAACATGCGAAAAAGAGATCATCGCCGGGCATCCAATTACAGATTTTTGAAAAATAACAGGGAATATCCGGCACTACATTCAACGTTCCTACTTGATCCGTTGAAACCCAAAGCAAACTACCTTCATCCGATTCGGTGAGAATTTCCGGTTTCCGATCCAGGAATCCCTTGAATATCGATACTTGAATTCCATAAGCTTCATTTTCATCTGCATGAAGGATACCGCATAGGTACAACGTCTCCATATAAATGCCGCTTTCTTCCTGCAGTTCTCTCCTGGCAGACTCAAGGATCGTTTCACCCCGCTCAACATGGCCGCCTATCCCATTGTAATAGTTCGCAAAGAACTTCTTGTTCGAAGATCCTTTTAATAACAAAACTTGATTTTTGCAGAAAACAAAAATCAAGCTTCTGGGGATGACCTGATAACGCATAGTCTAAAACCAGAATCTTAAGAAATCGGTTTTAAACAGAATCCCGATGACAATGATTACAAAAATGACAACAAATATACACCCGCATCCACAGCCAAAACATCCATTACCATATCCAAATTTCTTTTGAAACCAGTCATAAACCTGTTTCACCAGGAATAACTGAAGCAAACCGCTAAAACATCCCTGTCTGTCATCGTTCATTTTTTTACTCCGAAAAAAAGTTATTTCATAAGAATTGAAAGGAACGATTATATTTCATGTTAGGTTATCGAATATCCACTGTCAGCGAATAGGCTGCCGGATTTGCTTGACTTACGACTTCGACCAAGTAATCTTGCGTAGCCGGCAATGATAAGCTTATCCCTGTCTGATGCGCATTATGATCCAAATAAATCATTCCTGTTCCTACTCCAGATATACGTAAAAACGCCTGGGGTGTTGCACCGCTGTTCAGATTGACGCTCATCGTTTTACCGGCAGCAGCATATACCGAATAACTGACTACGCTGTAACTGCCGATCGATCCATTATAGGTCTGCCAATATGTATTCGCAGGGAATACGATTCTTGCCGGAATAATCACCTGAAAAGTAAAATCAGTACCCTGATCCAGACCTACAATATCGATATAATACGTTCCCGTTTTAGGCAGAACCATATTCCAGTATGTGTATTGATTCACTGCAGATAGATACGAAATTCCATTGCCGTCAGAGATATCCAGAACGGCAGTGTTGTTGGACGAGCGAAGCATCACGATAAAATTCTGGTTCGCCATGGCATACAGGCTATATCGAATCGACTCGTTCGCAGGGACAAAGCCGGAAATTACTGCAGACGTCGTTCCAGGATTGAATTGAATCGTACCTCCATTTTGCTGGTAGTTCGACTGAATCGGCAGCGGCTGAATCCAAGGATTCCATTTTTGTTGAATTGGAGGAATGATCACTTGAAAAGCATAATTCGTTCCGGATGCCCATCCGGACATCGGGCCATAAATATCGATGTAATAATAACCGGTATGAGGAAGGATCATGCTCCAATAGGAACTGCAACTCTGCGGACTCAGATAAACGGTGCCATAATCATCAGTGATCCCAAGGATTGCGCTGCCAGTATCCGATCCCAGTGAGACGATCATATTTTGTGATGCCATTGCATATAACTGATAACGGATATGGGAATCAGTTGATATATAACCTGACTGCCAGGATGATATTTCTCCTGCTTTAAATTGGATCGTCAATGGTGTCGATGTGACTGCGGCCTTTGTTTTTTGAACTTCGCAAAAACAAAAAACGAAAAGAAATACACTGAATAGGATGAGGTTTTTTGATTTCATTGGATTCTCCATCAGATCCTGAAAGTATTGATAAATTCATAACGTTTTTATAATGAAAAATGATCCGATTCCTTTTCGATCATTCGAAACATGGAGCAGTAATCAAAAATTAGGCAGCGATTCGAAATATAGACTTGTTATTCGATTCAATCGCAGCAATTCCTATGAAAATAGAATTCAATTTTCGGTATCAGATGTGTAATTTTTTTCATCTGCTGTTCGAATTATTGATTGATCTGTCATTGCGATCATAGAGAAGCAATCTCATTCCGGATGGTGCTCTGCCCTATATGTGGCGCGGAGATTGCCACGCCCCTTCGGGGCTCGCAATGACAGGTTCCTTATAGCAATTCCTATGAAAATAGAATTCAATTTTCGGTATCAGATGTGTAATTTCTTTCATCATAATTCGAAATACTATATGAAATTTCAAATTGCTGATATCGCATTGTTTTCGCAGTTTAACTCCATCTGATTAAAAATACTGCTGGGAAGGCAGTCATCATCAGTCTTGAAGACTGATGATGACAACGAACTCAACAGGATCATTTTCAGATCGGATTTCGATCAAGTATTCCTGCGCCACAGGAACTTCGGTTTCCCAATCAACGGGGGAAATCAATGCATTCTGATATATTCTTCCGGTTTCTGAACCAGAAATACTCAACAGCGACCTATGATTTTCACGACTCTCGATATGGATCGATAGTTTCTGTCCGTCTTCTGCAGGTATCAGATAACGTTCACTCGAATTTGAGGGAAGTATTCCCGTCACAAACCCCAACTCCGTTTTTTCACCTATCCGCATCGCAGGCGGTATTTTTCTCAAAAATGTCTCGTCATATTCCGACACGGGTTTGAGCGTGATTCTTTGAAAATCCGAAAATCCAGTCCCAATCTCCGTTTCGCTTTCAGAGTTTTGAGGCGTAATCGGAATTGTCTCGATTTCGATCTGAACTATCGTTGTCGCAGTTGGAGAAATAATCGGGATAATTTCTACCGTCGGAATTTCATCCTTGTGTTTTCCTGAAATTCCTGATTCAACTTCAATTTCCGGTGTAAACGGTGAAATTGTGTCAGTCGGAGCAGGGGTATTGGTAACCACAAACGAACTGATCTGATTAGTCTGCGGAATCATCTCAATCTCGACAACCGGAATCGGCGTTTCAGTCATTTCAGATCTAAATGCCGGTTCTGATAATTCCGCTGTCCTGGTCGTGGAAGAGACAATCGTCGCCTCAGCTATCAGCGGAAACTCTATAGATAAAGGAGTTGAATCTGCCACCTCCATAGTTTTCAAAGTTGTTGAAATTGGGGTGAGTTTCACCGTAGGTACAGTTTGTATAGGCAGAGGCGTCTCTGTCATTTCAATCGTCATAGTTTCTGTAAACGTTGCTGTCGGTTCCTCTGGCGCTGATGTTTCTGTGGAAATCATGGTCTCCGTCGGTTCGATGGCAATCGCTTCCGTAAACGTTACTGTCGGTTCCACCGGTGCTGATGTTGCCGTGGGTAGCAGGGTCTTCGTCGGTTCGATGGTCATAGTTTCTGTAAACGTTGCTGTCGGTTCCTCTGGCGCTGATGTTGCCGTGGGTAGCAGGGTCTCCGTCGGTTCAATCGTCATCGTTTCCGTAAACGTTGCTGTCGGTTCCATCGGTGCTGATGTTTCTGTGGAAATCATGGTCTCCGAAGGTTCAATCGTCATCGTTTCCGTAAACGTTGCTGTCGGTTCCACCGGTGCTGATGTTTCTGTGGGAATCATAGTCTCCGTCGGTTCGATGGCAATCGCTTCCGTAAACGTTGCTGTCGGTTCCACCGGCGCTGATGTATTTTCAGGGCTGGAAATCAATTGAAGGCTCACCAGTGAGGAAGTGGCTGTCGGGATATTTTCTCCGGAGATCATCAGAGATGTGCTAGTCATCAAAATTTTCGGTCGGATTTCAGTATCACCTGCCATTGCTGTTATGGTCTTTTCGGCAATTTCGGCAACTTTTGTTGCTTTTGCAGCTGAATTTAACACTGCCTGATCAACAGAATTGATCATGTTTTCCCATCCTGACGACAGGGTCTGTTGGAATTCACCGCCTGAACAAGCTGAAAAAAAGCAAATGAAAATCAATAGACAAAAAAATAACCATCTCTTGATAAATTTTATCCGTTTCATAACCTGCCTCACCAGTAATTCCTACGAAAATATAATTCAATTTGCATTATTAGATGTGTAATATTTTCATTTGTTATTCGAAACATACAAAGAATTCTTTGTTGTTCTTAATTGATTCGAAAAGTCAATCCATATTTTGCATTGATGCAGCCTCACTTGATTGGATTTCGAAATTTAGGTAGGAGTATTTAATATTCTCACTGTATTCGATAGGACAGTCTGCATTTCATAATATTGCCAATTATGCGAAATAAAGAAAAACCTTTTAAGAAAAGAATGAAAATTATTTATGATATCGGTTTACGCAAAGCGTAAAAACGCCTTCGTAACAAGTTTTCTTTCCTTATTCAAAAGACAAGTAACAATTTCCAATAGCAGGCTGTCAACAGACAGCCCCAACATATAATTTACTTTTGATTCTTAATTTCCGCTAAAGTATCCTCGATTTGCGTCCAAATTTCTGGAATTTTTTCGTATAACGTTGAAGCATTAAAGACATTTCCAAAGCCATCCGCCAGTACAAGGCTGTGAATATTCCAATCTGCTGGCAATTGGACAGGACTGATATACTTCCGCAACCCTAATGACTGGTAGATTTTTGAATTGGCATTATCCTGATAGTATTGATCCGCCGCAGCGGATTCCTGAACCGGCCAGCCATCTGCCACCAATGCCAATTCATTAATATTTTCATCCTTCATGAGCCAGGAAAGAAATTGCCAACTGGCAAATTGTTCTCTGGCAGTTGCAGTAAAGATTCCTATAGAGGTTCCGGTCGAATAGATCTGCGGATTACGGATTTTTCCATGATCGGTCGCTCGCGGATAAGGTATTAACTCCCATTCATCATCCCGGTTCATTGCATGATTCTGGAAAGCCATCCTCTGAAGTTGAATATCTGCAAATGATCCGGAATAAAATAAAGCCATGTGATCAGAAAAATAATTATACGGTTCTGATAACCTGCTCTGCCAGAGGCAGCCTTGATTAAAAAGATCGCGCAACCATTGAGATACTGCAATAAATGATTCTGAGTCCGTGTTTTGCGGAAAATTTTCCAGAGTGGAATTTACAGCTCTGCGATTAAGAAGCCAGCTCATCAATGTATTTTCATTAGTAGATAAAATCCAGCCGCCTGTTCCATTATTTTGAGGATCAGAATCATTGTTGAGAGCATCTCGTGCAGCGCAAGATTGTTGTGAAAAATCATCCATCGTGACAGGTGGATTCGAGAAACCCAGTTCCTGAGCCCATGTCTTGTTATAAAATAACCAGAATGGATTATGCCATAAAGGCAATCCGATCAGCAATCCATTGAATCGTTCCTGACTTAACATCGGATCCATGATCGGAGTTATCCCCATTGCATCAAAACCCCATACCGGGTGATTCATATAATCTTCTAAATTGACAAGAGGTATCTTTTCTGATTGCCATTGTCTCAACCAGAAAGAATCAGAAATGATCAGATTCGGCAATGATCCTGAAAAAGCATTTTCCACCACCCGTTGATTCAAATCGATATCCGAAAGTTCGGCAGTCAGAAAAACTTTCAATCCATATTCATTTTCATCATTAAATTTTGCTACCAGGTATTCCAGTTCCTTTTTTACTTTATCGCGCTGTCCATGCCATATTTGAATTTCCATCCCGGTGATTTCTTCGGTGCTCAAGTCAAGATGGGGAGGAAAGGGTGTATTCGTAGGTAGAGGTGTCGGCGTAGGTACCGGCGTATCCGAAGAGACTGCAGACGTTGCAGTTAATACAGGTGTTTGTGTCGGGACAGATTCAACGGTTCGGCAGGCAGAAAACAGAGATAATGGAATAAGGAGCAAAAAAACGATGCCATGAATTCTGGATTTTTTGTTATTCATACTGAATAAAACAGCCTCTCATGCGCAACGGATGTAAAATCATTGTGACCGGGGAATATAACCGTATCATCAGGAAGCGTCAATACTTTTTCATGAATACTGCGAAACAATGCTTCGGTGCTGCTGCCAATCAAATCAGTTCTGCCATAAGATTCATAAAATACAAGATCGCCACTGAACAACCATCCAGCTGACTTGCAGTAAAAGCAACAACTTCCGGCAGAATGCCCTGGCGTATGCAAAACCTCAAATTCGTAACTACCCACACGAAGCGCCATTCCGTCTGATAAATAAATAGAAGGTTTTGGACAATCCACCGAAGTTCCGGGATTGCCGGCTTTGGCTACACCGTGAGCTGCTCTGATCGCCTCATCCCCTGGATGCATCGCGATGGGTACCGGCGGATTCATCTGATTGGCCAAATACGCCAGCATTGTATGATCAAAATGAGCATGGGTCAGCCAAATTGTCGTTAATCTCCATTCTTCAGCCTGAATCTTTTCCAAAGCATCCCGGAAGCCATAGGATGGATCAATCACAATACATTCTCCTGTGCTTCTATCCGCCAGTAAATATGTGTTATTTTCCAGAAAACCGGCAACAAAAGGAAACATTTTCAAGTTTTCAAATTCATACGGTTGAATAATCACAGGATCCTCAGTTCTCGCGGATAATCCGTAATATTTTTGCAGCCATCTTCCGTAATTACAATATCATCTTCAATACGGATACCACCACGTCCCGGTACATAAATTCCGGGCTCATCGGTAAAACACATGCCTGGTTCCAGTATCTGTTGACTTTCCGCAAACATATACGGATCTTCATGCGCTTCCAATCCGAGTCCATGTCCTACTCTATGCGTAAAATATTTGCCATAACCTGCTTCCTGAATCACATCTCTGGCAGCTTTGTCAATACTTCCACAGGTAACTCCCGGTCTGGCAGCCTCTGAAGCAGCTCGATTTGCTTTTTCAACTGTACGATAGATTTCTCGCTGACGTTCTGAAACATCTCCCAGACCAAAAGTCCGGGTAATATCCGAACAATACCCCTCATAACGGGCACCCCAGTCAAAAAGAAGCAGATCACCGCTTTGCAATACACGGTCACTGACAGACGCATGCGGATCAGCAGAGTTCGGTCCGCTGGCAACAATCGGGCTGAATGGGAAATTGGGATCACAACCTGCTTTCAACAACTGAATTACCAGTTCTGAAGCAATTTCTTTTTCTGTGACACCTGCTTTCACGATTTTTAAGGTTTCATCCAATGCTGATTGTGCGATAATTGCAGCTTTTCGCATGCAAGAAATTTCTTCATCAGTTTTATGCAACCGGAGTTGTTTAAAAAGCGATTCACCGGAAACAATTTCACAATCTGGAATCGCCCGTTTAAGGAAATCCGTTTCAAGAAATCGGAAATGATTTGGTTCCACAGCGATTCTTTTTCCTTTTAAGCCCAACGCTTCACCGGCTTGGCGAAATGCTTTTTCCCAGTTCGAAGGATTATCGTCAAAAGGAAACGGTGTAAATGGAATCGCGGATTGCTCCATGGAACCGAGTTCAAAACCTGCAATGACCAATGCCGGTGTTTGATGGGGTGTAATGATGAGTGTAGTCGGTCTCTCCATTAAATGCTTGTCTTTGCCTGTCAGCCAAATAAAACTCGGGCTTGGAATCAAAGCGATTGCGTCAAAATTTTCTTTATTGATCAATTGTTCAATTTTTTGTAATTTTGAATTATTCATCATCTCTTCCTGATTAAATTAATTACAGAATTCATTTACCAGCCATGAAAGGCCCTCTGGATCGACAAGTGATGTTTCTAATAGCCGGGCTGATTTTGAAAAATAATTGCACGCTTGAAAACGCAGGTACTCATTGGTTTTCAGAATTTCACCATAAGGTTTGGCATCTTCCTGTCTTCCAGTCAGAGCATATCCCATCACCAATGGAATCCATTCGACACGATCCTCTGCGGATTCACCTTTAGCCAGCGCTTCATCAGCAATGTCAGCCAAACCATCCCAATCCTGACGTTGCTGAGCAAGAGACATCTTTTCATAATAATAGCACCATCCATGCTCTGGTTCTTCTCCAAAAAATGCTTGCGCAGGAATGTGAGCCTCTGCATCCGGAATAATGCGGTCTATCTTTGAATAGGAACCGATTTCCACAATTTTCGACCATTCATCCGGTGAATAAACCGGATTTGAGCCATCGATCACCTGCAGGCAGGATTTTTCGGTGGGTTTCGTCAGCGCCAACAGATTGTTATAGTCTTTCCAGACATAAATTTCGCGAACAGTCCGATCCGTAACCAATCCCATCTGAGCATTGCGGATGGATCCTGTATTGAGGACTTCACTTCCAACCGCCGTATGATCACGTTCAGGATAGTAAATTAAGTTAATCGGTGAGAAAACTTCATAGTCTTCCTCAGGTGAAAAACCGCCAGGATTGGCGATAACCAATGTATATTCTGAAATATCCGGAGCACGCCAGGATAGCTGCCACCAGAAGTCCTTGGTTAATCGAGTCTGCAGAATGTGATTTTGCTGGTTGATACGCTGCGTCATCACGGCGGTGAGAACCATCAAGGCTATGAGCACGGTTTTCACCCATTCAACAGAAATCAGTCCAATCAATCCGAGAATAAACAGAATGGCACAGAGTGATCCCGGATACGCAAATCTGTCCAGGCTCGAACTGAAAGTAATTTCTCTTTCAGCAAGAATTAATGGCGTGATGGTCATCACAACGGAAAAAAAGCCCGCAAAGAGCCACTGAATCTGCCATGAAATTTTTTTATCTTGCTGTTCTTCCATTCCATGGTTCAATACAGCTTTTTTTTCCTGTCTGATCAGTCCGAAAAATGGAATCAAAAAAAGGAAAACCGCTGCGGAAGCCAGAACAACAGCAGGCCAGAAATCCTTCACATTTGTACCATTCAGGACATTATAGGGAGGAACAGTCCAGGATCCAAAAATAATCTTGGCAGTGTTTTTAATCAGCTTTGCCAGTAATGAGAGTCCGACATACTTCGGGTGCTGGAATAATGGTGTCAGAACACTCTCTACATCCGTGCCATGTCGGGAAGCCTCAAACAGAAAACTGCGCCAATAGAAGAAAATAGCAGCTCCGGCTAACCATGGAAGAAACACAAGCACAGTTTTGCGGATGGTTTGAAAAATCGTTTTTTGCGAATGATTGTAGATGTAAAGACCGATCAGGAAAAAACGCAAAGCTTCAAGTCCAATGTAATATTCCATCAGAAACATCTCGATAAGAGCTAAAAGGACAGAAAAGAAACCAGAAAGGACTTGCAGAGATCGCTTTTTGATCTGAAAGATAAAAATTGAAAGCCAAATCGAAGCGCAGATGCTCAGCATTGCCAATTGATGCGGAAGATAAGCGATTCCGTCGACTTGGCGCAAATATCCAGGAAAAATCAGAAAGAAAGCAGCTGCACAAAATGCAGCGCCTCGTCTTCGAGGCCAGATCAGGATCAATGTTTCAAAAAAACATAATGCACTGAGAAAACGACAGGCAAAATTGTATAACAGATAAGGGAACGGATCCGGTCCAAACAGCGTATAAACCCAGCTCAGCAGATAACCGTCAGCCGGTCTGTCGCTTGCATAATGCCGAATCAGCATTTCAGCGCCTTGCGTGAATGCATTGTAAACATTATTCCAATCATCCCGATAGTAGCCAATTTCTCTCATTCCCGGAAGATAGATCATCCCGGCAACCATCAGCAGAATCAGGTACAACACAAATTTTCTCGTTAGAATTGGACGAATTTTTTCTCGCATCAATTTTTATAAGTCCTTCTTATTTTTTCTATTTCCAGCTGTAATTCGATTTTTGACTTGCTATTCGAATCAATCGGGAAAAACTTGTTGTTTTGAAGTTTTTGCACTGAGCGTAAAAACATCACAACAATAAAGAATCCTAACTATATTTCGACTTCCTGTATTTCCATTATAAAACAGCATGGAATCACTAAGGTGTTTTTCTTCAGCAATTCGAAATATGAATTAACTTTTCAAATAAAAAAAAAGAGTCCTTTTCATTTTTCAGATTACTGGTGTTTTTTGCTTCTAATCAATTTTGCAGCAACGATGGATGAACCAAATCTACCGAAAGTAATCTGCAAACATTCATTCTTACTTTCAGTAGTTCGAAATATTGACTTTGCTATTCGAATCAATCGGAAAAAACTTGATAATTTAATATTTTTACGTTTCACGTAAAAATATTAAATTGACAAAGAATCTTCCCCATAAATCAAATTGCTGGCGCAAAAAAACAGCAAAACCGTTGATGATATAATCCTTGATAAATCCTGGCAGCCGTATTGCCATTATTTTTTCATTTCGAATTTGAGAGAACAATACGCTCTCGCCATTCGAAAAACCAATCTCAATTTTAAATTGTTGTTAATATTCGTGTTTGGAAGGATGTAATCAATATGAGTTATATTCCGGAAATCAATAAAGATTATCTCTGGTGGCGTGACGGAGTTATTTATCAAATTTATCCCCGATCGTTTGCTGATTCGAATGGCGACGGAATCGGAGATTTAAAGGGAATTATCGGGAAATTGGATTATCTTGCAGATCTCGGAGTTGACGGAATCTGGCTTTCGCCGATTTATCCCTCACCAGACTGTGATTTCGGTTATGATATTGCGGATTACAAAGATATCGATGCCAAATACGGCACATTGGATGATTTTAAAAATTTATTAAATGAAACCCACAAACGCGGATTGCACCTAATTATGGATATGGTGCTAAATCATACTTCAACGGAGCATCCATGGTTTCAGGAAGCGAAGAAATCAAAAGACAATCCATACCATGATTATTATCTTTGGCGGAATCCAGTCAAAAACGGGAAAAAACCGAATAATTGGCTGTCGACTTTCAGCAATAAAACAGCCTGGGAATACGTGGAATCATGCGGTCAGTATTACTATCATATGTTTGCAGAAGGTCAGGCGGATGTCAACTGGCGAAATCCGAAAGTTTATGAGGAAATGATGCAAGTGTTCCGTTTCTGGGGAGATCTGGGCGTCGACGGATTTCGGTTGGATGTCTATAATATGTATTTCAAAGACGACCAATATCGAGACAATCCGTTCCAATTCGGTTTGACTGCTTTCGATCGGCAAAAACATGTTTATGATTGTGACCAACCGGAGATGGATAAAGCCGTAAAAGATATAAGAAATATCATCGATACCTACAAAGATTGTTATGTCGTCGGAGAAACATTCTTAAGTTCGAGCGAAAAAATTGCCAGATATTGTGGAAACAACAAACTCATTGCGGCATTTGATTTCGCCTATACGCATTGCAAGTGGGACGCAACTGCATTCAGAAAAATCATTTCCAAATGGGAAGCGATGGAAAATGAGCCGATTTGGCCAACCTATGTATTGAACAACCATGATGTCATCCGATCCGCAACGCGCATTGGCTTGGGTGAATATGACGAGCGATTGAAAGCCGCGGCTGCCATGACGATTCTGCTGCGTGGAACGCCATTCATTTATTATGGGGAAGAAATCGGTATGCGCCAGACATGCTTGAGACATGAGCAAATCATGGATCCAATCGGTTTACACAATTGGCCTTTTAATAAGGGTAGAGACGGATGCCGTGCGCCGATGCAATGGAATAACCAAAGCAACGGCGGGTTCAGCAGCGGGACTCCCTGGAATGCCATTCATCCGGATTATCAAGAAAGAAACGTGAATGCGATGATCCATGATCCAAAATCGCTGCTCACCTTTTATAAAAATCTGATCGCATTGCGAAAACAAAACCGTGCGTTACAGATTGGTAGTCAGGAATGGGTAGATCCTAATAATGAATATGTCCTGTCTTTCATACGCAGAACCAAATCACAGACTGCGCTTATTTGCCTGAATTTCAGTCAACTGCCTGCGAAAGTCAACCTGAAAGCGCTGCCATCGGTCAAAAATTGGAACAAGAAATTTTCTAATAAGCCGGATAAAATCCAGACGATTGAAAACGGAAATCTCAAATTGGTCGGGGAACAAGTTGTTGTTTTCATTGGAAATAGCGGTTCATAATATGAAAAGGAAAGTCATTCACTGGGGAATTCCGGTTCTGTTGACGCTGTTATTTATTGCAGGAAGAATCACTGCCTATGGTCCGATGATTGATTCTGTCGCTGCTCATGACACAGAATCCTATTTCGCTGCAGCCGCTGCTGATTTCCCATCCATCGCATTTTTTGAACAGATGCGATCTGCAACACTGCCTCTTCTCATCAAAATCCTCAATCCGAGTATGGAACACACAATTTTAATTTTATCGGAACCATTTTTCGGAACAGAACCGAAACTGGCGGTACAGCCCGGGACTGAATCAATCATTCTTTTTCAGACCGTTTTTTCCATAATGGCATGGATTTTTTTCATCCTCATCCTTTGCAGCAGGTTGAATCATGCGATCTCAAAAGCGCTGCTTGCAGGGATCCTTTATTTTTTTGCATTCGTTCCTCAAATTGCAGATTGGGATGCGATTTTGTTGTCTGAATCGCTTTCTTTTTCGTTATTCCTGTTTATGATGGGAATTCTTGTGATTTTACAACCAAAAATCATAAGGAAGTCGTCTTTCCATGCGGCGGATTTGCTGCCTGTCCTTTTATTCCTCCTGGTTTCCGCTCTCTGGCTGTTTACCCGGGATACGAATGCGTATTTTATTGCGTTTCTGGCTATCATCTTTTTATTGACGGCTTTCATTTTATGGATTCGGAATAAATCGCTTCCGATCATAGCGATTCTTCTGACTATCCTGCTGAGCGGAATATTTGTTTTTCAGCAACACACTTTTAAAAAGAGCGAACGCTGGCTGTTGCCGTTTCTTAATAATATGTCCGCTAACGTATTCCCATATCCGGGACGGACTGCTTTTTTTGAAAAAAGAGGGATGCCGGTCAGTGAAGAAATCTTATCGCAAAGCGGATCAGCCGAATATAACCAACTCTATGATCAGACGGATTTCATCAAATGGGCAAAAGAAGACGGACTGGCTGCCTATACTGCATTTTTAATCGATATGCCGCTTTGGTCTGTACTGCAAGTCTATTCAAACCTCGACCTCTTTTTTGAAGAAAATCTGCAGCCATTTTTCTTTGGAGATGCCAGCGAGAAACCTCACTGGGCGGATTCTGTTGGTAACCTGTTACATCCGTTATCCGCTGCGACCATCCTGATTGATCTCTTGTTGTTATTGATCCTGATCCGAATCGCACTCGTGAAGAAAGATGCCTTAACCTGGAATTGGGCTGGATTCTGCCTGTTATTATTTGCAGGCGGCATTTTATTAATGTCATTATCCTTCCTGGGGGAAGTTCGTTCTATCTGGAGACATGTTCTCTGTGGAGTCTTTCCACTGCGATTAGTCCTGTGGATTCTGTGCGTTGTATTATTTGATCAGGTTCCCGCCATGAAATTCATGGCAAATTCTGCGCAACAATTCAAACAGTAGATTCGCTTTCCAGATAAAATTTCTGGTATTAATTACTGCACTTCGTGATATATCGCATAATAGAAAAATAATTCACAGACATATTTTTAAAAACACTATTTACTGCAGATATGTGCCAATATTACTTAGCAATTCGAAAAATGGAGAGAATTTTTCGTTGTTCTTGATTTGAAAAGCCAATCCATATTTCGAACAACAGATGAAAAATATTTCACATCCAATAATGAAAAGTGAATTCGATTTTCGCAGGAAATACTGTAGATTTCTCAAATAACGGAATATGACCGCATTTTCTGGTAAAATTTGATCAAAGTTTCTACAAATTCATCCCGATGGGATCGATAGGAGTCAAAAAAATGAGAAAACCAATGGTTGCAGGCAACTGGAAAATGAATAAGACCGTTGCTGATGCTGTGAAATTAATCAACGAATTACTGCCGGAATTACAGGCACAAACCGCAGTTGATCGTGTTGTTTGTCCTCCATTTACTGCATTATATAGTGTTTCAGAACTGCTGAAAAACAGCGGTATCGGATGTGGGGCTCAAGACCTTTTCTGGGAAGCCAAAGGCGCATTCACTGGAGAGATTGCACCCGACATGATCGCAGAACTTGGCGAATATGTCATTATTGGACACAGTGAACGCCGAACCTATTTCGGTGAGACAGATGAAAGCGTCAACAAAAAAGTACTGGCAGCCTTATCGATCGGATTAACCCCGATTGTTTGTGTCGGAGAGACACTGGCCGAGAATCAATCAGGACAGACTGAAACCGTCGTCACACGCCAAATTCACAACGGGCTGAAAGGTCTTTCAACCGCTGATGCAGAGAAAATTATCATCGCGTATGAACCAGTCTGGGCAATCGGTACCGGTCTGGCAGCGACTGGTCCACAGGCTAATCAGGTTATTGCAGATTACATCCGCAAGCCATATGCTGCAATGTACGGAGATGTTGCCGCACAAGCAATCCGCGTCCTTTATGGCGGATCGGTAAAAGGCAGCAACGCTGCTGAGTTCTTTGGTCAACCGGACATCGACGGCGCTCTGGTCGGAGGTGCAAGCCTGAAGAAAACTGATTTTATGGAGATTGTCAACGCTGCGGCAGTTTTATAACAGAAGCAGGAAAATAAAAAAGGGACGGAAAAATCCGTCCCTTTTTTATTTAAGGAAAAAATAAACTGGCATCGCACGCTTGGGTCTCTTCCTGGCACAAAAATTGCTCCATCAACAGAAGATCACATCATCGATCAATTCTTATGGGGGAGCTGATATGGCAAAAAGAAGAGCTCTGGGCGTTGACATCAGTCATTGGCAAGGAGAAGTAAATTTTTCAATGACGAAAAGAGCAGGCGCTTCCTTTGTGATAATTAAAGCATGTCAGAATCTTTGGCCTGATGATCAATTTGCCCGAAGTTGGGAAAATGCAAAAAAAGCCAATTTGCTGCGCGGAGCCTACCATTTTTTTGATATGCGAGATGGCTCAGCTTCCGCTAAAGAACAAGCCAGATATTTTGCCGATCTATTAAAAGACGACATGGGCGAATTGCGTCCTGTTCTTAATTTTGAAAGTCCCGGGATCAATGGATACCCTGAGATTCCAGAACACGAGGAATCTGTTCGTATTGTGACACAATTTATGGAAGCTTTCTACCAAAAGACCAATGTCTACCCTATGTTGTATACCAATCTATCCGGGGTCGAAAGACTTTCGCCTTTGAGTGATTTTTTGTCTTCAAAAGAACTTTGGATTGCCTGGTATTACACCAAATCCAGAACGCCTAAATTTGGCAGTTGGCCTAATTGGCGGATCTGGCAATATAAATCTACCGGCAATGGGCTTGCATTTGGCGTTGAATCCAGCGGATTGGATATGAATGCCTTTAATGGAACCGAGGAAGATCTATATCAGTATGCAAATTCACTGGGTATTTCCAGATCCGTTTTAAAGATGCAGAAAAGCTTCTTTTTTCCAAAGCATCCGTCCTCTGAATCGTCATTTCTCACAGATCCACAGTTAATCATACCGGAGAGGAATTCCGAAAAAGAATCGGCTGTAAAAAAAAATCCAGACTGTACTAGCCCCATATTTTCCTGAAATCGATTATTTCTCCTGTTCAATTTCGAACATGTTTTCCAACATTGCAAGTAAAGCGCCTCCAACCGGGGGCGTTTTACTTATTAGATAATGTTGATGGCAGGAGATTATTTAAAACAAAAGAGCCAACAAGGAGGATCGAACTCCTGACCTGACGTTTACGAAACGCCTGCTCTACCAACTGAGCTATGTTGGCTAACTAAGATACTTCTCTACTTTCAGGCACCAATTATAACAGCTGATTGCTCAAAAATGAAGGAATCTGACATTTAGCAGAAATTTAAATAAAGACTTGTTATTCAAATCAATCAGGAAAAACATCACGCAACAAAGAATCCTCCCCATATTTTGAACTGATGAACATTCAGAATTCAAAACATCGGGAGGATTTTTTCGAAATACGAGTATATCGCTCAAAAGAATGATTTAAGAATCGCAATGTAGAAACATTTTCTTTAAAATCATTTTTCAGCATTTTTTCCAGCCTGTACTATGAATGACAGCAACAAAAATCCAGTGATCACTTCATTTGGCCATAAATATCGATACGTTGGAAATGTCACACCTGCCAGAGATAATAGATTCATCCAAAAAGGAAGCGCAGCCCAAAACAGGCGGCAGCGGCGGTTGGCCACCAGGTAGATGCATGCAACGATTATCAAGCCGATGTCGATACCAATTCTCCATATAAAAATAAAGAACGGATTCCGGATAGAAATCCTGCAGAGGGTATCCCAAACACCTTTCAGCGGGGTTATTATTCTTTCATATCCATAGATATCTGCATCGTTCCAGATTACGCTATCAATAAACCCGCCCGAAGGGATTTGCTTGACAGCCCAGACAAATTCAGTCCTTAACAGGATGGTTCGCAAGAGGTGAACGGGATTGGAGATGAATGTCCTACCATAGGATTTCAGAATGGTTCCCATATCGATATCAGACCAGTTAGCAATCTGATTCCAGGTATTGTCAATCTCGTAATGCGAATAGGGGACTTCGCGATAATTTCCAGTGATTCGGTCTAAAAGCTGCGATGTTGCTGTTGGCAGTGTTCCGCCAATCCGTTCAACGCCGATCATGTCATTGACCATAACGCGATCCAGTGTATTTTTTCCAAAATCTAAATGCACAACTGGCAGAGATCGATAAACAGGTCCCGTGATAATCCAATAAAGTAGACCAGATAGTATGACCGATATCATCAGCCTGCGATTTCTTCTTCTGATCCCTGTGATCAGTAAGTAAACCCCGGCAGCAATTCCGGGCAGCATCCCGTTATAGCGGAATAAACAAACACATAAAAGACAGACAGTTATTTCCGGAATGGTGATTCTTTTTGAATGACAGATCTGCTGGCCTGAGATAATTTCAGACAAGACCAATGTCAGCCACAGAAGAGATATTCCATATGGAATATCCTTCCAAATCGTAATCACGCTGAGGCCGTTATTCGGAACTGCAGAAAATTGGAGGATAAAGATCAACAGCAGGTATTTTGGTATACCTCTCTTATACAGCCAGGTCAGGAAGCTGCTACCGATACCTGCAAAAAGAAGAATCTGTAACATCGCGATAAAAAGCGGTGACGGGATGATACGGATCAGGTACCGCAAGTAGAGCGTATGAAAGGGAGTATGCGCATCATCGATAGGCGTCTCACCAATCGCCTGCCACCATTGTCCCTGCGAGTCCATGGAAGAAATTGCCGGATTATATGCGATCAAATACAGAGTAAAGATCAGGATGAACAATCCAAAAAACTCAAACCAAATCCAAAGAGATTTTTCACGATTTTCGGATTTTTTAGCTTTTTCGGAAAGCAGCTCCATAAAATACAAAAAACAAAAAATTGATGGAAGCAACCAAAGTGCTGCTGAGAAGAAAAACAGGATGTTTGCTGCGGGAAGCAATGTCGAGGTCTGCGTGAGTACGAGCGTTCGATTTCCAAAGAAAAGGAAAGACAACCCAAACGCGGTTATGATCAAAAGAAAATGAATTTTCCGTGTGTGATATTTGCCGTCATCGGTTTTTTCCTTCCATTGTTTCAACAGAACTGAACAAAGAATTGTCCATATGAAAAAAAGGACCTTTTCTGCAATATGATACGAGAATTGCGGGGAAAGCAAGAGTAAACCAGCCAGAATGAGATAAAGCCATTGCCAATTCCGAAAAAGGCCGGTCATTTGTCCGCTGGTGAGCAGCCAGATCAAAATATACATCGATGTTATCACCATGCCAAGAATCAAGGCATGTGTACATAATCTCGAAATCAGGAGCAAGAAAAAAATAAACCGGATCGCACAGGATTGTCCGGCGAACAGCTGCTTGGAAGCGGGCAGAATGAGATGATTTGTATTCGAAAAATCAACTGTTTTGTCATTCCAGCGGATATTGATAATGTACTCTTTGGTTTTCAGTGGAATATCCAAAACTGCGTAACCTCGAAAATTCGTGGATCCTTCAAGTAAAAGCTGACCGTTGATTTCTTTCAGATTCGCAAATCCGGGAATTCCATCTTTTGTCCCGTTAAAAATTTCGGGATCATTCGTTTTGTTAAAGGGAAAAATTGAAAAGGTTGGATGAACGATTGATTCTGAAGGCTGGTACAGGATTCGCAAGGAGTTACGAGGTTGAAGTGCATGTGGAAAGAAACTCAGGTCTGACCAGGTGATCGCTACAGAGAACAGCAATATACAAGGGAACAGAATCCTGAAGAAATTTTTATGGAATCTGCATTTTAAGAATAATGGCGCAGCAATCTTCTGAATAAAGAAAATGGCTGTCAAAAACAGAAACAGACAGGCAAAACCCTGAAGGATTTTTTCAAGCAGCGAATGGTTATTCCAGAAAATCGATGAAAAGAAAACATTAATACTAAAGACAGCGCTGATGAAAAATAGACTGATGAAATAGAATAATTCTCTTTTTTTCCTGAACATGGAGTTGTTAGTTGAATTACACAATGACTTTTTTCATTACCCAGGCAGGTTCAACTTCTTCCCGGATATGACCTTGATGGTCTATATATGTCCACCTACCCGAATCTTCTCGAATAACAGAAAACCCGTTTCTTTCATAAAATTTTTTACAACGGCGGTTCGTTTTGGCACAATTCAGAAAGATGCTATGAACTTTACGGTCCCTTGCCGTGATTTCGCAGATCTTAAGAAGCAGCGTTCCCAGTCCCTGGTTTCGGAAAAGCGGCTTAACACGGAAAGAACTCAGAAACATATAAGGCTGATCAGGACAATATTCCGGATGAGGTCTTTTTTCCGTCAGAAAAATTTGTCCGATAATCCCAATTTGGTTGATTTCTGCAATCCAAGGCGTTGATCTGCCAGCCAGTAAACCGCGATAAATTTCGCGATAGATCTTTCGGTACCGCGTATATTCCCCATCCCATTCGATTAAAGGAAGGTCGGATTCTCTCATTAACCGAATATTCACCGAATCTAACCAGGATCCCATGGTTTCTCCTGCTAACAACAACTCGTATTATCTTACAGCTATTCGAAATATAGACAAATTTCTCAAATTGAGAAAGGAAATATGTTATTGTGGAGTGTTTGCGCTTTGCGCAAACACTCCACAATAACAATTTTTTTACCGATTGATTCGATAACATTTTAATATTTCGAATCACTACTATGGATCAGGAAGTAAAATCCTTCGTTTCATTTTTCGACGATCTTGTCTCCAGACTTTTTACAAAAATCGGCAGAATAAAAGTCAGGGTTTTGTTTTCCTCATCCTGAGAACTGATTTCTTCATCGATCCAGGCTTTTCTCAGCCGTTTCAGAACACCGGAAATCCAATCTCCCGGCGGATATGGCAGGGCTTTTAAATCTTTTCCACTGGTAAACGGTTTGATGAATCGCCATTTGGTTATAAATTTATAGATCATTTCATGCATTTTCGGATTGTCAGTAAGACAATCATAGCAATAAATCGCTTCCACTGGCAATTTTTCTAAAAAGAATGTCAAGTCACTGGGCCAAAATTCTGTTATTTCGGACATTTTTCGGTTCAACAAACCATATGCCTGCAGAATTTTTTCGGATATTTGAGAAAGCTGCAGTCTTTTGCATATTTCCGATATCGTTTCCGGAGAGTAATTACTCCACCAAATTAAATATTTTCCGATGTTTTGGACAAAAACACTGTGATCCGGTATGAGATCCTTCCAATAGACTCCGGGATTGGCTTCCACCAGTTTGCGGTAATCCTTTGCGCATCGCTCATTCCAATGCATTGAAGGATGAATCTGTTGCAGCAATCCCAGTTTTTCGAGCCGGCTGAGGCTGATTTCCGGAATACTTTCGCGAAAACAGAGATCCAATTCATTTAAAATTCTCCGCCCGGAAACCTGTTTCAGCAGTGATTGCGCTTCTTTCAACAACAGCATGGTATGTTTCTCAATCGTAAAACCAAATCGTTGTTCAAATCGGATTGCACGCAACATGCGCGTGGGATCGTCGGTGAATGATAGTGAATGGAGGACGCGAATCAGTCCGCTTTGCAAATCGTGGAAACCGCCCCAAAAATCCAACAAATCGCCAAAATGATCACCATCCAGCCTTAAAGCCAATGTGTTGATCGTGAAATCTCTGCGATGTAAATCCAGCTTGATGCTGCTCCGTTCCACTTTTGGCATCGCGGATGGATAATCATAAAATTCAGTTCGGGCGCTGATCAGATCCAGTGAGTTTGGAAGTTCCATATAGAACTGCGAATTGTCCTGATGCTCTGAACTGGAAATAATTTCCGGATGGATACTGCTGATCATCCACTTGGCTGTACCAAAACGGGCATGCGTTCGGACTGTTCCCCCATACATATTGACCAGGGTGCGAGCTAAATGAATCGCATCTCCTTCAACGACAATATCAAAATCGACTACCGGTTGTTCCAGAATCAGATCGCGTACAAAGCCGCCCACAATGTAAATTGGGTAACGGCAGGAGTACGCAGCCTGTGAAACCATCTGGATCAGTTTCAGAGAAGATGGAGGAAGTACCCGGTGTAAAGTCTGAGCATAATTTCTGTTCCCCGGAATACTGCTGTTGCCGGTTAAAATTTTGATCAGATCCGTTCGCGTGACAATACCGATAATTTCTGAATTCTGTTCGTTGACCACAGGGATTTGTCCCCATCCGGAGAGATTCATCATCTCTTTCAGATAGTCGATCGAATCGTTCGGTTTCACAGTATAGTCGCCAGGATCCATTATCGTTTCAATGGAGGGATCCATGTCAAAAGCGATTGCCCGATCAACTGAGCGACGATTCAATAAACCGATCAGTTTTCCGTTGGTATCTGTAATGGGATATCCTTCATAACCGTAACGGTGAATTAATTCTGCTACACTCCGAATCGGTGTTTCTGAAGAAATCGTTAACGGACGCGTAGACATGATCTGTTCTACAGTAATAGGCGGAGTAATAAAACCAGGAAGTAAATCGAGTAAATCCTTTTTTGTGGAAGAAAAAAGATCCAACAGGTTTTCATCTTTTTTCAAAGGGATCAGTCCGGCTGCCGCTCTTGAATGTCCGCCTCCGTTAAAGCGTTTCATTATCTGACCAACATCAATTCGGTCATTTGTGGCTCTGCCGATTAATCGAATACCTGCTTTGGTAGCTAAGATAACGAAAATTGCATCCGGGGAAAGCATATCGCGCAGATGGTGGGCTACCGTAGAAAACTCATCGCTGATATCCCTGGCATCCGCAGTGGATAGAATAATCTGCTGTCCTAAAATCGAGATGGTTTCACAATTTTGCAGAAGACGGTCGCAAAGTATGTTTTGAGCTTCTGTCAAAGGTGCGTTCAGAAATCTTCGCAGGATATTCAAGTCGGCTCCCTGACTGAGAAGCCAGGCTGCCGCTTCCAGATCGCGCGGGGTTGTACTGCCATAGGTGAGATTCCCGGTATCCTCATAGATGCCCATCAGTAGAAGTGTGCAATGAATCGGATCCGGAAAAATCTTCTTCGACCGGATAGCTCCGACAAACATGCTTGTGCAGGCGCCGGTTCGATCAAAAAAACATTTCCAATTCTCAGGCAGATTCACACGCGGTTGATGATGATCCACAACGGAAATCAGTGTATCCTCATTAATAATCGATGTGTTTCCGATTGATTGTGTATCGACTAACTGTGCTGTGACAAGTTTCTCGTCTGGAAGTTCGTCCCATCCTTTAAAAGGGAAATCACTTTTAAATTCGTTTAGAAACGCGGTAACATTTCGATTCATCCTTTTTGGATGCACCGGAAATCGATTGGGTTCCAGCAGCCAGGCAGCCAGTACAGAAGCGATTGCATCAAAATCAGCCTGTTCATGTGTGATAATAATTTCCATATATGCTAATTGTCAGCCGATCGGGTAATTCGTCAAGTCCCCGGAAACTAAATCTAAAACGCAAAAGCTGCGGGCGCTGCGAAAGGCGCCGCCAATGGCTCCCGGATTAATGATTCGAGTTTTTCCATAAATATCATCTCGGATTCGATGCGTATGTCCGTGAAAAATATAGTCATAGCAACCTTTTTGTGCCAGAGTGTTCAGAAGCGATGTGTTGTGTCCGTGAAGCGCAGCAATATGCTTTCCGTCAATAATATCTGTGAAGACTTCCCCGGTTGAACTGCCAGCTTTGCACTCCTGAATAGCAAATTGGATCGACAAGGTGTCCAGATCACCATTGCCCCAGACATGATGAATGCAAAAATTTTTAAAAAGTTCTGCAGTCTCGCCGCGCGTCATGTCACCGCAATGAATAATATGCTGAATATTCATCACAGTGAGCCTGTCAAGCGCATCTTCGATTCCATAACAATTGTTGTGCGTATCAGATAAAATCGCAATTTTCATAAGCTGAAATTTCCAGGAAAGATTTGAACAACGCAAATTGCAGCTGATTTCTCTACAAAGGAAAATCTTTTATAAAAACAAGATTTTTATATCCAATAATTCGAAATATCAGCAATTTGAAATTATAAAAAGCCTTCTGAAAAAAGATAAAAAAATCAGGTTAATCTATAAGCCGCATTCTGTTCAGAGGAGACCTCGAGATCTCCCGCTTAGATGACCATCTCTCTGGGACGCATGTTACCATACGACTCTAGCAGCCTACCCGAAGCTTCGAGGGGATCGAGCAGATCCCCGCATATGCGCGATATGCTTTGCTTCTGCTTGGCCTTGCTCCAGATGGGGGTTACCCGGCCGCAGTGTTACCACTAACGCCGGTAGTCTCTTACACCACCTTTTCACCCTTACTTCATTTTCATGAGGCGGTCTATTTTCTGTGGCCCTTTTCCGGCAAGTTTCCCCGCCCCGGACGTTATCCGGCATCTTGCTCTAAGGAGTGCGGACTTTCCTCGGTGCGAACACGCCACACCGCGATCATCTGATTAACCTGACTTATTAATCATAATATGCTTTTTCACGTCCGTCCAGTTTTGTGACAGCAATTCCAAATATGGAAAGGAAGAAAGGAATAATTGTTGTTGTGACAGTAATTCCTATGAAAATAGAATTCAATTTTCATTTTCGGATGTGTAATTTCTTTCATCTGCTGTTCGAAATATGAAAAAATTTGTTGTTGTTCTTATGGCTTTGAGCAAAGCTCAAAGCCATAAGAACAACAACAAATTTTCTTGATTGAATCGAAAAGTCAATCCGTATTTCGAATTACTAACTATCCATAACAAGTTTTACCCCCAGAAAAGGGATGATTCATAATTTCCACCAAAGCGTTTCACCTTGTTGATACCGTTTAAAACCGCAGCGAGTCAGCACATTTTGAGAAGCCGTATGATCCAATCCTGTTTCTGCTATTACATGAGCGATTCCATTCTGATGGAGAGCCCATCGGCACATTGCCTGAATCGCTTCCGTCATATATCCCAGATGCAGAAAATTACTTCCAAGGCCATATCCGATTTCCACTTCGCCTTTTTCATCGGGTTTATTTTTAAAATCAGCTGAACCAATCACCGTTCGATCCATTTTTCGAATCAGAAACCAGAAAGTATGAAACAAATAATAAGGTTCATCCGCTTCAGTAATCGGCACTTGCTGTTTTACAATCTCCAAAAATGATCCGGTCATCGGTTCTGCCTGGTAGCTGCAATGCAGTTCGTTTTCCAATGCGGAAATGTTCTCTATCCACAGTCGCAATTGTCGGGCGCTCAATGGAATAATTAAGAGTCTCTCGGTCTCGAGCATTTAATTTCTCCTGTTAATTTGCTTTCTGAATTCTTGAATGCAATATTCAAAGGCAAGAATTTGCAGATTTTTATTGTTAAGGATGATTTCACGGGTTTGTCTGAGATTGGATGATAAAGGGTTGATGCTTAACGGGTATAGTATTCATAACCGATTTTCAGAAAATCGCCCTCAATATGTAAAGCCAGCTTGACATTTTATCCCTTTTGATTATAATAACAAGTAAAGCGCGCTTTACTTTATTGTGAATGGAGTGAGAAAATGGAAAACAAAATTTCTCAACTGCGGCAGGAACATGGCCTTACGCAACAAATGCTTGCGGAAAGATTATCCGTTTCCCGCCAGACAATTATCTCACTGGAGACTGGTCGTTACAATCCTTCAATACGGCTTGCATGGCAGATTTCACACCTGTTCGGAAAGACTATTGAAGACGTATTTATTTTTCAGGAAGATGAAAAAAAATGACAAAAACAAATAATCGTCTTATTATTTATATTCTATTTTTGGTAATAGGAGCAGTCCTGTTTTTTCTTGCAGGAACCGGCAGAGTGGATTCTTTTTGGTCGGGCATGGGTTCTGCATTGTTTGCTATCAGTATCTTGCGATTATTCCAAATAAACCGCTATAAAAAGGACAGCGATTATGCGGAAAAAATGAATATTCAGAACCACGATGAACGGAATCAATGGTTGTCGGAAAAGGCGCGATCTTCCGCATTTACTTATTCAATCGTAGCGCTGAGTATCGGTGTGATTGCTGCAAGAATTATGCACAAACTCGAATGGTCAACGCTGCTGGGAATGGTCGTCTGTTTCCAAGTTTTCCTCTATTGGGTATTGTGGTTTGTGTTGAAGAAAAAATACTAAATTTTTTTCAATATTACGAATTACCGGATAAGTTGTCAGTAATTCGAAAAATGAAAAGGATTCTTTGTCGTTCTTATGATTTTGCGTAAAGCGCAAAGCTATAAGAACGATGTTTTTTTGCGTGAATCGAAAAATCAATCCATATTTTAGACTGCTAATCAATTGTTGAAAAACACATGAATTGAGATTAAGATTATTTGGCAGCAGCAATTCGAAATATAAGATTGCCCTTTTAAATCAATGGAGATAACTTGTCGGTGTGATGTTTATACGCAAAGCATAAAAACATCACACTGATAATCCATCCTCGGCATATTTTGAATTATCAAATTGCAATCTATTATGATTATAATAAGAGGTAATATTATCAATGAATATTCTTGTATTTAATTGCGGAAGCTCATCGCAGGGCTTTAAGGTCTACGAAGTAGATCAAAATCATGCAGAAAAAGTTGTAATTTCTGGAAAGGCAAAAAATGTTGCAGCCAGGACACAGTCACAACCTTACCTTTTTTGGAATATGAATGACAAAACAGAACAGAAATTTTGCGATTTGTCTTCACACAGACTAGCGGCACAGGAGATCATCGGAATTCTTAATGCAAAGGGGATCCAACCGGATGCCATCGGACACCGATTTGTGCATGGAGGAAAGTTGTTTCAACAGACAACCAGGATTGATACTAACACACGAAATCTGCTGATTCAATGCCTCCCATTGGCTCCGATCCATAATCCGAATTCATTCAGCGTGATCGAAGTATGCGAACAACTACTGCCATCGATACCGCAATATGCTGTTTTTGATACGGCATTTCATTCGCAAATGCCGGAATCTTCCGCACGTTATGCTATTCCAGGTTCCATTGCAGAAAAATTTGGCTTTCGCAAATACGGATTCCATGGATTGTCCTATCAGTATGTCTCAACGAAAACTGCGCAACTGATCGGAAAGCCACTGCAAAATTCGAAATTCATCTTATGCCACTTAGGTTCCGGCGGATCGAGTATCACTGCCGTTCGAGATGGAAAATCGATTGATACCTCAATGGGGTATTCTCCGCTTGCCGGGCTGGTCATGTCCTCGCGAAGCGGTGATTTGGATCCGGAAATCATACTGGATTTAGTCCGATCCGGTTATTCTGCCGATGAAGTCAGCCGAATATTGAATCGAGAGTCGGGTTTAATTGGTTTATCCGGGTTTTCTTCAAACCTTGCAGAAATCATTGATGCGGCAGAAAGCGGAAATGTATCTTGTCAGATTGCATTTGACGTTTACGCACAACGGTTAATGGAGTATATGGGCGCCTTTTATTGGCTATTAAATGGGGCAGATGCTATTGTGTTTACCGATGATATCGGAGAAACCAGCTGGAAATTACGCGAAAAATTGTTTGGAGGCAAAGATCTTCTGGGTGTGAAACTGGATCAGGAACTGAACAGACAGGCAACTGGTTCTAAACCCTCCTGCATCAGTCAGGAAGGCTCAAAAACTCAAATCTGGGTTATTCCTACCGATGAAGAGATAGTCATCCTGAACGAAGTGAGAGCGATCATCGGATAACAAAAGCGAGTTTTCAGCATAATCGTATTTCTTGTGATTCGTACCAGACTGATTTTCCCTTTATTAACTTGAAATATGAAAAGAATCCATATATCAAGTTATTGTCTGGGTTCAACCATTTGAAATAAGAGAGGGATTACTTGTTATTGTGCTGTTTTTTCGCCCCGAAAAACAACATAATAACAGATTTTTCCCGATTAATTAAAATCACAAGTCGATATTTCAAATTGCTGTCCTGGTTCTGCACAGCTTGACGTTCATTGAACAAATGTACTATAATTATTCAAAGAGAATTTGATGGAGGACGAATGGCTAAGAAATCTGCTGATCAATTTAATTCAGTTTCCGGATCCGGAGAGATTGACCCTGACGCAAGACGGGCAATGTTAGATAAGGCATTGACCGATATATCCAAACGATATGGTGAAGGATCAATCATGCGTTTGGGAGAAGCAAAACACATGCAGGTGGAAGTGATACCTACCGGCTCATTATCGTTGGATCTGGCGCTGGGTGTCGGCGGCATTCCGCGGGCACGGATCACAGAAATCTATGGACCGGAATCTTCCGGAAAAACGACGCTTTGTCTGCATATTATTGCGGAAGCACAAAAGATGGGAGGGACAGCCGCATTTATCGACATGGAACATGCGCTGGATCCCGTATATGCTGCGAAATTGGGCGTGAATATTAACAACTTATATGTCTCGCAACCGGATACAGGCGAACAAGCGCTTGAAATTTGTGAAACGCTCGTTCGATCTGGCGCTGTGGATGTAGTGGTGATCGATTCAGTCGCCGCGCTGGTTCCACGCTCTGAAATTGAAGGCGATATGGGTGACTCATCGATGGGCATGCAGGCGCGTCTCATGTCTCAGGCGTTGCGAAAATTATCCGGCGCAATCAACCAGACGAAAACAGCCGTGATTTTCACGAATCAATTGCGACAGAAAATCGGCATCATGTTTGGAAATCCTGAAACCACACCAGGGGGTCTGGCAATGAAGTTCTATGCATCCGTCCGCCTGGATATCCGCAGAATAAATTCCATTAAATCTGGAGCTGAGATCGTCGGAGGGCGTGTTCGCGTTCGTGTGGTGAAAAATAAAGTAGCGCCTCCGTTTGCTACTGCTGAATTCGATATCATGTATAACGAAGGCATTTCAAAAGCAGGAGATATCCTGGATTTGGCAGCCCAGTTAGAAATTGTCACAAAACGAGGCGCTTTCTACTCGTATAAAGATATGCGGCTCGGACAGGGACGTGAAAATTCAAAAGATTTTTTGCGGGCTAATCCGGAATTGGCATCGGAAATTGAAACTGAAATTCGAAATGCAGCTAAGGTAGGCGATATACCAATTATGTCGTTTACATCGGATTCAGATTCAGAGGATGATCAAGAATCCTGAATCCGGACTGTAATCAGTCTTCACACAAGCAAAATAGATTCACGAGGATAGCCGCAGCAATTCGAAATATCGAAATGATTACTGGATGTAGAGATGTATTTCGCGGAACGCAATACATCACTTCATCCAGTTTTTCACGATCGCTCGAATAACCAGTCAATGTTTCGAATTACGGCAATAAAACAGATTATGAATCAGATTGATATCATAATCGGAAACGCTGCAGGAATTTTTGTAGAGAAAAAGATGGTATAAAACTTGCATGATCAACGAAAGAAGGCTCTCTGATGATGAAACGACGATTTTCTATCTGCATTCTCATGATCCTTGCTGTATTATTCATTTCATCCTGCATGCGGTCGCAAAGCAAAGACGTCACCAGCAGTGAATTTATTCCCCCGACGCTGGTTGCTACTGCAATTAAAACAGCAACAATCGATCCATTTCGTCCCACCGAAGATCCTCGCGGACCCTGTGAGGATAATCTTGACTTTGTGGAAGATGTCACAGTGCCAGATGGCACAGTGTTCCAGCCGGGGGAGGAAATTGTAAAGAAATGGAAAGTGAAAAATTCAGGTACTTGCGAATGGATTTCCCGCTATTCCATTCGGATGCTGAGCGGCAACAGCATGGGTGCCGAGACAAAACAAAAGTTAAAACTACTTAAACCCGGTGAAGAAGGCGAAATTGAGATTACTTTCATCGCTCCGGATGAACCGGGAAGTTATTACAGCCAATGGCAGGCATACAATGCGCAGGGGAAATCGTTCGGGCAAGATTTCTTTATTGACATTCTTGTTGCCAATGAAAAAACAGATGAGTAAATCGTCAGCCGAAGATTGCGTTTTCCACTGGATGAATCGTTTGGGATCAACCCCCGGCAATTCCAAATATCGATTAACTTTTCGAATAAAAAGAGAAATATATTGTTATGGCAGCATTGCAATTCGCATAAAACGCTATAGCGACAAATTTCTCTCTTGATTCAGAAAGCTGATCTGCATTTTCTATTGCTGCGAGAAGGCCGGTTATACGCATTTCTTATATACCGCTGAATTTTTTTAAAGACAGGAATTTCGGAAATGAAAAAAATTTGCTATGTGTGTGCTTTATTCATTCTGTTTTTATATCCGATTCATGTTGGGGGACAGACACCGGAATCGTACATGATAGACGGATTTGTCAGCCATGCACGGACTTATCAACTGGACAGTGAAGCGCAGACAGCGAGCGACCTGGCGAGTTTCTACGGTTATGCCATCGAACCGATGAGTATCCTCAATGCATTGCCGTTAACAGACGATCCCAACACCGGATTCGTGGGATATTATGATGATGCTCCATCGCTTCCGCCAAATTCTTATGGCGTTTATCAGGAACCGCTGGCTGAAGTATTGCAAGCGCAGGGAATACCGGCAATTGGTCTCGCATCATTAGGCATGGATGGTCTGAAGAATTATCTGCGATCCGGAATTCCAGTGATGTGCTGGGTAATCGGTCAAACCCAGTCCGGAAATGCGATTTCATATACACCCTCCAGTGGAAAGACCACCATAGTGGCTCAATATATGAATACCGTTACGGTTGTCGGATATGACGGTCAGAATATAACCATCTGGGATAATGGACAGAAATACAACCGTCCGATTGCAGAATTTGAATCATCCTGGTCGGTACTGGGTTATCGAAGCCTGGTAATCGACAATTTCACTGAGATTGCATCCGCATCGATTGAACCTGCGGCTCAAAATCGGGACTGGTGGAATGATTCGCTGGATGACTGGTGGCAGGCAGATAAGAACATACCTGATCCACAAGGTTGGAATTCTGAATTGGGAAAGAGTGATTTTGGAATTGTGCCAGAAGTAACGCCGGATTTTTCCTGGTCGGATGAAACATTCGATGAAGACTATTCAAACTGGTTCTGGTATTCGGAAGAGAACGCCGGAGATACTTCGTTTGATAACGCCAGCCAGCCAGTGTCCGACTTTGGTGATTTCTCCTCCTATGAAGGCATGGTTCCAGCAAGCGCTTCAGTCACCGGTTTTGTCGGATATCCGCAGAGCTATACATTAGATTGTGAAACACGATCTGCCGTTGACCTCGCGGCATTTTATGGAATTACGATTGATCCGATGGATTTCCTGAGCCGTCTGCCCAAATCGGATGATCCCAACGAGGGATTTGTCGGCAACTATTGGGATCCGAGGGGAAGAATACCTCCTGCTTCTTATGGCGTCTATCAAGGTCCGGTGGCTGAGTTGCTCCAGCAATATGGATTACCCGCCGTCGGATATAAAAATTACACCTGGGAACAACTGCGGAAAGAAATTGCTTCCGGCAGACCGGTCATGGCATGGGTGGCAGGAAATACAGAAGCAGGTACTCCGGTATCCTATACCCCATCAAACGGCAATACAACGAAAGTAGTCCCCTATCAGCACACTGTTGTGGTAATCGGGTATGACGAAATGAATGTAACCATTCAAGATGGCGGACAAAAATATACCAGAAATATCAATACGTTCCTGCTTTCCTGGCAGACGCTTGAAAACAGGGTAATCATCGTTCGATAAACCAGCAATTCGAAATTTGATGAAGTCTATTGAGAAAAAAAGAGAAAACTTGTTGTAGTGTTCAGGATAACCGTCAGAGATGATCCGTATCAGGGAGAAACAGATCATTTCCCGGACGAATTTCTTTTAGAGGGACAATAAAAAAGAAGGTTCGTGTCAGATAACCATTCTCTTCTTCGGAATAGTTCAAGCTCCAGATGCCGTCAAACGCTTCCCAATCCCAGGTGACAGGCCATTCATACCAGGGATCAAGAAAGGTAACAGTATCGTTCTCGGCATCATATTCTTTCAATACAACCAGATGGTTCGCTCCAAAAGGAGTCCATTCGGTTTTTGTCAGCACTGCAAGCGGCCCGTATCGCACTAAAGCGTCCAGCAAATCTTCCTTCGTGCTGTTCCGTTGAATGCCCAAATAATAATGGTTATTTTTCAGCTCATCTTCTACATTTTCGATGGATAATCCGGTTTTCGCGTGAAACGTTCCCTGCGCCGTGTTCAAGTTGATCAAGGTCTGTGCGCTGATTGTCGGATACTCATTCTGATAGGTATTCCAGAAATCCAGGATCATTTCCACAGATGCTGCTGTGCAGCCGAGCTTTGTCGGGGAGCCCCGAAATTTCAAATCAGATTGTGTGATGAGGGGCAGATCATAAGTATATGAACCGTGAAAATAGGCGGATGAAAGAGTCGGAGTAGCAGTTCTCGGAACGAGCGAAGGTGTCGGCGTATCGGGTATTAATGACGCGGTATTTGTGATCGAAGGAGTATTTGTCGCAACAGGTGACAGAGCAACTGTTGCAGTCATAAACTGCACGGCTGTAACCGTCTGATCGATCGCTTCAATTTGTGTTTCAATCAGACTGCTGATTAAGGTCTGATTTTGTCTTTCCGGCTGCTTTTTTAGACTGTCGGGTTGAACCGAACAGGACAGGATACATGGCCATATCAGTACAAGAAACAGCGCTGCTTTCCAGTATTTCGAAATCAGGGATAGCTTTTTGAAAAAAGGATAATAAATAATCTCTCCTAAATTTCGAATCGCAGCATTCTTTTGGAATCTCATCATAATAACAATTATAATTTTCCTAAATTCCTCTGTAATTATTCTTATGGATAAATTACAGCGGCCATTTTACAGCAGAATACAACGAATTTCGAAACAGCGCTGTCATTCAGCTATTCGAAATATGGGAAAGTTTTTTTGTTGCAGTGATATTTTTTCGCTAAGAACAAAAATATCACTGCAACGAATTATTCCCGATTGATTCGGATAATCAGTCCACATTTCCAATGACTGGTTTCGGATTCAGCGTTGACAAATTTACAGATAATTGGAGAAACACGGTCATGGCAGATTCTATCATGGAAAAAGTACATTTTACAACGCTGTCAAACGGCGGAGCCGCCCTGGGAAGACTGGCAGATGGAAGAGTGATTTTTGTAAAAGGAATTCTCCCTGACGAACTTGCCTTGATCCGTTATTTTAAAACGGACAGCAGATTCGTGACCGGAGAGCTGATCGATATTCTCGAACCATCAACCAGACGCATCGCTCCGTTCTGCCCGTTATTCGGCATGTGTTCCGGATGTCAGCTGCAGTTTTTAGATTACACCGAACAATTAGCAGAAAAAATGAAAATACTATCCGACCAGTTACTGCGGATCGGGAAAATTGAAAATTCAGGGGAATTTCTGCAGCCGATCATTCCTTCTCCCCACTCATCGCATTACCGTAAAAGCATCCGCTTCTTTGTTGGTGAAGACGGGAGTCTGTGTCTGCCGACATTGGATGAAAAAGAATGGCTGTCGATTAGAACCTGTCCGGTCTGCACGGAAAACATCAATCAATTCATCCCGGTCTTATCCTTTGATCGGGAGACCGGAATCGCTGAAGCCGAAATTCGGGAAGGCGATGAGGGGGAAATCCAATTGATTTTACGCGGCGAAATGGAAAAACCGGAAAACGAGGTGGAAGTCGATATTCCAGTCTCGATCGTTTATTCAAGTCCTGCAAATTCCTACGTAATCGCCGGTGACAGCACGCTCCAACAGACGATCGCCGGAATTTCGGTTGCCGCATCGGACGATGCGCCTTTCTGCTCAAATCCTGACATCATGGAACCATTGTGTGCTGCATTGTCCGCCTGGATTCCTGCCAATGATGTATACAATGTATTGAACCTGAACTGTGGAACCGGGTTCTGGAGCAAGTGGTTTGCAAGCCGCTGCCGTAAAGTCATGGCGCAGGATGAAAATGAAGCCAATGCGGAAGATTTTGTCCTCAATCTGGATGCTTTTGACAATGTCGATTTGTATCTCGGGAAACCTGAAGAGATCATTCCAGGATTGAAGGACAAAGTGAAAATTGTCATCTGCGAAACGGGATCTTCCGGTTTAACAAAAGAAGCCATCTCAGAAATTGATCGGTGCAAGGCGGATACGGTTTTCTATATCGGGCATGATCCGGCAATGATCGCAAGAGATCTTGCCCGTTTTCAGCTTTATGGTTATACAATCCAGCAGATCATTCCTTTTGACAATGAACCGAATACTGCAAAGGTATCTGCACTTTGCGTTTTGAAAAAATGACAAGATAAGCGGAAAGTCGTTGCTACGGATAAAAATATCTAATTAAGGAGAATCGGCATGATACACTTTTTTTCACAGTTTTCCCCCGTAATACAGGCATTGATCGCGACAACTTTCACATGGGCTATGACTGCTCTGGGAGCAGCGATCGTATTCACCTCCAAACAGATCTCCAAAAAAACGCTGAACCTGGCGCTTGGGTTTGCCGCCGGTGTGATGATTGCCGCAAGTTTTTTCTCCCTATTGCTGCCTGCGATTGAAGCGACGGAAGGAACCGGTGTACCGACCTGGTTTCCCGCTGTGACGGGTTTCTTGTTGGGCGGTGGTTTCTTATGGGCTGTGGATAAATTCATGCCTCATCTGCACATGAATACAGCAGATGCAGAAGGCTCAAAATCCAATTTGAGCCGCAGTTTGCTGCTGGTTTTGGCAATTACGCTGCATAATATTCCGGAAGGTCTGGCGGTTGGAGTAGCGTTCGGTGCGGCTGCAGTTCACAACGATATTTCATATATCGCCGCCGCTTTCTCCATTGCCATCGGAATCGGTATCCAGAATTTTCCGGAAGGATTGGCGGTCTCCGCACCGCTGCGGGGAGAGGGCTTATCCCGATGGAAAAGTTTCTTCTGGGGACAGTTTTCAGGACTGGTCGAGCCCGTCAGCGCTGTCATTGGTGCCGCCGCTGTCTATTTCATCCAACCGCTGCTACCCTACGCATTGTCTTTTGCAGCCGGTGCGATGATCTTCGTTACTTCGGAAGAATTGATACCGGAAGCCGAATCAGAAGAATCCGATTTGCCCACACTGGCACTGATGGTTGGTTTTGCTTTAATGATGCTGTTGGATATCGCATTCAGCTAAATCCATTTTTTATGTAGAAAGGATAGCTCCATGTTCATTATCTCCCCCGATGCCAAAGATTGGCTGGCAAAAAAAGGTTGTTCCGCAATTGTCCTGGAACGTCAGGTGATTCAGACACATGCCTGCAGTTGCACGAACATGAATTATATGAAGGTACAGACAGGGGAACCCTCCGAAAAAGCGAATTACAGGATAGAAAACGTGGATGGCATTGCGGTCTATTACTCGGATAAGATCAAGTTCCCGCAAAACCGAAATTTCCGCATCGAGCTGAGCTCCGTTCTTGGATTGAAATCACTCAAAATCGAAGGCGTCTTTCAGAGCGAAGAAATCAAGTTGGGATGATCAAACAATTCGCCAACCTCTCTTAGATTCAGATTAGCAGTATTACCAACCAGTTGAATCTATTCCTTGTCCATTATCAACAGTGATTATTTTGCTTTCTGTCAAATCGAGAATTTTTAATGTTGCATGAGGATATAATTCGCCAAGTGAGTCTTTTTCTATATAGGCAAGTTTAGACTGATCTGATGACCACCCGATTACAGAATCAGCATCATCAATAACTATTTTGTCTTGTGAATTTTTTGTTGAAGTAATAATCAGTTCGGATGTGCTCGTTTCCTCAGGAACACTGAAATACCCATCTTCTGAATCGGATGCTTCATTATTAATTTTTTCCATACGGATATATGCGATGTAATTATGGTCTGGGGAAAGGTTCTTGTCCAGAACAATATAATTATCATCTTCCTGAACGGGAAACTGATCATCGTTATATGGATCCACACGAAGATAATCGGTATCTTGAATGACTTTTCCTGATTCGATATTCATATAATATAGTTTGTCAGATAAACCGACAGAACAAGCTCCATTGATCATTGCGAGGTATTTTCCATCAAAACTTATTTTATGTCCAATACTGTATGCATGACTGGCATCATCTAATCTCGCAAGATCTGTTATCGTTTCCGAATCTTCTGTTTGTGGATTAAAACGTATCAGTTCCACATGATCTGGACCAATAATTTTATTGTCCGTTATGATGCAATCGCCGATTGTTCTTGTAAAATACAAGTTATTCTGAAAATCCCAACCCACAAGCGTATCAGCCATGATATCCGGTTTGGAAGTCTTTTCCCACGATTCAAGGACATTTCCTTGAAGGTCAAGGATTATGAATGAACTTCTTGTTTCTACTGCGACAAATTGTGAATCAGTGGAAAGCAAGGGATTATAATACGAGTTTTCCCAGGAAAGATCACCATTATCGGTAAGAGCCTGGATGATATCATTTTCAGGATCATAGGAATAAATATTTCCTTCTTTCGTATAAATTAAAGGTCGGATACCCGTTTCATTGTCTACAACTATTCGAGTGCTGTCATTCATCTTACCAAGTAGAAAAGCAGGAGCATTAAGAATACGAAATTTTATTTCTGCATCTTGGAGAATCGTCCCTTTTGATTCTATTCCCTTTTCGATATCGAAAAGATTTACCGAGTTCGACGAAAGGTGATTTATCGTAGCCTGAACAAAAGGCTCGGTGCTATCATTCGACCAAAAAATGGATATTGTCTGTCCATCATCGCGTAAAAAACGGTAATCATACAATTCTTTTATCTCTCTCCCAAGAGCATCAATTACTGGAAATCTCCCGAGAGGTTTAGTATTGGTTATTGCACTGGATAAATTTTTAAGTACATTGAGACTGGTTTTATTAATTACATAAACGTCTTCATTATCTGGAGAATATGTATACCAAAATACTTTTTCAACTGGTTGTGTTGACAATAGGATTGTATAGGTGCGAATCAGTCCAATTGCCTGAAGCCCATTCTCATCATAATTATCATAGGATTGATTCAGCGAACTTAACTCTTCATTTTTATAGCCAACTTCAGTAATCCAGATTGGATATTCTTTCCGAAAGATTTCTTGGATCGCTTTATTAAAAGACTCGATATAATCAGCCATATTTCCTGTGACAATCTTTTCTTCAATAAAATTCTGTATATCAGTTTCCGGAAAAGCGGATCCCCAATAAGTATGCAACCCAACTGCATCAAATGGCGGTTTGTCCCAATATTTTCTTGCATTGCGTAAAAAACTTGTCGGATCATAACCATTTTCAAAATCTGCGGAAGCAATTAAACCTCCCAAAATGACGGTGTCATTCGGATTGTATTTTTTGATAATTTTATAGGCTCGATTAAGCATCTCGGCATAAATGTTAATTTCAACTGATAGTGTTCCCGGCCGAACTTTTCTCCAAAATTTAATACAATTCATCTCATTGCCAATTTCCCAGTAATCAATTCCGTAACCTAATTCCTTAACGATTTTATCAATTGCATAATCCCATCTTTCAAAAAAATCATTATCATCACTGTAAAAATCAAAACCGTAAGTCAGCAAACCAACAATTGTCAAATTATTTTCTTTTGCTGCTTCGATCATCTTTCTTTGATCACTAAGATCGCTTATTTCTTTAACAGTGATTTCTTCTCGGATGAAGGAAACACCAACTTCATTTAGTGTTTTATAAGCTTCATCCATTTCGTATGAATAACCATTTCGATATGCTGTTGCTGAACCCATTCCAAAACCATTTATAGTATTTTTTGGAGCTGTTGTTGAACCCAGTTCAAAACTATCTTTAGTATTTTTTGCAGAGGCACATGACAACATAGAAAACATCAAAAAGATGGGAAACAATTGAAGGAATTTCATAATTTTCATAATTGACTCCAAATAAAGATATTCTTATGTTCTTTTTTATAACGAATCGAATCCTTCATAATTTTATGCGACAAGAAATAAATAATTTATCACTTGCTTTATTTTATCGATTATACATGTATATTTAGAATTATCTCAATGCACATGTTAATAAAGTTTATCGATTTCTTATAATATTTATTATTGAGTATTTAAAACATACTTTGCAATTTTTTTAATCCATATTATGTCAACTTTTCAAATGGATAATCATTTGGGAAGATAACCAGCAATTCGAATTACTTGATGATGACTTTCAGCAGTTCGAAATATAGGGAGGTTTTGTTGTAGTGATATTTCTCCTCTTCACGCAAAAGCATCACTACAATTATTTTTTCCCGATTGATTCGAATAACAATTCGATATTTCGAATTACTGGATGACTGTATTCTGTCTGACGTTTTTCGATTAAGATTAAGATTAGCTGAACGGAAAAAGAAAATTCTGAAAAATATATTCATCAAAAATAACGAGAGGAGCTGAAAAAAATGGTTCTGCAACCGACAGATATCAAGCATGTGTCTTTGGAGGTTTTTCAAATTTTTTCAAAAGAGACCCCTTTGCTGACTGCGGGCAACCGCAGCGCATACAATACGATGACCATCGGATGGGGCGGATTGGGGTACCTCTGGCGATGGCCGGTTTGTACCGTCTATGTCCGCCCTTCCCGCTATACCAAAGCATTCATGGATCGGCATAATTCATTTTCCGTATCGGTGCTGGGAGATGAATGGAAAGAACAAAAAGCGCTCTGCGGGACAAAAAGCGGCCGGGATATGGATAAACTGCAAGCCTGCGGGCTTTCGGTCAGTTTTGGAGATATGGAAACCCCGTATATTCAGGAAGCCAGGCTCGTCATGATCTGCAGGAAACTCTATTATCAGGATTTCGACAAATCCCTTTTCCTGGACGATAAAATTGCGTTGAGTTATCCCGAAGAAGATTATCATCGCATGTATGTGGGAGAAGTGATGCAGGTTCTCCAGGCGGTCTGAACTATTGCATGATCAGCAATTTAAAATAAAAAAAGGATTCATAGTTGTCCCGTTGTTTTTGTACAGAGCGCAATAATGACGGGACAACAAGTTTTTTTTGAGTGATTTGAATAAAAAGTCTTTATTTCAAATTGCCGGGGAAGCTGTGATAATGTTCTAATTTTTGTTATAATAGAACATATGGGACTTCCGCGAAAAATTTTGCATGTTGATTTGGATGCTTTCTTTTGTGCCGTGGAGGAACAACTGAATCCGGCATTAAAAGGGAAAGCTTTTGCTGTAGGCGGCGAACCAGGCCATCGCAGCGTTGTCTCTTCCTGTTCCTATCCGGCACGAAAATTGGGGATTCATTCTGCCATGCCGATGACCCAGGCAATCCGTATCTGCCCCAGTCTGGTGATTGTTCACAGCGGATTTCACTTCTATCAGGAGAAATCAGAAGCAGTCATGGCTGTTCTGCGCAATTGGACTCCCCTCATGGAACAGGTTTCCGTTGATGAGGCATTTTTAGATGTATCTGACATTCCTGACGAAAGTCGGCTGATCGCGCTGGCGATTCAATCGGAGATCCATGCGAAAACATCGCTGCCCTGCTCCTTTGGCGCTGCTTCGAACAAACTGGTTGCCAAAGTTGCCAACACAGTGGGGAAAAAGCAGGCAAAAAAAGGAACGTATCCGAATTCCATCCATTGCATTGAAAATGGCAAAGAAGCTGAATTTCTGTCACCGTTGCCGGTTGGAGAATTGTGGGGAATCGGAGACAAAACGGAACAATTGCTGCAGAACCGCGGCATTTACCGCATTGGACAATTGGCTGCCTGGCCGGTGGATCAACTGAAAAAAATCTTTGGCAAAAATGCCGTTGAAATCCATGAACGAGCGAATGGAATAGATACCAGCCCGGTGAATCCGGATCCTGCTCCGGCAAAATCGGTCAGTCAGGAGACTACCTTTTTTCATGACATGACGGATGAGGCAGCGCTGCGAAAAAAGATTTTACAGCAATCCGAACAGGTCGGATTCCGGCTGCGCCAAATGAATCTGCGCGGAGATACGGTTCGCTTGAAGGTTCGATGGGAGAATTTTGTGACGATTTCGCGCCAGGTTAAGGTAGGGCAAAAAGTTTGTCAGGATTCAGTGATCAATGAACTGGCTCAAAAATTGTTTTCAGAGATCTGGACTCATGATCCGCGGCCGGTTCGTCTGATCGGTCTGGCAGTATCTGGAATCGAGGACGAAGCAGAACAATTATCTTTTTTTCAGCCTTCCTCTGAAAAAGAGGATCGGTTGCTGCAGGCAATCGATCAGATCCGGAATAAATACGGAAAAAAAAGCCTCAAACGCGGGATTGATCTGGAGAAGGAATCCTTGTAGGGCGAAGCATTCTCCTGCCACATGAGAAAAAGATTGCCACGTCGGGCTGACGCCCTTCTCGCAATGACAGATCGATCCATGTTTCGAATTGCTGAAATTACGCAGTAATTCGAAATATGAAAAGAATTCTTTGTTGTTCTTATGGTTTTGCGCTTCGCGCAAAACCATAAGAACAACATACTCTCTTTCTTTATTCGAAAAGTCAATCCAAATTTTGAATTGCAGAAATTACTCAGCGATTCGAATTATGAGAGGGATTATTTGTTGTTGTGTTGTTTTTGCGCAGAGCGCAAAAACAACACAACAACAAGTCTTCTCTTTTTTATCAAAAGGCTTTTCCAAATTTCGAATCGCTGAAATTTCTGCATAAAAATCGTTGGGAAAATCCTGTGCGTTATAATTGACAGTCCGGGAGATGCAAAATGATATCCAAAAAATTCGAATTAGTTGCACCGTATCATCCGATGGGTGACCAGCCGGAAGCTATTGCTGAACTGGTGGAAGGAGTTCAAAAAGGATTGCGCCATCAGGTTTTGTTAGGTGCAACCGGTACCGGGAAAACTTTCACCATGGCAAACATAATTCAACAACTCCAGATGCCTGCTGTGGTCATGGCACATAATAAAACGCTGGCTGCCCAGCTTTATGCCGAATTCAAAGAATTCTTTCCCAATAATGCTGTGGAGTATTTTGTCTCCTACTATGATTATTATCAACCTGAAGCATACGTTCCGAGACATGATCTCTACATCGAAAAAGAAACCGATACGAATGAAGAAATTGACCGTTTACGGCTGGCAGCAACTGCAGCATTATCCTCTCGTCCGGATGTGATCATTGTCGCTTCCGTTTCTTGCATTTACGGTCTCGGTGACCCGGAAACCTACAGTAAAACGGTCATTAACCTGACACGAGGAACGATCTTTCGCAGAAACGCTCTGCTGCGCAAGCTGATTGAAAGTCAATATCAGCGCAGTGAAATGGACTTTCATTCCGGAACCTTTCGTGTCCGAGGAGACACGCTGGAAATTTTCCCTGCCTATGAGGATCATGTTGCCTATCGGATATCTTTCTGGGATGATGAAATCGAGAAGATCACGGAAATCAATCCGTTGACCGGGGAATTGGTCTCGGTATTGGACGAAGTTGCAATTTTCCCGGCAAAACATTATATTGCGGAAGAAACCCGATTGAAACAGGCAATTCTGGATATCGAATCGGAATTAGAAGAGAGAATTCGGTTCTTTAAAGAGAACGAACGGTTTGTGGAAGCACAGCGGATTGATCAACGCACAAGATTCGACATTGAAATGATCAAAGAGACAGGATATTGTTCCGGAATCGAGAATTATTCCCGCCATATGGATCAACGTCCGGCAGGCAGCCACCCCTGGACATTGATGGATTATCTGCCCTCCAATTATCTCTTGTTTATCGATGAATCGCATATGACCATCCCGCAAATTAGAGGGATGTACCGCGGGGATCAGAGTCGAAAAAGCATTCTTTCCGAATATGGTTTTCGACTGCCGTCGGCTCTGGATAATCGTCCGCTGACCTTTGAAGAGTTTGAGAAAGTGATGGGGTATACCATCTTTACCAGCGCGACACCGGGACCTTATGAATTGGAACATTCGCAGCACACTGCGGAACAGATCATCCGCCCGACCGGTTTACTGGATCCGGAAGTGGAAGTCCGTCCGATACAAGGGCAGATAGACGATCTGATAGCAGAGATTCGCAAACGTGTTGCGGTAAACCAGCGTGTTCTCGTCACGACACTGACCAAACGAATGGCAGAAGATCTTTCGGAATATCTGAAGGATAATGAGATAAAAGTGCACTACCTGCACTCCGAAGTGGATACATTAGAAAGAATCGCTATTCTTCGGGATATGCGAACGGGTGTTTACGATGTAATTGTCGGTATCAACTTGCTGCGAGAAGGGCTCGATCTGCCGGAAGTCTCGCTGGTCGCCATTCTGGATGCAGATAAAGAGGGATTTTTACGTTCAGGTGTGTCACTGATTCAAACCATCGGACGCGCCGCAAGGAATGTCGATGGAAAAGTCATCATGTACGCTGATAAGATGACCGATTCGATGCGCTTTGCAATCGATGAAACAAATCGCAGACGGAAAAAACAGCAGGCGTATAATGAAAAACATCAGATTCAACCGATGAGTATCATCAAAGGAATCTATGATATTTCAGCCCGATTGACGATGTCCAGCGCAATCGCTGAGGACAAAGCCGATTATCAATCGGTACGAAAAAGCCTGCCGAAAAATGAATTGAAACATACGCTTGCGGAAATGGAAAGAGAAATGAAAGAAGCCGCCAAAAATCTCGAATTTGAGAAGGCGGCTCAGTTACGTGATCAGGTTTATGAATTGAGAGGATTGCTGGCGGATTTGTCCAATGCGACCCCCTGGAAGCGAGCAAAACTCCTGGCAGGTGAAATTGAGTTGGAATCAGAATAAACCGAGTTTTCAGAAATCCTGGGATTCCTCATCCGATTCATCATCCTCCCAATCCTCTTCCTCGTCGATCTGTTCGGATTCCTTTGACAAGTCTTCGATAATTCGAAAACGCGACCAATCCAGATCGTGGTCATTTTCATCATGCAGATGTATCTTAGGTGCGAAATCTTCTTCTTCCTCAGAATCCGTGTGAAGCGGCAGGTTTTCAATATGCTGACGGATTAATTGTAAGTAGTCTTCCTCACTTAATTCATCATTTTCCTCAGAATCGGTTTCAATATCTTTGGGTTCCATAAAAGCTTTAAATTCTGGATCTTCGGATTTTTTTTGAATAAAATCATTCAGATCAAGATTGTCTTTAGCCTCATCAAAGAGGTCTGCCATGTCAGTTTCATCCGCAAACACTTCTTCCAGCTCTTCGATGATTTCGCGAACATGCGGGCCGCCGATCAAAGATATTGCTAAGATTGCCGCATCTAACACATCGTTATCAAGTTCGTCAAAATTTGTCAGTAAGTTCAGAATCGGTTTGATCGTTTTACGGGATTGAATTAATCCTGCAGCTTTTATCGCTTCCGCTTGGATATCCGGATCAGGATGGTCAATTAAATCAACGATTCTGTCAGCCCATTTTCTATTAAGGGAATGCTGCACTGCTCTTAAACCTGCAATGACATTCTCCTCTTTTGTGCTTAACAGGGCAGATTTGATCAGATCGGCTACCAGCGGATGATCCATATAAGCTAAAGATTCCATCGCATGCAGGCGGATTTTCTCATCCGGATCCTGATTCAAGGCTTCCAATTCAGCGAGAATATTTTTGCCCTCTTTTCCAGAAATACTCTTCGTCTCTATATCGATGATAAACTGACCCAGAATCTCAATTGCAGATTGTCGGACATCCGTGTCCGGATCATTACGTGCGAGGTCGAGCACCTTCTTTACAAATGACGATCTGCGGCATTCGACCATCAATCCCAATGAATATCGGCGCACAATCGCATCTGTATCATTCAGTCCAAATTCGCCCATCACGGAAAAATCAACCAACATATCCTCATTGTATAAAAGATACAATCCTTCATAGAGAGAATTTTTTGTTTCATTGGATACCCCAGGCCAGATTGCTTTCAGATTGTTCAGATGATCATCACTTAAATCTGAAAAACTGTAGAGGTCTTCCTTTTGAAGCGCTTGAATACCGTTTGGAAGCGCTGCAATAATTTCAGCAACCGGTCTTTCTTTTTTCTTGTTTCGCTGGTTCGTCTTCATTCAGTTTTATCCGTTCGACAACATAAAAATATCTTTAAACATAATCACAGCCATCAGGATCAGCAAACAGATCATCCCGATTGAATTGAAATAGTATTCGAATTTTTCCGGCAGTTTTTTCCGAAAAATCAGCTCCGGGATAAGAAATAGGATCCTTCCTCCGTCCAAAGCAGGAATCGGGAACAAATTGGTTACACCCAGCGCAATGGAAATAATCGCAAAAAAGCTCAAGCGGTTCAACCATGGCGACGCAGCTTCGCTGGCTGTCCGGCGCTGCGATGTCGTTCCTTCTTCCATCCGTTCTGCCTTTCGTTGTTCTTGTTCTACCTCTATTTGTTCATCCATCTTGGCAGCATCCTGGTAAAACGAGAACATTCCCACTGGACCAACAATCGATTCAATGCCCATCTGAACTTTCCCCGTTATCAATTGACCAATACCAGTAATGTACTGACGAATCATCGTCATTGTTTCCGAGGCGGCAATGATAATCCCTTCGCCGATTGTGTAGTCCTCCATCGGATAGGTGATCACAATTCCCATTGGCCCGCGATCCTCTGCATGGCTGCTGTCAGGGGTTAATGAAAGCTCCATCAATACCCCGTTTCGGTTTACTTCGATCGTAATCTCTTTATCCAGATTTCGATCCACATAATCCGTCACAACCGAAAATGCGTCCACCTTCTGGCCACCGATTTTCGTTATTTGATCGCCAATTCTCAAACCGGCGCTTTCAGCCGGAGATGATGGCTCTACACGGTCAATCAAGACAGTGGTTTGATCAGGATATCCAATCTGCAGAAAACAAACAATGTAAATCACAAATGCTGTCAGCAGATTCATCAACGGTCCGGAAACAAAAATTAACAATTGCTGCCAGGGTTTTGCTGATTTAAATCCTCCGCTGGATGCATCATTCTCAAATTCACCTTTCGGTTTTACAAATGCGCCGAATGGTAGCCAATTTAAAGAAAATAAGGTTCCTCCCCAAGTAAAGAGTTTGATCATTCGAGGAGGTAAACCAATCCCAAATTCTTCGATTTCTACTTTAAAAAGTTTCCCCGCCAAAAAATGTCCGAGTTCGTGCAGAAAAACCATCACACCAAAAGCTAAAATAAATTGCGCAATAATAAGTATCAATTCATCCTTCCTAATCTCAGTCACCGAAACCAATGATCCGTCATTCTCCATTCAGAAAACAAACGGCTTTTTCTCTATGATTTCGAAATACTGTCCTGTTCGATCGTCTGTTATAAAAAGCTCTTTCGATAGTAATTAACAGTCTATATCCTGTTTTATTTTACACTGAAATAATAAGAGAAAAATCAGAATCGGGCGATTCGCAGCAATTCACAATATGGATAGATTTTTTGAATAAAAAGGGAAAAAATAGTTATTGGAATATTTTTACACACTGTGTAAAATTTTCTTAATAACTAATAACCTCCCCATATTTCGAATTGCTGATTACTGTCCAATCCGGTATAGACTATAATAAAACGCAATATCAAGAGATGTTGAGGAATAGCTATGCTGGATTCATTTACAATAGAAGGCGGAATTCCGCTTCGTGGAGAAGTCACACCTTCAGGCAACAAAAATGCGGCGCTGCCGCTGATGTGCGCGCCGTTGTTAACCGATGAACCGGTTATCCTGCATAACATGCCGGAAATCCGGGATATCATCGCTATGCGAAAACTGATTGAAAGCCTGGGTGTTACATTTGAAGAACTAACCCCTCACACGTGGAAAATTCATGCCAAAGAAGTCCGTCCGTCAGATTTAGACCCGGATTTATGCCGAAATGTGCGTGCGTCCATCCTCCTGGCAGGGCCGATGTGCAATCGCTGCGGAGGATTACTCCTGCCGCCCCCCGGCGGTGATGTCATCGGACGGCGCCGTGTGGATACACATATTCTCGCACTGCTGAAGCTCGGAGCCAATGCGTATTACGATCGGCAATATCACTTTGAAGTTACAGGCCGTTTGAAGGGCACGGAGATTTTAATGGATGAAGCCAGCGTGACCGCAACCGAAAATGCGATTATGGCTTGTGTCCTTGCGGAAGGAACATCCATCCTGCGTAACGCGGCTTCGGAACCGCATGTGCAGGAACTTTGTCATCTGCTCAATCTGATGGGCGCAAAAATCACCAATATTGGTTCTAACGTATTGACGATTGAAGGTGTTGATAAACTGCATGGGGCTGAATTCACCATTGGACCAGACTATCTGGAAGTAGGTAGTTTTATCGGAGCAGCTGTTGTCACACACGGAGAAATTCTGATCCGCAATGCGGGAATTCAATACCTGGACATGGTAAAACTGGTTTTTAATCGTTTGGGAATCAACTGGAATGTCATCGGCAGCGATATTCTGGTACCGGAAAATCAGCGTCTGGTAATCGATCCGGATATTGGAGGCGCCATTCCAGAGATCAGCGTCATGCCCTGGCCTGCATTCCCTTCGGATTTAATGAGTATTGCCATCGTGATTGCCACACAAGCTCAAGGCAGCGTTCTGTTCCATGACTGGATGTACCCAAGCCGCATGTACTTTACTGACAAACTGGTCGGTATGGGCGCACAAATTGTCCTCTGTGATCCGCACCGCTGCATCGTTCAAGGACCGACACGCCTCTTTCCCGAAAAACTCGAATCACCGGATATCCGGGCTGGTATGGCGCTGCTGTTAGCAACACTGGCTGCTCCGGGGCAATCGATCATCCGTAATATCCGCCAGATCGAACGCGGTTATGAACGGGTTGACGAAAAGCTCCGCGCTCTCGGCGCCCGAATTGAACGATCTGCATGATCTGTAATTCGAAATTTTGAATAACCTTTCAAGAAAGAAAAAAAATATTGCGGAATTGTTTTTGCGTAAAGCTCAAAAACAATTCCGCAATAAGTCATTCTTCCCGGATTTTGAATCACTGAGTAAGGCAAAAATATTAAATATCTTTCATAATAATCAGTCGAAAATGGATCCGTATCAGCAGCACCCATGATATGGGCAGCAAAAACACTTTCCCGCACGAGGCGCCCGATTGTTTTTCCGAATCAGCTCAATTTGCCCATACCCTCGCTGAATCCGTGATAACCCCATGGTCCAATCCTTCGAATTCAGATGCACACATTCCCGCTGAAATGCTGGTTTTCGGATCCGTTCGAGATGATTCACCCAGCGGTAATGATCATAATAAAACTCACAATCCACATTCCCGTATTCCCGGCGAATATATTCGACATAAATCATCATCTGTAGTTCATCCTGTGGAACAAAATTTCTTCCGGTTTTATGATCAACCAGAATGAACTTACTTCCTTGTCGGACAATCAAGTCAATTACCCCGACAATCGGAGGCAATGCGGAATCAATTATCATGGAGAAAGCTTTTTCTACAGCTACGACTTCGCAATCCTGCCAGCAATTTTCAAGATGCATATGGAATGCATTTCGAAGCTGCAGTTGATGATCGCCATCATAAGAATCGGCAATCATCTGCAGTGCTGCTGTTTTTGAACCATTTTTTGGATCGGCTCCCGCTCTATAGAAAGAGGCAAGACATTGGTGAAACAACCTGCCTTTCGTGAAATACTCCGGTACCGGTTCCAGCGGTTGCATGCGGATGTATTGAAGCCAGTATCGATGCTGACAAAACTCAACTGTGGAAATCTGGCTGTAACTTAAGTGTGGAATTGCTTCCTCGCGAAGCACGTCTGCAAATCGATCGCTGTCGTTTCCCAGTCCGTCAATCACTGCCTGAATTTTTTGTTGAATTTCTTCCGAATTCCTGCATCGTGTCATAAAGAATCGCTTTCGGTAACTCCAGTTTCATTTCCGGGATCGCGCCCCAAATATGACAATTCTACTATTGTTATCTGGATTTTCGGATTCAACAAGGAATTGGTAATTCGAATAATAGGAAAAAATAATTATTGTTGTGTTGATGTGATATTTTTACGTTTTGCGTAAAAATAACTCATCAATAAGATTCTCTTTTTTTAAAGGGTTTTACAAATTTCGAATTGCTGTTGATCAACGATTCAAAAAAAATTCGGCTATAATCTTCAGAAACAATTCAATAACAGTAATTCGAAATATCGGCGTGCTATTCGAATCAACCGGGAAAAATTTGAAGTCATGATGTCTTTACGCGAAACACAAAGACATCATGACTTCAAAGGATCTGCCCATATATCGAATTGTAAATACAATAAGAAAAAAAGAGGAACGGCAAATGCTGTATCGAAATGGCTATTCAATACTCGGATTCGGTTGTATGCGGCTCCCAATGGATTATGCCGCCTGTGAAAAATTGATTCTTCGCGGAATTGAAGGAGGAATTAATTATTTTGACACAGCGTATATCTACTTCGGGAAAGAAGCCGTACTGGGAAAAATATTGGCCAATAACCGCTGCAGAGATCGGGTGATGATCGCGACAAAGCTGCCGTCTTATCTGATTCGCAATCATGACAATGTTGTCAATATATTTGATACGGAACTGAAAAGGCTGCAGACTGATTATGTAGATAATTATCTCATGCACATGCTCCCGGATCTGAAAGTCTGGAATCATCTGAGAGAATTGGGCATTGAAGAATGGCTTGCCGAGAAAAAAGCATCCGGGCAGATTCGAAAAGTCGGTTTTTCTTTTCACGGAAGCACCAACGCATTTCTGGAGCTGTTATCCGCTTATCCCTGGGATTTCTGCCAGATTCAGTACAATTACATGGATGAAAACAGCCAAGCCGGACGCGCCGGTTTACTCGCAGCTTATCAAAAGAATATTCCAGTTGTTATCATGGAACCGTTGCGAGGCGGGACGCTGACCAATGGGCTGCCTGTCGAGGCAAAAAATATTTTTGGAAAGACAGGAGAATCTCCTGCAAGTTGGGGATTGCGCTGGCTTTGGGCTCAAAAAGAAGTGACTTGCGTCCTGTCCGGTATGAACGCGATGTCCATGGTGGATGAGAACATAGCTACGGCGTCTGAACAACGCGAGTTCACCCATCATGATCAAGAGATTATCGATCAGGTTAAGGTTGCCATTAATGAAAAAATCAAAGTGATGTGCACCGGATGTTCTTATTGCATGCCCTGCCCGCATGGAGTGGATATTCCAGGATCTTTTCGCTGTTACAATGCAAGCTATTCGGACAGTTATTTTCGTGGTTTGAAAGATTATCTGCTTTCGACGACGTTTAAAATCAAAAGAAGCAATGCTTCGCTTTGCGTTCAATGTGGGCGATGTGAGAAAAAATGTCCGCAGCAAATTCCAATCCGCGCAGAATTGCTGAATGTAAAAAAACGTTTTGAAAATCCAGCCTACAAAGGAGCGGCAGCTGTAATTCGCTTGCTTCTTCGAGAAAAACGCTCACAGAAACAAGAAGAATAGCATCGCTGTTCCGATCAAAAATTTTTCTTTTTAGGAATTATCATAATCAACATGAATTCAATTCGTTGGTAATTTTAATAGCCAAAGGCCAATAATTGAAATATTGACTTGTGGTTTGAATCAACCGGGAAAAACTTGTTATTGTGATGTTTTTGTATTACGCGCAAAAACATCACAATAACAATGAATTTTCTCCATATGATGAATTGCTGACCAAGGGCAATATCGCTCCCTGTTTCGAAAACTCCTCAGTCAGGCATCCCTCAGAATTTTTGCATAGATACAGGAATCAAGCAGTTTGCCATTCTTGAAAACACGCTTCTGGAGAATTCCTTCCAGTGAAAAACCGGCTTTTTCCAGAACTTTCCGTGAAGCCAGATTGGATGCGAATGGTTCTGCCGAAATGCGGACAATATCCAGTGAAGAAAATGCCAGACTGCAAATCTGCTTCACGGCTTCCGTCATGATACCTTGTCCCCAAAATTCTTCACCCAACCAATAACCAAGCTCCGCACTTTTTCGATAGACATCCGATTTCTGAAATACGCCAATACTTCCTGCTGCCCTGTTATTGATCACAATCGCACGGGTTACCTGATGATCAGCTTCTTTTTGAATACAAGCGGCAACATAAAACCTGGCGTTTTCTAAAGTATATGGATAAGGGAAACCATCCCGTAAAAAAGCTGCAATCTTTTGATTATTCGCAAAATGAGCGACATCTTCAATAAATTTTTCATCCCAATATTCAAGAGAAAAAACAGGATTTTTTAAGAGCAGATTTTGATAGGCGCGATCCTTCCAACTCCACCATTTCAATTTTTCCGGATCGTGGGATTTTTCAACCGCAAAATAAACTGCGCACCGAAACACATACAACACGCATGGATCGAGTCTATATCCTTTTTCCTCACAGATTTTTTGATATAGTATTTCCGGATCCTGCCGCCTCAAATCATCCAAACTGTGAATACCCAGAAGTTCAAAATCCTCTACCGTTTTTCTCCCAACTCCAGGAATCGATAATAGTTCATTCATAAGTTCTCATTTCTTCACTGATTGTATCGAATTCTATTCGTTAATACGCAGTTTTGTCGCTTTTTGATCAGAAAAGAGAAAGCTGATCTTCCCAATATCCCTTTTTATACGCATGGATAATATCCGCCATTTCATAGAGTATTCCTCGCTGCTGACATGCTTCCTGAAAGATGCGCCTTAACTTTTTCGCGTTCGGAGACTGACAATAGTAACTATTTCCAAAAGTTTTGATGGTTTTTTCCTTTACCTCAGGAAATAATTCACCGATTTTGTTGAGATACCATTCCCGTTGGTTTTGGCGAAGTGTGACACCGAACGCCGGATAAATAAATCGGGCTCCATAATCTCCCGCCATCACAACGATTTGACGAATATTTTCTTCTGAGTCTTCAAGAAAAGGCAGTATAGGCATTAACAAAATACCAGTGAAAATGCCGGAATTTGATAACATCTGAATTGCGCGAAATCGTTCCGATGAAACGGAAGCATGCGGCTCGATTTTTCGGCACAATTCATCATCGGACGTCGTGATCGTTAATTGTATTAATACGGGAGAATGCCTGGAGATTTTTGATAACAAATCAATATCTCGTAAGATCAGGTCGCTTTTCGTTGCAGCGCTGAAACCAAAGTGAAAACGATCAATCAACGCCATCGCGCTGCGTGTGAGCTGCAAAGTTTTCTCAAAAGGATTATAGGGATCGCTCATTGCTCCGGTTGCCACAATCCCTTTTTTTCTTTTCGACCTGAGTTCACGCTCCAGAATCACTATTGCATTTTCTTTAATCCTGACTTCATCATAATTATCGATACCGTAACAATCGCTGCGGCTGTCGCAATATATACACCCATGGCAACAACCGCGATAGAGATTCATATTGTAGTTTGTCCCGAACCAATCTTCTTTTTCGGAATATGCAGAGAGAATTGTCTTTACCGGTACGGATTTCATTTTCGAACTACCGGAGCTCTTCCACAGATTTCTCTGAATCCAACGTTGTTTGCATATCTGGACGGCCTGCTTCGATCAACTTTGGATTCCGCAGCATCATGATTCCTTGTTGGAACATGAACAATCCAGTGATGATCAGCATCCATTCAATTCGGAACATATCTGCGAGCGGTCCATAAATTAGCATAGCAAACGGCATGACAAAGCTTGAAATCATGCTGAGTACACTAAATACGCGACCTAAAAAGTTTTCAGGGACTCTCTCCTGAAGCATCACAATAAACGGTGTATTGAACATGGGAATCACTAAACCGATGATTCCCATCAGTATGGAATAAACCCAAAAGTTGAATATTACACCAAGCAAAAAACCGCATACTGCCACGACCAGATAGGATAAAACAATGGTATGCAATCTGTTGCGGAATCCACCCCAGGCAGCGATCAGAATACCACCCGCGACTATTCCAAGAGAATATGCGACTTCAATCGTAGTCAGACGCCACACATCATTTCCGTACGTCCGAGCAACTTGCAAGGGAGTCAAAAAAGCCAATGGCGAGACCAGGACAAAATAAATCGCACAGTAAATAAATAATATCCGAATAAATGCATGGTCATGAATATATTGGATACCATCGCGCATATCCTGAAAATAATTGATTTTTTCCCGAACCGAGGCAATGATGCGTTTCGATGTCTTTAGTGACAGCATGATGATCACAGCGATAGCAGCTGTGACGACATCAATAAAAAAAACCAGAACGATGGAGGAGAAGCTGAGCAGTGTTCCGCTTAGGATCGGAGAAATCAGCATTACCAATGACTGCAAACTGCTGCTGATGCCATTCACTCGGGTTAAATGTTCCTCAGGAACCAGTTCCGGGATAAAAGCGCTCACCGCTGGAGATTGAATACCGCCGCCAAACGAGCGAAGAATGGATGCTACAAAGAGCAACCAGATACCATCAATGCCCGTCAAAAAAAGAATTGCAAGAATTAACGTCGACACAGCAATCAACGCATCAGACAGAATGATTAAAAGTTTTCGATCAAACCGGTCAGCCCAGACTCCTGCAAAGGGGGAAATCAACAAAGTGGGCAGGAATCCGCATAAGATTGAGATGGTCATCATCACACCGGATTGGGTTTCCAGCGTGATATACCAGGTTATGGCATATTGCACCAGCATGGATCCAAACAGAGAAAAGGTCTGGCTGGACAAGAATAAAATTGTGTTTTTCTTCCAACTGGCTTGCTGTATCATCATCACTCCCTGTCATATATACAGAGAATTTTATAATATTTTTCAGATTTCGAAAGAAGAACTGAAATCAGCTATTCAATATGTCGATTGACTTTTCAAATAAAAAACAACAAAAATATTCTTTTCCCATTTCAAATTACTGATCTGAAATGCTTTTTCAGCAATTCAAAATCCTAACATAGCTTTCGAATCAATTGAGAAAACTTATTGAGGAATTTCTTGTTTTGTTTTTTTGTCTATGATATGCCGTTTTGACAATTCATTCCGAATTTCTTCCGGCAAAATATTCATTTCACTCAACAATACAAGCAGATGATACGCCAGATCCGCACTCTCGTAAATCGTTTCCTGCCGATTGTTCTTCATCGCGCTGATAATGACTTCAGAACATTCTTCTCCAACTTTTTTCAGTATTTTTTCTCGACCTTTTTCAAAGAGATACGTTGTATAAGAACCTGCCGGCATCGTTTCTTTTCGTTTCTGAATCAAGTGGTACAAATCATCCAGAGAGAACTTTTCCGGAAGGATTCCCTCAAAGAATAAATGATGAAAACAACTTTCCAATCCTTCATGACAAGCTGGACCATCTTTGATTACCTGTATAACCAGAGAATCGAAATCGCAGTCCGTTAGAATGCGAACTATATGCTGTACATTCCCGCTGGATTCACCTTTCCGCCAAAGTGTTTTTCGAGAACGAGAATAAAAGCAAGTGCGTTGTTCCTCAATGCTGATGCGGAGGCTTTCCTCATTCATAAACGCTAATGTCAGCACTTCACCACTAAAATAGTCCTGGACAATAGCAGGAATTAATCCTTGATCATCGAATACAAGCTGATGCAGCAGTTCCATTATCGATCCTCATTTCAATACCTCTATCCCGCAAAAATACTTTTAATAATGGTATATCGACCTCTCTGCGATGAAAAATTGATGCTGCCAGACCAGCATCCACACCCGGAATTTTTTGAAAGAGCTGTGCAAAATGTTCCATATTGCCCGCTCCACCACTAGCAATGACTGGAATATCTACTCGATTGCAAACTTTTGACAGAAGCTCCAGATCAAATCCATTTTTAACTCCATCTGTATCAATACTATTGACCACCAGCTCACCTGCCCCATGCTCAGCGCCATAGGCTGCCCAATCCAATGCATCCAATCCAGTATCTTCCCGTCCCCCTTTTTGGAAGACACGAAAATGGCCATCTACTCTTTTTACATCCATTGATAAAACAACACATTGACTGCCATATTTTCTTGCTGCAGACTCAATGAAATCCGGATTATATATAGCTCCGGTATTAATACTGACTTTGTCCGCTCCGAATTTCAAAACATGATCAAAATCTTCCAGTGTGCGAATATTTCCCCCAACCGTCAGAGGAATAAAAATTTCCTGAGCAGTACGGATCAGAACTTCATAAAATAAAGTGCGTTGCTCAAAGCTGGCAGTGATATCGTAAAACACCAGTTCATCCGCACCGTTTTCATTATAAAAGTGTGCAAGGGATACTGGATCATCAATGATCTGCAGGTTCGAAAAATTAATTCCTTTGACAACACATCCATCGCAAATATCCAGACAAGGAATGATTCGTTTTGAAATCATCGTACTACCTCTCCACTGCAGTGATTGCTATGGCATCCATTAATGAAAGTCGGTTCTCGTAAATCGCTTTTCCTATGATGGCGCCATGGATACCCATATCTCGCAAAGCAATAAGATCTTTTATCGAGCAAATTCCACCAGAGGCAATGATATTCACTTCAGGCAAGCGTTGCCGGAGATCCCGATAAGCATCAAGATTCGTTCCTTGCAATAAACCATCTTTAGAGATATCCGTATAAATAATCGTCTTCACGCCTGCATCCTGAAGTGCCAGACAAAAAGATACTGCCTTTACCTCGGTTGCTTTTGTCCATCCCTGGATAGCGACATAACCGTCTCTGGCATCAACGCCGATTGCGATGCTCGATCCAAAATTTCGGATCATTTCTTTTGTAAAACTTGGATTATTTATCGCGGCAGTTCCCAGAATAATTCTGTCTGCGCCCCATTCCAGATATTTAACAATCTGTTTTTCTTCACGGATTCCACCGCCGATTTCGACAAATAATCCATTAATACTACAAAAAGCATGTATTAAATCTGCACATATAGCAGCTCCTTCTTTTGCGCCATCCAAATCCACTACATGCAGATTCCGCGCACCATGTTTTTGGAAATTCAGTGCAGTTTCCAGAGGATTACTGCTATAGATTTGCTTCTGGTGATAATCACCTTGTTTCAATCGGACAACTTGTCCATAACTGAGATCAATTGCAGGGAAAATTTCCATTTTAAACTGACCTCTCTTCTTATATAGGAAAGCTGCAAAATGCTTGTAAGATTCTCAAACCGACTGTACCGCTTTTTTCCGGATGAAACTGAGTTCCAAAAAGGTTGTCTTTATGTACTACACCCGGAATGAATGTCCCGTAATCGGATCCTGCTGTCATGCTGTCAGCACAATCACGGACATAATAAGAATGTACATAATAGACATAATCCCCCTCTTGTGTGAATTGCAAAAATGGATCATCCTGTCGAATAAATTTCAGACGATTCCAGCCAATGTGAGGGACTTTGAAATGATCTGGTATCGATTCACGAAGCGGAACTACGCTTCCTGTCAGAAAACACAATCCTACATGTTCACCAAATTCAAAACTGCGCTCAAATAACATCTGCATACCAAGACAAATTCCAAGCAGGGGTTTACCCCTCACAACCTGATTCACTAACACACGAATCAAGTCTCGTTCAGAAAGATGCGTCATGGCATCTCCAAAAGCTCCAACTCCCGGTAAAATAATTCGATCAGCCTGATCGATTTCGTCCGGTTGGTCGGTAACTGTATGTAAAACGCCCAAATAATCTAAAGCACTGGAAAGTGAAAATAAATTCCCAACGCCATAATCGATGATTGCGAGCATGTATCGATCCCTTCTCCAATATCATTTTACGTGCTTGATTCGAAAGGTTGACTCCAATTTCGAATTACTGCTGCTCCACGCTATCTCAACGATAGATGTTTTTACCATCATGAAATTCATTTTTTCAGGTTTCTTAAAAACTTTTATTATCACTGGATGTAGTCAATCAGAATAGTACACCTTTGGTAGATGGAATTTCATTGGGAAAAACGCAATCGATCGATACAGCCTGTTTCATCGCCCTTGCCAGACCTTTAAAAATGGCTTCGATTAAGTGGTGTGAATTCGTCCCAGCCAACTGACGGACATGCAGTGTCAATCCCAAACTGCGACAGAAACCCATTAAAAATTCCTGAACCAGCTCTGTATCAAAATCGCCAACTTTTGATGCAGGGATCAAAACATGATAGCCAAGGAAAGCTCTGCCGCAGATATCTAACGCGATCATTATCAGCGTTTCATCCATCGGTAAAAGGAAATTTCCATATCGTGTAATCCCGCAGCAGTCTCCAAGTGCCTGAGAAAAAGCCTTTCCCAGACAAATTCCGATATCTTCTGTTATATGATGGAAATCCACATCAGAATCGCCCTGACAGTTCAGAATAAGATCAAATCCCCCATGCCGGCCAAAAAGTGTGAGCATATGATCCAGAAATCCGCTCCCAGTCGTAATCTCGGTTTTACCAATACCATCGACAACCAGCATTAGCGAAATATTCGTTTCAGTTGTTTTCCGTTCCAGTGTTGCCTTTCTCATCCTGCCTCCTTGAGCAATTGATCGGTTGCATCCAGAAGTATCTGCATTTGGTCGATCGTTCCAACAGTGATGCGAACATAATCCTTTATTCTGTTTTGCTGAAAATGACGAACCAGAATACCCTTTTCTTTTAAACCAAGATAATAAATTTCACCTGGTATAACTGGCTTTGCTAAGATGAAATTAGCCAAAGAGGGCAGAACTTGAAATTCACGTTTTTCTAATTCCGCAGTAATAAACGCACGAGCCTCGATAATTTTTTGAATACAGCCCTGGAAATATTCGTCATCCCGCAATGCTGCCGCGGCTGCTGCCAGAGAGAGTCGATTCAGATTATAAGGATTAAACGAATACTTCATCGTTCTCAGATCCGTAATCAATTCCATATCTGCCAATGCGAACCCGATTCGTGCTCCAGCAAGGTTTCGAGATTTTGACATCGTCTGAATAACCACCAAATTTTTAAACTTGCGGATCAGCATGCTAGCGCTCTCTGCGCCAAAATCAACATAAGCTTCATCGACAACCACCACATGATCCGGATTGGCTTTCAGAATTATTTCTATCTCTTGAAGAGATAATGTCAAACCTGTCGGAGCATTGGGATTCGCAATGAAAATTGTTCCACCTGCCGGACAATAATCAGCTGCATGAATATGAAAGTCCGCATCGAGCGGAAAAATATGTACTGGTACACAAAAAATTCGAGCAAAAACCGGATAAAAGCCATAAGAAATATCCGGGAAACAGGCAGGATGTTCAGCATCACAAAATGCTTGGAAACAAAATGAAAGCAACTCATCAGACCCATTCCCGAGCAGAACATTGTTTGGATCCAAATGAAAATGAGCTGCAACCGATTCGGATACAGCACGTGAATCCGGATCCGGATAAAGATTTAATCGGTGAATTTCCGCTCGACTGATGGATGCAATAACACCAGGAGCAGGCGGAAAAGGGCTTTCGTTGGTATTTAATTTAAGATAATTTCGATTATGCGGCTGTTCCCCGGGAACATATGGCTCCAGCCCCCAAAATCTATGGGATAAATATCTGCTCATTGTTGCATCATTTCTATGATGGATTCCGTCATATTATGGATTTCGGATTGGTTAAACTGGAAACTTTTCATGTTAGCGATCAGCCTTGCACTGCTGGTAGCGATGTGTTCACAAATCTTAAGATGATTTTCCCGCAGAGTCGATCCAGTCTCTACAATATCGACGATCACATCGGATAGTCCAAGGATTGGAGCCAGTTCAATCGATCCATTTAATCGGATAATTTCAATCTCCCGATTTTGGTCTTGATAATATTGTCTTGTAATGTTGGGATATTTTGTAGCCACCCGTAAAACAGATTCAAAATCATCCTGATAGTCATTCAGCGCAGAGACAGTAAGCTCACAACAACCGAATCCAAGATCCAACAGCTCATAAACTTTCGGTTTCGTTTCCATTAGTACATCTTTTCCAATGACACCGACATCAGCCACACCCCGTTCAACATATATTCCTACATCAAACGGCTTGATCAAGAAATACCGCACACCGCACGATGGATCTTCAAAAACGAGTTTTCGGCTGTCACTGCTCATAGAACTGCAGCGATATCCAATGGAAGAGAATAATTTATAGACCTGATCACCCAGACGTCCTTTTGGCATAGCAATATTGATCATATCTGAATCTCCACTCTCCGATTTCTTTCCATCTTGCAATACACAGTACCTATGATTTTTTGCGGTATGGTTTCTCCTACATAAACCCGCTTGCCATTGCAGATTAAGTCTTCAACCTCCTCGTAAAGCACACTGAGATCAGAGTTATCATCATAAAGAATGACCATATCGTAGCTGTTATTTTCTGGCTGTTTAAGAACACGTTCCATTTCATCAAAATAAATCGCAAAACCAATTGCCTGCAAATCAGGTTTATGCATTCGGATCAGCAGGTTATCATATTGCCCTCCGGAAAGTATCGCTTTCGGAACACTCATCACATACCCTCGGAATACAAGGCCGTTATAATACTTTTCATCAGTTGTCAAAGAAAAATCCATGCGCATCGACCTTGAAAGCTGATTTCGTTTTAAAACATCGTAAAGTGACTGCAAGTCTTCATACGCAATTTGCATTTTTTCATTCAAAATCAGACCGTTGATTTTTTGAAGCTCTGTTTCCATTGATCCGCCGATACCGGCGAGTACTTTTAATTGTTTTCCCAGTTGATCATCCAAATGATATTGACCAATCAGACGATTCAACTCGTGCAAATTCTTGCTTTCCAGGCAATCAAGCAGTGTTCTTTTCTCTGTCTGATCCACCGGGATGGCATCAAAAAAGCCGGATAAAAATCCCATGTGGGAAACACCCAGAACATAGTTCTCATCAATACAGGCAAGGCACTTGAGGGCGAGATTGATTACTTCAACTTGAGTATAAGCAGATACCTTTCCTATATATTCCAATCCAATTTGAAAAATTTCTTTAAACTCTCGAACTTCCCTTGACAAGCGATAGACACTTTCCATATAGTAAAGCTTTTCCGGACATTTTCCAGTCGCGCGAGTATTCTTCACAATGCTCATCGTCACATCAGGTTTTAATGCCATCAGCTTTCCGGAAAAATCAGTAAATGTCAGAATTGGACTATCCGCCAGAAAATCCTTATAATGCGTATAAAAATCGTATGCTTCAAACTTAGCCATCCGGAATTTTTGATACCCGTAATGTTCAAAAATCGAGCGAAACTGGTAAGCAATTTGTTCACTTTTACGGAGAGTCTCTAATATTTTTTCCAAGGTCAGCCAAATCCTCTTATGAGAAATATTCACTATGATACATTACTTTGCTAATTTAGTCAAGTAAAGTGATAAATCGTTATCATTCCAAATATGAAAAGAATTTATTTTTCGAATTACTGATAAATCGATTAAATTCTATTGATATCCACTTAGGGAACAGTGATTGACATTAACCAATACAGGATATTATTCCAATTTTTATTAAACAATAAAAGGATCCGCCAGCCGTCATCTTGATAAAAATGAATGAACGGATCCTTTTGTCAGATCATAAGATCAATATTCCATAAACAGTGTCTACCAGGCTACATCCACCATGACATCCATACTGCAGACAATCATGTTGTTTTCAACAACTCCAAACGTCATAGTATATCTCCCTGGTGAGGAAGGAACAATTGCATCCACAGTCAGTGAAAACGAACTGCCCGGATAGATATCATAGGGAAGATCGTATCGAGTCGTTTCTTTCCGTTTGAGCATATTCGTCCCGCGAATAAAAGCTATATCAAAACTGTCAGTGGTCCAAGCCTCTCCGGAATCGTTGCGAACAGCCCAAGTGAAATCAGTCTCCTGATTTGGAAAAAATTTCGCTGGATATGAAGGAACGCTGTATAAAAGTGAACAGTTGCCAGAAACCTGCGGCACTGCTGTCGGAGTGTTAGTCGGTTTCCACGGGTTATAAGGAGGATTCCACGGATTATATGGCGGAGTCCAAGGATTGACATAGGGTTGCTCCTCATCCGGGGTCATCCACCAGGAGGTTCCATTGCTTTCCGGAGCGTAACCGAAAACGCCGTTATCAGTCCTGACTCTCCAAACCAGCCAACCCCAACTGCAAAATGGACCGTCAATAATCTGCATGCCGCTGCCGACCGGAGCGCGATAAATGATATTATCACTTGGATGCAGATCCGGATCACTTCGGACGCTGATCGATCCGCGATCTGATACAGTGATATGATCACCTACTTTCAGGTACGAGCAAGCACAATCTTTTATAGGACAGTATTTCGGTGAAGGCGTTTCAATCGATACTGGTCCGCTCGTAATATTCGAACAATTGACAGGATCAGTTAAAAGCATCCAGCGCTGATATTTGCTGCCTTCCGCAGCATATCCGACTGTACCATGTTCTGTTTTAACCTGCCAAAAGCGATATCCGGAAGTACAAACAGGACCTCCGACAATGACCATCCTGCTGCCTTCCTCGGCATTCTCGATGATGTTTTCATTTGAGGAAATGTCAGGAGAATTACGCACACGTAATTTTCCATTCTCATAGGATTTGTAAACACAATCGCCAATCTTCAAATATGAATCCATACAATTCTCTTGCGTGATCTGGTTCTTTGGCAAATTTGAAGCCGAAACCTGATCATAGGAAGCAAATATTATGATATTGAAAATCAATAAAATTACTCCAAATATTTTCTTCATGATTCCCTCTTTTCGTTTGTCTGGATGAGAAATTAATGCTGCTTTACATTCTATCGAATGAAGTCGTCATTTTGTTTTTTTTTGTAAAAGAACCAGAAATAAACCCTCTTCAACATTAAGAACATTGTGATCCACTGACTCTTTTATGCCTTTTTCCAATTGAATAAAAAATGAAAAAAATCCTTCTTTGTTTTATTCTATAACATTAACGAACATCAAAGAACAAAAGCTCCAAACAGTAATTCGAAATATGGAAAAGAATATTTGTTGTTTTTTTTATTGCGCATAAAAGATTATCAAAACATCAAATATGCTTCTTTTTCTTAAGAGGATTTTCTAAATTTCAAAAGACCGGCAAATCGAGAGACTGCCTGATGAAAAACAAGAGATCTGAAACCAAATTCAGTTTCAGATCTCTTTTCGGAAAAAACGTCTGAAGAGGTTAGCACCATCAAATTGCCAGGAAACTATCAACCATTTCACGCAATGCAGCATAAGAAAGCGAACCTGAATGTCGTTTCAGAATTTCTCCATTTTTAATAAAAAGTAATGTGGGGATAGTCTGCACATTATAAGAGACTGCACGTTCCGAATTTTCATCGGTATTCACTTTAGCAACGACCAATTTTCCTGCGTAATCCTTTGCTATGTCATCCAGCAATGGTCCAACCATCTTACAGGGTCCACACCAGGGTGCCCAAAAATCAACAATCACCGGCAGGGTTGATTGAAGTACTGCTTTTTCATAGGTTTCATCAGATACATGCATCGGTTCGGTAATCATGTTTGTTCTCTCCTTTTTTTCCAAACGGAATCCTGATATTTTCCTTTTTTACATAAATTTTACCGTGTATTTTCCGATATACTCAGAAATCAGCGATAGCAATTCCTACGAAAATAGAATTCAATCTCATCATAATCACCTGCTATGCTAACCATTTTTTGTAATACTTAAAAAGAAAGAGCTCCTCAAGGGGAGCTCATAAACTGCGGGATGATCGTATATCAGTAATTGACACACTTGCAGGCTCCGGCATAAAAATGGCCGGTATTTCGATAAGTATCCGTCGCAACATCATAACAGGGACACAGAATATGCTCTTCTTCATAATTAACAAATTGCGCTGCGGTATGAAATGTCTGAATCGCCTCATTTGCCATCTGAGATGCCTTATCGCCGGTTCCGCACGTTTGATCGGTTTGGATCTGATGATAGATATCCCAAAGACTAAAAGTATAAGGTAATTTCACCTGTGTCAAAATCGTATTAGCCTCAGAGATCAAATCAGCCAGTTGGATCAATTCCTTGTCAGATTCTGTCATGTTTCCCTGACAAATGGAATCATTAATTTCATTCGTTTTACTATAAATAGCTTCCAGTAAAACCGATAAATCGTTCATCGATACAGCAAATTCCTGATCGGACAACGGGGCAACTGTCGTGGGTAAAGCCGTCGGTTCCGGAGTCAGCGTCAATAAAAGGTCTGACATACTAATGGAAGGATTCCTGGGATTTTTTGATTCTGCCATCACAGCACCTGCAACCCCAAGGAAGACATAAACGATGATCATCATGAATAGAATGATGTATTTCTTTTTCATTTTTTTGTTCCTTTTTTCCCAAAATTATTACACAATCCTCACAAAAAATAACTTTTCGAATCAATCGAGAAAACCTATGGTTGTTTTGTCTTTGCGTCTCGCGCAAAGACAACACAACCATAATTAAAACTCTCCAAATTTCGAATCGCTGGATTGCGCATGGAAATCTCGCATTCCTATCATTTTTCAAATTAATCTTAACTGCTTTTTTTTGTGTTAAGAATTCTTTAATGCCAGTAATTCAGAATATGGATTATTCTTCCGAATTAAAAGAGAATATTTGTTATTCTTATGGTTTTACGCAAAGCTCAAAGCCATAAGAATAACAAATACTTTTTCCATATTTCAAATTACTGATTACATGCAGCGACTCGAATTTTTAGCTTGGGGTTGTTCCTAAAGGAAATATTTGTTAAGGATGGCATAAAACTACGAGTAAAATTGGATAAAAAAGGATCTTTCTGATACAATTAGTGCACGGAAAAAAGCAAAAAGAACCAAAAAACCTTGCAT
>NZ_DF968181.1:337474-460838 GCF_001192795.1 Flexilinea flocculi | reverse complement strand
GGGGTTGTTCCTAAAGGAAATATTTGTTAAGGATGGCATAAAACTACGAGTAAAATTGGATAAAAAAGGATCTTTCTGATACAATTAGTGCACGGAAAAAAGCAAAAAGAACCAAAAAACCTTGCATCAATCAGAAAGAAAAGCCGATGTATCTGCGAAAGAATCAACAGCAAGATTTGTGTAAAACCGCTCAGTGGTATCAATTCGATCGGAATTTAAATCCGGAAAACCGATGGGTAAGATTAGCAGAAATCATCCCATGGGATAGTTTTGAAAAAGAATATGCCAAACAATTTTCTGAGAAATCCCGGCACACAGCGCATCCGGTAAGAATGGGATTGGGGACGTTGATAATCCAGCGAATGATGGATTTGTCAGATCGGAAAACGATAGAAGCAATTGTGGAAAGTCCGTACTTACAATACTTTATCGGGTTGGAAAGGTTTGAATTTGAGCTGCCATTCAGTTACAGTATGTTGAGCAAATGGCGAGACAGGATCGATCTGGGGATGATTATGGGACTGATTGAGGAAATCGGACGTCCCGGAGAAAATTCAAATACGGCTGGAAAAAAGAGCGATGATGAGAGAAAAGGTGACAACAAGGGCGAACTGATAATTGATGCAACTTGCGTACCCTCCGATATACGATATCCGAAAGATACCGATCTATTGAATGAAGGAAGGGAAAAGCAGGAAAAAATCATCGACATCATGTATGCTGGAAGCAGCGAACGGAAAAAGAAACCAAGGACTTATCGAAAAACTGCCCGAAAAAAGTATTTGATGTTTGCAAAGAACCGGAATCCAAGTCAAAGAGCGATCCGAAATGCAATAAAAGCACAAATCGGCTATGTCAGGAGGAATTTCAAAACTATCGATCAGATGCTGGAAAAAGAGCCGGGTTTAATTGAATTATTGAGTGAGAAACAAAAAAGGGAATTGGAGACAACTCGTCTGGTATATCAACAACAGGAGGAAATGTATCGCGCAAAAAAGCATAATGTCGAAAACCGGATTGTCAGCATTTCACAGCCATACATTCGTCCGATTGTCCGGGGAAAAGCAAAAAATAAAACAGAATTCGGAGCAAAGATATCGATCAGCGTAATTGATGGGTATTCATATTTGGATCGCGTCCAATTCGATTCCTACAATGAAAGTGAAGACCTTTGGTCACAGATAGAAGCGTATAAACTTCGCACGGGGCATTATCCGGAAGCTGTTCTGGCAGATCAAATCTATCGAACAAAAGAAAACCGGCGAAAATGTGCTGAATTAGGAATACGACTGAGTGGGCCAAAACTTGGCAGAAAACAGGTCAATCAGGAGAAAGCGGAAAGAAAAATTGCCCAAATGGATTCCAGAAAACGGAATGCTGTTGAAGGCAAATTTGGTGAAGGGAAACGGTTCTATGGAATGGATTGTATCAAAGGAAAGACTGAACATACATGCAAGGTCATGATTGCTCTGTATTTTGTAGTTCTGAACTTAGCTAAAAGGCTAAGAGATTTTTTGTCGCAATTTTTAGATTGGATTTTAATCCTGTGCAAGTTCAATATTTTCATTAATTTTGGAAGAAAAAATGGGGCTATTCCACAACTTGCATAATATGGAACAACCCCTAGCTTACCTTCCGAATCATACGGGCAAAAACAACACTACAACCAGGAATTCACATTTCTGGTTTCAAATCGATATCTCTTATAAAAGGGATCATCTATGCTTGAAGGACCTCTTTTACATTTTTAACTACAATCTCGAGATCACTGCGCTCAATTACTAACGGCGGCAGGAATCTCATTACCGTCATACCGGCTGTCAAAACCAGGATACCGCGCTCAGTCAGTTGCGCGATATACGGAGCTGTTTTCTGTTTCAACTCCATGCCGATCATTAATCCCAGACCGCGTACCTCACGAATCAGCGGCGATTCTATTTCACGCAGCGCATTAAGAAACCAGGCACCATTTTCAGCCGTTTTTTCAATCAAATGTTCCTCTTCAATAAAATCAATCGCAGCTAAAGACGCGGCACAAGCAATCGGATTCCCCCCAAAAGTAGATCCATGAACAGCAGTTGGCAACTTATCGAATCCTTTACGCAGCATCACCGCGCCGAATGGAATGCCACCGCCAAGACTTTTAGCAGAAGTCAGCAGATCCGGTTTCAGATCATAATGCTGATGAGCGTACCAGCGTCCAGTTCGTCCAAATCCCGATTGAACCTCATCGATAATGAGTAAAGCGCCGCGCTCTTTGCAGATCTTCTCGGCTGCATGAAAATATTCAGGAGAACCGGGACGGATACCACCTTCTCCCTGTACAATTTCTACAATGAAAGCCGCCGTTTGATCAGTGATTGCACTATCCAACGCGTCCACATCATTGTATGGTATATGGCTGAAACCAGGAACAAGCGGTTCAAAAGGTTCACGATAACGTTTTTCCCAGGTTGCAGAAAGCGATCCCATGGAACGGCCATGGAAACCGCGGACAGTCGCGACAATTTCTTTGCGCCCTGTGATGACTTTACTGAACTTTAGCGCCGCTTCAACCGCCTCAGTCCCGGAATTACAAAAGAAGATACTTTCCATCCCTGTCAGATTGCAGAGCCGATCCATTAATTCCGCTCGGGTGTCATTATAGAACATCTCAGGAAGACCAATCAATCGTTCAGCCTGGGCAGCAATGGCTGCAGCAATCTTCGGATTGGCATGGCCAAGATTCGCAGCTCCTTGTCCGCCGACACAATCGATATACTCTCGTCCGTTCACATCAAAAAGATGTGCGCCTTTTCCGCGAACGATGGCAACTGGCCGTTTACTATAGACACCAACAGAATGTTGGTCTTCCAACGATTTGATCGTCTCAAAATCCATCATGATCTTCTCCCGATACTTCAAACTGATCCCGCAAATAAAACACCAACACAACAACAAATGAGCCTTTTTACATTTCAAACTGCTGATTGAATACGCTGGATTCCGCTTGATTCAGATCACCTGCTCTTGCGTTGCTTAAATTTACCACAATGAAAAGACGTGAATTCTGTTTTGTTATATTCTGAAAAGCTCTCCAAAAGATGCAGAGATTATAGAAATTCTATTTTATTCAAGCATATTTTGAAAATTCTTGCAACAGATAAGATTGTCATCAATGGCATAGATAATTTCCTGCACCGATAAATTGTTGACAATAAAATTACCAGTAATTCAGTGTTTCGAACTACTGAAAAATTTCATCGAATTCTGTAAATCACTGAATTTCAATACCAAAGAGAGTGCAAACGTCGAACATACCGGCAACTCCAATGAAATGTGGATGGAGCATTACGGAAGACGTCTGCTTTACCTGTAAGATACTTTCTGATTCGTTCAGATCGCTGAAATTCGATTATGTCAATTTATTAAACAGGTTGAAAGTGTTTTCTTTCACAACGCTGATCAATTGATCAAGAGGAATATTTTTTACTTGCGCAGTTCTTTCTGCCGTGAACCGTACATAAGACGGTTCGTTCCTTTTGCCACGAAACGGGACTGGCGTTAAATAGGGCGCATCCGTTTCAAATAAAATGGATCCGCACGGGATTTCTTGCAAGATCACCATCCTCCGAGGGACATTCTTATAGGTATACGCACCGCCAATTCCTATAAGGAAGCCTTTAGCTATCGCGGCAAATGCAGCTTCCTCAGTTTCATCAAATGCGTGTAAAACACCAATATTTTCGGGATTCCGATCATGCCATTCAGATAGAATCGGCCACAAGACATCAAACGCTTGTCTGCAATGGATGATCACCGGCAAGTTTAATGATTCCGCTAAATCCAGTTGTTTCTTAAACACCTCCACTTGAATTGCATGCGGACAATGTTCTCGATAGAAATCCAGTCCAATTTCCCCAATCGCCAGACATTTGGGATCCTGAGCCGCCTTTTCTATCTCATCCAACCAATTTTTTTCCAGATTGAATGCGTCATTGGGATGAATGCCAGAGGAAAAGAAAATGGCTGAAGAACAATCAGCCATTTTCTGAGCGCTTTGTGTCGTTTGCAGATCAATTCCAGGAACGATCATTCGCTTTACATCTGCCGCCATTGCTCTATTTTCGACTTCAGAAAAATCTTCAGAAAATTCTGAAAGATTCAAATGGCAGTGAGTATCGATTAGAAACCGATCATCATTCAATTCCTGCTACCTTTAATCCATCGTTTAAGATTTCCTGAACGCATTCCGGATGCGTTGTTTCTGTATAAACACGGATAATCGGCTCTGTTCCGGAAAAGCGAATCAGCATCCAGCCGCCATCTTCAAGGTTAAATTTAAACCCGTCTGTAGTATCCAATCCGATTACTTTTAAACCTCCCAGAGTTGTTGGCTGATTCTTCAGAATATGTTTTTTCTTTTTGTCCGTATCACCCTTGAAAGCAGTATCGATCCGATCATAATAATGCGGTCCGACAATATCAAATAAGTGCTTTAATAGTTGAGACGGTTTCATTCCTGTTTTTACCATAAAATCGAGCATATAGAGATTGGCAAGAATTCCATCGCGTTCCGGGACATTTCCGCGGAATGCATAACCGCCGGATTCCTCACCGCCAATCAGTGCATTCGTCTCAGTAAATTTCGGTGCAACATATTTGAATCCGACACCTGTCTCATAAACCGGAACATCATAAATCTTGCCAAGTTTATTCAGCATGGTTGTCGTAGATAAAGTTTTAACAATTGCACCGCGTTCTTTGCGGATTTCCAGCATATACAGCGTTAATAAAGCCATCACTTGAAGCTGGTTCAAAAAATTACCATTTTCATCACCAATTCCACAGCGGTCTGCATCTCCATCCATGATGATCAACACATCCCCGTCAACCTCGACAGTTCTCTTCAACCCGACATTAACATTCGGCGGAATCGGTTCTGGGCGCTTCATTTCAGGAAAACTTGGATTCCGCTGATTGTGAATCTCAATGATTTCTGTCTTGTCGCCGGATAATAGTCTGGTAAACCAGCCTGCACCATTTCCCCACATTGAATCAACTACAACTCTCAAACCGGCTTTACGAATCGGTTCCAGATCGATTAAATTTTTCAAATGTTCGATATAGTTGATTGATGCGTCAAAGATTTCAACATTCCCATCCGCAATAGCTTCCTGCAACGAAACTCTTTTTACATCGCTCATCTCATCCGGAATCAATGCTTCGATTTCAAGAAGTCCTGCCGGATCAATTGCACCTCCCGTTGCATCCCGAACTTTGAAGCCGTTGTCTGATGGAGGATTGTGAGAGGCTGTAATATTAATTGCACCAACTGCGTTTTTGTCTACAACCGCGTAAGAAATAACCGGTGTCGGTGTTGCTTCTTTAGTCAGTGAAACCATAAAACCATTTGCAGCCAGGACTTCCGTTGCAGCCGCTGCAAAGTTTTCAGAATGAAACCTCTTATCATAACCGATTACGACACGTTCTCCGGTTTTTCCTTGTTTCACCAAATACGAAGCAAATCCCTGTGCGCAGCGCCGGCAGTTATCAAAGGTATAATCCTCTGCAATATATGCCCGCCAGCCATCTGTACCGAATTTTATCTTTTGAGTCATGGTTTTCCTCCAGTCTGTCTTTTTTTAATCCGCGAACCATTTGTAATAATCCATTGTAATTATACTCGTATGAGCAAAAGATTCCATTATTAGGAAAGTCGACAGCAATTCGAAATATTGATTTGTTTTTTAAGTAATCAGGGAAAATTGTTGTAATGCTGTTTTTGTGCAAAATGCAAGCAAAGCACAACAACTGTAAATCCTTTCAATATATCGAATCGGAATCCATCAAGTACATCGATTATTATTAATAACCTGTCTCAATTTGTTTTTCTTTCAATTCAACATAGTACCAGGTCTTACCTCTTCGTCCAAAAAAAGTGATCAAATCATCCGCGTAAAACGGATTTAATTCCTGATACGTATCCACCAAACCGAAGGGAATCTCATCGAAACCCAATGGATAATCGACGCGATTGATCGAAATTCCATATCCCTTATCATTCTCAAAAAAATAAAACAGACTTTTTGAAAAAATTGAAAAGCCAAAACTGCGATAATAATGATTGAAGCGGTCAAAATTCATTTGGCTCATGATTGTTCGATCAGAATAGATAATCTCCGATATTGTCGGATCGGGATCGATATCCACTGTCATGCGAATTGGCAAATACCAGTCTCCACCATAACTGATTAATCCCCAATTTGTAAAATATGGACTGTCCACATGAGGAAACCAAAAATCATAAAATGGGTAAGAATTGCTTTCGACAGACATATTCGCGCGTGTCGGATATTTTGGATCCCGGTTTTTATCCTGATCATATTCAAGTGTTGTGGAATAAGATTCCCCATATAAACCGTATCGGTAATTGGTACGATCACTTAGCGTGGTTTTTAATCTGGCAGCCAGGTTGGCATCCAGCGATCCTTCAACCGGTTTCAATTTCAGTGGATTGATTTCCGGCGCTGATTTCAATTCGAATTCCTCGTAGGATAATTGGTACGGGAAAGCGCTCATATCCGTTTTATTGGATGCTTTGCTGGCGCCATCTTTGACATATAAAGCGACTGCATCCGCTTCAACAGTCAACAAGTTTTCAGAACTGGTTGTTCCAAAAACCGCAGTTCGGACTCCTTCAGCAAGCGCATCAGAATCAACCAGCTTCTTTTGATCATTCACATAAAAGCAAAAATCGCCGCATTGTACTTTCATTTCTAAACCGGAGGCATGGCGAACTATGAAATAATCCGTTTCAATTTTCGCGATTGTCCCAATAAACCGGACAATCTGATTTGTCTGCTCAGGGATTTGTTCGGCAAGATCACGCGAAAAGATGCTGCTATCGGTTTCGAAATAGATATCCGATTGCGGGATTGGCGTTTCCACAGGTTTTTCAGGCGCAAGTGTCGGAAGCGTCGGCAGTTGATCCAGATCAATTTGTGGAATGGTTGTAGCAATTGCTGTCTCTGTCATTTGTTCTGTTTCGATCAAATAACAACCACTCAATAAATTTTGAATAATCAGCAGAAAGACAATCAAACCGGCATATTTTGTTTTTTTTCGACAATAACAGGATTTTTGCATATCTCTTACCAATTTTACGATCACAAAAATCTCAAGATTTTATTTCCCGACAATTGATAAAATGGTTAGGATTCATTGTTGTTGCGGAGCAGACTGAACTGTTGCAAAAGTAGAATTCCGCTGGAAATTGTTGTTTTTTTAATAAATACACTGACTACTCCTTTCCGATACTCTCCAACCAAGCCACAGAAGAAGCATCACTCGGCATACGCCAATCACCCCTCGGAGAAAGTGTTACCGTTCCAACTTTCGGACCATCCGGAAGACAGGAGCGTTTGAATTGCTGAGCAAAAAATCGTTTATAAAACACTTGCATCCATTTTTCAATGATGAACGCGTCATACACATTTTTAAAGGCGTATTCTGCAAGATATCGAATTTTTGCCGGTGTAAATCCACGCCTAATTGTGTAATACAGGAAAAAATCATGCAGTTCATAAGGACCGATAAGATCTTCTGTATACTGAATCATCTCTCCATTTTTTGGAGGCAGAAGCTCCGGGCTGACAGGAGTATCCAATATATCTTTTAGAACATCCCGTAAAGGTTCGTTTTCTGTTATTTCCATACAATAATGTACTAAAAAGCGTACCAGCGTCTTTGGAATTGAGCTGTTGACGCCATACATACTCATATGATCGCCATTATACGTTGCCCAACCGAGCGCGAGTTCAGACAGGTCACCAGTTCCAATTACAATACCGCCACACTGATGACAGATATCCATCAATACCTGTGTCCGCTCTCTGGCTTGTGCATTTTCAAATAGAATGGAATGGTCGGATTCATCATGGTCAAGATCTCGAAAATGGCTGCGAACGGAATCGGTAATATCTACAATCCGCAGTGTCACACCAAGCGTTTCACATAATTTCATTGCATTCGTCTTTGTCCTGCCGGTTGTTCCGAAAGAAGGCATTGTCACTGCAACGACATCCGTCATCGGACGTCCCAATTCTTTCATCACGCGAACGCTGACCAGAAGCGCTAATGTAGAATCCAATCCTCCGGAGACTCCGACTACAGCGGATTTTGCCTGAACATGCGTCAAACGCTGTTTTAATCCGGCGCTTTGAATTGAAAAAATTAATTCGCACCGCTCCCGTAAATGAGCGGTATCTTCAGGGACAAAGGGATTCATACGAATCTTCTTCGTCAGCGGGGTCTGACGCAGCGGCATGGAAAATGGAATTACTGCATAATTCTCTGTTGAAAGCGGATGAACTGTATTGATTTTTCTGCGTTCAAAAATGATTTCTTGAAGATCGATCTCGCTGACAGCCTGAGCTCCTTCAAATGGTTTTGCTTCAGCCAGTATAACGCCGTTACCAGCAATCAGGTTGTGCCCGGAAAAAACCAGATCTGTTGAAGATTCACCCATTCCGGCATCCGCATAAATATAACCGCTGATTAGTTTTGCGGATTGTCCCTTGACCAACTGACGGCGAAATTCAGCTTTACCGATGACTTCATCGCTGGCAGAAAGATTTGCGATGAGCGTGGCGCCAGCTTGTGCATGTCGGTTTGAAGGCGGTTGATTCACCCATAAATCTTCACATATCTCTACACCCAATACAAATTCCGGCATCTCAAGACAGCGAAAAATCAATTGATTTCCAAACGGGACTTCTTCATTGTCAATAAACAATATACCATTTTTTACCGGAGCGGGAGAAAAATGACGCAGCTCGTAGAATTCCGAATAATTAGGTATTTCGGTTTTCGGTATAATTCCTAAAATCTTCCCTTGATATAGGACTGCTGCGCAATTGAATAATTTGGATTCATAAATCAGTGGAAGTCCTATGATGGTGATCATCGAAAATTTTTTACTTTGTCTGCTGAGTTCCACAAGCATTTTCTTCGCAGAATCCAGCAGTACATTCTGTAGAAATAAATCTCCGCAGGTATATCCGGTTAGACACAACTCAGGAAAGACCAAAACATGTACTCCATCCGACGCCGCTTTCTCCATCAAAGATAGAATCTGTCCGGCATTATAGCGGCAATCTGCCGTCTTGATTTCCGGAGTATAGGCAGCTGCTTTTATAAATCCATTTTGCATAGGGTTTCCCTCCATGTGGAAAATGCGGTTTCATTATACGCAAAAAACAGGATTTCTGAAAAGTTTTTTCAAGGTTTCTAATGATTGGAAAAAATTTTTCAGAAAAGGGAGAAAAATTCTAATTGTGGTATTTTTATGCAAAGTGCAAAAATACCACAACAACAATTTTTCTTTCTTTGTGCAATAGGTGTTACCGAATATAAAATGCTGTCAAATGCTGTATCCTTGTATTTGAATTAAAATTGAATGCATTCACAAATATTCTTCTGATGAAGAACCTGACAGGTACACACCAATGATTCTTAATAAAAATTCCAAGATCGCTGCAGCAAATCAGAAAAAAAATGGATTAATGTTTAAAGAATGGCTGTTGTGTCTCTGGTTCAGCCTTGCAATCAGTTTCTTCTCCTTTCTATATGTTACCAGAAAAGATGGTATCTTCAGCAGAAGAGAACAAATCCTGCTGTTCGTTGTATGGCTTGCGCTTCTCATGTTCTTTCGATTCGGTCTGTTGAATCGTCTTCATCCGGCATATCGTTATAAAGAAATATTCCTTTTTTCAATCCTTGTCAGCGCGTATGTCGTTTTACGGTTTTCGGATTCATTGCATCCGGTCCTTTACGCAATCAAGAATCTGGAAGTTACTGTGTCCGATTTGGAGGATCAATCCGTCATCGAAATGGATTGGGCTTATTGGGCAACAGAACCGCAGAAAATGACAATGGATCCAAAAGATTATCGGCATGCACAGGATATTCGTCTCGATCAGCTCTCAACCAATGAATTGTGGAATCTTTCCGAGAATGGTACGCTGATCACGCGATCCAATCGTGCAAAAATTCATTATCACGGTGATTTTATTCGTCTTTTTGTGCCCGTCTTTCATTTTAAGGTGACGAATGGCAGCGGAACAGTATCTGTCCGTTACAACGGTACGAGCAAAGATTTCATCCTTTCAAGCGATCATAACGAATCCATGCTGATTCTCGGATATACAAGCACGATTCTGTCACGTGTTATTTCTTCCCTTGTATTCCTGTTTGCCCTCACAGGATTATTGGCTTGTATTTCATTTTTTATCCAACGGATATACGCTCCAAAAATCATTCGCAAAGAATGGTGGATAGGCTTCGCCTCATTTGCGCTGCCGATTGTTATCTTGCTTGGCATTTGCGGGGTTCAAAAGATGTATCCTTTCGGTGAAAAGACGTTTTTTGTTGTCGACATGAATCAGATGTATTCCGACATGCTGGCGTATTTGAAATCGTTTTTTTCCGAAAAGAATAATTTACTGTACACATTCAGTAAAAACTTAGGCGGCGATATGCTGACTCCCTATGCTTTTTATTTAGGGAATCCGCTTAATTTTATCGTTTGTCTATTCTCTGCCGCAGATCTTCCAAAGGTTGTCTCGTTTCTGATAATTTTCCAGTTTGGCATCTGTGGTTTAACTTCTCATCTCTATTTTCGAAGAAGATTGCCCGCCAGTTTCTCTTCGCTGCTCTTTTCGACCAGTTATGCGCTAATGGCTTATAACCTTGTAAATGCCGAAAATATGCACTTTATCGCAGGTGTAGTCTGGCTCCCCCTCACTGCACTTGGGATCGAGTTGATTGTCGAAAAGAATCGGCCTTTCCTTTATATCAGCTCGTTATGGATCATCTTGCTGAGTAATTTCTATTTTGGCTATATGATCTGCATATTTTCTTTATTCTTCTTCTTGTTCACCATGCTCAGCGCTTCGGATCGAAAATCATTCAAGCAGAAAGCCATTATTCAGTTTTTCTCGGGAAGTATCCTGTCTGCAGCAGGTGCTTCCTGTCTGCTGCTGCCATCCTTTTTCAAACTGATGGAAGGAACGAAAGAGTTTAATCTGTCCAGGCTAAGTCTTTCACCGAATTTCTTCTTTCCGGATTTATTTTCAAAGCTTTTTACCGGAGCCCACAACGAATTTGAAATAGACAGCGGCTTGCCAGTCATCTTCTGCGGTATTTTCATCAATGCATTGGCTTTTCTTTTCTTCCTGAACAAACGAATCTCTGCGAAAGAAAAGCTCCTGGTTTTTTTCCTGTCAGCCATAATGATAATCAGTTTTGTTATCAGTGGTGTAAATCTTGTCTGGCATGGATTGAACAAACCAGTTTGGTGGCCATATCGTTATGCATTCATTTTCAGTTTTCTATGGATTATGACCGCATACCGCTGTTTCCTTCAACTGAAAGGAATTCATATCTGGTCGATTTTAATCTCCATTGCAGGATTCGCATCTCTTTCAGTTTTCATCATGAACCGCAGTTTTCCCTATTTATCATGGGAAAAAATCTTGTTGGATAACCTTCTGCTGTCTTTATTTTGTCTTCTTTTCTTTGTTTATCAGGGGGAAAGACCGTTTAAGAACAAGATATTTTCAAAAGATCTGATCCTTTCACTGATCATGATCCTCACTTTGATGAATCTGACAGAAAATGCAGATCAAATTTGGGAAATCAATTATGCCGATTCCGTTAAGACTCATGAGTATCGAGATTTCATCAACTCCGTCACACCGGTGATCCAGCGAATTAAGGAAGAAGATCAAAGTTTTTATCGGACTGAAAAGACTTTTCAAAGAGGATTGAATGATGCGCTGCAATTCAGTTATAACGGATTAACACATTATTCTTCGACAACAAATAGAAAAGTATTCGATCTTCTAACTCGTCTGGGTTTTGCTCATTATCATTATTGGACAAGATATGGGCAGGGATCAACCGCTGCGATTGACAGTTTGCTGGGTGTAAAATATGTTCTTACGCATCAAAAACCGATTACAAAGAATTTCGATCTGTTTTTTTCAGATCATGAGTATGCGGTTTACAGAAATCCGACAGCACTTCCGCTGGGTTTTTCGGTATCCGATCAAGTCAAAAATTGCCGTATTCCATCTGGAATCGATCTTTTTGAAGTTCAAAATCACATTTTCCATTGTCTGACTGATGATGATTCAGCGAATCTATTTACAATTCCGCAAACGATAAGATATTCACAAAACGGCAAGGATGAAAAGATCGATCAATCGGGCAAGATAGCCGATAATTCCGGCGATCCTGCCGAATCTTACGCCGAATGGATAATTACAGTCGAAAGAACCGATCCGCTATATGTTCATATACCCAATGCTCCGGATGTGACATCTGTTTATGAAGTCTATTTAAATGATCAATTCCTCATCCGAAATGAAAGCGTGATTGAAAGCGGAATTCTACCCCTTGGCAAATTTTCTCCCGGTGAGATAATCAAGTTGCGATTGAAATGGCTTGGTCCACAATTTTCCCTGAAAGATACTTTGTTCCGATATGAAAATCAGTCTGTTCTGGAATATTATGCTGCCGCGCTGAATCAGAATCCTGCATCCCTGGAGAAATTGAGCAGCTCACATTTGAAAGGTTCCTTTTCAATTCCCGATAAACATCATGTTTTGTTTCTCTCCATCCCATTTGAACGTGATTGGCAGATTTTTGTTGACGGAGAAAAAGTGAGCCCAATCGAAGTGATGGATGGGATGATCAGCATCAACGCCGAACCAGGATTGCATACGCTTGAAATGAACTATATCCCGACCGGATTGATTGCCGGATCAGGGTTGTCATTCTTAGCTTTGATCATATTCATTTTCTGGTTTCTTCAGGAAACCGCTAACGGGAATGAAAGAAGTCAACGGAAGCGGTAATTGGTAATTTAGAAAAGCCTAAAACGAATTTGTTGTGTTGTTATTGTGCAGAGCGCAATAACAACACAACGATAAAGCGTTCTTCCCTTATTTCGAATCGCCGAGAATCAGACCCCAGCACATCATAATATTATGCAAGTTCAAACATACCGGTATACAACTGGTAGTATCGCCCTTGTTCAAGCAGCAGTGATTCATGATCGCCGCGTTCAATGATCTCGCCTTTTTCAAGCACCATGATCGCATTCGAGTTTCGGACTGTCGAGAGGCGGTGGGCAATCACGAAGACAGTTCTGCCTTCCATCAGCTTGTCCATTCCTTTTTCGATCAAAGACTCAGTCCGGGTATCAATCGAACTGGTAGCTTCATCCAGGATTAATACTGGCGGATCTTTAATGGCAGCTCGAGCGATTGCAATTAATTGGCGTTGCCCTTGGCTCAAATTCGCACCATCAGCCGTAAGAACCGTCTGATAACCTTCGGGTAAATGCCGGATAAAGAAATCGGCATTCGCCAATTTTGCAGCTTTCACAACTTCTTCATCTGTAGCCGTCAAATTCCCGTATCGTATATTATCGGCCACAGTTCCTGTAAACAGGTGAGTGTCCTGTAAAACCATGGATATCGATCTGCGGAGATCATCCTTCCTGATTTTCTTGATGTCAATCCCGTCAAACGTGATCTTGCCATCGTTGATATCGTAAAATCGGTTTATGAGGTTGGTAATCGTTGTTTTTCCGGCGCCAGTTGATCCGACAAACGCGATCTTCTGTCCTGGTTTTGCATATAAACTGATCCGATTTAGCACATTCTGTTCCGTGTTGTACCCAAAATCGACATTTTCAAACCGGACATCCCCTTTGAGTTCCGTATACGTCAGATCTCCTGCACGATGTGGGTATTTCCATGCCCATTTGCCGGTGTGTTCTGACGTTTCTGTGATTTTTCCTTCCTCATCGATAATCGCATTCACCAATGTCACATATCCATCGTCAACTTCCGATGGTTCATCAATTAAAGCAAAAATTCGTTCAGCGCCTGCCAGCGCAGTCAGAATCGCATTGAATTGCTGCGACAATTGATTGATCGGCATTGTAAAACTGCGCGTATATTGAAGAAAAGAACCGATGGTACCGACATCCAGAATTCCGCGCAAAACCAGCGTTCCGCCTACAGCCGCAGCTAAAGCATACTGAACATAAGACAGATTACCCAGAATCGGCATGAGAATATTGGCAAAAGTGCTCGCATTGCTGGCAACTTCAAATAAACGATGATTCAGTTCAGTGAAGTCATTTTTTACTTTCTCCTCATGATTGAACACTTTGACCACTTTTTGTCCTTCGATCATTTCCTCAATATAACCGTTTACTGCGCCCAACTCCCGTTGCTGTTTAATGAAAAAATTAGCGCTGTTACCTCCGATTTTTCGAATGATCAGGAACATCACAAAAAGATGAATGATAACCAGAATCATCAATTGCCAACTCAGGATGGTCATCATGATAAAAATTCCGACCACAGTAATGATGGAAGTAAAAAATTGCGGGATACTCATCGAAATCATTTCACGCAGCGTATCCACATCATTCGTGAAGCGGCTCATGATTTCGCCGTGTGTATGCGAATCAAAATATTTGATCGGCAACGACTGCATATGGGTGAACATGTCAATTCGAATTTTTCGTAAGGTTCCGGTGCTGATATTTACGATCAAGCGGGAACTGAGATAGTTTGCCACAATACCAATGAGATAGATCCCTGCCATCAAAAAAAGTATGGAGATAAATCCGGAAAAATCAGGATTTTTATTCCCGATGAATGGAACAATATAGTTGTTAACGATCGGTTTAATAAAATAGGTTCCGCTGACCGATGACAATGAACTTATCAGAATACAAATACCGATCAGAATTAGCTGTAACTTATATTCAGCGATGTATTTGAGGATTCGGTAGATTGTCTTCCGTACATTCTTCGGTTTTTCTTTCGGTTTATTTCCACCACCCATTTTTCCGGACGGCGGATTCTTTGGTTGAAATTTTCTTTCCTCGTCAGACATTAATCCACCCCTTTCTGCTGTGATTCGAATACTTCGCGATAGATCGAATTTGAGGATAATAATTCAGCGTGTGTCCCCACTGCTTCAATTCTTCCATCATTCATCACGACGATTTTATCCGCCTCCATCACCGATGCCACCCGCTGTGCGATAATAATGGTAGTGATGTTAGCATGATATTTTCGAAACGCTTCTCGAATCCGTGAATCGGTCGCCATATCAACTGCACTGGTACTGTCATCAAGAATCAGCACTTTCGGATTTTTTAATAACGCTCTGGCGATGCACAACCGTTGTTTCTGTCCACCCGATACATTGACACCTCCCTGTCCGAGATCAGTATCATATCCTTTGGGAAATGACATCACAAATTCATGCGCTTGTGCTGCTTTGCATGCTTCAATGATTTGTTCATCAGTGGCATTTTGATTGCCCCACTTCAAATTATCGCGGATCGTACCCGAAAACAAGACATTCTTCTGCAGTACCATTGCAACCGCATTTCGCAGTGTTTCAAATGTATATTCCCGCACATCATGTCCGCCTACCAGAATTCTTCCGGAATAGACATCGTATAAACGAGGGATCAAACTGACTAATGTCGTTTTCGCTGAGCCTGTACCACCAATAATGCCTACTGTTTCTCCTGATTGAATTTCCAGATTGATGTTGGTCAGCGTCAGATTATCCGCATTTTTCACATAGCTGAAAGACACATTTTCAAATTTTACGGAACCATCCTGGACTTGCAATTTTTTATCCGCGTTCGCGTCGGATAAATCAAGTTTTTCATTTAATACCGCAAAGATCCTGTCTGCAGAAGCCTGTGATATAACAACCATCACTAAAACCATTGAAATGAACATTAACGACATCAAAATTTGAGTGTTATATGTGATGAAACTGAATAACTCACCGGTCTTCATGCCGCCGGCAATAACCTGTTTTCCCCCGAACCATGCAATTGCGATCACACTCATATTCATCGTAAGCATCATCATCGGCGAATTCAGTATTACGATTTTTTCCGCCTTTTTCTGAGCATTTTGTACATCAGTCGCTGAAAACTCAAATTTCTCATTCTCATATTGATGACGGACAAATGCTTTCACAACCCGGATTCCGATCAGATTTTCCTGGACAGATGCATTTAATGCATCATATTTCTTGAACATCTTAACAAAATAAGGATGCACTTTTATTGAAATGAACGCCAGGACAGATGCTAAAAACGGGATTGCAATCAGGAAAACAATTGCCAGGTCTTTATTGATGGAGATTGCCATAATCGTGGCACTGATCATCATGACAGGAGCGCGAACTAATGTGCGGATGATCATCATAAAAGAATTTTGCACGAATGTGATATCAGTCGTCAATCGTGTGATCAGCGAAGCCGTGCTGAAATGATCAACATTTCCAAAAGAAAAATCCTGGATTTTTTCAAACAACGCCTGACGAATATTCATAGCAAAACCCGTTGCGCCAACTGCTGCAAAGCGGGAGGATATGGCACCAAAAAACAGCGAAATTAGAGCAGAGCCGATCATTAACAAGCCCATTTTTACGATATACTGCAAATCTGAATTCGCAATTCCGATATCGATGATCTTAGACATCAATAAAGGAATAAAAATTTCAATCAGAACTTCACAGGCAACGGAAAGCGGAGCCAAAATCGCATATTTTTTAAATTGTCTGATATACGGAAAAAGTTTTATGAAATTCAATTTTTTTCCTTTCCTTCCTTTTCTGTTTTCATCTCTAAATGGATCAACGAGAATAAATCTACAGAAGAATCTTTTCCGGCGACATTATGAATCATTCTGTCAAGAAATTGCCCCAGTAATTCTAATTCGTTCTCCGAAAATCCTTGAAAAAACGATAGGTGAAATTCATCCATCATTTTGCAGGTTTTTTCTGTTGTTTTTTCACCTTCTTCCGTAAGATAAAGCATGTTTTGTCTCAGGTTGGTTTCATCAATTTTTTTACGGATCATTCCAGCACGCTGCAGGCGTTTGGTCGATGAAGCAACCGATGCAGCGGACACCCCCAATTGATTTGCCACTTCCTTCTGTGTACAACCTTCATTTTTTTGGATAAAAGCTAATACAGGCAGCTGACCTTGATAGAGACCGCTGCGGTGTGCAATCTTATAAAGAGAAATTCGATGCCACAGGAATAATTTGTTTAATTTTTCGGTGATCGAAAAATAATCTGGTTTCACCATACCTCCCTAAAGAAATAAATGCTAAATAATTAATCGATTACCTATTTTAGTCAAAACAGAATAATGTACCGATCCATGTCATAAAATCATGACATATTTAATAAAAAATTAAGAAAGGATCCTGAATTGTTCACATTCAGTAATTCGAAATATAGACTTGCTATTCAAACAATCGGGAATAACTTGTGTTGTGATATTTTACGCTGTGTTCAACCAATAAATCATAAAATCCACCAATATTTCGCACCGCCGATAATTATCCTGATGCTTTTCGATATAATGAAACCAGAAAATATTAACAGGAGCAGGTATGCCAAAAATTGAAATCATCCCGGTCCATTCCATTAACGAATTGTCGATTCTTCTATCTGAAAATGATTGCCGGATCATTGCCGGTGGGATAGCAATTCGCGACGAGATGGGCACAGTTGATTCAAAAATCAGAAAATTAATCGACATCAGCCCGCTGCATGAGCAACTTTCGTTCATAAGATTCAAGGGGAATCGTATTGAAATCGGCGCCCTTACCTCAGTTGAAGAAATCTTTGTCTCACCAATTCTTCAAACCTTTTCCCCTGCTCTGATTCGGGCTATCGCTTCCTGGGAGAGCCGCGCGTCATGCAGTCAGGCAACCATTGGCGGAAGCTTGGCATATCGATCATTATTCGATGCGTCAATTCCGGTAATGATTATCCATAATGCCAAAATCAGAATAAAAACCATAAATGATTTTCATGAAATAGAAATGGATCATTTTCTTAGTCAATCGCCAAAATACAGATTAAAAGAGGATGAATTCATATTTTCGGTTTCATTTCGAAAACCGCAAGGATTTTGGGGGTCTTCATGGTCATCCATCGTTGATGAAAGAGACAATTCATCGATTCAAGCTGCAGCCATGATTTCGCTTGACGAAGAACAGAAAATATCCGCAGCGCGGATTGCCGTTCAACAAAAAGGCCGAATGGTGTTCCGTGCCAGAGCTGTTGAGAAATTTATCATCGAGAATCATGTTGACGAACTGCAAATCGAAAATGCCGTTTCAAATGTAAAAAAAGATATCCCTTCTTCAGCTGTGAATCCACCCCTGAATATCATGGAAAGCGTCCTGAAAACTGTTCTCGCTGATTCTTTAAAGCAAGCGAACACTTTCCAAAAAGAATTATGACATGTAAGATAAGATTGCTTCGTCAGGCTGCCCCCTTGCAATGACAGATTTTCATGTTTTTTTAACCACCTGCTAATTTTTGTATATAATTGTATAAATCATTAAAAAGCGATGACAGCGAAAAGTAGATTGTTCGGAAGCCGACAGGGACGCACAGGCAAGGACTGAGACCGGTGCGCGGGAGAAGAAAATCGAAGTTCACGCTCGAGCTTCCCGGGGGAACCAGTTAATGCAGTAGTTCGGGACGCAAATCCGGCGTTATTGGAAGAATAAGTGGGTATATCGGTTGAATAAGCCTATATATCAAGCAGGGTGGTACCACGGAAATTGCTCCCGTCCCTTTCAGGGCGGGAGTTTTTATTATTGACATCGTGAGGGATTATGGCAGAAAATGAATTACTTCAACAAATGGAGAAATTTCAAGAGGAAGCAATTGCTGCTTTGGAAAAAGTCAAGGATGAGTCATCCTTGGCACAATGGCGCGTAATGCATCTGGGGAAATCAGCATTCATTTCACAAATCTTTACCCGATTGGCAGAAATCTCAAAAGAAGATCGTCCGAAAATTGGACAGGCTGCAAATCTGGTTCGGAATAAACTGGAAGCGGCGATTAATCAGCGCACAGAGGAATTAAAAGCAAAAGCACTTGCTGAAAGCCTTGAAAATGAAAAAATTGACGTCACTTTGCCTGGACGCCAACCGCATCCCGGACGTCTTCACCCGGCTACTCAAAATATGCGTGAAATCCTCGCAGTTTTATCACAGATCGGATTTGAGATTTTTCGTTCTCCGGAAGTTGAGTCAGACGAGTATAACTTTGAATTATTGAATATCCCGGCTTATCATCCTGCCCGTGATATGTGGGATACATTCTACACAACCGATCCAAACGTTCTTTTAAGAACCCACACTTCACCCGGACAGATTCACGCCATGCATTTGTTTGCTCCGGAATCCATCCGTGTCGCTTTACCGGGAATGTGTTACCGCTATGAACAGGTCAGCGCCCGTTCTGAAATTCAGTTTAACCAGATCGAATTGCTTGCCGTAGGGAAAAATATCACCTTTGGTGATTTAAAAGGAACACTGCAGGAATTTGCTTTCCGCATGTTCGGAAACAACGTTCGGACACGTTTTCGTCCATCCTATTTCCCATTCACGGAACCAAGCGCTGAAATGGATGTGGAATGCTTCCTCTGCGGCGGTAAAGGCTGCCCGATGTGTAAAAACTCAGGATGGCTGGAAATTTTGGGCTGCGGAATGGTTCATCCGACTGTTCTCCGTAATGGCGGTTATGATCCGGATGTATATTCCGGCTATGCAGCCGGTATGGGACCTGAAAGAATTACCATTCTGCGTCATTATGTGGAAGATATTCGCTATTTCTGGGGAAATGATATTCGATTCTTGGAGCAATTCTAATGAACATACCTCTTTCTTGGTTAAAAGATTTCATTGATATCGATCTTCCGTTGGAAGAACTTGCACGTGTCATGACAATGGCCGGTTTGGAAGTCGATGAAGTTGAACTTCGCGGATTAATGGGACCTGAAAACGATCACCACGGTTTCAAATTCACGGGGTTATCCTGGCCGGCAGACAAATTTGTGACAGCTGAAATTCTTGAAGTCAATCAACATCCGGATGCTGATCGTCTGGTTTTGTGCCAATTGAATGATGGCACAGGCGAACGAACAATTCTGACCGGAGCGCCGAACTTATTTCCATATATCGGAAAAGGCCGCCTGAATCCTTCTGTGAAAGTAGCTTATGTGCGTGAAGGCGCCATCTTGTATGATGGACATAAACCGGGGTTTGAACTTACAAAATTGAAAAAAACAAAAATCCGCGGTTTTGAGACAAATTCCATGGTCTGCTCCGAAAAAGAACTGGGGATTTCCGAAGAGCATGAAGGAATTATCATTTTTGAAGCGGATGCCCCGGTCGGAATTCCTTTAGCTGACTATATCGGAGATGCGGTTTTCGTGATTGACATTCTGCCAAATATGGCTCGAAACGCCTGTATCAAGGGTGTCGCCAGAGAAGTCGCCGCTCAATTGAATATTCCGATGAAAAAACCTCAGCGCCATGTGAAACCTGAGGGAAAATCCATCGAGGGCATGTGCAGAATCCAGATCAATGAACCTGAATTAAACAACCGGTTTATGGTTGGTTATGCGGAAGGGTTAAAATCGCAGCCCAGCCCGGCATGGGTTCAACGCAGACTGCGGGCAGCGGGAATGCGACCGATCAACAGTATTGTCGATGCAACCAATTACGTCATGCTGGAAACCGGGCAGCCGCTTCACGCTTTTGATTATGACACGTTATTAAAGCGCGCCGGGAATCAGCCTCCGACAATCATCACACGCCGGGCGTATCAGGGTGAGAAATTAGTCACCCTGGACAACATTGAGCGCGATTTGGATGAAAACATGATGCTGGTAACCGATCAGACTGGATCCTTGTCCATCGCCGGAATCATGGGTGGTTTGGAAAGCGAGATCGTGCCTGAAACTACAAACGTTTTACTGGAATCGGCTGTTTGGAATTTTATTAATATCCGAAAAACCGCCAGCAAGCTACGACTAAGTTCAGAGGCTGGATATCGCAACAGCCGTGGAGTTCATCCCGCCATTGCACAGGAAGCTTGTGAACAGTGTTTAGCCTTGATGGTGGAATGGAGCGGAGGACGCGTGGCTCCGGGATTCATCGATAATTATGCAAAAAAAGTAATCGATCCTGTGAATCGCATCACACTTCAGGACATTCAACGTGTGTTGGGAGTTGAAATTCCTCTGGAAAAAGCAGCAGAGCTGCTGCAACGGCTGGAATTTGAATGTACGCTGGAAAATGACGGAAACGTTCTGAAAGTGAAGACCCCTCCGCACCGCCTGGATATCGGTGAAGGCGTCATCGGCCGTGCCGACATTCTGGAAGAAATCGCTCGTCTGTTCGGTTACGATCACATTCCAACAACCCGTATGGAAGATGAACTCCCTCCTGCTTATGCCAATAAGATGATCTCTTTTGAAGAGAAACTCAAAGATGTGCTGGTCTCTCTGGGATTAAATGAAATAATTACCTATCGGCTGACATCGCCGGAACGAGAAGAACGATTGCTTGGAAAACCTGCTCCCGCCTATGTGCGGCTGGCAAATCCAATTTCACCAGAGCGGTGTGTAATGCGGACGAATTTGAATGTCTGCATGATGGAGATCATTGAAAAGAACATCCGACTGAGCGACCATCTGGAATTTTTTGAAGTCGGTCCGGTTTTTCTGCCCAGAGAAGGACAGCAGCTTCCTGATGAAGCATATCACCTCGCCATTGGAATTACCGGGAAACGCTATTCAGAAAGCTGGGATACCCATAATAAAATTTGTATGGATTATTTCGATCTGAAAGGCATCATTGAAGCCGTATTCGAAGGACTTCATGTCCCGAATATCAGTTATAGCCCATATGTCTGCGATTATCTCCATCCAGGCAAATGCGCAGCGATCTATTCAGGTGAAGAATTGTTGGGAGTGTTCGGTGAACTGCATCCTGCCGTCCGTCAAAAATATGACCTTCTTGCTGCCCCGATTCTCCTTCTGGATTTAGATCTTGGCAAAGTAGAGCCGCTGGCAGAACGAATCTACAAAGTCCAGTCCATCTCGCCTTTCCCCTCCATCCTTGAGGACATTGCAGTCGTTGTGGATGAGACTGTCACAGCGGATGAAGTGCTGGCTGTCATCAAACAGGCTGGCGGGAAAACCTTGAAAAGCGCTGAATTGTTTGATATTTTCCGCAGCGCGCAATTAGGTTCGGGCAAGAAAAGTCTGGCATATAATCTCGTCTACCAATCCTCTGAAAAGACATTGACCGATAAAGATGCCTCTGCCATCCGAAGCAAGATCATTAAACGGCTGGAACAAGTCCTGAACGCAAAATTAAGAAGCTGAAAAGCTGAATTAAATGAATCGAAAAAATCCTCTGGTAATGATTTGCCAGAGGATTTTTTTGTGGAAATGCACAAATTACTGAATCAATAATACCAAATATGGAAAGAATGTTTATATTTCGAATCGCCGCTGACGAGCAAAAATAATCATCCAGCAGTAAAATTTATATACTATGGACACCATCACCAGAAAAACTATGCTCTACAAAACACAGGTTCCGGGTCTGGATTACGCAATGAATCCGGTTCAAGGCTGCTCGCATGGCTGCCGATATCCTTGTTATGCCTATTTGATGGCGATGCGATTTGGAAAAGTCCATTCCTACGCTGAATGGATCAGACCCGTCATAGTGGAAAACACGCTGGATCTTATTAAAAAAGAATTAAAAAAATGGCAAAGCAAAATCCACTGTGTCCATTTTTGTTTTTCAACCGATCCATTTATGTATCAGCAACCTGAAATTCAGGCACTGACTCTGGAATCAATTCGGCTCATTAATGCCGCCGGAATTCCCTGCAGCATTTTAACCAAAGGGATCCTTCCATCGGATCTGAAAAATTTGGATCAGCGCAATCGATATGGAATTTCGCTGGTTTCATTGGACGAAGATTTTCGCAAACGTTGGGAGCCCGGCGCAGCACCGTATGCAGATAGAATTCGAGCGCTCAAAGAGCTCCATGCTGATGGAGCCATGACCTGGGTACACATGGAACCATATCCGACACCGAATCTGATTGCGCAGGATATCGATGGAATATTAAACACAATCGATTTCGTTGATCATATCGATTTCAGCGGGCTAAACTATAATCCAGTCGTCCAGAAATATCCTGATCCATCCGGATTTTACAGCAGTATGAAATCGCATGTTATTCATTTCTGCAAAGAACACCATATCCAATTTCAATAATTCCGCGCCAGTTGAATACGAGTACAGCAAGTAGAGACCAATCCTCCATCGGACAGTATTGGCACAGATATTGCACGAAAAACCATAGGATTATTTTTTTGGGTGGATTCAGAAGATCAAAAAAGGCAAAAAAACATGAAAAGAACATTCCGATTCGTAATCTGGTTAGTTTTAATTCTGACAGCGATCTTATTGTCCGTTTATCCGGCAGCAGCCAGTGCCAGTGATGTCCAGCTTGCCAAACCGGTAATGCGAGAGAACTATATCCCTTATGGCGAATATCTGAAATGCGGAGAAACGGCTGAAGCTTTTGTGATTCTTTATAATCCGACCGATGAGTCTTATCCAATCACCCTTCCATCTTCTGTTCGACTATCCGGCGGAGAAAGTCATCCTTTCACAAATTATTCGGCAGACCAGTTAACCGATACATCGGAATACTTTCGTAACAAATGGAAAAAAAGTGTGCAGTTTACCAATCCTTTTATCCTTCCGCCAAGATCGACCTGGCTTTTATCCGGGACAATCAGCAACATGGATCGATATAACATCCAGTGGACGGTTGATATCTTTATGACGATAAAAATCGGTGATTTGACTAAAAATCTGCAAGGAATGCTGTGGCAGCGCGGAAATGGCTGCGGCGCAGATGCCATTGTTCACAGCACTATCACAGAAGCTTATTATGACGATGATGGAAATAACGGGTCCGTCACGATGAGATTAGTCAATAAAATGCCGGATGTTGCATATATCACAATGTCCGACAAAATTCAATTTACTGCTGTCAACGCTACAGGTACTGCATCGAATGTGACCTGGAATCAGACTCATATCAATCTCGCACCAGAAGCGGCACAGGTTGTCAGGGCTTCTTTTTCACTTGAAAAAGGTGTTGCAGCTTCCAATGAGAGTTTATCCATCAAGACAATTTTAGATTACCCAACCAGCTTATTCTTCGGACATCTGGAAACTGACGGCACTGCTTTAAAAAGAGGAGATCTCAGCGGTGTTATCAACGCCAATTACCAGAGTGACGGGAGTTCCGGAAATGTGGAAGCGGTATTTTCCAATAAATCAGCAAATGCATTTACCCTTACACTTCCGGAAACCGGCGTCGTTTCGATTCCCGAAGCTGAAATCCTGCCAAAATCGGGAGGAATGAATGTTCAAATAACATGGAGAGATGGTTCCACCTTGACTGTTCCTGCCAATGGATCAACCACTATTTCCGGTACTTTTACATTTTCAGACCCCGTAATTACCGGCACAAATAAATATCTGTGGTTAGCGTTGGACATTCGTGCAACCGATGCCTCAGGCGCCAATTCTTCCATACACGCAGCCGGTGTAGCTGAAAGGAATCCTGATCCCAATCCGACGATCACTCCGGTCAGCTTTTGCCGTGATTATGCACTGACCTCGGCGAACACGTCCAGCACAACCATTACGTTTCAATATACAATACAAAATAACGCCCACATCAATATGATGGCGCAATTAGCGAAATCCATGGCGGTTCAAGGCGTCAAGAACCATGCTGCCATCCAATACAAAGCCTGTTCCAGCGGTTCCGCCAATTGTATTAATCGGATCGATGAAAACTATTATCTGACCTTGAATCCTTTGGAAATTGTTACCGTCACTGGTTCGATTTCAGTCCCGGGATCGATAACCGTGGACAATAAATGGATTTGGACTTCGATGATTTATTACTCTGAGGAATCCGAAGTAGAAGCATTTTCGTTGGGATATGCGACGAATTCCTGTCAAACGCCAATCGTAACCCCGACTCCAGGGGGTGATGATCCGAATCCGACAATATCCGCAATCAGTTTTTGCCGTTCGTATCAAACTGCAGCCGAGTCAGCATCCAGTACAGAAATCGTATTCCAATACGCAATTAAGAATAATTCCAAGTATGAGATGGCTGCACAACTGGCATCCACGATGGCTATTCAGGGAATCAGCACCTATCCGGTTGTCAGTTATACCGCATGCCTCAGCGATGAGACTGACTGCATCAAACGCATTGACCGCAGAAACAATATCACGCTAAACGGTTATGAAACGATCCTGGTCAAAGGGAAGGTGACCGCACCCATTGCTTTGACAACGCCTCATCAATGGATTTGGACATCCATGCTGTATTTTCCAAGCGGATCGGAAAAGAAAGCAATTGCCTTAGGCTATGCAAGAAATACGTGCGAGTCGGGCGGCGGAGGTACAGATCAGCCGGATTCGTCTGTATCTGCGCTCATTTTTTGCAGGGATTATCAGGTCGCAGCAGATGGAGACACAAAAACAGACGTCACCTTTCAATATACTATTCAAAATAATGCGCAAACAGAAATGCGCACTCAGTTAGCCACGACGATGGCGATTCAAGGGAATAAGGGCTATCCGCTGATTACATATACCTCTTGCGTCAGCGGTGAAAACAGTTGCAAGGATAGAATTGATGACAGATATTACATCACTTTGAACGCTACAGAAAAAATTACGCTTTCCGGAACTGTTACCGTCCCAATTGCATTGAAGAAATCCGACCAATGGATCTGGACTTCAATGGTATATTTTCCTGAGGGCGCCGGTACGAAAGCATTCTCGTTAGGTTATGCGAAAAGCGGGTGTGCTGGCATTTTCCAATGAGAATTTCAAAAACGAGTAAAGCCATGATTAAATCTGAAAAAACGTTGTTCGGTAGAGCATGAAAGAACAAAATAATGTCCCGGATTATTCCATTTTACGGGAAAAAGCCGGCTGTATATATGATCGTCTGGTTCAACATTTTGGTATCCCAGAATGGCCTGAATTGGCTCCGCTGGATGAATTGATTAACACGATACTTTCGCAAAATACGAATGATCGGAATCGTGATGTCGCATATGGAAATCTGCGGGATCGATTTTCATCCTGGGACGAAGTACGGGAAGCTCCGATAGCAGAGGTGATCGATTGTATTCGATCGGCTGGATTGGCAAATCAGAAGGGTCCCAGAATTCAAGCGGTTCTGAACCGGATTTATGCTGAAAATGGAAGTCTTTCATTGGATTTTCTGAGGACGTGGGAACCGGCAAAAATTCGAGAATGGCTGACAAGCCTGCATGGTGTAGGCATGAAAACCGCATCCATTGTCATGCTCTTTTCACTCGGAATTCCGGCATTTCCGGTAGATACGCATATTTTCCGCGTGACCGGCAGATTGGGTTTGCGCCCTTCCGATCTGAAGATGACAGCAGATCAGGCGCATGATCATCTTGCTTTGCTTTTCTCTCCTGAAAATTACCGCACAGCCCATATCAATCTCATCCTTCTGGGAAGAAGAATTTGCGCTGCACGAAATCCAAATTGCAGCGAATGTTTTCTAAATGATGTATGTGACTACTTTTTTTCAAATAAACATGAATAGAGAAGCCAGTAATTCGGACAGCAGATGAAAGAAATTACACATCCCATAATGAAAATTGAATTCTATTTTCATAGGAATTGCTATAAGGAACCTGTCATTGCGAGCCCCGAAGAGGGGCGTGGCAATCTCCCCGCCAAATGTAGGGCAGAGCGCCATCCGGAAAGAGATTGCTTCGTCGGGCTGACGCCCTCCTCGCAATGACAGGTCAATCAATATTTCGGACAGCAGATGAAAGAAATTACACATCCGATAATGAAAATTGAATTCTATTTGCATAGGAATTGCTGCAGAGAAGGAGACAGCCATTGACAATTCCACTCTTTTTGATCCTTGTTTGCGCATTAATCGTGATTGGTTTAAATAATCTCCGACCACTTACCTTAAAAAAATGGACCATTTCGCCATCAATCGAAACAGGGATGACACTTTTAATCTGCATCGTTTTTGTCGGATTTGTTTTTTTCTTGCTCTATTTTTTGATTTTTGGTTTAATCTCCTGGATTCCTGCAAAAACTGCAGAAAAAATCTGGCTGATTGCCACAATTCTCATGCTGCTTTCCGGAATGATCGGTGTTCTCTTGTTGCGCGAAAAACGGAAAGGTAACTTGTCCATGATCTGTTTTCTGACAGGATACCTCTCTTTATTCTTTTTTATTATGGGAAATTACATTTCGGAAGTTTAATCAACAAGAGCATCAGTAATTCGAAATATAAGAACAACAATTTATCTTGATTGATTCGAAAAGCTAATCCATATTTTGAATTACTGGCATGGATCAGCAAGGGTATTTCCAGTGTATAATCGAAACTTGATAAAGAGTTACTCAATAAAAACGATTGTCTGTTTTCATTCTTTGTACCTTGGCATATGTTCTTGATTGAGTTACTCTGATTTTAAAATTTTAATATTTTTTCATGCCTTTAGAAGGCATGCCTGATCGTCAGGAGGAAATCATGCAGCCAAGAGCTATCGCTGAAAACATTTACTGGGTAGGTTTAAATGACCGTCAGACAGAACTTTTTGAAGGTCTTTGGCCCATCAAACAATCCGGTGTGTCATTAAACAGTTACCTGATATTGGACAAAAAAAATGCTTTAATCGACCTTTCCAGTGATCTGATGAGTGAACGATATATTCATATGCTTGAACAGTTGATCGATCTGGCAAAAATCGATTACATCGTTCTTAATCATCTTGAACCGGATCACACAGGCGCTCTTCTGGAAATCAACCGTATGGCTCCTAACGCAATTTTTCTGGGGACAGCCAAAGCGCGTGAAATTGTAGCTAATTTCTATGATCTGAAGGAAAAATTCAGAATAGTCGCTGACGGGGAAGAAATCAGTCTTGGCAGCCGGACGCTGAAATTTGCTGCAATTCCATTTGTTCATTGGCCTGAAACAATGGTTACCTACGCAATGGAAGATCAAATCTTGTTTTCCTGCGATGCATTTGGCGGCTATGGATCGCTGCCGGGAGTCATTTTCGACGATCAGTGTCCCGATATGCCATATATGGAAAAGGAAGCTCTGCGGTATTACGCAAATATTGTCGCGGCGCATAGTTCCCATACAAAAAAAGCAATCGAAAAGTTAGCCAATGTTCCGATTAAAATGATCGCTCCTTCGCATGGCTTGATCTGGCGAAAAGAACCGGGGAGGATTCTCAGTTTATATAACAAATGGGCAGATTATGCCAATGGAAATCGCGAAAAAGCCGTCACGCTGGCTTTTGGATCTATGTACGGCAATACACGCCAATATGCAGAAGTCGTGATGCAGGCTGTTGCGGAACAGGGATTATCGGTCGAAGTATTTGATATCAATACCGTTCATATCAGCTACATTCTGCCTTCGATGTGGAAGAATCAGGGCATCATTCTTTGCGCTCCAACGTATGAGGGATCATTATTCCCGATCATGTCAAATGTAATGAATATGGCCAAAATCAAAAAAATAACGAATCGGACCACAGCTTATTTTGGCAGTTATGCCTGGGGCAGTATGGCAAAAAAGCAATTTGAAACGTATTGTGCCGAACAAAATTGGACTGTGATCGAGAATCTCCAGTTCTTCGGAAAGCCAAAGGAACCGGAATTTTCAGTAATTCCGGATTTTGCAAAAAGATTTGCCGAAGCAGTCCGAAACGCTGCATAGGATCTCATCAAATGTCAGCGGTTTTTATTCGCAAAAAAGAAGACTTTATTTGTGAAAATTGCGGGAAAAGTGTAAAGGGCAACGGGTACACCAACCATTGCCCTTTTTGTCTGTACAGTAAACATGTGGATATTCATCCCGGGGATCGTTCGGCGGATTGCGGCGGATTAATGAAACCCATCCGCATTGAAATCCATAAAGGAGAGAAGATCATTTATCATCAATGTCTGAAATGCGGATATGTCAAAGCAAACAAATCAGCTCCGGATGATGATTTTGATCGAATTATTGAAATTATGTCAACAGGCAGATAGAGAAACGAAATAACAATATATATTTCTTTTTCTAACTTAAAAGCTAGTTGATATTTTGAATTGCCGATAGAAAATGGATTTCGTGGTTAAAAGACGATTGAATTAAGACAGGCAATTTTTTTATTACAACATCCGCTTCATCAAATCCTGCATGAATTTTTCATGGTCAACGGCAAAATTACCGGTTACTGTTTGATCCGGTCTTACGCTGCCGATCACAACAGAACCGAGACTGATGCGTGCACGGTCTCCTACGCTCACTTCACTGGAAATTGTTGCATTCGGACCTACCCATACGTCATCTCCAAGAATTGCGGACCCTGCAATACAGGCTGAAGCTGCGACCAGATTTCGTTTCCCCATATGAACGCCATGCGCAATATGGACAAGGCTTTCAATTTTGCATTCATCACCGATGATCGTTGCATGCCACGGGAATAATGATTTTGAGACATTGCAATTATATTGAATCTCGACATCTCTTCCGATGATCAATTTCCCGCAATGAGTCACAGGTAAAATTCCTTCCTTGCCGTTGCGGATAAATTCCAGTCCGTCGCCGCCTAAGATGGATCCGGATCGGATGATACAATGATCGCCAATTGTTGTATTCTCTTTAATGCTGACAAATGGTTCGATAATTACTCCGTCACCGATAACGACATTCTTTTCTGCTATCTCACAAAGCGAACTGATGGAACACCCTTTGCCAATTCGGGTAGGAAACGAACTCCGCAGATAAGCGTCCCATTTTCCTTCTGCTGCCAACCGGTTATGCAAAGAGAAAAATGCAATCCGTAAATCCGGCACAGCACAGATTCCCCGATTTGAACTTTTAACTTCTTCTGTGTCCAGCAATTCGGTTGATATAAGGATACAGGAGACATCCGGATTTCGGAGAGCCCGTTTCAGATATTTTATATTCCCGGCAAAAGTCAGTATGGGGAAACCTGGTTCTGCATCACATAGTCCCAAAGCCTGAAATTCCCCATCTCGAACCAAAGTCCAGTGATCTTGAAGAATATGCAAAAGTCTCATAGTTGTTCAACCTGTCCAAACCTGTATCCATGCTCTTTTGCGCAACGTATGACACGTTTGAGAAAAGCTCTGGCGCCATTTTCAGGATCAGAATTCACAAATGCTTTTAATGCATGATCATCCTGACTGAATGCACGGGCATCATTATAGCGCTCGATTTTTTCCGTATTTAAGAATAAATGAATTGGATGAAAATTAAAAACCTTGATTCCGCAAATGGACGACAAGACATGCTCTTCCGGTGTCCGTTGATTTTTTTCAAAACAAAAAGCATCGTCCTCGTAAAAATAGGGGATTCTCTGAATGCCGCTGAAATGTTCAAATGGCGTCATCGGAATTCCGGAGCTGAAGGGAATAAAAAGATTCAAATCCGAACGGATTCCAAGCGCAAAAAATGCCAGCAAAATCGATGTCGAATCGATAAGTCCATGCGATCGTGCGCAGATCGCTTCAGGGACAATCGCTTTAATCTCCTCAATCACTGCCCGATAATCCTTATCGGATGTGCCATTCAACAGTGGATTGAAATTTGGATGAATACCCAGGGAGATCAATGGATCTTTTCGCATTCTGTTTAACAATTCTGTTTGATGCGTGACAAAGATGGTAACCGGTATCTCCAGTTCATCAATGAGATCCAACGTATCCGTGAGGACCGCATCACAAGCCCAATCAATATCCATCGTTATGAATACTTTTCTTGAAAAAGCATCAATCACGGAAGCTCCACAAAAGTTTCATCTAATCCGCGCATGATATAACCTTCTTTATAAGGAAAATGCGGTTCGATTGTCTCATGCAGTAAATATTTCCGAATCATAATATCCGGTTCATTATATCCAACCATTGCGCGGAAAGAGGATGTACCGGAATATCGCGGATTAATCTCAAAGACAAAACATTTTCCGTCAACAAAGCGAAGCTGAATATTCACTGCACTCCGACTGCCAATTTTTTGTGCGATCACCTCACATTGGCTGGTTACTTCCGGAAAGCGTCCAATCTGCCCTTGTGAGATTCCATTGCTGATTACCAGTAATTCATCGGAATAGCGGCTGCGGATCTTCAGTCGGTTGCTTAATGCTGACAATATATTTTTCTTGACCGCAATGGAATTGATCAAAACACCTTCCATATCCGATAAAACGCCAACCGTATACTCACAATCTGCATTACCAACATACTCCTGAATAATAAAGCGTGGATAGATATTCAACATCCAGTTTCCAAACAGCTCTAATTCTTTCTGATCCTGCGCAATAAATGTGTTGGCAGATCCTCCACCGCCAATCGACGGTTTCAGCACCACAGGAAACGTCGTTATTTCCCGTAAATCTTCCTGTTTTGTAACTGTTTTCGTTTTTGGGAATGAAAACCCGTTAGATTGCAGAAAATCCATGGTTTTTGATTTATCCATGCAGATATCGATCACCGATTTTGGGTTCATCGGTAAAAAAATGCCTTCGTTTCGTATCTGATCCTGCACATCGCTGACTCGTTTTAGTTCCGGCTCTGAACCTGTGAAAAGAACATCTGCCTTTGCTTTTTTACAGACTTCGACCAACGATTCAACATAATTAGGATCACTGGCAGGCGGAAGCACATATTTATCATGAACGAATGAAAATCCTCGTGAAACCGGAGTAATATCTGCTCCAATCAAATAATAAGGATTCTGGGAGAGCTTTAATGCTTTAATAAGCTGTTCCCCGTTTCCACCTCCTCCGATTCCAGTGATCATAACGCGTATTTGATCCATTTTTTATTCCCTTCTAAGGCAATCCAGGACGACCGGATGAATCTTCCCCGGCGCCTGCAGGATCGGCAGCGGATTAACCGTCAACCGAATAATTTCTGCTTGTCGTGTTATTGTATCAAGAACTGCATAGGACGGTCTGCTGCCATGATCACGCGGCAATCCGATGGATCCGACATTGACAACCGTTGTATGAAAATTTTTCCGAATCCAGGGACGATGGGTTTGTCCGATAAATAGAAAATCAATATCTGGCTGGTCAAATCCTGCCATTGCAGAATCTTCATATCCATACCCTTCCAACGGAGAATCCGGTGTTCCATGGACAAAGAAAAGATTGATATTGTCAAATTTTTCTTCAATTTTATCAGGCCACGACTGAATAAAATCCAGATTTTTCTTCCTTATATGCTGGCAAGTATCTTCGATCTGATACACTTCATCTTTATTCGCTGCGATCGGCATTGCACCTGTCAGCATCGCATCATGGTTTCCGCGGATACAACGAATATCATTCTCTTGCAGCCAATCCAACACCCAAACTCCATCTGGAAAATATCCAACGGCATCGCCAAGAAATATACATCGATCAAATTCGCTATTTTTCCATGTCTGCAAGACTGCTTGGAAATAATGGCGATTTCCGTGAATATCAGAAAAAACGCACAACTTCATGATTTTTGATATTTATTCTGGTACCAGTCCAAAGTCCGCCGCAATCCTGTTTTAAAATCAATCTCCGGTTCAAAGCCAAGAATACCTTTGGCAAGATTGGCGCTGGCACACAGGCGCTGAACATCTGCTGGACGACCAGGACGATATTCAATTTCACCTTTGTATCCGAAGAAATCACTGATGGCTTCAATCACAGCCTTCATGGAGATTTCCTTGCCGGAACCCAGATTAATCGTCTTTCCACGAGTTTCTTCATTTTCGTATGCCATCACAAATGCGCGGGCAGTATCGTCAACATAAATAAAATCACGGGTCTGTTCCCCTGTCCCTTCCAAGATTGGTGGCAGCCCATTCAGAATGCGCCGGGCATTTAACGGAATAATCGCTGCCAAAGCCAAATCATTTTGACGAGGTCCGTAATTGTTAAATGGACGAATGATCGATACATCCAATTTCAGAACGTTATAAAAAGAGGTGATCAACATGTCTGCAGACGCTTTACCGGCAGCATACGGGGTTGTCGGATGCATCGGATGATTCTCGTCCATCGGAGAATACTGCGCAGTTCCATAAGCTTCTGATGATGATGAATGGATCAATGTCTGATAGGCGCCATCTTGCAGCAAGTGCAGGAGTGTTTCCGCAATATCCACATTCACACGATAGGCGCCGTATGGATTAAAAAAAGAATAATTTAGAGCGATGGTTGCCAGATTGAAAACAACATCGATTTGTTCTTTATGAATGATCGCTTTCATTGTTCCAAGATCGCGCGCATCATCCCGATAGATGAAGATATTATCAAATGCTTGTCTGGCTTCTTCTAAATTTTCTTCTTTTCCAAGAAAAAAATTGTCAACCACAATGACTTTTCCTGCTCCTTTTTGCAGCAAGATGTCTGTCAGATGGCTTCCGATAAAACCCGCTCCGCCTGTTATTAATACGTTCTTCCCTTTGATGTCAGCCATTTCTAATTCTCCATAGATATTCCAGCAGCATTGAATATAAAATTCGTTGTCAGACATTTTTACTGAGTTCTGCCAGGTTCTCAATCACGTAATCCTGATCTTCATCACTCAATTCGACATATAAAGGCAACGCAATACTCAATCGATCACAGGCATACGCATTGGGCAAATCCATATTCTGATACCCATATTTCTTCCGATAATAACCCAGCGTGTGCGTTGCATGCGTCCCTTGTCGAGTGGCAATTCCATGATTCTCAAGCCGATCCATCCATTCGTTCCGGAACCGGTTCCCTTCTTCGATGGTGCCAAATCCGAGTTTTTCCAAGTCAATCATACAGGCATAAGTCTGATAAATGTGCGTATATCCCTGCGGAACAAAGGGAGTTTTCAGAAACGATACTGCATTCGGCAGCAAACGGTCATATCGAGCAGCTAATTCCGCCCGTTTCTGAGTGATGAAATCAATTTTTCGCATCTGAGCGACACCGACAGCGCCTTGAATATCTGTCATGCGGTAATTAAAACCAATTTCATTATATTCCGGCAGCAGATATCCTTTGGAATGATGACGCTGAATTTCTGAAAGGGAAGCTGCGTGACTCCGTAATTTACGGACATGATCGGCAAAATCCGGATCATTGGTCAGAATCATGCCTCCTTCACCCGTGGAAATAGATTTGCGCGGATGGAAACTGAGCGTGGACGGATTACCAAATCCGCCTTCATGTCGATTCCCAATCTTTGCACCAAAAGCACACGCGCTGTCTTCAATCACGCGCAGATGGTAATCGTTCGCAATTGCATTAACAGCAGGAATATCAGCACACAAGCCAAATTCGTTGACAGGTACTATCCCGGCTAATCGATTGCCAGTCGACCGGTTTCGATAGATGTCGCCTTGTCGTATATATTTTTTCTCAATCAAGGATCTGGTTTTCTCTATATCAATGTTATATGTCAGCAAATCCACATCGGTAAAGACTGCAGTAGCACCCGTATATTCAACCGCATTGGGCGTTGCGACAAACGTATAGGATGGAACAATCACATCATCACCTGTGCCAAAACCCATAGCAATCATACATAAATGCAGTGCAGTTGTGCAATTGGATGTGGCAATCCCAAAAGCCGCTCCTTCGTGAGCAGCTACTGCTTTTTCAAATTCTGCGACACGAGGACCCTGAGCGACCCAGCCGGATGCCAACGCCGCGGCGACTTCTTTCGCTTCATCATCATCAAAATAGGGTTTCATGATCGGAATATTTTTCATAACTGCCTCTGTCTGTTTGTTTATCAGTTTCTTTGAGGATTGTATCACGGAGAATTCGTTTTTCTTGATTTTTGATTTTATTTTGCAACGCGAAATATGGATTGACTTTTCGAATAAAGAAAGAAAATTGATAGCTCCCATGATTTTGCGCGGAGCGTAAAACCATAGGAACTATAAAGAATTCGATTCATATTTTGAATTACGGTTGAATTTATACATCAATTTTCATGAAGCAGTCAGTTAGTTGTAACTTTGAAAATTATCGAAAAACAGGGAACATTGTTATCATGTTGTTCTTTTCAAAAAGCGCGACAATGACATAATAACAAAAAACCCTTCGAATATTTCGAATCGCTGGAAATAAATCAATGCAAAGATACTTTCATTTTTCTGATACACTCATTGGTAAAAAAAGCCGAAAAAAATCGGCTTTCAATACCAGACCTCTCAATCAACAATTAAACGTAGGGAGACGATGGATTAAAATTTGCGTGATTATCAACGCAACAGAATTTGATCAAATCTTGCTTAAAATATTGATTCTAATCATTGATGATCAGTTTGCGTTTCGCTTCATCAAGAATGCGGATCACTTTCACGCCATGATCGCCATTCGAAATGGATTGCAGATTGTTTTCAACGCAATATGCAAAGTATTCTATGCTGTTCCTGAGGGCATCTTCCTGAGGAATATAGGGTATCGTGATATCACCTGAGCGAGCCTTAAACTCATATTGACCATATTCTTCAGAGGCATCCACGATTCCTTGATCGTAAATTGTCAATTTATCCACGGTTTTCATGTCATCAAAAATCACCATCTTTTTTGTTCCGCCGATCATTGTCCGCCGTTCCTTGATCGGGGAAATCCAACTGGATTTCACATGAGCCAAAAAGCCGTCATATTTGAGTGTCAGATAGGTCAGGGTTTCTTGATTTCCGTAATGCTTTTCCCCGATGGCCTCCACGTGATAAGGTTCTTTGCCACCCGAAATATAATCAATGACTGCCAGATCATGAACCGCCAAATCCAGCATGGCATTGACATCGAGCCGAATCGGTCCCAGATTCATGCGCGAAATGTCAAAATAAATCAGATCGCCTAATTCACCGGAATCATACATCTGTTTGATTTTCCGGATGATCGGATGATAAAGCATAATGTGATCCACATGCAATACAACATGTTTCTGTTTTGAAAGCTCATTGAGCGCAACTGCATTCTGAACATTGGAAGCCATTGGCTTTTCAATGAATAAATGCTTACCGGCATTCATGATTTTTTCAGCAATTTCAAATGATGGTTCGGTTTGAATAGCGAGAGCGAATGCGTCCACATTTGGATCGTTCAAATATGGCGTAAAGTCAGTTTGATATTCAACAAGATTCCGAAAATTCCGTTCAGCCAGTTGAAGACGGTCTTTTCGAGTGTCCACTAATGCACATAAATTGGTTTTTTCGGACGCAGCAATATTTCGGGCAACATTTGCACCCCAATATCCGTATCCGATTTGGACGATATTGACCATGAAACAAGCCTTTGATTTAGTTTAGATTTTCAATTGAATCGATGATATAAACGGGACGTTTTCTGGATGAATCCAATGTGCGCCACAAATATTCAGCAATCACGCCTAACGATATATTTGTGATTCCGAATCCAATCATCAGCACGCTGATCAACGATGGCCAACCCAGCGTGACTTCTTTAATTTGGAAAATTTTCAGAATAATCAGATAAAGCGCAGTAAGGAATCCGGCAAAAGCAAACAGAATTCCGATCAAGCTGACGAGACGAATGGGAAAAAATGAAAACGATACGATCGAATCAATCAGCAATTTCAATTTCTTCCGAAAAGACCATTTCGATTCACCGTGTTTCCGCTCATTATAGTCGACATTGATCACTGCTTTTCGAAAGCCCTGATTGAGCACTTGAAGCACAACCGATGAGTTGAGTTCCACATTCTGATTCAGTTGATTTTTCACCTTTTCATTAAAAAAGATCGTATTAACGCCTTTGCGCGGATATCCGGGAATTGCATACTTCCGAATCAAATTGGAATAAATTCGTGAAAAGCATTCTTCCGATTTTGATACCTTCACACTGTTCTTCTGAATGCAAATCAGGTCATAACCCTCTTTCATCTTCTCATAGGCTTTCCCGATGATTTCCAGAGGCTCCTGAAGATCCGCTCCCAGCCAGATACAATTAGGGGCAGTCGCATGCTGAAAACCCGCCCGGACAGCAGGATGGGAACCATAATTCTTTGAAAGAACAACAATTTTCGCTGCAAAACTACTGAATTTTTTTTGCCGTAACCATGCGACTGAACCATCCGTTGAACCGTCATCCACAAAGATCACTTCAACAGGAACCGGAAAGGTTTTCAAATATTCTTCCAAAGCGTTGGTCAGCTCCGGTAAATTTTCTTCTTCATTCAAAAAGGGAATTACGACAGAGATCTCAGGTTGTTGCATTTTGCATCTTTCCACGGGAAAAAATTTTACATCATTTTAATTATAGCATATTTGAAGATGGATCCGATGAAACCAAAAAAATTCGAATTATTGTTTTCGAATGGAATGAATTCCATGTAGTATAATTGCTGCAGTTTCATTTGGAGAGGTGCCGGAGCGGTTGAACGGGGCGGTCTCGAAAACCGTTACAGCCTCATGGCTGTCGTGGGTTCGAATCCCACCTTCTCCGCAAAACACAAACCACTTTTTGGCCAGAAATCTTGAGTCAACAGGTGGTTTTTTGTTACCTAAAACCTCCTCGCAGACGATAATCCAACTGATTCCAAGATACTTCTTCAGTTTTTTTAAAAGTTGTTCAATCTTGCGAATTACAGCGATTCATAACGCTGAGTACGAGAAAATTTGCTTGCAAAGTCTTCCCGACCTGTTTACAATATCCTAAAGAAGCACTGAGCAGTCATTTCACCATATTGATTAAAAATTGAACTAGTCAGTGGAATTTGAGTATTTCGACGATTTTTTTAATCATGCATTGACCTTTTATCCAAAATTTCAGCAGGAATTTGGAGTCCGCTATGCCCTTTACAATCATCCGTCAGGATATCACAAAAATGAAAGTTGACGCCATTGTCAACGCTGCTAACACCGATTTACAAATGGGAGGTGGTGTTTGCGGAGCGATCTTCAAGGCAGCAGGAGCCTATGAACTCCAGGCAGCGTGTGACAAGATCGCACCCATTAAAACCGGTGAAGCAGTGATTACACCGGGATTTGCATTGCCGGCAAAATATATCATTCATACTGCCGGTCCCATTTATCACCAATGGAAAGCGGATCAATGCCGTCAGGATCTGCGTTCTGCCTACCTGAATGCGCTCCGGATAGCCGAGGAAAATCATTGTGAAAGTATCGCCTTCCCGCTTATATCCAGCGGGATCTATGGCTATCCCAAAGAGGAAGCTTTAAAAGTAGCATCCGCAGCCATTCAAGAATATCTTGCTGATCAGGAACTGGAAGTGTATCTTGCTGTTTTTGATATGGCTTCTTTCGCAATCAGTGAGAAACTGCTGGGTGATGTGAGAAGCTATATTGATGAGCATTATGTCATAACGAATCACATGACAAGGCAGAAATTGACGGATTCAGAGCGGGTTGAACTCCTTGAGAGTGCTCAGTCTTTTAAATCCCTCGCGCCCTTGATACAAGCGCCGCCATGCGATCAAAATCTGGACTCTCTGATCAATGAGCTCGATGCATCGTTTTCTACCATGCTGCTGCGACTTATCGATGCGAAAGGCATGACGGATGTGGAGGTTTACAAACGCGCTAACATTGATCGGAAACTATTCTCTAAAATCAGAACCGGAAAAGGATATATGCCCAGCAAGCGAACGGCACTTGCACTGGCTGCAGCACTGAAACTCAATCTCAACGAAACCAACGATCTTCTGAATCGAGCTGGTTATTCACTCTCCCGTAGCCAGAAATTCGATGTGATTGTAGAGTATTTCATTATCAACGGACGATATGACATTTTCGAAATCAATGAAGTTTTATTCCAATATCAGCAACCGTTATTAGGCAGGTAACCCAATGGATATTTTTGAGATTTTCAGAAATGCAGCAGATCCCGTAAAAGCTGCACCAATGAGCGCGTATATGCGGAACCAGTTTTCTTACCTGGGTATATCGACTCCGGAACGAAAGAAATTGAGCCAAGAATTTTTGAAAACGTTGAAACAGAATGATATAGATTGGGCTTTTGTATTCTCGTGCTGGGAAATGCCGGAACGAGAATTCCAGTATTTGGCAGTGGAATACCTGACCAGACAAAAAGCAAAGCTAACCGACAGCGATATACCGAATCTAAGAATATTAATCATCACAAAATCCTGGTGGGATACGGTAGACGGCCTTGATGTGATTGTCGGAGATATTGCACTGCGGCATCCTGAAGTCAGCCAAATCCTGCTGACTTGGAGTACGGATGAAAATATCTGGCTCCGGCGCGCTGCAATTGATCACCAGCTCGGACGCAGAGAGAAGACCGATATCCGATTGCTTGAAAAGATCATTATCAATAATTTAGGACAGAAGGAGTTTTTCATTAATAAGGCAATCGGCTGGAGTCTGCGAGAATACAGCAAAACGAACCCCGAATGGGTTCGGGAGTTTATTGAACGCCATCGAGAAGCGTTGTCCTAATTAAGTATTCGCGAAGCCAGCAAGTATATCTGATTTGTCGCTTTGCAAGCGACCACGAACAGAATCACAGATGTTATTCTTGAGTCAATAAAGAAATTAAGGAGGACATCGTGATGAAAAAAGAATTAACCGAACTGGTATTTATACTGGATAAAAGCGGATCCATGAGCGGATTGGAAGCAGACACGATTGGAGGTTTCAACGCCATGCTGGAAAAGCAGAAAGCCGTTGAAGGTGAATGTCGGATTACAACGGTTCTATTTGATGATCGATATTATATTCTACATGATCGCATCAATATCCAAACCGTGAGCCCGATCACAGGAGAAGAGTATTTTGTCGGCGGTTCGACAGCACTGCTTGATGCAATCGGCAAGACCATTCATAAAATTGGCAATGCTCAAAAATACACGACCAGCGATTTGCGTGCAGACAAGGTGATGTTTGTCATCATTACGGATGGAGCTGAAAATGCAAGCCGTGAATATTCAGCCGAAAAAGTCAAGGCACAAATCAAACGGCAGAAAGAAAAATATGGATGGGAGTTTATCTTTCTGGGAGCCAATATCGACGCAGTTGAAACGGCCGACCGTTTCGGAATCAGTGCAAACAGAGCTGTCAAATATTGCGCTGACAGCAGCGGAACAAACCTTAATTTTACAGTAATCAACGCTGCCGCAGCAGAATTTCGAGAGAAAAGCACGATATCAGATAATCATCTGGAAGAAATCCGCAGAGATATGAGAAATCGCGGGAAGTAAAAAAAAGCGCCAGCCTCTGCGATTGGTCATCCTTAGCATCAGCGATTTAAAATAAGGGAGAATGAATTCTCCCTTATTTTAAAAGGTCATACAAATTTCGGATTAATTGTTTTCATCGTTAACAAACATCAAATTAATTCGAATTGCAAGTCAATATTTCAAATTGCTACATCACAGGTTCTTTAACTTCACTTTTATCTTTGCGCAGCAGTAATCGGATACCGAAATATATCAGGAAGACACCGACGAGTATATTCAAAATTTGAACAAACAGCAATGGCAAAAAGTCATTTAAGAAGCTTCCCAGTAGTGCAACACAGGATAGAAAGAATAACGTGGACAGCACACAACCGACAGCAAAGAATAACAATTGTTTCTGACTCCAATGATTTTCAATCATTTGTGCAGAAAACATACCGCTCCAGAACAGAATTGTCAACGGATTCGATGCTGTCAACAGCAAACCCTGAACAAAGAGATTTTGACTGGTGACTTCGGAAAACAATCCGATATTCGGCAGAAATGAAATCTTGAAAACGCCAGAGATCGTATTCAGTCCAAACAGAATCAGTACAATACATCCCCCAATTTTTATAAAAGTCTTAATCTCTGTTTTATCAATAATAGAAGCCGTTCCAATACAGGATAGTCCGATATACAATGCATCAATCAGTGCAATTGCAACAATCAGGCTGATACTATAGATAAAGCCGTAGGTTGCTGAAGTATTAAATACCATCAGACACATAGGTCCCACCGCAAGCTGTAACAACATTCCAAATCGAAACCCTTTTAGAATCATTCCAACACCTTTGCTTTTCTGATTTTTCAGCAATTCGAAGTATGGGGAGGATTCCTTGTTTTTCCTCTTTATCCGTATAACAAGTCTATATTTCGAATTATTGCTGATTTTTATTATTCATTTTGCACTTCAAGAAAGAAATGTATTTATTTCATTTTCGTTTTAACGTATCTGAATTCCCCGACATTGAATATCCAGTCGCTTTTAACAACTGACATCCTCTTTCAGTGTCATCAATGTAATGAAAGTATTTGAACTGGCAACACCGGGAATGTTTTTCAACTTTTTGGATAAAAAGACTTCTAATGCCTGCGTATCTTCCAGAACAACTTTTAATAAATAATCATAAGCACCCGCTACATGATGACATTCCAGCACACACCGTTCCTGAATGATTCTCTCCCGAAACTGATCAATCGTGTCGGTCTTTTCAATATTAATCAGAATGAATGCCAGCAGTTTCTGGCCGGTTTTTTGCCGATTGATACGAATGGTGTATTGCTGAATGATTTCTGATTGTTCCAATTTACGGATTCGCTCCGCTGCAGCTGGTATCGAAAGATGTATTTTTTTGCTGATTTCCGAAGCAGTCGCTCTGCCATTAGCTTTCAATTCATTCAGAATGGTGATATCAATTTCATCCATTTGCATCCTCTCTTTCAATAAATTTTCAAAGCACCTTTAATATTGCAGATAGATTCTATCATATGCTTAACTATTTTAATTTTATTTTTATATATTCAATATTTTATTAATATTTTCAAAATATTTATTAATTTTTTTTATTTTTAATAGCAAAATAAACAATAAAAATTTAAATCATTAAGCAAAATTCAGATCCCTGTCATATGAGAAATTGAATTTACTTCCTTCATGAAATAAATCCATCCGAAAAAAAAGGATTTTCATTTGATTGAAAATTCCTCGATTATTTTCCCAGCCCAGTGTAAAAGTACAGCCGAAAAAGCATGATAAATGCCTTCATCCAGATGATTCCAGGATTTTTGGGATAACAGGATCTCCAAAATTTGGTGATCATCCGGAGATAAGTGTGGCAGCAGATCTGTTTTCTTCTGCACATAGGAACCGGTTTGGTCGAAATATTTGGCTTGTAGGACAAAGGAAGCAGATTTATAACAAGATTTGAGGATTTCCCCGCTTTTTTCATGGACGAAATTATGCCCACACGAATGATAAATATTGCAGGCGCCAATCAATACAGCCCTCCGCACATCCATTTTTGAAAGCATCGATTTGATAAAATCGATACTCCCAAAAATTGGCTGGGAATCATAATAAAACTGGAACAGGTCGGACTTCTCCCAATGATATAGCTCATTCACTCCGGAAATGAAACCACACATTCTTCCAGGTTCCGGCGTCTGATCAATCAGATTCCGGTATTGAACCAGATCTTCGATTTCCAATTGATCCAGAATGACTACAAGGTCAATATCACTTGTATCGACACTTTCTCCGCGTCCAACACTGCCTTGCAATCCTAAAAAGACTACACGTTCCTGGAATATTTCCTTTACTTTCTGACAAAAATCCTGGATAAAGTTTTCCATAATTTCGTTCATAATATTCTCCCGTTTTGATACTTGTTTTCAGAAAATGAATAATTCGTAAAACTTTATGTTTTTAATCAGAAATAATACCTCTTGATCCAGCGATTCAAAATGTGCATTGACTTTTCGAATAAAGAAAGAATTATTTCTATATTTCGAACAGCAGATGAAATAAATTACACATCCGATAATGAAAATTGAATTCTATTTTCATAGGAATTGCTATAAGGAACCTGTCATTGCGAGCCCCGAAGGGGTGTGGCAATCTCCCCACCACATGTAGGGCGGAGCGCCATCCGGAAAGAGATTGCTTCGTCGGGCTGACCCCCTCCTCGCAATGACAGATCAATCAATATTTCGAACAGCAGATGAAAGAAATTATTCATCCGATAATGAAAATTGGATTCTATTTTTATAGGAATCACTGATGGATATTTCCCATGGAAAAATTTTATTAGGATTATGATATGGAAACAAGAAAATATCACAATTCGAGGGGAAACGCAATATGTACCATCCAAGACTGAAGGGCAACCATTATTCGATGGGTTTAAAAATGGGAGCAATGTTTCATAAAGGTAATGTCCATTTTCCAATTCATCTGGATTCATTCCAAAAAGATTTTGGCATAAAAAGCGGTAAAATCCTTCAAGAATTCTTTCCTGAAGCAGAAAAAGAAATCCGTGGTGTTACAGACAGCATAGGCGTTAACCATGAATTATTTACAGCCTGGATGATGTGTATGGGATGTTGTCTGTCGCCTGAAGAAGGTGATTCGATGGAAGCCAGAGGATGTACTGGTTTTGCTTTTTCTCACAACGGGCAAATATTTTATGGAAGAAATAACGATTTGCCGCCATATATGGAGAAAATCAGTAAAAGCATTTATTACCAGCCTGAAAATCAGGCAAAGTTTCTCTTGAATACATCCTCGTTCATCAATGGGGAGGAAGGCATCAATGAACATGGATTGGCTGTCGCGATGACTTTTGTCGTTCCAAAAATTGAGGAAATTCTACCTGGATTGAATTCGGTTTTTCTGGTCCGCTATCTTCTTGAAAAATGCGAATCGGTTCAATCCGGTATTAAAGCGCTTCACAGACTGCCGATCGCCTCCAACTGCAATATTCTATTAGCAGATCAAAGCGGAGATATGGCTGTTGTCGAATGCAATCCGAAAGATTTGAAGGTGAGAACACCAGAGACCAATCATTTTGGAGAGCGGTTCGTCCTCATCACCAACCATTTTACAAAACCCGAAATGAAAGCACATCATTCGGTGGATTATGACATTTTTTCATCGGAGATCCGATATCAGACAGTTTTGCATGCTTTAAGAACGTTGACCTTTGATAACGCAATTGCGTTCTCGAAAGACTTGTTGAGCGGGGAATTTGGATTTATTTGTCAGTACGATGAAACTTTAAATTTCACAACGATCTGGTCATCTATTTTTAACGTATCGCAAAACGTTGTTTTTCGTGCCGAAGGGAATCCGATGAAAACGAAATTTTTGCAGGATACGCGCCTGAAATGCTGAGTAAATTCAAGAAATATTTGCTGAAAAACTACCAGGATCCAGGGAAACGCAGCATTTCCGTATGTAATAATTCCACATCTTTTACTTCCGGAAGACAGGCATAAACGGAAATTGGATGGAAAAGGTACAGCCAGGGAGGTTGTTGATTTAGATGATTCAAGACTGCAGAATATTTGCGTTCGCGATTGGTTATGTCATCTTCTGTATTCGCTGCCAGTATTAATGATTGCGTCTTCTCATCCGTGTAGCCTTGCCACCATCTACCTTTTTCAGTTGACGATACACATTCCGATAAAATCCGATAGGTACTGTTGGAAGCAGAATGGAAAAGAGCGATATGGCCTGCCTGTTTTTTCTCAATCAGACGTAGATAATCCGTCTCATCCTCAATGATATGAAGGCAGGTTTGAATATGAATCTTTTCAAGCTGTTCCGCGATGAACGCCGCAATCTCCCTCGAACGCGGCGGGAATCCTTCGGAAGCAAAAATTTCCAATTGAGACGGCATTGCCACCTTTTCAAATAACTGTTTCGCCTTCTCCGGATCATAACCGACCGGTTTGATGGAATTGTCATAACCGCAATGAAAAGGGCTGCCAATCGTCGCTGCCGGAATTGCCAGATCGGAAAAAACTTCATGAATGATTTGATCGACATCAACTGCGTAATTAATCCCGATTCTTGCCCGCGGATCATTAAATGGCGGTTCAAAAGCGTTCAACAGCCCGACAGTTGATTTACTGCTTACACATTTCCACCAGGTAAAGTCCGGATCCTGTTTTTGTCTGGGAAGTTGTTCCAAATTGGCAGCAAAATGTATTTTTCCTTCTTTCAGCGCTGCAAGTCGTTCTTCCGGATCCGGAATGATATGAAACGTAATCTGATCATAAGCGGACAGATGTTTTAGTCCGGATCGTTTTTCCAGACGAACCGTTTTTCCGGCATAAAATTTAGCAAAAGTATAGTTACCTGTTCCGATTACAGGTTTTTCATTATGTTTGGTTCTGCGAATGTTGATACCGCTGAGAATTTCTGCTACATCGCCGCAAGGAGTTTCGCAAGTAACTTCCAAAGTTAAGCGGTTGATAATTCGGAAATTTAACGCAGAGAAATATCGTTCATACGGGCTTGGCATACCTGTCTTTGTGCTTTGTGATTTAATCTCCTCAAAGGAATCAATCACATCGACAACAGAACAGGGAGTGCTGTCATGAAACATAATATTTGGCCGCAAGTAAAATAACCAGCGATGGCCATCGTCAAAAGACTGCCAGCTTTGCGCAAGAGCAGGCCAAATTTTTCCGTCATACAGACGGATCAGAGGTTCAGAATAGAGATTCATCACAGTCAATGTACTGTGAGAATCAGAGATATCCCCGTACGAGGATTCCTCATAATCAGATATTCCAACACGTATCTTATCCATAGGCTTGTCTTAATATTATATATATTTTTTGTAAGAAATAATAAAATGACGCATCCTTCGATGATACGTGACTATTCGAACCGCAAATAGAAAAACAAACAGAAATATTTTCTTCCCAGAAAAAGCATATTCAAGAGGATTCAAAATACTTGGATATAGGAAAATTGAATCCTCAAACAAATTTTTCAGCAAGTAATCGTCAATTTGACAGTGATCGGAAATATGAGGAGAATTATTTATCGTTGTGTTATTTTTGTGCAGAGCGCAAAAATAACACAACAACAAGTTTGCTCGATTGACTTAAAAGGTTTGTTTCCATGAAGAATTATTGGCAATTCGAAAGATGGATTGACTTTCCAAATTCAGAAAAATTGAGAATCCTCCCCATATTTCGAATTGCTGGTGATTGATTGGCAATACGATCAATCATGGAATGGGATGTATGATTAAATTATTCCCATTTAAAATACCGTACAGCGATCACTATACAAAGTATTGCGATCACGATCATTACGATCAGAGAAAAAGAGACATTCACCAATGGCAATCCCAATGATGAGGCTTTCAGCAGTTTGATGCCATGTGTCAGCGGCATTAAATCGGCAATTCGCTGTAAAGAAACCGGCATTACCTCATAAGGCAGTGTTGAACCGGAAAAAATCAACATCGGGAAATAAAGGATGCTAGCGATGATGCCAGCGCTTTTTGTGTTTTTCGCAATTCCTCCGGTCATCAATCCGATGCTGAATATGGATAACAAGACGATGAAATAAAAGCCCAAAAATTGCAGCCATGAGCCTCGCATCTGAAATTCAAAGAAGAATACTGCTACGATTAAAAGAAGAATTAAGGAACACAACGCATACAACGTGTAGATCACAAGTTGTACAAACAAAATCATAGTCGGGCTGACAGGTGTTACTTGAAACCGCTTTAATATTTTTTTCTGCCGGTAATCTGAAATGACAAGCGGCAGTCCCATCACACCACCGCCACAAATTGCTATGGTAGCGACTGCTGCGAAAGACTGCTCAAAGAATGAGTATGCTGCCCCTTCAAAAGCAGGCTTATTCCCATAGATTATTCCCAATAAGATGAGAATAACCACCGGCATGCAAATTGCGAAAATCAACATATCAATTCCGCGTAGAGAAAGTTTTGTCTCAATTTTCAACATGGTCCTAAATGCTTTCATTTTCTGAACCCTCCTCATCTGTCAACCAAAGATAAGCATCTTCGAATCTCTGAAATGGACTGGCTGTAACCGCTTCCTGTACTGTCCCCATAAATACCGTCTTGCCCTTCTTCAGGATGCAGATTCGATCACACAACGTTTCAACTTCATCCATATAATGTGACGTCATCAGAATAGTCATCCCTTTTTGTTTCAAATCGGATAAACCATTCCAGACAGTCCTTCTGGCTCTGGAATCGAGACCGGTTGTCAATTCATCCAGAAAAACGACCTCCGGATTCGGCAGTAATGCCAGCACAACAAACAGCCGCTGTTTTTGTCCCCCGGACAACTCTGCTACAGCAGCTTTTTTCATTTCAGCCAATCCAAATTGCTTTAATAGTGCTTGATAATCTCCCGGATTTTTATATAACGCCTGTGTTTCCTCGCATAGTTCAACAACTTTAATTTGTTCCTGAAAACTTGATTCCTGAAACTGGACTCCCACTTTTTCGAAAAGTTTCTTGCGGTCTGAGGAAGGATTCATCCCCATGACAGAAATCGCCCCCTGGTCGGGTTTTCGGACGCCCAGAATACATTCAATGGACGTTGTTTTCCCTGCGCCATTTGCTCCCAGCAACCCAAAAACTTCTCCGCTGTGGATGGATATAGACAGATTTTCAACAGCGTTTACGCCATGATAGGACTTATAAAGTCCATCGACTTGGATCATTGAATCCATTTAATCAATCCTCCTCTGCATTTGTTTCGCAAAAGAATAGCACAAACAAATAAGTTGGTGATTAAGTGGAGGGTTTCAATATTAATTCGAAATTTGGTGAGGATTCTTTGTTGTTGTGATGGTTTTGCGTGAAACTTAAAACCATCATAATAACAAGTTTTTCTCAATTTATTCAAATAGCAAGTCTATATTTTGAATTAATAGGATTTTCATTTTTAATAGGATATCTGTAACAAACCATGAAAAAAGAGAGAATCCGATAAACTGGCATTTAGTATGAAAACATACTACTGATTTCAACGCATTTCGATAACGTTTACGATTTAGAAGAACTTTCAGAATGGAGAAGGGTACGGATCGTATGAAGCTGACCAAGCATGGACCGGGCATTTTCTTCTGCAGTTTGAAGTGACGTAATCAATTTATCGCAGACCGAGATAATTTCGTCATTCGGATCTGGTGTATCCAACAAATCCCTGATATTTTCGTCAGGAAAGTATGACAATCTGCGCACCATATTAAAAATTGCTTTATGAGAATAATTGGCGCAACGTAGAACCCGGATTATTTTAAGGCGTTTGATGTCGCTTTCAGTATAAATACAATAACCCCTGTGTTTTTTCCGTTCTGCGAGCAAACCGTTCCGTTCCCAATTTCTCAATGTATCCTCAGAAACTTGAAGCGCTTTGGCTGCCTGCCGGCGGGAAAAATATAACGATTCATTTTGATCTGTTTCGGATACCAGTTGTCTTACGATTCGTATTGCTTGTTCCGCCTTATTTTTTTCCTGGATGATTTGGTTTATATACTCTCCGGTCAGGTTGATCGCTTCATCGATCAAACCGCTGCCGGAAAGCAGGAGGATACGAATTATTTTTTTTCGCAGACCACTCTGCAGGATTTCGATTTGGAAACCCGTCCGCACGAGCCGGATCTGCGCTATATGAGCATCGGTGTATATCCGATATCCATTCTCCTGCCGATTCGGCTTTTGAATAAAACCGAGACTTTCATACAGTCGAACTGTATTTGGATGGATGCCGATAATTTTTGCTACTGTGGCAGTTCGGTAAACATGCACGATGATAAAAATCTCTCTTGAAATTGAATACGAACTTTGATATTTCCTAAAAATCAGCAGTATATGCCTGCGATGCGATTAACGGGATATCATTGATTTTTTGAAAAAAGTTAATTAATCCAATAATCAGTCAGCAATTCGAAATATTAACCAACCTGAAAAATCAAACGAGAAAACGTGGTGTCATGTTTTTTATTATAATCGCTCAATGATGAAGCACGAGACCAGTAATTTAAAATATAAGAATTAAGAAAAACAAATAAAAATTGTCGAAGAATATCAAAGACTAATATCTTCTTGCATGTTGATCCATATGAAATTATTTGAAAACAAGCCAAATGGAATAAATGAAACCTGTCATTGTTATTAACCTGTGGGGCCGAGTCCCATAGGGACTAAGCAATCTCCTGATAAATGAGAAAAGGTTGATACGCGAAAAAAAATAGCTTTGTCGGGCTAACGCAATTCTTGCAATGACAGATCGATCCATGAATCATTCTTCATATAAATCTTTAGCGTGGAGCGGAAAACCATAAGAACAACAAAGAATTCTATTGATGTTTCGAATTACTGTCATGAGACTAACAGTAATCATTAATTCGAAATCTGTATTTACTTTTTGTATTAATAATCGACAATTTAATAGATGATCTCTCGCTTCTCTATTGGTCTTCATATTTTTCGTATCACGGCCTGCGAACGTTAAAGCCGTCCTTCATGCTTCAGCCAGTCAACCGTATCACGTACGGTTTCTGAAAAAGGTCGAACATGATAATCCAGGTCACGTACCGCTTTTTCATGGGAATATATGGAATTTACAGAAATCGTATGGAGAGAATAGGCATTAAAAATCGGCGGCTGATTTCTGATTCGATAATACACCTCACAAAATGGAACCATCGCTTTTGCCAGCCACATCGGAACATATGTTTTTGTCTGCTTTTTTCCGGTAAATTGATGAAACAGATCCAGCATTTCAGGAATTGAAACATAGCGATTAGTCAGAATATACCCTTCTCCGGGTTTTCCTTTATCGCAACAAGAAATTACTCCGGCTGCGACATCCCGAACATCAACGAAGTCAAATCCACCTTCTATGCCTATCTGCATTCGTCCCTGATAAAAATCAATCAGAAGTTGTGTCATGTGACTTTTCCCAAAATCATAGGGACCGCAGATTCCGCCGGGGAAAACAATGGACGCATCCAAACCATTACTGGCAGCTTCCTGAACATAGGAGGTCGCCTCAGCTTTGGATTTTGCATAGGGCCCAACTACAGTTTCCGGTGAAAAATGGTTCACTTCCGCCATGGTTTCGCCTGCGGGTAACACCGGTATCGCATGCACGGAACTGATATAGACCAGTTTCCGAATACGGAAAGATTTACACAAATCCACAATATTCTTTGTACCGGTAACATTAACATTTCGAATGATCGGAAGAAACTTTGAGGAGGTTGTGACAATTCCTGCACAATGGATTACAGCAGCAATTTGATCCGATCCAGTATCTAAAAATTTTTTTAGCGATTCCGGCTCTAACAAATTCCCATAGAATTTTTCGACCTCCGCAGGGAGTCTGTCAGCGGCTTTATCTCCTGGCAAAACCAAAGCGCGCACTCGTTTCCCCTGTCTGATCAATTGGCGAGTAATCGTATTTCCGAGGTGACCTGCTGCACCGGTTACCAGATAAATTTCTCCCATTTTCCCTTTCATCAGTAGTAATTCGAAATATGAAAAAATTTCATTGCTATTGAAATGCTTTTACACATATTAAGAAAAACATCACATCAATAAGTTATTTCCTCTATAGTATGGATGGCAAGTTTATATTTCGAATTACTGACGCATTGATTTTTATCGAACAGAGTGTTGTTTTATCGAGTAAAATTATTATGATATAGAAGACAGAAATATTCAATGGTCAGTTTCTCGTTGTTTGATAATTTGCAAACTTTTTTTGAAAAAATGTATGTTATCGAACAAATGCGAAAAAATTATCCGATTGCGAAAATAGCATTCCAGGTAATTATCCTGGATACGATCATCAATTCGGAATGTGGATTGACTTACCAAATAATAAAAAACTCCATTCTAAATTTCAAATTGCCTGGATATAAAAGGAAAACACATCATGATGATCGAAAAAAAGACAGATAGAAGAATCAAAATAACCAAAATGTTACTCCGACAAAGCCTTCTGGAATTGATGAAAGAAAAACCGATCAATAAAATCACGATTACAGAAATATGCAGTCATGCTGATATCAATCGAAACACTTTTTATACATATTATTCAACTCCGGATGAATTACTCCATCAAATTGAAAATGATCTATATGATGAAATCCGGCATTCTGTTGAAAGTTCGCTCCAAATCAGTACCGTTTCTTCATCATTGCTTGAAATTTTTACTGCAATTTCGAAAAATGAAGATCTCTGTAAAATATTATTCAGTGAATTCGGAGATAAAGTATTCTTGCGAAAGATTATGGACATTGCTTATGACCGCTGCATTACAGAATGGAGCGAAATTGCTCCGGATCTGCCGAAAAGACAATTGGATTTAGTTTATACGTTTATTGCGAACGGATGTGCCGGTATTATTGAGTCCTGGATTCAAAGCGGATTTAAGGAAAGTCCGGAGGAAATTGCTCAGATTATTAACACAATCAGCAGCAACGGCCTGCAAACTTTTCTGATGAAATAACCAATGAAACATTTTTTTCTTGTAATTCGAAACATGAAAACGCCTTTTCAAAAAAAGACAAGATTCTTAAATCTTTCCCCTTTGGATATGTAAATCAATAATTCCAGATCAAAATTCAAAAAGGACTGCATCGTCAGAGACGTAGCAGTCTTTTTTGAATTTTACGAAAGGTCGATCAAGTAATCAAATACAGATTTCTATTCCAATGATAAAGGTATTCCGTCAAATGTTATGCTTTCAATATCGGCCGGATCCAATGGAACGCGGAATGTATACACAAAACGGATCCGATCCACCCATTGAGCAGCAATTGCTCCAGTAAAATGACCGCGCCAGTCAATGATTTTATTGTTCTTCAATTGGATTACCAGCAGATCGCCTATTCCGTTGTCCATAATTTTACGGCCGGTAATTTCATCAAATTCCAGTGTGCAGGATAACGGAGAAATTAATACCTGATGCAACATTCCGTCTCTAAAAGTTTGATTTTCTACCACAATTTTTGATTTACCAGTGAAAGTCAATGGAATTGAAAGCTCATAGCCATAGTTGAACAACTTTTCTGCTTTGTCAGTATCTACCGACGGCTGACGAAGACCTCGCAGCCGAAGTGTTAACGTCTTTCCTGATATTTGATCTGTACTAAGCAATTCAAACATAATTCGCTGACAATTTGAAGGCATATTTTCTGTTTCAACGGGAATTAAATCACTCATTCCTTGAAGCAGGACGCCATCCAACAACAGCGTATATTGATAATTCGGGAAGCTTAGATCTTTCAATTGTTTAAAAGTGATATCCAGCATGACATCGGCAACATTCTCGTTTCCGATGATACCCACGACATCGATTGCAATTTCATCATCATCAATGAGGCGGCCTGTCGGAGTACTTTGATAAACAGCCAATTGATCAAAATCCATATAAGTGAACAATTGCGGCATTTCGACAACTGCCGAATCCTTTGAAAAATAATTTCGGAAAACTTCATATCCTCCCAAGACGTAAGCGGCAAATCCTAAAATCATAATAATCAAAACGCCAAATCCAATCGACACAACTGTCCGCCGAATGGGAGAAACTTGATTTTTCCCGGATTCTCTCATCATCCGGTCAAGAATTTCGTTCGTGCATTCATCAGACATACGGATCTTATCCATCGCCTGCCGATAACTATTTAGATTCATCTTCAAATTCCTCTCTTATTTTTTTCCGAAGCATCATTCTTGCTCTCTGCAACTGCGTTTGAATAGCAGTCTCGCTGGTTCCAAGGATTTCAGCAATTTCTCTGATGGAATAATCCTCGTAATAATATAAATGGATTGGCATCCGATATTTGATAGGCAAGGAAAAAACTGCTTCTACGACTTCTGATTGATTTTCAGATTCATATCCGGCAATACAATCTTTTCCCCGAAAAAATGAAATCACCCATTTTCTGCGCAGAAAATCTTTGCATTGATTGATTGCAACACGGATCAGCCAGGCTTTTTCATGGTCCTGATCATTGAACCGTGATCCATGACGATAAAGCTTCAAAAATACTTCTTGACAAATATCTTCTGCATCGAAATGATTCCTGCAATATGCGTATGCTATACGAAAGATTGTATCTTTATAGAGCATTACTGCTTTTTGAAAATCATCATTTTCAGACACCCTTGAGTCCTTCTTTCATTATTTTTTTACGTTTCATAATGAACACGATTGAACGGATAAAAATATCACATACGCGTTGAAAATTTATTTCGATAAAAGAAAAACGATTGCGTATCCGCCTATAAGAAAAACCAGTAATTCGAAATATGAAAATAATTCTTTGTTGATTGATTCGAAAAGTCAATCGATATTTCGAATTGCTGAAGGGGGGAAAAAAACAGGCAAAATACACAAACGCAAATCCCGAACGAGACCTATCCATTTACTACGAGAAGCAGACTCAGGGAAAATAAAACCAGCAATTCGAAAAATGAGCGGGATTATTATGCCGCGGTATTGCTTAGAGCACAAAAACTGCAGAACATTAAGTTTTCTCGCTTGACTCGAATGTCCGGTGGTTATTTTGAATTGATGAAGAAAATCCGATCATTCTCCGATTCGGTGATATAGACGAATCAAGGATAAATCCGCAACCAGTGTATAGTTCTGTTCCAGAAGATCTCTCAATTCGATAAAAGGTACTTCATCAGATGAATTTTTGGCTATCCATTTGGGCGGATGTTCCGACAACATATCCACAATTTCCTGTTTCATCTGCGGATCGATTAAAAGATGCTGTTCCTGATTAATAAAGTATTTAAAGCAAGGCAGAATATCAGCCACATAATACCAGGCAGGGTTAATGTTATAACCCCATACACTATCCCGATCTTCCATTGGAATCATTTCAGCCAACTCGAGGTAGTCCTTTACAGAACCGAGATAAATCGGTTTTGTCTTATCATAGTACATACGGATCATGTATGCCTTTACCGGAGAAAAGTTCTGATAAACGGATAAAGCAATTCCTGTCAGAGCAAAAATATAGGCAATGGCAGATTTTTTTCTTTCAGGCTGTTTTTTACTGATTATTTCCAGCGTCATAGATAACGCAACCAAAAACAAAGGTGTTAATATCATGTAATAATGAGGATAATTCATCCCAACCAGCAATGAACCAATGGTAATCAAGATAGCAAATCCAAGCATTTTTCCCAAATTTCGATTCATATAACGGCTGTAGATCAGCGTAACTATCAGAAATCCGACAGCTGGGGAGATATTGTATAAAGCCATATTCCATTTCCATGCAGGACGCGCCAGGACACCCGCTTGTGCATAGGAAAACAGAAAAGTAAACGTTCCATAAAACATTTCTTTCAGCGAACCCTGCATCCAAAACAATACGATGATCGGGACGGAAATCATCAGCAGACCGATCTGGAAAAAAAGCAGGTTTTTTACAAACAGCTTCATATTTCCAGTAAAAACAATCGTCAGATAAATATAAAATGTAATCGCCATGACTGTAGCGCCGTTATTGATGCGCGTCCAGAGAAGAAGCCCCATGGATAATCCGTAGATCAGGCTGTAAATTGAAGGATGGAATTTTTTACCTTCCTTCCAGTATCGGCAGGCGCAAAACAGAGACGGGAAGATAAATGTCAGGCAGTATTCTTCCGTTAAATTTCCTCGTTCATATGTGGCTGTCATCACGATCAATGAGAGGAAAACGGCTGCCACTGATTTCATCCGGCTGATGAAGAGTCTGGCTGTTTTATACATACCCAGAACAGTTCCAGTCATAAACATAACCTGGACGAGAAATGTGCCAAATCGACCGTTATAAATGAACTGCCCCAAAGCATTGATGAAAAAGATCAACGGTCCCTTGATATCAAAGATTTCCTTATATAGGAGTTTCCCTTGTACGACAGCTCGTCCCATTGTCATAAAAATGGCAGAATCCGCTCCGTGAAATCCAGGATAAAACGGGCTGGTATATGCAGAAAAGAAAAATGGGAAAAAGAAACTCATCAACAGAAGCATGATGATCACGACATATTGGCTAAAGCTGATTTTATGAAATATCCGATTCATTGGTTTGCTAATCAAAAAATATTTTTCCTTTTCTTCATAAGAATATCATCGGTTCGAAATATAAAAAAAATTTCATATTGTTCTACAGCTCGATATGAACCACAGCTTTATTTTCAATAAATGTTGAAGAGACCTTTCTGGCAGAAGCCCGAATGATTTTCACACCAAATTCATCAATATTCGAACTTAATAAAATATCTTCTGACGCATTTTCATCGGCAATAAAGATTTCCATTTTCTCACCGGCAGATGTTGACCGTAATTTAAAATTGATTTCCTTTTGTGATCCCCGGTTCTTAATGAGTGGAAAAATCAATTCCTCATAGATCAGATTGATCGTATTCAGTTGCTTTGAGGTAAAACCATATTGGGAACAATAACTGCGTACTTCTGACATGAAAGAATAAATATCCGCATTGTATTCGTTAATATTTTTCTCAAACACATGCAGTTTATGAATAAATGCCTGTGTTTTTTCCCGACATGGGGATAAGAAGATCTGATCCGGAGTGCCCGTCTCATAAATTCCCATTTCATCCATATATACAACCTTATTGGATACTTTCCGTGCAAATTCCATTTCATGCGTCACAATGACGCACGTCATTTTTTCACGAATCAGTCTTTGGATGACACCTAAAACCTCATCAACCATCGTCGGATCGAGTGCAGATGTGGGTTCATCAAACAAGATCACGTCCGGGTGCATTGCGAGACAGCGAGCTATAGCAATCCTTTGTTTTTGTCCTCCTGAAAGTTGATTGGGCATATGAAAACTGCGATTTTGCAGCCCAACCAGCTTTAGGTATTCTAATGCTTCCTGAGCAGCCTTTTGTTTAGGTATATGATTAACGACCATGGGAGCCATCATAACGTTTTCAAGCACATTCAGATGGCTGAACAGATTGAAAGATTGATAGACCATACCCATTCTGCTGCGAATTTTTTCTAGTGAAGCTTTTGAATTTGTCAGATTCATTCCATCAAACCATACTTCGCCTTCCGTTGGCCGTTCCAATCCATTAATACATCGAAGCAGCGTACTCTTTCCGCACCCCGAGGGTCCAATTATGGCAACCGCATCTCCTCGATCGATTTCAAGATTCACATTTTGAAAAATGATCAGGTTTTGATAACGTTTGGAGAGATTCCGAATACTGATCATCGCGCCTCCTCAACTGTAAAATGTTTCTCTTTTTCAAAAAAAGAGAGCAAAAAGGAAGCCGTCCATCCGATCAAGAAATAGCTGACTGTAATAATGAACAATGAAATCAATGGATCTAAGGTACGACTTGCAATAATACTACTGGCACGCGTTAAATCCTGAATCGCGAGAAAACCAACAATCGAGGTCTCTTGCAACGTTGCAATAAATTGGTTTTTATAAAGCGGAAGCGCTGCCTTAACCGCTTGTGGAAAAATCACATGCATAAATGTCTGCATCCGGGATAATCCCAGGGAACGCGCTGCTTCTCCTTCACCGGGATTAACGGTGATGATGGCTGTGTAGAATAAATCGCTCATGGATGAAGAAGCTTTTAGAGAAAAAACGATTACAGCGACTACAACAGCGCTCATCGGTACATCTGCAAAAATCACATAACTAAAAACCATCAGCAGGACCAGGCAAGGGATTCGGATAAAAAATTGAGTCATGCCGGACAGAAATTTTTTTAATGCTCGTTTTCCACGAATTTTGCCATAACAAATAACCACAGCGGCAGTTGTTCCTAATAAAAAAGCCAAAACTGTAATCAGGAGTGTCATTCCAAGTCCTTCCAACAGAAATTGGTATCGATTTTCAAAAATCAAACTTGTATAAATCATTTTTTGTAAATAGGAAATAAATTCAGACATCATTCAATTCCTTTTCTAAAAAAAATCTGATCAGGACTCTAAAAAGCACAAATCCAATTAGTTTTCCGGAACAATCAGGACAATCGGCATCTCGGTATAGGTACGGCTGACTAGATAATCATTAGAAAGCTGTGCATATTTCTGATAAATTTCCGACAATGCTGTAATCATAATGTCAGCCTTTCCGGATTTAAGATTCATGATTTGTCCATCATAAGTGCTGGGAATAAATTCTGTCCGAAAACCATATTGATCTGCAAACAACCGAATCATATCCACATCACAGCCTTCAATCTCATGAGTAAGAAGGTCATAACCTGAATAAGGAGGCGATAATGGATCCACAGCAATTTTAATAACAGGCGCATCCTGTTGATGCGGAAAGACATACGATTCATAATTACCATCTTTCATCTGCATGATCTTTTTATAAATTTCTCGATACGCTTGCGACTTTTGGAAATCTGATGCAAATTGGTTAAACAGGTTCAGTAAATCCTTTCGGTTGCGATTCACAAAGATCACGAAATGATCATAGCCAATAGGTGTTTCAAAATAACGGAATCCGGGTTGAATACTGCAATAATAATTTGCAAAGAAGAGATCCATTGCCAATGCATCAATTTTTTTGTATTTCAAAGCAAGAATCGCATCAGCCATTTTATCGTATCGAAAAATATTGAGATCATCTCTTTTATCAAGCACATAATCGGAACTCCAGGCTAAAACGACACCAATTCTTTTCCCATTGAGATGGTGAATATCCAAAGATGACCCATGGTTATTTTGTCGGCACGAAGACAATGCCAGGAAACAAATAAGGATCACGATTGTCTTCGCAAATTTTCGATACATAATTAATTCCTTCGAAACATTTCGATTCATTATCATAGTCTTCGCATGCAAATCATCAAGAGCACATTCATCCAGAAATTCGAAATTTGGAAAAACCCTTTGAGAAAAGAGAGAAAATTTATTGACGTGTTGTTTTTTACGCTTCTCGTAAAAACAACACATCAATAAATAATTCTTTCAATATTTCGAATTGCTGACATGGAAAGAATTGTTAAGAGATAAATATTCTGAATAATTTAGCATATTATAACCGCGGGCAAAGAAAATTTCACCGGTTCCATTTCAGCAATTCGAAATTTGGAAAAGCCTTTAAGAAAAAAGGGAGATCTTGTTGTTGTGTTGTTGTTGCGCAAAGCGCAACAACAACACAACAACACTTATTCTTTTCTCTATTAAGAAATAAAAATTTATTTCCTGTTTTTTAAATCATTTATTCATTAAGCAGTAATTCGAAATATAGACTTGCTATTCGAATCAATCGGGAAAAACTTGTTGCTGTGATGTTTTTCGCGAAGCGCAAAAGCTATCACAACAACAAAGAATCCTCCCTATATTTTGAATTGCTGTTCATTAAGTCATGTGCGTACACAAATCGACAATTATCGTCTATAATTATATATAGTTGAATCCGTTCAAAAAAAAATTATTTCATTAGCATATTGAAAAATTTTTTATCTATATCTGTTTCCATCCTGTGCCATAACGGCCGAGTGGATCATTAGAACTTTTAAAACAGCAGAATAATGAAAGTTGATGCTGTCTATAGTTGCAGTAGCAATATCGAAAGGCTTGATCCGTTATTATCTGAAGTAAATTTTTTTCTCCTTGTCCAATTCAATATCCAAAAATCATTCCTGAATCATATAAGGTTTATGCAAAATAACACAATGAATTTCAAGAATCAATCTCGCTTTTTTCAATCTCCATTGAATGTGTTGGTTATCGATGATGATCCGTCAGATGCTGAGAATATGATCCAAATTCTCAGGGAACAAGGGATTGAGGTCCATTGGGTACGAGTAGAAGACGAAACAGGTTATGTGCAAGCTTTGGAATCCCCGAAGGACATCATTCTATCAAAATGGGTATTACCGCGTTTTAATGGAGCAACTGCTCTGCATCTCTTACGCAGCTACCAATCCGAAATTCCGATCATTTTTATCGTTGCAGATGATATCGATTTTCAAAAATCGCCAGAAGTGCTTCAGGATGGCGCTGTTGATTTTCTATTAAAGGATTGTCTGCGATTTCTTGGCCAGACCGTAATAAAATCATTGATTCTTTCCCAAATGAAACTGGAAAACGAGAAAACAGCCGAGGAATTGGCAATCTCCGAAGCAGAATTGCGCGCTCTGTTTTTATCCATGCGGGATGTCATTTTAGTGTTAAGCAGAGACGGTATCTATCTGCAGATTCCGCAGACAAATCCCGATTTATTATTTCGGCCGGCCGATGAACTTTTAGGCTGTCATCTGAGCGACGTTTTTCCGAGAGATCAAGCAGAAGAATACCTTCAAAAAATTCAAAATGCATTGGATTCACAGCAAACGCAATATATCGAATACGCTTTGTTAATCGGTAATAAAAAAATCTGGTTCGAAGCGTCAATTTCACCAATTTCAAATGAAAAAGCGATCTGGGTTGCAAGGGACGTTAGCTATCGAAAACTGACTGAAAACCAATTACAGCTTCAATCAGCAGCAATTTCATCTGCAGCCAATGCCATTCTGATCACAGATCAGAACGGTTCAATTGAATGGGTTAATGCGGCATTTACAAAATTAACCGGATATACGTTTGATGAAGCATATGGTAAGAAACCCGGTGATTTGGTGAAATCGGGTGTTCAGGACTCGCACTTCTATCAGAAAATGTGGGAGGATATTCTTTCCGGAAAGAGTTGGCAGGGTGAAGTTATTAATCGCAGGAAAGATGGTCAGCTTTATTCTGAAAAACTGACCATCACTCCGGTGATCCATGAAAATGGTGAAATCCGGCAATTTGTCGCAATCAAAGAAGATGTCACAGAACAACGGCAAAATGAAAACATTATGCAATCGCGGTTGCGTTTGCATGATTTTTCCATCAACCACAGTCTTCAGGAACTGCTTCAGGAAACATTGGATGAAATCGAAAAATTAACAGGAAGCCAGGTTGGTTTTTTCCATTTTCTTTCAGATAATCAGGAAAACATATCACTGAGAGCCTGGTCAAAACGTACGATCGAACAATATTGCCATGTTCAGAATTATCAACCTCGTTACAAAATCAGTCAGGCAGGTGTTTGGGTCGATTGTGTTTGGGAACGAAAACCAGTTATCCATAATCATTTTTCCGATCTGCCCCATAAAAAGGGCATGCCGGAAGGTCATGTAAATATCGAGCGCGAATTAGTTGTGCCAGTTATAAGGAATAATAAAATCGTTGCGATTATCGGCGTTGGCAATAAACCGGTTGATTATTCAGAGCGTGATGTTCAAATTGTCTCACGTCTCGCAGATTTGGCCTGGGACATCACTGAGATCAAAGCCTCCACGGAATCTCTAAAAGTTCACTTAAAACGTCAGGAACAGATCGCAGCATTAGGGCGAGAGCTTGCAAATTATCGGGAATTATCTCGAATCTGTAGTATCGCCGAGAATTTCTTTGTGAATATACTTGGCTGCAGGACTTTTTCAGTGGCATTAATTGATAAAGAGAATCAGAAACTGGAAATCATCCACACATCTGATCAACAAATTTTACTGAATCCGGAATTTTCCGCATCGACCGAATTTCATCAATCATCACCTGAATATCAACTGGCAATTGGTATGAGAAGTCCTATTGTTTTGGCCAGTCCGGAACAGATTCATAACGGAGTCTATTTTTTCAAAAATCCTGAAATTCATAATATTAAAATCATTTGCCAGCTGCCTTTGGTCATTGATGATCAACCGATCGGTATTATTGAACTGCAATGTCATCAGGAACGTGATTTTCAGTCTGAAGACATAGAATGGCTAAGTGTGGTTGCAAACCAGGTTGGCCTCAGTATTCAAAATGGGAAACTCTTTTCCGAAACGCAACAGAGGATTTTTGAATTGACGACACTGGCAACAATTGACACAGCCGTTATTGAACATATGGAAGCTCAAAACACGTACAGCATGATCATTAATCAGGTCGTTACTGGTTTAAAAGTGGATGCCGCAGTTCTCTTCCTGTACCGTTCGGAAGAAGAAATTCTGGAATGTGCCTGTCAAACGGGTTATTATGACGAATCGCACTTACCAAGAAGAATTCTCCTCGGAGAAAGCCTGGCGGGGAATACAGCCCTCAATCGTCAAATATTACACGTCAACTTTGATGAACCCGGCATTAACGAATTTCTATTAGACACAATGAATGAGGAAGGATTTCGAGAGTACTTCGGAATACCGCTGATAGCGGATTCGCAGTTAATTGGTGTTTTGGAATTATTACACCGCAGTCCACTACAGCCGGATACCAACTGGGTCCGATTTTTGAAAATTATCGCCAATCAAACTGCTATTGCAGTAAAAACTTACCAGCTTTACAACAGTGTTCAGCAAGCCAATCAGGAGTTGCTGAAGGCTTATGATTTGACAATTGAAGGCTGGTCAAAAGCAATGGACATGCGCGATGAAGAGACAGAGAACCATACGAAACGAGTAACCAATCTGGCAATTCACCTGGCAAATCGGCTTGGTTTTAAAAACGAACAACTGCTTTTCATTCAAAGAGGAGCCATGTTACATGACATCGGAAAACTTGGCGTTCCGGACAGAATTTTATCGAAACCGGGGCACCTTACGGAGGATGAATGGAGAATCATGCAGAGGCATCCACAATTTGCCTTTAATATGCTGGTACCCATTGAATACCTTCATACCTGCCTTGACATTCCTTACTGCCATCATGAAAAATGGGATGGCACCGGATATCCGCGTAAATTGAAAGGGGATCAGATCCCGCTGGCAGCCCGTCTGTTTGCGATCGTCGATGTCTATGATGCGTTAACCTCAGACCGACCTTATCGGAAAGCCTGGACACCTGAAAAAGCAAAAGAGTATATCCGAGAACAATCCGGGAAACATTTCGATCCGAATATTGTCGAGGTTTTTTTGGAATTATTGGAGGAATACTAACAGCAACTCGAAAAATGAGTAAAATCAAATCTTGTTATATACATGTATTTATGCTTTACATCAATACATGCATATAATAAGATCTCTTTTTTTGATTTGAAAAAACAATCTAAATATCAGAGTATTGGAATACGAATTATGTGGATTTTATTTGCTTTTGGATCAGCCCTGTTTGCAGGGATTACTGCAATTCTTGCAAAAATTGGAATCAGAAACACGGATTCAAATGTCGCAACAGCCATTCGCACCGTTGTCGTTTTACTTTTTTCATGGCTGATGGTTTTCCTGGTCGGTTCACACACCACAATACAAGACATTAATGGAAAAACCTATCTTTTCCTGGGTTTGTCCGGATTGGCAACCGGGGCTTCCTGGCTATGCTATTTTCGCGCTCTGCAGCTCGGAGATGTCAATAAAGTCACACCCGTTGATAAGTCCAGTATCATTCTGACAATGCTCCTGGCATTTGTTATCCTGGGAGAAAAAATCACGCTTATTAAATTGATCGGAATGATCGTCATTGGAATTGGAACCTACTTGATGATTACCAAAAAACAAAGCGAAGTAAAAGCCACAGATAAACGATGGCTGATTTATGCAGCACTCTCAGCGGTGTTTGCCAGTTTGACCTCCATCTTAGGGAAAATTGGTATCCAGGGAGTTGAATCCAATTTAGGAACAGCTTTGCGAACCATTGTCGTTGTGATTATGGCCTGGTTAATCGTTTTCATCACAGGAAAGCAGCATACCATTAAAACCATTGAAAAAAGAGGATGGATCTTTCTTTGTCTTTCCGGTATTGCGACCGGAGCATCCTGGCTATGTTATTATCGTGCACTTAAAGATGGACAGGCAAGTATCGTTGTGCCCATTGACAAGCTGAGTATTCTTTTAACAGTAATTTTTGCGTATATCTTCCTGAAAGAAAAATTAAATCGAAAAAGCACCATTGGTTTATTTTTGATCGTTGCAGGAACGCTTTCTCTTTTATTAACGATTTAATTTTTGAGAATCCCACTGCACAAAAAAGCGTATCGATAAAAGATAGAAAGAAATAAGGCAATTCGAAATATGATTGACTTTTCGAAATAATCAAGAAAATTTTTCTTTCTTATGATTTTGCGCTTCTCTCAGAATCATAAGAACAACAATGAATTTTTTTAATTTTCGAATTACTGCAAAAATAGAGGCAGACATGATTGAAATTCCGGAAGCAGTAACCCTATCGAAACAAATTGAAGCAACTGTCCTTCAAAAGACAATCACCAACGTGATTGTCAATACATCTCCGCACAAATTTGCTTTTTTCTTTGACGATCCAGCCAGATACCCGGATCGGCTTTTCCATAAAAAATTTTTAAAAGCGGAAGCGATTGCCGGATTTGTTCAGATTTCCTGTGATAATTTACGTTTGCTTTTCAATGACGGCGTGAATATACGTTACCTTGCAGAAGGGAATCCAGTTCCGCAAAAGCACCAATTGCATATCCAATTAGAGGATCATTCGAGCATTGTCTGTACCGTTCAGATGTACGGCGGATTATGGCTCTTTCAAGATGGAGAAAACGAGAGTCCTTATTACATTACGGCGATGGAAAAACCTTCACCGCTCTCGGATGCTTTTAATTTTATATATTTTCAGAAAATTCTTCACAACACAAAACAAACATTAAGCGCCAAAGCGTTTCTGGCAACAGAACAACGGATTCCGGGACTTGGTAATGGTTGTCTTCAGGATATTCTCTTCAATGCGCAAGTCAATCCGCGAACAAAAATAGAAAACCTGTCTGCTGCTGACATCGAACGTCTATACACCTCATTAAAAACCACGCTAAGAGAAATGACTGAGCTGGGTGGAAGAAACACTGAGAAGGATTTGTTTGGGCAATCAGGCAGATATCAGACACGCTTGTCCAGCTTGACCTTTCAGAATCCGTGTCCAAATTGCGGCAATCAGATTATTAAGCAAGCATATTTAGGCGGATCGGTTTATTTTTGTCCAACCTGCCAACCGGAAGTCTGAACATTTAAAAACATATCAGCACTCTCACAAGACTGTTGGAAAATTTGAAAAAATAAAATCGAGGCTGTTCCCTATATTTCATAGAAGTCCACATGTTACAAACGAATAGTCCGCCGCATAAAAAAAACGGCGGACTATTCGTTGTTTTCTCGAAATCCGAAATGGATGATTATTTAAAGATCAAATAGGGATAATCCTGACACACTGCTGACATTATCGCCATAATCGCAGAAGGTACTGAAGGATCACCTGCAACCATATCACGCTCAGTTCCATCCAGACGCAATTTGAACCGGGTTCCGGCAGGATCCAGCACGATAAAACCTTCATTGGTGCTGTTCTTCATATCCGCGTCATTCGCAAAAAGCGTGAACTTGTCTTTATAGGGAGCGCTGTCATATGGACAAAAAGTTCCGCAATTGCCGCACTCGTTGCACATTGAATCGATATGAACAATTTGAGCCATTTCCATTCCCGGAACAACAACAGAAATGTTCGCCCGATTCGGACAAACATCCACACAACGTTCACAAACGGTAGAACAGGACAGACAACGATCACTTTCCGGATGATCAGGTTTTGATTCTGTAATGACGCCTTTTTTCTGGAAAACCAATGCTTTTGTATTTTTCTGTGCACAATTTGAAGACGCCTTGTATCCGATGATCGCTTCGGCCGCCTTCATACTATCCCGAATGCCTTCCACAATCGTTGCAGGCCCATACAGTCCATCTCCCACAACATAAACATCGGACAAATTCGTTTCCAGTGTATCGGAATTTACCAACGGCTTCCCTTTTTGATCGACAGCAATACCATTCATCGTGTAAAATTCTGTCGGAACTTGCTCTCCAATAGCCGCAATGACAGAATCTGCAGGAATAGTAACCGTCTCAGTAGTTTCTATAACGCTCCTGCGCCCTGAGGCATCCAGCTCGCCTAAGGTCATTTTACGGCAAATTAATGCTCCTTGTTCCCATTTTGAAGGCGCCAGCAATTCCTTAAATTGGACACCATCTTCAACCGCCATCAACAATTCCTCTTCATCCGCGGGCATGTAGCGTTTGGTTCTCCGATAGACCAGATACACATTTTCGACTCCATGCGTTCTCTTTGCAGCCCGTGCGGTATCCATTGCCGTATTACCACCACCAATCACGACGACATTTTTACCCAAAGAAATTTTTCCCTGTGTTTGATTAAATTCTTCCATAAAAGTCAATGCATTCAGCGGTTCGCAGCCTTCAATTTTCAATAATCCCGGTTTGTAAGCCCCGACAGCGATGATAACCGCGTCAAATCCCTGTTTTTTCAAATCATCAATCGACCGGATTTCTGTATCGGTTTGAATTTTTACACCCAGTTTTTCAATGAACGCTACATCTTTTTCAACCACATGATAGTCAATACGGAAATCGGGTACTGTCCAAGTCACTATTCCGCCCAGTGTTTTTCGCTTTTCAAATATTGTAACGTTGACGCCTGCCCTTGCGAGATAGAAAGCTGCAGCTATACCGGCAGGACCACCGCCGACAATGGCAGCTTTTTTGTTGATTTTCCCAACTGGAGTCAATGCTTCTAAAACTTGTTGATAAGCTTTTTGTGCACATTCCAGCTTGACGTTTCGAATATGTACCGGAGATTCATAGAAATTTCGCGTACACATAGTCATACAGTTATGAGCACATACAGTGCCCGTAATAAAAGGCAGCGGATTTTTGTCCAGGATAACTTTCAACGCACCAGTATAGTCCTTTTCACTGGCCAGCTTCATATAAGTGGCAACATCCTGATGAATTGGACATCCCTGTTCACAGGGAGCGAAAAAACAGTCAACCAATGGAACTTGCGTCTTTGTTTTTCTGACAGGAGGGATCTTAATAGATTTTGTGTAATGCGGATCCGAAACAGACGCTTTTGCAATCTTCGTGATCGCCTCGACATCAATTCCCTGAAACGGCTGATATCCCTGATCTCTCAGAAGTTCAGCCAATTGTTTTAATCGCTGATATCCACCTGGCTTGAGCAAAGTTGTAGCCATCGTAACCGGCCATACACCCGCTTTGACGATTTTCGCAAGATTGAAAAAGTCGGCACCACCGGAATAAGATATCCGAAGTTTGCCATCCAAATCCTGAGAGAGTTTCGCTGCCAAAGAAATTGAAAGCGGGAATAGGGCTTTCCCGGACATATACATTTCATTACCCGGAAGTTCATTTTGCTTAATTTCTACAGGGAATGTATTCGTGATCTTAACACCGAATGATAGTCCTTGGCTGTCTGCCAAAGCCATCAGCCGCTTAAACATCGGGATGGCATCTTTGTATTGTAGATCATCGTTAAAATGGAATTCACCGAATACCAGATAATCGTATCCCATTGAATCCAATGTATTCCTGGCAAATTCATATCCCAGTAATGTCGGATTGCATTTCACAAAAGTGTTTAAATGTTTTTCAAGAATTAAATAATTCGCAATGCTTTCAATCTCCTGCGGAGGGCAGCCATGCAGTGTGGAAATAGTTGCAGAATTACAGATCGCTGAAGGAATAGCATCGATATCTTTTTCGGTTACCCGTGAGAATTTTTCCAGATTGTTTTTTGCATACGCAATTGCGTTTTTAAAACTGTCAGTGTCCTTGGCTTCCATCATGGAGTCGATGAACGTATTGATTTTTTCGGTTTTTATACCTGCCAAATCATATCCGACACTCATATTAAATTGAAAACCGTCCTGAGCCCCAAGCTGGAATTCCTTCGCGATTAGGTGAAGTATCACCCACGCTTTTATATATTCATCTTGAGCCTGAGGAACATATAATTCTGTAGACCATTCGACATTATAGCCTTCGTCATCGGCTTTAATACAAGGTTTCGACACCGGTAAATCATCGCCGTCTAATTTTTGTACTGTTTTAACCTCAAAGAAACGACCACCGGCAAAATAGGATGCAATGATATTTTGCGCTAATTGTGTATGAGGACCGGCAGCAGGTCCAATGGGTGTTTCCAATTTTCTGCCGAAAATTTCCAAGGGAGTTTCGCTGCCTGTCGTATACGGAGTATGAACACCAAAAACAGTTTCCTTTGTTCGAAATTCATCCAATACCCAGTTAAGTAACTGTGGAAAGGGTATGCAAGTCATTCGATCACTCATTGTATCTTCTCCTTTTTTTCTTTTTCAAGAATTCAGAACAGGGTTGGAGCAAATGCTCTCACCTGCGATTTGGAACTTACGAAATGATTTGTGTATGCGATATTAAAAAGGTATTTCACATTTTTCCGGACAACATCAAGAATTGAATTTATGAAAGATTATCAAACTCAGTTTATCATTACAAGATCGAAAATGCAATGTTTTTGGCTATTGTCTTACAATTAAAACACCTGCTTATAATTCCCAAAATCCTGATCCTCAACCAACAGTAAATCGAAATATCGATATGAAATTTATAATTTGATATATAGAAAGCTCAACACTGAAAAATATGAAAAGAATTTATTTATTGTCCTTTTGATTTTGCGCAAAGCGCAAAATCATTTCAACATCAACTTTTTCCCGATTGATTCGAATAGCAAGTCTATAAACCGAATTACTGGTTTAGAATTAAGCCTGAATAAATTACAGAATGAGGAGTATGGATGAATACGGTACTATTCGACCTGGACGGGACATTGCTCCCGATTGAAAATAAGGTCTTTTTCCATGAATACATGTCGAAGATCGCAAAAAAATTTGCACAATTGGGTTATGAACCTGATCGTTTTACCAAAGCGCTGCTTGCCGGAACGGACGCTATGATTTCAAATGACGGGCAAATGAAAAATGAAGAACGCTTCTGGCAAGTGTTCAGCACTTTATTAGATAACAAAATTCGTGATTATGAATCAGAATTCAACGCTTTCTATCAAAACGAATTTAATGAGATCCGCAAAGCAGCAAAACCGAATCCATTTGCACAAAAATGTATTCAAATTCTGAAAAAAAAGGGATATTCCATCGTAGCAGCAACAAATCCAGTTTTTCCATCCATTGCGACAAAACAAAGAATCAATTGGGCTGAACTGAATGCGGATGACTTTACGCTCATTACAACCTATGAAAACTCAAATTTTTGCAAACCGAATTTATACTATTATCGGATGATTCTCAGCCAATTAGGAAGAGACGCTTCAGATTGTCTGATGGTTGGCAATGATGTTGACGAAGATATGTGTGCAGCAGAAATCGGTATGCAGACCTATTTATTGTCAGACTTTGTCATCAATCCCTCTATGAAAGATATATCGAGAGTTCCTCAGGGAAGTTTTGATGACTTGTATCAATATTTTTTGACACTTCCAAAAGCAGAACCTGTCATTTAAAATAACTACAAAATATTTACAAAAATGAGAACCTGACAAAAGCGTTCCCACTTAGCCAACAGAAAGAAGAAGCATATGGATTACGCAAAAGAATCTTTAAGACTGCACAAGGAATGGAAGGGCAAGATTGAAGTTGTATCGAAAGTCCCTGTTAAAACCAAAGAGGATCTGTCTTTGGCATATACGCCGGGCGTCGCTCAGCCGTGCCTTGAAATTCAGAAGGATGTCAATCTAAGTTATGACTTAACCCGCCGTCATAATTTATGTCTGGTCGTCACAGATGGCACAGCAGTTCTGGGTTTGGGGGATATAGGCCCGGAAGCCGGTATGCCGGTTATGGAAGGCAAATGTGTTTTATTTAAATCGTTCGGTGATGTCGACGCATTTCCGCTCTGCATTAAAAGCAAAGATGTAGATGAGATCGTCAATACGATTTATCTGATTTCCGGCAGTTTCGGAGGAGTCAATCTGGAAGACATTTCAGCTCCGCGTTGTTTTGAAATCGAAAAGAAACTGAAAGAAAAATGTGACATTCCCATTTTTCATGATGACCAGCATGGAACCGCTGTCATCACACTGGCGGGTTTGATCAATGCGCTCAAAGTCGTCGGGAAAAAGAAAGAAGACGTCAACATCGTCGTCAGCGGCGCAGGCGCAGCAGCGATTTCCATAAGTCGGTTGCTGTTGGAATATGGTTTTCACAACCTGGTTTTATGTGATCGGAAAGGTATCATCTATGAGGGCAGGAAAGATGGCATGAATCCGATCAAAGAAGAAATGGCACTGGAGACCAATCGCGGCAAAAAAACCGGAAGTCTGGCGGATGCGCTGGTCGGTGCGGATATCTTTATTGGTGTATCAGCTCCCGGCGTTGTATCCACAGAGATGGTCAGAACCATGGCAAAAGACGCAATCATTTTTGCCTGCGCCAATCCGACACCGGAAATCTTCCCGGATGATGCAAAAGCTGGCGGTGCAAAAATCGTAGCAACAGGCCGCTCCGATTATCCCAATCAGATCAATAACGTTCTGGCATTCCCGGGAATTTTCCGCGGGACTTTTGATGTGCGCGCATCGGATATCAATGAAGAAATGAAATTTGCTGCTGCACACGCGCTGGCAGACTTGATCAGCGAAGAGGAACTGTCACCCGAATATATCATTCCGCGTGCGTTTGATCCACGAGTCGGTAAAGCCGTAGCAGCTGCAGTAGCCGAAGCTGCCAGAAGAACCGGTGTCGCCAGAATCTGAGGTTATCCATTCGGAATCATTTCCATCAGGCTGAGTAAGCAATCTCAATAAAAAGCTTACTCAGCCTGATAGATTAATAATACAAAAGCGGTGTCTATAATTATGTGATTTACAGTCACAGGCTTTGTGTTCCCTTATCATTCACTTCTTCCATAAGATTGTTGTGGCAAAATAAATCCATGATTTTTTCACCTTGCAATTCCAACCATGCTGAACCATTAATCTGCCATCCAAAGAATTCTCTGCGGGATGCCGCGATATTATTCTTGTTATTTCTGTCTGTGTTTTCATATTTTCTTCAGGATGGTTACTGGAATGCGAATTCCCGTTTCGGGTTGATCTTTTCAGTCGTTGAACAGGGTCACTTCTATATCGACAACTATTGCAACGAACCTGACACCTATACGGAAGACAGGTCCTATTACAACGGCCATTATTATTCGGATAAAGCTATCGGGCCGGCAATCCTGGGAATTATTCTTTATTATCCGTTATTCTGGATGCGCCAATTATTCGGTTTTCCCGATCCATTTACCGCCAAGGCGATTTTAACAATACTTCTTGTTGGTCTGCCATCGGCTTTTACAGGAAGTTTAATATATCTTTTCTGTCTGTACGTGTCGAAGAACCGTTTCCGGTCATTTCTAACGGCAGTTTCCATCGAACTCGGAACCATGATTTTTCCATATTCGATCGTTTTATTCAGCCATTCGTTTTCAGCAGCCCTTCTGTTCACATCTTTCTATTTGATTTTTTTCCTAAAAGAAAAACCTCAAAAAAAAGAAAAAGGATATTTCTTCCTGATCGGGTTACTTTCTGGATGGGCTTTGATCAGCGAATACCCAACTGCAATCATCATCGCTTTTTTGTGCCTGTATACCATTATCGTGATCAGGCAGCAAGAGCGATTCAGCCATTGGGAACCCATCGTCTTCCCGATGATAGGATTTTTGATTCCGCTTTTGCTGCAACTTTCTTATAACCGGTATTGTTTTGGAAGTTTTTTTTCAATGGGGTACGCTCATTTGGAAAATGAATTTTTTCAGACTTCCATGAGCCAGGGTCTGGCAGGGATTGGCTGGCCTGATTTTCAGGTTCTTTTCTATACAACTTTTCACCCGCTGATGGGTATTTTCTGGCAATCCCCCGTTTTGTTTGCCGCATTCAGTGGTATCCGGCATTTTTTTCGCACAAGACAATACCGTTTTGAAGCCACTCTGGCAGTCTCAATGATCATTTTTTACCTTGTCATCCTGTCAGGTTATTATATGTGGTGGGGCGGATACTCACTCGGGCCTCGACACCTGATCCCGGTCCTGCCGTTCTTCAGCCTGTTGATGATCTTTGTGCCTGAACGGTTTAAAGTCCCCTGGATTATCCTATGCATGATCTCATGCGGGCAGATGCTGGTTGCAGCAGCGAGCAATATGCTGGTTCCGGATGACATGGTCGCAAATATTGCATCCTCCGGTTTTTTTGCATATTCCAATATTTATAGCTATTGCCTTCAACAACTCCTGTCCGGGAAATTCAATCCAAATCTCGGCAAGCTATGGTTCAACCTGGACTCCTGGATGAGTCTGATTCCGCTGTTCATCATTATGGCAGGATGTCTGATTATTTTTTTCTGCGATGGGTGGAAAGTGACCTCTGAGTGCAAAGGGGAGAAATGCTGAAATCTGTCAATCGAAATGAATTTATCGCAACCATTTCTTATTGTGCTTTGCAATTTTCCGGTGCATTAGTATATGGATGTATTCCTCCCGTTGTTAATCGCCTTGCAGATCAAACCGGCGCATCCCTTTCGATGATCGCTGCAGCATTATCAATCCGCTATCTGATTTACGTGATCACTACACTATTTCTGGGAAAGCTTTTTGACAGATTCGCAGGCAATAAAATTTTGGCGCTCAATTGCCTTTTGCTGGTATTTTTTGCGTTTTTGTTTCCAAGAGTCGAGTTTTTTCCGTTTTTAGTAATTGCTCTGATTTTATCCGGATTTCTCAGCGCGATTATGGACATTGGATGCAATACCGGAATTCTATGGACTCTGAAAGATCGTGCCGGTCAGGCAATGAATCTAATGTTTGCCTGCTGCAGTCTCGGATTAATGATTGCACCAATACTGGTTGGATATTCGATCCGGAAATACGACCGTTTTTCCGAAATTGTTCTGATTTTTGGATTGATATCAATACCTTTTGGATTGATGATCGTCCGATTGAAAAATCCGACAAAAAACAATAGGATGTCCGTCGAATCGGTACCGGATGTCAATCCATCTTTGAAAAGAACAATCTTCAATCCGATTTTATTATCAGCAGCGATTTTTCTGTTTTTTGAAGTCGGCAGTGAATGCGGATTTTCAAATTGGGGACCTTCCCTGGTTTTTCGATCCGGAATATCGGATGAAGCTACTGCAGCGAGTATATCAACGGCATTTGGCGCCGGATCATTCTTTGGAAGATTGATCAATATTTACCTCATTCGAAAAATCAAAGCAGAAAAGATCCTTATCGGGGCTGTCATGTTAACATTCATCAGCAGCTTGTGCATTCCGATAATCCCGAATCTGATGATATTCCTGATTACAGCATTTCTGATCGGTTTCGGGACAGCGCCCGTTTATGCGACAATCTTAGTCTTTGTCGAAAACAAGTTACCGCTGACTGGATTGTCAACCGGATTTTTATTGGGGATGCTGGGCAGTGGAGCCATGGTGATCCCGCTGATTGCTGGCACTGCGTTTGATCGAGCCGGAATTGGCGCATATACGATCTTTTTATCCGGTTTTTTATTGCTTTCACTTTTCTTTCTATTACGAATGAAAAAAATTTAACGGGTTCAAACAAAGAGAATGATCTGTCGATTTACCAATGATCTCAGGAGAAAACCGATTCATGAACACTCAGACTTTATTACTGCAGATATCCAGCCTTCTTGAAGGTGAAACCGATCAAACCGCAGCGCTGGCCAATGCTTCCGCATTTATCATGGAAAATTTCCAGGATTTAAATTGGGTTGGATTCTACTTATTCAAAAATCAGGAGTTGGTACTTGGACCTTTTCAGGGGAGACCAGCATGCAGCCATATCCAGATTGGATCAGGCGTTTGCGGTAATGCGTTTTTGCGACAACAAACGATCAATGTGCCGGATGTCCATCAGTTTGAAGGCCATATCGCCTGTGACAATGCATCCAATTCGGAACTGGTGATCCCTCTGTATAACAAAAGCCATCGAATCATTGGTGTTCTGGATCTTGATAGTACACAATTTAATCGGTTTTCAGCAGAAGATGAGCGCACATTAGAAGAAATTGGGAAAATCATTACTGCCAATATTTTTTAATATATTCAAGGACAAATAACTGTTTCGGACAACTAAAAAGCCTACAAATCAGGTTTTCTGCAAAATAGAAACGACATGTACCCTGATAAATAGGCTATCAATGATTGAATCTCATGGCTGATCTGAACGTTTACTTTTCATTTCCTCCCTTCATGAGCTCAAACAACGCCTGTGCTTCATCAATGGTCTGCGTGCCATCAGGAAGAATAAAAAACGGAATTCCTATTTTATTGGTCAAACGGGCTTTATCAAAAACAGGATTTCCTTCCCGCAAATTGATAAAAGCTTTCAGATGGGCAATATCTGCAGTAATATCGCGGAAATCTACCATAATATCATTTTTCTCGAAAAGTTCCAGCATATTTCGGCTGTCAGGACATATCTTGCTGCCATACATGATCGTTCTCATTGTCTCATCTCCTTATTTTCTCTTGCAGCTTTTTCTGATTTGTATTTTTTATTATACAAAAGGATGGATTAATTTTAAATCAGAATATCCTTTTTTATGGAATAAATTCAGAGGAATTCTGATAAATCTGCAAACAAATGTGGTTTATAAGTATATTTCAAAATCTGGAAAAGGCTTTTTTTAAATATCGGATGACCGGGTAAAAAGAAAAAAAAAGCCTGTTTGTTTTCCGTCAAAACGGAATCCAAAAGCACTCACGCAAAACACGCATGAAGTGATAGCAATTCATGAATTGATTGATAAAGACAGCTTGAGGAATTCAAGCTGTTCAATGTATTTATTCTTTTTGTTGATCCTCGTAGGCGATGTCAACCATGCCTTCCAGAATAATTTCTAACGACATGGTATGGCTGCAGCGGCCTCTTGTTTGGAAAAAGCTGCAATCACAACTCCACTTCCCGCCATCATATGTGACAAGATGCGGACCGTTGGATCCCTCCACTGAAACTTGAAAGGATTTGAAAATAAAACGCTCCCTTTCCTTGGCATATTTTTTGGCTTTTTCCATTTTACTGATCATTGAATAATCCATTTCGTTGACACTCCCTTCAGATTTTTTCTGATTTTTTGACGTGTAAAATAACTATAAGCACTGCCAGGTTTTTCGTCAATTGTTATTTGTCTCGATTTTTAGATTACAGCCGACCTGAAAATCTTATCTGCTTAGTTCACGTAAGATCAAGGAATCTCATTCCATGCATCCCGAATTTTAGTCCAGGATATTTCCAAAGACTCGGGAATTACGCGCGTATTCGCCACGGCCGTCATGAAATTCACATCCGCATTCCATCTGGGCAGAATATGAAAATGCATATGCTGTGCAATGCCTGCGCCGGCAGCGGCGCCGATGTTAGCGCCTATATTGATCCCGTGCGGTTTATATACCTTGTTGAGAACGACCTCTGCTTTGATGATCAGATCCATCACCTCGCAGCGCGTTTCAGCATCCATCATTTCCGGTCTGCAGATGTGGCAATTAGGGATAATCATCATATGTCCGTTATTATACGGATAAAGATTTAGTATCACAAAGGCATTTTTCCCGCGATGAATGATATAGCGATCCCGATCTGCCTGGACCTTTTGCGCTTCGCAGAAAACGCATTCCTCAGATTTCGTCTTTTCATGATCCACGGTGCCGGTTATATAATCGCCTCTCCAGGGTGCCCACATCGTTTCCATATTTTCACCTGTTATTGTTCATTGATCAAGATTCCATCGATCCTGAAATCTGATCCAACGGCTGCGAATGTCTCACAGGATTAATCAGATTTTCGGAATAAGGTCAATGATCAATGAAAGAATTTGTTCTTATCATACCCTTTTTTTGTGGTTTGAAAAGAACCAAAAGAACTGTATTTCGAAATATGAAAAGAATTCATTATTGATCTTATAATTTGCACTAAGCGCAAACTATAAGATCAATAAATTGTTTTTTCGATTGAGGAGTAAAAAAAGTTCCCTCAGAGAGGGAACTCAATCGTTATTTACTTTCCAACAAATCTGCAGATGCAGCGGGGGTGTCTCCGCCAGCATCCAAGGTTTTCTTTTCTTTTTTCTTCTTCCAGGCATGCATGACCAGGGACATGGCGATCACACCATAGCAGATGAAGACGCGGAAATATTCACCGATCATCGCATCATTCATCAAGGTCTGACCTGCCAATGGGGACACAATAAACAAGGTATGGAATAACAGAACACCGACAATGGCTTGTTTGACAGTAGCTTTGTAAACCGAAGCTCCGCCTACCAGAAGCGCCGCGATGGAATACAGTGCGACGTTGGTATGAGCGCCGTACGTAGTGAAAACGCCCAGATTCTGGATGTATAACAATTGCCCATAGGAGGCAAGAACCGTGGAAATGATGATCGCGATCACACGTGTCCGGTCAACATCGATACCGGCAGAATTCGCAACGACACGATTCTGTCCGACAGCGCGCATGTTCTGTCCTAATCGTGTTTTTAAAAGCCACTCAATGAAAAGGCATAATCCGCCAATCAGGAGATACGTCACGACCGGGATTCGCAGGATTTCCGCGAATTTAATAAAAGATGGCAGAAATGACAAGCCGAAGAAAATGGTACTGACTGCCAAAAGCACCCAATACTTTGACGTAATAAGTTTCTTGCCTTTTACTTTCTGCAGAATTGCCATCACGATGCCATACAACACAACGGCTACGAATAAATATTTCAGACAATCCACCAGAGGAAGTTTGAGAATATTATCAACAGAATATTTCAAACCGGTAAACTTTTTGTTTGTCGCCAGATCGACAGAGTTCTTAACACCGATTCCAGTCGCCAGCATCAGCGTTTTATTGGCAATCGGAATAATGCCGCCTAATACAAACAGGAAGAAAAACTGATACAAACCATCCGAAAAATATCCGAGGATTAAACCGCCGATCATCTCAGCGCCTTTGATCTTGTTGAACAGTTTTCCTGCCAGCCAGCCAAATAGAATCGCAAGCGGAGTGCATAAAAGCACGCACAACAGAAAAGCCAGAGGAGCTGGACAGGTTGGAATCCCCGTCTGAAGCCAGTTTGTTACGAAGAAAACAGCGACTTGGGCAGCCATCGCCCCGACAACAATACTGAAGTTTAAACCCATTCCGGTAATTACCGGGATAATCAGCGCAATTACAAGAAACGTATCGCGGCCAAATCGGGCAAGCAATTCTAAAAACAAAAAGTTTAACGATTGTTTCGATACTAAGACGCCAGCAACGCTGAGTGCCAGGAACAAAATCGGAACTTTATAATCAAAAATAAAATTAATAATGCGTTTTCCTGTTGTGTTATTCATTTTTTCCCCCTTGTGATTTTGTGAGGGCATAAAGAATGATGCCATTCGATACAATAATTCGAATCACTTCCGACAGATTTCCTTCAGGCATCAACTGGTTCGCAACAGGCAAACCCAGTACTAATAAACCCTGGAACAGAAACGTTCCGATCAGAACATGAAAAATCTTCGAGCGTGTGACACTTGCCCCTCCGATCAAGACACCGGCGGCTGCCGCAAAACTCATCATCAAAGGTGCGTTATAAAGCTGGTAGAAGCCATAACTTTGCGCATAAACGATAATACCTACTGCAGAAAGCGCTGTGGATAATGTGGTTCCCAGAATCCTGGTTTTATTCTCATTGATACCGGCTGCCAGCGCGAATTTTCCGTTAATTCCGGCAGCGGACATCGCGATTCCAGGCTTTGATCGCAGAAACAGCCAGACAAGAAAACAGCATAACGCTAAAAAGAGATACAAGCCAGTCGGGAAAGTGATGACGCCGGATGGCGTATTGATATTGAATGCGAGAAAATCATTTAATATGTGTTTATAAAAAGAAGAAAGATCCACTGTGACGCGTAGTCCGCCACCAATGGCGAAAATCAGGGATGGACTATTAAACGGGATCAACAGCCAGAAGATGTTCATCAGTGCAATGACTGAAAAACCGACATAGGTTGAGACGGTCATCTCCGCGCCTTTAATCCGGTTCAACAACATGCCATATAAAATTCCAAGCGGAATCGAAAGCAAAACACCGAGCGCTATCGCAAAAGTAAATCCGGTAAACCCTGTCAGTCCTAATTGAATACTTGTCACACCGCCGAGAAGACCGGCAATAATTCCGATGGAAAGTCCAAAATTCAATCCAATACCGCATTGAATTGAAGGAATCATCGCCAGAACAAGGACGCCATTCATTCCAACCCGAACCAGGACATCTCCAAACATGGATGGAACATTCAAGCCGAGCAAACCCGCGCTGATCAATAAAGCGAAGAAAAACAGGATAATAATGATACGGGGCAAACCCAGACTTTGGTAAACTGATTTGAGTCGATCAGTCATTTGCAACCTCCTTTGTGTGTGTGCCAGACATCGCAAGACCAAAATCGACATCGCTGGCATCCGGAGGAAGGATCTGGACCAATTTGCCATCGGAAACGATGGCAATCCGATCGCAGATTGATCGCAATTCAACCAGTTCACTGGAAATCATCACAATGGTAACCCCTTTTTCCCGATTCAATTTTAACAATTCATTTAAAACCAGTTTTTTTGCACCAATATCGATGCCACGGGTCGGTTCTGAGACAAACAGTATACGCGGATTTAACGCCAACGCTTTTGCCAGACATACTTTTTGTTGATTTCCGCCGGATAAGCTTCCAACGTGCTGTTTTGAACCCGTACAACGGATATCCAGCGTTTTGATCATTCGCTGGGCAAAATCATGAATTTCGGTCTTATTGATCTGTGTCAGAAATCCAATTTTTTTCAGGTATTGGTTTTGCGTCTGCATTGCAGAAAAGACGATGTTTAACTCAATGGAATCCTCCAGCAGCAAACCAACGCCACGCCGATCTTCGGACACAAAGGCAGCTTGATTCTTTAATGCTTCACCCATGTTGTTCAGGTTCAGTTCTTTGCCAAACAGTTTCACCTGTCCTTCTGCAGGAAACAATCCCATAATTCCGTTGGGGATACCAATTTTCCCTTGGCCAGCTAATCCGCCGATACCGAAAATTTCTCCCTGCCGTACTTCGAGATTAATCCCTTTGACATATTCTCCGGGCATGTCGACATAAAAATTTTTCGTTTCAAGAGCCAGTTTATCAAAACGGATATCACGATCGGTCGTTTCCTTGCCTGCCATGCTTTCAATATGCCGCCCGATCATCATCTCAGCCAACTCTTCCACGGATGTTTCGTGATTCTTGCGTATTCCCACCAGTTCGCCATCGCGTAGGACAGTGATCGTATCTGCGACAGCCATCACTTCTTCCAAACGATGCGTTATGAAGATGATTGAAATTCCTTCGGAGGCAATTCTGCGCATCACATTCATTAACTGATTGGCTTCGGATTCAGTCAACACTGCGGTCGGTTCATCAAAAACCAGGACTTTAATTCCGGTTTTGTCAATTTCCCGTGCAATCTCAATAAATTGCTGATAACCAATCGGCAGACCGGCAACGCGTGCGTATTCATCAATTCCCATGCCAACATGATCCAGAGCGATTCTGGAATCTTGAGCCATTTTCACCATATTGATTTTTTCGAGATATTTTGTACGCAATAATCTGCTTGCAAATCCCGGATTGCAGATTTCGCGGCCTATTTTGATATTCTCGGTGATTGTGAAGCTGGGAATGAGCATGAATTCCTGGTGAACCATGCCAATACCATTTTCCATCGCTGCCAGCGGCGAAGCAATTTCAACCGGTTTTCCATCCAAACTGACAGAGCCATTAAATCCTCCCGTTGAATGAATTACCGGCATTCCGAATAAGATGTTCATCAGTGTCGATTTTCCTGCCCCATTTTCACCGACCAGGGCGTGAATTTCACCTTTTTTAACCAGCAGCGAAACATTTTTCAACACTTGATTGCCAAAATATTCTTTGGAAATTTTTTCCATTTTCAGGATATATTCAGGTTCCAAAGGATACCTCCAAAACAAAAGATAAAGAATTTTATTTTTATTTATTGAAGCGCTTTTTTTTACTGTCAAAAAAAAAGCTTCAATGAATAAAAAACTTATAAAAATTTAAGATACTTACCCCACAAAAAGATTTATATCCGTCCGAAAACGGACGGATATAATCATTTTTAAAAATCAGACAATTTATTGAGGATTTACTCTTTTTCTTAGAAGGTAATATAGTCAGACAACAGCATGAAGTAGTTGTCATAAGTTACGCCATCTAAGGTCAAAGGTGAAATCTTAATCTTGCCTTCTCCACCGGCTTGTTCATCCAGCAGTTTCTTCCAATGATCCATGTCAGCCAAGGAGTCGATTTCGCCATTCAAATAATCGAAACCATATTCAACACCAGCGCCAATCATAGCCATATTGATCGGAACCGGCCAGGTTGAAAAGTGACCCGTCATACCGGCTTCAGCAATTTTCTTGGTGATTTGTTCGACGATGAATTCGACATTACCCTGTTTGTCTTCCGGAATTTCGATTCCCAATGCATCCGGATAACCATGGTACGGGGATGGGCAGCACTGCTGCGGATAGTAGGCTCCGGTTGCAAGAACAGCTTGAATCATTGCAGGCTGCATACCGCAGTTGGTATTGAAGAATGCTGTCTCTTTACCGTATTTTTCCACCTGGCGAGGAAGGTCTTCAAGAATGAATTGCTGTGCACCAGTCACACCTGCATCACCGGTAGGATCCGGGGCGGTTGCATCGACGAATTGAATTCCAAGCTCTGCGCATTTTTCCTGCATCAGTTTATGGCGTTCCACAATGGTTGGGTAGCTCATATGGCGGGCGAAGGAATAATGAACAAATGTTTTTGCGCCCATTTTCGCTGCCTGCTCAATAATGGTCGTTCCCATGGCAATTTCATCAGCGCTGAGGATAACGCCGGCTTTGGGTGAAATTACTTCCGGAGCTTCTGCCGGAACACCAGTGATGAACGGGAAATCCGGATAAATTTCATGAACTTTATCGATCGCTGCTGCAGTACCCGGAACAGATTGAACAAAAACGATTAAATCTGCACCATTGGAAGCCAATTCCAGGGTTCGAGCAACAGTCGTTTCAACTTCGCTGGAGAAGTTGTCAGGGTACGTTGCGGTAATGATTTTGCCGGGGTACTTCGCTGCGGCATTTTGAGCAGCGCGGAATTCTTCCTCTCCTTGAGAGACCGTTCCTGTCATGATCCCGATGACAAAGTCATCTTGTTTTGCCGGAGCAAAACCTGCCAATGCTGCAACCAGCATAACCGCAATTATTGAAACAAAAATTGCTTTTTTCATTTTTTCTTTTCCTCCGATAGAATTTTTGAAATGTTAACATGGTGTCTGATACACCATTAATTACCTGAAATATCTGATGTTCTGATCGTAATCCATCTCAGGGATAATACACTTCATGATCATCCGATTTGCCACCAATAAAATCTTATTATACCGAATTCAAGTATCAATCCGTGAAGTAAATTCCGGGACAGTAAAATAAATCGTCATGTCGAAAAAACACTTTGAATGTAAGGAAAAGAAAATGCAGTGATAGCTCAGGTTGATCAATAAAAGCATTTCGCTTTCCAATTTATAAATGAGAAATATTAATTTCTTCGTATTACATAAAGAAACTCATTGATTAAATTTCAGTATACCATAAATCATGATTCTCTACTTATCAACAATTCAATATTTTGATTGACTTTTCGCATAAAGAAAGTAATTATTGCTGTTCTTATGGTTTTGCGCATTTCGCAAGAACGACACAATCATGATATTTCTCTTTTTTCTCAACAGGCTTCTTCAATTGTCAATTTACCGCAAATTTGTACCGCAATTCGAAATATGGGCAGGATTTTTTATGTTGTGATGATGATAACGCTTCACGTAACATCATCACAACATCAAGTTTTTCCTGATTGATTGGAACAATAAGTCAATTTTTCGAATTACTGAAATTTGTAATCGCATCGATTTTTCATGATATAATTTTTTTTAAATTATATCTTTAAGCGCGATACTGTGATATCGGCAAGATTGAAATAAGCCTTTTGCGAGTTTGGATTCAGAAAATCTTGCCAGATCATAGTTCATCTGACAAGATTTTTTTTGTACCAAAGCTGTGACGAAGGGTGTTTTTTATGACGAACATTAAAGCGGTCATTATGGATGAAGCCGCCATCAACCGGGCGCTGAAAAGAATCGCTCATGAAATTATTGAGCATAACCGCGGAACGGAATCTCTGGCGCTCGTCGGGATTAAGCGCAGAGGTGTGCCGCTGGCAAAAATAATCTCCAATAATATTTTCGAAATCGAAAGTGTTGAAATCCCTGTGGGCGTTCTGGATATTACATTCTATCGTGACGATCTGTCAAACATTGATCCGATGCCCCGTCTGAACAACACCGAAATTCCATTCCCAGTCATTGATAAAAAGATCATCCTTGTGGATGATGTTCTATATACCGGCAGAACTGTACGCGCGGCAATCGACGCAATTTTCTCATTAGGACGCCCGGCTGCAATCCAGCTTGCCATCCTGATTGATCGTGGACATCGCGAGCTGCCGATCCGTGCTGATTATGTCGGCAAAAATATTCCGACATCTCAGAATGAATTAATTGCCGTCAACCTGCCGGAGTTTGACCAGAAAACCTCTGTAGAAATACATGACATCGGTCTCGACAGTCATGATTGATTATTTTCGTTTTAAATCGATTGAGGAGAAAGTATGATGAAACAAAATGTTCAGACCTTAGGTTATTTGCCGGACGAACGTCCCCCCTTTATCAAGCTGGTATTATATGCGCTCCAGCAAGTCGTCGTAATGTTCCCGGCAACCGTTGCCGTGGCTCTTATTACCAACTTCCGAATTTCAACAACAATTTTCGCCAGTGGTCTGGCAACGCTTTGTTTCATTCTGATCACCGGAAGACAACTGCCGCTTTATTACGGATCCAGTTTTTCATATATTTCCGCAATTGCAGGAATTATGGCAGCCGAAGCAGCTGCCGGCGCGGATTTATCCGGACAGATCCGGGTTGCACAATTCGGTATTGTAATGTCTGGTCTGGTTTCGATTGTTGCCGGTATTATCGTCAAGCGATTTGGCAGAGAATCCATTGAAAAAGTACTCCCGGCTACCATCACCGGTCCGATTGCCATGGCAATCGGTTTGACACTGGCAGCCAATGCACTGAAAGATGCCTGCGCAGTTCCGACCGGAGTAGCGGAAACATCTGCAGCGCTTGCCAGCAATCTGGCATGGATCATTTCACTGGTAACATTACTGACAACAATCCTCCTTTCCGTTTATCTAAAAGGTTTTGGCAGCCAGCTCACGCTGCTCTTCGGACCGATTGCCGGATGTATTGTTGCCTTCGTTCTGGGGAAAATTACCGGAATTAATTTCTTTCGCTCACTTTCAGAAAGTGTAAACAGTGGCATTTTTGCCCTCCCGATTTTCACACTGCCCAAACCGTCCTGGGCGGCAGTAGCGGCAATCATGCCGATTGCGATCGCAACAATCCCGGAATCCACAGCGCATGTCTATCAGTTGGATATTTATGTCAATAATCTGGCAAAAATCAAAGGATCCGGAAAGCGCTACAATATTGCGGATAAATTAGGCTTAAATCTGATCGGCGACGGTATCGGTGATATTGTTTCTGCCATGATCGGCGGTCCTGCCGGAACAAATTACGGTGAAAATATCAGCGCGATGACCATCACAAAAGTTTTCTCCGTACCGGTTCTAATCGGCGCTGCCATTATCGCCATGGTCATTTCCTGCTTCACACCGTTGATCAACGCGATTTACGCAATCCCGACAGCCGTTATCGGTGGGTTGGAAATCTTTCTTTTCGGTGCCATCGCTGCCCAGGGTATTGCCATCATGGTCGACAAAAAGGTCAGCTTTTTTGAATCGAAAAGCATTGCGCTCATCGCAAGCATCATTGTCATCGGTGTCGGTGGACAATATGCATTTGGCGGAAGCATTCCGTTCTTCGGCCTTCAGGTTCCATGCATTGCCGGAGCCGCCATTTTCGGAATTTTACTCAACCAGATCCTCAATATCGGGCAAAAATCCGCTCCGGTTTCAGAAAATGAGAATGCCTAATCATTCCTCTGATTTTCATATGGATTAATTGACAGTATGGATTTTCTTTGAAGTCTATAAGAGAATCCATATTTTTTATTAATGAATCAGATCGAATCAATTTTCCCGGGCAGTTTCATTGTATGTTTCACTGGAATTTCGTATTGGAATGATGTTTTTGCGCTTTGCACAAAAACATCATTCTATAAAAACCCCTCCCCATATTTCGGATGGATTAACTGCCTTTGACAAGATGAACTTATTCAAATAAAATTGATTGGCTAAGAAATATATCATTTGACTGCTTGCCAGTTAATATTTTCAGAAGGACGAAATAATGAAAGAGTATTCAACCGAATCGATTCGTAACATCGCACTCGTATCCCACAGCAGTGCCGGTAAAACCACGATGTCTGAAGTTTTTCTTCATTTTACAGGCGCAACTACCCGTATCGGAAAAATTGAAGATGGAACAACGGTTTCAGACTTTGATGATGAAGAGAAACGTCGAACGATTTCGCTTTACAGTTCTGTAATTCCAGTAGAATACAAAGATACAAAAATCAATGTGCTGGATACCCCAGGATACAACGATTTTATTGGCGAAGTGATTTCGGCTCTAAGTGTTGCAGACGGCGCATGTATCTTATTAGACGCTGTATCAGGACGGGAAGTCGGAACAGAGATTGCCTGGAAATACACTGAAAAATTCAATCTGCCGCGAATTGTCGTCATCAATAAAATGAATCGTGAAAATGCTGACTTCAAAAAAGCACTGGCAACCCTGGCTGAATATACCGATGTTCGCCTGATTCCAACACAAATCCCATGGGGTGAAAAGCTTGAATTCAGAGGTGTCATCGATATTCTATCCATGAAAGCATATGATGGAGCCTCTAATCAGGTGGTTGAAATTCCTGAAGAATATCAACAGGAAGCGCAAGAACTTCATACGGCATTGACAGAAGCTGCTGCTGAAGGCGAAGAAGAATTGATGGAAAAATTCTTTGAAACGATGGAGCTGACAGATGAAGAGATTTTGCGCGGATTTTCAAAAGCTGTGAAAGCCGGCAGTTTTGTCCCGGTTTTCTGTGCTGCAGCAGGAGCTGAACTTGGGATTGCGCCGATTTTGGATGCATTTGTCAACTTGATGCCCAATCCGACAGAAGCAAAACAAGTTATCGCAAAGGGAAAAAATGATGCGGATGTCGTGCTGAAATGTGCAGACTCCGGTCCGTTAGCTGCCTATGTATGGAAAACCACAGCAGATCCATTTGTTGGAAAGCAGACATATCTGCGCATTTATTCCGGTCAATTGACTTCGGATTCCAGAATCTGGAACAATTCCCGATCCGTCGAAGAACGGTATGGCAACCTCTATGTTCCATCCGGGAAAGACAATTATCCAGTCAAAACAATTCATGCCGGAGATATTTGCTGCGTTTCAAAGCTCAGTGAGACCGTTACCAGCAATACATTCTGCGACAAGAACAATCCGCTGATCCTGCCGATTCCACAATTCCCAAGCGCACTATATCGTGTCGCTGTATTTCCGAAAACACAGGCTGACTCTACGAAAATCAGCCCGACGCTGACTCGTCTTTGTGAAGAAGACATGACCCTTTCCTGGTACAACGAAATGGCTACCAACCAAACTGTTTTACAGGGTATGGGCGATCAGCATATTGATGTTGCAATCCGCCGTGCTGAAAGCAAATTCCAGGTAAATTTACTGATTAAAGAACCGCGTGTGCCATTCCAGGAAACCATTACAAAAGAAGCATCAGCGATGTATCGCCACAAGAAACAATCCGGTGGTTCCGGCCAATTCGGCGAAGTTCATCTGCGCATAAAACCGAATCGAGAAGCTGAATTTGAAATTCATAATGACATCTTCGGTGGAGCCATCAGCGCCAGCTATATTCCTGCTATCGAAAAAGGTATCCGCAACGTCATGAAAGAAGGTGTTCTTGCCGGATTCCCGATTCATGGAGTGTATGTTTCCGTATTCGATGGCAAGGAGCACCCGGTTGACTCGAAACCGATCGCTTTTGAAACAGCAGGACGCGAAGCCTTCAAACTGGCTTTTGCTGATGCCGCCCCTGTTTTGGAAGAACCGATTTACACGGTACGGATTACGGTCCCTGAAGAATATATGGGCGATGTGATGGGCGACCTAAATACACGCAGAGCGCGTATTCTGGGTATGGATACTGTTAAAGGGGCAAGTACTGTAACAGCTTCTGTTCCGCTGGTTGAGATGCAGCGATATACAACGCAACTTCGATCAATGACCGGAGGCCGCGGCGTATTTGAGATGGAATTTTCATCCTACGAAAATGTACCGCCTCATATTACACAGGAAATTATCAGCGCTCAAGAAAAAGAAAAGAAAGAAAGCGAAAAATAACGATCAAAAACAGTCCGGCAAAAACCGGACTGTTTTTTTATCTTTGATAATTCCTAAGTAATTCGAAATAAAGCAGAAGTTTACTCAATGTGCTTTTTTCGAAAGGTTCGTTAAAATATCGATTAACTCGTTATTCCAGCAAATAATTCTGCAATTCAATCATCGCAGTGCCGGCTAATGTATATTCGTCAAACATTTTTGCAATCCGGCTGAATTCCTGACCTGGCCAGGTTTCAATCATTTCTTCAAACCAGACTACAATCAGACCATTATCCAGCATTTCTGGAATTTTCCGAGGATTTTGAACCAATTTTCCCAGCATAGCTTTATTGCGTAAACTTTTATATCGTTTTTGCGCATTCGCATGCGATTCCATCAATGTCTTTAAGAATTCATCTGCTGTATAAATTTTATAACGGTCAAGACTATATATTTTTGCCGCAGTTTCGAGGCCATAAATTACATCCAGGTTAAAATTTTCTAATAGTTGACGAAAAGATCTCGGAGAAAAGAAATAATAGTGACCCTGAAGTTTTTGGAATGCGCGTAATGTGTCCAGATAACCCATCTTGAGATTTCGTTGAATTCTTTCCTGATCAAAATCAAAGGTTCCGCCTAAATCCTCGCTGCAGCGAATCATTTTCACGTAAACATCCTGATTTTTCTCAAGTTTTCTGCGAATCCCCATCCCCGCAATATCGATTACGATTATTTTTTTATATCCTTTTTTCAGCAGCATATTAATCGGCATATTATCATAAACACCACCGTCAATAAACCGCTTCCCTTCCAATTTTTGAGGTTTGAAAATCGGGAAACTCGCAGAAGCTAATAAAAATTTAACCATTTCTTCTTTAGGTATTTCATTTTTAAATCTTTCAATTGCAGTTAATTCTTTAATGGAATAAGTGACAATACCAAAGTCGATTTCTGATTGATAGATTTTGTCCAAATCGATATTCGTCCGGATCATTTTTTCCAAAGGGGCTGTGTCCAATCCTCGTTGCAAAACATACTCTTTGATCAAGCCGCGTATATTGTCCAGACTGAATAAACTTTTTGACGGGTCGATAGCTTCACTGGTTTCAAAGATATCAGACATTTGAATCTTCGAATATATTCTTTCAATTTTTCGCTGATCATCCTGAAGCATCAATGCACCGTTAATTGCTCCAATCGATGTTCCCACAATTGCTGAAATGGGAATATTCATCTTTTTCAACGCTTTCCAGGCGCCAACTTCATAGGCACCCTTTGTTCCGCCGCCTGAAAGCACCAATCCGTAACCGTCTTCCATGAGTACTTCCTTATGATTTAAATAGATTTAAATAGATTTAAAATGATTATATAGATGAATACCAGTAATTTTTTATGAAAATATAATTCCATTTTCAGTATTCGATGTGTAATTTTTTTATCGTTTGTTCGAAATATGGAAAGGATTATTGATTGTTTATTCTTTCGTCGTATTACTCAAATAACTGATCAACAATCCTTTTTCGCTAATCGATTTGTTTAAAAAAGTGGTTGACTCATAACCATTTTTTCGAATTTGTTTTAATTAAGTCACACGCTTTTTCAATCATATGGATATCTTTGGCAAAACAGAACCGGGCAAGCGTTTTTCCGACTGTGTCTTTATAAAATGCTTCACCTGGAACGGATGCAATTCCAGTTTCTTTTAGGAACCACATCGCCTTATCCTTGCTGTTTTCACCGGGGATTTTTGACATATCAGCCAGTACATAATAGGCACCCTGTGGAACATAGGGAGTCAGTCCGACATCTGACAGCATTCCGCAAAACAAATCTCTTTTTTGTTGATAGCCTATGCGCATTTCTGCATAGAAATCATCCGTTAAATTGGAGATAGCAGCCGCTACCGCATGTTGCAAGGGAGCCGGGGCACAGACGTAGATAAGGTCATTGGCGCTGCCAATCAATGCAGTCATTGCCTCATCGGCGATTGTATACCCGATTCTCCAGCCGGTAATGCTGAAAGTCTTCGAATAGCCGGAAACCGTAACCGTCCGTTCAGCAGCGTTCTTCAGGCTTCCTAAACTGACATGCTGTTTTCCGTCATAGGTAATATATTCATAAATCTCATCGGTAAATATCAATAAATCCTTCTCAATTGCAAAATCGGCTATCTTCTCCAATTCATCTGCTGAGAAGACCTTACCACATGGATTCGACGGTGTATTGATCAAAATGGCTTTTGTTTTCTCAGTGATCAGTGATTCTAATTGGTCAAAGTGAATGTCCCATTCCGGAGGAGTTAATGTCGCATATACAGGAACAATATCCAACGCGATCAGAGTGGCTTCGTGATATCCATAATAGGGTTCAAAAAGGATCATCTCATCGCCCGGGTTTAACAGTGCAAAACAGGCGCTATAGAAGGCGCCAGTGGCACCAGCACTGACAATAATATTTTTTTTAGCATCAACCTGTATATGGTTAAATTTCATTGATTTTTGCGCAATTTGCTCCCGCAGTAAATCAATACCGTCAAACCGCGTATAGTGATTATGATCGTCCAATATGGCCTGATACGCGCTGCCTGCCAGAATATCCGGCAGCTTAAGATCACATATACCCTGGGAAAGATTAATTCCCCCCACTCGTGCACATTCCAGCGACATATTTCTAATTTCAGACTGCGACATCTGAGTCATTTTGCGAGATTGAAAACGATTCATAAAGTTCCTCCAGAAAATCAAACATCCTCCTTTTTATATCATGAAATTTTGGTATCCTGAAAAAAACAGTAATTCAAATATCAGCTTACTATTTGAATCAAAAAAAATATTGTTGAAATATTTTTGCGTAAGGCTCAAAAGCATTTCAACAACAATGAACCCTTCCCATATTTCGAAGTGCTGGGTCCTGATGAATAAATTTTTTCCAATGGTAAAATTCAGCATAATTGGAAAATAACAAAAGGAAAAAAACATGGATAATCAGGAAGAAGAACAATTAGAACAGTTCTGGGCTGCCATCTTTTCACGAAATCCGGAAGAAATAATGAATGCATTTCTGACGGTCCCGCCAGCCATTCAAAAACTCTGTATAGAACATCTTCAAAAAATGACCTCAGAAAGCGGATGGTACGCTGAACAAGTCAAATCGGCTCAATTCGCGCTGGAAATACTAAAATAATAAAACTCGTTATTGGTTATCCGAATCATTAAAAAATTTCGGCATACTTGAAGATTTTCAGCAGGCTGATACCAGACTCTTGTCGATATTTCAAACAATCCGTGCGATATGGATGAAAAATCATCGATTTGAAATTTCGATTGACTTTTCGAATAAAGAATGGAAATTTGTTGTTCCAATGGTTTTGCGCTTCTCGTAAAACCATTGGAACAACTATGAATTCTTTTCATGTTTCGAATTAAGACAGTAAATCCGCTGATCAAATTGAAAGTATAATGGTTTGAAAATTCAAAGAATAAATGGGTAAAAAAATGGCTGAAGAAAAATTAACTCCCAGAAATGAGAATTATTCCGAATGGTACAATCAGGTTGTATTAAAGGCAGACCTGGCTGATTATGCTCCTGTTCGCGGCTGCATGGTTGTGAAACCATATGGATGGGCTATATGGGAAAACATGCAGAAAGAATTAGATCGGCGTTTTAAAGAGACCGGACATGTCAACGCTGCTTTCCCGATGTTGATTCCCAAATCTTTTTTTGAGAAAGAAAAAGAACACGTAGAAGGGTTTGCTCCAGAATTGGCGGTTGTCACAGTCGGCGGGGGACAGGTACTGGATGAACCACTGGTCATTCGTCCGACTTCAGAAACTGTAATCGGATATATGTATTCCAAATGGATTAAAAGTTACCGGGATCTGCCAGTTCTGATCAATCAATGGGCAAATGTTGTTCGATGGGAAATGAGAACAAGATTATTTCTCAGGACATTGGAATTTTATTGGCAGGAAGGTCATACAGCTCACAGCTCTGCAGAGGAAGCTCAGGAAGAAACAATCCGCATGCTGAATGTATATGCGGATTTTGCGATCAATGAAGCTGCCGTACCAGTTATCCGGGGCGTAAAAAGTGAAACGGAAAAATTTGCAGGCGCGGTAAACACTTATTCCATTGAAGCCATGATGGGTGACACGAAAGCGCTCCAGGCAGGAACCAGCCATAATCTTGGACAAAATTTTGCGAAAGCCTTTGACATCAAGTATTTGGATCAAAATAATACACAACAATATTGCTGGACAACATCCTGGGGACTCTCCACACGTTTCATCGGCGCCATCATCATGACGCACGGGGACGACAATGGATTGATCCTGCCACCTCGTCTGGCTCCATACCAAATCGTCATTGTGCCGATTTATAAAAATGACGCAGAACGATCCAGTGTGATGGAAGCTGTTGAAAAAGTCCAAAAACAACTTATCCAATTCCGTGTCAAATTGGACGACCGCACAGAAGTCACGCCAGGATTTAAATTCAACGAATGGGAACTCCGCGGAGTTCCGCTTCGGCTTGAAATCGGGCCGAAAGATGTTGAAAAAGGTTCGGTAATGGCGGCCCGCAGAGATATTCCCGGAAAAGCAGGAAAAAGCATCCTGCTTCAGGAAAATCTTGCGCCGCAGGTGCAAGCAATGTTGGATACAATTCAGGCATCCATGCTGCAGCGCGCCACTGATTTCAGAGATGCAAATATTCATAATGCGAACACATATGATGAATTAAAAGAAATCATCCAAAACGGATGGGCTGAAAGTTGGTGGTGCGGTTCAGCAGATTGCGAGGCTAAGATTAAAGAGGAAACGAAAGCGACAACACGCTGCATGCCATTCGACCAGCCGAAAACCGAAAAAGGAAAGTGTGTGTATTGCGGCGCTGAAGCAGTCAAAAAAATCTATTTCTCAAAAGCGTATTAATTCGGGAACTGCTGCAGAAAGAGAAAACTGACTGCAGCAGTTTTTATTTTTCTTATGACAGCTGTAAATCTTCTTCAATTAAAAAAACAAATCAATGCTCTTCTCTGGACTTTTATGGATCCGGAAGCTTTCCGAAAAGACTTGAAAAAGTTAATCGAACAGTATTCGAATCTTTCGTATAAACCCGGAAAAGGTGCAGCTTCTTCAATTCAATCATCAGAGTTGCATGTCCCACCGCTAGTTTTACGCGCTTTGGAAGTAGATCTTTATCAGACTGTTCGTGAGCATCCACAGGCGGCGTTGAATAATTGTGACTTTTTATGGAAAGACCCTAACAATGAAATGCACATTGTCGCATTTAAGATGTTGGGGAACATTCCACTGGATCATCAACAAGAGGTTTTCCAAAGAATTGAACAATGGGCAAAAGAACCCTCCGAAGTTTACTCAGAAAAAACGATTTTACTGAACGCAACATTGACCATTCGCAGAAATGAACCAGACAAACTATTGGAAAAAGCAAAAGAATGGTGTCAAAGCACATTCTTAAAAGACCAATCAATCGGATTGAAAGCACTGATCATTCTGGCAGAAGAACCTTCCTATATCAACCTCCCCGGAATTTTTCACACGCTGGAAGGCATCCTGCCGAAAACACCGCCGGTTTTACAGTCTGATCTTTTTGATCTATTGCTGGCTTTATTGGAAAAATCTGAAATAGAAACAATTTTTTTTGTTCGTCAGAAACTGGAACAGGAACCATCCAAACCAATCATTCGAACAGCCAGAAAACTGCTGCCTTATTTCCCCGAATCAACCAGACAGTCGATTCAGACAGTATTGCGAAATCATCCCATTAAGTGAGGAAATGGTAATATCTCTTTCAGATTATTTTTATTATTTTTATTGGCATTCAATCCAATTCGTCAAGACCGAATCATCTGTTATCGAGTATCAGTTATTTTCCCCATTTGTAGATTAGCTGAATTGAAATATGGGGAGGTTTCTTAGTTGTTTTGATATTTTTATTCAAATAGCAAGTCAATATTTCGAATTGCCGGGCTGTAATAAGTCTGCCGCCTTTTTATGGTATACTAATGGCTATTGACTGGTCCTTCTTCAGGAATCCCTTGAAGAATGGAGACTTGCAAAAAATATTTTATCAGGAGCAATGTCATGGCTTTGACAAAGGAACAAAAACAGGAATTTTCGAATAATTTCGGAAAACACGAAGGCGATACTGGCTCGGTAGAAGTACAGATTGCCATGTTAACGAAGCGAATTGCTGATTTGACGCAGCATCTTCGTTCCAATAAAAACGATGAATCATCGCGTCGCGGACTTTTAAAAATGGTCGGACACAGACGCCGGCTGCTGGCTTATTTACGCCGATCAAATTATGCCAGTTACGTTGCGTTGAATGAAAAACTCGGACTGCGTCTAAAATAGTTTTATGAGATGAAAGAGCAGATAAAATTTCAAATATCTGCTCTTTTTTAAACTCCAGGGGTTTTCCCCTGAAAATTTGGTGCCTCGTTTCGGTTAGGCATTGAAATTAGATTGGAATTTCGAAAACATCCTTGAATTCATGGTTAGAAATTCAGGATGTTATATAGTTTAATGATCTTCCCGTCTGTTTTCAGTCCCTGACCAAACGAGAGAAATAGGATAAAGAATGAAACCAGAAGTAAAAAAATTTACCGCTGAAGTAGGCGGTAAAACGATCACGTTTGAGTCCGGAAAATTAGCCGGACAGGCAGGCGGAGCAGTCACGATTCAATTAGGCGAATCGGTTGTTTTCTCCGCTGCGACCATGAGTTCAGAAACGAAAGAGGGTCAGGATTTCTTCCCGCTAACTGTTGAATATGAAGAAAGAATGTACGCCGGCGGACGCATCCCCGGTTCATTCTTCCGTCGTGAAGGCAGACCGGCTGGTGATGTAATTTTAACCAGTCGTCTGATTGACCGTCCTCTGCGGCCGCTTTTTTCGGAAGATATTCGCAATGAAGTGCAGGTCATCCTGTACAGTCTTTCCGCTGATTTTGACAATCCATTGGATGTGTTGGCAATCAACGCTGCATCCGCATCTCTTATGATTTCGGATATCCCCTGGAATGGACCAGTTGGCGCAGTCCGCGTCGGAAGAATCAATGGCGAATACATCATCAACCCGACTTACCCTCAGATGGAGGATTCTGACCTTGATTTGCGGATTGCCGGAACCAGTGATGCGATCTTGATGGTCGAAGCCGGATCCAACGAGATCAGTGAAGCGGATATGATTACAGCGATTGCTTTGGGACACCAGGCAATTCAACCGCTCGTAGAAGCTCAGCTGCGAATGGCTGCAGAAATTGGCAAACCAAAACGCGAAGTTACGCGGTTCTCGATTGATCCAGCATCCATCGATGCTGTATTCGAAAAATATAATCTGGCAATGGAAAACCTGCTGGATTCACCGCATACAAAGGCAGAACTTGCTGATGGATTGAAAGATCTCAAAAATGATACCATCGAATTTTTTGCCGGTGAAGATGAGGAAAAAGCAGCTCAATATGCAGAAGCCTTTGAAGAGGCATACAAAAAAGTGGTTCGCAGCCGAATCCTGGATCGCCATTTGCGACCTGATGGCCGCGATTTGACCGAAGTACGTCCAATCTGGTGCGAGGTCGGTGTTCTTCCTCGGGCTCATGGAACCGGATTATTTACTCGCGGAGAAACGCAGGTTCTAACAATTGCCACCCTTGGCACGCCTCGGGATGCCCAGGAAATCGATACGCTTTCTCCAATTGACAACAAACGGTATATGCATCATTACAACTTCCCGCCATTTTGTACTGGCGAAACCAAGAAGTTAGGCGGACAAAGCCGACGAGAAATCGGTCACGGTGCATTGGCTGAACGCGCTTTAGTTCCAGTAATTCCAAGTGAAGAAGAGTTTCCTTATACAATCCGGCTTGTTTCGGAAGTATTAAGCTCAAATGGTTCCAGCTCGATGGCATCCGTCTGTGGATCGACATTGGCATTGATGGATACGGGTGTACCGATCAAGGCACCAGTAACCGGTGTCGCCATGGGATTGATCAAAGAAGGTGATAATTATGTCATTCTGACAGATATTCAGGGCGCTGAAGATCATCTTGGCGATATGGATTTCAAAGTGACCGGTACAGAAAAAGGAATTACCGCTCTGCAAATGGATATCAAGATCCGTGGAATTACCACAGAAATCATGACCAAAGCGTTAGCTCAGGCAAGAGAAGGACGGAAACTGATTTTAGAAAAAATCCTGGAAGTGATTCCTCGTCCCAATCCGGACTTGAAACCGCACGTTCCCAGAATTACATCGGTGCAGATTCCGATTGAAAAAATTGGCGCAATCATTGGACCAGGCGGAAAAAATATACGAGCGTTACAGGAAAATACCAATACAAAAATCGATATCGATGATAATGGGTTGGTTTATATTTCAGCAGCGAATTCCGGTGATTCTGAAACCGCGCGTGATCAGATTTTATCGATGATTGAAACTGCAGTTTTAGGCAATATTTACACAGGCAAAGTTGTCCGTACAGCAGATTTTGGCGCTTTTGTCGAAATTCTTCCCAATGTAGACGGAATGGTACACATTTCTCAGCTTGATTCTGAGAGAGTCAACAAAGTCGAGGATATTGTTTCAGTCGGAGACGAATTAACCGTCATGGTGACCGGAATTGATGATAACGGCAAAATCCGACTTTCTCGTCAGGCAGTCCTGGAAGGATGGACGCTGGAACAAGCCATCGCCGCTGATTCAAAGAAATCAGGCGGCAGCCGAAATGGCAGCGGCGACAGAAATGATCGCGGAGGCCGTAGCGGAGGTGGACACAGCGGAGGCGATCGAAGCAAAGATCGCAGAAGAAATGACTCGTTTCCGAAAAGATAGGGACGAAAAATAACTGAATAAAAGATGGCTCGACATAAAATCGAGCCATTTTTTATGTTTTTTCATTTGGACTGATTCAGTGAAAATCGCGCAGAATTTTCTCAGGTGGAATGAATCAGGATTCTCATCTCAATGAGCACTCAGCCATCATACTGCTATGTTTTTAGTCGTTCTCGCAGCACATTCCTCAGGATTTTGCCGGCATTATTTCTTGGGATCTCATCAACAATGATAAATAATTTTGGCGTGGCTATCGGAGATAGGTGGCTGGTCACTGCAATCCGCATTTTACTTTCCAGTTTGTCATTCCATATAAAACCATTTTTAAGAACAATGAAAGCTGCCACTTTCTCATACAAGAGATCATCCGGCGCTGCCACAACACCGACATCAGCGATTTCATCCTGAGACAGCAATACGCTTTCTACTTCAAAGGGACCGACCAGATGGCCGGAAGTATTAATCACATCATCATCCCGACCCACAAAACAAAAATAACCCTCATCATCCTGATAAGCCAAATCTCCGGTTTCATAATAACCGGATTGGAATTTTGAAGCGAATGCAGATCGCTGTTCAAAATAATCAATAAAGCAGGATTCCCAACCTTCTTTAAGACATAACCTGCCAACCTCATTGGGAGGAACTGATTGATTATGCTCATTCAGAATTACAGGAAAAGCGTCATCGACAGCTTTTCCCATAAATCCAGGTTTAATGGCGTTTCCAGGGATGTTGGCAATTCGGATCGTTCCAGCTTCTGTCTGAAACCAGGTATCATGAATGTCACGATTGAAAATTGCTTTCCCCCAAAAAAACACAACCGGATTTAATGGTTCACCAATACTGAATATTTCTTTTAGAGCGCTGAAATCATATTCTTTGTAGAAATCCGGTGATTCTTGCATTAAAGACCGAAAAGCCGTTGGAGCCGAATACCAGACAGCTACTCTTTGATTCTGAAGAATGGGCATCCAGCGTTTTGCATGGAAATTACCTGAATACTGTACCGATTCGATTCCACAGAGCAGAGGACCTAAAATACTGTAAACGGTTCCGGTAATCCAGGCAGGATGAGCCGTGCACCAAAACAGATCATCCTTTCCAATTTGAAGTACGTTCCGCATGCTCCGCTGTATGGATTCAGCGATTCGATGCGCATGAATCACAGCCTTCGGGAATCCGGTAGATCCCGATGTAAATACCATAAAAGCAGGATCATCCGGATTTACGATTGTTGAAAAGAAATTATCAGGGATGATGGTAGATTCTCTATCAAAGTGATGAAGTCTTTCATGTTTTGGCAGCGGTTTTTCCGCACCATCAATATACACAATTGTACGAATCGTTGGAATCGATAGAAATAATTCTTCGAATTTTGCAAAAGATGAATCAGTGATCAGATACGCAGCCTTTCCGATGATCAATCTGGATCGAATCGCATCCTCTCCAAAATTCGGGAATAAAACACAAGGGACAGCGCCGCACTTTAAAGCTCCGAGGAAAAAGAACCAGATTTCCGGAGAGGATTGCAGAAAAATAAAGACGTGATCACCTTGTTGGCATTGCTTTTTCGCCAGAAAGGCAGCTCGTCGATTGCTTTCCTTCTCGATTTCATCCCAGGTAATCTGCTGACAGGTCAGAGAAGAATTGATCCAGCGAATTGCTGTATCAGTCCCATTCAATGTCCTTTTTTGTTTATCATAGAGCGATAGTATTGTTTCCATATCAATCCTGTGTACTTCCATGGAAAACTAATTCAGTCATCGACCACAAAAAGCGATCGGATTGTTCCGTGTTTTTCATTTTTAGAAACTTCATCTGTTTTTGATTAAAAGTATAATCGGTCAAATCCTCGCTGACGATATCTATGGGTTCCCATAGAATTCCATCCATCGAAGAAAACATTTGCAATGAACGGGGAAAATCGGTCTCATCACTTGCCAAATAATAGGTCATACCCCACAAAGTGACAGGATTTTTAAATTCAATTTCCAGATAATCCGAATTGTTTTGAAGTCTTCCAGTAGTCCATGCAGTGCTGAAATCGTTATCAAACAGATTCGCTGCAATATCCTGATGAATATTTGTTTGTATATGAAATACAATATTTCCGGCAGGTAATTCATCTTCAACGCTGCGCTGGTATACAGAAGAAAGGATCATATCATCCACTTTGACGTTATAAATTCGATCATAAAATGGAAAATTCAAATCATTACCAATTATTCGAGAGTAATTTGCAGCCAGATATGCTGGAGGTTGTACCCCTTTTCGATATTGTTTAATAATCAACCGATCTCGATCTTTCTTCCTGAGTGAATATTGGGTAAAATCGATCGATGATTGATAATCCCCGACGAATAATGCAGGATCTTTCTCATATTTTAATAAAAATTCCAGGCTTTCCCGCGTCGATAAAGCCCAATAATCGCGTTCAAAGAGTACATCCGCTGAATTCCTGATCAGTTCATTAAAATAAATCATCTGATATGGATGATTGATGACCATCCATCTGGCGTTGATAAGCAACGAAAACAGACATGCAGCATATAGAGGATAACGGAACCGCTGTTTGGATACATTTTTAATAAATAAAAATCCGTATAAAACGAAATACATAAATGGGCAATAAATAAAATAGAAATGACGCCAGCCGTTATATAGTGTAGATTTTTTAAGAATTGCGATCAAGATTGGAATCAATAAAAAGCAGATGAAGCTGAGATCAATCCAGCGATTTTCAATTTTTAACTTTTTTTGTTGTTGAAAAAATGAAAAGATTCCCAAAAAAAAGAGAACCAAATAAATAATTGGAGTTGTAATCCCAATCCAAACCGGCAAGTAATGCCAGGGTTTGGCATTGCTTGGAATGAGTTTCCCAAAATACAATTCTTGAAGATCAAAATCATATCGACTGAAGTGCTGATAAGAATCCATTAAAAAACGAATCGGATTGTCCCATGAAGCCGGCAGAAATAATATCCAGAAAAAGACAGTCACTCCAATCAACAAAGCAGCCTTAACGAGTAGCTGGGATAAACGAATCCGTTTTCTGATGAATAAAAAAAGCAGATAAAAACAGGAAAACGGTAAAACGATGATTCCGATAATCCGGACATTCGATGAAATCGCGATGACCAACGCCAGGAGAAGACAATGGAGAATTCCTGGCGAAAGAATGAATTCGATATAGATGAACAACGTAATCGTAAACCACGAAAAGAACATCAAATCCTTGATGTTGTAGAATGCATCCGCGAAAATTCGCGGCGATATGATTAAAAAGACAACGCCAAGAAACGATAAAGTCCAACTTGAAAATCTTCTTTGAGTCATTTTGCAGAAACAGACTAAAGCAATAAAAAAATTCAGAAAAATCCATAGATGCCGAATCCGAAACACGGTATTCAAATCGAATCGAAACTGATTCGCGTATTCGAAAAGTAAAACGGGCATTTGCAGCAAAACGCCATAATCTTTATCTTCATAGGATAATAAGTCACCTGCATTTTCGATTTGCTCAGGCAATGATTCAATATTCAATTTTTCTTTTAATACGTACTTCAGGGTAATTAATCCAGTATTCCTTTCAAATACTTCATCAATACTCATGCCATAATCGTCATAAATCGATAAACCGATGATGAAGATTAAAGCAAAGCATAAAATCATGAAAATTCTTTGTTTAGTTATTCCATTTTTTGACATTTTGTATACTTGCTCTTCTTATAAAAATTGATAAGGTTTTGCTTTTTCGATAAAAAATATGACTTTGTCAGTCCGTTTCTCGTGTTCCATGAAATAATAATTCATAGACAGCCCAAGAATGCTCTTTGGAAGGTTCCGAGTTTTTTAGTCGTAAATATTTGGTCTTTGTCTTAATAAATTTATAGTCAGATACTCCACGATAAGTTATTTCAATGGGTTCCCATGAAATTCCATCCTCTGAAGAAAAAAGTTGTAAAGACCATGGGCATTCATTATCATCTGTTCCTAAATAAAAGGTGATCCCATCTAAAGAATAGGAAGCATTAAATTGCAGATCCAAATAATCATTATTGTTTTGTAATTTGCCTGTTGTCCAACCTGTACTCAAGTCACCATCATATGCATAATGGGATTCGCTATCGTTAACATTAGTTCTGCTTGCTGTCACCATATCTTGTGACCACAGTTCATCGGAGTGATCCCTTTGAAAGACAGAAGCTATTTTCATTTGATCTACAGTTATATGATAAATCGGCGTGTAAAAAGGGAACTGCAGTTCATTTCCAATAGTATTCGTATAATTAGCAATTACATATTTTGACGGATGACCACCAAACCCATAGGATGTTGTTGACAATCGATTACGATCCTGGATTGGAAGAGCATATTTTGCAACATACAGTACTGCATCATAATCAATGATATCGATTCGCAAATTATTGTCCTGGGCGACAATAAATTTCAAACATTCGCTTGAAGACAAACTCCAATAGTCCTTCTCGAAATTATTTTCAGCATATTCTCTTGCTAAAAAATTGAAATAAACCATTTGGTACGGATGATTCCTGATCATCCACGAACCAGTAGTAAGAAATGATACGATCAGTAGCATATATAGACCAATTCTTATACTTCTGGAAGTTCTTTTAGCTATTACTGAAAAACCATACAACGAAAAATACACTATCGGACAATAGAGGAAATAAAAGTGCCGCCAGCCATTATAGAGAACCGGTCGAAATACCATTATAGTTGTCAGAGTTAAGATCAAAATGATAATTTGTGAGTAGTCAAGTATATGATTCTTTTCAAAAACCTTTTTGGATTTATCTCGTAAAAAAGTATAAATACCACTAATAAACAAAAGAATATATACCATCGGTGTTGTGATAACTATCCATACCGGCAAATAATACCAGGGCAGGTCAGACTCTAAAACCCATTTTCCCATGAATAAGGTAATACCTGTCCCTTTCGTTTCAGAAAGTCTTTGATGAGAAAATACGAAATTTTCTATCGCAGCGGAGAATACTTTGACCGGATTTTCCCATGCAACCGGTGTCAGTAAATACCAGGTTAGGATACAAGTTATCAGAATAACCACAATTTTTCTTATGCATTTTTTTCCGGTTGAAAAGGCATAGATAATCAACGGAATAATAAAACAAAGTCCAAAATAACGGATCGTGATTGATATGGCAATTGAAATTCCTAGGAGAATGCTAAACCAAATGGAGGATTTATTGATAAAACAGTTCAATAAAAACATCGTAATCATAAACCAGGATAAGAACATGAGGTCTCGATCGTTATAAAAAGCATCCGCAAATATTCGCGGAGACAGGATTAATATGACAATACCCGTAATAGTCACTTTCCAATCAGAAAACCGTTTATGAATTAATAAGGAAAAACAAAGAATTGCAAAGTAGTAGTTTAAAAAATTCCAAAGATGACGCACTCGTAAAATCGTGCTAGTATCCATCGAGAATCCTTTTATTGCTTCAAGGATTACTGTTGGAAATGTAACAGCCTGGCCATAATACTTGTTGTAATAATTGTGAATGTCCGGCAAATCACTAAAATCTGTGTTATTTATTTTAAACAGTTCGGATACATACTTATAAATCACATGTCCGGCATCGACCTGTTTCAACTCATCAACACTCACACCATAATCATCATAAATCAATAAACCGATGATGAAGATCAAAACAAAGCATAAAACCAAGAAAATTCTTTGTTTGGCTATTTCATTTTTTGACATTTCTTTTTATTTGCTCTCCTTAGAAAGATTGATGAGGTTTTGCCCTTACGACAAAAAATATGATTCTATCAGTCCGTTTCTCGTGTTCCATGAAATAATAATTCATAGACAGCCCAAGAATGCTCTTTGGAAGGTTCCGAGTTTTTTAGTCGTAAATATTTGGTCTTTGTCTTAATAAATTTATAGTCAGATACTCCACGATAAGTAATTTCGATGGGCTCCCATGAAATTCCATCCTCTGAGGAAAAAAGTTGTAAAGACCATGGGCATTCATTATCATCTGTTCCTAAATAAAAAGTGATCCCATCTAAAGAATAGAAAGCATTAAATTGCAGATCCAAATAATCATTATTGTTTTGTAATTTGCCTGTTGTCCAACCTGTACTCAAGTCACCATCATATGCATAATGGGATTCGCTATCGTTAACATTAGTTCTGCTTGCTGTCACCATATCTTGTGACCACAGTTCATCGGTGTGATCCCTTTGAAAGACAGAAGCTATTTTCATTTGATCTACAGTTATATGATAAATCGGCGTGTAAAAAGGGAACTGCAGTTCATTTCCAATAGTATTCGTATAATTAGCAATTACATATTTTGACGGATGACCACCAAACCCATAGGATGTTGTTGACAATCGATTACGATCTTGGATTGGAAGAGCATATTTTGCAACATGCAGTACTGCATCATAATCACTGATATCGATTCGTAAATTATTGTCCTGGGCGACAATAAATTTCAAACATTCGCTTGAAGACAAACGCCAATAGTCCTTCTCGAAATTATTTTCAGCATATTCTCTTGCTAAAAAATTGAAATAAACCATTTGGTACGGATGATTCCTGATCATCCATATCAGCGTTATGGTAAGTGAAAGGAATGTCACTGTTCCGATAATCAGTTTGATCAAATGAAATTTGGAATGCAATAAATTTTTAAAACCGTAAATAGCGATATATAGAAAGGGAACATAAATAAAATACAGATGCCGCCAACCGTTATATAATGTGGAATGGAATAAAATGGCACTTATGATTGGTATCAAGAACATCGATAGCATACAGATATCAAGAAAAAAGTCTTCAGAAAATTTCTTTTCCCCAACAAAAACTATAAAAACAAGACCGATGAGAAATAAAAATAAATACAATATCGGTGTAGTAATCCCGATCCATACCAGGATATAGTGCCACGGTAATGCATCACTTGGCACTAATTTTCCAAAATATACTTCTGGTTCGATATGGTCAAAATTTGAGAAACTTTTAAACACGTTAAGTAAATACTTAGCTGGATTCTCCCAGGATGCCGGTAAAAAGAGGATCCAAAGGGACACTGTTACTCCAATCAATAAGCAAGCTAATAGAATAAATCGGCTGAATTTGATTTTTTTTCTGATCAATTTAATCAAAAGGAATAAACAGGAAAAAAATAAAATCATCAATCCGACAACTCGTATGTTCGATGATAATGCAATGGTAATACTCAGGAAGAAGCCATTTAAAATCGTCGAAGAATAAATAAACTGCACAAAAAAATACAATGAAATGATGAACCAGGATAAGAATAGCAAATCTTTATTGTTATAAAAAGCATCAGCAAAAATTCGGGGAGACAGAACAAGGAAGATGACGGCAATGATTGAAAAAAAAGGATTTTGAAATCGCTTTTTAATGAACATATAAAAAAATATTGTTGCTACGTAAAAATTTATAAAAAGCCAAAAATGCCTAATTTTGAATATGGTTTTCTCATCAAATCGAAAATTCATAAAATATTCAAAAAGGACGGTTGGCATTTGCAACACTACGCCATAATCTTTGTCTTTATAGGATAATAAATCTTGCGTTAATAACAATTCCTCGGGTAATGAAGGAACTTTTAATACGTCGTTTAATACATATTTAAGTGTAATCAAACCTGTATTTCGCTCAGCTAATTCATCGACATGAATACCATAATCATCAAAAATACTTATTCCGACTATAAAAATAATTAAAAATTGAAATATGCTGACCAGAACACTTTGTTTTCGGAAAAAATCATACATGTTTTAAATTCCTCAAAAATTTTCGTTAATAAAGAAAGTACAAAACAATAGGGATTCCTTTGTGATGCCTGGATAACTCTTACAATTCTGAAAAAAATCATGAATATGAATCATTCGAAAAATATTTTCATTTCATGATTCAGAGTTTTTTCACAAGAATTATTTAGAAAAATTTGTAATTCGAAATTTGAAAAAATTTTATAATTATAAAAAAAAAGTAGTTATGCTGTTTTTGCGCAGTACGTAAAACAGCATAACTACAAATAATTCTTTTCATAATTCAAACCACTAGTCAATTCTTGTGAATCAATCATACTATGATACATTGAATTTTTTTATCTTTTCCGCCAATTCAGAAAATTCACAATAAGGAATTAATGGAACTATCTGTTTTCAAAGTGAATTTTCAATAATATTTTACAAAAAGAATTTTGAAAATTTTCCTGCTCAAAGAAAAACGGTATAATCCTCAATTATACACAGGAGATCTCATGAAATCGAAATCAGTCATGTTGCTTTCATTCCTCATCGTTTTATTATTCGGCAGTCAAATAGTATCTGCAAATCAGACTTTGACTCATTATGATATCGATACTGGTTTCAGACCGAATATCAATGGATTCAGTTTTGAAAACTATGGAAATTACGGATGCAGTGATTCCTATTGCAATCAGACATTTTCCATTGAAAATCTCACTTCAGTCGAAATGCGGAGAATGTTTGGCGATCAGGTATGCCGCAAATTGAACATCGACGGCAGCTGTGAACTATTGAAAGTAGCAGAAAGCTGGATGGACGAGGTCAATGAGTCCATGGAGAATGGCCATTGCGAGGGTATGGCGGTTTTGAGTTCGCTTTTTTATGCCGGAATGAAGAATCCGATCACTTTTGGCGATTCATCCGTACATGATCTCAACCTGAAGGGAAATAAAGCCCTCCAAAATGAAATTGCCTACTGGTATGCAACACAATGGTATATGGATGACCATTTAATTGAAGAGGATCCAAATTCACAGCTTCAAAGGCTGATTGATGCATATCAAAGCAATCCGAACATATTAATCCCGATTGGTATTTACAAACGAGATTTCAGCGATGGCCATGCGATTACTGCATATGCAATTGAAGAAAAGGATGACGGTATTTATTGGATTATGGTTTATGACAATAATTATCCGGATGAAGAACGCTATATCATCATCGATACAGAACAAAATTCATGGCAATACTCAGGGGCGACAATGTCCGATTTAGCTGAGGATCTTTACGATGGAGAAGGGAATACAAATCCTTTTCAACTTGCTCCGATAGATTCCCGCCTGGGACAATTTGAATGCGATTTCTGCCCCGCAATTTCCGCGTCCTCATGGGGAGGAGGCGCCGATGCTGAATCAACGCAAGAAAGTCCAACAGCAATGCCAGTCAGACCGTCACCGTGGGATCAAACCGAAAGCGAACCGACGAAACCAGTCAGTCCCTGGGGTAGACCGACAGCGACACCACAGAAAAGTCCCTGGCAAGATGATTCAGCCTGGGAAGTTGGGGCGCCAGATCTTTGGGGCAATCCGGAAATCGATTTTAATAAAATCGGTGTAAACTCCGCTATTAATATCTATATTGAAACAGAAGACGGTCTAAAATCCGGCTACGATTGGGAAGACGAGAAAAATTATGATCAAATTCCTAACGTCGAAATTAAAAGATCCATGCAGCGCAGCACAGCAAAACTGCCAACGGATCTGGTTTATTACTTATGGATGAATTCTCCGGAAAAAGAAGAATGGACAACATTCGATGTCGATATCACTTCGCCCGGAACAATTCTCTATTTGACGGATGTTTTGGAATCCTACGAATACCCCAATTTTGTTTATACGCCTCCAACCTATGATGAAGAAAATGATGTTCGTTATGAATCATTTGAAGTGGTTGCATCGCCTGCTTACCTGCCAGGTGTTGAATTCGTCATCAGTGATGAATTTGGTGAATATCGGTTTGCATTTCAAACCGAATTTAATGGCAGTCAAGAAATCGAAAACAATATCGATTTTCTGATCTATCATGATTATGACTCAGGTCAGTTAGGAATTGAAATTTATGCAGCGGATGATGCTGAAACTGAAATGTTTAAAGACACTTCTTTCCTGATCAGCGGTGAATTTTTCATCTATGATGAGAATGGAGAAAAACAAATATCCACAAACCCGGATAATCCAATTGAACTGGATGTAAACGGAGCTTTTTATATCAATTATTTAGACTGGCAGGACAGCGGAATTTTGACGATCGAGCAAGATGCTGATGGTGATTTTGAGTTGGAAACAAGCATAACTCTGGGCTAAAACCAGTAACTCGGAATTTGGAATTGCCCTTCGATCAAATGAGATGACTTTGATTCGCAGTGCGAAAACAGGATGGTGAAAATGAAACACAAATTATTCTTGCTGTGCGCTTTTCTTTTATTGATCGGAATTGCTTTTTCAGCAGTCTCCGCCAAAAACTACGATGTAGACACAGGATTCCGTCCCGAGGCTGACGGCTTTGGATTTGAGAACTATGGCGGTCAGATCTGCAGTAATTTCTGGTCATGTTCCTCAGTGCAGAACTTGACCTCGATTGAAATGCGTCGAATGTTTGGCGATCAGGTGTGCAAAAAAATAAATGCGGATGGCAGTTGTACACTGCTGAAAGTAGCGAAAAGCTGGATGGATGAAGTCAATCGGACGATGTCCGGAGGACATTGCGAAGGAATGGCTGTCCTTAGCACACTTTTTTATGACGGGATCAAAAAACCTGAAGACTTTGGCGCAAAAAAAGTCAACAATCTTCAATTAGAAAATAATTCACCACTGCAAAGGGAATTGGCTTACTGGTTTGCCACGCAATGGTTTATGGATGGGCATCTAATCGAGGAAGATCCAAATACGCAATTAGAAACACTGATTAAATGGTTTAAAAAAGATCCAAACAGAACTGTTCCCATCGGAATTTTCAAAAAGAATCTGACGGGCGGACATGCGATTACTGCCTATGCGGTCGAAGAACGAGGTAACGGAATCTATTGGATTATGGTTTATGACAATAACTACCCGGATGAGGAACGATATATTACAGTCGATACCAAAAAGAATTCCTGGTCTTACTCCGGTGCGACAATGGCTGGAATGCAGCAAGATGTCTACGATGGAAAAGGAAATAAGAATCCTTTTCAGCTTTCTCCTGTTGATTCCAGATTGGGAAAATTCGATTGCGATTTTTGCCCGGCTTCTTCATCGGAGGACTCGGGAGCCGACATTCCCGATTCGATCCCGGATGTATCAATCCCATGGATAAATCCTGACGTTGAAACTCCTGACGAAGACAGCTCCTCATCGGATTCCATTTACGATATTTTTGGTCCATGGTTGTTTCCTGATGAACAGGATTCATCCAAATCACCGGATGACTCAGAATCATCATCTTCTATCTATGATTTGCTGATGCCTTGGTTATTTCCAGATACGGTTCAGCCAACTGAACAAACTGAATTTGAACCGCAGCGAATTTCGACTGCTACTCCTAAACCGATACCATCAACTCCGACACCGAAACCAGACAATAATACGGATAAGAATAGTTACAATAAAATTTATGTTGATAAAGACATCAATATTTATGTCGAAACAGATGCTGATCAAAAAGCCGGATATGACTGGGAGAGCGATACAAAATATGACAGTATTCCTGGTGTAACGGTAACCCGGTCTGTCTATCGATCGTCAGCACTGCTTCCAACGGACTTGAAGTATTATCTTTGGATCAACTCTCCCGAAGAAAGGAGCAATCAGGCCGTTTTTGATGCTGAGATCACTTCTCCGGGGACGGTGCTTAAACTAAGAAACGTATTGGAGTCTTACAAAGAACCCAATTTCGTTTATAATCCGCCGGTACATAGGGAAAACAATGATGTGGAATATGAAGCGTTTGAAATCATGTCCGACCCTGCGCATTTACCAGAAATCGAATTCACAATTTCGGATAAAAACGGTGAGTATAACTTGAAATTCTTCACTGCGTTCGATGGTGATGAAAAAATCAAAGAACCGATCGATTTTGTAATATTCCATGATTATGATTACAGTCAAGTCGGAATTTGGATTACCGCTGCAAACGAAGAGAACGCTTCAAAATTTAAAAACGCTAAGTTTCAAGTTAAAGGAGAGTTTTATCTCTGGGATGAAACCATGGAGCGGTATGTCGCGACAAATAAATATCCAATAAAAATGGGTATCGACGGTATGTTCTTCTTCAATTATAAAAACTGGTTGGATGGAGATGGCTATTTCTTCACCGGTGACCTGGATGGTGACAGCGAATTTGAAACCTGGAAGGAAATCGGCAAAAAACTTTGATATAATTTTAGGTTGTATAGATTCTTAATAGATTTCTGCTGCGCCGTTAATGTTTTTCAAACAATTGGCTGGTATGATTAGGGGTCAGAATATACAAAGTGTGAACTTATATTGAGGAAGAACAAATGCCAACTTACACGTATGAATGTGATAATTGCAATAATAAATTCGAAGTATTTCAACATTTTTCGGAAGATGCATTAAAAGTATGTCCGCGGTGTAAACAAATGACCTTAAGAAAAGTCTATTCCCCGGTAGGAATTGTTTTCAAAGGATCCGGTTTTTATGCGACAGATCACCGCTCTCCTTCTGGAATGACATCTTCAGGTAATAATCATGACGGATCTGCTGCTGAAACGGAAAAAAAGACGGATACTGGCAAGAAAGCTGAGAAAACTGTGAAAACAGAAAGCGCCAATATTCCTCAGTCGACTGCAGCAAAATCTGCCGAACCGGTTGCGAGCTCAAAATAAGCTGCCTTTATTCATTGAACTATAAGACTGATGCACTCTCCCAAAAAACATATCCCGATTATGACCTTCAGGGAATTTTTTCGCAGAAATCATTAAAGGGATGATGAAATCGATAATCCAGAGGTAACATAATGAACAAGAAAGTAACAAAACAGGACAAGATTCAACGCGAAAAAAATCAGCAAAAGAATGCTCAGAAAAAAAGAGCCCGTACAATGAGTATTATAGGGATTGTCATCGCTTTACTCCTTGTATTTTCGATGCTTTTATCCAGCCTCCGATTCTAATTTTCCGATCCCGTAACTTGTCAAAATCTCATTCTGTCATGTGAATGAGATTTTTTTGCTTAATGAAAATCACATGGATCAAGTAACTTCTTACAATCTTTCATTTTCACAACTTTTTCATAAAGCTTTTCTCAAAAGAGAAAAACAAATTTTTGAAAACGGAAAAAATGCTTTAAGAATATTCAACGGTTTTACAGAAGGTTTCCCGGAAATATCGATCGATCTTTATGGTCGCACACTCGTAATTCACTCTTTCAATAAAACGGAGGGAAACGCTTATCCATTGAGTACTGCAATCGGTGAAGATGCAGCAAACTGGATCCCCGACTTGAAATGTATCCTGCTGAAGGAACGTTTTTCAAAAAACCCGAAAAAGCAACAGGGAACAATATTATTTGGGAATCAGCCAGATGTTGAGATTGCTGAATGGGACACTCGTTATAAAATCAATTTGCAGCTAAATCGGGATTGCAGTTTTTACCTGGACAGCAGTCTTCTCCGAAAATGGCTGTTAGAAAACGCTGCCGGTAAAAGGGTTTTCAATACATTTGCTTACACGGGCAGTTTGGGAATGGCTGCTTTAGCTGGCAATGCGAAATTCGTAATCCAAACTGATCTGAATCCTCATTTTCTGCAAATTTTCTCGGAGACAGCAAAAATCAATCAAATCGATCCAAAAAGATATCGGATAATTCCCGGCAATTTTTTTCGGGTTGCTTCCGATTTACGACAAAATAACAATTTGTTTGATACTGTGATTATCGATCCGCCTTTCTTTTCAAAGACGGATGACGGAATTGTCGATCAGCTGCAAAATGGAATCAAATTGATCAATAAAATTCGCCCCTTAGTTGCAGAGGGCGGAAATATTATTACGATCAATAACGCCTTATTCCTTTCCGGCAAGGAGTACTTAGCCCAATTGGAGAAAATCTGCACAGATAGCTTTGTACAAATCAAAGACTTCATCCCTGTGCCAACCTCTTTTTTTGGAGGGGAATTCAACCAGGAACATATGCCGGCAGACCCAGCTCCATTTAATCATTCAACGAAAATTGTGATTCTTGAAGTTCATAGAAAAGATGGCCGCTATGAATAATATCAAGTTGATAAAAACGGTTGATCCGATTAAATCCCGACGAAAATTTCTCAAAATTCAGTTTGCAGGAGCCATCCTTGCTTCCCGTAAATTATTTATCAAAAAAGATATTGCAAAGAAATACCTTTGTCTTCATAAACCTTTAAGCTTTTTTTTGTTCGTTGTCTTATTTACCATTTCAATTTCCGGTTGTAAGGTCCGAATATTTGATCTGCAGCCGATCATTCCAACAATTCCTTCACCAACCGTTTATACGACACCGACAATCGTGATGCGGCAGACAAATCCACCCGAACCAGCAATCACGAATACGCCGCCTATTCATCTTGCGCCGACACAGATTTTGCAAATGACTGCAATTGACATTCTTGATCTGGTAATGATTAATGGCGCTGAAGGGTGGGGTATCGGAAAAATTCCCCAGGGTGAAGGAAAAATTGTTGTCAGAACCTCCGATGGAGGAGTCAATTGGAAGAATGTAACGCCTTATGAAGCAATTTATGCAAATGTGGGGAAAGATGTAGAAATTTCCACTTATTTTTTAGATGCGAATCGAGCATGGATACTATTTTGGGAAACCAATCAGTGGACACCGCAAACAGGGATGGATGTTTGGATGACAGCGGATGGTGGTGTAACGTGGAATTCTTCAAAATTGCCGGTTACCGGTTATACCATCCAATATTTTAATAATGCCGCAATCGGTTTTATCGATGCATCCATAGGATGGATTTTCGCCAATTTAGGTAAGAATCAGGATCGCGAATATATTGGTTTATATACTACCCATGATGGCGGTGAAAGCTGGACGCTGCGAGTCTCATCCGATTCGATTAATCTTCCGTCTAAAGGTGGAAAAAATGGCGCTGTTTTTCGGAATGCGTTGGAAGGTTGGATCAGCGGCAGTAACTCACGCGATGAGCCTGACACATTTTTATGGCAGACGACGGATGGCGGTAACACCTGGACGAAAGTAAATCTTCCAAAACCGGAAGGTGACAACATTCCCACCGATTTGTTTTCCAGCGGCGCCTATACATGTTCTTTAACCACTCCAAAATTTGTCGATTTTCAATATCAATATGCCTGGACGAAAATGACTTGCACCGGCGGTTCCCTTGAAAAGGCATTATCGGTGATTTATTGGACCTATGATGCGGGAAAATCCTGGCGGACAATGCAGCTTCCCAAAGCAGATGGTTCTCTCGAATTCTACGGAATTTACCAGGGGTGGTATTCTCAGCTTGCAGATCCGGGAGCAACTTCGGATTATGAAATACTTTATACCAGCAACGGCGGTGTCGACTGGAATGTCATCTCCCGCACTGCCTGGAAAAGTAAACTGCATTTTATTACACCGGTCATAGGTTGGGGGATTGTGGAATATCAGGGCAGAAATGCCATGGTAAAAACCGAAGACGGCGGGTTTACCTGGTCACAGATTCTGCCAATGGTCAATCCCTGATTCGTTTTCGCAGCAATTCGAAAATTGCATCCTAAGTATCGAGCTTATAACAAAATAAAGACATTTTTACGCTCAATATTTGAGTTATCAAGTTTTCAATCAGCCCCAAATTAGTATCAGTTAGTCGTATTAAAAGGCAATTTGACGAATCTTTATATTCCGTATAAGGATTGAATTCAATAAAATTCTTAGTCTCAGACCATTTATAGGTGCCTAACAACCTTTCCGCTCTGGTATCATCACAATCGATGAATAAGAAGCAAAAAACTTTCATGGGCAGTAATTTCAAAATTCAGGTATTCTTTACTATCTTTATTTTTTTGAAGATGAAAATAAATCCAGAATTGCTTTAATTATGGAATCCTTGTCGGATTTATCCGAAAGATTCTTGATGACCTCCATAACCTTGTCAATGAACTGATTTGATAGTCTTGAATTCAAAAGGTTTTTCACCCATTCAATATCTTCAACGGTTTTCTTCCCCAAGTAAACCTGTTCAAACGCATAAATTGATCCTTCGCCCAAAGCAGCGACGATGCTTCCAGCGATAATCGCATTCAACACGGCTGCTCCAATGTTTATTCCTGGAATTGCTTTAATTGCGCTGATTGCAGTTTTAGCGGCAATGCTTGCTGTCCCGACATTTATAATTGAATCAAAAAAATCCTTCGATTTCTCGTCTTTTTTGATTCCATAAATTTGAGAAAGCCCATAAATTAAACCGGTTTCTGTTGGACCTAAAATTAATCCGTCGGAAAAAGGAAGCGATACAGCTCCCACAACAACTGCCCCAGCTGTAACAACCCCAACAATACTATGGGCAAAAACTCTTTTACGATCGAGGATAAATTGTGCAATATCTATTTTAGCAGCCTTCATTCCTTCTGGCAGCAACTCATTTGTGGCTTCCAATAAGTCAGTAATTCCTTCTGGTGCCGCGTACGCATTGTCATTGATTGTAAATGTTTCTGCTACGACAGGGATGACTTTCTTAAGATTAATTGAATTGCGATTCTGCTTCGCAAAAGCATTATGCACCATTTCGGTATTCTTAATGCGATCAGGAACAGAGTAGGATTTTGTGATAACAACAATAACGGGAATCGATGGCCACATTTTTGTGGCCTTAGAAAGGTTATTTATTGTTTCCGGGAATAACTTGCTTGATGTTCCTTCAATGCAAAACCAGATCACATTTATCTGTGTATCCTTGTTTCCTTCTTTGACACTCTTTTTCGACCATTTTTCTACTGCTTTAATTGCCATTCTACTTTTCAACCATGATGGTTCAAATCCAACTGTATCGATAAGACGAAACGGAACAACATCATTTTGATAAATCTTTAATTCTCCAGTTGAGCCAGAAGTGCCAAAACCAGTTTTGGCACGATCTTCACCAAGAACTGAATTAATTAGGGTGGATTTACCAACGCCAGAATTACCAATTACTAATACATTACCTTTTTCCATATTTCTATCTTTCTCTAAAGTATTTTGTTATGTTAATAGACTGTAAACCAATGATTTTAAAAGACACGGTTTTTCCCGGTGAGTTGTCATACTCGAAGCAAAATATATTAGAATATTATTTCTGTTTTGACTTCATTCAATTTTTCGATTCAGTGTTTTTTGCGCATAAGCGCAAAAAACACATCGATATATGTCGATATACATCTATATCGCTTGCAAATTATTGCGTCAAATAATAAATACTGTGGATGCTTATTTATGAACCTCTTCAACATAAAGTTCAATTTTTTCGATGAGCTGTTCTTTTCAGAAACCTTCAGGTTTAACTTGATCGGTTGTACCGAATCTATGATGTGTTCATAAATCAATGTACTCTGAAAGAGAATCACATAGCTTCAATGGTGGCATATTGGGAATTGATTGGAATATTTCACCTGTTTCCGTTTGCCAAATGACAATGCTATCGATATGTGTTTCTTCAATAACATACCAATTCAACGGAACAGATGGATTATCCACACGTTCAGATATCGTAACCTCGATAACGTTTAAACGCGATAGGGTACAAATTCCGGTTAGTTCATGTCCAAAGACCGAAGCTGCTCCATAAGCGGAAAGATATTCCCTGTATTCAGGCGAAAATTGCACCCCTAACCTTTGTTCAGCAGTTGTTATTTGCTCATCTGTAGCTGGCATCATTCCTTTGAATGACCGCATGGCAGATATCTTTGATACGATTTTTGACACAATTAACTCCCTTTCAAAGATGTATCAAGCAGGCTTTTCCAAAACGAATTTTTTTGTTTTATCCAAGCAGTTCCATGATCGACTTCACTTACAGTATTTGATAAATTCTTATGAAGAATTCCTAAATTTTTATGATGTTGTTTTTGAGTCAGTATCGCAAGTGGAGAATCTGCCTTCTGTCCGATGTGATGTAACTCGTACGGGATTCCTTCTGGATCTAACGGAGCCAAGTCAGCAAGCACTCGTTCAACATTGGTTCTTCCATCAGGGCCAACATAATTCCAATCGATATCTTGTAAGTATGCCCAATTGCCATTGACCTTTGCAATTTTCAAATTCGCTTCCTTATACACAGTATATTCTTTCACGGAATGAAAATTCTTGATAAAAGGCAATGGAAGTTTTGATTCCCGTTGAATTATTGCAGCTTGATTCATGGTCAATCCATTTCGTGCTGCTCCATAAAGCGCATTTGCACCGCTGATTCCTCCTGAAAATGTTCCGGTAATCGCTCCCCATTTGAAACTTTCACTACCTGTAAGCACGGCAGACTTAAGCATCTCATCGAAGTCTTTGGTTTCTATCCCTGTCACAATTCCTGCGGCAACACTGCTGAGCACGCCAGAAGACAAGGCCACTGCAGTACCTGTTTTAGCCGACATGGCTAAAATAACACTGACAGCTGGAGCTATTCCACTTGTAACAGCCGAGACAGTAACACAGACGAGTATGATACCGGCACCGGTTGCCAAATTTCTTATGACTTGTTCGTAAGTATCATTGTAATTTTCAAATTTCTGTACAATTGTCCGTCCGTCATCACCCAATGTAAAAATAAACTTTTCACCTTGGAACTGGGCTTCAATTTCTTCGAGAGTATATCCAAAATAGATATTCTTTCGAGAATTAGAAGTCAGATCATCAAGGTATTCTTTTGAAACATAGATTGCCTGGACATTTTCTACAAAATAAGAATCACTTTCAAGCTCGGTTACCAAATCATTGTAAACAGCCTCCTCCACATATGGTAAAAGAGCAGAATCGCGCAAATTTGGAAAACTTACAGCAGCAGTCTGTGTCTCTGACTCATTTTCAGATAGAGAGACCTCTGTATCTTGAAAAAACAATGTGTTCTCAGGCGTCGGAACAATTGTTACTATATGTGCAGTTTCTTGTGTTATAGATTTTTGTGGTAAACAGCCAGTCAAGAGGAAAATAAAGACTAAGAGTAAAGAAATGATTCTTTTCATTTGTCGAATTCCTCTTTTTCATCATTTGATAAGTCATTGATCATTGTCTCGTTCACTGTATCTTCCACAATCGTTATATCATTTGATAAATCTTTTTTTAAACCATTTCGTTTTCGAATAAAAAATATGCACAGTACACAAACAGGTACAAGGATCACAATAGACCAAATCACACGATTCCTCAATCTTTTTTCGCTGTCTGGTTGAAAATCAGTTTTTAATTGGGTTGTTCTCTCATAAATTGGGGATTGAGTTACTTTGGCACTTACTGTTTGTGCATCGGTTGTTGTTACAGTAGGGGGCACAATTTGTGGTGGAATGATTGAACCATCATCAGCGACTTGAGCTCCAGCCGCAAGTTGTTCTTTTATTTCATTGAGTGAAAGATTTGAGGTAACAAGAGCTTTGAGAACATTATTGGTACCCACATATATTTTCTTCGTGGTGGTCTCATTGGTATATCGATTTTTAACCGTAATAGTGTAGATTCCTTCTTCTGTATATTGATCTCCATCTTTTGCAGGTATGTTGAATCGAACCTCTTCAGTTAATCCATCAGCGCTATCGTTCAGAACTTCCTTTTTGATATTGATATCAAGATAACGAGATTTTGCCAGATCAAGAAAGAATCCATCTTCGGTAATCGAACTATTCATTAATTCACTATTTGTAATTACATCTAGTGGGTAAATCATGCAGTTTCCATTGCGAACAGAAAAACTAAAGAAGATTCTATAATTTGTATAAGTCGGCAAAATAGAATGCCCTGCAATGGCCATCGGGCTCTTCTTTATTTCATAGTTCAATGCAATTTCATAATCACCCTCTTCGAAAAGTTCTACCTCGGTATCTGATAGCAATGAAGTTTTTGCCGCCAAAAAATCTGTATAAAGAACAGGATTCCCAGGCAAATTCTGATAATCCGTATGCCTTGTTATTAAAGTGCCTCTACCAAAATTGGTTTTGGTGATTCCAAAATATTCATCAAAACCATTTTGATCTTCGGCGATAGAAAGTGTTGAATCGTTATTCAGCATATCCATGTCTTGCTCAAGGTTAAACCAAAGAGTAACTTTATCAGCAGGATTTTTAAGAAATACGGGATTGTCTTTGTCATCTTTTGTTTCCCGTGTGTATCCACTTACAAAAAATTTACCAAGTATCCAGCCAAAATGGGGATCTTTATATTCGATCTTGTTTGTTTCCGAATAACCGTCATCCCAACCTGTATTTACTGGGGAACCGAGATAATATCTAACCGCATTATTCTGATTAGTTAAGTCTTCAGCAAAAGTCTGAATCGGATAAAACGTTCCCCAGAATACGAACAATCCTATTAAGAAAATTAGTGTACAGATAATTCTTTTCATAATTCTCTCTTTTGAAAATTTTTTGTAATAACGTTATTCCATTTTGCAATTTGCAGGTAAAAAGCGTTTCGGTTTCTTATTATAACCGAATAATAAACCGACAAGAAACTTTTCGAATAAATCTAAGAAGTGAAAGACAATTTTGTGAAATTCTCAGATTCTTCAATGGAACGTAGGGGATGACTCCGGCAAATGTAATTTTTGGAGGAGTTTATAAGAAAAAGATTGTTTATTCTTTATTGGTAAATTTTATTGATGGAATTAATACTAAATGTGATCAAAGAGACACTTTTGAGCGGAACATACAAACTAAAGGGCTATAAATATTTCTTCTTATAGTTTTGGAAACATCTCATTTCGTTGAATGATTACCCGTATAAAGAAACTTTTTCCAATGCCCTACGTATTTATATTAATACAAATAAATTTTTATTAATATTAAATTCGGAAGCCGAATATAAATGAACGTTATTTTGTCATTACTTTTTCTTTTATTTACAATGCTGTCAGCGATCAGTTTATTAGAACTGGACAAATTCGATTCATATCGTGACCAGAATGACAAAATTTAAACACTGTAACGTACTGTATTATTCTCCGGTTTGACCTGAAGTGACTTTCTCATGCCCTCGGTGTAATATTGACTTTTGTGTAACGTAAGCCCCCAGGAACAACAAAAAACTGCACAGAACAACATCCCATCGTAAAGGAATTTTCAAAATTACCGATGATGAAATGGTTGACAGGACAACCGTGAAAAGTGAAAAGAATCGTACGAGATTTGAATTTCCTCTGCTGATACCGAGATCCCAAAATAGATACGCTAAAAGCGAAGGGAATATGATTGTATAGAGCAACGGAAACCATATTTCAATCGTCCAATTCGATTTTTCCCGAAACACAAGGCTTAGAATCAGAGCAATAATGCCATCGAACAGCATAAAAAGCGGCAGCGCCGTTTCGCTCTTTTCTCTTCCTGCAAGAAATTTGGTCACAAACGCAGAATAAAAAGCCCAATCGACCGCTGCAATGAAAGTACTCAGATAAGCGATCCACGAACGATCAGAAAAAATCGAACGCTGATCCAATGAGCCACCCTGAAGCGAGATGTAACTTGTAGAAAAAATCGTAATCACAACACCTGCGAAAAAATATAGCTTTCGAAACCGGTTTTTCAAGATCGGGATTGAGACAATAATCGTTAAAATCGGCCAGAGGTAATTTAATGCGGTGATGATTAAAATTTGTGAACGGTTTTCACATAACGCAATACCGTAATTCAGAGCGAGATGGTTGATTGTGAATAATATACTGCAACTGATCAGATAGGCCTTTGGAAGCTGTAGCAGCGAAGCAATGCTTTTCCGCTGAAAAAGCATTAAAAGGATTAATACCCCGCCGGAAAAAATCATCTCGATGCTGCTTGTCATGAACGGGCCTAAAGATTCCAGCAATATTCTGGAAAATCCCATGTTGGAACCCCAGAGCAATACTGCGATGATACCGAATGCTGTATTTTTTTTGCTCACAAAAAGAATCCACCTTTTCAGTCATCATCCAGAGACCAAAAAATGGATCATGACAAGTTTATTGAATAAAGAGTCTGTTTTATGCGATCCAATAATAATTAATCCAACCGCTGAAAAAGAGAATTTGCAGGATAATAAAGATTCCGCAAATCGCCGTGAATACTTTTTGATTGGACAAAAAGTGGCCGGCGAACAGGAAAATGGGGAAAATTGCAGCCGTATAACGCGTCATCGAAAATAAGTTGCCGGTCAGAATCAGGATCAATGTTGCGCATAATGCATAAATGCCATATGCTTTTTGGGGAATTTTTATCAATAAGACAATACTCAGGATGAATGACAGCGTAATCATCAGCGTATCGATCACGGCAATACGATTGAAACGATTAAAAAGTGGTTCAAAATAACTTGAAAAGAATGAAACCCCTATGGAACGTCCCCAGGAACCTTGTGCTTCAAAAAATACAAAGAAATTACCTGTCAGGCGATACAATCCAAAAAAGAATACAAGAATACCCATTGGCGCCAGGAGCAGCCAGCAGATGTCAGAACGAATTGATCTGAATTTCCAATTCTTTTTGGAGAGATAGATCCATCCCAGGGGAATCAGGATCAGGATTCCATGCGGCCGCGTCAATGCGGCGAACATGGAAAAAAATCCTGCCGCTCTCCATTCGTTTTTTTCAGCAAACACGAGGGAAAAAACGATCAAAAATAAAAACAAGCTTTCCGTGTAAAAAGCTGAGAAGTAGAATCCGGCAGGAATGCACAAATAAAGCAGTATAGCTTTTTTGGCTGATTCTTCTCCGAATAAAGTTTTTCCTAATTCGTATAAACCAAACAGAGCCAGGATAAAACAAATATTCGAAATCATCAGTCCGGTCAGAAGGAAAAAGCTTTCAGTCTGCAGAGAATCAGGAAGCCAGAAAGTGAATATTTTAATGAGATACGGGTACAACGGGAAAAAGGCAATATTACTGTATTGCGAGCTGATATCCTGCGGGATCGTATACCCATATTGCACAATAGAAAGATACCATTTGCTGTCCCATCGACACCAGATATCAATCCACCACTTTGGGGATAAAAAATAACCTTGATCGATGTATTTCTGATAGATCGGATTACCCGCAAAATATGGAGAAAACCATGCAATGATCAGAAGCAATGCTCTTGACAGGCACCAGCTTTCAAGTATTCTGATAAAGACAACTTGATGGGAACGAATCCATTGGATAGCTGCGGTATCCTTGATTTTTCGTGCGATCTTTGAGCTTGTCATAATTAGCTACAATTTTACCGCTGAAAAAGCAGCAATTCGAAATATGAACATACTTTTTGACTGATTGATTTGAATAACAAGTCTTTCATTCGAATTTCAGAATCCAGACAGAAGGCATAAATCATTGTAAAATTATCAGATATTCGTAGACTTTTTGACAGGAAACATTAACGATATAACGCAATGAAGATCCGAACTGTATTCTTTGATCTTGGGAACACCCTCTTATACAACCAGCGGTTAAACAGCAACAGCATTCGCATTGCCTGTGAAAAATTAGCCGAAGCATTTCAAGCATTCAATTATCCTGTCCATCCCAATGAGCTGGCGGAAAAGCATTTTCAAAACCTGATGAATTATTACAATTTGCGAGAAATGGATTATATCGAACATAGCGCAGATATCATTCTTTCTCATACTCTCGAGGAAATGGGTTTCAGCCATGTTCCAGAAGAACACATTTTAAAATCTTTAAAAGCTTTTTATGCAAGTACTGAAGCGAATTGGTACCTTACTGATTATGCAATAGACACTTTGGAACTGCTGCAAAACCAGAATTTAAAAATCGGTTTGATCACCAATGCAAGCTATGCGGAAGATATCCGACAGCTTCTACAAAAATATCATCTCGAAAAATACTTCCAAAGTGTGATCATTTCTGCAGAGACAGGATACCGAAAACCTCGACAGGAGATTTTTGATTTAGCGTTATATTCATTGGTAAGCAGTCCCGCAGAAAGTGTGATGGTCGGAGATTCCTTTATGGCTGATATCTGGGGCGCATACAAAAAAGGGATGCACACAATCTGGTTCAATCGATATGCGGTTTCATCGCAATTAATGCTACCATTATGCAAACCGGATGCTGTAACATCTTCTTTGAAAAAGGTCCTCGAAATTATCAAAACTTTTGAAAAAATCTTTTAAATCTGACAATTTGGACAAAAATGCGCAGATCGCTGTCCAATGACCGATCTTTCTATGAGAGTGCCACAACGATAACAAGGCTTACCGCTGCGATGATATACCTGAAAATGGTTTTGAAAATTTCCACCCCGATAAACCCAATCAATACTGGCTCCGTTTTGCGCAATACCAGCCTGCAGGACATTTTGAATGGCATGTGTCAATTGATCTATTTCCGCATCGGATAAATCATCTGCTTTTCGATTGGGATGAATTCCCGCCCGGTATAAGGCTTCGTCTGAATAAATATTGCCAATACCCGCAATGAAAGTCTGATCCAACAGTAACGTCTTGATCACTTTCTTTTTCTTTCGGGCATTTTCTTTCATCCACGCTGCTGTAAAAGAAGAAGAAAACGGTTCGATGCCAAGCTTTTGAAATACATATTCCGGATGATTGATAAGCCAGATGCGTCCAAATTTTCGCGGATCATTAAAGACAAGCCGGTAACTGTCACAAAATTCGATAAGAAAACGGTCATGTTTTTTGTTGATTTGAGAGTTTTGCGATTCCACACGAAGATCGCCGCTCATTCGCAGATGAATGATCAGGAATTTCGGGGGAATTGAAAGAATTATGTATTTGCCTCTGCGCGTAATGTCTTCAATCGTTTTTCCAGGGAACCATGACAGAAAATTATCTCCTTCATCGGAGAAGGCTAACGTTCGATACCAAAATAAATCGGCATGTTGTATCAGCCGATTTAGAATTGGTTCTCCGGTCATTCCACCAAACTTTAGAGAACGAACAAATGTTTCAACTTCAGGAAGTTCCGGCATTGGATTTTATTCGTTAAACATTGCTCCCACACTGATGCCGCGATTGGCACGTGCAATTACTTCGCCTAATAAATCTGCTACGCTGAGGATTACTAATCGGTCGCCAAATAAGAGTTTCGATGCTTCCGGTATCGGGATTGTATCCGTTGTGATAAACCTTTTTGCCGGAGAAGCAGACAATCGTTCCGCAGCATTTCCAGAAAACACCGCATGAACAAAAGTCACATATACATCTTTCGCACCCATTTTGGTTAATATGCGAATCGCATTGTCCATCGATCCGCCAGTATCAATTTCATCATCGACCAGAATGACATCCCGGTTTTGGACATCGCCGATAACCGTCAACGCTTCTGCTTTTGCATCGTTGCCTGTTCGTCGTTTCTCAACAAAAGCAAGCGGTAAATCCAATACTTCAGCAATATTCCTTGCTTTTTTTGCAAATCCCAGGTCTGTTGAAACGACAACTGGGCTCGTCAAACCTGGTTTCAATTTTTTCAGATATTCCAGTAATTTGTGATAAGCGGTTAATGCATCGCCAGGAATGCTGAAAAAACCCTGTATCTGACCCGCATGCACATCCACCATCATATAGCGGTCTGCACCTGCAACTTCGACAATATCCGCAATTAATCGAGCTGTTATCGGAACACGAGGCTGATCTTTCTTATCCGATCGTGCATAACATAGGTATGGAATGACAGCAGTAATTCTGGCGGCAGAATCCAATCTTAATGTCTGGATTAATATCAATAATTCCATCAAATTTCGATGAACCGGTCTGGATGTTGTTTGAATCACGTAGCAGTCCTGGCCACGTACACTGCTTTTCAATTGCACAAACAGATTTTCATTGGGAAATTCAATAATATCCCGATCACAAAGCGGAACTTTCAAATATTCTGCTATTTTTTTTGCCAACGGGATACAGCTTGTACCAGTAAATAATTTAATATCACCATACATCAAATCATGTCGATGACTCAGCATTTATTTCTCTCCGGTTCATTTTTTATTTATCACGCATATGAAAAAGTATAGCATTATTATCTACTAATTTTTTCAGAATAATTTAATGTAGTTACTAATTCAATTTTTTCACAAGCAAAACGGGGGGATATATGGGGGGGATGGTATTAACAAAAAAAAGTCATGTTGGCAATGACCTACTCTCCCAGGAGGTCGCCCTCCAAGTACCATCGGCGTTGACGCGCTTGACTTCCGGGTTCGAGATGTTTCCGGGTATACCCACGTCCCTCTGGTCACCAACATGACTTTCTATTTCTTCTTTCACTGAATCTCAGTATGTAGTATCCTTTTTTCCTTTTACAGAAAACCGACCTGTTCCTTACATCACGTCTCAAGCCTTCGATCATTAGTACTGGTTTGCTCAATCCATCACTGAACTTTCACTCCCAGCCTATCTAGCACGTAGTCTCCGTGCGATCTTATTCATTCCTGATAAGAGAACTTATCTTGAAGCAAGTTTCCCACTTAGATGCTTTCAGCGGTTATCTCTCCCAAACGTGGCTACTCAGCTATGCAATTGGCATTACAACTGACACACCAGAGGTTTGTCCACCCCGGTCCTCTCGTACTAGGGGCAGCCCTTCTCAATTCTCTTTCGCCCACAGCGGATAGAGACCGACCTGTCTCACGACGGTCTGAACCCAGCTCGCGTACCGCTTTAACCGGCGAACAGCCGGACCCTTGGGACCTTGTACAGCCCCAGGATGCGATGAGCCGACATCGAGGTGCCGAGCGAAGTCGTCGATGTGAACTCTTGGACTTCACCAGCCTGTTATCCCCGGGGTAGCTTTTATCCGGTAAGCCACGACCATTCCACTCTGTATCGTGGGATCACTAAGCCCTACTTTCGTATCTGCTCGACGCGTTGGTCTTGCAGTTAAGCTCCCTTCTGCCTTTACACTCTCCGACAGGTTTCCATTCTGTCTGAGGGAACCTTTGGGCGCCTCCGTTACCTTTTTGGAGGCGACCGCCCCAGTCAAACTGCCTGCCTGACACGGTCCCCTACCCGGTTTACGGCGTAGGGTTAGAGCCCAAATATCATCAGGGTGGTATTTCACTGGCGACTCCACCAAGGCTGGCGCCCTAGTTTCATAGTCTCCCACCTATCCTACACAAATTATACCTAAACTCAATGCCAAGTTACAGTAAAGCTCCACGGGGTCTTTTTGTCCTGCTGCGGGTAGGCCGCATCTTCACAGCCATTTCAATTTCACCGGGTCTATCGTTGAGACAGTGTTCTAGTTGTTACGCCGTTCGTGCGGGTCGGAACTTACCCGACAAGGAATTTCGCTACCTTAGGACCGTTATAGTTACGGCCGCCGTTCACCGGGGCTTCATTTCTGAGCTTCGTGTCTTTCAACACTAACCCCTCCACTTAACCTTCCGGCACTGGGCAGGCGTCAGCCCCTATACTTCGTCTTTCGACTTCGCAGAGACCTGTGGTTTTGCTAACCAGTCACTAGAACCCTTTCACTGCGACTCATGATCCCTATTTATCAGAATCTTGAGCACCCCTTCTCCCTAAGTTACGGGGCTATTTTGCCTAGTTCCTTAACGATAGTTCTCCCGTTCGTCTTAGTATTCTCTACTCATCTACCAGTGTCGGTTTGCGGTACGGGCAATATCATTTCATCGTTTAGAAGTTTTTCTTGACAACAAGGTCCATCTCAGTTCCGGCTTGCGCCTCCTGACTTCCCTCGGCTCAAACTGGGCTTTTCACTCCAGCTCTCTTCACCTACCGTTCATCCACCTAAATCCACTAATAGGCTGGACTTCCTTATTGTGTCTCTCCATCACTCCCTGATATCGGTGCTGGATTATTAACCAGCTGTCCATCGACTACGCTTTTCAGCCTCGCCTTAGGCCCCGACTAACCCGACGCAGATTGACTTGACGTCGGAAACCTTAGATTTTTGACGAACATGGTTCTCACATGTTTTACGCTACTTATGCCTGCATTCTCACTTCTGTACGCTCCAAGACTCCTTCCGGTATCCCTTCTCCGCATACAGAACGCTCCCCTACCGATCGTCTTCTTCAGACAATCCCATGGCTTCGGTACTATGCTTAGCCCCGTTACGTTTTCCGCGCAGAATCACTTGACCAGTGAGCTATTACGCACTCTTTAAAGGGTTGCTGCTTCTGAGCGAACCTCCTGGTTGTCTTTGTAACTCCACATCGTTTCCCACTTAGCATAGATTTGGGGACCTTAGCCGATGATCTGGGCTGTTTCCCTCTCGACTACGAATCTCATCACCCGCAGTCCGACTATAAAGATTCCATCTGTGGCATTCGGAGTTTGTTTGGATTCGATAAGTCTTTGACCCTCTTGTCCAGTCAGTGCTCTACCTCCACACATTATTCTTTACGCTAGTCCTAAAACTATTTCGGGGAGAACAAGCTATCTCTGAATTCGTTTGGCATATCACCCCTAACCACAAGTCATCCCTCAACTTTGCAGCGTTGAAAGGTTCGGTCTTCCACGAGGGCTTAATCTCGCTTCATCCTGCTCATGGTTAGCTCATCCAGTTTCGTGTCTAATCGTTGCGACTCTTTCGCCCTATTCAGACTCGCTTTCGCTTCGGCTCCGGGTTTCTCTCCCTTAACCTCGCCACAACTATTAACTCGCAGGCTCATTCTCCAAGAGGCACGCCGTCAGGCTTTGTCTTTCGACCATTGCCCTCCGACTGCTTGTAAGCTTACGGTTTCAGGTTCTTTTTCACTCCCCTTATCGGGGTACTTTTCACCTTTCCCTCACGGTACTTGTCCTCTATCGGTCGCTGTGTGTGTTTAGCCTTGGGAAGTGGACTCCCCAGCTTCATACCGTATTAGCGTGCACGGTACTACTCAGGTGTCAGTACGGTGTGCTCCCTATTTCGCGTACGGGGCTCTCACCCCCTCTGGCTGACTTTCCCAAGTCATTCCGCTATAGTTCGCCTTTTTTCACTTTTTGTACTGATCCTACAACCCCTCCATGAATCTCTTCATCTCGGTTTGGGCTTCTCCCATTTCGCTCGCCACTACTTTGGGAATATTCTCTTTTCCTCCGGGTACTTAGATGTTTCAGTTCCCCGGGTTCCCTTTCTCATACTATCTTTTTCATATGAGAATAACAGAGGTTCTCTCTGTTGGGTTTCCCCATTCGGATATTCTGGGATCGGCGCTCGTTCACAGCTCCCCCAGACTTTTCGCAGTGTCCCACGTCCTTCTTCGGCACTCAGCGCCAAGGCATCCTCCGTAAGCTCTTAGTAGCTTTTCACGTGATGTAAGGAACAGATCTTTTTTCTGTTCTTTTTCTTTCTTACTTCACTCGGTTTTTGCTTTGACTTTCGTCTTTTTTTGTTTTTTTCTTTTCGTTCAGCTTTTATGC
>NZ_DF968181.1:0-336945 GCF_001192795.1 Flexilinea flocculi | reverse complement strand
TAGAGGTTCCGACTTTTACCTTAGAAAGGAGGTGATCCAGGGCCACCTTCCGGTAGCCCTACCTTGTTACGACTTCGTCCCAGTTATCGACCCCACCTTTGGCGGCTCCCCCCTTTCGGTTAGGATACCGACTTCAGGTGTTGCCAACTCCCATGACGTGACGGGCGGTGTGTACAAGGCCCGGGAACGTATTCACCGCAGTATCGCTGACCTGCGGTTACTAGCAACTCCATCTTCATGCAGGCGAGTTGCAGCCTGCAATCTGAACTGAGACCGGCTTTTTAGGATTGGCTCCGCCTCGCGGCTTAGCTACCCATTGTACCGACCATTGTAGCGTGTGTGTAGCCCAGGATATATAGGCCATGCTGACTTGACGTCATCCCCACCTTCCTCCGGCTTTCTACCGGCGGTCTTGCGTGATACGTGTAACACACAACAAGGGTTGCGCTCGTTAGCGGACTTAACCGAACATCTCACGACACGAGCTGACGACAGCCATGCAGCACCTGTTCAAGCTCCCCGAAGGGTCGTTCTACTTTCGCTTCACTACCACTTGTATGTCAAACCCTGGTAAGGTTCTTCGTGTATCATCGAATTAAACCACACGCTCCGCTGCTTGTGCGGGCCCCCGTCAATTCCTTTGAGTTTTAATCTTGCGACCGTACTCCCCAGGCGGTAGACTTATCGCGTTTGCTTCAGCACTGATTGGTTTTACCCAACCAACGCTCAGTCTACATCGTTTACGGCCAGGACTACCGGGGTCTCTAATCCCGTTTGCTACCCTGGCTTTCGCGTCTCAGTGTCAGTTTAGGCCCAGTAGATCGCTTTCGCCTCTGGTGTTCTTCCGGATATCTACGCATTTCACCACTACTCCCGGAGTTCCATCTACCTCTGCCTCACTCTAGCCCTACAGTCTTGAACGACCTCTCCCAGTTAAGCCGGGAGCTTTCACATCCAACTTGTAGCGCCTCCTACACGCGCTTTACGCCCAGTAAATCCGGATAACGCTCGTCTCCTACGTTTTACCGCGGCTGCTGGCACGTAGTTAGCCGAGACTTATTCTCGTGGTACTGTCCTTCCTCATCCCACGTAAAAGAACTTTACGACCCGAAGGCCTTCTTCGTTCACGCGGCGTTGCTGCTTCAGGCTTTCGCCCATTAAGCAATATTCCCTACTGCTGCCACCCGCAGGTGTATGGACCGTGTTTCAGTTCCATTGTGGGGGATCACCCTCTCAGGTCCCCTACCCGTCTTCGCCTTGGTGGGCTTTTACCTCACCAACTAGCTGATGGGCCGCAGGCCCCTCCTAAAGTAGATTGCTCTTTTACTAATGCCTCTCTAACTAGCACTAGCTTATGCGGTTTTGTCACTCCTTTCGAAGTGGTATTCCCCTCTTTAGGGCAGGTCACCAACGTGTTACTCACCCGTTCGCCACTAGTGTATTGCTACACCCGTTCGACTTGCATGTATTAGGCACGCCGCCAGCGTTCATCCTGAGCCAGGATCAAACTCTCCGCAGAATTTTTATCGGTCTTTCAACCGTTTTTTTCTTCGCTTCGATTCGCCGGAATTGTCTGGTTTGTTTTTATTTCTGCTGCTTCTCAATTGTCAAGGTTCTGCTTCGTTCGTTGCTTTGTTTTTTTGCAACGGGACTTTATTATATGCTTTTTCTTTGTTCTGTCAAGAGATTTCGAAATTTTGTTACAACCAATTTTTTTCTATTTTCTCTCGGCTTCTTTCATATTTTCAAGCCGGAATGTATTTTACCCCCATTCCATCTTCTGTCAATACTTTTCCTAAAAATCAATTTTTTCGTGCGGAATTCCATATCCGCCAAATTATAGCTGCGATCATATTGCAACGGTTCAAAACACAGGAGAAAAAGAGCTTTCCCAAAATTTTTAAATAGAGAAAGAATTCTTTCTCTATTTAAAAAACATGTTAATATTTGTATTTGTTCCATAAAATGACAATTTCAGCGGTTTTTATGAAACTTTCTTTTCCTATTCCATGTAATCCACGGAGCTAAAACCCTTCGCAAATAGTATTTTGCAAAAATCAAGGAAAATCTCGAGCCGCCATCCCGCAGATGAACCCGTAGCATTTCAGGCCAGCAACGGGCATCGGCTGCTATCGTTTTCGCATCATCATGAAGCCGGAAGTTAGCCCAGGTTTGACCGTGCAGGTAATGAAATTGTGTGATTCGAGCTAACCGTACCCAGAGATCATAGTCCATCGCAAAATAAAAGGAATCATCCAGAGGTCCGACTTTTTTCCACAGATCAGCACGAAAGAAGAAAGATTGTTGTGGAATATGGACATATCCGCTTTGCAGCTTCTTCAGATTGGTTTGTCTGGCATTGAATTTACCAATAATATTTCCATCGGAATCGATAAAATTACAATCTCCATAAACAAAACCAATCTGTGGATTCTGAATCAGATAATCAACTGCCGCAGAAACTGCACCAGGCTCATAAGTATCATCAGAATTCAGCCATGCAAGAATGTCCCCATGAGCCTGATTGAATCCCTTATTAATGGCATCGACTTGTCCATGGTCTCGTTCTGAAGTCCAACTGGCAATTCGATCGGAGTATTTTCGAATAATCTCAACGCTGTTATCCTCAGATCCGCCATCACAGATAATGTATTCGATTTTGGGATAATCCTGCGTAAGGACAGACTGGATGGTTTTTTCAAGATATTTGGCTTGATTGAAAGAAGGTGTAATGATGCTGACAAGCGGTTGTTTTTCCATTGAATTATTGAACTCCTCTTAAATCAAACACAAGGTAATCTGCCGTCTGTCGATATACGGTTGCATTGGACATCAGCCAGCGCTGAAGTCGTGGTTGTTGATAGTAACTTTTGAAATCTGTGACAATCAGAAACTCCCGGTTCATCATCGCTTTTCGAATCTTCTCCATGGCATCATACTCATTCAGTTTCTCCACATTTTCTTCCCAGATCAGCGGTGTTCTTAATCCCCAGTAGATCATACCGGCGCCATAATCATCCATGATGCCGATCGTATTAATCTGTCCTTCATAGGGGTCCAATTCAACTGCCAATTCCTGCCAAAGCCTCGGCCAATTCCGATAATCAGCACGCTTGAGTGTAATCGCACTGTCTGCAATCCACCAGCCGAAGAATCCAAAGAGCAATAAAAAGAATAAAATTTTCGAAGATTTTTGTCCTGCTTTAAAGAGCTGAAATCCATTCGCGATGGAATCGGCAATTTTTCCTGTGCCGACAGCGAGAACAGGGAAGAACGGAAGTTGATAATAGTCATGCGTCCCGATATGATGCGGCAGTGCCAATCCATATAGCCCATAACCGGCAAGGAAACCGATCCAAAGCATCCGGTTTTTCTTTTCTGCGATGGTAACAATTCCCAACAGGCTGCCAATAACCAAAGGAATCCCAAATACCTGGTCCTGTTTTCGAATCCAGCGGATATAAAAGGCGGGAGAAATGATTTCTTCAATCAGGAATCTTCCCTGGTATTGCTGCACTAAGAAGCCCTGGATAAAATATCCCCAAAAGTTATATATCAGCATTGGAAGTAAACTCATTAGGGCAATCAGCCAAATCTGTTTGTTCCGCAGGGCTTTTTTCAGCCCAAATTCAGAAAGGACGAAAAACACAGCAGCCATTCCGAAAGGAAATATGGAAACCTGTTTGACAAGAATTGCGACCCCGGCTGCGAATCCGGCTAACAATGCATGTTGAAAGGTCTGTCGGTCATTCCAGGTCAATAGAGCTTCCAACGCCCAGATCAGGAACATGATCATTAATGGATCCGGCTGGAAAGAACGACTCGCAAATATACCATAGGGGAAAAGAAGGAAAAATGCCAGACATACGAAACTGCCTATTCGGTTGGTAAATCTACTACTCAGGCGTAAAATTCCCCAGCCTCCGATGAGCCAGAAGAGGATGGAACATGCACGCGGAATACGTAGATCCGCATCACCAGCTAAAAGGTACAATCGTGCTGTCAGATATTCAAATATCGGCGGTTCTATCCACGGCTCCTGAACGCCACGCATAATTGCTTCATGCTCATATTCCGCATTAAATCCGGGGAGATCTCCTTCATGATTTAAAAACTCAGCCCGTGCAATTAATGCCGAATGAAGCTGCCGCGCCGGATGAAAATCCAGCGGAGGATCATCAAAATCATATAACCGGATCGCCAGCGCAGCGAAGAAAATTAAAACAATCGACCAATGATAAATAATATTCGTATTTCTATTTTTGCTTGTCATCAGCAGATGATTTCCTCAAATCATAAATTGTGAAACCGTTTCCTTCAAAGAAAACCGGCAAAGCTGATAAACGGGTTTTCAGTTCCGGCTGTGCATCCAGTTCATTCGCTACAGTTACCAGGAAAAAATCCTTGTTTTCTGTCTGAGCTTGAAAATAAGATGAAAAATCAGAATTTTCCCTGCCGGCAAGGTTAAACAAAGCAGTATCTTTTAAATCAGGCCAGGAGGCATCCGGGGCACGCCAACCGTAATAAATCAGCCTCAATCCATAATCGGATGTCAAAGCAATGAACGATGAGTCTTCCGGAATTGCTTGAGCTACTTTTCGCCAGCTTGCCGGTTCCAGGGCATAGCTGGTTGCCCGCAAGGAGCCACAGGAAACAAAAGCACCATATCCGGCAGTTAAAAGAATAATGCTGTAAATTCCAACCCTTCGAATAAAATGAAGCGTTTCCATTTTCCTGAACAGGATATCCAGAAGCGGAATCAAGGAAATGGTAATCAACGGAACCAGAATCAGGCTGTAATACTCATGAGTACTGATCTGGTACGGAACCACAAGTCCATACATCAGATATCCCGTCCACCAGCCAAACAGCAGGCCAAGGGTTTTCTTTTCAGCAAGGAATACTCCCCAAACAGCCAGCAATGGAAGAATTAGACCCGTCAAACCTTTGATCAGCGCAATCCAGCTTGCGTAAAATTTAGAGGTAAGAATGAGGCCCGAGAGCGATATCACCCAAAAGCTGAAGAAATCACCGGAACGGGAGGGATTCAGAACCAGATAATAGAGGAGCGATGGAAAAAGCATCAAAGCCCCCATACTGATACCTTGCACGACAATTCGTAAGCCATTTTTTCGCTGGAAGGATGCAATCAGACAACCGAGCAGCATAAATCCGACAAAAAAAGCTGCAAAAACCTTTATCAGAATCGTAAACCCGCCCGCGAGAATGGCGAAAAAGAATCGAATCGGGGTTGGTTTCTCCATCCAGCGATAAAGCGTAAACGCCGTGATCACAATCCACGAGCACATCCATGGATCAGGCTGGATCGAACGGCTCGCGGTCACACTGAAAGGCAGGAAAAAATAAACCAGGAGGCTGCAAATCACAGCAAATCGTGAAGCAAACTTTCGTCCCATCCGATAAATGAAAAATCCGCCAAGCGTCCAGAAAAAAGCACTGAAAATGCGTCCGACCCAAAAATATTCCTGTCCCAAAATCACATCCATCCAGGACATGATTCTTTCCATAATCGGCGGTTCATATACCTCAAGAGAAGCCAGTTTAACCGCATTTTCCACTGTCTCTGATTCAGGTATTTTTGAAGCTTCCAATTCATAGAAAAACGAACGGGCAATAATTGCTGAACGGAGCTGTCGAGTTGCATGGAAATCCAACGGCGGATCTGTCAGATCATAGATGCGCACTCCGAACCCCAACACAAAAACGAACAGTGTCAGGAAAAGTTCAACCGCTGATTTCCCTTTTACTTTAGAGATCCAATCTTTTTGCATATTTCAATTTTACTTGTAAAGGTTAAAAGCGATAATTTCTTCATCATGCAACAAATTTTCTCTCTTTTTTCAAAAGACTTCATCAAATTTTGAGTTGCAGAATTTTTTATTCTCAATTAACTGAAAAGATAGAATGGTTTTTTGGATAAGCCTGCTTTTCAGAGCAGCAATTGGAAATGCGAGAAAGACATTTGTTGTTGTGATGGTTTTGCTCGAAGCATAAAAGCATCACAATAGCAAGTTTTCCCGGATCGATTCGAATAGTAAATCTCCATTTCGAATTGCTGTTTCAAGAGAAAACTTATTAAATATCTTCTTCGGTTATTACTTCAATGCCATTCTGTTTGCAGAGTGCAGCGAATACCCCATCGCCGGAAATTAGCTTTCCCGTAAAATTTCCATCGTAAATTTGTCCAGATCCGCAAGAAGGTGATTTAGATTTGAGAATAGCTTTTTTCGCAGCGGTTATTTTTGCGATAGAGAGCGCTTCTTCTGCGCCACGATGGAATTGTGATGTCACATCCCCGCCGTGCTCTGTTATCACACGATCTCCCTTGATTTGAGAACAAGGCCGAGGAGTCGGTAATCCGCCTAACTGTTCCGGACAAACCGGAATCGCGTTTCCCTCTGCGACCAGGCGAATAACATATTCATTGGACTTATCTTTGCCATCATAACGGCAATGAAGCCCTGCAAGACAGGCGCTGACAAGAATCATTGGTTTCCTCATCATTTCCGTTCCAGAAGATTCAAAAAAGCAACTTTTTCCCAAAAACTTGTTCTATCATACAAGAAAAGAGAACATGGTCAGTCTCGTGATAATGATAAACGAATCAATTCGTCTTCCAAGATCTTTTGAAATGATTTCATTTTCGCCAGTCGATTGATCGATTTTTTTTCAAAAATTGCTGCCGCCTTTTTTGGCGCCACTGCCATCAGCAGCGTTAATGCCAACCGCCGGCGATCTTCGAGAACACGTTCCGGATACGAACAAAAAGCATTCCAATAACGGGAGACCGCCTTCCATGCCATTCCACCATTCGACAAATAATTGGCATCAAGCCAGGCTGCACCGCCTCGAATTCTACGCTGATTCCTTTGATATGTCTGTCTTAACAAAGGATCATTCTCCATCCATTCGACAAGGCGTAACGCTTCTCTCCCGAAATCTGCAGCATGCGCCCGATTCTTTGCCTCTGCATAAAAGCGGGCAGCTGACCATAAAGAATGTGCATAGGCAATTTTTCCGCGGGATGCAATCCGCAGCCAAAGATGGTGATCCAGCAGATAATGATAATCAAGATCGAGACCACCGGCTTTTTCCCAGGCTGTACGACGGAAAAAAACTGCAGGTTGACTGATAATTCGGAATGTCATTAAGTCGTTCATGTCATAGTCTGCAAAGCTCATGACATTCAGCAACTTGCCACCGCCATCCAGTGAAAGCACATCACCATAGACCAGATCTGTATCCGGATGCGAGGCAAAAAAATCAGCCACAGCAGAAAATGTATTGCTGAGGTAAAAATCGTCTGAATTGATCCAGCCAAAAATATCCCCAGAACAACGTGAAAAGCCATTATTGATGGCATCCGCCTGACCGCGATCTTTTTCTGAAATCCATCCGCTTAAGCGGTTTTCATACTTCCGGATAATTTCGACGCTGCCATCTGAGGAAGCTCCATCAATCACATAGTATTCCGATGCCGGATAGTCCTGATACAAAACGGATCGGATTGCAGTCTCCAAATAAGCAGACTGCTGAAAGGATGGCGTTACAATAGAAATCGTCGGACGAATCATCTACTCCTTAGAATAGCGTGTCATAATTGACTTTTGGAAAAACCTGCAATTTTCCGCCAACCGTCGCATCGATAATCTCTCGTCCTTCCGTTTTGTATACTTCTCGCGCCAGCGTGTACGACCTTTCGGAAGTATCCAGATCCGGAAGCTGCCAGCGGAAACCTTTTCCAAAATAACCAGGATTAAAATGATTTGGATCATCACCCTGTGACACAACGGTCTCATTGGGTTTGCCCTTCGTCGCAAAATTATGGTCTACGCCGATCAATATCACTTGCTGGAAACCTAGGAAGAAGGCAGTTTGCAGTGCCATATATGTTACTGTCGCACCTTCCCATAATCGTTTCCGGATATCCTTTGCAAAAGTCGGCCCGGTATAGGTTGAATATAGGAAATAGAGATTATTCTCCGGTTTCAGCCATTTCATTGCCCGCGTTGTTACGAAACGGGGCATTTTCAAATTTTGAATATCCCCCGCAGTTTGTTCAACCACCAGATCATTGACACATAGATAGTACGACGTTTCAAAGCCCATTTCCGGAAACGCCAGGTAAATACGGTTTAATCCGAAAGTGATTTCGTTGCGCAATTTTGACAGGTCTGTGTTCTTGAGGCTGGGGCCATTTCCCATAATAAAACAACGCTGCCCTTTATGGATGTCTTTTAAAGCAGCCAGACGTTCGATGGAATCGCGCCGTTCTTTACTGAAATACGCGTCAGGGATATTACCCAGCCTTTTCAGACTGTCAAATACATCTTTCCCGGTGTTCAGAACCGATTCAGGAATTATTTTTTTTATTGTTTGCTTCATGCTATAGGATCACATGCTTCCAATGAATTTTTTTCAGTTTGTCTCCTCAGGATGATATGACCTGAGAAGGAATTTACATTTTTGTTTTTCACGTTTCAGGGGAAAAACAAAAAAAGAACGCTCGCTTATTTCACCCAATTTCAAATTAACGGGACAGGACAGGAAGAATGCCTGCCCTGCCTTTGGGTTTCTTTAGTATTTCTTCTTAATCTCTTCGAAATTTGAAACATCATATCCCAACGGGATCAATAAATTGCGAATTGTATTCCAATGAACTCTTTCACAAGCCATCGGGCTGTAATTGGAATTGTGCGGCGCAATCATCACATTCTTCATCGACAAGAGCGGAGAATCCATCGGCAGAGGTTCTTTCTCAAAGACATCCAACGCAGCGCCGGCAATCTTTCCGGACTGAAGCGCTTCTACTAACGCTTTTTCGTCAATGACAGGACCTCGTGAAGTGTTAATCAATACTGCCGTCGGTTTCATATAACTGAGCGTTTCACGATTGATCAAATGACGGCTTGAAGGATTTAAATCCGTATGACAGGTAACAAAATCTGATTGCTCAAGCAGATCTTTCAATGGGACAGATTCAATTCTATTCTCGATCAAAAAATCCGGTTTTATCGGAGCGATATCATTGACCAATATTCGACAACCAAAAGCGCGTGCACGGCGAACCATTGCCTGTCCGATATTCCCAACACCAATAATACCCAGCGTGCATTCGGAAAGTGTTGTGATCGGAGGTTTATTCCAGATTCCGGCATGCATATCGTCATCCATAAAGGGCAGTTTGCGCGCAAAGGAAAGAATATATCCCATCGCCGTTTCGGAAACTGGAATTGTAAAAGCATTCAGTGTATTACCAACAAATACACCGAGACGAGTTGCAGTTTCTTTATCAATTGCATCAATACCTGTGCCCCATTTGGATATCACTTTAAGGCGTGGAACACAAGCCTCAATAACACGGGCGCTGTATTCATCATCGCCACAGATTGTACCGTCGAATTGGCCAGCATAAGCGATGATTTCATCCTCCAACAGTTTCTGCTTGATATTCGGGACAATCATCTCGATTCCATAATATCCTTCGAGGAGTTTACGGAAACGTTCTGTCGATGCCATCATATAGGGAGCAGAAAAAATAATCGTATGTTTCATGTACGTTCTCTCCTAATTCTCAAATTTAAGGTTTTTCTTTTAAGACAAAGCAATTCGAAATTACAACAAGCCTGTTGATTTGTAGCTGCCGACGCGCGGTTATTGCAGTTTCCCCTGCTGCCGAAGCATCATCAACATTTCAGTAACATTAAACTCTGTCTCATCATCAATATCCTGCGCTTCAATGGCAGGTATTTCAAACATCATCGGTCGATCTCCAACCCGATTTCGGTTGCGAAGAAGAATATCACGTGTAAATATATAGATACACGAGTTTTCCTCATAAATCGGGGGTAAATCCTGTGTTCTTAGCAAAATAGACATATTATGATTAATCGGTCTGGCAAGTTCATCATAAAACCGCTTCTGAACCCTGGTGACCGAAAAGAGAGAATCATATAAATATGTTTTTTCAAGGAATGTCTGAATGGAGCGCGATATTGTTTCTGCTTTCAGCAACGGGTTTGTACTATGGGTCTGCAGATAGTAATCCGCCTGAATCTGTCCAGTATCATAAATCAGGATTTCATTCATCGGAACGTCGCCTGCACATAATTTCTCCGGACGCAGCAACGTCTTAACCTGAGGAAAGTCTTTCTGCAACCCTTCGATAACAACCGGACTATCGGTATCAACAACAACTTCGTCTATCTCTTTGACTGCCAGCAGCGAATCCATGATATGATGAAAAAGCGGTTTTCCTGCAAGCATCCGATAATTTTTCCCAGAAACACGGACCGAATTGTGACGCATCGGAACAAATGCGACGATCTTCATTTTTTTCTCCTTAAATAATATTTTGAATCTAATTCCTGCTACATATTCCCAAAAAGTCATTCATGAGGAATAACAAAAGGTTTTTGATCTCGTATTCCCTCTTCAATAATTTTAAGATTGGTATTTCGACTTGAATTCAGATCGTCATTTGAAAAAGATTTCAAGGCTACATATCCATTCCAGATCGGATCCGGCTGTATAAATTCTCCAAAAGACAAGGCGGTATGAAAAAATTGATAATATAAAAACTTCCGGGCAGTCTGCTGAAATTCCGGAGGGACATGCCAATCATCCTCAACAAGCATCTTCTGTACCAATTGATGAAATTCCTCAACCGATTGTGGAAAATACGTTATCGGTACCTGTGTATAGCGGGAACGACCGCCTGAAATTACCGCTGCGCCCATAATTGCTGCTTCCAGCCCAATAGTTGAATTGTAAACTAAAACAAATTTTGCATTTTGGATTAATTCATAGGAGCTGAAATATTGATCTGGCCCTACATATAATACGTTCGGGAGCAGATTCACGCGATTGCGAACCACCCAATCGGTGACGGTCTCCAGTGATTCTTTACCAGGACGAATCTCATCCGGATGGGCTCGGATAACAAAAAGTGTATCAGAATGTTGCGCTATCAGCGTTTTTACTTCATCCAGCCAATGAAACATATCTGAAAAAACGACATTTGCATGCTTTTGGCTTGTGTCAAAGATCACATTGGTAAATACCGGAACTATCTGACGAAATGTACGAGCCAAATTCCAGAATTCAGGTGTCAAGCTCTCCATCTGCGGCCAAAATTGAATTCCGGCTGTAGTGAATTTCCCTTGCATTCTGTTGGAGAGATAAGTATCTAACCGTGCATTTCGCTCCGGTGTCATTTCAAAATCGGCCGGCAGCTCGATCGGACAGGCAGTAGCTTCGCCCTCTGTAAAAATCGCTGTAAAGGGCATCAACCCGATCTCATGGGTAAATGTCGGAATATTTAATTGTTTTCCCAGCCACTTTACAACTGCTTCCGGGTACTGCAGCCCATTAAACACAACAATTGCCCGGGGGTTATTTGCGGAAATCCAGTTTTGTGCCTGGCGATAAATACTCCAGGCAGAACAGATGAATCTGCGATGCAATTGAACTGCATTGCGCACACCTGCCAAATGATGCCTCCGCATAATCCAGCGCAGCGATGGAAGTGTTAATTCTCCTAAAGGCACATTCTGATAAACAAAAGACTCCAGAGCTTCCAAATCCAGACCTTCTACTTCATTTGAAAGATTATTGTCAGGAAGGAAAGTCAGCGGGACAGTATTCAATCCCTGGTACATTTTTTTTGACAGACGCATACACTGATTGCAAGGTAATTCTGCAGAAAGGTTGTCTCTTTGAGCAGCCAGCAGGCATGGCTTCAAGCCGCTCATACATACAAAAAATGTCACAGGAATTCCGCTGTTCTGGAGGCTATTGGCAGTCAACCAGGCAAACGCCGCATTAAGACTTGTTCGTGTCAGACGTGCTGACGCGTTAAAGAACAATACCGGCTGATCGGTACTTTGTACATTCCGGCTGGATGCATGATTAATTCGAGAAAATATCTGAGCGTTTTTTCTGTCGGTTTTTTCCATCATCCAATGATTCTGGAATTTTTTAAACAGAATTTTTTCGGTTGGATTTACGTCCATCATGAAGAATTATTTCACTCGTCGAAGCTTTTGCAGACTTGGCAATTCATCATCATAAACTTTTTTAACGCCATCGCCCAAAGCTTCCTCTGTGACGCGGATATATTTCACCAATTTTTCCATACCCTGAGGCTCGACGGATGCCGCCTGATCAGTTCCCCACATAGCTCGATCAAGAGTAAAATGGCGTTCAACCAAACAAGCACCTAAGCTGACCGAAACGACCGAAGGGATTAATCCGACTTCATGCCCTGAATAGCCAACCGGGCAGTCAAATTCCTCGATTAATCTGGGGATCATTCGTAAATTTAATTCATTGGGATTACAGGGATATGCGCTTGTCGCATGCGTGATGATCAGCCGATCCATATCACCAATCAGCTTCACGGAAGCCTGAATCTGTTCCATGGTCGACATACCCGTCGAAAGGATAATCGGCCGTCCGGTAGATAACAATTTTTCAAGCAGCGAATGGTCTGTCAGACTTGCAGAGGGAACTTTATAGGCAATCGGTTGAAACGGCTCCAAAAAATCGATCGCTTCTTCATCCCAGACGGATGCAAACCAGTCAATCCCGATTTCTTTGCATAATTGATCAATTTCTTTATATTCATCCTCACCGAATTCGACACGTTCCCGATATTCCAGGTATGTCATGTAGCCCCAGGGTGTTTCACGCATTCTGGTTTGTTCTTCTAGAGGAACACATATCTTCGGGGTGCGTTTTTGAAATTTCACTGCATTAACGTGAGCGTAATGTGCAGCTTGAATCATGCGCTTTGCAATATTCAGATCCCCGTTATGATTAATCCCAATTTCAGCAATGATATAAGTCGGATGGTCTTTGCCTACCAATTGGTTCCCAAGCATTATTTCTTTCGCCATAAAATCTATTTACCTCCTAATATCATCTCACACAGCTCTCTGACTGCTCCAAAGCCGCCGTTATGTGAAAGAATAATATCAGCGTTTGATTTTGCCATTTTGTTTGCATCTGCAGGAACTACAGCACAATGCACCAGTGAAAAACAATCTATATCATTAATGTCATTGCCCATATAAACTGCTGTGTCTGGATTAATTGAATTTTGTTCAAGAAAATCCGCTAAAACTTTCGCTTTTTCAGAAACGCCATGATGAACCTCTATTCCCAGTTTTTCACATCTTCGAGCAACAACCGGATTTTCTTCACTGGAAATTACGACAATTTTGATACCGGCTTTTTTTAACAATCCGATACCCATTCCATCACTGCGGCTGCAAGCCACCATCTCCTGACCGAATTCGTTTACATAAACACGGTCATCGGTCATCACACCATCAAAATCCATCACAAGCAGGTTCGTTTTCTTGGGAATCCCGCGATGCTGCTTTTTTTCAGGAGTGACCATTTCTAATTTGCCATTATACACCAGCGATTCATACCGTATCCAATCCGCAAGTGTATCGATATCGACTGTAAAAGCCGGATCAATCATAATCGGAAATATCACTTTCCCACTCATCAAATCACCAGCCATAAAAGTTCTTTCAGGGCGGATTGCATCAATATGACCGGTCTGCCAATACGTCGGGGGTAAAATTTGACGAGGAGCGTTGTAAGGTTCGGCAAGACCGTCAATCGGAATTAATCCGCTCATTGCACCGCTGACCGGATCGATTTTCCACATTTTATAAGGATTCTCATTGGACGGGACAACACCTCTTACGGAATCTGCTTCAGGATGATCCAGCAGTATTTGAACAGCTTCGTCAACCAAATGGAGCGGACGAACGGGAGATGTCGGACGAAGCTGCAAGACGATATCCGGCACATATCCTTCATGATCTTTCAGCCATTGCAGTGCATGCCGAAAAACCGGCAGATCCAAAGAATGATCTGTTGCAAATTCCGCCGGGCGCAAAAAAGGTGTTTCAGCGCCCCATTCCCGAGCTACTGCAGCAATTTTCTCATCATCGGTGGAGACGATGGTGCGAGTGACATATTTTGATTGTTTTGCAGCAGCGATGGAATATGCAATCAGCGGAAATCCGGCAAAATTCTTAATGTTTTTCCCCGGAATTCCTTTGGATCCGCCACGGGCAGGAATAATCGCTAAGACTTCCAACTGCTTTACCATGCAGTCCATCCGCCATCGACGACAAGATTGGATCCGGTCATGTAGGATGATGCTTTCGAAGCAAGGAATAGTATTGCGCCATTCATTTCATCTCGTTGTGCCATCCGTCCAATGACAGTCCGAGCAGAATAATGCTTAACGAATTCATCATCATTACCGTTATATATTCCTCCGGGGGTCAGACAATTTGCACGGATACCCGTACCCATATAATAAGTCGCCAAATATTTTGTTAATCCAAGAACACCGGATTTTGTAACAGAATAAAAAACCGGTTTGTATTGCCGCTGGGATGGATCCTGTCCTTCTTTTTCATAAATACGCTGATCCGGTCCAACCAGACCATATGTCGAACAAATGTTAATGATGACTCCGTAATTTTGTTGAATCATCGGTTTTACAGCAGCTTGAGCGCAAAGAAACAGACCGGTTAAATTGACATTTAATGCATCCTGCCATTGTTTGAGCGGATAATCTTCAAAAGTGTTGAAATGTCCTGGGTGGGATGAATCAAATTTTGGGTCCATTGCTGCACTGCAAACAAGAATATCCAGTCGTCCGGTTTTCTCAACAGCCAGGTTTACCATGGCTTTGACTGAATCCGGATCTGTTACATTGACGCCACACGGAATGGCATTCCCGCCTTCTGAATGAATTTCATTAGCCACATCCGCAGCAAGTTTCTTATCTAAATCAGATACGATCACAGAGGCTCCCGCCTGTGAAAGCGTTCTGCAAAACTCTTTTCCAAGCAAACCAGCACCTCCAGTAACCACAGCTGTCTGCCCTTTCAAACTGAATTTCGAAAAAATATCATCCATTGATCCCTCTACATTAGTAAAAATGCCTTTTTATTATAACGGGTATAACAAAATATGATTCCAATTAAAATCCAGCAATTCAAAATATAAGGAGAATTCTTTGTTATTGTGATGTTTTTGCGTCAAGCGCAAAAACATCACAATAACAAATTTCTTCCTTTTTCCTCGTAAGACTTTTTACGTTTTGAATACCAAAATAAAAATCCAGCAATTCGGGAAAAAGTATTGATTTAAATCATATATGCCGTCTAATCCAGACTGTAAAACGCCAAACCTAAAGTTCCCGGTCCCGCATGAACACCAATAACCGGTCCAATTTCGACCGTCATCATATCAAAACAGGAATATTTCTTTCGGACATGTTCTTCGATTTCTGCAGCTTCTTCAGGACAATTGCCATGTAGAATTGCGACGTGAATCGTCTTTCCGGCAGCTTTCTCTTCTAAAATTTCCAAAATTCTGGCGATTGAACGTTTTCGTGTCCGCTGTTTTTCGTAGGTTTCAATTTTTCCATCTTTAAGATAGAGAATTGGTTTGATATGCAGCGCTGAGCCAAAAAATGCAGCAGCACCGCCAATTCTCCCGCCCCGATAGAGGTATTCCAAGGTATCCAAAACGAAAAAGACGTTCATGCGTTCTTTGATTACTTCAATCAGATGGATGATCTCATCGACTTCTTTTCCCTGATTTGCAGCTCGTGCAGCAGCAATCGCAATTAAAGCCTGTCCCCAGGAAGCTGATCCGGAATCAACTGTATGAACAGGAATTTTGGTAAACATCTTTTGAGCCATTTCAGCCGATTGATAGGTGGCACTTAATTTGCTGGAAATTGTAATGGTAATAATCTCATCCGCATCCTCAGCGATTTTTGTATACAGTTCAATAAAATCGTTGGCAGTTGTCTGAGCAGTTGAAGGTAATTTTTTACTGCTCTTTTGAAGCTCATAAAATTCTGATGCCTGAAGATCCACACCGGATCGATAGGTCTTTTCTCCAAAAACGACGTAAATTGGAGCTGCATAAACTCCAAATTTTGCAGCCTCTTCCAAGGTCATTGAACAGGCACCATCAGTGACGATCGCAATTTTCCGTCCCATAGTCTTTCTCCGTTATTTTTCGAATTTATTTTCGTTTTGAATAAGCTCTCCAGCTCACACCGCGCTCATTTCCATTTATTAATCGTTGAATATTGGGTCTTAATGCCCAAACCAATAAGATTTCTGCAATAAAGCCATAAATGAAATAACTCCAAGGAGACAAATTCATCCAGGCGCGAAGCGCGAAAATGATCATGATCGTGAATCCGATACTCATTGTTGTCACAGATGCATAACCAATTCCAAAAAATGCGATTAAGCCGACAATGATGAGATACCAAAAACTGGGGAGCCACAATCCCAAAGCACCGCCAAATGCCGGTGCTCCCCCAGCACCTCCACCAAATTGAATCTTGCCATCTTCTCTTTTTTCGATCAAAAAAATAGAATAATTATGACCAATAATCCCTGCTAATGGAGCAAAGATTTCTACCCAATTGTTACCGGGGACCAGCATTTTTGCCAGCCATACAGCAAAAAAGCCTTTGCTTACATCAAAAATCATTGTTAGTATAGCAACAGGATAACCGCCCGCCCGCATGGTATTGGTCGTTCCTGTCCTGCCGCTGCCAATTTTTCGGATATCAATATGAAAAAATAACCAGGAAAACAACCAGCCAAATGGGATTGCGCCGAATAAATATGAAATAATGATTGTGACTGACAATGTCATTTTTTTACCTTGTTTAATTTTTTTTAAAGTTTCCTGTATCAGTATTTTTTATTCATCATTTTTTCAAAAAAATACTATGATTACTGGAAGAATACAGCTTCGCAAACGTCAATTCTTAAAAAATATAATTCGAAATAAGGAAAGGATTATTTATTATTATGTCGTTTTTCGCGTCCGAAAAAAACAACACAACGATAAAATTTTTCCTTTTTAATTGGCATATTCATATTTCAAATAACTGTATTAAAGTGGTTTTACCTTTTTTCTCCTCGTAAAAAGTCTTTTCGAGTTCCAAATGAACTGTTCAGACTTACTTTTATTATATTGATAATCAAAAAACAAACCTGGTCAATGCATCGGTATATGACAGAACCGATTAAATCAACAAAAATAGAAAATTTTTTTATTGTTAAGATTATTCCAGCAAAATCATAGAGTTTTATTAGAAATGGCAGTCATACTCGTTACAAATTAAATATAGGCATTCAATCTGTTATAATTTACGCGCATTAAAAAGCAATTTTTTAGCGTTTTCTGCTCTCAAATGAGAGAATTTCAGAAAAGCGATGATCGATCAACCAGACTTTACGTCTTCGGCTCTGCCGCAATCGTAAGGATAAATTAAGGAGATTCAATGACAGGCTTAGAGATAAAAAATTTAAGCGTCAATATACACGACAAGGAAATCATAAAGAACTTTTCCCTGAAAGTTCCGAAGGGTGAAATTCATGCAGTAATGGGACCAAACGGAACAGGCAAATCGACCCTTTCTTATTCCATCATGGGACATCCAGCTTATCATCCAACACAGGGAGAAATACTTTTGAACGACCAAATCATCAACGACTGGTCTCCAGATCAACGTTCTCAGGCAGGATTATTTCTTGCAATGCAATATCCGGTAGCTGTCCCTGGAGTGAGTGTCGCCAACTTCTTGCGCACTGCAATGAATATTCGGCGCAAAGCAGCTAATCCATCCGATAAAGGAATTCCGATCCCGGAATTCCGGAAAATCCTAAAAGAAAAAATGGCATATTTGAAAATGGATCCCTCCTTCTCAAGCCGATATTTAAATGATGGCTTTTCCGGCGGAGAAAAGAAACGGGCAGAAGTATTACAGATGGCTATGCTGAAACCGGAAATCGCCATTTTGGATGAAATCGATTCCGGGCTTGATATTGATGCATTGCGCATTGTCGCAGAAGGGATCAATACACTCGCTCAGGAAAATCAGATGGGAATTCTCATAATCACACATTACCAACGGCTGCTTGATTACATTAAACCGGATGTGGTTCACATCATGATGGATGGTCACATTGTTCTCAGTGGAAAATCTGAGCTGGCGCTTGAACTGGAAGAAAAAGGCTATGATTGGATTCGCCAGGAACAACCCCTGCCTTAACGATTTTCGGAGACCATAATGGAAAAATCGCAAGATATACAATTAAAGGGAATCGGCGACAGTGATTACCAATACGGTTTTCAGGATCCGGATGTCTCGGTTTTCAAAACCAGAGAAGGATTGGATGAAGATGTAGTTCGCCAAATCTCCGCTATGAAAGGGGAGCCCGAATGGATGCTCGACTATCGGCTGAAAGGTCTAAAACATTTCCAGCAAAGGCCGATGCCTTCATGGGGACCGGATCTTTCTGATCTTGATTTAGATCATTTAATTTATTATGTACGTCCCAGTGAAAAGTCAGAAAAATCATGGGATGAAGTTCCGGATACGATTAAGAACACATTTGACAAATTAGGTATTCCGGAAGCGGAACAGAAATTTCTGGCAGGTGTCGGTGCGCAGTATGAATCAGAGATGGTTTATCACAGCATCCAGGAACATCTGGAAAAAATGGGTGTGATTTTTCTCAGTATTGAAGATGGGTTGCGCCAATATCCTGATTTATTTCGGAAATACTTTGGGACTGTTGTTCCTTTTACAGACAACAAATTTGCAGCGTTGAACAGCGCTGTATGGTCAGGGGGATCTTTTGTCTACATTCCAAAAGGTGTTCATGTAGATCTTCCTTTACAAGCATATTTCCGTTTGAACATTGCAAACATCGGACAATTTGAACGTTCACTGATTATAGCTGACGAAGGTTCACAGGTTCATTACGTCGAGGGCTGCACAGCGCCGCAATACACCACAAATTCATTTCACAGTGGAGTCATCGAAATTATTGTCGGCAAGAACGCGCGTGTTCGTTATTCAACAATCCAAAACTGGTCAACCAACGTATATAATCTGGTTACCCAGCGCGCTAAAGTATTTGAAAACGGCACGATGGAATGGGTTGATTCAAATTTGGGCTCAAAAATTACGATGAAATATCCCTCCTGTTATTTGATGGAAGAAGGCGCGCATGGAGAAATTCTTTCCATGGCTTTTGCAGGCAAAGGACAAATCCAGGACGCCGGTTCAAAGATGGTCCATTTTGCGCCAAACACATCCAGTAAAGTGACTTCCAAATCCATCAGTAAAAACGGCGGAAGATCGTCTTATCGCGGTCTGGTAAAAATCATGCCAAAAGCTGTCAATGCCAAAGCCAACGTCGTCTGCGATGCATTAATTCTCCACGGGCAATCGCAATCCGATACTTACCCTACTATGGAAATTGATCAACAGAAAGTCTCTGTCGGGCATGAAGCCTCCGTATCGAAAATTGGTGAGGAACAGTTGTTCTACCTCATGAGCAGAGGTTTGAGTGAAGAAGACGCGACCACAATGGTTGTCTCAGGTTTTATCGAGCCACTGGTAAAAGAGCTGCCGATGGAATATGCTGTTGAGATGAATCGCTTGATTCAAATCCAAATGACCGGAGCCGTCGGATGAGAGGAAATATGGATCAAAACAGCCTCATTTCTTTTAAAGATTCAAATCGTGAAAAACTGTTCAATGCGTTGGATTCCTGCAGCCAAAATTACTCGGATGACCGTTTCGAATCAATCATTGAATTTCTGGAGCAATATGATACGCATGCTGTACAGGGCGCTGCACTTGAACTGAAAGATGAAAATGAAATGACATTAGCCGGTCGTTTTCTATGGAATGACGGCATTAAAGGAAATGTGCTGAACGAAACGGCAGAGGCAAGAGGTATCATTTTCAACACATTGGATCAAATAAAACGCGAATCGCCTGATATCTATGAAAAACTGTCCGATTGGCAGAGCATACATCAAAAAGATGGCAGTGGAAGAATGCTTTCAGCCCTTTCAAAAGAAACGATTGTTTTATATATCCCGAAATATGTTTCTGCATCCAAAGAATTTCTGTTGGATCTGATTCTGTCGAAAGAAGGGAAAGGAGCTGCTGTTCAAATCTGGGTATTTCTCGAAAAAGGCGCTCAGGCGGTTTTTACCCTCAATCTGCGATCCCGTGATTCAGAAGCAGACAATTTTTTTACTGGATTATTAAACGTTTTTGTTGGAGAAGGTGCCCATCTCATACTTAACGAGGTTCAGGACTTCCATCAAAAAATGTTTTCCTACACAAGGAAATCAGTCGTTGTAGCAAAAGACGGTGATTTGCAATGGAATATTTGTGAGCTTGGATCGGAAAAGTCCAAGAGTTACAGCGATCTGATTTTATCCGGCAAAGGTTCCAATGCAGTAGTGAATGGTTTATATTTTCCGAACAGGAATCAGTCCTTTTCAATATTTACCAGACAAGCGCATATGGAATCAAATACAACCAGCAACCTTTATTTTAAAGGCGCTGTATCTGACGATGCACGGGCAAATTGGGAAGGGATGATCTATGTGGATCCTATCGCAGAAAAATCTGACGGGTATCAAAAAAATGAAAATCTGATGCTTTCACCCAATGCGCATGCTGCTTCAAAACCCGGATTGGAAATACTTACAGATGATGTACGCTGCTCGCATGGCACGACTATTACAGAAATCGACCCGAATCAGATTTTTTACCTGATGAGCAGAGGAATTCCTGAAACCGATGCCAAGAGGCTGGTAATTCAGGGCTTCTTTGATACCGTGCTTCATAAGATTTCTTATGAACCGATTCGGACAAAATTGCAGGAAAAAATTTATCGAAAGATGGATTAGACAATAAAAATCGATAGAATTAGAATCATCACAGCCAGCAATTCGAAATTTCGAAAAAATACATTATTGTCAACATTTTTTCGTTCTTTATTCGAAAAGCGAATCGATATTTTGAATTGCTGATTATTAAGCAGCACAAATCTTGAAAATAAAAGTGTTAATAAATCAACCTGAAAAAAAATGGTATTAATAAAAACATCTATATACATCAATCATTGAATTGGAATTGCGCAGAATTCCATAGGAGGAAAAATGAACGCAACGCCAAGCATGAGGGCTCCTAGTCCTGAATGTTTGTATGAAGTAGGAGATTTGGTGGAAGTCAATTGCGATCATGACCGCGGTGGAAACCGGATGCATGGTTGGATAAAAGGAATTGTCGTTCAGGTCGATAACAAGATGATCGCAGTTCAATTCCGCGCAAATGTCTACCTGACAGATGGCTGGATGGTTCCGGATCATATTCTCTGGTATCCCTTAACTTCGACAAGTATCCGTCCATATCAAAAAAAGATTGAAAAGTAGATCGGATTTCTATGTCACTCTCAAATATTTTGCAGGATTTTCCAATATTAAATCAGATAGACAAAAACGGGAAACGCTTGTGTTTTCTGGACTCTGCCGCGACAAGCCAGAAACCGGAAACTGTAATTGAGGCAATGAATCATTATTATCGGACCATAAACGCTAATATACACCGCGGAATCTACCAGATTGCAGAAGAGGCAACTGACGCTTATGAAAAGTCACGCAAAAAAATCCAAAAGTTTATTCATGCCGGATCTGCGAGTGAAATAATTTTTACACGCAATACCACAGAATCAATCAATCTGGTTGCCAACACATGGGGCAGAAAGAACCTCCAAAAAGGGGATCTTGTTATTCTGTCAGAAATGGAACATCACGCAAATTTGATTCCATGGCAAATTCTGGCAACCAATCAAGGAATTAATCTTGAATTTATTCCCGTGTTGGAAAACGGCCTACTGAATCTGACAGAGTATAAGCGGCTTTTAGGCCTTCAGCCGAAAATCGTTTGTGTTTCCGGGATGTCGAATGTATTGGGAACTGTACCTCCAATAAAACAGATGGCTGTCGATGCACATAAAGCCGGCGCTTTATTCCTCGTGGATGGGGCTCAAATGGCCCCGCATATGAAAGTGGATGTTCAGGATATCGATGCGGACTTTTTTGCATTCTCTGCCCATAAAATGCTTGGGCCTACCGGAATAGGCATCTTATATGGAAAAGAAGCGCTGCTGGAATCCATGCCTCCCTTCTTGGGCGGCGGTGATATGATCAGTAAAGTTTATCTCCGTTCTTTCACAACGAATGATCTACCATATAAATTTGAAGCCGGAACACCTGCTATTGCGGAAGCGATCGGATTCGGAGCTGCAATCGATTATCTGAACCAGGTGGGTATGGATGCAATATCGAAGCATGAAATGGAAATCACCCGGTATGCCATTCAGAAACTGCAAAAAGTACCTGGGCTGAAGATCATCGGCCCGACAGACGGTTTCCGAGGCAGTGCAGTCAGTTTCACATTGGATTATGCCCATCCCCATGATGTCGCACAAATCTTAGATTCTGAATTTATCTGTGTTCGCGCAGGTCATCACTGCGCAATGCCGCTACACACACGTTTTTCAGTTCCTGCAACTACGCGCGCCAGTTTCTATCTCTACAACACGTTGGATGAAGTGGATCGTTTAATAACCGGGTTGGAAAAGGTACACCATTTATTCGGATAATCAGCCATTCGAAATGATGACCTACCTTTCGGATAAAGAGAAAGAAGGAACCAATGGATGACATGTATCGGGAGATCATCTTAGATCATTACAAAAATCCTTCATACAAAGGAGAATTGGATCCGTGTGATCTGAGTTTTGAGGATGAAAATCCACTGTGCGGTGATCATCTGAAAATATTCTTGAGAGTAAATGAGAATGGAATTGTAACCGATGCCCGATTCAACGGACATGGATGTGCAATTTCACAGGCTTCGGCAGATCTTGTGGTTGAATCGATTATCGGGAAAAATGTGGAAGATTTAAAAAAGATGACCAAAGAAGATGTCCTGGATTTGCTTGGTTTTGAGGATTTGGGTCCCGTACGGCTGAAATGCGCTTTGCTTTCTCTTAAAGTGCTGAAAGGCGGAATTTACGGGGTCAAGGACGCTGAAGAATAGATTTTCTGCATAATAAATCAGCAATTCGAAATATATAATCGCTTTTAGAATAAAGGGAAAAAACTTATAGCTGTGTCGTTTTTACGCAAAGTGTAAAAACGACACAGCTATTTATATTTCTTCTTACTTTCGAGTTGCTGATTCAAAATAAGGACAAATGGCCATGCGAGCACTATCGTGCTGAATCCTGGCATTGCGAGCCACCCAGAGGCGAAGTCTGTCATTGCGAACCCCGAAGGGTGAAGCAATCTCCTTTCACGCAAGAATTCAATAGATTACCGCGTCGGGCTATGCCCTCCTCGCAATGACAAATGGCTATGAGCGCACTCCCGAGTTTCTCGAATTATTGGTAAGAATTCTCCTCATATTTCCAAAACCTGAATCACGAAAAAATCAAGTGAAAAGGCTATACTTTATCAAATATTACTCCTTGACTCTCCCCCAACGGGAGGAACTATACTGTTTTTTGTGAGAGGAAATAAATGTACAAGATCGGTTTGTTTTCAAAAATCAGTAAGACCACGATTAAAACGCTGCGCTATTATGATAAGGAAGGACTGTTAAAGCCAGAAAAAATTGACCGGGCAAACAACTATCGGTATTACACAACCGATCAACTTTTTGTTCTGCACCGGATCATCAGTCTGCGCCAAATCGGTTTTTCAATTCAGGAGATCCGAAATATCCTGGCCGGCCAAAATGAGGATCAAATGATTCTGCAGCGAAAAAAAGAGATCGAGGCGCTTCTGTCTCAGTCATCCGATCAACTCTCCCGAATCAACCAGTATATTTTAGAAAAGAAAGAAGGAGTTATGTTGCAATATCAGGCAGTTATAAAAGATCTTCCGGAATGTATCGTTTATTCGAAACGGATGAGAATACCCGGTTATGATTCCTATTTTCAAATCATCCCGGAAATCGGAGCGAAAGTGGCAGCATCCAATCCGGGAATCGAATGTACCGTTCCTGCATACTGTTTTAATATCTATCACGATAAAGAATATAAGGAAAAAGATATCGATGTAGAATATTGTGAAGCTGTAAACCAATTCGGGAAAAATGAAGACGGGATAATCTTCAAAAAAATTCCATCAGTAAAAGCTGTAAGCACCCTGCATAAAGGTCCTTATAAGAATCTTGGATTGGCATATAGCTTCATATTTCGCTGGATAGAGGAAAACAGTTACGAGATATCCGAACCTCCCCGCGAAAGCTATATTGACGGAATTTGGAATAAAGAAAATGAAGCGGATTGGCTGACTGAAATACAGATACCAATCCGGAAAAAAGCATAATTTTTCAACAGTCACCCCTTAAAGGTGACTGTTTTTTTCAGTATGAAAAAGGTTTGTTTCGCCACGATGTGGCTTCCAATGATAGGATTCGCTACTGTGTGGCTCGCATAGTAGTCTGTCAACGCGAGGGCATAAGCCTGACGCAGCAATCTTAAATATCAGAATAAAAAGGTTATTCGAGATACTCAGGGTATGCACATGGTAAATTGTCATTGCGAGGAAGGCGCCAGCCTGACGAAGCAATCTTAAATATCAGAATAAAAAGGTTATTCGAGATACTCAGGGTATGCACATGGTAAATTGTCATTGCGAGGAAGGCGCCAGCCTGACGAAGCAATCTTAAATATTAAACAAAAAAAATCGGTTTGTTATGCAGGGAGTTTATACCTTTCATACCGAATGAAATTGAAATCACGATTTTCCGGATTTGAATCGTTAAAAAAAACCAGGACAGCGATTTTTCCTTCTTTTTTCAGTAATTCGAAATTTTAATTAATCTTTCGAATAAAAAAAGGAAATTTGTTGTACTTACCATATTTCGACCAACAGATGAAAAATATTTCACATTCAATAATGAAAATTGAACCCTATTTTCATTGGAATTAATGTTCTTTTTTCAGAATGCTTTCTAAAAATCCGAAGAACTGGAGGCGAGTGTTGATAAATGCGATGATTCAACTGGATGAATGCGGTAAATCCGCCAATGATTAATGGTATTTTCTCCAGAATCCCACACCAGGGTAGCCCATGGAGCTCCATTTTCAAATAATGTCGGATAAGTGATATTGATCGTATTAATGACTCCACCCGTATCTGGATCCAGAACAAGCATATAAGCTACCACTCCAATCGGGTTTGCGAGCGCTTTGAAATAATCTGTATCATTCGAAATAAACAATCCTTTCGGATTTCTTACAGATGTAATTACCGAGAAACTGCTGCTTGAATCAACCATCACCAGTCCATTCGCAGCGTATTGATCAACCACTTCGGCAACAATTGGAGCATCATGCAGATAAACCCAAAAGCCATCTTTTTCTTTAATCGCATTTTCTTTTTCAGGTGAAAGCAGCAATGCACTGATCCTTTGCTCATCACCTCCGAATTTTTCATTTCGCATCGTCATCAGCGAAATCGGAGTTCCTGAAATAAAAAGAAAAATCAAGAACAAGTAGAAGGGAATACGCCATTTGGAGCGTAAATTCTGGTGAACAATTCCGGCCATCACTAATCCAAAGGGAGCAGCATAAAACCAATAGCGCATCCAATTCGCCAAAGATCCAAGATAGACCTGTAATATTGTGAATGCAGTAATACTGATCATCACAATGAACACGCTGAAATTGTTACGTTTTTTCGATCGAACTATCGTAAAAAAAGCCAGCAACCCCATTACAGGATAGGCAGGATTCTGTTGAAAAGAGCGGATAACACCTATGCGAATCGCTTCGATGATATTCCCATAAGCAAGGTATAAAGGATGGGTTAACCCTGCAATTTTCGCAATATCAGGGGCATTCGATAAACTGTAAACACTGCGCAGGAAAAACAAAGGATCCCCCATCAATGTCCAGTTAAAAAACAGCCACAGACCAATTCCATAAGCAGGAGGCAACAATACAGCAAAAAGCCATCCTTCTGTTTTCTTGATCCAATCCGGTTCATTATTAAACAGGAGTACGATTACAGCGAATCCAACGCCAGCCATCATAGCCAAAGACTCATAACGAACGAAAAAAGCGCCTGTCAGACTCAATCCGGCGATGACCCAGGAACGCATCGTCAGCGGCATTTCAATCATTCCCAGGAACGTGGCAATCACAAAAAACAGAAAGATTGGTTCAGCCATGCCTGAAGAAAAAAGATAAAAAGTATCTGGATGAAACTGAAGTAATCCGATGAGTATCCAGCGAATCCATGATGAAAAATGGAATTTCGCCAATAAACGATTCATTAAAACTAAGCACAATGCACCAAATATCGATGAAACAATATTCCCGGTAAAATTCACAAATCCAAAATACTTTGTCAATGGTAATAACGGCAATTGCAAAAAACTGGGAAGCGGAGGCCAAACAAAATCGACTGCTGCTAAATGAGGTTCGCGTGAAAACAAAACATAAAACGCATTGGCAGTTCTTGAAAGGGCATCGCTGTTTCCGATTTGAAAATGAAAATACAGGACATATGCCATCATGATATTTAACAAAAAGGAAAAGGCAAAAATCCAGAATCCTTCATGATTGAAGAATTGACCATCTGCCATTGAATTCGTTAAACCGCTTGCGAAACTACTATCTCGCTGTTTTACAGCAGAGGAATAATAAGACTGAAATCTATTTTGACTCATCCTGATTCCGATCTTTTAATTCATTCTCTCCATGATTATTTTGGTATAAACCATGATGTGTCTTTTCCCAAAAATGGGGTTTAAAAATTAGCTGGATAAAACCTTTCCAACTGGCAATGCTGCTCATTGCCCAGTAAATCGGGCTGAGTATTGCCGCCCATACCATATCATAATAACCGCGTCGCATTGCGCCAGCTACATTCACATAAGTAAAAACAAATGTTGCGACATACAGACATATGACTCCCATATAAAAAACGAAAGGAGGGAATAATTTTTGTATAAAACTTGGCTGAAGAACAAGCCAAAGAATTGTGAAAGTCCAGTAAATTGGATTTAGTAAAGCGGAAAAAAAAGTTCCCCCCACAATAAATTGAAAACTCATAAAGTTTTTTATTCCAATTTCCTGTATTAACCGAATGGGATGACGCATATGGACAATCCAGGTTACCATATATCCCTTCAGCCATCGGGAACGCTGACGAAGCCAGTTTTCCGACTTACTGTTTGCCTCTTCATATGTTGTTGAATCCACGATTCTTGTTCGATATCCTCGTTTGAATAACCGGATTCCCAAATCCGCATCTTCCGTCACATTGTGTGGATCCCAGGCGCCAACCTCAAGCAGCGAACTTTTCCGAAAATGATTCGATGTGCCGCCTAATGGAATTGGAGCGTGTTCCGCATCCAATCCAGGTAAAAGAAGATCAAACCACATCGAATACTCTACCGTAAACCATCTTGTTAAGAGGTTCTGCCTTCGATTATAAAAATTCAACTTTGCCTGAATACAGGCAACATTTTCGGGCGCTTTTGAAAAAGCAATAACTACTCGTTTCAATTGATCTCGGTCCGGTACATCTTCCGCATCGTAAATCACAATATACTCCCCTTTGGCATGTATCAATCCATAATTACATGCTTTGGGTTTTGTGCGCGGTTCTGATGCGGGAACAATAATCTTATGAATAAAGCGGGGGGGGTTAATTCGATCGAATTCTGCAATCGTCTCAAAATCATCTGCTTCCAATAGAACCAGAATATCCAACCTGGCAGGAGGATAATCAATTTTCATCAACGAATTTAAGACACCTGATAGTACTTCACTTTCATGAAAAACAGGAATTAATATGGAAAAGATCGGTAATTCTGCATCGGTTAACTCGATAATTTCCTGGTCAGTTACTGGAATCTCTAAATTGGAAGAAACAGCTTTAAAAATGATTTCAAACTTATATAACGAAAATAACAGATAAAAGATAGTTATAACGGCATTTAATAAAACAAAATAGAAACGAGCATTTACGAATATGCCGAAGATGGAGAGAAGGATACAAAATAACAGAAATATTTGCTGTTGTTTGTCAAGTATATGAAAAGCTGAATCTCCAGGCGCTCTTTCCAATAATGAGGATATACTTTCATCGATATAATCCTGTTGGTACACACTTTCCAAAGCTTCCTCAAATTTACTCTCAGAGATCAGCACCAGTCTTACATTCCTCTTCAACCTGGATTTAGCTTCTTCGATTGCGCCATAATTCAACGGATCAACGGTTGCCAGAATTATTTTTTGTTGATCAGCTGAAACAGGTAGCAGACCATTGACACGTTCAAATTTCGCATCGAGCATTTGAACGACATTTTTTTCGATATCAGTTTTCTCTAAATCAAAATACGACAATCCAGATTGTTTTGCTAAGAATTGGAAGAGGACATCCTCCTGAATAAATTGCTTATAGATGAGTGCTTTACCAATTCGAATTCCGTTTTTTTGGGCATAATCCAGCGCATCGTTCAATTGTGAACGCGTTATCATCCCTGCCAGTAATAAAATCGATCCTAATGGAGGTTTTCCTAATTGCCGTTGAATCCCATCCTCTAACATTTTCCTGACAGTTATGATCGGAATTATCGGTTTATCAATGAATTGTTCAATATAATCAATTTTTCCTGGATCAGGTATATCAGAAAATGCGACAACAGTTTTATCATTCTGAAATCGAATTGGAAGCGCCCTCATCTGCTGAGCATCTTCATATGAAAGAAGGCAGGCGGCTGATCCATCTATCGGATCAGAAAATAATTCTCTCTCTATGGGATTCCCGATGGCATCGATTCCAAATTGCGTTTCTTTTCTTAATGAAATATCCTCATAAGGATATTGATAAAAACCCGCTATTGATTTTGCCAATTCTTCAGGATTGATCGAAGAATTTAATTCGATGGCTTCAGCAAGTGGGATAAACGATTTCTTCCGTGCGCCGATTACTGTTATGGCATTTTGACGTGTAATCAAACGTTTGTTAACCAGGTGTTCAATGAATTGGTTTTCAAGTTCTTCTGCGCCTGATCTGTTTTCCGGTTTGCTGTAAATATGGAGTATTTGAGTAAATATTGATTTTTGAACGATAATTGGAACAATTTGTCTTTGACTGATCTTTTGAAAATTCGACAATCCGTCCAAATTAAGAGGATCCGAAATTGCAGTCCAAATTCGAATTTCATCTCGAAACAAAGGGAATACTTTATTTCGATTCAAATCCTCCCAGGAATATTGGGCAATCAACGATTCATCAATAGGAAAATGATCCATACTGTAAAAGGGATAACCCGAAAATAAACTCAAAACTTCCAATAACTCAGAATTTCGGATATAACCCTTTTCTGTTGCAATTTTTAGCCAGGATTTATGCTGCTGGATTCCAACACGAATAGATTTCTGAATTTGATCCAGAGTCAGATAACCTAACTCAGTAATCAGAGACTCCAAATGAATTACCGGAAAAAGATCCCGATAAAATCTTGTCGGATAAATTTTATCAATCCATTTTAAGATGATTTCCGAATCCATCAGACGCAATTCAATCTGACAATGAGAAACAGCCGCTGCTAAATTAATATAATTAAAATTGATCTCATTGATACCAATAATCAAAGTACCAGCATTTTCAAAAATCGGTAAAATCTGAAATTTTCGAACAATCCACGCTGGGATAATATCTTTGCATCGTTGAAGATTCCGTAAAAAATCAGGCGGAATTTCTTCTGAGAGCAACGCTTCACATTTCAATAAATCAGCCCGAGTTTTCAGCCAGATATCCGGTTTAATAATTCGGTTTTCAATGAATAGTTCTCGACATGAGACTCCAGTTTGACGTTCAGTTTCCAAGGCATATTGACCTTGTTCCCGTGTAAGTAGTTTTTTTTGAATCAAAGAATCGATAATTACAGAATTTGAACAATTAATTATCGCAGGTCCGATAAGCGATGAACGACGGTACACAGAACTTAAAACTTCATGACTGGTTAAAACAAGCTGACATTGAAAATCCAAACCTCTTGATTTCTCTTGGAATATCCTGATATTGGATGGATCATCAATCAAACAATACATCATTCCGTCAATCCAGCACATTGGGACAAAATGTTCTCTGTTTAATGATTGGGGAAGCAACAAATCAAGGCCGCTTGCAGAGAACATACACTTGTTGTGAAGGTGCGGAATATTATGAATCAGACTGAGAATCTCAATTTGAGGCTGCATATTTTCTGAACGATTTTCATCAAAGAACAATTTTGAAAATGTATCCGCATCCGGTTTCATTTCCTGATGCGGATAACAGCGGTTTCGAAAATCGACGAAATCATTCAATGGACACAAAAAAAACCGAACCGGATGATTTATTAAGATCCGAATTTTCTCCATGTCATTACTGTCAATCGTTAATGGTCCAGCCAAAATAAGCGTTTTTTCTTCTAAATATAAAGGGACCAACGAGTATTTAATCGATAATTTTTCAGGGAAAATGTCGACGGCATTTCTTACCGGATCAACAGATATAAGACGAACAATGGATGGCAGATCGATTGACAGTTTCTTATTCAACTTATTAAACACTTTCGAAAAAAGATTTACTGTTAGTAGGAATTTCTATATATTTCCATTTGCTATCGAGTTTCAATTCGACAAGAGATCGAATAATTATTTCATGAACAGGAACAAACAGCGTTAAGAAAAAAATTATTTGTTGTGATACGAATTTTAAATAATTCTTTTATTATAAAGATCAACGATCAGAATTTTTCCAGACGCAAATGAATCTTTCAACGTATTTCTACATTCGAAACAATAATAAAAGAATTCAAAAAAACTCCTATTTTAACCTGCAGGCATATTCTTATATTTTGTGAATATCACTATAACGAACGATTGAATTCTCCGTGGTCAAGGCTGTTTGCAATGCTTCTTCACATGCTTCGATTAAAGATTCTGTGGTTCCAGCATCGGTAGGATAACTGACAATACCTATGCGCAGATCAATTGCGATTTTCCGCGATGCCTCCTGCATCAATATTTTGGAGAAAAGAAACGCACCGATTGAATCCGTTTCAGGTAAGATAATCCCATAATAGTTACCGCCGAATGGGATATCGATATCTTTCCGGCAGCTGCGGGATAATAAATCTGCAAGTCCTTGCCGGATGATCTGTTCTTTTTCATCATCCAGGATTCCGCTGGGACGATGCACAGTACCCGTCATGATCAAAGAAAAGTTCTTTTTATACCGTAAAGAACGAGTCAGTTCATCGTCAATCTTTTTTCGAACATATTGCCATAACAGGAGATTCGTATCAGCATCGTATTGAATCAGATTTGACAAAATCTGGATTTCAGTCTGCATCTTTTGATAGGTCTTTGAGATTTTTTGCATGACTAATTTTCCAAGGAAGGCAGTAATAAAGAAAATTAAAGCCATAAAACCTGGAATATATATGTTCTTTGTGGTGAGTTTGAAAATACTAAAAAAGACTGTCCCATAAATAATCGAAGCCATTAACGCTGAAGTCAGCGAGCCATAGACGATTGAGACAATCGTTGAAAAAACAATTACCATAATTAATAGCGCCAACCCTAAAAAATAGAGTTGTTTATCAAGGAAAAGAATTCCTGAAACCGCTATTACAGACCAAATTAAATAGATAACAATTAATATATCTTGAATTCCATTGTTCTTTTTTGCCATAATTACCGTCGTTTATTAATCCAGGCTACTGTGATAACCGTCAACGAAATGAATAATATTGCGGCTGTCAGAATGACAACCCAATCCGGTTTTTGCAATAATTGATTGCCAGAGACCTGCGTTGATTCAGAGTCTTGGATAGCTTTGTCTATCATTGCGCCAGGAATTGTAAATGATGCCGTTTCATTTTCTCCTGAGATGACCTGCAGGTTCCCTGTAAAGTTTTTATAGATCTCCGGATTGTCTATGACCTTTGAAACCCATTCCAGGCTTTCCTGTGAATTCGCCGTAAGAATCAGTTGGAATTTTCCTGCCTCCGTCAGGATTGATTCGATAAATCCGAATTTCCCTGAGGATGAATAAACTGCGGCCATACTGTCGGGGAATTTTGGTTTAACACCTTCCGTATCAAAAGAAACAGGCAATAAATCATTCAGATCTTTGATTGCAGCATTATTGGATGGCAAACCGATCAGAATCTGATACGATCGTTCGAACCTCTCGGACGATTGGTCTGAAGCTGAAAACACTTTAAGGAATAATTGATCCCCTTCTGCAACTCTGCCGATCCGATTGGCTGTGATAATTGTTGTTGAAATAGCTGCCCAATCAACGGTATCGGGAATAATCAACGCCAGATCGGTCAGCGATGAAGCGCTGATCAAATTCTGAGGAAATCCTGAAAGATTTGCCGATAGCTGACTGGTACCGCTCGGGAAAGTGAAGGAAGAATCCGGGTTAATCGTTAACCAGGAATTTGAATAATAATCCTCTGTACAGTATAACGTACTTTGAATGTTTGATATATCCGCTTGAATATTGCTGGTGATTTCAACGGTATTATCGCCTAATTTAAATAATTTCAAGGGTATATTAATAACTACAGAAGTATTTTCACTGTCATGACTGTTCAGAGCAATTCTTTTAACTGGAACACTATTTACTGAAACATCCATGTATGAATTTTTAGCGTTTTCAATCGCAGAATGGGAATAAATCAGATGTAGAGCAGCTTCACCCAACGAATCAAATGCCATTTGTAAAGGAAGATTGAGAAAGACGGATTGTTGACGATTTCCTTCTGCGACAATATTCTTGTAACCCAAATCATCCAGCGAATAAACTAATTTATTAATCGATTTTTCCACTTTATCAGAAGCTGGAGTATCAACTACAATTCCCATTCTGCCGGAAAGTCTGTCAAAAACGGATGTTGTTGCAAAGGCTTCAGCAGCTTTTTGAAGACCTAAAGGAGAGGCGCCTGTTATTGTCATCGCAATTGATTTCGAATCAAAGGATGATGTTTGAAGCCAAAACACACCGGAATCCTTTTCGATCAGGGTTCCATCCAGATTTTTAAATGTAAGTTCTTCTGTTGAACTGGTGCTGTAATCAGGAATAATATCCTCAACGCTACTCAATAATGATTTTGCATTGCCAATATAGATGATGTTACCGAGAGGTTGTGTAATTGATAATTGGTCAAGTGAAAAAACTTCCAACTCCAGTTTATTCCAATCTGCAATTTGTCCCAATTTTGCGCTGACCAATGCGGCTGCATTGATTTCAGAAACAGAGGGTTTATCGGGTAAGACAAGATTAATCCTGTTATTCAATATTGGACTTGGGTCAATAAGGGAACTCGGAAGCTTGTATAAATCCAGTTTTGGTTCTGTAACAGTATAGTCAAAACGAAAAGCAGTAGAATTATGAATTACCGCCCATACGGCAGGATTATCAAAATCCTCACAAAAATCGTCACGAATACCCATATAGAACTGGAAGCTCAATTTATTGTAGCCTGGATTGATTTGTTAGGTGGGAATCCGAAAAGACAAACTACCATTTTCAGCATTTGAATCATCCAAGAGAACGCTCGTAAGTCGAATTCCATTCCAGTCTGCAGCTAAGCTTGATTTCGAATTCAACGAATTGGAATGACTGAAATTTACTATCAAATCGAATGGACTCGAAAAAGTCCAATTTTTCGGCAAATTAATATCATATTGATGACTTACCAAAACACCTCGATATTCAACATCTGTCGTATAACCAAAATCTTTTAACGTATACTCCGCTGTCTTAATTCGACTATCAGAGTAAATACCGTCGTTTACCGATTCATCCGGCAGAGTATGATTGGTCTGCTCAAGTTTTGTTTTCGAAATACTTGCTTCCCTGTTCACTGCAGTTGCAGTCGTTTCAATTTGAGCTGTCAACTGTTCGCCAGAGTGAATTGACTGAGCTGTTGTTGATTCGACAGTACCAGTTGACAAAGAAGATGGCTTCACAGTTTCGGTTGCCTGTTTCAATATTTCAGGAGTTGCCGTCCTCCTCGTTGTGGCAGTCACGATTGGAGTTGCAGTTTTCATCAAGGTCTTGGTTGCCGCAGGAGTATCAGTCTTCACAGCAGTATTGGTTGGAATATTTGTTGGAGTATCAGTCGGGGTAATCGCTGTAGGAGTTGCCTCTTTCATTGGCACATCAGTAACGGATTGTGTCACAATAGCTATTTGAGAAATCGTCTCAGAAGGACTTATCGGAGTTTCAGTCACGACGGCTCCTGAAAGGACATTCGAATTTGGCGATAGGATTATCTGTCCTGATAAAACAGAATGGACAACCTCATCCGTTTCGGATTGATTCAGTACGAATGTCGGGACAACAGTATCTTTTCTTGTCTTTTGAATCACAGGGACAATGCTTGCCATCACCTGTTCTGGTGTCTGATTGACCCCTGAAAGATTTAGATTATTCGTTTCTTCAACCGGCGTATCCGTCAATAAATCGATATGCTGCGTAACATCTTTGGTTCTCTCTGTCGCCATTTTCTGTGCTAACTGGACAAATTGGCTTGTTCGAAAGACCTCTTCATTTTGATGGTACAGCGTTAATAATATTTCTGATTTTGCATCCGATGATAAAGAAAAATCTGCAGGCAATTCCCCATGTATGATTCGTGTTTGTAGAATTGATTCCACAATTTTCGCTTTATAATTTTCAGCCGAATCTCCGGTATCAGTTTTTAAAGCAATTCCGCCTGAATTTGAAGCGAGTCTGTTCAGCCTGTTAAAATCAAATTCTTCATAAGAACTGGTATTTGTATTTCTCGTTACGATAACATTCAAAGAAACTCCGGAAGAAAATAATGCTTCTGCAATTTGTTTTTCACTAATTTTTGCATCGTTATAACCGGCTCCATCAGTGATCAGTATTATCTGGTTATTTACAGGGCTGGAAGTCTTTGTTTCATCAATCAGTTTGAGTGTTTCAAGAAGTGCAAAACTAAAATCCGAGGTTTTGGAATCAAAATTTAATTGATTTAATGCTTCTTCTACTTTATTTCCATCATTTGTCAGCGATTGGATTGAGTTGACTGTACTTCCAAAACTAATTATTCCCAAACGTGTTCTATTCATCAAGACTGAATCATTAATAAATTGATGAATTAAATTTTTAGGAAGCTCTTTTTCTGTTTCAAACACTGTTTTCGAAACATCAATCAGGAAAAATATGTTTATCGGAAGATCAGTGTTGTTTAATGTTTCTACCGCCACATTATCAAGACTTATTTGATCGACAGTCATCGCAGCACGGTCAAATTCCAGTAGTTGATCTTCAAAAAAATTTGAGCATACCACAGAAATTTCATTGTCAGTTTGAAAAAAACGGTTCGCTAAATGATTTTCAACCGTTTGAGCAGAAACCAGTGAGAATAGAAGCAGAAGTTCAACGATATATTTCTTTATCATGATTTAATCCGTTTTAATTTCGTTTAGAATTCAAAAGTATAATCGTGTTCATTATTGGTCGTACATACAATATTTGAGAAAACTACGGTCTTAAAAAAAAATCATCAATATAAAACTATTCCACTTCCCGCCATTGTCTTTTTTAGATAATTTTGAAAACCGAAATATATTGATCAAAGATTTTCCCTAATCATGCAATATGTATGATTTTGATTTAGGTATGATGTATTTGTGTATAAATTCCCAAAGCAATAGTATAACATATTCACCCTGATTACGCAACCTTTTTTCTGTAAATTCGAGTCAGAAATATCCATGTTTCTTTAACAATCCACGGATTTCGCAAAACAATACCTTTTCCCGATCTGCCATTCTTCGCTGGTTTCCATCAACAGCGCCGTCACCAGCCGTAAACAGGACGCTTCATTCGGAAAAACGCCAACCACCCTGGTGCGACGCTTGATCTCTTTGTTCACACGCTCCAAACTATTCGTTGTGCGAATCGACCTGCGGTGCTCCAATGGAAAATCAAACACGGTAAATCCTTCTGTCAGGTTCTCCTCCATCCAGGCAGAAAGCCGAGGAGCAGAGATCGCATATTTCTGGACAGCCGCTTGCAAGCCCTTTTCAGCAGCATTCCGATCCGACGCATTGAAGATCGCCCGGATATTGGCAGCAACTTCTGCTTTCATGGATTGTCTGGGAACGTAGGAACCCGCATTCTGCTGCAAATGGAACTGGCAGCGCTGCCATGGCACACTCCCGAAAACAGCTCTTCTTGCAGCTCCCAGACCCTCATGACTGTCACTGATAATCAGTTTCACTCCATTCAGCCCCCGATCTTTTAAGCTTTTCAAGAAGTCTTTCCAGTGGATTTCCTGTTCGCTCAGAGAGACAGAAACCCCCAGGACTTGCCGCTCGCCTTGGGGAGTGATCCCGGTGGCAATCAGGACCGCAGCGTCCCGAATTTGGCTGTTTTCACGCACTTTCTCATAACGAGCGTCCAGATACAGGTATGTTATTGCTCCAAGCGGCCGATTTCGCCATTCCTGTAAGGTCTGATCCAATTGGGCGGTGGCCCGACTGACCTGTTCGGCGGAAATCTCAAAACCACATAACCTCTCGGTGATTTGTTTCACTTTGCGGGTTGAGACCCCCATCACATACATCTCCGCCAGGGTGGCTGTCAAGGCTCGCTCACTGCGCAACCCTTTTTCCAGGGCAGTCGGATAAAAACCTCCTTCCCGTACCTGGGGAATGGCAAACGTCACTTCGCCCACCCGAGTTTTAACCGTCTTGGGTTTGAAGCCGTTGGCGTGACCTTGTCGCTCCGCAGTTCGTTCGTACTCATCGGCATGCAAGTATTTTGTACGTTCTGCTTGCATGAGGTTGTTGAGCAGCACTCGTAACATCTCTGGAACTGCTTGAAGTCCATTCTGGGTAATCTCCGCTACTAATTCCGGAGACAGGCTATAATCATTTTGGTGAGTCATTGGGTTCTCCTTATTTGGTTTGGTCGCCGTTTAAGGATACTTCTGACTCACCTCTTTTGTTAAGGTTCATGATTTTACAGAAAGAATGATACACCTACTTCACCCTTTATACCGTGCGGTAATTCGGTACCAGCAATTCGAAATATGGATTTACTTTCCGAACAAAGGAAGGAATATTTTCAGCTACATTTTTTTCCTGTGTGCTTTTTCTGATAATGCAAATTTAATAAGGAAATTGGACAATTACAAATTTCAAGAAGTTAGAAAATGACATAACTTTGAAATCAAACAGCAATTCGAAAGTTGGCTTGGATTTCCGAATTGCTGCAAATCGATTTATTCAGTTGGAAGGACTGTTACGCATATTTTTTATAAGAAAGCAAATTGGCAGATAGAAATGAAACGTAAAAACCTGCGATTCAATTTAAGAATGTAAAGCTGTTAATAATTTGTTTCATTATCTCTTGATTGTCATCATACTCAGCAGGTATGGTATGAAAAGAAAGGACATAAATCATTACGTCCTGGTTTACCAGCCATAAATCATGAAACCGCCACCAGGGTTCTCCCCACGGTCGATCGTAGGTTATTTCGTAACCTGAATATTCCTCATTTTGATAAAGCTTTTTTTCAACATTTTTTATTGCAGGAACAGGTTTTTCATAAGCTGCAGTAAACCTATCTGCTAAATCCATTCCCCCTGCAAGCGGGGAACTGGCTACTGAAAAGAAGGCTGTGCCTTGACCAGCAACGTCAGAATTTTGAATTGATACAATTTCCTCCAATTCAAATCCATAATAATTTTTCCTTGGACTGTATCGATCACCCCAAACAGTTTCCATTAATGCCCAACCTTTCGGGATTTCAAAACGGAAATTATCATTTTCAAAAAAACGTTGGGTGATTTTGCTGTCAGGAAACGATTGATCACTTTCATTCAGAGAAATTGATCCGAGAACAAAAGAAATCAACAGTATTATTTCGAAGTAAATAATTCCAATTCTTTTCATGTTTCGGCCTCCTTTCAAATTAACTGTTTTGGTATGAGATTTCAGAAACATCAGAAAACGAATTTGTTATCGTTAAAGTCTTTCTTTAATTCTATTATCGGACAAATCTGACATAATTAATCGACAATCTTTACTACCAGACACGCCTGATGACGGCTGATGCAACAAAATAGCCATGGTCTTTCTCAGTCTTCGGTTACAGTGTCTTTCTTCCATGTCATCTGCTGCAAGTACAGCAAAGAATCATTGCCGAACCACACCACGCCGGAGTTTGTCATTGCGAGCCACAGAGAGACGAAACAATCTCCATGCCCCATAAAAGACGTTAAAAAAATAGAGATGTCGTTTATCCGCATTGGGAAAAAGACATCTCTATTTTTTATTTTGCGATGCAAATTATTGAATTCTTACTTCACTCAATATCATCCAGCGGCAATTTATCGGTAATTTCATCAATAAATTCTGTCGAAAGCCGTTCATCCTTCGCATATTTTCGCACTGTTTCTTTCAATTTATCCAATTGAATAGTGTCATACTTGAAATTTGCTTCCGGATCAAGCTGCGCTTTCGGTCCCAGAAAAATCAGAACCGGATGAATTTTGTCTTCAGGAAAATCAATATCCCGACTGACAAAGTATTTTTTTACAGCTTCGAGATTGGCTGATGCTTCCAGATCAGGACGTCCCAGCGATTCTTGCCCGAACATTTTCATGAATATACTGGCTTTCTTTTGTGTCCAGCGTTGTTTCTTTTCATCGTAACCGATGATACCGCCCTGATAATACGGCATCAGAATAAATGCGCCAGCGGTTCCTACCAACAGATGATCTACCGGATCCATATAATGATATATTGAGAAATTATCACTCAGCCCTTTCAATTTCACATTCATCAGATTATTATTCCCCGGCTCACGCCCCCAACGGGTCGTCATGGAAATCGATGCCTGAGAAAGGAAAACGCCGATGATCAAAGCAAAAAAGGAATACATGAAATATTTTTCTGAAAAAGCAGCGACTGCACCAACTACCAAAATGGCGAAACAAATGCTGGTCAAATATTTAGAAATTTTTTTGTTCTTTTTTAATCGTTTTTCATTGGTATAAATATACATATAAAAAATCCTGTTCTTAAGATAATTTTTCCTGAATTGTCTCTCGAAGGATGGATACCAATTGGATATCCATTGCTTCTTTGACCAGTTTCATTCCATTGAATAATGCTGTGCTGTTAGATCGACCATGCCCAACAAAGGACAAGCCATCGATGCCAAGCAGCGGAGCAGCGCCAATCGCGTTTGGATCCATTTTAACTTTAAGGATCTTAAATGCATCTTTTGCAAGTAACGCGCCAATTTTTGTTTTTAATGATGATAACAGACTTTCCTTCAGCAGATCGGACATCATTTTTGCAGCAGCTTCCGAAGTTTTCAAAAATACATTTCCGGTAAATCCATCCGTCACCACTACATCCGCTTTTCCGGCAAAGACATCCTTAGCTTCGACATTCCCGATAAAGTTCAAACCAGAGCTCTCCAGAAGCGTGTATGTATTACGAGCAAGCTCGTTTCCTTTTCCCGCTTCTTCTCCATTATTCAGCAAACCGACACGCGGAGCTGAAATCTTTTGCATTTTTTCTGCATAGATGGATCCCATCATTGCAAATTGTTGCAGATATTCCGGACGGCAATCCGAATTTGCGCCGATATCTAATACAACACAAAAGCCGCTACGCGTCGGGAATAGTGTTGTAAGAGCAGGACGAGCTACATTTTGAATTCTGCCCAATTTGCGCAGGCTGTTGAACATAGCCGCACCGGTATTTCCCGCCGTAATGAACCCGCCGGCAGCACCTTCCTTGACAAGCTGCAGTCCCACTGCCATGGAGTTATTCGGTTTCAATTGCGCGCTCTTGACTGCTTTTTCACCCATTTCGAGAATATCTTCGGCATGGATGACTTCAATGGGCAATCCGGACAGGTCATTTTCACTGACATGTTGATAGATAATATCGCGATGCCCAACAAGAAATATTTTTTCCCGTGTTTGCGTTGAGAATTGAATAGCTGCCTCAATCTCAGGCTTAGGAAAATCATCACTCCCCATTGCATCTAATACAATTGCCATTGATCACTCCTGGTTATAAATAAATCAACAATTCCGCAATTTTTGATTATTCCTCAGCAAATCTCAATGCGAGGAGGATTATTTGGTATTCTGCAATTCTTGCGCAGCGCAAAAATTTCAGAATATCACAATTTCCAGATTAGTTCAAAAGTCTGATCGATATATCGATTGCTGCTTCAGACGGCACCAATGTCCTTGACAATGTTGCGTAGATGATTATAATACAAAAGCTAAATGCGAAAGTCAATTGCGCTGGTGCTGGAATTGGCAGACAGGCATGGTTGAGGGCCATGTGACGCAAGTCATGGGGGTTCAAGTCCCCCCCAGCGCACAAAATAAATAATGCCGTTCATCAGAACGGCTTTTTATTTTGTTTCCAATCCGTTTCTATTCAGATTACTGTGAAACTGAAATTGAATTGGCAACCAACGTCTTGAATTGTTCTTCTGTTAAATCACAATGATAGAACAATTGATAATAACGGGCAATTTCCGTGTATAGGTCATAATTCGCGACATCCGGATATAGCAATTGTGCCATCCAGATCATCCCAAGGAATCGCTGCGCAGACGGGGGAAACCCCATCCAGTTATATGGGCCAAAAGGCACTTCGTAGTACTTTCCATCTTGAATGGCTTTTACCTGCTGCCAGCCTTCTTTCTCTTTGACCGTCTCATAGATACTGTCCGGATCGAAAAGAATCACATCCGGATTCCACATCAGGATCTGTTCCATATCGACTTCATTTCCGGTTCCTTTTGCAGAAGGATCATCCACAACCGCCAGGTTATTGGATAATAAATCGATAATTTCAGCATGATAGGAATTTTTCGCTATGACATTCTGCCCTTCTGCACCCAGACAATAAAGCAAATTTGCTTTTCCGTTTTCTCCAATCGTATCCAGAATTGTATTCGTTCGGGATAAAATTTCTTCGCAATATAACGCCAATTTCTCCGCCTCATCCTCCATATGCAGAAGTTTACCCAACATTCGGAAGGCATCAGCCATGGTGTTAATGGTTGCCGTCACATGAACAAAAGGCAGTCCAGTCTGTTCCTGTAATTTAGCCAGATCCTCAACAATTGTTTTCTTCGGTTCTCCAACATCAATAACCAATTGCGGGCTCTCGTGCAGCAGTTCTTCCAGGTTCATCTCACCTTTTCCGCCATACAACTGGCCCAAAACCGGAAGCTGATAATAGACAGGATCCAAATATTGTTCTGCCTCTTTTGTCCATTCAGTCGCGATACCGACAAGTTTGTCGGGCGCCAATGCAAATAGAACGATCTGAGCCAGCGGACCGGAAACTGCGATTCGATTGATCTCTACAGGAACTTCAACCTGGCGTCCGACAGAGTCGGTAAAAATGACAGTGGATTGATCTCCCGCTTCTCCTTCCGCTGAACATACAACACACATCGACAAAGAGATCATACATACTATTAAAAACCAAAGTAACTTCTTTTTCATTTGCGTGTATCCTTTTGGGGGCATATTAAATAACGTTGAAATCGCTGCCATTGATTTCAACGAATATCACTTGACTGATTCTGAATCACACTTCGGGGAATACAAACACGAACAGCATCCTGATAAAGACTCATCACTTCAATCTCCACATCATATAGTTCCTGAATGATTTGCCGGCTGATAATCTCTGAAGGACGTCCGTATGCCAACACATTCCCTTCTTTCAAGATCAATACTCTGTCAGAGAATTGAAATGTCTGATCCGGATTATGCGTTGACTGAATAACGGTATAGCCTTCATCGGCCAAAGATTTAATCTGCGTCAGTACTTTAATCTGATTACCGAAATCCAGACTGGCCGTCGGTTCATCTAAAATCAGAATATGCGCATCCTGTGCCAATGCGCGCGCAATAACCGTCAATTGCCGTTCTCCGCCGCTGATTTTTGTAAAACCGCGATCACGCAAATGCTCGATTCCCAAACGCTGCAAGGCTTGTTCCGCCCGCTGAATCTGTTTCTTTCCAGGACTTGACATCACCGAGATCTGTTGGGTCGTCCCCATCAGGACCATATCAAAAACAGAATAATTGAAAGACGGATAATAGATTTGCGGAATATAAGCAATCCGTTTTGCCATTTCCCCTGCAGATAACTTACGAATGTTTTCTCCATCCAGCAAAATTTCACCGCTATATCCGTTCAACAACCCCAGAATACAACGAAATAACGTACTTTTTCCAACACCGTTCGGGCCTAAGATCGAAAGAAATTGGCTTTTTTGAGCAGAAAAATCAATATGATTCAGGACAATGCGCTGATCGTAAGAAAAACTTAATCCTTTGACAACAATGCTCAAAATGAATCCCCCTTTCTTGTCAGGAGATAAATAAAAAAGGGTGCTCCGATAAAAGCTGTCAAGATGCCCAGGGGAATTTCAGTGGGCAGCAGATTTCTGGAAAAATTATCCACGATCAATAAAAATAAAGCGCCTAAAGTCATCGAGGCGGGCATCAAGTGTTTGTAATTATTCCCGACAATTTTCCGTGAAAAATGGGGGATCACAAGACCAACCCAACCAATCATTCCACTGACAGAAACGCTGGCTGCAGTGATCAACGTGGAACAAAGGATGACAGCCAGACGAAGCAATTGAACATTGATACCCATGGTACGCGCCTCATCATCGCCAAGTGTCAAGATATTGATCCGCCACCGCAGCAGATAGAGCGGTATTAATCCAAGCGACATGGGAATGATGACGAATAGAACATCTTTCTTTGTTGTTCCGGAAAGACTTCCCATCAGCCAGTATGTAATCGACGGTAGTTGATCATTGGGATCTGCGACCAGTTTAATAAAAGAAGTTCCGGAAGAAAAGAGCGAACTGACCATGATTCCAGTAAGGATTAATCCAATTACTTTCTTCCCTTCGACATGGAAACTGATGAAATATACGAGAAAAACTGTGAGAAGACTAAACAAAAAAGCGGAAATCGTAATCAGTTTACTGGAAGCATTAAAAAGAATTGCCAATGCTGCTCCAAAAGCAGCGCCGGATAATGCGCCTAAAATATCAGGAGCCGCCATGGGATTTTGGAAAACTCCCTGATAGGCAGCTCCGGCAGCAGATAAGCAACAGCCGACCAGACAAGCCATCAGAATTCGCGGCAGACGAATATTAAAGACCACGGTTTCCATCTTCTCTTCCCAAAAAGGACTGATTGTGAATATTCTTGAAGACAGAATACCCAGCAATTCTTTCGGTGAAACAGGATAGCGACCAAACATAAATGAAATGACGATGGCAGCCAAAAGGACCGCGATTAATATCACATTAACGGATGTAAAATAAATGGCTTTTCGTTCCTGCTTCACAAAGACAATTCCTTTCCAGCGGTAATTGAATCAATATTCAATCCTTGTTTCATTTCAGTGGGAGGATGTATCCATTTGTTCCGGTAAATTATGGAATTCCTGATCCATTAAAATTGCTTCATACAAGCAGTCCCGGTTTTCCGTATCGATGGAATAAAGTTTTACATTCGGATGATTTCGTATGGCGTTCAGAAAAGGAGTATCTTTCATCTTCAAGCTGGCAATCACATGAAAATTCCCATCCAACACTGAAAAAACTGCCTGACAAAACTGAAAAGCTTCCGATTCCATCGTTCCCAATTCATCCATTACAACCAGACTGCCTTCAGGAATGTTATTTAACAGATACGCATGTTGATCAAAAATATTCGAGAAACCGACTGAACCGCCGATCGTACATATTCCGACACAATTTTCCTTCGTATACTTTCTGGGCTGATTTGGAGCGTGTATGTATACATAACTATTTCCGAAAGAATCCGGTTTTTCTTTTTTTGTAAAAAAACCATACACAGGCTCATTCTGCAAAAGTAGAATCTTCGAAATCAGAGTCGATTTTCCTGAGCCGATTTTTCCTGTGATCAGCAGATGCTTTTTTTTGTCCATGATCATCACGAAACCTTAAACATTTCTTCATGAGAAAATAACAGGTCCCGATTTCTGTGCTGCGCCCTATGTAAAATCAGTTCCGCCGTAATACTGATCGCAATTTCCTCAGGTGTCTCTGCCAGTATGGGCAGACCAATCGGGTTATGAATTCTCGCTATATCCGTTTCACAGATACCAGCCTCCCGAAGTCTGGATTGAGTTGCTGCCATTTTATGTCGGCTTCCAATCACTCCAACATATGATGCCGGTGTGCGCAGCGCCTGCTCCAAAACCTGATAATCAGCCTGATGGCCGCGTGTCATAATAACGACATAATCAGAATCTGTGATCGTAATTTTTTCTGAGATGGAATGGAAATTTCCTTGAACGACTTTCACAGCGCCGAGGAACAAAGAAAGGTCAGAAAATTGCTCGCGATCTTCAAAAACAACTGGACGAAATCCAACACGGGCAATCATCGGAACCAGCTCCTGAGATACATGCCCGCCGCCAAAAACATAGACATACCCGCTTTGAGACAAAGGTTCGACATAGTATGCCGGCTCTGTCTGAATGAGAACTGCTTGTGATTTAAAATTTTTTTGGAAATCCTGCGGATATTCTGCCTGTGAAAAAAAAGCGTTACTTTGCCGGTCAAAGAGATTTATATTCCAAATCGATTCTTCATGAATTTCTGTGATCAGCCAAGAATCAACATTCTTATCCAACAACTCATTGATCCGCCGCACTAATTTCAAATACTCCGGTTTATCAGATGTAAAAAACTGAAAATAGACTTTAACATCTCCGCCGCAAATCATCCCCAAATCTGCGACCTGATTGGGCGCAAGTGTAAATGCCTTGGTAAAAGATTTCCGGGTTTGATGAACTTCCAAACCGATCAGACTCGCAGCATGTTCCACTGCACCTCCGCCAATGGTTCCAAGCGTTGTCCCATCTTCAAAAATGATCATTTTTGCGCCAGCGCCACGCGGGGTTGATCCGCTTGATGCAATGATACTGCATAAAACTACGTTTTTCCCATTCGAAAGCGCTTCCTGTAATGCTAAAAACAATTCTTTCATGCTTTTTAATCCCTCCTTCGGTGATTTCCCCGATCCATCGTCTTTCCGCTGATAATAAATTCATCAGGGATATCTTCCGTATCCAACGCAATCAATCCCAGTCTTTTTTCTGAAGGGAGATAAAACGGATATCTGCCCGAAGGATCCTTAATCAGTCGATTTCTGATCATCTCCTCATTAATTCGCTCAGGTTGATCATCCTGACTGTAGATCTGAAAAAAAAGTACAGCATCTTCCAGACTATGAAATGGCTGCCCCATTTGCAGTGAAAAGCGCTCTTTTTGATAAGGAATACTATTTTCATCCAAATCGTTGCATGTTTTTTCAAAAGAATAGCGGTCAAGCACATGGTGTCCGATTGAAAAACGATGCTCATAATAATCTTTTTTTATCAAAATTACTTTCCCAACACATTGCTCACGGGCAATTGTCAATGATTCCTGCGTATTTCCGAAGAAACAAAAAACCATTGCATCATATCGAGTTGATGGTGGACATTCAAAAATATTTCCGAATCGAGGTGAAATATTGGAAATATCGAATTTATGTATATTTTCGGATAATACTTCCAAAGCTTCTTCAGAGCAATCGATGGCAGTGACCGAAGCGGCAAATTGTGCCAGTTTCAGACTTAAATAGCCTAAGCCACATCCCGCATCGCAGATCCGGATTCCTTGTTGGAGATAGGCGAAGATTTTTTCTGCCAATTGTTCATAATAATCAGAATACTCAGATGCATCCCGCAGGAATTTGATTGAAGGAGGTGTCCAAACATACATTTCGAGTTGTTTCTTCCGGATCAAACAGTTATCTGTGAAAATTTATGCTCTTTTTGTTATACAGGAGAGATCACAGAAATAAATTCATACTTTTCTGATAGCATTTTATTACTCAATTATTGATTAGTCAATATGTGATTATTCAACCAATCCGTTCTTAAATAAGCACGAACTCTTTGTCGTTCTTATGGATTTGCACTTTTTGTAAAAAAACCACGATAATAATTTTTCTCGATCATTCCGAAAAAAAAGCTTAAATATCGAATCGTTGGTTGCCATTTCGAAAAAATTCAATTATGATCATAGCATGCAAAATGAACCGGAACTGACAATCATCATACCCGCATATAATGAAGAATTGTCGCTGCAATGGTTTCTTCCCGTTGTGATCGATTTTTGTAAAGAACGAAATTTTCGATTAATCGCAGTCAACGACGCTTCGACCGATAATACGGGTGAAATCTTGAAAAACTATCAGAATTCCTGGAACGGGATGACAATCCTCACCCATAAAGTCAATCGCGGATATGGCGGAGCATTAGCAACCGGAATATCCAATTCAAAAACCAGATTCACCGTGACAATCGATGCAGATGGACAGCATCGTGTGGAGGATATTGATGTTCTATTGCACGCCCGTAACGAGATCGACGCAGACCTGGTCATCGGAAAAAGGACTGAGGGAATAAAGGTATTTCAGGAATCCTACCGTTCTCTTGGGAAAAAAATTATCCGAGGTACGGCAAAATTGATGATGAATGTTCCAGTACAGGATTTGAACAGCGGAATGAAACTATACGATACGGTGTTAGCGCAGAAATATTTAAAACTATGTCCCGACAGTATGGCTTTTTCTGAAGTAATGACACTAATATTTTTACAACAGAAACACCTTGTAATAGAAGTTCCGATAAAAACAGAATCCCGAAAACACGGCACCAGCACAATCAATACGATGACTGCGTTGGACACTATCATTCAGATTTTTAACGTCGTTATGGTTCTGAATCCAATGCGCATATTTTTCCCGATCGGACTGACAGCCCTTTTACTGGGGATTCTATGGGCTATCCCGTTCTTCCTGCGGGGAAACGGACTCTCCACTGTCGCTATGCTGATCATCACAACCGGCATGATCTCCATGATGCTGGGACTGCTTGCAGAACAGCTTGCTCAAATCCGAAAAAGGAATCTTTAACGATCAATTTTCTCTCGATTCAAGCAATTCCTACGAAAATTGAATTCAATTATCGCAGGAATTACACTGAACATTTTGAAATTTGGAAACACCTTTTGTAAAAAGAGAGAAAATTTTTTTCCATTTTTCGAATTGCTGCCTCTTCTCAAGAGGCTTTATTATTTTTTAAATTGCTGAATCAAATGGCTGGAATTTAGGACAATTATGCAGATCGCAATCGTTTAAGTATCTTTTGCAGCGAAATGACAATTGATAAAACCAATATCGGATAGAACAGATAATTCACAAATGAAGTATCCAACGGTTTTAAATTCAAAAAAGCAAACATTTTGTTTACCCAATCTGGTGCATTCATAAAAAGGATATCTGCCTGTATTTGGAATAATGAATTTAGGACTAAGATGATTATGTTTTTCCCGAAAACCCAAATGAGTAATTGCCCGAGAAAAGGATATTTGCCGAATAAGCCTAAGAACGCGAGCAGCATACCGCTCCCGAAAGCTGCAAAATGAGCAGCCGGATTTTGCGGAAAAACAGAATAAATAATCCAGATGTTAGAAACACAAATCCAACATACACAAGCCATTATCAAAATTTTTAGGAACAGATTCAGGATTGAAAATGCATTTCTTTTTATGGATTTCTTATTGGAATTTTCTCCAAGCGTTGTTTTAATGATGGCATTCTTTATTCGTTCTGTCTGAAAAAATTTTTCCTGTTCAGGATCAACTTTTTGCAGAATACTGTCGATAGCTTTTCCATATTCCCGATTAAAGCGAAAAATTGGCAACGGAAAACAGTTTAAATAATTCTTTTCATCACGATAATAAAGGTTAAACGCGAATCCCCACCCAAACGAAGAACCATACTCGATACGTTCTATTCGGGGAATATATATTTTATATATCTTCGGAATGATCGGAAGATATTGCATGGGATATCGAGCGATGATCCAGTTATTATCTATCGTCACTTGCATATAAAACCACACCATCACTTGATAAATAAATATCCAACCAGCCAGGAAACAGGGAATTCCAGCAAAGAATAGGAATAAAAACAGGGATGAAAGTGTAGGAAAATCAGTCCGAAAATTTATGGAAAAGCAAATTGGAAAAATCCAACAGGAAATTCCAATTGGCAATAATAAAAACCATAGCCAAAAACGATCCTTCCAAAAATTAAATCGGAATGTCTTCTTGTCGGATTTTGAATAATTCATTGGTACAGACTCCTGTGACATGAATTATTTTAATTACACTTCTCTTAAGAATTATATCCGTCAAAAAATAAAAAAAATTAGCAGTTCGAAATATGGATTGATTCTTCGAAAAAAGAAATACAACTTGTTGTGGAGAACTGTTTATCCAAGATTCATCAATAAAAAAAATGGGATTCCTCCAAAAACGAGAAATCCCTTCAATCTGATTCTGTTCGAAAAGAAAAAATATGTGTTTATTCTTGAAATATCTCAAATCAATGACCGGCATCCATCAGTCTATTCCGGATAAATTGAATAATTTCATTCCAGGCTTGCGTTGCTTCTGGAAACAGCGGAGAAAATAAAGGGAAACAATGCACCATATTTTTCCAAACACGCAGTGTTACTTCTGTACCCGAATTCTTTGCTTTTTCAGCAAAACTCAATGAATCATCGAGCAGAATTTCATGGTCTCCTACAACAATCATGATAGGCGGCAGATTGCTCAAATCACCGTACAATGGAGAAATCCATGGGTTTTCCGGGTCATTTGAACCATAATAGTATTTACTCCAGACCTCCCATGAACCAAGTATTGAAATGTCTTTGTACATGTTCTTCTGGTAGGATTTCCCGGTACATTTCAGATCTGTCCAAGGAGACAGAGCAACACCGGCTGAAGGCATTGCCAGCCCTTCGTCCCGAAAAGCCAGCAAACTTGCCAGGCACAGCCCCGCACCAGCAGATTCACCGACAATAATCACATCGGAAGATTGCACACCTTGATTCAGCAGCCAGCGATAGGCGGTCAGTGTATCCTCCATTGCCGCGGGAAATGGATTCTCTGGAGCCAATCGATAATCATACAGCAGCGCACTGATACCGGAATCCATCACAAATTTCATCACATGATTACGGTGATCCATGCAATTCCCGCTGACATATCCGCCACCATGTGTGTAAAAAATCGCTTTTGTCCCGGCGGATGGCATTTTGGAGACTCCGATTGGATGAATCCATTCGGCATAGACTGGAGGATTGCCCGGGATTTCCACGGATTCCACACAAAGATTCTCTGGAACGCGGTTAAATTTCTTAGCCCCCTCCAGACATTCGGCTCTGAATTTTTCAATCGAAGAGTCTTGCGTCACGATCTCTCTTCGGAACGGATACCTGAACAGGTGTCGGTTGCGAACACTCCAGAGAATCAATTTACTTTTAAAACTGGACATTTTCTTTCTCTCCTAAAAAAAAGCAATGTAAAATTTTGGCAAGCTTTTCGAATAACAAAGAGAAAATTCTTCGCATACTCCGAAATTCAAGCTCCAAAATCATAGCTGTTCCGATTTCTCCGATTTTGATCCGTTGATAAAAAGACGAATACACGCATCCACAGCGGCTTGGGGATCATATGTTTCTGGTTGAAGATAATACGGTTTGATTGCTGCGATTAATATGTATTCCACAAATCCAACAATCAGATCCGCTGGTAGATCCGTTCGGATATCCCCTTCATCCCTGCCCAGTCGGATAATCTCTTCGATCAAGCTGGATAAACCGCTTTCCATCTCATTACTGATTGGTGAAAACGATAGTGTCAGACGCATGCGATACAGCATATATTTTTCAAATAACGCTTTTTGCCTCCGGATTCCCTGAAGCAGCGTCATCAGTAAAAAAGTCAGACGTTCCTGCGTATTCGGAAGGTTTTGGATTTCTTCGATCCGTTCACGGTCATGATTATAGAAAGACCTTTGAATATACGCTGCGATGACCGTATCTTTCGATGAAAAATAATTGTACAGAGTTCCTTTCGCAACATCAGCCTTCTCAGCAATCTGATCCATGGTCACTTCATCGATTCCAAATTGATCAAAAAGCGTGATCGCGGAATCAATAATTCGATTCCGCATTTCCTCTTTCTTACGATCCATCCGGTTCATCATTGACTGGTTCATCATTCTCCTGAAGTCAAATTGAAAATTGGTATTCGAATGACCAGAGATGTATTTTAAAAACAGCAGTATCGGTCATTGCCAAGTATTTATACTCCGTTCATTATTATACTATATATATTTTTGTACGAAGTACATTTCATTCAATAGTATTAAAAAAAAGATGGTCAATCGTCACGTCGATACCATCATGTTTTCAGGATATTTCATAATCGATGAAATTGCCCTAATACTCAGTAAATGCCGTACCAGCAATTCGAAAAATTGATCAGCCTTTTAGAATACAGGGAAGATAACCATTCATTTTTTAGCAATTAATTTATTAATCATGCTTTTTGAATCAAAAGGGAGAACTGATATTTCTTTCCACAAATCGTATTGTTGCCCATATTTGTAAATCACTGTGATGGCAGGTTTCAGGAGGAAATTTCGATATTGCATTCGTATTTTCATCATTTTCCTCGACACTGTCGATTATGTATAAAAATGTTTTCATCCTACATTAATGTTTTTAAAGTTTTCATCGCCTTTAAAGTAATCCACTTGGAAGGTTTTCCTTTGTGCTCTATCGAAACAAGCGTTTTACCATTGTAAGAGTTTTCCATCAGCCACGTCCCGCTATCAGAGCGTTTGCTTTCGACAACAGCGATGGCATCATCCAACCTGGGATCGTTGATTTGCAAATCCGCAAAAATTCCGAGCAGCTCCAGCACATCCGTCTGATACATCAGCGGAAAGCCAAATTTCAGCCATCCTGGTTTGGATATTGAAAACAAGTCATGGCTCTTTTTGTATAAATGATGTATCAGAAAATACTCGGATAGCTGTTTGATCTTCGCAGTGACCGCTTCACTACGATTCTTCTGAGGAATGGCTGCCAACGCTTTCAGGGCTTTTGCGACTCCCATATGACAGGAATGCAAACCCCAGCATGACGAGAATCTTTCGATAAATGGATCCACCGGCGGTCGTGGATCTCCGTCATCTGTTCGCTGATAACGACAGATCCAATCTATTGCTTTTTGTATTCGCTCGTCTTCCAAATATCCGAATTGGATCAATGCGAAAACCATATTTCCGGTCAAACAGGGAATGATTCCGCCGGACAAACCGGATTGTGTTTTCATACTGTAAGAATGGGAGAAACTGCCGCTTTCCGAATGATAAGAATGTTGAAGAATAAATTCGCATGCATCTTTTACTCGTTTATCCGCTCCATCTGCTCCCAGTTCGGCCAAGATAAGCAGCGTCCAGGATGATCCTTCGTACTTGTCATCATAAAATCTTTCCGGGTTTCCCCAGGATCCATCAGCATTTTGCCGCTGTAATATATTCGGTACAACTCCATGTTCCATGATAGCATTTCGTGCCGATTTCACTTCCGGATCCTCAGCAGAACATCCGCACAAAGTAGTCAATGCTGCATATCGAACGGATGGGTTTTCTTCTTCCAGCAACCAATCAAGAATTCTTTCATTCATTAAATTGTTCTACCTTGATTACAACGATTTGACAAAATATCTGATTTTGATAATATGTTTATCTTTTTTGATAATCCAGAAAGTTTAAAACCCGGTAATACGAAAAAGTGACTTGCCATTCAAGTAAATCGACACAAACAGGATAAGTCCGCTGTTGTGATTGATTATGGATAAAATGAAGTATTCTCAAATCAAGACAAGTTTTTCGGGGCTTAAGGAACTGTTGCTTTGAAATTATCAAAAGCTACCCGATAAGGATTCTTTTCATCCACATCATTCATCGATACCGCAAAAATGATCGCTTTTCCAAAACCGAGGTCAAAATCTGTGATTTCTGCTTCCTTTTGTCCATTGATGTCTAAAATGAGTTTACTTCCCTTACAAGAAAAAACAATTTGTTCAGTGATTTCACCACCATATAATGCATCCGTCTGAATCCAGTCTGTCAGATACATAGCGTTTCCGGCTACTTTTTTGTAAAAACGATATGCGCCACCTCCAGCAGCATCCGGGATGATCGTCACCGAATAAAAATTATTCGGATCATTCTCACGGCAGAAAAAGCCAAAGCCACCCATTCCAGGAGTCACAACTTTTACATCAACTGATATTGTGGTATTCGTAAAAAGCCCGGTAAAATTCCAGGGGACTTCTGCAGAAACATACTTATTTGGTTTTGTAACCTCAAAAACGAGCTCTTCATTCTCATTGAATAAAGAGCCATTCGACAAATCGGACATAATCTTCCAAGCATTCGTTCCTCTTGAAAAATCATCTGTAAACCACTGTTCGACATCTGCGGGAGGGAAAGGTTCGACGGGAGTTGTTTCGGATTGACCAACAGCGGTCTGTTCGATTTCAGCCATCTGAGCCTCTGTCGAAAATTGAAACTCAGTTAAATTGGTATTTGTCTCAGTGTTGAATGGTTGTTGAACTTCATTTTCCGGCATATCCTCTCTGGTCAATTTTTCGACTTTGAATGTCACTTCAAGCGGTGTCGGGATAGCTGCATTCATAGTATTATTGACTTGAAAAACAGGAACAACAGGCTCAGATATTTGTTCGACATACCCTTTGTCAATTTGAATCCATTCACCATTCACATCGACATAAGACGTAATCACACCCGCATTGCGCAACAAGCGGAATTTGCCTTCATTTCCGATAGCATCCAACGTATTCCAGGATGCATCCCGTATTTTTTTATAATCAACCTTTGTTACATACTTATTGCCATTATCCGTTTGGAATGCACCGACACCGATACGTTGATATTTGTCTAACACTCCATTGACTGGAATCCCTTCAACATTTTCAACAGCCATAAAGAAAGCACGACTTTCCCCCGGTTGGTGTTCCGGTAATTCAGTTTTATACGAAGCGATCAGCTCAAAATTGCCGGATAAAATTTCGCCCAGATATACGCTCGCATCTCCGAAAACAGACCCATCCAGTTTTAGCTTTACGGTGGATTCATCAATGATTTCAACACTACCCTGACCGGAAACAACGTCCCATTCAGCCTTTGATAAAGAATTTTGAGGCCCGCTGATCAGACTGATCTCGGACAGCATGCTTTTTGCAACAGCCGGTTCGCCCGGCCATTGTCCGCCATAGATAAAAGTCCAGCCGGTATATAATGTATCTGGAACGTTGATTTGCGTCCTTGATGAAAGATTCCACGTTACTCCATCATCAATACTCCAATACGTGTTAAAGATATCCCCACGGCGGGTCAGCCGCAGCAAAACAGGTAAATCCTGAATCTCTTTGCCGCTTTTTGAAGAAACATCATTAAATATTCGCAATACACTTCGTCCCGATTCTCTGCGCCAGCCACTGCCTATCTGGAGCGTATGAGCGAACAATGAATCTTCAGGAACTTGCCCTGCGAGAAATCCTAAAAACGAATCAGGTGCGTAGATGATGAAATCCAAAGTTACCCACCGGTCGTTCGGCCCAATCAACAATGCTCGTGTCTGAAGGTCAAAATCGCCGGTCACTTTATGCATAAAAACCGGGGAATTATCGCAATAATCCCCGATGCAATCGCCATGGGGGACATCAATCTCCGTTACGCCATTTATTACATGAATCATTGCGTTATAGCCAGGATCTTGCCAGATCCAACCAGCATCCAATGGATCTGATTCGGATGGTCCGGTCACCATTCCTGCTGGTTCCGGGATATCATCACCGATAAAAATATCTTTTGGTTTTAGTCCGTGGTAACGATTTTGTTCGTCAGCGTTGACTGAATAATCACTTAATGCCCCGGAATCTAAATTGATAGCTTTTCCTGCATCAACTTCTATTTCAGTTCCATCCGGAAAAACTGCCGTGACACTCCCTTCATTGACACTCACGGTATGTTCATTCGCCCAGTCTGAAACATAGCTGACAACTGAAAAATCAGTTCCATGTCGAACGATCGTTTTATCGCCAACCTTCACCACAATCGGTTTGCCTCCCTGAGCAGGGCTGGTAAACCGAATTTTGCCTTTTTCCAATCGCACAACCGGCATGCCAGTCGTATCGATATCAAATGAAACTGCGGAGTCTCTTTGAACGGTCAGTCTCGTTCCGTCTCCTAAAACCAAAACTGCCGGACTGTTTGATGTTGTCAGTTTATCTCCTGCATTAAAATTCTCACCGGCAGAGGCAACTGAATCATTCTTAGCAGCCAAAATTTCAAGGGATGCGCTGTAACCCTGTCCAAAACAAGCTCCGGACAGTGGTCCGCTTCCAGCCGGTGCTCCAATCACAATTCTGATCTTTCCTGCTCCGGGAATATCAAATTCTTGCTGCAAATCCGAGTCTTCATTTTGACCGGACAATTCAGCAATTTTCTGTTCGTTTCCGAAAGATTTCCCGATTTTTTGAGCAAAATATACACGCATCGATGAGTTCCAGTTATAGAGGGACCATCTCTGCTGAACAGGCGGACTGCCCTTAATCACAGCCTTCGCCTTAGCCCCTCCTGAGACATTAAATGGGCCAAAAACCTGGGCTGGATCACAAGGTTGGTCAACTCCATGTTCTGCAAAACTGCCACCTCCGGACCAAAGCATCCCGGGGGACATGGGCGGATTGCTGACAGTAATGGAAGCTCCTGATCCGAGTTTCAAAACTGCTATGGGAGGTTTTTTATTTTCGGCAGGAGGAAATACTTTTTTATAATCCGCATAATATTCCTTCATTGCCTTGATATAATCTTCGTGAGATCCCTGCAACAATCGTGAAACGATATAGTAAATGTTGTCCGGATTCAGAGGTAATCCATCTTTTTCCAATTGTGCCCGAATCATTGCATATTTTTGCAGCCAGGCAGCCAGTTTTGCGTTACATTCCTTTTCATAATACTGACAAAGGTCATCCACTTCCAAAGGTTTATCGGTTAGTTCAACATGGTTTTCTCGCAGCCATGTTTTTAGCTGTTCCAAATTTTGGAGATTCTCGGTCTTAATTTTTTCAGTTTGAATCCGTCTGGAAAAGTATTCTTTGATGACAGCTGTTATTTCCTCATCAGTGATATTCGGGTTTTCTTTTCGCATTTCAATGGCTACCTGACGTAAACCACCCTGCTCCAATTTTCCGGGAGCAATCCCATACGTATTCAACATCTCATCAATTCTGCCGTCATATTCGGTGATAAGTTCATTAAACATATTTTCGAGCACGTTATTTTTATACGCCGAAATTCCCAAATTCATCACACCTGCAGATAACCGCGCAACGATATCCACCGCAACAGCCACCGGATAGCCAAATTCCAGCAGTTCAATAAAAGCTTGTCCGCCTGCAGACATGTAACCAATCGATTCTCCCCTTTGTTTCCCCTCCTGATAGGCAGAATAAATCGCATAACCAGCAAATAGTGCATTGGCAGTATACCCCAGTGCTTTAAATGATTTTTCGGCAAACCCTTCAACGGCTTCATCCGCTCCGTGTAAAAGTGCTTTTTCAGAATCATTTAATTGGTCGTATGATCGCCCAAAAACATCCATTGCCCTTTCGTTAAAATAGGTAGTTCCAAATACTCGCTGGGAAATCCGTTCTTTAAATACTTTTGTCATTTGACTGATTTCCTGATATTCATACTTTCCTAATTTTTGAATCGCAATACCTTCCACCTCATTGAAATAACCGGGAGGCAGGTTTGCCATAGCTGCTGCCAATTCGGAAGCGAGTTTTTCCGTTTGTTTTCCGGATGTCATCATATCCAGAAAAGTTTCAGCAACTTTTTTGGACATGTTTTTATTGAGCTGATTCATTCCGTTTAAATAGTGTTCTGCGACGTCTTCTGCGGACATGCCGGTCCGTCTCATCATTTCATTGATTGCATCTTCGGGGGTAATACCGGGTGTTTCAAAAATCCTTGCCAGCCCAACCAGTTCCTGTTCTGCTGGAGTCAGTTTTCCTCCGGCCAGTTCATAAGCCTGAAGATTTCGCAAATCATATTTAAAAGTTTTCAATACTTTTTCACTTTCGGAATACTCTTTAGAAACCAGGATACTTTCGCGGAATTTTATATTATCACTAGCAAAACCGAATGCATCAACCGCAGTCAATGCTTTCGGTTTCTCGCCTGCCAACTTCACATAATTGACATCCCCCAGCGTATCAGCAATCGGGTTATATACCCAGCATTTTGGATTATCGTTGTATAGTTTATTTTCCAGCCAGATGTTTCCACCTTTTGTATTGTATTTTTCATAATTTGCAGCCGCCTCAACACGATCCCCCCAGGTTTCGATTTTCGTTGGATCCAATACATGTACGCCCAAATCATTCGGATCAATCTTCCATTTCTGTATAAATTTCGATGAAAAGTCTTCGGCCGCTTCACTGGCATTGGTTCCTTGAGGAATAAAATCATAGTCGCTCTTCCCAGGAATAAATTTACCTCCCGGTTCACCCCGTTGTCCTAAAGTCCCAACCGGAATGATGTGGCTCAATTTGTTTCCTTGATTCAACGAGACATCACGCCAGGTTTCTCTGCACATACGATAAAGATGATTATCAAGAGCCTCGACTGTATTGCGACTGATTGTGCTGCCCTTAGCATTCACGAAACCTTCATATTCTTTATATTTAGAGAGAACCTTTAAAGCTGATTCCTGGCTGCCACCCGGAGTATTGATCATAGATGCTTCGAATTCTTTGATGAGGCTAGTCAGATCATCCGCAGCCTGCACTGCGAGTGACACAGGGAAAATCATGCAAACAATCAGTAGGATATTTATGACATAATAAATTTTATGAATACAACCGGGATGTTTTCGCATAATTTCACCTCAAATTCTGTATTACAAAGTTTTTGAAAGAGTGATGCTTTTTCTTGCATTTTCCACAAATCAATTTTTTTAAAAACAGCATCTTCAAGTGGAATCGGGAAACATGATTTTAATTTTCGAATGACTGCTTCCTAATAAAATCGAATGATTTAAAAATACTTAACTTTCAGTATAGGTAATTTTTTTATACTTTCCAATAATTGGATTAATCATTAACAGATCTTGTTCATAATTCGAAAAGCTATACAAAATTTCGATTTACAAGAAATAACATGCTCATAAAAATATAAAAAAAAAAGCATAATTCCGAATTTTTATTTTTTGAAATGTAATCAACAATAAAAGGATTCAGCAACTCGAAATATGGGGAAGATTCTTTGTTTTTGTGATGTTTTTCGCGATTGATACAAAAGGCAAAGTGATATTATGAATAAAAGAACTGGATATTCAACTCTTGACATTCCAAAAAAAAGGTTATACACTCGTATGTAAACGCTTCAATCATGTTTGGTTTCAATTTCGAAAAAAATAAAATCGATGACGCAGCATGATTGAGTTTTCTCATATAAAACAACACTTTTCGAAAAATAATCGACAATAATTTATCAATCGTTTCAAAAATTATCATAGTATAGATTTGTTTTTTTGTATGCGGTCACTTTTATATCAAATAATGTAAGCGCTTCCATATGAACAAACGCCAGAATAAAATCACGATTGTAGATGTAGCAACCGAAGCGAATGTCTCTTTTGGTACAGTTTCCAGAGTCATTAATAATGATATTCACGTCAAACCGGAAACCAGAGAGCGGGTTCAGCAAACCATGGAAAGGTTGAATTATGTCGTTAATCGACAGGCTCAAAAACTGGCAGGTGGGCGATCAAATGTAATCGGTTTGCTGGTGCCAGATTTGGGCACCGGTTATATCGGAGAAATTATCCGCGGAATCGATTCTGAACTAACGCTATCGGATTATGACTTAATGCTGTATACAACACACCGCACTGCGAGCAAAGAGGCCGGGTATGTCTTTTCGCTTGCACAAGATATGGTCGACGGTATTTTGCTTGTTTTACCTCGGAATCCAGTCGACTATACCGGCACTTTGGCAAAAAAAAAATTCCCCTTTGTTTTAATCGATCACCAGGGAACGGGTAAAGATTGTCCTGCAGTCGGAGCCTCCAATTGGCAGGGAGCTTTCAATGCAACGGATTATCTGATTCAACTCGGCCATAAACGGATCGGCTTCATCACAGGATCCCTGGATTTAGGTGCCGCGATCGACAGATTGGATGGATATAAAACTGCGATGCGGACCCGTCATATTCCCGTTGAATCAGATTTAATTTATGAAGGGACTTTCGCACAGCCAGACGGGTATACAGGAACCATTCAATTTCTTAATGTAGAGCAGCCCCCTACAGCAATTTTTGCATCCAATGATTGCATGGCAATGGGAGTCATCGATGCAATTCGTGATCATGGATTAAAGATCCCTGATGATATTTCCGTCATTGGATTTGACGACATACCACAGGCTTCCTTAGTAAGGCCGGCGCTTACAACCGTTCAGCAACCGCTTGAACAAATGGGCCGGCTGGCAACGCAGATGCTGTTAGAGATTCTTACAGACACGGACAGCAAACCTCATCGAATAGAACTGCCCACACAATTAATGATCAGAGATTCAACGGCAAAACCAAAAGCAGTCCAGGCTAACCGCGAAGTCATACCTTGACTGCTTTTCGTCCGTGGAATCCCTTCGTAGAAAGGAGGTCCGACAGGGACAAATTATAACCGAATCGTATATGTTGTATTTTCGATCAGTAAAAATGTAAGAGCAACATGATATTGTCCTATGGTAGAAAAATAGAAATTTCCTAATTATCATTAGGAGCTATCAAATGGACAATCGAAATGAGCAATGAAGAACTACTCCGAAAAAGTGTCATTGAAGGAGTACTGGAAAAACGAGAAAGACACAAAGATGCGGCTGCAAGACAAGGGATCAGTGAACGACAATTACGGCGGATACTGCAAAGATATCGATTAGTAGACGTTACGGGGTTGGTATCCAAGAAGTGGGGAGAACCCAGTAATCGCAAGATGGAAGCAGCGAAACAGGAGATTGTTGACAACTTTATCGACACAATAGGACATTTCTAAATTGCCTTGACACGTGCATACTCTGAGTACAAAAGGAGAAACGGTATCGAGAGATTTGGGTAATTTGAAGAATACATGCTGATAATGTGTGACAACTAAACAAAAATCTCGGGTCGTCAAGTGGTCCTTAAGGCAGTTTTGAATCAGGTGCTGTTTGGATAGATTGTTTTGCTGTAGATCTTGTGTTTTAAACCGGCCTCGCCGGTAAAAGATTTTTCAAGGAGAAATATTATGAAAAAAATGGTAGTATTATTGTTGGTATTAGGTCTGCTCCTTTCAGCAGTCCCGACATTCGCTGATGACGAAAAGATTGTAGTTTCCCGATGGGCTGGTGACCATGCCGATGATATGAAATTTGTTGCAGAAAATTACAATGCGGCCAATGTCGTCATTGATGATATCGGCTATGAAAACTTACGACAAAAACAGATCCAGAGTTTTTCAACGACTGGTGATTATGATGTGATCTACTTCCAGGAAATATGGGCAGAGGACTACATTCGGAATGGTTGGCTTGCTCCGCTTGATGAATATATCGAAAAATCCGGTTTAGATATCAGTACATTTAGTCCTTCTTTTGTTGAGGTTAACCAAGCGGATGGAAAAACCTATGGTCTTCCGGCAATGACGCATACCTATATCATGGTTTATGATGGCGCTCAGCTTGAGAAAGATGGAATGTCTATTCCTCAGACTCCAGAAGAGATGGTAGCTCTTGCAAAATTCTATAAAGAAAAAGGATCTGGCATTTCAATTCCAGCTGGTCAGGGACAAGCTGCTGCTGATGTTTTCTCTACAATTTTATTCGGGGCAGGCGGAGACTATTTCGATGCTGATGGCAATCTTGCCTTAACAAGCGAGCCTGTACTTTATGCTTCAAAGATTTGGGATGACCTTTGCAAATATTCAGTAGACGGTGCCACTACTTGGCTCAATGAAGAAGCTGCTGACGCGGTTAGAACTGGTATTGCACCTTTTGGCATCACTATTTCAGATACGAACTTCCTTGATTTAAATCCTGATCGTTCCAGAATCGTTGATACAGTTGTATATTCTCCAATTCCACCGAGGAATGACCTGGTTGGACTTGCTGGTGTATGGTCATTTGGTGTTGCCGCCAACAGTGAGAATAAAGAAGCTGCTTTTGACTTTATCAATTGGATGATCGCGCCTGAACAAGATAAAGCTATGGCTCTTCTCAATTCTCAAACTTCTGCGCTTGCTTCTACCGCTGCAGACCCAGAAGTTGCTAGTAAATTCCCATTCATGGCAGCCGCTTCAGAATCAATGCTTAAGGCTAAGTACAATCCTCTGAATCCTGGTGCATCTGAATTAATGCCTGCTCTTCAGGCAGCTTTATCAGAAATCGCAACGTCAGATAATAATCCCGTAGATGTATTGACTAAGCTTCAAAGCGATCTTGAGAGCATTGTTACTTCAAAGTAAATAAATTATGAATAAGGTATTGTGCTCTAAATCTAAAACTAACAGGAATGATTGTGGTATCTTGCCTGTTGTATTTCTGATGCCAACAATCGTAGTTGTACTATTGGTAATGATTTTTCCACTTATTTATGGTATTTTTATCAGTCTATTTGACTACCATATAGGCATGAAAATCACATCAGACAGCTTCGTTGGTCTGGAAAACTACAAAGCTTTGTTGTATGACAAGGTTCTGCACAGAGCCTTCCTGAATACAGTTTTGTTTGCTCTTCTTGCAAACTTGGGTGAACTAACATTTGGTACATTGATCTCGTTAACGCTGTTGAAATGCAAAAAAGGTATCGCCGATTTTGTACGAGGACTATGCACAATGCCGCTTCTAGTTTCCCCAATTATTACCGGGTTTATCTGGAAATATATGTTTGATCCTTCATTCGGTTTAGTTTACTGGATACTCGGATTTTTTGGAATAGACTCTTCGGAATTCCCGGGATTGGGGAAACCTACAACTGCCTTGCTTTGTGTTGCATTTACACATTGGTGGCAGATAACACCCTTTGTTGTTCTAGTCGTTACCTCCGGACTGCTTTCAATACCGGAGGAACGACTTGAAGCCGCTAATCTTGATGGCGCAAGCGGTATTGAATTATTTTTCCTTATCATGCTGCCGGCATTGAAAAATGTGTATTACGTAGTTCTTATTATCAGCGGTGTGGATACAATTAAGGTTTTTGATTTAATTTACGCCCTGACTCAAGGGGGACCTGCAAATTCGACTTTATCTCTAAGTATCTATTCATTCAGAGAAGCTTTTGAGGTTTATCACATGGGGTATGCAATGGCAGTCTCCGTATTCCTTATGATTACTGCTTTTATAATTTTCGGACTGCCTTTTATTCATGCGAACTCAAGTCAGGAGGAATAGAAAGTGATTTTCAAAAAAAAGGAATCGAATTTCACCAAGATTTCAACGGTTGTGTTCATCTTGGTCATAGTAATTATCGATGTTGTTCCAATTCTTTTGATTGTCAGCAACTCATTCAAACCTTCTTTAGATATTAAGACGTTGCCACCTAATATTATTTTCAATCCAACGCTCAAGCATTTCAAAACAGTTCTTTCTTCGGGTAATTTTGATATTTATTTCAAGAATTCATTAATAGTGGCAACGATAACAACTGCGATTTCAATTATTGTTGGCATATTTGGTGCTTATGGACTTTGGCTAGCAAGATATTCAAAGTGGGGACGTAAAGTTTCCGATTTTATATTGTTGGGAAAACTAGTTCCTTCAATTACAATTCTCATTCCTCTAAATATGCTGCTTTACTCAGTAAAATTGAATGGAACTTATGTGGGTCCAATACTTGCGCATTCATCTGTCAATCTTCCTTTTGTCATATGGTTAATTTTAGGATTTATTAAGCAGCTTCCTGCCGGTTTATATGAATCGGCTCAATTGGAAGGAGCATCTACCATCAGAATTCTTGTCAGTATATTTGTGCCATTATTACTTCCTGCTATCGGATCGGCTTTTATTTTATCAATGCAATATTCTTGGAATGAGCTCCTATTTTCATTGCAGTTGACTTCTATGGACACATATACACTTCCAGTAGGTATTGCTCGTAGTGTTGGGGCTGTTGCTATCGATTGGGGACGAGGGTGCGCCTCTGCTACTATTGCTATGCTTCCGATTATTATTATTGGTTTTATTATGCAAAAATATTTTATTGCTGGTATGACGGCTGGCGCAATCAAGGAGTGAAATAATCTTAGATGTACAGGATAGAGAATTCTAAGCTTCGTGTTATTTTTTCAGAAAAGATGGGACTTCAAGAAATTTACGATAAAGTTGCCGGTCGGAATTATATAGACTCTGATAGTAATAGTCCATTGTTTTGTATTGAATTATCAGAAATTTATAACGGAATAATTCAGAAAGGTAGTATATCAGTTACCTCGTTTTCTGCTAATAAAACTGAAGTCAATGAAAAAAATGGAAACTTGGAGATTAAATTTTTTCAACTTGATTCGCTTGATATCGATGTAATCTGTAAAATACGATTAGAAGAAATAACGGGGTTAAGCTATTGGACAATTAAAATTCAGAACCAATCTCCGTTTGCAGTTCGCAGTGTCAATTTTCCACTTATTTGTGCTATTGCACCACTGAGTGGAAATGGTACAAATGATAGGATTCTGTTGCCTAAAGCTGATGGCTATCTTCTGCCTAGTCCTCTTGTTTCAGATTGGGAAGGGGATTATCCTCATAGACGATTCAATCAGAGGTTTGCCTATCCTGGGGAAGGAAGGGAATTTCCAGAAAATATCTGTTGCCAATTATTAGCCTATTATGATAATAACGGAGGGCTATATATTGCTACATATGACGGGAATGGGCATCCTAAAAGACTTGGCCCGATAATTAAAAATGCCTGTCAGAATTTGTATTTGGACTTTTCTCCTGAACATTTATTTTCGGAAAAACCTTGCACTGATTGCGAAGTTCCATACGAAACAGTAGTCGGCTGTTTTTCAGGCAATTGGCAAGATGCGGCTGCATTGTATAAGAGATGGGCAATAAAACAAAACTGGTGCACTAAAATTCTTGCACAGCGAGATGATGTTCCTGATTGGGTAAAAAAAGGCGCCTTTTTTTTGAATTTCCGGTTGCGGTATCAGAAAGAAGGTGAGAATTATCTTCGTAAGGTTCCCGAATTTTGTAAAGAATGGCAATCTTATCTAAATATGCCGATAGTAGCTATGATGGTGGGATGGGAAAAAAATGGTGAATGGGTAGGTCTGGATTATTTTCCCCTTTATGGTGATCAGGAAAATCGCGAAATGTGTATTTCCTTAAAAATAGAGGGCATAATCCCCTTTCATTTTGGATTATCTGGACTTAAATTACCAATAAGGAAACGAATTGGAAAAGATGCTACGCAACCGGAGCTTTCAATAGATTATAACAATAGACAGAATTTCGATAAAAATTATCGATCTCAAGCAACCATAGACAGCGATGGGAACGTTATGATGGATTCAAATATATCTTCATGGGATGGTCTCCATGGTTATGCTTGTGTATCAACACATCAGGCCTATACTCAAATCGTGGAAGCAGCGAATAGACTTGTTGAAGAATACGATTCTGTTGTTGTTCAGGCTGATCAGATTTTCGGTGGGGCGGTTCCGGAATGCTATTCTGCTGAACACGGACATCCTTTAGGGCGCGGAAAGTGGCAGGTGGACTGTCTACGTAATCTTTATCAAACGACAAGAAAAACTTGTAAGGAGAAAAACAGAGATTTCGCACTTTCACAAGAATTCCCTTCAGAATTATTTATTCAAGATCTGGATATCTGTCATGGAAGAGTATCCGATCAGCCACGAGGTATTTGGGGCGTTCCACTTTTTACTTTCCTATACCATGAATATCTTTCTTGCTATGGTGGTGATTGGTCATCCCTTCTTCCGGATGACACCTGTGGAATATATACACAGGCAAACAACTTTGTATTTGGAAGTCAGTGTGCTGGATCGCCGCAGACTGCATATAAGGATCCGACAAATAAAGAACCTCAGGCATGTTCTCCAGAAATCATGAATATGGCCAAGCAAACCTGCACATTATTTCAAAAATATACCAAATACCTAGTTTTTGGAAAAATGATTCGCACTTATAATTTGGATGTTCCAGACACTGAGGTTGTATTTGTAGGTATGGATTTTTCTGGGTGGAAAAAGAAACCGATTAAGGTTCCTTCGATTCTAAATTGTGCATGGATGGCAACTGATGGAAAAATCGCGTTCTCTCTATCCAATATTTCAGATAAGGAGATCATTTTTACTGTCCCCAATTTGGGAGGCACGCAAAAAGCTATCATAGAAACTTGTACTGAAAAAATTCAATTATTCGCAGACGGCGATTATGTCTTAATAAAAATGAGATCAAACACAGCTGCAATTTTAGAATTCGAATAAATTGAATGCGTCTATAAAAATCAGATCGTTATTATTGTAACTATTGTGTGTGATTAGATCAACTGTTACAGAATGATCTATCTCTTTGCAGAAAAGCAGCTTATCTCCGGTCTGACCGCAGGTGCTGTAAAAGGTTAAATATGAATCGAATCCTTCAAAATCCAGTCTTACCCGGTTTCTATCCGGATCCATCCATTTGCAGAGCAGGCGAAGACTATTATCTGATTTCTTCCACATTTGAGTATTTCCCCGGACTGCCAATTTTTCACAGTCGTGATCTGAGACACTGGCATCAAATTGGACATGTCCTTGATCGCCCATCTCAACTGGATCTGGATGGAATTCGCCCCTCCGGTGGATTGTTCGCACCAACCATCCGGTATCATCAGGGTATATTTTATGTGATCAACACGCTGGTAGACGGAAATCAACCGTACAGCACATTTATTGTGACCACTGAAAATCCAGCCGGTCCCTGGTCTGAACCGCATTGGCTGACAGGGTCCAAAGGATTTGATCCCTCGCTGTTTTTTGATGATGACGGACGGGTCTGGTTCACAGAAAACCGGCCGGTTTTTGAGGGCTTCTACGAAGGGCACTCTGAAATTTACCTGCAGGAACTCGACTTGGAAACGCTTCAATTAATCGGGGATGCCTATTTCCTTTGGGATGGCGCATTAAAAGGCGGCATATGGGCAGAATCCGCCCATATTTATAAAAAAGACGGTTTTTACTATTTAATGTCAGCAGAAGGAGGAACTGCCCATCATCATTCGGTTATGATTGCGCGCAGTAATTCCATCACCGGTCCATATGTGGGCAATCCTGGCAATCCGATTTTGACACATCGCCATTTGGGACTCGATTATCCGATTGTCGGAACAGGTCATGCGGATCTGGTGGAGACGCAAAACGGTGAATGGTGGATGGCTTTGCTGGCGATGCGCCCCTATGGAGGATATTTTTACAATTTAGGGCGTGAGACATTCCTGGCGCCGGTTTGCTGGGAAGATGGCTGGCCGGTTGTATGTCCTGGAATCGGTCGTGTGGAAATGTCATTTCCGGCGCCTGATCTGCCAGAAACGATCTGGCCGATATTGCCGAAAACTGATCATTTTGACAGTCCGCAGCTTTCCTTTCAATGGAACTTGATTCGTACTCCTCGGGAAACGTGGTATTCATTGACAGACCGGCCGGGATTTCTGAGAATCAAGCTGCGTCCGCAGCGCTTATCCAAAAATGAAAATCCAAGTTTTGTTGGCAGAAGACAGCAGCATATTCATTTTTCAGCAAAAACGATGATGGAGTTCATTCCGGAATCACAGAATGAAACTTGCGGAATGGCGCTCATCCAAAATCCGGATTTCTATTATCTCTTTGTATTATCAAAACATGATGACCAAATAGCGTTACAGTTGATCTCCAGAGCGCATGCGCAGGAAAGCATCCTGGCGGAGAAAACTGTCTCTGAAGGACAGATTTTCCTGAAGGTGGAAGCGCATGAACAGCAGTACAGTTTCTATTATGCAGTGAATCCCGATCAATGGATTCCGTTTGTTGAAAACGCGGATGGACGAATCCTGAGCACTCCGGTTGCCGGAGGCTTCGTTGGGGCTTACATCGGCCTTTATGGCAGCAGCAATGGTTGCTTCAGCTCAAACTACGCAGACTTTGACTGGTTTGAGTATTCAGAACTGGCACAATAGGAATCAGAAATAACATGGGAATCACACCGAAACAATTCTATAAAAATTACGTTCCAATCGAAACAAAAGTGTCAGCCCTGATGGAACAAATGACTTTAGACGAGAAGATAGCCCAATTAGGCTCCTGCTGGTTTTATGAACTGCAATCCAATGGCAAACTGGACATGCAGAAAGTGCAAAAAAGATTCAGCAACGGAATCGGACAAATCACTCGATTAACCTGCACTTCCATCTTGCCACCCGTCCAGGCAGCGCAGACAGCCAATTTGCTTCAGAAAGTATTACTGGAGCAAACACGTCTTGGAATTCCAGCCATATTTCATGAAGAATGCAATTCGGGGAGCATTGCCCTGGGCGCAACGATTTTCCCGCAATCGATCGGTCTGGCAAGCACATTTCAGCCCGAACTTGCCCGGCTAATGGCTGCAGAGATTCAGAAACAACTTCGAGCCATTGGAGTCCATCAGGGACTAGCCCCTGAATTAGATGTAGCACGTGATCCGCGCTGGGGACGCATCGAAGAGACATTCGGTGAGGATCCTCTCCTGATCAGTCAATTCGGTATGCAGTATACCCGTGGGTTACAGGGAGCGGATTTCCATCATGGAATCATCGCGACCGGTAAGCATTTTGTCGGGCACAGTCTTTCCCAGGGCGGATTAAACTGCGCTCCGGTTCAAGTGGGGAAAAGGACACTCTGGGAGACCTACCTGATGCCATTTCAGGCAGCGATCCGCGATGCCGGACTTGCATCCATCATGAATGCTTATCCGGAGCTGGATGGTGAAGTCGCTGCCGCGTCAAAGAATCTGCTTACGGATCTGCTCCGCAATCAACTTGGTTTTCAAGGACTTGTTGTCTCCGATTACGAAGCAATTATTATGCTGCACACCTATCATCGAATGGCATCCAGCTGGGCTGAAGCAGCCGCAGCAGCGATGAATGCTGGAATCGATGTTGAACTGCCAACCACGAAATGTTATGCGGAAGATTTAATTCATCAGATCGAAGCCGGAATTGTCCATATGGAGCGCATTGATCAGGCTGTTGCCAATCACCTGACGATGAAATTCAAACTTGGACTGTTTGAAAATCCTTTTGTCGATGAAGGAAAGGTTCTGGAAGTCTTCGAGACACAACAGCAGCGGGATTTAGCGAAGAACATTGCAGCAAAAGGGATGGTTCTGTTAACCAACAACGGAATTCTCCCGCTTTCGAAAAACATAAAAACGATTGCAGTGATCGGACCGAATGCAGATGATGAAAGGAATCTATGCGGCGCCTATTCCTATGTCGGTATGATTGATAACTGGATTTACTCAAAAATTCCCGATTCATCTTTTATCAATCTCGATCGTGATTCCTTAATAAAGGATCAGCCAATCGTCATTACTCCGCTCAATGCCATTAAGGAAAAATTGCCGAATTCGAAAATCCTTTACGCCAAAGGATGTGATGTAAATTCACAGGATCGATCCGGATTTCCGTCAGCAATTCAGGCAGCTCAAAAGGCAGATGCAGTCATCCTGATTTTGGGAGACCGCTCCGGAATGATTCCGGATTGCACATGCGGAGAAACTCGTGACAGTGCTGATTTAAAACTTCCGGGTGTGCAGACAGATTTAGCCGAGGCAATTTTTACTGTCGGGAAACCGGCAGTCGTTGTTTTGATCAATGGACGCCCTTTGGCGATTCCAGACATCGTCAAGAGGGCTGATGCTATCCTGGAAGCTTGGATACCAGGAGAAGAAGGTGGCACAGCCATTGCTGATATCCTTTTTGGAGATCAGAATCCGGGCGGGAAACTCCCCATTACATTCCCGCGTTCCGTCGGGCAGGTTCCCATTTTCTATAATAATAAACCAGCCGGTATGAAATCGAACTGGCATATCGATTATGTCTCAGAAAGCGTCAAACCTTTATTTCCATTTGGCCACGGCTTGAGTTATTCGCATTTTCGATATTCTGACTTCTCCATCGATAAGCCGCAAGCGGGGATGGATGAAACGGTCATCATTTCCTGTACGGTTGAAAACATTGGTTCCATTGCAGGTGATGAAGTCGTTCAATTATATATTTGTGATGAATATGGAAGCATTCCGCGTCCGGTTAAAGAGCTGAAGGGTTTTCAGCGGATCAGTTTAGCTGCCGGCGAATCCAGGACCATTCATTTTCTGCTTCCTGTCAATATGCTGGCATTTTATGATGAAAATTTCGACCTTGTTATAGAACCAGGTAGAATTCTCGTGATGATCGGAAGCTCATCTGAAGATATCCGCATGCAGGGAGCGTTTGAAATCACAGGGGACAGAAAAATGATGATTCACGAACGAATTTTCATATGCCCGACAAAAGTTGAATCATAAAACAATTTACAGTTTGTAAATAAATTTCGACAAAAATATAGTAAAATATGCAATATTTCGTAATTAATCTTCTTTAGTATTAATTCCAATTTTTTCTCCTTTTTTTTATTTGATACTGCCCCTTCTTTTTCAGGGGCAGTATCAATTTTGTACAGAATCGATAGGCCCATTGCATCACACAGATCGTTATATTCCTCATTGCCGGATTAAAAAAAATCAATTCAAAAAACAAATCGACTTAAAGAATCACTCGAGAAAACTTGATATTGTGTTGTTTTGCTCGCTGGGCAAGAACAACACAATATCAAGGAATTCTTCCCATATTTCAAATCGGCTGACATAATCCTGCCGCATAGATTTTTTTGCATTTCGATTTTTTGATATTTTTGTGTTATGATGAATTCATATTTGAATAAAAATAAAGAAAGTGTTGAGTAATTTTATGGAACCAAAGCTTTATGTGGGTAATTTGTCATTTTCTACGACTGAACAAGATCTTCGCACCTTATTCAGCCAGGCTGGCACAATTAAATCAGTCGATGTAATTGTGGATCATCAAACAGGAAGATCAAAGGGTTTTGCATTTGTTACAATGAACAGCCAGGAAGAAGCTGAAAAAGCGATCCAAATGTTCAACGGGAAGGAACTCAACACTCGGACTCTGAAAGTTAACATAGCCCAACCCAAGGAAGAAAAACCGCGCACATTCAACCGTCGGCCAAATCGATACTAAAATTCCGCTGATTTCTCTGAAACGCAGTCGGCAGAGAACGGAACGCTTTCGAAGGCACCGTATTTGCCAGGTGTAATACGATAAAAATCAAAAAAAGAGTCTGTTTTACAGGCTCTTTTTTTTTTACTCTGTAATCAGACCGGGATTTGATTCATTCGAAATGCCGACTTCCTATTCAAATCAATCGGGAAAAACTTGTTATTCTCCTGTTTTTCTCAAATAGTGTCCTGGAATCTATCTACTCCAGTTGTGGAAAGATAGCCACACGAAAAGAGATTGCTTCGTCAGGCTGGCGCCTTCCTCGCAATGACAATTTACCATGTGTATACCCTTGAGTATCTCGAATTAATGTTCTGTAATCACCAAATTTGAGCGTAAAATTGGACTTTTTCCAAAAAGTGAGAAACTCAGGTACTATTCAAATTGATCGGGAATAACTTGTTATTCTGATTTGCATTGCTAATCGAAATTTGGTATGGTTGAAAGATACAGCGTCAGCAATTCCAAATATGGAAAGAATTACTGATATGAAATCCAATCTGTTCCGCACTATAATCATTAAATACAGCCAATTTTCTGACAGAATTTTCCTATTCACATAAACCTAATGAAAAACCATCGGGATTTATAAAATACAGAAGGAGCATTTCATGAGAAAAATCTACAGTCCGATATTTATTCTGAGACCATTCGAAAGAGGAATTCAAGAACAACTGGGAAAATACCGTCGCTTTGTGATGCCAGGTCTTGGCTTTCAAATCCCGATTGTTCATATGATCCGAATTCGCGATGTACGTGAACATACCATGGATATTCACCCGCAGCCGGTAATCACAAAAGATAACGTGGAAATTCAGGTGGATGGAATTATGTGGGTGCGACCGACGATCGAGGAAGAAGCGATCAAAAAGACATTTTACAACATCGACGACTGGAAACGGGCGATCATTCAGTTGGCAATGACCAACCTGCGACAGGAATTCGGCGATCTGACACTGGATGAAAGCCTGGTTGCACGCGAAAAAATTGCGACCAACTTACAGCGGATCCTCAACACGTATGCGGTGGAATGGGGATTGACCGTCAGTAAAGTAGAAATCCGCCTGATCGATCCGCCGGAAGATATTAAAAAAGCGATGCATAAGCAAAAAACTGCAGAACAGGAACGGCGTTCCATGCGGCTCCTGGCAACGGGTGAATTTGAAGCAGCTGAACAGCACAAACTGGCAATGATCCAGCGCGCAGAAGGCGAAAAAGAAGCTGCCATCCAGGTCGCGACCGGAAAGGCGGAAGCCATCCGTCTGGTCAATGAAGCCGCGGAAAAATATTTCACAGGCAATGCGCAGATTTTGAAGCAATACGAAATGACGGAAAATTCCCTGCAGAAAAACGCCAAAATCATCCTGACGGATAAAGGCATCAATCCGACGCTGCTGCTCGGCAGTCTGCCGATTGATTCTGCTCATGAGAATGACAAGCCCGCGAAGTAATTACTATCTGAAATTTGCGGATCAGACCCGAGAATTGGGAGGGATTCATGTTTTTTTGTTTACATGAAAAAAGAAAAACAAGATTCCTCCATTAATTCGAAAAACCGGCAAATATGATAAATTATTGAAAGACAGGCATAACAAATGATCTTCAAAGTGAGGTAAATATGAAGATCATAATGATCTATCCGGAATTTCCAGATACATTCTGGAGTTTCAAACACGCTCTGAAGTTTGTCAAAAAGAGAGCGGCATCTCCCCCGCTGGGATTATTAACGGTCGCAACCATGCTGCCAGACACCTGGCAGCTTCGGCTGATCGATCTGAATGTAACAACCTTGTCCGCATCCGATCTGCGATGGGCAGATTACGTCTTCATCAGCGCCATGATCGTCCAGCGGGAATCGGTCAAGGACATCCTTTCACGCTGCCAGCAGGCAGGCGTCAAAACAGTTGCCGGAGGACCGCTCTTCACCATGGAAGCGGATCACTTCCCGGAAGTCGATATTCTGGTACTGAATGAGGCGGAATTGACGCTGCCGAAATTCGTGACGGATCTGGAAAACGGAACCCCTCAGAAAGTCTATTCTGCCACTGAATATCCGGACATTCATCAGACACCCATTCCGCTGTGGAAACTCGCTGATCTCCGACATTATGACACAGTCAGTATTCAATTTTCACGTGGCTGCCCTTTCAATTGTGATTTCTGTAATGTGACCGCATTACTCGGGCATGTTCCCAGAACCAAAACGGCTGGTCAGATTGTCGCTGAGCTGAACAGTTTATATGCGGTCGGATGGCGTAACAACGTTTTCTTTGTCGATGACAATTTCATCGGTAACAAAAAGCTGCTGAAATCAGAAATTTTGCCGGCATTGATCGAATGGCGCAAAGGTAAAACCGGATTTGCTTTCAGCACGGAAGCCTCCATCAACCTGGCGGATGATCCTGAGCTGCTGACGCTGATGCGGAAAGCCGGATTCACTACCGTTTTCATCGGCATCGAGTCACCCAACGAGGAGAGCCTCGCAGAATGCAGCAAGACGCAGAACCGCGGACGCAACCTGATGGAAAGTGTCAAACGCATCCAGCGTGCCGGATTGCAGGTGGAAGGCGGTTTCATCGTCGGATTCGATCATGATTCGCCATCCATCTTCCAGCAGCAGATTGAATTTATCCAGAAAAGCGGCATCGTGCTGGCAATGGTCGGGCTGCTGCAGGCTCCACGTGGCACAAGTCTGTACCAAAGGATGAAAGCGGAAGGCCGCCTGACGGATGAAATGACCGGAGACAACGCGGACGGTTCAACCAATATTATCCCAAAAATGGGACTTGAATTGCTGCGGGAAGGTTACCGTAGTGTTGTGACTTATTTGTATGAACCCAAACAGTATTATGAACGCACGATCACATTTCTTAAGGAATATCGGTCGCCGGAAATCAAAATCCATTTCGAAGCGCAGTATATCCTGGCGCTCGGCCGATCGATCTATCGGCTCGGCATCCGCGGAACAGAACGCTTCCATTATTGGAAGCTGTTCTTCTGGACATTGTTCCACCGTCCCAGGCTTTTCCCGCTGGCAATCACGCTGGCAATTATGGGATTCCATTTCCGCAAGGTAGCCGCGTTTCCTTCCCCCTGACAGGGAGAAGGGCGCCTTTCGAATTGTCCATCGATGTTATCGTAGGGGCGACCGGCCGGTCGCCCCTACATTGCCACCATTCCCGTAAAATGGCATCTTCCCGATTTCTATCTTTCAAGTGGTAAACATCCGGGCGATCATACCTGATAAACATAAGGCGACTATACCTGGTAAAGTCTAACCCTATCAGTGACAAATGCCCGAGGTAGGCATTTTGTTTTTAATACTTGATCACCACGCAGCAAGCGTTGAGCCGGTCGGGCATGTCTTAATGCCCGAGGTGGGCATTTTGTTTTTAATACTCGGTGCAGCTTCGTGTAACGCTTTTCGCTCAGGTGTCTTAATGCCCGAGGTGGGCATTTTGTTTTTAATACAGGACATACTGGGATAGATTATGCGCTGCCGATGGGAACAGTCTTAATGCCCGAGGTGGGCATTTTGTTTTTAATACTCCAGCATCGTCCCAACGTGTAGATTCACAATACTGTAAGTCTTAATGCCCGAGGTGGGCATTTTGGTTTTAATACTATGATTATGCTTTGCTTGGGACATCTCTTAGTAGGAAGTCTTAATGCCCGAAGTGGGCATTTTGTTTTTCATACTAAGGCGTTTGAAAACTATAAGCTTATTTGAGAGATAGACGTCATAATTGTATTTTGCGATAATTTGACCGATCAAAGAGCAATTAAGGGGGAGATCAACCTGGCTTTAGGTGGGCTGAATTACAACTTATTCTTGAACAACTTGCATGAGCTATGGAATTGAAAACGGTCTGAAAAGGATGGCGGTATTTGGCTTTCAGTAAGTCGTGGAGTATTAATAGGGAACGATGCTTATTAGTAATAAGAAGTACAATATTCATGGCAATCGAATAAGATAGACGAATAATCGTGTTTTAATGGGTCTTCGTGATTGATTAAATTCAAAGGCGATCATATAAAAAACCGTTTATATTCCACATGCAACTTTATCGAGAGTGATTTGTTTTGGATGAATTTGAATGAGCGTCAGATCTAAACGCATTTTGACAATCATTTCTTGATGATTTCTCCTTAATAGATAAATCATTTGGTAATCGTGCGATAGCGTTAGATGTTTGTAATCTATTATCTTGGTCTCTAAGAGAAGAGGCGTCTTCAATCCTAGTAATTGCATTTGCTAAAGGAGGATCTTTTAACTGCCGCTTTTCTAGCGTTATTATTTGCTCCGATGTGTTACCTAAAAGGGAAGAATCTTTTTCACAAATTTCTTTACAACGTTTGGAAAAGCGTTGAGCATTTGCTGTGATTCCTAGTTCATTTTCAACACGATGTATCTCACCCGAACCTTTGTGTATGCTTGCAGGGATAGCTACTGCCTGACCATCTTTTCCAATATGATGATGAACAAGCAATTCATTTTCATATCCCTTATATTGAGGAAAGTTTTTTACAAATTGGGAGTCAACCTTTGGGGACTGATTGTTATTTATTCGGATCATATTTTTTTTACTAAAGTACTCAGGGTGGTTATGAAGTAAGTTCTCGAAATAATACGAACTATTTCTATCCCAGCCTTGCGAGTTAGAACTAGAATGATAATCACCGTTATACCGCATCGAGACCAGTAAATCATCTGGATGATTTAAGGAATAGGGTTTTCCTTCGGAATTCAATCTTTCAGCTTCTAAATCTTGTTGCGAAATCCCGGTGTAAGCATGTATCTTCATCATTCGAAAGCCTCCATTGTGCTAATTACCTCAGCTAATGAATAAGAAAGCAATATTTCTTTCTTTGTATCTGACTCATAACAAAAAGTTTTTAAATCCGAATTATCATAGAATATATGATAACCATCATCATTATAATAGTTAGCACTTCCTATCAAAAAGGTTTTCGAGTGCGGAAATACAGATTGTGCATCAGAATACTGGCGAAATATTGTCCGTAATATTTCTTCTTGTGATGATAATGGTTGAAAGTATAAATAGACACCACCATACTTTCCTGATAAATTTAAGAATAAAAACGTCGTGTAGTATTCTCGCAGTTCTTTACTAATCATAAAACCGACTTTTCCCTCTATTTCGTTCCAAGGTAACGCGATATTTTGAAGCTGAGGTAACCATTCAACTTCCCCTTCTTCATTTGATTTTGACACAAGAAGCTCTTTATTTAAGCCGTTTGTGAAAGTAACTGTTGGTTTAGCTCCGTACGTTTGCTTACTAAAGTTTATTAACTTTTTGAAGTATTCCTCAAAAGCGTTCTTCATATCTTTCATACTGATTCATCCTTTCTTGCATATGCAAAAGACAATTGTTTTTAATACTTCTTGTTGCTGAGAATTTGGTTATTTTGCCGTTATAACAAAGAAATCTTAGCATTGCATCATCAGAATTTAATTTACCCAACTTACTCGCCAATCATATACATTCTTTCCGGTATTTGTAAGTTAGATAATTACGACCGTGTCCATTGATACGATAAAATTTTCACCAAAATCTGCTCAATTTCTACCAGCTTGATTTGAAACATATGTAATCCATTGACTATTGGGTGACCAAGATGGTACTCTTGACCATTTGCCTGAATCCGTGTATGCAAATTTTTTTTACTCTTACCACCTTTATCCATGATCCATATTTCAATACTCTGACTTTCCTCATTCGATTGATATACAATCCAATCGCCAGATGGAGACTAAGCAGGCGCATAATTTTCACTGGAATTTCCTGCTACTAATACTGGAGAATCACCATCTACAGTAGAAATATAAATGAAAGTTCTTTCGCCTTCAAATTCTGCATATTTTTTTTCTTTGTCTACATTTTGTACTCCAAAGTAAAAGACATTGTAACTACTCAGGCATAGAGCTAAATGCACGTAAATATTGTCAAAATCGTAAAACGCAGGCACAATTAGGCGATGGAACCATTCCAGTTACCCAGTGATGAAGAAATCGGCGCGGCCTACGATGAAGGCAAAGCTGCCGTAGTGGCTTTATTTCATCGCACGGTGGGTCAGTTAGCCGCGCGAGTTCAAGCGCTGGAAGATCGGGTTTCCAAGAACAGTCGGAACAGTGGCAAGCCGCCCTCCAGTGATGGATTGGCAAAACCTGCCCCAAAAAGCCTCCGGAAACGGCATGGGAAGAAAAGCGGTGGACAAGCGGGTCATGAAGGCAACACCTTGAAAGCGGTTGCCCATCCCGATCACATCACCGTTCATCCGGTGCAGCAGTGCCAACATTGCCAAGTCTCCTTGGAAGCGGTAACCGTCAGCGGGATTGAAAAACGTCAGGTGTTCGATCTACCTGAGCCACGGATGGAGGTCACCGAATATCAGGCGGAGATCAAGTACTGTCCTTGCTGTGGTGCAAGAGAACCGCGGGTGCTTTCCCTTAGCGGTGACCCAACCCGTCCAGTATGGCCCTGCTGCCCGTGCGCTGGCGGTCTATCTGAATCACTACCAGATGCTGCCCCTGGAGCGGGTGCGTGAGACCTTTGCCGATGTGTTCGACCATTCCCTAGCGGAAGGGACGATCTTCGATGCGGGGCAAGCCGTGGCCGAACGGGTGGCTCCATTCAATGAAGCCATTCAGAAGCACTTGGCCGAGCGAGAAGCCGTGGTGCATTTCGACGAAACTGGCACCCATATCAACGGGAAGCTGCAGTGGTTTCATTCGGCCAGTACCGCGCGGCTCACCGCCTATGCCTGTCACCCCAAACGGGGGCAGGAAGCGACAGATGCCATCGGAATCTTGCCACACTTACACGGGCGGGCCATCCACGACGGGTGGAAATCCTACTTCCGCTATGCGACCCTCCTGCATGGGCTGTGCAATGCCCACCACCTGCGGGAACTGCTCTTCCTGATGGAACGTTACCCTCAGGCGTGGGAACAGGGCTTGCTGGACTTGCTCTTGGAGATTAAGCAGAGCGTTGACCAGGCACGCGATCAACGGACCGAGTTGTCGCCCACTCAGTTGGCTGACTTTGACCAACGATATGATCGTCTCATCGAACAGGGACTGCAAGCCAACCCCTTGCCCGAAGCAGATGCCCAATCTCCGAAGAAACGCGGTCGAACGGCTAAAAGCCCTCCGCGAAACTTGTTTGAGCGGCTGCTCGATCACAAGGACGCTGTGCTAGCGTTTATGTACGATTTTAAGGTACCGTTTGACAACAATCAGGCGGAACGCGATTTGCGCATGATGAAGGTCAAACTAAAAGTATCGGGTGGGTTCCGATCCGATCAGGGTGCGAAGATTTTTTGCGAGGTTCGGGCTTATCTGTCCACTGCGCGGAAAAACGGCCAGCGTATGCTGGCTGTCCTTCGCTTGGCCTTGGATGGAAATCCTTACTGTCCTCGTTTCGTCTCGCTTTCTGCCTGAGTAGTTACGTTTTCTTTTTAATGTTTCTAATTAAATGTAAAAGACCCGATTAGACCATCAATAACTGCCAATAAAAAAAACAGCCCAAAAATAATCAAGAAAATTACACATCCTTTTCTGCAGCTTGGTTTATTAATTGGGGCGTTGGAAGGAAAGATTTGCCACGGACCGAAAATTATTGATCTGATATTTCTATTTGTTTTTACAGGTGCAGGGACCGGCTGTGGGGGAATTCGTACAGGTGTAGGGAACGGCTGTTGCGGAAATCGTACAGGTGTTGAGAACGTCTGTTGAGGAATTGGGGGCGAGATTTTGTTTGTGTATCGTTGATCGGCCGCACACCAGGGGCAGGTGGGCAATCCATTGCGATACTGATGAGCGTTATGGCTCGGGCAGGTCTGTAAGGACTGCTCATACCTGCCCAATGCAGCATGCCACTCCACTGCATTCGGTCTTTGCTTGGGATCCAGCTTTCCAAGCATGAATGCGCGAGTAAACAGATCGGCAATCTCCTCGGGCAAAGTATCTATAGGTGGTACGGCTACTGCTTGCGGCTTATTACCAGGTTTGAAGCAATAGTTATCGTGCTTAATGGCATTGTTACCGACCCCAGGCGAAGCCGTTGAGTCTTGCGCTGTTTCTGCTATCCCGTTGTACGGGGTATAACCGTTCATTAGCAGCTTGAAAATATGAATGGCCAGCGCAAAATTGTCGGTCTGTTGAGTGAAGGTGGGCAGTGGTGCAGTGGCATAAGCATCTTTGGGGTAATTCTCGCACGCTTTCAGTAGTTCAGGTGCCACATAGCCATCCAGGCAAACTATGCAGCGATATGTATTGCCTGTCTTCTGATCCAAAATATGATACGAATCGGTGTCCAGAAAGGCGACTTTTCCTGTAACCAGGTTGACGCCAATATTCAGAGGGTTGAAGTCGCCAAATACATATCCTGCTTTATGCACCTCAGAGATGACTGCACATATATTTTGGGCAACGCAGATCTTTTGACTGATGCTAACGTTCTTATATTTCTGTGGCGGATATTCATACAACTCTTTCAAGGCGACATCAATATTCAGTCTAGGCATAATAAAACCGCAGAATTGCCCAGAAGTCTCATAAAGAACATCTATCGGCCAGGCTACTTGAGCCAATACCGCCTGGCTAGGTGGCCGGTTGACCATGATTTTGAGCTTGCTTTCCAGTTCAGGGGAAACGCGGTCCGAGTGATAGATTTTCGCTACTTGGTTAGGTTGGTTGGAAATATTGTAGATCTCCCCTTCACCTCCATTGCTGAAAGGTTGCCCTTCTAGTTGATATTGTTGTCGATTCAGCCCTTGTACCATACTCATCTGTGTCCCCCTTATTTGCCGGGTTATTATTTTTCTGATTTCGAAATTGTTTTTTTGAGTAATCTATGATCTTTCTATGCAGCCCTATATCCTCTTCTTCTTCCTCAACGATTGGGCTATTTAGTTATCTGTTTCTTCAACGAAAATTTCCTGGGTAGTTGTCGGATTCTTGATTTTCGTATTATCAGAGGTGGCTTGATCGTTGTTTGTCTCATCCGTAAACAAATGAGGATAAGCCTCTCTCTTCCAAGCCTCATTTCTTTTACGCTTTAATTCTGCCCAATCCACTTCTAAATAGTATTCAGGCGGTTGCACTCCTGCTTTTACGGCTGTATTAACTAGAACTGCAATTGTCTTATCATCATTAACCTGCGCATCAGGAATATTGCATATAAACGTCAGGATTCTATCCTGTGTTGCTCCTTCTCCCACTTCATCAATATGTAAGCTATTATTGTCCATTAAGTAACGAGCCAAGGCCACATATATATTTACTTTCTCATCTCGCAAATATATGGGAAAAAAGGTTTCTAACATCCCGTCAGTAGCTAGTAATACACTGGCTACGTTTTCCACCGTTCCAAACTCCCATTTTTCTTTATTGTAAGTAAACGGAAAAACAAACCCATAATCATCACGCTGCTGTTCAGTAATTTTGTTATATAATCCATTCAATTTAAGAACAATTATTCCACTATCCCCGGCGTGACCATAATAAAGGTCATTACTAACCATCACAGCTAATGTTAAGGTTGTCCCATACTGATAAAAATCGTTTTCCTCTTTCGTTGCTTCGTCTTTAATGCTGTTTAGCGCCATTTCAAATGACGATCGAATAACATTAAGAATAGCTTCGCCACTGTCTTTCTTACTGATATTTGAATGGCAATAATTAACAGATGTTTCGGCAGCTATTTTCGAGGCAATATCCGAATACTTTTCACTACCCAATCCATCCGCAACTGCTGCAATTACAATATCATTAGAAATCTTCCCAATTTTGTGCACATCTTGGCATGGAGTATTTGTTTTTATATGGCGAGTACCTTGAGTTGTAATTCCATAAGCATAAATCATTCTAACCTCCGAAAAGCCTTGTATTGTGTTACTTTATTAAGCTTTTTTGAGTCCGCTTTTTCTTTTTTGAAATTGCGGACTCAAAGAGAATTACTCCATCCAACGGGTAGTATCTTTGTCTACAGACTCCGGAAGTGGAATGCCCTTCGGTGTTTCGCTTGGAGCGGACTCTGAAATAGACCGCATACTTTTGTGAATCCAATCGAAGAAACCTGTAAAATCATACCCCTTCAACTTCATCACCTTTTCACCTGAGAGTTGATGAAGCACTTTTGGATCATAACCCTCAACACCGAGTGAGAAAAATTTCAGTTTTCCTTTTTTTTCCATATCATGGATTGTGTTGGCAATCTGATCAACGTTTCCTCCATAGCCATCACTTATCATAATAATCCAGGGTTTGTATGGTTGTGTTCCAGACCGTCGATAGAAGCGCGACCGTTCGTTTACCATCTCAATGGCTTGAGTAATCGCTGGAGCCATTTCTGTACCTCCTCCAGCCGCCAAATTAACCGGCTTCATGAAACCAACTGGCACGAATTCTTGCTCCACACGCGGAAGGTCATTGAAAACCACAATCGCAATATCTAGGAGATCCTGCGTCGCCTTATCCTGGCATACATCTGATTTAAACTTATTTAAGCCTTCATTTAGCTCTCTTATTGGTTCTCCAGCCATGGAACCAGATATATCCAACAAGAGTAAACATGCCATATGTGGTTCATTTGCATTGATTATTGGTGGCACATCATCATTGAAGTACTTTTGCTCTATCATTGTCCTGTCCTCCATATATCCTGTTATTAATTTGGAATCCGCCAAAAAGATTCCATCACAAGTAATGAAAATCATATTCTCCATCAGGTGATAGTTGTATAAGCGAGTTCGCCTGATGCTTTACTAATTATATATACTTCGTTCGTTTGCATCCTGTTAATTGCCTCAGGCTTCACAATATTCTCCCTTTTTGCACTAACACTAGCAGTATTAGTAGATCCTACACCATATAGTCCTGTATAATTTGTGTTTTGGCCGTAAGTAGTACTGATCTCATATTTTTCATACGTACCAATAGCATCAGACCATTTTTGACAGCTAAAAGCTGAAGTATGCCGAAATATCACTATCTTGGATGTTTTCCCAATAAAGGAAAAGAATGAATTTTCATTACCGCCGAATGATGCAAAAACATCATCGGATGACAAAAGAAGATTACATTTGCTTCCACTATTCTTTTCTAGATTTTGTAAAACATCACTTGCCATTATAGGAATATTATCGAGAACGATAAAAACTTTACGCCCTTGTGAAACCAAATATTCGGCCTCATTCAGTATCATGTTAAGTAATAATTTGTTTGTACTGGAAACAATGTCTAATAAAATAATTCTCCTATTTTGCGCTGAATTCCTGATATTAGTTGCCTTGTTCAAGTTGGACTTTTTCGTAAGTATATACCTACTTTGGTTGCCGAATTCTGTAAAGAAGCTATCGATGTTACCTCTCTCAACTTCTCCCTGCATAATTTGGGAAATAATTAACTGAGCTGAATTTCTGTCAATTACGCCTTTCTTTTCGGCCTCATTAACATCATCAATTAAGGTAAGATGAGGGCATGTGATATACATGTTACAGTATGGCTGAATTTTATTTGCCTTAATAAAATTCGTAATTCCTTCGATATAATACTTTCCCTGTCCTTTAATTTCATAACCTTTTGATGTAGACGCTAAAACTAATCGACTGATCTCAGCACTGGATAGACCAAGAAACGGGTCATAAAAAGGATTGTTCGAATTGATAATGCTGACATTGTTTATGCTAAAATAATTAACAATAAGTTTCTCAAGCAGTTGGTTTGAAACATGTAAAATGATTACTGAATAATTCTGAATATATGCAGATCTGACTGCGCCTAATATTGCGCGCGAACGATACATTAAATCGCCACCAGAAACTGCCATATCCGCGAGTTGTTCGGAATCTTCAAAAAAAGCCTCTATTTGACTAGGCATGTAATAGGTAATACCCTGATTTTCGGCGTTCAGCTTATCAATACGTTGAAGCGTCGTCTTTGTACTATGATTATTAATTATTGAGTTGACAAGTCCAATTACATCCCAAAAACCTGAACCATTTCCCATGTTATTTTCCCCCATTTGTGTAAAGATCAAATTGATATTTAAATGGTTTTTCGAATGGATAACCTATAACTGCCTCGCCAAGTTTCAGTTCTACCAATTCCCAGTCTTCCACTACATTTGCATTTCTTCTTTCCTCGTGTATGGAGTTTGTGATAGTTTTATACTGCTCTAGAACAACATTTTTCCCATAAAGATTAGTTATATATTCGCGAGTATTTACATCATTTGCCTTGAATGCAAATATTGTCGAGAACCCTGCAGCAATATTCTTCCCTCGATATTCATCGTAGATTTCAGTTAATTGATTTATACTCTGCAAGCCGGCAATAACTTTAACACCAAGACTTCTGCCAAAATTGACACCATCCTCAATATGCTGTAAATAAGGCAGTAATTTAAATTCATCACAAATTAAAAAAACATTTCCTTCATGATTACTCCTTCCTAAAGCTTCTTTCAAGGCCAAGTCAAACAATAAGCTATACATGGGCGCAAGTATATTACCAAGTGATAGATCGTATTCAATATATAGAACACGTCCGCCTTTTTCCTTAACAAAGTCCCTGATCGAGAATAAGCCTCTATCGGCAAAAATGCCAGTAAACAACTTTCTAAATGTGCCTAATAGTTCTGCATACACGCCTAAGGCCTGACCTCCTGTTCCATCTCCTATATAACTCAACACAGAGGATAATGACGGCTGCGTTTCAATTGCCCTCTTTATATCCATAATAGTTGATTCATCGAAAGATCTTTTAAGCTCTGAATTGTAAAAAAAATCCTTTATATAATTCGGATCTTGCTTCCCGTTTTTTAACATACACATTACAACTGAAGTAAATAAATCTCTTGCCGCATTGGGGAAAAATGGGTCCTTGCTTTTTTCAATTGACTCGCGAAAAATTGACCAGGAAATTTCTTGGGCGTTTTGTTCGATTCGCTCGTCATCCCACCCATCTGCAACAATTTCTTTGAAAATATTCCATTTACTTGAACGTGCAACGTAACAAAAAGAGTTCCCAATGAGCAAATCATCACCCTTGCCGAATAGATTTAAAAAATCCCCTTTTGTATCAAAAATGATCATCACATCTTTAATGGATATTTTTTTCTTAAGTTGTGATACGATATGATAGAAAACATTGGATTTTCCACAACCTGTACCCCCGATCAACAAAAGATGTTTGCTCAAGATATCTTCATCTAGGGTTATTCCTGAATTTTGAGCTTTATACTTACCGGGAATTGAAATAAGAGGATTGGGAACACCATGTACAGGATTTTGATCGAGAATGGAACTGTGTAAAGGTGTGTAATTAATATCCAATGTAATTCCTCCTCCATTATTCGATAATTTGGTAATTAAGACCGCCAATGTTGATTCGTTAAATTGTTTTTTGTTGGGCTCAATTCATAATACTGGAAAAACAATCTGATAGAATTCAATAACGTTATAATATCATGAAGATAGTTGTTATCGTTTTGCTTAATTTCAGTTCTTTTTGCTTTTGGAGATTCTTCAAGGAATTCTTTTTCATCCTCAATATCAGCAAGTAATAAACAAATAATTGCATTTGCTTGTTCAGAATTAATTAACGATCTGTCTACTTCAATTTTTGCCAGAGTATCACTAACTATGGATCTACTTATAGGGGATAGCTTTTGAATAACCCGCTGATAACATTCTATTATTAACCGCCATTCATCCTCTTTAATTTCATATTTCATAAAAGTTCCTATAACCTCCCTTTTTCAAAGATCAATAACGAAAGTATTTCTTCGTTACAGGGAATAGAGTCTAGATATACGTAGCAATTCAAAATATTGACCTGTCTTTCGAATAAAAATTGAAAACTATTTTATTGTGTTAAATCGGTGCTGCGTGCAAAAAAAACCGACATCAAATAATCCTTTCCTCATTTCGAATCGTCAGATCACTATTCAACCTTGGAGCAGTTTTTCCGTAATTTGTAGATTAGAGGAAATTGCTATCTCGGTTCTTTGTGAAAATTCAATCATACAAAAGGGAATTTTTTTATTTTTCTTTTTGCAAAGCAAGTTTATAGAATGTTCTGTCATTGTTATCAACATAGAACAATCATATTCTGCTTACAATCACATGTCAATATTCTATGCTTGAGAAGAGATGACTTGCTGCTTTCTATCAGCAATAAAGATGATGAATGTCCTTTTTAGTTTCCGGAAAATCGTTCAATTCATCTCACTTAATTGCAGAAATCCTGCATCAGCGAAAGGTTGCAGAGATTCAAATATTCAGAGGTTTAAGGTTGCATGCATTACCATAAAAACATCTTTTTCCTTCTCTCTGACAGGGAGAAGGAAAAAGATGAGGGTTGTATGGATATGACAGTTTGTCTTGTTGCGATGAAGACCGGCCGGTCGCCCTTACTTTGTTCGAAACGATCTATTTCATTTTGATAAAAATGGAACCGGTACGCCGCATGTAGTCCTTGTATTTATTGCCGAAGGTATCGAGCATCATTTTTTCTTCCCCCTTCACACGCAGCCGATAAAACGGGATAAACAGCAGCAAACCCAGCGGTCCTGCCAGCCAATTCTGCAGCAGCAGAATCTGCGCCAGACACCACACCCACTGACTGGCATACATTGGATGGCGGATATAGCGGTAAATGCCGGTGGTAACCATTGTATGTCCTTGATATATCTCCTGATAAGGAGTCCAGTTCTTTTTCAGATCGACATGAGCGCGCCCGAATATGATCACAGCACACACCAACAGATATATACCCACACCCCCCATCCAGCCAGGCAGATGATAGTCGGCAAAATCCAGCCAATCGGTTACGGAATAGATCACCGGCAGATATAGCATTCCTAACGCCAGGGACTGGAGCAATATCTTCTCCTGCAATGTACTGCGTTTTTCCACCTTAGGTGTTTTCCGCCAATTTTTCCGTAACGGCCAGCGGATAATCATCTCGATCAGCATTCCCGCCCAATAGACAATTTTCAATAATCCCATAACAATTTTCCTTTATATTCATTTACCGATTTTTAACAGTAATTCGAAATATGAAAAAAAATTCTTGATTGATTCGAAGAGTTTCTCTCATTATCGAAAGGCTAACCAAAATCTCCGATCATCGGTTTGCTGATCAGATTAGGCATTGGTATTGAAAGTATCCAACAATGCCCGATACATCGATTCAACCGGCGCTTCCAATCCCGTCCAAAGTGTAAAACCGATCGCGCCCTGATAAACCAGCATGCCCAGACCGCTGATAATTTTTGCGCCATGTTTTTCAGCTTCCGTCAAAAAGAGTGTATTCGATGTCGGAATGACATCACAAACCACCATGCCTTCACGCAGTGAATCGTATTCGATTTCCGGTTTTTGATCGACGTTGGGATACAATCCGATGGAAGTTGCGTTGATCAGAATGTCAGTATCCTGTGGAATTTTATAGGCATCCACCCATGGAATATAGTCCGCCTGTACCGGCGTTTTCTCGTTCAGCAGCTCGCAGAGCGCCTTGCCGCGATCTTCGGATCGGTTGACGATGCTGATCTGCCTGGCGCCTGCCAAAGCAAGTTCTACTGTGATGGCACGCGCAGCGCCACCCGCGCCGAGAATGACAACGCTGGTTCCCTTTGGATCCACGTGCGCATCCTGCACCAACGCTCTCATGAAGCCCTTTCCATCGGTATTTTCCCCGATCAGCAGATCATCCTTGCGGACAACCGTGTTAACCGCTCCCATCAGTGCTGCATCCGGTTTTACCACATCCAGATATTTCAGAACTTCGACCTTATGCGGAATGGTCAAATTTATTCCACGCATCTGAAATGCTCGCAAGCCTTGCATCGCTGCGCCTAAATCCTCCGGCAACACTTCAATCGTCAAATAGCGCCAATTCAAATTCAGTGCCTGAAAAGCTGCTTCCTGCATAACAACTGTCGGATTTTCGGCAACCGGATGTCCGAAAACACCGACCAGTTCCGCTTTGTAATTTGGATTTACCATTGTGAATTTCTCCTTCGATGTTTCCCATTCGAATTCTTTATTATTATCATCAAATAACATTCCATTTTTGCTACACACCACAATCAATTATTATAAATTTCATTAATGCTACTTTCACATCCAGTAATTCCTACGAAAATTGAATTCAATTTTCATTATCGGATGTGCAATTTCTTTCTTCTGTTGTTCGAAATATGGATTGATTTTTCGAATAAATTAAGAAAATTTGTTGTTCTTATGGTTCTACGCGAAGCGCAAAGCAATAAGAACAACAATGAATTTTTTCATATTTCGAATACCTGTTTCACAACCATTCCCACGGTGCAGCTTCGAAATTTAAATGTCAAAACCTTACCATATACCGGGGAACAAACGAAAACGGACTTTCTTGGCATAGTCCCGATATCCTTCCAATTCATTTTGCAGCGTACGATCCTCAAGGCTGGTGCGAATCACCAGGATCGCAAAAATGATGAAAGCCGGGATCAATGCCCAATAGGAATTTAAGAGAAAAGGCGTCACGAAATAGGATATTCCAGCGCCAGTATATCCCGGATGGCGGATGATTTTATAAGGGCCATCGGAGATCACATGATGACCGCGATCTGTCTGGATGCGTACAACTCCAGAGAAGAAAGTGTTGACGATTAATGCCCATGAAGAGAATGCAATTGCTGCAATCATCAGTACCAATGCAATTACATTGACCGACAAACTGAATGCTTGTGTCCAGTGAAAACGGGCATCCAGGCCTGCAGTGATCGGAATCAGAGCGAATCCAAAAGCAGTCAGTGGAGACAATATTTTATCCCATGATTTTGTGTCTTTCTGGTTAAAATAATTCGATCGCTCCTTAATGATGCCGGGATTTCTCCGCTCTGCAACCACACGGCTGACAACAAACGCCAAAATTTGAACGATGGCATACAACCAGGCTTGCCACCAATTTCGTCGGCCGGAAAGAATCAACGGCGAAAACAGCAAAAACAGTACGATTGCAACCATAACGACAACCAGCAGACCAGGATTTTTCTTTGGGATTGAATTCATTTGATCCTCCAAGCCAGATATTGGAAATTCTCCATGTCCGAATCGGCATTCTCAGTATCGATAGCTATAAAAAATGAAATACTGGCTTTTAATCACTCTATCATAATAGTGGGAACTGTTGCTGTTTATTTTTTCCAACGCTGCAATGATATTTTACTCGCATATCAGCAGTAATAATTCGAAATTTGAAAAAAAATATTGTTGGTGTAAAGTTTTTACGCGGAGTGCAAAAACATCACACCAACAAACAATCCTCTACATATTTCGATTTTCTATGCATAAATAAAAAATGTGTTTCTGTCTTCTATAGTATCAAAAAGGCAGAAACACGATTGAACCATTCTCATTGCACCTGCAGCGCAGGAATTTTCGAGGAAAGTTGATCTTTTCGAGAGTTTACTTCATCAAAACGAATCACTTTTTACTTTTTTGCATCGATGAAATTCATCTCCCAAGCTCCGGAACCGTAAATCTGGAAAATGCGGAATTTATTGTCGATTAAAGATTTTCCTTTGTAAGGTCCAGCTTGATAATAAACCTGTTTGTAACCGGAATAACCTTTCACATCTTCGGAATACTGATACAGTTCAAAATAATCATCTTCATCATAGGACATTTGAAGGATTCGTCCCGGATTTTCAACAAAGACCACAGAAGTTCCCTCTCCTTTAACAGCTACTGGCGCTGTATACACTTCAGCATCCAGAGGCAGAAAAGTCAATGTAAAATCACCAGGATAAGAGACTTCCAGATAGTCGATCTGTTCAATTTCGTTGCCGCCATAGTAAAAACTTCCCTGGTAAGTACAATAGCGATTGAATACATCCAGGACTTCATTATCAGCACCATAAAGCGTAATTTTCATATAGGCATACTCATCTTCACATGGTACCTCAAAATCAATGATCGGATAATCTTCAGCCATGATCGGACCAACCAATACATCGTCACCGGAGCCGGTGAAGACGATCGGTTCTAATGCAGCACCGGCAGTTTCTTCTTCAACTACAGGTTCCGCCTGAGGTGCGATACTGAATGCCATTGAAAAAATGGCTGCAAATATAAGCAGAAAAATAATTTTTTTCATGTCGGTCTCCTATTCACTTTTTTTCACTTCGATCGTCTAAATGAAACAGGGATGGAAGATTTTGTTACAAATCTCTCTCGTTATTAATGAGTATACTGAAATGAATTCGTCTATACAAGAGCGATTTTTTATTAATTTCGTGTAAGATTTTTTGAATAAGGAATCGATTGATGTAACTCATATCACAATACATTGAAATCATCTTTTTTTTTACATCATTAAACAGGAATTCCAAATTTATAAAGAATTCATAGTTGTACTTATGGTTTTGCCAAAAGCATAGAATTTTAAGTTCAACAAGTTTTCTTAATTGATTTGAAAAAGAAATCGACATTTCGAATTACTGATCTTAAAAGAAAAAAGATTTGACCTCATTTAAGTGAGGTCAAATCTTGATTAGGTTGAAATTATTGAAAAAAATTCTATGTTTAGCTTGTTTTACCCTTACGTGTTTGAATCAAGGAAAAAATAAAGACAAAAGAAAACGCCATCGTGTAAGCACACAACATAATCAAGGAAAAGTAATTTTTGTTGCGAATACTGATGATAATACAGATCAAGCCTAAACAAATCAGAATCAGTTCCAGCAGCCAGGAGAAATCCAAGGAAACCTGATACTTGCTTTTCTTCCTGTCACCATCATTATGAATATCGGCATACTTCGGCGTTCTGGTAAATTCCCAAACTCTGTTTGTTAATAAAGCTTTGCCCGCTTCAATTGAGTTACTGGCGCAAATTCCGAAGCCAAGGAAAAAAGCAAAAATCATACTGATCAAATTTTGTCGGATGGATAAATTTTGAGATTTCAGAGCTACCATCATGGATATCCATGGGGCAATGCTGCACAGAATGATTGCAATCGTCAGAATTGACCCGCCCAGCAAGCTGATAATCCTTTCCGCTCCATCCAACTCCAATGTTGCATTGACACTTTGCAGCGTAACTGTATTAACATCCATTATGGAAGTGATGCAGATCAATAAAAATGAAGCCAGCATTAACGGATGCAGCATATAACCGGTCAGATGAATGAAAGTTTGTAAATGTTGTTTGAAATTCAGGCCTTTATTGCGCATCAAACCAGCAAGTAATTTTTTCGCAACGCGTAAAGATCCGCACGCCCAGCGTGCCTGCTGCTTTTTGTAACTGGGAACAGTGGGAGGAATTTCTGCCGGTGATAACAAATCTCTTAAGAAGACTACGCGATAACCCAGTGTCTGCATGCGGTAGCTGATATCTAAATCTTCCGCCAGTGTGTCAGACTGCCACCCGCCTGCTTCGACAATTGCTTTCTTTCGAATCACACCGCCTGTGCCATTAAAGTTTTGCAGACAGTTGGAAGCATAACGGCCAGTTTGTTCCACCATAAAATGAACATCAATTCCAACCGCAATTGCTTTCGTCAATTTACTGTAATCGCGGTTCAGGTGTGTCCAACGGCTTTGAACAACGGCTACGGTATCATCCTGGATAAAATAAGGAATTGTCTGAATTAAAAAATCAGAAGGAGGAATAAAATCGGCATCAAAAATTGCAGTATACTCAGCATCCGTTTTCTCTAATGCGATTTGCAGTGCGCCTGCTTTAAAACCAGCCCGATTTTTTCTGCGAAGCACCTCGATATTGAAATTCTTTTGCTGAAATTCACGGATAATTTCATCCACTTCTTGAATTGTTTCATCATTGGAATCATCCAGAATTTTAATATCGACTTTGTCTTTTCCATACACTTCAGCCATTGCAGCACAAGCTGTGATCAGCCTGCGGATCACATAGCTCTCATTGTAGACCGGCAGGTGGACTGAAACTTTCGGCCGATCAGTAAATGAATCTGACAAAGGCGGCTTTTTGTATTTTCTTGAAGCATATAATAAATAATAATGATTAAAGCCATATAAGAAAAAGCATACTGTAAGTAACATGGATAACACAAAAAAAAGCAACTGGATGAACATCAAGTATCATCCTCCTGGTCGAATGATAGTAAATTTGCAGCTAGACAATCCCGGTCTTTTTTCGTCGTAAAAAAAAGCTTTACAATGTAAAGCGCAAAAAGAAATCCCGTAATATTCATCAAGCCAGTTGATTATAATACGGTATTTCAATTCTTGATCAGGTTCATAATAATTTCCGGCAATTTGAGATTTAAACAACCTTTCGAAGCAATCGTGTATTCAAAAAGTCAATCCATATTTCAAATTACCAGCTATTAACGATTCAATGATTGTTTTATTATAAAGTGATACTCCGGAAGGTGCAAACAGTAATTCGAGTATCAGTAAAGTTCGTTGAAGTGTTATTTTTAAAAATAACGCTTCAATAAGTAATCCTACTCATATTATTGCAGCGAATGAAACCAGAAGTCAGTCCAATTCGAATCCATGCGCATAAGTCTGTTTTTCTTCAGATTTTCCCGCATGATCCAACGAATATCCTTGTCAACAGAAGAGAACCATCGCTCCATGCATTTTTTTCCTTTGTCAGGCAGCGCTGCTACAGCCACACTCCAGCAATAGCCCAGACCTTTCCGAAGTGCGATGAATGCTTCATTCTTTCGGTTTTTCTCTGTCTCGACTGATTCTGTAATGCGTTCCAGAATGTGTAAAGCAGCAATCGCATATTGCGGTTTCATTAAAAGTCTTGGCTCACAGATTGCTGCTGCGGCTGCCCGTTTTTCGTACAAATTTCCTTCACTCCATTGAATGAGTTCGGTTATCAGTTTTTCCATATCAGCATCCCCCAGCAGCTGCATCGCCATCGCAACTGCCTCACGAATCCTCCATCGCGGATCCGAAGCTGCAGATCGGATCAATTTTAGAAATTCATCTGAACCTTCAGCTGTAAGACGTCCAAGGCCAAGCACTCCACAAAAAGCCAGGAATTCGAACGGAGAATTGACGGGAGCAATTTCAGGCGTATATTGCAGATAACGGAGGAATAATTTCTTTTCTCCTTCCAGTGCCGCGGCTTGCGCCAACTCCAAATTTCCTCTGGGACCCGGCAATCCGGATTGCGCCAATAAATACGCATCCCAGTCAGGGAGTTCTCGTAATTGGATGCGGTAATCCGCCATCTTCGACATGGTGTTATTCATCCGCTTGAATTTCAAATTTGCGTGACATCAATTCAGTGTTTAATGCAAATTTTAATGCAGTTTCTCTGGAGATGATTTTGCGGTGAAATAAGTTCATAATACTTGAATCCATACTGACCATACCTTCTGAACCGGAAGAATTAATAAATGAATCGATTTGGTGACTTTTCGATTCGCGAATCATCGTTCGGACAGCATTGTTCACTGTTAGTACCTCAAAAGCCGGTATCAGACTGCCATCTACAGTTGGAATTAGCTGTTGGGAAACCACTTTTTGTAGAATCATGGATAATTGATTTCTGATCTGTTGCTGCTGATTCGGTGGAAACACATCAATGATTCGATCAATTGTATTCGCAGCTCCTACAGTGTGCAGTGTGGAGATGATCAAATGGCCGGTTTCCGCAGCGGTCATGGCAGTTTGAATCGTTATATGATCGCGCATTTCACCAACCAGGATTACATTCGGAGCCTGCCGTAAGCTGGCTCGCAGCGCTGTGATAAAGCTCTCTGAATCCTGTCCGATTTCGCGCTGCGAAATAATGCTTTTCTTGTCTCTGTGCAGATATTCAATCGGTTCCTCAAGTGTGATAATGTGTCCTTCTCTTGTGTTGTTAATGCGGTCAATCAGGCAGGCTAATGTTGTGGATTTGCCTGAACCAGCCGGACCGGTAAATAGTACCAAGCCTTTGGAGATATTTGAAATTTCCATCACATATTCCGGAATTCCCAGTTTTCGATAATCTGGAATTCCAAAAGAAACCATGCGGATGACAGCGGATAATGACCCTCGTTGTTTATAGGTACTCACACGAAATCTGCATAATCCTTGAACCGAAAGCGAGAAATCATCATCACCATTCTGAAATAAAATCGTGATATCCCGATTAGCGATGGAATAAATTTCACGGATCATGGAATCAGTCGCTTCCGGATTCATCCTTTCTTCTTCCTGGGTTTTAATCAGCCCGCTGATTTTAAATGAAATCGGGAAACCGGTGACGATAAAAATATCGGATGCATTTTTTTCTACAGCGCTTTTTAACAATGAAAACAAGTCGTTCATGATCTATTCTCCAGTCCAGACATTTAACCGGTTATCCACGGACCAGCTTCCTGTTGATAGAATGATCCAGGAATTTACCATGATGATACCATTTTTCACAGTGGCTGAAATATGCAGAACTTGTTTTTCATCAATAGGAACTTCAAAGGAAAATGAAAAATTCATTGGATCTTCGAGTGAAGAAACCAGGAAATCCTCCTGTTCAAATTGAGCATAGAATTTATCGATCAGACCAGGCTCAGGGTTTGCATTCAGCATTTTCTGCATTTCAGCAAGAATTTCCTCTGCATGGCTATCCGCTTCATAAAAGTTCAGAACTGCTGCTGCAGTCTTTTCGCTTAATTTACGCTCATAATTGGTCGTGACGAAAGATAAAACTGCAAAAATCGTTAAACATAAAACAGAAAAGACCATGAGGATCGATGTACTTCCGACATGAATTCCTTGAGAATTTCTACCTGCCATGCTGCACACCTCCTGAAGCTATCTTAACAGGAAGGCGAAAAATTACCTCTCCATCCTTCTTTATAAGCGTGATCCACCCGCTTTTAAGAAAAGGGACCTCATCGATTGCCAATTCGAGCTCAAAAGAAACATCTTTGCCCTGCAGAACCGGTTTCCAGTCTTTATCGAAACTGATTCTTAATAACGTATCTGTAACCACACCGGAACCGCCATAGATCACAGCAGTTTCAGCAAGGTTCCCGCCGGTAGATTTGTAGATTTCGGCTATAGATTCCGCTTTATAGACAGCCTGATCTAAATTTCTGCTGGATTGATTCATAGTATATGCCAATGCAAAAATGCGCAGACTAATTGCAGCACAAAGCGCGAAAAAGAAAATGGCGATGATCAGTTCCATGAGGAAAAGACTGGATTTCACGGATCGGCTTTTATTCATCTTGCTTCTCCATTTCCCCGCAGGTGGACGTAAACTTCATTTTGCTGACCATTTAAATCAACACAGGCTATGCGAAGTAATCCGCTCTGAATCAGCTTTAGGTCCAACGACTGAACAGATGCAATTTCGATTCCGCTTTCGGGATCCAACCGGGCGCCTTTTTTCGCGAACAATTCTTTGACAGAATTTCCATCCAAATAGATCAGCGTATGATAAACTTTTCCATCAATTTCTTCCTCAAGCTCTATTGCGTTGCCATCGCCAAAATCGCTTATGAAAACATTCCCAAAAGTATCATAATGATGAATTTTCATGGAGACATAAGACAGAAGCGTCCGCTGATGATACTGATTCTCCAAAGAATCCGCAGTCTGACGGTAAACATTGGCGCCAGCGGCAATCACCAATAATGCCGCACCAGCAAAGACGCAGAAAAGGAGAAACAGTGATAAGATCTCAACAGAGTGCTGATTACGGTTCATATTCTTCCGCGTTTCTTTCGATCACAGTGATCTCCGGCATCAAATTCGAGGCAAAAACCTCATAGGCGACAAAATATTTTTCCTCATCAATACTGACGCCATAATTTTCCCGGATATATTGAAGATCCTGGGGGTACCTGCCCTCCAATGCATAACAACTGATGACTGCGCGCTGTATGCTTTCTTCCGTCAAGCGTATTCCTTCAGCATTTCGCCGGATTTCAGTCTGTCGGATGGCAACGATAATGAAAACCAGGATACATGAGAAAAAGATGATCGAAAGCATATGGCTTTTTATAACCGGAAAGAACTCTGATCCCCAAATTTTCGTTTTCATCATAGCCTTTCATCCGATCGTCGACATGATTCCTGTCAACGGCAACATCACAGTAATTAGTATCATTCCGACCAGAACCGACATGATAATCACCAGTGTCGGTTCCACTTTATTAATTAGTGCGTTGATCTCTGAGTTGACCATGTCCTCTGACCGGTTCGCAATTTCAGACATTACATTATCGGCAACTCCAGTTTTAAAACCGATGGAAAGCATCCTGCTGAATAACGGCGTCAGAATGCCTGTTTCCATAATGGCATCGGTAAATTTTTTCCCATTCTGAATTTTTTGCCGGCATTCTGTTATTTTCTGGCTGGAATTTTTATTTCCGATCAGTTTTTCCGCCATTTGAAGCGCTTCATCATCATTTAAACCGCTGTTCATTGCTAAAGCCATAGCAGATGAAAAACGGGCTTGTGCAATTTTTCGTCCCAATTTTCCTGTAGAAAACAAACGCCAGCCTAATTTCCGCAACAAGAATAAACTTACAGCTACAAGAACTGCTAATCCTCCCAGTACAAATGGCCAATACTCCTTCAACCAGCTCCCTACATTCATCAACATCACAGCAGTTGGCGGAAGGACAGTTCCAATTTGAGCATAAACATCCGCAAAAATCGGAAAAACTTGCGTCACTAATAGAATAATCACAAACAACATCATCAGAAGCAGAATAAGCGGATATAAAACTGCATCCCGAATCATTTGAGTAATCTGAACTTGACGGTTGTAATACTCAGAGAGGGATTTGAAAACCTTTTCCAGCTGTCCGGTTTTTTCGCCAATTGCGACCATATCCAACATGTACTTCGGGAATAAATTTGAGCTGCGCATTGATGCAGTGATAGAGTTGCCAGATTCCATATCAGCAGAAATTTTTAGCAGGCTGCTTTTTACAGGCGGATATTTTTCATCCGCGGCGAGCATAGAAATCCCTTCACTGATAATGATTCCAGCCTTAAGAATCAGTGACACTTCAAGACAAAATGAAGACAGATAACTGTTAGCTAATGTTTCTTGCATAGATTCTTCTCTCAATTCTTCCGGCATTGCTCATTTCAGTCTGTTTAATTAGAAATTCCGTCTGAAGAAGTTTTACCGGACCAACGGTTTTTTTTACGTCCAAAAATACAATGAACACAGATCCATGCTTCGTTTTCTATCATGTTCCAGTATTCAAAAATGGATTTGAACGTAGAAAAAGTAAAATTTCCTGCATAAGATTTTCCTATCGCTTAAAATCAGATTCAATAAACAAATTTTTCCCGATAATTCTTACCATTACCAATATATTTCATAATAGCAGGGCTGGATTTTCCACTGGATGCAAAAGTCGGATCCATTAGTTTCCAGGAAATTCCGTCAAAAAAAATGATGTCATTGATCCATCCGGTTTCTTTGACATAAATACTGATCCAGGCATGATAAATACTTCCAGAATATCCGACCACCAACTTGGTCGGAACACCCAGACTGCGCATCATCGCTGTCATCAAGGCGGCATAATCAAAGCAAATCCCTTTCCGAACTTTCAGGAAAGATTCCAAATCCGGTAAATATCCGCTTTTTACATTTTTTGCCAGAACCGGATCATAAGAAAAATTCTGAATCACCCAGGTGTAAATTTCTTTCACCTGATCAATTTCGGTTACAGCTCCTATGGTCAGCTCCCGAGCGATTGCAATAAGCGAACTGTCGGCATCATAATTCACGTACTGATTTGGATAAAGAAACGGCATAAAATCATTCTTCAACACAACATCCAAACTGGTTGTAAATGCTGCTGCATATTGGTCTTTTTCAATATTTTCATAAACTCCGATTGTATAACGCCCATCTCCAGCCGAAAGGTTAAATACTTCATAGCCTGCTCCTGCGGTCAAGTTATAGACAAATTGCACTTTGTCGGGCGTTCTGATAATCAATTTCACTTTGTGATTTTCTCCCAGGTAACGAACCATCAGATAACCATCAGAAGTGTTGGATGCATCAATCTCCACAACAGGATCACGAATAACATTTGTTCCAGACGCCTCCGGGATGAATACTTTGGATAACAAACCAGATTGATTATTGCCTGCAGATTCGATTAAAGCGAATCCTGATACTTCGAAATCGAAAAATGGATTAATAAAAATAATAAGGAAAATAAAAAAAATAATTGGAATTTTTCTGCAGTTTCGATCCATCATACATTGCGCATTTCAATAATCATTCGGATAATAATAAAATAAGCACAATTCGAAATATGGAAGGAAGTATTTGCAATTGTAGTGTTACTGCACGGAATGTAGAAACAATACAACTGTAAATTTCCTCTGTTTTCTCATAGGGCTTTTTCATATTTCGATTTATTGATAGCTGCTGTATACCATTAATTCGAAATATTGATTATCGTTTCGAATAACGAAAGAAAATTGATTGATATGCTGGTTATGCGCTTCGTGCAAAACCAGCATATCAACCTTAAATCCTTTTCTTATTTCAAATTGGTGGTTATATACTATGTTTATTTGATGATAATCATTTATAATTATAACAAAAGAATAATCTCTAATAAATATCATCCAAATGAGAACAACAACCGGGACATATCAAAATGCCTTTTGGTCTGTTTTCATAAAAATTTGACGTTATAACTGTAGTTTTAAAGGAAAGAACTGGTTCATCTGCACCTTTTTATCGCAATGATGACTCAGAATTTTTTAAATCATTCATTAATAAAGATTATTCCTTAAAAGTTGCCTTTTTATCATAGGACTTCCGTAAGCTGCAGCGCATAAAAATGGAGATTGACATCAGAAAGCCGATAAAACTAAGAAAATGGATATGATTTCCATTTCAAAATTCGTAATCAAAACAGTTATCGAAGCACTCAAAAAAAAGAGTTCTTAATGAAAAATTCAGGATTAATAATTCATACACTGGGCGAATTTTCCATAACGGATATTTCCGGTCAACACGGCTGGAAGCAAAATCGCAGTAATAAAGTGGCGACTTTACTTCAGTATTTGATTCAAAATAGAAAACAGGGAGCAACACGATCCGAATTGCTATTTGCGCTCTTTGGCAGTTCAGACCTGGCAGATCCGGGAAATTCATTAAAATCCTTGATCCACCGAGCTCGAATACTATTGATCGATGCAGGGCTGCCGGATTTCGAATACATCCTGTTCACACAAGGGAAGTATTTCTGGAATAATGAGATCCCCTGTGAAATCGACTCTGAAATCTTTGAAGACGTAATATCGAAAATTGAGAATCCTGATTTGAATTCAGAAGAAAAATCTTTCCTGGCTCGGCAGGCTTTACGCATGTATAAAGGGGATTATCTCCCATACACCAGCACTGAAAGCTGGGTTTCTCCGTTATTAGTTTCCTATCAAGGGATGTATCATAAAGCGCTGCGTGTTTATAACAAACTTATGGCAGAAAAAGGAGAATTTAAAACGCTCCTTCCATATCTGGAATATGCTTTAAAAATCTTCCCCTATGATGAAGAAATTCATTTATTAAGAATTTCCTGTTTATATGAGCTCAAACAATATAAGGAGGCTCTCACAGCATACGAAAAAACAACTTCGATGCTCTTGGAGGAATTAAATATCAATCCATCGAAAGAGATGATCGCTCTATATCACAAAATGTTGAATGGGATCTCATTCCAAACTGAAACACTTCCTGAAATTAAAGAGAAAATCCAGGAAGAATCGAACCTGAACGGAGCATATTACTCAAGTTATTTGGGCTTTGTTGACAGTTACCGTTTCTTGGTTCGTATGATTGAACGCAATGGCAGTTCTGTTTTTCTGCTCCTGGGATCACTCGTAAACTCAAAAAACCTACCATTTGACGCTGAAGATAAAATTGAAAAAGCTGCAGAAGATTTCTTCCACGCCATTAAACATGCATTGCGGCGGGGTGATCTTTTCACACGGTATAGTAAGACACAATTCCTGATGCTTCTAAGTGGCATCAATCAGGAAAATTGTTCCATCGTGGAAAATCGGATTCGCGAATCCTTCAACGCATCGAAAAGCATCCGCGGGGTATATCTTCAATTTAAAGAAATATCCGCTGTGCCGGAACAGAACCTGATAGAAAGTGAATCAAAATCGGTATGGTAGATTCATATAAGGAACCAAGGCTTTTTGAGCATTCTCCCAATTTAGTCTGTATTTGCATCGATAAGATCGATCTTAATATCACAACAGGCAGAATCTTTACATATTACAATTCTGAACCAGTTATTTTTAACAGCGTTGACCAGATTTTTCTGATTCTTGAAAACTTTTTCGATGATATCGATTTTCCACAGGCGTCAACCCAAACACGAGGGTTTGCAGAAGGGAAAACAGCCAATCTTCCTTTAATTTCGACGAAGTCCGGCAAAATCATGCGCTGGGAGGAGTTGACCGGGCATCAAGGTACGCTTGCAACTTTTTTGCTCCATGTAAAATATCGGCAGAATTCAACCTGGCAAGGTAACTTGAAATGGGTTGAAAAGAATAAGACAAGATCATTCCAAAGCGATCTTGAATTCATGGAGCTTGTCAATACCGCCATTGCGGAGAAATAAAATCCAATCCGTTTTTCGCTATTGCAATCTTGAAAATCATAAATTCGAAATATATGGAAGATTGCAAATCAATATTTCGAGTGACTTTGTCGCAATCCAATCATCTGTCTGTTAATATAGAGTTAAATAAATAACCAAAGTACGCTCAGATAACTGAGTCCCTTTTTATCTGTTAACGAACAATGATACAGTGATTCGAAATATAGACTTGCTACTTGCATCAATATTTCGAAATGCTGAAAATGACCATATCTATCTTTACAGTATGGAAACTAATCCTAATCCAATTTTTTCCCGTTTTGCATTCAAAATTCATTTTTGAGAAATATCGATAAACAGATATAGATATTAATCCAAAAAATAATATTGGTTATTATTTGTAACCGATTCTGTAATCTGTCGCTTGTTATACTATAGAAAACAAACAAAAATGGGAAACAATAGACATGAAAAATTCAGGGACAGAGATCGATGCAGCGGGCGAAAGAAAAAAGACGCAAATTAAGAATGGAAAAGGTACTTTTCTCGTCCAAATATTATCCAGAAGAAATGCTACCTGGCAAGGAACAGTAACCTGGGTTGAAAGGAACGAATCCATTAATTTTCGCAGCGCTTTGGAACTCCTGAAAATAATCGACAGTTCTTATGAAAATAAGAATGAAAATGAAAAGGTATTTAAAGTTTAGACAAGATAGGAACCGGAAACACAGACATGCTTTCCGGATAACATACGAAAAAGGCAAACTTTTTGAAAAAAAGGGACGCAAAACCAGAGACTAAAACATCCAAACGTCATGTCCGTCCGGTTACCGCAAAAGGTGTTTAGAGAAAAGGTAATATTATGAAAACACAAGTGACAAAACACAACTTTTTTTTGACAATGATACTGTTTCTGCTGGTATTTACCATAAGCAGCATCATGGTCGTGAATGCGGAAGGAGAAGAAACAGGAATATCCATGGAAGAAAATGGCCTTCCGGTAACGATCCTGGATGAACCGATTCCGCTTGCTGAGCTCCCATTTCGGAATGTTGTGCTGCTGTTAACGGAAGGAGAGAATTACAACGTTGATTTATCCGAGAACGGTAAGTTATCAGCACGAGCATGGATGAAGCAAAATGGGATCACATTTGAAAAGAATTTTGCTGAATCAGTTGATCCTGCATCTGCATCCGGGACAGTTTTTACCGGTTTGTTGAATGGCGAAATCGGCGAGTATAAAAAGACAATCGGTCAGATGATGCTGGCAGCAGGTTATTACACTGCTTATAAAGGCGTTTTCCCAAAATCAACACCTGAACTTGCTTCTTTAGATGGATTCGGCTTCTTTGATTGGACACCGATTACCGATGCTACGACAGCAAATAATCAGGAGATCGCTTCTGATACAATCGCATGGCTCAAGGATACCGGCGCAGTAAAAAATGAAAATGGACAATCATTCTTCCTGGTTGTAAACTTTGCCAGTCTTCTGGATAATGTTCCGTCCGATCCAGAAGAATTTAACAAAGCCTATCTGCAAAGCCTTCAGGAGAACGACAAGCTGGTCTATGACATCCTGCTCACGATGAATGATTTAGGCTTACTGCACGACACGATTATTCTGATGACCTCAACTACCACCGCCAATGCATTGAATGCACTGCAAACAAAGACTGTCAATGTCAACACCATCCGCACACCGATGATGATATACCACCCCAGTTTTGGAGGCGGACAAACCGTCCAGAATATTACCTCACAGCGCGATCTTGCAGTGACACTCCTGGATCTTACGAACGTCGAAGATTTCTTGAAAACGATGATTTTCGGCGATTTGCCCGGTAAAAGTCTGATACCTTATTTAGCTGGAGAAGGCTCCTTAATCGACGAATCCGGGAAAGTCGTCACAATTTCTGAAAGCGGCGTCCCTTTGGCTGAAGATCCGTTCGGAGACAGCATTCCATTCTCCGATCCAACACTCTCTATGGATGGCGTCATCACCAATCAATACATGTTCACCAGAAATAATTCGACCAATGAACGATTCTTGTATGATCTGAATGAGGATCCGGATGGCGTGAAGAATTTGGCTGCTGACCCTGCCTATGCTGATGTCGTATCAACATTGGAAAAGCAATTGACTGGAGAATAAACTACAGAATAAATCACTTGTGAGAATTATTTCGACTGACAGCAAATTTTAACTTATAAAAGGTTTCCCTTTATGAGGGAAGCCTTATTTGTATTTTCCCGATCTGATCGATTCAAAAAACGCCGAAATAAACAGCAGATCTTCCATTTCGTCAATAATTCGGAATAAGAGGATGTTTCCATTCATGTTCTGACGTTATTAAAGAAAATATGAACGAGAAATTTATACCTTAAATCGATTGGTTGGTTAATCAGAAATTCAAATTATAAGGATAATTTATAGATGTTGAGATATGTTTGCGCGAAACGCAAACATATCTCAACATCTTTTTTTCCTTTTTTCTCTAAATAACAAGTCCATAATTTGAATTGATGCTTATAATTGGAAAGATTATTAACAACGATTTGGAATATAACAAAAATTAGTCGATATTTCAAATCACTGCCGTTATCATGCAAAAAAAGGAAAAACAGGGAATATGGCAATAGTAAAAGTCAGTGAAATTTTAAAAATGGCTGATGAAGCGAATACATCCGTTATTGGGTTCAACTGCACAGATTACAATATGGTAGCGTCTGTCTGTCAGGCTGCTGAGATCACAAAAATTCCGGTTTTAGTTATGCTTTATCCGGAACATTGTTTTAAAAACAAAACCTTTGAACTGGAATCATTCGTAGGGATGTTCAACGGTTTGGCTGAAAAGTGCAGCACTCCCATTGCGCTCCATCTGGATCATTGCAGTGACATCAGGTATCTGCTTCGTGCAATCAAGGCAGGATTCACATCGGTTATGTATGATGGATCCAATTTACCTTTAGAGCAAAACATCGAAAATACAAAGTACGTTGTTAGTGTTGCCAAAGAATTCGGTGTTGACGTTGAGGCAGAGTTAGGTCACGTCGGTTTTGCCGCAAATTCCGAACAGGAAAAATTAGATCTTTACACACGTCCTGAGACAGCAAAAGAGTTCTGTGAAAAGACTGGAATTACATCTCTGGCAGTGGCGATTGGAAGTGCCCATGGTGTATATAAACAAACTCCAAAGCTGGATTTAGAACGCCTGGAACAAATCAATAATGCAACAGATACCTTTTTAGTACTGCATGGTGGCAGTGGAATCCCCGCGGATCAGTTGAATATCGCATTCCGAAAAGGTATCAATAAATTCAATGTGGGAACTGAATTTTTCCAACTTTACTATGATACTGTCAGAGAATTCTGCCAGACAAATGGGGATAAAGGTAGCATCATCGATCTTCCAATCGTGGTCCAGGAAAAATTGACTGATTACCTTATTGAAAAAATGCAATTGTCAAAATTTTAAGGAAGAGCATTCTTATAAATCTCTACCTGACAGACAATTCTTTTCGAATTTTTTCAAGCTTTCTTTGAAAATGGAAAGCAAAAAAAACGCATTACGAAGGTCTCCATTCATTTACCATTATGGCAGATTCATATCAATCTATTGATATGAATCTGCCTTTTTTTAGGTATTAATGGAATATCTTACCCGCATAGTCGAGAAATCTCTAATACTTAAAATTTTTTAGGCTTATGCCCTCCTCACACAGTAATTCGAAATATAAAACCATCATTCCGAATCAATTGAGAAAATTTTTTGTTGTGTTGTTTTTGCCCGGAGCGCAAAAACAACACAACAAAAAATTAATTCTCACCATATTTCGAATCGCTGCTCCTCACAATGACATATTGCCATGCGAACCTTATAGAGGTAAAGTTTTTTCATTGCGAGCATAGCGAAGCAATCCTCTGTCACATGAGAACCATAACTACCTTTAAGGGTGCACAAACCTGCTGCTGCACCTGATGGTTATGATTTTTCAAGATCGATTTGAACCAGTTACAACAAAAGCCAATTACAGTTTCAGTCGATAATGAATAATTTTGCACCGGTCGGGGCAAAGGAGCGATGCGGAGCTGTGTCATCCGCTACCTGATAACTCATTCCGGGTTTCAGAACAAAAATCCTGCCATCCGATAATTCTGTGTGAAGTTCGCCTTCGAGACACAGTAAAATGTGTCCCTTGCTGCACCAATGATCCGCCAGGTAGCCGGGTGTATATTCAACTATTCGCACGCGTATATTATCAAACTGCTGCGTTCGCCAAAAAGCGGTTCCAGTTTCTCCATGATGTTCTGTTGGTTCAATTTCTGCCCAATTGGTAGTACCAAAAGGGATATTCTTCATTTCCATATGATTCTCCTATAATTTTCCGATTAAATTTATTGATATTTTTTCCCCGAAATTCTAAATGTGAAGAAGTCGATTGAGAAAAGATAGAAACATCGTTATTGCGTAGTCATATAATGTACGTCAGCGATTCAAAAAATAGATTTATCTTTTGAAGTAAAAGAGAAAAATTTTTGGGTGGTTTTGTACCTCGATCATGTTTTTGTCATCATTCATTTGATCACACCTGAATGAGTTTTACGGCTTCCTGCGGTTCTAATGCTTCATAGAAAAGAAATCCTTGTACATAATCACATCCCAGTGTTTTTAGGCTTTCAAGCTGCGTATTTGTTTCAACACCTTCCGCAATCACGTTCATCCCAAGACTTCGAGCCAGCGCAAGAATCGTTTGGACAATTTCTATTCCGCTATTGTTCTCTTTAATTTGATGGATAAATGAGCGGTCTATTTTTAGCGTATCGACAGGCAGCATATTGAGATATCCTAACGACGAATAGCCGGTTCCGAAATCATCTATTTCAACATGAACACCAATTTCTCGCAACCTGGTAAGTGTCATCGAGACAGTTTCCCTGTTTTCAATAATCAGAGTTTCTGTTATTCCCAGTTTTAAATGGGAGGTTTTTAGTTGATAGTCATCAATGATCGTAGTGATTTTTTCAATCAATTCTTGATCGGAAAATTGTTTTGGAGATAAGTTCACATTCACTGATAAATTCGAGTTATGCGGATTTTGCGTAATCCAGTCTCGAAGTTGTCTGCAAGCTTCCTGAATGACCCAATATCCGATGGGAACAATCAATCCGGTTTCCTCGGCAATCGAAATAAAATCGGCTGGCAACAGCAAGCCCTTTGTCGGATGATTCCAGCGAAGCAGAGCTTCAAAACCGACGATTTTATTTTTGCCCAGTTGGATGATCGGTTGGTAGTAAACAACAAATTGTCCGTTTTCTAATGCGGTGCGCATTGCAGTTTCAAGTTGAAGCTGGGAAATCACATGATCGAGCATCGAAGGATTAAAAATTTCATATCGTCCTCTACCTCTTTTTTTTGCTTGATACATCGCAATATCAGCATCTCTGAGAATATCTTCTGCTTTAGTATAGTTATCTGATCCCAATACAATTCCGAGGCTGACAGATACAAATACTTTATGGTCATCCAAAAGAGCCGGAAATGCCATTTTATGAAGAATCCGCTCGGCTACTTTTACATAGTACCCGGGATCATCGGATTCCTCGAGCAGAATGACAAACTCATCTCCTCCCAGACGCGCTACAGTATCTTCGGATCGAATACATGAGTTGATTCGCTGCGCTGTTTCAATCAGCAACAAATCGCCGGTATCATGTCCAAGATTGTCATTCACTACCTTAAAACGATCCAGATCCATAAAAAAGACAGCATATGAATAATTATTACGTCTCCTGGATCTTTCCAGCGTATGGTTGAGGCGATCGGAGAATAATGCACGATTTGGAAGATTCGTCAGCGGATCGTGCAAAGCTGAATACGATAATTGCTCCTCTGCTTTGCGTCTTTCATTCAGTTCGATTTCCAATAACGCATTCATTTGCTGGAGTTCGGCAGTTCGATCCGCAACTTTTTGTTCCAGCGTGGAATTTAAGATCTGAAGGTGATTGATCATATCGTTGATATAGATATTCAATTTCCCAAACTCATCAGGCAGTGAAACTCCGATTCGCTGGCTAAGATCGCCATTTTCGAGCTTTTTGAACAATCGGATCATTTTTCGAAATGGAAGCGTAAACTCAGAAGCAATCGAAATGGAAAGAAATCCTCCGACAACAATTCCGCCAATTCCAGCTTTGATTAAAATCCGCAAAGTCTCAGACAGCAAAGCAAAGGATTTCGTTGAATCAAGATAGATTTCTTTTGCCTGATTGTAAGAAACCGGAATTACAAGGAGGAGACAAATAAAGACTAATCCCAGTAACGAAACCGTCAATTTCAGCCAAATTGGAATCCCTTTAATACCCGAAATTTGATCATTGAATTGGTCCGGCAATACTGCCATCAGTATTGGCTCAAAGAATTGATCGATGCTCATACTTTCCAGCAATAATATCGCAATTGCTGCTGCAAAAACAGAAAGACTCAAATACAGCATTTGGTCAAACCGAAGATATAACCATTTTGATCCATATAGCAATATTGGAATTAATACCAGGATTATCAGACCCAAAAATTCAAATAAAATGATATTTCTTGAAGCCGTTGTAGCCTGTTTCCATGCCTTTTTCTCCAAATCCGGATGAATATCTTCATTTTTCATTTCTGTCGGAATTGCCAATCTCCGAAAGACAGATTGATTGAACAGATAAAATAAAATCAACATCAGAAGATTGCGGAAAGAAAGACCAATAATTTCAATCAATATCAGTTTTTCCAATTGGAAAGAGTTAAATTGAGCATTTTCATGCGCTGGGATGATGCTCAGAATGACTAATAATGGTGTACTGAGTATCTGCAGGACCAGAAGAATTATTATCGGATAAAACCGTCCCGTTTTTCTAAACAATTTATCTAGGAAAGATACTGGTTCTGGATCGATGTTCATTTTTTGATCCCTTCGATTTTATAAACAACCCATAGCCATGAAATTTTCAAAGATGATCTCTGCAAATTCAGTTATGAATTTTGCTTTAATAATACTAACAAATTTGATTCTATGAACCGTATTGAAATCCAGCGATCAGCAATTTGAAATATGAGAGGGATTATTTGTTATTGTTTTTTTATACGGAGCGTAAGAATAAAACAATAACGAGTTTTCTCGTTTTTCTCAAAGGTTTTTACCAATTTCAAATTATTGTCCAGCGATGCGAAATATAGCCTGACCATTCGAATCAATCAGGAATTCCTAGGTGTTGTGATGTTATGACTCGAAGTGCCACGACATCGCATCAACAAGGAATCCTCCCCATATTTTAAATTGCTGTATCGAAATTTAGCCAGTCTAAAAATGAGAATGATTTGTTGTTATTCTATTGGTTTTATATGATGTAAAACCAATAGAATAACAGACTTTCGGTATTCTTTTAAAAATAAATGGTTATATTGAATGCAGGATGCAGGTATGTATCGTTTCAAGAAAAGGATAAATTCAATTCAACTATTCGGGCTGCTATTCAATTTTTTCGTACTGTGGCGTTCGATCAACTGTCCGGAAATTTGAATATGCAAATTCGGACTGTCAGGGTGAGCGATTCGTTTTAACAGTGTATCAACTGCCAATTTTCCAATACTCGATCGGGAGATCCGCATGGTTGTTAAAGAAGGTGTATTGATCGCACTGAAAGGGATATCATCCACACCAATGACTGAAATGTCATCCGGAATCCTGCAGCCGAATTCCTGCAATGCCTTCATAGCGCCAATAGCGATCGTATCATTATCAGCAAAGAATGCGGAAACGGATTGAATGGCCTTTTGTGCATGATCCTTCTGTAAATAAGCTTTCATATCCGAATAAGCGCCTTGCAGTGTTGGAGTGAGTGGAATTCTTAATGTTTGGTCAAGTTGTAATTTTTCAAGCGCAACTTCATAACCAATCTGGCGTTTTTCAAAATTTGCAACTCGTACACTGCTGTGCAAATATCCAATATTGCGATGACCAATCTGATACAAATATTGCATTGCATCATAGGCGATAGATTCATTCGCCATGACGACGCTGTCTACTCGTTCATAACTCATCGGATTGTCAATGACAATAATGGGCGCATGGATCTGATAAATCATGCGAATCAGATCCTCGCTCATTTCTGATCCCAGTAAAATGACACCGTCAGACGGCTTCGCTGCCACCATTTGGAATGTTTCAACCGCAGTATCCCGATTGCACCCGGTCATAATTAAATCATAAGAACATCTTCGGCATTCAATTTCAATTTGGTCGATAATGGATGCAATAAATCCCTGATTTTCCTCAACAACCATCCCATGGGCAGCATATTTGACAAACTGGATGCTTCCGCGCAACGTATTTTTCCGGACTTGCGGAAGAGCATACTGGTGCTCTTCCGCGACTTTCCGAATTTTCCGGCGCGTTTCTTCACTGACACCTTCTTTATTGTTGAGCGCCAATGATACTGTGGCAGGTGAGACTCCGATCAGCGCTGCAATTTCTTTAACTGTGATCAAATTGAATCTGCTTTCTCAGATATAAAAATTGCGAAACCTTTCATCAGTAAATCGGCAACAGCAGCTCCGGGATCCAATAAATCCCGTGATTGTTCACCGCGACCGGCAGCTCTGCCAAATTGAGCTAACATTCCTTTTGTATTAAGGAAGCCTTGATGTGCCGCCTGGGAAGCATGTTCGGCTGCTTCCTTTAATGGCAAGTTGGCAGCCGCATCGGTCTTTAATGATTCCACTGCTCCGAAGAGTCCATCCAGGAAAGTCTTATCACCGACCTGGGCTTTTCCTCGGCTCTGTACGCCGTCAAAATATGCCTGAAAAAAAGATACAATCCCATCCATATCTAGATCAGTGCAGCCTTTCAGCGTTTTACCTACAGCCATCAGACCGGAGGCCATCAGCGTACCCATTGTCGAAGGAACAGCCGTGGACATCGCCTTTCCGGCGTTATAAACAAGCTTTCCGATGTCCGACTCGTCTAAATCGGCGATTGCATTGCTGGCAGCTGTAAAACCATCTCCCATCGTTAATCCCAGATCACTGTCTCCAACGTGGCTGTCCAATTCAATCAGATAGTCCCGGTTTTGAACCATGACCTCTGCCCAACACTGCATCAGTTTTTTTATATCACACGCATTCAGCATGCTGACCTACCTCCAAATTAATATTTGAACTGTTTAAAGAACGGCGTATCAGCAGGGAAACGCAATAGTTCTTTCAATTCATCATCCACTTTCAACAGAGAGATCGAAGCGCCCGCCATTTCCATCGATGTTGCATATTCGCCAATATACGTATGGAAAATATTAATGCCTTTTTCTGAAAGGACTTGATGAATTCTGCGGAACATGACATATTGTTCTTCCAATGGAGTAGCGCCCAATCCATTTACCAGAATTGCGACCTCGTCGCCGTTTTGATAGGGGAGATCCTCGATGATCTTGTTCAGCATCTCATCCACAATTGCGTCAGCCGGCATTAGTTTACCACGTCGGATCCCCGGTTCGCCATGAATGCCCATACCGATTTCCATCTCATCCTCAGCAAGTTCAAAACTCGGATGACCAACTCTTGGAACTGTGCACGGTGTTAAAGCCACACCCATCGTCCGCACATTTTCACAAACTTTTTCTGCAACACGCTTCACTTCATCCAACGGCAGCATCTTTGCAGCAGCAGCTCCTGCGCATTTGTAAACGAAGAAAATTCCGGCAACACCACGTCGTGTGTTTTTCGCACCTGGTTTAACCGGAGCGCCAGAAGCAACATCTTCTCCTGCAACAACAGATTCAACATGGATATTTTCTTCAAAATCAGCCATTTCCGCTGCCATGTCAAAATTCAGAATATCGCCGCCATAGTTGCCATAAATATAAAGAACTCCAGCTCCAGAATCAATTTCTTTGGTTACAGCGAGCATTTGTTCAGCACTGGGAGATTGGAAAACATCTCCAATTGAGCAGCCATCCAGCATGCCTTCGCCAACATAGCCTAAAAAGAGCGGAAGATGCCCTGATCCGCCACCGGTTGCAATTCCAACCTTGCCGGGGATTTTTTTGGTTGATACCAGGCAGTGCAGATCACCGCCAGCGAATTTCACCAAATCCGGATGCGCCGCATAAATCCCTTCGAGCATCTCAGTGATAAATTTTTCTGGAGTATTGATTATTTTCTTCATGGTTCGATCCTTTGGAGTTGTTTTTAGATTTCGATTTGCATAAAATCTTCTTTGGAATAATCCACTACAATACAATCGTTCATGTAAGTCCGTTCCGGAAGACCGATCAGGATGTGTGCTTTTTCCTGATCAATCGGGAATGGCGCCAAATGCCAGACTCCGGTTCGTAGAACGACCAGCGTTCCTTTTGGAACGATGAAAGCCTCGGTCAATTGCGGAACAGGCTGTTTGGAAGCCGGAGCAACATGAATCAGAATGTCACAGTCAATCGGTAGAATGGCTTCCTGAGCGTAATTATGATATTCGGATTTTTCAACGATGCAAGCTGCGGTTTTCTCAACAACCAACGGTGAAAAGCCGACTGGAATTCCACTGGAGACAGGCATCAGAGCCTTATCCGGAAAAAAGCTGCCAAGTGAAAACCCTGTCGGATTCAAAAAATCAAAGAATTGACCATATGGTGAAAATGCATCTTTCGATAATTTTTGTGCTTTAATTGTCTTCATGTATCCTCCAATTTCCATCGTAATACCCCTTTTTTTAACAATCAGTAATTTGAAATATTGAATTACTATTCGAAGAAAGAGGAAAAAACGTGTTTTTGTGATGTTTTTGCGCTTTGCGGAAAATACATCACAAAAACATGGGATCCTCCCCATATTTCAAATTACTTATTAACAATACAATATTTTCCAAATCATTAGTCTCGGCTTTGTCTACGTTCGATCAAATAGGTTGCAGTCATGATCAATAATAAAATCAAACCCCAGGCAAAGGTCTTAACAAAAGCATTTACACGTAAGATGTTAAATGAACTTGAGACAAGCTGCAGTAAAATAATGGACATCACGACACCCTGTACTTTGCCGCGTCCACCATTGGGATTAACACCTCCTAAAACCGCAATTAATAATGTCAATAACGTATAGGATGAGCCGTAATCCGATTTCGCTGAATTGTAATGGGATACCATCAGTATCCCTGCCAGACTTCCAAAAACTCCAGAGATAGCATATGTAAGCATCGTAATTTTTAGATTATTGATTCCAGAAAACCTGGAAGCAACCATGTTTGTTCCCATCAGATAAACGCACTTGCCATAGACAGTTGAATAAAGAAGATAGCACAAAATAAGAGTGATGAAAACGAAAACTAATGCGCCAATCGGGATGCCGGCAATGGTCCCGTTGGCGATATTGCTGAATGACTCCGGCAGTCCAGTAATAGCCGGGCCCTTGGTAATAATAAGAGCAATCCCAGTGTATAACTGCAAACCGCACAATGTTACAAGCATTGCTGGAATTTCAAGGTATCCGATGATCCACCCATTAAACAAACCGCAAACGCAACCAACAGATAAAGCAGCCAGAATTGCCGTAACAATGGAAAAATCATTACCACCCAGATTGAGCATCACAACCGCTGCGACAATTCCGGACAAATTTGCAATTCCGACCAGAGAAAGATCAATTCCACCAGCGATCATAGCGATCATCATACCAAAAGCGAGGATACCGTATTCTGGAATTTGAATTAACATCCCCTGTAAATTGGATTTTCCAAGGAATTTTGGATGAGTAACGCCCATGAGTACGGTAATTATGACAGAGCATACCAGCAGCGCCAATGCAATTCGATCAGTTTTTTTAATAATATTCGTTATTTTTTGCATCTTACTGCTTCCTCTATACTTTGATACTGTTTGCAATATGCTTCGCCTTGAGCGAAGTAATCGATGTTCCGATAATCATGATCAGACCAACTACAAAAGTCTGATAATGAGCAGGAACACCCAGCATGATGAGATTATTTTTTACCAGCGCAATCAACGTGACGCCCAGGATGGTGCCGATGACCGTTCCGTGACCTCCAGTGATTCGCGTGCCACCCATCACAACCGCAGCTATGACCATCATTTCGCTTCCCATTAATACAGACGGATCTGCTGCGCGCATAAGAATCATATAAGTTACTCCGGCAATTCCAGCCATCGTACCAGAAAAAATATAAACAAAGAAAAGGATACCTTTGACATTGAATCCAGCAATACGGGCAGCACGAATATCACCACCCACCGCATAAATTCCTCTGCCAAACATCGTAAATTTTAGCAGAAGCCAGCCCAGTAAACAGATGAAAATCGGTATCAGAATCAAGATCGTTAAAGAATAGGTAATACCCTCCGCATTGGTATACGTGTACAGACTGACTTTATATAATTTATCCAATTTCCCAGGCAGATTTGTAATGATTTTTGCGCCAAAAATTGCCAGCGTTGCGCCGCTGGTCATACTGCTGACACCCAGTGTCGCAATCAGAGGTGGCATCTTGATGATAGCTATCAGTATCGCATTCAGAGCGCCAAGGGATGCACCAATGAGCGCACCCATGATAAATGCTACCGGAATATTATCAATCTGATTCTTCAACATGATATTTCCGGTTGCAATCATTGCCAAACACGCAATCGCCGGAAATGAGACATCAATTCCTCCGGAAACAATCACCATCATTTCACACATCGCAAAGATCAATGTCACTAACATCGTTCTGGAAAGATTTACCACCGTAGAGATGCTATTAAATGCAGGATTGACTAATCCGATCAGAACGGCTAACCCAATAATAATGTACACAACAATCATCTCATTCGTCGTCAGGAAAGTTTTTATTCTGTATTTCATCATTTCCTCCTGCCTATTGACTGCTCAGCATCTCAGCTAATTCTGTTTCATTGATTTTTGAACTTTCAACAGTTCCTGCAATACGACCATTTTTCATAATGATGATTGAATTGCAATTCTGTATCAATTCCGGAAGATCATCTGAAATCACAATAATCCCGATACCCTGTTCAGCTAGCTTGTGCAGCATCTGATGAATATCGTATTTCGCTCCAATATCGACACCAACAGTCGGTCCATTCAAGATCAATAAGGCTGGCTTTGTATTCAGCCATTTGGCAATGACGATCTTCTGCGCATTTCCGCCGGAGAGTGTCCGAATTGCCGGATCCGGAGAAGGAGCCACACACCCGATTTTCTTTATCCATTCCTTTGTATCCTGAAACATAATTTTTTCATCCAGCCTGCCTCGGATAAAATATTTTTTGATGGATGCGGCAATTGTGTTATCTTGAATTGATCGATCCAGGAATAAACCTTGCGTCAATCGGTCTTCAGGGACATAGGCAATGCGGTTTTTAACCGCATCCGCAGTTGAGCGAATTTTTATCGGTTTTCCATGTAAAAAGATCTCTCCACTTTGTGCAGGATGAATTCCGAACAGGGCATCACCAATTTGCCCTCGTCCAGAATCTAATAAACCCGTAATTCCCAGAACGTCACCTTTCTTAATATGAAAACTGACATTCTCAAAAGCACCTTTCCGAGAAAGATTCTCAACCCGGAAAACTTCACTTGCAGAAGTTCGCGGTACGTAAGCACTTTCGGAAATATCTCTTCCGGTCAGATCTTTTACAAACCGTTTTCGATCATATTCCTGAATGAGGCCAGTGGAAATTTTTTCGCCGTTCCGCAAAATCGTCAAACGATCCGCAATTTCGAAGACTTCACCCAGTTTGTGGTCAACGATCATAACAGCAATTCCTTTGTCACGAAGACAACGCAGAATTGTGTATAGTTTTTGTACTTCTTTGGACGTCAACGCGGCTGTAGGTTCATCCAAAATCAATAACTTGGCATCGTTGATGATGGTTCGGCAAATTGCAACCATCTGTCTGTTAGCAACGGACAGGTTTTCAACGAGAATATCCGGATCCATCCTGGCGCCGATTTGCTCCATCGCTTCCAGCGCCAGTTTCCTCGCACAATTCCAATCCATCATTTTCGCACCTGTACTGACGGCACGATTCATCGCAATATTCTCAGCAACAGTCAAATTCGGGAAAATTGCAAAATCCTGATAAATGACCTGGATTCCATGTTCGATCGCTTGAATTGGAGAGAGATGTGAGACTTTTTGACCTTCAATAAAGATTTCGCCTTTTGAAGGATCGTGTGCACCGGATATAACTTTAATAAGTGTTGATTTTCCTGAACCGTTTTCACCAGCCAGACAATGAATTTCTCCGCTTCTGATCGTCAGGTCAACGCCTTTCAATGCCTGAACACCGCCAAAAGATTTGTAAATGTCCTTCAGCTCCAGAAACGTCTCTGTCATGATGAACCTCCTGTCAAATAAGTCATTGTTTTCAGTAATTCAAAAAAAGAGAAAAGTTTTATGTTGTTCTAATATTTTTACGTTTCTTGCAAAACCATAAGAACAATATAATTTCTCAATTGATTCAAAAAATCATCCGATTTTTCGAATTGTTGATGTTTTTAAGGAAGACCTCATAAAGAATCCTTTATGAGGTCTTCATCATTTCATTCGAAAAAAAATCTCTCAGGTAATTTAGAAATTATAAGCGGGATCATCGACATTGTCTTTAGTGACATCAACCCAGGCTTCTCCGGTCAATACTTTATCGGCTAAAGCTAAATTGGTGTACCCTTCGATTCCCAGATCCAAACCGTTCTCAATCTTTTCGCCAGCAAGAACTTTCTGTGCTAAAGCGATCATTGCTTTGCCAGCCATCGCCGGATCCCAGAAGGAAATCATGTCAATTGTTCCTTCACGAACATACTTGCCGGAAACTGAGACGAGGGAAGTACCAACGATATTTACTTTTCCAGCTAAACCAAGTTCTTCAACTGCCAGCGCTGCACCGGCGACGTCAGCCATCGCAGAGCCCTGGATCGCGGCAATATTCGGATTGGCAGTTAAAACTTCCTTAATTTTTTCATAAGAGACAGATTGATCATCCTTTGTTTCAATCTTATCACCATATTGTTTCATGTTCGGGAATTTTTCTTCCTGTAATGCTTTTGAACCATCGACCCACTGGTTATGGGAAGCTGAAGTTAATGCGCCAACTTCAAGAACATATTCACCTTCTCCACCTGTCAGTTCGCCAATGCGTTCCATGAAATGCCGTCCATAGGCATCATTGTCAAAAGCTTCAATATCATAATCGATATTTTCCATACCGGCAGCTTCATGAGAAATTACGACAATTCCTGCTTCGCGTGCTTTCTTCAGAACCGGTTCAAGCGCTTCTGTTGAAAACGGGACAACACAAATTGCATCAACGCCTTGTGCAATCAAATCTTCGATGACCTGGGCCTGTAAAGCGCCATCACCTTCTGATGGACCTGTATAGAAAGCATCGACACCGGTTTCTTTTACATAATCGTTGACACCAACTTCCATTCTCTGGAACCAGGCAATACTTGTCATCTTCGGAACAACTGCAATGGTGTAATCATCTGCAGCAAGAACCGTCAGCGATGATACCAACAGAACAAACAAAACAACAACGAACGTGAAAACGGAAAGCTTTTTCATTTTTTTTACCTTTCTATTTTTTCTTGAATCTCCTAAACGAGAATTTCGCTTAGAAGTTATTCACACCAGTCTTGCCATTCATTTGTATGTTTAGTAAATTTATGCTTTCTTTTTAGTAAATTTCATGCTCATTCAGAGTCTCATCCGTAAAAATATTAAACGATACAAAAAGATTAATGGGTTATTAACAATCGTATTTTATTCTTTTTATCGGATTTCATCCTCAATTATTAGTAAATAGTCTACCATTTTAAAAATGAATGTCAATAGTTCATATAAACGCTGCCCCCATATTTACTAAATTTTAGGAAAGTATTCAGTATATTTCAATGACATTTCTCATAAATAAACGGCAATTCGAAATATGGACCAGCTTTTTGAATAGAGAAATGAACTATGTTGTTGTGGTGTTGTTGCGCTTCGCGCAACAACACCACAACAACATAGTATTTTTTCCAGATTTCAAATCGCTGATAAAAAAATCATTCTCTTTCAAAAAAAGGCGAAAGAGAATGAGCGATTTATCGACAATAGCAAAGAGCGAATTTTTTGCTCTTTAACTAAATCATTTTTCAGAAAACTACTTCACAGGCAGAATCTGATACACAAATTGATAGCCGGCATTTTGAACAGCCGCCTGAACTTTTTCCCGGATTTCCTCATACCGAAATTGATAGGTATAATCTTTTCCAAATAAGGTCGATTGTTCTTCAATGGAGCCCTGACGGGCGCCTCCGATTGTGTTGTAAGTTTCTTTCTTGAAGCCAAAACCGGACGAGAAATCGTTGTCAAAATCCCCTCCTGTTGACAAACCGGATCCGGCTTCAGCCAACATTTCAGAAAATTTCACCGTTTTCAGTACGTCATCGATTCGGAACTTCATCGAATAAGTAATCTTTTTTTTGGACAAAAAGACTTTCCGTTCTGCAATAACAGCAGAAAATTCCCAGAGACCTTTCTTTTCTGTCCATTTGCCGGAATACCCTTGCAATGCACTCTGGATTTCATTTACGATTGCGGCTGCTGTCATTTTTATCTCCATTTCTTTTTATTCATGCAATAATGTTTTTACCAGCGATTCGAAATATGGACAAGCTTTTCGAATAGAGTAAGAAAATAAGTGATTGTGGTGTTTTTCAGCTTCACGCAAAAACATCACAATAACAATTTATTTTTTTCAAATTTCAAATTACGAAATCAATCGAGGATCTTTTGTGATTTTTCAATTGAGAAATATTTATCCATTCAAATCAGAATAAGAAACCTCCTTTTCACAAATCTTTTTTAATGCATTGCCTTCCGATTTCATTTGGTTCATCAAACTCGCCTTCATCTTCTTCCCGGAAAAAAGATATATGATATTTGCAGGAAATTTCCAATGAATCTGAGCGTGAATGGAAACAACCGAAACATCCGCATTGGATCGAATTGTATAATCCATTTCAATGGTATGGACTTTGCTTTCCAAGTGAAATCCAATCTCCTGATTCAGCTGATATTTCGATATGAACCCTTTCATTTCAAGCGAATTGCTTCCTTCACCAACTGTCTCTCGAAAAACAGTCCCAATAACATCGCCACGCTTTTCGATAATCTCCCAATGTTGTACATCCGGCTGCCAAAGAACTGCCTTTTCCGGATCAGCAATCCAGGGAAAAACTTCCGCTGGTTTAGCATGTATTTCGATTGAATATTGGACATCCATTGCATTTCCTTTTGTGTAATCTCTGCAGCAATTCAAAAAATTGATTTGTCTTTTGAATTGGTTGAGAAAACTTGTTATTGTGTTTTATTTCGATGTGCTATGTTTGCGCATAGCGCAAACATAGCACATCATTATTCTTCGAAAATTATAAATCGGTGCATCATCAGTGATTCCAATGAAATCTACTGCGATGAGACAGATAGAAAACGATCAACGAGTACTTCAGAAAATAAATCCGCCTCTGTAACCCATGGATTATGCCCAGATCGTTCAAACCAGATCAATTCTTTTTTTGGCGCTTGAAGGATCTGATAATACGCTTCGGTCAGATCCGGAGGCGCATTGACATCATGCCTGCCGATCAGAAAATAAACCGGTATCTCAAGAGCTGGCGCCTGAATACGAAAATCGACTTCCCACAACTGTGGATACACGATGTCTAACGTATAAAGCAGACCGCGAAACCAGTTGACTTTGTCGAGCAATCCATATTCATGTCCCGCCAGATCCTGTAAGGTGTTGAATCCGTCATCGGAGATATTGGGATCAGCATTCATATATCGGAAAGTCTCCAATAAAAAAGCTGATTCTTTTAAAGCGGTTCCTTTTCCATAATATGGAGGAGGTCCCTGCTTTTCAAGCGCCTGGATTTTTTTTGTATCACCGCGTTCCCGAGCTTGGTCAATCGCGAAGTGATAACATTTCAAATCGTTCTCCAGAAATGCAACCATTTGACCAGTTCCCGCAAACGCATAGAATAGATCCGGTTCCTTCTGGATCATCCACACACCCAATGCACTGCCCCAGGATTCTCCTAATAAAAAAATCTTTTCTTTTTGGAAACGATCTCGCAGATAAGCCGCCAATGCTAACCCATCATTAACATAGCGATCTACAGTTAACGCTTTTTGATCAACTGCGTTGTACGATTTTCCGGCGCCCGGCTGGTCCCAGTTGACTACAACGAAGGATTCCTCGAGTTTTCCAAGTGCTCTGCGTTCAGTTACTAACTGACTTCCACCAGGACCTCCCGAAAGAAACAACAACACCGGATTTTCTTTGTTCTGTCCACGGATCGTTATCCATTGATCACTGGCATTGATCGTGACTTTTTCGAGCGATGCAATTGCATTGGGAATTTGCTGACCATTGGAATCAACGATTGGCGGAGTCGACGCAAAAAATTGTGAACCGACAACAGCCAACACCGCAATAATCAGCATACCGGTAATTCCTATTATCCTTTTTGTTCGGACCGGCTTTGACACAAACTGAAAAAAAAATAAGAAAAGCACAGCAAGAGCTAAAGGTAGCCAGATCCAAAAAGGAACAGCCGTGATCAGAGGCAACAGGATAACCGGCAAACTGAGTATGATCATCAGAATTAAGACGACAATTAAAACAAAAACTTGCATTTTTTCCATCCTTTGTCCAATTCCGAATTTTTAGTTTTTATTTAAAAATATCGGTTAAAACATTTATCAAATAAAAATCTGTGAACGACATCGGTCGGATTATACAAATTCTCAGAACGAATCAGCGATCTGAAATATGGGAGGATTTCTTTGATGTTATGATAATTTTGCGCTCCGCGCAAAATTATCATAACAATAAGTTTTTCCCGATTAATCTAAAAAACGTGTCAATAATTCGAATTACTGGTTACTATTATTGCCTTTTAAAAGCGAAGAGTACCTATTCGGGTTTTCTTTCAATCGAAATCTTCAAAGAATTTTCGATCAGCAATCCGGCTTCCTGCTGTTCCACCGGTTTCGCAAAAAGAAATCCCTGCACAAATTTACAGTGCAACGCCTTCAGCGTCGATAACTGATCTGCTGTTTCAACTCCCTCAGCTATCACCTGGATACCAAGACTTTTTGCAAACGCAAGGATTGTTTGTACTATTTCAACACTGCCATTTTTATTTCCTAATTGGTTAATAAAAGTTCGATCAATTTTTAGTTTACTGACAGGTATTTTCTGAAGAGATCCCAAAGAAGAATAACCGGTACCGAAATCATCGATTTGCACCTGTATACCCAGCTCCTGCAATCTTGAAAAAAAATCAGATACTGCCATTGAGTCATCAATGACCATACTTTCTGTCAACTCAAGCTGCAAGCTGCTTGGAGAAAGCTGATTTCTATCCAGTTCTTTCTTAATTTTATCGACCAGATTTTTTTCGGCACATTGCCTTGCTGATATATTCACGTTCATCGTGATTGGCGGATCAGAAGGAAATTGTATTTGCCATTTTCGTAACTGAAGACAGGCTTCCTCAAGAACCCATTCTCCAATCGGAACAATTAGACCGGTTTCTTCAGCCAACGGAATAAAATCACCTGGCGTGATCAAGCCGCGAGTCGGATGCTGCCAGCGGATCAACGCCTCGAATCCAATGATCCGATCATTACACAAATCAAGAATTGGCTGATAATAGAGGACAAATTCCCTATGTTCCAATGCTTTGCGTAAATCGTTTTCCATTTCCAAACGCGACATGACACCTTCGAGCATGGAAGGATCAAAAATCTCATACCGTCCCCTTCCCATTTTTTTTGCACGATACATGGCAATATCTGCATCGCGTAAAACATCTTCAGGTTGTGTATAACGTTCATTACCTAAAACAACACCCAGGCTGATAGAAATAAATACCTTATGCCCGCCTAAAATTGCAGGTGTGGAAATCTCATGAATGATTCGATCTGCGACTGGAATAAAACTGTCCGGGTTTTCCAAATCTTCCAACAATACCACAAACTCATCACCACCTAATCGTCCGATCGTGTCTTCGGCGCGGATACAGGCAAGGAGGCGTTTTCCTTCTTCAATCAGTAATAAATCTCCGATATTATGGCCGAGGCTGTCATTGACCACTTTAAAATGATCCAGATCCATAAAGAAAACCGCGTATGAATAGTCCTGATGCCGTTTAGATCGTTCTAATACATGATGAAGCCGATCCATAAATAATGCTCGGTTGGGGAGATTGGTCAAACGATCATGTAACGCATTGTAGGATAATTCAGATTCAACCTGACGTCTTTCTTTGATTTCAGCTTGCAATGACTGGTAACCCAATTCCAATTCCTTTGCCTGGCTGCGTGATAATTCCAGATTTTTTTTAAGCTCCTCATTCAGTTGATGATTCTGACGAATTGTCAACGCCTGTCGAACAATGATCAGTAGCGTGATAATTCCGGATGAATAGGCGATGGATACTGAATTCATCAAAAGGGGCGCTGAATAACTTCGGATCATTAAACCATAGACAGTAAGGATCATTAAGGATGGAAGTATCGCAATGATTGTCCCCAACCATTTCGCGGCATAGTTCAAAAGAAAAGGCATAATAATGACCTTTTTCTGTTCTAATTCAATTAATTGAAACACTCCTGCCATTTCAATCAAGAGAACACTCAAGGTGAAACTGGCATCGATTAAGTGTCCACTGAAATAGGCTCCTTCCATTTCAAGCGAGCTATATAAAATATCGCTGATGATCATAATCAAGCTGCTGACAGCCAACAGCAAGACAGAAATTCCGGGTATTTTCCTTCGTTTTCCATAAAGAATAAAGGTTAATCCGCTAAATAAAATCAAATCGCTAACCGGATAGGCTGTTAAAATGATTCGCTCAAGCAATGAAACATTACTGGAAGAATATGCCAATGGTCCGATCAGAAAATTCCAGAAAATGAGAATCGCAATCAGTAATACGATACTGATATCCAAAATCGTGGTCACCCATTCCCATTTTTTCAGTTTCTCACTTGGAAATAAAAGAATACTGATTAAAAAAAGCGGGTAATAAAGCAAATAGAAAAAATCAGTTATGGATGGAAAAGGAGATTTCTGAAAAACGCGTTCAATTACTACCCATAAAAGATCTCCCAAAGCATAAGAAAAAACCGCCGCACTCATGACGATCCAAACCAGAAAAATCTGCTTTGAGTGCATTCTCAATTGTCTGGATACAATCAACAATACTGCCACTGCAAAAAATTCGACCAATGGACTATATACATCCGAAAAAAATCCGCAAAGGAAAGGATCAGAAACAAAAACAAGAGCCCCCAAAAATATTCCCCAAACGATAATGGGGATCAATAATGTGAACCAAATTAGTTTTTTATGGGTAATATATAAATCATGCATGACTATGAGTCCTTGTTTTGTGCACATTTGATTTTTAAATTTGATTCAGAAATATTGTCCTGATCACTAAGTGAATTTAAATCATTTTACAGTGAATTATTCAAAAAGCATATCCATATCCAGTGATTTAAAAAATAGAATGAATTATTTGTTGTTGTGGTATTCTTGCTCGGAACACAAAACTACCACAACAACAATTTTTCTCTCTTTGTGTAAAAGGTTTTTCCAAATTTCAAAAAATTGATCCATATCAGCAATTCGGAATATGGAATAGACTTAATAAAAGAAGAGTTAGTTTATTGCCGAGTGGTTTTCCCGTAATTCGATTTGGTGTACTCGTTTTTGAAATTGTAGCAAAAATAGAATTCTATTTTTATTACCAGAAGCTTAATCTTTTTCATTTGCTGTTCGAAATACATTTTTTCTCTGAATATTAAAATGCCCGGTAATATTTCAACTTACAGGATCAGGCCCTTATTTGTTGTTTTTCATTCCGAAATCAAAATTCATTGAACAAATCCAGGAGGCTTTAATAATGCGATAATCCTTTCATATTCATAGCGATTCGCAAAATCCATTAACTTTTTACCAATTTCTGAATGAGATGCAGCAATATCTTGAATGATCTCAATTAATTGAAAATAATCTGCATTTTCAGCAGCCCTACAGCAATCGATAATTTTTTGCGAAGGAAGCTTATGGATTTCCTTCTGAAAAATTGCGAAATCTTCGTTTTCGATTATTGTGTTTAAAGTCTCTTCCTCTTCATAGCGAAAAGCTGCTCCGGTGAGTTGCGTAATTGTTTCAAATAAGGAATCCACTTTAAACGGTTTTGAAATATATCCGTCTACACCGGCTTCCATAATTTTTAATCGATCCTCCTGAAAAGCGCTTGCAGTCATCGCGACAATCACCACATTCCTTCCATCAGCAGTCTGCTTTATCTTCCGAGTCGCTTCATATCCATCCATGACCGGCATCTGCATATCCATAAATATGATTCTTGGTTTCCAGATTTGGAATAGTTTTACAGCTTCCGCACCGTTTGCGGCTTCCATGACAATAAAACCAACTGAAGTAAGAATCTGTGTAAGAATTTTACGATTCGTCTCACTATCATCAACGATTAGAATCCGAAATTTATCTTGTATGGATACCAGACCGACAACTCGCTTTTTTTGTTTTGATTGTGAGATCTCACCGGGTATTCCTTGTTGATAAGGGATGGCAAAACTGAAAATACTTCCTTTTCCGATTGTACTTGAAACTGAAATGATCCCTCCCATCATTTTTACAAAACCTTGACTCAGCGATAAACCCAGCCCTGTCCCTCCTGTCTTTTCACCAGAACTTGCCTGTTCAAATGGTTCGAACAATTTTGCAGCCTCTTCTTCAGAAATTCCAGGTCCTGTATCTTCGATTTCGAAAAGCAGCAATTCCTTTCCCCCGAATTCAGGACTGACATTAATCCTGACTATAACGCTGCCTTTGGAAGTAAATTTCACAGCATTTCCGATGAGATTAATCAAAACCTGCCGCAGCTTATTTTGATCCATAAGAACCCAAACCGGGACATCTTCCGCCATTTCGATATGCAGTTGCAGACCTTTTTTGTCCGTGCTCACTCGAAACATCATTTCCAGATCATCCATCATCGAAAGAAGGTTGAAATTATTGGGAACCAGTGTCGATCGTCCAGCTTCGATCTTTGATAATTCCAGAATGTCATTGATTAAAGCCAGCAAATGTTCGCCGCTGTGATTAATGATATGAAGATTATCCCTCTGCTGTTCTGTCAAATTCGAATCATGTTCCATCAACTGCGAAAAGCCAAGGATTGCGTTCATCGGAGTACGAATTTCATGAGACATATTCGCCAGAAAAATGCTTTTTGAATGATTCGCTGTCTCAGCAAGTTCCTTAGCCTCCTGCAATTTCCGTTCAGTCTCTCTTAGTTCGGTAACATCCTGCAAAGCTTCGATCGCACCCTGAAGTTCACCTTTGGAATTATACAAACCACTTGCAAAACCGATGAGCATAAGGCCATTTTCACCTAAGTTTCCGCAAAAATTTTCTGCAGACAGAATGTTTCCATGATGTTTCACATGAAGATATCTTTTTTTCAAGATTTCATCTGAAACTGAGATGAGATCGATCAACATAGGAACTCTTCTGCCATAAAAAGGGATTGCATATTCATAATTTCCCTTACCGATCATATCTTCACTTTTTACGCCAGTCATCGTCTCGACAGCTCGATTCCATGCTGTGACCCGGGACTGATTATCGATCACAATCGTCGCAATCGGAAGAAAGTTAATGATATCCAACAGACGTTGTTCTGATTCGCGCAAGGCCTCTTCATTCTTCTTTCTTTCCGTGATATCCGCAGCAATCACCAGGGTCCCGTTGGGTTTCCCCGCTGTATCCCGTAAGAAAGTCAATGAACTTTGAAAAAATACGATTGAGCCATCTTTGCGAATCTCTTCCAAATCCATTGTGATTGTCTGATCGCTATCAAGATCGGAATAACAGGTTTGCGACCCGCCATCCGTTATAAACTGGTACAATATTCGAATCGTTTCAGGCGAAAAATATTCATTCGGATTTTGTGCAAGTCTCTCTTCCGGAGTATATCCTGTCAGCGTAAATACAGAAGGGCTGACATACATACAGTGCAGATTCAAATCAAAAATGGAGACATAATGGGTAAGATTCTGAACGATTTTTCGGAATTTCTCTTCACTTTTTCGTAACTCCTCCAGCGCTTCATTGCGCTGTTGAGCGAGCTGTTTTTTCTCAAACGCTTCGGCTAACGAAATTGCAGTCGATTTCAGAAGATTTCGATCGATTTCTCCATAGATATAATCTCCGTTTTCAGCCTCCAGCAGAATCGCGCCTAAAAAATGATGGTTTTTCCGGATGGGAACTGCAATTCCAGCCTTTGAATTCTTCAGGGAGGGTAGCAGAAAATTCGCTTCATTTGCTTTCCTCCCAGCCATGAAATATTCACATTGTGGATTTTCTCTGAATTTTTCTATGAGAAAATTAATATCCGGATAATTTGTATGATTTTCCTTACTATTCCCTTTTTCAAATGAATAATAATTATGAACCTGGTTCGATTTTTTCTCATAAAGTCCGATAGTGATCCTAATCGGATTAAATATCCCGCATAGCTTTTTGCCGACCGTATCGATAATCTTCTCGATTGGTTCTTCCTCTGCCAAACCGGATTGTATTAAATTAACAATTTCCAATTCAACCGATCGTTTTCTTTCAGCTTCCAATGCTAAGAACCGTGTCAACGCAGTAGTTATATGCGTGGCGAGAGAATTCAGTATTTCTTCATCCCGTTCAGTATAGAGGATTGTCTCATCATAACTCTGCAGGAAGATGGCACCGATCACCCGATTTTCATTTTTTAGCGGAGTTCCAATTCCATCTTTGAAATCAAAACCGTAAATCATCACTTCTCCGCTGGCTATCAGTTGATTGATCTGATCTTTGCCATGTTTGATTGAATTTCCGGTTCGAATCATATAACCGGTTATTCCGTGAAACTCATCCAGGGGTTTTGTCGTAAATACTTCATCTTTTTCATCAGAAAAATATGGCGAACTGATAATTCCTGTTTCGTCATCATATACGACTATCAGGAAATTTTTTGCATACATCAGTTCGCTGACAATTTGATGAACATCGGAAAAGAAACGATTCAAATCTTTTGAGCTGTTTGCTGCATCCGCGATTCTATACTGAACAGAAAGAATTTTATTCTTCCATTCCAGCTCCTTTATTTGATCTTTCTTTTCACTGGTTACAGTAAAAAGCGGAATCTTTTTTAACTGCTGATAGAATGAATTAATGATTTTCTTGACCAACTGATAACTCCGGGTTTCTGCTTACAATCGAAAAAAAACAGGCGGATTTCCTGATTGATTTACCACTTTTTAATCTCTTTTTTTGATTTCCAAACCAATCCGATCACAAAACTTTTTTTACATTTTTTTCGATCGAAAGCAAGAATTTATTATTGAGAAACGGAAAAATCTGTATTGAATTAATTATATAATTTTTATTGATTAAACATATACACGAAATATCGATTATTCCTTTTGATTATCAGTCATCTGAAACTAAGAAAGGATTATGCAACCCTTTTTCTGTAAATTAGAGTCTGAAATATCCATAGATCTTTAAGAATTCATAAACTTGCCAGTACAAAAATGTTTTCCGATCTGCCATTCTTCGCAGGTCTCCATCAGTAATGCCGAGACCAACCTGAGACAAGAAGCTTGATTTGGAAACACACCAACCACTCTTGTCCGTCTGCGAATCTCTTTATTAATCCTCTCCAGACTATTGGTTGTTCGTATCGTTCTTCGATGTTCCAATGGAAAATCAAAAACCAAAAAACCCTCAAAAAGGTTATTTTCGAGCCAAGATGAAAGCCGCGGAGCAGAAATAGCATACTTCTGGATGGCGCTCTGCAAGAGCTCTTCTGCTGTCTTTCGATCAGGAGCATTAAATATGGCTCTGATGTCTGCTGCCACTTCCAATCTCATCGATTGTCTGGGCAGATAAGCTCCGGCATTCTGTTGCAGATGGAACTGACACCGTTGCCAGGGAATACCGCCAAAAACTGCTCTTCTGGCTGCCCCTAGACCTTCATGGTCATCACTGATAATCAGCTTTATTCCGTGTAACCCTCGCTCTTTTAGACTCTTTAAAAATGCTTTCCAATGTGTTTCATGCTCACTAAGCGAAACTGAAACCCCAAGTATTTGCCGTTCGCCTTCTGGCGTAATGCCAGAGGCCACCAAAACCGCTGCATCTCTTACTTGTCCTGCTTCACGAATCTTCTCATATCGGGCATCCACAAAGAGATAGCTGATCTCTCCTAATGGCCTTTCACGCCATTCTTGCAGTACTTCGTCCAATTGCGCTGTTGCCCGGCTGACTTGTGTGGCTGAGACCTCAATCCCACAAAGCTGTTCCGTAATGGTTTTTACCTTCCGAGTCGATACTCCCTGTACATACATTTCAGCCAGTGTGATCGTAAGGGCTCTTTCACTTCGCAGTCCCTTTTCCAGAGCACTGGGATAAAAACCACCCTCTCTAACCTGTGGAACTGCAAAGGTAATGTTTCCTATCCTGGTCTGTATCGTCTTCGGTTTGAAACCATTTGCATGTCCCTTGCGATCCTTTGTGCGTTCGTACTGTTCAGCTTGTAAGTACCTTGATCTTTCTACTTGCATGGCGTTATTTATCAGCACTCGCATCATTTCTGGAATTGCTTCCAATCCTTTTTCCGCTATTTCCTCTGCAAAGGTATAATTATTTGGGTGAGTCATTTCTAGTCTCCTTTTATGGTTTGGTTACTATAAGGATACTTCTGACTCACCTCTTTTGTTAAGGTTCTTTATTTTACAGAAAATATGTTACACCAACCTAAGAAAACAGCAATTCGAAAAAAGGAATTTTTCCTAATAAAGAGAGAAAGACTGTTATTTTATTGTTTTGCAATTTTTGTAAAAAAAAGCTTTTTTACAGATTCCGTAGCCAAGACATAAACCATCGTCAGCCCGATCAATGCCATTAATAATGGAATCGGCAGCGGGACGAAGCGAAATATTTTAAGAAATGGGATATAGGGAATCACCAGAGTTAATCCAATAAAGAATAACGAACTTGCTAAGAGCAGATTTCCCGGACGGCTGTGGAAAAAGGGACGACGGGTCCTGACAACCAGTGCAATCACCAACTCTGTCAGTAAAGATTCAATGAACCAGCCTGTTCGAAATTCATCCGGTTGTGCATGAAAAAAGAATAATAAAACGCCAAATGTCAGAAAATCAAAAATGGAACTTGTCAACCCGAAAAGGATCATGTAATTGCGAATAAACCTTGTATTCCAATGATTTGGTTTTTCAATCATTTCATAATCTACATTGTCACTTGCAATGGTCAGCCCGGGAAAATCTGAAAGGAAATTATTTAAAAGGATTTGGGATGCAAGCAAAGGCAAAAATGGCAGGTAAACTGAAATTCCTGCCATGCTGATCATATTACCAAAATTTGCGCTGATGGTAGTGAGAATATATTTTAGCGTGTTAGCATATGTTTTCCTCCCTTCATCGATCCCTTTCTGTAAAATCGACAAATCTTTCCTGAGTAATACGAAATCCGCAGCATCTTTCGCAACATCCACAGCTGTATCTACAGAAATTCCAATATCAGCCGACCTTAACGCAGGAGCATCATTAATGCCGTCACCCATATATCCGACAACATGGCCAGTCTTTCGAAGGGCGTGAATAATTCGTTCTTTTTGGTTGGGATCCATCTCGGCAAAAATTGTCGCACTTTCAGCAAGATGCCATAACACTTGATCATTTTGTTTATTCAAGTCACTTCCAGTGATGATGTTCTGAACAGGTATATGTAAATGATTGGCGACATGTTTGGCGACTTTTGCATTATCCCCAGTGATTATTTTTATCTGCACATTACGTTTTTTTAATTCCTCGATTGTCTGCTCAACATCCGTTTTCGGTGGGTCAAGGAAAAGAAGAAAACCGATCAAAGTCATTGCATGTTCATCTTTATAGGTATAGGAATCCGTTTGTTTTTCCACTTCCTTGATTGCTAAACCAAGAACGCGAAAACCTTCTTCACTCCAGTCACCAAATTTTTTTTCGATTGAATCGCGGGTAGCAGCATCCAATGGTATCGTATCGGAACCGAACTGAACACTTTCACAAGCCGGAAGAATCCTGTCCATCGCACCTTTCGTAATCAGAAATCTTTGCCTTTGTTTATTTTCGGCAACAATACTTAAAGATTTACGCACAAAATCATACGGGATTTCGCTGATTTTCTGTTCATCCTGGATATCGATTCCGGCGTCTTGGGCTGCCTGTTGAATCGCTTCATCCAGAGGATTATCCAATCCGGTTTGAAAATGAGCATTAATCATGGCATATCGAAGAACATCCTTGGATGAATTCCCAAAAATATCCAACGCATTGTCAAGATGTACGACACCCTCTGTCAGTGTTCCGGTCTTGTCTGTGCATAAAACATCCATATTGCCAAAATCTTCAATCGCGTTCAACCGCCGAACAATAACACCGTGTTCATTCATCTTTTTAGCCCCATGTGAAAGGGTGATACTGGTTATTGCCGGCAATAATTCAGGAGAAATTCCAACCGCCAAAGCCAATGCAAAGAGCAGAGAATCAAAAAATGGCTTATTCATGAAAAAATTAAGGGCAAGAATTGAAATGACCATTACCATCATAATCTGTGTTAGCAGTGTGCCAAATTCATGCAGCCCGTGTTCGAATTCAGTTTCTGGCGGAGTTGAGACCAGCCTTTCTGCTACTTGTCCGAATATCGTTTCCTTACCAGTTTGAACGATGAATACCCTGGCAATACCACTTCTCACATTGGTCCCCATAAAAACACAATTTGTCCGCTCTGCCAGACTTGCATTTTCAGAAACAATCCCCGGTTTCTTCTCAACAGGAAAAGTCTCACCAGTAAGTACTGCCTGGTTAACAAAAAAGTCATTTGCTTCCAACACAATTCCATCGGCAGGGATCAGACTTCCTGCGGACAGTAAAACAACATCGCCCGGAACCACATTTTCAGACGGCAATATCGTCGATTTTCCATCTCTTAAAATATTCGATTTGATAGTCACCTGTTTTCTCAATTTGTCGATTGCCACGCTGGCAGAATATTCCTGAGAAAAACCGAGGATTGTACTGCCTGCAACAACAACCAGAACGATCAAAGCATCCACCCACTCACCCACAATTCCGGAAATAATGGCAGCAAAGATCAGAATCAGGACCAATGGACTCTTTATTTGATTCAGCATTATGCGCCCTATGGAATTCTGCTGCTTCACCCGGATTGTATTTAATCCATATTTGCTCAGTCGTGCAGATGCATCGTTCGCCTGAAGTCCTTCAACAGAAGCGTTCAATTCCTTCAATACTTGATCAAGCGAGATACTCCAATAGTTGGCTGTCATCTCTGCGAAGGTTGATGGCTGCTGAGAAATCATTTTTTTTCTGTTCATTAAAAAATGTTTCATCATGATCCTCCGTCCTTTATTGATATATAACAAGTAATTTTCAATACTTCCCCGTTTTATTGCTCCATTTATTCAATTATCCTACGATTACCTGCTGTTTGATCTGCATTCAGCAATTCGATTGATAAATCATCCTTAAAAATCAATTAAGAAAACTTGCTATCGTGTTGTTTTTGTGCTTCGCTAAAAAAATATGACAATAAGTAATTCACCATTTCTCAAATGGTTGCCATCAGACTGGAATCATGGATCGATGATAAAATTTGTGTGCAATTTGAATTTCGTTTGGAATAAACTTTGAATCAGTCAAAAAGAATTTATATGGAAATGTTTTATGGTTATCGGCGGTGAATTCTTTTACGATGATCGATGGAATACGACGAATCGATCCGTTTTACCAAAAGACATGCTTTTTCTCAATGGAGGAAAAGCATGTCTGATCGTCATCAGCCGGTTTTTAATCAATCATGGAATCAACCGCGTTTTATTGCCTTCCTATCTCTGCCCGACCATCGTTTCTACGTTGGAACGATGCGGCCTGCATTGCGATTATTACCAGGTTCTTCCCGATTTTTCCATCGACCTGGAAGACTTGGATAGGAAAGCCATCCATCATCAAGTTGTTTACTTTATCAACTATTTCGGCTTTTTCCATTCAGAATATGAACAGACTTTTCTGAAAAATCTCCAGCATCATGGAAAACTGCTGATTGAAGACAATGCGCAAGCCGGATTTAATCCTCATCAATTCGGGGATTTTGTTTTTAATTCCATTCGGAAATTAGCTCCTTATGATGGCGGGTATCTTTCAACAACAACCGATCTGATGATGCATCGGGATCAACAAGACAATTCGTTTAATCACAGGCTGCCGGTTATCCGCAGATATCGAAAACTCATGGCAGATTACGTGTTTCGCGGCTGGGGTCGATACGAGGAATTAGTCGATTTATATAATCTCGCAGAAACGTTCTATGAAACCGATTGGATAATCGAAGGAAATTCTCAGGAGCGTTTTTACATCGAACAATTAGACTGGAAGCAGATCAAAACAAAGCGACAGGAAAATTACAGTTATTTACTGGAACAAATTTCTGGAATTTGCGAATTAAAACCAATATTTACCTCGCTGCAGACAGATAACATGCCGCTCGGCCTGCCAGTTTATGTCTCCGGAATTTCAAGGGACTGGCTTTTCGACCAATTAGGTAAAAATGGTATCGGCTTAACCATCCATTGGAATGGATTACTGTCCGATCCGCGTCTCAATCAAAATGCTATTGCAACGAATATGGCTCGGACAATCCTGACCCTCGTAATTGATCAGCGCTTAAATCGAACCCAATTAGATTACCTTGCATATAATCTGGTTTATTTGTGCAAGAGCGGCAAACGCGTATCTTCAGAAAACTAAATTCTTTCCCAACATCTTCTTTTTCACCCCCTAATTAACGATTTAACATTTATAAACCTCGCTTGAGAAAAGAGAAAAAACCTGTTTTCCTGTTATTTTTCGCGGATTAATAAAAACAACTCAATATCAAGCAATTCTCTTCATATTCCGAATCACTAACTGCAGATTGACATTTATACCAAACAGATGTAAGATATTTCTTGTTTACAAGATATATCTTACACGGAGTGAAGTAATGACAAAACCATCTGACAAAAAACGATTTTACGGCGCAATCACTGTCAGCGACAGAGGACAGGTTGTTATTCCAGCAGAAGCGAGACGTGATTTTCAAATTGATGTCGGCGAAAAAATTCTCGTATTTGGAGACCTGGATCATGGATTGGCGTTTGTGAAAGCATCGTCATTTCTGGAAAAAAGCCCTGAGTTATTCGCGATGCTGGACAAAAAAGAAAAAGAATAAGTAACCAACATCAAAAAGTCATTGGCAAAAAAAAAAGTTGCATTTCGTTTCGAACATGAGCCTTACATATGAACAAAATTAAGCAAGAAATCATTACGAAAATAATTAGTGGGTTGGGTGCCACTGCATTTGCCCTTTCCTTTATCCGCTTTAGCGGGATTAAGAGCATACTCTCCTTAGTCATTCTGTCCATGTTAGCCGGAACTCTGGGGAATCTGTTGTTTCATTGGCTGACAGTATTTCTGCTGAATCAACTTCAAAAAGCAAATCAACGAATCAATACGCATGGGGTCTATGCTTTCGGAAGTTTCCCGCTTGAATCCAGCCTTGCACCTGCAGCCGGCGGAAAAGGTTTGAGCCTGGCGAAATTATTCCAATCCGGTTACCCGATTCCGGATGGTTGCATTTTATTGCCGGAAGCCTTTATTCAGGATGATCTGCGCGAAGAAGCATGGCAGGCTGTACGAGAACAATTGACCCGTTTAAGGAAAGGGAAAACCATTCCGTTTGCAATTCGTTCATCAGCAGCGGTTGAGGATTCGCAAAAAGCCTCTTTTGCCGGAGAATTTGAAAGTGTATTGGATATAAGATCCGATCAGGAGATACGTGAAGCTATCCAAACCGTATTGAAATCCAGACACAGCCAGCGTGTAAAAAGTTACAGTCTGGCACAAGGGCTGCAGAATGATGAGTATTCCATTGCTGTTGTCATCCAAAAAATGATTCAGCCCGATTTTGCAGGCGTATTATTTACAGTGAATCCGCTGACAGGAAATCTTTCGCAAATGACCGGTAATTATACAAGCGGATTAGGTGAAAAACTGGTTTCCGGAGAAATTTCTGCATCAGAATTCAGCATTGACCGGCCGCAGGGATCCTATCATGGTCCGGAAGAAATCGCTCCCATCATTAAAAATCTGCACAGATACGCTCATGCAATTGAAAATGCAGCAGGGTGTCCGCAAGATATTGAATGGGCATCGAAAGGAAAGGAAGTCGCCATTCTGCAAGCGCGTCCCATAACGACCTTGAACAATTTTGATCCGATCCGTGGCGTGTGGAACGACTCGCATAAAGGAAATTTTCTTTGGTCGGCGACCAATCTGATGGAGGCAAGCCCGGAAGTATTGACGCCCTTTACGGCATCGCTGCATTCATATCTGGACGGTCATGGCGGACCTTCGCTATCGGTGAAAAACTACTCTTTAAATGGCATTATTGGCGGCAGGTTTTATGCCAATATCAGCGTACAGGTATCCGCTTTTGCGCGTTTTTTCAAAGGTGATGCACATCGTGCGTATCGCGAAATCTCAGGATGGTGGGGTGAGATTCCAGAAGATCTGGAAATTCCTCTCATTCCGTTGACCAGTTCCGAATGGAGTCAGAATGTGCTTCCTGGATTACTTCGATCCAGCCGCATGTTTGCTGCTTATCGTAAAAAAGAAAAACGCTTCCTTGCAGGAAATGCTGCACGATGCAAAGAGCTCAACAACAAGATAAAGAACACGACAACAAAAGAGGGTTTGCTGAACCTATGGAATCAAGAGGTTTTCCCGCTGTACCGGGATTCTTTGATTCACGTAGTCGCTGCAGCATCCGACCAGCAGGTCAAACTGGAACGGGATCTGCTTCAATACGCCGATCCGGATGTTGTCAATGCGCTGCTGTCCAATCTCAGCGGATTATCCGGGCAATTTGAAAGTATGGGACCGGCAATCGGATTGGGAATGATTCTGAACGGAAAAATGACACAGGAAGCTTATATGGAAGCGTATGGACATCGCGGCGTGAATGAAGGTGAAGCGGCCTGGCCACGCCCGGCAGAAGATCCGAAATGGCTTGATTCGCAGTTGGAAGAATGGGAAAAGAATCCTGTTAATTTGGACGTATTGCGGCAACAACAGAAAAACGCATTTGACAAAGCCTGGCAGCGATTCAGCAGCCAGAATCCACGTCAGGCATCACCTTTCCAAAAAAGGATCTTCCAGGCTGCAAAAGCTGCATATCAGCGGGAAGCAGTTCGATCAGAAGCGACACGCTGCATGACCGTGTTACGAACGTTTGCGCTTCGTGCAGGCAGCTTGCTTGGAATTGCAGATGAAATTTTTTACCTGACGATTGACGAAGTATTAGAACTTTTGTCCGGTCGAGAAAATTCTAACGTTATGGCGCTGATTCCGATCCGAAAAGAGACCTTTCAACAATATTGTGCTCTGCCGCCTTATCCAGCATTGATCTGCGGCCGATTTGATCCGTTCACCTGGGGCTCCGATCCTAATCGAAGAACGGATGTATACGATGCGCAAACTCAACGTGTCGCAGAAATTGGAAATCCGGACCATTCTGATACGCTTCATGGATTTGCCGGAGCGCTGGGTATCGTCGAGGGTACTGTTCGCAAATTGAATTCGTTTGAAGAAAGCAGTCAATTTCAGACTGGTGAAATCCTGGTGACAACGATGACCAACATTGGCTGGACACCGCTCTTCCCAAGAGCAGCAGCAATCGTTACCGATCTTGGCGCTCCGCTCAGTCATGCAGCCATTGTCGCCCGTGAACTGGGCATTCCGGCTGTCGTGGGCTGTAAAGATGCAACCATGCGATTGGAAACGGGTGACAGGGTTCGAGTGGATGGAGGAAAAGGATGTGTTCAAATACTTACGAAAAAAGAATAACAAATTTTCTGGATTGATTCGATAAATCAATCCGGATTTCAGATTGCTGCACGGGAATCCTTCAATCGGATATTTGATTTTTCTGAGATAACAACGGGAACAAAGAGTTGCCTTCCTTGAGAGGATAAGACCGAAAAAGAAAGCAAGAAAAATTCGTGGCATGTTGCGCGGCAGCAGACAGCCGGAAACCATGTAAAGAACAGGTAGGTTCGCGCTTCCTTGAAAAAATCCACCGGATAAAAGATTCCGGCATAATTTCCTGCAGGAACAATTCGTTCGACTAAATTCAGAGTTTGCCTTTGGTTTTTATGCTTTTCAATGCCGATGAATTCATACCGATTCCTCCAATCTGAATTGACCGAAAACGTTATCGTTACCTGCGGTGAGGCACTGACATCGGAAAGGCAATTTTTCAGATCAGCAGCAAGTGAATTTTCCCATTCCTGCAACCCATTTTTATCCTCTATGATTTTTGTCATCAACCCCTGATATCGGGTTTCACTCCAAATAAACAATTCAGGAGAACGAAAAAAATCACTGTTGCGAAAAGCTAAATCGGCTAAGGTTATCTTAGGCATCAGCACGAATTCCTCTGATGGCGCTTCCTCACGCCATTGGCTTGGCTGCATATCAAACATCCGTTTAAATGCACGAGAATAACTTTCCTGGTTTTGAAAACAGAAATCCTGGGCAATATCCGTAATCCGGCGATGACTGTTCGTTAAGATACGAGCAGACTCGCTCAAACGACGGCGAATCAGATAATCATAAGGTGTATGATGAACTATCCGGTTGAACATGCGGATAAAATGAAATAAGGAATATCCAATGAAATCTGCGGTTTGCGCAACAGTTACATTTTCATATAGATGATCTTCGAAGAACTCTATCGCATCATAAATTGATTCAAGCGGTTCATTCATCAGTTACCCTAAGAAAATGATAAGGATTCGTTACGATAGATCGATCGCATGCAATAATTCAAAATATTGGAAGAATTATTCGTTGTTGAATTGTTTTATGCGCTTTGTAAAAAACAATTCACTATTCCCAATTGCAGAATCGCATGGGTTATTGGAGATTTTTGATCGGAATATAAACATCCAATATCGAAGATTCAATATGCTGAATTCCTTTGAATCGCTCATCATAATATTGGAAATTATAGGAATCGTTTCGCTGAAGACCGGATTCCAAAAGGCTGAGCTGAATGGTATTTTCCCAGTCCGATTTAATATCCATCCCCTGCAATGTAAAAATAGCATATTTGCTTTCCGGCAGATTTTTCAGACACAGGTTTTCAGGAATTTTATGAAGAACCGACTCCATAATTGCTATGCCGACAAAAACCTCAAACAATCCTTTTTCTGCCGTGTCTTCATCATATAAATGAACCTCATAGAATCCCGGCATTTCAGCAGCAAGATTTTGACAAAAGGGGTTATGGTAAAGGAACCGCATCCATCGATTCCAGAGTTCACCGATTCGATTTTCCTCATCCCATCCGGCATGTATATCAAAAGGATCTCCATAGAAGGACATTCCGGCGAGCAGTATTTGTCTGGGTTCAGAGATGATCGGGATCATTTTTTGCCTTTCTTTTCAATTATATTCCAAACGATTCTATGAATGAACGAACAGCAATTCCAAATAAGCGCAGGATTCTATCTTATTGTGATGTTTTTACGGAAAGAGTAAAAACATCACAATAACAAGTTATTCCCATTTGGTTCGAATAGAAAATCTGGAATTCGAATTTCCGAAGAATGAGCAGCTGCTATTCGAAAGAGGAGAATGTTTTAATGTTTATTCGCCAAAATTTGTCGGATTACTTGCAAAATACTCGCCGGCGTCCTCCATCCAGACAGGCCAGTCCTTCATCCAATCCGCGACCGACACATATCGTACACGGTCTGATACCGGCAAGTAGGGTTTGAGATCCAAAACAGGGGTGCCATCAAACGCGTCAATCCATGCTAATCGGACAATCCCCTGACTTTTATCAATTTCCAGAATTTGTGAGATTGTGATTCCAATTGGATTTGGACGATATTCACTGCGACAGGCAAAAACGCCCGCTTGAATTCCGGGAGCATAGGGTAATTCTGTCAGCAGCGTATGCCGAGCCTGCGGCGAATCCTGTCGATCTGCCCACCAGAGCACGTTGACATGCTGAAATTGATCGAGTCCTTCCATTGCTTCTCTGAATTCTGGAAGCAGTTTTACGGCAAAAAACCCATCCATTTCTGATACCTGAACAGAACCAACTGTGAAAACTGAGAAACTCTGATGAAGTTCTTTTTTTTCTGACATAACAAATTCCTCCTGTTGATTTGATGAACGAATCATACGCTGGAAGACCAATAAACACCTGACCCGAATTGCTCATAATCGATCGGATTATATTGAAAAATACCATTCATTTGATCAAAATTGCTGCTGAAACGTTAACAGAGGACATGGATTGGCAGCGATGGCAAATCTGGAAATGATTCCTTGTATCTTTGCATCCAACTGACCATTTTTCCGTATATACCAATAGCTATTCGAAAGGCAGACTGATCTTTCGAATTTCGGTTGGCTTGTCAAATTATGAGAGAAATTATTTGCTATTATGTTTTTGCTCTTCACGCAAATTCAATAAAAAATAATCCTTCTCTTATTTTGATTTGCTGGCCGAAGAACAGGTCAGGGCATCAGGATTTTTGGTAAAATGAATGATGAAGGGAATCGAGACAGGCAGAGAGAAACAGGATTTGTTGCTGACAATCAAAATTCGGTACATGAATGCGTCACAACCTGCCAATTTTACGAATAAGGAGAATCAATAAACAAGATGAATATTTTTTCTTTTTTGGTTGTCGGATTGATCGCCGGATGGCTGGCCGGCAAAATTATGAAAGGCGGTGGATTTGGTCTGATCGGCAATTTGATTGTCGGTGTCGTCGGCGCTGTCATCGGAGGTTATGTATTTGATTTCCTCAATATTTCCTTCGGCGGTTTTATCGGATCGGTTGCCGCAGCACTAGTCGGAGCAATTTTACTTTTGTACTTGATCCGTATCTTCAAAAAAATCTGAAGCAGTAAATTTCACTCCATAAAAAAATAATCAGTCGGCGGTTTGGCTGGTATTCCCCTGCATCTGAACTGCATGATCAACTACATTATTTCTCAAAACAAATCGTCAGAAACTTCAATTTATCTTTCGTAAATTGAAGTTTTTTTATTGTTGCCAGATTTTTCTGAAGGTAATCAAGAAAAGAATAATTGTGACCAAAGATGCGGTAAAGTCAGCCAAAGGTGTCGCCCAGGCAATACCGTCCAGCGGAAGAATCTTTGACAAGAAAAACATCATTGGAATATCGACAACCCCTTTGCGCAGCACAGCCACGAGTGTAGCAGGGAATTTCTTCCCGATAGCTTGAAAAACCGTCACTCCAGTATAGCTGATAGCCGTAAATGGAAATCCAAGACTGAGTATCTTGATGAAACGAACACCATACATTACTGTTTCATGATCTTTAATAAAGGAAGAAATAAAAACGTTCGGGTAAAGAAATGCCAGGATCATACTGCAAACAGAAAAAATAAACGCAGCTCCAAAAACCGTCACGATAGACAACTTCATCCTGCGGAAATTTCTGGCTGCATAGTTATATCCAATTAATGGCAGTACTCCCTGTGCGATCCCCTGGGTCATTTGAAAAACCAGCATATTGATTTTTTTTGCAATACCCATACCGGCAAGAATCGCTTGACTGCGGTAAACCGAGATTAAATTATTGACTGTGATATTGGATAATAAAGCCAAACAATTCATCAGAGCTGCAGGAATTCCAACTGAGATTACCTCTCCTGGTATTCCATTTCGATAACTTTCTACAGTCGGTCTAAATGTGATAACACTGGTCTCTCTGCGTTTACGGATAAAAAGAATAAAATATACGCTTGCAATCACATTGGAAATCATCGTTGCTATTGCTGCACCGGCGACTTCATTGCCTTCCGGCAGCAAATAGAACATAAACAGCGGGTCCAGCAGGATGTTAAGAATACCGCCCAAAGAAATGCCAAATCCCGCCTGACGTGATGCACCTTCCGATCGTACCAAGTGCCCAAACAGGGAATTCATTACTGTCGGTACAGCTCCGACAATGACCGTCCAGAACAAATACGTATAACTATACGAAACATCGCTTTCAGTACTTCCCAAAAAGGAAAGTATCGGCCTACGGAAAATCAACAATACAATAGCGTATAAAGCTGCAATTCCTGCGCAGTTAAAAACTGCAAAGGAAGCGGCATTTCCTGCCCGCAAACGATTCCGGACACCCAAAGACCGGGAAATAAGACTGGCCCCTCCGATTCCGAACAGATTTGCAATTGCCGTTAATACCATAAATGCCGGCATGCAGATGGTTATCGATGCCACCTTAGCAGGATCATTCGTCAATCCAATAAACCAGGTATCGGCGAGATTATAAACAATTGTAATAATCTGACCGATCATGGTAGGCACAGCCAATGCGATGACTGCTTTCGGAATCGGCAGTGTCTCGAAAATGGCTTTTTCACGTTCGCGGATGTTTTCAATCATCACACGTTCCAGATTGTTTGGTTTTTAAAAAATAACATTTTAATGCAGCATCTTCTCTTTTGTGATATTGAACCAGCAATTCGAAAAATGGGGAACATTCATTAATGCTGATATCTTTGCGTTTCCTAGCACCAGGTTTTTCACGCCTGATTCGAATAGCAGGTCTATATTTCGAATTGTTGTTTTTGGACAATTCAGATAACGCTCATTCCAATAACAACTAAGCGTATTCGTTATACCACAAAAGAAATGATGAACTGGTTTTCGTTGCAGCAATTTGAAAATTGGGAAGGATTCTTTGTTGTTGTTCCGGACATTTATTTTATGGATTTTTTTAAAGCTGAAATATCAGGGACGTCTATGGAAAATCCATCGGCTGATTATTGATTCAAGCAGCCACTGCAGCCCCAATAATCCAGCGCCGCCCAGGAAGATGATCCAGTAAATTTGGGCTCGGGATACGTCCTGGCGCAATCCAAACATCCCTTTCAAATTCGCTCCGGTATACGGGTCTCTTACTGCAATCACAGCAGAGGCTGCCAGAAAAAGAAGTAAAATCATCAGATTCACCCATTGAATCTTTTTCAAGTCATGACGAAAATCAGATTCAGATTTCTGATTCAGTCTTGCATGTAAACCAAACACAAATGTTATCAAGATACCTGGAAGAAGATTGAAAACGGGAACACCCATGAAAAATCCAAATAATCCGATCATCAGAATGATTTGAACCGCCAATTGATATCCTCGATGATTCAGCAGCAGATGCAGCAATCGATCGCGCTGTATGCGCCAGATCACCAGTCCTGCAACCAGTCCGATCATTCCAGCGATGGGCGAAAAACTGCTGTTAATCGGATAGACTGCAAGAAAGCATATCGAATAAGCGAAAAAAACGATTAGCGTGATATTGGTTAAATGGAGCAGGATGCGCTCGCTTTTCCTCATGGACATTGGATCTACCTCAACTCTTTTCCTTTTGATTTGATTCTGATGCAGCGATTCGAAGTATGGGAAAAAATTATTTGTTGTTGTGTTGCTTTTGCGCTTCGCGCAAAAGCAACACAACAACAAGTTTTCTCTTATTTCTCAAAAAACTTTTCAAATTTTTAAATTGCTGATTCAGATGCACCACACTATGGATTACGATTCAAACTACAGAAAGGTGCAAAATTCGATTCTGAAGACGAAGCGTGATTTGATCGAATTGCCGCGCATGAGTAGTTTTTCCACTTTGGCGCGGACCAAATAGATCGGTCATAGGTCAGTGGTTTGATGCTATTTTTGACTGATTAAAATGATAAGTCTTCTGGATCATATGAATGTTATACAGCATTTCGAAATATGCATTGACTTTTCGAATTGTTGAATGTTATACCTTGACAAACCAGTAGCTATACTGTACAGTAATACTGTACAGATAGGAGTAAAATATGACAATTCAAACTAATTATACACAAGCACGTGATGGACTGGCAAAGCTGATGGATCAGGTAACACAAAACCGTGAAGTTGTTGTGATTCAGCGCAGGGGCGAAGAAGAAGTAGCAATGATCGCTGCTTCAGAATTAGAAAGCTTGATGGAAACAGCTTACCTTCTGCGCTCACCGGCTAATGCCGAACGATTGCTTTCTGCGCTTGGCAGAGCATTAAAAAATGAAACTCAACCATTGACGGTTGACGCATTGCGGCGCGAGGTTGATCTTGAGTAAAAAGGTGCGCACCGCAGTATTCCAGCCAGAATTTATCGAAGATCTGCGTTTCTTGGTGGAAACTGACCGGAAATTTGCGATCAGAGCTTTCGATCTGATCGAGGCCATTTTACGAGATCCATTCAAAGGAATCGGCAAACCTGAACCTCTTAAATATCTCGCACCGGGAGCATGGTCAAGAAGGCTAACCCAGGAGCATCGAATTGTTTATCTCGTTCGAGATCATCAGATCGATTTCTTACAGGCAAGATACCATTATTAAAAATATGTTTCGATAAAAAAAGACAACATCTTGCTAGGATTGACAGCAATTCAAAATTTAGAAAGAATTATTAATTATTGTGCGTTTTTCACAAAGAACAAAAAGACAACAATAATAAATTTTCTCTCTTTGCAAAAGGTGCTGCAAAATTACAAAACGCTTGATTATATGCTTATAGCTTGCAAAGCGAAACATCCTGTCTTATTACCAGCATTTCTAAAAACAAACCAATCTCTCGAATTAATCAAGAAAACTCGTTATTATGTATTATCTCCATCTGCAGGTGAAACAGAAAGCTGCATAGCACACCGCAAAACGCCTGGAATTCCATGTTGGATTTCTTCTTGAAGTATTTGTTCAAGTCGCGGTTCCATCATTGTCGTTTCGATGACTTCGAACCCTAATGAACGATAGAAAGGCTCATTCCAGGGTACCTCTCGGAACGTGGTAAGCGTCACAAATTCGAATTTTTTGCTTTGTGCATATTTAATGGCAGTTTCCATTAATCTCCGACCAATTCCATGACATTGCCATTCCTGTCGAACCGCCAACAACCAAATGTGCAAATCCCTCTCGATAAATTCTGCGCATATGAAGCCTACAATTTTCTCATCTGCAGCTGCTACCCAGGATGTGCCTTTCTTGACATACTGTAAGTGAGTTTCGGCCGACATAACACAATCGTCTGCTATCCATGCAAGCTCAGGCAACTTTCGAAAGCTTTCACCGGCAGAACGTTCTATGTCTGGCAGTAAACGAATATCTTGTTCTCGCGTCAGTCTAATATTTGTATTGACCATGATTTCGGTCCTGTATCAGATGCCTAAGGGTTTGAGTTATTCTGAGTAAACGGGCGTATAATCGGAATGGGAGCAGGAAAAACTCAAAGTTAGTCTGCCCTGGTATTCCAGGTCATGGAAAATTGTATGCCAAATGTGCCGAAGAGTCGAAAAAAGCATAAATTTGTTTTGCAGAAAAAAAGATCTTCCGATAATAAAAACGATTCAAATCATAAATAAGGTTTCCATATTCTCATCGCCATCGAAGAATTTTTCTTCTTCAAGATTTTTACCTGTATAAGATATTCGGCACATGCTGGGATGGTAGATGTATCAATCTATGTGTGTTATATACTGATTCTGATTTCAAGTTGAAAACGGTTGTCTGATCATCATTATCATTTCCAATGTAAGGATAATCGTGATAAAAAATTCCATGATTCAATAAACCTGTAGGGATGAGTTATAGCTTAAACACAAATTGCACCGAATTGTAAAGCTAATTAGCAAAATTACCCTTAAAAAAATTCTCGTTTCCAAGTTTCTTTGCAGTCATCCGAAACATAACGCAACCATCCGGACATACAATTTCTTTGCTATATCTGCTATCCCCACCGATGTTCTCTAAATCGCCTCCGCTCCGCACAGCCTCCATGATGGGGAACATCATCATCATCACTTTCGAACAAATACCTTGACCATCCTTGTTGACAGGGCAGCCATAAGTGCAGGTGTACTTATCTCCAATTTCCTCGCCATTACGGCAATACCGCTCTGTACGGTCACCTCGAAGAAACCCTGTCACTTCGATTTCCCATTCATACTCTTCGTCATACCATTTCTTCACGATCAACCTCCAGATAATTGTTTGTCAAATTGGCATATTATTTCCACGTTATATACTTTATGAAAAAACCTCAAAGAGGATCATACTGGAGAACATAAATTCTGTACAGCCGGTAGGCGGCAATAATTATTCTATGAATTGGATGGTTTTAATCTTTCCATCAGACGAACAGCCCAGGATTCAAATAATTTTTTGATCTGTTGGGGATTCCATTGAATAAGCATATTAACAGGCCATTGTTCCGGTTCGTCAGGAAAGTCGAGGCAGCGATTCAGTGCAATGGCAAACCAGTATGTATCAAATCCTTCATCTTTTTGTGCTGCTCTCTCCAACAATTGGTCAAATGACTCAGTTTGTAAAATTGCATAAAGGTCAACCGCATCGCGTGGCTCGGCTCGTCCATAATATGCCAAAAGTTTATCCACACAAAGATCTGAAAAGTTGTTTACCTGAATTCCTGGAGGACACAGTACAGGCGGCTCAAAACGAAAGGGAGAATCCAGCGCCAGGTCAATTTTGAGGATTTCTTCTTCTTGTGAAACAGATAATTCTACATAACTTGCAAAGCGGCGTAAAACCCGGATATGAAGACCTTGTTGCTTCATAAGCTCTTCCAACTGAAATGAAAACGGTAGCACCAATCCATCCACACCTGTGAAAAAATCCAGGTCATATGATAGGCGGTGCCCCAAGTAAAACTCTGATAGGGCAGTACCCCCAGTCAGGTAAAATTGTTCCTGGTCGGGAAGCTCTGCAAAAACCTGTAAAAAAACCTGCTGCAAAGGTGTGAGCAGGCCATGAGAATTGGGTAATGTGAGTTTTGGATTAGGCATATCGTATTTTAAGAAAAGAACGCCACAAGCGTTCAATATATAAAGGTAAATGGAGATAATCGATTTGTTGCGCCACTTCATCCAAATCCAGACGGCGAATATCATCAGCCGTTCCATAAAGCAGCGTTTGCTGCAATAACCAGCGTCGCTGAAAGGGGTCAGCACCATCAATTTCAGCCTTACTCCAGACAATATGACGAGGTGGAAAAATAACTTTCTTCATAAAAAAATTATACAACAAAAAAATCCCGCTATTTTTCTGAGATTTGTATTGGGTCCAGGAAGTTGTATGTTGCTGCTTTCAACACTTGCCGGAGCTTGCGACCGAAGGGATCACAGCGCCTATCCGTACATTCGACTCGGTCTGCAGGGGAGATGTCGGAGTTTCAATCTAACTGCTTGCGTTACCTGCGTGTGGGCGGGCGTGGACAAGGTTTGTTAGCAGGAAATACTCAAAGCGAGGAAAATGCCGCGGAATCCCACAGGTCAGGCGCACACTTTTTCGGGTGGCGTTCGTAAATTCTTCATTATTGCCGTCCTGCCGAATGCTTCATAGTTTTTGATTTTATGATAAACAATGAGCCGATCATAAGCACTGTGATGAGTGTACCAATCGCAAATGCAACGAAAAAGTCAATCGAAGATATTTCTCCTGGTAGTAGTGAATAGCGAATGAGTAAGTAAGCCAAAATCCATGTTAATATGCTGGCAAGAAGCCCCGAAGAGAATTTATGGGTGACAATTGTTTCTCCGAAATGCCATATTCCGTTCAATATTCGCTCAACTGCCAGAGATAGGGGAAAGATGATCCATCTCCCACCGCCAATATCATATGAAATGATTGCCATCACATTTAGAGTTAGAAGAAAAGTGTTGAACCAAAAGAATTATGTCCAGTCATAGACAGGAAAAAAGTTCTTGCGTACCTTATCGACAAAATTTTCGCCTAAGACCGACTCTTCGAAAATGTGAATCACGTATACGGCAACAAAACCCCAAAATAAAAGCTGGATTGGAATAGCGAGCGATGTGTTTGGACTCGTTGTAAAGACGATATTCATAAGAAATCTCCATCGATTGATATGGAAAAAATACAACTACTATGAAGCACTATATATAAAAGAGCATGTCTTTTTCACTGTATGGAATTCCGAAAATATTGCAGTCAACAGGCAGGTTCGATTTTTACTCTACCGCTTTAACAAAGGCAAATAGTATTATACGCCCCAACAAAAAACGCTCTCCAGATGGAGAGCGTTTTGCATTACGCTTCTATTGCTACCCTTGCATCACCGGTCGGAACTTATACCCGTATATCCGACTCGGTCCGCGTTGTGGAAGTGAAAGCGTTAATCTAATGGCTTACGTTAGCGGCGGGCGGGGGAGTTGGCTGGAAAAAGCCAAAGGTAGAAAATGCTTGAAGGGGCTGAATCCCTTTGGGCGGGGCAACGTCCCCGCCCGTCCGCCTGCCCGCAATGTTGGCAAGCCTTTTGACTGCAAGACTCTTTTGCCATTTTAAGAGTCTCTATTCATCTTCAAAATCTTCTTCATCTTCTGAAATTAAATAGGGTTGCGCTTCTTCCCGTATTACTTGAATTCTTGTATTTGTCGGATTGAGAAAATTCAATATTGGAACAGGTTGTAGTTTTTGCTCGATATAATCACTTAATTCATCTTCTGGGACAGATAGTATTTCAGCACTATAACCAAGTCGGGCTTTTAGACGTTTAGCTAACTCTAAAGCCCAAAATTGCATACTCATTTGAATAATCTCACTGCCAGATTTTTTAGCGGCTTCAATCGTCTTTGTAGTATCGGGCATTTTGTCCACAATAATAAAAGTCTGTGAAAAGTTTGCTGTTCCGTTCTGCTCGACTTCATTGGCATATCGTGTTAATTTGTCTTTCATGATTTCGGGATTGCCTTTGCCAATAAAGCCGATGTCAAATCTTGCTAATTTCCCAGGGCGTAATCTAATCGTGGCGTCGCATTCTCTCACATCCGAACTATCGGACAACCAAAATACTCTTTCTATCTTTGGACTTTGGGAGTTTTCTACATGCTCAAAGCCAAGAATCGTTAGAACTGACCCCATTATCAAACGCTCAAATAATTTTCCGTAAGTGGATTTTTCAGAACCACGAATTGTCAAAGTCGTTGCACCAATTGCAGTAGTTAGGCGTGTTAAATCTTTCCAATTCAAAGCACTGACACTTTGCCGTAATTCTCCATCAACAACATAACCAAGACTCATTGAAATTTCGCCAAAATCTTCTTCACACCTTCTGGCGGCTTCTTCTACAGCATTTTCAAAATCTTGAATATAACTTTGGCGTAATTCTGGATTGCTTCGCAGAACATTTTGGATACTTTTTCCTGTTAATCCAATAAGCCACTGTGCTGGCCAAAATGTATCTTTTTTCGATTGAGGCGTATTATCCATTTGTTCAAGCGCAAAGGCAGACAAATTCTCTGTGAAGTTATCAATTTCTGCCCATCCCTTTGCAAACAAATAAACCATCGCACCCGTAGCGATTGCTACTCGGCGGCGTGTTAAAGGCTCGGTCTGTGTGCGAATATTTTCGCCCCGCAACACAGCAAGAATAACCTGTCGTGCGGTTTCTACGCCAAGTCTTTCGATAAATTCTTTACCGTTTGCGGTCAGAACCAACTTTCCTTTTTCAGGAAATAAATCGTCAATTATCATGTTTCTCCGCCTTGAACAAATCTAACTGTTTATGAATGGGTTTAACGGGCTCGCAATTTATAAACATTACATTGTTCAAATTGACGTTTTTCCAAGACTTAATCTCTTCTCGGATTATTTCTATGTAATCAGGGTTATTGTCAAAAAGAACAAACCTTCTACCTAATCCTGATGCAGCACTCCCAACAGTGCCAGAGCCTGCAAACGGGTCTAAAACTACATCGCCTTTGAAAGAATAATACCGTATCACTTTTTCAGCCAATTCTTTCGGAAAAGCGGCTGGATGTTTAGAATTTGTTGATGGATTTATCTTCCAAACATTTGTTTTTTCGTAACCATCAGGTATTTTAGAATCTTCTATAACTTGTTTGTCAGGATGATTTCTAATAAACCAGTCAATTAGTAAATCGGTGCGCTTTCGATAAACTAAAACATATTCGGTCACAGGCACAGCCTTATATTGCAAAGGGTTTCTATCTGCGGCAAATCGCCGTCCACGTCCAGTAGCCCAGCCTGCGCCTTCTGGCTTTAACCAGATTATGTCGTCAATAAAATCGTAACCTTCTTCAATAAATATCCTGTGGAAGTCAAATGGAACGGCAATTCTTTTTGATGATTCGTTTCTTGAAGCACGGCGTAATAAAACGGGGGATACATTAATGACAAAAAATCTTCCTTCCGCTAATACCCTATGACTTCTTCTAATAATTTGGCGCATTTTGAAAAGATATTCGTCATATTCTTCATATTCTGAATATTCAGGACGAGCATTGTAGTAAGGCGGCGAAGTGAAAATTAAATCCACGCTTTCGGCAGGCATTTCTTCAAGGAAATGTGCCGAATCTCCAAAACCGACAGTATTTCTGAGATTCGATAATCTGTATTCCCTTTTACTCTGCTTTTTCTCAATAATTTTCGATTCGTCCTGCTTTAGCAAACGAGCCGTTAAGATTTCAGGCTTTGTAGTTTTAGAGTGAATAATTTCGGTACTGTAAGCGTCAATTACAACTTCGCCAATTTTTTCGCCATTTTTGACGCATACAGGAACACGCCAATAATGGTATCTGTCGTCAACTTCTGGCAAGCCAAGTTTTGTAACGTGAACAAGATCAATCTCTGAAAGCCAATCCTTTACAATATCTTTGGCTTGTTGAACATTTATTACTAAATATTCTCTTTCTTCCGAAATTAGTTGACTATTACGAGCCATTTTGGGAATTCTCCATTTCTACCAATAAATTATAGTAGGAAAATGGCTGAAAATCAGAGATTGAGGAACTCCCCGTTTTTATATGCCAATTGTGTAAGGGGCTTGCCAACTATTAATTATACGGACTTCTGATACGCTGCAATTACACCGTATATCCAATCATAAAATGTATGTTATACTGCAATTACACTTGATTATCTCAAACATGCAACGCCCCCATTCTTTTAATATTATACACAATCACCTTTTGAAAACTAACATTTATGAACGATCAATCAACTCCAAAATCGAGAAAATTACTCGACCAGATTCGTGATGCAATCCGTCTGAAGCATTACTCCTACAGCACCGAGAAAACCTATGTACACTGGGCAAAACGGTATATCCTGTTCCATAACAAACGCCATCCGGCTGAAATGGGTGCTGCAGAAATTGAAGCCTTTCTCACCCACCTGGCCAAAGATGAAAATATGTCTGCCTCTACCCAGAACCAGGCGTTGAATGCCCTGTTGTTTCTATACCGAAATGTACTGCAAATGGATATTGCTATTCCGATCCATGCACTGCGCGCCAAACCTTGCGAATACTTGCCAACTGTCTTGTCGAAAGATGAAACCATTCGTGTGCTTTCAGGGATGCAGGGGGTGCATCAATTAATGGCAAAGCTGCTTTACGGTTGCGGTCTGCGCCTGATGGAATGTATGCGTTTGCGCGTGAAGGATATTGATTTCGAGCAATCTCAGATCATCGTTCGGGAAGGGAAAGGCGAAAAAGATCGCGCAACCATGCTGCCAGCCAGCCTGGTGCAGTCCCTGAAGGATCAAATCGGCTTTGTTCGAAAAATCCATGAACGGGACGTGGCGCAAGGATATGGCTCGGTGGAACTTCCCTTTGCACTAGCTCGCAAATATCCCAATGCAGATAAAGAATTCCCTGGCAATATATTTTCCCATCTGATCGCCTGTCAATCGATCCACGCAGCGGTATCGTGCGCCGCCATCATCTGGATCCCAGCGGGCTTCAAAGGGCGGTCAGAGCAGCCGCAAAGCTGGCAAAAATCGATAAACCGGTTAGCCCTCACACTTTCCGTCACTGCTTTGCTACCCATCTGCTTGAGGCAGGTTATGATATCCGTACAGTGCAGGAACTGCTTGGGCATAAAGATGTCAAAACCACGATGATTTACACTCATGTCCTCAACCGCGGACCGAAGGCGGTACGAAGTCCGCTGGATTGACAATCATTTTTGAGAGCCAAACAAAAAAAACGTTCTCCTGGTTGGGAGAACGCTTTTATTGTTTTTACTTTAAAAGTTATTACCGCGGACCGGCAATCACCGGTCGGAACTTATACCCGTATAAAATAACGCCGCGTTCGTTGCCATCGTCTTTGATCCGCCGTGTCACCATTTCCACCGGCATCCCGATGCGCACTGGTTCTGCTCCCAGATCGGTTAATTGGGCTGTGACAATCGGGCCCTCATTCAACTTGACCAATGCCACCGCATAAGGAGCCTGTTCCTGATAGCCAGACGGTGCATCATTGATGGTGGTATAGGAAAATACTTCACCTTTTCCACTGAATTGAAATGCTGTTTTTGCTTCCTGACCGCATTCCGGGCACACATCCCGCGGCGGAAAGATTTTTGCACTGCAATGAGGACAAACCTCACCGGTCAGTGAATATCGCTGTTTTTTCAAACGCCAATGACGTGGTGCTTCCATTTTCTATTTGATTCCTTTTTCCCTTTTCATCGCCGGTTCGAAACATGGGCTAAAATTTTTTATCCGATCTTGATAATGACCATTGATTCTTCCCGTATTTCGAATCGTTTTCTTGTAATACAACATCGCGAAATTATATGAGAAAAAAACGGTCAAAAGCTATCCTGATAGTTTTTGATAGTTCATCCATGACCGAGAATGTGCGTAATAGCTGTAGATCCCAGACCTCCCAGCGCCTGAACCAGTGCCCGCTTTGGAAGCTGCGCAATCTGACAAGCGCCAGCTTGTCCGCGAAGCTGCAAAACTGCCTCCGCCAATTGATAAGCGCCGGAAGCGCCCAGCGGATTTCCGCGTCCTAAACAGCCTCCCATGGAATTCAGAATTATATTCTCTGTCTGCCAGCCTTTTCCCGGCAAAGCCAGACCTATCGCTTCCATGGAGAGAACCGTATCGATGGAATTTGCATCCCAAAGTTCAAAGAGATCCACCTCGTTCAAGGACATACCAGCTTTTCGCAGTGCAGACGCTGCTGACTGCGACGCAGCACTATATTGCAACAATTGATGACGATCATGCAATGATAATGGAGCAATTGCATTGGCTGAGCCCAAAACCCGAACCATTTCTTCGCGTGATTCTACCGGAATCAATTCTTCCCGCGTCACCACCAGCGCTGCAGCGCCATCTGCCAGAGAAGAAATGTCAAATAAGCCCAGTGGATCATTTTTGATGGATTGTTTTTGATACATCGCCGCTGTTAAACCGTTCCGGTACATTGCATTCGGATTATCCTGAGCATGTTGATAAGATTGGAGTGCAATATTTTGGAAGATGCTATGATCGAGAAGATGCTCCGATATATAGCGTTGCGCAATGATTGCAGCCCCGGCGGCAACTGTCAGACCGGTAATTCCCTCAAATTCATAATTGAGAATCAGATCCTGTGCCGTCAGAGCAGTTGATCCGTCACAATCGGTAATTTTTTCAACGCCCAATGCAACAGCAACGTCAATCAGACCGGATTGGACAGCCAAACAGGCTGCCCGAAATGCGGCTGCACCGGACGCTCCAGCCGCTTCAAATGTACAAGATTCAATTCCGGAAAAACCGGCTTCATCACTGATTAACGCGCCTAAATTTGCCTGGTGAGAGAGAATGTTAGCCAATCCATTCCCGATATAAATCGCATCCGGCTTCAAGTTTCCGCTGTCTGCAAGTGCCTTTCGGACAGCTCGAGCGCCGAGTGTGCGCAAGCTGAGATCCCAATGCTCGCCTACCGGCAGCATCCCGATACCAGCTATAACCACTTGTTTCTTTTCTTGATTCGTGTTCAATCACCCATCCTTTATATCTGTTAGCCCCTTTTCTAAAGGACCAAACAAATGATTCCACGTATTGATATTGAAATCCGGTTTTTATGAAAATGTGCTACTGCTTTACCGGAAATGCAAATCGCAGAGACAAATTTTATTGTCCGATTCAATCCGATATTTCGATATGCGGATTGGAATATCGTTTATTGATTCGAAAAATCAACCTATTTTTCGTACTGTCGGATCAATTCATGACATATTTTCCGCGATGGCGAGCATAAACCGCATAATCAATTTCAGTCCTGCGGTTGATGTATGCCTGGGTTGACGGAGCCAGGCTGCGGCGTAATCGTATCTGGTCGGTTACCGTAAAGGAAAACGTATCTGAACCGGCTCCGGATCCAAAAGCAGCAGCGAAAATTTTATCCCCCGGTTCCGCAATATCCAGAATCGCTGAAAGCCCTAAAAGGACAGCGCCGGAATACGTATTGCCGATCATCGGCGATAATAGTCCAGTTTGAAACTGCTCTTTGGTAAAGCCAAATTCTTTGCCAAGCTTTTGCGGAAATTTGGCATTTGGCTGGTGAAACACTGCAAAACGGTAATCTTTGGCAGCAGTGCCGGTTTCAGCGAAAAATGTTTCGATCGAACTTTCCAAATGGTGAAAATAAGCGGGTTCACCGGTAAAACGCTGACCGTGTTCCGGATATTTTTGCGTTTGCCGTCGCCAGAAATCCGGTGTATCCGTCACAAACGAATACGCTGCGTCAATTACTGCCAGCGCATTGGATGCAGGACCAATGATCACAGCTGCTCCACCGGCTGCGGCTGTATATTCAAGAACATCGCCCGGGCGTCCTTGCGCCGTATCCATTCCAACAGCCAGCACATAATCGCCCATGCCAGAACCGACAAAGCCCATTCCGGCGATGACGGCTTCTGTGCCTGCTTTACAAGCAAATTCAAAATCCGCCGCTGAAATTGATTCGGAAGCGCCAATTGCTTCTGCCACCACGGTTCCGCTGGGTTTGACGGCATACGGATGAGACTCGGATCCAATCCAAACTGCCCGCAGTTCTTTGGGGTCAATCTGTGCGCGATTTATCGCATTCCTGGCAGCTTCAATGGACATTGTAATCGTATCCTCATCCAAACCTGGAACTGATTTCTCTTTAATCGGCATTCCATCAGAATCGCCATGCCATATTCTGGAAATTTCGGATGCCGGAATCCGGTAGCGCGGTATATAAGCGCCATAACCGATGATACCGACTGGTTTTTCTGGAATTAATAATTTCATAGGTTCTTAAGTATCTCCTTTGCCCGATCGATCCGAATCGTTCCGCTTTGCACCAATTCTGCAGCAAGCTGTTCAATTTTTTCACCGGTCGCACCGGCAGCCATAGCTACCTGCCGTGCGTGCAGGATCATATGTCCTTTTTGAATACCTTCCGTGGACAAAGCTCGCAGTGCTGCCAGATTCTGAGCCAGTCCGACACTGGCCATAATTTGAGCTAATTCTTTGGAGGAGGACACATTCATCAGCTTCAACGCAGCACGCGCACCAGGATGCACGCGGGTAGCCCCTCCGACAATTCCGGCAGCCAATGGTAGTTCTATACTGCCGCACAAACATCCTTCAGAATCCTTAGTCCAATGACTTAATGGCCGAATGACACCATCGCGTGATGCCCAGGCATGCGCCCCTGCTTCAACAGCCCGCCAATCATTTCCTGTCGCGATAACAACCGCGTCAATTCCATTCATGATTCCTTTATTATGCGTAACCGCGCGGTATGGATCCACCTCAGCAAAAGCTGCCGCCTCGACGATTCGATCCAGCACTTCTTCGCCGGAGAAATCTTTCATCGTCAGACAATTCGGGTGGATTCTGCAGCGTGCTCTTGCAAGACGCAAGTCGGCAAGGTTGGAAAGGATTCTTAATCGAACTGCACCGCCGGTTATTTCCGTTATATAAGGGGAAATTTTCTCCAATGCTGTATTGATCGCATTGGCACCCATCGCATCCCGAACATCCAGGATCAGGTGAAGAATCATCATCGGTCCTGCAGGAGTCTGTGGAAACAAGCGTACCTGAAGATCAACCGGTCCCCCGCCAAGGGATACCAGAACCGGATCAACTTCTGCCACCATCTTGAGAATCTGTTCTTTTCGCGCCAGCACATTTGTCTTCGCTTGTTCCAGGTCAGGAATATGAACCAACTGTAGTTGGCCGATCATGCGGGGTTCATCCGAATCCGCCTCAAAACCGCCGCTGAGAGCAACCAACCGGGCACCATTGGATGCAGCTGCCACAACCGAAGGCTCTTCAATCACCATCGGAATCTGCAGCGCTTTGCCATTGATCCGGAAATTCTGTGCAATTCCGATCGGCAGTGAAAAGACGCCAATTGCATTTTCAATCATATGATCGGCAATGTCGTTGGTCAGACCAGTCTCACCGGAAAACGCCTTCATATCCGACTCCTCAAGCCGACTGTCTGATTTCAGTCGTTCTAACCGTTCAGGTATTGTCAGTTGATAAAACTTTTTCGTTTCAGCCATTTTTTTCCTTCAATCCATCAAACCATTTGCCATTCGTTATTATAAGGAAAATTCTATACTTTCATATTTTCAGTGATCCTGTATTTTATGTATGATTCCATAGTGCGCTGAATCGAATACAAATAGCAGCCGTTTTATCAAAAAACATAAGGATCAGTATTCTTCGTTTAAATCTGTTGCTGTACTATTTTATGTGGGATGCACTGGCAAAAACTATCAGGTAGTTCCAGCAAGTTGAAATTTTGAACGACTTTTCACCTGAGTTTCTCGAATTAGTGTCCTGGAATCTCCAAATTTGAGACTAAATAGGGACTATTATTCAAAAAGCAAGAAACTCAGCTTCCCTCCTCGTAAAACCAGATTGCCGTGGGAATCCTGTCATTGCGAGCCCCACAGGGGCGTGGCAATCTCCTAGCCACATTAAGGAAAGATTTCCATGCGAAAAAAGATTGCTTCGTCGGGCTTAAGCCCTCCTCGCAATGACAAATTGTCATGTGGATACTCATGAGTGTCCCGAATTAGCGTCCTGAAAACTCTTATTCTGAGCGTAAAAATGGTCTTTTTTGCTAAAAGTGAGAAACTCAGGTAGTATTTTATGTGGAATGGACTGGCAAAAACTATCAAACACGTCAATTTGAATCATGAGAAGGATTCCAATTCCTCTCTTCACTCGAAAAGCCAACGGAAATGTCATAGTACAGTAGCGCTTTAAGAAAGATTCCCGAAATTTAAAAACAAATCAGGGATGAAGGTTCCTCTTCATCCCTGAAAAATATCTTCCTGCAATTTAAATCGAAACGGGTTTTACGGCTTGTAATACAAGCGGCTGGGCTGTTGTCTTCTCTTTCACAGCCTTTTCCCAGCTTTGAATATCGACTGCAATTCGATCCCAGGTATTATAGTGCATCGGGATGACGATCCCAGGTTTGATCAGGTTGACAGCGCGGATGGAATCCAAAGGTCCCATGGTATAAATATCACCGATCGGCAAAAATGCCACATCAATTCCTTCCTCCCCGATCAATGTCATGTCACCAAACAATCCTGTGTCACCAGCAAAATAAATCTTACGTCCATCTTTAGCAGTCAGAATAAATCCCAGCGCCAGACCTCCATAACCGCCATCCGGCGAAGCAGAACCATGCACAGCGCTGACAGCCTTTACACTGCCAAAAGGCAGCTGTCTTGTTCCGCTGTGATATAAAGGAAGCGTTTTCTCCACGCCGTTTGCAGATAACCACTTGCAAATCTCCGTGTTACTGATGACTTCCGCCTGACAGCGCCGGGCTATTTTTACTGTATCCCCCACATGGTCGCCATGCCCATGACTGACCAGTATCGAATCCGTTTCAATTTCGGTTTCTTTGCACACAGCAGCCGGATTGTCATTCAAATATGGATCCGTCAATACACGATATCCATCAAAATCAAATAAAAAAGCAGAATGTCCAAGCCAGGTAATCTGAATCTTCATCGCCTTCTCACAGATAAACTACTTTTCCGCTGGCAACGGACTCATAGGCAGCCTGGATGACTTCTACGGCTCGCAATCCATCCTCAGCGCTGACGGATGCCTGACGATTTTCCCGGATCGAAGCGGCGAATTCATCGATCATTCCCTGGTTGGAATCAGATCCCCAATCAACCAGAGACAGCCCTTTTGTTTCATGATGGTATACCGATAAATTCTGCTTGAAAGCATCTACCTGGATCGCTCCCCGATCTGTGATCACTTCAAACGACAGACCGCCCCAAATCGGATAATAATCGGGACGTGACCAGGAACAGTCGATGCTGGCAAACACGCCATTTCGAAATTTAAGCATCGCCATTCCGCCTGTTTCCACATCCACTTCACCATGATGAAAAACCTGGTTCGATTGCGCAAAAACAGATTCGACTTCAGAGCGGGTGATCCAGCGGAACAAATCCGTCAAGTGAACCAGGTGATCCTGCAAGGAGCCACCGCCTGCCAATTCTTTATCCACAAACCATTTGCGGTACATTGCCGGCATACGCCCCTCATTGGAGGATTGAAAACAATAAATTTTCCCATAATTACCAAGCTGCAACTGTCGTTTAACTTCCATAACCGGCGCTGAGAACCGTACCGGAAAAGCAGTCATGAGATTGACATGGTTTTTTACTGCCAGCGCTGTAATTTTTTGGGCATCCGCCAAGGTTGTGGCAAGCGGTTTTTCGCAGCAGATATTTCGAATTCCAGCATCAATTGCCATTTCCACCATCGGCAGATGCGCATTATTTTCAGAGCAAATGATCACACCGTCCGGTTTTTCTGCGAAGAATTTTTCAAAATCAGTTGTTGCTGAAACTTGAAACTGCCTGCCAAATTTTTCGACTCGACTTTCATCCGAATCGACGAATCCGATCATTTCTACGTCAGGTATTGCCTTAATATTCTGCACATATGCCTCTGCATGCAGATGAGCAAAACTCATGATTCCAATTTTCATCATGCAGCTTCTCCTTTCATCGAATCGATCATCACCGGTTCACCGCATTCAGCAGATTTCCGTGCTGCTGCGGCAATTTGAACCGCCTTCATGCCATCAACCGAAGTCACACGTGCTTCTTTGTGATTTTGAATGGCATCATAAAATTCTTTGATCTCTGTTGTATAAGGACTTTCGATAAGATGAGATCCGACCAATCCGACATCCGGGGAATCCTGATCCGTTCGAATTAAAACGTGCACTGGATCGGTTTCAGCAGAATCCCAATGGATATTTCCACGGTCACAATTGATGTCAAATCCTGTCTGAAAATTCGGCGGAGGATACGCCCATCCTCCGGTAATGTGCGAAAGCGTCCCGTTTTCATGCGTTAAGATGGTTAGAGCATAATCAATCGGAGCTTCAGGATCCATAGAACTGACTTTTTTTGAAAAGACGTTTTTTACATCTCCCGCAATCCAACGGGCATAATCAAAATCATGGACAGAGAGATCCAGCAACAGTCCGCCGGATTTTTGTTCATCCAGGAACCAGTTCCCGACGGGTTTTTTCGGGCGGTAATTACAGCGTCGCAGATGGATTGTTCCGGGGCGTCCAATTTTTCCACTGTCAACAATCGCTTTTGCTTTCGCATATTCCGGGAAGAAACGGACAACATGCGCTACGAACAATCGAACTCCCATTTTCTGACACACCGCAAGCATTTCAACGGCAGTCTGAACATCAAGCGCTAAAGGTTTTTCACAAATAATATCTTTCCCGGCTCTGGCTGCTTTTTCGACTTGTTCGGCATGCAGAAATGTCGGAGTGCATAAGTCCACCACATCCACTTCAGGAAGCATCTCGTCTATCGATGTATATATTTTCGAATGATATTGTTTTGCCAGCGGTGCGGCTTCAGCAGTGGTCTCTGCACAAAAACCGCATATTTGAGCCGGAGTCTGAGCCCATCCGGCAGCATGGGTCACACCCATGAAACCTGTGCCGATAATACCAACTTTCATGAAAAATTTCCTTTCATCCAACGATTCGAAATACGAGGAGAGTTATTCGTTATTGCGTCGCGTTATTCCGTGTAGCGCAAAAATATCACAACGACAAGGTTCCTCTCTTTTCTCGCATAAGGAGTCCAAGAATTCCCATTACTACCATTTATTTCAACGCGCCTGAGGTAATGGACTTGATCATCTGCTTTGAGAAAATCAGATAAAAAATCAGAATGGGAACCATGGACATCGTCAGAGATGCGAGAACGGCATTCCAATCGGTCATATATTGTCCCAAAAACTGTTGCGATCCCAGCGTAACCGTTGCAGTTTCAAAACTGGGAGCTAAAATCAACGGCCACCACAAATCATTCCAAATCGGAATCATTGTAAAAATTCCGATCGCACCCAAAGCCGGTCTGATTAATGGCAGAATTAATCCATAGATATGGTATTCTGACGCTCCATCCACGCGTGCCGCATGAATTAATTCCTGAGGCACCTGCCGCATGAAAGACGATACAATAAAAATTGTCATTGGCAGGGATTGCGCCACATAAACAATGATCAAAGCAGCCAACGTATTGGTCAAGTGAAGGCTCACCATCAGTCTTAAAATACCGACGGTTGCCAACCGGATGGGGATCATAATGCCGATCGAAAAAACGAGATTCAGGATGGTTACACCTTTGAATTTGTATTGCGCCAGGGCAAATGAAGCCATCGTTCCGATCAATAGTGTCAGCAGCAATGCAATGACAGTGACAAAAATACTATTGAAGAAATAGGTCCCGAAATGCGCTCGCTGACTCACATTTTGAAATCCGATCAGGCTGAAAGTCTCCGCTGACGGTAAATTAAAGGGGAGTTTAAAAATCGCTTTTCGTTCTTTAAAGGCATTAATTAAAATCAAATAAATCGGGAAGAGAGCAATCACGCTCCAAAGGATCAGTATCAGAATAGGAACCGCCTCTCCAAACCAGTTCCGTATTCGATAACTGAATGGAGTTTGCAAACTTTTTTGATGACCGGTTGAATCAGACATTCAATTCCTCCAAAACTTCGATCAATTCCGCAGGATAACAATTACTGACTGCAGTGTGGCTGTTATTTTTCCAGGGATTTGAAAGACAGATTGACATTTTGTATAGCGCCTAATATTCGTAAACCGTTGTACGTTTCTGCCAGATCATGTATACGACAACACCGATTAAAATGATGACGAACTGCATCGTGGCGATCGTTGCGCCCAATGTCTGATTGGGCATTTGCTGCTGTTGTCCAAAAAAGGTTCGATAGAAAAGCGTCCCCATGATATCCGTGGAAAAATTTGGACCAGCCAGTGCACCCTGCATTGTATAAATCAGATCAAATGCGTTGAAATTTCCCACAAAAGTCATCATGGTGACTAAGCCAACTGTAGGAATAATCAGTGGAAATTTAATCTTCCAAAAAATCAGCCAGGGATTTGCCCCATCCACACGCGCAGCTTCCAATAATTCATCCGGTATGGCGATTAATGCGGTATAAAATAAAATCATCGGTGTTCCAATATACTGCCAGACTGAAATCAGAGAACAGGTAATCAGTGCGGATTCTTCCAGCCCAAGCCATGGTTGGAACAGACCTCCCAGGCTGAACAGGTTCAGAATCGTTTTCGATACTCCCCAGACTGGACTCAGAATTAGCTTCCACACAAAACCGACCAGTACGAATGAGAGAATTGTGGGAATAAATAGAACCGTTCGAAAGAAAGTCCGAATTTTTCCACCTTTGCACAAGATTGCTGCCAGAAGAAGTCCGATCGGATTTTGAACCACCATATGTATGATAAAGAAAAGCACATTATGTTTCAACGCCGACCAGAAAATCGGAGAATAGTAATAATCCGTGAAAAGGTATCGGTAGTTGCTTAAGCCGGTAAAAATCGTCTCCCTCGCATTTTCTGGATCTTCCGTGAATAAACTCAGAGATAATGAATCCAATAATGGAATAACCATCACAATGACGTAAACAATCAATGCCGGAGCAAGAAAAACAATGATGTGCCAGGGAAATGGTTTCCGGTGTTTTCTGTATGCGACCATCCGTTATTCTCCTTTAGTGAATGTATACTGATCAATAGAAACAAATAAAAAAACGATCATTAAGCAGCGATTCGAAAGATTTATTAATATTTCGAATTACTAAGCATAAATCCCAAATCTTTGTACAATCAATCAGACAACAGAAAAATTCATCTCTTTTTTGATACCCAATGGAACTTTTGAAAAGAAGAAAAAAATGAAAGAATTTTTTTCAGAAGAACAGCAGCAACGCATCTTTCATACCTTTCTTTTTTTACAAAAGAATCCCTTACAAAAAAGAAATCTTGTTGTTCTTACTATTATAAAAAGATTTTAAATTTTCTGAATAACCTTTAATTCGAAATCTATCGAAGCCTTTTAGAAGAGATTTTAACTGGTTTGTATTTCGAATTGAGCATCCTTAATGGCAAATTCATTATTGCTGAGATCAATTCGCCTGGGATCATGAAATCTTTCAATGACTGTCCTGCTTTTTCAATTTGATTTCCAGAAAAGGGGAGGCTGTTCAGCCCCCCCTTTTTCAATCCTGATTAAGCGGAATATTCCGTTTTTATTTTGCAGGCGAATACCATTTATCTAATGCATCCTGGACGTATTTGGCCGCTTCCTCCGGCGTCATTGTTCCATTGATGACATTGGCAGATGTATTCCATAAATCAGTATCCATACCCGGTTCACCGCGTCCGATGATGGATGCAGAAATTCGGATGCTGGATCCGCAATCTTTTCTCCAGGAAAGGAATTCCTGAGCAACCGGATTATCCACAGAATACTCAATATTTGCCAGCGGGAAGAAACCAACCATATTATTGGCATATAACGAAGCAAATTCAGCCGATGCAACCCAATCCAGGAATATTCTGGCTGCTTCCGGATATTTGGTAGCAGAATTCATGCCGATACCGATATCTGTATGGTCGCTGATAAAGCACGGATCGTCAGCTTTGTCCATCGGAACTCGGAAAGCGCCCATTTCAAACTCACCGGCAATCAATGGTTCAAAAACCGAAATTTCCCAGGAGCCGGTCGGGTAGATAGCAGCCTTACCCATGGTAAACAGCTGCTGTGCATCGGAATATTGAACGGCCTGATAACCATCGGGCAGATAGGGAGCCCATTTTGCCAGTTCTTCAAAGGTCTTCACGAAAGGTTCATCAGTGAATTTTGCTGTTCCATTGATGATGCCGAGACGGCCTTCTTCACCCTTATAGTTTTGAACACCGATGTTATACCAGCCCATCGTTGCTGCTTCCCATAAGTCATGTGTTCCCATGGCCAGCGGAATATACTCGCCATCCGCTTTGATGGCGTCCAATAAGGCGAAAAACTCATCCTTGGTTACAGGGACTTTCCAGCCCTTTTCCTCAAAAGCGGTCTTATTATACATAAAGCCATGGATCACAGAGGCCATCGGAACACAATAGGTTGTGGTTCCATCATCCGTAGTCCAGGCAACTTTTGCTGAATCGCCGAAGGATGCCATTCCAGGCAGATCATTCAACGGTGCCAAATATCCCTTTTCAAATAACGCCAAAGAGGGATCGAATGGACGGCAGGTAATAATATCGCCCGCGGTACCGCCTTCCAGTTTTGTATTCAACTGACCGTTATAATCTTCCTGTTTGGTCGGCTGGAAGATCACTTCAATTTCGGGATGAATAGCTTTAAATGCAGGCAGAATTTTCTCATTCCAAATGGTGATATCATCCTGACGCCAGCTTTCGATAATCAGTTTTGCTCCTGCTTCCTGAGCAGCAACAGGGACAGCAAGAAGCAGCAACATAACCAATACAACAAAAACAAAAAACTTCTTCATTTTTATCTCCTAATTAGATCAAACGTTGATTGGTACCCCGGGTAAATGGGTTTACTAAGACAGATAATCATAATTTTAATCCGCAAGGACAAAAGATTGGAATAAAATCAATCACGAATTCGATCATGACAAAAGTCATATCTGCTATAAATTTTGATAATACTTTTTCAATGATTCAATTCACATGATAAGTAAAAACGAATTGTTTGCTGAAGCAAGATTATTCTATTTTTCTTTGCCATTCTGATTAAGATTCAGCAATTCAATGATCTAAGGACGTTTTGTGAAAATCAAGGATATTTCGAAACACTGGCAAAGCATATCCTTACCTATTCGCAACTTATCAAGAAATCCAATTGAAATCCAATCCACCAGTTTTGATAACAATTGCTTCATCCCTGCGATGGCACAATCTTGTTACGCCTGATGGCACATGAGAAAAATTTTCTTCGTCGGTCGTATGCCCTCCTCGCAATGACAGATTGCCGTGCAAGCCATACTGAGGCGATATTTGTCATTACGAGCCCAGCAAGGGCGAAGCAATCTCCTGGCACGTGATAAAAAAAAGAGGCGGAATATGTTTTCCCCCTCTGAATTCTTTTCCAGCAATTCCAAATGTGGATTGGCTTTTCGAATAAAGAAAGAAAATATGGTGTTCTTATGGTTTTGCGCTTCGCGCAAAACCATAAGAACACCATACAAATTTTTTTTATTTCGATTTACTGGTTCTTATCGGGAAAGAATATTTGAAATCTTTAAGTATTCTTCAGGAAAGCCACGATGTTTTCCGACCAATTCCGGAATTGGCAGTGGCACGATATCCCGACCCTGCAACGCTGTCATAACGTTAAATTTTCCGGTTGTCAAAAATTCAATTGCTTTAAAACCCATCCGTGAGGCAATCAATCGATCAAAAGCGCTGGGTGTTCCCCCGCGCTGAATATAACTTAGATTCGTTCCGCGTGCTTTGAACCCTAAATCCATGGCATCCAATTTAACCGTCAGTTCATCCATCGGAATCGGGAAACCTTCCGCCACAACGATAATGCAATGCCGCCGGCCACGTTTATAAGAATTCGCAATTGTCTGCGCGATTTCTTCCACTGTAATGTTTGGATTTTCCGGAATCAATGCCATTTCAGCCCCTGAAATGAGCGCTGATTCGACAGCAAGAAAGCCACTATCCCGGCCCATGGTCTGAACCAGAAATGCCCTGCTGTGCGAAGCCGCCGTATCCCTGATTTTATCAATCGCTTCCATAATCGTGTTTAAAGCTGTATCGACGCCAATACAAGTATCAGTTCCATATACATCGTTATCGATCGTTCCGGGGATTCCGACAACCGGATACCCTTGAGCTGAGATCGATTGAGCGCCCGCCATTGTACCGTCTCCGCCAATTACGATTAAGCCGTCAATGCCTTCATTATACAATTGGCGGACAGCCTCTCTTTGTCCATGCGGTGTCATCATTTCTGCACATCGGGCTGTACGTAAAAAGGTACCCCCTCGACTCAAGATATTGCTGACATCCCGTCTTCCCAATGGGACAATATCTCCATTAATCAACCCCTGATATCCATCCTGGATACCATACATTTTTAATCCGGCAACAATACCAGCTCGAACAACAGCTCGAACACCGGCATTCATTCCTGGTGCATCACCGCCTGATGTCAATACCGCAACTGATCGAATAGGAGTATCCAGTTGTACAGATTCCATAGTTCATTCCCTTTCATATCCGCGATCCGATTAGAATCGTCAGTAAATATTACTTCAGCAATTCGAAATACGAACTGATCTTTCGAATCAATCAAGAAAAATTACAAAGAATTCATATCACATTACGAATCGCTCATATTATTATCCATTTTACATTCAAAAAATCATATTACAAAAAAAATAAATCGCGATTTCTACCAGTTTGGTTTATGACATTGAAATAATTATTAAACATGTTTTACGATGAGTGGATCAATGAGGCTATTGGGATCGGATTGTCACAATCCCGTAAGGCCGAAATCAATGAATGGAAATTTCGAGAAGACATGAAAAATGAAGAGAATTCATTCTGTTGGATTTGCGCCAAGCGTAAATCCAACAGAATATTCCATAAACCTTTCCTTTTTTTGAATCGATATGCCAAAGTGTTCTTTGCAGATTAACTGCAAATTTACGCTTCACTATTCCTCGATTTGTATGTTATTTTCACCGATCTCTTTACGAATTTTTAAGAGTAACTCCTCACAAATGTTTGTCATGGTATCCGGGAATTCCAATAGATTCGTCTTTCCGCTTTCCTGGATAAGAAAAGCGAATCGATCACGTCCCGGATACGATGTGATTAATCCATGAACTCGTTTCATCTTTCGTATTACTGATTCGATCGGAATTTCCTGGTCTTGTTTAATAATAATCGTAAGCAGTTTCGGTTTCTTTTTTGGAGTGTCCGGAAAGATCAGATCGTCATCATCCTCTTCCTCTACTTCTAAATTTTCTAACAGGCGAGGTTCAATCTCCGAAACGGCAGTAGCTTTTGAGGAATCTGCTGCCAATTGCTCGGATGTATCAAGGGGATGATCGTTTTTTCCATTTTCATCATCACTGCGGAAAATTTCCAATCCGTCATGTTGATTTACCCATATTTTTGATCCGCCAGATGAAACTTCATCTTCCGCCGAATCAACAGGTTCCTGTTTCAATACTGTTTCATTTTTTTGGTTACCTTCGATAGCAGCAGATTTCTCAGGGAGATTTGTCACGGCGAGCGGAACGTCCGGCCATATATCACTCGATCCAGATTCTTCCAATATTTGATTCCATGGGACTTCCGGTTCTTCAGGAGTATCATCAAATTCATTTGCCGTACCATTCTGATAAATTCCGGGAGAAGGCATATTGTCACCCACAGCGATATCGTCAGTATCTAATTGTTCCTCAAGTTCATTCGTGAATGAATCCACAAATTCTGCAACAGCCTGCGGTATTTCACCGACCATCAGAGATTGCGCTGATGAACCGATGACTTGCGCTGTCATCCTGCTTTTGTCCAGACGTCCTTCAACGATCAGAACCGCATCTGTTTTTACGATATCCTGAACTTTTTCCCATTGTTTCGGATAAAAGAGAACATCTGTCAAATCACCATGAATATCCTCCAACTTGACAGAGCACATCGTTCGGCTATCCTTTTTCGTAAGCATCATCCGCATACTCTGAACCATACCGCCTATAGATACCTGAGTCCCCTGATCCAGCATATCCAGTTGCTGATGAGTCAATGCTTTTCGCCGTTTTAATATCGGTAGATGAGCATTTAATGGATGATCGGAAACAAACAAACCCATCAGCTCGCGTTCCCAATTCAGTTTTTCGTGATTATCGACAGGAGGCGTTTCAGTCAGCTGAATATGACAAGTTGGAATAGACATCAAATCAAATAAATTGATCTGGCCTGAATCCTTTGACCGAATGTTCGCAACACAGGTGTTAATTATCGCATCCAGACTTGCCAGCAATGATCCACGTTCACCGAATTGATCCATAGCACCCACTTTAATCAGACATTCCAGCGCTCTGCGCCCGACCATCCGTAAATCCAGTCTTTCTGCAAAATCATCTAAATTCTTAAAAAGTCCATTCTTTTCCCGTTCTTCGACAATCGCCTCAACAGCATTCTGGCCAACATTTTTTACAGCACCCATTCCAAACCGGATTCTGCTTTTTCCGTCCGGATCGTCTTCCACAGAAAAGCCCCAAAAGCTCGAGTTAATTTGAGGGGGCAGAACGTCCACTCCATGGATTTTACATTCATTGATGTAATAGGCGATTTTTGCCGAATCGCTGAGGTTGGCATCCAATGATGCTGTCATGTATTCAATAAAATAATGAGTTTTTAAGAATCCAGTTTGTACTGCCAGAACACCGTAATCTGCAGCGTGGCTTTTATTAAACCCATAGTTCGCAAATTGTTCCCAGTCACAAAAAATATCGACCGCTGTCTTCTCTTCAATGCCATTTTTTATGCAGCCATCAATGAACTTTTTCCGATGCAGTTCAATATCTTTCTTTTTCTTTTTTGAGATCGCTTTTCTAAGACTGTCAGATTCTGCCGCCGTGTAACCAGCAAGATCCATCGCTGCAAACATAATCTGTTCCTGATAAACCGGAATACCGAAAGTATCAGAAAAAATGGGCTTCAAACGTTCATGTCGATATTCTGGTTCCTTTTTCCCATGCAGACAGGCAATATAATCCGGAATAAATTGCATCGGACCCGGACGGTACAGCGCTACCATCGCAATGATATTATCCAGATTGCGCGGTTTCATTTCCATCACATACCGCGTCATCCCTCCGCCTTCCAGTTGGAAGATCCCTGCCGTATGACCGGCGCTGATATAATCAAAAGTCTCCGGATCATCGGTCGGAATGTTGGATAGTGTGTAATGAATGCCATGTCGTTTTTCAATCATCTGGCAGCATTTCTGCATAACGGTTAATGTCGCAAGTCCCAGAAAATCAATTTTCAATAATTTCATCGTATCCACAACATTCATTTCGAATTGAGATACGGATTTGATCGGATTGTCTTCTGTTCCGTTTGTCGGCCGATGTAACGGGGCATACTTTACAATCGGATAATCGGTAATGATGACGCCAGCAGCATGGGTGCCAACACTTTTCGTGATACCCTCCATTTCAGAAGCTGTCGTCACCAACTCTGTCAGAATTGGTTGCGCCTGAATGGCATCACGAAATTCCTGGATTTCTTCCAGACAATTCGCTAAAGTAATCGACTTTCCACTGACCGGCATTTTTGTGCCAGACGGGATCAATTTGCAGATTCGATCCACTTCGGGAAGCGGAATATCCATCACTCGGGCAACATCCCTGACAGCACCTTTCGCACCCAATGTATTAAACGTTATGATCTGAGCTACATGATCTGCGCCATACTTCTGTGAACAATACTCAAGAAGTTTGAACCGCTTATCATCCTGGATATCCAGATCAATATCCGGCATCGAAATTCGTTCCGGATTCAGAAAACGTTCAAAGATTAATTTGAATGATAAAGGCTCAACGGGAGTAATTCCAAGTGTGTACGCCACCATGGAGCCAGCTCCCGATCCGCGAACGTTATACCAGATATTATTTTCTTTTGCATGACGAACCAAATCATATACAATCAAAAAATAGGCATCAAAGCCCATGGTATGGATGATATTAAGTTCTTTTTCTATCCGTTCGCGTACAGCTGGATCACTTTCAACACGATCGCCATATTTTTCTCTCAGACCATTTTCGCAGAGTTTACGCAGTGTCGTTTGAGGGGTCTCTCCCTTTGGAACAGGAAAAATCGGCAGATGATACTCTTTTTGAGTAAGGTCAATATTACAGCGCTCGGCAATTTTCAGCGTGTTTTCAATCGCCCCCGGTATATGACCGAAAAGTCGTTCCATTTCTTCCGGAGATCGTAAATAATACGTCTTGTCTGACATGCGAAATCGATTGGTATCGCTCAAGCGTGAACCCGTTTGGATCGCAAGCATAATATCCTGGTATTTCCAATCATCCGGGTCGACATAATGAATGTCATTCGTTGCAACAAACTGCAGGTTATATTCTTTTCCCAGATCAATCAGCGAATTATTCATCTTTTTAATTTCAGGAATATCATGATCCTGAAGCTCAATAAAAAAATGATCTCTGTCGAAAACCTGTAAATACCAGTCCAATTTTTCACGCGCAGCCTGGAGATTCATTTGAAGAATACTGCGGGGAATTTCAGCAGCCATACAACCTGAAGTACAAATCAACCCTTCGGAATGAGATGCAAGAAAGTCATGGTCGATCCGCGGATGATAGTAGTATCCTTCCAATTGAGAAGCCGTAGCAATTTGCAGCAAATTTTGATAACCCTGATCATTTTCAGCCAGCAGCAACAAATGCGTTGAAGACTTTTCCTGAGCCTCATGCACTTTCATGTTTTCGGAAGCCATATAGGTTTCCAAACCGATAATCGGTTTTATCCCCGCATTTTTTGCTGTCTGAAAAAAATCGACCACACCAAACATCGTTCCATGATCAGTAATCGCCACAGCAGGCATCCCCATCTCTTTGACACGTGTAATTAATTTATTGATTTTAGAAAAACCATCCAGAAGAGAGTATTCGGTATGAACGTGCAGATGGGCAAATGACATTTTTAATCCTCCAAAAGATGTCCTAATTTTAACGTATTTTCACGGTATTCATTGCCCCGCCAGCAATTCGATATATGAAAAGAATTCATTGTTGTTCTTATGTTTTACGCGAAGGGTAAAGTCATAAGAACAACAAATTTTCCTTCTTTATTCGCCATGAAAACAGATTGCTTCGTCGGGCTAACGCCTCCTCGCAATGACAGACAGCCGTGCAAGCCCCTCAAAGGAAAGCAATCTTCCATCAAATGAGAAAAGATAACTTTCCAATTTATCTGGTTTATTGGAAATTTTTAAGAGGTTCCATTCGTACAAAAGAACTTGAATCATGACATTTGCACAAAATATTCTGTGACTTTTATTTATTTACAAGTTAATAAAAATCATTTACACTACAAATAAACAATGCAAACGATTGCATGTTTTTATAAGCAAATACCTGTTGATGTAAATTCGATCGATTTCATAAAGGATCAAAATGATGGTTACGATCAACGATGTTGCAAAAGAAGCAAATGTCTCCGCCTCAACGGTTTCGCGCGTGCTGAACAACACCGGAACGATCAGCCAGCCGACAACGAATACAGTTATCAGGGCTGTCAAAAAACTCGGATATGAACCGAATGTCCTTGCCCGCAATTTTCGAAAAAAACGGACGAGAACAATCCTCATTCTGACTCCAAATATGACAAATCCGTTTTATTCCAATATCATTTCCGGAATATGCGATCTGAGCCGGGATATGAACTATAGTTCTTTTGTCTGCAACACCACAGATGAAACCCAACAGATCAAAAAAACTTTAGACATGCTGTATAAACATAAGGCAGACGGAGCAATTCTTCTGGCATCGGAAAAGGGGCAGCATTGGTTATCCGAATATGCTGAAGAGTTTCCGATAATCCAATGTTGTGAATATGATCCGGATTTGGATATTTCCCGCGTTTCGATCGATAACTATCATGCTGCAGTCGAAACAGTTCGCTATTTAATCGCTCTTGGCCACAAAAAAATCGGCATGATCAGCAGTGTCAACAAATATCTTTCAACTGAAAATCGTTTGAAAGGATATAAAGATGCCCTCCGCGAAGCAGGGCTTGAATCTACGGACCGCTATGTCGCTTTTGCAGGAAAAGATTACAACTATCAGAGCGGATGCAGAGCTGCTGAAAAACTACTCACGCAATCAGATCGTCCTACCGCCTTATTCTGCATTTCCGATGTACTCGCGATCGGTGCAGTCAATACGGCAAAAATCATGGGAATGTGCATTCCAGAAGATATATCCATCGTCGGTTTCGATGATGTGGAACAGACTTCCATGTTTACGCCGAAAATTACCACTGTGGCACAACCATGCTACAGTCTGGGACAGAAAGCCACTGAATTACTGTGCAGAAAACTCGAACAAAACGAATCGATTCCTTTGGAAACAATCCTTCCATATCGGATGATTATTCGAGATTCGACTGGTCCCAGGCCATAACTATTAAAAATCACGGTTAACTAATGATGGTAAACCGTTGATTAAGAATTTTGATTTAGGAGGAGAAAATATGTCGAAGAAATTGTTTGTCTTATCTATTGTGCTCGTTCTTGCTATGGCAATAACGGGTGTTGTCTCTGCAGCCGATTCTTTTAAAATCGGTGTCGTTACTCCGGATGCAGATCATGGCTTCACGGGCGAAAGTGTTGCACATGCACGTGCTGAACTCGAAAAATTATCCAAGGAAATTGGCTTTGAATACAAATTTGAGGTCGGCGGTGAAGCAGCCAAACAAATCGCAGCCATTGAAACGATTCTGGAATGGGGTCCGGATTGTATCGTCTTATGGCCACTCGAAGGAGAACAGTTAAAGAATGCAGCCACCACCATTATGGAAGCCGGCGTGAAATTGATCATCTATGATCGACTGATCGATGGTTTCAAACCGACAGCAGAAATCATGGGCGACAATGAGACCATTGGTAAATGGATGGGTGAATATCTGCTGAAGTATTTTGCTGAACAATTAAAAGCAGGCGAAACCATCACCTATCTGCGGTTCATCGGTGACAGCTCGACTGTTTCCATTCAGCGCTCCAAAGGTATGGATGATGTTATCGCAGCATCCGAATATGCCGCTCAATTCAAACAGGTTCAGGCGGATTATCAAACCGACTGGTCCAACGCCAAAGCCCAGGAACAAATGGAAAACTGGCTGACGACAGCGGACGCCAAAGAAATTGAGGATCTGGATCTGATCGTCACCCATGATGATGAAGTCGTTGACGGTATTGTCGTTGCTCTGAACAACTATTTTGGCAGCGATCCGGCAGCAAAACTGAATATCAAATTGATGACTGGTGTCGGCGGAAGACGTGAAACACTGGCGACCTTTGATAAACCGGTTGCAAACGGAATTGAGCTCGATACCTATTTCTTCAGCCCATCCTTCATTCGCGAAGCCATCCGTCTGGGTGTTGCCGCTGCTCAAGGACAACAATATGCAGGACAGGATATCAATGGACAGCTTTTCTTGATCCCGTCCATCGAGATCGACAAAAATACGGTCGAGGCTTTCCGTGCAAGCAAGGAATTTGAAGAACGATACAGTATTTCTATGAACTAACCTGAAACTTTAAAAGTTCAGGCAGAAGCCGTCCGGCAGTGAGCCGGACGGCTTTCCTATATCCATCATCATTTTGCTTTTTTGAGAAGCATTTTTGAACAGGGGTAATTAAGCGGAACGTATTCATCGACAGGAATCTTACCCATATATGGGAATCACTGCTGAATCAGCGATTCAAAATATGAAAAATCATAATTATTGTTGTATTATTTTTCCGTTTCGCGCAAAAAAAATCGCAACAACATTGTGATCTCAATTTGAAAAAATTATGTTCATTTTTCAACTTACTGATTCGAAAAATTTGTCAATCAGTTTTCAATTACAATTAATATACCAACATGATAAAGGGAGGTGATTCATTTGCTCATAGAGATGAAAGGAATCGTTAAAGATTTCGGGCCCGTCAGAGCGGTTGATCATATCGATTTTACAGTTAACTCGGGTGAAATCATCGGTTTACTTGGGGAAAACGGAGCAGGAAAAACAACCTTGATGAATGTGCTTGCGGGGACATTTCCCCCGGACGAAGGTGAAATTTTTATCGATGGCAATAAAGTACAAATTTCCAATGCACTGCACGCGATGCGCATGGGTATCCGTTTTATCCATCAGGAAATCAGCCTCTGCAATGATTTACGTGTTTTTGAAAACATATTCCTTTCGGAAGAATTACTCCGAAAAAACGGACTGCTGAATAAGAAAGAAATGATCAACCGTTGTCTGAAGGTTTTCGAACGTATGCAGGTACAAATTGATCCGAATGCGATTGTCAGTACACTGCAGCCAGCCGAAAGGCAGCTTGTTGAAATTGCGCGTGCTTTGTTATTCAAATGCGACCTGATCATCATGGATGAGCCGTCAACGGCTCTGGCAACAAAAGAAATTAAAAGATTATTTGATATTATGAGGCAGCTTAAAACTGAAGGGGTCAGTTTTATCTATATTTCTCATAAGATGCCGGAGCTGTTTGAAATCTGCGATATTTACTATATTATGCGTGATGGGAAATTGGTCGCACACGGAAAATTTGCAGAAATTGATGAACAACAGGCAACAGAACTGATGATCGGTCGTCATTTGGCTGACGAAGAATTCTTAAATAAGCCGTATTATGGACAAGAGGAAGTCATCCTTTCTGTAAAAAACTTGTCGGGGAAATCTTTCTTTGATATCAGTTTTGATCTGCACAAGGGAGAAATCCTGGCAATTACCGGTCTGCAGGGATCCGGCCGTGATCTGCTGGCAGATGCCTTGTTCGGCGCTGAAGAGTATACTGGAACCCTGCAGGTAAAAAATCATACGCTGAAACAGAGAAGCACCATTATCGACCACATGAAAAATGGCATCGGCATGGTTCCAAGATCACGCAAGGAACGCGGCATCCACAATGATCTCTCGATTTATGACAATATTTCGATGGCATTCTTCAACACCAAATTCAAACGTCTGCTGATCGACAGCCGAAGAGAGAAAGAGCGATTTTTACGCCAACAGAAAGCACTCTCCATTAAGACCGATCAGCCGAAAAATCCAATCACATCATTGTCCGGTGGAAATCAGCAGAAAGTGATTCTTGGCCGATGGCTTGAGGCGGATGCAGACATTCTGCTTTTTGATAATCCGACTCAAGGGATCGATGTCGGAACAAAATTTGAAATTTATCGTTTGATCATCGAACTGGCAAAAAATGGAAAAGCTATTATCGTTTTCAGTTCCGAATTTCCGGAAATTCATAAGGTTGCCGATTCTTGTATTGTTTTATACAAAGGCAGAATTAATGCCAGGTTAAATCGGGATGAAATAACCGAAATGAGTATTATGTACTATTCTACTGGAGCAAATTTAGAGGCGGTAAAAAATGGTTAGTGTATTTCAAAAATATTCATTTAAAGATCTCATCAAAAAATTATTTGCAGAATACAGCTACTGGCTTTCTTTTATCCTGCTCCTGATCCTGGCTGTCAGCGTCAATACGAATTTCCTGCGATGGAGCAATATTATTAATATCTTTGTGCAAACTGCAACTACAGGAATTATCGCTCTGGGAATGAGCATGGTGATTTCAGCAGGCCAGATCGATATTTCTGTGGGGGCACAGGTCGCCATTATTTCCGGTCTGGGAATTGTTGTATTGAATTTTACAAACAGCATCTGGCTGATGTTTGCATTCTGTCTTCTTCTCGGAACCCTGATCGGATCTTTAAACGGTCTGATGGTGGCAAAAGGTAATATGCCTGCCATGATTGCCACGCTGGCAATGCAGAGTATCTGCCGTTCACTGATTAACCAATGGGGACAGGGTGGACCTTTTACCGTCAGCAATACAAATTTTGATACTTTCCGCCTTGTTGCTGCCGGCAGTATCCGGATCTTCGGATTCAAAATTCCCTATCCTATGATCATGTTTATTGTGTTCTCGATTCTATTCGGGATCATTATGCGGCAGACAAAATTGGGAAAACATATCTATGCAGTCGGCAGCAATACAAATTCCGCACGCCTTGCCGGTGTCAATGTCAAAGGTATTCAGATCATCGTCTTTATGATCACCGGACTGCTCTGTGGTTTTTCCGGATGGTTGTATGCATCCCGTGTAATGGCAGTAGCAGCTGCCAGCGCTGGCAACGCCTACGAGATGGAAGTCATTGCAGCCGTGGCGATCGGTGGTACCTCCATGACAGGCGGGCGCGGAAAAATAATCGGAACTTTTCTGGGCGCTCTGATGTTTAAAATCATCAACAACATTCTGACCATGGCAGACGTCCCGACATTTCTTAACGGCGCAATCAGTGGAGCGATCATCATCGTCGCAGTTCTGCTCCAAAACGTTCAGAATAAAAGTAAATAACTGTAGAAACAGTGATTAGAAAAAATCCTGATGGTTTTTGAAAATCTGGATTGAACTTTAAATGACTGCAGGAGATTGAAAAATGTACAGGATCGGTATTATCGGGTGTGGAAAAATCGCTGAGGTAAGGCATGCGCCAGAATATGCAGAAAATCCAAACTGCAAATTGGCAGCATTTTTTGATGAAATTCCAGGTCGAGCAGATAGTTTCGCACAAAAATACGGCGGAAAAGCATTTGATACCATCGATGAACTGCTTGCCAGTGATCTTGACGCCGTCAGCGTTTGCGCTGCCAATATCGCTCACGCCGCTATCTCCATAAAGGCACTTGAAGCCGGTGTCCATGTCCTATGTGAAAAGCCGATGGCTACCACACTTGAGGACTGTGAAGCGATGGTTTTGGCAGCAGAAAAAAGCGGTAAATACTTAATGATCGGACAGAATCAACGCCTGGCTCGCGCTCATGTAAAAGCAAGGGAGCTGATTCAAGCAGGAGAGATTGGAAAATTACTGAGCTTCCGGACGACATTTGGGCATCCGGGTCCTGAAGGCTGGACCGGGCAGAAGAATTCCTGGTTCTTCGATAAAAAACGCGCTGTCTTTGGCGCGATGGCGGATTTGGGCGTACATAAAACAGATCTCATTCATTTTCTGACCGGTGACGTGATAACTGAAGTGACAGCACATGTTAGTACGCTGGATAAAAAATATCCCGACGGTTCACCGATCCAGGTTGATGACAACGCGTTTTGTATCTATCGCACACGCGGTGGAGTGATTGGCACGATGCATGTCAGTTGGACATTCTATGGAAATGAGGACAATTCGACCATTTTGTATGGAACCGATGGCATCATCCGCTGCTACAATGACCCTAAATATGCGCTGATCGTCGAGAAAAAAGACGGTTCAAGAATTTGCTATGAGCTGGATCAGATGACATCCAACAAAGAACAGACTTCCGGGGGCAGGACCAATACGATGGTTATCGATACCTTCATCGATTGCCTGCTGAAGAAAACGCCTCCCGCAATCTCAGGCCGGGAAGCCATGAAAGCCATGAAAGTCATCTTTGCAGCAGAAAAATCTGCTGAACAAAGATACACCGTTACGGTTGATCAGGAATGACAGACTGAATATAGATTGCTTCGTCGGGTTTCTACCATCCTCGCAAAGACAGAGTACCATGTGAATCCGATTGCAGTGAATCTTCTCATTGCCGAGTTATACAAGTAGCAAGGTTTGTCATTGCCAGCGCATCGATTCTTGTCATTGCGAGCCACATCGTGGTGAAGCACTCTCCTGTCCCATGAAAACAAAGGAGAGCAACAGAATTCTGCAGCTCTCCTTTTTGTTTTTCCAGTGATTTAATATACAGATGAAATTATTTGTATTTGTGTTGTTTTTTATTGATTGTTTTTACGGATCGTCCAAATACTTCCTTTAAAAATCAGCTTTTTCCCAGCAAGAATCACCGCTGCACTCTGCCGGTTGCATTGCCCTTCATGAGCGCATTCACCTCCGCAACTGATACCTGATTCATGTCAAATTCGATCGATTGCTTCAGGCAGGAAGCAGCAACGGCAAATTCAATCACATCCTGCGGCTCCATCCCTTCCAATTCTGAATAGATCAGTCCGCCGCCGAAAGCGTCACCGCCCCCCACGCGATCCACGATATGAATCAGATATTCCTTAGAAAACCAGGTCTGACCATTCCGATATAGCATCCCTGCCCACTGATTATCATTAGCAGAAATACTGGTGCGCAGCGTGATGGCAACCTCTTTACAGCCAAAACGTTTTGACAATGTCTCCGCAACCTGAATATATCCTTCTTTTGACAATTTCCCGGATACTACATCGGTATCTTCCGATTTGATACCAAAGACATCCGCAGCATCCTCCTCGTTGGCGATACAGACATCCACATATTTCATCAGTCCGCTCATGACCTGCCCGGCTTTTTCTCGAGTCCAGAGTTTTTTACGGTAATTTAAATCGCAACTGATTCGAATGCCCATTTCTTTTGCAGTTTTACAGGCTTCCTCACAAGCCGCTGCCATCTTATCACTCAATGCCGGTGTAATACCAGTAAAATGGAACCAGCAAACACCATCAAAAATCTTTTTCCAGTCGAATTCAGAAGGATCCGCAAGCGCGATTGCAGAATTTTCCCGATCATAAATCACTTTAGACCCGCGCTGTGACGCACCTTTTTCTACAAAATAAATACCGAGACGTTTTCCACCGCGAATAATTTTTGAAGTATCTACGCCAAACCTGCGCAGTTCATTGACACATGCCTGTCCGAGCTCATGATCAGGAATTTTCGTCACAAAAGAAACATCTTTTCCATAATTCGCCAGCGATACGGCGACATTGGCTTCACCTCCGGCAAAGGAAACCATCAACCGGTCTGCCTGTACCAGACGCAGATATCCTTCCGGATTCAGCCGCATCATTATTTCGCCAAAACAGACAATCTTTTCCATTCGTTTTAACCCTTCTTAATCGTTCGTAATATAAGGTGGATTCATCATTATTCTTTTTGGTGTTCATAAAAAGAATAAATAAAAGAATAACGATTTTCCGTTCTATATACGAAAAACTATCCGTAATTTAAGAATACTTGAATCTTCCTTTATAACGCTTCGACAAATCCTTTGATCCGTTTCAGACCCTCCTGAATATTTTCCTCAGAGGTTGCATACGTAAATCGCACAAATCCTTCTCCGCTCTCTCCAAAACCGGAACCAGGTACCGTAACCACTCCGGTTTTCTTGAGTAAACTCATACAAAAATCTTCAGATCGCATACCTGTTTTTGTAATATTAGCAAAGACGTAAAAAGCTCCTTTGGGAGTCTTGCAGGAAATACCATCAATTTGATTGATCAGCCCGCATATGATATTGCGTCGCCTTTCATAAATGCTGCGCATTTTTTCAATTTCATCCTGATGAAACCGAAGCGCAGTGGCAGCGGCAATCTGGCTGGGTGCAGGCAAACAGGAAGCGCCGTTTTCATGCAGTTTGGTCATGTTCCGAATAATATCCGGCTTGCTGACAGCGTAGCCGAGACGCCATCCTGTCATGGCGAACATCTTTGAGAAACTGTTGATATAAATGATCTTATCCTCCAGCCCTTCAAAGGAAGTGATGCTGCAATACTGCTCCTGATCATAAACCAGGCGATTATACACTTCGTCGGCAATGATAAAAATATCATGGCTGCGGAACAGATCAGCCAATTGTTTCATCGTATCCGCGTCGATTACAGCGCCAGTCGGGTTTGATGGAGAATTTAAAATAATCGCTTTTGTTTTACTGGTAATGGCTTTTTTAATATCGTCAATATCAGGTACGAAATGATTTTCTTCCCGAGCTGGGACTTCTTTTAAAATTGCTCCACACATACCGATTTGCCCAAAATAATTCGGCCAGGCAGGCGTGACAACAATAACTTCATCGCCGGGATTGACAATTGTAAAAAGCGCCATTTGAATTGCTTCGGTTGCGCCGCAGGTTACAATAATTTGACTTTCCGGATCCGGATTTAATCGTGTTTCATATTTTGCAATTTCCTGCCGCAGCGAAAGGACGCCGGCATTCGGTGTGTAATGGGTCAGGCCTTTCTGCCAATTCAGGCAAGCTTCGTCGATAATCGGTTTCGGTGTAATAAAATCCGGTTCTCCAACGGTAAAACTGATTGTATCCGTCATTTTCAAAGCTTCGTTAAACATCTGGCGAATTGCAGATCCGCCTAAATTTTGGGCTATTTTTGATAGTTCCATATCAATCGTTTCCTTTTTTTTCTCCATTCTTTTATTACGACCAGCAGTTCGAAATTTGGATTGGCTTTTCAAATAAAGGAAGAAAACTTGTTGTTCTTATGGTTTTGCGCTTTGTGTAAAAGCATAAGAACAACAAAGAATTCTTTTCATATTTCGAATTACTGAATTACGACGCATTATGTGCGTCAGTCGATAAGCATTGCAATCTCATGAGACTTGAAAATTCCTTCACAACTACGCACCCAGATAAGACTCACGCACTCGATCATCTTTCAGCAGATCTGATGATTTTCCTTCGATGGATATTAATCCTGTCTCTAAAACATAAGCACGGGATGCAGTCTGTAAAGCAAGGAACGCATTTTGCTCGATCAGGAGAATGCTGGTTCCTGCTTCATTGATTTCTTTGATAATTCGAAAAATATCCTCTACAATAATCGGTGCCAGCCCCATGGATGGTTCGTCTAAAAGCATGAGCTTGCCGCCGGTCATAAGCGCTCGTCCCAGCGCCAGCATTTGTTGTTCGCCGCCGGACAGTGTGCCGGCTAATTGTGCCTGCCGTTCTTTGAGCCGGGGAAAAGTCAGATACGTACGTTCCAAACGTTGTTGAATGATTGAACGTTCTTTGACAATATTCGCCCCAAGCATGAGATTCTCTTTCACAGTCAGGCGGGGAAAAACACGCCGCCCCTCAGGCACATGAGCAATTCCAGCTTCCACGATCTTATGAGCAGGCATTTTGGTTAATTCTTTTCCCAGAAATTGAATGCTGCCCGATTTAGCTCTTTCCAAACCGGAAATGGTTCTTAAAATGGTAGATTTTCCGGCGCCGTTTGCACCGATCAGCGCAACAATTTCACCTTCATCCAGGTTGAAGGATACGCCTTTAACCGCAGTGATCATGCCGTAAGAGACTGCGAGGTCTTTAACATCAAGCATTCGTGATGACATTTTTGTATCCCCCTCCTAAATATGCGGCAATAACATCCGGATTATTCTGAACCTCGTCGGCTGATCCTTCAGCAATCGTTTCACCAAAATTCAATACTTTAATTCTGTCTGCAATAGGCATCACAAAATTCATATGATGCTCAATCAGAATGACCGTCAGTCCAAGTTTGTCGCGCAATTCACGGACCATTTTTGCCATGTCATCCAACTCTGTTGTGATCATACCGGCAACCGGTTCATCCAGCAGTAGAATTTTCGGCTCAAGCATCAATGCGCGCACAATTTCCAGGCGGCGCTGTGCTCCATAGGGAAGATTTTTTGCAAGAATATCAGCTTTACTTTCCAGATCGAACGCTTTCAGTAAGTCCATCGCCCGTTCATCGATCTTGCGTTCTTCCTCAACCATTTTCGGAGTACGGAAGATACATTCAAAAAAAGACTCTTTACATTGATGGGTATATGCCATTTTTACATTGTCAATTACTGTCGATGCTGCAAACAAACGAATGTTCTGAAACGTACGCGCAATACCCTTCTGCGCAAACTGATAAGGTTTTAAACCGAGCAGACTTTCGCCATTGAGCTCAATCGAACCTTTTGTCGGCGCATAAATACCGGTCAGCATATTAAAAATTGTTGTTTTTCCAGCTCCATTTGGACCGATAATCGCAATAATTTCACCCTCCTCCAAGGAAAGGTTGAAATCATCAACCGCTTTTAATCCGCCGAATTCAATAGAAAGGTTTTTAATTTCTAAAATAGACATCGGTTGATCCTCTCTTTCTAATTTGGCGTCTCAGACGGATGAACGGATTTTTTGCTGAAAATGCTTTTCTCATATAAATGTTTGCGGTTGATCTTTAATAAAGGAAGCTCTTTTCCGCCGCACAAACCAAGCGGTCGGTACAGCATGATGATAACCAAAGTCACAGCATAAATCACAATTCTCCAATTCACTAGATTGCCAAAAGTCCGCAGTGCTTCCGGCAATACAGTTAAAAGCAGACCGCCAAGAACAGAACCGGTCAAAGATCCAGTACCGCCTGCGTACAGATACACCAGCAAATCACTCGATTTAACGAAACTGAAGGTATCCGGTTGGATGAAAGACATAATATGCGCATACAATCCACCAGCGACACCTGCGATAAAGGCAGCAAAAACAAAAGAAATGATTTTATATTTGGTTGTATTAATTCCCATCGCATCGGCAGCGATTTCATTATCGCGAATGGCTATGCAAGCCCTTCCATGTTTTGAGTAAATAAAATTCCGTGCCACAATCAGCGTTAATACAACAAAGAATAAAACCCAGGCAAAATTCGTATATGGTGGAATACCGATCATACCTCTGGCAGCACCTATCGGTTCAATCAACCGCAGCGTAGCCCGTACGATTTCGCCAAAAGCCAGCGTAACAATCGCCAGATAATCTCCTTTTAATTTCAACGTCGGGATACCGATCAGAAGACCAACAGCGCCTGCCACCAGCCCTCCTGCCAGTAATCCTAGAAGGAAAACTGGAATTCGAAGATTGGGAGCCACTGAAAAGCCTCCAAAAATCATCGTAGTGACAATCGATGCCCCGTAGGCGCCCAGAGACATAAAACCGGCATGGCCGATACAAAACTGTCCGGTGAAACCATTGACGATGTTCAAACTGATCGTCATCATAATATTCACACCGGCAAACATCAGTACCTGAATATGATACGGGTTCATGACTTTAATCGATTTGAGATACATAATCAGGTAATAAAGTGCAACGACACCCAGAATAGGCAAAAGCTTTCGAATTAATGGTTTCATCGTATCGCCCCTTTATACTTTATCAATCGTCAGCTTGCCCATGATTCCGGCAGGTTTAAATAATAAAATCAGGATCAGAATCACAAAACCGATGGCATATCCGAGATTTGAATTGACAGAAGTTGCTAAGATTTCTGTGATTCCCATAATAAATCCGCCGAGCATTGCTCCGCGAATATCCCCAATTCCGCCGATAACTGCCGCAATGAAAGATTTCGTACCCAGCCATCCGCCCATATATACATCCACCTGAGGATAAATGCTGGCGTAAAAAATTCCGCTTGCCGCAGCCAGCGCAGCGCCGATGAAAAATGTGATTGAAATCACTCGGTTGATATTGATTCCCATTAACTGAGCAGCATCCTTATCCATACTGCATGCCCGCATTTGGCTGCCAATTTTCGTTCGATTGACAACATTATATAAGATGAACATGAATACCAGTGATAAGACGATCATGATAATTTGTGTAGTGCTGATCATAACCCCTTGAATTTGGAATCGTTTTGTGGGAAATAACATCGGAAATGAACGGGGAGAGGGACCGATAAATGGTAAAGCACGGGGAAAATTCTCAAGGAACATAGAAACGCCCACTGCCGTAATTAAAGCCGACATTTTTGGACGATTCCGCAGCGGTTTATAAGCAATTGCTTCCACACCTACACCGATCAATCCGGTTCCCACCATCGCAGTAAACAGGATCAAAGCCACAATCAATCCGGAATAGGTACCGTTGACGGCAAACGATGAAAAGGCTTGAGCAAGAAAAAATGTACCTAAAGCCCCAATCATCAAGAAATCGCCATGAGCAAAATTGATCATACCCACAATACCATACACCATGGTATATCCGAGAGCCAGCAAAGCATAAACGCTGCCTAATTGAAGTCCATAAACCAAAAATTGCATCAGGGTGGACAAATCGATACCTCCATTTTTTTATTGATTTCGGTCGAAATATTGTAAAATGCCTGCCGCTGAAACAAGATCGGCAGGCATTTCCAACTTGCAAATAGGATTGATTACGGATTTACATTCTTGAGGAATGTTGCAACACCCTGGTCATTGTATTGAAGGATTGCAGCGCCTTTGATCGGATTACGATCCTCACCTACAGTGACGATACCGGAAGGCAGCGCCAAACCCTGGATCTGTGCAAGTGCGTCACGAACTCCTGCTCGATCGACGGTCTTGGCATTCTTAATCGCTTCAACTAACATTGCACCCGCTTCATAAGCCAATACGGCGTTGGAGTTCGGTACATCGCCATTGTAAGCAGTCTTGAAGTCATTGACGAATTTCTGAGCGATCGGATCCGGGTTATCGGGGGAGAATGCTGAAATATAAACTGAACCTTTAATATTTTCAGCACCGGCAACCTGCGCAACTTCAGGTGTATCCCAACTGTCGCCACCGATCAACGGAACGGTAATGCCATTGGCACGTGCTTGCTGGATCTGAAGCGGAACTTCATTTAACAGATTCGGCATAAAGACACATTCCGGTTTCGCCGCTGCGATTTTTGTCAATTGGACGTTGTAATCCTTGACATCTGCGCCACTGTAAGCCTGTGTTTCGACAATTTTTCCACCAAGCGCTTCATAGGATTGTACAAAAGCCTCATAAAGTCCTTTGCTGTAAGCATCCGCATTGTTATAAAGCACTGCAGCGGTTTTGTAGCCTTCGCCCCATGCAAAGGTAGCTGCAACCTGACCCTGGAAAGGATCAATGAAACAGGCACGGAACAGATAATCACCAATTTGGGTTACAGCAACATTCGTCGTGAATGTTCCGATAGCCGGGCATCCGGCGGATTGTGCAATCGTTCCGGCTGCCAGAATACATTTAGACATATCCGGTCCGACAATGCCGATAACTTCATCCTGGTAAATCAGCTTTTGATAGACATTGGTTGTGATGTCTTCTTTTGCTTCATTGTCTTCATAAACAAATTCAATCGGGTAGAGAACGCCATTATTCATGACGCCGCCAGCAGCGTTAAGTTCATTCTCAAGCAGCTTCACACCATTGACAATGTATTTGCCAGCTAATGCGGCACTTCCGGAAATCGGGCTGACCACGCCGATTTTCAATGTTTTGCCAGTCTCAGCTGCGGTGACAGATGCAACACTGATCAGTAATGTAAAAAGAACAAGAACAGATAAAATAACATTAATCTTCTTCATAACAGTTTCCTCCATAGTTTCTATTTGTTTTCAGCAAAAGGATTTGCTGTAATTCCATTGTACGATAAAAAAGAACCATTTCTGCCACAATTAGATGTTTTCTAAAACATTGAGAAGAACGTATCTGACATGATGGCAATTTGAAATGGAGATTGGTTCTTCATATGAAAAGAGAATATCGGCAAAATTTGAAATCAATTTTTTATAATATTGTGTTCAGAACGAAAGATCGTGTCGGGTCAAAAAAGTTGTTCCACATTATGGTATTGCATTTCATTATTTTGGAGTATATCATAATTTATATCGGCTTTCAAGCATCGAATATCTCTTAAAATCGAAGATTTGATAGAAAAACCGATAAACAGGATAAAAATCATAAAATGGTTGTGACAAATCAGGTTATTCAGGAATCCATAAAAAAAATGAGTGCGTAACATTGTTCCATCATGCGGATTCTATGCTATACTTTGCAATTATTCTTGATATCGAAACATTTACCAAAGGGTAAAATATGGAAACATCTCACGTACAAGTCATTGACAGAGCATTGGACATTATAGAACAATTAGCCACTTCCGAAAAAGGGCTCAGCATCACCGAATTAGCCCGCAGAACTGATCTGCCGAAGAGCACTGTACACAGAATTTTAAGCTCGTTCATCCCACGCCATCTGATTGAAAAGAACGAACAAACCAACCTGTACATGCTTGGGTATAAATTTGTCGAAATTTCCAGTATATATCTCAATAAAATTGTCTTAAAAACCGAAGCAGTGCCAATTATGCACAACATCGCATCAACTTTCAACGCAATTTCCTATCTCGGTGTTTTGGATCAGAATGAAGTCATGTACTTGGAGCGGATTGAACAATTTAACAGCATCCGTCTGTATTATGACATTGGAAAGCGGGAACCGGTATATTGTACTGCTTTAGGGAAAGTGCTATTATCCCAATTGCCGGAAGATGAATTTGAAGAGCTCGGCAAAAACATCCAATACGTCAAACGAACGACAAAAACGATCACGAACTTCGAAGAACTGGCACGAGAAGTGGAACAAGCCCGCATTGACGGCTATGCTGTTGATCGCGGCGAACACGTCGAAAACAGTTATTGTCTGGCAGTTCCGATTTACGATTTTACTCGCAAAGTCATTGCTGCCATGAGTGTCTCAAGGCTGGATTTGTTTAAAGCGTTTAAACAGGAAGTTGTTCTTGCAAAAATGCGTGAAGCGGCAGAACAGTTATCGCTGCGAATGGGATATACCAAACCGAAATAACATATGATCAGTAATTTGAAATATAAATATGCATTACCAATAGAGAGAGAAAAAATTTTTTGTTCTTATGGTTTTGCGCTTTGCGCAAAACCATAAGAACAAAAATAAATTCTGCGAATATTTCAAATTGACGATTTTCCAACGAATAGCTATATTGTTTTTACGTTCCGGGCAAAAACAACACCACAACATAGAATCCATTTCATATTTCGAATACCTGTAATTGACTCTTTTTTATGGATTGCATATAATTCCTTATTATGGAACGGGATTTCAATCTTTTTTGAAAAGGAATCTGCTATGGCCCAGGAAATTCAAACATTAATCGAACAGCAGAAAGTGATTGCAATCTGCCGAAAAGTATATGGAGCAGAATTGTCAGCATTTGTCTCAGCAATTGAACGAGGCGGCATTCAACTTGTCGAGGTCACCTTCGATCAGCAAGACCCTCATTGCGTTCAGAAAACATCGGAAGCGCTTCAAATGCTGAATGAAACCTTCTCTGGACGTGCCTTTGGAGCTGGAACCGTCCTGACAAGAGATCAGGTAAAAGCCGCTTATGATGCAGGAGCTAAATATATCATTTCACCCAATACAGACATAGAAATCATCCGCTATACGAAAGATCTGGGAATGGTTTCAATACCAGGCGCTATGACGCCTTCAGAAATCATCACTGCGCACCATGCCGGCGCAGATTTTGTGAAATTATTTCCATGCGGAAGTCTTGGCGCTGCTTATATCAAAGAGGTGATGGCGCCGATCAACCATATCAAGATGATGGCAGTCGGCGGAATCAACATGGAGAATCTGGCAGCATTCATGAGTCTTGGTTTTACGGGTGTCGGCATTGGAAGCTCGTTATGCAACCGGAAACTTCTGAGTGAGAATCGTTTTGACCAAATTGAAGAGAATGCGAGAAGAATCCGCGAAATTTTATCCAATAATTAAAAGAGGATCCAGCATGGGAAAAGTAGTTGGTTTTGGGGATATGTTAGTCAGACTCAGTCCCCCAGGTTATCAAAGGTTTTTACAAGCCGCTTCGTTTGATGTAAATTACACAGGGGCGGAAGCAAATGTATTAGTCGGACTAAGTAATAACGGAATCGATACGGAATTTGTCACGCGGCTGCCTGACAATGCAATTTCAGCCTGCGCAGTTTCCATGCTGAAGCGTTTCTCAGTAGGGACTTCCCATATCGCCTATGGCGGAAATCGGCTTGGAGTATTCTATTGTGAAAAAGGAGCTTCTCAACGGCCTTCCAAAATTGTCTATGATCGAAAAAATACAGCTATTTCGGAAGCGAAACCAACAGACTTCAATTGGGACAACATCTTTCAAGGTGCTGACTGGTTCCATTTCACAGGTATCACACCAGCTCTCGGCGAGCATCTGCCGCAGGTCGTCGAAGAAGCCTGTCAAAAAGCGCATGCTGCCGGCATAACGATCAGCTGCGATCTCAATTACCGGTCCGCGTTGTGGTCTGAAGAAAAAGCTCAATCCGTTATGAAAAACTTGATGCAGTATGTTGATATTCTGATTGGAAATGAAGAAGATGCCTGCAAAGTGTTGGGCGCTGTGCCTGGAAATACGGATGTAAACTCCGGGAAACTGGATTATTCGGGCTATGTCAGTATCGCTGAACAACTGATCAATACCTATCATTTCAAGAAAGTCGCCTTCTCGTTACGAGAAAGCATATCGGCTTCAGATAACAATTGGTCTGCCATGCTGTTTTCGGATGGTAAATGTTTCCAGTCAAAAAAGTATTCAATCCATCTGATTGATCGTGTCGGCGGAGGAGATTCTTTTGCTGCAGGATTAATTTACGGACTGATGAAAGCATTCGATCCGCAAACGGTGATTGAATATGCAACTGCCGCCGCCTGTTTGAAGCAAACCATGGAAATGGATTTTAACCTGTCAACGGAAGATGAAATCTTCCGCCTGATGGGAGGAGACAGTTCCGGCAGAATTCAGAGATAAATCAGAAGAACACCTCCGATTTTGCAAGGATTACTGAAACAATTGATTACAGGATAAAAAAATGCAAAAAGAACAGATTATTACAAAATTGAAAGAATGTGGGCTCGTTGCCGTAATTCGCGCGAAAAATACTGAAGAAGCATTGAAAGTCGCCGATGCCTGCGTCAAAGGCGGCGTCGCAGGAATCGAATTAACCTACACTGTGCCGGGTGTGACGGACATCATTCATCGTCTGGCTGAGGAATATAAAGATTCCACGGATTTCATTATCGGAGCCGGAACCGTTCTGGACTCCGAAACTGCACGAATCGCCATTCTTGCCGGTGCCCAATACATCGTCGGACCTGCTTTTGATTCCGAAACTGTCCGCTTATGCAACCGTTATCGTGTCCCGGTCATGCCCGGGGCAATGAGCATCCGAGAAGTGATCATGGATCTGGAAGCCGGTGTGGATATTATTAAGATTTTCCCGGGTGAATTGTTCGGGCCAAAAATTATCAAATCCATCCTCGGACCGCTTCCGCAAGCCCAAATGATGCCGACCGGCGGCGTTTCATTAGAAAACGTCAGTGAATGGATCAAAGCCGGCGCAGTAGCTGTCGGTGTCGGCGGCGCACTCATTAGCGGAGCAAAAACCGGTGACTTTCAATCGATTACCGATATGGCGAAGAAATTCCTTGAGAAAATTAAAGAAGCTCGCGGGCTGTAAATCAAACAGGGAAAAATACTTTTTCTTTAACCTTCCAAAATATTTGTGAAAAATGAGCGCTGGTCTTTCTTTCGGGAAAGGCGATAACAGTGCTCATTTTTTATGGGAAAATCTCCAAAAAAAATGCGAATATGCGGCAATAAGAAAAATGACTTTGATTCGATAGTTGGTCCATGCCTCGAACGGCTGTTGAAAATTCGCTTAATCGTTTTCTACTTGAGTTTCTCACTTTTTGAAAAAAAGTCCCTTTTTACGCTCAAATTTGGAGATTTCAAGGCACTAATTCAAGATACTCAGGAAGACACACATGGCAATATGTCATTGCGAGGAGGGCATCAGCCCGACGAAGCAATCTCTTTTCGTGTGGCACTCTTTACATTATGGGGCAGGGAGATTGCCACACCCCTTCGGGGCTCGCAATGACAGACTTTGCCACTGTGTGACTTGCATGGCAATCTGTCTTTGTGAGAAGAGCATCAACCCAACACGCTGTCATTGCGAGGAGGGCATCAGCCCGACGAAGCAATCTCTTTTCGTGTGGCACCCTTTACAGAATGGGGCAGGGAGATTGCCACGCCCCTTCGGGGCTCGCAATGACAAATATCACCCCTAATGGAACTCGCAATGACAGAATTCTCACCACTGTGTGGGCTCGTATGACAATTTGTCATTACGAGGAGGGTAGCTGAGTTTCTCGCTTTTTGAAAAATCGTCCCTTTTTACGCTCAAATTTGGAGATTCCAGGACACTAATTTGAGAAAAACAGGTGGAAAAATTTCTATTAAGGAAATACTCGAAGATGCAGCAATAAGAAAAATGACTTTGATTCGATAGTTGGTCCATGCCTCGAACGGCTGTTGAAAATTCGCTTAATCGTTTTCTGTATCGAGAAATGTTATATCGATATCAAAATGAATCGATTCACCCGGATTTAAGAACCGGAGGGTGGCGCTCTTTTCGGCATTCGCAACACTGTCATAAAAACTGGTCATCGGTTCCAGCGCGCAATTATAGTCTCCGCGAAACCCGCCGGCTGTCACCCAGAATCCCAAATACGGGAAAATTTGCGGATCATATTGAATTTGAATTGCGGTCTGTTCATTAGGAAATCGGTAGCCAATGCGGCCTTCACGAACTTTGCCCCAAACAAAATATTTTTCATAAGATTCGCTTTCAGGCTGCGGAACCCTTGTGAAATCATAGCCTATCCCAAGCGGTGTATCCTCCGGGAAATCATAGATCGCTCCAGGATAGCCGAGACGTTTTGAGAGCAGTCCGTTCATGATTTTTTCAGTTCCCTTAGGAAAAAGAATCTGCATATTCTTGCGGTAGACTGAAAGACAATGAAAAGCCCAGAGATACGGGAAAGCAATATCGCTTTGATTCTCAATCCGCCAGGATCCATGAAGAGTTTGATCAGAAAGCTGAAATTGTTTCTGATAAGTATATCCCAGCAGATTGCTCTGATAATTCAGTACAGCTTCCTCCTCATGCATAGTAAGATCAAAGGGAGCCGACCATATTTCCCCATGATCAGGATAATGCACCGGATTGCCATCGATCATCACGGTCTCAGCGATAAGGGTCGGAAATGCATCATCAAAACCACACGCTTCAAAATCTTCAAACGAATCCCCGATCGAAGCATCCGAATAACCGAATTTCGGATTTTGAAACAGGAACTCAAAATTCTCCTTTTTGTTATAAAAGGAAGCGATTTTTCCGCCTCGTTTCGGAAGAATCACAGCAGAGGCAGTATCTGTCGACAACAGAACCGCTTGTTCACCCTTCCAGTTCGTTTTGGTTATCATAATTATTTCCTCCCTTAAATCGAACAGATTCATTCGGGTAAATAAAATTTTTTATCAGCCATACGAATCAAGAGAGAATTATATCTCCCCATATTTTGAATCAGTTATTCAAAATAGGAAAAGAATTCATAGCTGTTCGTACGGTTTTGCACTTCGTGTAAAACCATAAGAATAACAAATTTTCTTGATTGACTCCAAAAGTAAATTTAAATTTCGAATTGCGAAATCGTGTAAATCCATTTTATCAAGTGTTTGTTATAATCATTTGCAAGATAAATCACAGCATCGTCACCTGAAGAAATATTCATTTTGCAAGTGACAGTTATCGTTGACAAATTCTTTTATTACTCACATTCCATAATGGACGGGCGGAACATGGAAGAAATTGAACTCATTTTTCCGGAAATGCGGCATAAATCGGCTGCATTGGCTTATAAACAAGAACACTTTGACCATGGGGAATACTCCATCCATGGAAGCACGCTACTGGATAAAATGGATTCGTACGAAGAATGGTTGAAGATGATCCGTGATAATTCGGATGAAAAAACTGTTCGCAGTAGTTGGGTTCCATCCAGTACCTATTTTGCGTTTCGGAAAACGGATGGCAAATTGATTGGTATGATTGATTTTCGTCATCAATTCAATGAATATCTGCGAAACTTTGGCGGAAATATCGGATACAGCGTTTGCCCATCTGAAAGAAAAAAAGGGTATGCGGTCCAGATGCTGAATCTAATCTTGGAGAAAGCCAAACAAATCGGATTAAAAAAAGTGATGCTTTCCTGTTATCAGGAAAATGCCGCTTCAAGGAGAACGATTGAAAAATGCGGTGGTCTTCTGGAAAAAGAAATACAGGAGCCGGACGGGAAAACCTTACAAATCTATTGGATTCAAATCCATTCCTGACACAGGAAATCCACCATGCAGACCACACGCTCACCGGAAACGGATCGTTTACGCAAACTTGAAGTGGTGCTGAAGAAAGCACAAGTTCCGTATACGATTTTAAGTCACAATCGGACAATTCACTCTGCTGCGGAAGGTGCCGCTCAGGGCATTGGAGCGCTTGCTAATATGGCTCCGACATTCATCCTGCACACTGAAAACGGTTTTTTAGCTGCCATCATCTGCGGAGATACGCGCATATCCTACAAAAAGATCAAACGGGCGCTCGGCTTGAAGAATCTGTGTCTGGCTTCTCCGGATGAAGTAAAACAAATCACGGGCGCTGAAATCGGATACGTCTCCTTAATCAATCGCGAATTGTCCACAATCGTTGATACACGGATTATCGAAAAAGAGACCATCTTTGGCGGCTGCGGCATACCCGAACATACACTGCAGATCAACCCGATGGATCTCATCCGTCTGACCCAGGCTTTCGTTTTTGACTTTACTGAACCAAAAGAATAACCAAAAAATAGAGGGCTGACAGGAGCCCTCTATATCTTCACAGAAAGTAATAAAAAGACTGCTTTTTCAAGCAGTTTTTATAATGTATCAATGTTTCTGCAATCCCGCTTTGACGGTTTGCTGATCAAACTGGTCTTCCACGCAATCCCACTCTGCAGGAACATTGCCGGCCTGCAAGGATACTGCCAGCGTTTCCGCCTGGATGTATTCTGCATTGTCATGGATCGCTTCCGCCAGCAGCGGACTTGCTTCATAGATGACAGCAATGCGATCGGAAATTTCCAGTCCGGCTGTCTTGCGCAAATCCTGGATGCGGCGCACAAATTCTCGAGCCAGACCTTCTTTGACCAGCTCCGGCGTCAGTGTCGTCTCCAGCGCGGCAATGCTGGATCCGCTGGTTGCCACGACAAAACCGGTATGCGCATTGGCACGGACTTCCACCTCTTCCGGAAGAATTTCATAATTTTCACCATCTACAGTTACAGTAACCGATTTTCCTTCCAATAACGCTTTACCAGCTTCCATCGGTTCCAGGGCGAGGATCGCCTTGCGCAAAACCGGGAATAATTTTCCATATTTTTGACCCAGTTGCTTCGGCTGCGGATTCAAGGTGAAGTCCATCGCCTCGGAAGCTGCATCCAGCAGCCGTACTTTTTTGACATTCAATTCTTCTTCCAAAATGTCAGCATACTTTTCGATAATCGGCCGATCTTCAGCCAGACCCACAGAAAACGCACATTCCGCCAGCGGCTGGCGAACTTTCAGGTTTTCCTTATTCCGTGCGGCGTGTCCCAGGGAAGCCAGGTCGACAACCAGATTCATCTCATGATTCAGTTGTTCGTCAATCAGCGATTCATCATAGACCGGCCAGTCCGCCATATGCACTGATTCCACAGCATCGGGATCGACGGAACAGACCAGATTCTGGTACAGCTCATCTGCCAGGAAAGGCATAGCCGGGGCAATCAGTTTTGCGACAGTCACCAGGGCTGTATAAAGAACCTGATAGGCTGCATTTTTATCGCCATCGCCTTCACTCTTCCAGAAACGTCTGCGGGAGCGGCGTAAATACCAGTTCGATAACTGATCCACAAAAGCCTGAATCGGACGGGTTGCGGCATTAACGTCGTATTCCTCATACGCCTTGGTGATGTTTCTGACCAGCGCATTCAATGCGGATAAAAGCCAGCGGTCCAGATCACTATACTCGATCTTCTGCTCTTTATTGGGAGTCCAGCCGTCCAGATTGGCATACATTACAAAAAATGAATAGGTGTTCCAAAGCTGCAGCGTAAAACTGCGCAGCACTTCATTGACCAGATTGGATGAGAATCGGCGTTCCTGACCGGCCGGGCTGGAAGTAAACAGATACCAGCGCATCGCATCAGCACCATTGTCCTTGATCACATCCCATGGAGAAACCACATTACCAATGTGTTTGGACATCTTGTGCCCTTTTTCATCCAGAACCAATCCAAGACAAATCACGTTTTTAAAGCATTCCTGATTCATTAGAAGTGTGCTGACTGCGTGCAGTGAATAAAACCAGCCACGCGTCTGATCAATCGCTTCACAGATATAATCCGCGGGATATTGTTCTTTAAATTCTTTCTCATTCTTTATCGGGTATCCCCATTGAGCGTAAGGCATGGCTCCCGAATCGAACCATACATCGATTAATTCCGGAACCCGGCGCATCGTTCCGCCGCATTGCTTACAGTGCCAGGTAACTTCATCCACATATGGCCGATGCAATTCCAAATTCGAATAATCTTTACCAGTCTTTTGTGACAGTTCTGCCCGGCTGCCGATACATTCCTGATGACCGCAGTCATCGCAAATCCAAATCGGCAGCGGCGTTCCCCAATAGCGGTTGCGGCCCAACGCCCAGTCGATATTGTTTTCGAGCCAATTACCAAAGCGGCCGTGTTTAATATGGCCGGGATACCAGTTGATGCGCTCATTCAGCTCCACCAGCCTGTCCTTAAATTGACTGGTACGGATATACCAGGTGGGACGCGCCACATACAACAGTGGTGTACCGCAGCGCCAGCAGAAAGGATAGGTGTGTTTGATCTTGCCATGCTTCAGCATGCGGCCGCGAGAAACCAGTTCTTTGATGATCAATGGATCCGCATCCTTGACAAAAAGGCCAGCCCACGGTGTGACTTCCGGAATAAATTTGCCTGCGCCGTCCACTGTCATCAACAACGGGAAATCTTCCCGTTTTCCGACTTCGTTGTCTTCTGCGCCGAACGATGGAGCAATATGAACCAGACCGGTACCGTCTTCAGTCGTCACATAATCCGCCAGGACAATGCGATGTGCCGGTTTTTCAAGCGGCAGGAAACGATACAACGGTTCGTAACGCCATCCTTTCAAATCACTGCCTTTATAAGTCTCAAGAATTTTTACTTCTTCGCCTGGCAGAACAACCGGAACGAGCGTTTCCGCCATGATCAGTTTTTCAGTGGCACCATCTTCTTTGGTACGTTCAATTTTGACATAGGTGACATCCGGATGCGCAGCGACACCGACATTTGCCGGAAGTGTCCACGGTGTCGTCGTCCACACCAGAAGGTTCGTATCCGGTTGATCGATCAACTGCAGACGGAAATAAATCGATGGATCCTCAGCTTCCTGATAACCTTGAGCGACCTCATGATCGGCAAGCGGCGTCCCGCAGCGCGGACAATATGGTACCACTTTAAATCCCTGGTATAACAAATTGCGGTCAAAAAAGTTCTTGAGGATGCTCCATTCCGATTCGATATACTCGTCTTTATAGGTCACATAAGCCGTACTCAGGTCTACCCAATAGGCAACCCGCTCCGTCATTCTTTCCCATTCCTGTATATTTGTAAAAGCGGATTCTTTACAGAGTTTGTTAAATTTATCAATCCCGAAATCTTCAATCTGCTGTTTATTGGTAAATCCCAGTTTCTTTTCGACTTCGATTTCCACTGGCAGACCGTGTGTATCCCACCCGCCGCGCCGGCTGATATGACAGCCCTGCATCGTGCGATACCGGAGGACCACATCTTTGAAAGAACGGGAAAGGACATGATGGACACCCGGTTTTCCGTTAGCTGTCGGAGGTCCTTCGAAAAAGATAAATTCCTTCTTTCCCGCCCGATTGTCTGTTGATTTTTGAAAAATATCCTTCTCTTTCCAATATTTGAGGATACCTTCTTCCATTTCATTCACATTGAGTTTTGCCGACACTGGCTTGAACATGTTGTTCCTCCGAAAAAAACGAATTTCGTGTATGTTTAAAAAAATAACCGTCCCTATAAGGGACGGACAGATTCCGCGGTACCACCCTTGTTTTCATCATAATGGAATGATGAACGCTTTCATCCAGATAACGGTGGAATTATTCCGTCTCACTTACTTGTATGAAGCTGGCTCATACGTTCAGATCAAAGCTCCGAAAGGATTTTCTCTCTGCACATCGCTGCCCGGCTCTCACCATTCCGGATTCGCTGTAAACGAAACCTCAAAGATACTCGTTTTCATCAACGCCTGATTTATGAGATATTTAACCATATTTTTAACATTTGGTCAAATCAGGTGCATGAGCATAGCAATTCGAAACATGAACGGAATTCATTGTTATTAAATCATCTTTACGCTCCGTACATAACAGTTGAATAACAATTTTATTTAACTTTTTGCCGTTTTTTCGCAGAAAGGGGCACGACGAATGTACCTGCCACCATTCTCCCGATTCAATTAACGTCTTTTTAAGCGAATCTGCTGTTATCGTAGTTATAGGGGATGCTGGTACCGGCAACAACATCCTCAATTTTTTTAACGATCAACCAGTCGTCCATATTGCCTTGATGGTCAAATTGCAGCGGATCAATTTCCTGAACCTCTTTAAATTCTACAAGACACAGGCATTTTTTCGTCCAGCGAAGTATCTGCTTTTCGGAAAGATTCAGTTTATTTTGTCTGTCTCGAATAATTTTTTCGGCTTCCTCATCAGAAAGTTTCACAAAATTTTCCACATCAGCCACAATTGCTTTTGCAGAAATCAACCCGGTTCCCTTTTTCATAAAAAACAGGGGTTCACCCGTAAAAACTCTCGAATGCGGAATTTTTCTTCCGGCAGCGCCACGAATGATCATCGTTTTCTCTCCTGCAAGGATCTTTTCGAGTTCTTTTTCTTTGTCGTCACAATAAACCACATGCACCATATCGTTTCTTCTCCTGACATTTCCTGATCCGCATTGAATAATAAGGAGCGGATTTATTGTTTTTCGGTTGTTTTGTAACGTGCAGCAACAACCGAATAACAATTTTTTCCTTTTTGTTGAAACTCAGAGGCTCCGATGTTTCTTTTCGATGGGCTCGTAGTCAAAATCGAAGCCAAAATGTCGTGGCCCAAAAATATCAAGTCCTTTTTGTGTACGCCATTGCTCCGGAGCAGGCAATCCAATCACCGTGACATTCATACCCTCCGAAAAATGAGGATTGATATTCGGCATATTGGTGTCATCATTAAATATGCAAATCAAATCTGGCGCCATCACATCCACTTTGCCATCTTTCCAGGATGCAATATGTTCATTCTTATACCAGACATGGTATTCGCTGCCGCTGAATTCGCCCTCTCCTTGGATATACGCATCACCTACTGTGAAGCCTTCCACTGTATCATAGGTGTGTTTCGATAATTTTCCGCGGAATAACACATAACCGTTCATTCCTGTTGCGACAGCCATACCAGTCGGTTTTCCCTCTTGTAAAGCTGCAGTAAAGATTTTCCCGATTTTCCATGCATAGGAGATAGCTCCACGGATAACAGCATTTTTTAATACTCCAGCCCGAGCCGGATGATCGGTCACACCGATGCTGTTCTTGCTGGCGACTGCCAAAGCTCGAACCAGGGCTTCTGCACGTGTATCATCAACTACTTGCGGAAAAACTGCCACATCACCAAATTGATTGGCGCATGAAATCGGATAAATCGGCAGATCGAAAATATTGTACGTGGAGTGAATCAATTCCGGGACTGAACGTCCGGCAGGATCTGCATCCATAATGAACCGATCCATCAGCGCTGCAGTATAAAACGCTTCTGCAGTATTTCCGCCGCCTAATTCCGTGGATATTACACCGTAAAATGACTCACCAATGTAGGCTTCCATCGCCTTGTACGCCAGAAAAGCCAACGGATCGTTCAATTCCGGCAAACCTGCATAACGTGCTTCAAGTTCCGGTGTTGTCGGAGAGATGCTGCCGCATACATAGGGGGTTGCGATCCAGGCATCATCCGGAACCTCGGAAAAATCAACCATTCGGAACCGTTTCCCTAATTTAAAAGCCTCCTCAATTAATCGGATTCCCTTTTCCGGTGATCCCCCGCCGCCGGTTCCTAAAATGGTACAACCGTACAGTATTTCTTTAATGTCCTGCATTGATAATTCAATCATTTGAACGAATTCCTTCTCAAATATTTTATTTAATGAAGCATCCAACAACAAACCTGTAAAAATGCTATAACCGGATTTTTATTAACAAATTTTCACGAAATCAAATAAAAAAATTATCCGCCGATCAACCTTTTCGCTTTTTCCGATACATCCGGATGAACAACTACGCCATTCTCCATAAACAATTCATCATCCAGCCAAACGGAAGAGTTCAGACACAACCCATCGCAATGTGATTTCGCCTGGATTCCATCCGGCGGAGCATCGACTGGGCTGAGATAGCCCATTCCCCATTCCGTACATCCCCACACACGCTCATCCTCCAGCACATTGCCGCACATGCGTGCCCCTGGATTAAAACCATAACATCCATGAGCCAGACGGAACATATTAGGATCATCAAAGCTTTCCAGCCAGCGACGCAATTCATCAGCCTGATTTCCACCATAAATCTTTTGTATAACACCATTTTCAATATCCAGAAATACAGGTTCTTTAAGAAAACCGCAGGGCGGAGAAATTGTCCCGTCAAAAACCAGTTTACCCTGAATGGAATCAAACTCAGGGAAAAAGCTGATTTGTCCGCTGAGAAAATGAGCTCCCGGAGTATCTGCCATCCCGTCATCACATCCAACGATCCTTTCTTTAACCAGCCGGAAAGAAAGATCATTTCCGGCAGGAGTCGTAATCCGCATTCGGCCGGCTTTTTGTGTCATTTCAGTCACCTGATGCAGAAAATCGGACAAGAGCGCGGCATCGATTCTGCCGATCAGCCGAACCATCATATCAACGGTCATCCCCACCAAACAGCTATACCGCAGCTTTTTATTCTCTTTCATTGCCCTCTCAAACGGGGTGGAATACAACAGCCATTGCTGGTTAAATTCGACCCAAGCGTCTGCATACAGCAATGCACCGGTCAATGAATCCACAGGAAGCATATTGTCCGCAGCTTTTCCGACACCAAGCGGTGAAGCAAGCACAATGGTCATTGGCTTCGCACCGGCAGTGTGTGCTGCAGCTGCAACTGCATTCACCACCCGCATGTCCGTCTGCGTATCCGCCGTGATAACAAGCGTCTCCCCTTTTTTCAGTCGAAACATATCATTGATCAGGATGGAAGCTGCTTTTGTCAATTCATATTCAAAATATTCAGTCATAATCTCTCCTGGTTACAATTTGAGTTGATTTCGGTTCTTTCTTTGTCAATGGCCGTAAAATCTCAGGATTTAAGTAGATGACAGGCAGCCTGATGATCTTTGTCAACATAGATTGCCTTTGGCTCGATTTCGGAACAAATTGGCATTACCCTGGGACAGCGCGTATGAAACCGGCATCCAGTTGGTGGATTAATCGCGCTGGGAACATTCCCTTCAATAGTCTGCAATTCAGAAAGGTTCTGCATGGATAATGATGGTATGGCATTGAACAATGCCTGCGTATATGGATGGACAGGTTGATTAAAAATTACTTCGGAAGGTCCCTGCTCTACGATCTTGCCTAAATACATGACAATAATACGGTCTGATAAATAATGCACAACACTCAGGTCATGAGAAATCAATATATATGTTAAACCCAGTTTCTCTTTCAATTGCTGCAAGAGATCCAGAATTTGAGCCTGAGATAAAATATCGATAGAAGAAGTCGGTTCATCCAAAACGACGAGTTTTGGTTCCAGCGCCAGCGCTCGAGCAATCGCAATCCGCTGCCGCTGCCCGCCGGAAAACTCATGCGGATATTTATACAGGCTATCTTTGGGCAGACCTACCATATCCAATAAAGATTCGACTTTTTCAGATAATGCAAGACCAGATAATTTCTGGTGAACACTTAGCGGCTCACCAATGACATTTCTTACCAGCATTCGGGGGTTTAAAGACCAGAAAGGATCCTGAAAAACAATCTGAATATTTTTTCGCACTTTATCTCGCATCATTTTTTGTGATACACGGGTAATATCCAACCCGTCAAAGATGATGGATCCTTCCGTTGAGTCTTCAAGCCGCAGCAGGACATTCACAAGCGTTGTCTTACCGCATCCAGACTCTCCGACCAGACCAATTGTTTCACCAGATTGAATCTCCAGATCGATGCCATCCACTGCCTTGACCCACTGTTTCTGTGTTTTAAAAAGGTGGTTAGATCGAACTGGAAAATACTTTTTCAAAGCTTCGACTTTTATCAGCGGCTGATTCATATAGTCCCTCCTGCATAAAAACAAGCTGCTTTTTGAACAGGATTCTGTATATCGTTTAACGATTCTGCTGACGATTCCGTTCGAAATTCTCTTAACATGGGGACATGCGTGGAACAATTTTCTTTACCGATTGTGCATCGGGAAAAATAGGGACAGCCATTTTCTGCTTCCGGTTTGATTATTGTTTTCGAAAATTTCAATTTTTCTGATTTGCTGCGCGGAATCGCAGAAATTAATGTCTGTGTATAGGGATGCAGCGGATTTTGAACAACACAATTGCTTAATCCTTCTTCCACTAATTTACCCCGATACAAAATCCCCGCATTTCTGCAGAAAATATTCACCAGACTGACATTATTCCCGATAAACAGGACACTCATTTTAAAGTCACGCTGTAATTCGTCAATTAATTTTAATATACCGGCTTGAATCGTAACATCCAAGTTTCGCGTTGGTTCATCAGCAATCAAAAATTCTGCACCGCAGGATAAAGCTATAGCAATAATAATTCGTTGACGCTGCCCGCCGCTCAATTCATGTGGATATTTATCGATCAGGTTCATCGTGTCAGGCAATTTGACCATATCCAATAATTCGAGAGACCGCTTCAGACAAGCTTTACCCTTCAGCCCCTCCTGCCGTGTGATGACACGTTCAATTTGCTGCCAGACAGTGAAAACCGGATTTAGTGTCGACATCGGATCCTGAAAAATCATAGCCAATCGTTTCCCGCGATAGATTTCTGCCATCTGTTTTTCACTTTGCTTCAGAAGATCAACCCCATCGAACAGAATGCTTCCGTTCAGGATCATCCCCGCTGGTTTGGGCAGCAAGCCAAGAATGGTTAGTGCTAAAACCGTTTTACCGGCACCGCTTTCACCCACCAGCCCATACGTTTCACCGCGGTTAATTCCTAGTCCTTCAATATTAAGAACAGGTTTTATTCCTTCAAATGTCCGGAAACCGACAGAAAGGTCTTTGATTTCAAAATAGAACTGTGTTTTTTGATCTGTCATGGCTCTCTCCTAAAACTTTCTGGTACGCGGATCTAAAACTTCACGAATGCCGTCACCGATCAGGTTAAAAACCATCACCGTTATGAAGATTGCAATTCCCGGGAATGTACTGTACCACCATGCATTCAAGAAATAGGTACGGCTGGATGAAATCAACAATCCCCACTCAGGAATCGGAGGCTGTGCACCCAAGCCCAGAAAACTTAACGATGCAATTGTCAAAATTACGCCGCCGATGTCCATGGAAGCCTGTACGATGACCGGAGCCAACGTATTGGGGAGAATATGCGAAAAGATGATTTTTGGAAGTGGCGTTCCGATAGCACGTGCAGCGCGAACAAATTGGCGTTCGCGAATGGAAACCGCCTGTCCGCGGATAATTCGTGTATACCAGGGCCACCACGAAATTGCGATTGCCAGGATGGCATTTTCGAGACTTGGACCTAAGAATGAAGAAATGGCAATAGCCAATAATAAAGGCGGGAAAGACAGAAAGATATCGGTTAAACGCATGATGATCTCATCCGCAATTCCGCCCAGACCTCCAGCGATGGCGCCAAGAGGAGCCCCGATTAATAATGCCAGACCTACTGCCAGCAGAGCAGTACGCAACGATATACGCGTTCCATAAAGAATTCTGGAGAACAGATCACGTCCTAATTCATCCGTTCCAAACAAATATTGTCTGGAAGGGGGAAGAAGTTTATCTTTCGGATTTGTGTCACTGATCGCATGCCCTGGATAAGGGGCGATGACCGGAGCGAATATGGCGATCAGGATTAATAGCAGAATAATCACCATCGAAATGCGCTGCAATAAATTTCGATTTAAAAGGTAAAAAGTAACTTTCAATTCCCGAACAGCAGGCTGGATAGCACGTAATAGATTCGAATTTTGTGTCATTTGCAGCCTCTTTCAGGTTCGTACTCGGGGATCCAGCGCAATAATGATATCTGCGGCCAGGTTGAGAAGCACATAGGAAAATGCCGAAAAAATGGTAACCCCCATAATGGCAGGATAATCATTTCCGATCACAGCAGAAGAGATATAACTTCCAATCCCCGGCCAGGTAAAGATCGATTCGGTTAGAAACGTATTGACCAGCGTATATCCAATCGACAGCGCAACAACCGTTGAAGTTGGTCCGATGGAATTTTTCAGCGCATATGACCATAGGACTGTTTTTTCTTTTAACCCATAAGATCGAGCCGCAGTGATGTAATCCTCGTTAAGAATTTCGAGCATTGCAGACCGCGTCATTCGGGCAACCAGTCCGATAGGATACAGCGCTATTGTAATTCCAGGAAGAACAATGTGCCAGAGCGCATCAAAGAAAATCGTAAAATTGCCAGTGATAAGACAATCGAACATCAAAAATCCGGTGATTTTTGGAATATCCATCAGAATCTTTATCTCTGTACTCAACTGGCCGCCCATCGGAAAAATATCCAGAATTCTGAAAAAAAACAATTGCAGAATCAGACCAATCCAGAAAGTGGGCAAAGATACAGCTCCGATGGAAAAAAGACGGCTGAAATGATCGATCATCTTATCTTTCCGTTTTGCAGAGATGACCCCCAACGGAATTCCAATGAACACAGCCGCTATTGTGGATAATAAGACCAGCTCCACTGTCGCAGGCAGACTTTCGAGCAGCTCCTGCGTAATGGGGCGTCGTGTCCGCAATGAATGACCGAGGTTTCCTTGAATCAAATCCGTCAGATATTTTCCGAATTGAACCAACAGCGGTTTATCCAGACCCAGCTCAATTGTTGCTTTTGCAATCTGCTCCTGGTTTGCACGCGGTCCAGCCCATTTCGCAGCAGGATTGGATGGTACAACACGCGCCACAAAAAAAGTAATGAATGCCACTCCCAGGAGGACAATTATTCCTAACAATACACGTCTGAGAATAAATTTCGTCATCCAGGCTCCTTCAATAAATGAATGATAGAAAAAAAGGGATTCTTTAGTTATTTTCAAGAATCCCGTCAAATAACCAGTGAATCAGTGATTCAAAAAATCAAAAGGATTCATCCACCGATTCAAAATTTGAAAAAAAATAAATAAATTGTTGTTGTGGTGTTTTTGCATGAAGCATAAAAACATCACAACAACATATTTTCGCTTTCTATTCGATGAGTTTATCCATATTTCGAATCGCTGGAATTCATTGTTGTCCTTACAGTTTTACGCAAAGTGCAAAACTACACAACAACGAATAATGCTTTTCATAGTGCGAATGGCTGTCACAGTAAGAGCCATCCGGACAGCTTTCCATTAATTCTGAATAGTCAGCTCATGGAAGAAAACTACCGTTGGATAAGCCGGGTTGAATTTAAAACCTTGAATCGTTTTGTACGTCACCCAAATATCCTGACGATCATACATAAAGATGGAAGCAGCATCGTCCAACAGCATCTTCTGTGCATCGATGAACATTTGTTTTGCTTTCTCAATATCCGATGATGTCATTTCATTTCCACCGTCAATTAATTGGTCAAATTCCGGATTCTTATAATAAGCCAGGTTGAACAAAGGCTCATCCTCTGAATGGAAAGTGGAATACAAGAATGAATAAGGACTGGGCAGATCTGGCCACCAATACATCATTAAGATATCCTGGCGTTGAGCTGGATCACCCAATGCCATTTCCCACTGGCTGTCCCATGGCATGCCGCGAATCTCAAGATTTACACCCAATTTGGCTAACTCAGACTTATAAAGCTCTGCAGTGCTTTTCTCTGACTCATTTCCGGCTGTATAGGTCAAGACAAGATTTAGATCGGATCCAACACCAGCTTCTTCCAATAACGCTTTAGCTTTTTCCAGATCATATTCATAACGCGGCAGCTGGTCGCTCCAACCCCATAAACCAGCCGGAACCATACCATAGGATTGCTGTCCATAACCGCCAATTACCGTATCAATAACAGCTTGAAATGGGAATGCGTAGGATAATGCCTGGCGCAGTTTTACGTTATCCAAAGGAGGTTTTTGGGTGTTGAACATCCCGATCAGATTTTGCAGAGAAGGATTAACCGAAACAACCACATCCGGATTGTTTTTCAAAACATCCACATCGGTATATGGCAGTTCAACCGTAATTGCTGCTTCTCCGGTTTCGATCATTTGCCTTCTGGTTGCAGTTTCAGAGACTTTCTTGAAAACAACAATATCGATACTGTTATCCTGCCATCCGCCCCAATATCCATCAAATTTTTCAAGAATCACTTCATCGCCCCATTTAGAGCTTCTTAACATATAAGGGCCAGTACCACAGCCAGATGTCTCATCAATCCAGGTATTGTCTTCATTCACACATTTGGATGAATAGATGAAAGCTGCATAACCGGTAGCCGCAACCAGATCGAGCGGATTTTTATAAGCCAGTTTAAATTCAACAGTAAGTGGATCCACTACATTGATCGATTCAACAGCAGACCAGATATAGGACGCCCCGGCGGCAAGCTGCATCGTTCGTTCAATCGAGAATTTAACATCCTCTGCAGAAAAATCATCACCGTTCTGGAATTTTACGCCGGATCGAAGTTTAAAGGTCCATGTTAATCCATCTTCTGAAACTGTATAAGATTCAGCCAACATAGGAATAATTTTTTCTTCGATCGAATCATAGCGCAGCAGCTGTTCATACATATTATTATGAACATGTATACCGTTTGAAAATTCAATCGCGGGATCCCAATTCGTGAGTGGCTCACTGTTTAGAGCATAAACAGCGAATGTTGGAGAATCCGCAGCAAAAGCCGTACCGGTAATTAGCAGAATACCGATCAGACCTAACACAAAAAATAATATCCTTGCCTTTTTCATTTTTCTCCTCTTTCGTGAAGTTGATAAAAGATACGATTTAAAGAAAATTCAGGCATCAAACATCTGCCGTTTTTCTTATCTAACACAGATATAAAAAGTATTAAAGGGTTATTTCGATTTTTATTGATTCGAGTGTCAGTTGAAAACCGATTATAACAAATAAAAACAAACAATTATCAGGATTTGGCATATTTCAGTATTTCGAAATTTGGATCGGACAGTTGAAGAATTTATCCTTCTCATATTTCGAATTACTGGGTATATTTTCAATAATTCGGAATATATGGAGGATTATTTGTTGTGATGTTGTTTTTTCGTGAAGCACAAAAACAACACCATAACAATATTTCTCTCATTGCTTAAAAGGTTTATCGAAATTTCGAATTACTGAAATCAATCTTAATAATGACTCTCAATTTCACAATCATATGAAGGATAACCATGAAAATCAGAATTATTGCTCCGATCACTTCTTCTGAAATCGTTTCCAAAACGATTCCTGTTCTGCGAAAATATATTTGCGGTAATACTCAGATCAGTCTTGTTAATATTTTAAAGGGACCTGCTTCTCTGGAATCGATTTATGAAGAAACGCTTGCCGCTCCACAAGTCGCTCAGCGAGTATTAGAAGCCGAAAGGGATGGGATGGATGCAATTGTCATAGATTGTATGAATGATCCTGGATTGGAAGCTGCCAGAGAAATCACACGCATTCCAGTAATTGGAGCTGCTCAATCTGCGATGACATTAGCTGCAATTCTGTGCAATAAATTTTCCATAATCGCAACCGCTAAACGAGATCGTTTTCCTTTTGAGCTCCTAATAAAACGATACGGACTGATTGAAAAATATACATCCACACGATCTGTTGAGATACCGGTTCTCGAATTGCATGATAACCCTGAAAAACTGCTTTCTTCATTATTCGTCGAATCCGTCCATGCCATACAGGAAGATGGCGCCAGTGGAATCATTTTCGGATGTACGCGTATGCGGGACATGAAACAGGATTTGAAAGATGCGCTTCAGCAGCACGGGTTGAATCCGTTGATTATCGATCCATCGTCTGCTGCGCTGAAATGGGCTGAGATGACAGCCGGGTTAAACCTCACACAGAGTTTAAAAACATATCCATATGGTAAAAGTTTTCTGCTGCCAGATCATCAAAACCTGAATACAGAATTTACACCATCCTGGAATGGTTTACTCAATGAGGCAGTTAAAATTTGTGTGATGGTTCCCGTTATCCAGGGATACCGGGGAAATAATTGGCTTGAAGAAACGCAAAAAGGATACGCAGCCTATGCACGTCCTACCACCCAGATTACTGTGGAGGCAATACAAACCGGACCGGCTACGATTGAAAACCAGTATCAAAAAGCGATGTGCATTCCGGAGCTTCTGCTCATTGCAAAAAAAGCAGAAAGAGAAGGAGCCGATGCCTTGATTATCGATTGTATGAGCGATCCTGGCTTTGATGCAGTACGCGAAGCAGTGTCCATCCCTGTAATCGGCCAGACTCAGGCATGCAGTTTTCTGGCATCAGCACTTTCACACCGCTTCAGTATTTTAGGCACTCGCAAGGACTATGCGCATAAATTTACCAATCAGGTTGCGGAATATGGAATCAGTTCCAGGCTGGCATCCGTTCGAACGGTTGGCTTGACCGTTGAGGAAGTGGAAACAAATCCGGAAAGATTATTGAAAGCGCTGCTGGATGCCGGTGAACTGGCAGTTGTTCAGGATGGTGCGCATTCCTTAATTCCAGGCTGTACCGGAATGATCGGTCTTGCTGATGCTCTTCAGGAAGGGCTTTCTGAACGGGGAATTCATGTGCCCGTGTTGGAACCGCCTGCAGTAGCTGTCAAATTAGCAGAATTATTGACAGATCTACATCTCACTCACAGTAAAATTACATGGCCGCTTCCTCCTGAAAAAGAAATAAGCGGTTACCCGATAAGTGAATCATGATCATGGAGATAAAAATGGAAACGCTTGAAGCAATCCGAACACGACGCAGCGTCCGATCCTATACTTCGGAACCGATAGATGACGCTGATCTTCAAAAAATTATCGAAGCGGCAGCTTCCGCACCCAGTGGAGGAAACAGTCAAAGCTGGCTGTTCATCAGTGTGTGCGAACCGAAACAAATCGCCAGAATGCGCGCAATTTGTCCCGGCATCATCGGAATCCCTTCCGGAATTATCGTATTATGTCTCGATTTTCGTGGACAGAAAAAGGAAGTTCTTCCAATCATCAAGTATTTGGATATCGGAGCCGCGATGCAGAATATACTGCTGGCTGCACACGATCTGGGATTGGGTGGCTGTGCCATCGGTTCCTTCCATGTAGAAGGTGTAAAAGAATTTCTAAAGATACCGGAACAAGTGGAACCAGTTCTGTTGATCGTTTTGGGCAAACCCAGGAGCATTCCTTCCGCCCCGCGGAAAAAACTTTTACAAGAAATCTATTTCCAGGAAAGTTTTGAAAAAATATAAAATGGAACCAACAGAATTAAAAAACGAATTGTTTATGCTCGTTTCCTACGTAATTACAAGTGCCCGCGGACTTTACGATGAACCTGATAATTATGGGATTTTTCGGTTAATTGATTCAGCGGGGCGATTACTGGCAATTATGGAATCGGCAGGAATGTCCGATGATTTTATCGCTTCGCTCAGAGAACAAATCGATGAAGAACGGGAATCGTCGATGGATGATGATGCCCAAAAAAGGCACCTGGACGCAATGGTATTGAAAATCGCCAGAGAGCTGCAGAAACGCTGACGGATCAAATCGAAGAGGGAATAAATCATCGTCTGTCAATCACTATCCAAAAAAAAGATTGGATGATTAATAAAATAATTGGAGAAGATATGTCGAAAAAAGTTCTAAAAACAAAGCAAGATTGTATCGATTTTCTTACCGGATTGAAACTGCTTGGGACAGGTGGCGGCGGTTCCATGACGACCGGAATGGAATTACTGACCAAAGCGCTTGATGAAGGGTTAACACTATCATGGATCGATGCAGTAGAATTGCCGGAAGACACGTTCACTTGTACCGCGTTCAGTTCTGGATCGATCTCTGCCGGTCGTCCGGAAAGTGAATCAGATATTTCTGAATTAGGGGAAAAATTAGGCATTGAGAATAAATTCGGTTTGCGCGCTGCCGAAATGGCAGTGAAGGAGCTAGAGAAGTATTCCGGTGTCAAAGTGGGTGCTTTGGTTCCAGTAGAGTTAGGCGCTGCCAATGCACCAGCTCCGATGGTGGTTGCTGCCCGGTTGGGAATAAGTCTGATCGACGGTGATTACAGCGGCAGAGCTGTTCCTCAGGAAATGCAGACAACATATTTTTTGAAAGACTATAGTATCACACCAGCAGTTGTAACAGACTGGTGGGGGGATATCATTGTCATCAAAGAAGGCTCAGCTGCCATGGTCGAACGTTTAGGAAAAATGATGGCGATCGCCAGTTATGGCGCTGTATATTTTGCATCTGTTCTGTTGTCCGCGAAAGATACACGAGAAACCATCGTTCCTGGAACTTTATCACTGAGCTACGAACTGGGAAAAGCTGTCCACAAAGCGGTTGAATCCGGACAGAATCCTGTAACAAAAATCAGCGAACAATTGGATGGATGGAAATTATTCTCAGGAGTTGTAACCGGCAAAGAATGGGAGGATAAAGAAGGCGCCATGGCAGGGACAACGCATATCCGGGGAACTGGTGCCGATGAAGGACACACGATGGATATCTGGTTCTTGAATGAAAATCATATAGCATGGCTGGACGGGGAACCATATGTTTTCAGCCCAGATCTAATCATGAACGTCAATCCAAATACGGGTGAGGGATATTCAAATACGGAACTAAAAGAAGGTGATCCAGTTGTAGTGATCGGTTGTAAAATCAATCCGATTTTCCGTTCCGAAAAAGCGATTTCTTTCTTCGGCCCGCGATTTTGGGGTTTTGATTTTGATTACAAGCCGATTGAGGAAATCGTGGCTCGACCCTAAGAAACGTTGAAACAAACACTTTCATAAATTGATAAATCAGAGAATTGGTTTTTGGGATAATTCGCCAATAACCATTTCTCTTTTTTTATTCCGGTACAAGAATCTTGCCAAATAGCGGGAACACAATCAACTCAGCAATTCAAAATATGGATCTATTTTTTAAATTAATTGAGATAGTCTGTTGTTGTGTTGTTTTTAAGTTTTTCTCAAAAACAACACAACAACAAGATCGCTTTTTTTTCTTAAAAAGGCTTTTCCTAATATCGAATTATTGAGCATAAAGCCGGAGGACACCGGAGTAAATGTCAAATCCGATTGAGAAATTATTTACTTTGTCGGAAGAATTTCAATCCAGTAACCATCTGGATCAACGATAAAATAGATTCCAAGTTTTTCATTTTCAAAACAAACACAACCCATTTCTTTGTGTTTTTTTAGTGATGCATCAAAATCATCAACCCGAAAAGCAAGGTGAAATTCATTATCTCCCAGGTCATATTTTGGTTTATTCCAGTCGCGTAACCACGTCAATTCGAGCTGCTGTTCTGTAATTCCATCCTCTAAAAAACAAAGTATAAAACTCCCATCCTCGGCTTCCTTTTTTCTGGCGACCTTCAATCCAAGTGCTTCGTTATAAAACTTCAGGGATCTCTCCAAATCAATCACATTGAAATTGTTATGCACAAACCGATATTTCATTTTTCATCTCCTTGTCCTGGCGCATTCCTCATATAAATCTATCACTGCTTTTCGGATCTGCATATATTTTTCATCAGCAATTTGAAACATGAGAAGAATTATGTATTACTCCGGTCAAAAATTATGTTCGATATATCAAATCGCTGCTTTTTCATAAAAATTCTTTTTCCCCCATTGAAAATAATTCCGTTGTGGTAAGATTGCTTTGTTAAGGTTATGCCTTAGGCAAAAATCACATCGGGGGAATTCATGGGAACCAAATTTATCTTTATCACCGGAGGCGTTGTAAGTTCTGTCGGGAAAGGTGTTACTGCTGCATCTTTAGGACGTTTACTGAAGCAACACGGATTTAATGTAGCAATTCAAAAATTGGATCCTTACATTAATGTATATCCGGGATTATTGAGCCCCTTGCAGCACGGAGAAGTATTTGTTCTGGATGATGGCGGAGAAGCCGATCTGGACTTAGGCCATTATGAACGATTCATTGATATCCGATTGACAAAAGCCAGCTCAGTTACTACAGGAAAGATTTATAAATCCATTCTCGAAAGTGAACGCAACGGCGACTTTAATGGCGGCACGATCCAGGTTATTCCGAATATCACCAATGAGATTTGCGCACGGATTAAAGCAGTAGCAGAACAAACAAAAGCCGATTTCGTCATTGTGGAAGTCGGTGGAACGATCGGTGATATTGAAGGGGAACCGTTTATTGAAGCCATCCGTCAGATCCGCAGTTCACTGCCCGCTGAAGATACCTTAAACATCCATGTCACCTGGCTGCCGTATATTCGTGCAACCGATGAGTTGAAGACAAAACCCACTCAACATTCGGTCAGAACGTTACGCTCCATGGGAGTCGCTCCCGATGCGATCATCGCCCGGTCGGATTTTCCTGTTTCAGACCATTTGTGCCAAAAAATCGCTGATTTTTGCGATGTTGATGTTCAAGCGGTCATCCCGATGGTCACTTGTAAACAACTGTATGAAATCCCGCTAAAATTAGAAAACTCGAAAATTGGTGCCTATATTGAAAAAAGAATGAAGATTCAATCACCCATTGCTGTGCCGGACTGGTCAGAATGGGAATGGATTTTGAAAGAATCAACCCGCAAGAATAAACCGGTTGTTAAAATCGGTCTGGTAGGGAAATATATTGATTTGCATGATGCCTATTTGAGCGTGCGGGAAGCAATTCATCATGCAGCACTGCATGAAGGCGTCAAACTTGAACTCCATTGGATTCCATCACAAGGATTGGAAAACGGTGAATACTGGGATGAGATCCAATCGATGGACGGACTTCTGATTCCGAGCGGACTTGAAGCAAGCGGTACCGAAGGAATGATCCAGGCAGCAAAATTTGCGAGAGAAAACCACATTCCTTTCTTCGGAATATGCATGGGAATGATGGCAATGGCAATTGAATATGCACGAAACGTATTGCAGCTTCAGGATGCAAGTTCCACGGAATTTAATTCGGAAACACCGCATCCGATATTTTATCTGCCGGAACAACACCCTGATCCCGATCATTACGGAAACGGAATGATGCGATTGGGCTTATATCAGGAGCACTTGCTTCCGGGAACAAAAATCGAAACATATTACCATACAACAGAAATACAGGAACGACATAGTCATCAGTATGATTTTAATCCGGCGTATCGTGACATCTTTGAAAAAAGCAGAATGGCGCTATCCGGCTTTTCAGCAGACGGGAAATATCTTGAGTCGATTGAATTAAATGATCATCCATTTATGATCGGAGTGATGTTTAATCCGGAATTTTTATCACGTCCGAACCGCCCGCATCCGGTCTTCTCTGCTTTCATTCATGCAGCTTTCATAAAATCAAACCCATAGAGAGATATCTGATGATAAAATTCGATCTGTCTGTTCCCTATTGTACATTTTTTAAGTCTATATATTTTCCCGCTATGCGGGAAAATATATAGACTTAATTCCATTCAAATATTGTCTGATATGATCAGAATTGTAGGAAACAGAAAAATTGGTTTAATTTAATTCGGAGTTATTGTGATTGATATTCTTATTAGTGCAGTCTCTTTAGGCATCTTATGGGCAATTATGGCGATTGGTGTATTTCTGACATTCAGAATTTTGGATATCGCCGACCTTTCCTGTGAAGGTGTTTTTCCTTTGGGAGCTGCTGTTGCCGCAAAAATGATATCGCAAAACGGTGATCCTTTTACTGCCTGTCTCGCTGCAATTGGAGCCGGAGTTCTGGCAGGATTGGTCACCGGCATACTGCATACGAAACTGAAAATCCCGATCCTTTTGTCCGGGATCTTATCCATGACGGCGTTATATTCCATCAATTTGCGGATCATGGGAAAAGCAAATATTTCTCTGCTGCGAATGGAAACTGTCTATTCCAAAATTGGAAATCTCTTTCATCTGAGCGATAAAGCCTCAACCATTTTTGTCGGCTTGATTTTTGCTATCGCGGTCATCATTCTGCTCTGGTGGTTCCTGAATACAGAATTAGGATATTCTGTTCGGGCAACCGGTAATAACGTCTATATGATTCGGGCGATGGGTGTCGACACAGATAAAATGTTCATGATCGGTCTTATCATAGGGAATGCAATGATTGGACTGGCAGGGGCATTAATCGCACAAAATCAGAGTTATGCGGATATTGGAATGGGAACCGGCACCATCGTTATCGGATTAGCATCGGTGATCATTGGGGAGGTTCTTTTTGGGAAAAGAAATGTCTTCCAGCATATGGTTTCCATATTACTCGGAAGTATTGCCTACCGCATTATCATTTCGCTGGTATTGGAAATCGACTTTAAGATAAAAATCGCGGGTCTGATCATACCGATTTCAGTGGAACCAACCGACTTAAAATTGTTTACATCGGTTATTGTGGCATTTGCACTTTCCCTGCCTGTCATCAAACAATTATCTGCAGGGAAAAAAGCTTCCAAAACAGCAAAATCCTGAGAGAGGAGGATGGTCACATGCTAAAAGTTGAAAAAATTACAAAGATATTTGAACCTGGCACAGTCAGTGAAAAAGTCGCCCTCAATCAGGTGGATCTGGTAATGAATGAAGGTGATTTCGTTACAGTAATCGGTGGAAACGGAGCCGGAAAATCCAGCCTTTTGAATGCAATTGCAGGACGGTTTGAGGTTACATCCGGAAGTATTTTTATTGATGGAACCGATTTGACACGACAACCGGAATATAAAAGAGCCCAATGGATCGGACGCGTTTTTCAGGATCCCATGATGGGCACTGCCGCAAATATGACAATTGAAGAAAATCTTTCCATCGCGTTACGACGTGGAAAAATTCGGACGTTAAACTGGGGTATCGGCAAAGGTGAAAAAGAAGTCTATATTAATCACTTAGCCCAGTTGGATCTTGGTCTTGAAACGAGGATTAAAACAAAAGTCGGACTGCTTTCCGGGGGTCAGCGGCAGGCGCTGACACTTCTGATGGCAACCATTAAAAAGCCAAAGCTTTTGCTGCTGGATGAGCATACTGCAGCACTTGATCCCAGCACTGGCAGAAAAGTCCTTTCACTGACAGATAAACTGGTTAAAGAAAATCGTCTGACTACGCTGATGGTTACGCATAATATGAAAGATGCAATTCAATATGGAAACCGGATCATCATGATGGACGAGGGAAGAATCATCGCTGACATCCCGCTTGAAAAAAAGAAAAATATCCAAGTGGAAGATCTGATCTCCTTATTTGAAAAGACCAGCAGATCCGGAATCGCCAATGATCGATTGCTGTTAGCCTAAGGTTCCATAATGATTGAAATTATATTTGGAGATAATTTAACAGAACTGAAAAAATTGGCAGACCAATCCGTAGATCTGATTTATATTGATCCTCCTTTCAATACGGGAAAAGTACAAAAACGGACAGCGATGAAAACCACGCGCGATGAAAATGGCAGCCGGATCGGTTTTCAAGGACATCATTACGTCAACGAAAAAATCGGTTCAAAAAGCTATCAGGACTCTTTTGGAGATTTTTATGCGTTTCTGCAGCCCCGAATCGAAGAAGCGTATCGAATTTTAAAAAATAACGGTTCCTTCTATTTCCACATCGATTACCGGGAAGTTCATTACTGCAAGGTTTTAATCGATGAAATTTTTGGAAGAGATTCATTTCTGAATGAAATTATCTGGGCGTACGATTACGGGGCGCGGACAACGAAAAAATGGCCTCCGAAACACGATAACATTCTTTTCTATGCCAAAGATCCGAATCACTACACCTTCAACACCGATGATATGGATCGGATTCCATATATGGCGCCAGGACTGGTGGGGAAAGAGAAGAGTGAACGCGGCAAATTGCCAACAGATACCTGGTGGCATACCATCGTTCCGACAAACAGCAAAGAAAAAACAGGCTACCCGACACAAAAACCATTAGGAATCCTGCGTAGAATTATCCGTGCATCCTCCAATCCGGGAGATACTGTTTTAGATTTTTTTGCCGGCAGCGGAACGACAGGAGCAGCTTGTGCCGAATTAGGCAGGAACTGCATACTGATGGATAATAATCCGGAAGCGATCCAAGTTATGAAAGAAAGGTTAAAAACCGCAATATAATGCTCAATTTGGTAGCGACACCCATCGGAAATTTGAAAGATATCACACTGCGTGCACTTGAGACGCTGCAGACTGCAGACTATGTTGTCAGCGAAGACACCAGAAAAACCGGAATGCTGCTGCACCATTTTGAAATCAAAAAACCGCAGATATCCTTCCGCGAGGACAACGAACAAAAAGCATTGCCCAAAGTGATGGAGCATTTAAGAGCCGGTGAAAATGTCGCGCTCGTCACCGATGCCGGCTCACCTTCAATTTCTGATCCGGGATACCTGTTAGTCCGAGCAGCCATTGCAGAGGGCATCCCTGTCAGTGCAATTCCGGGTCCCACAGCTCTGATTATGGCGCTGACGTTATCCGGACTGCCAGTTCATTCTTTTACGTTTCGCGGTTTTCCACCCAGAAAACATGGTCCGCGAAAACGTTTTTTTGCTGTGGACGCAGAAAGCCCGCATACACTGATTTATTATGAAAGCCCATACCGGTTAGTTGCTTTTCTTCAGGACGCAATAGAAGTATTTGGTGATCGATCTGCCGCCGCAGCGAACGATCTGACAAAAATGTTCGAAACTGTCGATCGCGGAAAACTCAGCTTCTTACTTGAAAAATTCCAGGCAGAACCACCGCGCGGAGAATATACCATCGTGATTACTGGTTCTGACGGTTTGTCTGCCGAGGATTCAGAACAGGTAACAGATGAACAGGAAGTGGACTGATGCACCGCTTTTTCATTCCGAGTGAGAATTTCAACGCGGATCCAATCATCCTTCCATCAGATACTTCAGATCAGATCCGAAAAGTTTTGCGATTAAAAGATGGGGAGACCATCTGTTTACTGGATAATTGCGGTAATGCCTCCGAAGCAGCAATTGAATACATGGACGGAAAATCCATCTGTGCTCATGTGAAGCGATCATATCCGGTATCAAATGAACCTGGATGCAGAATCACCCTGTTCCTCTCCTTAACACAGCGCGAAAAATTTGAGTGGATGCTGCAAAAGTGTACCGAAGCAGGAGCTTCTGTGTTTATTCCCATTTTTTCCGAACGCAGTCTGGTCCGAAATACGGATGATGTGATTCAAAAATATCCGCGCTGGCAGAAAATAATACAGGAAGCAGCAGAACAATCAGAACGAGGCATAATCCCTGCACTGCGCCGTCCAATGAAGTTTTCTGACGCGATCCGAACAGGTTTAAGCGACTCCATCCGTCTGTTTTTCTGGGAAGAAGAACGGAATCAGACCTTACAGCAAGCCCTGCAGCCGGTTAAATCCAACTTATCCGCAGCATCCATCATCATCGGTCCGGAAGGTGGTTTTTCACAGCAGGAAGCTGATCTTGCCGTTTCCGAAGGCTGGTTGACAATAACGATGGGAAAGCGGATATTCAGAGTAGAAACCGCTGCAATCGCATCGGTTATCCTGACCCTATATGAACTGGAGCGACAATCATAATCAGCAGGATGCTGCATTTTAGATGAAAAGAAATTATTGTAGTTCATTATTGTTCGAAAGGATCATCGAAATTTCGAATTCGAATCGGTCCTTTCTCTGTCAAAAAATCGGGAAGAAGTATTTGGTGTAGCGTTATTTTACGATTAATTCGAAAGATTAATGGATATTTCGAATTGTTGAGCTAAAGGTAACAAAAACGTATTTATGATATACTAAAACTGGTCAACAATTATTAAAAATTCTTCAACCAGTTATTCGAAATATGAGCAGGATAGATTTGTTGTTGTGTTGCTTATGCGCATTACGTAGAAGCAATATAATAACAAGTTTTCTCAATAGATTCAATCGTTCGGCCAATATTTCGAATTGTTTGTCGTGTACAGGGTCTATTGGTTCAGGAATCTTTTCCGGTTGTTTCAGAAGGTGTTCCTGAGCTAATGATTGATCAGATGGATTGGAAAATCCAGATCAGCCCTCAAAGTGAACCCCCAGTTTTTACACTGAAGGGAATAGGGTATTTTGAGGAAATCATGTCATTAACAAATTCAAATCTTTCTTATGAACTCCCGCAAAAGTTTGAAAAACGTATCGGCTTAAAATTCAATAACACTTTATTGTTATGCAGGGCTTTAACTCACCGATCTTTTCTTAACGAGCATCCGGATGCAATCGAAGACAATGAGCGGCTTGAATTTCTGGGAGACGCTGTATTGGATTTTGTTGTCGGTGCATGGTTGTATAACGAACTACCGGAAATGCCGGAAGGAGATCTGACAAAATATCGATCTGCACTGGTTCACACCGAACAATTGGCAGAATTCGCTCGCAAGATCAACCTGGGAAAAGCATTAAGGCTTGGCAAAGGAGAACTGCAAGCAGGGGGAAAAACAAAAACCGCACTGCTCTGCGATGCATTTGAGGCAGTCATCGGTGCATTATATTTGGACCAGGGAATCGATGCCGTCCAAAATTTTATCCTGCCTTTCATTTCAAACGCGCTTGAAGATATTGTATCCAATCATAAAGGAGATGATCCCAAAAGCCGTCTTCAGGAAATCGTTCAAGCGCAGGAATTGCCTATCCCGCATTATGTCGTTGTAAAAGAGATAGGTCCCGATCACTCAAAAATCTATGAAATTGAAGTTGTAGTCGGAGATAAAACGCTCGGAAAAGGACGCGGTACGAGCAAACAACTGGCGACAAAAATGGCTGCACAAGATGCATTAACCAATCTGGGATATGGGATCTACGGTCAATGACCGATGAGACACACTTTGCTCTCGGATTTACAATCCATCGAAAAAAAGCAGTAATCTGATTTTTTCGTGAAAGAAACAATGGCCCTCCGATTAAAATCAATCGAACTCCAGGGATATAAAACATTTGCAAATAAAGTCCGTTTTGAATTCCCGGCACGGATCACTGCAATTGTCGGACCAAACGGGTCTGGCAAATCAAATATATCAGATTCTATCCGCTGGGTTTTAGGCGAACAATCCTATTCATTGCTGCGCGGCCGAAAAACGATGGATATGATTTTTACTGGTTCGGAGCAAAAAGCACGTGCCGGTATGGCATCCGTCTCGATTCTATTTGACAATCAAGACCATTGGCTGCCGATTGATTATGAAGAAGTGTCAATCACCAGACGAGCTTTCCGGGACGGCGATAACGAATACGCAATCAACGGTCAAAAAGTCCGACTGAAAGACATTAATGAACTTTTAGGGCAATCAGGATTGGCAGAACGCACCTATACTGTCATCGGACAAGGATTGATTGACAATGCGCTTTCACTGAAACCGGATGACCGTCGTAAATTCTTTGAAGAAGCAGCCGGAATCGGACTTTTCCGCAGCCGCAGAGAAGAGGCATTGGAACGGTTGGATGTCACACGCAGAAACATGGAACGGATTGGTGACATCCTTGGAGAATTGGAACCGCGCATCCACAGCCTGGAACGTCAGGCGAAAAAAGCACGCGAATATGAACAAATAAAACAGGATTTAAAAAGCCTGCTTCGGGAATGGTATGGGTACCATTGGCATAAATCGCAGCAACTGTTGATCAGCGCCATGAACCAGCATGCCGTTCAAGAAGAGAAAACAAATCAGACAAGACTGGAATTTGCCGAATTCGACAATCACCTGACAGCCTTACAGGAAAAAGTCCGCACAACCCGTCTGAATCTGAGCCAGTTGCACAACCGGTTGTCTGATGCACACCATCAACTCGAACAATCTACCCGAAGTTCAGCCATTCTTGCAGAACGTTTGACCACAGCGAAAAATCAGCTGGCAGAACAATTGAAAGAAATCGATTCCACGGTTGCCGAATTAGCGATTCTTGAAAATCGTAAGAAAACATATGAGAATGAAATTATTGAGCTTCAAAAAAGCTGCGAGACTGCGCTTCAACAAAAGGATCTGGTCGAACAGGAATTACAAGGAAAACAAAGCGAATTAAAACGGCTCCAAAATGAACGAACTGAAAGAAGAAACAGCCTGACAAAAATTGAAGCGTCGCTGATTCGTTTGAATGCGCGTAAAGATGAGCTTCAGAATCAGATGAATTCTTTGACACAATCGATTGAAAAATTAAAAATCGCCTTGGAAGATCACCAATCCAATCTGGCATCGATTCGCAATGAATCCACCCGATACAGCGCTGAGTTTGAAAAAACCGAATTATTACTTAAGGAAAACATACAGAAGCAGAATCAGATCAGAGAGACACTGCAAAGCCTCGATAAGCAGCGTTCCGGTTTATTAGCAGAACAAAACAAAGCAGATGTGGAATTCTCTCGCTGCGCAGCACAAATTGAAGTGATCAAAAACGCGGATCAGAGTTTTGCCGGATTGAATCAGGGCGCCCAATTTCTAATTAAAGTAGCAAAACAAGGGAAACTGCGTCAAAATTTGCGGTCTTTAGGAAGTCTTTTCATAATTCCAAAGGAATACGAAATCGCAGCCGCTTCTGCGCTGGGCGATCATTTAGATGCGATCTTGATGGAACCGGAAGATTTGAATTATGCAATGGATCTGTTATGCAGCGGTGAAAACGGCCGCGCTGTAATGATTTCAGAAGCCTTTCATTCAGAACGTCATTCCGGTCAGAATAATCCCGCATTGGAATCGCTGCCCTGTCTGATTGACCTGATCCAATTCGATGAAACGCTGCATTCCATTGCCGAAAGGCTCTTTGGAAATGTTTATCTGGCAGAATCACGAAAACAAGCCATGAAACTGCAATCCGAGTTACAGCCGGATCAAATGATTGTAACGCTATCAGGAGATACATTTCGCGCAAACGGCAGTATTATTTCGGGTAATGAAAATCGGCATCAGGTGCTTTCACGTCCCAGAGAAAAGCAGGAATTACAGGAAAAAATGGCTGCAGCGCAAGAAAAAGCAGCGCAGCATCAAAAAGCAATAAAGGATCTGGATTTAACCATTGAGCTGAAACGCAAAGAAAATCAGGAAATCAGCGTTCATATCACAGAATACCGTTTGGCACTGGAAACAATTCAAAAGAAAATGTCTCAGTATTCCATGGAAATCCAAAAGCAGGAGCAGACAATTGCATTCCAGAACCAGCGAATTCGCGAATATGAAAAACAAATTCAAGCAGCCTGCAATACAACCACGCAAGATGACAGCGAAATATTAAAGCTGGAAAAAGAGAGGAATGCACTCCAGGAGACAATTCATCAGCTGACCAATTCGATGCATCAAATTCAGTTGGATGAGCTGCAAAATCAACTACACCATTGGACGCTGGAATGGACTGTTACAGATAAATCAATCCGGGAAACACAATTCCGAATTGCTGATTTGAATGCTCAGATTCAAAAAAACCAGCAAAAAAAGCAACTTAATGAAACAAAAGTCGCAGAAATCAATCATCAAATCTATCAAATGATCCAAAATGAGATTGAAATCAGGAAAGAATCCGAAGAAATCAATTTGCTGTCAAAATCCATTGAAGCGGAGATTGCGCCAGAAGAAATTGTATTAGCAAAACTGGAGGAAGAACACAATACGGCACAAGCTGAATTTCAGGCATTCCAAATCAAATTGAGCGCGGCTGAAAAAGCATTCGCTCAATCACAGATCGACGTAACCAGAAACAAAGATCAGCTTGAGATACTCCGAAAACAAATTGAGGATGATTTTGGATTAGTGGCATTTGATTATTGTGATCAGATTCAAGGACAAACACCGCTGCCGCTTGGAGATTGGGTTGATAAACTGCCGATCATTGAATCCTTACCGCCCGAAATGGAAGAACAAATTACCCGTCAAAAAGCTTTCTTATATCGGATGGGTTCCATCAATCCGGAATCGATTACGGAATATAAGACCGTCAATGAACGCTATCTTTTCCTGAAAACACAAAAAAATGATCTTGAAAAAGCTGCCGGCGATTTGCGCAAAGTAATCAACGAATTAGACGAAATGATGAAGAATGCGTTTCAAAAGACGTTTGAAAAAGTTCAAATTGAGTTTGCCACAATGTTTACACGGCTCTTTAATGGAGGGTCAGCGAAACTGATTCTGACAGATCCGGATGATCCGAATCAATCAGGTATTGATATTGAAGCGAAATTACCTGGTCACCGGGAGCAGGAGCTTTCCCTCCTTTCAGGCGGTGAGCGTAGTTTGACATCTGTCGCGCTTGTTTTTGCGCTCCTGCGGGTCAACCCGACACCGTTCTGCGTGATGGATGAAGTTGATGCAGCATTGGATGAAGCCAATGTCGGCCGTTTTTGTGAACTATTAAAAGAACTCAGCCAGGAAACTCAGTTCATCGTGATTACGCACAACCGAAATACTGTCGAAACCGCAGATGTGATTTATGGAATCACAATGGGGCGCGATTCAGCCAGCCAATCCGTCAGTCTGCGACTTGATCAAGTAAGTAAAGAAATCTTAAATTAAAATTTATGGGTTTTTTGCCAAGCCGGATGATTCGGAAGAATCAATTTCCTGATCACGTTCCAACGTCCGGATTCCATTCCGAATCTGATTGATGGAACGATCCATTTCATATTCAAGCCTTTTTAAAGTATCCAAAGCATATTTATCGGCTTCACGTTTAATCACTTCTGCTTCCGTTTTTGCCTGAGAAGTTATCTGTTCCGCTCGTTTATTTGCTTCATTGACGATTTCATTTTTTGAAATCAGTCCTTCCCGTTCTTCTTTTGCACGTTCGATTATCCGCTCATGTTCTTCTTTTGCCTGCGCTAAGATTCGATCTCTTTGTGCTAAAACCTGCTGACTACGTTTTATTTCATCAGGAATCGATACGCGCATTTGATCGATTATATCCAACATGCGATCTTCATCCAGAATTACATTATGGGTCAATGGAATTGAACGACCTTGACTGAACAATTCTTCCAGTTTATCAACAAGATTCAAAATATCCATGTTCCCTCCAATTTACCATCAATATCATTCAATTCAATGCAATAAATATGCCATCTTCTTCTATCGCCAAATCAGCAGATTGTTTGAATTGTAAAGGAACCAAAGCATAAACAATTCGTTCTTCCGTCAAATCCGGCAAAGAACAGTGGAATTTTCCAACAAGGTTCAGGATCTTTCCTCATATTCGTCAGTAAATCATGATATAGACATACCTTCCGAATAGAGAGAAAGAATATTTCGTTGCTGTTTTTTATGCGAAGAATAAAAATAATACAACAACGAAATACTCTTCTTATTTTTTCGAATCGCTGCTTATTCGTCCGATGATTGATATGGCAGAAGTTTTTTCTTCATCGCTTCCTCCACATAAGGCGGAACCATCGTGCTGACATCCCCTCCCAATGCTACAATTTCTTTCACAGTGGAGGAAGAAATAAATGTGTAACGGTGATTGGTTATCAGAGAAACCGTTTCAATACTCATGTCCATTTCCTGATTTGCCAGTGCCATCCGGAATTCATAATCAAAATCCGAAAAAACACGTAGTCCACGCACCATTACTTTTGCATCGATTTCTTTAACATATTTTATCGTAAGCCCCGAATAACTGACAACTTTGGCATTTTTAATATCGGATGTAGCCCGCTTCAGAAGCGCCAGCCGCTCTTCAGCAGAAAACAATACATCTTTTTGCGGATGCTCGTAAACAGCAATAATCAATTCATCGAATATTGATGCAGCTCTGCGCGCAATATTAATATGCCCGTAATGCACCGGATCAAAACTTCCTGGAAAAACAGCGCGTGTTAACATCAGCTAATCTCTCCTGATCGTGACTGTAAAGCTTTATCCACTTCATCCTTCAAGAATTGATTCGCTTCTGATGAAAGATCTGGATCTTGTTCAAAAAGTTTTTCGGCTTCCGCTCTGGCTTTTTCAATCAACCGAATATCTGTCAGAGAAGCAAGACGTAAATCCATAAAACCGGATTGCCGGTTTCCAATGAAATCTCCCGGTCCGCGCATATTCAGATCATATTCAGCCAGTTTGAAACCGTCGTTCGTTTCAGTCATGGCTTTCAGTCGTTCATTTTCTGCAGCTGAATCATTTTCCGGGATGAGAATACAATACGATCGATCAGCGCCGCGTCCGACACGACCGCGAAACTGGTGCAACTGTGCCAGTCCGAAATGATCCGCTCCCTCGATTAACATCACGGTTGCATTGGGAACGTCAACGCCGACTTCAATCACGGAGGTGGATACAAGAATATCCGCTTCACGGTTCTTAAATGCCTGAAGAACCGCGTCTTTTTCGTCACCTTTCATTCTGCCATGCAGCAATGAAATTCGCAAATCAGGGAAAATTTCCTGCTGAAGTCTGGATTGCGCCTCAACAGCTGCTTTTCCTTCTCGTTCGTCATCATCTCCCTGTTCCACCAGCGGATATATGATAAAAGCCTGATGACCGGATTTAATTTCACGTTCGATTAATTGATAAATACGCTCACGGCTGATTGCCTGCATCACAAAAGTCTCGACCGGTTTGCGGCCAGCTGGCATTTCATCGATCAGTGTCAAATCAAGATCTCCATAAATCGTTAATGCCAGAGATCTCGGAATCGGCGTAGCTGTCATGACCAGCAGATGCGGATTTGTCCCTTTCGATCTTAATGCTGCGCGTTGCTCAACTCCAAATCGGTGTTGCTCATCAATGATCGCTAACTGCAGGTTTTTAAATTTGACGGGATCTTCAATAATTGCATGTGTGCCGATGACAACAAGAATTTCTCCGCTACTAAGTTTTTCTTTTATTTCCCGTTTCTGATTTTCAGGAGTGCTGCCGATCAATAAAGCAATTTGTTCCGGCTGAATCTGGATATTTGCGCCATCATTACGAATTTGCTCCAAAAAGAGGAGAAAATTCCGGTAATGCTGTTCCGCCAAAATGCTGGTTGGTGCCATCAGAACCGATTGACCGTCGGAATTTGACACTATTGCAGCCGCGATACAGGCAATGATCGTCTTTCCTGAACCGACATCGCCCTGAATTAATCGGTTCATGGGAGAACCTGAATTCAGGTCTTTACGAATATCAGCAATCGCGTTGACTTGTGCGTTTGTCAATTGATAGGGTAGGCATTCTTTCCAACGATTCAGCATATCATCCGATATTTCAAAACGATCTGCCGTATTGGAGATCCATTGCCGTTTTTGCAGCAAAACACAGAGTTGCAGAATAAAAATCTCATCAAAAGCAAGGCGTTTTCGCGCTTCTTGCAACATATCCTGATTCGATGGGAAATGGATCTGTTCAATCGCTTTGGTCAGTGGCAGAAGGTTAGCAGAATCCAACACAGAATCAGGAAGAAATTCCTGAAGGTATCCTGACCAGTGACGAACGGTATTAAAAGCCATTCTACGCAGAAAGTTTTGCTTCAAATTCGAATTTACAGAATAAATCGGAACAATTCGGCTTGTATTTAAGTTCTCCTGTTCGCTGGGTTCCCAATCCGGATTATTCATAACAGGACGGCCAAGATAAATGTCAATTTTTCCTGAAAGAACAATTGGTTGACTGACGCGAATCTGATGAACCAACCAGGGTTGATTGAACCAGGAAACCCGAATGTAACCAGTGCCATCACCGACTACGGCTTCCGTGATCTGATATTTGCCGCGCGTCTGGTTTTCAACGGAATAAACAATTCCGATGACTGTAACAGATTCATCGGGGATCAGTTTATTGATGGTTTTAAATTGGGAATAGTCATCATAACGGCGCGGGAAGTAATACAGAAAATCTCGAACTGAGTAGACATTTTGTTTTGCCAATGCTTTGGCATTTTGAACTCCGATGCCGGGAATATTGATGACCGAACTGTCTAAAGAAGGGTCGCTCGAAGATCGCTCGCGCTTTCGATACATTTTTCGCTCTCGAGATGCAAGATCGCCAGCAGGCTTTTCAGACGCTGATTGCATATCCGCAAGGTTTTCATCATTTTCGATCACAACTGAGCGTTCATTTGCAGTTTTTCGTTCTGCTTTTTGGAGAGATCCGGAATTTTGGATCATCGGATTTTCAGGCTGCTCAAGCGATGCATAATTCGTGCGAATGGTTTTATTGTGCTTTGTATTGAGATCGCTTTTTTTTATCAGACTTTCCGGCATTCGCCCAATGCTACTGATCATGTCTTGAATCGACTGTTCTCTCTGATTGATGTCTAATGATCCATAAGAACAAAGAAAAACAGAAACGGTTTCAATCACATCTTTAGGAATGCTCGCACCGGATGCTTCCTTTTGCCAAATTGATTGGAATTTATCCAGACCGCCTACTACTGCTCGGTTATCATAACCACGATTAATTTCCAGTTGAATGAATCTTTGTAATTTTTCTATTGGTGACAACATAATTTTATTTTATCGTATTTTAAAAGTCGTAATTCTTTCATTTGATATTCAGGTTTCATAAAATCTTTGGTTATCCGCGCTTCTGCTTTCTCATACCAATAAACGAATAAATGGTTCTATAGAATTTGGAAAAAAACATTTTTTGGTCTTTAAATTCAGAGATTCGAAATATCGACATGCTATTCGAATCAATCGGGAAAAACCTGTTGTTGCAATGTGTTTGTGCAAAGCGTAAACACATTGCAACAACAAAGAATCCTCTCCATATTTCGAATTGTTACGTATGATTTTACAGAAAGAATACAATCAAAAGACCAGAATTTTTTCCTGTATTTGATATACCGGTTCCTATTTCGAATGGTTGGATAAGAACCGAATTCATTGAGAATCTTCTGAAATATTAAATCGGTTGCTTCTTTCGATCGATCTTTTAAAGAACCGATCCGGTTTACATCATCCAACTTGGAATCGTATACCCTGACATGAAAAGAATTCAGGATAATCCCTAAAACCATTTTGGACAAATGCCTGCCATTATTCAATAGCAATAATGAAGAAGTAATGCGGTTGACCTCCATAATGGTACTCAATTTCATGGTCGGGATATTTTTCCTGAACCAGCTCTACCATCCGTTTTACTTCAGCTTCTTCGATATTATTTCCATAGAAGATGGTAATGCGTTCATAATCTTCTACTTTTGCTTCTTCAAGAAAAGCAATGAGCGCTTCTTCCACAGTATTACGGGATAAGACGAGATCACCATTATGAATAACAATAATCTGACCTTCATTGACTTGGACGCCATTGATTTCCACAGTTCGTGTTGCAATCGTAATCTCACCTGACTGCACATCCAGTAAAGCAGAATTCATATCTTCTACGATTTTTTCAAAATCTCCATCCGGATCCAGACGCAGCAATGCGCTGATTCCCTGAGGCACATTTTTACTTCGAATCACTGCGACCGTTTTATCTGTCTGAGTAATCGCATTATTTGCTGCCAAAATGATATTCTTATTGTTCGGTAAAATGATCACTTTATCCGTAGGCAATTCATTGACGGCATTCAGGATCTCTTCCGTACTCGGATTCATTGTCTGACCACCTTTAATGATCGACCCCACACCGAGACTAGCCAGAATTCTCGAAATACCATCACCCGGAGAAACTGCGACAACACTGATCTGCCCTTCTTCAACCGGAGTAAGAGTAAATTCACTCTGTTTCTTTTTCCGTATATCTTCCATCTGAGCGATCAGGTTTTCTATCGCAACTTTGGTAACAGTCCCTAAACCCATAATGTAGTTTATCGGCGCATAAATATTCTCTGTCGGGACATGAATGTGCATTCGATACATTCCATCACCTTCTCCGACCTGGATTGATGTGCCAATATCCGAAAGACGATCATAGAAAGGAGCGAGATTCAGTTCATTTTTCGGAACAAAATCAACAACCACCTCAAAATCCTGCCCGGGTTCGATGGACTCAGCCTCTTCTTCCTGACTCATTAATGAGATCGGCTTTATTTCAACAATATTCGGATTTATATCCAGTGGTTCATTATTCAGCCAGCGCAAGAATCCCTCGAATATAAAAAACAGACCTTTTCCCCCGGAATCCACGACACCAGCCTGCTTTAACACCGGCAGCAGTTCCGGAGTACGATCAACAGATTGATTCGCAGCCTGAACGGTTTTTTCAAAAAGATCTTTAAAGTCGCTGCAAGCGATAAGTTCAGATTCGACATAATTTGCCGTATCCTTCAAAACGGTTAAAATCGTCCCTTCCACAGGCCGGACAACGCCTTTATATGCGGTATTTTTCGCTTCTGTCAACGCTTTTGAAAAAAGCGTCAGATCCATTACAGGTTGTTCATCCATCGCCCTGGAAAAACCGCGCCAAAATTGTGAAAGAATGACTCCGCTATTGCCTCGAGCACCCATCAATGCTCCCTGAGCAACAGAACGCAAGATTACTCCGGCATTTTCTTCCTGCGAAGAAGCAATTTCATTCCAGCCGGCTTGCATGGTTAACAACATATTTGACCCTGTATCGCCATCCGGAACCGGAAATACATTCAATGCATTGACAATCTGCTGATTCGTTTTCAGCCACAGAGTTCCGGCTTCAATCAGCGATTTAATTTGTTGCCCGCTCATCACGGTTAATTTGCCGCCATTTTGCATGGCATTTATTTTGGATTGTAACTCCATGTTTCTCCTATGACATGTTGCTCAGATAGTACCCTGATTAATCAGGATTGCTGACTCGCAGTCCTCGAACATGGACATTGACATTTTCGACCGTTAACCCTGTTTGACTTTCAATTTGATAAGAGACATTATCCGCAACACTGGAAGCCACAGATGTAATTCTGGTACCATACTCGACAACGATGTACAAATCAATCGCAACGGTTTTTCCATCATATTGAATACTCACGCCTAATGTTGGATCTTTAATAATAGCGTTTGCTAATCCGGCAGCTTTATTCTTGGGAGCTAAACCAACAAGGCCGTAAGATTCCAACGCAGCATAGTAAGCGATCGTTGAAATAGCCCGGTGTGATATAAAGATATTTCCTTTATTCTTTGTTTCATCGCTCATAAGGTGTTTATCCATTTCTCTTTTAATCTTTCGAAGAAAGAAGCATGTCTGGCAATTTCGATTCAGACTCATCCTGTAAATTTTTATTAAGTTTATTTTAACAGGAATGCAACTGATTGGTAATTAATCATGAATTCCGCCTGAAAATTCGAAATACAGGGAAGAAATTTTTTTGTCCCGATTGATTTAGAAAGAAATCAATCTGAATTTCGAATTGCAGTGAATAAATGAATTGGATGGGAAAAAATCATCTGGATTTTTGTTTTGCCCTCCGAATTGTGTTTCGAGCCTGTAAACACATTCGCGTAAACCCGGTAATTTGATACCAGGCTTTCTGGTGACTTTTTTCATCCGAATAAATCGTCGAGATGGGTACCCAGCCAATTTTCCATCCTTGGGCAATACAGAATGTAATCATCTCAACCATAAAATTAAATCCTTTTTCATTGGAATTTAATATGATCGGAATAAATTCTTTGTCAACCAGACGGTATCCTGATTGATTGTCCGGAAGATTTGTTCCAACCGCCCAGGATAATAAGAATTTCCCAATTATATTTGGGATTCTGCGTCTCAATGGAATTCTTCGGTAATCTCGGTATCCGATTACCAAATGATGATGATTCGTCTGGTAATCCTGAATCAAGCGGTCAATCTCTGAAGGTAAATGCTGCCCATCTGCATCCAGCATCACCACCGCATCAAATCCCTGCTCCATTGCCCAGGCTAAACCATCCTTGATCGTCTGGCCGACACCCATGTTGTATCCGCGCGAAAGGACCGTCACACCTTTTTCCTCTGCAATCTGTTTCGTACGATCTTTTGATCCGTCATCTACAACAACAATTTCAGAAATGTACTTTTTTAATTCATCTAAAATACCACCGAGATGTTTTTCTTCATTATAAGCTGGCAGTAATGCTGCAATTTTTCCCATATTCTCATCCTTCGTCTGAAATTATGTTTCCATTATAACCTTTCCATAAGTCTAAGAAAACAGCGATCCGTAATATGAAATAAATTCTTTATTTGAAAGATCAATCCATATTTCAAATAGCTGTTAAGAAAATAACAGTCATTCGAAATATGGGAATGATTCAGCTTAATAACAACAGCATCTTAATTACCCGAAGAGTTGTTTTATCCATCGAATTCCTGTCATTTGACAGGTTTATTCTTCTGATCATTTCGAGTATGATAGTATGGACAACATGGTACAGGAGTGATACAAATGAATGATCCAATAAAAAGAAGTTTCGGCTATTTCATTTTCTCATTTTCTGTGCTGTTCCTACTGACATCATTTTTTACAATTCAGGCAAAGCCGCTGGAAGAATCCAAAAAGGTCCGCGTCGGATATTACGTCCTGGATGGCTACCACAATTTCGATAAAAATGGCAACCGATCTGGTTACGGATACGATTATCTTCAAGAGATAGCCAACTATACGGGATGGACGTATGAATATGTTGGAGGAACTTTAAATACCTGTATTCAGAATCTAAAAAACGGAAATATCGATTTACTTTCCAATGTCCAATTCTCGGATGAATTGGCAGAGGTTTTCGATTATTCAGCACAGAGCATTGGAACCAGTTATGGAACGCTTTCAGTAAAAAGCGATAATACGTCTTATTCTCTCGATGATTATGACAGTTTTAATGGGATGCGTGTTGGCATTCTTTCCGGTGATTATCATAACGCCCAATTTTCTGCTTTTTGTCAGGAACATAAACTAAAAATCTCAACCGTATTATTTTTCGATCCAAGTGTAATGGAAAAAGCGCTTCAAGCCGGGAAAGTGGACGGTGTCGTTAAAAGCAATTTTTTGAAGAAAGAAAATGAAAAGATCATCGCTCAATTTAACACCAAACCATTCTATTTTGTTGTAAAAAAAGGAAATACCGAACTGCTGCAACAACTTAATAAAGCAATATCGGAAATAACAACCAATAATCCCGGCATAGAATATCGTCTATACGAAAAATATTATGGTTCAGAAAGAACAGCTCTTTCCCTGACGAAAGAAGAGAAAGCTTTTTTAGAGCAAAAAGGTACAATAAGGATTGTATCCTCTCCGCAGACCTTCCCGCTTTTATGGCAGGATAAGAACGGATATAAAGGGATTTTTGCTGATATTATCAAATTGATCTCAAAGGATTTAGATATCAGGATCGATCTTATCCCGACATTCTCTTACAATGAATCGCTCCAAAAAATCCGAAATGGCGAAGCCGACATCATCCTCGATATTGACCATGATTATTCATGGGCGGAAGAAAATCATGTCGATTTGACAACGCCTTACCTCTCTATGCCGATCAGTATGGTTACGCGGGACGAACCGTTGCCCGCAAATCCATCCCTGGCAATTGTTGAAGGGTATATTTTTAGCAACAGAGAAGTTCATAAGTTATATCCCCGAAGTATTATCATTCCATATAAATCCTCGCAGGAAGCATTGGATGCAGTCAATAACGGGAAACAGGATATCACCTATGTCTCCAGTTATTTTTATCAAAGGTTGAAATTGGACAGAAAATATCAGAAATTAATATCTGATTTCAACAACAGTTTTACTGCTAATATTTCAATGGGCATTAATGAAAATCAGGAAAAAATATTTACTATCATTTTAAACAAGGAGCTCGGTTATATCGGCAACGAACAGATTCAATCGATCATCCGACAAAACACACTGATTGAATCAAAACCGACAACCATCAGTGATTTATTCTATGATCATCCAAAGCCTTTCCTGGCATCGATCGGAGTAATCTTCCTTGGAATTATCAGTATCCTGGCTTTCTATTCAAAATCAAAAATAAACTCTGAAAAAAGAATGGAAGCGCTCGCATATGGCGATGAACTGACTGGATTAAAGAACCGTTATTGGTTGGAAAAAAATTCACATTCCATTTTATTGTCAGACAGATATACACAATACGCCATGATCTCTTTTGATATTAATCGATTTGATATCATCAATGAATGTTATGGCAGAGAAACCGGTTATGCAATCATACGAAATATCGCAGAAGGTTTAAAATCTTATCAAAACGATGGAGTTATTGCTGTTCGGTCGAAAAATGACAATTTTCTTTGCCTTAAACCTTATAATACCAGGGATGATCTGATCAATTGGATCGATCAGTTAAAAAGGAATTACAGCAATTTTCAAACGGAAGATAAAAATATCCTGATCAGTATGAATTATGGCATCTACATGATTCCGGATGGAGGAACCGACATTACCAGTTCCATTGATAACGCGGATACCGCTCGGCACGAAGCGGAAGGGGATCCGACCTCCATCGTTTTCTATGATAATGACATGAGAGACCGTCTCGCTTTGGAAAAAGCAATCGAAAACATCCAGGATCGAGCCTTGAGAGACGGTGAATTTCAGGTATATTACCAACCAAAATTTGATATCCGAAATGATACCTTAATTGGCGCAGAAGCGCTCATTCGCTGGAGCAGCATGGACAGGGGATTCATGGTTCCTTCACAGTTTGTCCCGCTCTTTGAAAAAAATGGTTTTATTATTCAACTGGATTTCTTTGTTGTGGAAGAAGTCTGTAAAATGATCCGACAGAGGTTGGATTCGAATCAAAAAGTTGTACCGATTTCAATCAATCAGTCCAGAGCTCATCTGACGCAAAGCCAATATGTTCAACAGCTTCACGATATGGTGCACAAATATAATATACCACCTAAATTGATTGAACTGGAACTTACAGAAACCGCCTTTTCAGATGCTGCTGCAGCAAAGGTGATTTTGGAACAGATGAAGCAAATTGGATTTTTAACGTCAATTGATGATTTTGGATCCGGATACTCATCGCTGACACTGCTGAATGACATTCCGCTGGATATTCTGAAAATTGATAAATACTTCCTGACAAAATCAGAAGATTCTGAAAGAACACGCTTAATTATTGAAAAAATCGTTGAGATGGCAAAGGTGCTCAACGTCACAGTAATTTGTGAAGGGGTTGAAAAGCAGAAGCATATCGATTTTATGAAACAGGTAGGATGTTTCTACGCACAAGGATACTTCTATTCGAAGCCGATCTCCCAAAAAACCTTTGAAAATCAGATTGATGAGAACAGTTGGAGAAAACAATAAATTCGAACAACAGTCCGAATTCATTTTTCGGATAAGATTCCGTTCGGGGGAAAATTGCAACCTGCCATGGATGGATCATAACGGAAAACGCAGTTTTTTCCATGTCGCTTGGCTTCATATAATGCGATATCTGCTTTCCGGAAAAGCTCTTCATAGGTTTTCCCGTCTTCAGGAAATTCCGAAATACCAACACTGCTGCTGATTGAAAAATTTTGATCAAAGGTATTAAATTGACTGGTCACCAGAGAGCATAGATTCCTGGCCAAATCCACAGTTTTCGTCATCGATGTGACATTTTTCAAAAACACAACGAATTCATCTCCGCCGACGCGCCCGATTATATCAGTCGATCGGAAGGTTTCATAGAGTAATCTGCCCAATTCTGCCAGAACCATATCACCTTTCTGGTGGCCGAAAGTATCATTAACGCTTTTAAAATTATCCAGGTCAATCACCATCAATCCGTGTTTCTCATCAGAACTCTGATCGGACAGGAAGTTCTGGAGCAACCGTTCCGTGTGTTCTTTATTTAATAGTCCAGTCAAAGAATCATGTTCCGCTTTTCTTTTCAGAGCCAGCTCTCTGGTCTTTTGTTGATGGATATCCATCACAAAGAAAAAACCCAATACTTCATTTTGAGTCTGATCCGTAAATAAATATAATTCTGAAAGCGCCCAAATCATTTCATTGGCGGCATTGAGCCGTCTGTGTTCCAGTTTGATTTCTGTCGATCCATGATGAACAGCGTCGACCACGGATTGCCATCCGTAAGTTTTCAGATACTGTTTGCGATCATCTGAATGAATCACGGTCTCGGCAATCAAATTCACAGCATCGGAATATTTTTCAAAAACCTGCCCCTGAAATCTGGCCAGCCAATCGCCTTCCATTTTCAAGATACGATTTTTTGAAAAGTTGATCTCATACGCAGCCAATGCATTGGATAAAAGCGCAGATCGATACTGATTTTCTCTGATAAATGCAAGCTTGGCATTCATCTCTCTGGTGATATCCGATTCGAAACCGATAATACGAATGGATTTTCCGTCATGATCAAGAATATTTGTCAGAGATAATCTGATCCAAATATCCATGCCGATTCGATTTGCCCGAATGATCGCCGATGAGAAAAGAGCGCCATCCGAAATTTTTTGAAAAACCCGATAGAATTCCTCAACGGAATCCGGATGGATAATGCCCATCTTAACAATCGATTCAGGTACATTTTCCATATTTCGCGGAAGACCTAAAAGAATATCCGCTTCAATGAGCGATTGGTAGATCTTTGTCCGCGGATCGTAATCGAAAATAACGATGGATGTTGTAGTCAGCGCAATACGAAAACGTTCTTCTGATAAAAATGCCTCTTTTTCCATTTCTTTTTGAACGCTAATATTCTCACCGCAACAATGAATCCGAAATCTCTCACGACAGGATTCAATATTTCCCCGGATCCGCGTCCATAAAATGGATGAATCAGAGCATATCCAGCGAATTTCAGTTTCAAAGTGAGATAATCCGTCCTGAATGGCATTCTCAATGATCGCTGTAAATCGTTGAAAATCGTCTGGATAAAGCAAGGTTTGAAACGCAAGAATCCCATCCAAGGGAAAAGAATCCTTATCAATTCCAAGCAATTCATAAAAATATGAATTCATATGCAGGATCGTCAGGTTTTTCTCATGGTTACAGGCAAGATCAAACAAAAGAATCGGATATTGATCGAGCAGTTCTTGTCTTACATCCTTATTTATCAAAATCATCCTCTCATCTATTTTTTTTGGAATTGTTCCAAATTTATGTGCTTTTCACAAACCGATCATTTGCAGCAAATCAGAATTTGTAAAATCTCTATTAAAAAAAGACAAGATTTGATGTTGTGTTGTTTTTGCGCCAAACGGGGAAACAACACCATATCAAATAATCTTTCCTATTCTTTAAATAGCTACATCACAAAAAAAATCATAAAATTCGCATAAAATCATTAATCGGGATTGGTTTCGAAAAAAGGAACCCTTGTCCAAATCTGCAGCCGATACTCATCAAGAAATCAGCCTGATCCTGTTTTTCAACGCCCTCACAAACGACCTGGATGCCCAAAGCATGAGCCATCTCGACAACCAGACGAATAATTTCACGAGTCTTTTTGGAGTTATTCGACTCTATCAGGAAATTCCGGTCAATTTTAATGGCATCCAGAGGAACCCGATTCAGCATAGTTAAAGACGAATATCCGGTTCCAAAATCGTCGATTGAAATTCGATAATTCAAAGCTTTTGCCTGATTCAGGATATTTTCCACATCGTCAATCTCAGAGATTGCTGTTTCGGTTAATTCTAATTCAATCAGGCCATCCGGAATTGAATATTTTCTGATGATCTCTCCCAGCCGCTGGACATAGTGTTTTTCAGAAAGATGAACACGCGACTGATTAACTGAAATTGGAACGACTTTTTCACCTGCATCTATCCTTGAACGAAGGAATTTACAGACTTCTTCCAGAACAAAAAAATCGATTTGGATGATAAAGCCATTTTTTTCAAAGATCAGAATAAAATCTGATGGCATTCTGATCCCATGGACCGGATCATTCCAACGAATCAGCGCTTCTGCGCCGATAATTGAATTTTCTTCCATATTATATTTTGGCTGATAATATACTTCAAATTCATGATTTTCCAGTGCGCTTTCTTGCATCTCTTCAATATGTTTATATACGCGAAGCTTATCTTTTAAATAATCATCAAAGAAAACAATACCCGATGATACATTTCTGGCTTCTCTGCGTGCGGTTTCAGCATTGTCGATGCATGCTGTGATATCCTGATCGGAATCTGAAAGAATATAAACACCAACATGAATCCCAAATTTTATTACGGTATCATTCCCACTGTATGAATTCTTCTTTGACTTAATATCACTAATTTTCTTTTCAAGAATTTCTCTGGATTCATAAGGTACCAGACAAAGGAAATGATCTGCTTTTACTCTTGTACAGATCATACCGGGGACGTCAATCGACATCAGCGTATCCGCCATATATTGAATAATCTGATCACCGGTTTTTCTTCCATAATATTCATTAATGATGTCAAAACGGTCCAAATCGAATGAGATGAAAGCGAATTTCTTCGATCGATTTTCCTCGATGATTCTTCCCGCATTTTTCTCCATCCAGTGAAGATTTTTTAATTGTGTCATATCATCGACAAACGCCAGGTTAAATATCTGTTTTTTATCTTTCTGATGCGAATCGATCCGATAAGCAAGCAAATACAAAAAAAGTATAGGAAATACAAGAAAAATAAAGAAAGCATAAGCTGGCTGTGTGTTGATGAAATCAATCAATCGAACTTTCTGCGGTGTAATAAACACATTCTGATTGATGATAGAAAACCGTTGAAAAGAACTGATTGAATTGATTGCCTTTCTCAGAATTTGGACCAATCGTGGATCAGCGTTTCGACTGACAGCATATGAATATTGCAGGGTGAATCCCTGATTGGGATCAATCACTAAATCGTGATATTTCATCTTCCCTAAATTTTTTTGTGCCGCCCAAATATTGATAAAACTGATATCTTGTCCACCCGTGTTTACTGCATCCAGACAAGCCGCGTCGCTTTCATAATAAGTTACCTCTGATTTGGAATAAATCGCACGTAATGACGATGATAGCGGTTGATAGTTATTCGGTTCTGCAATTTTTACAGGATTCTTTACAGATACATCATTTCCTTTTTTATAAACAGCAACAACCTGACTTTCAAGAAATGCTGGCGATAATTGTAGATTGTTTTTCTCAGCAAACCCTTCGTCTATCAAAAAATCTCCGAGGATGTCTGCTTCACCATTTCGGATCTTATCCAGCGCTTCTTCAAACGATGCTGCCTCAACAGGTTCAATCTCCACATTCAGATCCCTGGCAGTTTTGTTCAAAAAGTCAGCAATAATTCCATGATAAGAACCATTTAAATAATAGGAGACCGGGTCTCCATCCGGAGCGATAATCACACGGAATGTCTTCTTATCGGACAGAAAATCCGTTTCCTCTTTCGTGAGATATAAGACTTCGCTGTCTGCATAAGCATAATATTTCTCATATAAACGATTTACGAATAAGGGCTCATGCAAACTGATCAAATTCATCGCACGATTTAATTCTTTCAAAAGCCGGTCATTTCCATTTCTTACAACAAAATAAAATGGCCGCAATGAAAAACGGGATATTACTTTAGTTCCGGGGAATACTGTTATTGAGGAGGAAAGAATACCATCAATTTCTCCGCTTTCCAAAGCAGAATACAGCTTTTCTTGTGGGTATTCCAACAGTTCGGGAGTTTGTTCAAATTCAGTCAGGTTGTCTTCAATAGCATCTGTAAATTTTGAACCGCTAAGTACACCCAATCGAAATCCCGAAGGTATTTTTAGATTTGCCGGATATTTACGAAAATTCTCTTCTAAGACCGAAATCGCGGCATATTCAGTTCCTGATGCTCTGAGAGAGAATAAAAAATTGTTTTCTGTTTTTTGATTTTTTTCGACATAATTTATGAGATCAATTTCTCCATCAGCCAGAAGGCGAAGGCACTCTTGATATTCACATTGCACAAAAGTAATATCCCACTCAGCATACTGCCGAATCTTTTGCAGATAATCAAAACTATAACCGTGATAAAGTCCGGATTGATCCAGTTCCTGAAACTGATTCATTAAAAAATAACCGACCTTCACCTGCCGAGGAGCCGATACAAAAGTCACGAATAACAAACTGAGAGAAAAATCAAGACAAATTACAAATACCAAAATAAGTTTCTTGCTGCAAATTTTCATATCGCGGCTTTCTTAGTTTCACAATGTATTAATAATGTTAAAATGTCATTGGTTTTGCTGATCAATCAATTTATTGCAATTGCAGGAAGGAAAATCCCATTTCTATTTTATATCTATTTTTATTTCTATACGAAGAAAATCATGAAATAGGTCACGCCGAAACTCCCGAATAATCAAGACAAAAGTCAGATACAATTCAAATGACGGTAGTGATTCAGCAATTCGAAAGATCGGAAAGATTCGTTGTTGTTGTGTTGTTTTGGTCGAAGTACAAAAAATACACAACAATCAATCAATCTTCCTATATTTTGTTTTATTGCGAGATATTGCATCATATTGACAATTTAAGATCATTATTTTATAAATAATTTAGTTTCTTCTTGCTTAGAAAGCAAAATGCCAGCAATTCGAGAAATCGATTATCGTATTGAATCGAATAAGACCGATTCGCCGACTGACATGGAATGAGCCCAAACCATTCCTACTATACAGCAATATTGTTCCCTGTCAATATTTTTAATGAAATCGCAGCAATTCCAAACATGGGGAGGATTTTTTATTGAAGTGATGTTTTTGCGCTTTACATAAAAAAATCACATCAATAAGATTTTTTATCTCAATTCGAATAGCAAGTCAGCAAATCAAATAACTGATGAAATCGTCAAATAAGCGATTTTTTCTCAAACAGACAATTCAGAAAGGAAGTACACTATGGCCGAAAAAACAAAAGGCGACTTAATTTCAGACATCGCTGAATCTTTGATTTCCGGGAATGGACCTGATATTCAAAATCTGATCGAAAAGGTTACCGATAACATATCGCAAGGTAAGAAAAATGCTGCATATCCGACACTGACAGCATCAAACTGGTCTGCCATTCGCGATCGATTTAAGAAGAATGTACCGGAAACAATTACAAAAAAGTGGATTGCCGATGTTCTGGATATCACTACTACTGCTGCAGAAAAAAGCATCCTTCCAGATCTGCAGATAACAGGGATCATCAATGCTTCCGGGAAAACAACGGATCGCGCGAAGGCATTGTCCAGCGACACCAGTTATTCCCGTGCATGTGCGAAAATTCTTAACGCTGTATATCCGGAATCATTGCTGGATATGGAGACAGCTACCAAGACAGCACAAAACAAAATTACCGCATGGTTTAAGAAAAATGCTGAAGCATCCGATACAACTGCCAAAAGGATGACCAATTTTTACTTGCTCCTTCACGATGCTTCAGGAGAAGAAGACGAAAACAGCGCGAAAACAACACCGGATAAAAAGGATTCTTCATCCAAATCCGGCAGTTCCGCAGTTGTCATCAATGTTCGCATTGAATTTCCTTCATTGAATGCGGCAAAACAGTTTGATGAAATTCTTACCAAAACAGCAGAACAGGTTCATGCAAAGGTCGAAAATCTGAAATAGAACCCGGTAAATTCAAACATGAAGTAAATCAATAAATTATCTGGATTTATTCAGCAATTCCTACGAAAATAGAATTCTATTTTCGTAGGAATTTCCAGATGGAACCTGTCATTGCGAGCCCTGTATGAGCGTGGCAATCCCCTCTCCACATGTAGGACAGAGCGCCAACAGGAAAGAGATTGCTTCTCTATGATCGTAACGACAGATTAATCCATGAATGATTCTTATAAAAATCTTTGGCAGTAAGCGCAAAAGCGACACAACTGTAATAAATCTTTCCGATATTCGGAATCGCTGGAATCTGACTTATTACATGTCCGGTTTTCAAAATGAAAAAAGATTTATCCAGGAAAATTCTGAAATTTCGTTCGTTGTCCTGCTGGATAAATTTCAATAGCACCATCGGAGTAATTAGGACAAACGACCAGACATTTTCCGCAGCCGCTGCATTTTTGCACATCCACCTGCGGAAATAATCCTTCTCTGCCAATTACGGTTACTTCTGTAAAAGCATGTTCAGGGCATGCAGCTACGCATAAATTGCAGCGTATACATGCAGAATAATTTACCTGAGCCAGACCGATTGGATATTTTGTTTTTTCGAGTTTTGTGAATGGTAAAATCGCACCACTGGGGCATACCGTACCGCACGCATTACAAGAAGGATCGCAAAAACTTCCCGCAAAATGAATCACCGGCGTATTGACTCCTTCCCATCCGCTTTCAAGAATGGAAGGTTTTATGATGTTTTGCGGACAAGCCAGAACGCATTGCCCACAGCGCACACATAACATCAAAAAGGTTCCCGGCTTCATTTCATTCGGGCGCAAACTTCCAGGCGGTCTTAATACATTTTTTGACTCTGGGATCAGCGCTTTGTCTTTCAACGTCATTAACCCTGCAGCGGCAGAACCCAAAAGTACCGTTCCAACAAATTCACGTCTTCCCGGATCAAATTCGTTGTGAAATTGGAAAACTTTCTCATCGGTAAAGTCGATTGCAAACTTCGGACAAACATCAGCACAATCCATGCAAAGGATACACTCTGCAGGATCCGTTCGATAATCTTTATCGGCATCGATGGCTCCTGTCGGGCAAATTTTTGAGCACTGATCACATCGGGAACAAGCATTCTGATTCACATGACGTTTATTTAGAGAGAATTTGGATAAAAGCCCAAGCAATCCACCAAGCGGACAAATATACCGGCACCAAAATCTTTTCTCTATAAAATTCAAGATCAGTGCGAATAGCATTGGCAAAGCAGTCAGCCACCAATACACACCGACAAATCGAAATGTTTTTAAGAATCCTTGATCAAGATATTCGGATGCCGGTTTAAAAAGCAAAAGTATCGGTTGTATTGCCATCGATATTGGATCCAACCATAGAAAAGCGAGACTGCCAAATATTGCAAAAACGAAAAAAACAATCAGAAAAATCCATTTAAAGCGGCGAAAATTTTGAGCTCGTATTCTTCGATCGTTCTTTCCGTAGGATTGAAGGAGCGTACCTGTCGGGCAAATCCATCCGCACCAGAACCGGCCTAAGAACACAGTCATAATCAAGACAACCAACGCAGGCCAATATTGGATTAATACTTTACGACCGGCAATGGCAGTCATGATAGCCTGAAATGGATCAGCAAGAGAAAATAACTGATTGGGTATAAAACTGAGTGATATCCCTGCTGCTGACATCAACATCAAAATCAGGAACAGGGACAAAAACAATTTGTTGGCAAAACGGCGATTCAACACCTGATTGTGATTCTTTTTCTTAATCCGCTGCCCGATGTTCAATCCAAGACTTTCTGTAACTGCTCCGGTTGGACAATAGTGGATGCATTGATTACAGGAATCACATTCACGGGAAGGTTTCCCATTCTTTGTCGAGACAAACCGCTGGTTCCCTTTGCCATAAAAATCAATCACTTTTCGCCCTTTTGTTTGGCAAATCTGAACACAATTTCCACAGGAAATACAATTTGTTTTTGGCGTGTTAATCACGAATGATGGTTCTTGAATACCGTAATGTGCTGCAATCTTCTGAACTTCCGGATGTGTGGGACAAAGAGAAAGCAATAAATTGGCCATCTCAGCGCGTGCATCAATAGCTTCGATGGAATCTGTAAAAATTACCATGCCTTCTTCAATATTCGTATCACATGAAGAGACGATTTTTCTCGTCCCATCAGCGAATATCACGGATACAAGACACATGCGGCATGAGCCGGAAGGAGCGATTTGATTGATATGGCAAAATGTCGGAATTTTAAATCCATGATCTCTTGCCACCTCTAAAATCGTTGTCGCTTCTTCTGCCTGAATTTTCTGATGATTAATCGTAATTTCTACCATCATTACTCACTTTTTTATAACCGGTAATTCGAAATGTGAGAGGCGTTCCGTGATTGACTTGAAAGGCTACGCTATTTTTGGATTCATTGATAGAAAACGAATTGCATAACAGTAATTTCAAAAATAGACTTGCTATTCGAATCAATCATTAAGTATTTGCTGTCGCAATGGTTGTAAGCAAAACACAAAGCCATCACTACGATAAAGAACCCTCCCCATATTTCGAATAGTGGATTGCATGATCATCACAAACGCGAAAACAAAATCCGCACGCAACACAGAGCGTTGCATCGATATTCCTTGCGTCATGATCGGATCCGGAAATTGCTTCTGTCGGGCATACCGATTGGCAGCGACCGCAAGCGCTGCATGAATTGATATCAATTGAATAAACTGTTAATGTAGGGCATTGTCCGCCGGGGCATTCACCCGTGCAGTGCGCCTCATACTCTGCATAAAATGAATTCAACGACGATAAAACCATGATGGGCACATTTTTTCCGAAATTACATTTTGCCGCATTTTGCATCTGGGTGGCAATTTCTTTTAAACGGACCAGTGTCAATTTGTCAGCCTTATTATGAATTAACAAATCCATCAAGCCGATCATCTGCGGAATACCTGCCAGACAGGCTGTGCAACGTCCACAGGATTCTTTTTCTGCGAACTTTAATCGTTTTTGCACTTCCTGAACAATACAGGTGTTTTCCGGAAAACTGTGAATTACGGAACCCAGAAATGATCTGCCACCTTCAAGCGATATGAAATCATAGGGGGTATTCAGATGATCTGCGGGGAGGATCGCCCCAAAGGGAGCACCAATTTGCACTGCCTTGATCGGATGACCCGCTGGAACACTGCCGATTTTTTCTACCAGTGTTTTCAAGGATGTTCCTAGCTGAATTTCTGCATAACCGCTATGACGGACAGCACCGGTCAGAGAAACCAGCGTTGTACCCCCGCTTTGTGCTGTCCCCATCCTGGAAAACCATTCTCCGCCATGATTCAGTATGGGAGGAATACTGCCCCATGTCTTGACATTACAGATAACCGTTGGCTTTCCCCACAAACCGGAAACAGCTGGGTAAGGAGGTTTCTTTCGCGGTTCACCAACAAATCCCTCAATAGAATGAATCAGATTCATTTCTTCGCCGGTTATATATGCGCTTGCAGCCAGTTGAATAACAATTTGAAAATGAAAGCCGCTGTTTAAAATATTGTTTCCAATCAGCCCGTGCTCAGCTGCTTCTTTAACAGCTTTCTCCATCCTTTTCACCGCACTCGAATATTTGTTTCGGATATAAATATATCCTTTGGAAGCCTGAACTGCATAGGCGCCGATGATCAAACCTTCCAGAATCAAATGTGGATTGGAACTCATCAATGCCTGGTCTTCCATCGAGCCAGGATCGCCCGCATCACCATTTACAATCACATATTTTGTTTCACTTGCCGTGGATCGGCAAATATCCAGCTTTTTCCAGGTTGGAAAGCCGGCGCCGCCTCTTCCCCGTAAATTGGATTTTTTGATTTCCTCAATCACCTGGTTTGGATCAGAAGATAGGACATTCGCCAATGCCTGATAGCCACCATGCCGGATGTAATCCTCCAAAGATTCCGGATCCAAATCCATCACAGATTCGGTCAAGACGCGGGTTTGATATTGAAAAAAGGGGATTTCTCTTTCAAGAGGAATTAGCTTCTGATTTTCCGGATTCCGATATAACAGAGAACGGATTAAATTTCCCTTGAGCAGTGTTTCTTCAATGATTTGCTGAACATCAGCCGGTCTGACTTTAACATACAGGATTCTGGAAGGCAGCAGCATGACCAGCGGTCCTTGTCCGCAGAAACCGCTGCAGCCGACCTGCTTGAGCCTCACATTGGTCTCCATATGCATAGAAGTCAGGACACGATGAAATTCTTCAAAAACTTTCTGTCCATTCTGAATGCTGCAACCATCACCTGAACAGATCGAGATGCAAGGAAGATGATCTTCCGTTTTAAGATTTGGAAACCATTCTTCAAGCAAAGAAAAACCGGTATTGTTCTCACGTTTTATGGTTAACGTATCTTCTTTTTGTATAGCGTCATCCGGTTTGGATTCAGATGAAATTTCAGTTGCCCCTTGATCTGAGATTGCAGAGTCCAAAAAAAGATGGGAAACGGTTAAATATTCCGCCTCATAGGCATTAGCTGGCCTTCTTTCAGTAATGGTTTTAGGATCATCTTTTGAAGAAAAACTGGGGGTAACTTTCTCATTTTTAAATGCTGCCGCTGTCCCCGTTTCAAATTCAGAAATTCGATCCAATCCCAGTTGATCGACCTCATGAGGAGGTCTGATCTTCAAGGAACCGGGGATCAGAATCGGCAGCAAATCCGGACAAACAATCATTCGCGTTTCAAGACAGTCATCCATTCGCATCAAAGGATCGTGCTCGGCGTCAAATGAAAAGGAGTGCATCCGAATATAATCTGAACTTGAATCAGCGCTTTTTTCAGCTTGTTGATCAGCCGCAATTTTCTCTTCATGATCAGCAGCAACAGCCTGTTTATCGGAAATCGGAACAGCGGATGGGTGAACAGAATCCACCGGCAGATGAGATGAATCCTGCGGCTCTTTGAAGACAGACGATTCATTCTGCAAAACATCCGCTTTCTTTTCGGACTTTTTTTTATTTTTGGATTTCTTCTTAATCTTGCGAACACCCAGAATGAAAGCACCCATTAAAGCGCTGCCGATTGTGTTTTTTTGAGAATCTGATAATTGCGTATGGCTCGTCGATTTCGTTTCGTCTTCTGCAGCAGAAAGAGGATCCGCAAAAAACAATCCTGTTTTTTTTAGTTCTGCCACAAAATGATCGATAATCGGATCGACTTCATCCAAATGAACCTGCGTAAACGATTGATTCGTTGGAGAAAGAATTACCACAGGACTGAATTCCGAAATGCCACTGATGGGAGTCTCCATCATATCCACGTTGATTTTAACTCTCCGTTTCTTGACAGCTTTTTCAAAAGCTTTTAGAAGATTTACTTCTTCAAGCCCCTCTCCATTTTCGAATAAACATATCGTGACCGTCGGTTTTGCAGGATCATGATCCTGATACATTTGACGCGTCAATTGGTTTAATAAATCAGACGATTGCTCTTGATCATTCATTTTTTTTATTTCTTTTCAGTCGTTGATTGGCTAAGGACTTACGCCTGTCCTTTTCATCTTTTTTTGTCGGGGACAAATCCCAGGCTTTTCGGTCAGCGATTCGAAATATGGACAATCTTTCCAAATAAATAGAGAAAGATTGTAGTTGTGTTGGTTTTACGCGAAGCGTAAAACTAACACAACTACAAGTAATTCTTCCCATATTTAATATTGCTGTTTTTCGGTAAAGTTGGTTCAATAAAAAATTCTGACAAAATTTTATCCGCTTTTTCGGCGGTTACAGCGATGTAAACCTGGTTGTTAACAATCATAATCGGTCCGAATCCGCATAAACCCTGGCAGGGAATCGATTCGACAGAATATATTTCCTGCCCAACGCTCATTTTTTTTCTGGTTTCAAACATCAGTTTCATTTTTTCCATTAAATAATGACTGCCTTTATCGTTGCAAGTAAAGCCATCACAAATACGAATAACATTTTTCTTCCTGGGATCCGAAGTGAAGTCGTCATAGAAATTAAGTATCTTCAAAATCTGAAGCCGGGTAGCAGAAAATTTTTGTGACAGGACAGGATACGCTTCCTCAGGGATGCTGCCAAATGTTTCATGGATCTTCAATAATGCCGGAATCAATCCGCCCGGATCTGAAGCATAGCGTTCCACGATCTCATCGATAATTTTTTTGCTGCCTTTCATTACATACTCCGTTACTTCATTATCGAATTCGTATTTTTAAACAGGCAAATACGAATAGTGGCGGGAATCCTTGTCTTATTTTCAGGTCAGTCATAATATCGAAATATTGCCGATGTTACTCTTTTATGAAGGGCAATGTAATCTTACTTTTCCTCCGAAAAGGCACAGCGGAAACCGCGGCTGTTTGAGATGGATGTCGCATAATTACCGGATCGAACAGAGACTCGCAAATACCAGTCTCTGCTGCCAAAGGATCCACCGCGAAGAACTCGGTAATCTCCATTTTCCGGTCCCTTCGGATTGGAAATCAATGCAGTACCGATATCCTGATAATAGGTTGCTGAATACCAATCAGAAACCCATTCCCAGACGTTTCCAGCCATATCCAATACACCATAAGGACTTTTTCCAGCCAGATATTTTCCGACCTCAACCGTATCACCAATTTGGTTATCAAAATTAACACGATACTCATCCGGTGAAATGTTCCCCCAAGGATAGATTCGATCATCATTTCCTTTTGCAGCTTTTTCCCACTCTGCTTCTGTAGGAAGGCGTTTCCCCTTCCAATTGCAGAAAGCATTTGCCTGATTCCAGTCGACATTGACCACCGGATAATTTGCATAAGCTGGATTTTGAAAATAATCTGAACGGCTTTTACTGCTCTGATCCGCCGGCTCTGAACAACTACCGGAATCAACACATCGTTGATAAGCTTGATTGGTCACTGGTGTCTTATCAATCCAAAAATCATGTAACCAGACTTCATGCAGCGGTTTTTCATCAGCATGCGCATCTGCAGCATCGGATCCCATCATGAAATTTCCCGCAGGAATTTTAACCATCCCGGATGTTACTGGAATTTCACTGGCTTCCGCTTGATTGCCTGCAGCGTTCGGTTCGGAGTCAGTTAATGGGGGAATTGTCCATAATATTAAAGGTGTTTGAGTTGGCTGGATTGTTTCAGTCGGACGCGGCGTTGCAGAAGGAGTAATCCATTTCGCTAAAAGGAGCAATTCTTTCTCAGAACGCGTCCACTCATGCTGCAGTGTCTCTGCCCGATCTTTCAAATCTGAGGAATAAGAATCCAAACCAGTAATCGTTTCTTCTAAAGCGGCAATTTGACGGTTATGAATCCCACTTTCCGCAGTTTGTTTCATCTGCATCATTCCAATTTGTTTTTGGGTATGATTATAAAAAGCATACCAAATAATTGAAGCTGAGATCAGCCCAATAGTAATCCCATAGAATAACATCCAGCCAATACCTTTTTTTTCTTTTCTATTTTTACGACGCAGCAACTTAATCCGGTGAGCAGACGGGATCACCACCGGTGCATCATCTTCAGGTAATTCTGTTTTATCAATCGGATGGATGGAATTCGAATCGTTATGTTCAGCTTGTTTTTCTTTTTCTTCCATCGAACCTGTCCTAATTCTCAGGATTTTTTTACATCGCTCTCATTTTACTGCAAATCATGCCGCGGATCTTTTTCCACAGTAATTCAAAAAATAAAAAGAATTCATTGTTGTTCTTAAGAGGATCGCAACTACAACGCTGCACAAGTTTTTTCGATAGAATCGAGAAATGGATGATTTTTAAACTACTGCCGCAGGATACCGGAATAAGAACAATTCATTGAATGAGATTATGCTTTTCTATTATAAGGAAAGCATAATCTCATTTTATCCGATTTTCTACTGAATTAATCCACAAATCAGCAATTCGAAATATGGGGAGGATTCTTAATTGTTGTAAAGTTTTTGCGCTTCACGCAAAAACTTTACAAAAACATTTTTTCCATAGATTCGAATGTCAAGTCAATAATTCGAATTACTGTTCATAAAAGACAGCGATTCGAAATATCGGATGAATTTTTTCGAATCGCTGATCTAAGAACGATAACCGGATTAATTCCGGTTCAAATCAGATACTTATTGAACGACGATGGAGACCGGTGCGGACACGAGATTCTGCTGCGGTATTTCAAGTTTCCAGCTATAGACTCCCGGATTGATCGTTTCGGTCGGAATATAATACGCCTCACCGCCTGTACAATTCACTCCGCTTTCACCACAGATCAACGGACCAAAAACCACTTCCTGCCCATCGGATCGAGTCAATCGAATCTTGTAATAAATCAGATTCACCGAGGGCGTGCCTCCTCCATCCGGTACTTTCCAGCGGAAAAGCGGCCGGGTGGGTACCGTCTCACCTTCCATCGGACTGAGGGTCAGTATCTGAGAGCTTTCACCGACACTGAATACCAGACGCGCAGCTTGCCCAGGTACACCCTGCCCGGATAATGGCGTTACTTCAATCTGGTAATTCAATGCTTCCGGAATCACCGTGAATCGAAGTGTACAGGTAGCGCCATCGCACCAGGACGCATCCCGCGGTTTGCTCGTGTCCAGCAGAACTTCCTGCTGTGATCCCCATAACTTGATCTTAAAAGACAGAACTGCTGATCCCGGATCTGTCCATTGGATTTCTGGTGCTGTCTTCGGAATCGATCCACCGTTTTCGGGCTTAATAAATCGGATCGCTTCAGCCGGCAAGACGATCGAGAAGTTGGCGCTGGCAGATCCCCACAGAACTCCGGCTGTTGTTCCGCCGGATATCTTCCACGAATACAACCCGTTTCCAGGGAACTTGAATCCCGGCGCAAAGTAGCAATAATCATAGTTGCAGTTTGCTTTGTCTACCGGAACATCCAGCAGTACGATTCCGTTTGCATCGTAGGCAGTCAGCCAATAGGCTCCGGCACCCGTTATTGCGCGCCAGATAAATGTCGGAATATCAGTCTGAATCGCTCCGACAGGGTATGTCGGTGTCGGATAGGTATTGGCATAGGTTGGCGGCTGCCATCCGCTCGCACATGTCGAACAGATTATTGAGAATTGCAGCGGATTCGACCAATGGCTGACGGACGTCTCGCTGTAGCCGCGAACTGACCAGTAGTAATTGCCGGTCGGCAGTTTCAAATCCACCGAGATGGCACAACGTTCTGCATCACAGGTGAAACCTTCCACATTCCAGGAGCGATCCATCATCACTTCACCCGATGAAGAATCATTGACACGGATCCGATATTCATACACCTCATCTTCGACGTTGGAAAACTCAAAGCGGATCTGTGCCGGATCATCCAATTGTCCATTCGGAAGATATCCTTCCGGTGTGTTGATGTTCGGATTCACCTGGAATTCCATCGGAGACGAGTTTGTTGAACCAATCGCATTGGTTGCGATCACATACCAGGAATATTTCCCTTCGGAAGGCAGCGTTGTCGCAATCGTGCAATGACCGCCCAAACAACTGGCATCGGAAGCCGACAGGTTCAGCTCACCGCTTCCGCCCGCTTCCAACGTCCACACCACCTTATAAGACTCAGCGGCGGATGATGGCTGCCAGGTAAAACTTAAGGATCTTGTCGGATGCTCTCCACTCGGACTTTCCAGTACCGGTATCGATGGAGCTGTATCTGCTGACAGAATTGTAAATGAGATCGGATCGGTATTAAGATCTACTCCTCCTAAACTTCCGAAAATCTGCCAGGTGTAATTTCCAGGAGATAACGTCCTTTGATATTGACATAGTCCTTCGGAACAAGAATACATTTGCATTAACCAATAGCCATTCTCCTTGAATGAAAAATTGGGTTCCTCATCAGTACTTTCGCTGACCTCATATCCCCACACAAAGTTGATCACGCCGGGAGAACTGGAAAAGCCTGTGTTCGGTGATATCGGAGTGATAGACTCCAGAACAGCATCCTCTCCACCTAGGGGCAGCGTAGGGATCTCGTAAAACGGTAAATCTTCCAGAACACCGATTTCCCATTCCGGGATCGGCGTAGGGATCTCGTAAAACGGCAAATCCTCAATTAATCCGATATTCCAGGTTGGAACCGCTGTTGCAATCGGAAATACCGGTTCAAATGGCATCACTTGCCAGACTGGCTCCGGTTCCGGCGGAGGCGGTGGAGGAGGCGGAGGCGGTGGAGGAGGTGGAGCCGTTGCGATCGGCACTATCGGTTGGATCGGTATCCTTTCCACTATATTGAATTTTGGCGTCGGCGTCGGGGTGGCAGTCTTTGCTAAAAAAAGCTGATTGGGAATCTTGATCGTCAAGTTGTCGCGTGCTTGACTGATAATTCCACTATCAGCAAAAAGAAACATGAGAATGATCAGTAAAAACAGACCTGATCGAAATTTATTTTTCATAGACCCTCCAATCTTGAAATCCAATTTGCTGTTACATTTCTTTCTGACTGTCTTTTTCCATACCAAGCAACTTAAAATTTGAACTTACTTTTCGAATAAAGAAAGAAATCTTGTAGATGCGATGTTTTTGCGCGAAGGGCAAAAACATCACATCTACACATAATCCTCTCCGTATTTCGGATTAATATTCCATTCCGGGTTGGCAGGGAAAAGGTTTTGTTCCTCCTTATAAATGGTTTATCATCCGGTTTAGACAGTTCATGTTAACTTCATTATCCGATTTTCCAGTTGTTTATACAATAGAAAATAATTCCTCAAACAGGACAAGAATGGATAACTGATGTATAAAATTCCATTGCATCAGAAATAAAAAAGACTCATCTTCCGCTGTCCCTTTCACGGGAGATCCGGAATGAATGAGTCTTTCTTTTATATCAGCTGCGTCTAATTTTGGTCTATGTTCTGCGAATAAAATATCCTACTCGACCGTGATCAAAGCCGGTTCGCTGGAAGCATTGAGCTCAGGACTATGCACAGTCCAGGAATAAGATCCGGAGGGCAAAGAATCAGAAGGAATGAAAAAGGCTTCATTCTCGGTGCAAGTCAGCCCGGATTTGCCGCAAGAGATCGGACCAATCTGCGCTGTATTGCCATCTGAACCGGTCACCTGGATAACAAACGTTATAGTCTCCTCAGGGGACTGCGGGATTTTCCATCGGAAAAGCGGTCTTGGCTGAACTACCGAATTGTCCTTCGGATAGATGATTTCAATCGTCTGTGAAACATCGGACACTGTGAAGTTTAAAGAAGCCGATGCAGCCTGTGCTCCATAGGTGGAATTCGGAGTCACCTCAATTCGATACTGTCCGGCGGGGATGGAAGTAAATTCCAGCGTACATTGTGTGCCGTCACACCACAACGTTCCCCGATCCATCGTTGTATTCAGCAAAACCTGGTTGCTGCTGTCATAGATGACAACTGTAAAATTTTCAACCAACGATCCGGCATCGGTCCATAGAATGGAAGAACCACTTGTCCCGATCACACCGCCATCGACAGGACGGATAAAGGAAATCGCCTTAGGAGCATCTACCAGCGTAAACGTCGTACTGGCAGATCCCCAGGTTACACCTGTGTTTGTTCCACCGGCTACCAGCCAGGAATAATTCCCGGCTGCCGGCAGCGAAAATCCGGGAGAAAACGTGCAGGTTTCATAATTGCAGATCGAGCTGTCGCTCGTATTGTTGTAGAGCACTTTTCCACTGGCATCATACAGCGTGATCCAATAGAAATTCGCGCCGGTCAGCGTCCGCCATTGGAAAACAGGAATCAGGTCTGATATCGTACCAGTAGGGCTGACCGGAGTCGGTACTGTATTGGTCTGAAAAGCAGATACTGTTGGAGATACCGGATTGGTGTAAGCGGAGGTTCCTGTGGAACCGGTACTGTAACCGCAAGTTGTGCAATAAACATAAAATCCAAGCTCATTTGACCAGTTGCTGGCGGAGTTATCGCTATATCCGCGAACACGCCAAACATAATTTCCGCCGGGCAGGAATGTATCGGTGGTGATCGAACATTGGTTCGCTTCGCAGGAAATCTCATCGACGCTCCAATAGCGATCCATCACAACGCGTGAAGAATAGACATCCAGCACCCGGATCCGATATTCTTTGACGTTATCCTGAACGTCAGTAAAAGTAAACGTTGTAAACCGATTGTCGTATACGGTACCGGATGGAGAATAGGCGTCCGGCGTTGAAATGTTGGAATTTAACGTGAAATCGATCGTGTCCGAATTGACCGTACCTTCCGTATTGATTGCGGCGACATACCAATGGTATTCCCCTTCAAATGGCAGTGTGGTTGAAACTGCACAGCGTCCCCCGCCGCAGCTTGCATCCGAAGCGGCAAGCGTCAGATTTCCGGAATCGCCGTTGTCCGAATTCCAATAAACCGTATAATTTTCCGCATTGGCGGCTGGATTCCAATAGAAAGTTAAAGTCCTTGAAAAATTATCATATCCTCTCGGGCTGACCGGATTGGGTTTGTCCGGCACCGCCATGAATGCCGGTTCGGCAGCGGCTGCAAAAAAATTTCCTGTCACACTGATAACAATGATCCATACAACGATCGCGATTTTAAGTTGATTTTTCATATGCACCTTCCTGTTGGTAAAACGAGATTCAGGAGATTTTTGTTTCACTCCTCCCTAAAAATTTTCGTTGATGATTGACTCATCTTTCCATTATATCCTCTGCCGATGAATCGAAATATGGAGCCAGCAATTCGTAATATGGAATGACTTTTCGAATAGAGAAAGAGAATTTTTTTTGTTCTAATGGTTTTGCGCTTCGCGCAAAACCATTAGAACAAAAAAAATTCTTCTCATATTTCTAATTGCAAAATATGGAGTGGCTTCCTGGTTGTTATCGTATGCTTGCGCTTTGCGCAAGCATACGATAACAACCAATTTTCTCTATTCATTCAAAGGGCGTTTCCCGGCAATACAGTGCGATCAGCTCATTGCGGGTATCAACATGCAGTTTTTTCTTGGCTTCCTTGATGTGATAATTGACGGTATCCGTACTGATTCGCATGGCGACCGCAATCTGACTGGCAGATTCACCACATGCCAGGCGCCGCACGATCTTTATTTGCTGAGGAGTCAACAGATGGAACAAGGTCTCCTGGCTCTGACCATAGATGACAAACAAGCCGTCGATCTGCAGCACCTTTGGCGTTTCGTAGCGGAATGGAAATTTCCATTGATGATCCTCCATTTTTTTTAAGATTTCGTCCTTTGAGGCATCGGTTTTGCTGAAAAGCACATTCGTTTCGTCGCATATGTAAATCAATTGTGTCATTTTTATCCTGAATTATTTAGAATTATTGTTCTATTATTTTTTTATTAAAATATAGAACACTTTTACTTGCCTGTCAATGTGCTTTTTGGCATTTTTCAGAAACAATAATTCGAAATAATAATCAATACAGTGCTTATCTATCTGCCGTGTTATGAATCTTTTTGTCTAATAATATGGATTTAAACAAAAAACAGACTGCAAAGAGTCTGTTTTCTTTTCCCCGGCTAAAGGTTTTTTGTCGGGGCACTGAGATTTGAACTCAGGACCTCTTGCACCCCATGCAAGCGCGCTAGCCGGGCTGCGCTATGCCCCGTACAACGTTACCTATTATACTCGCTTTTTCTGTTTCGACAAGGAAAATGCCTGGACGCCAGGAATTCGAAAATGGGCGTGAATTGAATCTGATTTTCATTTGCTTTATAAAACAAAAGATTCATTCATTTCTAGCCTCAAACAGCGTCCCCAAATTACACTTATTTTTCAAAATTGCATAGTAGTTTGATTTTTAAGTGTTATTTTTAACAATAATTACAAATTAGAACAAATTAACAAATACTTCAAAAATTTAGCCACGCTTAATTCGAAATAAATTCAGAAATTCTCCAATATAGGAACGGTAATTTTTCATTTTTTCCAATTTTATTCATCCACTACGATATTTCCATCATCCATTTTCTCAAGGGCATATTCGATACTTTGAACTACCAAATAGTTCAATGAAATGTTATTCTCTATAGCAAGCTGCTCCATCTTATCTACCAAATTTTCAGGAATACGAAACGTTTTAGTAATAGATTGGTATCCTGTTTTACGACAAACTTATTCATTTCCTTTTTCCTTTTTCTAAAAACGATTTGCGAATTTTTATATATTATTTTAGTTCATTTTATAATCATTTTGCAAATAATATTTTTCAATTGTAATAATTATTTGTAATTTTAAATAGATTCGTTAAACGAATAATTATTATCCATCGAAAAATTATTTGGATAAATGTTCAGGTCAATCCTATTATTTTTGATTTATTCTGAAATAATACCAATTTTCATAATCAGACCAATTCAAGAAAAAATCTAAATATTTGGCTACGATCGGATTCTCAGTAAAGCAAATGTACTCTTTTGTTTGATATTATTTCTTTCATTTAAATTTCAAAATAAACAATTCTAAACTCTTCCTTATGTAATCCGTGATTTACTTCGTACCACTCAGCTTCATTTCGCCATTTATATCTTTCAAATTGGAAAGCGCCCATAGGTAGTGAAAACCAGTCATCGCCAGGATTCGTTTCAAATATCAACTTATAAGGATCATTTTTCCCACCAATCATAGAATAAACACATCTGTTTGTATGAACAGTTTTTTCACCTTTTTCATCAGGCGTTGCGATATTGAAAGCTGATTCAAGTTGTTTCTTCATTATTTTGATCTTGGCTTTCTTTATTTCGATATCGTTGTTCATAATTTTCCTCCAAAATAAAAATACTAATATAAAAAAAAGAGGACGTCTAATGACATCCCCTTATCCAAGAAGGCTGGACTAATTAGGGGTTGTTCCATATTATGCAAGTTGTGGAATAGCCCCATTTTTTCTTCCAAAATTAATGAAAATATTGAACTTGCACAGGATTAAAATCCAATCTAAAAATTGCGACAAAAAATCTCTTAGCCTTTTAGCTAAGTTCAGAACTACAAAATACAGAGCAATCATGACCTTGCATGTATGTTCAGTCTTTCCTTTGATACAATCCATTCCATAGAACCGTTTCCCTTCACCAAATTTGCCTTCAACAGCATTCCGTTTTCTGGAATCCATTTGGGCAATTTTTCTTTCCGCTTTCTCCTGATTGACCTGTTTTCTGCCAAGTTTTGGCCCACTCAGTCGTATTCCTAATTCAGCACATTTTCGCCGGTTTTCTTTTGTTCGATAGATTTGATCTGCCAGAACAGCTTCCGGATAATGCCCCGTGCGAAGTTTATACGCTTCTATCTGTGACCAAAGGTCTTCACTTTCATTGTAGGAATCGAATTGGACGCGATCCAAATATGAATACCCATCAATTACGCTGATCGATATCTTTGCTCCGAATTCTGTTTTATTTTTTGCTTTTCCCCGGACAATCGGACGAATGTATGGCTGTGAAATGCTGACAATCCGGTTTTCGACATTATGCTTTTTTGCGCGATACATTTCCTCCTGTTGTTGATATACCAGACGAGTTGTCTCCAATTCCCTTTTTTGTTTCTCACTCAATAATTCAATTAAACCCGGCTCTTTTTCCAGCATCTGATCGATAGTTTTGAAATTCCTCCTGACATAGCCGATTTGTGCTTTTATTGCATTTCGGATCGCTCTTTGACTTGGATTCCGGTTCTTTGCAAACATCAAATACTTTTTTCGGGCAGTTTTTCGATAAGTCCTTGGTTTCTTTTTCCGTTCGCTGCTTCCAGCATACATGATGTCGATGATTTTTTCCTGCTTTTCCCTTCCTTCATTCAATAGATCGGTATCTTTCGGATATCGTATATCGGAGGGTACGCAAGTTGCATCAATTATCAGTTCGCCCTTGTTGTCACCTTTTCTCTCATCATCGCTCTTTTTTCCAGCCGTATTTGAATTTTCTCCGGGACGTCCGATTTCCTCAATCAGTCCCATAATCATCCCCAGATCGATCCTGTCTCGCCATTTGCTCAACATACTGTAACTGAATGGCAGCTCAAATTCAAACCTTTCCAACCCGATAAAGTATTGTAAGTACGGACTTTCCACAATTGCTTCTATCGTTTTCCGATCTGACAAATCCATCATTCGCTGGATTATCAACGTCCCCAATCCCATTCTTACCGGATGCGCTGTGTGCCGGGATTTCTCAGAAAATTGTTTGGCATATTCTTTTTCAAAACTATCCCATGGGATGATTTCTGCTAATCTTACCCATCGGTTTTCCGGATTTAAATTCCGATCGAATTGATACCACTGAGCGGTTTTACACAAATCTTGCTGTTGATTCTTTCGCAGATACATCGGCTTTTCTTTCTGATTGATGCAAGGTTTTTTGGTTCTTTTTGCTTTTTTCCGTGCACTAATTGTATCAGAAAGATCCTTTTTTATCCAATTTTACTCGTAGTTTTATGCCATCCTTAACAAATATTTCCTTTAGGAACAACCCCNNTAGGGGTTGTTCCATATTATGCAAGTTGTGGAATAGCCCCATTTTTTCTTCCAAAATTAATGAAAATATTGAACTTGCACAGGATTAAAATCCAATCTAAAAATTGCGACAAAAAATCTCTTAGCCTTTTAGCTAAGTTCAGAACTACAAAATACAGAGCAATCATGACCTTGCATGTATGTTCAGTCTTTCCTTTGATACAATCCATTCCATAGAACCGTTTCCCTTCACCAAATTTGCCTTCAACAGCATTCCGTTTTCTGGAATCCATTTGGGCAATTTTTCTTTCCGCTTTCTCCTGATTGACCTGTTTTCTGCCAAGTTTTGGCCCACTCAGTCGTATTCCTAATTCAGCACATTTTCGCCGGTTTTCTTTTGTTCGATAGATTTGATCTGCCAGAACAGCTTCCGGATAATGCCCCGTGCGAAGTTTATACGCTTCTATCTGTGACCAAAGGTCTTCACTTTCATTGTAGGAATCGAATTGGACGCGATCCAAATATGAATACCCATCAATTACGCTGATCGATATCTTTGCTCCGAATTCTGTTTTATTTTTTGCTTTTCCCCGGACAATCGGACGAATGTATGGCTGTGAAATGCTGACAATCCGGTTTTCGACATTATGCTTTTTTGCGCGATACATTTCCTCCTGTTGTTGATATACCAGACGAGTTGTCTCCAATTCCCTTTTTTGTTTCTCACTCAATAATTCAATTAAACCCGGCTCTTTTTCCAGCATCTGATCGATAGTTTTGAAATTCCTCCTGACATAGCCGATTTGTGCTTTTATTGCATTTCGGATCGCTCTTTGACTTGGATTCCGGTTCTTTGCAAACATCAAATACTTTTTTCGGGCAGTTTTTCGATAAGTCCTTGGTTTCTTTTTCCGTTCGCTGCTTCCAGCATACATGATGTCGATGATTTTTTCCTGCTTTTCCCTTCCTTCATTCAATAGATCGGTATCTTTCGGATATCGTATATCGGAGGGTACGCAAGTTGCATCAATTATCAGTTCGCCCTTGTTGTCACCTTTTCTCTCATCATCGCTCTTTTTTCCAGCCGTATTTGAATTTTCTCCGGGACGTCCGATTTCCTCAATCAGTCCCATAATCATCCCCAGATCGATCCTGTCTCGCCATTTGCTCAACATACTGTAACTGAATGGCAGCTCAAATTCAAACCTTTCCAACCCGATAAAGTATTGTAAGTACGGACTTTCCACAATTGCTTCTATCGTTTTCCGATCTGACAAATCCATCATTCGCTGGATTATCAACGTCCCCAATCCCATTCTTACCGGATGCGCTGTGTGCCGGGATTTCTCAGAAAATTGTTTGGCATATTCTTTTTCAAAACTATCCCATGGGATGATTTCTGCTAATCTTACCCATCGGTTTTCCGGATTTAAATTCCGATCGAATTGATACCACTGAGCGGTTTTACACAAATCTTGCTGTTGATTCTTTCGCAGATACATCGGCTTTTCTTTCTGATTGATGCAAGGTTTTTTGGTTCTTTTTGCTTTTTTCCGTGCACTAATTGTATCAGAAAGATCCTTTTTTATCCAATTTTACTCGTAGTTTTATGCCATCCTTAACAAATATTTCCTTTAGGAACAACCCCTAATTAAATTATACGTTTTTTTCTCGTAATTTTCAAACCACCCAGGAATTCGAAACAGAAGCGTGAATTGAAAAAGTATAGTAACGACTTGCGGAAAAAGCACCTATTCGATTCGCCAAACAAATTTGGCAATCTTATATTTGGAGCTCCTGGGCATATTGGTAGGAAATGATTTCACCGTCTTTCGTATTTCGATACCCATTTTCCTGGTGGGAGAAATCCTGGATTTGTCGGGCACTATATTTTTGGAATTTATTCTTGACAAATGCGAGAGCCGCCAGCTCAGAAGTGGAGAAAACAGTCAAATCAGGCTCGTTACTGGTGTAGACTTCGCCAACAAAATCGCCAAAAGCTTGTTCCTCGCTTGTTATTTGTTTGTCCCAATCCAAAATTGCAGTCAGCCAGGTATTAAATTGATCAGGAACTGGACCGTAATAGGCGTGGGCATAACGAGCACCGGAAATTGAAACACCATTCTCTTTAAAGTGTTTAAAATCCGCATAGAACAGCAGTTTATTGAGCTTTGTCTTTAAAACCTGATCTTTATAACAGAAAAATTTGATAGCCTGGAACAGCTTATTGGCATTAAAGCGAATGAATCCGCTCAATAAGCTCGGAGAATAACTGCCGAATTGCTCAATCGCTTCTTCAAGCAAATCACCACAATCTTGTTCTTTTTCCTGGAGACGTTGAACGATCCGATTCCTGTTATGTTCGGAAAGCAATTCTGGCTTTTTTTCCAGAATTTGTAACAAATTAGCCGATTGCATACTCAATCGAATAACCTGATCATGTGCTTCAGATTGCAGAGCCCCATTTTCATATCGATTTAAAGAAGCGATTCCAATTCCAAGAATTTCACTCAATTCTTTTTGAGTGAGCCCTAATTCCTTGCGATATTTTTTGATCTCTTCCGGCTGCACCATTCCTTTTCTATTTCGATATTCGCGATAGGCTGCATCCAATGGATCATAATCGGGGCGGGGAATTTCAAAATCCTCACCACATTCTTCACAATGATAATACTCCATATGAACAGGGATCATTTCACCCCGGATGACGATCTCTTCAAGTTTGTCCACAAATTTTTGTTCAGTTACTTTTTCGCAATTTGGACAAAATGCGTTCATTGTTTCGCCTCTTCTTCTTTACTCATTACAGATACTTTTTTCATCTTCGAAGCGGGTAATTCAAAGGGTATTCTGAAAGATGGAATGAATAACACACAGCCCGATCATTCCCGTTGTTATAAGTAACAATCTTAAGTTTGATGTAAATCTCATTTGAATCGATGTTTTTGCCAAAAATCCAATAATAACCAGGATGATACTCATCGGGATTGGGGCCAGAAGAATAATCCTCCATTGCAACCGAAAGAATTATTTCGTCACGGATTCTGGAAGTAATTCCCAAATTTTTCAGTGTTTGGACGTTTTTATGATGTTCTTTGACAAAATAGTAACCTTGACCCATCAGTTCCTTAAAGTCTTTCAGGAAAATAAGGATTTGACGACGTAGTTCTTCTTCAGAAAAACCTTCCATGTACGCCTCAATGATTGATCTTCTTAAGGTCTAACGTTAGTATATCAAATGATAAATATCTTGTCAATATTTATCATTTGATAAATACTAAATCAATCCCATTGATGAATTAAAAAAGTAAATGCAACAAAAATGGAAATTAAGTCCGAATAGAAGTGCATATAATTTGTAAAATTATTATTAATTCAGGGAAAGAATGATATGGCTTTATGTTGTTTAGCGCCGGACACAGCCTCCTGCTGATATGATCCCGAATGACTCAGGAAAATATCAGCAGGAGTAAAAGAACGCTATTTTGCCAGTTCGTACATCGCCATCGTACAGATCACACAATGGTCGATGAAGGCGTCGATGGTGACGTGTTCATCGACATTATGCACATTGGAGGGTTCAGCTCCCGGAAATTCCGGACCAAAGGCTACGAATTGCTTCCCGAGCGCCTTGGCATAAGTGCCGCCGCCGATAGTAAACGCATCTGCATTTTGATCTCCTGTGACATCACGATAAACCTGCAGAAGTTTTTTGACCACTTCGCTGTCTTTTGGAACATAATGCGGTTCAGAACATTCAACAAGCTGATACTGCAAACCAAAACGCGCTGTCATGGCTTCATACTTGCTTTTCAATTCACTTAATGAGCTGGTTACCGGATAACGGATATCAATGCCAAGCCAGCTCGCGTCAGCAGTCATTTCGATATAGCCCAAATTCAGACTTAACCCGCCGGAAATCTCATCCCGGTATGCTAATCCAAGCGTTGCGCCATCCGGTTCTCGGCGAATCTGATCACGCACAAAGAACAGCATGCTGCCTGCCTTTTCCCCCAGGAAACGGCACAGGATGATGGATGTCGACACAATGGCATTGACGCCTATTTCCGGCGTACTGCCGTGCGCTGCCAGTCCTTTGACCACCAGGATGACATTTCCATCGGCATCGGTTGTTACTTCAGCATCATACCCCAGCGTGTCCTCAGATTGGATGGAATCTTTCAGCGCCTGTGCAGATACTTTTGAACCGTCGAGTTTGGTAATGCACTCGGAACAGACTGCATTGAAAGCGACACCGCCTTTTATCTCCAAAATCGGAGTCTCTTCCGCAGCAAAATGTAATTTCGTCCAGAAATTACCTTTTTCTCCATAGATCAACGGATACTCCGCATCGGGTGTAAATCCCATCGCTGGCACCGGACGATGCGCAGCATAATACTTCATACAGGAAGAGCCCTGTTCTTCATTGGTCCCGATGATAAGACGAATATTTCGTTTGATCGGCAGACCAAGATCACGGATAATCCGCATACCGTATAAAGCAGCGGTTACGGCGCCCTTGTTATCCAGCACACCGCGGCCATACAGGCGATTATCCTTGATGACCAGTTCAAATGGATCGGTAGCCCAGCCTTTTCCTGCCGGAACAATATCCAGGTGTGCCAGCACACCGATGGATTCATCGAAATCGCCATATTCAATCGCTCCGGCGTAATTGTCGACATTATCGACTTTGAATCCATATTTTTCGCCCTGTTTCAGTGCAAGATCCAAAACACGAGCCGGTTCTGATCCAAACGGCAAACCGGGAGCCTCTTCACCACGCACACTGTTGACAGAAATAATTTCCGCTAAATCCTGAAACATTTCTTTTTGATAAGCCAAAAATTTTTCTCGAATTCGTTCTTTCATGTTCTTCATCCCCTCAAAGTGATAATTGAATTATATTCGATCAATTCAATCCGGCAGTCTTTTTATCAGCAATTCGAATTTTAGAAATACCTTTTACACAAATAGAGAACAAATGTTGTTGTGTTATTTTTCCGCTTCGCATAAAAAACATCACGCCAAAAAGTTTTTCCAGACGAATTCGAATACAAGTCTATATCTCGAATTACTGAAGAAAGATCTCCTCAGTGGTAAAATCTTTTCATGAATCCATTGCTTCGCAAGATTTCCAGAAAAATTCCCAATCCAATTCTCAGCCGATTGATATACCTTTATACATCGGGTATCAAATCCGCACTCTTTCGGAAACCCCAGTTCAAAGATGAAGTCTTGCAGGAAATGGCTTTTTATGTAAATCAAGCCGCGCCAAAAAGGCTGCTGGTTGACGTGAGCCATCAGGTCTATTCCACACAAAAAAGCGGTATTCCGCGTGTTGTGAATAAAATCGCTGCCGCGCTCCTCCAGACAGATCAATCGGACTTTTCTTTTGAATTTGTGATGATCCTGAACGGAGAACTCTATACAGCGCGCAGATTTACGGAAAGAATTCTATCTCTCGAAACCGGTTCGCTGGGAATTGACGAGAAAATTGAAATACAAAGAGGGGATCAGATTCTGATCCTGGATAATGCATGGGACAAATTGCCTTCCTATCTGCCCTATTTTGAAAAGGTCAGATCGTTTCAGGGGAAAATCGGTACAGTCGTCAATGATCTTTTACCGACGCAGCACCCGGAATGGTTTCCAAAGGACTTTTTAGCGGTTTTTCTCAGTACTTTGCCGTTAATCTGCCAATGGAATGACATCCTTTTCTGTATCTCTCAGACAACCCGCAAAGACATGGCAGCATGGGTGCAACGAAACTGCCCGCAGGAAATCAGTCGCTTACAACTCCTTACCTTTACACAGGGAGCTGAAATCGGAGATACTGACACACAGAAATCGCCAATCCGGGAATCATTACAGCAATTTTTACAAAATGCAAAAGCTGAAAAAGCGTGCATATTCGTTCAGGTCAGTGTGATTCAGCCGAGAAAAGGCCAGGATTATGCGCTGGACGCCTTTGAGAAATTGTGGAGTCGAGACAAAAATTATCGTCTGATTTATGTCGGCAGCAAAGGCTGGATGGCAGATGAATTATACGAAAGGATTCTGAATCATCCGGAAGCGGGAAAACGGTTCTTCTATACAGGGAGAGCCTCCGAATCGGAGTTGGTTGAAATTTTGGATCAATCCACTGCGCTGATTTCACCCTCACGCGGAGAAGGATATGGACTGCCGGTGGTTGAAGCCGCATTGCGCGGTCTGCCGGTCCTTGTCAGCGATATACCGATATATCATGAAGTGGTCGGAGAAGGCGGATTGTTTTTCTCACTGGATAACACAGACACGCTCTGTGATTGTGTGTGCGAAATCAGCCAATGGACGGACGCAATGCGTAAAGAAAAAGCGGCAAAAGTACCTGTCGGAACCTGGCAACAAGGCGCAAACGAATTGCTTGCCGGTTATTTATGAGATCCATTTATGATTCAGTGTGGCAATTTATGAAACAGAAAATTTATGAAAACTGGGTTGAAATCGATTTAGAAGCGATTCGAACAAATATTCGCCTGATTCGCAAGATATCCGGCTGTCCGGTAATCGCAGTCATTAAGGCAAATGCCTATGGTCATGGCGTCTTATCGGTTGCGCAGGCAGCCATGGATGCCGGAAGCAATTTTTTTGCTGTCGCACGGTTTTGCGAAGCGATGGAACTGAGGAATGCGGGATTTCAAAATCCGATTCTGCTTTTCGGAAGATTGTCCCCGAAAGATGCAGTTCAAGCAGCTCATGAAAAAATCCGGGCTGCCATCTTTTGCCGGGAACAAATTACCGAACTGTCGGAAGTCCTTCATACATCCGGTCAAAAATTACTCGTTCATGCAAAAGTAGACACAGGCATGGGACGGCTCGGAATACCCTCTGAATCCGGGTTGGAACTGGTACAGGCAATACACGACACACCAGAGCTGGAAATTGAGGGGCTGTATTCGCATTTTGCACGAGCCGATGAAACAGAACCGGCAACAACCAATCTGCAGATCGAACGATTTGATCGGCTTGTCGACCAGCTGACAAAAAACGATCTGCGTCCAAAAATCGTGCACACTGCAAACTCAGCCGGCGCCTTATTTCACCCTGCTGCCTGCCGTTATGACATGGTTCGCGGAGGAATTGCAATCTACGGGTTAAATCCCTCATCGCAAACCAGACTGCCTGCAGAATTTCGCCCGGCTTTATCCTGGAAAGCTCAAATCATTTCGATAAAAACGCTGCCATCCGGATCAGGTATCAGCTACGGGCACAAATACGTGACAAAATCTGATGGTCAACGGATCGGCGTCATCCCTGTCGGATATGCGGACGGATTTCGCCGAATTGCCGGAAACGTTGTTTTAGCTGGAGGGCAACGCGTTCCTGTTTTAGGCAATGTTTGCATGGATCAGTGCATGATTGATTTGAACCCGGTGCCAGACGTTCAACCTGGCGATGAGGTCATTCTCATTGGAACGCAAGGCGATGAAAGCATAACGGCTGATGAAGTCGCTGATCGCTGGGGAACGATTAACTATGAAGTAACCTGCGGGGTTTCCAACCGCGTAAAACGTATGTATTTTTAATAAGCAGCAACTCGAAATACCAACTGTCCCTTCAAATAAAGCGAGAAAAAATTATTGTTCTAATTTTAATGATTAATTAACAAGGATTCATTTTGGCAAATTCACTCTATCGATGGAATCTCTATCCCGATATTCCGCTGGAAATATCGGAAGCGTTATCCGCATACCCGCGAATACAAAGAAAACTGCTTTTCAACCGAGGAATACGCACAGCGTTAGATGCCAGTATTTTTCTCAGACAGGAAGGATCTTTGTATGATCCTTTTCTGCTGGATGATATGGACAAAGCGGTAAAAACCATTTTTTCTGTGATTCAAAGCGGCAACGCCATCGCTATTTATGGCGATTATGATGTCGATGGCGTTACTGCAACCAGTTTGCTGGTTCAGGTCTTGCGAAAATATCATGCGAATGTACGGGGGTATATTCCGAATCGATTTGAAGAAGGATACGGTGTGAATATGGATGCCGTTCAGATCCTGCATGATGAACAAATCCAGTTAATGATCACGGTAGATTGCGGAATTCGATCTGCAAAAGAGACCGACTTTGCCAAATCGTTGGGGATGGAGGTTATCATATCAGACCACCATGAGCCTTCGGATGAGCTGCCGACTGCAGCCGCTGCAATTCTCTGTCCGAAAAAGACCACGGATTCCTATCCGGATAAAAATTTAGCAGGTGTCGGATTGGCGTACAAAATCGCCGAAGCCATGCTGAAAACCAAACCGATTGAAGGAGTTTCTGCAGATGACTGGCTGGATCTGGTAGCAATTGGTACTGTCGCAGACATGGTTCCGCTGATCCATGAAAATCGAAGTCTGGTTAAAAAAGGGCTCCAAAAATTGCAGCAAAGCACCAAACCCGGGATTCAGGCGCTCGCTGATGTTTCGGGTCTCAAATTATCCAATATGAAAGCTTCCCATATCGGATTTGCGTTAGGACCGCGCTTGAATGCAGCCGGCAGACTGGAAACGGCAAAACTTTCCTTTGATTTGCTGATGAGCGAAAATTACGAAGATGCCTGCAATTTTGCCCGCGCATTGGATGAACAGAATAAATTCCGGCAGGAATTAACGAAAGTCACTCAGGAAAATGTCATCCGCAAGATTGATTCAGAAAATATCCCGCACTTGATCGCTGCTTCAGATCCGGCGTTCAATATGGGGATTGTCGGATTGGTTGCATCCAGATTGACCGAAAAATACTATCGGCCGGCAATCGTCGGCGCCAGCGGTGAAGAATTCACCCGGGCTTCTTGCAGAAGTATACCGGAATTTCATATTACGCATGCCCTGGATCAATGCGCTGATTTACTCGAACGGCACGGCGGTCATGCCATGGCGGCAGGATTGACCGTGAAGAATAAAAACTGGGAAACGCTGATTTCTCGACTTTTTGAAATCGCTCAGAATGAATTAAACGGGAAGGACCTTTGCCCATCTAAAACGGCTGATTTAGAAATATCGCTGGATTACTTACAGGGATTTGTCCTGGATCAGATAGCGGAAATGGAACCATTTGGTTACAGTAATCCGGAGGCTGTTTTTATCGTCAAAAATCTTCAAGTGAAATCCGCCCGGTCTGTCGGAACAGATCAAAATCATTTACGCCTTTCATTGATTTCGGACAACAATCTCAGTATTGATGGCATTGCGTTCAGACAATCCAGTTGGGCTGAAGATATGCCTGCGAAAATTGATGTGCTGTGTTATTTTGAAAAAAATGTCTGGCATGACAGGGAAAACTACCAACTGAATATCCTCGATATTCGTCCTTCCGACGATAAAGGAAAAAACGGCCAATAAAAAAACAGATCCATGAATGGAAGGCTCCATTTATGAATCTGCGATTCGAAATATGAGAAAGATTATTTGTTATCGTGTTGTTTTTGCACAGAGTGCAAAAACAACACGATAACAGGCTTTATTAAATTTTGAATTATGGATATTCATCCGAAAAAATCAGAACGGCTTTCCGGTTCAATCAATCGATAAAGCGATATTTAATCAGCGTCCAAACAGCGATAAAACCATCCCGAGCTTTAATTTTTTTCCCTTCGGTATAATAGCGGGGAGTAAATTCAATCGGAACTTCATATAAACGAAAACCGCGTTTCAACACCTTCGCAGTAAACTCCGGCTCAAAATCGAAACTGTGCGCATGAAGCGGGATATCACGGATCATAGAAACTTTGAATAATTTATAACCGGTTTCCATGTCCGACAAAATATTGTTATAAAGAATATTTGTCAGAAATGTCAGCAGGCGATTCGCCACCATATTCCAGAATAAAATCGGTCTTCGGGCTCCGCCCAGAAAACGCGATCCATAAACCACATCGGCGACACCGTCCTCGATTGGTTTAATCAGTTTCGGATAACAATTCGGGTCATATTCTAAATCGGCATCCTGGATAATTGCATATTCACAGCGCGCATGTTGAATCCCTTTTCTGACAGCGGCGCCTTTCCCTTCATTCTTCTCACTTGTAATAACTCGTACCAGCGGATCCGATGCATATCCTTTTAAAATTTCTTTTGTCCCATCGGTTGATCCATCATCCACCACTAATATTTCAGAGGCCAAGTTTGTTGCTTTAACCCTGGAAATAATCTCTTTCAGCGTTTTTTCTTCATTCAGAACTGGAATTATGACAGTTAAGTCCATGAGCAGCCTTTCCACTTTCAAAGTTGCTGTTAGTATAATCGAAAAAAATAAGACGGAAAAGGTCATCCTCGGAGACCCAGTAATTCGAAATATTAACTTACTAAGCAAATCAATCGGATAAAACGTATTGTTATAATGAATCATCAACATATTTTGAATTGCTGAAAATTTTTCAATATTTCCAAAAGTTCTTTGGTATCATTATTTCATCGGTATTATCAAGAATATTTTTCTTTGCTCATGCAAAAACTGCTGAAACAGATTGATAAGAAAGCGGATTGGTAGAGGAAGCCCTATGGAGATTTTTGCACATCGCGGTTATTCGGCCGTTTACCCGGAAAATACCCTGCTGGCGTTTCGAAAAGCGCTTGAATTTGGCGCATCCGGAATCGAGTTGGATGCTCGCCTTACAGCCGACAACGTTGTCGTGGTCATGCATGACAGCAGTGTTGACAGGACCACGAACGGATCCGGGCAGGTTGCGAATCTGACTTACGATCAAATCAAGAAACTGGATGCCGGTATAAAAAAAGGGATCTCTTTTGAAAATGAACCTGTCCCGACATTGGAAAGCGTCTTTAAGGATCTGGGAAACCAGATGACAATCAACGTCGAGCTGGCGAATTATGACAATAAGAAAGAAGATGGATTGGTGGACATTGTCATGGAAATGATTGGCGATTTTAATTTAAAGGAATCGATCATTTTATCTTCTTTTAGTTTTCGGAATCTGGTACGCGCAAAAGACATTATGCCGGAAGTTCAGTGTGCGCTCATTGCACAAAAAGGCATCAAAGGATGGAGTGCGCGCAATATTCTAAATCATTCGATCGATGTGGATGCATTACATCCCAATATCGCGGACATCACGGAAAGAATGATCAAGCATGAACATCTGTGCCGCAGAATGATTCGTCCCTGGGTTGTGAATGAATCCTACGATATGATGCAGATGCAAAAATTTGGCGTGGATGCGATTATTACAGATGATCCGGTACTTGGGTTAGTTTACAGCGACAATCAAAAGAAATAAAAAAAAAGGCTGCGATCGAATTTTGAATTAAACGAAGATTCGAAATTGGAAAAGGATCTTTAGTTATTGTGTTTTCTTTGCGCTCTGCGCCAAATATTTATATAATGAAGAAATCTTGGATTAATCTGTCATTGCGAGGAGGGCGTCAGCCCGACGAAGCAATCTATTTTTGTGTGGCACCCTTTTCATAATGGGGCAGGGAGATTGCCACGCCCCTTCGGGGCTCGCAATGACAAATATCACCCCTCTGATAATAAGTGATAAGAAAACATCTCAGATACGCAATAAATGAATATCTGAGATGCAGGAAGTATATGGGTGAGAGTTGCTTTGTCGCCCCATGTTGCATGCGAAGCATGACTTCTGAACGTAGATTTGCAACTCACCTACGGGACTCGCAATAACAGGTCTCATCCATTACATTTGACTTGTTATCAAATAATTTCATATCTAACGTTATTATTTACAGCATTTCGAAATATGGATTGACTTTTCAAATAAAGAAAGAATTCTTTTCATATTACGAATCGCTATTCAGTCAATTTTTGGATGAACCGAATGCGAGCGATAATTTCGGGATCCGCTTCTTGCGTTTTTGACAGCTCCTGAATCAGAGAACCGAGCATCGCTTTGAATTCATCATTGACCAAAGCTTGATTTTCATGGAAAGCTGCTTCCACTTCCGCTTCATCCGTTTTGGATAAAAGATCTTCCAAAAGTTCAACTTCCGGCGAGGGTTTGGTCATTTTTTCAACGGTATCCAAAATCTTCTGAATTTTTCCACTGCGCATAAAATCGCCGTTTTTTCTTGCATTCTGAAGCTCAGTTTTTACGATAACCAAGAAACTGTCATCGATTGCCCGTGCATATTTCAACAAACTCTGTTCGATGTCATCTTCCTTCATGATCTCATCGAATACTTTTTTCCTGAGCTGCATCTGTTCAGCAACCGCCTGATCAATTTTTTTGGTCAAATTCAGCAGTTTCTCGCGAATTTCGGAATACTTTTTATTGTCTTCGCCTTCAGCAGCCTGAATTCGCGCGCTCAGTTTTGAAAAGAATTCGTAGTCCATGCCGTTCCGGGCAAGGCCGGTCAATGTCTGGAGATAGGAATCGTCCGGTGCATTAAGGACAAGGTTCAGCAGGGAGTCACGATTTAATTGTTCTCCCAAATCCTGAATATCCTGGATCGCTTTCTGCGTGCTTTCCGCCCGTGCTTTTACTTCCCGTCCGTAAACAGTCTGATTCAGCAAGGCATCTTGTATCGGTTTCAGTACAGCCAGTACCTTTTCGTCTCGTGATTGGACGGCGCTGTTCTGAACATTCGAGAATAACGCAAAAAAGGATTGATCAATCAAAGATTCTTCCTGCTTAATGATCTCCGCAATTCTGTCTTCCGGACTGGTCAACAATCTCCGCAGGAGAGCGATCTTCTTCTCCTGATCCTTGATCATTTCTTTTGTAATCCCATCCGCTTCCAGAATCTTTTCAATCAGTGTATCGTACGTCAGCATCGATTGCGGACGCAGCAGATAGCCTTTCTTTTTCTCAGGCGGTAGTCTGTTGACCACTTGTGTAATCATTGGGCCAAGGATCCGCTCCTGTTCATTGATGGGCAAGCCCAATTCGGACGGGAAGTAGGTTAAAAATAATTCTTTTTCCGGATCATGATACACAACCGGAACTCCAACTGCACTCTGGTAACCGCAGGAAGGACAAACCGCGACATTCACCTGCCCGCTGAGCAGGCGTTCTTTTGCCGCAGGATCCTGAAATAAGTCAAATACTTGTTGAACGTCCGCAATCATCTGTTGGTGACAGCGCGGACAAGGTGTGGTTGTTTGAGCCATAAAAGCTCCCTTCATTAAATTGATCTGTAAAATTATACCAAATTCCGCCAGATTTCCGGCTGAGGGTTCGGCAATCACAGTCATTCGAAATTTGGATTGACTTTTCGAATAAAGAAATAAAATTTGGTGTTCTTATGGTTGTGTGCTTCGCGTAAAAGATTTATATGAGGAATAATTCATGGATTAATCTGTCATTGCGAGGAGGGCGTTAGTCCGACGAAGCAATCTATTCTTGCATGTGGCAGGAGATTGCTTGCCTCTAAGGGACTCGCAATGACAGGTTTCATTTATTACATTTGACTTGGTATCGAATAATTTAATATATAACATCATTCATTAATGCAAAAGTCATTAATATTCTTAGACAATTATGAATTGTTGCTCCGTATTCCCATATTTCAAATTGCTGGTTTTGATTGTCTTTATTCGCGTTTCTGGCTAAAATTTATTGAGGCACAATACAAAAACAGGCCAGCAATTTAAAATATGGGAAGGATGCTTTCATGTTGTGATGGTTTTGCTCGAAGCGTAAAAACCATCACAACATCAAGTTTTTCCCGATTGATTCAAATTACAAGTTAATATTTCGAATTACTGAAATCTGACAGAAAGAGAACCTTGTTTTGAAAATATCCATTACGGCTGATGTTCATCTATCTTCCTATGAAGAAACTCCGGAAAGATACCATGCATTGGAGGATATTATCCTCCAGTCCCTGAATGAAAACATCCACAAGCTATGGATCATCGGAGATCTTTTTCATGCAAATATTGACCGCTATTCGGACTTTGAAAATCTGGCTAAGAAATATCCGGACATGACCTTTCAGATCATACCCGGCAACCATGATTCAACACTCTCATCCAGAAGTTTGGCAGGACAAAATATCCGGGTTTTTGATGAACCTGCAATCATCACGGAAGATTACCAGTTCTTAATCCTGCCTTACAGACATGGAAAAACGATGGGAGAGTTGATTGCGGAAAGAAAAGATCAATTGCTCCCTAAAAATTGGATTTTACTCAGCCATGGAGACTGGCTTGACGGAAGGCGGAGTTTCAATGCAATTGAAAGCGGAACGTATATGCCGCTGACAAGATCTGATCTTGAACGATACCAGCCGGCGAGAGTATTTTTAGGGCACATTCATGCTCCTTCAGACGGGCCGGTTTTCTATCCAGGTTCTCCCTGCGGACTGGATATCACTGAGACAGGTTTAAGACGCTTTTTAATCTATGATCCGCAAACGAATACCGTCGAAAGCCGGGAAATTGACACGGATTTTCTCTATCAGCAATGCAGTATATTTGTGATGCCGGTTGATGATGAAGCGGACTCTGTCAGGCAGATGGCCAGTGAGATAAAAAGGAAATGGAATATCCGTGAAAAAGATCGTCAAAAAACAAGGATTCGAGTCCAGGCAAGCGGTTACACGCGAAACAAAAGCGAACTGTTAGCGGTACTGCTGGAGGAATTTGAAACATTTCTATTTTATAAAAATGAATCGCCGAACATTGAAAAAGTTTCCGTAACGATCGACGAAAACCGCATCAAAATTGCCCAGTCGGTTAAAGAACGAATTGACGCTTTGGAGCTGAATTGCTCACCGGATGAACCAGATCGGGATCAAATTCTGATGGAAGCGTTTCAGCTCATTTTCAAGGAGTAGATGATGGCAATTCGCATCCAAAAGCTTAACGTGAAAAATTTAGGGCCCATCCATGAATTCAGCCATCAATTCCGGTTAGTCAATTTGATCTATGGCCATAACGAACAGGGAAAAACGTATCTGGTTGAATTTATTTATCGATCGCTTTTCAAAAATATGGCGTTATTGAACCCTAGGCCTATCACAGCTTCAGGCCAGTTGATTGTAACCGGATTGCGCGATGAGGAAATATCATTTTCACCTGCATCGAAAACAAAGATGGAGAATTTTTGGACAGAGACAACTCCAGGACTACCAGGCGATTTCAGCAAATTGCTGGTAGTAAAAGGCGGCGATCTGGACCTGACACCGAACGATCCGGCAGGATTGGACGATCAAATTTTAAAAAACTTTTTGTCCGGGGAAAGATTGCTCGGAAAAATTTCCGCAAAAATCCGATCCACAGACAGTTCAGCCGCGTATGAACATGGAAAAATCATTGGAGCACAGCGAGGCTCCGTCAAGAACTATGCTGATTTATTTGAAAGCATTCAGCAGATCGATGCATTAATGCAAGAAATTCAATTAAAAATTTCCGGCGGGAAAAGATGGGAGCTTTCGCAAGAGATTGAAAGGATAAAAAAAGAACTTCGATATCAAGAGCAGGCAAAAAAGCGTCTGGCTTTAACCTTATCTCGTGAAATTGAAGAAATTGAAGCGCAATTGGAAAAAATTCCCAAAGAACCGTTGGATGATGCAAAAAGACTGATCGCAAAATATGCGCTGAATCAATCCATCCTGCTGAAAAAGGAACAGGAATTGTCAGAAAATCTGCAAGTCAGCCGCGATTATCCCTGGCTGGCTGCAGCAGTGGAGGAATATCAGAAACAAATCCTTTTAGAAAAACGGACTGACGATCAGACCGGAAATGCCTGGCTGATTGCCACAGTCCTGGCAGCATTTCTATCCATATCGCTCATTCTGATCCAGCAACCTTATTTTGGAATTGCAACCATTCTTCTGACGTTGCTGTTCGGTTTTTTCTACATCCAAAGCTACCGCAAACAGCAATCCAACGAAATCCATAAAATGGAAATCGAAAAAATCGAACAGATTTTTCGCGAGCGGTTTTCTGCAAATGGAGCAATCGGATTGTCCGTTTTGTTGAGCAAACAGCAAGCATTGCAGCCGATTTATTATTCCATTCAACAAATTCGAAACGACATCCGGTCATCTGCCAGAGAATCAGAGGACACCCGACAGGATATTCTCCATCTCCTCAAGAAATACACCAGTCAGCAGATTGATCCGAAGGATTGGCAGTCAACCATTGACACTTTGCAGAAGAAACGGAAAGCTCTCGAAACCTGTCTGCACCAAAAAGAGGATGAATTATCCAAATTGGATTTTGATGAGGATTCCGATCTCTATTTCCAGGATTCCGGTTCAGATGAGACATTCGGCACTCCTATTTGGGATAAAGCCGAAGAGTTGGATCACGCGGATTCGGAATTGAATGCAGTACTGCCGATATACGACAAAGCCAGGAAGCATGAACTGACCATTCTTCTGAAAAAACAGCAACATGAATTGAATGTGATTGATCAACAGATGCAGCAATTGAAGCAAGCGGTTTGTGCGATTACAAAATCGGATATCAATATGGTATGGGAAGAATTGATAGAAAAACTCACAAAAAAAAGAGCGGAAATTGTCAGTCAATATAAGGAAGTAACTGCTGCAATTATCGCTCAAATGCAAGTAAATAAAGTATTGGATGAATTGAAACAGATCGAGGGAGAAAAAATCGAAAAGAATCTGCATTCGCCTCTGGTCAGCGAAACACTGTTGGCAGCGACAGGGCGATACAATCAAATCGAACAGGAAAACGGAGAGCTAATCCTCTCTGATCCGTATGGGAAATACAAACTGAAAGAATTAAGCACAGGCGCCAAAGAACAGGTTTTATTCGGATTACGCATCGGCTTTGCTGCCAGACTCCTTTCCGGTGAACCGCAGTTTCTGATCCTGGATGATGCATTTCAATATTCCGATTGGGAACGACGCGAACGGCTGGTGGATCTGCTTGCAAACCTTGCCAAACACGGGTGGCAGATTTTTTACTTTTCCATGGATGATCATATAAAACAGCTTTTTGAAGAGAAGATTCGTCCGGAATTTCAAGAGGATTATTGTTCGATCATGCTGGACCAATCATAGGCTACTTATCATGAAGTGTGCTAATCTCGGTTAACCACAGTAATTTAAAATATTGACTTTTCTTTCGAATTACTCGAGAAATTATGTTGTTCTTTTGTTTTGCGCTTTGCGCAAAACAAAAGAACAACAAAGAATCCATCCCGGGATGCCGGACAGGTGTGTTAAAATCAGAAGATCATGCCTGCAAATATCAGCGCTTTCCATTCCGATCAATATCAAATTGAGACCGATCTGTACCAGGGTCCGTTGGATGTTTTGCTCGATCTGATTGAAAAGGCTGAACTGGATATCACCGTTCTCTCCCTCGCCCAGGTTACAGATCAATTCTTGGCTTATATTGAACGCATGGAAGATGATAATCCGGCAGAAGTTTCCGCGTTCATTGTCATTGCAGCCCGTCTGATCCAAATCAAATCCGCAGCACTGCTGCCTAATGCTGCAGTGCAACTGCAAAATCTGGATGAAGACAGCGGTGAATCCCTGGCGCAGCAGTTAATTCTGTATCGCAAATTCAAACAACTGGCAGCCTGGCTGGCAGCACGGGAAGATCAGGACTTGCGTTCCTGGGAACGCCTGCACGCTCCGGATGTCGGCATTGAACCGCCGCTGGATTTGAGTGACCTGAAATTGTCAAGACTGGCAGAAATTGCCGGCTATTTATTCAGCAAAAGGCAAGATTTACCGGAACTGAGCACGGTGATGGGAGTACCGCGGATCACAATCGGACAACGCATCAGATTTCTGATTCAAAGGATAAAAATCGGTGAAAAACTAAATCTTTCCTCTCTCCTGAGAAGCGGATCAAGGGTAGAAGCCGTTGTCACCTTTCTGGCGATGCTGGAATTGATGAAAAGGAACGTCATTCAAATAGAACAATCCGGAATTTTTGCAGATATCGAAATCACCGCTGCAGAACCGCTCTCGCAGGATGCCGAAATCACATCAGAATTCGGTGAATAAAACCCTTCCATCTTCCCCATTAAATAAGACTCGTTTAGAAAAATCAACCGCTGCGCAGTTTTAGAATGACCGCCGACAGATCATCCAATTGAGTTACCTGGTCCTCGGTCAGCGACCAGCCGACAGCCTGATTGTTCTGCATCACCTGATCCGCGTTTTTTGCTCCCGGAATCGGGATTACATGCTTTTGGATTAACCAGTTTAATGAAACTTGTGCGCTGTTCATCCCGGCATGTTCTGATCCGATGTGGTTCATCAGACGGATTAACGCCTGCAAATTCTGACTAAAATACTTATCCATAAACTTTCTGCGAATCCCGGTCAGATCCTTTTGAGAAACGTATTTACCCGTCAGAGCGCCCATTGCCAGCGGACTCTGTGCAATGACTCGGATCGAAAGCTGGTTACACATCTCCAGCACGCCATTGGTTTCAATGTCACGTTGAAGAAGGTTATATTCTGTTTCCAGGCAGGATAGCGGGATGCCAAAACGATTCAGATATCCGTAAAACTTTTCAAGTTGTACCGCAGAAAAATTAGAAACACCGGCATAGCGGATCAATCCAGACTCAAAAGCATCAGACATACATTCCGCAAGGAGCGGAAGTTGCATCAGTCCGGCAGGAGGTAAAACCTGATACAGATCGATTGCCGGAACGTGCAGCCGTGCTAAAGAATCTTTCAGCGCTTTGATGAAATCCTTCCGCCGTATACGCCAGAAAAATGGTGCAAATTTCGTAGAAATAAATGTCTGTGCCGCACTTTTTCCAATGAAATTTCCCAGCATCTGTTCCGCCCTGCCATCGGAAAAAGTTTCGCTGGTGCTAAAAAACAGAACGCCGTCTCGCATGGATTGCGAAAAAGCATCGAAGAGTGAAGTTTCGTCATAATCGGAACCATAATTCCAGACGAGATGATCTCCCCATGCCCAGGTTCCTACACCGATTTTAAAATCCGGAAACATCGATTCTCCTGATTGTTGCAAGGTAATTGCTTTCCGAAAAGCATTCCTTTTCCATTATACGTGTGTTTGATCAGCAATTCCTATGAAAATAGAATTCTATTTTCATGATCGGATGTGCAATTTCTTTCATCTGCTGTTCGAAATATTGATTGACCTGTCATTGCGATCATAGAGAAGCAATCTCTTTCCGGATGGTGCTCTGCCCTACATGTGGCGAGGAGATTGCCACGCCCCTTCGGGGCTCGCAATGACAGGTTCCTTATAGCAATTCCTATAAAAATAGAATTCTATTTTCATGATCGGATGTGTAATTTCTTTCACCTGCTGTTCGAAATATGGAGAAACTCTTCGAATTTCGAATCGCTGCGAATTACTGCATTTACACTATTTTCAGCATATAATTTCAAGCATCAATCCAAAAATTCCGGAGACACCTATGACGCAATATATCGCTGCAATGGATCAGGGTACGACCAGTACGCGCTGCATCCTGTTCGGACACGATGGAAAGATCGTCGCCTCAGACCAGATCGAACATGCGCAAATTTTCCCCAAACCCGGCTGGGTGGAACATAATCCGATAGAAATTATTGAAAATACGTATTCCGTACTGCGAAATGCTTTACAAAAGGCTGATCTGACCGCAAAGGATGTTGCATCCATCGGCATCACCAACCAGCGTGAAACCACCATTGTGTGGAACCGCTATACCGGACTGCCCTATCAAAATGCAATCGTCTGGCAGGACACACGCACAGCGGAGTTATGTGAACTTTTAGCCCGCCGGCATGGAGGTCAGGATCGTTTTCGGGCAAAGACCGGTCTTCCCATTTCCGTCTATTTTTCGGGTATCAAACTGCGCTGGCTTTTTGATCATATCGAAGGATTGTATGAAGAAGCCGTAAAAGGAAATCTGCTTTTTGGAACAGTCGATTCCTGGCTGATCTGGAACCTCACCGGAGGTCCGGACCATGGTATTCATTGCACCGATGTGACGAATGCATCGCGAACGATGCTGATGAATCTGAAAACGCTATCCTGGGATCAGGAAATTCTGGATGAGCTGGATATTCCATCAGCCATACTTCCGCGTATCCTGCCATCCTCCGCGGAATTCGGTCACTGCCGGATCGACCAGGCCGAAATCCCGATCACCGGCATTCTGGGAGATCAACAGGCAGCGCTTTTCGGGCAGACCTGCTTTACAGCCGGAGAGGTGAAAAACACTTATGGTACTGGTTGTTTTATGCTGCTGAACACCGGTTCTGTACCGGTTCAGAGTAAAAACGGGCTCATCACCACCGTCGGCTATCAAATCGGCAGCCTGCCGCCGGTCTATTGTCTGGAGGGATCCATCGCTGTCACCGGAGCGCTGGTACAATGGCTGCGGGATAATCTGAAGTTGATCACTTCTTCCTCGGAGATCGAATCATTGGCGCGGGAAGTTCCTGATAACGGGGATGTGTATGTTGTGCCGGCATTTTCCGGTCTCTTCGCACCCTATTGGTGCAGCGATGCCCGGGGCATCATCGTCGGGTTGACAAGGTTTGCCAATCGCGGACATATCGCCCGCGCTGTGCTGGAAGCCACCGCCTTTCAGACGCAGGAAGTTCTTGAAGCCATGGAAAAGGATTCCGGAGTGAACATCCGCATGATGAAAGTGGACGGCGGAATGGTCGTCAACGAGCTGCTGATGCAATTTCAGTCGGACATTTTAGGAGTGCCGATTGTGCGTCCGCAGGTCGCTGAGACGACTGCACTGGGCGCTGCATATGCCGCCGGCCTTGCCATCGGATACTGGAAAAGCCTTTCAGAGCTGCGCGACAATTGGGCAATTGATAAGACCTGGATCCCGCAGATGGATGCGGATCAGCGAATCCGGCTTTGCGCCCGTTGGAAAAAAGCCGTGTCCAAATCCTTTGACTGGGTGTAAGGGATTGGGAAAAACCGGTATTATTTATAATCACAAAAATAACCCTGTATCTGGTTACGTTTTTTTGCTATTTAGCTCATAATCTGGTTATATATCCAGCTATGAATATACCAGCTTTATCGTTGAATTATCCCAATTCTTAATTAATGCACATTATATGACAATCATCATGATCCGAATAAAATGTTTATCGTGTATAATGACGCAGTGGTTTTGCAATCCATTACGAATAATTTAGCACAAAGGAAATTTAATGAAAAAAGCAATTTATGTCTTACTTGCAGTATTGTTACTGACCCCGTCTATTGTCTATGCCCAAGATTTCACAACGTGGGAAGACCTCATTCCATACGTCCAGCAGCTCGAAACGCGAATTACTAACCTTGAAGCACAAATAAACACTGAAGACGAAACGGCATCTCCAAAAGCTGAAGAACAGATTTCTGGATCTCCAGACACACAAATTGGAGAATATACCGTTGTCTTGAAAAAATTCACACTCGCAAAAGATAGCAATGGCGAAGATATACTGAATGTCTATTTTGACTACACTAATAATTCCAGCGAAACAGATAGTTTCGGCTTTTCAATAAAAGCGGATGTTTTTCAGAACGGTATCGAGATGGAACCGGCATATTTTAGTGCAGGTAATTCAAACTTAATCACAAAAATTCGCCCTGGTTCAACGATTGAAGTATTCAAATCATTCAAATTGGCTGATAAAACGAATCCTGTAGAACTTGAATTATCGAAATTAATTGATTTCAGCGGAAAAGCTCCTGTATTGTATGTTCTTGACTTGTCGCAAGCATCGGAAGAATAAATAGGTCTTTAGGGCTTTATTTTGCCTGAAAACGTAAAGGAAGGGCGATAGCCTTTCTCATAATCCTGCAATAGCTTTTTGATAGCTTATTGAATAATCCCGTGCCTGTTTGGAAGTCCTGCTTTCGTTGTTTGCTTGGCTTCAATCGCGATCAGGTCTAGGGCGTGCGCTGTGTCTCATCCAGAAAAACGGTTATTGTGTTATTTCGTTTTTGTTGTATGTTGGGGGCTTCCTGCGCTATGCTGGGGGCTGCTGCCGCCTGATAGGCGGCTCTACCAATTTTATGAATAGCTGCAAGAGCTTTATTTTTATTGGTGGTTATCATTTCGTTCATGGTATGCCCTTTTCTTACCATCTTATCTGATATCTATAAAATATCTCGATGACTTTCCCGTCAGCCTCTTTTTGCCAGTCCTGATCTTCCATTGAGAAGCTTTTTCCTCAGATAGACGACGATGAAAAACAGCGTTGAGACCAGAACGATGGAAGCTCCCGAGCTGATATCGGCAAAGTAGCTGAGATACAATCCGAAAAATCCGGACAGAGCGCCAAAAACAGCGGCAGTCAGCATGGTCTGCCAGAGTTTTTTGGTCAGCATCAACGCTGTCGCAGCCGGCGTGATCAACATCGCCGTGACCAGACTGGCTCCCACGGTGTTGATCGAGATGGTAATCGTACAGGCGATTAAAACCAGCAGCATGGATCGAATCAAACGAACATTCCATTTCAGGGTTTTTGCCATGACCGGATCAAACGTAACCACCAGGAAAAAGCGGTAAAAGAGGAAAACAGCCAGCAGCACCAGCAATCCGACTCCGACGATAAACTGTAAATCCTCAACCGTCACACCCAGAACATTGCCAAACAGGATATGTGTAAGGTCAATGGCGTAGGTTTGAATCGTACTGATTAATGCCACGCCCAGCGCCAGCGCAGCAGTGAAAAAAATCCCGATCGCTGTGTCTTCTTTAATTTCTTCCTCATCGCTCAGGAAGGAGATTCCAAGCGCCACAACCACCGCAGCGACCAAAGCTCCGAAGGTCAAGGATCCACCTGTCAGATAGGCAATTGCGACGCCGGGAAGCACGGCATGAGAGAGCGCATCCCCCAGAAATGCCATCGACTGAACCACAATGTAGCAGCCCACAATGGAACACACGATACCCACCATGATCGCAGCGGCGAAACTGCGCAGCAGGAAATCATATTGGAATGGTTCAAAAAGCAGGTTCATTTCGGCTCCTCATACATAAACAGCCTTTTTGCCGAAAGCTTCCTGAAGATTTTCGGGAGTCATCACTTCTTTGGTCAGACCATAAGCGACAATGCGATGATTTAAAATGAGCGTCCGTTCAAAATTTTCGTAGACAAGTCCCAGATCGTGCGTGGCGACCAGTGTCGTCACTTTGAATTCCCGAAGCTGGCGCAGGTTTTCCAGAATCACCTGTTCGGTGGCGACATCTACCGCGCTGAACGGTTCATCCATCAATAGAATATGCGGGTGTTGAGCCAGCGATCTTGCCAAAAAAACGCGCTGCTGCTGACCGCCGGAACAATCCCGAATTTTACGGTCTGCCAGGTCAGCAACGCCCATGCGCTGAATCGCAGAATTGACAATCTCGATATCTTTTTTTCCGGGTTTTTGATAGAAAGAGAGTTTTCCGAATCGTCCCATCATCACAACTTCTCGTACGGTAATCGGATAATTCCAATCAATGGCTTCTTTTTGCGGGATATAGGAGACACAATCTTTATGATTGCCGCCCCTGCCGCCATGCACAGTGACTTCCCCCTGCATCAGCGGGATCAAACCCACAATCGTTTTAAACAAAGTGGATTTTCCTGCGCCATTCGGGCCGATGACAGCCACTTCGTCCCCAGGAAAGAAATCAATTGTAATATTCTTTAGGACAAGCTCCCGATCATTGCGGTACCCCAGACAGGCGTTTTTGAGATGGATCATCGGAGTAGATTGAAGGTCATTGTTCATATGCTGTATTGTAATTGATTTTCTTTGGACGTGCACGTTTCGCCGCAACGATTCTGAACATCGACTTGCTATTCGAATCAATCGGGAAATACTTTTCGTTGTGATGATTTTTGCCCTTTGCACAGAAATCATCACAACGAAAAAAATCCTCCCCATATTTCGAATCGCTGGTTCCAGCGTACGAAGGATGACAGCTATAGTATAATGTGGCCATGGATTTTATTACAGAAGTTGATTTATATTTACGCTCAAAAGCAACGTTGATTCTGATACTGTCTCCAGAAGAAGAACGTATCATCGACACATTGAAAATGTTGTGTCAGAACACCGGACGATCTTGTATTGCCTGGGATATCGCTGATGGATTTCAGCCGATCATCGGAAATGCAGCTCCAAAAGGGGGCCGCGACGCCCTGACTGTTCTGGAACAAATCGAAAAAGCGGATCCGCAGGAGCCCTGCCTTTTCATCCTCAAAGACTATCATGAATTCTGGAATAATTCCAGCATCAAACGAAAACTGTGCACGCTGGCCGAGACATTAAAATTTTCAAAAAAGTCAATTATTATCACTGCCGCCGGTGCAGAGATTCCTTCTGAATTGATCAATGAAAGCGTGATTCTGGATTACCCGCTACCATATATCACGCAGCTTGAAGAGGTTCTGGATAAACTCCAATTGACTCCGGGTGTCGAAATTCGGCTCAGCCCTTCCGGAAAAGAAAAATTGCTGCAGGCAGCATTGGGATTAACTGCATCGCAGGCTCAGCGCGTGTTTGCAAAATCAATTGTCAGCCGAGGATTTTTGAGTGAGGCGGATATTGATTTTGTAAGCCAGGAAAAGAAACAAATTATTCGGGAGGTTGAAGCGCTCGAATACACGGATACCGACGAGACGCCTGCTGATGTCGGAGGACTGGGAGCGTTGAAACAGTGGCTCAACTTGCGCGAACAGGCATTCGGGCATGAGGCAGCTGCATATGGTCTGCCGGCGCCAAAAGGCGTTGCACTGATCGGAATTCCAGGCACTGGAAAAAGTCTGACGGCAAAGATGATCAGCCGGCTGTGGCATCTGCCGCTCCTGCGGTTGGATGTTGGCGCATTGTTCGGCAGTCTGGTCGGAGAATCCGAAGAGCGGGTTCGCCGGGCACTTTCGATTGTTGAAATCATCGCGCCCTGCATTCTGTGGATTGATGAATTAGAAAAGGCGCTTTCACACGGCGGATTAGATGCCGGAACAAGCACCCGCGTGTTTGGATCCTTGTTAACCTGGATGCAGGAAAAAACAGCGCCGGTTTTCGTTGTCGCCACAGCCAATGATATCACTGCGCTGCCGCCGGAATTGCTGCGGCGCGGACGTTTTGATGAGGTTTTTTTCCTTGACCTTCCTACAGAATCGGAACGCAAAGAAATCTTTGAAGTTCATATTTTAAAACGCAAACGGCTTCCGGATGCTTATGACCTGCAGCGGCTGGCACAGGCATCCCGCGGATATGTCGGATCAGAAATCGAACAGGCAGTAATTGATGCGATGTATATCGGTTTTAATGACCATCGCAGAGAATTTACCACAGAGGACATACTGGCGGCGCTTCAAAAACAGGTCCCGATCTCCATTTCTCAGCGCGAAAATGTGGAAAAGCTGCGGGATTGGCTGCGGGAAGGACGAGCTCAATCCGCATCGTTCCGAGACTCATCAGTGGCGGAAAGCCAGTTTGTTCCCATTCAAATTGAAATAAAAACCTTACCCGAGTAAGCGAGCATGTCTCATATTTCGATCGTTCAAACCAGACTTATGGATCGCGATATTTTACTGGAAGCGCTGCAGCAACTCGGTTATGTCGTGAATCAAGCAGAAAATCTGGAAATCCGGAGCATGGACCGAACAGTGAAAGTGGATTTTCTGGTAGAGATTCCCTATTCAGCTCCGATTGGTTTCCGAAAAAGTAAAACCGGGTATAAGATTGCAGCGGACTGGTTCCAAATTCAGCTCGATCCGAAAAAATTCAAAAATCAGGTTCTGCAACAATATGCGTATCTCTCTGTGCTAAAAACACTTTCTGAACAGGGATTTCAAATTGCGCAGGAAGAAAAAGATGAAAAAAATCAGATTCATCTGGTATTGAGAAGAATGAATGAGTCATGACGCAAAATCCGGATCTAAAACTCTTACTCGCACTATTAACCACCCCTGTGATCCCGCAAAATATCCCTTTGGATTTGCTGTACCAGACTGCCAGTATCGGCGCAATTGCGATGCTTTCAGAAGCGGTTGAAAAATCCCCACAGGAAAATAAACAGGAGATCATTCAAACTTTAAGAACTGCGGTAAAAAGTGCCGTTTCAGAAGAATTGCAAAAGAGAGCGTTTGCAGTACTGATATTTTTCGGCAAAAAGAATGATGCAGACGCCATTCAGGCAGTTTTCGATCTGGCGATTCAGGATCGGAATGAATTGGCGCTGGAAGCAATGCGACAATACGATTTCCAACTTCCCGTTTCCGAACAAAACAGCGCGAAATACTGGATCCTGAACAATAGAGAGGGATTAAAGAAAATCGATCCGGAGCTGCGTTTTCTGACCAAATACTTTCTGCAGTCATCTATCGGGATCCAAAACAGGCTGCTACATACAGAAAAAGCCATTCAGCCCAATTGGATGATCATCGCAGCTTATTTTCAATCGATATCAAGCGGTCAGCCAGACACGCAACGAATCACTAAAAATTATGGATCTTTCTCAGATCAAGAAAAACTGCTGTTTGTTGAAACAATGTCTGAATCATTCATAGCCCAGAGATCCATCATTGCAGATTTTTTTCTACAATATGGTGATCCGATCAGTTATCAAGCCTGCATGAAATATCAGCTTCGCCCACAGGATCCAGACCAGCATGCGGTCTTTTTTTTCCTGACAGAACAATGGGATTTATACAATCAGTCGGATTTTGAATATCGAAAGATTCGCAAAACGTTTATTGCGGCCGATGATGTTTTTAAACGCAGACTGATTTTAATCAGCCGCAAAACCGGCCATGTCGCATGGCTCAGAGATCTTGATGCTTCAGTGCAATTTCAAACAGAGCGTAAAACGCTTTCCCTTTCCCAATGGTTCGAATTGATTCAATCGCTGCAGGATAGCGGGAAGATGCAAAAACTTTGGGAACTGCTTCCGATTGTTCCTTTCTGTTTCACACCGATGCTTTATCAGATACTGGAATCAGCATCTTTTTTCCCGCAAAATTCTGAGGAGATAAACTTTTTTACCCGGATCGGGAATATGATGAATACACTGCCACAAACCATTCCTGTCCCGTTGGTACACCGCTATTTTTCACAAAAAAAGAACCCAATTCAGCTCTGCATTAGCCCTGATTCTGAGCATCTGGCTGCATCATTTCTGAACGATGAGATCCAGATCTGGAATATCCGTGATCGTCGTATTCCTCCCATCTCTCTAAACAGTTGCAGCAGCTTCCGAGCCATGAGCTTTTCCATGGATGGATCTCATTTGCTTACTGCCACCCGCGATAATCGTATTCAGATCTTTCAAATTCCATCCGGAAGAATGATTAAATCCATTCCATCGCAAAAAATGCCGCTGATCGGATTATTTGTCGACCGGGACAATAAACGGTTTTATACGGTCGATCAAGCCGGTTTTGGCGCGATTTGGGGATTTCCGCACGGTACTTTAATCCGGGAGTTCAATTGTCAGACATCCGATCTCCTGCGAGTTTCTTTCGATTCAGAGAACAGCCGCATCATTATATTAAGTCAAAATGGAAAACTGACCTGCTTTGATCCCAACAAAAGTCAAACCGTATCATCGTTTATGACAGCGCCGGACAACTTTATCCTCGGACAGAATCATCAGAGAGGGCTGGTAACCTGCGGATCAAGCAGCAATCGTATATCGTGCTGGAACCTGATGAGTCAAAAGGCGATCATCGAAGATACATCTCCGGAAATTGATGACCGGATTCTCTCGATTCTGGATATTCTGCCAGGGGAAATCTGCGCCCTGGGAACACAATCCGGTACATGCTCTGTTTTCAATCTTTGTTCTGGTAGCAAAATGGCAGAGATATACAACCAGGAAAATGTCGGAGCGATTACTGCGATGCAAATCAGCAGCGACTGTTCCACTTTCTTTCTTGCAAGAATGAACAGTGAAATTACGGAATGGGATCTGACACTGTTCCACTGGTTTACAAAAACGTATTCCATCCTCGAAATACCATCCGCAAAAGAGCTCGATGATTTTCTCAATCGCAGTTCGCTGCCTGCGGTTAAAAATTCGGTATTATTAATGAAGGCAATTGCAGACTGGCGCCGCAGGTTTGATATCGAGATAGAATTTTCAGAATAGTGAATCCTCTGCAACAAGCACCTTCAGCATAGCTGAAGTTTTAAATTGTGCATACGGACAGCAATTCGAAATTTCGACATACTTTCCAAATAGAGAGAAAATATTTATTGTTGTGTTATTTTTCCCCGAAGTACAAAATAACACAACAATGAATATTTCTTCCTACATTTCGAATTTTTGGATAATTGGAGGAATAATGACTGGAAAACTTGATTATAAAAAAGATGAAAAAATGTATTACCTTCCGGCAGAACATCCGGTTTTAATCACCATTCCTGAAATGAAATTTTTTATGATTTCGGGTAAGGGAGATCCGAACACCAGCGAATCCTTTTCGGATGCGGTTCAGGCTCTTTATTCTATTTCCTATTCCATAAAAATGTCACCCAAATCCGGAAACGCACCAGAGCAGTATCAGGAATACACGATTTATCCACTGGAAGGTGTCTGGGATTTGGAACAGGCCGATGAGAGCAGTGACTTTTCGAGATTAGATAAAAATCGATTTATTTATACTTTAATGATTCGGCAGCCGGATTTTGTCAGCGAGTCCTTTGCTGAGGATATTCTCGGAATCGTCAAGAAGAAAAAACCAAATCCAAAACTGGATGAAGCAAGATTTGAAACCTTCCAGGAAGGTTTGTGCGTCCAAATGATGCACATCGGTTCATTTGACAGCGAATCCAGAAGTTTCCAAAAGATAGAACAATTTCTTATTGAACAGGGATTGTCAAGGATTTCCCACACACATCGCGAAATCTACCTTTCTGATCCACGTAAAACCGCACCGGAGAAACTGCGCACCGTATTGCGCTGTCAAATTCATTAAGGATCCGAATATCAGCCCGTTTCTTATCTGGAATTCGACATTTGGGAAAGCTTTATGAAGTATGAAAGAAATTACACATCCGATAATGAAAATAGAATTCAATTTTCACAGGAATCGCAATAAGGAGCCTATCATTGCGTGGCAATCTCCCCGCCACATGTTTGGCAGAGCACCATCCGGAAAGAGATTGCTTCTCTTTGATCGCAATGACAGATCAATAAATATTTCAAAACAGAGTAAAGTTTTTTTTTATTGACACACTGATACAAAAATGAAAATTGAGGCCTTTTTGAAGAAACGGAACAGCTTTTCAGAACTTTCCATTACTGCTCAGATGAAATATCTGCAGAAAACATTTCAGAATTCTGCACAAAAACCGGTTTTTACCAAATCCGATGACGAACAAATTTGGAGCCTGATGGAGTCAGCAAAAATGAATATCGGAATATTAGCTGCCAAAGGGATTGTTGAAACCAGCCGCAGCTATGCGATTTATAACCGTTGGATAAATTTTCTGTATTGGGAAAAACAATACCGCCTGCATATATTCTTTCTGCAGAAATTTCTTAAATCGTTGAGTGAAAACCGTAAAACTTTTCATCCTTTGATCAATATACAGATTTACCCATTTTCCGTTTTTTTATCGTATCAGGAAACAAGAGATGTGATTTCAATCCAAATGCAGGAGGCAGTCATCGGACTGGCAGATTCTCAGATCAAAGATCTCGCTCATGCAATTTCCTCCCGCAAAAAAGAACATTTGAATCAGATCTTCAAAGCCATTCAACAAGAACCGCAAATTGGAAAGATCAGGGATTATTTTCAAGAAAATCTACCTGTCAGAAAAGAGATGATAAAAACCAATGGGAGATACTTCAATTTGGTAGAAGTCTTCTCGAAAGTTAACAAGACTTTTTTCAACAATACGATGAAGCAACCAATCATTAAGTGGTCAGCCCAGCCTAATAAATGCAGAATGGGGACTTACAATTATCAAACCGACACCATTATGATCAATAAAGCGCTGGATCAAAAACAGACACCCGACTATGTAATCGAATTTGTCATGTATCATGAGATGCTGCACAAAGCGCTGGGTTTTGACCAAAAAGGGAACCGCCGAATTGCTCATACAACAAAATTCCGAAAACTGGAAAAATCATTCCCCGATTATGAAAAGGCAGAAGCTTATATCAATCATCTGAGCATGCCGGCTGCTTGATTATTTGCTGTTTTACACTTTTTACCAGATTTGCGGCACCAATAACAGATACGCTTTCTGTATTCAGGGGACTGGCTAAAGTTACGAATTGCGGAAAATTCTGATAAGGTCCCGGCAATTCGAGATATGGGGAGGATTCTTTTGTAGTTGTATTGTTTTTTAGCTTCGCTAAAAAACAATACAACTACAAGGAATTCTTTCCCTGTTTGGATTTGCTGTTTCATATTTCGAATTACTGCGAAATATGAAAGAAATTGATTTTTTGTGGTAAAGTTGAGCCGTTGAGGTCTCTATATGTTTCATTTTTTGTTTTCTGATAAAGAGTATTACCGAAAAATCTGGAATCTTGCAATTCCATTGATTCTCCAAAACGCCATTAATTCCTCCATAAATCTGATTGACAGTCTGATGATCGGATCCTTGGGAGATGTTGCGCTTGGATCGGTCAATATCTGCAATCAATTCTATTTTTATCTGTTCAACACGATTATTTTTGGTTTGGTTGGAGGTGGCGCCATTCTCAATGCCCAATACTGGGGTGCAAGAGACACACAGAACATCCATCGCATCATGGGAATCCAACTGATCGGTTGTGCCAGTGTAGGAATTATCTTTTTTACTTTAACTGCGATCCTGCCGAACCAGATCCTTTCCCTTTATTCCGACGATCCTGAAGTAATCCGTACCGGCGCAATGTATCTCTCGACCTTGTCCATCAGCTACCTTCTATTCCCGATCACCAATATGTTTGCCAGCGCGCATCGCTGTACGGGCAATACCAGAGTGCCGATGTTCACCACAGGAATTTCTCTGATATTAAAAGTCATACTCAGTTGGATTTTTATTTTTGGTCATTTTGGTTTTCCGGCTATGGGAGTCAAAGGAGCAGCCATCGGAACGCTGATCGCCCGGTCCGGTGAATTTGTTCTGCTGATATCGCTCACCTATTTAAAAAAGTATCCTGTGGCAGCTACCTTCCGAAATATGTTCGATTTTCAAAAACGGGTAACGAGAGCCGCCATAAAGAATATTCTGCCAGTGATGATCAACGAAGGAATCTGGGGGCTGGGAACGAATGTTTACTCTTCAATCTATGCAAATATTTCAACCGCCTCCATTGCCGCTGTCGGCGCTGTGAGTCCAATTGACAGTCTTATGTTTACGATTTTTCTGGGTGTCGGAGATGCCTGCGGTATTATGACAGGCAATTTATTGGGGTCCAATGAGAAGGAAAAAGCATATACATACAGTAAACGTTCGGTTACATTATCCATTCTGCTGTCATTAACCATTGGTTCAGCAGTTTTTCTGGCTCGCAAGAAAATATTGGGCATCTATTCCCTGTCACCGGAAGCTACCGACTATGCGGCTCATATTCTGGCGATCATGGCAGCCTGTCTCTGGGCAAGAACAACATCGTATACCTTGATTATCGGCGTTTTGCGTGCCGGAGGCGATGTGCGATTTTGCCTGATTGTTGACTCCGGCTGCTCCTGGTTTATCGGAATTCCGATTGCTTTCATATTGGCGAATGTTTTTCATCAGCCAATTTCAATCGTATATTTTGGCGTTATGATGGAAGAAATCTTCAAAAGTGTGATCGTCTTTTCACGGTTCATTTCCAAAAAATGGATGAACAACCTCGCCATGGAGGATATTGTCTATCAATAAATTTGTTGAAATTTCTGAATTTCTTTGAACAGCATATCTCTCCCGGAAAAATGAACGTTGGCAGCCCATTCTTTAAATAAGCGTTGATAACTTTTCGTTGTGCTTGTATTCCAGTCCAGGCCAAGTTTACCCGCATGGTCACGGATCGTTTTCTCATCCGTCCCTTCGATTTCCAGATAATCGCCGATTGGAGTATGATCCACCATCAATAGAACATCATCAAATCGAAAAACGCTGCGAAATTTTTCATACATAAAATACACTTCAAAACCAAGTTTTTCGAGAATCGCTTGCATCTGTTTTTCATCGGAAACATGCGTCTCAATTTCTTCACGGTAAGCAATCCCATCTTGTGCCTTTTCCGCACATTTAAAAGTCAATGTCACTGCGCCGTTTTCTGTTCGCAGGCGCAGCACCTGATGAGCTGCAGACAATTTCCGTTCAGCCGTGTCAAAGCGGTAGTTCATCTCATGACACTTTCTTTGTTCACAAACAAGATCCATAGCTTCCAGCCTGGCAATCCATTCACCGGCATCTTGAATCGGAAATTTTGCCTCAATTTCCCGATCTGTGAGATAATTTTCAATAGTATTCGTCATATCTCTTATTGTAGCATCTTCGCCAGTCGGTATAATGCTTCAGTAATTTGAAATATGAAAAAAATTCATTATTGTTCGTATTCAGGAAGTATGTCTATATTTCGAATCGCTGCGATTTTGTCACATATCTTGCTTTTTTTTTGAAAGAATGATATAAATATATCTGTGGTTAAGGAGATTGTGTAGCAGAACCGCTTTCCTCAATTATCAGGGAAGGTGGTTTTTTTATAAATAATTTCTTCTTCATCAGTTCGAAACGATATGGCTGCGAAGCCAAATCGAAATTTTTTGTAAGCTCGGTAATCCCGAGGGAAAGTTTTTAGGAGAGTTTCATAATGAGTGACACAGTAAAAGGTACAGTTAAGTGGTTCAATGAATCAAAAGGTTATGGTTTTCTTTCTCAGCCGGAAGGTGAAGATATTTTCGTTCATTATACCGCCATTCAGGGCAACGGTTTCCGCACTTTGAAAGAGGGCGCAGAAGTTGAATTTGTGATTGAACACGGTCCCAAAGGTCTTCAGGCCAGCAACGTCGTTCTTCTCTAATTCAGAGAAAAAACCTTAGGGAAATGAAGTTATCAATTTCAAATCTGTACCAAGGTATCTAATAAAAAAAACGAAAGCGGTTGAATAATTCAACCGCTTTTTATTTTCCTTAAAATGAGCTTAGCAAGCAAATTCCCGTAAAAGCGAATTCCATTCCTCAATTGACAGCGTTTCCGCTCTGCGCATCGGATCAATTCCGGATTTTTGCAGTTTTTCAGTCACATCCGCAATTCCAAGCGGAAAATTTGCGGAGATTGAATTGCGCAGCGTTTTTCTTTTTTGTCCATATCCTGCTTTTGCCAACCTGAAAAACATAGGAATAAGTTCCGGCGCAATTCGCGGTTCTTCATAAAGGCGGATCCGTACCACTGCGGAATCAACATTGGGTTCAGGGTAAAACGATGCGGCAGGGATTAAAAGCGGCATATCGGTCTCCCCATAAATCTGAACGCTTAAAGCCAATAAACTGAGTTTCCCAGGCTTCGCACAAATTCTTTCAGCAACTTCTTTCTGTACAGTCAGAATCATTTTTTCCGGTTTCACTGTGGATTCCAACAGATGACGAATTACAGCGGAAGTAATGTAATATGGGATATTGGCAATAACAGAATACGATTCCTGAAAGGCATCTGCCGGTTGGAAATCCAAAATATCACCCTGGATTACAGAGACATTCTGAAAAGAAGATAATAATGTTTTCAAGACAGGAATTAGACTTTTATCCAATTCCACTGCAACCACTTTATTAAATCGCCGTGCAAGGTGACGGGTCAGACTGCCTAATCCGGGTCCTATCTCCAATACGGCTGAATCTGAGGATATTTCCGCAGTATCAATAATTTTTTCCAGAATACCATCATCAGACAGGAAGTTTTGCCCCAGACCTTTATGTGGTTTTAAACCATATTGTTTCAATATTTTTTGTATCGAAAAAGATTCGGATCCATCCATTATAAAACCCATTGTATTTCTGTCGGAACCGGAGTCAAAAAATACAGCGTCGTATGATCACTCCAGCCAACAAAGTCATTATCAGAATAAGCTAAATCAACCCAGCGATTATCATTCGTGGGAGATTTTCCCACATCTCCGATCACTCCTGTTCCATATCCGGGAATATAGACACGCTGACCGCCGAATTTTAAATACCAGTCATAACTGACCGCAATGATACCTTTTTCGACTCTGGCGCCAGAAGATGTGCCGTTGAGGCAGGCGTCAACTCCACTCCTGCAAGGCGAATATGAAGTGGCATATACGGGAATAGAACGCCAATATTCGAATGTTCCATCTGCAGTTGTGATGGTCTGAGTTTGAATCTGCGTCCCATATGAATGGACAGCTTTCTCAGGCTCAATCAGGACAGTTTCCGGTTCTGATACATTGGAGATTTCAACATCATCCTGATAGCGGATTTTCGTTAATACGCCTTTTACCCCGGCATGTCCTTCCTTAATCACTCCTGTGGAGTCTAATGGTTTGGTATTATCCGGAATCCATTCGATTTCATTTGGTAGAGCAGAGGCAGTAAGCAACATATCTTCATGCACTCGAAAAACTGAAATTTTGCCATCTGATGGAAGCGGACTGCCTTCTGAAGGGATACTATAATCCAAATTCTCCAGCGGAACACCTGCTCTGGACAGCGCTTCTCCGACAGTTTTTCCACAGGCTGAGATTTGAGATTCAATACCGTTGGAAGAGATGGTCAGTATCTTTGGCTCACAAATCTCAATTGTCATTCCATTTTGAAAAACGGTTTCCCTTTCAGGGAATATCAATGCACCCTGCGGAATGCTCACATCAAGCTGTTGCAGCGCCTCCCCGACAGTCAACGCCTGCGTATAGCGTATTTGCGGACTATCCCATGAATCGCGAACCAATTTGAAAAAATTCTGAGACGTTATGGATAGTTGAATATTGGATTCCATTCCGATCAGCGAATCGGCTTGAATTTCTGTCTGATTCCAGAGAATTTTGTCTCCGGGGAATAATTTGACTCCTCCTGAAAGTAAAATATTTCCAGCGATATTTTCATAACTAATAAAAGAAATCTGTTCATCCTGCCGCATCAGTTCAACAGTCGATGGATGGTCTACGCGCAATAAATAATTCTCGGTCATCCAATAGTTTAAGCGCGGAAAGATTCTGTCAATATCGGAAAAAGGGATCCCGGTTTCCTTTAAAATTGCATCCGTTCGAATCTTCCGTGTCTTGATTTTCATCGGCACACCGTCCACTAAAAGCTGAATTCGGCGTGGAGAATTCGTCAGGTAAAGCATGCTTCCGGTAAAAATCAGACAGAAACCCAGAAAAACAAACCAGATTCGTTTCTTCATAGAGAAATTTTACCGTCAAATCAGAGAAAAAGAATAAAAAAAAAGACCCAAATATCCGGGTCTTCAGTGCCGAGACACAGAATCGAACTGTGGACACTACAATTTTCAGTCGTATGCTCTACCAACTGAGCTATCTCGGCAAACCATCATTAATTAATGACGTCCCCTATTTTAGCTGTTTTACGCTACCCTGTCAAGGAAACAATATTTTTTGTAAAATTCCGTAATTCTAAATTTTTTTTGGAATAGAACTTCTGTCGTTTGCGATATCCAAAACAACTCAGAAGACACCGCCTACAGCACGCCAGCAAGCCTCTAAATGGGATGCACTGTCTTTTCCGCATTTCTTTGAGACTTTTTTTAAGATTTCTTCCATCAAAGGGATTCCGCCGATACTATAGAGACGTTCTCCAATTTCTCGTGCACGAGCATGGCGACAGTTCCGATCAAACAGACCGCCAGATCTTTCCGACAGATAATCTTCCTTCAATCCAATCTGGATTAATTCGCTTGTTAATGCTGCGACCTCACTTTTATACTGAGATGGATAAGATTTATGAAAGAAGCACATCTTTTTATCCTTTCCACATTTTAACTGATTATATCATGTCGAATTCGGAAGCAGTAATTCGAACAGCAAATCCTACAAAAATAGAATTCAATTTTCATTATCGGATGAGTAATATCTTTCACCTGCTGTTCGAAATATAAAACGAACGCTTCGGCGTTCTTGCGGTTTTGCGCTTTGTGTCAAAGACATATATGATGAATGATTCATAGATTGATCAGTCATTGCGAGGAGAGCGTCAACCCGACGGAACAATCTTTTAGCACTTAAGGATAGATTGCTACGCCTCGACGGGATAAATAACAACGACAGGTTTCATCCATTCCATCTGATTTGTTATCCAATAATTTCATTTATCAATAATCAGAGTAAAACTCGTAAATCTTCAAAGACATATTTGATTCTTTTCCCCGAATTTCCCAATTTCAAATCGCCGATTCTCAATTCATTTCGCAACACTTGAAGTAGTATAATTTTTATAGACAAACTACACGGAAGTCATGGAACCATAATCTTGTTGATGAAAAGCCAAGATTTATTCATAAGAACACAGCACACATCCCGGTAAATATAACTTCTGATGGCATTCTCAATGGATACGTCAGATAAATACAATTGCAACGGTTGGATAAATAGAATAATTGAATATGGAGGAACGAATGAAGAAGTCAAACCTCGCCAAACTGGTCATGACCTTTTTCATGTTGTGTCTGTTCACAATTCCGGTTTTCGCTGCTGATATTGAAACCGAGATTTCTTCTGCATCCTATTATATTACCGGTATGGATGGAAAGATCACGCTGGGAATTTCAAACCCCAATCCAGATCCTGTTTTGTTATCACTCCCGGAATTTTTTACAATAGATCCTTCAGTGACGGTACCTGTCAATTGGGATTTGTCAGAAATAGGATCACCTTATAACCTGCCGGCATTGAGTTCTCCTCCGGATATTCCCTATATCCATGGCTCATTTGAAATCGACGAGTTATTGGCTGCTGACAATGCGTCACTGGATGTATCGCTGAACGTGAATTCCGTAATTGCCAACGGAATTGCATATCGAACAGGGGAATTTTCCGCTATTGGAGATGACGGCCGATATGTATTTGGGATTTTTCCGCAATGTCTTGCTAAAGCTGAATTCTATTTTGTCTACTACAATGAGGGTACATCCATCCTTGATTTTTCCCAAACCGGAATTCGAATCAACGATTCTTATGATGCTGTGTCCATCGGTCCAATCCATTATGCTGAGATTGATCAGGCAGCGCTTGCAACCGATGAGACATTTCTCGCTGCAGTGACGGGAGCAAACTGGACACAAATTCCTGCTGAGGGGTTTGAAAGCGCCACAGCAGGATGTTATGTGTTCCGCGTTATTGCATCCGACTTCAGCCAATTCGCAGGAAATCAGCCAGATCCGGAAGTTGATCTGTCATTTGTGTTGGGAACCACACCGATTCTGATTGAAGGACAGCTCCACTTTGATGCATCCAATACAGAAAATTGTCAGTTGGGTACAATCCGCTACGCTGTTTATGATATGACCGGTCTGGATGGAGCTCTTCAATTGGAACTCTATAATTATGGTACTGAAACGCTTTCGATCGACCTTCCGACAGTTTTGAATTATGACAGCGGATACGCAAAACAGTCTCAAATCACATGGACTTCTCCTGATTCGCCCGTTTCACTTGGTTCAGGAGAACGATTAATCGCATATGGTTTATTCACTGTTGATGAAACCGCTGCTGCGAACGACTCCCTTCCAATCTCGCTAATGATTAACAATCTGCCTGTTGAAGGTACTGCCGTTGCAGGAGGCTATATCACCAGTGATGAACAATGTTTAGAAACCTCGATTGGCAGCACCAACCTGTCCCTGCATTTTTCATTAACCAACCACTATGATCAGGGACGGGTTCTGATTGAATTACCCGGTACAATTCAGGTTCTTAACCAGACTGGAAGTAATCCCGCCTTATCCTATACAAGCTGTACCGATGGGGAAAGGTCAGACTGCCTCACAAGAATCCAAAATTGTGGCATTTATCAATGTATCTACCTTGCACAAGATGAAACGATTGATTTATCAGCATCAGCGACAGCTGCGACTCCGCTGGCTGAAAACCAGATGCAGGTTAAGACATCCTTCCGATACACCTCAGGCAGTGAACTCACCGCAGCTTCACCAGCGATGAGCCTGGGATGGATATCCGATGCATGTTATTCAGCTTCGGATCTGGAACTGACTGCCAATTCCAGCGAATATGATACTTGTGACACGGATGACGGAATTGTCCATGTGAATTACACATTGACGAACCGCGGAACGGGAGCGATCACAATCGACCTGACAAAAATATATTATTACAAAGAATCGGTTACCTATTCCTACGGTGAGGAAGTAACAAACCTTACTTGTTCTCTTTCAAACACCAATCTATGTAATCCGGAGTCTGTCATCATTCCGGCAGGGGAATCGGTCACAATCACTTCCGAATTGGATACCGCAACGCGAATTCTGTCTGAAACTTTTGCGTTTGCAGGCAGTTCTTCGATTGATCCGAATTTATCTATTCCAACGCTCACAGCAACACAAAGCCATAATTACTGTGATGCAGCGTTAAATTTCAGCATCATTTCAGGAACCTATCAATCCCAGGGAACGGGTGCCACAATTTCTTTAACCATCCTCAATGACGGCGAATCGGACGCCTGGTTTGTTCCGGAAAATATTCTGTTCCACGAAACATCAGCCGCTTATACAGGGCAAGTATCCATCGGCCCATCCGCAAAGGCAGTTGCAGCGCTGGTCCAAGGGCAACGATATCTGCTAACCCCGGGTGAAGAAGGTGTCATCACCGCGACGCTTCAAACCGCTGAAGTATTAACCAATGGTCAGATATCCTGGGCCTTTCTTACCGGAACAGGTTCTCAAAATGTAACCGGCACACTGGTAACCAATACGCCAGGACAAAATGGGGATTTGCCGGATTATTACTGGGGTGGACATGGGAGAAAACCTGAAGTGTTGCCTGGAACCGGATTCCCGGCAGGCAAGCGCACCGTGCTGCCGGCACAACCTGCCGCCCTTGCCTATCGCAATCTGAGCGGATTCTCCATTGAAATTCCGATCATCGACAGTTTTGCCGATCTGGTCGTTGTTCCGCAAGACGATGAAACCAAATTTTCAGTGGAATGGCTGGGAGACCGCGCCGGTCTCCTCGAAGGAACAGCCCTGCCTGGAGATGGTACTTCAATCATTGCAGGACATAATCATATTGATCTCGGAAGTGCTGGGCCTTTTGCTTTTTTGCTGAATTTGAAAGAAAATGACCGCATCTTTGTTCATACGGCAGAGGATAAAATCCTTGGATACAGCGTTTATGCCAATCAACTTGTACAACCAGATGATGTCGACGCCGTTTTTCAAAATACAATCCCCGGTTCGCTTGTTCTGATTACCTGCGAGCAGGAGCTTCTGGAAGGCGGATACCAGTACAGAAGAATTGTCTATGCAAAGCCGCTTCTGTAAATTTGGCGATCATATTCGGTGATTTTCTGATAATGAATAAGACCGGTGCGAGATTCAAGATAAGCGATTCATATCGGTCTTTTCATCGATGGAACAAACAGTAAATAGAAATATGAAAAGAATTCATGATTGTTCCAGCAATTCGAATTATGAGAGGGATTAGTTGTTGTTGTGTTGTTTTTGCACGGAGCGCAAAAACAACACAACAACAATTTTTTTCTTTTTTCTCAAAAGGCTTTTCCGTATTTCGAATTGCTAACATTTAATAAATTCGTTGGTAAAAAAGAATATACTTTATATATATAATTATTACCTATTACAAGAAACGGATTATAAGCAGCAATTCGAATTATGAGCGGGAGTATTTGTTGTTGTATTGTTTTTGAGCGGAGCGCAAAAACAATACAACAACAAGTTTTCTCTCTTTTCTCAAAAGGCTTTTCCAAATTTCGAATCGCTGGATTATCAGGATAATCGTCGATAAAATAATTTAGTCCTAATGTCGGATTTAATTAGATCGTTGATGATCTTAACTGTAGAATTGCTTTAATCGATAAATACAAAGACTATTTCAGCAGGTTTTTTCTTTGCCTTTTTCCCCAATGAATTGAGTAATTTATTATTGTTACGAGATTTTATTAGCAGTGTTGAGGAGCGAAATTGAAACAATTCTTTTTGAGTCAGCAGAATATCTCGTTATTAAAAAGAAAACGAATTCTTTTTCTTTTTGCAATATTGTTGATTGCAGTTTTCGTTCAGCCCCGATGGTCGGTTAATGCCGCATCTGCACCGTTGACAATTACGCTCACATCACAAGAAAAATTGTGGCTCGATGCCAACCGATGCAATGCTCAGGGGCCTCGCGGTGCCTGATTGTCATTTCAGATCACAAATACCAGCGCTGCTGCGTTATCCAATGTTGTGGTTAATTTCTCGAGTTTCACAGGTACGAATGCTTCTTATTTTAAGACCCCGAGCGATCAAACGAGAACGATCGTGTCACTGGCTGCAGGCGCAAGTGTGGGGACTTATTTCTATGTAGACTATTCGGAAGTCTGCAACCATTCCAAGGGGGGAGGAGATCCATTCGGGGGATACACTGCCAACTATACAATTTCAGCGACTGCAACAGGATATACCGCGGTGAACCGTGCGGGAACGGTGACAACCAGTACCTTGCTAAGTGCGAATGCAGGCGGAATTGCCCAGAGTTCCGTGCTTGGTCCTGGAGTATTTCTCGGCCAATTGTTGACTCAAAAAGTGGTCTATTCATTTGGAAATAACACCGATTTGTTCTTCCAACCGGCAGGCGAGGCTGGCTTCCCAGATAGTTGTGTGAGACTGGTTGCTTCAACTGTCACTGCCATTTCTGGAGGTGTGACGGGAGTCACAGTTGGGCAACAAAATTATCTTGCGTTCCCAACAGCCAGCATTCCGGGCGGAGGTGGAACGATCACCATTACTTACTCCTGGGAGATTAACTGCCGCAATTCGCAAGTGATGGTGCATCCTTGGTCAGCCGCAAGGAGTGGCTCGCAGTATAAATACACGGGTTTTGCTTCCTCGACAATTCTATCAGCTGCGTTACCTACACTCACCATGGCCAAGACGGCATCTCCATCTACGCTGGCAAGTAATACAGCAGGGCCAATCACCTGGACAGTGGTTTTCAGTAATAGTACACCTGTCGCAATTACTCTTGACTCGATCACGGACGTTTTACCCACTTGTATGACCGTCGCAAACCCGGCTGCCTCTGGCAGTGATGTAACCGCTGCAAATTCGTCCAGCCTCCCATCGGTAGGTGCAAATGGAACTGTTAACTGGATAGGCAGTGGACTCGGCTATCCTATTGCTGCAAATTCATCTCTTAAGTTGATTTATACGACTGCAATTACTGGCTGTCCCAATGGATTTAACTACTCAAATTCGGCAACTGGTCTTCAGGGTTCAACCACTGTTGGACCAGCTACAGCAACGGTTAACATCGGTTTACCCACCGCTTTGGGTTTGACGAAAAACATATCAACTTTATCCTTTAACGCTGTTGGACAAATTCTTACATATACTTACATCATCAAAAACACAGGAACAAGCGGGTCAGTGGACGGTCCATTCACAGTGACAGATGACAAACCGCTCACGGTTTTAGGAATAGACTACCCGGCAGGAGACCCATTTCCATGTGGAAACGGACCGTTGGCAGCAGGCATGACGACGAGCTGCATCGCGACTTACACTGTCACTGCCGCTGACGTCATTTCTGGAACGATAACAAACACGGCTATCGCTGCCGGAAGCGGGTTGACCTCTGATTCAGCCAAAGCTATGACAATCTACGCTGGTCCCGGCCTTTCCCTTACAAAAACACCGTCGCTCCCGACTTTTCAAACTGCTGGGAACATTATTACTTATACTTATGTAATTAAAAATACCGGCAATGTGGTGCTTTCAGGCCCTTTCACGGTTACAGATGATCATATCGGCAGCCCGCTCGGTACTCCGTTTATTTGTGGTTCTGGACCTCTGGCTATAGGAGGGACGACAAGCTGCACAGCGGCTTACACCATTACTTCTGCTGATGCCACCGCTGGATTTGTTCTTAATACAGCTTCCGCCACAGGAAACGGAATTACCACGAATCAGACCCAGGCAAATGTAATCCAGGCTCAAACTCCCGGAGTAACTGTTGCCAAGAGTGTATTACCCACTGCTTTTACGACTGCCGGTAACACCCTAACTTATACGTACACGGTAACAAATACCGGTAATACAACCTTGAGCAGCATCACCATTAGTGATGATCATATCGGCAGCCCGGCAGGCACCGCTTTTGCATGCGGGTCCGGTACGCTGGCAGCAGGGGCAACCCGAACCTGTAGTGTAAGCTACACTGTTACGGCTGCAGACATCGCTTCTGGTTCTGTAAAGAACACTGCCACAGCGTCAAGCATCTCAGGCTCCGGAGGAAACCAGATCGTGGTAAATTCTGATCCTGTTAGCGTGACGGCTAACAAGGCTGCACCAGCGCTTACTATGTCAAAAAACGTAACCGAGACTTCCTACTCGAATGTTGGCACGGTCATCCATTATGCGTATACGGTAAAGAATACCGGCAATGTCTCAGTTACTGGACCGATCACCATCTCAGACAACATGATCAATGGCGGCAGTTCCTTCACTTGCAGCAATAACAATCTTGCTGTAGGTGGATCTATCAGTTGCAATGCAATTTATCTCGTCAATCAAACTGATCTTGATAAAGGCTCAGTGACGAACACCGCCTCGGCTTCAGGTGTTGGGGTGACATCACCTACTGACAGTAAAACAATATACGCCGATCAAACTCCAGCGCTTTCACTGACAAAAAATCCAAGCCTCGAAAACTTTACAGCTGCCGGTCAAACGATCGCTTACACATATACGATCAGAAACACTGGCAACGTGACTCTGAATGGCCCATTTTGGGTCAGCGACGATCACCTGGGCAGCCCCCTGGGAACTCCTTTTACCTGCGGTTCAGGCCCGCTGACTCCAGACGCCACTACGAGCTGCACTTCATCTTATACAACTACAGAAACTGACTTGACTGCCAGAAAAGTTACCAATTTCGCCAGTGTGTCAGGCAATGGTATTACATCAGCCGTCGCTTCGGCCACAGTGTCGGTTCTTGAGAGCGATCTCTCTATTAGTAAAAATGACGGCTCAGCGACCTATACAGCGGGTAATCCGATTAGTTATACGATTATTGTGAGTAACAATGGTCCATCGAATGCGAATGGAGTAAGTATCTCTGACGCAGTTCCAGCAACAATTACCGGTATCACACAGAATTGTGTGGCGAGTGGAATCGCAAGCTGCGGAATCGATGCGTCATCCGGTAACGATATTTCCTTCTCTGGAGTGAACATCAATGCAGGAGCAGCAAATTACTTAACCATCACCGTAAACGGAATAATCTCTGCAACCATGACTGAACCTCTGGTTAATACTGCCACAGTGGTTGTTGGTACCGGACAAGTCGATCCAATTTCAGACAATAACACAGCTACAGATACGGACACATCACAACCGCAGACTGAACTATTAATTTTTAAGAGTGATGATCGTGGTACCTATACGGCAGGAAGCCCGATCAGCTATACGATTATTGTGAAAAATAATGGTCCATCGAATGCAAGCGGAGTAAGTATTTCAGATACTGTTCCAGTCTCGATCACCGGGGTCACAGAAAACTGTGTAGCAAGTGGAACAGCAAGTTGTGGATCTAATGGTTCATCAGGCAACGACATTTTATTCACCGGAATAAGTATCAATGCCGGGGCTGCTAACTACCTGACAATCACGGTCAATGGCACGGTTTCTGCGGGGGCCAGTGGAACTCTGGTAAACACCGCAATCGTTGAACCTGGAACAGGTCAAACCGATCCAATCTCAGGGAACAATAGTGCACCGGATGCAAATTTAGCGAATCCTCAAACAGATCTCATAATTACGAAAACTGCTGGAAGTGGCTCTTATACGGCAGGAAATCCGATCAGCTACATCATTAAGGTCAGCAACAACGGTCCGTCGGATGCAAGCGGAGCAAGTATTTCAGATACTGTTCCAGACTGGATCACCGGGGTCACAGAAAACTGTGTCGCAAGTGGAACAGCAAGTTGTGGAGCTAATGGATCATCAGGCAACGACATTTTATTTACCGGAATGAGTATCAGTGCCGGAGCAGAGAATTACCTTACGATTACAGTCAACGGAACGGTGTCTGCGTCCGCAAGAGGGAACCTGGAAAACACCGTGCAAGTAAATGCTGGCTCTGGTCAAACTGATCCAACTTCTGAGAATAACAGCGCGACCGAAAGTGTAACTATTAATCCAGCGCTGGCACCTGTTATCACGAAAGTTTTTTCTCCAAATTCCATCCCGGTTGGCGGTCTAACAACATTGACGCTCAATATCACTAACCCCAACACCGATACTGCTTTGAGCGGGGTAGCCTTTTCAGATACATATCCAGCAGGTCTGATCAATAATTCACCGCTAAGTACGATCAATACCTGCGGCGGAACACTGGTGGCCAGTGAAGGCGGAAACACACTCTCTTATACGGGTGGATCTATCCCCGCCAATGGCACTTGCAGCGTTTCTGTGGTTGTTAAAGCGACTTCTTCTGGCTCATTAACCAATACCAGCAGTGAAGTGACTGCGGTCAACTCTGATCCTGGCGGGGCGTCTTCTGATGTGTTGACAGTAATCGCAGTTGCAGACCTGGGTATCACAAAGACCGATGGAGTTTTGACTGTTAAATCCGTAGATTCTCCTCTTACTCCTGTCACTTATACACTAACGGTTGTGAACACGGGTACCATCACAGCCGCAGGTGTGGAGCTGAAGGACACGATTCCAGCAAATCTTAACTTTGTAAGCAGCACTTGTGGAACACCTGCAATTGAAGGCTCAATTTATACATGGGCATTGGCAGATATTGCTGCCAATGCGTCTTACAGTTGTACTGTGACTTGCTCAGTCGCTGCCGGGTTAAGTGATGGCACACGGATTAGTAATTACGCTCACATCTCCACAACATCTACAGAGCCAAATCTGACCAATAATGAAGTTGCAGATATTAATATTGTCCAATCAACGGATGCGCCAGATTTGAGAGTGACCAAGACAGATGGTCAAACGTCCGTTTTATCTGGAGATACGATCACATATACCATCTCATACACGAATGCCTCTTTGACAGCGGATGCCACAGGTGTCGTATTAACGGACACAATCCCATCCAACGCTTCTTATATTTCTTCCAGTGATAGTGGCGTTAACGTCGGTTCCACTGTGACCTGGACGATTGGTAATTTGGCTGCTAATGAAACAGGTACAAGAACTGTTACCATTCAAGTAAATGATTCACTGTTATCAGGCGCGGCGGTGCTAAACCGGGTGAACATTCATGGCACTGAAACTGATTACAACCTGATGGATAACAGCTCTACAGATAGCGATGTGGTGGTGGCGCCTTATGTGGTGATCGAGAAGAGTGTGTCCGGCGATGCCTCTATTGGTGGTATTTTGACCTATTCCATCCATTGGCAAAATAACAGCACAGCCGATGCTGCGGAGGTGGTCATCACAGATGCTATCCCATCCCATACAACACTTGTTCCTGGAAGTATCACCGCTTCCGGTTCAGAATCGGGCGGAACTATCACCTGGAACCTGGGTACACAGCCACCAGGTTCGAGTGGGACAGTTTCATTTCAGGTGTCGGCAGCGGAAGGTGCGGGTGGAGATGTCAGCACGACACCAAGCCTTAGTACCGAAACCGGTTCTGGCAGCGTCACCGTGGTCAGTAAAACCAGCGCTTACACTACGCTGCCATGGTGCGATTCCTCCAGGTGCCTTGGTTATAAGACAATATACCAGGGGACAGGAAATGCCAACAGTGTCGGTCCAATAGGCTGGAATGATAATCCGCGTGCTGTTGCTGCAAGCGACGCAGACGCTTTTGCCAGTTCTCCCTGGATACAGCCCACCGCTGCAGATGTAGAAACATTTTACTGGATGAATTCTTCAGTCTTAAATGCAGAATGGACTGCGGCTCAAACTGATTATCAACTGACCGGCACGATAGCTGTCACGCAGGGAAGTGATTCTGTAACTGGAACAGGCACATTATTCACAAGCGAATTAACTGTGGGAGATTCCATATCCATTGATAATAATGACTACAAAGTTGCTTCAATAACTGATGATTTTCATTTGACACTTACCGCTCCCTATGCTGGTGATACGAATAGTGGATTATCTTATTACACTGAAGGTATTGTAGATCCCAATTACTCCTTCTTCCGCCAGGCTTTCTGCCTTCCGCTCAACGCCAGCAATCTGAACGGCACCTTGAACATTTCCAGTGATGATACCTCATCCATTTATATCAATGGCATCTATCTGGGTCAGCACACAGGAGCAGGCGCCTACGGAACTTACTCAGGCGCAAACAGTATTCAGTCTGGTATCAACATCCTCGCAGTTGAGCTCGAAAACAATATTCATAATGGACATAAAGTATATTCAGGAGGAGACCACAGCGGTCTGCTCTTTAATCTGCAGGCCAATTATGGAAGTTTGCGTCCCTTTGCTTCCGCGCCAACCATGATCATGACTGGGCAGGCTGCTACCTTTACGATTGATGAGAATGCTCTCGGTGGACGTACTCCCTACGATTATTCGGTTGATTTTGGTGATGGCAGTTCAGCGCCATACCAGGCCTCGACCACAATAACACACGTATACGATGCTCCTGGTGTTTATGTCGCTCAAGTGACAGCACGTGCTCAATATGGTTGCACAGGCACTGATCAGGTTACGATTAACGTGCTGCCTATTGGAAATCAGATTTTGGCCAACACAGCCAACGTGGCATATAAAAACTCCACTCTTACAGGAACTTATGCAGGTCAAAGTGGAGCTGGTATCAACCTTTTGCCCGGATTGATCCTGGAGAAGACGACTAGTACGTCCGGATACACCATGGTCGGTGATACGATTAGCTACAATTTCACTTTGACGAACAATGGCAATGTAACATTGACTGCTCCCACGATTCGTGATGACCATATCGGTGAATTCAATTGCGGCACCGGTCCTTTGAACCCTGAAGCCACCACAAGTTGTACGCAAACTTATACTGTTACACAGGCCGATTTGGATGCAGGAAATGTAAAGAACATTGCAACAGGGCATGCCAGCTTCAACGGTGATAATGTAGACTCAAATGTAGATGAAGTCACGGTCAGCGGTTCCCAATCCCCATCTTTATTACTGACCAAGACCGCAGAACCCTCGATTTATTCCGCGGTGGGTCAGACCATCCAATACACCTATACGATCAAGAACAACGGTAATGTCACCTTATCAGGTCCGTTTTCCATCACGGATGACAAGACTACCGTGGCCTGTACGCAACCTGAAGATGGTTTACTCTCTCTCGATGAAGAGATGACCTGTGCCGCTGTCTACAAAATTACCCTGGGCGATTTGGATAGCGGCATTGTAACAAATAACGCTACAGGTCATGCCAACTTTAAAGGTGTTGCTGTTGATTCAAATTCAGATGATTTTACGGTGAATGCAACCCAATCTCCATCTATATCGTTGACCAAGACCGCAGAACCCTTGACTTATTCCGCGGTGGATGATGAAATCACCTACAGCTATACCCTCACAAATACTGGCAACGTGACTCTTTCAAGCCCTTTCAATATTACGGATGATCATATCGGCAACCCTACCAATACTCCGTTTGATTGTGGTTCTCTTACCAGTCTGCCTGTAGGAGAGACGACAAGCTGCACAGCGACCTATGCTATTACCCAGGCTGATTTGGATAGCGGCAGTGTAACAAATACCGCTCAAGGTCATGCCAAGTTTAATGATGTTCCGGTTATTTCAGAGCCAGATGTTTTTACGGTGAATGCAATCCAATCTCCGGAATTGTCGGTGACCAAGACGGATGATCGCAACCCTGCGAATTTTAATACACTCGGTCAGGTTGTTACTTATACGCTGACTGCTACAAACAACGGTAATATCACATTGCACAATGTTACCGTCAGTGACTCGCCCACACTGGATGATTTTACCTGCGATCCGCTCAACGGATCTGTCCTGGCTCCAGATGAGAAGTTGACCTGCAGTGGCAAGCATACGATCAACCAGGACGATTTGGACAATGGCTTCTTTAATGACATGGCGAGCGCCTCAAGCACTGAGATCACTGCATCGAATGCAACGAATGTGATCAATGCCAATCAGAATGGACTGCTCAGTTTGACCAAGACGGATGATCTCAGCCCTGCGAATTTCGATACACTCGGTCAGGTTGTTACTTATACACTGACTGCTACAAACAACGGTAATATCACATTGCATAATGTTACCGTCAATGACTCGCCCATGCTGGATGATTTCAGTTGTGATCCTGTTAACGGGTCTGACCTTGAACCATTCGCTTCGATGGTCTGCAATGGTACACACACCATTAACCAGACTGACCTGGATAACGGCTACTTGATTGATACGGCTAGCGCTTCGAGTGACGAAGCCACGGCTCCTTACAGTAGTGTTACGCTCACAGCCACGCAAACAGCCAGGCTGGAATTATCAAAAGCTGCCAATCCATCGGAATACTATCAAGTGGGTCAGATCATCAACTACACATATACCATCAAAAATACCGGCAACGTCAACCTGACTGGCATTTTCTCCGTCTCAGATGATAAGGCCAGTGTAACCTGTTCCGCACCAGAAGATGGCACTCTTTCTCCGAATGAAGAGATGATCTGCTCAGCGACCTATGCTATTACCCAGGCTGATCTTATAACGGGTATTGTCACGAACTCAGCTTTTGCAAGTGGCTTTTTTGGCTCAAATCCGATTAACTCAGATCCAGTCGATGAAACAATCATTATCGGTGAAATTCCCTCTATTCTCGTCGTAAAATCATCAACCACAAATGAGATTTCATCAGCCGGTGATGTTGTGCCTTACACGTTTACTGTGACCAATCAGGGAGAAATGCCCTTGACAGGGGTTACGGTGGTTGATCCTAATTGCACAGGCAGTATCAGCCTTCCGACAGGAGATACAAATTTAGATGGTAAATTGCAAGTCGATGAAAACTGGATTTATCATTGCAATCACACAGTTACCCAGTCTGAAATTGATGCTGGTGGAACCCTTTCGAATACCGTCACAGTCGACTCCAATGAATCGACGCCATATACCGACACGTTGGAGATCAATATCGTACAAAATGCAGGGTTGACCTTAGAAAAAACTGCTGAGGAATATACTTACAATCAAGTTGGAGATATTCTCCATTTTTCTATTACTGCCCATAACTCAGGAAATGTAACTCTGACAGCCGTAGAAATTAGTGATCCGAAAATTACCGGTTTGGATTGCGACCTCGACATACCTGCCATACTTCTACCAAATGAATCTCTGGTTTGCAGGGGTACCCATATCGTAGTTCAAGCAGATCTGGACGCTGGTTTTTATTCAAACGCTTCAAGCGCCAGCGGCACTCCTCCTGACGGTACAGCTCTTACTCCAAATTCTGACCTGATTATCTATGCTGCTCCTATGATTGGCCTTGCTAAGAATCTGGTTTCTATTAAACCAGTAACTGGTTCTGCTGGAACCTGGGATGTTGAATTTGGTTTTCTGATTCGTAATTATGATGCCAAATTGATCACTGGGTTGCATGTTGTTGATGATCTTGAATCGACATTCCCTGTTCCTGCAGAAATCCTGAGTATTCAAGAATTAACTAGCCCCACACTTCATGTAAACAACGGTTTTAATGGGATTTCAGATCAAAACCTATTAACTGGTGAAGATATCCTTGCAGGCAACGCAGATGCGACTATTACACTTGTAGTGCGGCTGATCCCAGCTTCAAGCTCATATTTTAATACTGCTCAGGTAAGCGGGATTGATCCTGATGGAAAAACGGTTGGTGATGCATCTGAGAATGGGACGAATCCTGACCCGGACGGCAATAATATGCCAGGAGACAATTGGACGCCTACTCCAATAACTTTTAACGCATATATTTTCGACCCACCTCATGGCGTTAAAACTTTTGATGCAACAGGTCTTCCATTATTGGAATGGACGATGGAATGGATCAATAATACGAATATCATTGCGATCAATGCTGAGATACATGATCCGATCCCGGTAGGCGCCAGTTATAGCGCCGCTGGTATATCCAGTGGATATGGTTTGCCCGCCTCATACCCTCCCGGGTCAACAAATATCGGAGTCGCATGTACGGATTCTTCAACGATAACCACCACCGAACTTTGTTATTACGAAGGTCCGACACCTGCGAATCCGCGCGGGCAGATCATCTGGAAAGGAATACTTGGACCCGATCTGGGAGGGTTTGATCCGATTGTGGCTGTAAACGATTTGCAAATCAATTTCTTTGTGAAGGTTAACGACGGCATCACTGGCGTAGAAAATAGAGCCACCATCGATTCTGATCGAAATGGGGATGGTGATACGATTGATTCTGGCGAAACAGATGTCGCTTCCGCTGACGCAAATTGGAAAACAATTCCACCGATACCTGAAGTGTTGCCTGAAACTGGATTTCCGGCAGGCAAGCGCACCGTGCTGCCGGCACAACCTGCCGCCCTTGCCTATCGCAATCTGAGCGGATTCACCATTGAAATTCCAATCATCGACAGTTTTGCCGAACTGGTCGTTGTACCGCAAGATGATAAAACCAAATTTTCAGTGGAATGGCTGGGAAACCGCGCCGGTCTTCTCGAAGGAACAGCTCTACCTGGAGAAGGTACTTCAATTATCGCAGGACATAATCATATCGATCTCGGAACTGCAGGACCTTTTGCTTTTTTGCTGAATTTGAAAGAAAATGACCGCATCTTTGTTAATACGGCAAAGGATAAATTTCTTGTATACAGTGTTTATGCCAATCAACTTGTACAACCAGATGATGTCGACGCCGTTTTTCAAAATACAATCCCCGGTTCGCTTGTTCTGATTACCTGCGAGCAGGAGCTTCTGGAAGGCGGATACCAGTACAGAAGAATTGTCTATGCAAAGCCGCTTCTGTAAATTTGGCAATCATATTCGGTGATTTTCTGATAATGAATAAGACCGGTGCGAGATTCAAGACAAACGATTCATATCGGTCTTTTCATCAATGGAACAAAGCTTTATCAGATTAAGCAGCGGGGTAAAAGATGGGAAGGATTTATTGTTGTTGTGTTGTTTCTGCACAAAATGCAGAAACAACACAACAACAAGTTTTCCCGATTGGTTCGAAAAACAAGTTAATATTTCGAATTGCTATTCAGAGAGTTCGTTCAAAAGAATTGGATGCGTTTTATCATAAAAGGTCAAGCTTGCGAAGCGCATAGAGAATCCCATCCTGATCGGCATCCAATGTAACGAAATCCGCAATGGCCTTCACTTTGTTATCCGCATTCCCCATAGCAATGCCTGTCCCGACATGTTTGAGCATATCGATATCATTGCCGCCATCACCAAATGCAGCCGTCTCATCCAGACGGATATGATAAGCCTCCAACATTTTATCAATACCGACTGGTTTACCGCCATCTGCAGAAATCACATCCACATAATTTGGAAACCAGCGCAGGAATTTGCATGCAGGGAGGAAATTTTTCAGCCGAAATTCTTCAGATTCCTGAACAAAGATGTTTAATTGATATACTTTATGTGTCTCAATGCGTCTGACATCATCGACCGGATCCATTTTTTGGGTTTGACCGATCGTCTGATACAAATTTATGATCCGATCATTGATAAAATTGTTGTAACTGTAATCCAGCTCCATAAAAGTACACGCAATTTGTTCTTTTTCAAGAAAAGGTGTTAAAAGACGAAGGTCTTCCTGAGAAATCCAATTTTCATAGACCAATCCGCCGCTGTGATAACAGTATTGCCCGTTCATTGTAATGAATCCGTCGAATTCAAAATCCATCATATCCTGTACATATCGGATATTTTTCGGCGGGCGTCCGGATGCCAAAAAGAGCAGAATACCTTTTTGATGCAATGACAGTAAAGCTTTTTTTGCAGATTCCGGAATCTGTTGCGTCTTCAAACTGATCAGCGTTCCGTCGATGTCAAAAAATATTGCTTTAATCATTCAATATGTCTCCTTGTACCTCAATCGGCATTCTTTTGTTCATGAATCGAGAATTCATTATAACCATTCTGTCAGTGAACCGCAAAGTGACCAGCAGCGATTCGAAATGTGAGAAGAATTATTTATTGTTTTTTTGATTTTGCGCGGAATGCAAAAACAACACAACAACAAGCTATCCTTCATATATATCAAACAGCTGATTCTTCAAAGGGATCGTTTTTTGAAGTAAAATTTATTTCTCGATATGAACAGCAATTGCAGATGATGATCAGCAATTCGAAAAATGGGGAAAATTCTTTGTTATTGAGATGTTTTCCCCGATTAATTCGAATAACAAGTTGATAGCTCGCATTACTGGATTAAGATGAAAATCCTGATGAACAACGGAATATTTGAAAACGATAAAAAAGGAGAAAATGAAATGATGCAAAAGAGAATTATCATCACAGATAAAGCTCCCAAAGCGCTGGGTCCATATTCTGCAGGCGTAGCCGCAGGTAATCTCATTTTTACGGCAGGACAATTGGGCATTGTTCCGGAAACGGGTGAACCGGCTTCTGACGAAATTAAAGGACAGACCCGTCAATCGCTCTTGAACATATCAGCCATTTTGGAAGCTGCAGGTACAGAATTAAAAAATGTTGTCAAAACCACTGTTTTTTTGCGGGACATGAATGATTTCGCAGCGATGAACGAAATTTATGCTGAATTTTTCACCTCCGATTGTCCGGCTCGATCTGCTGTCCAGGTTGCAAAACTTCCGAAAGGAATGGCCGTCGAAATTGAAGTGATTGCTCTGGTTCCATAAACCTATGCCGACTGTCTCGGTTATCGTTCCATTTTATAACGAAGAGAAAACCATTGAATTATTGCTGGATGCTGTTTATGGACAGACATACCCCGCATCAAAAATGGAAATCGTCCTGGCAAACGGCAATTCCAGTGATCATTCTGTGGAAAAAATCCTTCAATGGCAAAAAGAGCATCCTGCCCTGCAAATTAAAATTGTTGAGAATCCAAAACGGATTATCCCGTCAGGATTGAACCTTGCGATTCAGCATGCATCGGGCGAATTTATTATTCGCCTGGATGCTCATTGCATTCCCGCAGAAAATTATGTTGAACTTTGCATTGATGCCCTGCAGGCAGATAAAGGATCCAATGTAGGCGGACGCTGGGATATTCAGCCCGGCAGCAAGAAAGGAATTGCCCGCGCAATCGCAAAAGCGGCCAGCTCACCGTTCGGTGTTGGGGATGCAAAGTATCGATACAGCGAAGAAGCATCGTATGTTGATACGGTTCCTTTTGGAGCTTATCGAAAATCCACACTCCTGGAACTGGGAGGATTTGATGAATCGCTGCTGACCAATGAAGATTATGATTTGAATGTCCGCCTTCGAAGGAACGGTAAAAAAATCTGGTTTGATCCGAAAATACGCTGCACTTATTTTGCTCGATCATCGTTGACAGCACTGGCAAAACAATATTGGCGATACGGGTACTGGAAAATGCGGATGCTGCGAAAAGATCCGCGGAGTTTACGCTTGCGCCAATTGATTCCCCCTTTATTTGTCTTCAGTATTCCAATGCTCTTGATCGGGCAGCTATTTTTTTCATTTTTTGCAACTGTGATATCATTGGAATTAATTGCGTATATCATGGGATTGACATTGATCGCGATTCGAGCTGCCGGAGATGAAAACGACCTCGCGCTGTTTTGGGGGATGCCGGTTGCGATTTCAGTCATGCATTTCTGTTGGGGAAGCGGATTTCTTTGGAGTTTGCTGACGCTCAGCAGGAAACGTAAATCCTGAATAAAAGGCTGGTTTTGTTTGATACTGAAAATCAAAACAATAAACCTTCAAAATAATTGTATTGACACCAATTGTAAAAAATTCCATTTTTCAATACAATCTATTCAAATTTTAAAGAAACGAAACTGATTAATAAGAAAAAAGATGGCTGAATATTCTTTTCGAAGCCCCATACAATCACGCTTCAATTTACGAGAACGCAAAATTATTCTGTTCTTTGGAGATTTTTTTGTGACCATCCTTGCGTTATTGATCGCATTGGTCACCTGGGCTCATGGTGATGATTGGCTCGGATTATCGCCACAGTTTTTTGCAGAACGACCAGAAAACTGGTTTTATATCCTACCGTTTATTTGGCTCCTTTTTATGGCTCCGTTATACGATTCCAACCGATCCGGCTCCATATCTTACACGCTTAGTTTTATTTTTATTGCCAGTTTAATCGCGTTTGGTTCTTATTTAATCCTTTTCTTCGTTTCTCCCCCGAAAGCGCTTCCCCGTCGCGGTGTCGCAGTTTTTCTAATTTTTGCACCTATCCTGTCAATCCTGTGGAGACTTCTTTATATCCGCATTTTTACTTTGCCTGAAAATTTATTAAACACCTTGATTGTCGGAGCAGGGAAAGCCGGGTCCAGAATTGCGGAAATTATCTACACCACAAAACCAACTCCTTTTAAGGTTATCGGATTTCTGGATGATGACCCGAATAAAATCGGTAAAATAATCTCATCCTATCCGGTTTTAGGGGATTCAAGCGCCTTTTTTGAAATAGTCGAAAAATATCAGATCTCACAGGTGATCATGGCAATCAGTAACCGCATGAATCCTAATCTGTTTGAAGCGCTAACGATGGCAGAAGAAAAAGGACTGATTGTCACGACCATGCCAACTGTATATGAAGAAATTCTGAAACGATTGCCGGTATATTTGCTTGGAACCGACTGGATGGTTCGCAGTTTCTACGATCAGGCACATTCCAGCGCGCTGCAGGAACTTGCAAAAAGGCTGCTGGATATCATTTTTGGATTTTTCGGGACACTTTTTTTCATCGTTCTTTTCCCATTAATCTCTTTACTGATCCTGATCGATTCCGGCAGGCCGATCTTTTACACACAGGAACGTCTGGGTCTGCGCGGAACACCTTTTCGGATCCTGAAATTTAGAACTATGATTCAGAATGCCGAAGCAGATGGAATTGCAAGGCCGGCATCCGCTCACGACAACCGAATAACACGCATCGGAAAATTTTTACGAAAAAGTCATCTGGATGAAACGCCGCAGTTTATTAATGTATTGCGGGGTGATCTTAGCCTTGTAGGTCCTCGTGCTGAGCGGCCGGACATTATTGTTGATCTTCAAAAAGAAATTCCGTTTTATCGAGGCAGATTGCTCGTTCGACCGGGAATCACAGGCTGGGCTCAGATCAATTACGGATATGCCTCCGGAGCTGAACAAAACGCTATCAAACTGGAATATGACCTTTACTATATTAAACATCGGAACCTGATTTTAGATTTTTCGATTCTTTTACGAACCTTCAGCACGATTTTTGGATTGAAAGGGAGATAGAATTTTTTTATGGCGCTCCATTTGAGGAAAAATCTGCGGAATCGTTATATCTTTCTGATTGATGTGATGTTCATCGTAATTTGTGTTTTTGGGAGCTACTTCCTGCGTTTCGAACTTGGAGCTGCATTCCAGAAATATCTTCCATCCACTCTTTGGATGGTTGCTGTCTCTGTTTTAATCAAACCGGTTGTATATTTCCTTTTCGGGATGTATCGCCGTTTATGGAACTACGCCAGTATTAACGAATTAAAAGGCATCATCATCGCCGTAACGTGCGCGTCTGCGGTTGTTTCGGCGGTCTTGATCATTCTGGCTGCGTTCAGAGTCTTTATCGGATTTCCAAGGCTGGTTCTGATCATTGATTGGATGTTGTCACTGTTTGCAGTCGGCGGTGTCCGTTTCTCTTTGCGCTATCTGGCTGAGATGGAGAATAATACAGTCAGTAAAGCTCGCAACGACGTAAAAAGGGCTTTTATCATCGGTGCCGGTGACGCCGGCGCCTTAGTTTGCCGTGAGATCCAGAAAAATCCGCAATTGAATGTGAATCCGGTCGGATTCATTGATGATGACCCCAAGAAGTTGAATCAGGAAATCTATGGTATCCGTGTTCTTGGCAATCTGAATGATTTGAGCCGTCAAATTGACCGCCATCATGTTACAACCTGTTTCTTCGCAATCCCAAGTGCACCGGGGCGTACAGTTCGCCTGGCATCCGATGCCTGCCGCGAAAAAGGGATTTCTTTCCAGACAATGCCCGGTATTTATGAATTATTAGGCGGGAAAATATCCTTCAGCAAACTGCGTGAAGTCGAAATTACCGATCTGCTGCGGCGTGATCCGGTTAAGCTGAATCAGGACAACATCGGGACAATTTTGACCGGCAAGATCGTCCTCGTCAGCGGTGCAGGCGGTTCCATCGGCAGAGAATTATGCCGTCAAATTGCACGCTGGAATCCAGTGGAGATTATTCTTCTGGGACATGGTGAAAACAGTATTTTTGAAACGCTGATTGAAATGCGCGAGAATTATCCGGATTTGCCGATCAGTCCGGAGATCGCTGATATTCGGAATTTGACCAGACTGGAAGAAATTTTCGAAAAACGACGGCCAAATATCGTTTTTCATGCAGCAGCGCACAAACACGTTCCTTTGATGGAAGTCAACGCGGAAGAAGCTATCACCAACAACATTCAGGGAACCTGGAACATGGCAATCACTGCCAGTAAAAATCACACAGAACGATTCGTCATGATTTCCACAGACAAGGCAGTGCGGCCAGTTAATATAATGGGGGCATCCAAACGCCTTGCAGAAAATGTTGTGCTGAATGAATCCAAAAAATCGGAGACAAAGTTTACCGTTGTGCGTTTTGGAAATGTTTTGGGCAGCCGCGGCAGTGTCGTTCCCATCTTTAAAAATCAGATCAAAAAGGGCGGTCCTGTCACCATAACGCATCCTGAAATGCAGCGTTATTTCATGACGATCCCCGAAGCAGTCTATCTGGTGCTGGAAGCGGCAGGACTTGGCTCGAATGATGAAACATTCGTCTTGAATATGGGCAAACAAATTCGCATTCTGGATCTGGCAGAAGATTTAATCCGGCTTTCCGGATTGGAGCCAGGACGCGATATTGAAATTAAGTTCACCGGAATCCGCGCAGGTGAAAAACTGAGTGAAGATCTGTGGAACGAAGGGCAATCGCTTGAACCGACTGCTCATCCGGATATTTTTAAATTAAACAGGGATGACCTCCTAAGCGATCGAGAGCTTACAGAAGTTATCGAAAAATTGACAACTTTTGCAAAAGAAGGAAGAGACAGCGAAATCCGGCAATATCTGAACGAAGTAATACCGGACTCAAATCTGGTCAGCATGCAGACAACGGACATGTTCACTGTATAAAAAGACTTAGTCATCCTTATGACACAAATAAACGCTCAACAATGGCAAGCTTTGCTTGCAAAGAATACGAATGCTTCCATACTACAGACCGCGGAATGGGGGAAATTAAAAACCGCATTCGGTTGGGAACCGATTTATGTCGCTAATGAAACTGCAGGCGCAATGGTCCTTTTCCGTAAATTGCCGCATCACATTCCCTGGTTCACGATCGCTTATATCCCGCGCGGACCCGTCTCATTCTCCCAAGAATCACCGGATTATCAGAATCTCTGGCTCGAAATCCATCAAATATGCCGAAAACGGCATGCAATTTTTTTGCGTGTCGAACCGGATGAATGGCAAAATTCTCCTCAAGCAGAAATCTTGTTACAAAGCATGAATGGATTCCAACCCGGTTTCGCGACGATTCAGCCTCCGAATACTATGGTTATTTCGCTGGCAGGCACAGAAGAAGACTGGCTCAACCGGATGAACCAAAAAACACGCTATAATATCCGGCTTTCCCAAAAGAAAGACCTTGTTGTCGAAGAATCGGATCAGATCGCCGCTTTCTCCCATCTCATGGAACAAACCGGCGATCGTGACAATTTCGGCGTACATACCCCGACTTATTATCAAAAATGTTATGACAGTTTTAAACCTGGAAACACAGTGCACCTTCTGATGGTTTCCTTTGAAGGGAAACCGCTTTCAGCGCTGATGCTGTTCATCCGCGGGAAGCGCGGCTATTATTTATATGGAGCTTCTTCGAACGAGGAACGTAATCGGATGCCAAATCATTTGCTGCAGTGGACTGCCATGAAAATGTGCGCACAATATGGCTGCACAGAGTATGACTTATGGGGAATTCCAGACGAATCCGAGGAAACACTGGAATCGCAGTTTCAGAATCGCCAGGACGGACTTTGGAGCGTCTATCGCTTTAAACGCGGATTTGGCGGAGAAATTCGCCGAACCGTTGGAACACTGGATTTTTCTTATATACCGTTGTTTTACCGGTTTATTGCTGCTGTATCCAAAAGGAAAAAGCGATAATGAATACTGTTTCATGGAATCAACTGATCGCTGATCTGCCGGGAGCATCCATTCTGCAAACTTCCGAATGGGCGGAAATTAAAAGAAATGTTGGATGGGAACCAGCATTTCAACAATGGAAAGACAAAGACGGAAAAATTGAAGCAGCAGCAATGATCCTGAAAAAACCGCTGGGATTAGGTAAATCGTTCTGGTATATTCCACGTGGTCCGCTGCTGGACTGGAACAATCTGGCGCTACGCGATCGTGTCATCGATGATATTCTCCGGAAAGCAAAAGAAGAGCATGCCATATTTCTGAAAATCGATCCGGATGTACCGGTTGGTTTTGGCATTCCGAACTCGGATTCATATCAGCCGATTTATGCCGGAAACACACTATTGGGAATGTACAAAAAGAAAAGCTGGCATTTTTCGGATCAGCAAATCCAGTTTGCCAACAGTGTCTGGATTGACCTGCATCGGTCTGAAGAAGAGTTGCTGACTGCCATGAAACAGCGCACTCGATACAAGATCAGATTGGCTGAGAAAAAAGGCGTCATTGTCCGTATTGGAACTCCGTCAGATTTTGAAGAAATTTATGCTATGTATGCGGAGACTTCTTCTCGTGACCAGTTTATCATCCGTGAAAAGAGCTATTATCTGGATGTGTGGAATCGGTTTTTCTCCGCCGGGATTTTAAAACCGTTGATCGCAGAAGTGGATGGCGAAGCTGTTGCAGGACTGATGCTTTTTATCTATGCGCAAAAAGCCTGGTATATCTATGGAATGTCTCGCGATCTCCATCGCGAAAAAATGCCCAATTATCTGTTGCAATGGGAAGCTATCCGAACCGCCAAAGCAGCCGGAGCTGCAGTCTACGACCTCTGGGGTGCGCCAGACCATTTTGATGAGAACGATCGCATGTGGGGCGTCTATCAATTTAAGAAAGGGCTTGGAGGATACGAAGTGATCACGCCGGGCGCCTGGGATTATCCGTTAAACAAGCCCATTTACCGATTGTTTGTTAAAACGCTGCCAAAATTTTTAACATATTTGAAGAAGAAAAATCGTAATACTTCTGTAAACTGATTCTTCCAGTTTTTCAGATAATTTTCCGCAATTAGAACATGAGTTTCTCACTTTTTGAAACAAAATCCCTTTGACACTCAAATTTGGAGATTTCTGGGCACAAAATCGAGATACCCGGGAGTACTACCATGTCGATCTGTCATTGCGATCTTAAAGAAGCAATCCATTTTCTGCGTGATATAATCCCAATCATGAATATCTTCAACCGGTTCAAACTGAATCTCGACATAACAGCAGGAATCGGAACTGCTTTTCTGCTCGCCTTAGGCGGAGCTGTGCTGGCATTTTTATTAGGTGTGAATGCCATCAAAAAAGGGAACCGTATTGTCTACTTCCGAAAACGTCAGGCTATGGTCTCAAGAGGATGGCGTTTGATTCTGGTCTCGATGCTGCTTGTCGGAGCCGCATTTGTCTTGAACAATTTTGGCGAATCCGCGATATATAGTATTTTTCCACCTTCACCCACCATTACAAATACACCGACAGTTACTTTAACCCCGACAATCACACTTTCACCGACTGTCTCATTAACCCCAACGATTACCAATACACCTTCCATCACCGATACACCTGCATTTCCAGAGTTCCTGAAACCACTGAGCACATCTGAAACATCGCCTGGTGAAGCTCTGATTTTCAGCCCGATTCAATTCACGCGTGAATTGGGTGATGACGGGATGCCGATCGAATCGCTGGAAATCTTTGAAAATCCGATCCGACAGATCATCGGTTTTTTCAGCTTTGACAAAATGATCGCCGGCGGACAGTTCTTTTTTGTCTGGTATCGTGTGGATGACAGAATGGTCGTATGCAGTTCCGCGACAACAGAAGGAATCAGTACGGGCGGTTACGCATCGGCGATCTGCGCACCCGACGATTCGGACATTTGGCTTCCCGGAGAATATGAACTCCAAATTTTCGCCGGTAATCAGTGGTATACATCCGGACGATTTCAAATCAGCGGAATGCCGTTGACGAAAACGCCAACGATTACACCAACATCCACGATCAGTCCTTCACCGACACGAACTTATACGCATACGGCTTCTGCGACTTTTACGGCAACTGCTACAGCAACAGCTACGATCACCAGAACACCGACAGTCACACGCACGCCGACCATTACACGGACACCCAGTCTGACCTGGACTCCATCCAGAACAGTATCACCAACAAACACGCGAACACCCACGCCGACATGGACACCATCCAAAACGCCAACGATAACTTCTACAATTACAATGACACCGACAAAAACGGCTACCCGTACGCTGCGGCCGACAGATACACGCATACCGACGCTCACCTTAACCCATACTGCCACATTATGGCCGACCAAGACACTGCGGCCGACCGACACATCCCGCCCGACATTGACGAAAGAACCATGAAAACGATCCGAATCGATTGCCACCTCCATACCGAATATTCTCCGGACTCAATCTCGCCGATAGAAGATCTGGCAGATCAGGCTCGAAGAATCGGGCTGGATAAGCTGATCATCACCGACCATAATACGATTGCCGGCGCTATGATCCTGAAAAAGCGTTATCCGGATTTTGTGATTGTTGGAGAGGAAATACAAACCACTTGCGGAGAAATCCTGGCATATTTTGTGGAAGAAGAAATCCCGCCATGGTTGGAACCGGAAGAGGCTTTTCAACGACTGACTGCTCAGAATGCGTTCATTTCGCTCTCTCATCCGTATGCTTTTTCTCGCATGGGCTGGACAGAGCCAGAAATGCTGCGATATCAGCCCTATCTGGATGCCATCGAAACCGCCAATGGGAGAAACACCCCAAGATTGAATCAAAAAGCCGCCGATTTCGCAAATGCGCATGGCTTGGCAGCTACAGCCGGATCAGACGGCCATGCAGTACACGAATTGGGCAGAATGGGATTAGAATTACCGGATTTTCATACAGCGGATGAAATGCGGCTGGCGGTCCGGGAAGCGACTGTTTTCGGTGACGAATCGTCGCTACTGGTTCGATTTTATTCCCGGAAAGCCGTGCTATTAAAAAAATTGCATCTTAAATAATATGATAATCAGCGCCAGCCGCCGAACCGATCTTCCGGCATGCTATTCAGATTGGCTCGTCAAACGTTTTCAAGAAGGTTTTGTCCTGGTCAGGAATCCGTTTCGTTTCCATCAGATCAGCCGCATCAGCCTTTCGCCGGAAGTCGTGGATGGCGTTGTTTTCTGGACAAAAAATCCACTGCCATTGATACCAAAATTGGATGCTTTTCAGGAATATGCGTACTATTTTTTGTTTACGCTTAATTCCTATGACCGATCTCTGGAACCCGGAATACCTCCAAAAAAAGAAGTCCTGATCTCTGCATTTAAGAGATTGTCCGATCAAATCGGACCGGATCGGGTAATCTGGCGTTATGATCCGATCATCATCAGTGAATCGTATTCCATTGCGTATCATCTGGAGAATTTTGAGCGGATCGCTCATGAACTGAGCGGATACACGCATCAATGCATCATCAGTTTTCTTGATTTTTACCGTGATACGGGAAAAAATCTGGCTGCTTTCCATTTGCATCCATTTTCGGATGAAAGTCAGCGCATTTTGGCAAACAATCTCGGGAAAATAGCCAGAAGCAACCGTCTGGAGCTCTGCGCCTGTGCTGAAAACATGGATCTATCAGCGTTCCAGATTCAGCCTTCCCACTGCATCGACAGTCAATTGCTGAGTAAACTGGCTGGATATCCGGTTTTGGCTGAGAAAGATAAAAATCAACGCAAGGAATGCGACTGTGCAGCTTCGATCGATATCGGAACCTATAACACCTGCCGGATCGGCTGCCGCTATTGCTATGCGGTTCATCCCGGCAACAGGAGATTCCTGACAGATCAAACGCATGATTCGAATGCGCCGCTTTTGTTTGGAGAGGTGTCCGCACAGGACATCATCACGGATCGCAGCGTCCGCTCCTGCAGAATCGGCTGACGCTTTTCATCAACGGATGATGATCTGAAATGTTCTGAATATGACAGCACAGATATTTTGCCATTAAGGACAGATGGGGTCGTAATATGAACAAACATTCGAAATATGGAGAGAATTTTTTTATTGATTAAGTCGAATAGCAATTAAATATAACCAATTACTGAGATTTCGGGAAATACCTTGACTTAATGTTAGGGTGGATTAAAATAAAGTGACTCCATCAAGGAGATGTTGGCGCGATGGCGGAATAGGCAGACGCAACAGACTTAAAATCTGTCGGTGGTAACATCATGTGGGTTCGACCCCCACTCGCGCTACAAGAAACGATCTCTGAAACATGAGATCGTTTTTGTATTCGTATGTTACCCTTAATGTACCTCTGCAAATTTTCGCAGTGGATGGATGTATTGAAACACATTCATATTATTGCCATCAATAGGGCCGAAGCATCCGCCTCGAGAAATCCTGGAAAAGCATAGCAATGATTGGCGGATGCTTCGCCCCACTCTGCGATTTCAATCCAATTTTTTACCAATTTGCACATTTTCGATGTCAATATCGTTATAATATTTTCAGTCATTCAATCATCAACTCCGGCGACTTTGGCAGAAGCGCATGATGATTGTCACACTTGATTCCCATTCTTTACAATATAATCAATATATCCAACGTATAAAAACACCTTTCGACAAACAGGAGTATTTCATGAAGTTAGAAGAAGAACGAAATCTGATTGTAGAGTACGGTAAGAAATTGATAGCCTCCCAATTAACGACCGGATCCGGCGGAAATCTCAGCATTTTCAACCGGAAAGAGAACCTGATCGCCATCAAACCCTCCGGCATGGATTACCTGCTGATGCAGCCGGAAGATGTGGTGGTTCTCTCTCCGGATGGAAGCATTGTTGAAGGCAGCCGTCAACCCTCCAGCGAGACAAAATTCCATCTGGCATTATTGAACCGCCGCACCGACATTAATGCCGTGGTGCATACGCATCAGGTTTATGCCACAACCATAGCCTGTATGAACTGGGAACTGCCGGCAGTGCATTATCTGGTCGGTTTTTCCGGTAATAAGGTTCCGCTGGCAAAGTATGCCACCTACGGTTCACAGGAGCTTTCGGATAACATTCTGGAAGCCATCGGGAATTACAACGCCTGTCTGATGGCTAATCACGGTATAGTCACAGTCGGAGCCAGTATCCTTTCAGCCTTTGCCGTCGCCGAAGAGATCGAACTGGTCGCAAGGCTCTATGTGCAGTGCAAGAGCATGGGCGAACCGGTCATCCTGTCAAAAGAAGAAATGGTCGTAGTCGGAGAAAAATTTAAAACCTACGGACAACGCAGATAAATCAGGACTGTCCCCCTGATCCTTGTGTATCCAGCATTACGAAATCTACATAAGAAATTTTGAATTCATCGAGAGAACGCTTTATTGGTGATTTTTGCGCTGAGTGCAAAAACAACAGAACCTTATGATATTCCAAATTATTAATGTGTGTTTCGATTTTTTCGGCAGATCGAGTCATTTGGACTCTATCATAGTAGCAACAATAGATAAAAGGAGAGTTTTATGAATAAGAGGTTTTTGTCAAAATTATTGGTTGTTTTCGCTGCGCTTTGTGTGCTGACAGCAGGTGTCGTTATGAGTGTATCCGCTGCGGATGAACCATACGAAATCGCCGTAGTTGTAAAAATCACCGGTATTCCTTGGTTCAATGTCGTGGAAACAGGCGTTGACAGGGCAGCTAAAGAATTGGGCGTCAACGCCTATCAGACCGGTCCGGCACAAGCGGATCCGGCTGCGCAGGTTAAGATTGTTGAAGATCTGGTCGCCAAGGGTGTCGATGCAATTGCTGTCGTCCCGAATGATGCAAAAGCACTCGAACCGGTCTTTAAGAAAGCCAAGGAAAAAGGAATTCTGGTTTTAACCCATGAATCACCGGATCAGGTTGGAATCGATTATGACTTTGAACTGATTGACAACGTCAAATTCGGACAGCAGGCTTTCGATCAGCTCGTTGCCGCCATGGGTGATTCCGGCGAATATGCCATTTTTGTCGGCGGATTAACCGTACCGCTCCACAACTTCTGGGCTGACACCGGAATTGAATATGCGAAAGAAAAATATCCGAATCTGAAACTGGTCACCGATCGCATTCCTTGCGGTGAAGATCAGGAACTTGCCCGCCAGAAGACACTGGAACTGATTAAAGCCTATCCGAATCTGAAGGGTATCGTTGGTTTTGGCAGTCTCGGCCCGATTGGCGCTGCCCAGGCACTGAAAGAAAAAGGTCTGGCGGATAAAATTGGCGTTGTCGGTACTGTGATTCCTTCTCAGGCAGCCCCGTATTTGAAAGAGGGTTCGCTGAAACAGGGAATCCTGTGGAATCCATCTGATGCCGGCTTCGGCATGGTCTGGCTGGCAAAATACATGCTGGACGGCAATAAAGTTGAAACCGGAACCGAAATCCCCGGAATCGGCAAAATCACAGTTGAAGGAACATTGGTCAAGGCAGATGCGATCCTGTCCATCACTGCCGAGAATGCGGAATCACTGGGATTCTAATTTGTTTGTACGGAGCTTCATTCCGAATCGGAATGGGGCTCCATTTTTTCGTCCAGACGTCTGCGTTCAGTCTTCCTTTCAACCCGATGAAGGGAAGACTGTATCAAAGGTTTTTTCTTTTTTTTTCAACAGCAGTTTTTCGCAATTTGGAAAAGCTTTTCGAAAAATAATTGTTGATGTGTTGTTCTGCATTTCTGAAAAAAACCAGTGATTTTTCTCGTATTTCAGATCGCTGTTTCGGCGGTCGTCCTATTGCAGACGTTTTTTCGTATTGTTCTCCGATAATTTCATCATGAGGTTTTTGAATGGCAGAACCTTTTCTTTCATTAAAGCAGGTCAGCAAACATTATGCCGGTGTGACAGCGCTGGATAAGATTAACTTCGAAATCAACCCCGGGGAGATTCATTGTCTGGCCGGTGAAAATGGATCCGGCAAATCCACCATGATCAAGATCATCTCCGGAACTGTCAAAGCAGACTCAGGATCTGTGATTGAAATCAATGGCGCTCCGATTCAATCCATGAACGCGATGGACGCCATCAACCGCGGTATCCAGGTCATCTATCAGGACCTTTCCTCCTTTCCTAACCTGACCGTTGCAGAAAATATCGCACTGGATTATTATGTCGCCAATCATCGAAAAGTCGTCAATTGGAAAGAACTCAACCAGATTGCAGAAAGAGCGCAATCCAGAATCGGCGTACATCTGCCGCTGGATGCCAATGTAAACGAAATTTCCATCGCCGATCAGCAACTGGCAGCTATCTGCCGAGCGTTAACGCGCGATGTTAAGCTATTAATTATGGACGAACCCACATCTTCCCTGACCAAACGTGAAGTCGATTCACTGCTCGCTGTTGTGCTGGAGATGAAAAAAAAGGGGATATCCACCATTTTTGTCAGTCATAAATTGAATGAAGTTCTTGAGATTGCCGACCGCGTCAGTGTGCTGCGGGACGGGAAAATGATCGGCACTTATCCTGCCAAAGAACTGGACAATGACAGCCTGACATTCCTGATGACCGGGATGAAGGTTGAATATGAACCATTTCAATTTGCCGGAAAATTCGATCATCCCATCTTAGAATTGAATCATGTCTCCAAAAAAGGAGAGTATAAAGATGTCTCATTCGAACTTTTTCCAGGAGAAATTTTAGGATTGACCGGACTGCTGGGTTCCGGGCGTACAGAACTGGCGTTGTCAATTTTTGGCAAAACGAAACCGGATCAGGGAGAAATCCTCATTAATGGACAGCCGGTAAAAATCAACTCTATTCAGGACGCCCTCCGATACGGGATCGCCTATGTTCCGGAAGATCGATTGATTCAAGGACTGGTGACTACGCAATCTGTCGGACAGAACATCATTTTAACGACACTGGATCAAATGACCACTCGCCGCCACTTTTTGGACGCGGTAAAAATTCGTAATAGCATTGAACACTGGGTCAAAGACCTCTCGATTAAAGTACCATCGGTACAATCGCCGGTTCAGACGCTTTCCGGAGGAAATCAACAGCGGGTCGTCCTCGCCAAGTGGATTGCTGCTGATCCGAAAATTCTTATTCTGGACGGTCCAACCATCGGCATTGACGTGGCTGCAAAACGTTCCATCCATGAAATCATTCGCAGTCTTGCAAAAAGAGGAATTTCGGTCATCATGATTTCTGAAGAAATTCCAGAAGTTTATCATAACTGCAGCCGGATCCTCGTTATGCACAAAGGTAGCCTGATGAAGACATTTATTACCCAGAATACATCGATTGATGAAATCCAGAATTATGTCAACGGTACGGTCTAATGATTAACCATTTAAAATATCGACCGACATTTCGAATCAATCGAGAAAATATGAAGTTTTTCTATTTTTGCGCTGCATGTAAAAATCGAAGAATATCAGAGAATCCTCTCCATATTTCCAATTGCTGTTTTATGGTCTCCCTATGAAAAAAATACTTTTTCGACACGAATCTTTTCTGGCATTTGCCATCATCCTCTTTTCGATCATCATTACACTGATCAATCCAAGCTTCTTCACACTGGAAAACTTCTTTGATCTGTTAAAGAGTTTCAGTCTGACCGGCACCTTTGCAATCGGGATGTTGTTTGTCCTGATATCCGGCGGAATTGATCTGTCATTCACCGCCATTGCGACTGTGTCAGGGTACACGATCGCAGTGCTGCTGCTGAATATGGGCGATCGGCTGAATATCTTGCTAATTTTCCTGATTGCCGGTGTGATCGGAGTATTATTAGGAATCCTGAATGGCGCTATTATCGATATGTTCAAGATTCCCAGCATGATCACTACGATTGCCACATCCAACATCTTCTATGGATTGCTGACAGTCATCACAAAAGGTAAGTGGCTGTACGGATTCCCGACCTGGTTTGGCGACTTTGCTCAGATTCGGATTATCACCCTTCGAACTGCCGAAGGCTGGCCATATGGCCTTTCCATCATCACGTTAATCTGGATTGTGCTGCTGTTGGCTGCCTGGTTTATCCTGAAATTTACCGTACTGGGGCGCAGTATCTATGCGATGGGGAGCAATCCGGTTTCCGCTCAGCGCGCCGGTTTTAATTTACGGCGGCTGCATCTTTTTGTTTATGGGTTTATGGGCTTGATGGCGGGCTTCGGCAGCGTCATCCAGGCATTGCTGGTTCAGACCGTGGCGCCGAATTCGCTGGTTGGAAAAGAGATGGATGTCATCGCAGCTGTTGTGCTGGGAGGCGCAAGCCTGACCGGCGGAACAGGTACCGTTCTCGGTGCGCTGCTCGGTGTGACACTGCTTGGCATTTTGGGAAACGGGATGACGCTGATGCACGTACCCTCGCTCTGGTATAAAGTCATCATTGGTGTCGTGATCCTGGTGAGTGTCAGCTTTACGGCATACCGCCGAAAACAATCGATACGAAAACGCGTTATTACCGAATAAAACGGATCCGGAGGCTTTTTCCATATGACCAAAAAATTTTCTCAAATCCATGTTTTACTCATTGTGATGGTAATTGTCATCCTCACCATGTGGACTCTCACCGGATCTGATTTCTTGAATCCAGGCAACTTCCAATCAATGGCATATCAGATGCCTGAGCTTGGAATTCTCACATTGGCGATGATGATCCCCATGCTGACCGCCGGCATCAATCTTTCCATCATCGCCACTGCCAATTTATCCGGAATCGTTATGGCATTGATCCTGACGTCCGAAACCTCACTGCAGGCTACAGGCTGGCAAAGTATTTTAATCGTGGCAGGAGCCATCCTGGTCGGATTTCTCATTGCTGCGCTGATCGGAGCCATTAACGGATTTTTCATCGCTTATCTGGATCTGCCGCCGATCCTTGCGACATTGGGCATGATGGTCATGCTGAATGGCATATCCATCGTCATCACGCAAGGATATGTCATATCCGGATTTCCGGAAGCGATGCTGGAAATCGGCAGCGCAGATATTCTCGGAATTCCAGTCCCATTTCTGCTGCTCCTGATCTGTGCCGGAATTGTTTCATTGGTGCTGAATCGAACACCGACTGGTACCAGAATTTATATGATCGGGTCCAATCCGGTCGCCTGTTTTTACTCCGGTGTAAACAATAAAACCGTGTTGTTGCGAACCTACATCCTTTCCGGTATCCTTTCCGGAGTAGCAGCCGTCGTGATGACTTCCCGCTTCAATTCTGCCAAAGCAGATTATGGAGAATCGTATCTGCTGCTGACCGTTCTGGCATCGGTTTTGGGAGGCGTCAGCGCATCCGGCGGATTTGGAAAAGTCGCTGGAGTATTGGTTTCTCTGATCATTCTGCAAATGGTTTCCAGCGGTTTGAATTTGATGGGAATCAGCAATTTCCTGACGCTGGCTTTATGGGGCATTATTCTGCTGCTCGTGATGATTTTAAAATTCCTGATTGAAAAATTCCAACAGAAGAGGGTTTGAATATGAATGTTCTTTTAGGTATCGACCTGGGAACCACCAGCCTGAAAGTAAGCCTGTATTCAGAAACAGGATTAAGAATCGGTTCGCAATCCCGGGAATATCCCATCCAGGTACCCCAGCCCGGATTTGCAGAACAGGATCCGCTGGACTGGTGGAATGCCTTTATCAATTGTTGTCAGCAATTAAAAGCGGATTATCCGGAAGCATTTGAGCAAATCGCAGGAATCGGAATCTGCGGTCAGATGCATTCGCAAGTGTATCTTGATCAGCATGATCAGATTTTGCGCCCCGCTATCTCCTGGATGGATCAGCGAACCGCCTCCATTGCTGAGCGTTATAATCGGGATGCTTCCATCAAGGATTTGATTTTTGAAAATACATCGAACACGGCATCGACGACCTATTCCGCCATGCATATCCGCTGGGTGAAAGAAAACCAGCCGGAGATTTGGGAGAAAACGGAAAGCATTCTGATTGCCAAAGATTATCTGAAATTTCGATTGACCGGTCAAAAGGCCACCGACTATTCCGAAGCCAGCGGCACACTGCTTTTTGACAATCAAAGAGAAAAATGGTCTCAGGAAATGTTCGATCTATTCGAGATTCCTTCACAACTGATTCCGGAAGTCTCGGCATCGGATGTCATCATCGGCACTGTTTCCGCTGAAGCGGCAAAGATCACCGGACTGCGTGCCGGAATCCCGGTGGCAAACGGCAGTACAGACAATTCCGCATCTGCCTTCGGCGCGGGCATGATCTCATCCAGCCAGGTAACGCTAATTATTGGCACCGCCGGCGTGATCACCGTTTGCTCCGATAAACCATTGATCGATCATCTGGACCGCACGCTATGCTGGCATTATTGTCTGCCAAAGCATTGGGTGACACTGGGAATCATGCAAACTGCGGGAGAATCGCTGCAATGGTTTAAAAACAGCTTTGATCCACCAGATGAAACAGGAACGGAATCAGGTGATATTTTCAACCGTTATAATGAATCGATCCGGAATGTACCGGATGGCAGCGACGGACTGATCTTTCTGCCCTATCTGAACGGGGAACGCACGCCATATTGGGATTCCAATGCGCGCGGAGTGTTTTTTGGCATTAATCTGAAAACTGAAAAATCGCATTTCATCAAGGCGATCATGGAAGGCGTTTCCTTTGGCTTGCGCAACAACATTGAGACGGTTGAGTCGCTGGGCATCCAAATCCAGGATGTTCGAGCTGTCGGCGGGGGTTTAAAGAGCCAGGTTTGGCTGGATATTCTCGGTAAAATCATCCGCAAACCGATTACCACGATCTCCGGTCATGACACTGCCAATCTTGGAAACATCATCTTATGCGGAAAAGCAATCGGTTTATATACTTCGTATGCGGAAACCATTCAGCAGTTGGTGAAAACAGACCGGACAGTCGCCTACCCGGACGGATCTGAGATCTACGAAAAACAGTATCCGTTGTTCCTGGAGCTCTATCAGGATCTGAAACCAACTTTTAAAAAAGCTGCAGGTTGATCGATCGTTTGCAGGGGCGACCGGCCGGTCGCCCCTACGCGACATGTAATGAATCCTGTTCCCATTGCATTGGATTTTCAAGGATATAACGGCGAATTTTCAAGAATGATTTTTCGTTCCGAATGATGTGTTCATAATAGTTGCGTTGCCAGACAGGCAGACCCGATGTCAAACATTTTTGATTGATCTGATGTGTAACGGCAGATTTGAATCCGGCAACCAATGCGCCAATTGATTTTGGGGTTGGTCCCGCCGAGATGGTTGTTGTAGGGGCGATCGGCCGGTCGCCCCTACAACGATGAACGTCAAAATTGTCCGTAATGTATACGATTGCATGAAAATGATTAGGCATGACAACATAAACATCCAATTCAATTTCTGCCCGGATTAATGCCGATTTTTTCCATTCATTGACTACGATTTCCCCGTATTCGTTTATTTTCATTTCTCGATTAATAATTTTCCCAAACCTGTTTTCCCGCTGATATGTTACCAGCGTGATGAAATACGCGCCCGACTGGGTATAATCGTAATCTTTCAGGCGGATGGAATGGCGATTTTTGGGGTGTGAAAAGGTCAAATCTTGAATCCTCCAATAAGGCATTTTTAGATCACTTACAGAGATGATTATTGTAGGAGTGATAACTATTCCATTCAATGTAATATGGAATGCATCTTAAATAGAATATTGGATTATCTTTCAAAATGAAATGATAATTCAATATTAAAATAAATACAATAATGTAAGATACTTGTAGAAGGAATCGAGTCTGTTTTTATAATAAATCCGCAATATAACGGATTGGGGATAAGGATTGGGACGGGTCAGGGTAGGGGCGACCGGCCGGTCGCCCCTACCCTGATCATCATTGCCTCTACGACGAATAGATGCCATATTCGTGCAGCGTGTCCCACATTGCGACAATATTTTCCGGAGGAACATTCGCCTGAATATTATGCACTGCGGCAAAGACAAAACCTCCGCCCGGTGCCAAATCGTCGATCCGGCGACGGACATCATCCTTTACATCCTGCACCGAACCGGTCCCCAGCACCCGCTGCGTATCGACGGCGCCGCCCCAGAATGTGAGATCCGCGCCAAATTCCTTTTTCAATTCTGCCGAATCCATCCCGACTGCACTGACCTGCACCGGATTCAGGATGTCCACCCCGACATCAATCAGATCACCAATCACTTTCCGAACTGAGCCGCAGGAATGGAAAAAGATTTTGGCATTGGTTCGAGACTTGATAAAATCGAATAACTTCTTATGGCGTGGTTTAACAAATTTCCGATACGTATTCGGTGAAATCAGCATATTGTTCTGTCCCGCCATATCGTCAGCTTCGACAACCGCATCAGCAAATTCTCCTGCCTCTGCCAGCGCTTTTTCCCAATAAGCCATTTTAAGTTCAACGATTTTATCAAGAAGATACTCCAAACAATCAGAATTGCCGCAAAAATCACGATAACAATTTTCGAATCCGCGCATCCAGGCAGCAAGCTCCAAAATGCCGGCAGACATACTGCTGATGATGACCCCCTGCTTTTTTTCAAAAGCGCCAGTATAGGCTTGCTCCCGCATCCCCTTAAAACGGCCGGTATTCCCCGGATCCGGCCAGGGATAGTGATCGACATCCGCTTTTGTAAAGTCACCTTTCAGAGGATGATCAAACATATCATAGTACAGTCCTCCAATTTTCGGCATCTTCCACCCGATGCCCCATTCGTCATAAAAGTAAGTATATCGATCCATATCCGTTTTAATTTCAAAGTGAAATTTGTCAGAATCATTCGGAACCACAGCGCTGACATCCACACGGAAATGATCCCTCACATCATCATCGACAGTGACAATTTGCTGTACCTGATCACGGATCCTCACATTTGTATCCGGAAGTCCTAAATATCGACGCAATCGGGTATATGCTGATTGGTTAATACTGGTCAGTACGGTAGCGCCCAAGTCAGAAGGGATTAAATCCGGTTCCTGATGGTTCAATGCCATTTGCAGTCGTTCACGTGAGTTCATTTTTCATCATCCTTACTTATTGGTCTCATCTTGAAAAATCATTATTGACCAATTTTTTATCTCTTTTCAATTCTCCGTAAAATTTATCGTATTTAAAAAATGGACAAATTTTTCCTAAGTGTAAATCATTTTCTCAAGAACTGAGCCAACCAGAAACTCTGATCAGCAATTTCAAATATGGAAAGAAATAATTTTAATTGTGTTGTTTGTGCGCGAAGCGGAAAACCAACACAACAATAATTTTTAACACGACAAACTTTCGAATTGCATATTCTGAAAATTTAATTTAAGGGTTTTTGACATAAAAAAAACCCGGCGTAGAAGTTGCTGGGCTTTTTCGAGGAAATAGAATAAACAAATCCTTTATGCTTTCAAAGCTGCTTCGACATAGGAATCGATGTCTTCCGGTTTGTAAGCCGGAGAAAATCTGGCGATAATATTTCCATTTCGGCCAATCAGGAACTTAGTGAAATTCCATTTGATACCGTTACCGGTAAAGCTCTGCGCCAGATCCATCAAGACTTTTTTAAATCCGGCTGCTTCCTCATTTTCTGTCTCATCGGGAGAATTTTCTTTCAGCCAGGTATAGAGCGGATGCTCCTTTTCTCCGTTTACTTCAATTTTTGAAAAAGTTTTAAAAGTTGTCCCATATTTCATCTGGCAGAAACTCTGAATTTCCTCATCGCTTCCTGGTGCCTGATGGAGAAATTGATTGCATGGAAAATCCAATATTTCAAACCCCTGATCCTTATATTTTTTATATAAAGATTCCAGGGCTTCGTATTGCGGGGTATAGCCGCAACCCGTGGCTGTATTGACAATCAACAAGACTTTCCCTGCATATTCAGAGAGAGAGATCTTATTTTTCTGTACATCTAAAACGGAAAAGTCATAAATACCCATCTTCATATCCTTCCTCAGGTACTTTCAACCTGATCAGCGCCGATTTAGCGCCATTTATTTACAACAAGTTATTATTTTGTTTCAAACGGTTCTGCAAAGACCACTCTTCGATAGGCATAACCGCCATCGATGGATTGATCCTCGCAGGTCACAAGAATCAGACAATCTGTTTTTGCCAGTTCATCGAGCTTCTCTACTTCATCCGGAGTAATGCGAATATTTGCATAAACCGCATAGGACAGCATATCGCCGCCAGTTTTTCGTATAAAAATTCGGTCTTTTTGCTGTAAATCCATCAAGAACAGGAACGGACCAGTTTCTCCGGTACTCAAATGGTTATGCGCTGCGATAATCGAAATCCCCTCCCCGGGCAAATTCGAACCTTGCAGCAAACCGGCATCCTTCCCCAGCCAGTCTGCCGCAAACCCTGTATCGGTCAGCGGCAAAGATACAATCTGCGAATTGCTGTCAATAGCCGGAATTTCAATACTCAGACCGAGATTTTGATATTGAATGCCGGAAGGCATATCCGTCAGCGTTGTCAAGCGTCCCGCAGGGAAACCAGTTGAAGGCAGATGATCAAAATCCCAGCGCCAGGCTTTCTGAGGGAATAGCAAAGAATCGTTATATGCTGCAGAAATTTCTGTATTCCCTGATCCACCGATGGTTCCGGGCTCAAGGTTCTTTTGAATTGAATCGACCATCACCGGATCATCCGGTATTACCGCGGCAATAGACGGATTATCAGTTTCAGATATTATTTCATCGTCGGAAAGAGTAACGGGGATTATCTGAGATGGTCGATCCAGCGTTTTATCAGAAAAAACTGTGTGAAAATTCAGACTCTTCCTGGAAACGCCTGATTTTTGATAAGAGACAGTGCTGATTTTCTGTAAAAAAGCGGCCGCATCCAATCCGGAAGCTCCCTGGAAATTACCCTTAACCAGCGCAATCGCGCCTGATACCGCCGGCGCCGCCATGGACGTACCCGATTTTTCGCAATAACCGCTCAGACAGGCTGAGTTGATTTTTGTACCGGGAGCGAGCAGATCGACCAGATTGTTGTAACTGGAAAAATCCGCAATCTTCGGTTTTCCGCCATGATAATCCAGCGCACCAACAGTAAAAGATCCGGAATAACACGCAGGTGCGCTGATCCAGCCATCATACCCTTGTTCAGTACCCGAATTGCCGGCAGCCGTCACAACCGTGATGCCCAGTTCATTCAATTTGCGGAAAAGTGTGGAAATACCCAGTCGATCAGAGTCATCACACACGTCATAATATTCTCCGCTTCCGAGGCTCAGATTGACAGCCGCAATCGGCACACCCTCCTGCGCCAGACCATAAATATAGTCCAGACCTTTCAGATAATCGCTGTCAAACGCAGCGGTAGTTGCCCAGCGCGTCCCACTCTGATCTTTATAAAGATATTGAGAAAAAACTTGTACAGCAATGATATTCGCTTCCGGAGCCATTCCGCCTTTTCCAGCAGCAATACCAGCCACATGCGATCCATGAGTCACAGTTTGCGGATAATCACTATAAGGGTAGGCAGAATCCGCTGTCAGTTTCTGGTCTTTGCAGAGCGAAAGATAATACGCATCATCGCTTCCGGCATCGCCAAATTTGGTTGAAAAGCATTTTTCAAGAATGACTCGATCACCAAATTCCACGTGACTCGCATCCAATCCGGTGTCCAAAATCGCGATTGCAGTACCTTTGCCAGTATATCCGGCTTGATGGAGCCGTGATACTTCGGTTATTTCTTCCGTACCTCCACCCAATGTAAAGGTGTTGAATTCGTTCTCTGTCAGCGTATCACTGATCTCGTTCACACTGTCTGTATTGACACTGATCACTGTGTCTTCGCCTTCTTTCAGTACATTCGCCAGAATATCTCCCCGGATTTGTACAGAAACCAAATTGAGAGCGTTGTAAAAATATACTTCTTCCGTGTCGGACTGTCCAAGCAGCCGTTTCAGATTTTCACGCTCACCCTCCTGATATTTAATAAAGACTTTAAAAGCCTTTGCTTCAGCCGGGGCTGATTTTTCTGATCGGATCTGCGTCACATAAGACAGAAACGCCGCATCTTCAATTTTCGAAAGGTCAGTTGAAGTCAATTCGGAAAAAATGGTCGTATCCATCACAGCAGCCGGTTGCGGTTGATCATCAGCCAACACAGCAGCAAATTCCTGGTCACTGATTTGAACACGATTTTTCATCTCAAATAAAGAATCGACGACAGGTGCTTCCGGTGTCTTTTCTGTATGATTCAATGAGCGTCCGAGAACGCTGATCGATATCAATATGATTAGAACGAGTACAAACAGGAAAATTGCTTTTGGTGGAATCAATCGTTTCATCAGGAGTTTCACTTTCAAAAAAATTGGAAATTTTCCCAGCATTTTTGGCAAAGCATTTTTATTGATTTATTTCTTTTTAATTAAGCAATTATCATGCCATTTTTTTCGTATGTGGCTGTTTGCAGTAATTCGAAATTTTAACCATCCTTTCAAATCACTGGTCTTGACCATTTTTTGTAGTTGAAAGATTGGCTCCAATCAAGTATCGTAATTATAGAACTTATATTCTATTTTGAAAGGAGAGAGGCAAAAAGTCAATGGCACGCACAAAGAACAATTATGACATCGAAACGCTGATTGAGATGCTGGGGAAGCAACTGGACGCTGTTGACCGTCTGACCGATGAATCGCGCCCATTGAATGAGCAATTAAAACTCCTGGATACGCTTGGAAAGACCTGTTCGCGGATTGCGAATCTGATCGAACAGCAGAGAAAACTGGAGGGTGACAATAACAATCAATTGAGCAGCGTTCTTAATCAGGTACTGCGGGAAATTCGAAAAGAGCAATCCATATAAACGGAGGCTGTTTTATTCGGATGTATTCATTTGAGATTCGGAAAACCTTTTAAATAAAGAGAGAAAATTTATTATTGTGTTGTTTTGGGTAGAGCGCAAAATAACGCAACAACAATTAATCCTCCCCGTTTCTCGAATTACTGCAAAAATAAATTCTTATTGAATTGAAAAGATCGGTTTTGTGCTCAAATAGATGAAAAAAAAGGAGGAGAAGCCATGGAGAATGAGTTGTTATATGAACAATTGACCCATACGCTCGATCTGATCCAAAATGAGATCAATGCATTACGGACAGAGATTATTCATCATCGCGAAATGATCGGGCAACATGTTGAAGCGCTCGAAAAGCAGTCTCTGGATCATGAAACGAGATTGCGGGATGCTACCAACGGTGTGACGCAATTCAGGCTATGGAGCACGCTTTCCAACAGCGGATCGGCACTTTTATCCGTTACTGCTCTGATCCGATCCTTTTTTGCATGAAAATCGGAAGTCAGGCAGATCTGGTTTCATCCTTGAAAGAAGCGTTTGCGAACATCACTGTTTTCACGAATTCTTTCTCAGGGATACGGTTGAGAAATTACCAGCGTGATGTCGCAGAAGCGATCGTATCTTCTGTACTTCATCAAGAAGGCGGATCGTTTGTGGTGATGTTTCCGCGCCAGAGCGGCAAGAACGAGCTGCAGGCACAAATAGAAACCTATCTATTGATGTTGTTTTCTCAGAGTGGAGGAGAGATTGTAAAAATCAGCCCGACCTGGAAACCTCAAAGCTTGAATGCCATGCGCAGACTTGAAAGCACGTTACGGCGGAACATCATCACAAAGGATTTGTGGCAAAAGGAATCCGGATATATCTATCGGATCGGGGAAGCCCGCATTCTGTTCCTCAGCGGAGCACCTGAATCGAACATCGTCGGAGCCACTGCCAGTTTGTTGTTGGAGGTAGATGAAGCGCAAGATGTGCTTGCAGCAAAATATGAGCGTGAAATCGCACCTATGGCATCCTCCCGCAACAGCACCCGAGTTTTTTGGGGAACTGCCTGGACAGCCGAAACATTGCTCGCGCGTGAACTTGCAGCAGCCCGAAAATTTGAGCAGGAGTCTTGTCAATCCGGTAACCTGCTGGCACGCCGAGCCTTCTGCATCAACGCGGAAATTGTCGCTGCTGAGGTTCCCGCATATGGCCGCTTTGTACAGGAACAAGTCAGAAAACTGGGGAGACAGCACCCGATGATTCGAACACAATATTTTTGCGAAGAATTTGGAGGAGAAAACCAATTGTTTCATGAAGATCGGATCAAGTCCATGCAAAGTGACCATCCTCCGCGGACGGCACCTCAAGCTTCCGATTGGATTGTCATCCTGGCAGATGTGGCAGGCGCGGATGAAACTTCCGGAAAAACCTTCGGTGAAACTGAGGCTGTCGATCGCCGTGATGCGACAGCTATCACAATATGCAGTATCGCCTATCCGGATGCAAAGTCCGAATTTGCACGCTCAGATTCTGTTCAGCCGGTTTGGTCAGTTCTTCAACGCGTCCTCTGGACAAATCTACCGCTCAGTGAACAATATGTACGCTTGACGGAGATGATCCGCATTTGGGACCCTAAAAGGATCATCATCGATGCTACTGGAATCGGCGCCGGCCTTTCCAGTTTCCTGATACGAACTGTGGGTGCCTCGCGTGTGATTCCGTTTACATTCTCCGCTTCTTCCAAGAGCAAACTTGGCTGGGATTTTCTTGCCTTGATTGATTCCGGTCGATGGCATGAATATTTAACCGCTCTGGACGATTTCGACAAGGAACAATCCGCGCTGCAAACGCTCTTTTTCCAACAATTACGCTCCTGCAGATCCGAAATTCATCCGGGACCTGCCAGAATATTGCGCTGGGGAGTACCGGAGGGTGTTCGAGATCCAGTCAACGGAGATATTGTTCATGACGATCTGGTTTTCAGTGCGGCATTGGCAGCCTGTCTGGATCATGATTTGACCAGCGATGCTTTCGAGACGTTGATTATTCCCGGTTCAGATCCATTAGAGGAAATGGACAAGGGTTTTTAGACTGCAATTCGAAATATAGACAAGATTTTTGGATGGATAGAAAAATGTTGGTGTATTTTTTTTACACAAAACGCAAAACATGACAACAATCAGTATTTTTTCAAATTTCGAATCGCTGGAAGGAGGAGCAATGCAATTTAAAAAACCGTATTCAGGTATCGCGCCGATCACACAAGAATTTGGAGAGAAAATCACCAATCCCGAAGGACACACTGGAATCGATTATGCGCTGTGTTCCGGCACGCCCATTCATGCATCGGAAGCCGGCGCTGTGGCACTAGCTGTTTATAGTACAACTCCATACGGGAATTATGTCATTCTCAACCATGCCGAGGGATTCCAGACACTGTACGCTCACCTTTCAAGGATTCTTATCTCCACAGGCGATCCAGTATCGCAGAATCAGGTCATCGGGTACAGCGGCAACACTGGGAATTCCACCGGTCCGCATCTTCATTTTGAGCTGCGTTATAACAAAACACCAATTAATCCGCAGCCATATCTGGATCAAGCCAATGAAACCGGGCAACTGGCAGCTTCCGATGGGAAAAAGCCCGGATTGGTTCAATGGCAAGTTGTTTGCGATGTATTAAATGTCCGTAGCGGTCCCGGGATTCATTTTCCCATCTGTGGTCAATTAGCAGAAGGTGCAGCAGTTATTGAAGAGGACCGATCGGAATCCTGCTGGATTCAAATCTGCAGCGGGCGTTGGGTAGCAATGAAGTATGATAATGGAATTTTGATGCTGCCTTTGAATGAATGAGCCGCAATGCAAAATTTGGAAATATTTACCGAATTTAAGGAGGAAAATTTACAGGTGGTTTTGCGCGAAGTGTAAAACCACCTGTAAATCATTCTTTCCATATATCGTATTACGAGTGAATGGAGCAGCACAATTCCTACACCGTTTTAGAACGATTGAGCGCCTTCCAAATCATTTTCATGACATCAATAGATTGGACGATGATCAAAATGATCAGAACGAAATGCGGCAATCGATCGAAAAAAGCGATGATCGTTTCTGAAGCTTCGCCAAAAATTGACTGAAAGTGCTGCATATCCAAATCGATCAGGGAAGGCCCGACTAACATTACACAAGCCAGCGCAATAAAACCACTTTCAATAATGCAATAGAGTATTCGCGTTACAGTTTTCCATATTCCTTCGCGGATTAAAACCAGATCTATCACGATTTGCAAGAGGAACAAAATATTAATCCAGGGCAGATATTGGAAAAAAGCCTCTGAAAATCCAGGACAAATAATCCATTTATCACCGCTGACCCATTCAAACTTGGGAAAATCAGGATAAAAGTTAAACAGAATCAGTCCCAATACCGTGAAAAGGACTTCAAAAATCAGTTCTACACGGTTGACTTTATCCGGATCGGAAACCGAGTTCAATTCCTTTGGATCCCATTTCTCTTCTTCCATCTCATACTGCGAAGCTGGCATTGTCCGTTCCAGAATCGCAAAAATCAGAACAATGTTCCCAAAAGCCGAGAGAATCCCTGTCAGGAAATTCATTGTATTCTGTCCGATAATTTTCAAAAACGTTGTCCATGAAAGCGTGTCTTTAGACAGTGCGATCCCCAGACGGACCAACGCGATCACAAACAAGACAGAAAAAACAATCCGCAGCACCAGGGTAAAAAATGGATACATCCGCGGTCCGATCAGATAACGTACCGGTAAATACGATGCAGCCACTTTTGAAGGCGCTCCATACTCTTTCAATACCTCCTGTACGAGTGAATCATCCAAAGGCCTGCCATTCTGTGCTGCACGATCTTCCAGCATATCCTCGATCGTAGAACGGATTTCTTTTTGAATATCTGAACGATTTTTGCGTGGCAGATGTTTGCCAACTTCTTCAATATAACGATCCAAAATGATCATTCCAACTCCTTCAAATTTATCAAAGCATTTTTTGCACGGTACCGACAATCTGATTCCATTCGTTCATCAGACGTACAAGGGCATCTGTGCCGGCAGAACTGATTACATAATAACGACGAGGATGAGCATCATCTTCAATACGCCAGATGGACTGCAACAATCCCTGAGATTCGAGACGACGAAGCAGTGGATACAGCGTCCCCTGATCCATTTCAAAACCCTGATCCGCTAGTCGTTTTAGAAGTGAATAACCATATTGTTCTTCCTTCAACTGACTGAGAACAGCGATTACAATGACACCGCGTCGCAATTCCGATAATATACTTTGTACAGCATCATTATTTTCCATATACCACCTTTTTATTTATATTACTGTATTATACATAGTATGTCAAGGATTAACAGCAATACGAAATACCAAAAGAAACAGGTCGCGTTCTATGCTGCCAGAATTGGTAGTTGTCAGCAATCGATAGAATTGCATACAATCGATTAGAACTAAATTTCTATTTTTTAGGAGGAATATGATGGCAGTCATCAATCCAAAAAAAATCATCCGCGAATGGCTTGGTATTCACGATAATGCTGCAGATCCGGAATTTTTTGTCGGAACATCACCACAAGCATTCCGGGACAGACCCCGATATAACCTGCAGGAGACGATTGAAGACTCACTGACTGCATGGCGGGAGAATCCAATTGCGCGCAGAATCGTCTCCATCACAACGCAATATGTGATCGGTAAGGGCATCCATTTTAAAGCTGAGCAGGAGTCTGATGACCGCTTTCTGCATCAGTTTTGGAATCATCCATTAAACCGCATGGATATCCGTATTCATGAATGGAGTGATGAATTATGCCGCTCCGGAAATCTGTTCATTCTTTTATCCTCAGATCCATCCGGAATGAGTTATGTCCGGGCAGTTCCTGCCAGTCAGATTCAGGAGATAAAATCCCGCGATAACGATCTGGAACAACCGATCAGCTTCGGTATCCTGCAACCGTTCTCCATCAATCAAGTTCCGGACTCATGCAGTTACGGGATCCGCCATTTTCCGGCAGCAGACCGTCTGGATCCGACATTGGAGCCCGCAATGCTGCATTTTACGGTCAACCGACCTGTCGGAGCACAGTGGGGAGAACCGGATCTGTCACCCTTGCTGCGTTGGATCAGCCGGTATTCCAACTGGCTGGAGGATCGGGCGCGGTTAAATCGCTACCGTAACAGTTTCCTGTTCGTCGTTAAGGCACGTTTTGGCAATGAAGCACAGCGTTTACAGCGACAGCAGCAGCTTAATGCAATTCCGCCCGCACCTGGATCCATCCTGGTAACCGGTGAACAAGAAGATTGGTCGGTGCTGTCACCGCAACTTGAAAGCGCTGATGCGAATACTGACGGTCTCGCCATGAAAAAAATGATTGCTGCCGGAGCGGGCATTCCGCTGCATTTTCTGGCTGAACCGGAATCTGAAAATAAAACCAGCGCCGAGTCCGCCGGTGAATCAACGTATCGTCATTTTGAACAAAGGCAGAAATATTTTCTCTGGTTGATCAGCGATCTGCTGCAGCATACGCTGGCACGCCGCGCACAGATTGATCCGCAGATTAATCCTGATTGCAGCATACAGGTTACCGGAGACGACATCAGCGCTGCCGACAATCTGGTTTTAAGCGAAGCAGGCTCAAAAATCGGGGAATTGATGCTGCAACTAACAGACCGTGAGATGATTAGTGACGAAGAAGCGTTGCGTATCATTTACCGCTTTATGGGTGAAAACAAATCCATAAAAGCGATTGGATAGCACGTTCGATGTTATGTGTTTTTGTTCATCGTGCATAAAACACATAACATCAAATTTGTTCTCTTTTCTTTAATTTCGGAGACTGATTGGGCATACATTAATCAACTACAGGAGTTCTCAGCGATCGATTGAGCAGCCCCCATACTATCCAAAATACCGGCGATACAATAATGGTGCTGGATGTAAAAAAAAGCTGGACCGATGCACAAATCAGCGGAGACAGGAAGATGATTCTTTCCGTGGTCTTATTCATTTTCAAAAAGCGCAGGATCTGTGAACTCAATAGGGTCAGATACAGAATCAAACCGATCAGTCCCAGATTTACAAGCAGTGACAAATATTCATTTTCAGCGTGATCAAAAAGTAGCATTTTTTTAAATCGGATCAACATATCCTGTTGATAAGCTGCCGAGAAACGCGGACCGAACGAATCCGGGCCGCTGCCAAGAACAGGATACTGCCGAAAAAGCGCCGGCACGCGTTTCCAGACAAAAAACCGGTTACTGCCGAAGGATTCTTCCATATTGCCATGCAGAACCTGAGTGCCTTCATATATCAACCCATGCTGCGGATTTTTGCCAGCCGGGGAAAAATACAAAAACAAAAGCCCTGCAATCAGACCAACAGCCAGACAGGTTCCAATTATCCTGGAAATCGTTGACGCTTGCAGTGTTAGTTTTTGTCCGAAGTATCGCAGAAGAAAACAGCTCACTGCGCAAATCAATGCCAACAGAATGAAAAGCAGACTCGTTTTCCCGAAGGAAAAACTGAAATGAACAACAGCTCCGTTCGCATATTCCGATCCCAGCATAACCGCAGGTGCCAGCATTTGTTGAAATGCTGCTGTTAAAAAGATGAGACCAAGCGCCACCATGGTGTTACGCATACGCTGCACCGTATTACTGACAAAAGGCAACATCAGGATGAGTCCTGCGCCCAAACCAACCACACCTTGCTGCACACCGGTAAACAACAAGACAAAAATATTCAACAGCAATGGGATGAGCAAAAAGAAACGAGACCTGTTCCGATAAAGGACAAAGGAACAGAAAAAGATCGGCAGCATAATACAGCTCATCCCGGCTGTCGAATCGATATTGCCGACCGTTCCGATAAACATTCGGGTTAAATCACTGACCAGATAACAGGTACCTGCCGGAAACAGTGTAAAAGGATTTTTTCCGGTATATTGCAGGATTGATATTACGCCCATGAACGTTGAGGAACACCACAATGCGCACAGCAGCGTCCAATGGAAACTTCCAAATACGGATATTGCCAGAAATGTCAACCAGTACAACAGCTTTGTTTGCAATCCTTCAAAACGGACAAAACCATTCCACACCATGGACTTGTCAGGCGCAAGAGCAGCAGAGATACTCGCAACGATCATCAAGCAAAAAATTGCTTTTTGCGGGATGTCAGTACTACGCCAGATTTTTCCCGGAATCTTTCGAAACGGGGGAACCACCCAGACTCGCTTCAAAACGAGAAGGATGCAAATCATCAGCAGAAGGATCAGATAACCGACAGTCAAATTGAAAAAAAAGTTGTATTTTGCCTGTAATATCGCAGTGAATCCAAAATTATCAAAGTAAACCGGGAATAATCCCAGCATGATCAGCATATAGATCCGTGTCAGCCATTTCGGCAGATACAGCCAATAATTATTTTTCATTCGTTTCGTTTGATTTTTTTCTTCCCTATGCGATTGCTTTTTTTTCATTCGCTTAACTCCGATGATTTAACGAATCGATAAATTTCAACATTTTTCATATTAAGAACTTATTACTTCTCTGCACATTGACTGTGATCCGGAATCAGGTGATTCATCGGATCAGTCGGAAAAATTTGCTTTTCATTTGTTTCTGCATGGAGCGTAAAAATAAGGCAACGGCAAATAATTCTATTCATATTTCCAATCGCAGCTCGAACTACTGTTTCACTGTAATTCAAACCATAAGAACACCATTATTTCTTTCTTTATTTGAAAAGTCAATCCATATTTCGAACTGCTGGTTTATTGAAATTTTTTTCGTAATTTGTTGTAATTATAGTGTAGCTTTTGTGACCAATCTTAAATATTGGATGTGTGATATTCTTCATCTGGTGTTCGAAATATGGACATGCTTTTCGATTAGCGAGAGAAAATATATTGATATGTTGATTTTGCGCTTTGTGCCAAAGATTTATATAATGAATCAATCATGGATTAATCAGTCATTGATATGAGGGCGTCATCTCGACAATCTGTCATTGCGAGGAGGGTATTGCCCGACGAAGCAATCTCTTTCCGGATGGCGCTCTGTCCTACATGTTCAGGTGAGATTGCCACGCCTCGACGGGGCTCGCAATGACAGGTTTCATCTAGCAATTCCTATGAAAATAGAATCCTATTTTCATTATTGGATGTGTAATATTTTTCATCTGGTGTTCGAAATATAGACTTGTTATTCGGATCAATTGAGGAATACTTGCTGCAGTGATGTTTTTGCGCAAAGCGCAAAGCCATCACTACAACAAAGGATCCTCCACATATTATAAATTGCTGATTCCAGATATAAATTCAAATTTTGAATAACAACGTTTACGTTCAAGTGATATAAAAATCAAAAGCCCTTTTCTCATAGGTTGAGAGGGAGAAATTCTTATTAATATTTTGGCACAAAACTTGAATTATGGCATATTAATTGCGCTATTCCTAGTAATTGAGTTTGGTATTAATAGACAAGCTGAGGAAAGAAAATACCGCAACATAAATACGAGTGAAATTTAGCTTATCTTCTTAGGAGTTCCATCATGAAAAATCGTCTGTTCCTGGTACTTTTTACGCTTTTGTTTTATTTCGCTTTGACATCAACGGTCATGGCTGACGCCGATTGCAGCCTTCCTGGCGGATGTACAACAAGCCTTACGATCACAAATAAGTCGCCGTCAGTTCCAATATTATATGACGGCACAAATGATTGGGCTTCGCCAGGAAATATCGGGAATTATTTTGATTTTACAGCTGAATTTTATGAATATGCAACTCCGGCTAATGTCACTATAAGTACACCTCCCGATCTTAATCTTTCAGACCTGACTTTTTCCTGTTCTACTTCATTAGTCGATCCCTATGTCAATGGTTGCACCAATGCGATCGACGCAGGGTCTTATTATCTGAGAGCGGTACTTCCGGCATCACCGGCTGATTTTACAGCAGGCGGAGCTGAAGGCGGATACGAAGAGGCCATATTTATCGATTGGCCCTTTACAATTGAACCGTTAACTCCGACTGTTACCTGGGCGGCTTCGCCGGCAAACTTTGTTTTTGACGGGACAGTAAAACCAGTAACTGCAACTGTTGATTCCAACAGCGTTGTATCTGCTGATCTTGCCACAATTCAGGCAAATTTTGATCATTTTTTGTTCTACTATTCGACCTATCCTACTTTAACGACAACAGCCGACAATGGATCAGATTCTGAAGGGACGGCGCCAAAGTATGTTCTACGGGATGGAGATGTAGCAAGTCCTTATAATGTTCAAGCCTCCTATTCACCAAGTTCAGATCCTGCAGCAAGCCCATGGAATCTGGCGACGCCCTCGAATTATACAGCAGTCACCTATGAGCATTGGTTAACAATTTCACCCAACCAGCTTACTGTGGAATGGGCAACGCCATCCAACATTTCAGTCGTCTACAACGGATTGGCTCACCACGAATTGGAAACTCTGGATTCGTTGTCGATTACATCAGACCCGGTAATAACGAATAATATCGATTTTGATCCACAATATACCTATTATCCCTATGATGGAACGACCTGCGGTTCCATCAGTCTGGCAGGTGCTCCAGTCAATACGGGATCATACTGTGTGCATGCATCGGTTGCTGATGACGCCTCACCTCAGATCAATTATCTGGGCGATACAACCGATCAGCCGGTTATCCTGACCATCACACCCAATCAGATTACTGTTGATTGGGCATCTTCGGATGCAGTAAGTTTTGTATACGACGGGGAACCTCATGACGAGCTGGAAGACAGCGTCACCTATCCAATTACAGTCACCAGTACTCCGGAAATTTCCGGTTTCTCAGCAACTCCCGGTTACTCTTATTATTCGTATGATGGATCGGTCTGTGATACAACCCCGATTGGATCGGCTCCAACGGATGCCGGTACATATTGTGTGATAGCGGAAATCCCGGATGACCCCTCCGGCAATGAAAACTATTTGGGTGGTGTCACAGATCCTGCAAGATTATTGACTATCACTCCCAATCAGTTATCCGTTGAATGGGCGTCTCCGTCTGAACTGATCGTTCCTTACAATGGACTGCCGCATCCGGAGCTGGAGGACAGTACATCGCATCCGTTAAATGTCGCCGGAAATCCTGCCATCACCGGACTGGTCTACGACGCACCGACCTATTCATACTATGACTATGCAGGTGATTCTTCCTGCGATACAACTCCGCTTTCCGGCGCCCCCATACTGGTCGGTTCCTACTGCGTGACTGCCACCATTCCAGATGATACCAACGGGAATTTCCTGGGTGATACTACAAATCCGGCAAAACTGCTGACCATTGAACCAATTTCTGACCTGGCGATCGATTTTACGACACTATCGCGTACCGAACCCTACACCGGAAATCCGATACCCTGGCTTGAATCGGATCTTTACCTGTACAGGACATCGCTGGCAACTCCGGCCAATCTGGTAACCTTGCTGGATTCCGACATCGTTACCTTCAATTACTATACGGATCCTGGATTGAGCAGCCCTGCCAATTTCGATGCAGAAGCTGTCAGCAAAGTCGGCAACGTCCCGGTTGATGCCGGTACCTATTATGTCACTGCGGAAATCGCAGAAAATGAAAATCATAACGGTGATCTGTCCGAATTAAGCGCCATGCTGGAGATCACACCGGCTGAAACGGAACTGAAGGCGACCTGGCCTGAAGATAATGTATTGCGAATCGCCATTACCGTCGACAATCAGATCCCCGGTTCTGGCAGTCCGATTTCCGGCACGGTCTGTCTATTCAGTGACGCTGCGATGAGTCCGGAAAATCAAATTGCCTGTCAGGAGGTTTCCGGTTTGATTCCGCTGACAGTCGTGTTCGAAAACCTTCCGGATGGCATCAATCCGTTTTACGCGAAATTCACCTCAACCAGCCCGAATTTCGGCGATTCAGACGGATCTTTCGTCCCGGGTGAGAATACATTCTTCTTTACAGTGACCTATGACGGAAACGGTGCAGACTCTGGAACCGTACCGGTCGATACAACAGGATATGTGCTGGATCAACCAGTAACCGTTTCCGGTAATACTGGTCTGCTTGGACGCAGCGGGTATTTCTTCGGCGGATGGTATATCGAAACCGATCCGGACACAATATACGGTCCCGAATATATACCAACATTTGAGATTACTTCCGATATCACTCTGCTTGCAAAATGGGGACATGGCATCGTCTATGATCCGGGAACACTGACAGAAAGCGGTACTGCTCCGACCGACAACAAGAATCCGTACGATCCAGGTGAATCTTTTACAATTCTCAACAATAACTCTGTCGATCCGCTGATCCGTACTGGTTATCATTTTCAGAAATGGAATACCAGCCCGGATGGATATTCAGGTGACGACTACCTCATCGGAAGAACGTATCCATTCACATTTGATACCAATCTGGTCCTCTATCCGCATTGGGAAGCGAATTTCCCGCGTCCGGATGGAGAACCGGGGCAGGAAGGCTGGTATGTTATTGGCAATCCAAGAATTCCGGGAAGGCAGGAAGAACAAGATCCATTTCGGCCGCACATGCCAAATACCGGATTCTCGACCAGGAATATGACATTATTGCGCCCGCAACCAGCAGCCCTGGCTTACAGTACGCTTGACATCGCGATTGAAATTCCAGTGCTGGATGTCCAAACAGAGTTGGTCTCTGTTCCGGAAGAAGGCGGAAGCTGGGCAGTGGATTGGCTGGGTGCCCGCGCCGGTCTGCTGGAAGGCAGTGTCCTTCCCGGACAGGGTATCAGTTACATAGCCGCGCATAATCATCTGAACAATCTCGAAGCCGGCCCGTTCCTCTTCCTTTTGGATTTGAAAGAAAACGATCGTATCTTTGTTCGTAACGGTGATGAACTGCTCACGTATACGGTTTATGCCAATGAACTGTTTGAGCCGGATGATTTTGATCTCGTTGAACAGAAAGCATCCGAATTTGAGAACTCGGTAGTTCTGATCACCTGTGAAAATGAATCGACCGATGGCGGATATCTCAATCGGCGCGTCGTGTTTGCCAAACCGCTGTAAAATAATTATTCTTAATGATAAAAGCGCGATATGGCAACTGCCGTATCGCGTTTTTATTTAGGTATTAATGAAATCCCTCACTTGCATAGCGTAGGGAGAATAGAATCCTTAACTGAAGACATATACAGAGTATGGTTAATGGAATGCCCGGCACAAACCGACCTGTCATTGCGAGGAGGGCGTCAGCCCGACGTGGCAATCTTTACTAACAGGCTAGGAGATTGCTTCACCCCTGCGGAGATTCGCAATGACATGGTAATTACAATGACAAAGACTGCGGGGTACACACCGACCTGTCATTGCGAGGAGGGCCTCAGCCCAACGTGGCAATCTTTACTAACAGGCTAGGAGATTGCTTCACCCCTGCGGGGATTCGAAATGACATGGTAATAACAATGACAAAGACTGCGGGGTACACACCGACCTGTCATTGCGAGGAGGGTGTCAGCCCGACGTGGCAATCTTTACTAACAGGCAAGGAGATTGCTTCACCCCTGCGGGGATTCGCCCCAACAGGGTAATAACAATGTCAAAGACTGCGGGGTACACACCGACCTGTCATTGCGAGGAGGGCATCAGCCCGACGTGGCAATCTTTACTAACAGGCCAGGAGATTGCTTCACCCCTGCGGGGGTTCGTCCCAACAGGGTAATAACAATGACAAAGACTGCGGGGTACACACCGACCTGTCATTGCGAGGAGGGCGTCAGCCCGACGTGGCAATCTTTACTAACAGGCTAGGAGATTGCTTCACCCCTGCGGGGATTCGCAATGACAGAGTAATTACAATGACAAAGACTGCGGGGTACACACCGACCTGTCATTGCGAGGAGGGCCTCAGCCCGACGTGGCAATCTTTACTAACAGGCTAGGAGATTGCTTCACCCCTGCGGGGATTCGAAATGACATGGTAATAACAATGACAAAGACTGCGGGGTACACACCGACCTGTCATTGCGAGGAGGGTGTCAGCCCGACGTGGCAATCTATTCATATGATTCAATCCAGGTGAAAAATCTATCAACAGTTGTTTCTCGGTAATGCGAAATTCAAAAAGCCCTTATAAGAAAAGAGAGAAAATAAATAATCGGGTTGTTTTTGAGCAAACGATAAAGCATCATAATCAACATGGATTTTTCCATAATTCATGATTATGCAACCCTTTTTCTGTAAATTAGAGTCTGAAATATCCATAGATCTTTAAGAATTCATAAACTTGCCAGTACAAAAATGTTTTCCGATCTGCCATTCTTCGCAGGTCTCCATCAGTAATGCC
>NZ_DF968180.1:664096-674873 GCF_001192795.1 Flexilinea flocculi | reverse complement strand
AAAGGTATAATTATTTGGGTGAGTCATTTCTAGTCTCCTTTTATGGTTTGGTTACTATAAGGATACTTCTGACTCACCTCTTTTGTTAAGGTTCTTTATTTTACAGAAAATATGTTACACCAACTAATTCATAAAGCTGGTTATTACCTTTTTTTATAAAATTACATTTTTAGAATAATTTATTAAAAGTTCATTTTGGCATATCCCTTGCAACGAATGAGGAACAGAAGTATTTTTATAATGCTTCGAATGAAAAAAAGGAACTTTCGGCATGCTTCTTTTTGCCGCTGGAAAAATCCTTTCGTAACAAGAATGGAGGATCATTTACATGAAAAAAACAATTATCTATTTATTATTGATCTGTAGCTTATTCGCCATCACAACCACGGTATTCGCAGATCCAGTTTGTACTGCCGCGGATTACTGCAGCTCATCAATCAGTGTGAAAGAACAAACCAGCCCGGTGTATTTTACTGGAGACTTTACCTGGCTGATTTCTGCTGACACGTTGTTCCCGGTCGAGGTGAAATACACCGACGGCGTTGAAGAAATAACCGATCCATCCCCCAAGATTTCTTATGCCTGTTCCATTGACGGAACCGCATTTGTCGGCTGCAACAGTGAAGTGTTCAGTCAGGTTGGAACCTATAAACTCCGCGTCACAGCAGTTCAAAATGATCAGCTATTCTACAATGAAAGCTACGCCGATGTTTTGCTGACGATTATCGATTCTGAAGGAATCGAAGTGCAAGAACCTCAATCTGAAGGTTTTCAGGTGATTTATCATGATACCCTTTCCGACAGCGGTTCCGTACCCGTTGATCAGAAGCTATACCAGGCAGGTGAGGAATGCATAATTCTTGGAAACCTGGGTTTGAATGCAGAAAATCAACCGGACCCACTGGTTCGTTCAGGATTCCTGTTCGATTCCTGGAATACAAGTGCTGATCTGGATGGAGACTCCTATACTTTCGGGCAACTGATTCCTGTTCAAGCAAATCTGGATCTCTATCCGCAATGGATATCCGTGGATATTCCGCTTGAAAGTAAAACGCTGGAGTTATCGCCTGAGTTCTTTGCTCCGATAGAACAACTGAGTATGGATGCCTCTTTGACAACGGCGACAGAAGACCAGCCGCTGGTTGCCAAGCAATGGCCCGGGGAACCGCCGTTTGGAGGTTTTGCCACACCGCCAGATTTTGCATCGCCCTCAGACATTGAATGGTATCGTGTGCCCAATTGCCGCGAAGGCGACCAGTGCTATCCTCCAAGACAAGAACGGCCGCGTGATCCGGATCAGCCAGATCGGTTTCCGAATCCGAAACTGCCATGCACCGGATTCTCAACCAAAAATATGACACTCCTGCGTGAGCAGCCTGCTTCCATGGCTTATGACACACTGGGTATCTCCATTGACGTGCCTGTATTGGACGTAACCGCCAATCTGGTTATTGTTCCGGAAGATGAAGACAGTTGGGCTGTAGACTGGCTGGGTGACCAGGCCGGACTGCTGCAAGGCAGCGCACTGCCGGGTGAAGGAACCAGTTTCATCGCCGCACACAATCACTTGAACAATCTCGAAGCCGGACCGTTCCTCTTCCTGATGGATCTGGAAGAAAATGACCGCATTTTTGTGCGCAACGCTTCCGGAGATCTGATTGAGTATGGTGTTTATGCCAATGAGCTCTTTGAACCGGACGATTTCGCAGCTGTGCAGAAAAAGGCAACCGAAGTTGAAAATGGTCTTGTGTTGATTACCTGTGAAAACGAATCTGCCGATGGCGGCTATCTCAATCGCCGTGTCGTCTTTGCCAGACCGCTGTAATCTGATTAATGGAATTGAAAAGGATCCGGTCAATTCCGGATCCTTTTTTTTATATCAATTCTCAAAAGAAAGTGAATCCTCTTGAATTTTAATCAAATTCACTGTATTGTAAAAATAACTCCAGCACATGGAGATTGGCTTCCCCACAGTGGGGCGCTTGAAACGGAGTAAATTCTGTAATGAATTTTTTCGTTTAGGAAAGGGCTCTCGAGTTTATTCGGGGGCTCTTTCTGTTTAATAAATGCAGGGTAGGGGCAAAGAGGTGGATAATGATCTTTGTAATGGCGAAGCATCCGACATGATCAATCCATGGTGAAGATCGAGACGATTGTCGGATGCTTCGCCATTACGATACAAGATCCTAACGATAAATCGTTTTATGGACGGATTCAAAATCTCCCCCCACGGCACCGATCAATAATATCACCTGGTTGTTTGACATTGCAATCGTTGCATCCGTAGGGGCGAAGCATACGACAATCGTCTCGATCTTAACCATGGTTTGCTCATGTCGTATGCTTCGCCACTACGAGATTCTATTTCAGGTTTGCTCATGTCGGATGCTTCGCCACTACGATATCCTATTCCAGGTTTGCCTGACGTGGATGCCTTCGCCCTTACTTGCCCCTACCAATTTTTGGTATTGCCTTTCTTCCATTGTTTTTTTATGATTTGAAATAGAATAAATTTTCTACAATCATGAAACACAGAAAGGGACGAAAGGCTATGAATTTATCGCAGCAACCTATGGATTCACAAAAACGATGCGGTCAATCGGACAGCACGCCAAACACGACGCGCGGCACACTGACGCTGCAAGGCACACCGGTCAAAAGCGGTGAATCCTTTGAAATTTTGGCCATCACAGCAGGAGAAGGAAACGGCTGGGTTTTTTCAAGGGAGACGCTGATGGCTGCCACGCCATTATTCAATCAGGTTCATTGTTTCATTGATCATGAGGACATCAACAATCCCGCCGGACACAGCATCCGCGACCTTGCCGGGATACTGAACGAACCGGTCTGGGATGAGGCGTCACAAGGCGTCCGCTGTCATCTGAAGCCGCTCGGACCCGCTGCAGACCTGCTGATTGAGTTGGGGAAACAAACGCTGTCCGTTGAGAAAGTCAATCCGAATGTCGGTTTTTCCGCCGATTTATCGTTTACGCATGAGGGAAACAAAGTCCTGCAGATTCTACATATTTATTCCGTCGATCTCGTAGCGGATCCGGCACGCGGCGGCGCCTTCACCAGAGTGCTGAACAACGTAATAAAAAAAAGCCAAACCGACAACTTATCCAATCAGATATCGGATAACGAACCGGCAGTTCGAACGCTGATGGACACATCCAATCAGGTGTCCGAACTATCCCAGGATGCGGCGAAAACACGTTCATTGCGCATTGAAATGTGCAAACATCTGCTGGATTCAGCGCTGGGCAGTGCCAAATTGCCGCAGCCGGTTTCGGAACGCGTCCGCAAACAATTCACGAATCGAATTTTTGAACCGAATGAACTGACTGAAGCCATCGACGATGCACACAATTTGATCTCGTCTCTGATGGCTGGCGAATCCGTCAGCGGAATCAGCAGCAGGCTCGATGCGATGTACAACAGCAGCGATCAGATCAACGCCGCAGTACATGATCTGCTGGGAGCGAAACGTCCTGAAAAACTGCGCGGGTTGGATACACAGCAGCTGAGCGGTATCCGCGAGCTGTATACGCTGATGACGGGAGATTATGACTTTCATGGCGGGTATGATTTGTCTCGGGCTCATTTTTCTGCCAGCGCCGATCTGCCGGGAATTCTCAAAAATGCGCTCAACAAACTGGTCGCTCAGCGTTGGGAAGAATTAGGCGCCAGCGGATATCGCTGGTGGGAACCGATTGTGACCATTGAGCATTTCAATTCGCTGCAGACCATCACCGGCATTCTGGTCGGCGAAATCTCGCTGCTGCCTTCCGTTACCGAAGGGGAAGCGTACACCGAATTGGGCGTCAGCGATTCCGCAGAAACCGGAGCATGGACAAAATACGGCGGATATCTGGGTCTGACAATTGAAATGTTCGAACGGGATGACACGCTGCGGTTGCGGCAATACCCTAACAAACTGGCAACCGCAGGGCTGCGCCGGCTTTCCAGTCTGATCGGGGCAGTGTTCACAGCCAACAGCGGAGTCGGTCCGGCCATGGCGGATACCTATAAAGTATTTGACGCAACGCATCACAAAAATCTTGGGACGTCCGCGCTCTCCGGCACGGCCTGGGAGACCGCCAGCCAGGCGATCTACGATCAGGAACTGCTGGTGGAAGATGAAGGGACAGCGCCTAAAATGGCAGTTGATGCCCGTTATCTGATTGTGCCGCGCGCATTGCGGCTGACAGCGCAGCGCATTCTATATCCGACTTTCGCCTGGGAAGCGGATTACACCTCCGAAAATATGCAGCGCGGACACTTTGGGGATGTGATTACCTGCCCCGAATTTTCGGATCCATCCGACTGGGCAGCCGTTGCGGATCCGGCGCTGGTTCCGGCGATCTATGTCGGAGAACGCTTCGGATTAATGCCGGAAATTTACATTGCCGATAACCAGCTGAGCGGCGCACTGTTTACACATGATGAGGTGCGCATCAAAGCCCGGCATTTCTTAAGTGTTTTTGTTGCGGATTATCGGCCTTTATACAAATCCAACGTTGCAGACACCTGATCCGGCAGCGATCTGCCGGTAAGATCCATTGCTTCATTATCAATTTCAACAACCAGGGCGGATTTCTCCGCCCTGACAGGAGGAGTGAAATCATGGGAAAACAGTTATTAAAATCCAGAAAATTCTGGGCGGCAATTGTCGGCGTACTATTTTCAATTCTATCCATCGTCGCACCTGATTTTCCGATCAGTGAAGAGGCGGCATCCAACAGCATCAGCGTCATCATGGCGTATATCCTTGGCGTCGCGCTGGAAGACGGATTGTCAAAAAAGGAATCAGCATGAGCAGAAGAAAAATCTCTGAATCCAAAGGTTACGCTGCAGAGGTTATCCATTATCCGGATACACAGGAAACGGCAGAAGAAAACCCGGCAGAACACAAACCGGTCAGCTTTTCCAGCAATACGATCGATCATGTGCTTTCCGAGGCTTGCTCCATCGCATCGCTTCATCCGCAGGATCTGCTGGATTGGGCAATAAAAAAGAATGAAGTAACACTGATTAATCGCCACGGCGCAAAAATCCGCATTCAGATTCAGTGATTCGAAAACTGGAATGATGATTGGTTGTTATTATGGTTTTACGCTTTGTGCAAAACCATAATAACAACACATTTCCGTGATCGATTCGAAAAGTCAATTCAAATTTAAATTGCTGAGATAGGGAGGTATCGTTTGATCAAACATGATTTCAGTGTGCAAAACGGAGAGACGTTTCAACGGACACTGTATTTTAAAGATGCGGCAGGATCCGTGATTAACTTGAGCGGACGGACGGCAGAATGTCATATTCGGACAACAGCATGGACAGAAGAGCTGACGGCGGAGATATCCTGCACGATACAGGGAGATGCAGGAATTATCAATCTGTTTCTGGACGCCGCAGAAAGCGCTGCCATTCCGGCTGGCCGCTATGTGTACGATTTACGAACCATCGATGCCAACGGGGCGGTGAAATACTATATCGGCGGTAATTTCGATGTGTTTCCTTCGGTTACCCGTTAAATGGAGAACCGTAAAATGGAAAATACAATTTTCATCCTTGAAGAATCAGCAGCAGGTGAAATTCATTTGACCGAAGAAAAGATCATCGTATCCGGAGAATCAGTGGAACCGGTCGTATCCATCACGACAGGTCTGCAAGGGGAAAATGGAAAGGGGTTGGAATTCAACTGGGACGGAACCAGACTGGGTGTCCGGCAAGAAGGAAAGGCTGAATTTGCCTATACCGATCTGAAAGGCGATCCGGGCGAACCAGGCATCCGGGGAGAAACCGGTCCCCAGGGTGTGCCTGGGTCGATTCAGGCTGGGGATGGATCAGCCATCACTGCAGCCTTCAGCGAAGCATCTGCCAGAGAGACGCTGATTTCCGGAGAAAGCCTGTCTGTCCTGTTTGGAAAATTGAAGAAGTTCTATTCGCTGACACCAGAAACACTCACGGCGAACCGCACTTACTATGTCAACAGTTCTACCGGAAATGATCTGAATGACGGACTTTCTTCCACATCGCCATTCAAGACAGTAACCAACGCGCTTCGCGTTGTTTATGGCTTGGATACACGGGCATTCAACGTAACCATCGATTGTTGTTCCCAAGTGTACTCGATCACGACAAAGCTGACAGTAGGCGGCTTATCCGGGTCCGGGGTTTTGATCATCCGCAATGGAACGATCTGCAATTCCGGAGGAGGAAGTGTTCTGACAGCGTCCGGTTATCGCTGCAACCTGAAAATACATGACATGACGCTGATCTCATCCTATGATAATGCGCATCAAACCGAAGGAGGAATCCTGACAGCCGATTATGGAGCTCAGGTCGAAATTCAAAATGCCACGCTGGATTTTCAAAGCGACAGCAGTATTTATTCTTTCGGATCTTATATCTATGCGAAGCGCAATTCGAAAATCTATCTGAATAATGGAACCATCACATTCAACAATACAATCGGCAAGAAGGTCAGCTTTCTATTACGGGCTGCATACATGGCTTCACTGATCATGGAATACAACACGGTCACGATCATTCTGAATGCTGCATTTGATCCTGAAACGTATTTTGCCGGCGGATATGCATTCGGATTTCTGGATATACAAAGCCATACACGAATCGAAAACACCGCATATACAAGAAAATTGTTTCAACTGGCTTACCTCAGTTTTTTAAGATACCAGGCTTTTCTGCCTTCCGGCGGCAGCGGCACATCCATTGCTGGTAACAGCTTGGTTCTTTAGGACGATCAATGAAAACATTTGAAGATTACAAATCGATGATCTCAATTTTGACCGGTGATGAAAATCAGAAACGTTACAGCGAGGATATGATCCGCACAGGATTGCAGTTCGCATTAAAAGATTATGACCGTTTTTTACCAAAAAAAATGGAGCAGACTGTCCCGATCATGCCGATCAACCGCTTTCAATTTTTCGTACCGCTGATCATCGAACCGGAACGACTAATTTTCGGTATCCGTACGGGCAATGCCGAGTGTTCCAGCGGACAGCGGTTCAGATCAGTCAATTCCTATCGCTGCCAGCGTACAAACAGCGGTTGTCTCATCACCATCATGGATTCGGATTTCGACATTGTCAGCGGTGGAAAAGCGCTGTTGGAGCTTTCTGAAGCGCATACCATTGCGCATCTTAATAACGCTTCGATTACTTCTGTACCGGATGGGCACATGGAAATCATATGTCGCGGAGGATCCGGGTATGCCATGCAAATACGGGCAGCATCCATCACAGAAGTTTTTGGAAGAGGGGCTGAAGACTACGAAACACTGATCCGACAGAGTGCCGTTCTGATCCAGCGTTTTTTGCAAGATCTGGAGGCACTGTCCATCACCATGAGCGAGTACAACCATGCACTGCCGACCGTCGGCTTTTCAGCAGATCGCTGAATCCGTCAGCAATTCGAAATCCGGATATGCATTTCGAATAATTCCATTCTTATTTGGAATCGCTGTGAATCGGATCGAATGGTTGAATTGCGTACAGCCGTTTTACACCTTAACGATCAACGGTTCGAAATATGAGGAGGAAGCTATGACAGAAGCTATTTGGATACCCGGAGTCAATTGCGATGTAATCCTGAAGCACAGAAATCATGCGGATTTACCGCTGATTCTGCACAAGATTCCATCGGACCTCGACGGTCCAAGAGTTCGGATACATTATGAAGTATATTGGCCGGACAGCAATTCTGTAAATCTGGAACCCATCGAGGTCCGTCATTTGTGGTTTACCATCCTGATCGCAGATCGGATGTTATGTCCGGACGGCTCGTGGTACATGCTTTCCTCGAACGAGATTCAAAAAAGATTGAACGCCATCCTGTTGGAGAAAACCAATATCCGTCTTACAACACGGACCGGAACGATTCAAGGATTATGCTGCGAAGAACATGCGGTGATTCATACCATTTATCAACAGGCAGAGAAACTTGAAATTCATCTGACTACCAGGGTGATGGTCGATATTCCGCTTGAAAGCACAGAATCATTATGGCTGGAAACCGAAGAACTGCGATCCACCTGGGGCGCAGCCATCTGGGGATAAGAAAGCTATGATTTCAAAACGGATTTTCCAATATATGGAAAAGTCCAGTAAATCGAAATGCTCAGGGTGATGCACATGGCAAATTGTCATTGCGAGGAAGGCGTCAGCCTGACGAAGCAATCTCTTTTCGTGTGGCAATCGCTACACAACTGGAACAGATAGATTCCAAAACACGAATTCAAGATGCTCAGGGTGATGTACATGGCAAATTGTCATTGCGAGGAAGGCGTCAGCCTGACGAAGCAATCTCTTTTTGTGTGGCAATCGCTACACAACTGGAACAGATGGATTCCAGAACACGAAACATATTTTTTCGAAAAAATGAGGTACTCCATGACATATCCACTATCAAAGGATGTTACAGCAGGCGAAACAACGTTAGCCAGTCAATATAACCATTTACGGGCAGACGCGATCCGGTTCGGAGGAGAAGAAGGTCTCACTGCCACGATTCAGGAGTTGTTATACCAGCATTGTTCCTCCATTCAACTTTCCGGCAATGAGACAACACTGACACTGACCGCATCCGCAGCAAATCCTTGCGCCATGATGATTGACGGACAGCCTGCGGTGATGAAAACAAGCCTGACGCACGAGATCAATGCCGCTGAATTTCCTGCGTCAGCAGTTTTATGGATTTTCGCAGTCAAGTCAGCCAATTCAGCTGGATTCACCCTGTCGGTCTCTGCTTCCTCATCGGAAGATACCGGTAAAAAGCTGATTGGCCGCTTTTATTGGAACGGGAAAAAGATTGTCAGTCACACAGTGACAGACTTTGCATCCAACAAAATATTGTCTTCCCTGCAAAAACCGGAAATTTGTCAGGGCAGACTGACGCTGGCATCCGGTGAACCTTTCCCGTCAGCGGACATCCCGTCTCAGGACACCCTGTATTTCACACCCTGTCTGGGAAACAAGATTTCACTTTTCAGCGAGGAAAATGGCTGGCTGATGTGTCCCTTTACGCAATTAAGTCTGCCATTGTCCGGTTTACAGCCGGAATATTGTTATGATATTTTCGTCGGATTCAACACCTATGGCAGCATCGGTTTGTCAGCGGTTGAATGGACGGGTTTAACGACGCGCTCCGAAGCGCTCAGTTATCAGGATGGCATTCCAGTGCTTGCATCCGCTAAGAAATGGCGTTACGTCGGAACAATCGGAATTTCCTCGGAAGGATACAGTCGGGATACATTGAGCGACCGCAATATCTGGAATTTATATCATCCTTTCAAACGACCGCTGCGAAAACTATGCGCTATACCCAGCGCTCCCAATCCGGTACAAAATGCCTGGGTGCCGTATGCAGCCGATAACGGACTTTTCGTTTCGGCGGTGATCGGCTTGGATTTTGCGGATCTGACATTGACGGGGATGGGATTTTCCAACCTGATAAATTCCAATTGTTCCATGCTCGGCATCGGCATCGACACCGACACAGCCAATTTCAGCAGCAATACGAATGCTGCAGAGTTGTCCGCTTTTGAATTCACTGCCGGAAGTCTGAAAACAGTCCTGCAAAACCGGCTTTCCGGGCGCATGGTAGGCAAACATCGCTATCATCTCATTACGTATACGCTGAATGATACCCACACCTTCCAGGGTACGTATTATCCGCAAGCCGCAGTCGGATTGTCAGGGTATGTCCTGGGCTGACACAAAAGTGTTGGACAGGGAGATTGGAATTATTGGCTTCATCCCAAGATTTTCCTCGGCTATTCAAAAAATACAGCAGCCCGACAAAGCAATCTTTTCTCGTGTGGCACACTTTGCACATTGTTTAGGAGATTGCCACGCCCTTGCAGGGCTCGCAATGACAGATTTCTTCCATTACATCGGAATTGTTATCGAATAATTTCATAAAAATCACCATTAATTATAGAACTGTCATTGCGAGGAGGGCGTCAGCCCGACAAAGCAATCTTTTCTCGTGTGGCACACTTTGCACTTTGTTTAGGAGATTGCCACGCCCTTGCAGGGCTCGCAATGACAGATTTCTTCCATTACATCGGAATTGTTATCGAATAATTTCATAAAAATCACCATTAATTATAGAACTGTCATTGCGAGGAGGGCGTCAGCCCGACAAAGCAATCTTTTCTCGTGTGGCACACTTTGCACTTTGTTTAGGAGATTGCCACGCCCTTGCAGGGCTCGCAATGACAGATTTCTTCCATTACATCGGAATTGTTATCGAATAATTTCATAAAAATCACCATTAATTATAGAACTGTCATTGCGAGGAGGGCGTCAGCCCGACAAAGCAATCTTTTCTCGTGTGGCACACTTTGCACTTTGTTTAGGAGATTGCCACGCCCTTGCAGGGCTCGCAATGACAGATTTCTTCCATTACATCGGAATTGTTATCGAATAATTTCATAAAAATCACCATTAATTATAGAACTGTCATTGCGAGGAGGGCGTCAGCCCGACAAAGCAATCTTTTCTCGTGTGGCACACTTTGCACATTGTTTAGGAGATTGCCACGCCCTTGCAGGGCTCGCAATGACAGATTTCATCCATTACATCGGAATTGTTATCGAATAATTTCATAAAAATCACCATTAATTATAGAACTGTCATTGCGAGGAGGGCGTCAGCCCGACAAAGCTATCTTTTCTCGTGTGGCACACTTTGCACATTGTTTAGGAGATTGCCACGCCCTTGCAGGGCTCGCAATGACAAGAGGG
>NZ_DF968180.1:482760-663906 GCF_001192795.1 Flexilinea flocculi | reverse complement strand
AAAAATCACCATTAATTATAGAACTGTCATTGCGAGGAGGGCGTCAGCCCGACAAAGCTATCTTTTCTCGTGTGGCACACTTTGCACATTGTTTAGGAGATTGCCACGCCCTTGCAGGGCTCGCAATGACAAGAGGGAATTTGTTGTTATGTTTTTGCGCTTTGCGCAAAAACATAACAACAACAAAGAATTATTTTCAATTTTCGAATTACAACCTGTAATTCCTTGAATTATTGATCAAGTATAATAACTCTATGTTCAATTGGATCATTCTTGTCATCGGTGACCTTGCGGTAACTGCTCTCGAAGGTTTTTATATGGGCGTTGGAATTCGGGAATCGGCTGCAGTGATCCACATTCTGGGTATGACAATTCCGACATTTGGAATCTGGCTGCTGTTTTCCTGGCTTCTTAAGATCTATGATTGGAAATGCAATCCAGTATCGGCGGATGAACCGAAAGGGAGCCAGCGCTCATTTCGGGATCTGATTCCGCTGCTGAAAAATGTGATCAGAGCGCAGAAGCCTTTTCGACTGGCAGCAGTCTGGTTTGGCACCAGTCTTTTCGCTGTATTCTGGCAAACGTGGTACTGGTATTGGATATTAAAACTGGATCGAGGGATATCCCTTCGCTTTACATTCTTTTTTTGCCTTGTCGGAATCAATTTTCTGTTCTTTTGGCGGATGATCTGGTCGGCTTTTGTGATGCTCAGAATTCTGGCAAGAGAGCACCTGCTGTTCAGGATTTTCTGCTGGGTTTCAGTTATCTTTGTTGTTCTCTATCAAATTCCTGCAGTGATTTTAACCATCCGGTACGATCCACAAAAATACACACTCACAGAAATCAAAACGCTTCCGTATGACACCGCACTTGTCTTTGGAGCTGGCGTTTATCAAAACGGAACCGCATCCAGTGTTTTACGAGACCGCGTCAATACGGCTGTCGAGCTGTATCATTCCGGTTTGGTGAAATCCATCATTATGAGCGGCGACAATTCAGATCAGAGCCGAAATGAGGTGGATGTGATGACCGATCTGGCAATAAACCAGGATGTTCCAGAACAGGCTGTGCTGAAGGATCCTGCAGGCATGGACACTGCACTGACCTGTTTCCATGCATTAGATCAATTCGGCAAGGATTCTGCTGTCTTAGTCACACAAGGCTTCCATACAACAAGAGCACTGTACACCTGCGACCACTATGGCGTAAAAGCGGTATCGGTTGCCGCAGATCAGTCTGTCTACAATATTTTTTCCTGGCTCACATGGCATTTGCGGGATTGGATCGGGTTGACACTGGTATGGATCAACTACGAACTACTCCCATAAAGATAGAACCTGCCGGCAGCGATGAATCCGTTTTGCCGGCAATGCGAATAATAGACTTGCTTTTTGAATCAATCGATAAAAACTTGTTGTTGTGATGGCTTTGTGCGATATGCAATGCCATCACAACAACAAATAAACATTCTCCTATTTCGAATATCGCTGCGACGAAACACGTGGCGTAATTCATAAATATGTTAAAATACAATATGAATGTTATCAAATATCATTATAAGGATAACAAGAATTATCATCTTAAAGGAGAGTCCGAATGAAAAAGTATATATGCCCAGCTTGTCAATATATTTATGACCCTGCCGTTGGTGATCCCGATGGCGGTATTGCTCCCGGAACTGCATTTGAGGATCTTCCGGCGGATTGGTGCTGCCCCGTTTGCGGGTTAAGCAAGGCGGATTTCGAAGAATTATCCTAACCGAACGGGTGGTGTTAATTCCAATTTCAAAATTTACTGTGGAAATTGCTGATGCAGTTCTGTCATTGACGAATTGATTGTGATAAGAATCGTAGCAGTGAATCAGTCATTTGAAATCATGAAAAGGCTTTTACAAAAAAAGGGAAAAAATATGTAGTTGTGTTGTGATTGCACAAAAGACAAAAACAACACAATTACATAGAATCCTTCCCATATTTGGAATCGCTGCCATAGAACCGGGTTTTCCAGAAAAAAATCGCTCTCGAACAATTGATATCATCACGGGTCAGTTGATTTCTCAACCGGCCCAAAAAAATGAAAGGAAAAATATGGAACTTAAAGGATCAAAAACCGAACAAAATTTAATGGCCGCATTTGCAGGCGAATCTCAGGCAACCAACAAATATTCCTATTATGCGTCACAAGCAAAAAAAGACGGTTTCGAACAGATTGCTGCAATTTTCTCAGAGACCTCTGGAAATGAACGGGAACATGCCAAACTATGGTTCAAATATTTACATGGCGGAAGTATCGCTGAAACCAGCCAGAATCTGCTGGATGCCGCAGCCGGTGAAAATTATGAATGGACCCAGATGTATAAAGAATTTGCTGAAGTTGCTCGTGAAGAGGGATTTAAAGAAATCGCTGCAAAATTTGAAATGGTAGCGAAAATTGAGAAAAGCCACGAAGAACGCTATCGCAAATTGGCTGCCAATAAAGACAATAAAACGGTCTATGAAAAAGATGAAGAAGTCGTCTGGATCTGCAGAAATTGCGGACATCTCCATTATGGCAAGAAAGCGCCGGAAATCTGCCCGACCTGCAATCATCCACAATCTTACTTTGAAGTCCGAAGTGTAAATTACTAAACTTCTGCGAACTAACTCATAACCACCGGCTAAACCGGTGGTTTTTTTGTTTCATAGGACTTGAGTTTCTCACTTTTTGAAAAAAAAATAATTTTACGCTCAAATTTGGTAATTTCAAGGCACTCTTTCGAGATACTCATGGGTACGCACAAGGTAAATTATCATTGCGAGGAAAGCGCCAGCCCGGCGAAGCTATCTTCCGGCAAATAAATCCGGTGTTCCATAATCCATCAGGGTAATTATTTCCAAAACTCAAATTGATATGCCAATTGTCTAAAATACACCGGATTAATCCTTTGGAACCAGTTATCTTCACCAGTTACGGATATGACCGCAAAAATTGCAATTCCGGCTGCCATACACACAACGGCAGCGCCCTCTGCCCATGGTTTCATACCTTTCTCTTCAAACAGTTCGTACAGACAAAAGAGCGCCAAAATTGCAGGAAAAGCGAACAACCAGGCAAAATCAACCATATAGCGCGTTACAACTGAAAACTGGCTGCAAGCTGCGCACAACAGGACGCCGATCAGCAAACAGTAGATGCAAATTGTCCACAACCCCTTTGACTGTAAACGGTTTCGAAATTTTCCAAGGATCAGCAGCAACCAGCAAATCGGAAAACTGAATAATCCGAAAGTCTCCTTTGCATGCAGCAAAAAACCGTTGTATGGAATTTGAATTTCAGATAGATGGAAAAAAGGAAAATCCATGCTCAGCTTCAGAGGAGTCCACAAGTAATGCAGCATAGCCAGCGTAGTACCCCAGATACCGGTCCGGATCCATGTGACGGACTCATTGGCTTCTGTCAGTTGGTAATGAATGCCAAATTCAAAGATACTGCCGAATCGTTCATAATTGTATTTCATCAACAACAAGCCAATTAACGCATAAGGAACTGCAAAGGAAAGCAGGTTCCACAAATGCTGCGGCTGCAGAAGTTTTCCATCCTGCTTCATCCCGCGAATGATTAATAAGGGAAACAGGATGGAAACCAGAAGCAATGTCGGGCGGCAACCTACCGCCAAGGCAGCAGCTAAACCGCCCCCTGCCAAAAACCAATTCCGAAAATGCCGTACATCCCAGGCCTGACAGGTTAGAAAGACAGCCCATACAATAAAACAAAAGCCGGAACAGATCGCCAATTCATACACAAGACCGCGGCGCAGGCACCAGGTCAGATTAAGCGTACAGACCAGGATAATAAAACCCATTAAATAAAGCAGAAATGGAATGCGCGGAAAAGCTTTTCGGATGATACAAGCATATAAACCATAGATTCCAACCAATCCCAGACAGCAAAACAGCAGAGAAGCGTAATCCAGTTCAAGATCGCTCCCCGTGATTCGTTTCCAAGGCAAAAGTACCGTTACAGCAGGAACGACTCCAAAATATACATAATATGCGCCATGATACAACGCTGTGTCCCAGGCATAGAAGATGTTGTAATGATCCCGGTACGTCTTATCATATGGTCTCTCAGCATTCAGAATGTCTTTTTCAGGTTTTTCCAGCAGCGCATAACGCGGAACGAGCAATGCGTCAACTAACTGCGTATATTGCTTGTAGCTCTGGGATAATTTCGATTTTTGTTCTGTAAAAGATGTATCAGATCCGGTGTAACTGCTGAATGTTGTCCAGGCGAACCATCCGCAGAAGGCAATGATCACCAGCAAAATCAGCGTTCGCTGCTTGATTGATCTCAAATTAAGACGGATCCCATAAAAAATGGAACCCGGCCAAAAAGCAAAAAGCAACAGGATCATCGCTGCCGTCAATAAAAATCGGATGGGTGAAATCTTCAACGGTACAACCTGGTTTATCGCCACTGAAGGAATTGAAAACTCCACAGATCGATCTGGAGTGACATCTGGAAACTGAATCTGGAACATATACGTCGTTCCAACCGTATGCAGCGGGATTGAATAACTCTCCGGTATATGGATATCCAGAATATGATCCTGCAATTCTATCGGAAATTCAAAAGTCTCATCCGTGTATCCAACCCGAATTCGCGTTTGAGGCTGTCCGCTGTCCATATTCAGAAGAATGTTCCGGACTTTAACCCGTCCCGGATAGATCGTCACATTATAGGTATTATTGGGATATGAAGTAAACTTCTGGCTCGCCCGGTTAAAATAAAAGCCCTGTGCCCAATAAGATCCGCGTTCAAACACAATGCCCGGTTTCTCTGAGCCGATTAATTCATAATGCCGCATATTAAACAAACCAAGCTCCAAAATGGAGGCAATTAACAGACTGTATGTCACAATTCGGCTGAATACCCAAAAGTATTGAGCAGAATGTTGTTTCTTCTGAATTTTCGTCTCAAACAGATCGATGAGCACACATAAGGAAACAGCCGCCAGAGCGCATCCGCTGATAAAGAATTTCAATGTCACGGTTCCCGGACTGTGCAGATGATAAAAGAAAGTCGGTCTGCCGGCTTTGTAAATGCCTTCGATCACGACTGTTCCAGCCGCATTCAACAAAAAACAAATCAGAATCAGAATAACAGATGTGCGCCTTGTTCGGCGCACATTGCTCCATTTTTGTGTCAGAAACACTGTACTCAGCACAAATGCCAGACTCAGCGCTGTCAGCAATATCCACTGCATTGCGTATCCGTCAATCTTTTATGGAAATATAGCTGCCCAAAATGCGCATCCAGGGTGCATGATAATTCTCCAACTCTTCCAGTGCTTCACTCACTTTCGGATCTGACACCGGACCGTCAATATCGGCATAAAACATATATTCAAACGGTTGATCCGGCAGCGGACGGGACTCAATTTTCGTCAGGTCGATCTGACGTTCTGCAAACACTTTCATGGCGTTGAGCAAAGCCCCTGGCTTGTGATGGGTTGTGAAAACCAGTGTGGTTTTTCCCTCACTTCCCGGATTGATAGGTTCACGTGCAATTACGTTATAGCGGGTAACGTTATTAGGTTCATCTTCGATATTGTCATCTAAGACAGTCAGTTGGTGAAAGTCAGCAATCGCTTTCGATCCAATCATGGCAGTTTCAGGATTTGAGAAGTTCAACAACATTTCCACACATCCCGCAGAGTCATACACCGTTTCAATCGCAGGTTTTCCGGGCATCTCATCCAGATAGCCCTGGCAGACGGATAATGCCCCCGGGTGTGTAATCACCAGCGAGATCTCTTCAATTTTCGCATCCGGCAATCCAATCAGTGAATAATGAATGGGCACATGAACTTCTTTGACAATATATAGAAATTTTCTCGCCAGAAGAAAGTAATTCGAATGAATACTGCCCTGAAGTGAATTTTCCATCGGGATCACAGCATAATCACAATCCTTGTTTTCAACTGCCTCAAAAGCCTGTTCATAAGTCGAGAAGGGTATCGGATCAACGTTCTGATCGGGAAAAGCCTTCTCGATCGCAGTTGATGTATGCGCTCCCTGCACTCCCTGAAAAGCAACTCGAATTTTTCCCATCATTACTCCTTTTTCAGACTTCAATTTTGTCGATTTTTTTCCTGGACAATAAATACCATAAAACATTATATACAGCTTGTCCTTTTTCTTCCAGTGAATATCATCATCTAAGATTTTTCCGTCAAGTTTCGAGAAGGTATTTCGAAACATAAGAAGAATTGATGATCACTGTGAATCTGTCATTGCGAGGAGGGCTTTTGCCCGACGCGGCAATCTCAGCACTGATGTCAGGAGATTGCTTCGCCCTTGCGGGGCTCGCAATGACATACTCATTTTTTTGTCAACTTTTATACCTCCCTCATCATTTCCCATATTTCGAATCACTGGGAATCGTTGCACTCGATGTGACGGATATTTGGTAAAATTGAAACAGATTTTTCAGTCATAGAAATGAGGAACCAATGAAAATTGATTACAAAGAAACGACCAATGACTTACTTACTCGCATTGATATTCACAACAAATTCGGTGGAAAAGATATTGACAGCTGGATGCTTGAAATCCTCAATCTTCAACCCGGAATGAATATTCTGGACGTCGCCTGTGGAGGCGGGAAACAGTGCATTTCCTTCTATAAACATCTGAAAGGTAACTGTAAAATCACCGGTGGAGACGTCAATCAGGAATTACTGGATCAGGCTGTACTGGAAAATGAGAAACTCGGAAATCCTTTTTCGATCATCCCTTTGGATTTTGATCAGCGGCTGCCATTTGATGACAACACGTTTGACCTGGTTTCCTGTTGTTTCGCGATTTACTATTCATCAGACATACCATTTACCATTCGGGAGATGCATCGCGTCCTGAAACCGGGCGGCAGAATCTTTACAACAGGGCCAATGCCGGATAATAAAAAAATATTTTATGACATTATCCGCGAAGCCACCGGAAAAACTATCCCGCCGATGCCCGGCAGTTCACGTTACAGCACAGAAATATTCAGCGCAATTCAGAATACATTTTCGAAAACTGAAACTCATATATTTGAGAATCCTCTCACCTTCAAACAAACGGCGCCATTCATCGCTTATACACGCGCATCCCTATCAGAAGATCGAAAGCTCTGGACGTCACTTTTTGCAAATGCAGGTGAATTTGAAAAGGTAATGCAGAATATCATCCGAGTAGCCGAAGAAAAACTGAAATCTGAAGGCGAACTGGTCATGACCAAGGTAGTGGGTGGATTTATCGGGACCAAATAAATGAAAAACATGATGTTTTTTGGAAAACGAGTCTGCTTTCTTGGTGCTCACCCGGATGACATTGAAATCGGCAGCGGGGCGCTGATTGCACAAATTGCCGATCAGACAGAGATTCGCTGTGTGACTTTTTCGGACAACCAAAAAAATCCGGACCTGAAAAATCTCGTTCAGGAACATTATGCCAGCATGAAAGTACTGGGGCTTTCACAAGAACAGATCATGCTGCTCGATTTTGAGACACGTCGCTTTCCGCATTTCCGACAGGAAATTTTAGAGCAGATGATCTCGATCCAGCGAGATTTTCAACCGGACATTGTGTTTGTTCACTCAAAAGCGGATGTCCATCAGGATCATCAAACCCTGACAGCAGAAGCATTACGCGCTTTCCGGGGAACCACAATCCTTGGTTTTGATGTCATACGCAGCAGCTACGGTTTCTTTCCGAGTTTTTTGGTTGCTGTCAGCGAAGAAGAAACGAACCGAAAGATTGAAGCGCTGCAGGAATATAAAACGTATGCTTCGAAATACTACTTTGACCCGGAATTGACACGGGCGACACTGCTCCGGAACGGCGCAATTTGCGAAAGAAAATATGCGGAGGGATTTGACATCCTCCGTGTCGTAGCGTCATTCGGACAGGAATATCAATAACTCATAGATCGGGAGTCCCATGAAAAAGGCAGAAAAAAATCTTTTTAAATGGATCCCGATCCTCTTCTTTATCCTTCTTTTTTGCGCCGCCTGGATTCTGCATGATGATTACGGCGGATTCACCGATGAACTTTCTGAAGTTGAAGTCGCCGCAGTAAATTTTAAGTCAATTCTTTCGATATTGGGCATACCAGAAAAATTACCGGCAATTCCTACAGTAAATCCTGATTCTCTTGTTGAAATCCAGGATTATCAGTATAAATTTTACGGCTCAGCGGTCATGATGCCAAGTTTATTTATCCTTCTCCTTCCGGGGAAAACAATCAATACTGCACAGTTCCTCAATTTCCGCCGTTTCTATACTTTTTTAAATTTCTTTTTGGCTTTAATCTGCAGCTTTTTTTTATTCCGTTTACGCTTTCATAATCAGTGGATTGCTTTATTGGGAGTTACTCTGCTCGTCCTTTCTCCCCGATTCTTTGCTGAATCGTTTTACAACGAAAAGGACATGATTTTTTTTAGCTGGTTTCTGATCAGTTTGTTCGGAATCGGTCTTTATTTTTTTAAACGATCAACTTTTGGTTTGATCATTTTCAGTGCAGCATTTGGTCTGACGGTCAACACAAGAAATTTTGGGATAGTTCTTCTGCCTGCGTTTATTATTTTATCTGTAATTGAACTCCTGAATAGCAAAAATCGGAATCGGAAAGATTGGATTCTCATCTTTTTTACTTGCGGAGTATCGCTTCTCTTTTATTATCTGTTCACTCCTTTTTTATGGCTTGATCCGATTCGAAATTTTTTTTCCAGCCTGCAATTTTCAGCCCGGCAGGTTGGTATCGGAGATGCCGAATTGTTTATAGGTAATTTCATTGCACCAAAAGATATTTGGTATTACATTCCAGTATGGATGGGTATTACTATTCCTTTTTTCTATCTGGTACTTTTTCTGATTCGAATTGTTTCCTTGACGAAAAGTTGTATCAGAAATAAGATGCCAATCCGGTTTTCCAAACCTGATTTATGGGACTTTTTTTGTTTCAGTATTATAGCTGTATCCATCATCGGAATAGCGGTTTTTAAAGCAGTGATTTATCACGGTTGGAGACATTCGTATTTCCTTTATGGTCCATTTATCTGCCTTTCTGTTGCCGGTTTTTTTGATCTCTGGACGATTTCGCTGCCTACGAAAAAAAGCAACTTAATAAAAAACATGTTACTTGTTATCACCTGCCTGATATCGTTTTTATCCACAGGTCTCTGGATGGTAAGAAACCATCCATTCGATTTCGTGTATTTCAATGAAATCGGCCGTTACTTCGCTCAGCAATTCACACGGGATTACTGGGGAGTCGCATCCAAAAGATGCATTCAGGAAGTCGACCGCTACTACATCGACGGCGAACCGATCAGGCTCGGTGTCAATGCGGATCTGACCTACGGATCTGCGCAAAACAGTCTGCTGAGATTCCCTGAAGCAACGCAGGCACATTTCCAGGTGATCTGGAAAAATGAAAATGCTGATTATTTATGCTTCAGTTACAAGAATATCCCTGGAAACAGCCATCCAATCCCCGGATTTGAAATCATCAAAACCTTTCAGGTAGACGGGTACGATGTTGCGGCTGTCTATCGCCGAATCGAAAAAAATCTTCCATGAAATCGATCGCTCATTTTCCCAAAAGAATCCTCCTTCTATGTTTTCGGATCATGCCGTTTGTCTTTTTTATTCTATTACTCGGCATCGCATTGATCCTGTATGATGATTATGGCGGATTCACCGATGAAATACTTGAGATTCAGACGGCTGCGGTCAATGCCAAATATATTCTGTCAAAATTTCCTGCCTGGTTTGCCAATACTGAAATTTCTGTCCCCATCATCGGGAAATTGCAGAATATGCCAGATCTTTTATCCTATGATGATCGAACCTATGGGACAGCTGTGATGATGCCCTCCATCTTCATTAATCAAATACCGGGTGTCGAATTGAATGCAGCCCAATTCTTGAATTTTCGCAGGTTTTATACCTTCCTGAATTTTTATTTTGCAATGATCGCTTTCTTCATTCTGCTGAAAATTCGATTCAAAAACGCGCTGATCGCCCTGACAGGAACCATCATGCTCATGTTGACTCCCCGCTTCTTCGCCGAATCTTTCTACAACTGTAAAGACATTGTTTTTTTCAGTTGGGTAATGGTTTGCCTGTGCGGCATCGGCTGGTACATGATGAAAAATTCTCGATGGGGGCTGGTCCTTTTTTGTTTCGGTTTTGCATTTGCAGCCAACACAAGACTGGCAGGATTTTTTCTTTGGCCTGCTTTTTTGATTATTTCAGGTCTCAATCACTGGATTCGAAAAATCAGAAATCCCAACATTATCCGATCCTGGCTCCTTGCTCTAATCGTATCATTGCTGCTTTTCTATGCTGTCACGCCCTATTTATGGGGCTCACCGACAACCCGTCTTTCTGAAGGAATTCGCTTTTCATCCAGCCAGATCACTGACAGAGAAACGGAATTACTGACTGAAGCCAATCTGAAACCTCTGGGACAGGCAGAATTGTTTCTTGGAAACTATGTCGACACAAAACAGATCTGGTATTACCTGCCGGTATGGATGGGAATTACCATTCCCGTTTTCTACATCCTGCTTTTTATGGCAGCATGTTTTGGGATCGGAAGTTCAGTCCTACCGGCAATCCTGAAGCGTAAGTTCTCTGCTGACCTGCTATTTGACTGGTTCTGCCTTGCATTCTTCCTGACTGGGCTTATTGGAATCATTCTTCTTAAAATGAACCTTTATAATGGGTGGCGGCATGCCTACTTTCTGTATGCACCATTCATTTACCTGGCTGTGCTCGGATTTCAAGCGCTTTTATCCATGCCGGTAAAAAATCACGTACTGAGAACCTGCAAAAACGCTGCCTTGCTGTGCATGATGCTGTATTCCTTTTTTTCCACAGGTTCATGGGTGTTAAGAAATCATCCGCTGGATTTTGTTTATTTTAACGAAATCGGAAGAAACTATGCGCAGCAATTTTCTCGGGATTACTGGGGTGTCGCCTCAAAAAACTGTATTCTGGATTTGCTGAAAGAATTCAACGGGAGAAGGATATCATTGGATCTTAATGCAGATTACACCTGGGGATCCATCGAATACAGTCTGATGCGCCTCCCGCAAAAAGAACAGGATAAATTTGATCCGGTATGGAAAACTGAAAATGCCGAGTATCTCTGCTACAGTTATAAAAACACACCGGGGAATCAACATTCTATTCCGGATTTTGAAATGATCAAAACCTACGCAATAGACGGTTATGATGTTGCTGCAATCTATAAGAGAGTCCGCAATTTTAAATGGCCAGGGGCTGAATAAATTCAGCCCCTGTATTTTTATCCGACGATTCGAAAATGAACATTCTTATTTGACAGATTGATCCATATTTCGAATTGCTGATCAGTATTAATTCTTTGGCAGAATTACAACCTTCCGATTCGGTTCTTCACCGACGCTCTCGGTGTACACATTCTTGTAATCCCTTAAAGCCAGATGAATGATCCGACGCTCTGTTCCCGGCATCGGTTCCAACGAAATCCTTCTACCGGATTTCATCACCTGGTCTGCCATTCTGGATGCCATCTGACGTAGCTGGCGTTCTCGGCGTTCACGGTAACCCTGCACATCGATCATAAGCGGGATCCAATGACCCAGTTCACGCCCCACAATCAGACTGGTGATATATTGAAGCGCATTTAATGTCTCGGAATGTCGTCCGATCAAATAGGATAAATCATCCCCTTTGATATCGATCATAATGGTTTCCTGATCGGATTCATCCGCCGGTTTTCCAATTTTACCGATAACGGAAGCTTGAATACGCATCTTCTCTAAAAGCTCTTCCACCACATTGATGGCTACTTTCAGGGTATCGGCATTAATCAACTCTGCCGATGTATCTTCACTTTCGGTTAATTCGGCTGCTGTATATGGAACAGAAACATCAGAGTGCTTAATCAATGGATCAGGCTGATTAGCACCATCCTGTTTGTCCTGAAATTCCTCGACCAATTCTTCGATAACGGTCAAACGAACGCGTGCCTGTCGGCCGCCTAAGCCAAATAAACCTTTGCTGCCAGAATCAAGAATCTCAATTTCAACTTTATCTCTGCTGATTCCAAGCTCAGCTAATCCTTTGATAATCGCCTCTTCGGAACTTGGTGCAATATATTCAAGTGTAGTTTTTGCCATATCGTTTACTTGCCCCGTTATTACTGATTCTTCTTTGGTTTTTTCTTATTCTTAAATTCACGATAATCGATTTTTTCTTCTTCCTTCACTGCGGAAATCGCTGGTGTGCTGCTTTTCGCAGGTACAGAAGGAGATGGATTTATTTTTGGTTTCTGTGCAACGGATACGGGAGCTGGTTCGGCTAAAGCGGCTGTTTTTGCTTTACCGAATTTTAATGCAGACCAATTTAATTTTCCTTCCACACCATATTGCACAATCGTAAACACATTCGAAATTAAAAAGTATAACGAAAGCCCGGATGCCAACGTGTAAGCCATAAATCCCATCAATACCGGCATATAAATATTCATCATGCCAGTCATCATCGCACCGCTTCCGCCAGTGCTCGCTGTGGAACCGCCGGTTGGAGATTGCATGGTCAGTTTTGTCTGTAGAATCGTTGTCACCACCACAAGAATGGCAAGAACGGGAATTCCAAAACTGATTCCAGGGATATACAAACGTTCAGGCTGTCCTAAATTCATCCATAAGAAACTCGGATTGATCGGAAATATTTCTCCGATTTTCAGATATTCCGGATGAATCCGTTTCGTAAGATCCAGCATACCAAGCGGAGTTGAAACAATCGCAGCAATGACAGCTTGATATAAAGCGAAGATCACTGGAAGCTGGATCAGTGTGGGGAGGCAGGAAGCTGTCGGGTTCACGCCCATTTCTTTATACAGCTTCATTTGTTCCTCAGCTAATTTTTCCTTGTTATCCTTGTATTTCTCCATCATCTCCAAATATCGCGGAGATTTCTGCATTTCCATCATCGCAGCGGAGCTCTTGATCTGTGAACGCATCAAAGGATAAATGACAAGTTTGATCAGAACGGTAAATAGGATGATTGCTACGCCAAAATTATCTACAAGTTTATAGATATACAGCAAAATATCCAGAAAGATATTTACAAAAGATTGCCACATAGTATTCTCTCCTTATTTTGCCGGGGTCTTGGCAGCAGATGCGGATTCGCCAATATAAAGCCAATTTTCTTTTAGATCATTGGAAAAGCTTTTCAGCAGGGAATCTCCGGGGATAAAAGCTGAAACAAAGGAATCATCATAAACAACAGGAGATGACATTGTTTTCAATTTCGTTGAACGAGTACCGACGGATTTCCCATCCAGATCATAGACAAATAAATCGCCATTTTCTGCAGAAATCAGAATATTTTGGTTGGTAAGTTGCTCAGGTGCTGCAATAATTGCACTGCCATCTCCGGTGATATTGTTCAGTGTCCATAAAGATTTCCCTGATTCCAGGTCACTGCAATACACATTACCCTGCATGTCAGCTGCAATGATCCGGTCGTCTAAGACCAGAGGAGCAGCCCATATTTCACCGGTTGTCTGAATAATCGTCTTAGTCGTTCCGGTTTCAGGATCAAAAGAAAGGACTTCTTTGCCAAATGTGCTGAAATAAATCACTTGATTGGCATACACAAGATTGTCCATAATAGCACCGTTGGTTTGAACAGAGCTCAATAGTTCTCCGGTCTTCAAATCAATCACGTTGAGTTTTTTATCCAATGAAGAGATATAGACTTTGCCATCTAAAACCAGAGGAGTTGTCCACACGTCGCTGGATAACTTAATGGTCCAAGCCGGTTTTGAATAATCAGAAACAGCATAGGCAGAGACAGCGCCATCACTGGATGGAATGATTAATAATCCATCATCAATTACCGGAGAAGCGATAATTTTGCTTTTTGAGGAAGCCAATTCAATTTTTTGAACCAATGCTCCGGTATTTTTGTTCAGGATATGGATTTGATTGTGGTAAGTCCCAACATATAACAGATCGCCATCGATGAGGGGTGCTGCATAAAACGATAGGCTTTTATCAGCTTCTGCCGGATAAGTCCATATTTTCTGACCATCCTCAACAGCGCTTACATACGAATTATAGGCTGCGTAAATTGTATTACCTTCAGCCGTAACTCCAGGCCAGCTCGTTGCATTATTCAGCGCGCTATTCCCTGCACAGGAGCTAAGTAATAACACACTCAAAAGAACGAGCCCACTTATCAGAATTATTTTATTTTTTTTCATTGATTTTTCTTCCGCCCGGGATTCTACTACGGAACCGGATCAAAACCGCCGGGATTGAATGGATTGCATCGGAGGACACGCCATATTGCCATCGGAACTCCTTTTATCGCCCCATATTTATAGATTGCCTGATAGGCATAATGAGAACAAGAAGGATAAAAGCGGCATGTATTACCAGGCAGGAGTTTGGAAAAAGTATATTGATAACCTCGAATTAAAACCAAAAAGAACCAGCGAGAGACCGTTTGAATTCGGAAAGGAAGGTCACGCAGACGTGGCTCTACAACAGAAGGTTCGGAAATATTTTGATCTTCTATTAGGTTATTCAGATTTTCCTGTACTGGATCGTTCACGTTGACAGAATGACTTATATACAAATTTTGGCTTTATGGATCATCAAATGCAGCGCAGCGCTGACTTCAGACACATCAGCTTGAACGATTGGCTTCCTCGCAATAATTAACGCTTTCACATCAGGTCGAATGGTATTGATTACTTCATCGACTGATACGCGAATCAATCTTTTAGCGCGATTCCTTTCCACAGCGCCTCCAATTGATTTTGTTGCGATAACACCGATCTGACATTCAGGTTGATCTTCACCGGACAACACAATTAAAACGAGAAGCGGGTGCGGAAAGGATTTCCCTTTCTGTCTCACCCGCTGAATATCAGTAGTCCGGTTCAGACGTTTTTTCCGCTCCAAAAGATTACACCTTCAGATTCGTGATTTAGTCTGATTGTCTTTGATAATCTGTATGCCGTCTGTTTCTTTTACCAGCGAATCTGCTTTACATGATTATTCATGGAAACAGTAAGGGTCTTCCGTCCGCGTGCGCGGCGGCGTTTTAAAACCTCACGTCCATCTGCTGTCTGCATTCGCTCACGAAAACCATGAACACGCACACGGCGGCGAATTTTTGGTTGATAGGTTCGTTTTGTTGACATATTCTTTCCTTTCAGTCTCTTATCATTAACGGTACTCTTCCTGTTTGGGCTCCGTTTGCTGAAAGTTTCAGATATTTCAAAATATTTTTGAAGAAAAACGTTTTGAAATACCGGACTACCTCAACATCATCCAAGGGTTTCCCGTCATTCTTTTTTTTAATAGCCGATGAATTATATCTTAATCATGGCTGATGGTCAAATTATTCGTGATTTTCCAATAATGGTGTAAATAATGGTTGTAGTATTGTTTTTATGCGGTGCTTAAAATCAATACTACAACACTTTTTCTTTCATTTATAATGGCTTTCCCATATTTCGATTTGCTGTATTTTATCAGAAAATCCGCCCAATGGAATATTTTCCAGTAATTCGAATCAATAGGGAAAAAAGGTTTTGCTGAATTCATAATCGATGACAAAAAAAAAAGAAAATCCGTCCATTTGAACGGATTTTCTTTTAGTCAAGTCGAATAAGTATTAATGACAGCGCCAGTTAACATGATCGGAGAAAAGATTGCCGGTCATGTAGAGGCCTAAATCGGAGAAGTTCACAGCGATATTTGCAGGTCCGTCACTGTTCATCTGACTGCCGATACTGGTTATATAGACGTGTCCTTTCAATGTGACCTCACCACCCGGGATCAACGGAATTCTATTATGTTCCGGTTCAATATTGGAAAGCCAGAAGAATGAGATTGGCGTACCTCCATTGATTGCGACAGCCCCCGGCAGATTCACATAACCCATCTTGGCACCATCGTTGCGCAGTCGGATCTGAAATACTCCAAAACGTCCGCATTTTTGATATAAACCTGCTACAGCTTTGTCATAGGTGTTGTACCAGCCGGATGGTTCGATTGCATCGTCATCGCCAAATAACGGTTCGAACGGTGAAAGCGGGACAATTTTTGCATCGCAGAGTTCTCTCGGTCCGCGGCGGCTGATTAATTCACCAGTAAGCATTACCGAATTTCCACCCAGACGCCAGTATGCCATCAAATTGTCATCACTGTCAGTTTCACTGATCGGATTGGTTAATTTATCAATCAGGATTTCGAAGCGAATTTTGTCATTCTCTCTGACATTCATCCGATGTCCGGGTTCGCAATAATCACCGCCCATCGGATAGCCGGCGTTTCCATACCGTGTGTAACGGCAAATATAATCGGAGTATGTTTTTGAGCCGATTGTGACATCAGAAGGAACAATGAAATCCACATCAGCCGGGATCGTAATGTCAACACGGAATTCGGCTTTACCGTTGCAGCGCTGATAGTAGCCATTCAATGTATTTGAAATGACGCCAATCTGGCACATATCCGGAGCGTGCGTATCCACTGTGGATGTTCCGGCAATATCAAAGCCTGCGACATCATCCGGAGCAGCCCATTTGCTCTCTGATTGGACAATATTGACTGTGAAGGTAGGATTTACGGTGCCATCCAGTACCATCGGTACTTTTACGTAACCAGTCAATGTTGCTGTGCCGTCTGAGTCAAAATAGACTTTTTCGCATCGATCTCCAAATTGAGAATGGCAATCCTGCAATTTGTATGATGCTGTTGCGATATTGGGATCACCGAGAACATTGGAAACCTCAACTGACCTGATATAGGTTACATAAGGAGTGCCGGTAATCGGGGTTAATTGTTCCAGGTGAATTGTGATTTTCAATTTTCCGTCACCGCAGGGTACATAGGTTGCTGTTGCTGTTGCCAATGTATCATTGATCAGTGATTTTGCTTCATATGTCGCTTCAGGAGTTACGTCAAAAGATTCAACACTCTTGGAATCGTAGTCTTCAAAAACGAAATCTTCCGAATCCACACCGGCAAGGCTGTAGGATTCCGAATCCCAGTCTTCGATGGAACCGAAATAACTGGAAACGTCTTCCTCGTCCCAATCCTGTGCAAATACGGGGAAAATTGAAATGCTCAGGAGCAATACCAGAGCCAATAATATGGAAAGTGTTTGTTTTTTCATCAGATTTTGACCTCATTTCTTTCGAAATTTGATTTTGCCACTTGTTCCCGATTTTGACGGGTTAACTTATTCTGTTGCAAGTACAGTGCCATTCTTTATTTTTCTGAAAAATTGCTTAATAGTTCCTTTTAAATTTTTCATCAACGTTTTGTATGGCATTTCATATAGTGCATGATTTAAGCCAAATAAAAAAAAATAAAAAAATTTAATAACCCTTTTTATACGGTTTACCAGAAGTTTCATAAATGAATTGTTGTCTCATGTTGTGAGTGTCAGCCTGGGCATATTTTCAAATTGGTTTTTTTTCACGAAAATTAAATTTTTTCTACACGTGCATAGCAAAGTGTTTACCTCTTAATACTTAAAGATTGTTTTGTCAGGCTTATGCCACCTCGCAATGACAGGATGCCATACGAGCCACACAGGGGCGAAGTTTGTCATTGCGAGCGTAGCGAAGCAATCTTCTGTCGCATGAGAAAAGATTACTTCGTCGGGCTTTTGCCCTCCTCGCAATGACAGATTGCCATACGAGCTGCATTGGGCGATATTGATCATGGTTATAACCCTGTATAGACGAAGCAATATCCTGTCCCGTGAGCGTCATAACCACCTGCTATACCTGTTGGCGCCTGTCGTTGCCGACAAAAACGCTTTTCCTTCGTCTTATGCTAAAGCTTCTTTTCTCTCGCTGTATTGCATTTTTTTTCCCTTTAATACAAAAAAAAGAGGTCTTACTTGACCTCTTTTCCAAGCACATTCGTGACAGAAAGAAATTAGTTTTTTTGCAACCAATCGAGTATCAGACGAATGCCAAAACCGGTAGCACCTGGAGCCGAATAAGCAGTCCCTTTTTCCAAATCAGAGACACCTGCAATATCGATATGCGCCCAGGGAATCGTATCCTTGACAAACTGTTTCAGAAACATGCCCCCAGTCACCGGAGATCCCCAGCGGCCGCCTGAATTCTTCAAGTCAGCATCTGTTCCTTTCAACAATTCGGCATAGTCTTCATCATGGGGAAGCCGCCAGACTCTCTCCCAGGTTTTCTCTCCGGAAGCATATAACTGATCAAATAATTCGGTCTGATTACAGAGAACACCCGCGCGGACATGGCCATAAGCGACAACACAGCCGCCGGTTAAAGTCGCAAGGTCGATAATAGCCTGCGGATCATACTTTTGCTGAGCGTATGTTAAGCCGTCACAAAGAACCAGTCGTCCTTCTGCATCCGTTGATATAACTTCGATTGTCTGACCAGACAAACTGTGAATAATATCATCCGGGCGGTAGGAATTTTGACTGAGCATATTTTCAGCCGCACAAATAATTCCGACAATCGGTTTTTCAAATCGGAGTTCGGCTGCCGCTCTCATCACACCCAGAACTGCCATTGCTCCGCATTTATCATATTTCATAGAAACCATACTGTCAGACGGTTTGATCGAATAACCGCCAGAATCAAAGGTAATGGCTTTTCCCACCAGAACCACCGGTTTTTCTTTTTTTTGTCCTTCATATTCCACAATGATCATTCGGGAGGGTGTCTTGCTTCCCTGTCCAACGGCAATAATCGCCCCTGCACCCATTTCGCGTAATTGCAGATCATCCAGAACTGTACATTTCAAGCCATAAGCCTTTGCCAGAATTTCAATCCGTTCAGAGAGTGTCTGAGGATTAATCAGGCAGGCAGGTTCATGCGCCCAATGACGAGCCATATTCACAGCATCACACACAATTTTTCGTTGAGCCAACAGCTCTGAGAAAGCAGTATCCAGGAAAAGTGTGCTGCTGTTGGGAATTTCTTTCACTTTTTTATACTGGTCGAATTCAAAACTTCCAAGCAGCAATCCCTCGATCAAGTTCGATACTTCCTGCTCAGCTATTGTCGGATCATATTCCCAGAAAACACTTGTCGGTAAAGTGGCTTTTATCCAGGCTGCGATCTTCCCTCCAAGCGAACGATATGTGTCGGAATTAAATGTTTCGCCGGTATAAAATGTAACAACAACGCCGTCATCTCCCTGAGAAAAAAATAAATCTCCAGCTTTTTTCAAAAAGGGATTCTGAGCTTCGCTGACAATTTTCAACGCCACTGCACCAGCAGGTTTTTCCTCTGTCGTTTTTATTTCAAACTTCGTTTTAATATTTAAAATTTCATCCATAATTTCCTTTTCATCTCTCACAAGAATCCGATGGAATCTAATAATTTATGAGAAGAGCGATCTGACTCTCTTCAGCATTAAAAATGAGTGTAAGGCAAATAACTTCAACATCCATACACTCATCCATATCATGAATAAAACCGCATGCCCGAAATCCCTTCGGATTTCTGCAATCAGCAATATTTATTCTGTGATTTTCAAATCCTTTGCAGCTTTGACTTCATCCATCCGCCCGAATGGCGTATTAACCGGAGCATCGTGCAGTAATTCAGGCTGTTCATGCGCCTCTTTGGCAATGCTCCGCATCGCCTCAATGAACAGATCGAGTGTCTGCTTGCTTTCAGTCTCGGTCGGTTCAATCATCAGCGCTTCATGGACAATGAGCGGAAAGTAATTGGTTGGTGGATGAAAATCATAATCCATCAACCGCTTCGCAACGTCCAAAGCACGGACATCCGGAGCATCCGGCCATTTTACATCCAGAACAAATTCGTGCATACAGATACGATCATAGGGAAGCGGATATACATCCTTCAGCGCAGACATCAGATAATTTGCATTAAGGGTGGCAAATTCGGCAACTCGTTTTAATCCATCGCGCCCCAGCATCAGACAATAGGTGTAGGCTTTTACGATTACGTCAAAATGTCCCCAGAAAGATCCGACTTGTCCGATACTCTTTTCAGGCATTTTCCATCCATAGAGCGGAGGTAATTCATCGGTAGCTGGTTCAATGACAGCAGCGATTGGACCCGGCAGAAAGTCGCGCAACCGTTCGGTACAACAAACTGCACCGGCGCCTGGCCCTCCGCCGCCGTGTGGAGTAGCAAAAGTTTTGTGAAGATTAAAATGCATTACATCAAAACCCAGTTCAGCCGGTTTGGCGATTCCCAGCAAAGCGTTCATGTTCGCACCGTCGCCATATACCAGACCTCCGGCTTGATGGACCATGTCAATCGCCTCAATCAAATTTTCATCAAAGAGTCCAAGCGTGTTCGGGTTCGTGATCATAATTCCAGCGAGCTCGTCATTACAATAGGCGGCAAGTGATTTCAGATCGATATTTCCCCGCTCATTCGTATTGACAGGTTGTACCCGAAAACCGCACATCACTGAAGATGCGGGATTGGTGCCATGGGCGCTGTCAGGAATCAGCATCACCTTACGGCGACTGTTATCGCGCTGATTGTGATAAGCAGCTATCATTTTAACGCCGCTAAACTCGCCGTGAGCGCCAGCAGCTGGAGTCAGGGATGCTGCATGAAATCCACTGATTTCCTGTAGTATCTCTTGCATTTCATACAGAATTAACAAAGCGCCCTGCACTGTTTCTACCGGCTGCAACGGATGAAGCTGTGAAAACCCTGAAAATCTTGCGGCCTTTTCACAGATTTTCGGATTGTATTTCATTGTACAGGACCCAAGCGGGTAAAAGCCGGTATCTACCGAATAGTTCAATGCCGACAGCCGTGTATAATGTCTGACTACATCCATTTCTGATAATTCCGGTAGCGGTAAAGTTTCACGCATCAAATCATTCGGCAGCTCAGCCGCCTTGACATCCGATTTTGGAAATCTGAAACCGTTCCGCCCTTCAGAAGAGAGTTCAAAAATTGTTTTTTGTTCACGATTCATCATCATTTTCGTCTCCTGAAAGAATACGGCAGAAATCATCAATCGCCTCTTTTGAGTTCAATTCTGTCACCGCAATTAGCATCACATTCTGTAAAGATGGAATCATCCTGGAAAGATCCAATCCGCCCAGAATCCCATGGTGCAGCAAATGTTCGTTTATTTCGGAGACAGGTGCAGGACAAGCAACAGCAAATTCATGGAAAAACGGGGTCGAATTCAATACGTGAAATCCGGGTATCTTGCTAATTCTCTCGGCTGCGTAGTGTGCCTTGTCATAACACAATCGTGCCACATCCTGTAATCCTTTTTTTCCTAAAAGGCTCAGGTAGATCGCGGCAGTTAAGGCATTTAAACCTTGATTCGAGCAAATATTGGAGGTTGCCTTTTCGCGCCGGATATGCTGTTCACGAGCTGTTAACGTCAGCACATAGGCTTTTTGTCCGCGATTATCGACAGTTTCTCCGACAATTCGTCCCGAAACTTTCCGAATTAAATCCTTTTTTGCCGCAAAAAGTCCAAGATACGGACCACCTAACGATAGCGGAATTCCTAATGGCTGTCCTTCACCGACGACGATATCTGCTCCCATCTCACCAGGAGTTTTCAAAAGGCCTAAAGCGATTGGATTGACACTCATGCAGAACAACGCTCCTTTTGCATGGACTATTTCTGCAAATTCCGAGTAATCAAACAACTGTCCAAAAAAATCCGGATATTGAACCATCACCATCGCTGTTTCTTCGTCAATCAAATCAGCCAAATTCTGCGGCGTGACTGAATCTAATGATTTGAATTCGGGAATTTCGATATGTACACCGTCAAAATTCTCCAAATAGGTCTGCATGACAGCCGCATAGTGCGGATGAAGGCCAGGAGATACCAGTATTTTTTTTCGTTTACCGCGGAATTGATGATATGCCAGAATTCCCGCCTCGGCACAAGCAGTTGCGCCGTCATAATGGGATGCATTGGCAGCTTCCATGCCGGTGAGTCTGGCGATCAGACTTTGATATTCGAAAATTCCTTGCAGCGTACCCTGAGATATTTCCGGTTGATAAGGTGTGTAGGCTGTATAAAATTCTCCTCGGCTGATCAGATTGTCAATCACAGCAGGGATATAGTGATGATATGCTCCTGCTCCCAGGAAGCAGGAAACATCTTCGACGGAAAGATCAGCTTCTGCGATTTCTTTTAATTGAGCAGACGCTTCAATTTCAGTCATACCTTCATGCAGATTGATTTTTGGGAAGCGGTATCTCTTTGGAATTGCTTCAAATAAATCATCCATCGATTGAATACCGATTGCGGCAAGCATTTCATCCCGTTCGGCATCACTATGTGGAATGAACATCATTTATCCCCGTCCTTCGCAGTAAGTCTTATACTCCTCTGCATTCATCAGTCCGCTGGTATCAATACCATCTTCATTTTCTACTTGAATGAGCCAGGCTTTCCCAAACGGGTCGGCATTGATCAATTCGGGATTGTCAATAACAGATTCATTGGCCGCAACAACGACACCTGCCACCGGCGTATAAACATCAGAAGCGGCTTTAACTGACTCAACCGTACCAATTAAATCTGAGGCTTCGACATGATCACCTTCTGAGACACTGATTTCTACAAATACAATATCTGACAGGGAGTTTTGGGCAAAATCAGTAATCCCAACTGTAGCTTTTGTCCCTTTGACTTCAACCCATTCGTCATTCTTTGAATAAAAAAAGCCAGGAATAATATTCATGAAGAGCTCCTTGATGATGTTTTTGCTTTAATTATACGTGCGATTACGAATTCGTTGCGGTATAAATCAGTTATGACCCTGATTTCATGAAAGCAAGATCCATAATTTCATAACAAGGACCTTTACCATAAAGTTATATTTCGAATCAGCAATTCGAAATATTGACTCACTAAACTTATCAATCAGATAAAACTTGTTGGTATGATGATGTTGCGCGAAGCGCAACATCATCATAATAAAAAAGAACCCTGACCAAATTTCGAATCGCTGAATTGTGATTCTGTTGCTGTTTCATATGAGTATAATTAATTTAATGAGATCTTTCCTGTGCGTAAAAAATGCCCACAGGATCGATGAAATAGCTTATTCGGAATCGAGATCCTTTAAAAATTATCAAAAAGGAGAAAAGAGATGGCTGTCTTCTTATTAAATAACAGTCTAAAAGTGGAAGTTTTTGTAGACAAGGCAGATGCAGAATTTGAAGACGATATCTGCGTTCGAATCACTGAAGATTGTGCTGAGGATGAAAAAATTTTTTATGGAGGAGAAACCAACCTCTACTTGACCAGAGAGCAGGCACAGGAAATTATCAAAGAATTTCAAAAAGCGATTTCCGGACCGGATGCAATCCCTTTTTCAAGCTCGAAGGAAAAACCTTCATAAGCAAGAATCAACGGTGATTTGAAATAACCTTTCCTGATTCGATCGGTCATCCATATCTTTATTGGTATAAAAAGCCCCTGTTTAATGTTTTTTTATACTTTTAGGATAGACAATATCGCCGCAATAAAAATAAGGCCCAGGGAACTATAAACTTTCGGTAATCCGAAAAGAGGGATTAGGTTCAATGCGATGATCGGGCCGAGCGCGCTGCCCAGGTCACCCATACTATTAATCATACCAATGGCTTTGCTGGCAGATTCGCTTTGGAATCGGTCTCCTGCCCAGGCATACACCAATGTAGAAATCGCTCCTGTTGCGATACTGCCAAGAATTGCGCCAGTAAAAGCTAATATAGGAATAGATAATCCTAAAAGAAAAGTCGTACATGCGCCAAAGATTAACATGATCACTAAAGCGGTTTTCCTATTTCCTGTTCGATCAGTAAAAGCACCTGCTATTGGACCGCTTGTTGCTCCGATCAGTATTCGGAACGCACTATAAATACCTGCTAATGTCACAATTGGAACAAATGTATGGAACAGTTTTACGCCATCTCCCAAAAAACGTTCTAACCAAAGAACAGTTGTGGAAACAATTACACCGTTATATACAAAGTTTTGAGCAAATAATGGAATGCCGATGAATCCTGAAATCTTAAACAGACTTCGAGTATTCATAGCAGCTTGGGTCTGCGGCAATAGCGATTGATTTTTTTTACTCCGAAAAGATGTGATGGTTTCCGGTAAAAAAAATAACCAAACAATTACGTTCAGTGAACAAGCAAAAACAGTGAACCACATAGCTAAGTGAAAACCGAGCCAATCGCATAAAACACCTGCTGTCAGCGAACAAATTGTTAAACCAATCGTTGTCGTAAAAGCCAGAATTCCTGACATTTTTCCACGATTTTCATCAGTGGATATATCAAGGGTCATTGTTGTTGCACCGATCCATAACCCTGACCAGGCTAACCCCCAAATGACCCTTCCAGCAATCATCAAAGTGATGTTGGTACTAAGCGCATAACAAACAGATGCTATCACACCCAGAAATGCAGCGGGAATCATGATCTTTCGGCGTGGAAGATAACAATACAAAGTACCAACCGGATGATTTGTTAATAGCCTTGCTAACCGATTTAATCCCAGAATTAGTCCAACTGCACCTGTCGTTAAACCCGTTTGAAGAAGTATTTTTTCTTGAGGAAGTGCGACATATAATATCGTATCTCCCAATGTACCAAGGGCTAATCCCAGGGATAAAGGGATAAACAGTTGTGTTGAAGTAATCTTATGATTCGATTCCGATGAAAATTTCATTGCCTTCAATTTTAACAGGATATGTCTGAATATTTTTCACATTCACTTTTATGAACAGGAGTTTTCCCTGCTCGATAACTTCGCCTGTTTTTAGATTGAAGCCAGATCCATGTTTTGGACAAAATACTGCGTCTCCCTTAAATATTCCATCATAGAGAGATCCACCCATATGCGGGCAGCGATTGTTGACAGCATAATAGACATCTTTTTTTCGTACCAGAAGAATTTCTGTACCATTGAAATCAATTTTTTTCTTTGCTATTGCAGCGAATTCCTGAACTTCGGCAACTTTTACAAATTTCATTAGTCCTCCAAATTATGAAAAAAAAGTAAATAACAAAATGATCTTCTTCTGGATAGTAACCAAAAGAATTCACTTTTTCCAAAGAAATTTCAGCAATTCAAAATCGAACCGTATTGCAAATTACCGAGGGTGTTTTTCAATTGTTGAAACAAAAAAAAAGAAATATTTGACTGTTTTAATCCAGATATTCTATCCAGATTTGATCAAATGTGCTTTCCAAATTTGTAAATAAAGAAATCAACTCAGGATCAAAACTGACCCCGGCGCTTTCAACGATGCTTTCACATGTAACATGATGCGAAATCGGGGTTTTATAAATACGCTTCGACCGCATCGCATCATAGACATCCGCAATTGCCATTATCCTTGCGCTGAGAGGAATCTGATTGCCCGCCAATCCTTCCGGATATCCTTGTCCATTCCACTTCTCGTGATGTGACCTGGAAATTTCAATTCCCATCTTCAGGAATTCATTATTCGGGAAATGATCCTGTACAACTTCCAGCGTTTGGGCACCGATGACTGCATGGCGCTTCATGATTTCGAATTCGTCTGGAAGTAGTTTCCCTGGTTTCAGAAGGATGCTGTCAACTATACCTACTTTTCCAATATCATGCAGCGGACTGGCTTCAAAAATTCGTCTGCAGAAATTTTCGTCCACAATACTCTGATACGTTTCAGTATTGCGCAATTCATCTGCAAGTGTTTTACATAAGATTCTGATACGTTCCAAATGTCTTCCGGTATCGGTATCACGAATTTCAGCCAATTTTGCAAGGCCAAAAATCATACTCATCTGAGATTCTGAGATTTCCTTGACTTGCCGCTGTACCTGCTGTTCCAACTCGTTTTGCAGCCGGCTCAGTTTCAAATGAGTCTCCACTCTGGCTTTCACTTCTTCAAATTGAAATGGTTTGGAAATATAATCCAAACCTCCGACTTCAAAAGCTTTGACTTTTTCCGATGTTTCGGTTAAGGCGCTGATGAACAAAACTGGAATATCTTTTAAGGAAGCATCTTTTTTCAACCGGGAACAGACTTCAAAACCGTCCATTTCAGGCATCATGATGTCAAGCAGAATTAAGTCCGGTTTTGATAACCGTGCAGCCTGGATGGCTAATCTTCCATTCGGAACCGGCCTGACAGTAAATCCGCAATCTTTTAACATTCGACTTAATAATGTCAGGTTTTCAATCGTATCATCGACTATCAGAATATTTGCTTTCTCAGAGAGAAAGGATTTTTCACGATTTTCCATAGACCGCCTTTGAAAAAAATTGGGAATGAAACGCTTTTTCCGCAATTGTGTGACTGTCCTGGCTGTATGAAAAAGGAAATTATCCAAGTATTTGCGGGATAATGTGCTTTCGATTCAAATCTTTGTACAAAAATACTGTTATTTTAATTATAGCAATTTATTTGCCCGATTACATGGTCCAATCAGCAATTTACAAAATGAGAAGGATGATTTGCTGTAGTGGTATTTTCCTGTAGGAGAGAATTCCGTAAGGGTGAAGCAATCTACTGACACTTGAGGGAAGGTTGATTCATCGAGCTGACGCTTTCCTCGCAATGACAGATCAATCCATGAATCATACATCATATAAATCTTTGTCACGTAGCGCAAAATTATAAGAACAACAAATTTTCTTGATTGATTCGAAAAGCAAATTCAAATTCGGAATCGTTGTTATAGATTGCTGACAATGACCATTCCCCTAGTTGATGATAAGATTAAATAGGAAATAACCGTTCGACGGATACTTTCATAAACTTAAATAAAACTGCATCCCCTTGTTTTTTTCTGAAAAAGAATCGCTTATCTAAGGAAGAGAGGAACTATGGATAATTTTAATGAACAAAATCAGGATCATCTGAAAATTCTGCAAGATATTGCACAGCGCGTCTTAAATGAACGCGGATTATATTCTGAGTTTTCACAAGATGTCATTGAAGAAATGGAAAAAATCAATTTTCCGGCTTCGATTGATCATAATCCATTGATACAGGATTTGCGAGATCTTCTCTGGGCATCGATTGATAATGATGACTCATTGGATTTGGATCAATTAACAGTTGCAGAACCTTTACCAGATGGATCCATTCGCATCCGCGTTGCTGTGGCAGATGTCGATGCTTTGATAAAGCGCGGTTCCGCAATTGATCAATTTGCAAGCCACAATACGACTTCCATTTATACTGCAGCCAAGGTTTTCCCGATGCTGCCGGAGAAATTTTCCACGAATCTGACATCTCTGAATTTTCATGAAGACCGACTGGCGATTGTTACCGATATGATCTATGACAAAAAAGGAACATTAAAAGAAGGAAAGATTTACCGGGCAGTTGTTCGTAATCAGGCAAAATTGGCGTATAACAGCGTTGCTGCCTGGCTGGATGGGAAAGCCAGTGAACCGGCAGCGATTGCTTCCGTACCTGGACTGGCTGAGAATATTCGCCTTCAGAAAAATATTGCTGAAATTCTTGAAAAGAATCGCGATTATAGAGGTGCTCTCAATCTGGATACGATTGAAGCCAGACCGGTTTTTCAAGGAAATCAGATTGTTGATTTGCAGGTTGAACAAACAAATTGTGCCAAAAAGATTATTGAAAATTTCATGATTTGCGCGAACAGCGTTTGTGCCCGCTATTTGGAAGATCTGAAAATTCCGGATATTCGTCGAGTTGTCCGCAAGCCAAAAAAATGGGATCGCATTGTCGAATTTGTGAAAGAATACAATTTCCAATTGCCCGGTTCACCTGATTCCAGAAAATTAAATGAATTTCTCATGAAGCAGCAACAGGCAGATCCACTGCGCTTTCCGGATGTGTCACTGACAATTATCAAACTGTTAGGATCCGGTGAATATGTGGCACAAAAGCCAGGATTGGAAGCACCCGGACACTTCGGTCTCGCAATAAAAGACTATACGCATTCTACAGCTCCCAACCGACGTTATCCGGATTTAATCACACAGCGGTTGCTGAAAGCTGCTCTGGAAAATCAGCGATCTCCCTACTCTTTCGAGGAATTAGCAACATTAGCCATACATATGACGGAACAGGAAGATATTGCGACAAAAGCAGAACGCCAGGTTGAAAAATCCGCCGCTGCATTGTTGTTAAAATCAAAAATCGGGAAACAATTTGACGCATTGGTTACAGGAGCTGCCCAGAAGGGAACCTGGGTTCGTCTGATCGACATTCCAGTGGAAGGAAAATTAGTCAGAGGTTTTTCAGGGTTGAAAGTGGGCAATCGAGTTCAGGTGGAATTGATCAGTGTGAACGTCGATCAGGGTTACATTGATTTCACAAGGGCAAAATCTTACAAAAAATGATATCGGAGTAAAAATGAAAAAGATACTGTTTGTAGGAGAGACTTGCACAATCAGCCAGACATATACCAAAGGGTACGATCATGTAACCATTTCACGATATGCTGAAGCAGGCAGATCGATGGTGGATGCGTTAAAAGAAAACGGCATCGATATCGAATTATTCCCGATTCATCTGGCTCACAGTAATTTTCTCGACACGCTTGAAACATTGAACCAATACAGCGTCGTGATTTTCAGCGATATCGGCAGCAATACCTTTCTCGTTCCCCCGCAGACACATGCCAATGCGGTACGCATGCCCAACCGATTAAAGCTGATTAAAGAATATGTATCGCGAGGTGGCGGATTTTTGATGTGCGGCGGATATCTCAGCTTTACCGGTTATGAAGGAAAAGCCCGTTATGGGATGACTCCGATCGCCGATATTTTGCCGGTTGAAATGCTTCCGTATGATGACCGGATTGAATGTCCGGAGGGAATTTTCCCCCGTGTTTTACAGCCAGATCATCCGATCATGAAGGGTATTGAATCCGATTGGCCGGATTTTCTCGGATACAATCGAGTAAAAGCGAAAACACAAGCATCCGTCATTCTCGGATTTGAGAACCAGGATGTATTATTGGCTGTTCAAGATTATCAAAATGGGAGAACAGCAGCTTTTGCCAGTGACACACTCCCTCATTGGGCAACCCCTGAATTCATCCACTGGAAATCGTACACGCCTTTTTTTACCAATCTTCTTCATTGGCTCTCGAAAGATTGATCGGAATCAATAATTCTGCTTCGCATTTCTATGAAAGACAATTTTTTTTATCGAAAACCGCTGCGAAGCGGAATTGTTTTTTAATTATGTCGTACAATTGTGGAAATTTACAATAAAGAAAAATAGGACCATCATGGCAAAAATCGAAACAAAAGATAATAACCCAAAAATTCTCGCTTTAAGCGCCAGTCATATGGTGAATGATACTTTTCAGGCAATTATTCCAACCTTAGCGCCTTATTTTGTAGAGAAATTTGCCATTTCGACCACAATGATCGGCATGGGAACAGTTGCACAGCAACTGCCCTCCATTCTTCAGATTTTCATCGGACGCATTGCTGATAAAAAAAATCTGAAGTACTGGATGATCTTTGCTCCTCTGGTCACTTCGATTGTTCTGAGCTGCCTGTCAATTGCGCCTTTTTATAGTCTCGTGATTCTAATGATTTTCATCAGCGGAATCAGTTCTGCCGTATTTCACTCGATTGCGCCGGTTTGCTGTGGAAAATTGGGTAACAATCATCTTGGCAGATCCATGAGTATTTTCATGGTCGGCGGCGAAATTGGACGCGTACTTGGTCCTCTGATGGTGATTTCGGCACTCAGTTTTCTGACCATGCAACAACTGCCCTGGTTGATGGTAATTGGATTTGCTGCAACAGCGATCTTTTTTGTGCTGCTCCGCGATATTCCGTTTGTGCCGACAGAACTGGAAGAAGGAAATCATCCGATAGAATTAAAAGATGCGATTCGAAAAATCACTCCAGTAATGCTGGTTATCTGCGGAATCCTTTTCACAAGAAACTTCCTGATTACAGGCATGTCCTCTTATCTGACGCTCTTTCAAACCCAGAGAGGAATTAATCTCTCTCTGGCGAGCATATCTTTATCCTTGATGCAGATCGCCGGAGCGCTGGGGGCATTGTTAGGCGGAACATTGAGTGACTTTTTCGGTCGTCGAAAGATGCTTTTATTCGGTTATCTGCTCACCCCGATTGCAACAATTCTCTTTGTTAAATCACCGATTGGGCTCAGTTTCGTCTTTCTGATGATACTGGGCTTCACAAACATTTCCATGTACCCGATTCTGATGATCATCGTTCAGGAACAATTCCCGGAATTCCGCGCATTTGCGCTTGGAATCTTTCAAACTGCAAATTTTATCTTTTATTCAATTGATGTTACCATTATGGGGAAAGTCAGCAACCAATATGGAATTTCAACCGCATATATGATGGGCGCGTTGATCATGCTGATCGGCACGCCATTATTGCTGCTTGTCCCCAGAAAAAAACCATAACGGTGGTATTCAAAAAAGCATTTCGGAATCCGGGACAGATTACTTGTTTTTGGGTATTTTTACACTACATGCAAAAACAACCCAACAACGATTTTTCTCGCTTTTCTTAAGAGTTTTTTGAATTGCCGGATATGAAACCCCTAACAGCTCCAGTTTCAATACGCCGATACCCGAAAAATCCGCTGATTACTGCCAGAGACGAGAAAGCATTTTCATCCGCTCAATATTTTGGAAAGTTGATCCACCTTCATGATGGTTATAAGGCCAGACTTCTATTTGTTTTTCTCCGGCATAATAATTATAGGCGGCAAAGACTGTCGAAGGTGGACAAATCTCATCCATCAATCCTGAGGAAAATAAAGCCGGTGCATTTGCCCGAACTGCAAAGTTTAGCCCGTCAAAATACGACAAAGTGTGAAATACGGTTTCGATCTTATCCCGATGATTCCTGCAGTATTGGGAGATTTCATTGTATGGATTTGCGTCGGTAATTTCTGTCGCTCTCCGGTAATGACACAAGAAAGGTACATCGCATAAAACAGCAGACAAATCCGGAATCAGTCCGGCTGCTGCCAAAGACACTCCACCACCTTGAGAATTACCCAGGACTGCGACTCTGTTTTTGTCCACCAAAGGATTGGCACGCGCTGCTTCTACAGCTCGAACAGCATCTGTGATCAATCTGCGATAATAATAGGTCTCCGGTCGCAGAATTCCGCGTGTCATGAAGCCAGGGAATTGTGGATTGGATCCTTCCGGTTCAAGGTCTGGTGTATCGCCGACCTGCCAGGAGCTTCCCTGTCCGCGTGTATCCATTACAAAATGAGCATAACCGGCATTGCTCCATAACAACCAATCCAACGGTTTTCCTCTTCCGCCGCCATATCCTATATATTCCACAACACAGGGAAGTTGTCCATTTCGGTCCCGAGGGAGTAAAAACCACCCTTTGATCGGTTGACCGCCATACCCGCAGAATGTTACATCAAACACATCCAACAATTTCAATCCGCATGCAACTGGTGTAAAACAAGCATTCAGATCAAATTTTCGAGTTTCCGTCAGTGTCTGTGCCCAGAATGAATCAAAATCCGCAGGTTCTGTACGCAGAGGCAGATATGTTTTTAATGCTTCAAGCGATAAATCAAATTGCATATGAGATACCTTTCTTTTTTCTTTTTCTTCAATGATAAAACGAAAGTGAATCGTTAACTCGTAAATTCCCAGCAATTTCTATGAAAATAGAATTCAATTTTCATGATCGGATGTGTAATTTCTTTCATCTGCTGTTCGAAATATGGATTGACTTTTCGAATTGAGAACAACAAAGAATTCTTTTAAAATTTCAATTTAATGGTAGATTCTTGGAAAATCACATTTGATAGGATCTTTTCAGAAGGAAAAAATAATTATTTCATTTCAGAATTCTGATCAATCAATTGATCCCGCCGGATTGCTGCAGTTTCCAGTACTGTAGAATCTGAATCCTGCAGCAAAATTTCTTGTAAAACATTCAAGTCAGTAATATGACGCACTGCGCTCCGCCGAACACTGGCATCCTGATCTTCCTTTGCTGCTTTCTCCCATAATTCAGGCTCATTCAATTGAAAGAGAGCCTCTGTTCTGACTTCCGACAAGCGTCCAAATTGTGCAAGTTGACGTAAAAGGTTTTTATCAGTAATTTTTCGCACTGCTCGAGAAGCTGCAACCGGATCGCTGCTCATCCATGTTTCATAGAACATAAATACCTCTAATAAATAAAACTGATCATTCGAGTATTTTTTAAAGAATGCAATATTACCGCAAATGTACGCCTGCCAGGGAAAAAGTCAGCGTGCATCTTCATGACACAAAAATTATAGCATGTCAAAAAACAACCAGTAAATCGAAATTTAAAAGATCGATTCGTTGATGTAACGTTTTTTCTCTTTTCTCGAAAGGCTTATTATAAGTTCGAATCGTGCGCTTTTCGAGTGATGGTACAAAAATTGCAATGTTGTAATTCGCAGGAATTCTCAATTTCAATTCTTAATAAATTTCACTTTTCATTGAGGAACTTACATGAACAATAAGAAGCGTGTCTTTTTTGCATGGATCATCACCCTTTTCATTGCTGCGATGACATTTTGTTCGGCTTCAGCAAATAATTCAGAAAATATATTTCTTAATGTATCCAGACCGTTAACCAGTGAGCAATCGACAGCGCTTGAAGCCTTAAAAATTGCCCAATCCTCTCAGCTATCACCTATAGACATCAATGCATTCCAAAATTTAAGTGAAAACGATTTGGAGAAAATTAACGATAAAAACTTACTGGATTTTGTGCAGACAATCCGACAACAGACTGACGCGTCTCAAAAAGGACCAATTTTACCGGTAAAAGAGTTTAAAGTCCTTTTCAAATATGAATCCGACAGCAAAGAAAGCGTTCAGGCTTTGGCAGCCTCGCTCGGTATCGGAGATATATATTTCTATAAATATACCAATGTTTTTTCGGTCATTGCTGACGCAAATCAATTGGTAAAACTTCTTCAGAATAATCAGAACATCATCAGAATTGAAACCGATAAACTCAGTACTCCGGAAGCCATAACACTGGGATCAGCTACAGAAGCAATCACCCATGTCAGCATGATGCATCAAGCCGGCTATGAAGGCGCTGATGCCTATATTGCAATCCTTGATACAGGCCTTGACGCTTCCAATCCGGAATTCGGTGGAAGAGTGACCCATGAACATTGCTGGTCTTCACCGGCAAATCTTTTACCGGATCTCCTTTCGGTTGCAAGTTGTACTGATTCAACCAGAACAATTCAATTAACGGAATCAGAATCCGCCTATCCTTATTGGGGTGGATTATCAAGTTCCTGGTCGCATGGTTCCCATGTTGCCGGAATTGCCGCAGGCAATGGCGGAATCGCTCCAAAGGCAAATATTATTGCACTCCAAGTTTTTTCGAATTTCACTGTTTATGGATCACAAACAAACCTTGCGCTTTCCTGGGACAGCGATCAGATGAAAGCGCTTGAATATCTTATCGATCTCCGCGAATCCGGTTTAAATATTGTCGCTTTCAACATGAGCCTGGGAGGAGGAAGCTGCAGCGGTTATTGTGAAAATGATCCAAGAAAGCCATTATTTGACCGGTTGGTAGAGCTTGGAACCATCCCGGTAATAGCTGCCGGAAATAATCATTACAATGGATTTATCAACTATCCGGCTTGTATTCCCAGCGCTTATTCGATCGGCGCCGTAAACTATGTCAACAACAAACCGGAAATCGTTAGCTTCTCCAATCATGCGCTGGCAGTGGATTTGCTGGCGCCTGGGGTTAACATTCTGTCCACAATTCTAAATGGATCATACGCATATGCCTCCGGAACATCGATGGCAACGCCGATGGTGACTGGTGCAATCGCATTGGTTGCAGGGAAGGTACCGGAAACAACCGGAGTAAATGTTGAATCTTTCCTGCAAAAAGTATCAACACTCAGTGCCACGCGCGATCGATATACTCGAAAAATTCTTGATTTTTCAAAAGTACCGAAAATCATCGAGGCATTGAAAGAACCCTGGTGGATAGTCGGAGATACAAGTCAATCGAATCAACCGGTTTACAACTTTGAAGGAAGCGTTTGGTAAAAATGAATTTGAACAGTTATTCGAGAAAAAAATAATTTTTGATTGTTATGTTGTTTTTGCACAAAGCGCAAAAACAACATAACAACATTTATTCCTGATTCATTCGTATCGCAGAGCTCTGATGACATCCAGGCGTGCAGCCTGCCGCGATGGAATGACAGCTGCTAAAATGCCAAAACTCAGCCCGATAATGAGAGCAGCCAAAACACCGGACAACGGGAAAATATATTCGGAAGGCATAAAGGTTCCAATCCCTTTAACGAAAAGGAATCCCAGATAAAGCCCGCCCAAAATACCCAATATGGTTCCAAAAGCAGCCAACAGGAGCCCTTCCACAGTCATCATCAGGCGAATTTGTTTTCTTGTTGCGCCCACTGCACGCAGCATTCCGATTTCGCGTGTCCGTTCGATGACGGCGATGGACAGTGTGTTTAACATTGCCAGCAAAGAAGGCACAGCCAGTAAAATCAGCAAAAAGTAAAAACCCGAAAAAGCTGTTTGCAGTTGATTCATCAAGGATTGCGAGTATTCTTTTCCTGAAATCACTGTAAACTGATCATATCCGGATGCAGCAGTTTTAATGGCGGCGTCCGCAGCATTGATATCCGCATTTTCCTTCAAATTTACCTGGATAAAAATATCTTCCGTCACTTGAAAATCTTTTTCCATATTCTTCTGAGAGATAAAAACTGTTGTCACTTTTGCATTTAATAAATCATTCACTACGGCTGCCACACGATATGGTTTTCGGCCATCTGTTGTCGCCAATTCAATGACATCCCCTTTTTTTGCGCCGACAGTCATGGCAAATATGCTGTTAATAAACATGGATCTGCCATCATTTAATTGATCGTAATCCGATTCACTGCCATCAACAAAGGTCAATCCGCCAGCCCAGGGATAATCATGTGGATTAATTCCTAAGACGGAAACCGAATTTTCATTCACCTTGCTTTCTGCAAAACGCAGTGAAGAAACCACATCAACCTGCTCAACAGCGCGCAGTTTTTGTTCCAAATCAGCACTGGCACCAATATTGGTCCCCCATAAAGAGACAGAAGGCGGAACTAATAGATAATCGCTTCCCATAGATATCTTGATCAGATTTGCCACAGAGATACTGACACTGGACACGAGCGTACCTGCAGCAACAGCGACAGCCAAGCCCAGCAGCGTTGCGCTGACAGTAATGGCAGTTCTGCCTGGATGACGTGCCATATTTCCCTGTGCTAATTCACCAATACCCTGACGGTGATAGATTCTGGCAATAATTTTCCCGAACAGCAATGCAAACGGTCGAACAACAGCAGGCGTGATACAGACCAGTCCGAGCAGAAAAGCAAAGGCGCCTGCAGCAATCCATGACATTTGATCGGAAAACAGCAATAGGATTCCGACTCCGATAAAGATGGATCCGATCAGGAAGAAGATACCGGTTTGTTTCCGGTAATTGACATCTGCAACGGAAGGACGCAATGCATCCAATGGCGTGATGCGCGCTGCTTTGATCGCCGGAATCAACCCGGACAAAACAGAGATGGACACACCGAGGAGCAAACAGATACCAACCAGCGCTGGAGGAACAACGGGAGTTCCCAGCTTGATATTGACAAAAGCGCTCATTGGTTCTTGAGCCAGGCGTAGAATACCATAACCCAAAAAATATCCTGACACAATACCCGCAAGCGATCCGATGATTCCTTGAATCAAACCTTCTATCAGGATCATACCGGTTATCATACTGCGGCTGGCGCCGACAGCCCGCAGCAAACCGATATCATAACGCCGTTCAAGAACGATCGTTCTGAAGGTATTAAAAATAATAAAAGCGCCCATAAACAAAGCCAGTACTCCAAATATATTCAAGATCATCTGACCCATATCCATGACGCCTAACAATTCTTCATTACTGTTTAATGTCCCGATTTGAAAATCCAAGCCAAGCCGTTCCTGGATTGCATTAACAACTTCATCGCGTTTTCCCTGATCTTCAAAATTATCGATATTTGCTTCAATCAGGTTGATTTTCCCAGAGCAGTTCATGATTTCCTGCGCGTAAGGTAGATTTACAAAAATGTCCTCATCACCAGGAAGTGTACGCGGGAACAGAAGCCCCACAACGGTCAACTGTTTCTCACCGACAACCGTGGGGATCCGCATGGAATCCCCGATTTTTACGGATATTTTATCCGCGAGAGACTGCGTAATGACAACAGCATCTCGATCTTCTGGCAGCAAAAAACGGCCATCTTGCAAAGGAAATGAATGGACCGATTGAACATTATCAAGATCCAATCCTTGCAGATTCAGGACGGAGACGCGATCCGGTTTCTCACTGTCCTGATCAAAGTAATTCTTCGGTAAATTGATCGTCCGAACCATTTTCCCCGTTGCGGCGAGCACGCCGTTGATTGGCAAAACATTTTCAACCAGCGATTGATCAAATAAATTGCCCGTGATATGAGAAATCGTCAAGCTTGCCTGACCGGAAGCCGCATAGATGTTGGTTTTAATGGCAGTGATCATTGTTGGCAGAACAATATTCATTCCAAAAATAACTAATACGCCGAATACAATTGCCAGCGTTGTCAAAGCAGTCCGCATTTTTCTGCCACTCAAGTATCGAAGTGCCAAACGAAATTGTATGTTCATGGAATCACCCTTCGAAAAGATTAAAAAGAACCCTAATCAGTTCTTTTTCATTTTTAATCTGAAATCTTCTTCATTTTGTCAGCGACCAGACCTGCGTTGTTATCATTCTTTTTCTCAAGTATGGTTTCATCGATGACGCTGCCATCCTTTAGAAAGATGATTCGGTTGGCATAAGCAGCAATCCTTGGATCGTGTGTAACCATGATCACAGTTCGGTTGTAATCATTCGAGACATTTCGCAGCAATCCGGCAATTTCGTCCCCGGAATGCGTATCCAGATTTCCGGTCGGTTCATCTGCGAGTATGATAGTCGGATCGGCTACTAACGCACGCGCAATGGCAACCCGTTGTTGCTGACCGCCAGAGAGCTGATCAGGACGATTTTTCATTCGGTTTGCCATACCGAATCGCTCCAGCCATTCACATGCTTTCTTTCGGGCAAGATCCGGTTTCATTCCATCCAGCGTCATTGGTAAAGCGGCGTTTTCCGCTGCATCTAAAACAGGAATCAAATTAAAAAACTGAAAAACAAATCCGATCTTTCTTCTTCGCAGTTTTGTTAATTCATCATCGCCCATTTCAGCAATCGAGATCTGATTAATGCGTACAATTCCACTGGTCGGTTTATCCAAACCTCCTAAGAGATGCATCAATGTGGATTTTCCGCAGCCACTGGGACCCATTACGGCAACGAACTCACCTTCTTCAATCTGAATGTTGACGCGATCCAATGCTGTTACCGCTGTCTCATTTTTCCCGTAGATCTTGGTTAAATTTTCAGTTTGAATAACTGACATTTTTCCTCCTTTTTTTGAACTCCCTCTTCGTATTCAGTAATCCATAATTTCAATGCGTTTTTTGAACTTGGCGATGTTTTTTTATCAGGAATAAGCAACGCGTCCATATTTCGAATCATTCTTTTGCATAAATTAATCGGTATTTTTTTTGGGTCTTCCTCTTGGCCGAACATCCGGTTCGGGAAATGGCTGCTTTTTTATTTCCTCCAATCGAACTTCAATCATCTCAAGCCATCGGATGTCAGCTTCCAAATGCATGATCATCTTATCCTGAAAGAGAATCTGTGCCATTTCGCTCTTCGGGTTGTACTGATCACGCTGTGCGGTTGCCCGATGCAATTCCTGAAGCAGATGCATTCTTTGTTTTTGAATGATCCACGATGGATTAATATCTGTGGAAATCAACGCTGTCATCAATTTCAAGAAAAAATCGTCCCGTTGATGATCCCCTACCGTCGGATTTGTAAACCATTCAGCCAATTCCTCTTTTCCATTTGCCGTAATTGCATAAATCTGCCGTTCGGGGCCGCCGTCCTGTTGTACTTCCGTTTTTTGGACGAAACCATTTTTTTCCAATCGGTTCAGCGTCGTATAGACCTGAGCAGGCTTTAAATCCCAATCTTGCCCACCGCCAGCCAATGCCAAGATGGCAGCATGCAGCTCATAACCGTGACTAGGATGCTGTGCCAAAAGTCCAAGAATTGCATATCTGACAGACATATTTATCTAATAACCTGGTTAATAGTTTTACAATCTTATATATACTAAACAAGTTAATAGTTTTTGTCAAGAAGTTTTTAAGCTTTCCTGCGGTTCATAATTTGGGAAGAATTATTTGTTGTTGTGATATTTTTGTGCAAATGGTGTTTCCAACTTTCAAAATGCTGATTGCTGTCAAAGAACACTCAGCTCAGGTTCATGGTAAACTAAAAGAAAATCAACAAAATGAGGTATCCATGGCAGTCCGAACAGCAGCCGCTATCGCTCATCCGAACATCGCATTCATTAAGTATTGGGGCAATAAAGACGATTTGCTGAGGCTCCCTATGAATGGATCCATCTCGATGAATCTAGGGACTCTATATACGAAAACGGTCGTGAGTTTTCGGGATGAGCTGCACTGTGATACGCTGAAAATCAATGATAAGGAAATTAATGGAGAAGCATTGACGCGTGTCGCGAAATTTCTCGACATTATCCGCTCCATGTCAGCAGAACCGCGCTTTGCTTCTGTAGAAAGCGTCAACAATTTTCCGATCGGAGCAGGGATTGCATCATCAGCATCTGCATTTGCAGCGCTGGCGCTTGCCGGCAGCGCTGCAGCCGGTATGGAACTTTCAGAGGCGGAGTGTTCCCGATTAGCACGTAGAGGATCCGGTTCCGCTTGCCGTTCTGTTCCTGGAGGCTATTCTGAATGGCTGGCGGGAGATGACGACCAAAGCTCACTCTCCATTTCCATCGCAGCTGAGGATTACTGGGATTTGATTGATTTAATTGTCGTCGTATCAGAAAGCCACAAAAAAGTCGGCTCGACCGCAGGTCATCGTATGGCAGTCACCAGTCCTTATCAGCAAATGAGAGTCGAATCTGCACCAGAACGGCTTCTTGAATGTCGGAATGCCATTCTGCAACGCGACTTCAACCGGCTGGCAGAAGTCAGCGAAAAAGACAGTACGATGATGCATGCGGTTATGATGACGCAAAATCCACCACTTTTTTACTGGGAACCTTTATCGCTCGATATTATCAAAACCATCATGGATTGGCGAAAAGACGGATTTCCCTGTTTTGCCACGCTGGATGCAGGTCCCAACGTTCATATAATCTGCCCTGCTTCTGTTTCAGCTGCCTTACAGCAAAGGTTGGACAAAATCCCGGGAGTTAAAGAAATCATCCGATCCAATATTGGCGGTGCAGCCGTTCTGGTATAATTCCGCTGCATTATTCATCAAGTATTCTTGTTCTGATGCTAAGAAACAAGGTACATCAAAATACAGATAGACGGAAGAAAAGTTCATCGCCAACCCGATTGATTCAGAAATGATCCTGAAAATCCCATGCAAAACATACTCAACCTCATAATTCCCATATTGTCCATAATCCTGATCGGATATGCAGCAGGGAAATTTAAGATTTTAAAAGTTGAAACCAGTGACATACTCACTCGTTTCCTTTTTTTCTTTTGTCTGCCAAGCCTGACTTTTTCCAATATTTATCAGTCAAAACTGGAAGATTTATTGAATTATCGATTTTTATTCACCTTCCTTTCCGGTATGCTGATCGTTATCACACTGCAATATCTTTTATACAACCGCCTGTTTCACATCCGTGGTCAGGAATTGGTCATGCTGACGATGGGTGGTTTTTACGCAAATATCGTCTACATGGGTGTTCCAGTCACTTCATTGATCCTCTCTTCGGTCATCCCGCCTTTAATTGCATTATTCCTTCAGGCTTCCTTTTTTTTCCCGCTTTCCATTTTCTTGATGGATCAATTCTGTGAACCGAAGCCAAAAAGAGATCGATTTGGGACGATACTCTTGGTAGTAAAAAATCCCATTTTGATCGCAAGTTTTCTGGCAATCCTTTCATTGGTATTAAAAATACATTACCCGCAATTTTTAATCTCGACTTTTGAGTTAATGGGGAAACCGGCAGCAACAACCGGACTCTTTGTCCTTGGTTTCACCAGTAACCTGCCTGCAGGCAGTATGATTTCAAAACATGAAATGAAAATGGCGCTCATCGCATCCTTTTTTAAAGTGATTGTTCAGCCATTGATCGCTTTCCTGATCGGTAAATACCTTTTCCGTCTGGATGCCTGGTGGTTATCCGCTGCCGTGATCTGTTCCATGCTTCCAACCGCTGTAAATCATTTCATCGTCAGCCAGAAATACCATAGCTGCGGGAACGAATCCCGTTTGATCATCCTTTTTACAACCATCGGTTTTTGTATCATGATCAGCTGTTATCTTCTGATTTTCGGAGTCATCCAGTAACTGCTTACGAATTACTGATACACCATAGTGTTCCATTTCCCCTCACAGAAATTCATCATATTATTCTGTCTTTCGAATCGTAGAAGAATTTACAATTTTTCATTTTTTGGTTTTTTGTAATAAACTTCGACAGTAAGTAATCTTTTCTATTTTTGAATTTTTGCAATTTGACAATATTGAATCAGTGTATAATATTTGTCAGACAATGTAGCTTCGGTCATAAGAAGCTTAAAAAATATTATTCGAAAACGAAAAAGGGATTTCAATGGAAAAAAAGGTTGCTGTTGTCGCTATTGGCGGAAATTCATTAATCAAGGATAATGCCCATCAGTCCTGTCAGGATCAATATCTGGCTGCGAAAGAGACTGCTAAGCACATCGTGGATATGATTGAAGCCGGTTGGGAAGTTGTAATCGGACATGGGAATGGGCCACAGGTAGGATTCATCCTGCAAAAAGCAGAAATTGCTGAAAAACAGGCAGGACTCTCCATGGCACCGCTGGATGTATGCGGAGCACAAAGCCAGGGGCAAATCGGATATATGCTGGTTCAGAATCTACAAAATGAACTGAAAACACGTGGCATTAATAAGCCCGTTGCCTGCGTTTTGGAACAAACTATTGTTGACAAGAATGACCCGGCATTTCAACATCCGACCAAACCAATTGGCGGATTTATGACGGAAGAGGAAGCCAATATCAAAGCGGAATCAGACGGCTGGACGGTAGTCGAAGATGCCGGCCGCGGATGGAGACGTGTTGTCGCATCCCCGCTTCCGATGGAAATTGTGGAGCTCGATGCCATTAAAGCCTTAATTCAGGCAGGAATTGTTACCATTTCAATCGGCGGCGGTGGTATTCCAGTGATTAAAAACGAGGATGGAAGTCTGGAAGGTGTTTCAGCTGTGATTGACAAAGATTTTGGCAACAGTCTGCTGGCACGAAAAATCAATGCGGATTTACTGCTGATTTCCACCGCAGTTGAGAAGGTAGCGATCAATTATGGAACGCCGGAACAAAAATGGCTTGACAAGATGACATTGGACGAGGCAAAAGCCTATCTGAAAGAAGGCAAACATTTCAAAAGCGGCTCAATGGCGCCCAAAATTCAAGCTTGTATCTGGTTCTTGGAAGCCGGCGGTAAACAAGCCCTGATTACCAATCCAGAAAATATTGGACGTGCGTTGAGGGGAGAAACAGGAACGATGATCACAGCAGCTTAGGCTGTTGTTTATGATGCAGTTAAAAAAAGTGTCTTCTTCAGATGAAGGAAGACACTTTTTTCATTCAATATTTCATAACAAGGAGAATCCGTTCTTCTCCCCAATCCAGTAATTCAGTGATTCGAATTTTGGAAAAAAATTTATTGATATTTCGAATTGCTGGAATCAACCGATTAATAATCAGGGCAGGCTTCACCCCCGCATGGCAAATGATAAGTAAGACAAAACCAGCAAGGATCCAAAGGATTCGGATTACGAATGTCATTCCTGCCGCCGGCGATTTTTTCAAGGATTTCATCCGATAATGATTCACTCTGATCTGGTTGATAACCTTCACTGACCAGGAAATCCATTCTTTCCTCTGAATTCTTATACTGCGACAATTGCTTCATAAATTCTTCTTTAGACAGCATATTAATTTCCTCTTTTCATAAATCAATAAAACTGGGAAAATTTAACAGAACGATTTTCCGGATGACAGTCTGAAAGAAAATAATTATGAACTGTTCAAAAACACGGGAGGATCCGGAATCCGTTCATGTCATTCGATATTTAATTAGTACTACGAATAATCTGCTGGCGATATAGGAAGAATATCATCAAAAATTAAGGAGGATGATAAGTTTTCGCGCAACAGATAAAAAAAATGACAAAATTTCATCCGGTTGTGAATTCTGTCAAACAGGTGATGATATTTCTATCGTTCGGATAGGAAGTCCAATCTTTCAATCCATCGTTTATTTTTTATTATTGTATCGTTTTTGCGTGATGCGCAAAAACGATACAATAATAAAAAATACCCGTTTTTCGAATCGCCGTTTTTTGAAATAGATGTGCAACGATTATAATCTTATCAAAAGTATTAATTCGAAATTAGGAAAAGCCCTTGTAATGATGAGCATATTTCGAATTATCAGAGGAGAGGCTGATGGCCATTCGAATACTTGCAGATGAGGTAGTTTCGCAGATAGCCGCAGGAGAAGTCATCGAACGACCTGCCTCTGTGGTCAAGGAACTGATCGAAAATGCGATTGATGCAGGTGCATCAGCCATAATGATTCGAACAGAAGAAGCAGGAAAACGGATCATTGAGATTATCGACAATGGCTGCGGTATCCAATCGGATGAACTTGAAAAAGCCGTTATGCGGCACGCAACCAGTAAACTGACAAACGCAGAAGATTTATTTCATATTCATACATTGGGATTTCGTGGTGAAGCGCTGGCTGCTGCCGGTTCAGTCTCACGCATGCGGATAACCACCTGTACTGCAGAAGGCAATAACGGTTATTCCATTACGGTGGATGGTGGAAAAATCACCGGTATCCATCAAACCGGAACGAAACAGGGCACAATCGTTCAAGTTACTGATTTATTTTACAATGTTCCTGCCAGATTGAAATTTCTCAAAAGTGACGTTACGGAACGGAACCAGATTGAAATTCTGATCTCCAGATATGCGCTCGCTTATCCAAATATCCGCTGGCAAAGCACACATGATGGTAAACCGGGTATCCGGACAACCGGAAATGCTGATTACCGCGAAGTTCTGACAGCTATCTATGGTGTTGACATAGCAAAGAAACTGATAGAAATCGATCTGAAAGAAGAAGGAATCTCGGTTTTTGGATTTATCAGCCCGGTTGCTCTGACTCGTTCCAATCGCAGAGAAATGAATTTTTTTGTTAACGGCCGCTGGATTCAGGATGTCCAGCTTAATTCCGCCATCATTCGGGCATATCAGTCGCTGATCATGGTTGGCCGATATCCCATCGCGGCATTATTCATCTCCATGGATCCGGAAGAAGTAGATGTGAATGTTCACCCCTCCAAAGCCGAAGTCCGATTTCGGTCTCCGGACAAAGTATTCGGAATCGTGCATCGCGCTGTTCGACGCAGCCTGATCTTTCAGTCTCCCGTTCCTGAAATTCATTCTAATGCACAATGGCCTGGATGGCATGCTCCTGCAAATCCGCAATCAAACGACAACGAACTTACGACTGTGGTGGATAATCCGGCAGAAGGTATACCTGTTGCATTTTGGAGAACTGAGTTACCTCAAAATCAAATCCCACCCAACAATTCTATACCTGCGGGCAGCTCATCCGCTATCTTGCAACCGCAGTCGAATTTTCAAACTGCCCCGATTAACCCGGGATTTCCAATTCTGCGTTGGATCGGTCAAATCGGAGGAACCTATGTCATTGCAGAAGGACCAGACGGACTTTATCTGATTGATCAACATGCGGCACATGAACGTATTTTATTTGAAAAGTTAATGGGGCAGGTTGATTCCCGAATTGCTTCTCAATCGTTGCTGGAACCCGCCATTGTTCAGGTATCCGCCTGGCAGACTTCGCTGCTGGAAGAAAACATGGATATATTGACCAGGCTCGGATTTCGGATTGAATTATTCGGTCCGGCAACGTATCGAATCCTGTCAATTCCGGAAATTTTTACAAAAGGAAATCCGGCAGCCGCTGTGCGTTCCATCGTTGAGGATTTTGAAGAAGATGAAACGCCGCTCCAATCTGAAATTGAAAAAAGGATTGCCGGCCGGATTTGTAAAAGTATGGCTGTTAAAGCCGGACAACCTTTATCGGAAGAGGAACAGCGAGGATTAATCCGGGATTTAGAGAATTGTCAATCACCAAGAACCTGTCCGCATGGTCGCCCTACGATGATTCATTTAAGTATTCATCTTTTGGAACGACAATTCGGAAGAAAAGGTACAATATAATAAAAAAAGAATCTTTTTTGATTCTTTTAAGAGAAAGCGCTAAACCAGTAATTCATAATTTGGAAAAGACTTTTTCGAAAAGAGAGAAAATTTGTTGCAGGTGTGTTTTTGCGGATCATAAATATTAACCGGCAACGACATTGAATTCTTTCCGAATTTCGAAACGCTGGCGCCAAAGACTATTTGAATCGGTGACTTTGGATACATTGTAGACTGGATTTTATGATTTTTGAAATAAAGTATTGAAGAGAGAAGTTTTCCTATCTTACTTTTTTAAAAATCAGATCTCGTTAAATGCATCAGTAAGATTCCGACATAAAGGGAAATTATGCAGATTGTTACAGACAGCGGAGCAGATTTATCAGAATCACAACGGAAAGGGCTGGCAATACATTACGCCCCATTACGAATTACTCTCAGCGGAAAAACTTACGAAGGCGAAAACGAGTTGTCCGGTGAAGAATTTTATAAACTTTTAAGCGAAACAGAAGATTACCCTATGACATCTCAGGCTTCTGCGGGGGATTTTGCCAAGATTTATCAGAATCTGGCAAAAAAAGGAGAAAAGATCCTATCCGTCCATATTTCATCCGGATTAAGCGGAACGTTAAATTCTGCGAAAGTGGGTGCAGCCATGGTCCCGGAAGCAGATGTAACCTTCTGGGATACAAAGACACTTTCAGCAGCGCAGGGATGGCAGGTACAGGCAGCCGCAATTGCCGCCAAAAAAGGGTGGTCACTTGAAAGAATCCTCGAAAGACTCACTTTAATCCGTGATCAGGTTACCGGAATGTTCACGTTAAAAGAAATGCGATATCTGATTCATGGAGGACGTGTAAGCCACTTAAAAGGTCTCATGGCATCGGTTTTGAATATCAAACCCGTTATTACTGTTGACATAGCTAGCGGGAAATATGCCACAGCTGCACAAACAGTGACGTTTAAACGGGCAATCGCGCAAATTGTTGAACTGAATACCGAAAAATACGGAAGTCAAAAATTGAGAACACAGATTGTTCAGGGTTTATGCCCGGATGGAATTGAGTTTTTAAAACAAAAAATGTCTGAACGGCTGGATTGTTTTTTTGAGGAAACCGTTCCTGTCGCTCCAGCCCTGGGCGCACATACCGGCCCATCCTTGACCGGATTGATTAGTGGACCAATGTCTCTCTTTGCTGATTTGCTGTGAAAAGGGCATGCTCATCTCTGAAAAGTTTTTTTCACAGCGCCCTTTAGGATTATGTTTTCCATCAATTATCTTAGAAACCAGTGCCGTCTGAAGCCGGACGATATGGTTGTTGCTGGTATTTCCGGCGGCGCTGACAGTCTCTATCTCCTGTACCATCTGAAAAAAATTGGTCAACCGGTCATTGCTGCTGTTTTTAACCACCAGTTGCGGCGTGAAGCGGATGCCGAAGTGGTTTTCGTTCAGAATACATGTGAAAAATTGGGGATACGCTGCGTCACCGACACATCGGATGTTTCCGCTTTGTCAAAACTTCATAAAATTTCCCTGGAAGAAGCAGCCCGAATCGCCCGTTATCAATTTTTATTCCGAGCTGCAAAAAAATGGAACGCTGCTGCAGTTGCCACGGCACACCACGCAGATGATCAGACCGAGACTATCTTGATGCATTTCTTGCGCGGGAGTGGACTTGATGGATTGGCAGGTATGAATCCGGTTTCATACATTCATCAATGGGATCCTGACAAGAAAATACCGCTGATTCGTCCGATACTCAATGTGCGTCGCCAGGAAATCGATGACTGGTGCAAAGAGAATCAGATTCATCCGGTTCAGGACCAATCAAATTTCGATACAACCTTTTTTCGCAACCGATTACGACTTCAGCTCATTCCTGAACTGGAGCAGAACTACAATCCGCAAATCAGACAGCATATCCAAAATCTGTCGCAGACAATCCAGGAGGATCAAAAAATAATCCATCATGCAGTCAGCGAGGCATGGGAAACCTGCGTAATCTATGCGAATCCCGAAAAGCGGCAGGTTGTGTTTGACCGTAGCCTTTTCATAAAACAGCTGAAAGGAATTCAGGCCAGATTCGTGCGAAAAGCTTTTTTTATGCTGCAACCGGACTCGCGTGATTTCAGTTTTGACACATCTGCCCGCGTCTTGAATTTTTTAGAAATTGCAGCAGAAAATGATGTGCAGCCGTTGGTCAATCACCTGTGGATGGCAGTCGAAAACGGTTTTTTCATGCTTTACGAGCAAGGTCAACGTCCTAACATCCGCAAGTTGCCGCAAACATTTAACACTTCAGCGGTTTTGTTAAGTCTTCCTGGAGAAGTACCGGTAGAAGGAGGAAGAATCACCTGCCGTTCCGTGGATATCGATCCGCAGGAATTCGATCAAATGATCAGGGAAATGAAACACAATCACAGAATTGTATATCTGGATTCTGACAAAATTGCATGGCCGTTACACGTTCGAAATGGAAAGACCGGCGAAGTCTTTTCTCCGCTCGGCTCAAAAGGACATTCACAAAAGCTTTCGGATTTTTTTATCAATCAAAAAATCCCCAGAGATTATCGCAGCCTTTACCCGCTGGTTTCTGATCAAAACAGTATCATCTGGATTCCTGGATATCAATCAGCAGAGAATTGCCGTCTGTCGCCAGACAGCGCGCATTGTATCTGCTTGAAATGGGAATATGAGTAAAATCGGCAGCACACCAATAAAAAAAAAGCCGGCTGAAGCCGGTAAAATACATACCAATTCGTAAATTTCGATGATGTGATTTGAAAAAAAATCAGATTCTCATGAAAAACTGGCTCTATCCGATTTCAGGCGTACTGATCTCGTAATTTTTCCAGCTTCATAAAAATTTCTCTCCACTGAATTTTTGAAACACCCATCTTCATGCGAATAGCTTCCGGATCGGTATTCGTATAATAATCATGGACCATGCAAGTCCACCGGCACATATTAAAGGAGAGATGCTTTTTTAATCCGGCAGCAGTTCCGATATCTTCCAATATGTATTCGAGCCTACGGGCTGAAAAATCAAAAAGTCGTTTCGTTGGATGTGCCTGATTAACATATTCGTTATAAATGTTAATCCAGTTAATCGGAAGATCGATTTTTCTTTCTTTGTAACGGTTGCCGGGGGTGTCATATCGAATATACAGAACCGGATTGTCAGGAATATCGAAATCAAAATGATTGGGAGAAATACCGAGCGTTTCGCTTTTTTTGATGCCCGTCGAAATTAATAAATACAATAACGCCATAGGTCTGGCATCCGGCTTTTTCAGATAACGAAAATGATCCGCCGTTTCTAAAACCAATGGAACTTCCACAGAAGTCAGAATTTCTGGTAGCGGACTGATCACAGATTTTTGAATAACAGTCTCCGCAGGATCCTCCGAGAGAATGCCATATGTTTTCAGCCACTTAAAGAATGATTTAATCGATGTGATTCGACGAGAATATGTTTTTGGACTGCAGGGTACTTTCCGTTCGTTCTCCATCCAATTGAGAAAAGCATTAATATCACGCGTCTTTATTGATCCGATGGAACGATCAGGCGGGAAAAAAGACGCCAATAATTGGATATCATTGATGAAGGCTTTGATGGTATTGCCAGTTCTGTCTTCATCTGCAAGATGAATTTCCCACGCATGGATAGCCGCAGGAAAAGTGGTATCAGCATTAACAAATTCCCGAACTGAAGACTCTCCCTTTTCCATATTCTGTTTCTTCATCCTTTATGAAAAAAATTCCGATATTGCTAATTGGTAAGTATACACGATTATCAAATTCTTGAAAAAGGTTTTTTTAATAACCCTCTGATTCGAAGGTTGGAAAAAACGAATTGTTGTTGTGATGTTTTTACATGAAACGCAAAAATATCACAACAACAAATTTTCTTTGTATAATCGACTCACTTTTCCATATTGCTATTTATCATCAGCAATTCAAAATTTAAAGAATCTTATGAGAAAAGAGGGAAAACAGATATCGTGTGGTTTTGTGTTTCGCCAAAAAACAATACGAGAATCAGTGTGTCTCTTAATTCAATAATCCGGTCTAAATATCGAATTGCTGTTACTTAACCATTCGCATGGAGATACGTAAAATATATATTACGAATATATAGGATAAAACAATTAATATTATACTTGTTTATCAGACAGATGTATCATACATATTCAGTAAATTATCAATTGCTATTCGATTTAAAAGGGGAAAATCTTGTAGTTACGCTTTTTTTATGCTCAGCTCAAACCAGATGAATAACAAATATCCTCTCTTGGCTCATCAGGCTGTAATTTCGAAATTATTGTTAGTTACTTGACAAATAGCACCATTCGCGTAAAATACAGATGAGTATTTTTGCCGAAGTGGCGGAATTGGCAGACGCGCTACGTTCAGGGCGTAGTGAGTGTACTCTCATGAGGGTTCAAATCCCTCCTCCGGCACAAAGACCTTTCCATTGAAAGGTCTTTTTTTATGAAAGAACTCGGCAAAGCAAATTGTTGGGTTGATGCTCGATTTTCTGCTGGTATCATCACGAATTATTGGTACACTTAACACATGAAGGTTCGATGGATCACAAAAAAACAAATTTGGATTATTGCTATTATTCTGCTTGTCGTTGCATTACTGATCGATCTAAACACGCGTCTCAGCACATTGCAATTTCTCACAGATCAAAAAATGACACTGGAATCCGATGTCAGTAATTTAAAAGCAACACTGGAAATCGTCTCGGAAAAAGTGGATTATGCCAATTCGGATACAGCAGTTGAGGAATGGGCAAGGCAGCAGGGTATGATGATGAAAGAAGGGGACCATGTTCTCATCCCCCTGCCTGTCAGCGAAACTGCCATCGAACCAACTGCAACACCCACCATCCAACCGACGCAGGTAGAAAATTGGCAGGTCTGGCAAAAACTAATCTTTGATCAATAAACGAAAAATGAGTTTACGAGCGATTCGAAATAGGGAAAGGATTCATTGTTTTTATGATGTATTTGCGCTCTACGCTTAAAAACAATTTTTCTCTTTTTTAAAATGGTTTCCTCAAACTTCGAATCGCTGTGTAGTAACAGAATTCCTTGTTTTCATCTCCCAAGAGGAAAAAATCTTTGATAAATGGAAATCAGGAAAATCCAACCGCAATGGGTGAACGAATTTATGACAGCAGAAATAATCGACGGAAAACGAATTGCTAACACAGTCAAAGACGAGGTCGCGGCAGCAGTCCTCCAGAGAACAGCAGCAGGTTTTCCCCCGCCCGGACTGGCAACCGTATTAGTCGGAAACGATCCACCTTCTCACATCCATGTAAGAAACAAAACGAAGACCTGTGAAAAACTGGGAATTCGCTCCTTTTCGCACTTGCTGCCGGAAGATACGACACAAGAGGTCTTGGAAAATCTCATCGGACAATTAAATTCGAATCCGGATGTGCACGGAATCCTAATCCAACTCCCATTACCGGAACACTTGGAACCGTATCATCTGCTCTCCCTGATTGATCCCAGAAAAGATGTTGATGGAATTCACCCGGTCAATGCAGGCCTCCTTTCCAGAAAAGAGAGTACACCCTGGTTTATCCCATGTACGCCAGCCGGTATTCTTTATCTCATCCATTCCATTGAACCAGACATCACCGGATTGGAAGCCGTCGTAATCGGACGTTCCGCCATTGTTGGTATGCCGACCGCTCAGCTTCTCTGCCGAAATAATGCCACCGTCACCATTTGCCACAGCAAAACCGTGGATTTACCAAAGATTTGCAGGCGCGCGGATATCGTAATTGTAGCTGTCGGTCAACAAAATATGGTAAAAGGCAGTTGGATTAAACCAGGCGCTATAGTCATCGATGTCGGTATCAACCATGTTCCGGACAACTCAGATCCGCGAGGTTATCATCTGACCGGCGACACTGATTTTGAATCAATTTTACCGATTGCAAAAGCTATCACTCCGGTACCTGGCGGTGTTGGGCCAATGACGATTGCGATGCTCATGCAGAACACCTATAACGCAGCATTGCGATTCGACTAAAAAATATAAATCCGAGCTTACAATCTTTCTGATTGGCTTCGTCCAGTTTATCGAATAGAATCGTTATAGCTTTACATATCTGCGATTGCCGCATCCTGATGGCAGTTTTCCGATAATTTGAAATAACGAAAGAATTATTGATTGTTTTGTCATCTTTACGCGCCATGAAAAACGACAAAACAATCAGTTTTCTTTCCTTATTCAAAAAGCAAGGTTATATTTCGAATAGCTGGCTTTGTATAGAAACAATACACCGACAAATTGTCTCGATTGATTCGAAAGACTGATTCGAATTTCGAATTGCTGATGACCTTTGTCCTATTGTCAGACAAGTAAATTTGGAGTATAAACTAAAGAAGATGTATCTTATTTGGCAAAATCGGTTTTATAGAAATTAATCCGGAAGGAGCACGGTAAAAAAAATGACCACATTGCTGATAAAAAACGCACTTTTGCTTGCCACTATGGATGAAGAACGGCATGAATACAGTGATGGAGCCATGTTGATTCGGGACGGCTTCATAGAAAGAACTGGTTTCACAAAAGATCTTCCGGAAACGGCTGATGAAGTTTTGGATCTTTCCGGTCATGTTGTCCTTCCAGGGCTGATCAACACGCATCATCACTTCTATCAAACTCTGACCCGCGCAGTTCCTGGAGCACAAAATTCCAATTTGTTCAACTGGTTAAAAACGCTTTATCCCATTTGGGGACGCATGACTCCGGAAGATGTTTTCATATCAACGCAGACTGCCATGGCAGAACTGGCATTATCCGGATGCACAACCGCCTCCGATCATCTTTACCTTTTTCCAAACGGATCCCGCTTGGATGATGAGATTGAAGGAGCTCGTCAGATCGGCCTGCGGTTTCATGCTTCACGTGGATCCATGAGCCTGGGAGAAAGTAAAGGCGGACTTCCGCCGGACAGCGTTGTTGACAGCGAAGAGAATATCCTTTCAGATTGTATTCGAGTCATAGAAAAATATCACGATCCAAAAGCAGGTTCAATGCTGCAAATTGTCCTGGCTCCTTGTTCGCCCTTCAGTGTTTCAACCGAATTAATGAGAGACAGTGCCAAACTGGCGCGTCACTATGGCGTTCACCTTCATACCCACCTGGCTGAAACGGAAGATGAAGAAGAGTTCTGCCTGAGAAAATTTGGCTACAAACCGGTGGATTATATGGAATCGGTAGATTGGTTGGGTCCGGATGTCTGGTTTGCCCACTCCGTGCATGTCAGGCATGAAGATATCCGTAAATTTCAGCACTTCGGCTGCGGTGTCGCGCATTGTCCATCCTCCAATATGCGGCTTGGATCGGGCTTTGCTCCGCTGGTTGAGTATCTACAAGAAGGTATCCATGTCGGATTAGGCGTTGATGGTTCTGCCAGCAATGATAGCTCTCATATGCTTGGCGAAGTACGACAGGCGCTTCTAATGGCAAGACTTCGTGCCGGTTTACAGGGAGCTTCCCTAAGCGGTGAAAAATCGCCAAAATTGATCACAGCGAGAGAGGTGCTCGAAATTGCCACACGAGGAGGAGCAGCCGTCCTCGGGCGGAAGGATATCGGAGCATTAGAATCAGGAAAATGCGCAGATTTTATCGCGATCGACATGAACAAACTGCAATATACCGGCAGTTTTCAGGATCCATTATCCGCATTAATCTTTTGTAATCCCGGCTGGGTGGATTACAATTTTGTTCAGGGAAAGCCTGTCGTTTTTCGTGGAGAACTACGTACAGCCAACATTCCGGATCTTGTAAACCAACATAATAAAGCAGCTGCACGATTAGTGCAATAAACGTTTTTCGCTTTTGGAGAAATCGCATGAATCATCAACAACCGAACTTTGACAACCTCAGCCTTTTTCAAAAATTGCAGCAGGAACTGGCAAGAATTATCGAGGAAACTCCGGCAGGAGAACGACTGCAATCAGAACCGGAATTAGCCTCCAGCCTGGGGGTTTCACGGGCTACACTGCGTGAAGCAATGCGCAGTTTTGAAGGGCAGGGATTAATTCGCAGACGTCAGGGTGTCGGCACTTTTGTATTGGATCATCAGCAAAACATCGAAACCGGTTTGGAAGTGCTGGAGAGCATCGAAACGCAGGCACGCCGTATCGGGTTAGACGTCAAAATGGGTTATTTAGATATCAATAAAATAAAATCAGACGTTGAATTAGCAAAAAAACTGGGCATTAATGAGAACGAAGAAGCTATTCGTATTTCACGTGTGATCTGGGTAGCGGAAAGACCTGCTGCTTTCCTGGTAGACACATTAATTCCTGGTATTCTTGAGGAAAAAGATCTTTCGGACGGATTCACAGGATCCGTGCTTGACTTGATCATCAAACGCGGAAAGCCTGAGCTTTCCCATTCAAAAACTGAAGTGATCGCCAGTCCGGCTCCCTCTGATATAGCAAAAAAAATGCAGATCCAACGTGGAGATGTCCTTTTAAAACTGGATGCACTCCTGTTTGACAAAACAGGAAGAATGATCGATTACTCTCAGAGTTATTTTATTCCGGGTTTCATGAAATTCGAAGTGATCCGGTCCATCGGTAAATAGATTGTGCAAAAAAAGTCCTTTCTCTTCCTGAAGAAAAACAGCGTTCTGGTACTGGCATCCCTGATTGTTCTCTTGACATATGGAATACCGGTTTTTTTCCGCTGGTTCAGCTTCTATGGAGACGATTGGATCTATATTTATAACCATCATCTGATGGGACCCGCTTCTTTTCCGGCATTTGTCGCCTGGGATAGACCATATTCCGCCTGGATTTACATGCTGACAACCGCCGTATTCGGAGAAGCGGTTCTGCCGTACCATATTTTACTGCTGCTGGAACGCTGGTTGTCCGTATTTTTATTTTGGAAGATTTTAACACGTGTCTGGCCTTCCGCAAAACGGATGAATTCCTGGGCTGTCCTTTTGTTTGCAGTCTATCCTGGCTTTCAACAGCAACCGATTGCTGTTCAATTTATTTTGCATTTTGCCTCGCTCGATCTGTGCCTGTTCTCAATATGGTGCATGATTCGGCATCTCTCGCTTGAAAAAGATTCTGATTCAAAAACAAAAAGAATCTTCTGGATGGTTGTTGGATTCCTTTCCGGAACAGCTGCCATGTTTTCATGTGAATATTTTGTCGGATTGGAAGCCATCCGCCCATTTCTGCTTGGGTTTTTCATCCTCAATTGCCTTCGACCTACGCTGTCCGGCAAAAAATCCCGTTTCTGGCTTTGTCTGAAACACTGGCTGCCATATCTGGCTTCTTCACTGATTTTTTTGGTTTGGAGAGTTTTCATCTTCTCTTTCCAAACTTATCAGCCGACATTTTTCGTCAAATTCTCAGAAAACCGAACAGGCGCATTGCTTGAACTCGCAAAAAAGATCCTGCAGGATTTATGGACGGTTTCCTTTAATGCCTGGCGTAAAACAATCAATTTTCCGGAGGAAAAAAACGAACGGTTGTTTTTCTTGTGTTTGATACTGCTGGTTTTCATCCTCTGCTGGTTTGTTCTTAGCCGAATACCGGAAAAGACCGGAGAGATATCATATACAAAGAATGTCTTGGCGAATGTCGAATATCAACAGCTCCTGACCGGATTGGCAGTTTTACTCGCAGCCGGTATTCCGTTCTGGACAACATGGATTCATGTGGAAAATGCTTTTCCCTGGGATCGCTCCACGCTTTCATTCATCGCGGGAGTAGCGTTGACTGCAGCATCTTTAATCGCATTGCTTTTTAAGTCAGCCCCACAAATTTTCATCACCGCCTTGTTGACATCGCTGGCTGCAGGATCACACTTTTCCAATGCACTCGTCTACAAAACGGAAGCCATGAAGATGAATGACTATTTTTGGCAGTTAGCCTGGCGTGCCCCCGGGTTAGAATCCGGTACAATTCTCGTTTCCGATCAGATTCCGCTGGATCGTTACAGCGACAGCGATCTGACGCCGATCATCAACTGGCAATATGCGCCATCCCTGACAGGCAGCAGATATCAGTACAAATATTTTGACCTGCAGATGCGCGCTAATACCTATTTCAGCAATCTTCAGCCCGGTCAGGAAATCAGCCATGCCTATCGTAGTCATACCTTCCAATCCACAACGGATCAGGTACTGGCAATTTTTTACAGAAAAGACGCCTGCCTTTGGGTCATCACCAAAGACAATCGTGATTATCCGGGGCTCCCGGAGAGTATTTTTAAGGTCGCCGGCATTTCCAATCCGGATATGATACTGACGGACTCCAACACAACGGCAAATCCGCCGGACGCCATCGGAAAAGAACCGGCGCATGGATTTTGTTACTATTTTCAAAAGGCCAGTCTGGAACTGCAACGGGGGGATCTTTCCAAAGCATTGAATGCTGCTGTGCAGGCACTCGAAAACGGGCTTGAGGCAAAGGATCCGGTCGACTGGATTCCGTTTGCGAAAGCATTTGTTCTGAACGAAAAGTGGGACCAGGCCAACCAAATTGCAGAAAAAGTTAACGGCGATCCACAAAAGGCTGCTTTTTTCTGCTCACAGCTTCAATTATTGGGAATTGACCGTACCCGACCTGAATTTTCGGAAGTCCTGCGAAAAGCCGGTTGCGGAGAGTAACCACACCATACTAAAAAGGAATTTTTTACAAATAAAATGGTTCAACATCAGCGGTTCGAAAAATAGACGTGCAATTCAAAAAAAGATAAAACTTGTTATGGTGATATTTTCGCACTAAGCGCAAAAACATCACCATAATAGAGTTCCCGTATTTCGAATTGCTGATTTTTAAAGACTGACGAATATTTCAAATCGTTGGCTGCAAAAAGGAAGTTATGAATAATTTTTTAGGCTATCAATGTTCATTATGCGGAAAAACGTTTGATGCGTCTTACCAGGGGTATGTATGCGATGCAGACGCAGGAAATTTGGATGTAATCCTGGATTACCAACGGATTCGCGCATCCGTTCAACCGGAAGATCTCTTTGCGTCACGCGAACCATCGCTCTGGCGATATCTCCCGCTGCTTCCGGTAAATGACCCGGGGTATCAGCAAACGGCTCTCCATACCGCGGGATGGACACCGGTTTACCATGCCCCATCCATTGCGCAGCAGATTGGAATCCGCAACCTTTGGATAAAGGATGAAGGACGCAATCCGACTGCATCGTTCAAAGACCGTGCCAGTGCAATCCTGATTGCGCGCGCAAAGGAGATTAAAGCCCCGATCATAGCGACTGCATCCACAGGAAACGCAGGCGCAGCGCTGGCAGGCATGGCAGCAGCTGCAGGTTGGCAGGCAATCATCTTTGCGCCGAAATCAGCACCTCCTGCAAAAATTGCGCAATTGCTGATCTTCGGAGCCAAAGTCATTCTCGTGGACGGAAATTATGACCAGGCATTTGATCTTTCTGTGGATGCGTCCATAAAATATGGCTGGTATTGCCGAAACACCGGTTACAATGCATTTACGGCAGAAGGAAAGAAGACGGCTGCTTTTGAAATCTGGGAGCAGGTTTTTCCAAAGCGAGTGCTTCCCGATCGTCCGTTCAACCTCTTTGTATCCGTCGGAGATGGAAATATTATCTCCGGAATTCATAAAGGTTTCAAAGACCTGCTCCGTCTGGGATGGATCGAGCAGATGCCCAGAATTTTTGGCGTTCAATCCGAAAAGTCTGCCGCAGTCTACCGTGCCTGGTCCAACGGAACGGAAAAGATTCAACCGGTCAGTGCATCGACATTTGCTGATAGTATTTCGGTCGATCTTCCGCGAGACGGAGTCCGCGCTGTTCGTGCTGCATTCGAAACCAAAGGCGCTTATATTGCCGTCCCGGATGAATCAATTTATGCAGGAATTTCTGCGCTGGGGAAATTGGGAATTTTTGCTGAACCGGCCGGTGCAACAGCGTACATCGGAATGCTGCAGGCTGCAGAACAAGGTCTGATCGGTACGCAGGATGAAGTCCTTGTGGTTAATACCGGCAGCGGATTAAAAGACATTCGTTCCGCCATGGAAGCCGCCGGAGAAGCGCTGGTTATCGAACCGAATTTGAAAGCCCTGGAAGAATCTGCGATCTTTCAAAATTTGAAATCGATGGGAGCGTGCTTATGAAACCAAAATACTCGGTGATTGTTCCTGTATTCAATGAAATGGAGTGTCTGGAACCGCTGTATTCCAGAATGACTGCTGTAATGGATCAAACTGGAGAAAACTGGGAGCTGATTCTGGTGAATGACGGTTCAACTGACGGATCGCCGGAAAAAATGGATGAATTGGCCAGGCTGGACAACAGAATCCGTGTGATTCATTTTGCCCGCAATTTCGGACACCAGATTGCAGTGACAGCCGGTATGGATCATGCGCTTGGGGATGCCGTGATCATCATCGATGCGGATTTGCAGGATCCCCCGGAAGTCATCACAGAGCTGATCCAAAAATGGAAAGAGGGCTATGAAGTAGTTTATGCAGTCCGGGAAAACAGAGAAGGCGAAACATGGTTTAAAACAAAAACGGCAGCTATGTTTTACCGGTTAATTTATAAAATCACGGATGTTAAAATCCCGATCGATACGGGGGATTTTCGTCTCATCGACCGTAAAGTTCTGAGTGTTATGAACACCATGCGTGAAAAGCATCGTTTTCTGCGGGGTATGTCGGCATGGATCGGCTACAAACAGATTGGCGTTCCATATAATCGGGCTTCACGGTATGCCGGATCCACCAAATATCCACTGAAAAAGATGGTCCGCCTGGCTTGGAATGCCATCACAGGATTTTCGTATGTTCCGCTTCAAATTGCGATGTACCTGGGCTTTATTGTGGCCGGACTCAGCATCCTTCTCATTCCGGTGGTTATATTGATCCGTCTGACAACCGGCAGAGAATTAATGGGACAGACGACAACCCTGATCTCCACACTGTTTCTCGGCGGTGTGCAGCTCATCTGTCTGGGAATTCTGGGCGAATACCTCGGCAGAATCTATGATGAGGTAAAAAATCGTCCGCTTTATGTGATCCGTGAAATTTCGAAAACCATTTTTGATGAGGAAGAAAAAGCATAAATTAAAGAATCTGGCTTTTCATTAACAATGAACTGAAGCGACACATGGTATTAGAAGGATTGTTGGTTGCAGTGATGATTTTGCGCAAAGCTTAAAATCATCACAACAACGGAGTTGAATAATTCAGCATCAAATAAAAAAATATAAATCATAAAGAGGGTCAAATGGCAAGGATAGATTTAACGATTCATGAAGAACGTCTTGAGAATGCGATTCATCGCGCACGGGAACGAAATATCATCATTCCCACCTTTGCACAGCAGATGAATCCATCTCTCGTACCGGACAAAATTCGGAAGGAGCTGAAAAGCATCGGATTGTGGGACATCCACCCGCGGAATTTATTCCGCATCACCTGGAAGAATGAGCCCGTCGAAAAAGGTGGCGACTACGGAGATGTGAATTATATTGAACTCCCCTCCAGCCTAACGGGTGTGGACGCACGGATCATTGCAGTCGTCGGGAAATGGTTCCCGACCGGCGCCCACAAAGTCGGAGCAGCGTTTGCCTGCCTGGTTCCGCGTCTCGTCACCGGCCAATTTGATCCGACAGTAGAAAAAGCGGTCTGGCCATCCACCGGCAATTATTGCCGCGGCGGAGCCTATGATTCAGCGCTGCTAGCATGCCAGTCCATCGCAATCCTGCCGGAAGGCATGAGCCGCGAACGTTTTGCCTGGCTTGAAAATGTTGCCGATGAAATCATTGCAACACCCGGGACAGAATCCAATGTCAAAGAGATCTTTGATAAATGCTGGGAACTTCGCAAATCAGGGCAGCAACTGATGATTTTCAACCAGTTTGATGAACTCGGCAATTATTTATGGCATTATCACGTTACCGGCAATGCGATGAAAGAAATCCTGGAGAAGGTTTTGGGGAAGAATGACCGGTTGGCCGGGTTAAGCTCCAATACTGGATCCGGCGGAACGATCGCCTGTGGTGATTTGCTGAAACAGTATTATCCGGATTCCAAAATTATCGCCAGTGAAGCGCTGCAATGCCCGACCCTGCTGAACAATGGCTTCGGCGCACACCGCATCGAAGGCATCGGCGACAAACACGTCCCCTGGATTCACAACGTCCGCAACACTGATTATGTCACTTCGATTGATGACAACGCCGTGGTTCATCTTTGCCGTTTGTTCAACGAACCGGAAGGGAAGAAGTATCTGATGGATAAAGGTGTTCCTGCAGCAATTGTCGACCAGCTCCATCTGATGGGTTTCTCCGGTATCGCCAATATGCTTTCTGCGATCAAATTCGCGAAATATCAGGAACTGACTCATGAGGATGTGGTGATGACCATTTTCACGGATTCCATGGAACTCTATGGAACCCGTCTGGATGAATACACCGCACAATTCGGACCTTTTACTCGAGACGATGCTGCCTTTAATTTCGGCCGCTATCTGATGGGCGAAAATACGTCTTCCATGAAGGAATTGACCTACGAAGACCGCAAACGCATCCACAACCTGAAGTACTACACATGGATTGAACAGCAGGGCAGAACTTCAGAGGAGCTGAACGCACAGTGGTATGACCGCGAATACTGGACAGAAATCCAGGCTCAACGGGATGAAATTGACCGCCTGATTCAATCGTTCAACGATGCAGTTGGAATCGCATAGGAGCTTCCGAATTTTCAGCACAACTTTTTGTCAGGTCTGAGATCCTGGGGCTGACTTGATTTTCAAAATCATTAGAATAAAATGGTTTATACATAGGTTTTTATCTTTGAAATCGATAAAAACCTATGTATTTTGAAATATTTTCATATAAATGGAAATCCAATTAGATGATCAGGGTGATAGCCCGTAAATCGTTTAATTATGGGTTAAAAAAGTCTGTTGAGTTTCGCAATTCCCTGGATACATTACAGAAGTTTCATCGGAATAAATTCAGCAATTTGCAGAAAACTCGTAAAGAGATTATACTGACGATTCTTTATGAGAATTAAAACATGATAATCATCCGATACGTTGAGAGTAATTTTAGAAAATTTTTGCTGTCAGGAAATTCGCCATAAGACCATTAGTTGAAAAACTTTTGAAAGTCCTCCTTTTAATACATTAAGAAAAAACGTTTAATTCCAATAAAATTTTTTATTTTTGACCAAAATGGAAAAATGGAGAACAATTGAAACGAATAATTCCTGTTACCATTCTTATTATCATACTGTTTTTTTCACCTTTTTTTTCTGTATTCACTCAAGCCCAATCATACATTAATAAATTCGTAGTGATTGAAAATGATCCAGATTCGTCGGGTACGTATTTCGATCAAGGATACACTTGGCATGGTTATCCTGTATAAAAACACACTTCAAAAAATCTCTATTTATTTTTAGGATCACATAGCGATTATCCGGATTACTTGCTATGGTTATTCTCAGATATCGTTCAAGATAATATTGATGATAAGCATGTAAAATATTATTATTATGGTTCTACTGAACCAGATAATCCAGAAAATTTAGATCCGGATTCTTGGATCGAAACAACATATTATGGCCCAATCTCTATCACTATCACGAATGATGTCACAAATTCACAAATTACCTTCACAAATGGTGCTTCCTATACTCCTGTCAGTCCGACAGCCGGAACAACCAATCAGCCGATCGGTGGATTTTCTTTACAAGCGGATTTCCCAGGAGCCTCGTTAACCTCAGTCACGATCAGCACAACCGGAACGCGCTCCGGTATCACAAATTTGAAACTGTGGAGCTCAACCGACGCAACTTTCAATGCCAGCAGCGATACGCTGTTAAACAGTCAGAGCGACAACGCTTCCGTAACGTTTTCCGGATTCAGTTCCACAATTTCTACCGCTGGTTCGTATTACTTCGTGACTGCGGATCTGAGTACTTCCGCTTCCGGCAGCATTGCACTGACGATCGGATCCGTATCCAATCTGACTTTCAGCGGAGGCGCAATCGCTTCAGGATTTACCAATGCGCCGCTTTCCAGTGGAACAATTACTATCATCCTTATCCGGGAGATGAATATCACCGGCAATGGCGTAACAATTCTCAATGGGGATACATCTCCAGCTGCCAGCGACCATACCGATTTTGGCAGCGTCGATATCGCTTCCGGCAGCGTGGTGCACACTTTCACCATTCAAAATAACGGCGCAGAGGCGCTTTCTTTAACCGGATCAAGTCCGTTTGTGGCTATCAGCGGCGCCACAGCAGATTTCTCACTGACGCAAAATCCCTCGAGCAGTATCGCCGGCAACAGTTCTACAACTTTTGAGATTACCTTCAATCCCGCTTCAACCGGTCTCAAATCCGCTGTGATCAGTATTGCCAATGATGACGGGGACGAAAATCCGTATACTTTTACTATCCAGGGAACCGGGACGGCTGTTCCCAATATGAGCGTCTCCGGCAATGCAATGCAAATTACAAATGGCGATATCGAACCTTCTGAAAGCGATGATACCGATTTCGGCAGTGTCAACATCGCAGGTGATCCAATCGAGCACACTTTCACCATAGCCAACAATGGATCAGCCAGTCTGACTCTGACCGGCAGCTCTCCCTACGTCAGCCTCACTGGCGACACAGAAGATTTTACACTGACACAATTACCTGCCAGTAACATAGCGGCGGGCGGCGGAACAACTACCTTCAAAATTACCTTTAAACCAACCGCAACTGGAAATCGATCAGCCACTGTCAGTATCGCCAACGATGACGACAGCAAAAATCCCTTCAATTTCAGCATTCAGGGCAGCGGGATTTCGGTACCGACTGTCACAACCGCTGCCGCTTCGTCCGTTACAAAAACAGTCGCAACATTGGGCGGAAACGTGACCAGCGACGGCGGATCACCAATTACAGAAACCGGCGTGGTTTATTCATCCTCCAACGCTACTCCTACTATTGGAGGAATGGATGTCATTCAGAATGCAAATATCGATTTGAGCGGTGATTTTTCAGAAAGCATTTCTCCTTTGAGCTCTGCCACACATTATTATTTTCAAGCCTACGCAACCAATGCTGCCGGCACCAGCTACGGTGGCGTTTTGGAATTTACCACTTTGACTTCCGTTGTTTCCATCTTACGCGCAGATCCCGACGACACCAATGCAGCTTCGGTTCGCTGGAATGTCGTATTTGAAAACAATGTAACCGGTCTCAGTGCTTCCAACTTCACTCTCGTATCTTTCGGAATCAGCGGAGCTGCTATTACCGGTGTCAGCGGTTCTGGGACCAATTGGATCGTGACAGCCTCCACCGGTTCCGGGACCGGTTCTTTAAGATTAGGATTAGTCAATGATAACGGTCTGACTCCGAAGCTGAGCAATCCGACATTGGGGGGAGATGCATACACATTGGATCTGGTCAGTCCGTCTGTGACCGACGTCGATACAGGCAAACCTGATGGTACATATGGCGTTGGAAGCAGCATAGGGATTGTTATTATGTTTGACGAATCCCACAACGTGGATGGAACACCTCAGCTGACGTTGAAAATGGATTCCATGAATCGTGTAATCGATTGTATCAGCAATGAACACATCCGTTTGATCTGCACATATACCGTTCAGGCGGGTGATAATACCTCTGATTTGGACTATGCCGGTATGACTGCGCTGAGTACGAATGGAGGAACCATCCGAGATTATCACGGAAATGATGCCATTCTGAATCTGCCCTGGAATGCAGGCACCGGCTCACTGGCTGGAAACAATGCCATTGTGATCGACACCACACCGCCGGAGATTACGATCCATCATCCGGGCTCTTCGGCAGCTGTCAGCAAAACCATTACAGCCACCACATCGGATGGAACGATAAAGATGAGCAATACCCGCGGAACAACCTGCGATGGCAGTTTGATTTTCACGGCTTATGCCAGCCAGACATTCAATGCCGAAACAGATAACGGCATCCGGGTGTGTTATCAAGCGGTCGATACAGTCAATAATATCAGTTACAAGTTGTCCGATCCGATCAGCGGAATTGACACCACAAAACCGACGACAAGCATCATCGCCAAACCGGGCAATCCCGACAACAGCGCCAGTCCCAGTTTCACATTCAGCGGCGAGGATCCGGACGGTACAGATGGTTCGGACGGTTCGGGCATAGCCGGTTTTGAATGCAGTCTGGATGGGGAACCTTTTTCAAGTTGTTCGAGCCCGAAGACCTACAGCAGCCTCGGCGACGGCAATCATACCTTCCAGGTGCGTTCCGTCGATGCTGCCGGCAATACCGATGATTCACCGGAATCCTACACCTGGCAAATTGATACATCGCTGCCGGAAACGACAATTCTCAGTTCTCCCGCCAATCCAACCGCTTCGACCGATGCTGTATTTGAATTCGAGGGGGCTGATCCGGGCGGTTCGGGCGTTTCAGGTTTCGAATGCAGTCTGGATGGGGAACCTTTTTCAGATTGTTCGAGCCCAAAGTCGTACAGCAGCCTTAGCGACGGCAATCATACCTTTTTAGTGCGTTCTGTCGACGCTGTCGGCAATGCAGATTCTTCCCCCGCCGAATTTAATTGGACGGTAGACACCACACCGCCGGAGATTGCGATCCATCATCCGGGCTCTTCGGCAGCTGTCAGCAAAACCATTACAGCCACCACATCGGATGGAACGATAAAGATGAGCAATACCCGCGGAACAACCTGCGATGGCAGTTTGACTTTCACGGTTTATGCCAGCCAGACATTCAATGCCGAAACAGATAACGGCATCCGGGTGTGTTATCAGGCAGTCGATGCAGTCAATAATATCAGTTACAAGCTGTCCGATCCGATCAGCGGAATTGACACCACAAAACCGACGACAAGCATCATCGCCAAACCGGGCAATCCCGACAACAGCGCCAGTCCCAGTTTCACATTCAGCGGCGAGGATCCGGACGGTGCAGATGGTTCGGACGGTTCGGGCATAGCCGGTTTTGAATGCAGTCTGGATGGGGAACCTTTTTCAAGTTGTTCGAGCCCGAAGACCTACAGCAGCCTCGGCGACGGCAATCATACCTTCCAGGTGCGTTCCGTCGATGCTGCCGGCAATACCGATGATTCACCGGAATCCTACACCTGGCAAATTGATACATCGCTGCCGGAAACGACAATTCTCAGTTCTCCCGCCAATCTGACCACTTCGACCGATGCTGTATTTGAATTCGAGGGGGATGATCCGGGCGGTTCGGGAATTGAAAACCTGGAATGTATGCTCGATAGCAGCACCTTTTCAGTCTGCACCAGTCCTAAAGAATATAACGCTCTGCCGGATGGTAGTCATAATTTTCAAGTGCGTGCTGTGGATACAGCCGGCAATGTGGATCCATCCCCGGCCGAAATCAACTGGACGATCGATACGACCGCGCCAACGGTATTGATTTCCTCCACTGAATCCGACCCTACCAATGTCAATCCCATCCCGATCACGGTCCAATTCAGCGAACCTGTGACCGGTTTTGAGGAAAGCGATATCATGTACCATCAGCGGCTTCCTCGCAGTGGACAGTTCCACGTATTCCTTCAATTTGATCCCGAGCAGCGAAGGGACAGTTACCCTCGATATTCCAGCAGCTGTCGCCGTTGATGCCATCGGTTTTTCAAACCTTGCAGCAGAACAATTCTCCATCGTATTCGGTATGGATCTGGTCATTACGAGCCCTGATCATGCCGCATTTATTGTCGGAATCCCCAATACCTTTAACATCACAACAAGCGGCTTTCCATTCCCGACTATCTCAGCGGCTGATACACTGCCTGCAGGTATCACTCTCATTGATCATCACGACGGAACCGCTACGCTGGAAGGTACACCGGAGATGACGACGCTGGGTACTTACACATTCGATATCAGCGCTGTCAATGTTTTATCATCCGCAGTCCAGAATTTTTCTCTATCGATTGAAGAATCTGCCGGTATTTCCAAAGTGGAAAGCATAGCCGACACGGGTGACAGCGAGCTCTCAGAAAATGAACACACGAATGTTTCAATCACCTTACTGCTGCCCGTCTTTTCCAAAGATATGCAGCATATTTCTGCACTGGATCCTTTTGATGTGCTCAATCCATCTCTGTATCATCTGAAAATCAATGATCTGGCCGACATTTCCATTGACCATGTTACTTATGACAATCACAGTGATCTCGGACCGTTTGTCGCCACGCTGTCGGTTAATGGCGGTATACCGTTGATACAAGGAAAATATAAACTGACCATTGACGGCTCCATGAAAGACCGCTCCGGTTTCCCGATCGGTTCAAATTTCGAACGCGTCTTTTATATCGATCACCAGGATCCAAAAACCGTCATCATCACGATCGGCAACGGTAATTCTTTGTTCACCAACGGTTCCACCATTGACACCAGCCTGTCAGGAATCAAAGTCACTTTTGATGAAGATGTCAGCAATTCCGGTAACGGTACGGATCCGGATGATGTGACCAATCCTTTCAATTACTTATTACTCCAAACCGGCCCCGACAATATCTACAACACGAATTCCTGCCTCGCATTTGCCAATAACGGGAATTCGCCGGTTGGTGATGACATCCATATTCCGACTGGTACTGTTACGTATGACAACCATGGCGGGGATGGTCCGTTCGTGGCAACAATCGCTTTGAATGAAGGGAAATCGCTTCCTAACGGATATTATCGCCTTTTCATTTGCGGCTCTACCTCGATTGTCTATCTGGCAAAAAATCCAATTAATTACGGGAAGGATGCGTCAATCAATTTCCGCGTTTTGGTAAATCAATCCGTCGAATCCAATCCTTTGACCGGTTTCAGACCCGGAGCGCTGACAATCCTGCCCCAACAAACGGATGACAAAGCCTATCATCCTTCTGGTAATCTCTGGCTTCAGATTCCTTCCTTGAATCTCGAGGCGGACATTACCGGTGTCCCGCAGGCAGCTGATGGCTGGGATGTTACCTGGCTGCAGGATCAGATCGGCTGGCTCGAAGGAACCGCTTACCCGACTTGGAACGGTAATACGGTACTTACAGCTCATGCCTATAAGGCGGATGGATTACCCGGACCTTTTGCCTCTCTAAAGAATCTGAAATACGGGGATATTCTGATAATTCATCTGGATGGACAAAGCTATACTTATATAGGGGTTGTTCCTAAAGGAAATATTTGTTAAGGATGGCATAAAACTACGAGTAAAATTGGATAAAAAAGGATCTTTCTGATACAATTAGTGCACGGAAAAAAGCAAAAAGAACCAAAAAACCTTGCATCAATCAGAAAGAAAAGCCGATGTATCTGCGAAAGAATCAACAGCAAGATTTGTGTAAAACCGCTCAGTGGTATCAATTCGATCGGAATTTAAATCCGGAAAACCGATGGGTAAGATTAGCAGAAATCATCCCATGGGATAGTTTTGAAAAAGAATATGCCAAACAATTTTCTGAGAAATCCCGGCACACAGCGCATCCGGTAAGAATGGGATTGGGGACGTTGATAATCCAGCGAATGATGGATTTGTCAGATCGGAAAACGATAGAAGCAATTGTGGAAAGTCCGTACTTACAATACTTTATCGGGTTGGAAAGGTTTGAATTTGAGCTGCCATTCAGTTACAGTATGTTGAGCAAATGGCGAGACAGGATCGATCTGGGGATGATTATGGGACTGATTGAGGAAATCGGACGTCCCGGAGAAAATTCAAATACGGCTGGAAAAAAGAGCGATGATGAGAGAAAAGGTGACAACAAGGGCGAACTGATAATTGATGCAACTTGCGTACCCTCCGATATACGATATCCGAAAGATACCGATCTATTGAATGAAGGAAGGGAAAAGCAGGAAAAAATCATCGACATCATGTATGCTGGAAGCAGCGAACGGAAAAAGAAACCAAGGACTTATCGAAAAACTGCCCGAAAAAAGTATTTGATGTTTGCAAAGAACCGGAATCCAAGTCAAAGAGCGATCCGAAATGCAATAAAAGCACAAATCGGCTATGTCAGGAGGAATTTCAAAACTATCGATCAGATGCTGGAAAAAGAGCCGGGTTTAATTGAATTATTGAGTGAGAAACAAAAAAGGGAATTGGAGACAACTCGTCTGGTATATCAACAACAGGAGGAAATGTATCGCGCAAAAAAGCATAATGTCGAAAACCGGATTGTCAGCATTTCACAGCCATACATTCGTCCGATTGTCCGGGGAAAAGCAAAAAATAAAACAGAATTCGGAGCAAAGATATCGATCAGCGTAATTGATGGGTATTCATATTTGGATCGCGTCCAATTCGATTCCTACAATGAAAGTGAAGACCTTTGGTCACAGATAGAAGCGTATAAACTTCGCACGGGGCATTATCCGGAAGCTGTTCTGGCAGATCAAATCTATCGAACAAAAGAAAACCGGCGAAAATGTGCTGAATTAGGAATACGACTGAGTGGGCCAAAACTTGGCAGAAAACAGGTCAATCAGGAGAAAGCGGAAAGAAAAATTGCCCAAATGGATTCCAGAAAACGGAATGCTGTTGAAGGCAAATTTGGTGAAGGGAAACGGTTCTATGGAATGGATTGTATCAAAGGAAAGACTGAACATACATGCAAGGTCATGATTGCTCTGTATTTTGTAGTTCTGAACTTAGCTAAAAGGCTAAGAGATTTTTTGTCGCAATTTTTAGATTGGATTTTAATCCTGTGCAAGTTCAATATTTTCATTAATTTTGGAAGAAAAAATGGGGCTATTCCACAACTTGCATAATATGGAACAACCCCTANNGGGGTTGTTCCTAAAGGAAATATTTGTTAAGGATGGCATAAAACTACGAGTAAAATTGGATAAAAAAGGATCTTTCTGATACAATTAGTGCACGGAAAAAAGCAAAAAGAACCAAAAAACCTTGCATCAATCAGAAAGAAAAGCCGATGTATCTGCGAAAGAATCAACAGCAAGATTTGTGTAAAACCGCTCAGTGGTATCAATTCGATCGGAATTTAAATCCGGAAAACCGATGGGTAAGATTAGCAGAAATCATCCCATGGGATAGTTTTGAAAAAGAATATGCCAAACAATTTTCTGAGAAATCCCGGCACACAGCGCATCCGGTAAGAATGGGATTGGGGACGTTGATAATCCAGCGAATGATGGATTTGTCAGATCGGAAAACGATAGAAGCAATTGTGGAAAGTCCGTACTTACAATACTTTATCGGGTTGGAAAGGTTTGAATTTGAGCTGCCATTCAGTTACAGTATGTTGAGCAAATGGCGAGACAGGATCGATCTGGGGATGATTATGGGACTGATTGAGGAAATCGGACGTCCCGGAGAAAATTCAAATACGGCTGGAAAAAAGAGCGATGATGAGAGAAAAGGTGACAACAAGGGCGAACTGATAATTGATGCAACTTGCGTACCCTCCGATATACGATATCCGAAAGATACCGATCTATTGAATGAAGGAAGGGAAAAGCAGGAAAAAATCATCGACATCATGTATGCTGGAAGCAGCGAACGGAAAAAGAAACCAAGGACTTATCGAAAAACTGCCCGAAAAAAGTATTTGATGTTTGCAAAGAACCGGAATCCAAGTCAAAGAGCGATCCGAAATGCAATAAAAGCACAAATCGGCTATGTCAGGAGGAATTTCAAAACTATCGATCAGATGCTGGAAAAAGAGCCGGGTTTAATTGAATTATTGAGTGAGAAACAAAAAAGGGAATTGGAGACAACTCGTCTGGTATATCAACAACAGGAGGAAATGTATCGCGCAAAAAAGCATAATGTCGAAAACCGGATTGTCAGCATTTCACAGCCATACATTCGTCCGATTGTCCGGGGAAAAGCAAAAAATAAAACAGAATTCGGAGCAAAGATATCGATCAGCGTAATTGATGGGTATTCATATTTGGATCGCGTCCAATTCGATTCCTACAATGAAAGTGAAGACCTTTGGTCACAGATAGAAGCGTATAAACTTCGCACGGGGCATTATCCGGAAGCTGTTCTGGCAGATCAAATCTATCGAACAAAAGAAAACCGGCGAAAATGTGCTGAATTAGGAATACGACTGAGTGGGCCAAAACTTGGCAGAAAACAGGTCAATCAGGAGAAAGCGGAAAGAAAAATTGCCCAAATGGATTCCAGAAAACGGAATGCTGTTGAAGGCAAATTTGGTGAAGGGAAACGGTTCTATGGAATGGATTGTATCAAAGGAAAGACTGAACATACATGCAAGGTCATGATTGCTCTGTATTTTGTAGTTCTGAACTTAGCTAAAAGGCTAAGAGATTTTTTGTCGCAATTTTTAGATTGGATTTTAATCCTGTGCAAGTTCAATATTTTCATTAATTTTGGAAGAAAAAATGGGGCTATTCCACAACTTGCATAATATGGAACAACCCCTATATAGTCGACAGCAGTGTGCTGGTTGATCCGGATGATACACGCCTGCTGACCCGTCATGAAGATCGCGATTGGCTCACGCTTATCACCTGCCAGCAATTCGATAAGGCTTCCCAGTCCTATCGCTATCGTAGAGTCGTCCGCGCTGTTCGTTCGGATGTTCAATGAGTTTTTGAGTTAAAAATGCCCCATTCCGATCTGCTCAGTAAATTGCATACGATGTGGATCGAAATGGGGCTATATAATTTGAAGGATAGTTTTCGGAAAAATTCTACGTTCTATCCAAGGATTCGAATCATGTAAATGTCTTCAGAGCTTCTTATGCAAGAAATTTGCGGACATCGTCAAGCTGACCGGCTGATCCGAGTTTTTCATTCTTGGCTGCAATAAAGTTGGCATATTCTTCCATAAAGACCTTACCGATCGGGCGAAGATCAAAATTTTCCGGGTGTTCGAGGAAATACTCGCGATGTACGCGCGTCCAAACTAAACGACCGTCGGTATCGATATTGATTTTTGTAACGCCGAGTTGTGCAGCGCGTTTGAACTGGTTATCATCAACACCTTTGGCTCCCTGCAGATTGCCGCCGGCAGCATTAATGCGCGCTACTTCGTCCTGCGGCACAGAGCTGGAACCATGCATCACCAGCGGGAATCCGGGAACGCGGTTCTGAATTTCTGCAAGCACATCAAAATGAAGCGACTGACTGCCTGTAAATTTGAAAGCGCCATGGCTGGTTCCAATCGCAACAGCAAGAGAATCGACATTGGTTCTGGAGACGAATTCTTTGACGGAATCCGGATCGGTCAGTTTCGCATCAGCATCACTGACAGAGACATGCTCTTCCACACCGCCAAGTTGCCCCAGTTCTGCTTCAACAACAATTCCTTTGGCGTGAGCCGCGTCGACGACACGTTTTGTTGTTGCGACATTCTCGTCAAAGCTTAGAGAGGAAGCATCGATCATGACGGAGCTGTAAAAACCGCTTTCAATGCAATCATAGCATGTCTGCTCATCACCATGATCCAGGTGAACAGCAAAAATGGCTTCCGGGAACATCTGATCAGCACTGCGAATCAACCCCTCCAGCATAATTTTGCTGGTGTAAGAACGAGCACCTTTTGAAATCTGAATAATAAAAGGTGATTGACTTTTAATATTTCCTTTAAACAGACCGATAATCTGTTCAGCATTATTGATGTTGTATGCACCAATTGCATATTTGCCGTAGGCATGTTCAAACAATTTTTTAGTTGTAACAATCATCTTATTCTCCTGCGAATTAATTCAAAAACATCGGTACACCGAGGAAATCTTTAATCTTCGGTCTGTAAGCTTCAATATCATAGAAAGCAGGAACATCCACACGTTTCTTTCCGGCAAGAACCATACTGACGGGAACAGTTGTGTATTTGCCGCCATGCAGTGCAACCATACGGCCTGTATCATTTCTGGCAACCAATTGGAATGCCAAATTACCGAAAGAACTTGCAACCATACGATCCAGAGAATCAGGAGCACCGGAGCGCATCATGTAACCAACCTGCTGATACATAATATTGCTGTTGGAGCGGCGTTTGACGGCTTCGGCAACGATCATTCCGACACCACCCAGTTTCCGATGCCCGTAAGCATCCATTTCACCGGTTTCAATGATATCGCCGCCTTCCATAATGGCGCCTTCTGAAACGGTTACCAAAGAGTAGTTGGAAGGATTTGCTTTTTTATCAGCAACCAGGTATTCTGTCAGTTTGTCAATATTGAAAGGCACTTCTGGAATTACTGCACGATCTGCGCTGGAAAGATAAGCGGAAATCAGACTGGTTTCGCCAGAATTACGTCCGAATAATTCAATAATACCGATTCGCTCATGAGAACCTAAAGAAGTTCGCATGTTGGTGATGACTTCAACAGCTCTGGTAATGGAAGTTGAAAAACCAATACAGTAATCTGTTCCAAAAACATCGTTATCCATAGTTTTCGGAATTGCAACCACCGGAATTCCTTCATTATGCAGACGAACCGAATAGCTGAGCGTATCGTCGCCACCGATCGTGATCAAGGTATCAATACCGACGTGATCCAAAACCTGCAGGACATGCGGGGTATAATCCATGGTATCTTCATCCACCTTGATTCCCAGCGGTGAGTTCTTCAGAAATTCCGGGATGACATTCATCTTAACTTTTTGAGGATTGGTTCTGGACGTATGCAGAAAGGTTCCGCCAGTGCGATCAATCTTTCGAACATCATCGCGTCCCAACTCAAATATATTTCGATGGGATTCTGGATCATTCAAATCATAGTTTAATAATCCGCCCCAGCCTCTTCGTATCCCAAAAATCCTGTAACCATAATCCAAGGCAGACATTACGACGGCTTTCATTGCGGGATTCAGACCTGGAACGTCGCCCCCGCCAGTTAAAATACCAAGTACTTTAGACATAAAAACTCCTTAAAAGGCAGTAAAACCATTGAATCAGTAGAGTCCGGAAATTTGAAAATTTCCGATTAACCAATAATTATACTATAGGCGTGTCTTTTTTCTTTTTTCGATCGGCATATTTTTCCAGAAAATATTACTTAATAAGTGCTGCTTCCCATTTTTTCTCAAGAGCCAATGGCAGTAAGTATTACGAAATTCGGAAAAATATTTTACAAAAAGAAGAAATATTGAATAGCTGAATTGTCACAAATTTTCGATAAATGTATCGATATTCCACCACCGGTTCCAATAGAGCAGAATAATCGTGATAACCGGGAAAAGGATACCAAGATTATCCACGGGATTATTCCAGTTGGGATAAACAAGAATTTTTATTATCCAAGGGAAAAACAAAAACAGCAGAAGAAACATGCTGCTGATCCATTTCCCGTTTTTCTCCCAGCGAAGAACAATTTTGTCTGCAGCATAGCTCAACGGAATCCATAACGCATATAAATTCTTTCCAAAACTTGGAATACCGCTCAGAAAACCAACGGTCATGGTTAATGCCAGAACCCATTCAAAAGCCCGCACGCTGCCTTTTGCATTGACAATCCATTCAATGATCATGATCAGTATAAAAAATCCAGAAATCGCCCAACCGATTCTGCCGCCCAATTCCGGCTGCCAGTTTTCAATAAGCTTGCTGAAATAAATCGGATTAAGATACTTATAGTAATAGACAATGGATCGCAAAAACTCTGTAATCCAATTCACCATAAATAATGCTGAAACCAAGACCAGCAGGCCGACCACGAGTGTCAACCAAATGACAACCGTGCTGCGATGATTGGACAGACACCAGATACAAATCCAGAGAATCGGAAGAAACGTTAAACTATACTTAATCGTGGCAAATGCAAGCATGATACCTGCAAATTCGTCATCATGATCCCGAATAGCATCCAATGCAACCAGCAGCAGTAATACTGCAATAATCCCGATATCGCCATCGATTACTGCCATTAAAGAAAAATAACTTAAGAGCAATAACATGCTCAGTGAATATACAGATAATGTCCGCCCGCTGATTTGAAGCGCCCATTTTAATTTCATTGCGATCCCGATGAGGGACGCTTCCAGAATCGTCATCCAGATGACTAAAGCAATTTCAAAATGATCGATGAAGGTAAACACGAGAAAATATAAAACAGAATACAAAGGCAAAGTAAATCCGCTGATATTGGGATCTGCAGGAAATTGTTCCTTTACTTGCAGAAATAAATCAGACCCATAGGGATTTCCGCCTTGTGCAAAAAGGATTCTTCCCGAAAGCCAATAACTGTAGAAGCTCGCGCCATAATTGGTCTTAAAAACGAAAAAACTGTTCAATGCAATGAACAGGATGGCCAGGATAACCAGAATCGTTATCACAGAAGCCGAAATTCCATAATTCCGTCGCAGCGGTTTTGTATTCATATTTCTGTGATTCTTTCTCTCAGAATCTCTTATGTTGGAAAACACCACAACCTGTTTTCCGATATCGTTTACTATTCCATTCAGGTCCAGCAATTCGAAATGGAATATGGGATTATTGGTATTCTTGATGGATTCGATAAATCAATCCTTATTTCGAATTGCTGTTTCAGTTTCGAAAGCACAATTGGTTTTTACGAACTCGCTGATCGAAAAAAACATTTTTATGTTGACTGAAAACAAACTGTCACAACATGTTTAAAATAATAAATAAAACAGAACAGGACTGTATATCCAGAAATTTGAAATTTCGAAGACTTTTCCGAATTGAATGAGAAAACTTGTTATTTTTTTCTTACGCGGTACATATTATAAAAATAACAATAGGTCCATCTCATATTTCAAATTGCTGCTGTTTATCAATTAAGACAGGAGCCGGTTCTGTAAATATTCCAATTTTATTAAAAATCAACCAGTCGATTTAAAATTCCTTTTTATAAATACGATGATGCTTTTTAGGCTTCAATCCAAGCGCAATCATCTCGAGTTGGACTTCCTTTGCGCTTTCAGCCATCTGTGTGGCTTCCGCATCGACAAATTGAGGAAATGCCTCCAGTAGTTTGCTCATCGACGAATAGAGCAATGCATCCCCGCCGCGTCTCCGGTATTCTTCTAAAATTCCGAATCCGTTTAAGGTTACTTTCTTCGTTCGGCGGATTTCCAATAATAAATCAAGGATTAATGCGGGGGTCAAATATCCGTTATGGCGCTGCATCGCAGCAGATAAGTCCGGAAACGTAATTAAGAAACCGACAATTTCCTGCTTTTCATTGGTGATAAATTTGACCATTTTAGGATCAACCATCTTGAGAACATTGTCAATCAAGAATTGGATTTCCTTGAACGACATCGGGAAATATTCCCAGTTATTTTCAAATGACTTTGCATAAAGATTCGCGATAGTCTGTGCATTTTTAACAAACTCTTTGCGTGATTTGTAGGCGATAACTTTTAACGTTCCGCGCTTTTGAACGATTTCGGCAACTTTCTGAACTTTTTCGGGTAAAACAAATTCAGATGCCTTAAAAGACATTGACACAAATTCATTGCACTTTCGGAATCCATAGGCTTCATACAAGTTTTTATAATATGGGTAATTGTATGCGGACATGTTCATCATCTGCCGTTCATCGAATCCGTCTGTCAATACACCATAGCCGTCAAAAAGCGAGAATCCTTTTGGACCGATGATTTCATTCAAGCCGCGTTTCCTGGCCCATTCGATTGCTGCATCAAAAAGGGCATTAGCCACTTCCTGATCATTGATGGAATCGAATAAAAATAAGTTGGCAGTCTTCAATTGATGATAATTGTTATAACTGTTATTCATTAAGGCTGCAATCCGTCCTGCCATTTTCCCATTTTTCCAGGCTGTAAAAAAATCCGCTTCAGAATGATCATAGAATGGGTGTTTTTTCTTGTTCAACATCACTTCTACATCACCGCGAAACGGTGGTACCCAGTTTGGATCCCCTTTATACAGATCATAATGAAACTGAACAAATTGTTTAACCTGTTTTTTGTCATCCGTATTAACAAGTCGAATTTCAACCATAGTTTTTGCCTGCCTTTATTAATAAAAATAATCAAGATAAGAACGTGTTTGAATCGTATAGGTTATTCTACCTTAAAATAACGACCATCAGTCAGTAATAATTCGAAATATGAAACGAATTCATTGTTGTTCTTATGGTTTTGCGCGAAGTATAAAAACCATAAGAACAACAAGTTTTCTCTTTTTTCTCAAAAGACAATCAAATTTCGAATTGCTGGTCAATCAACAATTGAAACAATCAGTATTTCAAAACAAGAGAAACAATTGAATTACTTAGACAATGCCTTCCATACTGCATCTAAAGCCTGTAATCCGGAATAGGAATGTCGGTTCCACCCTTCTGCAGTCAGGTAGCCCCCTGGTCTTGTGTCATCAATTCCCTTGCCAGGCAAGTCATGCAGAGTACGCCAAAAGTTCCAAAATGGGACTCCAAATTCTTCCGCGACTTCCGCAGTCGCCCGATTGATTCGATGCCCTCCTTCCTGATTATCACCTTTGCTGGATAAAATCGGTACAGCTCCATGGTCAAGAACAAAACGAATAATTTCGCGAAGATAATCTGCATGGGCAGATTCGTTTCCACTGTTCCAATTCGTCCCCAGATTGATAAACACAATGGATGGTTTGTGCAGCCGAAATTCACACACGATGGGCGATTCATCCGCATCACAGCGTTCAGGATCAGCCCATTCCGGTGATAATACGGAAGCAACACTCTGCCCATCGCGTACCGTAACACTCATTCGATTGAAAGATCCGTGAAAATTCTCTATTGTATCCATCAGATTCCGAAATTTTTCATCGAGTGGATCAACCTCTGAATCGAATTTGCCCATAAAAATCTGCGGATTTGACTGACAGTCGCCGACAACGCTGAAGGCGTGTGGATCGTTTCCTTGTTGAATCCCTCGCCAATAAAGTTCTTTCATCTGCTCACTGATGTTGGAAGGAAGAATCGGCCATTCAGACCAATACTTCGGTGATTTACTATAGTTCTGATCACTCGCATTTACAATATCAAACGAGTCAGAACTATCAAGGAGAGAAACATCCGAATCAGCATGAACCACTCGTGTTTCATATACATCAGATCGATTCGTAACAATGAATAGAAGAATAAAAAATACGAGTATCAGTTTTTTTTGCATCATCCTGCAGCTCCATTTGAATGCAAGGAAAACATGTTATCCCAGTAATTTGAAATATAAGATTGTTAATCGAACCAATCAGGAAGAACTGGCAATTGAGGTGTTTTTACTGGAAGCATAAAAACATCGCAACAACAGAAAATACTCCCTATATTTAGAATTGCTGATACTATCCATAATTATACAAAAAACTGTCAGGTCTGCGTTGCATATCAACAATGAGCGGTTTGAAATATGGAAAGATTTTTTGTAGTTGATCATGCTTCTTTACGCAAGCGTAAAACATATAATCAACTAGATTCATGAAGCGTTATGATTCAGCAACTGCAATTTGATCGATCTTTTGAATCAATTAAGAAGATTTGTTGTTATTACAACATTGGAAACTGGCTTTTCCGGGTAAACTAATTTTTGAAAAGTACTGGATGATTTTGTAAGCAGACAGTAATGCTAAATATTGACTTGCCATTCGAATCAATCGGGAAAAATTCCGAATCTGTGTGGACAAGAATGAAAGGTTGACAATGAAACGAAAAATAATAAAAATCGATGAAGAAAAATGCAACGGCTGCGGCTTATGTGCAGCAGCCTGCCACGAACAGGCCATTGCCATTGAAAACGGGAAAGCACGATTAATTCGGGATGATTACTGCGACGGACTGGGAAACTGCCTTCCGGCATGTCCCATGAACGCAATCAGTTTTGAAGAAAGAGAAGCGGCAGCTTATGACGAAGCAGCAGTCGAAGCTGCAAAAATTGCTTCAAAAAAATCAATACCGCATAGCTGTCCGGGCACTATGGCAAGAACCATAGAAAAAAAAGTTACTCCTGTTACAGAGACAGTTCCCATGGAAAGCCAATTAACCCATTGGCCCGTTCAAATCAAGTTGGTTCCGATTAAAGCACCGTTTTTTCATCATGCCAACTTGCTCATTGCAGCAGATTGCACGGCGTATGCATATGGAAATTTCCATCAGAAATTTATCCGCAACCATGTCGCATTGATCGGCTGTCCCAAACTGGATGAAGGCGATTACAGCGAAAAATTAACAGAAATTCTTAGAAATAATGAAATAAAAAGCGTCAAGGTTATACGGATGGAAGTTCCTTGCTGCGGAGGAATGGAAAATGCTGTGAAAACCGCATTGCAGCGAAGCGGCAAATTGATACCCTGGCAAGTGATTGTCATCTCCACAGATGGAAGGATTCTTGAAGATTAATTCAGAAGCAGGGCGCCTTATGCTTTTTGGGGCGCCCTGCTTCAATTAAACCTTTTTGCAGGAAAGAGAAAACTTTGAGATTATTTCCATTTCGGATTATCGATCATCACCGGCTTCCCGTCGCGTTCAACGACAAGTTTGCGATATCCCTTGGTTTCAATCGTCCCATAATCGTGACCGCTGTCCCCCGGATAAACGAATAACATCACAAACGGTTCCGTGCCATGATTGATACTGCGATGAGCCCACCGGCCAGGGACATAGAGTGCCTCACCGGGATGAACTTCCTGTAAATCGACATCGCCCTCCGGTGTTTCCATCATCATGAATCCTTTGCCGCTCAGACAATAATAGACCTCAGCCGAATCCAGAATGGTATGAAAATGACCTTTTGTCATGTAATACTCATCACCGATTTTCCCGGGATAAATGATCGTGGAACCGAAAGCCAGTGTGCCCTTTTTTTCATCATTCAGCAACGTGCTGAATTCATATAACACAGGGTCACCGCTGTCGATAGCTTTTTGAGCAGCTTCCGGATCTGCAAACTGCATTTTCATTTGGGATACTCTGCGTTGTACCGGCTGGACTTTCCCGCTTTTACAGATACCGGTCAGCAGATCAAAATCGATTGTATATGGTTTCATAATGGTCCTCTTTTCAGATGAACAAGGGTTAATGATTTTGGGATAAATCGCGGATCAAATTTTCTGTTGCAGCTCTACCCATATTTTGGATAGCACCTGACGTCGAAGCTGCACAATGCGATCCGATGATCACATTATCCAGTGCAAACCAGGATGGATCTGCAGGTGGTTCTTCACTGAAAGCATCAATTCCAGCGCCGTAAATACGGTTTTCTTTTAATGCGTTCAGCAATGCATCATCCTGGATTAATCCTCCACGGGCTGTATTGACCAGAATTGCTGTGGGTTTCATAAGAGATAGCTCCCGCTGCCCGATGAAGTTTTCCGTTTCCGGTGTCAGTGGTAAATGTAAGCTGATAAAATCCGCTTCTTGAAATATCCGATCCGGATCAGATTTCTCGATCTGATGTTCAGCGGCATATCGCTCATCCCAGAAAACATCATATGCAAGAATCCGCATATCAAAGCCTTGCGCTCTTTTGGCGACCAGTTTTCCGATTGCGCCGAGACCAAAGATGCCGATGGTTTTATGATTCAGATCGAGCGTTGTAATTTTTTTCCAGTCTCCTCTCCTGCAGGCAGCATCAATCGGAAGAACCTTTCGCGCCAACCCCAGCATCAGCGTAAACGCATAATCAGCAACGGCATCAGAATTGGCGCCGATAGTTCGAGAGACTTTAATTCCGCGTTTTTCTGCAGCGGCAAGATCGATATTGTCGACGCCGACGCCATATTTGGAAATCGCCAGCAGTTTCGGCGCACTGGCAATCACATCCGCATCCAGTGGATCTACTCCGACAATGATTCCTTCACAATCCCTGAGCATTTCCATCATCTGTTCTTTTTTTAGAATTCCGCCAGTATTATTGCAAATAATCTCGAATCCTGCGTCTTTCAGCATATCAAATACAACCGGATCTGTTTTTCCATAAGAACGGGGAGTAATTAACACTTTCATTGCTATTTCCTCATGTCACGGGCAATTTTATCGCAAGCCTTGAAAAGGTCGCCTACAATATCCAAATGAAAAACATCGCTCACAACCTGCGTCCAGCCATAAATGAAATATGGCCAGCCATCTTCAATAAATAAATTTCTCTCGTTTTTCTGCCGCTCTGCCTGATGGAGAAATTCCAGTGAACCGCGATAATTGATTTCCCAGATGCGGCTGAAACGGGGAAATTTACACTGATCTGTTAATGGAGAACCAGGACGGTCTTTTCCCAGACCGGTAGCATTAACAATAACGGATCCTTCCGGCAGTGACTCCACAACGGCATCATTCAACTTTGGATCCGGGCACAGGCAGAAATGAACAGGAACGTTGACATCGGATAAAATCCGCACAGCCTTTTCAAGGCGTGGGGCTGATCGATTCGTCAGAAAAATTCGCTGCGGCACATCTTTACCATGCGCCGCTTTTGCCAAATTCCAGGCAATGGACAAGGCACTGCCGCCGGAACCAAGCACACAAGCCGACGCGCCGGTCTTTTCCCAGTATCCTTCCGGAATAAATTCACTTAAAGCAGATCCGCTTGAAATCGGGTCTTTCGCTTTCGCCCAGAGTTTTCCATCCTGTTTTGAAATGGAGGATAATTCGCCGAAAGAAAGCGCTAACGCATCACATTCATCAAAAATATCTTTTGCGGCCTGATACATGTCGATCTTATGTGTCGTAACCAGCGCACCTAATGATAAGGGATCATTCTTAATAAATTCGACACAAGACCGGTAATCTTCTGCCGGAGCATGAATGGGAATATCAATCCCTTTTAATTCCGCTTGAATTCCTAATACTGCTGCCCATTTCGGGAATATCTTCATGATCGAAGATTGCTGTGTAGTCACGCCCACAAAATACATCGTTGGAGTTTTTGCCGGTTCGGGTAATGAAATCATCGTTATTTTGTCCTTTTTCTGCAAACAGAACCTGGTGATATGATCTTTCGTGTAAATTCAATCCATGATTTTTACGATGAATCAGTTTCTTCAAGAAAAGTGGATCAGGCTCTGTCTCGATTTTTAGCTTTCCTATTTGTAATCCTGTTATTACATTTTATTATAACCATATTTATCTTACCGTCAATAACGCTTTGGCAACGTGGAAGCTGCAACGCCCGTATTTTTCAATATTATTCAGTCCTTAATCCAAGTTTTTCACGTTTTTCCAGTCATATTTGAAATTTTATACTCCAAAAATAATTTCGATTATTCATCGAATCATGGATTTATTTGTTATTATGTTATTACTTCTATTGTTCCAGAATGTTCACTCGGAATAAAAATCAAGGCTCAAAGCGTCTGAAGCATTTACAAAGAAAACACACGCACCGGATTTTCTCGCATCATTCTATGCAAGTTTTCTTCAGAAATGCCAAAAGACAGCAGCTGATCGAGAAATGTTGTCAGAAGATAATCCAATCCGATTTCACCACCATAACTGCGCAGTCGTTTCGCTGTCGTGTCCAAAGAAAGTAATATTTTGCTGCAATAACCTGCCTCAATCATATGAGAAATTAATCGGCATTCCTGCTGATCATCGTGATATGCCAGACGATGAATTGTGTCATAATCCAGAAAAACACCCGTTGCGGCAATTTCTTCATGCACTGAAAAATCTTCCGCCTGCCTGTCAGCATGGCAAATGACGATATGTCCTGTTTGCAGTCCTTCCTCGACGCAGATTCGAATTGCCGGAATTGCGTTTTTCCCTTTTTCTGTGTGCATCAACAACGGTACACCGGTGAAAGCTGCAGCCTGAGCTGCTGACCGCAGTAAAATTTCATATCTGCCTGCCGGACCTTCCGCCGGAATTGCCGCCTTGACGATCCCAGCCTTTAAATCCGGATCAATCATCCGGAAATCCTGACATTCGGCTCCGGACGTCAGCTCCCGAATAAACAAATCTGTCAATTGATGCTGATCTGCAAAATGAATCCAATGATCCGGCGAATAAAAGGCCAGTAAATGATAACCGGTGGAAGCAACAATCTGCACTCCGGACACACGGCTCAAACGGGCTAAAGCCTGGATATCTCTTCCAGCGCTCCACGGCTGTGCATCAATCATGGTTGTTCCGCCAGAACGGTAATAATCCTGTAATTCTTTGATGGATTTCGCTTCGTCATCAAAGCATAAAGCGGAATTTGCATCAGCCGCAGGAGTGTATCGAACAAAGATATGTTCATGCATCTGACAGTGACCCAGTTGTTCAGGATAAATTTCTCCGCAAACAGTTTGAATTTTATTATTGATCATACAATCCAACTCGCCCATCGACAGTATTACAAAAAATAAACATTCTCCTCAGATTCCAGTAATTTGAAACAGGAAAAAAATCCTTACTTGATTGATTCAAAAAGTCAATCCATATTTCGAATTGCTGTTCAGAATTCGAATCGCTGGCAACAATAGAACAAGGGTGTTATTTTCATTTCGTTTTACGAAAATAACACCCTTGATTGATTCATTCGACAGATTATCCGACAGCTTCGAGCGTCTTCTTCATAAAAGCACAGGCTTTTCGCGCTTCAGTGTCCAAATCATATCCAACACACTGATCCCGCCAGATCTTGATGTCTTTTCCAACCTGGCCACCTGGCACCAGGAAGGGTTCCATTACCAGCGATCCCTTAAAATTAATCTTTTTCAGGGATAATGCCAATTCATCCCACGGAATATGTCCTTTTCCGCAGCCGGGAGGCATGCGGTGATTCTCTCCGAGATGCACATGGCCCAGAAAATCGCCGGCGGTTTCAACAGCAGCAGCGATGGAATCCTCCTCAATATTCATGTGGAACGTATCCAACAGCAATTTCACATTGGGATGGTTGATCGCCTGACAATATGCCACACCTTCGGCAGCTGTATTTAATAGAAATTGTTCAAATCGATTGACAATTTCCATGCATAATACGACGTTATTTTCTTCCGCTGCTCGCGTAACCTGGCGAACACTGTTTAAACTTAATTCCAGAAAATCCTGCCGGGTCAAACTGCTCTCCGGCATGGTGGCTGGCCATGTGCCGTAGAGAATTCCGGAAAGATCACCGCCTCCCATTTCCCCGATACCTTGGATTTGTCCCAGCAGATATTTCACACCACGCTTTCGGGTTTCTGCATCTTCCGAAGCAACATCATATGCTTTTGGAATACCAATGCAGTAAGTCAGCTCAATTCCGCGCGCTTTGGCGTGATCTGCCAGTTTCTTGCGTTCGTCTTTGGACATCTGACCGACGGTGCCGCCATTAACTTCCAGAATATCGAAGCCCAGATCAGCGACTTTGTCAACAAAAGGATTGAAATCAACATCCCACTCATGGGTCCAATACGCATAATAGATTCCGACTTTATTTTTCATGATTCCTCGTCCTTCGAAAACACTTTATACTCAATTCCTAATATTTTTGCAACATTGATCATTTCATTCACATAATTGCCACAGATCCCATGTATGTGATTACAGGGATAGGATTCCAGAAAATCATCCGCAGATGTGTGCAACCGTGCAAAAGCGTGCGGCCATTCAATATCTGTTGTGTGTGCTTTTGCTTCCATTTTTTCTTGCGAGAATTCCTGGAACTCGCAAGGGACTATTGCCAGCCAATATTTTCCGTTCTTTCGGGCGAATCTTGCCATTGTCATCGGACCGGGACCTGCAAAATACTGCACGGAAGCGCCGCCGGCAGGATAATCCGGAATTTCTGGATAAAATGTGACTTTCTTCAAATTTTCCGATGGATCCAGTGACCGATTGGCAAAAAATGTCGCATGCGTTCCGGAGTTTGCGAAATACCACACATGATCTTCTGTATCATAATGCCGAATATCGCAAAAGATCGCCGGTTGTCCGTATGAAACGTGTTTTAAGAATTCCATCGTCAGTGCGCCATCCATATCCGCTTCGGTCGCAGCCACAATCGGTTCATGCGCTCCTTCCCAGTCATACGGATCATTTAAGAATGCCTCTGCGATATCCATGGTCGCAAAATAATCCGTCAGATCGCCATGCGCTTTAAACCCGACGAAATCCAGGTCTTTAACCTGCATAATTTCCCGGATGGCATGATAGGATCGAATTTGTTTTTTCAGCTTATCCGGTGTCAGCACCTTTCCATCATACCGAATTTGCTTTACCTTCGATTCCAGCCATTTCAAACCTGCATTAACTCTGTCTTCCGCAATGGTCTCACTGACACGAACAATATCATATTGTTCAATATGCTGCACATCAACGCCAAAGATCTGCCGCCATTGATCCTGGTTTGCGACAGCCGTATACATGCCAAGCGGACGCCCGCCAAATAATCCATACGTTTCACCTTTGATGTGATTGACTGCGCCTGCTGCCCGCACATACTGCATTACCCGTTTCAGAATTTTCGGATCATGAATATCCCCCCAGATGCGGGTATAGGTAAGTCCCAATTGGTCCATCGTGCCGGCACAAGCCAGCATGCCCACCATGCCCGGCTCTTTCGGATGAATATTGCAGAACAGGAGATAGGGTCCGGGAGCGAAATTGGTCGCTATCGCCGCAAGATTAGGAAAAGCCCAAATCGCATAATTCAAAATGGTCATGTCAACGCGGTTTTCCAGCATTCGGCGTCCTTCGCTGCGCGCCGTTTCCGCATTCCAGATAATTTCTTCCCCCTGAACCACTTCAACTTCGCCGGTTGATTCAAGAGCCTGCGCCAGTTTCCGCTGATAGTTCTGATTCAACGCCACCAGTGTATCATGAATGTATTTCCTGCCATCCGAGAATGTCAGAATTCCAACTTTTATTTTTCTGATCGCCATATCGTTTCTCCGCGTATGATAAATTTTATCGTTTTAATGGTGTATAACGGTAATCCGAAATTTGGAAAAAGTTTTTAGCCGAAAAGAGGATGGTTGTTGTTGAGCTGGTTTTGTATCGAACACAAGACCAGCTCAACATAATTAATCCATTTCATATTTCAAATCACCGCATCTTGACAGATAAATCTGAATCCTTATTTTTTATATAACGGGCCGTAATTCAAACAAGCCCGAAAATCAGCGCTTTCCAGATCTTTCGTTCCAAACGCACCCCAAACCGAAGGTCGGTAAATTTCTTTTCCAGTCAGATTATGCATACCGACCGGTATACGCAGCATGGCAGCCAATGTAATCAGGTCTGCACCGATATGCCCGAAACTCATCGCGCCATGGTTTGCGCCCCAATTGTTCATCACTTCATAGACATCATTGAATGGGAATTCACCGGTCAAACGAGGTACAAACCAATGTGTCGGCCAGGTAGGATCCGTCCGCTCAATAATCTTTTTTGCAACATCCTCCGGCAGATCAGCAGTCCATCCTTCGGCAATCTGCAAAACCGGACCAATTCCTTTGATGATGTTCAAACGCGTCATTGTCATCGGCATACCACCTTTGCCAAGATATCCCGACGAAAAACCGCCGCCGCGAAACGCATCCAATTGAGCCGGGAACCAGGTCGTGGCGTTTAGACATTTTTCCATCTCACTTTCGGTAATTTCCCAATACGGCTTCATAACCGGTTTTCCATCTTTTTCCATTTGACCACTGGCATCAAGAGAACAAGCGCCAGAATTGATCAAATGGATAAAACCATTTTCAGCAATACCTTTTAACTGATGGCCGGTTATGCGTTCAACAGCTTCAGGACTCCAATACGTTCTTACATCGGCAAAGATCTGCGGCAAGTTTGTCAGCAAGTATCCGAACAGCATACAAACCGCATTCAGGCTGTCGTTTTCCGTCGCAAACGGAAATGGAGCACGAATACCGTTCCAGTCAAAAGAGGAATTCAGCATGGATTCCATAAAATCGCCGTTGGGGAAGTAATCCGTCCATTGCCGCTGTCCCTGGAATCCGCCCAGAATCGCATTGTGGCCCAAAGCTTCTTCGGAGAAACGTTTTTCAAAATTCGGATTGCCGATCATCAGATCTCGTGCGCAAAGGAACATTTTGACAGACATTTCCCAATCCTTATCCAGCTGTTCCCTTGTCTTGCTGCGGTCTTCTTCGGATTTTCCTGATCCTTCCTTACAGTGCTTTCTGACCCAGTCAATTGCTTTCTCATATTCTTTATGATCGTAAAGTTCCAGATCAAATCTGCGCACCAATTCGACCATATCGATAAACTCAACGCGCATTCCTAAATAATCTTCAAAGAAATCGGAATTCACCATGGACCCCGCGATTCCCATGGACGTGCCGCCTAATGACAGGTAAGATTTATTCTTCATCATAGCAACTGCCAGTCCGGCTTTCACAAAACGCAGGATCTTTTCCTGTACATCCGGAGTAATAGTTGTATCATCTTTTTCCTGGACATCCCTCCCATAAATAGAGAATGTCGGAAGCCCTTTTTGATTGTAAGATGCCAATGCAGAAGCAAGATAAACTGCCCCCGGCCGTTCTGTCGCATTGAAACCCCAGATCGCCTTAGGCAATTCCGGATTCATATCGATAGTCTCCGCGCTGAAACACCAGCTTGGCGTGACAGTCAGTGAGACGCCCACACCTTCCCGTGCAAACTTTTCATCCGTGTGAACTGCTTCCACCACACCGCCAATTGTTCGATCAGCGATCACACACGCAACCGGAGACCCATCCGGGTATCTTAAATTCGCCGAAATAAATGCTGCTGCAATCTTTGCCATGCCCATCGTCTGATCTTCGAGTTTTTCTCGAATCCCGTTAACACGTCCGTCGATGATTGGACGAATTCCCACCTTGGGAAATTGTCCTACCCAGCGCCAGGATCCAAAAGGATTTTTCTTCGCATCATTTGCCATTAGACTCTCTCCAGTTCTTTTATCCAATTAAGGATACTTTTTCCCGCTTGCGTAAAGTAATCCGGTATTCAGCAATTCCAAATTTGATAAGACGGTATGAGAAAAAAGAGAAAACCTGTTGTAGTGTTGTTTTTGCGCTCCGCGTAAAAACAACACTACAACCAATAACTCTTCTCATATATCAAATCGCTGTCCGGTGTTGTTGAATAGAGAAGTTTGTAAATATCTTTTTGATGTGTGAAAAAGATATTCACAAAATACCTCCCATTCAAAAAGAAATCATACTTCTTGAGAGCTGCCATTGCCGCTGAAAAGCGGCAATGGCAGCATGATGGTAAAACAGATAGGATTAGTCTGCGTACTTCGGATCGGTTGAATATAAGTATTCAAGCGTCTGAACATTTTCCGGTGTTGCAAGACGTCCGGAAATCAGGTTAACTTTCTCATAAGGTTCGCCATTGACCATCTTATTCAGTGTGTCGACCAGGAGAACAGAAACGGAGTAAGCTTCCCAGGTTGTACCGACATCAATGATGCCATTGACCATAGCTTCATAACCCATCGGGTTGATGTCGTCTGCCGCTATCCAGATATGTTTCGGATCGCCGGTAGGGGCATCTTTATCCACTGCGGATAATGCGTTTTCGACAGAGGAGAAAGCAAAGTCAGAAGCGACATACATACAGTTGGCATCCGGATTCGCCTGCAACGCATTGAGCGCTCCCTGATAGAATTTTTCCGGTTTCCATTCAGTCGGAACTTCAGCTACGGTAGTCCATGCACCAAGTTCTTTTTCAACTTCTGCCCATGCCTTATGGCGAAGAACAGCGGTATTATCGAGTAAATCACCCTGAAGTTCGATACATTTCCCTTCAATGCCATTATCTTTCAGCAGTTTCGCAAATGCTTCTGCGGTGGAACGTGCCTGGAGATAACCATCTTCCCCGACATGAGCGGTAGGATCACCGCTGGTGGAAGCACGATCGAATGTAATGAAAGGAATTCCAGCTTCTTCAGCAGCTTTAATCGATGCGCCGATTGTACCTGAATCCTGAGCACGAGCCACAATATAATCAACTTTCTGGTTGATGCAGTCCTGGATGTTGTTATTCTGCAGGTTTGCATCACCGTTGGCCACATTCACAATCCATTCGTACTTGATGCCGGTTGTCGGCTCTAATTCCTTCGCATACATTTCCATGTAATCTTGCCATGCCTGAATCAGGGAGTGAACTTTTTCATTCCATGACACACACACTTTCACAGTCTTTTCCTCTCCCGCAGGAGCGAAAGCAGCAAGCATGCTGAGAACAACTACTAACAACAGTGTTACAAGAATCTTCTTTTTCATTGACAATCTCCTTTTTATTATTTTTAAGTAATGCCGAACTGCATCACCTTTTTCCCTTTATTTCGAATATGCAGCCATCCTTCAACCGATCAGGATTGCACAGAAATTTATTGCGCGTTCGAGACCGTTGTTGGTTCATCTTCCATAATCTTCACCTTCGGCTTCACTTGCGTTTTCAGAGAATCAGCAAACATCGAAACAAAAATGACACCGCCTCTGACGAACGAGTAAACATAAACCGATGCGCCGATGTAATTAAGCCCGGTTTCAATGACAGCCAGCGTAATTCCGCCGATCAGAACTCCCGGCAAAATGGTCCCTTCACCGCCATATAAGCTGACTCCGCCGATTACCAGCATCGCAATTGCTGTAAATTCATAGCTCGTTCCGCTGGTCGGAGTCACGGAACCCACCTGGAGCGACATGATGATTGCTCCAATACCTGCCATCAAACCGCAGACAACGTAAGCAAAAAAACTGATTCTCTTTTCCTTAATTCCTAATTTCTCCGCAATTGAGATATCATTGCCGATGGCAACAACCTGTCGTCCAAATTGTGTTCTTGAATGAATTAACATCATAATGAGGAGGATAAACAGGCTGAAAAGAATATCAATATAGATCGGTCCGACTTTTTTATTCCCCAGAAAACGAATGGAACGGGGAAGGCTGACGACCATGGAATTCGTCAACAGCAATCCGATTCCACGAAATGCGAGCTGTGTTCCAAAAGTGGCGATCATCGGATTGACATTCAGGATGACGACGAAAAATCCGTTCAAAACGCCCATCAGACAGGATAACACCAACATACTGACCACCGCTAACGGAATCGGAAGTCCCATTCTGGAAATCATCAATGCGCCGATGGCTGCGCTGAGATAGGCGATGGATCCGACAGAAATATCAATCCGTTTTGTCATAATCACAAAAGCCAGTCCTGAAGCAATGATCAGTAACGGGGCTGCAGTATGAAGAATCGACATTGCCGCATTCATTGAAAAAAAGCTGGGTGCTGTCACGGAAAAATAGACGATCACAAGCAATAACACAAGCAGAAAGCCATAAGTGAAGAGAAAATCACGCAGAGAAAAATTATGTTGTTTTTTTGTCATCATGATCATTCCTTTTTTGAAGCAGCACCCGTTGCAGTCGCTACCAAATCTTCTTTTGACGCGTTGCTGCCAAATTCGGCAACAATGCTTCCGCGTTTCATAACCAGGTACCGGTCGCTTACACTCATAATTTCTTCAATTTCCGAAGAAATCACCAGTATGCCGGCTCCCTGTTCTGCCAGATCCGAGATAATCCTGCGGATATCCGCTTTAGCACCTACATCCAGACCTCTTGTGGGTTCATCCATAATATATATCGGCGGATTTTTCTGCAGCCACCTGCCGATAATCACCTTTTGCTGATTTCCACCGGACAAAGTCTCAACCCGCTGCGCTTGACTGGAAATCTTTATATCCATCCTTTTTACATATTTATCGGTTTCACTGTTTTCCAGTTTCGAATCAATCACGGAGGAAAATGGTTTCTTTTTGGTCAGATTTGTAAGGTTGGCAAGTGACATATTATTGCAAACGGACATGGGAAGCAGCAATCCTTCTTCCCGTCTGTTTTCTGTAATCATCCCGATGTATTTCTTGGTCTCGGATTGTTTGACCGGCATCATTTGATCACCCATCTTGATCGAAATAGTTCCGCCATCAATCGGATCGAGTCCTACCAGAGCCCGGGCTACTTCAGTTCTGCCCGAACCCAATTGTCCCCACAATCCGACGACTTCGCCCTTCCTTAATGAGAACGAAATATCATTGATGACACCCGATCGATAGATCCCTTTGACGCGCATGATCTCTTCACCAGCTCTATGCTCCGATCGTTCATAATAGGTATCAATTTCCTTCTCGCCGATCATCATCTTTACAATATCACGGTTGGTATACTCAGAAACTAAACCGCCTCCGGCAGTCTCTCCATTGCGTAGAACCATCACCCGATCACATAAACTGAAAACCTCATCCAGAAAATGCGAAATATAGATGATGACAGATCCTTCCTGTTTTAAGGTACGGATTACTTCAAACAAATGCTCTTTTTCTCTGGATGTCAGCGAAGAAGTCGGCTCATCAAAAATGATGATCTGCGGATCATGCAGCAAAGCCCGCCCAATTTCCACCATTTGCTGATCACCCGGGCTGATATTCCGGATCCTTTCTCTGGGATCGAAATTGCAGCCAAGACGTTTTAAGACAACCCGACAACGCTGATAAATCGTTTTGTAATCAATCAAACCATGTTTATAAGGGAATGATGAAATATACATCGTATCCGCAATGCTCATCGTCGGCAACATAGCCATTTCCTGATGGACAAAAGCAATTCCATTGGCTGCTGCATCCGACGGAGAACTGATGCGAACTTCTTTCCCATTAATATAGATTTTTCCGCTGTTAGGCTCGATATTTCCGCCCAATACATTCATCAGAGTAGATTTTCCTGCGCCATTGGCACCAACCAGTGCTAAGATTTCACCCTGTGACGCTTCAAATGTGACATTTTTTAATGCCTGAACTCCCGGAAAAGACTTTGCAATACCATCCATTTTCAAATAAGGAATTGTCATTGCATCCTCCTACTTTGTAGATTTCTTGCGGCTGTTGGCATCAATCGCCACAAAGGTGATGATGATGATGCCTTTGATCACCAATGTCAGATAGTACGATACATTTGCCATGTTCATTACATTGCTGATCAGTGTGATAATGATCGCACCGATTACCGCGTTGACAGCCGTCCCAACACCGCCCATCGTGCTGACACCGCCGACTGCAGCGGATGCAATAATATCCATGGCGACAGCGTCTTTCCCCATCTGCGGACTTGCAGCATATAATCGGGATGTCATAATAATTGCTGCCAATCCTCCCATCAATCCAGCAAACGAATACGCTGCAAGGACGACCTTTTTGGTAGGGACTCCCGATACACGGGACGTTCGCATATTTGTTCCGGTTGAATACAGCCAACGGCCATAATAGGTTTTTGTGACAGCAAACTGCAGGAAGAGCGTCAGAATCAGCACGATTATGATCGGCAGTGGAATCCCGCCGATTTTCGTGAGCATAGCATTACAAAAATTTTCAGGCACTGGAATGCTGATCTGATTGGTAATCATTGTTGCTGCACCGATGGTGATGGCTTGCATCGCCAACGTTACCACAAAGGGGATCATGCCGAAATAGCTGACAGAAATACCGTTGATCAAACCTAATGCAGCCGGAACGAGCAGCATGATTACTGCCCCGAGAACAGGATTGCCGCCAGCCCTCATATACATTGCGCCAAAAATTGATCCTAAAGCCATGACGCCCGGCATGGAAAGATCAATACCACCCAGAATTAATACAGCCGCCTGTCCGATTGCCAGAATTGCCAACGATGCAGTCTGAAGCAATACCGAGAGAAGATTCGAAATCGTTAAAAAGTAGGGAACAAAGATACTGACTGCAGCAAAAACAACCACCAGAACAATATAAGGAAGATATCGCGTCCAGTAAATATCCGCTGCTTCTTTAGAATCTTTTTTTGATAGCTGCTGTGTTACTCCGGAATTTAATATACTCATTTCCACAGTCCTCGCTTCATATTAAAATCTTCTTATGATCCAACAAAAATTGGATCATAAGAATAAATCATGGATTTCGGTTGTCTAACTTGTTATCATGTAATTATATTTCAGCTCATTCTAACATGGATTTTCGATTATTCAATCGCTTCCGAGGAAGATAAAAGTCACATAAATTCCATGACTATGATATTATTGTTGAAATTTTGAAAGAAATGTTATTCTTTTTTGCAGGTAATTCCGGTCTTACTGGATCCTTTCGCAAAAAAAATGGCATTGACAGTACAATACAGTTGACATAAAATTTGTAATTACAGGATTATATGTTCAAGAAAGATCACCAGAAGGATTATGGAACCAGAAGCTACCATTAATTTTGACAGCAACATACCATATTACATTCAGCTCGTAAAATTGTTGAACGATCAGATTACAGATCAGAAATGGAAACCCGGGGAACAAATACCGGGCGAACAGGAATTATGTTCGCTTTACAATGTCAGTCGGACTGTTGTCAGGCAGGCTTTAGGAGAACTGGAACGCTCTGGTTTGATTTCCCGAAAAAAAGGAAAAGGGACTTTTGTCTCTGAGCCAAAAGTTGAGGAAGGTCTGATGCAAAATCTGACCGGGTTTCATCAGGAAATGGCAGCCAAAGGAGTCAATACCATTACGAAGGTATTACACCATGCGGTAACCAAAGCCAATTCGAAAGTAGCTGAATATCTCGGGATTCCGGAAGGAACAAAGGTCATCGATATCCAGCGACTTCGTTTTGTCGACTCAAAACTGAACCATTTTGTGACCACATATATCCCGTACGATTTATGTCCCAAACTGGCCGATGCCAATCTTGAAAATCGCTCCCTTTATGAATTTCTGGAGAAAGAATGCGGGATTTATATCACCAGCGGCCGGCGTTATGTGGAAGCTGTCGCTGCGACAGAAACGGAAGCACTGCTTCTCGGAGTCGAACGCGGTTCGCCACTGCTTCTTTTAGATAGTGTCAGTTTTGATTCGAATGGACGATGCGTCGAATATTATCATGCGCTTCATCGCGGAGATTGCTCCAGGTTCACGGTGGAATTAGTCCGATCGCATGAACAAACATGATTTTGTATCCGCATTTTGTCGACGATTCGGATTTTAGAAAAATTGAAATAATTTGATATTGTTTTTACGCTCCGCGTAAAAACAATATCAAATTATTTTTCTCGTTTTTTTAGAAAAGTTTTTTGATCAGCAAGCAGTCCCGGCTGAAAGCTGGTCATTTGGAGTCTGCCATGCAGAAAAAATATTTAATTGGCGTCGATCTTGGAACAAGCAGTACGAAATCCGCGCTGTTTACTATTAACGGTAAAAAAATCGCTGAATTTAGCGTTTCCGTACCAATCTACTACCCGCAGCCTGGAATTGTTGAACAAAATGATCAGGATTTCTATGATACTGCTGCCCAAACAATCCAAAAGATCATTCAGGATAGCGGAATTGATCCCAGGGAAATCGCTGCCATTGCCTTTGATTCACAAATGGCTGGAATCGGCATGATTGACGAACATTTTCAACCCGCTGCCAGATTTGATTCATGGCTGGATATGCGATGTAAACCCTATATTGATTTGATGGATCGGGATGCAGGAGAGTTGGTAACACGGATCACTGGTTGTCCTCCCACCTGTGACCATGGATCGAAAATCTTGTGGTGGAAAAACGAGCAGCCGCAAATTTACCAAAACACAGCAAAATACGTCATTCCTGGCGTTTATGTTGCCGGACGGATGGCTGGTCTGAAAGCGGAAGACGCATTTATTGATTACACCTATATTCACTTTTCAGGCTTTGCCGACAATGAAAAAATGTGTTGGTCAGAAGAATTATGTTCCCGTTTCGGAATCGATCGTTCCAAACTGCCGAGGATCGTCAATCCCTGGGATGTAATCGGAGAAGTGACGGATGAATCAGCGAAAAAATTTGGATTGGCACCCGGAACAATCATTGCAGCCGGTGCTGGCGATACTGCTGCAAATGCTTTAGGCGCGGGAATCGTTCGTCCCGGAATGCTGCTGGATGTCGCAGGTACAGCTTCTGTGCTGGCTGGATGCACTGACCAGTATGCACCCGACGTAAAAAACCGAGCATTACTCAGTATGCGGTCGATTATTCCCGGTTTATGGAATCCACTGGCATACATTGGCGGAGGCGGGATTGCTTTGAGCTGGTTTAAAGAACAGTTCTACAATACAAATCGCGGGAAATCGCTGCCGGATGACGAATCGTTATATGCGGAAATGCTGGCTGCTACAAAAAATGTTACTCCAGGCTGCGAAGGGCTGTTATTCTCTCCCCATCTCGGCGGCAGAATCTGTCCATCGAGTGCAGCGATGCGCGGCGCCTGGATTGGCGCCTCCTGGTCGCATACGCAGGCTCATTTCTTCCGTGCGATATTGGAAAGTGTCGCTTATGAATATGCATATTATCTGGAGATTTTGCGAGCTCTGCTCCCGAACTTAACTTTCTCCGAAGCGAGAGTGGTCGGCGGTGGAGCAAAAGGTGATCTCTGGAATCAGATTAAAGCTGATGTGCTGGCTGTTCCCTATCAACGTCTGCAGGGGAAAGAATTTGGCTCCTGGGGAATAGCCATGGTTGCCGGAAAAGCCGCTGGAGTGATTGAAAATCTGGCCGAATTTGCGATCCAAACTTCTTCATTATCTGGCAATCCGTTTCAACCGATCGAACAAAACATCAAAATTTACCACCCGATAATTCAAAAATATATCCATATGGAGAATATGCTGAATTCTTACTTCAATCAGAATATATAAAATTCTTTATGAACCTTTAATTTTCTATAATTCGAAATTATCGAGTACCTATAAAAAAAGTGAGAAAAATTGTTATTGTGTTGTTTTTGTGCTTTGCGTAAAAACAACACAATAACAATTGATTCTTCTCAAATTTCGAATTATGGTTTCTTTTTTATAGGGTTGGGAAAAATAAGATTAAAACAACGGAAATATGATTCTTCGAATAAGAATAAAAATCAGCAGGAATTTGAAAAATGGAGCGACCTTTCGAAATAAGGTAAAACAACCATGAATTCGCTTCTTATTTCGAATTGCAAAATAATCAGAAGAAAAGGACTATAAAATGAAAAATCAGGTTCGAATTTGCATGATCGGCTCTGGAAGGGTTGGAAAAAATCATTCCGGCATTATTAGGAATAACATTCCTGCCGCAAAAATTGTTGCTCTGGTGGATCCGATCGAAACTGCCCGGCAAGAGACTGCCGCCGAATATGAAATTGAAGAGCAATATGAAAGTCTCGACCAGGCATTGGAGCGATCCAAATTCGATGCAGTCATGATAACGACTCCGCCATCTTCTCATTTACCTTTAGCGATTCTGGCTGCGGAAAATAAGAAACAGATATTCCTTGAAAAACCAATGGGCTTAACCATGGAAGAATGTCATCAGATTTCGGATGCAGTGGATCGAAACCATGTCATCCTGCAGCTTGGTTTCATGCGGCGTTTCGATCCGGAATTCATACACGCTTATGAGCGAATCCAGGGCGGCGAAATTGGCGACCCGATGATGATTAAATCCAATACGCATGGACCTGGTTTGCCGGCAGCCCGTTGGGCGCAAGATCTGAAAACATCCAATGGCATGCTTTCCGAGGTGAACAGCCATGATTGGGACAGTGTCCGCTGGCTGATGGGCGCTAATATCGAACGCGTCTACGCAGAAGTAGCTAATTTCAAAGGAGCTTCCTACAACGTCACAACAGAGAATTTCTATGACAACGTCTTAGTGAACTGCAAATTTGAAAACGGCGGATTGGGTATGATTTCAGGGATATGCCCTTGCGGATACGGCTACGACGCCAGAGTTGAAATTGTCGGTACGAAAGGAATCATGCAAATCGGAACGATTGAAGGAGAAGCGATCGTTGTCTGTAATAACCGTGAAACAGGCCTAATTCGGCCGATTGTAAAAACCTGGCCGCAGCGCTTTGCGTACGGTTATATCAATGAAATAAGCCACTTTGTCCAGTGCGTTCAAAATGATCAACAACCATGTGTCAGCATGGAAGACGGGAAATGGGCTGTCGCAGGTGTACTGGCAGGCACAAAATCATTCTTTGAAAAACGTCCTGTCTATCTAAACGAAATATACAGTGCATAAAAGGAATCGGTAATTCGAAATTTTGGCCTGTGTTTTGAATAAAGAGATAAAAAATTCTCCCCATATTTCGAAATACAGAATGAGAACAGGAGAAACGATTATGTTGGCAGCAGTCTATTATGGAAAAGAGGATATTCGGATGATGGATGTCCCCAAACCGGAAATTGGTCCGGGTGAGTTGCTGATCAAAGTGTCAAGTGCCAGCATTTGCGGAACAGATCTGCGAATTTATCAAGGCGGACATCGATATTATCCGGAAGGTACAATCCGCATTCCCGGACATGAAGTTGTTGGAATCGCCGAAAAAATCGGTGAGGGTGTCGAAGGATTGTCCATCGGGCAGAAAGTATTTATTGCGCCCAACATGGGCTGCGGACACTGCAAGCAGTGTATTACGGGTAATAACAACTTGTGTTCGAACCATTTTGATGCCATCGGTATCACCATCGACGGCGGTTTTGCTGAATATATGCGGGTCCCTGCCAATGCCGTCCAGCAAGGCTGTGTCATAAAAATCCATGACGATGTCGATCCGGCAGTTGCAGCACTGATTGAACCGTTTGCCTGCGTGTTGCGAGGGCAAAAAGCCGTGCATATCCAACCCGGGGATGTCGTGTTGGTTATCGGAGCTGGTCCGATCGGGATTATGCATGCAAAATTAGCGAAAGTATGGGGCGCAGGACGCGTCATCGTCAGTGAAACCATCCCATTCCGTGCGGAACAAGCCAAAAGAATGGGCGCTGATCGGGTTGTTGATCCGACAAATGAAGACTTGGAATCCGCCATCAAAGAAGAAAGTGAAGGCAGAGGAGCAGACGTCATCATTGTTGCCGCACCTGCACGCGGAGCGCAGGAGGGTTCATTATCGCTGGCTGCTGTCGGAGGCAGAATCAACTTCTTCGGTGGATTGCCCAAGGACAATTCCAGCATCAGTTTTGATTCCAATATCGTCCATTATAAAGAACTACTGGTAACAGCCACCACAGCTTGCAGCACAGACAATTGTTGGCAGGCAGCACAGATCATCAATTCAGGCAGAGTGGATCTCAGCGATCTGGTCAGCAAGCGTTTTCCGCTGAAAGAAGCAAAAGAAGCTTTTGCAGAAGCGTTGCAAAAAAAGGCTTTAAAAATCGTCATCGAACCATAGTTTTCCTCCAATATTATTTTTTGTCTCTAAGAATAAGACCATCCTTAAAAAAAGGACGGTCTCATTCTTTTATATAACCAAGGTATCGATGATCCAGTCAGCAACTCGAAACATGGATTGACTTATCGAATAAAGAAAGAAAATTCAATTGATATTTCGAATTGCTAATGTTGTTATTCTTAATAATTGAGGAAAATTACTGGTTTTAGTGTTGTTTTGGGGTTTTAATACAAGACAATTTTCAAACGGAAACAAGGTTGATCTCAAAAAATGACAATTCCATACCATGAAAACCGTAAATTATTTCCGTAGATAAGCATCCTTCTCCTGTGGCGGAACCATATTGCCACCAGTTGCCCAAACGATATGTGTGCCGGCTCTGAGATGGTTATTCACAGAGAATAAACCCGAAAATCCCGCACTTGCGGATGGTTCGATAAATATTTGTTCCGTTTGATACAGCAGTTGAAGATACTGAAAGAGTCTCTCATCACGGACGGTAAAGCATCCATCCAGAATTGGAGCCATCAAGCGGCAGACTAATCCTGATGGTCTTTGGACTGCCAGTCCATCCGCTGCCGTTCTTCCGGTTAGTCCGATATCCGATACTGAAATCTGATCCCAGCATTCAGTCATTAATCCCAACATCATACAAGGAGCCTGTACAGGCTCTGCAAAATAACAGTGCACCAAATCTCCATATATTTGTTTCAATCCAAAAGTAATTCCACCTGGTCCACTGCCGACGCCGCAAGGTATATAGACAAACAAAGGATGCTGTTGATCAACGAGTATTTTTTGTTCAGCCAGCTGTTTTTGCAACCGCAATGCTGCAGTTGCATAGCCAAGGAATAAATCAGCCGAATTTTCATCATCGACAAAATGACAGAATGGATCCAATTTTGACTTTTCTCTACCGGCAGCAACGGCAAGTGTATAATCGCCGTCATATTCGATCACCTGTACTCCTTTGGATCGAAGAAGATCCTTCTTCCAGGTTTTTGCATCGGAGGACATATGAACTTCCGACCGAAAGCCTAATGCGGAACTGATAATGCCGATACTCAATCCGAGATTCCCGGTAGAACCCACTGCAATTTTATATCTGGAAAAAGCCTCCTGGAAACGTTTTTCGCAAAAAATGGAATAATCCCGATCAGAAGAAATCATCCCTGCTTTTTGAGCAATCTCTTCAGCAAATTTCAGAACTTCATAGATTCCGCCACGGGCTTTTATCGAGCCACTGACAGGAAGCTGATGGTCACATTTTAAAAATAAATCTCCGGAGATTTCATCATTCTTAAGTCTCTCAAGCGCTTTTTTCATGAGAGGAATCGGTTTTAAAGGCGACTCAATCATCCCGTTCAATGCTCGGGTATATGAAAAGGTGCGATAGATAAATGGAGCAAAACGGGTGAGTCGGTTATCAGCATCCAGGATATCACGCTTCGAAATTGAGCACGGAAAAGAATCAGATCCGCGATTTGTATTTTCCCAGAATACTTCTTCACCCTGGATCATGCATTCGATCAGAGGGTTCTGTATGATAAGTTTTTGCAGATCATCCATTTTCATACGTAAATAATAATTCAAAATATGGGGAGGATTTCTTATCTCTTAAAAACTTAAGGCCAATCTACATTGCGAATTACTGATTGATAAATTTCTATTCCGAGAATAAATTCTAACTGATTATGAAAATATTCCAATGAATATTCCTTCGATTACTTCGCCCCGTACATTTTAATCCAGCGAATTAATTCCAACATGCGCTCTTCGGAATCAATACTCTGCAGATCGGCTTTTTCTTCACGTGCTCGATCAAAAAGTTCAGTTCCATACCGTTCGATGAGTGGAATTACGCTTTCATCCCCCTGAACTTTTGCTTTAAAACAGAGTGCTGACAAAAACTCCACCAAAGATTCATTAGATTGGCTTGTTTCATATTCCGACATTAATGCATTCAAATCAGTATTCGAATAATCGCCAAGCCCAAAAGGTTGTTGATCCTTTTTGCTTTTTCCTATGAAAAAGATCAACAATGTGATCAAAACAATCATCAGTATGGAAAGACTGATGGCTTGATTATTTTTCTTCACGTTTATACCTGCCATTTCAGCAATTCGAAATATGAAGATGATTCTTTATTGTTGTGCAGTCTTACGCTTCGTGTAATAAACTGCACAACAATAATTCATTTTTCCGGTTTCGCGAACCGCTAGCTGCATTTTTTATGAGCTGATCGAATCATCGATTTCACACCAGTCCATCGCCATCGCAGCGTAAATTTTTGTAGCTTTTATCAAATCCTTAATCACAATGAACTCATTATCACCATGTACGGAATTATTAATGGCTCCGGGACCTAAAACGATGGTTTTGATGTTATTTCGATTGAGGTAATATGCATCACAAACTGCCCGGAATCCAGAAAGTACAGCCGGATCGCCGGTTGCCTCCAAAACAGCTTTCTGTAAAACCTGAACTCCCGGTTCCTTTTCGTCCACATGAAAACCCGGCCAATCCTGGATGACCGGAGCTTCGACAACAGGTGGATGCACACGCAGCCAGTCATCCGTTGATGCGATCGCAGCGATTCCCCGGCGCACCTCATCCAGCAGCTCATCCCGGCTGACCAGTCGATCCGGATACCAGATACTGAACGTGTATTCCATGCGCGAAGGAACGGTTCCCAAATATTCACCGCCTCGAATATCACAGGGATTGATGGTAAAAACACCCACACCTTGCTGATCATGCCCCGGTTTTCCACCCCAGCCCATGATCGGATCACGATAACGATGATTCCATTCTGTCTCAAGCCGATTGATGTAATCGACAAGTGGCAGTGATTTGCGGAAAGCATCTACGGCGACATCGTTCCCGCTGGACAGGCCGTTCGGTTGAGGAAACAGCATCTGCCCGCGAGCTGAGACATGCACTCCTTTTCCCTCAACAATTAATTTGAAAAAAACAAGCGCTGACGATGCAATGTGAATTTCCAGATTGCTGGGTTCACAGCAGATCGCAAAGTCGGTATGATAATGATCTTTGAGCGCCCGTTCTGCACCGATTGTTTCAGCCGATTGCGATTCCTCTCCAACCGATGAATGGAAGATCATATCCCCGCGAAGCTTGATCCCCGCTTCACGGATCGCCTTCATGGCATAATAAGCCGCAGCAAGGCCACCTTTCATATCGCTCGTCCCGCGGCCATACAGTTTTCCATCGATCTCTTTTGGTTCAAATGGCGGGCAAACCCAACGCTCCGGAAAACTGATGGGAACCACGTCACTGTGCCCCATAAGCGCCAATGACTTACCCCCTCCGGTTCCATTAATCTTGCCGATTACATTAGGACGTTTCTTCTCCTCGTCGTATGCTGCCTCGATGACGGTGTCAAAACCCTCTTTCCTCATCAGTTCTGATAAATACAGCTGCATAGGAAGTTCATTGCCATGGCTTTCACCATCATTGATTGTATTAAAACTGACAAGTTTCCTCAGAAAACTTACGATTTCTTCTTGATGCTGATCGATATAATGAAAAACCTGTTGTTTTTTGTCCATTTTTTTACTCCAAAATTAAAAAGAGGCGGAAGTTTTCCCACCTCTCTTTTATTTTTATTAGATTTTCCAACTGATGATTTTCTTTTGTGCAAAAGAAATCAGCCAATACATCATAAGACCGACAATCGTCACGTAAAAAATACAGGCAAAAGATTCGGTCGTTTTCAGGAATTGCGAATATTTGATAATCTGACTGCCCAATCCCATGTTACCGCCAACATATTCTGCACTGATGCATCCGGTAGTGGCGAAAATTCCTGCCAGACGGACTCCTGTAAAAATATCACTAGCCGCTGTGGGCAGTATCACGCGTCGATAAGATTGCAATCTGGAAGCGCCCAATGATTGCATCAGCTCTTGCCGCATGATTGGCACATTATTAAATCCGGTACAGGCATTCATGTTGACAACCGCAAAGGATTGAATAATTACTGTAACAACCCGTACATTCATGCCATATCCCATGAAAAGCATCAGCAGGGGAACCAATGAGATCAAAGGAACCATCACCAGAAATGTAACATAGGGTGATAACGCTGCATTGACGACTTTAAAACTGGTAATCAGGGATGCAAGCAGAATACCGATCGGAACCGCAATGATAAACCCGAGCAATACCGTTTCTATTGTCACTAAAATATGCGGCCAAAATGCTGGAAAGTTCACAATCATCGATTTAAATATTTGCGAAGGCATCGGCAAAAGCCACTTTGGAATCTTCAATGCCCGAACAATAATCTCCCAGCCTGTAAAGATGAGAAGAAACATGATGATTGGCGCGATAAAACTCTCAATTCTTTTTTTCGTCATATTTTTCCTCTCATTACTTAATCTTGCTCAAGTCTAAATCGCCGATGAGTTTTGTCAGTTTCTGTTTATAACTAATAAACTCAGGCTGTGTAATCATTTTCAAAGATCGAGGTCTGGGAAGGTCGATATTCACGGTGGATACCAATCTGCCCGGCTGCGTTCCCATAATGTAGATTCGGGAGGAAAGGAGGACAGCTTCCTCGACGTTATGCGTGATAAAGATAATGGTTTTCCGTGTTTCTTTCCAAATATCCAGGAGTTCCATATTAAGCTGCTCCCGCGTCAATTCATCCAATGCGCCAAAAGGTTCATCCATCAACAGAATCTCCGGATCATGAACCATTGCGCGGATCACACCTGCCCGCTGCAGCATTCCACCCGAAATTTCATATGGAAACAATTGCCCGGATTTCGTCAAACCAACCAATTCCAACAATTCATCCACGCGTTTTTCCCATGCCTGTCCTGAGAGACCAAAAATGCGGAGAGGCAGAGCAACATTTTCACGAACCGTATACCAGGGAAGAAGGTTAGGCTGCTGAAAGATAAACCCCATTTTTCTCAAGGTTTCTTTCGGCATTTTTCCTTCTTCATTCACCTGAATTCCATCCAGATAAATGGCTCCGTATGTCGGCTTGATAATGCCGTCTAACATTCGGATAAGCGTCGATTTTCCGCATCCCGAAGGGCCGATAATCGATACAAATTCACCTGTAAGCACTTCCATGGAATAATCTTTTACCGCAACAATCTCCTGGCTGCGGGTTTCGAAAACTTTGCTTACATTGTCAAATTTGATTCTGGGTTCCTGCAAGGTCTTTTTCCCTAGTTCTTCCATAATACAATCCGTTTTTCAATGAGTTCTACAATGCTGAACAGGCAAATTCCGATCAATGCGATGATGATAATACAACCATAACTCAGTTCGATGCTGTTGTACTTCGTGTATTGAACAATGCGGCTGCCAAGTCCGACAGTTCCAGCAACAAAATCAGCGCTGATCGCACCAATGGTAGAAAAAATACAGCCCAGTTTAATTCCAGTAAAAACCTGAGGCATTGCATTCATAAAAATAATCTTAATAAAAGTCTGCCGCTTTGAAGCTCCGACAGATTTTGCCAGTTCCAATTTTTCACCTTCAATATTGGTAAATCCGTTCAACGTATTCAGCGTAATGATCGGTGTTGCCTGAATGATCACAACAATCACCCGAAGGTTCGGATCCGTTCCAAGCCAGAGCATAATCAACGGAATCAGCGTAATCATCGGTGTAATCACTAGCCAGATAATGACTGGAGAAATGGCTTTGACCAGAATTTCATATTGTGAGAACAAAGCTGCAATTAGCATTCCCAACGGTACCGAAATCATGAAACCAATTGCCACGATTTTTAATGTGAATAAGAAATGAGGCCAGATTTCAGGAAAATTACTGATGGTTTGGGCAATGATATCTGTAGGAGGCGGCAGAACAAAGCGAGAAATACCAAAAGCGCGTGTAAAGAATTCAAGAGCAGCAATCAATATGACTAAAACAATTAATGGCGCCAAAATGTTCAGATATCCGGATCCGATGGATTCCGGTTTTCGCTTCTTTTGAACAGCAGTTGTTGTATTCAAATTCTTTTCCTCCCTCTTATATAGTCGAGCGAACGATATCGTTGATCATTTCACGAAGTTCGTTAAATCGCTGATTTTCATAGATATTCTCATCACGCGCAGTGATCGGGATGTTCACTTGAATCTCATGGGAAATTGTCGTAGGAAGAACCGGTGACAGCACAAAGATCCGATTTGCCAGAAGCAGCGCCTCGTCGACATTATTCGTGACCATCACTACTGTCTTTTGCGTTTTTTTCCAAATATTCAGTATTTCATAAGACAACATTTTCCGTGTGATTGCATCCAGAGCACCAAGTGGCTGATCCAGGATCAGCACATCCGGATTATGCACCAAAGCGCGCGCGATTCCGACCCTTTGCCGCATTCCACCGGAAAGTTCATGTGGATACTCTTTTTTATATGCTTTTAATCCGACAATATCCAGCATTTCATCAATACGAGCCGTCCACTGTTCACCCTTCAGATGCATCATTTCAAGCATGAAGCGAAGGTTGCCTTCGGTTGTTCGCCATTGGAGCAAGTTATTATTCTGAAAAACAAAACCAAATTTCTTAAGTACATCCCTTGGAATTTCTTGCCCGTAGTCTTTTCCATTAAATTCTATATTGCCAGAGGAAGCCGGAAGAATACCGCCTAATATTTTTAGGAAGGTCGATTTTCCACAGCCGGAATTGCCCAAAATAACGACAAATTCCTTTTCAAGGATCTCCATACTGATTTCCTTGATGACTTCCACCTTACTATCAGAATTTTCTGAACCGAATGACTTACTGATACGGTTGATTCTGAAAATTTTATTTTCCATAAGCGTTTTCACAGTACTAAACTTGGATCAAGAATATTATCCATTGATATTTCAATGGGTTTTCCAACGATTTTTGATAAAATCGCTACATAAGCGCCATGTTCCAGAAAATCAGCAAGAACAAACGCTTCTTCCAGATCTTTTCCCAGAATCACAGCGCCATGATTTCTCAGCAATGCGGCACGATGATCTTTCCCCAAAGCAGCAACAATATTATCTGCCAATGTCTGAGAGCCAACCAATCCGTATTCCGCACATTTCACATCGCCGCCAAGAAATAACGCCTGTTCAGCCAGCAATACAGGAATATCTTCGCCAGTCGCTGCAAATGCGGAAGAATATAATGGATGACTGTGAACAATTGCATGAATTTCAGGTCTCGCTTTGTAGATTGCCAAATGCATAGGAAGTTCAACAGTCGGAAGAAATCCGTTATCATCGACCAGATTCCCATCAGGATCACAGACACAAATATGTTCCGCTTTAATGACACTCCAATTGGGGCGAATATCAAATTTTGCATTAGGTCTTGGACAGACATAGATATAACCGGTTTCAGCATCCCGCATGCTCCAGTCACCGGAATCCATTCCCGGCGTCAATTTCCTCTCAAAAAACTGTTTTGCATAAGAGGCAGTCAGGTGTTTAAATTCCCATCTCACTTTCTTTTCCATTACGCTGTTATCACTCCTTTTTTTTATATAGTTAGGTGATTTCTCTTATTTTCGGCGCAGAATGCAATCCATTGAAGCCGATGCATTATAGATCATCTGATCTGTGTAAAGGTGATAGGTCGGACACATTTCAGCACTCGCCCAACCGTGATACCCGACTGCTTCAAATGCATCAATTACTTTTACCCAATCAACATCGCCCGCGAGTAAATCGACGAATCCCGCCAGACCTTTAGCATCTCTGCGAAAATCTTTAAAATGAACTTTCTTTATCCGTTTATTAAGAATTTTGATCCAGTGTTCCGGATAACCAAAAAGAAGCATATTGCCTACATCCAGAAAAGCGCCGACAAAAGGAGAATTGATTTCATCCAAAAAATTTTTCATTTCCAGCGGACTCAGCAAAAATTTGTTCCAAATATTCTCAATTCCGATGATTACGCCTTTTTCTCCCGCATAAGGAGCCAACTCCATTAACGCTTTCTGTGCGCGTTCATAAGCTACGTCATAATCGATAATTTCAGATCCAGCAAAAAATTCGATATTTCCGGCATCAGGAACAACATCCTCCGGTTTAAAGTCCACGCCGACAGTACCCGGACAAACTAAAATACAGTCAACCCCAAGTAACGCTGCAACATCAATCTGACGTTTGACAACTTGTTTTGCTTTTTCCCGGATATCCTCACGGTTGCTCGTCAAAGAATACTGCCAATATAGTCCGGTAGCCAGGCTGCAAATTTCAATTCCGATTTTTTCTGATGCTTTTTTGATTGCGATAATCTCTGCGTCACTGCTTTTCATCCCGATCGGGCCATCAGCCGCCAGTGCCAGTTCAATTCCTTCGAAACCGGCATCCTTTGCAAGCTGCATACATGATTCAACAGATTTACTTTGGTCAAATGACCAGATATTGATCCCTTTTTTTATCTGTGATTTCATATCTTTCTCCCTCAGCAAAAGTATTCAATTTTCCATAATCGAGCGAATTCTATCATTCTTCGCCATATTATAGTTTTATATCATCAAATCAACAAGGTTAAATGATTCAATTTGATTCTTTTTTTATCAATTTATTTGCATTATCTTCCAAAATGAATTATTCCTCCGGACAAACAGAATGATGATGGGCGGTATTCCCACTGCTATTACGATGGAAAAAACATTCAAATCCGTTCAATCAAGCCATTCTGTAGCTTCATGAACAATCCAAATTTTGATAAAAATTCTTTGTTATTGTGATGCTTTTGTGCTTCGGATAAAAACATCACAACAACAAGTTCTTCCCGATCCATTCGAATAACAAGTCGATATTTCGAATTGCTGGTTTTTCATGAATAACGATGCATAATATCTTTTGTCGCCTGATACAGTAAATAATATTGTTCACGATATGGCGCGTAGGTTTGATAAACCGCCATGTCAGGAAAAATTGACCGCTTTAATTGAATTTTCTTTGTCAGCTCTTCCGAATTCTGATAAAAACCGATTCCAAGTGCAGATAACAATGCATCGCCATAAGCAGCGCCCATCTCAACTACGGCTGTATGAATGGTTTTTCCGCTGATATTTGCAACAGCTTGGATCCATTTTTCATTTTTCGTTCCGCCACCGACAGCCATGATTTTCTTTGTTCTCATATTGCGTTCATCAAAGATTTCAAAATGCTGATTAATACCGTAACCAACACCCTCCAGGCAAGCGTTATAGACATGCTCTCTTGTATGATGAAGGTTTAATCCAAAAATCAAACCTTTGGCGAGCGGATCATTAATCGGTGTGCGTTCACCTGAAAAATAGGGTAAAACAACCAAACCTTCTGATCCGGCAGGGATATCTTTTGCCAATGCAGCCATCATGGCATAAGCATTCTCTCCACTTGCATTTGCTTCCGCTGCAACATCCCTGGCGAAATTATCGCGAAACCAACGGGTCAACGTTCCGGCACAGCTCATTCCAGCAGCAATAGCATAGGTATTCGGGAAAAGATATGGACCAGCCCAGAGACGTTCATCCTTTGTAAAATGATCAACGACATGAATCATGAAAATCGAGGAGCCAAACATCAACATCATATCTCCCGGATCCAGGACACCGACGCTGAAAGCTTCAGCAGAAGCATCCGCCGTTCCAGTCGTCACCGGTGTTCCGGCAGCCAGTCCGGTTTCCCGGGAAGCTTTCTCAGTGACCTCTCCGACAATCTCATGCGTCCATTTGCAATCTGCCAATTGTTCTCGTCTGCAGAATAACGACAAATCACTATCCCAATCCTTTTTTTCGATATCATAGATTGGTACCCAGGTGGCAGCCGTATAATGGTCAATCGTAAATTTACCGGTAAGTTTTGCGACAAGGTAAGTACTTCCTGTGATGAACTTATCCGTTCGTGCATAGATTTCCGGTTCATGATTCTTGATCCAAAGGATTTTCGCAGCTGCTGACTGAGAGGTCAGCGGAGTTCCGCATTTTTCGAAAATCTGATGCTTCCCATAAAGTCCTTCAAGATAAGAAATCTCTTCAACAGCGCGGACATCAATCCCATAAAGAATCGCCTTACGAAGCGGGTTCAAATCCTTATCAACAGGGAGGCAGCAAGGTGCAATCGTACTACAGCCAACACTGGCAATGTCGCGGGGGGAAACTCCTGATTTCGCAAGAATTGCCTTTGAAATTTCGCAAAAATCAGCCCACCATGTTTTTTCTGCATCGTGTTCCGCATAACCTGGTTTTGGTGATTCCATCGTATGCGGACATGAATGAGAAGCAATGATTTGCGCTTCCTCATCAACCAGAGCGCCTTTGCTCTCATAAGTGCCAATATCAATTCCTAAAAAATATTGTTTACTCATTAGCTACCATCCAAAAGATTTGATCAAAAACAAAATTCCGTTCCAATGAAGCATCGAGACAAAATATGGAAAAGACTCAAATTGATACCTTCAATGGAATGGAAATTCCAAATTAATACCGGCTGATTTGAAAATGATCATCGATACTGCGCATCATCTCAGCACAAATTACCGCCAGGCCATCAATATCATCCATATCGCAAACTTCAACGGGCGTGTGAGTATATCGGGCAGGAAATCCCATTTCCAGGCATGCGACGCCATTGCCTTCTAACTGAATATAAGATGCATCGGTTAAGATGCCAAGAGCAGCAAAACGCTGAAGATTCTTACCAGTTTTCCTCGCGCTCTCTTTGGCCAGTTTATACAACGGTTCATGCGGTAATGTACCATTCAAAGTACCGCGTCCATGAAAACTGTAAAGCTGAACACAGGCGCCATTTCCTACCACATCATCGAATTTGCTGTTCAGATCTTTTGTATCGCCAGCAAGACAGACATCCAACGAAATCGCGATATCCGGATGGATAGTCCGAGCTGCCATCATTGCTCCACGCAGGTTAAATTCTTCCCATACTGTTCCGACAAGATAAACATCACATTGCGGACGCTGCCCTTTGAGGTATTCTGCCATTTTTACTAAACACGCACAGGCACCGCGATTGTCCACCGCTGTTCCGGAGATCACTGAATGCGTCAATTCAGTAAATGAGGGTTTATAGATGGCAGGGCAGCCTATTTCAATGCCCAGTTTTCGAACTTCATCACTTGTTTTTACTCCTATATCCACAAATAATGACGTAACAAGATCCACTTTATACTTTTCTTCTGCCGGTGTTGCATGATGAGCCTTGGGACCAAAAATTCCAGGATGCCAACTGCCATCCTCACTCCGTATCATTAAATTTAAACCCGGGAGAACTTTTTCAGGGATTCCGCCAAGCCGATCGACCTGTATATAACCGTCCTTTTCAATTTTCCGGACGATAAAACCGAGCTGATCCATATGTCCAAAAACCATAGCTTTTGGCAGATCTGGATTGGTTCCGTTGATTTTCCCAATGCAATTTCCTATTCGATCGATGCGCACTTCATCGCAAAATTTCGAAAAGTATCCTTTCAACAGATACGCCATTTCTTTCTCGTATCCGCTCGGCGCGGGCGTTAGCATAAATTCACGCAAAATATCTTTTATAATCATGTTTTTACCTCTTCTCATGCAAAATTTGCATAATAATCGATTCCATCTCAAGATGGTTCCGAACGTTGAAGTCAGCGCCGAGAGCATCTCTTGCTCCAAAATCATTTTGAATCGCAACCGTAATGCACTGGTTTGCTTTCCCCGCTGAAATATCTTCAGCCCGATCACCAACCATTATCGTTTTTTCGGCTTTCAAAATTGATTTCAACTCCAAAACTGCCATCTTTTTATCAAATCCATTTTTTCTGTGCCAAATAAATTGAAAATATTGCTCGAGATTAAATTTTTTAAGCAGCAAATCGAGGTACTCTTTTTCTGCATTGGAGCAGATTGCCAGCGGGGCATGGCGGTTTAATGTTTCCAGCATATGGATGCAATCTGGTTCAATCACTGCAATTGTTTCGATTGCTTCTGGTGTATAACAGATCAGACGCCGCATAAAATCCCGAGCAGCAGCTTCATTCTCCGTATGTAACAGCTTTTTGGAGACATCAATCAGCTTGTCCCCCACAGTAGAATTTGCGATTTCACGGGTTATGGATGGAAGACCCATCTCCGTGAGCGCTTTATTAATCACGTAATAATTGATATCGGTTGTGCCAAAAAAGAGTGTACCGTCAAAATCGAATAAAACTGCAAAAAGGTTCATTTTGTCTACCTCTATTTTAGCCCGTCTTCAAAGATTTCGATATTCGCTTCTTTCAACCACTGCATTTTCTGATCGGCAATAGCTCTGTTGCAATTGAATTCCGATAAAAGACTTTCCAGGTCTGCTCTAACATCTTCAAATGCCACCGGATCGGCAGCTTCAAGCGTTGCATCCCAACATAAAATAAGATACCCATACGCTGTCTTGATCGGTTCGGAAAACTGTCCCAATGTTTCAATCGACATAGCAGCGTTTTTAAATTCTTCCGAAAATCGAGTCGATTGTTCTGATACATAATTGACAGCGTCGCTGCCTTCTGAGAACTCTTCGATTAATGCATCAAAAGATTCTCCGGATTTCAGTCGATCCATTGTTTGATTCAATTTCGCGGATATTCGATCATATTGATCCATCCGCATTTTTTCGGCTTCATCCTTTGAGCCGTATGCATTGAGCTGATTGATCAAATCGATGACATCATCATCAAACGGTATAGAGAGTTGTTTTATAACTCGGGTTTCAACCGGACGAAAAATAACCGGTTTTCCTGAAAGAAGTGCTTGTTCATAAAGATTGATATCGTTGGAAAAAGATTCTTTTTGTTCGGAATATAACGAATTGTAATATGCCTTTACAGCAGATTCATCCATTCGATCCGTTTCATCTTCAATCTGCTTCTTATAAGCGTCAAATAATGCATTTTGGATTGCACTTTCCACAATCGATTCTTTGGATAGCCCTTGATTGCTTAGAATCCACTGTGCAGTTTCCTCCAAATCTTCCTTGCTGATATCCGGATAAGATTTTTTTACATAATCTTCAATGACCTTGACGGTCGATTGATAACTTTCCTCAGCTTGTGTCTTGATCTCATCGGTAACGATGAACCCAAGAGAAGCAAGTTTGTTTTGAACAACAAGTTGTTCAATGAGTTTGTCTAAAATTTCAGATTTTGCCTTTAATTTTTTTTCTGCAATTTCTTCATCACTCAGGCTGCCGCTTAAATTTTGATACATCATATTCAGCGTTGTCATTTGAGCTTCAACCTGACTCCAAAAAATTGGCTTCCCGTCAACCAATGCAGCTATACTATTCTCTGATTCTTGCGTTTGTGTAGTTTCGGCTTTAACCGTCAATAAGGGGGGAAAAAATAATACAATGAGTAAGATTAAGAAAAGTTTTTTCATTCTTGAAAGCATTCTATTAATTTAAATTCCCGGAAGAATAAATCTCCCGGGAATTTCAAATCAAGTTGAATTCCTTATTCTGCTTTATATCTTGCTTTTGCAGAAGCAACATCATAAGAATCAGCGTCAGCTTCAACCTTGGCACGATCCCATGTATTATCGAAGAACTCGTTTGTGAAGATTTGGTCAGCTGTCAGATCTGTCTTAATTACACCGGATTCCTTGGCAACTTTCACATTCAGCATCCATTTATCTTCCCAGCTGAATCCAATGTTATCCAGAAGCTTTTGCTCATCCGGTCCGCCTGGGGCGCCAAACATTTGATAGGCGCGTCCTTGTTGAACATACAGAGCAGCTTTCCACGTTACATCGATATTCGGCCATTGATTGCAGGAAACGGCAGCGGCAGCTTCAGGATTGTATTTGACAAAATAGATACTCTTCGCTAAAGCAGTGACGAAACCCTGTACTACTTCCGGTTCATTTTTAATCAGATCCAGATTGGTGATGATTGAGTTTGAATTGGTCTTCAATACGTCATCACCGTCGATATATTTGAAATCATAACCCTGTCCGATCAATTGCCATGCTTCTCCTGGCCATGTGAACAACATATCCAGTTTTCCTTCAGCAACCTGGATATAGCGGTTTTCACCGGCAACAACCCATTCGATATCCTTCACAGGATCGACACCTGCGGCAACCAGAGTTGGTGTAACAAGCATTTCCCAGGAAGCATCACCCAGCGCTACGGTTAATTTTTTGCCGTATTTTTCAACTGCGCCTTTCATATCATCCCATGTCTGAACCTTGCTGTTGTTCAGAACACACATACCCCAAATATTGATTGCATCATACGCAGATACGACTTTAATGGGGAGACCTTCTTCAATTCCAGCCAGTATGAAGGATGGTCCGGGAGCAGCGAAATCAGCTTGGCCGGTTGCTACCATTTTCAGGTCGGTAGTACCAAATGCCTGTTCCATCTTGAGTGTCAAGCCTTCTTCAGCAAGATAACCAAGATTCTGGGCAACCCAGAAAGGAGTATCTTCAAGAACTTCAGCGGTACGTGGCAGAACATAAGTGATTTCTCTCAGTTCGCCCTCTGCAGCTACGCTGCTGAACACACTGAGAACCAACAGTACAACAATGGTTAATAATAAAGACCTCTTCATATCATTTTCTCCTTTTGTCATTATTTTAAGATCAGACAGTAAAGGTACTGCCAATCTTGTTTGTTCATACAATCGTATGAATTCTTTGTGATGTTTTTTATCATAAATCGTTTTTTCGATGACGTCAAGATTTTTTGATCAATTTTTCAAAAATTTGAAACATTGTGATTTCATTTTTTTTCACGAAAAGTAAGTATTTTTACTTTTCGGTTATATTTGATAATTTTTTTCAAACTTTTGGATATTATTGATTGATTTTTAAAGGCTTCACTTTGACACAAGCCTTGTTTAATGATAAACTCAATTTATAATATGAATAGATGATCATTTTATTTTTTTAAAATGATCAGAAGTACAAAAACAAGGGAAGTGTTTCTCTCGTCATCAAAACCAATTTTCAGCAAGTCTATCTATACATTAACCATAAGAGGATTTATTTACTATGCAATGGATTCAGCAGCTATTTAAAACCCAAAAACCTATTGTAGCGATGTGTCATTTCCGCGCTTTACCGGGAGATCCATACTATGACGCAGACGGAGGAATGCAAAAAGTAGTCGATATGGCTCGGACTGAGTTTCTCGCTCTGCAGGAAGGCGGTGTGGACGCAGTGATGTTCTCAAATGAATTCAGCCTTCCCTATCTGCGTAAAGTTAAGCCTGAGACAACGGCTGCAATGGCGCGGATTATTGGTGAAATTAAAAGTGAAATCAAAATTCCATTTGGCGTCAACGTTCTTTGGGATCCCTATGCATCGATTGACCTGGCAGCTGCAACCGGAGCGCTTTTTATCCGTGAGATCATGAGTGGCGTCTACGCCAGCGATTTCGGCCTTTGGGACACCAATACCGGAGAAATTATGCGCCACAAAATGCGACTGGGACTGAAGGATCTGAAAATGTTCTTTAATATTGTCCCTGAAGCGGCAAAATATCTTGCGGATCGGGATATTGTGGAAATCGCAAAGACAACGGTATTCAACAACCGTCCGGATGTTATTTGCGTTTCAGGCATCACTGCCGGTGCATCAACAGATACAAACGTACTTGCCAGCGTTAAAGAAGCAATTCCGGATACAGCAGTTTTTGCCAACACCGGCTGCAAAGTTACCACAATCGAAAAAATACTTTCAATAGCCGACGGCGCCGTCGTTGGTACCACATTTAAAAAAGACGGAATTTTTGAGAATCACACAGATCTTGACCGTGTAAAAGAATTCATGGATAAAGTACGCTCAATTCGCTAGCTTGGTAATGAATCCCTCCCCCTCCTGTCAACGATTCGAAATTTGGCAAGGATCATAAATTGTTGTGTTGTTTTTGCACTTCGCATAAAAACAACACAACAACAAGATGGTTTTCTTTTCGCAGCAGGACTTTCCATATATCGAATTATTGCATTGTTGCCTGAGGGGGTTTTAATGTATCTGTCTTTCTGAAGGAGAATTGATGATGAAAACTTATGCTGTCGCGATCATTGGTGCCGGGATGATTTCTAAAAGCCATATTGCAGCAATCAATAATCTTCCAAACGCAAAATGCGTGGCAATCACGGATATTATCCACGAAAAAGCACAGGCTGCTGCTCAAAAAGTAAATTGCCCCTGCTTTACCGATGCCAAAGAAATGCTGGAAAAAGTACCGGAAATCGATGTCTGCATTCTTTCGCTGCCGACGTATATTCATTCGGATTATGTCAGTCTGTGTGCTGAATATGGAAAAGCCACTTTGTGTGAAAAACCACTTGAAATGACTGTTGAAAAAGCCGAACGAATCCGTTCTGTCGTTCAAAAAACTGGGATCATCTATATGACGGCACAAGTTGTACGCTTCTGGACTGGCTATCGGGAGATCAAAGAGATGATGAAAAATGGCGAATTCGGAGATATATATATGAGCTATTTTTCGCGTTGTTCCGAACCTCAAAAATGGGGGAATGACTGGCTTTTTGATCCCGTGACCGGCGGTGGGGCTATGTATGATATGCTGGTTCATGACATTGATTTTATGAACTATCTTTATGGACCGGCAGAGAGCGTTTATACGGTCGCCACGAAAAGCGATACGAACTGCTACAATAATGTATTTGCATCTTTAATTTATTCAGGCGGAGCAAAAGGTGTTGCTGAAACTTCCTTTACGATGAAAACCGGTTATCCGTTCACAATGACTGCAAAAATTATGGGAAGCAAAGCAACTGCTGAATATATCTATAGCGCCGGTTATGATATTAATCAAAGAAATGGCGCCATTGCCGTCTTAAAGCTGTTCCGAGACGGAAAAACGCCGGAAATTATCAACGTCGAGCAATATGATGCTTACACAAAACAGCTTGCTTACTTTTTGGATTGTGTAGACCGTGGTGTTCAACCGGATATTGTCACATTGGATCAGAGTGTTGAAGTGATCAGAACCATCGATGCCATACGCCGCTCAGCTGATACCAACTCCATCATTCGACTCAGGTAACTTTGTGAAAAAAATTGTCTTCCTTTCTGATATTGACGGGACTTTGGTTACAAGAGATATTTCTCTCCCTCCTTCAATCCGGCAGGCAGTAAAAGATTTCCAATCAGCAGGCGGATTATTTTCGCTTTGCACAGGCAGATCCCTCATTGCAACACAATCCATTGCCCAAGAATTAAATCCGAACCTGCCTTGTATTGTTTATGGGGGAGCAGCTTTGTACGATTTCAAAGAAAACCATTATCTTTGGATGCAGTCGTTTCATCATGACGAAATTTTAGAGCCTATTCGAATTGTTTATGAAAAGTTTCCGGATATCAGCATTCAGGTACTTACCGAAGATCATATTTACGTCATACGCCGCAACAATCGATTGAATTTGAGAGGGATTGCGATCGAGAATGAAGGACCGATCGAAAATATCGCAAGTATCCGCGGTCATATTTTAAAAATTGTCATGTGCGGTGACAGCAGAGAGGATCTTTCAGCATGCCGGATCTTCTTCTCTGAAAAACACGCAATTTTTGCTTTTTCGAGTAAATATTTTGTGGATATTGTTCCAAAAGGCGCCGGAAAAGCTGAGGCGATCCGCAGGCTTTCGGAATTATGCGGCATCCCCTTATCTGATTTTCATGCTGCAGGCGATGGAATGACTGACATGCCGATGTTGAAACTGGCAGGATTTTCTTATGCTCCACAAAATGCGCTGGATGAAGTTAAAAAAAGCGTCAGCATGATCGTTCCCGGTGTGCTTCAAGGGGGAATCGCAGAAGCGCTTTCCCATTCAAAAAAAATCATGGAAGGGCAGATTTAAGCAGGAATCGAACCGTACTTCTACGGTTCGATTCCTGCTTAAATTAGACACACAATAAATTCGGATTTACTTCGAGGATTTCACGCCTGAGCTTCTCATCCAGACCGGAATCCGTGATGATCTGATTAAAATCTTTTACCTGGCAAATATTGACAAATGCCATGTTTTCAAATTTCGTGTGATCGCAGACCAGAATACGTTCCATCGCATTATTCATCATCTGCCGTTTGATCGCAACTTCATCAACTGCAAAACACATACAACCATGAACAACACTGACAGCGTCAACAGCGATAAATGCCTTGTTCACATGAATGTCACTGATCATTCTTTCCGTGAATATTCCGGAACAAGTAATCGTATCCGCTTTTAGACCACCGCCCATCACAATAACGTTATTGGAAGTATTCCGCGAAATATCCAATGCGACGGATAAATCATGGGTCAGAACCGTTAACCTTGAAAAAGTCTGCAGTTTCCTGGCAATCTCAAAGGTTGTCGTCCCTGAATCCAGAAAAATTGAGTCCCCCTCTTTGATACGCAAGACTGCTTCTGCAGCTATACGGATTTTTTCTTCAGTATTCATCGATCGGCGTAAATTTACCGGTAAATCCATAAGCGCCCCCCGCATGGCATCCATTGCGCCTCCATGCGTTTTTAACAATAAACCGTTATCAGAAAGCATGTTAATATCTCTCCGAATCGTTGCGCTGGACGCTCCCAGTTGTTCGCATAAATCCAATACTGACATAAATCCATTGGCTTTTACCAATCGGATGATTCTCTCCTGTCTTTCAGCTAAAAGCATGCAAAATCCTTTTCAAGCCTTTATTTTTTTCGTTATTCTAATCCTTTGGGATAGTTGTGTCAATAATACATGCTCAATATTGATTATTTTTGATTTTATTTTTCAAAAGAGAATAATATTTTTTTCATTTTGTGATATTTCATATTCTTCCATGATTATTTCTGATTTTTTTCTTGCAGTATGATTGATTGTTTGTTAAAATATGAAACGATATTACGAAAAATCACTTGATTGTTGAATACTTATTTCACGAAAGGCATAAGATATGAAAAACATATTATGTTTTGGTGATTCCAACACATGGGGCTATGACGTCACAACCTTTAATCCGGAGATAGGATCCGGGCAAAGAATGCCATTCGATGTGAGGTGGCCTGGACGAGTTCAGAATATTTTGGGCAGCGAATACCATATTATTGAAGACGCGTTAAATGCTCGTACAGTCATGAATCAGGATCCATATTTTCCCCATCGTCTGGGAATAGCAGGTCTTGAAGCAGCATTGGATGCGCATGCACCACTCGATCTTGTTATTTTAAAACTTGGCGTAAATGAATTGAAACACATGTTTAATCTCACAGCAGGAATGATCGCTTTTGGAGTAGAGAAATTAGTATTGGCTGCCAAAAAAAGTTATTATAACTATCCTGAACCGAAAATCCTCGTCATTGCACCCCATCCCGTCAGCCCGAACATTCATAATGATCTTTTTGGTTTCAGTTTCGGTCCGCTTGCTTATGAAAAGAGTTGTCAATTTGGTGCATTATACAAAGATCTCGCAATCCGCAACGGATGCGGTTTTATTGACTGCGCTGATTTGAATTTCACGTTAAATACGCTGGATGGCCTTCATTACAGCCGCGAAGATCATGCAAAACTTGCCGATGTCGTTGCTGCGAAGATTCGGGAGATGCTGGAACACTAAACGTGGTCAGTCTGCGGATCACAGCGAGAGAATTGCCTGCTGATTGATTCAAGAAAAACATAACCACCGGCTTAGTCGATGGTTATGTTTTTCTTGTGACATAAGATTGCTTCGCTGCGATCGCAATGATAAACATCGCCCTGTGCTTCTCATATAGCAATCTGTCATTGCGAGGAGGACGTAAGCCTGACAAAGCTATCTCAGGTATTAACGAAAAGAACTGTTTGTTATGCAGAGGGAATATCTTTATTATTCGAAAAAAAAAACGCCACAGATTGTGGCTTTTTTATTCTTGCGGAGAGAGTGGGATTCGAACCCACGATACCTTTCGATATACGCGCTCTCCAAGCGCGCGCACTAGACCAGCTATGCGATCTCTCCAATCCTTGCGGCAAGAATTATATCATAAGAATCTTTAAAGTGATGAAAAATGGGGTTATTTGGTCTGCTTTTCAAATTGCCAGAAATATAGTGAGGATTATTTGTTATATAATCAATTTATGTATATCCAAGACCCTCCTTTTCCACAGGCACAGTTAGTGATTTCCACGAGAACGCTGGATTTCGGTATACTGACAAAAGATGAACCCAGTGAAGGGCATGGCATTGCAACGCTGATCATTGCTAACGAAGGGGAAAAAACATTAGTCGGAAGGATTGCGCTGCAAGTTGCCTGGGTTTCAGTGACTCCGCCTGATTTTCGAATCAATCCCGGAGAATCCAGTGAACATGTCTTCCGCATCCGCACAAATGCGGAATCCTCCTGGACAACACATAAATTGGGATCCAACTTCATTGCGCTGATCAACAGCAATGGAGGATCCGAGACGATCGGTGGATTTTACTACTCTGATCCTTCCCGCAACAAACCCAAAAAAAATCCTATCAAATTATGGACGATTTTATCGATACCGATTGCACTTGTCATGATCGCAGGGATGATTTATTTTCTTTCGAATGCGGCGAAAGCTTCAAAAGTCCACACAAAACTAACTTCGATTGCACAAATCTACACGCAAGCTGCACAAACCTACATGGCAAGCATAGCGGCTGAAACAACCTTGCTGCCGGTATCTGCCGTAATTGATGAAACGAAAACAGGCGAAGCTCCGTTGCTCGAACCGTCAGCTACCTCTTCCATACAACAACCGACATATACACCCTGGCCGGTTGCAAGCTTTCCGAATGTGGAAGAATTCATCCGTTCCTACTATTCAGCGCTTCAGAATGATGAATATGAGAAAGCCTGGTGGATGCTCTCGGAAAAAATGCAGATCGCCTGTTGCTACCAGGGAGGGACATTACCCTTCGATATTTATACAGCCTACTGGAAAACGGTTGATTATGTTGAGGTTGTTTACGCCTATCTGCAGGCATATGATGTTAATCCGGCAGAAGTTAACGTAGCTCTGATATACCACAATGCAGACGGAACTTCTGAAGAAGCCTATAACACGTTCTATATTATTGCGGATGCCGTGCGAAATACGTTATTGATTGATGAAATTAAATAAATCTTCCCATTTTCAAATTGCTGATGCCTGTATCACAATCAGCAATTAAAATATGAGGGAGGGCTATGTTCTTGTCAAGTTGATACGCTTCACGTAAAAACATCACAACAACAAGTTTTTCTCGCTTTATATGCATAACAAATCCATATTTCGGATTACTATATTACAATGTCATCGGTTGAAAACAAGCATGTTAAAATTATTTTGAATAGAATCAGTTTATTGATAAACAGGACTTATTAAAGGAAATCTTTGGAGGGAATTACAATGGAAGTGACTTTGGAAGCTGTAAAAAAAGTGGTGACGGATGTCTTAAAAATCGATGGGAACAATATTACTCCCGAAACACGGTTTATTGAGGATTTAAAAGCGGATTCAATGGATCAATTCTTTTTAATCGACGGATTCAGCGAAGCTTTTCATGTTACGATCAGTGATGAAGATGCAAAAAAGATTAAGACTGTGGGAGATGTGATTACCATTCTTTCGAAATAAGACGGGTATCAACAGAACTGAAGCGAGTGCTTCAGTTCTGTTTTTTTTATTTTTCCAACAATTTTAATAATTCAGGGATTTCAGTTACTACTTTTACACCTGCGGATTCAAAGGCTTCTATTTTGGATTTTAAAATCCCGATTCCTGCTTCAATATAAGCGCCGGCATGTCCCATTCGTTTTCCAGGTGGAGCGGATTTTCCTGCCAGAAATGCTGCAACTGGTTTACTCATTTGATATGCGGCAAACCTTGCTGCGCGCTCTTCTTCCAAACCACCAATTTCTCCGATCAGAAGAAGCCGTTCTGTATACGGATCAGTTTCGAACATCTCCATAGCTTCGACGAAAGAAGTTCCCTGAAGTATATCGCCTCCGATTCCAACACAGGTACTGACGCCAATGCCTCGTTCCTTCATAGCTTCCATGATCATGTAGCTCAAGGTTCCGGATCTGGAAATAATGCCGACTTTTCCAGGAATGACGCAATCCTCCGGAGTGATACCAATTTTAACTTCGCCGGGATTGATAATGCCGGAACAGTTTGGGCCAACAAATCGAACGCCTTTTGTCGTCATGTAATGATACACTTTGGCAATATCCTGCACCGGAATTCCTTCCGTAATACAGACTACCAGCTCCACGCCGGAATCAGCAGCTTCCAGCAAAGCGTCTGTTGCCTGTCGTGCCGGGACGAAAATAATGGAAGCATTGGCTTCTGTTACCTCAACCGCTGCCTGCATCGTGTCAAAAACAGGAACTTTCTCGTCAAGCACCCAACTTCCGCCACGGGAGGGCGAAACACCGGCAACTATCTGCGTCCCATAATTGATCATCTGGCGGGCATGAAAATTTCCTTCACGCCCGGTAATTCCTTGTACAATGACCCGTGTCGATTTATTGATCAGGATGCTCATCTTTTACTTGCCTCCGACAATCGTCACAGCCTTTTTTACTGCATCAATCATTGACGGGGCGAAAATGATATCCAGGTCTTTCAAAATTTTTATGCCGGATTCTGCATGTGTTCCGCCCATATGAACGATTATTGGAATCTCCGTTCCGTATTTCTCAATGGCAGCTTGCAGCCCATATGCGATATCGTCACAGCGTGTCATACCGCCAAAAATATTCACCAGGACCACTTTCACCTGAGGATCATTCAGTAAAATATCCAATGCCGCAATCACTTTGTCGATATTTACTCCTGCTCCTAAATCCATGAAATTGGCAGGGTGACCTCCATTGTCCTGGATGCAGTCCAGCGTAGCCATCGTCAGACCAGCTCCATTCACAAGACAACCGATATTGCCGTCCATCTTAATGTATTCAAGTCCGTGTTTTCTGGCTTCGAATTCACCATATGCTTCCACATCATAATCTCGAAAATCCACAAGATATTCCTGTCGAAAGCGCGCATTCTCATCCAGAGTAATTTTTCCATCCAGAACAAGAAGCCGCTGGTCTTTGGTAATGACCAGTGGATTAATGGCAACCATCCGCGCATCCATATCGCAGAACAGTTTCCACATTCCAAGGCAAATTTCAGTTAATCCGCGTAGATATTTCGGCTGGAAATCGAGTCGATTCGCAAGTTGTCGAACCTGATATCGCTGGAGTCCGATTAATGGATCAATATAAACACGATCAAGATTATCGAACAATGCATTTGCCGCAGTCTCAATATAAATCGTACCCGATTCATACATCATTAACAGCGGCATACGCTTCTCTCTGTCCAATGTAATTAGAAGAAAATACTCTTTTTCGATTGAAAGCGCTTCGTCAATCAGAACATTGCGTACAGATAATCCATGAATCTTTTTCGATAGAATTTCAGAGGCTGCCTTCTCAGCTTCCTGCGGCGATTTTGCTAAGAGGATACCACCGGAGGTCCCGCGTCCTTCTGCCAAGACCTGCGCTTTAACAACAACCGGACATCCAATCTCCTCAGCGATTTGTTTCGCTTCCCGTGCGATGGATGTTACGTGACCTTCCGGTATCGGTATGCCATAATTTTTAAAAAATGCCTTCGCCTGGTACTCATGGAGCTTCATGCGAATTGCCTCCGGTTCAATTTATCCCTTCAAAAATTCATCGACAGAATCTTTACTGATTCGATAAGCTGAACCGATCTTTCGTGCTTTCAGATCGCCTGCCTGAATAGCTGCCATCACATCTTCTTCAGAGACTTTTAACAACTGAGCAACTTCGGAGGGTGTCATCACATTGTTTTCAACCGGCGCTGCTGCAGCAGGAGCACCAGCAGGCGCTTGCTGCTGAGCATTTGTGCCATATGCCTGTGAAATTATATTGCCCAGACCTACTCCGGCTCCGATGCCTGCAGTCAAGCCTGCGCCGCCATTCGGATTCTGCGCCGCATCTCGTAATGCATCCGCTGCCTGCAGCTGAGTATAGACATTCATGTCCAACATACCCATTGCCCTCAATTCTTCAGCGGATTTTTCGGATGGTTTCAGACTTGCGATATAAAAAGATTTCAATAACAAACCGATTGCAAGGAAATCATCCTGAGCTTTTGCCTTTACGGAAGCTCCCAATTCTTCTGTCAATCCAATCAGTTGCAGGACATTTTGATTCGCAGTAGTTGTTCCCAGAATATCCTGAATCTTGGATAAAAGCATGGAACGCAGACGGTTTTCAATCGATGCCAGGGAGTATGACTGGGATGCTCCCATAATTTGCGTGACGAATTGCTGAGGATCGCTCACCTGAAAACTATATGTGCCAAAACCTTGCAGCAGACTGATTCCCAATCCGACGCCAGCGTTCCTGACGATAATCGGTTGTGAAGTTCCCCATTTGACATCGGCAAATTCCTTCATACTGACAAAGTACACTTCAGCAGTGAAAGGGGTCCGATTGTTAAATGCTTTTCCCAACAGATCCGTCAGCAAAGGAAAGTTGGCTGTAGAAATCGTATGACGTCCTGGTCCCAATACGTCCAGCGCTTTTCCATCACGAAAGAATATTGCTCGCTGAGACTCACGAACAATCACCTGTGAACCAAATCGAAGATCAGCTACACCTTCTTCTGGAAAATGATGAGCAATCTCATCCTGCATTTCACTTGGATATTCAACTACATCAAAAATTCGAGCCATTCTAATTTCTCCTCATCTTGTTCAAATAAAAGCTGTCAATCAGTTTTCGAAAAAGTTGCATCAGTAACTGATCTTGATTGATGACTGCCCATTTTTATGATCGATAATCGAAATCAAATAATTTTTCAGGAATTCACAGTACCAGTGATCACCTCTGAGCGGCGATTAAATGCAGTGATACATTCCTGGGCGACACTGACCAGATTTCGAATTGCAGTCTCAATTTCCTCATTTTTTTCAATATTGCTTTCCACCACATCAACGGCACTCTTAATGGATTCTGCCAGTTTAAAAAGGTAAAGATCGTAGTCATATAGCTGTTGTAAAGCAGCATCGTCAACCTTTACGACATCCAATAAGCCCGCATAACCATAGGAAGCAGTTTTTACCCGATCGATAAACTGACGAATCTTAATCGCTGCCGATTCCAAATCGCCGACAAACAAAAGATTTCCGGCTTTCAGTAAATCACGCTGAATTTCGCCAATTCGATTCCATTGTTCTTCAAATCGTTTTGCGATGGCTTCCCGAACGAGTTTGTCTGTGTCTCTTCGGGCTTCTTTCTCTTTATATCCCTTGATTCCTGGAATTTTTTCCAACAATTTCTCAAATTTATTTTTTTCAGGAGAATTTACAAATTCATTCAGATTTTCCATAAGACCTCCAATTTGTCTTAGATGCTCCTAATTTAGCTCCAAAGATCAATCCTGCTATAGAACAGAATCGAATTGGCTGCCAATTTACTGCTTCCAATCACGATAAGTATTTTTGAAATAGAAAAATCGTGATATTCTCATTGTAAAACAGAATGTTCCTCATATCAATAAACAAACCAGCATTTCCGAATACAAAAAAAATTAATGGACATTGTGAGGTTTTTCCGCTTCGCGAAAAGGATTTTTATGATGAATAATTCATGGATTCATCTGTCATTGCGAGAAGAGCGTTATTCGAATAAATAATCACAGCGTCCATCCATTCCTTTTAACTTGTTTTCATATAATTTTATATATAACAATATTAATTATGGCAAAAATATATAATATTTTTCGATAATTTTTATTCATTTCTCCTGTTTCACATATTGCGAGCCGCTGTTTGTTTTCAGCGATTCGAAATATGGAAAGCATTCTTTTATTGTTCTGTTGTTATTCGTAAAACGCAAAAACTACACAACCAATTTTCTCCCTTATTAAAAAAGTCTTTTCCACATTTTAGCTACGATAAACAACAGACCTGAAAAATACCCTTTTTGTTCACAGAGGGAGCTGTCAAAGGATTTTACTGAGGAACTGCAGTCAAATCAGACGATTCTTCAGGAGATTGATCCATTTCTGGTTCAACGACATTGATTTTTACCCAAATTGTCTGGCCGAAATTTTTCCCTTCTGACGTTTGAAGCTGCCAGCTGCTTTGATAATCACCGATCTCTGAAGGCGCAGTCATGATCACTGGAAAATCATATACAGAATACGGAGGGACAGTTCGAGAAATTTGATAACTCATGTGATCAGAATTTACTGTATTATAAGGAACCAGCCGATAATTCATGTTCCAGGTACAACTTCCGAGGTTATAAATTCGCCATATCTTTGTAAAACTGGCACCTCGATTAATTTTCGATCCGTCGGGAATTGTGACATCACCAATAAATTGCATCGCATTAGTACATGAGATTTCACTTTGTACCGATGATCCCGAAGAATCGGGCATGCTTTGACGAATCCTCCGCGAATTTGAAATTGGATAGACATTTGAAAAGAAATCCTCAGCAATACGCTGCGCAGTTCCATCCAGCATCATGAAATTCAACTGGCGATTCACCTCAGGTATTAAGCTCGAATCTTGATGAGAAGCAAATGCAAACTCCTCTTTGATCTGATCTTCCAGAATCAACTGGTAGTTACCGCTGCTTTTATAGTACCGATTGTATGTATTCAGGTCCATCAAAACAAAATCCACTTCCTCTTGATCCAAACCTTTTACCGCATCCGCAATCGTTAAATAGCGGACAAGGAATTGTTCTGCAGCACGATCCTCCGTCACAAGATTTGCCAGCACCCATTGTTCGAAATTGGTTCCGCCCTGAACTCCGATCGATTTGTCGGACAGAAAAGAAAGCGTGATATCAGCGGGAATTTCTTTCGATTTTAAAGCAACAATTCTGCCTGTTCCCATAAAATATACGCGGGAAAAATCCACAAGTTGCGCATTTTCGATGGATTTCGATAAAGCACCTCCGATCAAATCAACTTGTCCGACTCTGACGGAGTCGATCAATCCGTCATATGCCAGATCGATCACTCTGAGAGACACACCGATCCGATTGGCAATTTCCTCTGCCAGTTGAATATCCAAACCTGTGATTGTTCCATCTGCACCATAAAACGTAAACGGTACATAGTCGGATGAGGTGCCAAAATACAAAACACCATTTGACTTTACAGCCGACAAATGGGAATCCGCTGCTGTCACTGGAGAAAAAACGCTTAATAAACACAGCAGAAAAAACCCTATGATTGATTCTTTTTTTAAGGCAGACATGATTACATGATTCATCGTAGTTAATATCAGAAACAGAATAACAATAAATCAATTATAGCATTGATCAAATGCAGAGATCATCGCATTACAGCAATTCGAAATATGGGGAGAATGCTTTATTGTTGTGTTGTTTTTGCGCTGCATCTCATCGGCAGCGATTCAAACCCATCAGAGAAAAGGCTACGTGTTGCTGGTAAAATAAATGATTATCAAAGAAAAAGGACTTTCAATGAAAATTCTTTATTGTGATTGTTTTTCAGGTATCAGCGGTGATATGTTTCTTAGCTCTATGATCGATGCCGGTTATCCTTTAGATAAGCTCCAGGAAACATTCAATTCGCTGCAAATTCCAGAATACAAACAAGTTACATTTCAAAAAGTGATGAAAGGGGTCATTCAAGCCGGTCAGATCCATTTGGATTTTTCAGCTGAGAGCCATCATCACCGCCATTACAGTGATATTCGGACATTCTTGATTAACAGTGCGCTTCCACAATCCGTCAAAGAAAAATCTTTACGTATTTTTCAAAAAATTGCCGAAGCAGAATCTTCGGTTCATGGCGTTGCGATAGAGGAAGTACATTTTCATGAAGTTGGAGCTGTCGATTCCATATTGGACATTGTCGGCGCAGCAGCAGCTCTCGATTATTTTGGGATTGAAAAAATATATGCATCACCGTTGCCATTAGGTTCAGGGGAGATACTTACACAACATGGCCTTTTACCAAATCCCGCACCAGCTACTGCCTGGCTTATTCGGGATATGAAGGCATCTGTCATTCCGTCAAATATCCAAACGGAATTAATCACACCGACTGGCGCAGCGATCTTGGCAGCTTTTGCGTCTTTTGAAAAACCGGAAATGGCGATTTCTACAATGGGGAATGGCGCCGGAACAAAAAATTTTGAACATCCCAATATTTTGCGTGTTTTTATCGGCGAAAAAATAGGAACATCTAATAATTATTCGGAAATTGAAGCGAATCTGGATGATATGACGCCTGAACTGCTTGGTTCTGTCATGAATCGATTATTTGACGCTGGTGCTTTAGATGTTACGTTTTCGTCCATACAGATGAAAAAAAATCGTCCTGGTACGAAACTAACAGTAATCGTAAAAGCAGAAGATGAAAAAGAAATCAGCCATCTTATTCTGATGCATACAACCACACTGGGCGTTCGGATTACGAATATACACCGATATGAGGCAGATCGTGAAATAATCCAGGTTAATTCAGAATTTGGAATAATTCGTGCAAAAAAGAAGATTATCGACGGAAAGGCTGTTTCGATTCATCCGGAATACGAGGATTGTGAACGAATCTCAAGGGAGCACAATTTGCCGATTCTTGAGATCTATAGCAGAATCATGTTATCGCTGCAGACTATGGACACACAGGATGGCAGTTAGTGCGCTTAATTTAGTTTTTATGTAGAAAGTTAATAAAAAAACACCGAACAGCAGTTCGAAACATGAAAGGAAGTGTGTTGTTCATATGGTTTTGGGCTTTGCGCAAAACCATATGAACAACACACTCCTTTTTCTTATTCGAAAAGTCAATCCAGATTTCGAATTGCTGGATTTACGAAAAGAATTGACAACTTCCACAAAAAACGAATACAATAACTTTACAATAAAAAATATTTTTCTAACGGGGAATAGATTATGCCATTTTCACCATACGAAAGAGGTCAGGGAATACTCGAATACGCGCTTATTCTGATCCTGGTAGGAGTGGTCATATTTGTTTTACTCACTCTTTTAGGACCAGCCATCTCAAAGTTTATTTCAGATTTGATAGCACCTGTGTAGGAAAGACCAGGATCTGCATGGAAAGCGGGCTTAGACTCAATCCACGAGGATCAATTTGGAAAATTATTGACTGGTTTTACCCGCCAAACTGTGTAGCATGCGGATGCGATGGATACGCCATCTGCCCAAAGTGTATCGATTCAGCTCTGCCGATCATCGACTCGTTTTGCAATATCTGCGGAAAACCAGTTGACGATCTACAGGATTGTTCTCTTTGCAAAAAAAGTAATTTTCAATTTACATATGCAAGGGCAGCATTTCTATATGATGGCGCAATTCGCACGGCAATTAAAAAATTAAAATATGCGCATCAATTAGGATTATCTGAATTATTTGCAAACTTCCTTATTTCTGTATACTTAAGAGAAAGATGGGAGGTCGATTTGGTTACTGCTGTTCCTCTATACAAAAAGAGGTTTGCAAGCAGAGGATTCAATCAATCGGAATGGATAGCGAAACCGTTTGCAAAAGCAATCGGAAAACCCTTTTCTTCTGGTGCAATTCAAAAAACAATTCATACAACGCCACAAGTCGGCCTCAATCAGAATGAACGGAAAAACAATCTGCGCAACGCATTCAGCGCTGAACCGGTTATCGTTCGAAATAAGAAAGTATTGATCATCGATGATGTGATGACGACAGGATCAACCTTCAATGAATGTGCCTCTGCGCTTCTGAAAGCAGGAGCATCAGAGATTTATTGTCTAAGCGTAGCGTCAACTACATTATAATTAAAGCAGTTGACACAAATAATTCTTTTCAGGAGGAACTATATGGACACAAAAGCTGTAATTTTCGGAAAAAATATGGAAGTATCAGATCGTGTCAATGATTACGTGATAAAAAAGATTAATAAAATCGAACGTTTTCTCTCAGACATCGATGACATCAGAATCGACCTTGCCTACCTGAAATCAGCCAGAAATGCCGCTGATCGCTACGTTGCCCAAATTACGATCCGCGGTAAAGGATACATTTTAAGGACTGAAGAACGTGCAGAAGATATATTTGCTGCATTTGACATTTCACTGGATAAAATGGTACGCCAAATCGACCGCTTTAAGGGAAAGAGACGAGAAGCTCGCGGGGATGGAACATCCGTCGCTGAAACAATTCCTTCGACAGAAGCCGGTGAAGCGGATGAAGATACAGAAAAAAGACCGATTATCGCGCGTCGCAAGAAATTTCATATGGTTCCGATGGATGAAATGGAAGCATTGGAACAAATGCAATTGCTTGGACATGAAGAATTCTTCGTCTTTTATAATGTGGCAACCTCGTCCGTTAATGTGTTATACAAACGGAATGACGGAACCTATGGTTTAATTGAGTCCGAAATAGCATAAGATTCTTTGATTATTCTATGCGGAGCCCTCCCTAACAGGAGGGCTCCCTTTTTTTCCCTCGTAACTGATACAGCAATTCGAAATTTGATAAAATCTTTTGCTAAAAGAGAAAATTTGATGTTCTTATGGTTTTTTGTGGTATAAAGCAATTGAAATGACTGTATCATCCCTGATGCTTTTCCTCACTATGATTGAAGGACTCGCTGTATTTTTACAGCTGATTTTTCTCCCGCCTGAATCCGGATTATCTGGGTTCATGGGATTCTCAAACACACGCCTGGCTATTCTCAGCGTCATCCTTCTCGGAAATATCGCTTCGATAACCGCTTTCATCCTTTCGATACATCTAAACACAAAAAAGATCCGCTCCGGAATTAGCAGCCTGATTCATAATGAAAAACTTTTTTTTATAATTCTGCTGACACTGTATTCAGTTTTTTTCTTTTCCATCCAAATACTGTTCCTTATCTATTCACCTGTTCGAAAATGGGATTCCTCAGTTCAGGCGCTTTCACGTCGAATTAACGGGCTGCTGTTCTGGGGAGTATTATCAGCGCTGCAGCTCTACCTTTTCTTCAGATCAAAGGTCGAGCAAAAAGTCTGGGCGAAATTGCACAGTTCGCTGTTTCCAGCAGCAATGTTTCTGATCATTCCAAATAGTATCTATGGTTTTCTCTGTTGGATTCTCGGAACCGAAAACTGGTTTTACCGAATTGAACATTTTGAATGGTATGTATTCCTGCCATTACAGATCTTTCTGTTCGGCAAAATACTGCAGCCTGTTCTTAAAAATCATCGTTTCTACACAAAACTTTGCGCCTTTTATGGATTTTTTCAGATCACACTCATTACTTTTGTAGTTTATCGAATGACTGGACAATGGGTTGGTCGCTGGAATACGCCGGCAAAATCATATTGGCACCTTTTAGCAGATGCTTTTTTTCGCGGGGAATTATTCCTGGCCGATCCGGATACGACACATGATCTGACATTTTACAATGGACATTGGTTCGTACCAAATCCTCCATTGCCGGCAATTATCATGATGCCGTTGATCAAAATCTTCGGCTTATGGACTTTTAACACGACATTATTTTCAACGTGGGTTGGAGCAATTAATACAGGACTCATTTTCCTGATTTTTAGAAAAGCTTCTCAAAAAGGTCTGATTCCTGATAACCGCTCAGGAATCCTTTGGCTCACTGTCGTTTTTGCTATCGGGACAAATCATTGGTGGCTTTCAATTCTTGGACAAATGTGGTTCGTCAGCCAGGTGTTAACCGTAACTTTTTGCGAATTGGCTGTTCTGAGTGTTTTGTCAGAAAAATCACCATTTTTGACTGGTTCCATGCTTGGGCTGGCAATTCTGGCAAGGCCTAACATTTTTGCTGTATATCCTTTTTTGCTGGGAATTTATTATTTTATTCAAAAAGGAAAGCAGAAAATTCAAAGATTGCAGCTTTTTCATTGGACATTCTCCTCAGCGGTCCCAATCGTCATCTCGGTATTTCTACTTCTGTATTACAATTTTTTGCGTTTCAACAACTGGTTTGATTTCGGATATGTCACAATTCACGGAGCCAGTTGGATCGTTTCTGCAGTAAAAGAATATGGTATGTTCCACCCCCATTTTCTAAAAACGAACCTATCGGTTATGCTGTTTCGCATTCCACAGATCAGCATTAATAGCTCCGGTATCGATTTCAATCCCGGCATTATGGGATACAGCATCTTTTTCATGACGCCACCTTTGATCTTCATTTTTCGAAACCTTCGGAAAAACTGGTGGAATGTCGGCGCCTGGATTTCAATCCTTGTTTCGCTAAGCTTGTTGCTGATGTATCATAATACTGGGGCAGAACAAATCGGATATCGATATATGATGGACTTCATCCTTCCGCTGTTTTTCCTGATGGCGCAAGGAATCGGAAAAAAGACACCATTGGTTTTTGCCATTTTAACGATCGCAGCCATTCTGATTAACGCCATATCCATTTATTGGTGGTTCCTCGGAAGGGCTCTTTGATAAAATACAAAGCAGCGATACGATATTTTCTCAATTATCTTAAAAAGTTTTTTAGATTTTAAATTACTGAATGCAAAGAGACTTTTTGAGAAAACTAAAGCCATCATCGACGCAACTACACTGAATAGGAAAAAAGCATGAAGAATACAACTCGTTCAATGAATTCATTTGAAATTTCTGTGGAAAATTTCAATGAAATTCAGATTCAAAATTTCCTTTTCCAACTGACGATATACGCTCAATGTGTCCGTTCGAATGGAAAGTTAATGAAATCTTTTCTGCAACGAGAAGGCATAGATATCCTGGATTTAAATCAAAATTCATTGAAATGGGAGCTGCATCAAACGATAAGGATCCGCACCTTGGAGAAAATTTCTCCCGATGATGATATAAAAGTGGAAATCGAAACAGAAGAAGCCGGCAGACTGGTTATTCAGAATCAATCAATCGTTCAGGAAATTCCGAAAACCAGCCATATGAGAAAGCTGTCTGATCTCTGGAAGAAAAATTTCAGCGCTGACTTTATCGCCGATGCCATGGACATTTGCGGTCAGCAGCAGGACTTTCAATTTGGGTACGCATTTCAAATCGATGAATCGGCAAAAACGATCTCCCAATGGATGGATCTTGAAACCGGAAAAATTCATGAATGGGTAATTCCAATCATCAAAGATCTTCATCCGAAAACATTGCGTTATCGCTGGAATCCTGCCAATGAAGATCCGTTACACAAGACAGCTTTTCTGAATTTTCTGCGAATCTGTTCTGAGATCGAGGCATCACCGCATATCATCATGCCGCTTGCACAGAAAGAATCCCTTAATTTGTCTGGAACGATCCAGGAAGTCCAAGAAGCCATTTCTTCCAAACCATGGTGGATTCCCCAACGAATCTGGGAAATTTCCTGTACCGGATTCGATTCGCAGACATCCACAGAGAAAATCAATCTGCTGCGTGAAACTGCAGAACGCATCAAATCAATTGATCCGGATTCCACGTTGATTTTACCCGGTTCAGATCCTATGTTTTCCGATGGCAGGCAATGGAACGAAAAGCTGTTCGAGTCGTGTAATGAATGGATGGATCAAATCGGCGTATCAAATATTTTTCCCGGACCAAAAGGCTGGGATGGGGCCGAAGATAATATCAGTTTTGACCAAGTCTGCGGTCTTTCACAGGAGTTTGAAGCATGGATCAAACGCATTTCGAATCAACTGGGAACTGTGGATCTTCACAAAACCGTACGTATTGCCATCAGTCCGTGGAGTTATTTCAAACAGCCCGCTTTACAAAAAAGTTTTTATGATAGCAGTTACGAAAAACAGGATGCTTTCTATTTTCAGAGCGTCAATAATATCATCCGAAAGCTTTCCAGCCGTCTCGGAATTGTAGAAACCGGATTCCTGTTTGGACCAATGGGTATGATTGAATCGGATCAAGGGAAGCATTGGAAGACAGTTCCCTATGTCCTTTTCAGCATGAATCGCTCACTCCAAAATTTGATTCTCAAAACAAAGACAATTCCCGGCAAAGAAATTCCTTCTTTTCGTTGGGCTGGAATTCCAGGAATTGCAGAAGAACATACGATTCCATATCTGGATGGGCTTTTTTCCCGCTCGGAAGATGGCAAAAAACTCACTGTAATTATTCTGAATCGACACCCGAGAAAAAGAGCGTTGGTTCGAGTCAATTTTATGAATTTTCCTGATATGCATCCCACTGAAGCGAAAGTGTTGCGAGCAAAAAACAGATTTTCAGTCAATACGGGTGATAATCCGGAAGCAGTTTTTTGTAAAGAAATTCCAATGAGAAACTACAAACCAATGGATCATGTCACGCTGGATATCGGTCCGATTGGCATAGCCATGATGACATTGACATCCAAGGCATAGTCAAAATTTCAACAGAACAGTATTTTAACCAGCAATTCGAATAGAAAGTCTATATTTTGGATGAGTATCATTTATCAATCCTTGTCGGAAAATGAAATAACTTGAAAGATGGACTGGTTTTCCAATAGCGTGAGAAGATTTATTATTCAAAATTTTTTACATTTCAAACAAATAATGAATAATAAAGCATACCTTACAAATTTCGAATCACTGATATCTACGGTGTGTATCAAAAGAAAATGTTACTTTGAGGGGATCGAAGAATCAAATAAAAATGTTACCCAACGACCACGAAAAATGTAGAGATGCGTAGGCATCTCTACGATAGTAAATTGGGCACATCCAGTGCTCGAGTTGCTCCCCAGCAGAGCTCTACTCCCTGGAAGTGCAGGGGCATTTTACCATAAACGATAGGGATTGGCCTAAAGCGAAAAAACCCAAGCAGCCAATTTTTATCGTTACTTTGTTTGATAAGAAGAAGTTTCGGCAAGAATACGGAGCAGATCATTGATTTCTGCAAGGATCTTGACGGGATTTGATGCAATATACAGGTTTACAAGAGAGGCCTTTTTAGGAATGGATAAGACACCAGATTGAAGGAGGATACGACGGTAAGGTGTTTTAGCAGATTCGTATTTAGGAGAAAAGACACCGGCATCTTTATCTGGTCTGGCAATGGTCTTACGTACAGGTTGGAAGAAATTATTGAACACATGGTTCAGTTGATAAATTCGCTGAATGAGTGAAAAATGGTCTGGAGTATAGAAGCGGTTGTATCCAAGCAAACGTCTGACTACGGCCCAGTTCTTTTGTTCAACATGAGCTTGATCGTTCTTCCTGTAAGGCCTTGATCGGGTGAAGATTATCTTTCTTTCCTGATTATTGCAATAATCAAAAAGGAGATGGTTGATGAACTCGGAGCCATTATCAGAATCAATACCAAGGATGGGATAAGGTAAAAGGGATTCAAGCAAAGTCATCACTTCCACAACGGCTTCCTTTGATTTGTTCCGGAGAATGAAGTTATCTGTCCAACCGGTGCATACATCGGTAGCTGTCAACGTGTAAAAGAAAGCTCCTGCTGCTGATTGCCCGCAATGAGCAACAAGGTCTATCTCCAGAAATCCAGGGCGATTATCATCCCAGTCCATCCCCGTTCGGATCGCAATCTGTTTCTTGAGTAATCCGCCGGGCTTCGTCATGGTTTTGCCTTTTCCTTGATGGTTTTTCTTGTATTCCCTCAGATTTCGATTGATCGTTGCCGAACTCATCTCGGTTAGCAGACGTTTTTCCTCAGATGTGAAGTACATTTCATTGCATCGCTCCAGTATATCTATCAGCTCGGAAATGTATGGCTGTAATCGCTGTCCGCAGATATAATTGCTGATCTCGTACAACCGTTCCAACTTTTTGATTATCTCTCGAGGATACTTCTTTTTCCGCCCAGGTCTCTTTTTGAATGTCTTTGGCCGAAGATCTGAATGCAATAAACGTATCGCCGTCTTCCTGTGGTAACCAGTGCTCTCGACAAATTCATCGAGAATTTTTCCTTTTACCCCATTGTTCGCTTTTAGATATCGGGATTGTATTTGTGTTGCTAATTCCAGCCTGCTCTTCTTACTCATTTTGTTACCCATCAGCCTTTCCTCCGCAGCTTATGGTAACAATTTATTTTGATTCTCCGATACTTCTTGGGTAACATTAATTATGATTCACGTCGTCTATGCGCATATTGTTTGCTTTTCAAAATTTTTTGTTATAATATCTTCGTTTAAAATGAATTTTCGGCATGATTCTGATTAGTAAATAGAAAATTTAAGGGAATGAGAGTTATTTATGATTGATGTAAACGAATTAAGAAAAGGTGTTACCTTCGAATTAGACGGTAACCTGTTGAAAGTATTAGACTACGAACATAACAAATCAGGACGCGGTAATGCCAGTATCCGGATTAAAGCCAGAAATCTGCGGACTGGAGCAACTTTTGAGCGCACTTTTAATTCTGGCAACCGTGTTCAGGATGTGCGTCTGGATTTCCAAAATGTACAATTCCTGTACGGCGATGGAGATTTCTTCTATTTCATGAACACCGAGACCTATGAACAGCCTGCTGTTCATGCTGAAATTATGAAAGAATCGGCACCTTTTTTGAAAGAAGGGACCGAAGTTAAACTGACTTTCTATCAAAGTGAAATCATTGATGTCGAACTGCCGATCAGCGTCGATCTGAAAGTTATCCAGGCTGATATCGCTGTCCGCGGCGATACGGCGACAGGTGTCACCAAACAGGTGACCGTGGAAACCGGAGCAAAAGTAATGGTTCCCAACTTTATATCTGAGGGCGATATCATCCGTATCAACACGAGCACCGGTGAATATCTGACGAGAGTCTGAGACTCAAACGCATCTTACAAAGATCTGATAAACAGCGGAAACGAGTTTCCGCTGTTTTTTTTATTATCAGGATTCCTCACTACAGAATTATCCTATTCACTAAGATAATGAAAAATGAAAGAAATTTATTAATAATCCTGCAATACACATGATCAAATGAATCCATTGGTATAATTCAATTAAATACGGAGGGATTATTACGTGAAACAACGAGGACAAACAAATTTTGTTTATTTACTCTTATTAGTGGGTATTATTTCACTCCTTTTATACTCATTCACAGGAGATAGAGCTTCCAGCGATAATATTTCAATCAATCAATTAGCGGATCAAATCAAGGAAGGAACTGTCGCAAAAATTGAATCCGACGGTACGAGTGTTTTAGTCCTGTTTAAAGACCGCAGAACAGCCAAATCGGTTATTGAAGGAAATGCAACCATTCTGGAGCAACTTTCGCTTTTAGGAGTCACCCCTGAAAATCTTTCTTCAAATAATATCGAATTAACAATCAAAGAGGAATCCAGTTGGTTGGGCATTTTCTCGATACTAAGCTATTTGCTTCCAGTTATTTTTCTTGTCGGAGCGATGTATTTTATTTTCCGGCAAACCCAGGGCACCAACAATTCTGCGCTGAGTTTCGGAAAATCAAGGGCAAAAATGTTTGAAGGAGACCACCCGACAGTAACATTTGCGGATGTCGCAGGTGTGGATGAATCCAAAGAAGAATTACGCGAGGTTGTCGAATTCTTAAAAGAGCCTCAGAAGTTTACCAGTCTGGGAGCAAGGATTCCGAAAGGCGTCTTGTTGGTAGGCTCACCAGGAACCGGAAAAACCTTGCTGGCAAAAGCCGTTTCAGGCGAGGCGGGCGTGCCATTCTTTTCGATCAGCGGTTCTGAATTTGTAGAAATGTTTGTGGGTGTCGGCGCCAGCCGAGTCAGAGACCTCTTTGAACAGGCTAAGAAAAACAGCCCCTGCATCATCTTCATCGACGAAATCGATGCCGTTGGGCGTCAGCGAGGTGCCGGTTTAGGTGGAAGCCATGATGAAAGAGAACAAACATTAAACCAGATGCTGGTTGAAATGGACGGGTTTGAAACCGATACGAATATTATTATTATTGCGGCTACAAACCGTCCGGATATTTTGGATCCCGCGTTGCTCCGTCCGGGACGTTTCGATCGTCAGGTTGTCCTGGATCGGCCGGATGTCGGTGGTCGGGAAGCAATCCTGAAGGTTCATTCGAAAGGGAAACCGTTAGATCCGGATGTAGATCTGACTACGTTAGCACGTGCTACATCAGGTTTTGTGGGCGCTGATTTGGAAAATCTGATGAATGAAGCAGCCATTTTAGCAGCTCGGAAGAATAAAAACAGCATCAGTAAAGCTGATTTGGAAGAAGCGGTTGAAAAAGTAGTAGCCGGACCGCAAAAGAAAAGCAGGATCCTTTCTGATAAAGAGAAAATGATCATTGCCTATCATGAAGCTGGACATGCCATGATCATGAACGTCATCCCTGAATGCGATCCCGTTCATAAAGTTACGATCATCGGCAGAGGATCTGCAGGCGGATACACAATGCACCTACCTACAGAAGATCGTGTTCTGCTATCCAAGAATCAGATTATAGCAGAGATGATCAGTCTGTTAGGCGGTCGTGCGGCAGAAGAACTGATGTTTGACGATATTACTTCAGGCGCATCCAATGACATCGAACGTGTCACCGGATTGGCACGAAGCATGGTTACGCGTCTCGGCATGAGCGAAGCAATGGGAACGATCGTGTATGGCAAGAAAGAAGAAATGATCTTCCTGGGTCGAGAAATTTCTGAACAACGCGATTACTCAGAATCAATTGCCGAGAAAATTGATGCAGAGGTAAGAAGAATTGTGGATGAATCCTATGCGAAAGCAAAATCCATTCTCAATGAATATCGCGACAAGCTGGATCTGATTGCCCAGAAACTGATCGAAGTGGAAACACTATCCAGAGAAGAATTCGAAGCCCTTTTCCCGCCTCCAAACGGAAAAAGATCCTCCACACCCAATTACTTATCTGAACCTGTCAAAAATTAAGTAACAAAAAAACAAAAACCGCCTGAATTAACACAGGCGGTTTTCATTTTCTTACGACAGGAGATTGCTCCGCCATTAAGAGACTCTCACAACAATCTGTCATTGCGAGAAGGGCATAAGCCCGATGAAGCAATTTTTTCTCAAGTTACAGGAGATTGCTCCGCCACTATCGGGCTTGCAATGATAAAATTCGTCACAAATATGAATTTGATCAAAAAAATTCTGGAGAAAATCGGGGATTTTTTTTCATTTTTCGTATTGCCAATTACCGATCAATAATTCACAATTTTCGTAATAATTGTCTGCCTAATGTATAATTCCGAACCATATAGAGATAAAAAACACATTGGAGCAATCCTTTCCAAAAACACTGGTAAAGCTGTGCCCCTGTAAATTATTTATGTTTATTACGAGAGAATGACTGGATTTAATGGAATGAAGAACAATAATCATCGAAAAACAAGATGGATCTTTTTAAGTTCGCTTTTAATCATCATAACAGTAGTAGCCTTTTTCCCTCAAGTAACCAATGCACTGTTTGACGAACAGGAGGCATATTCATATCTTGAAAAACAATTATCTTTTGGTCCCAGAACCCCCGGCAGTAAAGGCCATGACGACTTCATTGCCTGGTCAACAGACGAATTTTCCAAAATGGGATGGACTGTCAGCTTTCAGAAAGGCACATATCGGGATCATCCAATCACAAATATCATTGCTTCACGGAATGATGATAAAGAGGATCTTCCCTGGATTTTATTAGGCGCCCATTATGATACGCGTTTATTAGCCGATTCGGATCCGGAAATAAAAAATCAATCCGAACCCGTGTTAGGAGCAAATGACGGAGCATCCGGCGTTTCGGTCTTGCTCGCATTGGCTTCTGCATTGCCCGAAGATTTAAATAAGAGAATATGGATTGTGCTCTTTGATGCAGAAGACCAGGGAAGAATTCAGGGATGGGATCACTGGTGTATCGGTTCAACACTGTTGGCGCAACATTTTGAAAAGGAAGAAAAGAAACCAGATGCGGTTGTTGTCGTAGATATGATTGGCGATCAAGATCTGCAAATTTTCCGGGAAAGCAATTCGACGACGTCCTTAACAGATGAAATTTGGAAAATCGCTGAAGAGGAAGGATACGGAAATATTCTTAAGAATGAAGAGAAATATAGTATCCAGGATGATCACATTCCATTTATCAACATCGGCATTCCTGCTGTAGATTTAATTGATTTTCAATATGATGCCTGGCACACGATATCCGATGATATCAGTCAGATCTCCGAAAAAAGTTTAGCAATTGTCGGAAATGTTCTTTATAGCTGGCTTACTAAGCAATAATGATTGAATACAAGCTCCTGCAGCGAATGATCCTGTGAATAAGGACAGGGACATCCGAAAGAGAGAAAACAAAAAATGTCAATGAATTATTCTGAAAAGCAGAAACGGATTTTCAATTCCGTAAGAAACTCTTTGACTGAATTATTATCAGCCGCATCTCAGATAAATATTTCAACCGATCAGATTCATCCGATTAAAGAGACACTAAAAGCGCTTGAAGATAAATTCCTCATTGTCGTCGTCGGTGAATTCAACGCAGGCAAATCATCTTTTGTCAATGTACTGTTGAATACAGAATTGTTGGAAGAAGGAGTTACTCCAACGACAGCGAATATCCAGCTTATCCGATATGGAGAGAATACGCAGGTTTCATTAATTGAAGATTGGGGCGTATCCATCCAAATGCCTTCTCCTTTATTGGATTCAATCAGTTTTGTGGATACACCGGGCACGAATACAATCATCGCAGAGCATGAAATCCTGACCAATTGGTTTCTCCCCAAAGCGGATTTAGTCATTTTCCTTTCATCCGCAGATCGTCCCTATTCGGAAAGTGAAAACAAATTTTTACTGAATATCAAAGAATGGGGCAAGAAAATCATCATCGTGCTCAATAAAATCGATTTGATACAGACACAGCAAGAAATTGAACGTGTGATTAATTTCGTCAAAGAGAATGCAGATAAACAATTAAAATGCGATGTGCCTGTTTTTGCCGTCAGTTCGAAAATTGCCAAACAAGCCCGAAAAGAAGCCTCTGAAGGTTTATGGAATCAAAGCGGATTCAGCCTTCTGGAAAAATACATCCAGGAAAAATTAGATGAGTCAGTCCGATTCCAATTGAAAATGGATTCATCGCTGCGGATCGGCGAACGCCTGGCAAAGCAATGTCTGAATCTATTGACGGGTGAACTTATGTTTTATCAGGAAGACCAGGAACTCGCCAACTCAATACAAAGTCAGGTTCAGATTTATCAAAAAGATATGCAAAATGAAATTGATCGATCGATTAAGGAAATTGATTCTATCTTTTTTGAAATCGAAAAACAGGGAGCTATTTACTTCGAAAATCTTTTTCGCGCAAAAAATATTCCCAATATCATGAAGAAAGAAAAAAATCAAATTGCCTTTCAAGAACAGGTACTCAAAAATCTACCGACAGAGATTGAACGAAAAACAACTGATATCGTAGAAATGATTTACACACAACAACAGCAAATGACACAATCATTTCGAAAACAGATTGAAACACGCAAGACGCAATTCCCGGGCACAGAAATATCAACGCGAGAGCAAATAGAGAGGTCATCGCTTCTTCAAAAAATGCAGGCTTCCATTGATGAAATGTTGGAAAAGATGGAACATGATATGGCAGCCAACATCGGAATGAAACATATCCAAACTGCTGTCACCACTGCATTGGCAATTGAAGTTTCAGCAATTGGAGTTGGCGCTGCTTTAACGATAATCGCTACGACCGTAGCGGCAGACATTTTAAGTATCGTTGCCGCATTCTGGATTGGAATTGCCGGTTTTCTGGTTTTGCCCTATTATCGAAAAAAATCGCAAAAAGAATTTGAAAATCAGATGACAGAGATCAAATTACGTCTGACAGATTCATTAACCAAAGAATTTAGACTGGAGATCGATTCCCAGGTGGATCATTTGAATCAAGCGATCCAACCATTCCAACGTTTTATTCAAAGCGCCATGAATCGAGTTCAAGCGCAAATCCAGCAGATTACAGCCATCATGAACCAGATATCAGAAATTGATAAAGATTTATAACCGATAAAAAATCAGGGAATACGATCAAGTATCCAGCAATTCGTAATATCGACTTGTTATTCGCTTGAATTGGGAAAAAATGTTGTTACAACCAACAAATTTTCTACACTGCAATTGCTTCCGTTTTTCCATCTTTTTTATTCATCTTCGCAAAAAACAGTCCAACATATATCGTCTGCAGCATCGAAATTGACAGACGGAAGCGCGGATACGTTCCAAACCCGTTGGGTCCGGCGTGAATCAATAGAAAATAGATCATGAAACAAAGCAGCATCAGATTGATCTGTAGGGGAATTCCTGAAGAAAAGGAACGTTGAATTCCCCAAAAAGTAAACACAAGAATAGTCACTAAAAGAAAACCATTTAATAACGTCAAGATGCTGAATGGGTTTGAAAGAAAATTACGAATTTGTTCTGCCTGACTGAAATCGGATAAAAATTCGGATTTCATATTGGCAATATAATTTCGGAATGATGGATAGATTTGAGCAATATCAAAAAGTCCGGGATAAAACAATATATAACCGGCTCCTTTCAGATTCAAATACAGGTATGTTGGCAAGTTCTCAGAAATTACTTCAAAAGCAATCTTCCGCTGTGCTTCCTGTAAAGACATTGTCCGTGTCAATTCTTGAACCTTCGGATCATTTTTCAGGTTTTCCTGCTCCTGATAGAATGAAGTTCCATTTTTTTCTGCAAAAATGCCGGCTGCATGATATGAATATAAATTTTCTTCCTGAATGGCTGAAAAGCCTGAATATCCAGCTGCCTGTTCATTTCGAAGCTGCCATAGAAATTCAGGAATAAACCCTATGGAAAGAAAGAGAATTGCAATAGCCAGCGCTTTTACGCTCATTTTTTGCTGTACATAATAAAAAAATATGAGAAACGCAAGAAGTAACGGAAGATACAATCCGGCTGGACGTATGAACGTTCCTGTTGAAAGCAATGCCGCTGCTAATAGCAGATACACTGTTTGTTGCTTCTGAAAAAAACGAATCAGGAAAAAGACAGCAATGATAAGGATTGATTGAGCAATCGAATCAGACAAAATGAAAAAGCAAAAATAGACATCATGCAGATTGAACGCAGCGATCAAGCTTCCAAAAAAGGAAGCTTTCGAATTGCGGCTAAGTGCCCAAATGATTTCATAGAGAACAACCACCGAAACCGTATTCAGCAACAGCTGTAAGATGATGGCTGCCCAAATCCAATTCTTAGCAGATATTAATTTGCAGAACGCCAGAAAGAGGGGGTATCCCGGTGTTCTGAAAATTTCCGGCTGCTGCTGTTGATTGAGAAATTTCCCCTGGTTCAGAATTGAATCGGCAGGGATTGCATACGTCACCGAATCGGGATAATGATGCAGTGAAAAATCATCTGAAAATCCTGCACGAAGAAAGATAACAAAAAACATAAAACGGATTAGAATTGATAATAGTACCGTTAAAATCAGATAACAATCATTTCGGCGCGAGCAAAAAATAACTTTCATTCAATTAACTCATAAACATGTTGCTGCAGTTTATTCAAATACAGCAATTCGAAATGTAGAGAGTTTTTTGTTATTGTATTGTTTTTTTGCAGAGCACAAAAACGAATGAATAACAAATTTTCTGACTTTTTTCAAAAGAGTTTCCGAAATTTCGAATTACTGATTACTGATTCAGCAAACCATCGTTATAAAAATTAAGGATAAAATACTTCAAGAAAGGATTATATCCTGATTGCCAGCAACAATTCGCAATATGGTTAGGATTCTTTGTTGTTGTGATGTTGTTGTGCGAAACACAACAACATCACAACAACAAATTTTCTCGATTGATTCGAATAGAAAATCATTATTACGAATTCCTGGATTGTCAGTTATTCCTGAAAATGTAAGCGATGCGAGAATTGGACTGATTTTTTGAATACAGTGAGAGAAATCGTTTTCATTTTTGCAAATTTAAAACCATCGAATTCAAAATTCGTTTTCAAATCATTATGAACAGACTGCAGGTATTCTATTGACCGCTATTGATGAAATTAAAAACAATATCGATATCGTCGATATTGTCTCTGAAACAGTAAAACTGCGAAGAACCGGTAAAAACTTTATCGGCTTCTGCCCGTTTCACAGCAATACACACACTCCCGCATTTGTTGTTTTCCCAGATTCAGGAACATGGAGATGTTTCGGTCAGTGTGCAGAAGGCGGTGACATATTCAGCTATATCATGAAACGGGACAATCTTGACTTTCAACAGGCATTGCAGTATTTAGCCAAACGTGCCGGAATTCAGCTTGAATCAACGGTACCTGAAGATAAAACGAAAAAAGAATCACAGAAACACTTGACTCAGCTGATGGAAGATGCTGTTTCTTTCTTCCAGAATAACCTGCTGCACCACCCGGCGGGAAAACCAGCAATTGATTATCTGAAGAACCGCGGTTTAACTGCTGAGACTATAGAATCTTTTCAACTGGGTTACGCGCTGGAGTCCTGGGACAGTATGATCCAAAATATGTTGTCAAAAGGATATAACCGGGATGATTTAATTCAGGTCGGATTGGTCAGCGAACAACGCGATGAAAAAGGTGATGTCATCCAGGGCGGCCGGATCTATGATCGTTTTCGAAACAGGATCATGATACCGATCAATGATTCGCAGGGCAATCCAATCGGTTTTGGAGCACGTATCTTAAATCCGAATGATTCTCCAAAATTTTTAAATTCTCCGCAAACAGTCCTGTTTGATAAAGGAAAGACACTGTTTGGTTTGGATCGCGCAAAAAGATCAATACGAGAAAAAAATCAGGCGGTCATTGTTGAAGGCTATTTAGACGTGATTCTCCTCCACCAGGCAGGTTTTACCAACACAATATCTCCGATGGGAACAGCGCTTGGCGAATTCCAAATTAAACAAATTGCCCGTCAATCACGCCAGATTATCCTTGCCCTGGATGCAGATGCAGCAGGAGATCAGGCAACCCTGAAAGGGATTGAATTGATGCGGACATCTTTAAAAGGGACCGAAGAAGATATCCTCGCCGAAAGCAAGGATCTAATTCGGCATGAGAACAAACTGAATACCGATATTCGCATCACAAGGCTTCCTGCAGGTATGGATCCGGATGAAATCGTTCTACGCAATCCCGATGAGTGGGATCAGATTCTGAATGATGCCAAGCCTATCGTGATCTACATGATGGAATCTCTTGGCGAGGGGAAAAATCTCAATGATGGAAAAGTCAAAAGTGACATCGCTGACCAGATTTTACCCTTGATTTTTGAAGTTCCTGACGCTATTGAGAGAGAGACATATCGCCAGCAACTTGCCCGATTCTTAAAGATTGATGAAAGCCTGCTGAGATATTCACGAGCAAGCTACGCAAAAAATAAGGCAGAAAAAACAAAAGCTGTTTTTCCCGATAAACCCAAACTTGGTACGAAATCTGAACTGATTTTTGATCCAAAAGCAGGTTTTTATAATAAAGAAATTACAATTATGCAATACCTTTACCATTTTTATGATTCTCCGGGTTCTTTTGCCAAGATTGATCGAATTTTTCGTGAATATCACTTGAAACCGCTCCAAAAGGAAGATTTTGAACAGACTGACTTGCGCGAAATTGTTTCCTGTTATTTTTATGGCATCAATCAGGATGAAGAATTAAGTACTCAAAAATATATACGGGAACATATTCCTGAAACAGTTAAAGATACATTTGCTGTTATTGAACATCCCAATTTTCACGGTGGAGTAAATCTCGCCGAATTGGATAAAGATATTGCGCGTTCCATCGCTTTTTTACGAAACGAAAAATGTGTGTTTAACATCATTGAAATCCAAACACTTTGCCTTGACAGCGGAAAACCTGAAAATGAGTTATCGGAATACCAAATAATTTTAGATCAATTGAAAAGAGAGCGAAGTTGTTTGGAAAAGTTATTGGATAGTCTGAATCCAAAATATAGACAGGGGGAATATGGCAAAAAAGAATAAAAAAGAAAATTCTGATTATGATGATTTTTTAACTGATGAGAAATCAATCGCACAAGATTTCGATTCAGAGGATATTTTGCCCTTTGATTTCAACGAAAAAGATGAAGAGGAAATCCTGTCCGGTTTTTCTGACGAGGAAACCAGCGAAGGACAAGCCAGTTATGAGGATCCGGTTCGCCTATATTTGAAGGAAATCGGATTGATTGATCTGCTGGACACAGATAGTGAATTCCGCTTGGCAACCTGTATTGAAGCGGATCGTTGCCTGGATAAGCATGAAAACTCACTGAAAGAAATTCCAGAAAATGTTTATTTTAAAAAATTATTCGAGTGTATCTGCAAAGATTTGATAAAAAACTGGAAAGAATACAGAGAACAGATAAAAATATATGGTTCAAATCAGAAAGAACCGGATTTTCCAAAATTGATTAAAGAAGCGCAACAACTGTGCAGAACCTGGAAAATTGATACTCCATCCTATTTACGGGCGTATCTGGACAACGGTGTCTGGGGATCAGATCAGAAATGGGGCGCCGTTGTAAGGCCATTATATGCTGCCTTTTTGGATTTTTATCTGCTGCCTGAAATGATGCAGGATTCCCTGGTTGAAATGATAAAAACAAAAAAAAATAAGCTTTCCTCCTCAAAAGATCTGATTTCTTTAATTCCAAGTGAAATTGACCTTGCAGCGCAGATCAATAGAGTTCAGATTCAGGCTGAAGTTGCCAACCAGGTGCTAATCAGAGCAAATCTGCGGTTAGTCGTAAGTATTGCAAAACATTATATGGGACGGGGAATCTCGTTTTTGGATCTTATTCAAGAAGGTAATATAGGCCTTTTAAGAGCTGTCAATAAATTCGATCCACGCCGCGGTTTCAAATTCAGCACATATTCGACCTGGTGGATCCGCCAGGCTATCAGCCGCTATATTGCTGAACAAGCGAGATTAATACGGATTCCGGCGCATATGTTTGATTCCGTGTCAAAATTGTTGAAAATCCAGCGAAATATGGTGCAAAAATTAGGCAGAAATCCGCTTTTGGAAGAATTGGCAATAGAAGCGCAGTTCATCGATGCAAATGATGTCCGGGAACTTGCGAAGCTTCAAGAGAATAATCTGCCCCGAGATCCTGAATTGCAAAAAAGGGTTTCTGCTGCCATTATCAAGGTTCAAAAACTTCTTCAGTCCGCAGAAGAGCCAATTTCATTGGAACATCCAGTAGGTGATGAAGAAAGCGGTCAATTGGGAGATTTTATTGAAGATGAAGATGCACTGGGACCCATGGACGCAGCTTCTCGTGAATTATTGCGGGATCAAGTTCAAAAAACACTGGATATACTTACCGAACGAGAACGTCAGGTGCTCGAATTACGATTCGGATTGACGGATGGCGAGGAAAGGACACTGGAAGAAGTCAGCAAGATGTTTGACATAACACGGGAACGGGTACGACAGATTGAAGCGAAAGCACTTCGAAAACTGCGTCATCCGATGCGCAGCAGACTTCTTCGGGAGTATTTTTCATAAATGGATGATTATTATCAAAATTTTCATAGAATTATCGGCAGTTTTCCGATAGTCGAATTTTCAGCTTTGCTTTGTCTGACCGATCCGCAAGGGAATCTGTTACTGATTCAAGAGGAAAGCGACAGATATTGGAGACTTCCGGGAGGAAAAATTTTGCCCGGAGAAAGTTCAATGAACTGTCTGCGGCGCTCAGTTTTCAATAAAATCGGCATTTATTTGGAGAGCGCTGTATTTCTAAGATTATTTTCTGGTAAAAACCTGAACTTTGTCTCTGATGATAATGCAAATATATCAGCCGTCATGGCGATGTATCTTCCCAAAAGGGTGCGCGGTGTTTTAAAAAAGAATTTAAAACGGGAAATGCGTTTTTTTGCAACCTGGAATATTCCAGAAAGTAGAATTTATCCCCCTATGAAAGAACCTATTCAATTTTTCATAGAAAACTTTCCAGGAGGAATTCCTTTAAAACCGTTAGATTTCGATAGCTTTTCGGAAGAATCTTAAATATTTTCTTAAATCAAACCCCGGATTCTTGTCTTTCAATGATCAACATTGCCAAATCTTCGATCGTATCAAAAGTATCGGAATTCAATTCATAATCATCAATATGAACACCGAAAATTTCTTCCACCATCAGCGCCAAATCGACCAGATTGAATGAATCAATTAACCCGCTTGAGATTAACGGTTCATCAAATTGCAGTGATCGTTTTGGCTGCCGGATGATTTCATTTTTTATCTTTTCAGTGAGAATTTCAATGGTTTGGTTCATTATTTCCTTTCAATTTATTGAAATGTCTTTAATTATTTTTCGTACTTTATCAAGCAATTGCATTGCAGTCAGATTCCGATAAGTCCAGGCATATTGAAAAGACTCGGGATCTGAAAAATCTTCTTTATAAAACGTCAGATGAATTCCATCTTCAACCAGCCCATGATTGGGGATTTCCTGTATGGCAGCCCAAAAATTCCAAAGGGGAATATCGTATTCTGCAGCAAGGTCTGCAATATCCTGATTGATGGAAAAATCCTTTTCGACATTATCTGCTTTGGTCATCAAGATCGGAAGCCTGCCTTGTTCAATAGTCAGATCAATAATCGCACGGAGATTATCTTTAAAGGAGGGCGGATTATACCCATCATTCGTACCAAGAGAAATTAATACAAAAGCAGGATTATTGATTCGATATTCGCAGGTGATCGGAACCTCTCCAGTTTCACAAATCGAATAATCCGTCCAATAGTTTGACAAAACGGAGGCAGCAGAAAAACCCGGTTTTGCCGCCAGGCTGCGCCGTCCAAAAGATCCTCGGAAAAAATCGATTACCGGTCGAAATTGGTCTGCATATTCGCCCAGATTATAATAACGCTCATCCAAATCGTAATTGCTGAGATACCAGTCTGTACTGGTATCACAGTCACCAACTTTGGAAAAAGCATTCGGATTGTTTCCTCTACGCAGTCCATCTGCTAAAATGCGTTTGGCTGTATCGGATAATTCAGGAATGATCGGGAGATTTTGCCAGGTCCTGCCATAATCGGATGGTTTCGGATCGGCAGCAGTCTGATAATACGAAAAACTTGACAGAAGGAGACAAATACATATCAGAATAAGAGAATTGTATAAATGATGGGGTTTGGGTTTTTTCATGATTCGTAAATCAATTAAATATGCTTTCCATAGCATCTGACAATAACTTTGCTAATTTTTCAGCACCATTTGCATCATAGTGTATGGCGCTATTTGTAAAATCAGATGTCGGTAAAACATTCCACACATCGAGGACAGGCCAGTGATTTGATCTACAGGTTTCCAACAAAGATTCACGCCATACGTCATATGCCTGCCGCGGATAATAGAAATTATAGCGGATTTCTGAATTTTTTCCATGACTAATTAATATTGGTTCATTCATGATTAAGATTGGTATCTGCCCTGCCAGATGGTGGGCTGCAGTCAAAAGATCCCATGCCATCTTCTCGTCAGGATAAGGACCTTCGACACCATGAAACGTTGAGTCCGCATCAAGATCCGTCTTTGGTTTTGGATAATCGGATGGGTAATCCTGATCAATTCCTGTCGCTGCCCACATAAATCCGTAAAGCTGCAGACGGATCAGATCTGCCAGGTCATGCCGCTGCCCTAACAATGTCCTGGAATAAAAAGACTGTGAGGTAGTTGATGGAAGCCAGGGAGCTGACAGATTGCTTTTCTGCGCCACATAGAGAAATTCAGGCAGATTATTGTTAACCAATGGAGTTGACAGTTGTTTGTCATAGGGGAAGGATTCCATCGTCAATGACCAGACAATCAGATCAGGTTGATACTGCAAACCACGATTAAGAATTAACAAATCTTTAGATAAAGCCAATGTCGGATACGCAAGATTGAAAGTTTGAAGTTTCCTTTTTTTACCGTTGATCATCATTTCCTGCTGATCCAATCGTCCGGCAAGGGTCTCTTCCGGTTTCAACAAAGTTCCCCATAAAGATGAATCACCGATAAACAGAATTCGAAAATCATCATCTTGTTTTTCTGCACGATGCAGCTTATGGGAAGCAAACATCGCATCCAGGTTGTTCAGGCTGAAATTATAGGCAATCCGCGGATTTTCACCAAAAGGCAGCCTTTCTCTGCCTGGATAAATCCTGTTATAAAGGCTGATTTTTCCAAGCCATTGAACTGGCTGAATCAGCGAATATAGTGCCAGGAGAATCAAAAGAAAGAGCAGAGATTTCCAAAAAATACGGAAAATTTTTTCCATAACGACCTTCTAAAATAATCGGCTGAAAAATTGTAAGGCATCACCGGTGCTTGGAATAACAAACCATATCCAGCCTGCCATGACGAAAAAAATGGTGACGGTCGTTGAGAGGATGGTATAAGCGTGATACAGCAAGCGTTTGTGTTCCTGCAATTCTGTAATCAAGTTTTTCGTAATCTGGTAATATTGCTGGTGGAAAAACAATCCGAAGCCATGCCAGGCTCCCCAAATCAGAAAATTCACTGTCACGCCATGCCATAAACCGATTATGAGCATCGTTGTCATTTGCGTCACAAGAATAATCAGCCACGGCGGCAATGGATGTGCTTTATTCGATCGCATCTTTCGTGTCATAGGATTAAAAACATAGGAGCGAATCCATTGTGTCAGGGTCATATGCCAGTTATTCCAAAATTTAGAAATATCCGGTTTTAAGTAGGGATGTTGAAAATTCTCAGGAAGATGAATTCCAATCAATCGACCTAATCCGATGGCAATATCAGAATATCCTGAAAAATCGAAATAAATCTGGAGTCCGTAAAAGAACAATGCGCACCATGCCCAGAATGGATGAATCCACAGATGTGAGTTCTGAGAAGACAAAGCGACAATGGAAAGAGAATCGGCGAGTATGAATTTTTTAAATAATCCCACAGAAATCCGTTCAAACGCTGCCATAAAATCGCCGGACAATTCGCCGGAAACAGCATTGAGATCTTTAGAAAACCGGTCATAGCGATCAATCGGTCCGGCTGAAAGTGCGGGTGGGAAACAGACATAAATCAAAAAATCCCCGAGAGGCATTGAAAACTTCCGTCCGTTTCTTGTATCGATCAGTACCGCAAGAAGGCGAAAAACAAGATAAGATATGCCAAGCCAGCGCACATCGGAAATCGCAGCGTTTTCTGCAGATTGTCCGGAAATCATCCGAAGAAAGCGGCTGATATCCAGTGTCAAGGATGGAGTTTTTAATAGAATCAACAGAAAAATCAGGAAAACAATTCCTGAAGTAAGTATGATTTTCTGATTTCGAAATCGCAGAAATCTTGCCAGACACAATAAAAGTAAAAATATCAGGAGACCGATAAGAAATAACTGGATCTGCGGCGGTCTGGTTTTTGTTAAGAAATTCGAAATATCCAACAATCGTGTTAATTCGACACTTGCTATCGCACCAAGAATGACCAAAAGATCTGTAAAATCTCCTTTTTGTTTGCTTCGGGAGCATAGTTGCCAGCAAAGGATAGTTACAGATAGGGAAAGAAATGGGAACCAGAAATCAAAATTCCGAATCGGAACAGCCGGTTGGAGTTTAAATATAAAAAGAACAGTAAAAAACAAAAATAATTTGCGCTGCATTTTTCGCGGCAGTACACGCAAAAGTATCAAGCCAATAGCTAAGATCAGAATGTCGGAAAGCAGCATTTAGAACCCCTGATAAATCCATTGCGGTGCCTCATCTACCGTAAAGATGATTAATCCAATGATTAACAATGCCAGCAGCAATGCAGCCAAGTTTTCACGTGAAAAAAGAGATTTCATCCGGTTTATTAATACCCGCAAAGACGCCATTCGCCTTGTTCTTTGACAACAGTGTGAATTCTTCCATCCAATGGGAAATCAGTAATTTCATTGCCATATGAAGCCGCAATTTTTCCGGTACAAATTACAGAAGCCGTATCGCCGTTGGTTTCTTTTACAGAACAAGTGACATTAGAAAGTTCAGCTTTTACCCCCATAAATGCATCAATTTCACGCAATGCGGTTTTTTCCCATGCTGCACAAGCAATTGTGCCCACTTGATCTCTCTCCTGATTGACGATCGCATGATAAAACGACTCTACAACTTTGGCAGCTCCGGATTCCTTTGAGGATGCGTTACAGGCGCTGCAAATGAGTATTACCAAACAGAAAAGTATTACGATTCGAAGTTGCTTCATATCTTTGTTTACTCCAGAGTAATTATAAATGCCTAAAGATTCGAAAAATGGAAGCTTATTCAGCAATTCCTATAAAATAGAATTCAATTTTCATGATCGGATGTGTAATTTCTTTCATCTGCTGTTCAAAATGTGGATTGATTTTTCGAATTAAGAAAGAGAATTTGGCGCTTCTCGAAAAATCAACCGAAATGTCGAATTATTGTTTCCCATTATAAAACAGATTACTTCAAATTATTCGCCTACAAATCGAAATAGGGGGAAGATTCTTTGTTAATGCAATTTTTTTACGCTTCGCTTTTAAACTAAATGACAACAAGTTTTTCCCAATTGATTCGAATAGCAAGTTGATATTTCGAATTACTGATTTTTCATAAACAATCTATCAATCATTAAAACAATCCCAAACTGATTCCAACATGATGCAATGTTTTCAAAGCCCAATAACTGCGGATTTTCCATGCTTCCATAGACAAGTAGATATTTTCGCGTTGTGGATCAAGCCCGCCATTCTCCAATTTTTGCGCTTCAGACCAAAAATTAAAGAAAGGAATACCATATTTCTTTGAAATTTGAGCAGTAATTTCATTAATTTCGTGTCCTCCTTCCACATCATCCGCTTTGGAGGATAAAATGGGCAGAGTCCCATTTTCAATGATTGTATACACCAGTTCATCCAGGTAATCATAGTAAATACTGGTTTCCCAATCGACATTCCAATTTGTCCCCAGATTGACAAAAATAATGGAAGGTTTATTCACACGTAATTCGCATTGAATCATACTCTCATATGGATTGCAGAATGAAGGATCTGCCCAGGTTGATGTCAAAACGGATGCCACACTCATTCCATTATTGACGGCAAGACTCTCTGCACCAAATGCTTTGGAGAAAAAATGAATAGCATCTTCTAAATACAATTCATCATCGGATAACTCGTAATAACCGGCAATCTGATCATAATTCCCTAAAAAAACATTTGAATAGGACTGACAATCCCCTACTTTGGAAAAATAATTTGCGCGGGTACCCATATGGTTCACACCAAACCAGAAAATATCAGCAGCCGTTTTCGAAAGTTGAGGTACAACCGGCCAATTGCGCCAGTCTGAAGCAGATGGATTGGCATCGACAATGATCGGTGTATATTTTTGGTCGATCTCTTGCGAGGTAGACTGCTGCAATGGTGCGTTCTGCACAATAGCGCTTTTTTCAATTGCATCAGTAAAATGGACTACAGGTTGTTCAGGAACATGCGTGGCAATCCATGGCGTTACTCTCGGAACTGTCGGAATCGCAGGTATCGCGGTTTCTGTGGCTGTCAATATTATTGTGGTAGCTGGTATGGTTGGAATCGATCCATTTTGTCGAGAAGCAACAAAAGTTGAAATTTCTGCTTCAATTCGCTTCTCTTCCCTGAATCCTGAATTACAGGAAGAACAAAACAAAACAGCAAGACTCATTATGAAAAAAACCGCTTCTTTTCTCAGCTTTTCCATTATTTTTTCTCATCATAATCAACAGAACCAATTACTTTCCAATAAAAAATGCAAGTACTATGCCAAAATCTGGCTATACGATATTTTCATTTATTGATTAATATGAGGAAATTTCCTGCTCAGCTAAAAAGGGATTTTTAAAGATTCCAATTCACATTAAGGTAATTCGGGATTCAGCAGCAATTCGGAATATAAAAAGGTTTTTTTCCAATTATGAATCAATAAGCTCACAAATCCAGTGATCCCAAATATGGAAAGAATTATGTGTTGTTATGGAATGATAGAGTTAAGCGCATACATTGCATAACAACACATTTTTTTATTCGAAATGTATTTCCATGTTTCGAATTACTGTTACGAATTTCATGCTCCAAAGTGATTAAACATCTCAGAAAAATATTTGTTGATTGAATCGAGTCCGAGAGTTAAGTCACTTTTCAAGGGAACAATCAGATTTAATGCCGAAGGAATGACTTTAATCGTTAAAGGCGTTTCACCGATTAACTCGCCATCCGCCTGTGCTGGAAGACGCCTTTTGCTTTGAATCGTGATTTCATGGCACACATTGAAATGGCAAATCACTTCATTTTCATGTTTTTTCCGTCTGAGTACATTCTTCAAGATTTGGAATAGACTCGAAAAATTGGATGGACGTGTGACAAACACGGAAACCACCCCATCATTGGGATTGAATTCATTTTCTTCGATCCAGGAATGGAATCCAAAACCAAGATTGGCAATGAAAACATCAGCGCCTCGAATTTGTTTTTGGTCACCATCGATTGTTAAATTGAAATCAGTTGCCAAAATATCACGCAGCGATCTTCCAATATTCTTTAAATATGCGAAAAAAACAAATCGCCGTTTTTCTTCCCGCGTGGTAAATTGCATCAGACGACTGTTAAATCCGACACCGGCATTTAGCATGCGATACCTGCCATTCACCAGCATCAAATCAACTGCAATGATCTGGCTATTCTGTTTCAACAAGTTCAGACAACGGTGAATATCCGAGGGAATATAAAAATTACGCGCAAACACATTTCCGGATCCGGTTGGAATAATTAATAATGGGAAATCCACTTCTTTCAAAGCTGTAATTACTTCTGATACTGTACCATCACCACCCGCAGCAGCAAAAATCTTAAATCCATCTGAAGCTGCCTTTTTAACAATTGGAGAGAAATTTTCGCCAATTGAAGTTCTGTGAATGCTTATATCCCATTCATTCGCATTTCCCCAATCCAGTATTTTTTGTTCCAAAGCGTCCGCTTTGGTTAAACCGGCTTTTGGATTCAAGAAAACGAACAGTTTATTTTCAGAAAACATAGCCTCCCCTATATTTATCTACTTTTATTATACGTAATAATAACGAATTTTTCTCATCTGTGATAGAGCGCAGCAATTCGAAAGATGGATTGGTTTTTCGAATAAAGGAAGAAAATTCGTTATGCTTATGGTTCTATGCACAGCACATAACCATAAGCATAATTATGAATACTTTTCATATTTCAAATTACTGGATAGCGTATCCACAATTCGGAAAACTGACTTGTCTTATAAATCAATTGAGAAAACTGGTTGTTGCATTGTTTTTTTTACGAGAAGCGCCAAACCAACGCAATAATAAATCTAACTTTATACATGTGAAATTACTTATTTTTCAGGCAGAGACAAAATCCTGCTCGTTCCGTGGGTTATAATACGAGCCATGGATATCGTCATCAAATCACAGAAAATAAAGCTGTTGGATTCTCCTGAATTATTGACAGATGCAATTAAATGGCTTGAAGATAAATCGGTTATTGCTGTCGATACGGAATCGGACAGTTTATTTGTGTATTATGAAAAAGTGTGTCTTCTTCAACTCACAGACGGATCCAGAAATTTTATTGCCGATCCGCTGGTTTTAGGGAATCTTGATCATCTGAATCCGCTTTTCGAATCAAAATCAATCCTAAAAATCTTTCATGCCGCCGAATATGACATCATGTGTTTGAAAAGAGATTACGGCTTTACTTTCAACAACGTCTTTGACACAATGATTGCAGCAAGGATTCTTGGCAGGAAAGAAATCGGACTGGGTTCGCTGATTGAACAGGAATTTGGGATTCATCTGGAAAAGAAATTTCAAAAATCGAATTGGGGACTTCGTCCGCTTCCTGAAGATATGCTGCTCTACGCCACACTGGACACCAGTTTTTTGATTGATCTGCGTGACCATTTAGAAAAAGAACTGATCGATCGTGATTTAATGGCACTGGCACAGGAGGATTTCAATCGTGTATGCAAATCGCCCCCTGCAGCGGCAGAACCAGTGTCTATCCAATGGTGGCGTATTGCAGGAAATAACCGAGATTTGACCTTTCAGCAAGCAGCCGCGCTGCAAAATCTTTGCGTCCTGCGCGAACAGATTGCAAAAAAAATGGACCTTCCGCTGTTTAAAGTGATTCAAAATGATGTCCTCGTCGAATTGGCTTTACAGAAACCTGTAACTGAAACTGACCTATCCGAAATAAAAGGGCTGACAAAATTCATTATAAAAAAATATGGCAAATCGATATTAACAGCCATCGAAAGCAGTAAAAACGCTCGATCCTTGCCCAGACCTGCCAATATTCCAAGACCATCCATGGATGTATTGAACAGAAAAGACTTATTAAAAAATTGGCGCAAAGAAATGGGGTTGAAGTACGACGTCCCTTCAGATGTCATTTTACCAAAGGATATTCTTGAAAAAATTGCATCAGAGAATCCGAAGGGGAAAGAAGACCTGAAGCTCATCATGAACGACATTCCCTGGAGATATCAGCATTTTTCTGAACAAATCCTATCCGTAATCCGATAGCAGTTGTTACACAATGTTACGGTTCAGATCTTAATTTTTACGCTTCACGAAAAAATGCCATAATCATTATTTCCCCAAATCCCGAATCACTGTTTCAATATGCAGCGTATATAATTAATTTAAAATAAGCCATGCTGTTGATAAGCAATAATTCGAAATATACTAAGCCTTTTTCGAAAAAAGAGAGAAATTGTAGTTGAAATTCAAAGGAAGTTGCACGGCAGGATCGGAATTCTGAAATTGGGGCAGTCTTTCGGAAATTAAGAGTCAAAAAACAGGATTCAATAGCGCCGCAAAGCGAAGCAATAGAATCAGAAAGTATTCTCCCATATTTCCAATCTCAGGTCCGAATCCTCGTGAAATCAAGAAAGGAGAAAAACGATGATCATTATTATTCCCATTGTCGTAGTTTTGGTTATCGCGTTTGTCGTATGGTGGGCAGCAATGAAGAATAAACCCAAAGCCGAACAGGAAGATTCACATTTAGCTGAAAGAGCTGCCGAGATTTTGACTACACTGCCAAAAAAGTATCAGACTGTGAATACAGTGCCAAAATCAAATCCTATCAACCCATCACAATCCGCTACATCCGATCATTTGCCTCGTTCCGATCAGGAAATTAAGTCAAACGGAACAGCTTCGCAAGAGGTCGAAATTCCTTATGACATGAAGGTTAAAGATTCGATTGATGATGATATTGAAACACAGGGATCGAAAAGCACCTATATAGGCGGTGAATCAGCCGAAAAAGTGATTGGTGAAACAGAACCGCATCATCAAGTGATCCGACATCTCCAAAGCGAAAGTACTGACACTGCACCAAGGAAAAAATTTCACGATACTTCTGAACAAACAATAAATCCAGAAGATAAAATCACACTGGAAATGTCCGCAGAAAGCATGACAGAAGGCGATGTTGTGTCGGAAGTCAAAGAAAGCACTTATGTTGGCGGCGAATCAGCAGAAAAAACAATTGAGGAGTCTGCTGAATCCCACGAAGGTCACGATTCGGATTCTTCCGAAACCGATTAACCATAGATTCATTGAAAGACGGGAATTTTTTCAGAAAAATCGATTTACGCTTGAAAACAAAAATGATAAGGTCATCTCATTTTTTTGTCGAGACATAAAGACCAGCAATTTATAATATTGAACTGCTATTTAAATAAAGAGGGAAAAATTTGATGTTGTGACATTTTACACAAAATGCAAAAATGTCACAACATCAAAGAATCCTTCCCATATATCGAATTTCTGAGCATGTCATTGAAATGTTGACGGCTGGATGAGTTTTTTGTATAATACCTGTCTGTTTTAAGAATAAAATCTGTCAGAAAAAGTAATCATAAAATCGCTTACAGAGACGGGTACACGCTGAGAAATCCCGAAGTTAGATTTTTTGAAGAAGTCCTCTGGCAAAAGATGATCGAAGAAACCACTTTGAAAAGTGGGATTAGACCGATCCGGAAAAGCCCGTTATCGAACTACTGTAAACAAAGTGCATACGATTTGGATTTCATTTCGTGTGAATTGAGGTGGTACCGCGGAAGAATGAAGCTTTCGTCCTCTTGGACGAGAGCTTTTTTTATTCTGTATACTCGTAAAAGAAACAGACCTGATGGAAGAATTAAGAACCTGGAGAAAAAATGAGCCATAAAGAATTTCCAAAAACTTATGATTTCGCTGCAACTGAGGAATCACTTTATCAATGGTGGTGGGACAAGGGGTATTTCAAACCCTCCAATGATCCTGCAAAAGCAGATTTTGATCCGGATCACAAACCATATGTGATCTCAATCCCACCGCCGAATGTCACTGGCGAATTACACCTTGGACATGCCATGTTTGTCTCCATGGAAGATCTGATGATCCGCTATCATCGGATGAAAGGGATCCCCACGCTCTGGGTTCCCGGAACCGATCATGCCGGTATCGCTACGCAGATGGTGGTTGAACGATCGTTGAATGCGGCAGGGATCAAACGAGAAGACTTAGGCCGAGAAAAATTCATTGAAAAAACCTGGGAATGGAAGAAACAATACCATGACCGGATCGTGACGCAAATCCGGCGTTTAGGCGCTTCCTGTGATTGGGATCGAGAGCGTTTCACATTAGATGAAGGTCTTTCAAAAGCAGTCCGTGAAGTCTTTGTAAAACTTTATGAAGATGGATTAATGTATCGCGGACCCAGGATTGTCAACTGGTCGCCCAAATTGCAGACCGCTGTATCAGACTTGGAAGTGGAATACTCGGAAGAATCCGGTTTTCTGTATTACTTTAAATATATGCTTGCAGATGGAAGCGGTGAGTTTTTATCCGTCGCAACCACTCGTCCGGAAACGATATTGGGCGATACGGCTGTTGCTGTTCATCCGGAGGATGATCGGTTCAAAAAATATGTTGGAAAAATGGTGGTTGTCCCGATTATCGGCAGAGTTATCCCGATCATTACAGATGAGTATGTCGATCGGGAATTCGGCACCGGCGCTGTCAAAATTACACCGGCACACGATCCAAACGACTATCGAATTGGTCTGACACACAATCTGCCAAGTATCAATATTCTTACGAAAGACGCAAAAATCAATGAAGCCGGAGCCCCCTATACCGGATTGGATCGCTTTGAATGCCGAAAAAAATTATGGGCAGATATGAAAGACGCGGGGCTGGTAATCAAAGAAGAAGCTTATAAGATGAACGTACCCCGTTCACAGCGAAGCGGTGAAATTATTGAACCGATGGTTTCAACCCAATGGTTTGCGCGCATGAAACCGCTCGCTGACATGGCTTTGGAAGCCGTCCGGGATGGCAGAATTACAATTATTCCCGAACATTTCACAAAAGTCTATTACAACTGGCTGGAAAACATTCAAGACTGGTGTGTCAGCCGCCAATTATGGTGGGGACATCGAATTCCAGTCTGGTACTGTCAGGATTGCGGTGAAATGATGGTTTCCCGAACTGACATTGAAATCTGTACCAAATGCGGCAGCAAGAATGTTGAACAAGATCCGGATGTGCTGGATACCTGGTTTTCCTCTTGGCTCTGGCCATTTTCCACATTAGGATGGCCTGAAAAAACCGCGGATTATGAGTATTTCTACCCGACCACGATGATGGAGACCGGCTACGATATTCTATTCTTCTGGGTTGCCCGAATGATCATGAGCGGAATGTACTTCACCGGCAAGATTCCGTTCAGTCAGATTTATCTGCATGGACTGGTTCGCGATGAACATGGTAAAAAGATGAGCAAGACTAAAGGCAATGTGGTGGACCCGTTGACCGTGATGGATGAACTGGGAACCGACGCCCTCCGATTCACACTGCTGGTTGGATCGACAGCCGGAAATGATACCAATTTAAGCGTCAAAAAGGTTGAGGCAAACCGTAATTTTGCGAATAAACTCTGGAATGCTGCGCGATTTGTCCTGGGTTGTATTGAAAAAACCCCTTCCGAACCTGACCGCTCAGAGCCGATTCAACCTACATTGGCGGATACCTGGATCTGGGCACGGCTGCAGTATCTGATCACCGATGTGGAGCGTCTGTTCGAAAGCCACCAATATGGTGAAGCCGGACGGCAAATTTATGATTATATTTGGAGTGAATTTGCTGACTGGTATCTGGAAATCGCTAAGAACCAGACGGCACAGGGTGGCAATATCGCATTCAATACATCGCGTATCCTCGTGCGCGTTTTAGACACCTGCCTGAGACTGTTGCATCCTTTTACACCGTTTGTCACGGAAGCGATCTGGCAAAAGCTCAAAGAAGCGGCAATTGATCTATCGGATGCCTACGCGCCTGCCGGCGGTTGGGAAGATGCGCTGATCATTGCTCACTGGCCTGTTGCTGAAGAGAAACAATCAGGTGATGATCAAGCCATTGCTGATATGCTGCAGCTCCAGGATGTGATTCGAGCAATCCGCAATATTCGAACAGAAAAGAATGTAAAACCGGGGAAACAAATTCCAGCCATTATTGCAGCAGCGGAAAAAGCGGATCTTTTCAGAAAATATGCCAACATTCTCTCATCACTGGCGCATTTGGATCAGGAAAAATTACAGATCGTTGACCAACTGAAAGAAATTCCAGCAGGAGTTGTAACAACGGCAACATCCGGATGCGGAATCTACCTGGAAATTGCAGACACTATTGATAAAACTGCAGAATTGGCACGGTTGCAAAGCGAGTTAAATGAAACACAAAGCCAAATAGAGCGTCTGGAAAAGCTGCTCAATTCGCCATTTGCTGAGAAAGCTCCTGCGCAAGTTGTTGCTAACGAGCGTGAAAAACTTGAAAAGTACATAAGCACTGCCGAAAATTTGAAAAATCAAATTGCCGGAATGTAACCCCCTCAGATGTCCTACCCCTCTCCCTTCCAGGGAGAGGGGTAGGATGAGAGTCTTTTTCCCACCATCAAACACCATTTTCGATCTTGTGCAGCCTTGCGCTACCGATTCACCTGACCTGCCTTCTTCAAGGAGAGAGATACTTTTTTCCTTCTCTCTTCCAAGGAGAGAGCTATCTACTTCATTTGTTCTGTCAATTTTTGCAGATGATCCGGAATTTGTATATGCTGCGGACATTTTGTGAGACAGACACCACACTGAACACAATTCTCCGATCTTTCACTCGGAGGCTGAAATTCATAGTTGCCTTTGCTTAGGGTGACATCTCCGAACATCGCCAGTTCATTCACAATATTCAGATTGGAGGGAATGTTCACACCTGCTGGACAAGGGAGGCAATATTCGCATCCGGTACAGGGTACAACTGTTCGATTCCAATATGCCTTCCGGGCTTCTGCGTAAAGAGAGCGCTCGAAATCCGAAAGCGTCCCTGCTATTGCCGAATCTGCTGAGCGGACATTCTCCTTCACCTGATCCAACGTGCTCATGCCGCTCAAAACAACAGAGACAGCGGGATCATCCCAGACAAACAAAAGGCCTCTTTGTGCCATTGACCTATCATATTGGGATTTTTTCCAGATGTTTCTGACCTCTTCAGTCGGCGTAACTGCTAATTTTCCACCTCGCAGTGGTTCCATAATCACCATACCCAAATTCTTACTGGCAGCATAATGTAAGCCTTCTGTTCCTGCCTGAACTCTTATATCCAGGTAGTTGTATTGGATCTGTGCAAATTCCCAGTCAAAAGAATCCACAATCTCTTTAAATACAGGCAGTTCATCATGGAACGAAAATCCTAAATGACGCACTTTTCCGGACTCTTTGGCTTTTTGTAAAAATTCAAGCATACCCATTTGTATCATCCGGTCCCATGTTTGTTTCGTCAGACTGTGAGCCAGGTAAAAATCAATCCGGTCTGTTTTTAGTGATGTGAGTGACTCATGCAGTGTCTTCTCAAATTCATCGGGGGACTGAATCACGAAGGTCGGCAATTTCGTTGCATAAAAAATTTTTTCACGTTTTGCTCCCTGAAAGCAATTGCCCAGAACGTTCTCGCTGAAACCTTTGCTTATTCCCTGATGCATCGGTCTGTGATATACATACGCGGTATCAAAATAAGTTACGCCATGTTCATAGGCATAATTGAGCATTTCCTCAGCTCGTTTCACATCAATGTTTTCAGATTTTTCATTCAAAATGGGTAGCCGCATACAACCAAAACCCAATGCTGAAACAGTCTCTCCAGTTTTTCCAAATTTTCGATATTGCATAATTTTTCCTTTTCTAAGGATGTCTCCTTGTTAAAACAGCAACTGCAAATCGCAGATGCTCTTTTCTATCTGTACTTCTGAAAAAAACCGTAATGAAATTAATCTGTTTTTATTGTAAATCAAGAAATCACTTAGAGAACAGTAGTTTGAAATATAAAACAGTAATTCGAAATATGAAAAGGACTCTTTCTATATTCGAAACGATAATACATATTTCAAATTGCTGAATATGAAAAGGATTGATTATTATTGTGTTGGTTTTGTGGTATGCGTAAAAAGGTTGATCAATGATTCAAAAAAAGCGAATCATGGGTCTTGTATAAATTAGAATCCATGATTCGCAATACTTCAGTTTGAAAAAAAGGATGGAAATCAGCGAAGGGACGCTAAGATCTCTTCTTTGGATGGTTCAACCGGATCAGGAATTAATCCCGGAATGTATTTACAGGCTTCATAAAGCACCGGTGCCGTCCTGGCATGAACACCGGCACAATGATGGATGTATGGCCCAGTTACAATTTTGTGTTCAATTTTTGGCCAGTCCTTGAATTCAATCCAGCCGTATGTGCCTGATGTCGCTGGTCCGTCAACGGTTTTCCCTTCCATCATTAACAACTGATATTGGTCATTCGAACAATCAAACCGACAAAGCGTCACGTCCCCGTCAGCAATTCGAAAATTACCGACGGTAGGTCGTCCTTCATCGAAGTTATTTCCGATCTCCGGTTTATGCGCCTTCGAAGCCGTAGAACCCGGAAACACACCGCAATGCCAAAACAGTTCCGCATTGTCATTGGTTGGATGGCGAATCGTCAAATCTGCCAAAAACGATGATTTTGTCCAACCAGTCGAAGCCTGAGCCATGATGGAAGTGATAGCGCCATGGATATCCACCTCGCAGGCAACCGGCAGTTTTTCATCCGTCAATTCCCCGAAGGTAAAACAGGATGCAATGCCGCCGATCTGACGCATCGCTCCCCAGCAGCTCGAAGCCGCTGCATCCAGCTCATTTTCGTCCGCCCAACTACGAATAGCACGGTTCAAAGCTGCGGTTCTAAGCAAAAAATCGTCATTGACAGTAGTTAAAAAATTGTTTTTGTATTTTTGAACAATATCCAGTAATTCATGCTTCCGATTCTGGTAAAAATCATTGAAAATATTTTGCAATTCGATCATAGTGATCGGAACCACCTCTACGCCAAACTTTTCCAACAGTTGAATTTCATTGCATTTCACAGACCAGAAAGTCTCCGGACGCACACCAATTTGTCCAATCCGCATATGCTGAAAACTCTTGACAACCTGAGCTGCTGCCAGGAAGTTATTCAACGTTCGCTCAAAAATCGGATCATCAAGCGAGCAGTTCGTCATGTAGGTAAATGGCACACCAAACTGCCGAAGCACTTTTCCAGCAGCGAAAAGACCGCATTGCGTATCTGTGCAGCGGTTTCCGTCTGCATCCGGAGCATCATCCCTCGGTCCCCAAAGCAGTAACGGTTTTCCCAACAGCTTGCCAATTTTCGCAATAGCATCTTCCGTACCGAAATTCACAAAAGGACAGAAAATCGCATCCACTCCCTTTGAATTGAAATGATCAACGATTTTCTGAGCATCCAACCCTTTTCTGATCAGCCCTTCCTCATTGAGAAAATCGATATTAATGAAATCAATTTTCATATCCTTCAGCTTCTTTTCAACTGCCCGTTTACGATTCAGAGCAACTTCGATACTGCAAAAGAACTCGCCCGAGACATCTCTTCGTGTTGGCACAAGACCTAAAACGATTTTGCGTTTGTGATTCATAAATAATCTGCCTTTCTGTATTGCTGCATCATTCGTGCAGAAATCACGATAATCGTGGTTTCGGAAACCACATGTCCTATTTTCTGAAAACGAGTACTAATAAATCAAGCTGCCTGATCATCTTCATCGTCATGACCTGTTTTCTGTTTGAGAAATCCACTGAGTATTTCATCCAACGCATAGAAAGAAGCACCGAGAGCAACAGCAGAACCTTTCAACGATGAGAAGATAATTTTGGATGTATTCCCCGGATAAACATTTTCAGAAAAAACCTTATACAATTTTTCTTGAAACAATTCCCGATCATCCGCAAGTTCTCCGAAAAAAATAATCACATCCGGATCCAGAACAGATGCTAAAGAGGCAAGAGAAATACCAAGATAAAACGCAGCTTCCTCAAATAATTTTTGACACAGCAAGTCTCCCGATTTGGCAAATCGTTTGATTGAATCATACTTAATACTGAAAGAATCAGCGACATTCATCATCGTTGGCGTTCCATTATTTACAGCATCAATGAATCGATTGGTTATACCAACTTTTGATGCATATGCCTCCAGGCAACCACGTTTTCCACAGCTGCAAAGAGCGCCGTTTGGTACAGCCACTGAATGTCCTAATTCACCGCTGCGATGATTCGCACCTGCATAAATTTGAGAATTAATCATCAGCGACATACCAATGCCATAATTTGTATTAAGCGCAATTACCGTTCGGTAGCTGTCATCAATTGAATTACCAAAATATTTTTCTGCAATTAATACACAGTCCAGATCGTGGAAGATATAGGTAGGAATATGAAACTTCTCTTCAACAATTTCTTTCAGTCTGATATTGCGCCAGGTTGGCGCAAATGTAAGATAAAGAGCAATTCCTTTTTCGCTGTCAATGTTGCCCTGAGTGGCAATACTGATGGCAATCAAGTTTTTATTCGCAAGATATGGCTGAATAGTCGTCTCCAATCGTTCCAAAAGTAATTGGATCATCTGACTGCTGTCCGGAACACCAGCAATTTGAGAGCGAATAATATTCCCCTTGAGGTCAACAATGACAATGCGAATATCCCGAAAATTTAAATCAACACCAACAATATAATGATCCTCTCCATTAATGTCCAGCAAAGATGGCGTTTTACCCACATTGCTGACTGGATTTGGATTTTGAACAATGATTTTTGCCTGTTCCAACAAAGCAGTAAATTTGGAAACAGTTCCCCAGCTTAATTTTGAATATTCCTGGATATGTTTGCGTTCAAGAGGGCCATAGCGCTGAATAATCCGAAAAATCGTCTGAAGATTGTTGTCTTTAATTGTGGATTTCTGAATGGAACCAGCCATCTCGCCTCTTTAATGTATTAAATATTGAAAGTATAAAAATATTATATTACACATTGATATAAATCCGATATAGATCAGCATTTTGAAATTCTAATTTACTGTCCGAACAACGGGAGAGACCTTTTTGCTGTAATTTATTATATAAAACAAAAAAAATCATAAAAATGAATCGTCCTGTTCATATATCAAATCGTCAGAAAATTTATAAAACATCGCTTTAATAGAACATCTGTTTATGTAAATAATGGTATATATACCCGGAAAATTTTATCTGCCTATTTCACTATCGCTCTTTTATATCAACAAGTGATATAAAAGAGCGGAATAGGATATTCAAAAGCGTCTGACAGTTGATTCGCATTTCATGATTCAGAAATGCCACACAAAAAAATCCTATTGAAAAAGCATATACGAGAGATGGGATTTACCAGATTAGAAATCAGAACGCGGAATTTGAAACAACCCTTTGAATTATGAAAAAAAATTGTTGTTCTTATGGTTGAGCGCTTCGTATAAAACCATAAGAACAACAAAGAATACTTTTCGTATTTCGAATTGTTGGTCAGAAATACCATCTCAACGGTTTATTCTCAATTAAATATTGTCGGTTTCTATTGATTTTTCAGCGCAGAATCAAACTCAATTCCAGAAGCCGGAAAATTTATTTTTCGGGCAAATTTGACCGCTTCTTCTAATCCGAACAAGCGATCCATGCCATTGTCTTCCCATTCGATAGAAAGTGGTCCGTCATAACCGGTTTCGTTGAGAATGCGGATAATCTCCTCAAAATTCACATGGCCATGTCCCAATGAACGGAAATTCCAGGCACGCCGCGTACTGCCGAATGGCAGATGAGAACCAAGAATGCCAGTTCTTCCATCATAAACGACGGCCGCATCCTTTAAATGGACATGGAACACATGGCTGGAAAAATCCTGAAGGAAAACTGCCGGATTGACGCCCTGCCAGATCAGATGACTGGGATCGAAATTCAAGCCAAATGCAGGATGATTATTGAGCGTTTTAAATAGACGCTGTGTTGTATAGTAATCATAGGCGATTTCAGTCGGGTGGACTTCAAATGCAAATTGAATCTCTTTCCTTTTAAATTCATCCAGAATCGGAATCCATAATCGGGCAATTTCCTGGAATCCTTCTTCAACCATTTCCTCGGTGGTTTGCGGAAAAGAATAGAAAAACTTCCAAATCGGCGATCCCAGGAATCCGGTCACAATATTCAGCCCATAATTCCTGCAGGCAGTTGGAATCTTCATCATGGTATCAATCGCCCAGGCACGTATTTCTTCCGGCTTACCGGCATATTTTTGCGGAGCAAAGTTATCAAGCCGCTGGTCATATAAATCGCCCACACATTGGCCGATTAAAGCGGCACAAACAGCCCACATATTAAGATGATATTTTTCAAGCATTTCATGAAGATCATCGCAATATGTCTTGCTGACTGCCGCTTTTTCAACATCAAACATATTCTCATTACACATCAATTCCAAACCATCAAGCCCAAATCTGCTGACGATTTTACATAATTCCTCCAGGGGCAAATCACCCCATTGTCCTGCTGCTAAAGTAATTGGCCTTGTCATATCAAACTTCCTGTTTCTTTATTATTTGTTAAATTTAGGCTGTAGAAAACGCACAGCACTTAAATTACCTGTTTGAAATTGTTCATAAAATAGGTCGGGGCAGTTGCCCATTGGTACAAAAACGATCTTTGATCAATTTTACTTCGATATCGCAACGTATCACCAAGTAACAATAATTCAAAATATACACATCATATTTCCTCTTTTTGTTCGAAAAGTTAATCCATTTTTCGAATTATTGACCAAGCAGCCTCAGCCATTCCAATAAAGACTTACGTTTCTAATCAATCCGGAAAAATTGTACTTGCGTGAAATGCAAGATCAATCCAATAATAAAAAATTCCCCCAAGATTTGAATCGCTGAAAAAAGGGCCATTTATTGCCGAACTGCCGGTTTACGATTGTACGCGATAAGAAGAATAATCAGCATGACTCCCATGATCACATTACGCATCGCCACGGAGGTATTAATGGAAGAAAGGAATTGGCTGAGTACGGTTAAAAGCAGAGCGCCAAATACAGTACCCAGATAATTCGCTTTTCCGCCTGAAAGCATAGTGCCGCCAATAACAACAGCTGAAATAGACTGCATCGTATAGCTGTTGAAGGTCGAAACTTGCATTTGACGAAAATAGCCTGCCCCAACAAGTCCGCCGATACCCGCCATCATTCCGCCAAGTCCATAGGCAAGCATACGAACACGTTTTGCCCGAATCCCGGAAAGATTGGCCGCCTCAAAATTCGTGCCGATCAGATTCAAACGATGTCCGAATTTTGTATATTTAAGGAACAGAACCACAACCAGGAAGAACAAGAATGCCCAGATCATAATCCCTGGTATCACGCCAAAAAACCTCGTCGTCAAACTGGATGACAATTCTTTCGATACAGTACCGCGCGGTGCACCGTTGGAAATAACGATCTGTAATTTTGTCAGAACAGTGGACATACAAAGCGTCATAATAAGCGCAGGTATCCCGATGTAGGTAACTCCGAGCCCATTAAGAATTCCGATAAAAAATCCAAAAGCCATACACACCAGGATTGTGGGTAGTAATTTTTCGTTGTCCCCTTTCATCAATTCGACCGTGATGCAGGCAGTCGTGGACATCATCGCACCAGCAGAAAGATCAATCCCGTCACCGGAAGTTATGACAATCATTTGTCCGGCACATACAAAAATCAGCATAGAAGCCGTTGAGAATATTGTCGCGATGGAGTTGAGACTGAGCGCAGTAGGGCGGAAAATTACCATGGTTATATACAACAAAAGAGACAAAACGAGTGCCATCAGCGCAGTATTGTTGAAAAAAGATTTTATTTTTTTAAGAATCATCACAGTTCATCCTCTCTCTTAATCCGGACAGCCCGTTTCACAAGTTTTCTGGTTCGATTACTCACGAAAACTGAAAGTGTGATACCGAGCAAAATGATGATCTGAGCAACAAAATCCTGATAATATGTTGAAACAGAAAATCCAGGAACAAATTTAGGAATAAACTTGATAAACATATAGGTTGTTGTGTTGGTTACAAGTCCAAAAAACAGTGCGCCCAATGCGCCGCAGATCATTGTGCCCCAACCTCCAGAGATTAAGGTTCCCCCGAGCAATGCTGCTGCAATCGACTGAAGCGTCTTAGCCTCGCCTGTCAACGGATTGGAAGATGCCAGCATGAGTGTCCAGGCAATTCCGCCTATTCCGACAAAAATTCCGCTGATCGTGTAAGCCCGAATTGTCGTCCGGATGGTAGAGACCCCGGTTAAATACGTGTTTTTTTCATCGCCGCCCAGGGCGTAAATCTCTTTTACCCCGCTAAATTTTCGAATAACCAGCCAGGTGAGAATCAGAGCAATAACCAGGAATAATGAATTCGGAACTCCATGAAAATTGCCTTTATAGATCTTCCAAAGTTCTTTAGCGACTTTACCCTGCGGGCGATCGCTGATGAGAAGGCAGGTTCCGGATACAATAAAAGACATTCCATAAGTTGCGAGCATTGGAGGAATTCGAAAATATCCCACCAGTACACCATTCGTAAATCCAACCAAAACCGCAAGACAATATGCAATGACATAAGCCGCCCAAACCGGCATCCAGGAGACTTTCGTTGGCATCATCACGGCAAATACATTCACCAGCGTCATCGTGATACCGGTTGAAATATCGATATTACCTGATATCAGGACAATACATTGAGCCATCGTAAGGATGATCAACGGCGTGTTGGTGGATAAAAGCGTCTGCAGCGATGACGTCTTAAAAAAGCTTGAACCCTGTGTGATAATGTTGAGAATGATCACAGCGGTTAATAGGATTACACCCATATACTCAGGCTGCCTTTTAAATCTGTCAAACCATTTTGTCTTTTCCATCATTTTGCTGAGTCCTTTACTGTCATGCCCATCATGGCTGATACCAGCTTCTCCTCAGTACAGTCTGTACCGCAGAGCATACAATGAATACCCCCCTCATAAAACACATAGATACGGTTTGCAATTTCTAATAATTCATCATTATCGGATGAAACGATCAAAACCGTCATTCCCTGATCAGCGGCTTTACGAAGGAAATTATGCAGTTCTCGACGGGAGGACACATCGACGCCTTTTGTTGGATCATCCAGTAATAGAATTGCAGGAGAAACAAGAATCCAGCGTCCGAAAACCACCTTCTGTTGATTTCCGCCTGACAAAGATGTGATCGGATCGTTAATTTGGCCGATTTTTATATCATACTCCTGGACTATTTGATTGGCCTGCTGAATAATCATTCGATTCGATATAGGGGAAAAATCTCTCCCCATCGACATTTTTGCACTGAATATATTTTCCCCGATTGTCCGCAGATTAAATATGGATTCGCGATTTCGATTACCGGAAATAAAGCCGATTCCATCCTTAACTGCATCCGCCGAACTTTTATAATCGACTTTTCTGCCAGCAATTGTGATTGACCCGCTCTCCAAGGGTATCGCTCCATAGATTGATCGCAAAAATTGAGACTGCCCCTGACCTTCCAATCCACCTAATCCGATGATTTCACCCCGGTTTACGCGCATACTGACATTTCTGACCGACTCTCCGATTGTCAGGTTATCCACAATAAGAACCGCATCTTCTCCGGAACGCTTTTCATCCGATGGATTTTCGACAATTTCAGGGATTTTGCCCGTCATATAATAAACAATTTTATTAATATCCGTCTTCTTCAGATCAACATCCGCAACCGATTCTCCATTCCGCAGAATGACAGCTCGTGAAGCGATATTGAATATTTCTCCAAGCCGATGGGTAACCATAACAATAGAAACGCCTTTTTCGGATAGCGCCCGCAAGTTAGAGAAAAGGATTTCCACTTCATTGTGGTGCAATGCAGCAGTAACTTCATCCAGAAGCAGAATATCCGGATCCCAGGATACCGCTTTGACAATCTCAATTATGCTGAGTGTTGAAGAAGGAAGATCCTTGGGGTATTCATCCAGGCCGCAATCTGCGCCGTATTTCTCCAATAGACTGGCAACGAAGCTCCGGTTTTTTCGCTCATCCACTTGACCGAATTTGCCCTTAATGAAGTGTCCCATCATGACATTCTCATAAACTGTCATTTTGGGGATCAAACTCAATTCCTGATAAGCGACCGCAATTTTGAGATTTCGTGATTCAGCACTGCTTCGTATTTCGACCGGTTTTTGATCGATTTTGATAGTGCCGGCGTCTTTTTTGACTGTACCGCCTAATATTTTGACTAAAGTAGATTTTCCTGATCCGTTAGCGCCAAGTAATGCAACAATTTCACCTTTCTCCATGGCAAATGAAGCACGATCCAGCGCAGTCACCGCACCAAATTTCTTTTTAATATTTAATAGTTCGAGCAAAAGTTTCGATCCTCCTGCTTCTCTTTAGATTTATAAATTCGAATTACAAAAAATTCGTAGTTCTTCAAATAGTTTTGCGATTCGGCAAAAGATTGATATGATGAATCATTCATGGATTAATCTATCATTGCAAGGAGAGCGGTAGACCGACAAAGCAATCTGTTCTCGCGTGTGTCAGGAGATTGCTTCGCGCCTTCGACAAGGTTTCATCCACATTTCATGTTGCTGCATTAGATTTCATAAAGCCTACAGAGCCATTTTTCACGGGCTCGTAGGCTTTATTTCTGTTACAAACTACCGATAATCCGGTCTAAAGCGTGCAAAGCATTTTATTTGAAAGCAGCATTAGCTACTTCCTCGGTCAAATATGCAGAAACCTGATCCGTGTCAGCCATATCTGCCGTATCTTCAATCGCCTTGGAGAGTGTGTCCGGAGTAACAATGTAGGTCGGAGTGTAATAATAGACCTGATTTCCGTCGGTACCTTCCTTCAACACGCCATCAGCAAATTCCCAGCCAGCTGCCATTCGGACTGCAAGTTTCAAAGCGCTGGCGCCAATTCCCGGGGGATTCTCGATAATATAGAAATCGATAACTTTCTTTTCGGCATTGATCCGATTCAGCATCCGCAAATATCCAACTTCTTCGTCAGATGTCATGAACTTCGGATATGGGGCTCCTGCTTCTTCAATAGCCTCCAAAATACCGACACAGGCTTCTTCAGTCAGGATTGCATCATATTTGATCCCGGATGCAAGCACTTCCGCCATTAATTTCTTGGATTCGGTTTGGCTCCAGTTATGAGCGCCTTCATAAACCACTTTAATATCGGGATAATCTGCAAGACATTTTTGCCAGACATCTCCTCGGATACCGGCGCCAGTCGCGCCCATCTGGCCGTGGAACATGAGGATATCACCTTTCCCGCCGATTCCTTCACACAATGCTTTACAACTATTTCCTGCCCAGATAGTCTGATCAGTCTGCACTCCGATAGAACCAGCCCAGGGATAAAGATTATCAACCGGGACAACCAGAATTCCGGCTTCCTCTGCCTGTTCAAAACAGGAATCCAATCCGGAAGATCCGCCAGCATTGATCAGGATGATGTCATATCCTTCATTGATTGCTGTTTCAAACATGGCAACTTCCTGAGCAGAATCCATATTGGGACAATATTCATCATATTGTGAGATGATCCCCAATTTTTTGTATTCTTCTGCAACTTCACGAAGCTGAGCATCATAAACTGATCGCCAGCCATGGGCATTTGTCCAGTTTATGGAGGCTACTTTCAAACCCTGTGTTTCTAACGCCGCTCTTTCAGCTGATGCTGCTGAAACGAATGTTAATAACAGAACAAGGGTTACAACAAAAATAGAATTTTCTTCATTTATATCCCTCCATTCATTAATTTCAAAAAAAGAAGCTGACACTCCTTAGACCGAAAATGATGATATCGATAGGACAATTCAATAAATATGTAGATTTTTAGTATCAGTGATGATTTGATCATCCATCTAATTTGTGAATTGTCGATATCGATGACGGTTCTTTTGCTGCAAAAACGGTGTATGATATATTTATATCAATGAGTGATGATATTTCAGAGTATACCGCATCTCAAGATGAAAAATCAAGTGTCTCTAAAGAGAAACTTGTCATATCAAAAAGGAATAAAAATAACTTTCTCTATCAGATATTCAATTAGAAACTTCTTTTAACAGCAGAGGGAGAACAGAAACATGTCAATGAAGAAAGTTGGTGTCATTGGAACCGGTTTTATCGGTCTCGCGCATATCGATGCGTTACGCAGAACCAAGAATGTTGAGATTTCTGTTCTGTGTGATACAGAAAATGTCAAAGAAAAAGCTGCGCTTTATCATATCCCGCACGCTTTCACAGATTATCAAGACATGATGAATCAAATACCTTTAGATGCAGTTCATATTTGTACGCCTAATCACACGCATTTCCCCATCGCAATGTGCGCAATCAATCACGGAATTCACATAATCTGCGAAAAACCTTTTACAACGAACGTTGATGAAGCTGAGAAATTAGCCGCTGCGGTGAAAGAGACCAATATTGCAGCTGGAGTAAACTTGCATAACCGTTTTTACCCGATGACCAATGAGATGAAACGCCAAATTGATCAAGGAAAAACGGGAGAAATTATTGCCGTTACGGGCGGTTACGTTCAAGATTGGCTGCAATTTGAGACGGATTTCAATTGGAGACTACTGAGTAAAAATTCCGGACTGACACGTATTGTCGGAGATATCGGTTCTCATTGGATCGATCTGGCTCAATATGTGACTGGATTGAAAATCACAGAAGTTATGGCTGAGTTCAATTGCGTTTACCCCGAAAGGATTTTTACGGATAAAGATGGCAATCAAAAACGTATTGCTGTCGATACAGAGGATATGGCTGCCATTCTTCTCCGCTTTGAAAACGGAGCGCTGGGCAGTTGTTTTGTATCTTCTATGCAGGCTGGAAGGAAAAATAAGACGTTTCTGACAGTCGCCGGAAAAAAATGCGCTCTTACCTGGGACAGCGAAGACTCCAATAATCTGGAAATCGGTTTTCGGGAGCAGCCAAACAGGATTATTACCAAAGATCCCAACCTCCTTTCTGCGCCTGCAGCCGCGCTTTCCGGATATCCCGGAGGACATGTTGAAGGATTTCCGGATGCTTTTAAAAACCATTTTCAACATTTCTATGACTCGATGGATCATCCGGATATGATCCGTGAATATGCAACTTTTTCAGACGGACTGCAGGAAATGCGCGTGATCGAAGCGATTTTCGAAAGCAGCAAGACACGAAGATGGGTAAAGGTTAACTGAAGGGACAAGAAATGTTTAAATCCAAAGAAATTGAAAAGAAATATCAGGAAAGATTTCGACGGTATATAACTGCGATGAATGGTGGGACACCAGATCGTATTCCAATTCGATTTCTCTACCAGGAAGTAGCGGCAAGATATGCCGGTTTGACCAACCAACAAGTAGCCTGTGACTATCAACTGGCATTTGACTGTACTCGAAAAATGGCAGAGGAAATGGGAAATGATGCGGTCATGCTAAATGCGATCTGGAGTAATTATGGGCTCGCAAAATCTGCAAGTTGGAAATATCTGTATTGCCCGGGTGTGGATGTAGATATAAAAAGCGTCAATCAGTTTGGTGAACCAGCTGAGAAGAAACAATTGTTCATGTTTGAGAACGAATACGATGAATTCTCTGATGACCCGACTGCTTTCCTATTTTCAAAATGGTTCCCACGTGCAACCACAAGATTGGCAAACATCGGTGAACCGGTGACAATGGATCATAACGTTGCGCTTATTTCGGGAGCGCTCGCATATGCAAATTACATGAATGCTTTCGGTCCGGCAGCAGCCAAATTAAAATATGAGTCAGGTGTGGTAAGCGCTAACGCGGGCATGATTAAAGCGCCTCTGGATATTTTGGCTGATAAATTCCGCGGTTACATTGAAACGGCAATTGATACAATCGAACGGCCTGCTGATGTTCTGAAAGCATGCGAGGCGCTTATCCCGCATATTATTGCGAATGCATTGGGTTCTGCTGATCCTGATAAAAAAGTACCTATCACCATCTGGGCACATCGCGGTTGTGTGCCGTTCTTTACCAGAAAAACGTTTGACACAATCTTCTGGCCGACGCTTAAACCGATATTTGAGGAGATTATCTCCAAAGGATATCAAATCTTGTTTTATGGTGAGGGTAATTGGGAAACACATTACAATTCTCTAAAAGAATTGCCGACAGGAAGTCTGATTTATCATCTGGACAAGGGTGATCTGCAAACCTGTGCCAAGGCATTTAAAGGGAAATTTGCAATCAGCGGGGGCGTCCGATATGAAATACTGGCTCGCGGTAATGAAAATGATGTTCGCAGCCATTTAAAAGAACTGTTTGCTGTAATGAAACCCGAAGGCGACTATATTTTGGATGCGTCCGCATTAATGCTGAATGACATCAACCCCGAAAATGTAAGAGCAGCTATTGAATATACACTGGAGAACGGCGTATATTCGCAAGGCGGAACTGGGTTCACGCGAGAATACTGTCAACCGCAGCATATCAACCCTGGCAAGCGAATCCCCAATACCGTTCGACCATGGGAAATTGAAAGTGCATCCTATCGCTGTTTAAGCGGAGATGTGAATCTTGTCCGCGAGAAATGGCAAGCGAACGATGCAGCGGCGTACAATTATCTCTGGACTACGGTTCTGTGGTGAGCATCAATTCCAAACAGGGAAAGGAATAATCGTTGTTGTTCTTATCGTTTTGCACGAAGCGTAAAACGATAAGAACAACAAAAAGTTTTTTTATAAATAAATTGAAATCCGGCTGCAGAAATAACCGCAGTTATCCCGCCTGCTTTCCTTCAGTAAATTTTTCAACAAATTCCCGCAAAGACCTGAAAATGATCCAGACTGATGTGGCGCCTGGATCCTGATGCCCGATTGCACGTTCCATCAGAAAGATTGCTCTGCCATACTTTGCCTGATATGCTTTTGTCTTCTCAGCGCCTTCTTTTGCTGCTGATTCAGCGCTTCTGAACAGATCGATGAAGGATGTCCCTCCTTGCATTTTCATTGCCTGGACCGCCGGTTCTAATGCATCGACCATGGTTTTATCGCCGATGTTCGCTTTACCGGTTTCTTTGATGGTATTCAGGCTTTTCTGCATTAGCGCGATAAAATCCTCAGGATTCAGAAATGTTTTCGGTTCTGCGTTTTTTGCTCCTGCAGCAAAGAAATGACCAAACATAACGCCGGAGGCGCCTCCCATGGACATAAGCAAAGCTCTGCCAGTCGCAGTAAAGACATCATAGACATTCTCACTTGGATTCATGGCCGAAATTTTTTCTTTAACTTTCAGAAAACCTTTTTCCATGCCGATTCCATGATCTCCGTCCCCGATGGCACTGTCCAATTCTGTCAGAAGTGGTTTGCTTTCGATGATTTGATCCGCTACATACAGGATCATTTCTTTCAGTTTGTTAACCGAGAGCGTCTCCACAGTTTTATCTTCCTTCCTTCGCGTAGTAGGGAGTAAAACAAGGCTGATCAAAATACAATTTCAACTCAGCATCCAGTTTCATAATCGAAACCGAAAAGCCGCCCATTTCCTGGCAGGTACAGAGGCTTTTCAATTCCGCGTCATGAACCATCACACCATCCCGATCTAATAATTCTTTGATTTTGCGATAAATAATACTCAATTCAAGAACAGTCGTGGAACCCAATCCGTTAACCAAAACGCAGACTTCGTCACCGGATTGTACAGGCATATCTTTCAGTAAATTGACGTACAGTGTTTCAGCCAATACATCTGCCGGTTCCATGACCGTTCTTTTTATTCCCGGTTCTCCATGCAATCCCATGCCGTACTCAATTTCGTTCTCGCCTAATTCGAAAGTAGGTTTATTCAAACCGGGGATTGAACCTGGCGAAGTGGCAACTCCGATAGAACGCGTATTGTTTCTGGCTTTTTCGGTCACAGTTTTGACTTCTTCCAGCGTCAGCCCGGCATCGCAAGCAGCACCGGCGATCTTCATGACAAATACATCACCGGCAATACCTCTGCGATCTTCAGTCCTTTCCGGTGGAGCTGATGCGCAATCATCCCAAACGCGAACATGAGCTGTCTGAATACCCTCTTCGGCCAATATTTCCTCTGCTGCATCGAAATTCAGATTGTCACCCGCATAGTTGCCATAAACAAACAGAATTCCTTTGCCCTCATCTACCGCATATGCAGTTTGACAAATCGTACCTGGATCCGGTGATGCAAATATGTTGCCGCATGCCGCTGCATCAGCCATGCCTTTTCCGACAAAACCTCCAAATAAAGGCTCGTGTCCGCTGCCTCCGCCAACCACAAGGGAAACCTTTCCCTTCCGCCGATTTCGATAAATGATGCCATTCACTTCGGGGTGTTTTGTATAATAACGTTCGTAAGCGCTAACAAGTCCTTCTATTGATTCCTGGACAACATGATCCGCATTGTTAATAATTTTTTTCATCTTTTTCTTTTCCTCTATAGAGATTTGGCCATTGATTTACAAGATGAGATTCAATGAATATCGGGACTGCAGGCAAAATTCGCTTGAATCAATTGAATTGACGATTCAAATGCTGATTTTCAGATTATTTTTCTGACTTCTGATCGGAATCCTGATCAGTTTTGGCTTTTTCTTCTTGATCGTCTTTCTTTTCACCGGAAAGACCTTCTTTAAAGGCGTTGATACTGCTCCCCAATTCTTTTGAGATTTTCGCAATACGACCGGGTCCGAATAATAATATGACAATCACCAAAACAATCAAAATTTCAGCAATACCTGGTCTCCACATAAGCTTTCATCCTCGTTTCATGTTGATCAGCATTTCGAAATATGAAAAAGGTGTTTGGTTCTTCGTTTTTTGCTCAAAGCGCAAAAAAACCGAATAATCGATCACACGCCCTCTTTGTTCAAAATCTGATTAAATTTCGAATTCCTGCATGGTTATCTGATACGGTAACACATAAGATACACAAATTATAATTTGCTTTTTCTTGATTGAATATTTCGATATCCAGCGATCAGCAATTCCTGCGAAAATAGAATTCAATTTTCATTATTGGATGTTGAATTTTTTTCATCTGTTGTTTGAAATATGGATAAACCTTTCGAACAAAAAGAGGGAACTTGCTGATCTCATACCTTTTCACGAAGCATAAAAGCCATGAGATCAGCAAGTATTCTTTCATATTCCGAATGATTGGACATTGTAAGGATCTTACAATTGCACCGTCCGGATCAGCGAGATAATATATTACAGTTTGTATTCCGAGAAAATAATTTCGGGTTTATCCGCATCATTGGCATTGATTGTCTCTTCATTGGTTACGAAGTATAACAAAGCATCAATTACCGCAGCTTCATACAGGTGAGAGTAATTTTTGGAAGAGTAAACAGTTCGTTCGCCGACATCTGATAGCAGCAAATAATCCGCAAGGCTGCTGACCGGGGAATATTTGTAGGCAGTAATCGCTATTTGCTTCAATGATTTTTCTTTTGCCAGCTCCATCGCCTGGACAACCTGTTTTGAACAGCCGGATTGACTGATTGCGATCACAATATCACCCTTTTCAGCCAAATTGATGTGATTCATAAAATATTCAGCCACAATTCCATAGGAGCATTTAATCCCCAGTCTGCCTAAGCGAAAACCCATATATTGAGCAAACGGACTGGTATTTCCAACCGCAATAATATGAGCGTGATTACATTTCTTTATTAAATTAGCACAATTGACCATGGTGCTCTGATCAATGTTTTGTCCGATCCGCATCATGTCCGCTGCAATCATTTTAAATAGGTTGTCAACTGTATCCGCTTCACCATTCGTGGATTCAATAAAACGGCTTTGTTTCCGCCCCAGATCTCTGGAAAGGTTGATCCGCAGTTGGTAATATCCCTGGTAACCAATATGTTTACAGAATCGTATAACCGTCGCATCGCTGACATTACTGTAATTTGCCAATTCAGAGACATTGGCATTCACTGCCAATTCAGGAGAAGCTAAAATAAAATCAGCGATCTTTTTTTCTGACGAAAAGATTTGATCATAATTATCTTTGATAGTTTCGATGACGGATTTAGATTGAATTATGCCCATGTTATTTTCTCCGAAATAAAAAAAGAATCAAAAGCGTTCTTTGTACTTGCTTGCATCATTTTCTTTTTCGAAAAACTTCGATCGGATTTGTGCTCGTTTCTTATAATTTTGTAGCGGGTTATCTATGCACAACTTTTATAGATAACCGAAGAATTGTTCCGATTCTTTAATTGTATCCTGCATCATTTATACGATTCCAATAATTTGAAATATGAAAAGAATTTATTGTTGTTGTGTTTTTTTTTCAAAATTAAAACAACACAACAACGATGAATCTTTCTTATTTTTTAAACGCTTGTGAAAAGAGCGCTTTCAAATCAAATTTCGGGAAGGGAAGGAATCCGCGAAAATGTCTGAATCCGATTCCCTACCCTGTTTTTTCTCTCAGCCTATTTATACAGAAGAGCTTTACCGGTTGCGTTAAATAATTCAATCTTATGGAACGCCGTTTCTTTCATCGCCTGAATACAAGATGGCTCGATGACATTGGGTTCTCTCAAGCTGCTATCTTTTAATACTTCTCGCATCTTATCGAAATAAGCCACCTTAATATCGCTGGAAATATTAATTTTATTAATACCCAGTTTGACAGATTCAGCAATTTCGTCGTCCCGATTGTTAGAACCGCCATGCAAAACCAGGGGGACAGAGACTTTCGATTTGATAATTTTTAGCAAATCCAGTTTCAGTTCCGGCTTCATTCCTTTTGGATAGATACCGTGAGATGTCCCGATCGCTATGGCCAGTGAGTCAATTCCGGTCGCTTCAACAAATTGAACGGCATCATCCGGATTTGTATAAATAATCTGCGCGGCACCGGCTTCAGCCTGTGCATCCGTTGAACCGATGGTGCCCAGTTCTCCTTCAACCGAGACATTCACAGCATGTGCCGTTTCAACAATTTTTCTGCAGACTTCAATATTTTTTTCAAAAGAAAAATGGGACGCATCCATCATCACGGATGTAAAACCGCTTTGAATTGCCAATACAATCTGTTCAAATTTTGATCCGTGATCCAGGTGAATACAGACAGGAATCGATGTTTTATTTGCTTTTTCAATCACTGCTTTTACCACCTCGACCCCGATAAAACTTAATTCATCCGGATGAATGGCAATAATCAGCGGAGATTGTTTTTCCTCCGAAGCCTCGAAAATTCCATTCAGCATGGAATAATCACTGATATTGAAAGCAGGCACTGCAAAGTAATTTTTGTTTGCCACTGCCAGCAAGTTTTTCATATTCATTAACATATTTCTATTTTTCCTTTTCTTGTAGATCAATAATTTTAATCAGCTTTTTACGGATCCTGCCGTCATTCCCTCGATAAAATAACGCTGGAAGAACAGGAACAATAAAAGAACTGGCAAACAGCCCAAAATACTCATTGCCATCATCTCATTCCATTCATAAGAATGCTGACCCATCAACTGTTGAATACCAATCGGCACTGTTCTCATCTCAATGGTTTTTGTCAGCGTCAACGCGAAAAGATATTCGTTCCAGGCTTGCATAAAAGTATACATTCCGACTGATATCATGCCGGGAATTGAAATCGGAATCAGCACTTTCCATAAAGCCAATAAGCGGCTACCTCCATCAATCATTACTGCTTCATCTAATTCTTTGGGAAGGGTATTAAAATATCCCGTCATCATGATAATCGCATATGGCAATGTAAATACCATATAGGTGAAAATTAGCGCCCAATAGGTGTTATACAGTTTTAAGGCGACGATTAAACCGAAATACGGTATTAAAAGCGTAATAGGAGGAACAGCCTGAACACTGATAATCAACATATTTAATGTTTTCTTCAGCTTGAATTCAAAACGGCTGAAGCTATATGCAGACAAAACCGAAACAAACAGCGTAAGAATTGTCACCACAGAAGAAACAAAATAGCTGTTCAGGAAAAAGCGAATTTTTTCCGAATTAGTCAGAATCGAGCGATATGCATTCAACGAGAAAGTATCAGAGATAAATGTCGGCGGATAAGCAAAGATCTCCGTGTTCGGCTTGAATGAGCAAAGGAACATCCAGACTACCGGAAAACCTGCATAAACTGCGCCGATCAGCAACATTATGATGACAATTATTTTCCCAATATTTCTGCCAGTTGTCTTTGACATTGGATTAATCTCTCGCTTTCTGTTTTCGAACATAAATAAACGCCAAAAGCATCGAGAAAATCAGGATGATCACAGCGCTGGATGAAGCTTGAGAGAATTCATATTTACTGAAAGCTAATTTATATGTATAGGTGCTCAACATTTCCGTCGCCCGAATCGGACCGCCGCCAGTCGTCATCCAGATTAATGAAAACTGCTGCATCGTCCAGATACAATCCAGCATCGCCATACTGACAATAATTGGTTTTAACTGCGGAATTGTGATATAGAGAAATTTTTGTACTGAATTTGCACCGTCTACTTCAGCCGCTTCATACAAATCGATCGAGATTCCTTGCAGTCCTGCCAGCAAACTGACCATATAGAAAGGATATCCGGACCATATATTGATGAACGTCACCGCATAGAGTGCTGTATCTCTGGATCCGAGCCATTCAACTTTTGAATCAATAGTTCCAAATATATTCAGAAAATAATTTACAATACCATTTGGATTCAGCATCAACCGCCACAAAATGGCAATAATTGCTGCTGTAAAAACCCAAGGTAAAACATAAATAACACGAAAAATCGATCTGGTTGTCTGATGGAGCAATTTTGAATTCAGCAGCATCGAAAAAGTCAGACCGATGATCATATGAAAAACCACACTCGAAATTGTAAAAAACGCCGTATTATAAATCGTTTGGTGGAAATTCTTGTCGGTCAATATTTCCGCATAATTCTTAATTCCGATGAAAACCGGATGTTTATTCATGATGACATTGTCGTAAAAAGAATAACCAATCACGATCACAATTGGAACAAGCATCAGAATAATCATCAACACCATCGTAGGGGATAGGTAAAGATAAGGCGTCAGCCTTTTCCCCAGAGAACCTGGTCTGCTTTTCAACGTCATCACTTGTTTTCTCTTCTCTTTCAAAAAATATGATCACACGAAATATCAATCGTGTGATCATATCCATAATCGTTGCCCGAAATTAGAATTCCTTCTCCCAGGCTGCTTGTGCGTTAGCAAGCATTTCATCAACTGTCTGATCGCCATCCAACATCAGTTGGAATTCTTCATCGAAGGACCGCATCAGATCCTCCGCAACCGGCAGACCGACAAATTCATTCGCCGGATGTCCAGCCTGATAGACTTTAAATGCATCGCTGAACAACGGATCACTCTTTGAAAGATCAGGAGCTGCATTGGCGTTACCCGGGAATGCATTGGCAATGGTCGCTAATTTTGCATTGATATCCTGGCTCATCAAGAATTCCACCAGTTTCCAGGCTTCTGCCTTATGTTCGCTGTTTTCAGCGATACCAATACCCCAGGAAGCATAGGTGATTCCCCGTTCACCAGTATAGCTATCTTCAGCCGGAGCTGCTGCAACACTAAAGTTCAATTCAGGATTCCGCTCGCGGATCAGATTAATGTGAGCCAGCGTATCGAACATCATTCCAACGCGTCCATTGGTGAATTCCTCAACTTTATCCTGTTCCTTCATATTGAAGGCGCCTGGAGCAATCACACCAGCATCATACAGACTCTTTACATACTCAACAGCGCTTTTTACATCCGCATTGAGTAGATCCGGTTTTCCATCTTTCATCATGCTTTTTCCGGATGCCCAAGCCCATGGCATCACATCATTCTGGATACCGTTGGGAGTTTCCAGTGAAATTGGCAGAATCCAGCCGGAAATATTCTTTTCGGCATTCGTAATCGCTTTTGCGGCTTCGAAAAATTCAGTCCGTGTGGAAGGAATCTTTTCAATACCGGCTCCACTCAGGAGATCATTGTTGACAAACAACAAAGATGCAAAATTGACGACCGGTATCATGTAGGTCGAACCGTTCAACTGAATCTGCGAAGCAAGCTGCGATTCATCATAACCAGCTTCTTTCATCAGTGCGGACAAATCGGTGATCGCGCCTTGTTTGACAAAATCATTGACCCAGGCTCCATCCAGACCTACAACGTCCGACATCGTTCCAGTTGCAGCGCCGGCGACAATCTGTTCTTTTGTTGAAGAATAGGGACCACTCAAGAGTTCAACTTTGATTCCAGGATTTTGTTCCTCGAATTGATCGATCAACTGACGGAAAGCTCCTTGGGGGAGTTCCGGTTCCCACCATTGGGAAAACTCCAGTGTGATAGGGTCTTCAGCAAAAACCGGCACCGTTAAGAAAGATGCCAACAATACAATTGACAACAAAACACTTAACAAATTCTTTTTCATATTTTTCCTTTCTCTGAAAAAATTAGTTGTGAAAAAATTCTATCATGGCGAAAATATGATGTCAATATCGATAAGAAATAAAATTTTTTTTACCAATGATTAAAAATAACAATGATTCCGGTTCCAATCATTGAAAAAGCGATCCACATAGAAACCGGTCAGAGGCGCAGCTCTTCCGCAAACATCCATCATTTGCTGATAAGTAATCGTTGCAATCTGAGCGCCCGTCATTGCAACTTCTGCCAGCTCCTGCGGTTTCTCGATAGAAGCAGCTAAAACTTCTGTATCGGTGTCTGCCGTTTTCAGGATTGTGACAATCTCTTTGAGTGTTTGAATGCCGCTGAAACCGACTTGTTCATTTTGACCGGTATAAGGAGCAACATAAGAAGCCCCAGCCAGAGAACACAACAATGCCTCCGCAGAGGTCAAAATTGCAGTCGCACAAGTTCTGATGCCAATTTTTCGCAGCGCTGCAATGGCCTTCAAACCTTCATTTGTTGCAGGAATTTTCACAACCATGTGACTGCCGGCAGTGTTAATCTTCTTACCCTGCTCGATCATTCCTTGATGATCTTGCGCTGTAACCTGAGCAAAAATCGGGTAATCCGGCAGCAACGCTGTGATTTTCCGCAGTGTCGCCATAGCATCTGCCCCTTGTTGCGAAAGGATTGTTGGATTTGTCGTTACACCGCTTAATAATCCCATCGATTCCATCTCTCTCAATTCATCCAGATTCGCAGTATCGCCATATAATTTCATTACAATTCCTCCATACCAATTATTTCATACCAATCCACATTTTTTTATTGCTCTTCTTATATTGAAGGTTTAATCATTTTTCAAATTGCGGATTGATGAAATAAATCTATCACCAATTTGTTTTCATGTCAAAATCATATATGAAAGAATATTTTTTCATCATTGATTCAGCAATCAAGCTGTCTTCAGCTGCCGGTGAATATGACAGAAAAAAGTAACAATTGTCATATTATTATGGTGATCATAATCAGAGTATTAACCGAATTCTGTCAATTGCCGGTTTCCTCAAATGACTCTAAACTAACATTACGGTTTTGTGTAACAATATTTTGGTCAAAAAGGAGATCAATTTTTAATGAGTAAAGAAATCAATCCATTTGAATTAGCACAGAAACAATTTGACCGTGTGGCAGATATGCTGGATTTAGATGAAGAAGTCCGTGCATTCTTGCGCTGGCCAAAAAAAGAATTTCATGTTCGAATTCCTGTAAGAATGGACAATGGTGAATTAAAAATTTTTGATGGGTATCGCGTCCAGCATAATGATGCTTTAGGCCCGCATAAAGGCGGATTACGTTTTTACCAGAATGAAACTTTTGATACTGTTCGTGCTCTTTCACTTTGGATGACATGGAAATGTGCTGTCGCCAATGTTCCGCTGGGGGGCGGTAAAGGCGGTGTCGTTGTAGATCCAACCGCTCTGAGTGATCGAGAAAAAGAACGACTGCTTCGCGGTTATGCACGGCTCCTCTGGAAAGATTTTGGACCGCGTACTGATGTTCCAGCACCGGATATGGGTTCCAATGCACAGATGATGTGCTGGTTCATGGATGAATATTCACAGCTTTCCGGCCAATACACACCGGGCGTCGTGACCGGCAAACCCGTCGGCGCTGGCGGTTCATTAGGCCGTACCCAGGCAACCGGTTTCGGTGTCGTTGTCTGTATCCGTGAAGCAATGAAAAAATTGGGGATTGATTCCAAAGGCACCACAGCTGCTATCCAGGGTTTTGGCAACGTTGCTCAATACACAGCCACCAATTACATCGAAAAATTGAAAGGCATTGTCAAATGTGTTTCCTGCTGGGATCGCATTGATAAAACCAGTTACACTTTCTATAAAGCTGACGGCATTGATCCTCATTTCCTGATGAGCATTACTGATCAGTACGGTATGATCGACAAGAAACTGGCTTCTGAAAATGGCTATGAAATCCTCTCCGGTGATGCATGGCGCAGCCTGGATGTCGATGTCTTGATTCCTGCAGCGCTGGAAGGTCAGATCACGCTGGATAACGTGAACACCATCAGCAAACAGGTCAAGATTATTGCGGAAGCAGCCAACGGTCCGACCACCACTGAAGCAGATGAAGTGATTAAGAAGCGAAATATATTCCTGATTCCAGATTTCCTCTGCAACTGTGGCGGCGTAACCTGCTCCTACTTTGAAAGTGTGCAGAATGACGCCAACTTCTATTGGAGTGAAGATGAAGTTCTCGGAAAATTAGATGATAAGATGTCCGTCGCTTTCAATTCTGTATTTGGAATGGCGAAAGAACGAAACGTCTACATGCGTGATGCGGCATATATGGTCGCCATTCAACGTGTGGTCACTGCAATGAAATTACGCGGTTGGGTATAAGAAGTTATCAACCGTTCTCCAAAAAGGCACAAAAAAAGCGTTCCAAGATGGAACGCTTTTTTTGTGTACTGCTTCTCCTTTTTTTTTATAAACGCCGCATGTTATAACGGGTGCCCTGTCTCATACCACAGAACACCCGTCTTTCATCTCTTTTCTATATTAAGCGGTAATTAACGTACCGGATTCACCTTTCAGGGCACGACCGATGTTTTCTGGATTTGTGATCAAAGCTTGTTTTCCGCCAGCTTCCAGGAACCAGATGCACGCTTGAATCTTCGGCGCCATGGATCCG
>NZ_DF968180.1:479484-482393 GCF_001192795.1 Flexilinea flocculi | reverse complement strand
ATCCTTCGATCATTTTCCCCGTATCGTAGATCGTTTCTCCTTTTTTCGAGGAGCTGGACGTCTTCGCATCAGCTACCGACAACACCGTCCCTCCCAATCGCAGCATCGCTGTTTCAAACGACAGCCGCGTTCGTGTCGATGGTTCGTAAAACAGTGTCGCCAAGGTTTTTCCGTCCATGTTCAACAGCCGTCCGCCGGACTTCATCACGCGCTCGTATCGCGCTGCCGTTTCCATGATCAGATGCACTTCGTCATCTGTCAGCGATTGGACATCCAGTATGTCTTTCCCATATAATGTTGTTGTCATTTCTTTTCTCCTTTTGTTAACAATTGAGCAACTTATTTAGAAGTGCGTTCCATTAAAACATCCACAGCCCGGACACCTTTGCCATTCGGTAAAACCATCAAAGGATTAATGTCCAGCGCTGCGATATGATCAGCAAAATCAACAGCCAGAAATGAGAGGCCAACCAGCGCATCGCATAAAGCATCAAAATCAGCCGCCGGTTTTCCACGAAAACCTTTCAACAATTTGCTTCCACGTGTGCGATTAATCATTTCGCCTGCTTCCTGTCGCGTAAACGGTGGAATGGCAAGGGTGGAATCTTTCATCAGTTCCACCAAAATGCCGCCAGAACCAAAAACTACGACCGGTCCGAAAGTGGGATCATTCATAATTCCTAAAATGACCTCCACAGAATCCGGCGAAATCATTTCCTGAACGATCACGCCTTCCAACCGAGCTTCTGGCTTGTAAGCATGCGCTGATTTCATGATTTGATCAAAAGCATCGCTGACTTCCTGTCTGTTTTTCAAACCAATCTTCACCCCGCCACATTCTGTTTTATGCCGAATATCGGGTGATAGAATTTTCAAAACCACAGGGAAACCAATTTTTTCAGCAACATCAGCGGCGGCTTCTTTCGTGGATGCAACCGATTCATGCGGTCCATCAATACCATAATCTGCCAAAAGCGCACGGCCTTCTACCTCATCCAGCGGTTCAGTTGTGGTTTCAAATCGTTTTTTCCATGCAGCAAGTTTGTCACTCGTTATTGGATTTTTTGCAGCTTCGGGCGCCGGTTTTCTGCGGAAAGCAGCATATTTCTCAAATGCCTGTATTGCCTGTAAAGCTTCCTGAGTTCCCTGAAGATAAGGAATCGCTTCTTTTCTCAAAAATTCTTCCACCTTGGGATCAAAATTTCCAGAAAAATTCGAGAATAACAACACGGCTTTTTTGAATTCATTTTTTACTCGCACAGCAGATTCAGCTATACGCATAGATTGTTCAATTTCACGATCAGCGACACCCAGCGGTGTGTCACGGGACATCGCAATCAGGCTGATGTCAGATTGTGATGCCACTGCAGCTACACAACCGGGATACATTTTTTCCAGATCGCCGTTCCCCCATGCGTCAACAGGATTTGATACAGTACTGAAAGATGGTAATATTTCATGCAGCGCAGCAAGCGTCTCATCGGACAATTTTGAGAAATTTAAATTCATTCCCTGAGAAAGGTCCTCTACCAATCCAATCTGACCGCCGGAAAGACTGAGCAAACCGATGCCATCCGTTTTCGGCAATGGCGCTACAGCAAATAATTCAGCGGCCTGCACCAATTCATCGAGAGAATTCAGACGAATGACACCCTCTTTTTGGAGCACTGCATCCAGAACTGAATCAGAACCAGCTAAAGAACCGGTATGCGCCTGCACAGCCCGTTGTGCACCTTCAGACCGTCCTACCTTTAACATCAGGACTGGTTTTCCGGCATGGAAGGCAGCACGAACAGCATCAACAAATTTTTCCGCGTTCGGGATACCTTCGACAAAAGCAAGGATCACTTTTGTTTCCGGATCGGTTGCGAGATAACCGATGTAATCCGAAATATCTAACACTGCCTGATTTCCGGCAGATATCAAATAGCGAAATCCGAATCGGGCAGAATTGGCAAGTCCCATCAGAATTGCACCGCTCTGCATCACTGCAGATACACCGCCTGTCCGCAAATTGGGATTAATAGCGACGCTGAATGCTGCGAATTTATCCGTCATATTGGCAACGCCAATACAATTTGGACCACAAAGAAGGATGTGATTCTCCTCACAAAAAGCTGCAATTTCTTTTTGGAGTTTTTTACCTTCATCTCCTGATTCAGAGAATCCGCTCGCCAGACACCAGCAAGCCGGAATTTGCAGCTCCTTCATTTGTTCCAAGATGGATTTGACATGCGGGGCTCCGATCAAGATTGCAACCATATCAATCGGTTTATTGACAGATTTTAAGTCCTTGTAGCAAGGATGGCCTAATACGGTCTCATTTTTTGGATTGATGGCAAATATTTCGCCCTGATATCCTAAAAAATGAAGGTTTTCAAGAACAAGCCGGCCGGCACTTCCGTGTTTTTCGGAAGCCCCGATGATCGCGATATTTTTCGGATTCAGCATCGGACGAAGATTACGAAATGAAGTAGTCATTTTTTTCCTGGTTGAATACAACAAAATTTTCTAACAGTAAGACTCTTTGCATGTCTTTACTTAATTTCTTTAACCGGAGGGTAAGAAAAGCGACCGGCTTTGCTATGATGCAGACCCAAATCCACCAGCGCTTCAGCGACTTTCAGGGCCACTGAGCTGGGATCCAGAACGATCACACCCAATTCCCGTTCGATATCCTCCGCATATCCGGCAAGTCCGGCACAACCCAGCACAATCACTTCGGCGCGGTCTTCTTCTACAGTTTTGCGAGCCAGCTCAATAATGCGGGCTTTCGCTTTTTCGGGATCGGCATCCATTTCCAGCACGGACATGCCCAACACCGGTGAAGCAGCATAGGACTGAGACAATCCGCGGAAAGCGGTGTGCCATTCACGCGTGGGTACGCGGCGTTTCATGCCGGTCATGAT
>NZ_DF968180.1:0-478560 GCF_001192795.1 Flexilinea flocculi | reverse complement strand
CCCCGATTGCTGCTTCTGTGGCCGTCTTTTCATTCGTTGACCACTCCGCGTAGATTTCTTTATATTGGACAATGTTCTCCAGTATTTCCGAACTGGGTGTACCCGGATATCCGGTTGCTGCTTTCACTCCGGCTTCATAAGCCCCGCGTGCAAGCGCTTCATTGCCCGTCATCAATTTCTTCATAGAATCTCCTTTTTTTTATTTATTCCTGAAAAATGAACCAATAAATTCAAAGCATTTTCAAACAGTCAGCAAACCATACAGAAAAAATTCCTGTCTGCAGGAATGGCTGTGAACACTTAGAAGATTTCTCTTTAACGAGTTATTGTTTTGAAAGGATTCTGAGGATTTGTATTGCAGGACGGCTATTCGTACTTAATAAATTAAACAGGGAAAGCGTACAATTCATTTGTACATCATTGTCGGATAACATCTTTTGAGATAGGTAGCATTCAGAAAATTTCATTTTATCAAATACTATTTTACCAATGATTTAGTTTGATTGTATATGATGAGAAAAAGCTGATCAATATACAGTTTAAATTAATAATCAAGAGCACAATTCAAAGTATATTTTCTTTTACGCTATTAGATTCCTTTGGGTTTCCCAAAAAAAGTACCAACCCAAAATATTTCGTCGATTTTATTAAACGTATTTTCAAATAGTTACTAACGATTCGAAAAAATAAAGCTATTTTATTGAATGATTCAAGTGTCCAATTCAGATTTCGAATTACAAAATGATTATTTCATGAGTTTTTCCAACGTGATTTTACCATTTTCATCCTTCCGGCTGCAGTGATCCACCAATTCACCCATGGTTTTAATGAAATGCTTTTTATCATCGTTGTAAAAAGAAGCACTTAAACGGATAAAGTTGTCATATTTCCCGTCGGTCGTAAAAATTGCCCCCGGAGTCAGAGAAATATGCTGTTTTTTACACTCATTATATAAATCAAAAGAATCAACTGTTTTCGGAAGCTGGATCCATAAATTGAAGCCACCCTGTGGATTGCTGACAAAAGTTTCTGGTGGAAAAGTTTCAAAAATATCAGAACGCATTTGTTTTACCCGATGCTGATAAATCTCTCGGACTTTCCGCAGATGCCGTTCATAATTTCCTGAGCTGAGATATTCTGCAATCGTAATTTGCTGAAGCGTGGCTGTTCCGACATTAATTGCCTGTTTCAATCGTGTAACCTGATCAATATATTTCCCCGGAAGAATCCATCCGACACGATATGTCGGGGATAAAATTTTTGAAAAAGATGAACAGTAAATCACCAATCCTTTTTTATCATATGCCTTCAGAATATCCGGACGATTCTTTCCAAAAAAAAGTTCGCCAGTCGAATCATCTTCGATGACAGGAACATCAAATCGTGAAGTAAGTTCGACAATTTTCCGTTTGCGTTCCTGTGGGATACTACAACCCATTGGATTGTTACAATTGGAATTTAAATAGACAGCTTTAATTTGAAAATTATTCAGTGCGAATTCCAGTTTTTCAATATCAATTCCCACAGACGAATCGGACGGAATTTCAATAACTCTTAATTTCAGTTCCTGGAGAATGTGTAAAACCCCAAAATAACAGGGAGATTCAACAGCGACCTCGTCCCCCGGTTTGCAAATCGACGACAAAGCCAGAAAAATAGCCTCATTGCATCCAGATGTAATCAGGATTTCATCAACCGAGACATTTGTATTCAATAAAAACATCTGTCTTGAAATTTGTTCTCTTAAAACACGCGTTCCTTCAGCAGAACCGGTTACATTTTGTTTGATATCCTTTGATGACAACACTTTCTTTAAGATACGATTCAGCTGATCAGTCGGAAGAATTTCTTCAGGAGATAAAGCAGCGCCAAATTGTTCTAAAGATTCATCTAAAGAATCATGCAGTACCAATTTCACCAGATCAATAATATCAACCAATTTTGGTTGGGAAATTTCAAATTTCGCGCCTAATGGTTTGTTTAATTTTTTATAGGAAACATAATAACCGGATTGAGGTAAAGCTGTGATTACATCACGGTTTTCCAATTCCTGATAAGCATTCAGAATCGTCGTAATACTTAATCCGCGAACTTCTGCCATTTTCCGGACAGATGGGAGCCGATCACCAGGGCGATAATACCCATGGTTTATTTGGTCATTCAGGTCGTTTGCTAAATGAATATATAACGGAACAGTTATGTCTTTTTCATTTTGTTCGCTCATTTTGTCCTGCAATCGTCACGAATCATATCCTTAAATAAATTGTACCTTATAAAAAAAATAAATTCTGTATCTGTCTATTTGTTATGGAATCCTTATAATAGAAAAACATGGATTGGAAACAAAGGATAGATTTCTCAATAATTCGAAATTAGGAAAAGCCTTTTGAGAAAAAGAGAAAACTTGTTATTGCGTTGTTTTTACGCGGAGCGTAAAAACAACGCAATAACAAAGAATTCTTTTCATGTTTTGAATTGCAGCAAATTTTTATGTTCATTTTCAGTATTTTGAAGTTTTCACTGATATTTCGAATTGAGAGAGTCCTTCTTGTATTTCAAAATGCTGATACTTCTTTCAGAATTTAAATTAATCCAAATTACTAATCAATAATAAAGGAGATCATATGGTAAATTCTAAATATCAAGCTGTACAATGTTCAAAGGGCAGAGAATGGCTCCTAAGAATTACAACCGGAAATGACGTTTATGAAAGCATCCAGCAATTCGCTAAGGATAATCAAATTCGGTTTGCTCAAGTTCACACTGCATTTATGGGTGGTTTTGAACCAGCACGCATGATGATTTGGACCCCTGATTCTCAGGATCCTGATAATTGGCATCACGAGACAGCAATGGATGTCCAAAATTTGACAATGCTATTGAGTATGAGCGGATTTATCCATCTTCGTAAGTTGGATGACGGAAAAGAAGAACCTTTCCCGGCTATTCATTACATTGTCGGTGCAGCCTGGAATGCTCCGATCACCGGAGGGCATTTAATCCAGGGAACCATCGCTAAAGGAAATCTGGAAGTTTTTATCACCGAAATTTTAGGAATTGACAGTAAACATGAGGATAATGTAAATATTCATGCGCCAGAAAACTGGTATGTTGAAACTGGGAAAGCAAGGTAAACCATCACCATGTCAAACGGAATTTCAAACCTGCCATTTTCAAAATACACCATCAAAGACAGCTCCATTTATATTTCAGGAGCTGTCGGACGGGATGAAAATACAGGTATCATGTCCTCGGACATCGCTGAACAAACAGAAACCTTGTTGAAAAATCTTAAGAGACTGCTTGAAACTGCAGGATCATCCTTGAATCATTGTCTCAAGATCAACATCTATCTGACCGATATGCGTTATTTTTCAGACATGAATCAAGCATATCGGAAATATTTTGATTCAGAGCATTTCCCGGCACGAACTTGTATTGCTGTCATTGGCCTCCCGGATCCGGAAGCAAAGGTCGAAATGGACGTTATTGCGGAGGTATGTCAATGAGTATCAGAAGGATTGTGGTAATTGATGCATTCAGCACGAATCCATTTGAAGGAAATCCTTGCGCAATTATTCCAGACGCAGATGGTTTATCCGATCAACAAATGCAGTCGATTGCGAAAGAAACAAATTTATCCGAGACCAGCTTTGTCCTGCCGTCGGATAAAGCCGACTTCAGGGTTCGTTATTTTACTCCGCGCGGAGAACTTGGTTTTGCCGGTCATCCAACGATAGCGACAGCTTTTATGCTTGGACTGGAAGGGAAGGTTCCTTTAGATCAGCCGATATCAACAATCCAGCTGGAATTTAATATCGGCGTACTGCCAGTCGATATCCATGCTGTCAATGGAAAAATTGACCACGTTGTCATGACGCAATCAAAACCAGTCTTTGGAGAAAAAGAGACTGCAGAAGTCATGGTTTCTTGTTTTAAAGATTTATCAACGGATGATCTGATTCCAGATTGTCCACCGCAAATTGTTGGTACCGGAACGAATTTTATGATGTTGCCGATTAAGGATTTGAAAAAAATCGCCAAATTGGAAATGAACCGTGACAAACTGGCTGCGGTATTAAAAAAATTTGGAGTATCGGCAGTTTATGTGTTTACAACACACGGTTTTTCAGAAGAGACGCGATTACATGGCAGACTTTGTGATCCGTTAAATTTTTCTGAAGACCCCTTTACCGGATCTGCTGTAGGAGCCGCAGGATCTTATATGGCTCACTATGGACTCGCTGAGAAAGATGAAATTCCGGTGGAACAGGGACATTTTATTGGTCGCCCGGGTTTTGGCAAATTAGAAATTGTCCGGGAGAAAAATCAAATCAAATCGATAAAACTTGGCGGAGCGGCAGTCAAGGTTATTGATGGGATCATTGAAGTGGGTTAAAAAATGGTATGAACCAAAACGTTTTCTTGAATATCGAAAAAAAATTACAGCATGTTTCGGGATACATCATCAAACAGCCTTCCCATGTAAGTTATCTGACGAATGTCCTATTCCCATACCCTGAGAATTCGCCTTATTCGACCGCGTTGGTTGGAATTCCTGAAAAAAACGAATTTGTCCTGATTGTCCCCGTTGATTGGCTGGATGTGGCAAAAGATCAGAAATGGAATCATTCGATCGTCTCCTATAACTTAAATCAGGGATCTCCGGATCAGGCTTTTTGTGACGCAGTCATAAAAAGTGTAACCGACATGAAAATTGATACAGAGAATCTGGCACTGGATTTTCCCGCCTGGACGGTTAATGAAATCAAACAGTTATCTGCAAAATTGAACCATCTGAAGTGGCAGGATTGTGATGAGCTTTTATGGCGAAACCGCATGATTAAAAGCGAACAGGAAATCCGATTCTTGCACCAATCCGCACAAATTGCAGACCGAGGAATGATTGGCGCGCTGAATCATGTGGAAGGGACGACGATGTCGTCTTATTACACGCTTTCCGAATTTCTTGAACGCGTTCGTGTGCATGCCATTGAATTTGGAACCTGTGGCATCGGTCATCTGAATATTTCTCAAGGCGCTGAGGGTAAAGCAGAAATTACCCCAATTCAGGATTTTTCATTTGTCAATCAAGACAACCTTATTCGGATCGATTACACCAGTGAATATCTGGGATATTGGAACGCCTGCAGCAGAATGTTCTATATTGGAAAACCGGACAAAGAGAGTGAAGATGCGTTTGAGGCAAATCAATCCCTGATTATCTACGCTCAAAGTTTATTAAAACCTGGAATTGTGATTGGTGATTTTTGTAAACTGATCAAAGAAAAAGCAGATTCATCTCGAATTTCATTATATGATGAGACATGTTTCGGACATGGATTGGGACTCTCAGAGGCAGAATGGCCATTTATCACAATCGATAATCCTGACAGTTTTGAAAAAGGAATGGTGATTGTGCTAAAGATTAAAACATATGGACCGCAAGGTGCCATCATACACTCCACTGAGACTTACGAAATTACGAATCGCGGATACCGGAAACTGAGTGATTTCAAAGAATGGAATCATTTATATCGTATCGACGGTTGCAGATCAAATCACTAAGGCAAACCTATGTGGAAAAGAAACCTAATTAATAAATTTCAAACATCATTCGCACAGCAATCGAATTTTGATGGATTGATCATTTCCGATCCTGTAAACCTTACCATGATTACAGGCATTCGTATGATGTTTCTTCAGACGATGAAGAATTACTGTGTGTACGTATTATGGAGCCATGAGAGAAAAGTACTGATTTGCCCAAAATCGCTATCCTCCAGCTTTTCAAACGAGGGATGGAATGACAACATCATTGTTTATGAATCTTGTCTGGATCCCATCCAGAAGGCAACCGATATCCTAATTGAAGAAATTCGATATTTTTTTCGTGCAGGATCAAATCTTGGCTTTGAAGGAACTTATCTGTCCCAAAAGGTATTCGACCGATTGACCGAAGCGCTACCATCCGTTCATTTTTCTGATTCAGTGAATTTCATAACCGATTTACGCCAGATTAAGAATGAGACAGAACTGAACAATCTGAAACAAGCGGCAGAAATCGTCGATCATGGTATCGCAGGAGCTATTCACCACATTGCAACAATTCAATCAAAAACAGAAAAATTCCTTACAGAAGATATCCGTGTTCATTCATTGGAACGCGGCTTGCATATCAGCGGATACAATGCCGTTTCGCAGGCAATTTCTGGTGATAAATCCAAGAAACTGTGGGCAAATCCACCAAAATTTGGGATCGGTAATGAAACTGAGTATCGGGAAGGTGAATTGCTGCGATTAGAAATGTGCGGAATGGTTAATAATTACTGGGCTAATGATGCAAGAACACTCTTAAAAGGCAAGCTGAATAACGTCCAGGACGAGTTTTTCGCAAAAATTGCTGATCTCCGCAGCTTTGCATGTTCAATCATTCGACCGGGAATCGCAGCGAATGAAATTTACACATCAATCCTCAATAAAGCCAATGAATTGGGTCTGGATATGATCAAAGAATTTGGCTTTGGTCATGGCATTGGATTGGAACCTGTCGAATCGCCTTATATTTCCGCTAGTGATCCGACCGTTCTGGCAGAGAACATGTCCGTAGTGCTGCAGTTGTCCGCCCGGTATATCCATGGAGAAATCATTACTTCGAAAGATACAATTTTTATTACACCAGAAGGATGTGAAATTATTGGTTGGTATGAAAATTGGAATGCCCCCTATACAACAGCCTATACATTCTAAGAAACGGTCATATGTAAGGACTCATTAAACAATACATCCTCCAACAAGAGATTGCATTTCTATAAAAAACAGTAACCGCTCATTCATAATGAGCGGTTACTGTTTTTTACCAGAAGATAATAATTCAAAACCTGGAAAAACTTCTAAGAAAAGAGAGAAAACCAACTATTATGTTGTTTCTAAACGTAACAGAAAGAAACATACCATCCATCAATTCTTCCATATTTCGAGTAATAGCCATCAGCGGATTGAATTGTACTTCAAAAAAAAGTGGATTTTTGTATCTATCACTATAGAAAGAATCAAATATACTAAAAATAGTTAATTGGGAAAACAGATTGTCGGTTTGTCTTTAGATTATAACCTTTGATAAAGTCAAAATTGTAATTTCCAGTTTATTGTCAAAATTAAAATGACTGCCTGAAAATGGATTCGATTGGATATTTGAAATTACAAGATTAAGATCTGCATCATGTTATTTTTCGTTAAATTATTTTACCCATTATTTAGGTTACTCAATAAATCAGTGATTTATTTATTTGAATAACAGACATTTTAATTGAAATTTGGAGGGAAAATGAAAGGTAAATTTTGTTTCTTGTTTTCATTTGTACTGATTTTGGTAATTTTCAGTACATTGGTAACCGTTTCAGCCGATTCTGATTGGGAAAAAACTTTAGTCATCGCTGCAGATTCAGATCCAAGTTGTATCGATCCTGCGCTTAGTAAAGCATATCCTGTTGGAAGCGAAATTATCATTAATATTTTTGATACTTTAGTAGCATGGAAATCTCCTGACTTTTCCGAGTTGGAAGGGCGTTTAGCTGAAAGTTGGGAAATTTCGGAAGATGGAACAATTTATACGTTCCAAATTCGTCCGAATGTAAAGTTTCATGATGGTTCAGAAGTCAATGCCGAGGCAATAAAATCAGCACTTCAACGGACAAAAGATCAAAGTTCCTATATGAATCGATATTTTGGATACATTTCATCCATGGAAGCTGTTGATACATTAACTTTAAAAATCACTCTTGATCAACCAATTTCTGTGTTTTTATCTTGGCTCGCCATGCCGGAAGCAGCGATTGTCAGTCCATCAAGTGCTGAGAGTTTAGGAGAAGACTTCGCAAATAAACCTGTTGGTTCTGGTCCTTATATCTTCGAAAGTTGGACACCTGACACAGAAGTCGTGTTAACAGCAAATCATGACTATTGGAGAGGGGCTCCAAAGATTGAAAAGATTATTTACCGAATTATTCCAGATGCTTCAACGCGACGGTTGGAACTTGAAAATGGTTCTGTCGATATCAGCCAACAAAACGGACAGTTGTATTCTTTGCCAGTCGAAGACATTAAAGCATTTGAAACAAATCCTGATATTGAAGTGATCTCTTTGAACAGCCAAATCATCCGGGAATTAGCTTTCAATAATAACAGCACAACGAGTCCGGTAAAGGATTTGAAAGTCAGACAGGCTATGGCATATGCAGTTGATTACGACGGAATCGTTGACTATCTACTCGGTGGAACTGCATCACGTGTAATGGGTCCTTTAACATCCAATAACTGGGCATTTGATCCGGCAATTTTAGAGAATTCACCTTATACATACGATCCGGAAAAAGCAATTGCGTTATTAAAAGAAGCTGGATATAACGAAGGTGATCTGAACTTTAAGTTGTATACATTCCAAGGGACTCTTTGGGGAATGGTTGCAACCTATCTTCAGGATAATTTTTCTAAAGTAGGAATCAACGTTGAAGTGATTCAAATGGAATTCCCTGCATTTCGCGATATTGTTGTTTCCGGAAATTTTGATATCTATTTAGGTGGAAGACAACCCTGGTACAACGATCCGGAAGCTCATATCACAATTGATTATCTGTCATCCTTAGCAGATACTGCAATGACACTTAGAATGCCTTTCAATGCAGACTTGGACCAAAAAATATTAAATGCTCAAACAGCAACTGACCAGAACGAAAGAAAGGCTATTTATTCTGAAATTCAGAAAGAGCTAGTAAATTGGGTTCCAGGTTTATATCTGTTTAGCCCCAATGTGATTATCTTCAAACGTGCAGAAGTTAAAGGTTTAGTAATAAACAGTGCACCACCACTAAATGAATATTGGAGTGTGTATAAAGAAGCAAAGTAGCAAGTAAAAAAAGAAATTTAATATTTCAATGTGCCTGTTCATTCAGTCTTGCGCACTGGATGAACAGGCTAATGAAAGGTGAAATATGTTTGAGTTTACTGTTAAACGTCTATTATATAGTATTCCTGCGCTATTACTGGTGTTAATAATTATTTTTGGGTTGGTTCGATTTATTCCGGGAGATCCAGCAGTTGCATTACTTGGAGCTGGAGCAACGAATTCACAAATCGAATTTTTGCGTGAACAATTAGATTTAAATGAGCCAGTAAGTAAACAATTCCTATCGTATGTTTCCGGTTTATTCCAAGGCGATTTGGGGGATTCATTAAGGACAAAAAAGCCGGTCATGCAAGAACTCCTGAGCAGATTGCCTGCAACAATTGAATTATCCATTTTCGCAGCCTTATTAGCAATTATTATTGGAATTCCGATTGGCATAATTTCTTCTCTCTTTCCCAACAGCCTGTTTGATCAAATAACTAGGATTTTTTCTCTCATTGGAGTTTCAACACCTGCATTTTGGCTCGCATTGATATTACAGATCATTTTTTCACTTAATCTTGGGTGGTTTCCCATTTCAGGACGAGTTGATGTCTATAGTGGAGCATCCTCAACAGGTGGATTTCTAATTCTGGGAAATCTTTTCGCAGGAAATTTTTCTGTTGCCTGGAATGCCTTCCAGCATGTTATTTTGCCCGCTTCGGTATTAGCTGCATTTTATGGGGCGACAATCGCCAGATTTTTACGAAGTAATATGCTGGAAGTCATTAATTCCGATTATATACGAACTGCAAATGGAAAAGGGCTGCATAAACTTAGCATCATTTTTCGCCATGAAATTAGAAATGCAATTTTGCCAGTAATAACAGTTATGGGATTGAAATTTGCAGAATTACTTAGCGGATCAATTCTTACAGAAACTGTTTTTTCCTGGCCAGGAATCGGACGATTTATGTTCGAAGCAATCAGTGTCAGAGATTATCCTGTTGTACAGGGAGCCACTTTATTTTTCGCAGTTGTATATATGGTGTCTTCATTTCTCGTTGATCTTCTCTATGGAACATTAGATCCGCGTATACGGGTAAAGTGATAAACGAGGTATTAATCGTATGAAGAATTTAAAGAATAATCAATCATTTCAAGCAAAGCAAAAAAGCCAATTTTCTGAGACATTGGGAACCATTACGTATTTCTTAAAAAGGAATCCGTTAGCAATTCTCGGTTTGGTACTTCTTTGTATTATCATATTTTGTTGCGTTTTTGCTCCTCAGTTGACATCTTTTTCTCCGACTTCAATCGCTATACGCGAAAAACTTATAGCTCCTAATGCAGAACATCTTTTTGGCACAGATCAGTTGGGGAGAGATATTTTTGCCCGAATCTTATATGGAGGCAGAAATACGCTCCTAATTGGTTTAATTGTAATTGCTGTGTCATTCTCCATAGGCGTATCAATCGGTATATTCTCAGGATTTATCGGAGGATGGGTTGATAATGTACTAATGCGCATTGTTGACGCATTACTATCATTTCCTACGTTAGTTTTAGCAATTACATTTACAGCAGTTTTAGGTCCCAGTTTACGAAATGCAATGATCGCAGTCATATTCACGATGATTCCTCAGTTCGCCCGCATATCTCGAGGACTCGCGATTGGTATTAGAGGTCTTCTTTATATCGAAGCTGCTGAATCCATAGGAGTGAATACATTCAGGATGCTTTGGAAACACATTTTACCTAACTGTCTCGGACCTTTGTTTGTCCAGGCTAGTTTGAATTTTGGCAGTGCGATTTTGCAAACCGCCAGCCTGGGTTTCCTTGGACTTGGTGCGCAACCACCAACTCCTGAATGGGGAGTGGATGTATCTGCCGCATCGCAATTTTTAAGAGAGTCACCTTGGGTCGCCTTATTTCCAGGAGGCATAATCCTGCTTTCAGTTCTTGCCTTCAATCTGATCGGTGATTCTTTGGCTGATTGGAATAATCCCAGAGCTCGTAAGGGAAATTAACCAAAGTTCAGAAGAATTCCATTATCAATACACTTATCGATAAGAAGATCCTTTAGACAAATAACAGGTATTCGAAATTTGGAAAAGCCTTTTGAGAAAAGTGAAAAAGTTGTTATTGTTGTGAGGTTTTTGCGCAAAGCACGATTGCAACCCAATAATAATTAATTCTCTCCTTATTTCGAATTGCTGGATAGATAAATATTAGCTTGACGGAAAACATAATGAAAGAAATAATTGTTGGATTATCGAAATGTCGAATGTTACCAATCGGTCAAACAACAGATGCATGGGATGTCCTAAGTGTTCAAAATCTGATTTATGAGCCATTAGTTCGAGCTCGAAACGGAAGAATTTTTCCTGCGTTAGCGCAAAGCTGGCAGATATTTGATAACGGACGCAAATGGATTTTTTCTCTTCGTCCCGACATTACTTTCCATGACGGTTCAGTTTGCACAATGGAAGATGTGGTCAGATCCTTTGAAGAAATGCGAAATGCAAGAGATTCATTTGGAATGCCAGGACCATTTTCGCGTTATTTATCCGGACTCGAATTTAATATTCTTAATTCCAATACGCTTGAAGTCTTATCGGAATATCCGAATGGTGACATAGCTGATTTTTTAAGTGAAATTTTTATTCGCAAATTTGATCATAATACAGAACAATTAATTGGAACAGGACCTTATGAGTTATCCAATTATGAACCAAATCAAAAGATCATATTACAAAAACAAAAAAAATATTCTTCAGATTTAATGTATCAAAAAATTGAATTCCGTATTATTCCAGATGCAGAAGATCGATATGAAATGCTGAAGACCGGACAGATCCATTTAGCGATGAATTTGGATCAACTTAAGGATAGACCAGAAGAAAATCCGGATTTTAAATGGCACAAAAGCATTAATACACTATCAGTGATCGGATTTTTAAACGGTTTCGAAGCTCCTTTTAATAATCCGGAAGCCCGATTGGCAATCAATCTTGCAGTTGATGTAAAAGGACTCATTCACGAGGTTCTGCACGATTTGGCTGTTCCGGCATCAACAGTTGTCAGTCCTTTTCATTGCGGTTTTGAGAGCACATTACAACCAATTCCTTATGATCCTGATCGTGCCAAAGCAATTTTCTCGAAAGTTGACTTACCGTCGGAGTTAGTATTTCGAACTCCCACCTTCATGCCAGATCGCGCTGTTGAAACTTCCACATATATTGTTGAGCAATTATCAAAAATTGGCTTGCCCGCCAAAATTGATGTTATGAAAGATCGTCCTGAATACGCCCGTGAAGTCGGTGCAAAAAAAACCGGCCATATTGCTTTATTTGATTCTTCACCACACAGTAGTTATCGAATTCTCTCTGATAAGATTTCGAGTGAACAGAAAGGACTTTGGTGGCAAGGGATCAAAGATGAAAAAATGGATTCACTCATCAGGGAAGCTCATGCAGAATATGACGTCCTTCCAAGAGAACGCTGTTACGCGAATGCATTGCGATATTTAAACCAAAATCCTTTCTGGCTGTACCTCTATCATCCGATATTTGTAAATGCAAATCGACCTGAAGTTGATGATATCGAACTTACACATGAAGGATTACTTCGATTTCCGGGTACCTGGTAATTTGAAAAGAGGAAAAAATCATGGAAATTTATTCTCAAATCACATTTTTCTATTATGAAGACTATAAAGCAGCTTGCGAATTTTATGAAAATATTTTCAATTTTAAAGTTGTTCAAGATCAAAAAATGGCGAAGATTTATCAAATCGGAAAATCCTTTTTTGGAATTGTAGATGGAGATAAAGGGAGCCTGCGTCCGCAGCCGGATAATGCTGTCATGTTGACCATCATTGTTGATAACGTTACAGAATGGTATGAATATCTCAAAGGGAAAAATGTAAAAGAAATCAAAAGCCCTTCAAAGGGTGTTTGTGCGGAATCCGCTTTTTTCAAGGACCCGGGCGGCTATGTCATTGAAATCCAAAGATTTATTGACAATGAGATTCAGAGGGAGTTTGAATAGTGAACAGTGGATATTCTTTGATTAATAAAAGCCAAAATAAAATATCGCTGGATTCCCTCACTGTTTTCGACGAATATGTCCCAATATTGGTAACTTATACAAAAGAGGATGCAGCGATCAATGGACTGCGGGTTGCAAGCAGCTCAGATAATGGTTTAGAAGAATCTCATTACTTTTCGGCTTTAGAAGTGTTAAGCCGCGATAAACAGATTATTCTAAAAGCTCCTTCCGGTATGGGGAAAAGTTTTTTTCTCAAAATGCTTGCTCGATGCATGACAGGGGAAGTATCAGGAGACAAAAAATTCAATGTAGACCGAATTACGGAATCTATTGAAAGAACGGAAACCGATAGCCTTCCTGAAAAGCAAAATTGGGATGCTGGTGTCTTGAAACCATTCATATTCGAATTGAATATTTGGGCACACAACAAAGACAGCATTCATAATCTTCCTGAAGAAATTAATGAAGCGCAATTAGTACTTATTGATGGGATCGATGAATTACAAAACGAAGACTGGCAATGGATCTCAACAGAATTACAAAGCTTTTTTGAAAAGAATCCTGAAACCTATGCGGTCATCGTCGGACAGAATGACATGCTCGATCGATTAAGTCCGAAACTGAAAGGATTCAAATGTTATTCGATAAAACCATTTACATATTCTCAAAAAAAGCGCCTTTTCAGAAACATCAATCCGGACCTCTCATGTTCTGAGATCGAAAATCGACTTTCCGAACCTGTCGGCTCATTAGGCAATCTTTTAGAAATCACACAAAACCTCTCATGGTGGATAAAAATCGGGAAAAAACCGACAACGGTACAGAGTTTTTATAGTGAAGTTGTCAGATTTTTGCTGCAGCAGGAAAATTTCGATGCGGATCAGTTAAAAAGCAGCGCTTATAAAAAATTATGTGATCAGAAAATTGAAATAAACATTGTATCGAAATATCACACTATACTCGATCATACGATTTTACTGGAATACTTTGCGTGTCAATATTGTCTTGGTGATGATTTTTCCACACATTTCAATAATCTGATCGGACATAATCAAAATAGAGCCTGGTCATTGTCTCGAATCCTGCATTTAGTGATTAGCGAACAAGATCCAGATAAATTTCAAACATTATCGTCAGAATTATGTCCATCTGAAGATCCTTCAGAAAATAATAAAAGCTTATCCCTTTCAGCTATTCTTTCCGCAAATCTTCTATTTGAAGCTTTTCTAAATAAAATGTTCATTCAAGACAAGAGCAGCAAAAGAATTAAGGATTGGCTTACAGCTATTATTACAAAAGGCTGGCTTACGCCATATGACAGAATTACTGCCGGCCGTCTTCTTTCCTGGATGGGTGATGACAGAGATTTTCAAGAGTTTGCCATAATTCCTGAAAACTCATTTACGATGGGTGATCATATTCTTGAAAATAACATGCCTGTCCATCAAGTTCATCTTCAATCCTATAAGATCTGTAAATTTCCCGTTGTGAACAAAGATTATTTGCTGTTCGTGAAAGAGACGAACAGAGAGTGGAATTCGCCGGAAAGAGACGATCCTGAAAAAAGGAATTACCCGGCAACAAGTTTGACATGGTTTGATGCAGTAGCCTACTGCGAATGGTTGACAGAAAAATGGCGAAAAGAAGGAGTCATTTCTTCAAAAGAATTTGTCAGACTTCCAACAGAAGCGGAATGGGAATACGCCTCTCGAGGGAGTCTTGATTCTTCAAACAATGAACTCCTATATTCTTGGGGTTATGGATGGAAAGATAATTGCTGCAACAGCCAAGAACTTGGATTAAATGAACCATGCACGGTTGGAATATTTCCTGAAAATTGCAGCCAATTTGGTTGTCTTGATATGAACGGTCTGGTCTGGGAGTGGAATTCGACACTTTGGGGCAATAACCCCAAAAAACCTGATTTCCCTTATCCATATAATGACAAAGACGGGCGCGAGAATTCAAAGAATGCACCGAATAATATACGACGCTGTATGCGCGGAGGTTCTTTCGGAAGTGCAGCAGATCATGCTACCAGCACGTACCGGGGAGGATTGGAACCAATTGGCTTTTGGCGAGGAGATGGATTTCGAATCGTTATCTCAGAGAAACAATACCATGAATAAAAACGAAAATAGTACCATAAATAAAAATTTTGATCTTTGTCCCAATCGCAGAGAAGAAAGCGAAAGTAATAAGTGGCGGTTTTATGAGGATGATGTTCTACCATTATGGATCGCAGATATGGATTGTATCTGCGATCCTGAGATAATGAAAGCATTGCATCAACGAATTGATCACGGAGTTTTTGGCTATGGTCGCGCAAAACCTGAACTCTATCAAATTATTTGCGACCATATGGAATCGAAATATCAATGGAAAATTCAGCCAGAATGGATTAAATTTACGGCAGGAGTGGTAATCGGTTTCAACCAGATCATTGATGCATTAGCAAAACCAGGAGATTCGGTTTTAATTCAAACTCCGGCATATCCCCCAATTTTAAATGCGGCATCAAATCGTAAAATTTCATGTTGTCAGGTACCTTTATCTTGTTCATCATCAAAATACGAAATTGATTTTGACAAATTTGAAGAATCGATTCTGCCTGGAACAAAATTTTTTATACTTTGCAATCCACAAAATCCTAGCGGAAGGGTTTTTACAAGACCTGAACTTGAAAAAATTGCAGCAATCTGTTTAAAGCATAATCTCATCATCATATCGGATGAAATCCACAAAGATATTCTCTTTGATGACCACAAACATATTCCGATAGCTTCAATAAGCGATGAAATTGCGAAAAGAACCGTTACATTATCAGCAGCAAGTAAAACGTATAACATCGCAGGATTAAAATGTTCCTATGCGATCATTCCTGACCCCAATCTGCGAGATGCTTTCGATATCGGCGGAGAAGGTTTAGTCGATAGTGTTAATGTCTTAGGACTAACTGCAACCGAAGCTGCCTACCGTTATGGAGACACCTGGTTGAAAGATACCATTGCGTATTTACAATCAAACAGGGATTATTTGTTCCGGCAACTTGAAGATTTTGATGGTATTCAATCGATTAAACCAGAAGGAACATTTCTGGCATGGCTTAATTGTCAAGGTTTGAATATCAACCAAAATCCATCCGAATTCTTCTTAACAAATGCTAAAGTTGCATTGAATGATGGAGCTACATTTGGCAAGGAGTATGAATCCTACGTCAGACTGAATTTTGGATGTTCACGGAAAACACTCGAATTAGCTTTAGAAAGAATGAAATCAGCCCTTGAAAATTATCAAGAGGTGTCAAAGGAATAAGGACGAATACTATGGCCGAATTATTAAAAGTTGAAGGCCTCGAGACGCATTTTCAAACTCGAGAGGGCGTCATACATGCTGTAAATGGAGTTTCTTTTAATCTAAAGGAAGGCGAAACGCTGGGAATCGTTGGTGAAAGCGGATGTGGAAAAAGTGTTTCCATGATGTCCATGCTGCGGCTGATTCCGAGCCCCCCGGGCAAAGTAGTTGCGGGGAAGGCGCTCTTTGAAGGGAACGATTTATTGACCATGAATGACGAGCAAATCCGCAATATTCGTGGAGCGAAGATCAGCGTTGTCTTTCAAGATCCGATGACTTCCTTCAATCCGGTTCTGACGATCGGTGACCAGGTTGCAGAGCCATACCGCGTTCATCACAAAGCCGGGAAAAAAGAAGCTTTGGATCGCGCTGTCAAATATTTGGAGCTGGTTGGAATTCCGAATGCGCGCGAACGATTATCGGATTACCCGCATCAATTCTCAGGCGGGATGCGGCAGCGTGCAATGATCGCAATGGGATTAATTTGCGAACCGCAGATTTTAATTGCGGATGAACCAACCACTGCGCTGGATGTGACGATTCAAGCTCAGATTATTGAACTGGTCAAACGTCTGCGGGACGAATTAGGCATGGCCATTATTTGGATTACCCATGATCTGGGAATTATTGCCGGTCTGGCAGACCGTGTAAATGTTATGTACGGCGGGCATATTATTGAGACTGCGCCAGTCAAGGATATTTATAAAAATCCGCAACATCCGTACACCATCGGTTTATTAGGTAGTTTGCCGCGTATGGATGAGACAGAATACCGGCGTTTGACTTCAATTGACGGACTTCCTCCCATATTACTTGAGAAACCATCTTATTGCCCGTTTGAACCACGCTGCCGTTATGCGAAAGAGCGATGCCGTAAAGAAAACCCAGGATTGAAGCAAGTCGAAGGGGACGGTCATTTTACAGCCTGCTGGGTCAATCCAAAAACAGGCAAGGAGTACTAATGACTGAAAAACAAGTTTTACTAAAGGTAGAGAACCTCTATAAACATTTCCCGATAAAAAAAGGAATCATATTTTCCAGACAAACCGGAGCAGTTCATGCCGTGGATGGCATTTCTTTCAATATATACAATGGAGAAACCCTGGGGCTGGTGGGAGAATCCGGATGCGGTAAGTCAACTACCGGCAGGACGATCCTGCAATTATATCGTCCGACCTCAGGCAGCGTATTTTTTGAAGGAGATGATCTGGCAAAACTGAAAGGGGAGAACCTGCGTCGGAAACGGCGTGATTTGCAAATGATATTCCAGGATCCCTATGCCAGTTTAAATCCGCGTATGACGGTTGGACAGATTATCGGCGAACCGATGGAAATCCATGGAACCTACAAAGGTGCAGCACAGACAAAACGGGTACAGGATCTTTTACAACTGGTTGGATTAAATGGCGCTTTTGCCAATCGATACCCTCATGAATTTTCGGGCGGTCAACGGCAGCGGATCGGAGTTGCACGTGCTCTGGCGCTGGAACCGAAATTGATTGTTTGTGATGAACCAATTTCCGCACTGGATGTTTCGATCCAGGCGCAAGTTGTAAACTTATTAGAAGATTTACAGTCCACGCTGGGACTGACGTATCTTTTCATCGCTCATGACCTGTCGATGGTTCGGCATATCAGTGATCGGATTGCTGTAATGTACCTCGGTATCATTGTTGAACTGGCTGACCGGAATGAGTTGTATGCCAATCCGCGTCATCCATATACCCAGGCGTTACTGTCTGCAGTACCATACCCTGATCCGTTTGTCGAAGAAAAACGGAAAAGAATCATCTTGGAAGGTGATGTTCCCTCTCCGGTTAATCCGCCAAGCGGCTGCCGGTTTCGGACGCGCTGTCAATATGCCAAAGAGATTTGTGCGGAGGAGAAACCAGCTTTTCGGGAAATCTCAAAAGACCATTTTGTGGCTTGTCATTTTGATATCTCCGGGCAGCAATCTGCGTCATAAAAATAAATCAAAATTGATTGAATAATGGATCGATCAATGGTTTTTCAACCGTGATCATAAAATAGATATGAACTATTAAAAAGAAGCTGCCAATAAGAACGCAGCTTCTTTTTTTTATCTTGTGAAGGAAACTGTACTTCTTGAAAACCAATATTTTTGTATCTGGCTTGTTTGGAAGAAAATAATATACTAAATCATAATGAAGAACTTTGCGCAAGATTGATAAATGCGGTTTTATTCATGATTTTTTCTGAAAAGATTTGAATATTTGAATCTTGAAAAACAAATAAAACAACAATTCAACTTTCTCATCAACGTTTCAAATATAAAGAGAATTTTATCCTCTCAATTTTTAGATTGTTGAATAGAAAAAGTGGAATTTCGTATACAAACTAAGATATATTATAATCTTTTTGATGGGTTTGACGGTTTTTATATCGGCAATTCGAAATATGGAGAATTTTTTATTTTTCCCGATTCATTTGAACAGCAAATCTATATTTCGAATCACTGATTTTTTGTAGATAGAACTCTATCAGGTTCATTGTTATCATGAAATTGAATCATAATACAGAAGACAATTTGAGCGTTTTTGACATTATTCAGGAGATTTGGAATCAAAAAAGCCAAATATTGGGGATACAAATCTTTTTTGAATGATACATTCTGAAGATGAAGGAATCCTGATATCTGGTAATTTTTTAAGGAGAAAAGAATGAAAGTATATTCCCAGGTTACATTTTTTTATTACCAAGACCTAAAGACTGCATGCGATTTTTATGAGAAGATCTTCAAATTTGAAGTCGTTCAGGATCAAAAAATGGCGAAGATCTATCGGATCGGGAAGTCATTTTTTGGTGTCGTGGATGGAAAAAAAGGCAGTCTTCGTCCAAAATCAGAAAATGCAACAATGCTGACACTTATTGTAGATGATGTTCATGAATGGTATGACTATCTGAAAGCAAATAACGTGAAAGAGATTAAAGGACCCGCTTCTGGGACTTATATTGAATCAGCGTTTTTCATGGATCCGGGCGGTTATGTGATTGAAATTCAGAAATTTCAAAACAGCGATGTTCAAAAAGAATTTGAATAAAAAAACATTTGATTGACCATCATCTTTTCTGATACCACATTTTCGCAGACGCCTATGCTGCGTCGAAACCAGCGATTCGAAATAAGAGAATGATTATTTGTTGACATATTTTTTAAGCTCAATGCAAAAACAATATGTCAACAAGTCTACTCTCTTTTCCCTAAAATCCCCGCCTTATTTCAAATTGCAGCGTCCATTCCAGCAGTTCGAAATATGGATAAACTTTTCGAATCAATCAAGAAAATTTGTTGTACCTATGGTTTTACGCGAAGTGCAAAACCATAAGTACAACAAGGAATTCTTTTCATATTTCGAATTACTGCGTTCACTCCTCCTGACGAGCTGCTTCATGGAATTCGAATATGAGTTCTGATTTCTTTATCCTTGTTGTATCGATATCAGCAAATTTCTTCCATACAACACAACTTTTTCATCTTTCCTTTGCAAAAGCGCCGCTATGAACTAAAGCGGCGCTTTTGCTTTCAATATAGAACACAAATAAAAGAGAGTATTTTTGATACTCTCTTTTACGGTATTAATCACCAACTCAAAATTCGGATCAACTTTTGGAACAAAGAAAGAATCCTTTTTCGAAGTACTGGTTATTCCTGCCAATTAGAGCGGTCGAACAAATTTTCCGCATGGTTCCGAAACAACTTCACCATCTTTGGCAACAGTCTTGCCACGCAGAATAGTTTGAACAGGAAGCCCTTTCATTTTTCGGCCATGGAAAGGAGTCAGTTTTGTGCGGGAATGCAGTTTTTCCTGGTCCAAAACATATTCTTTATCCAGATCCACAACAACGATATCTGCATCCGTTCCAACCTCAAGAGATCCTTTTTGTGGATAGAAACCAAATTGTTTCGCCTGATTCTCTGACAAAAACTGAACCAATTGATTAAGGGTGATTTTTCCTTCATTGACGGCATTGATCATAACCGGCGCCATCGTTTCAATATTTGCCATTCCAGCTGGCGCTGTCCATAAATCTTGCATTTTTTCTTCATAGGAATGAGGCGCATGATCTGAACAAACATAAGAAAGTGTACCATCTCGTAATCCATCCCATAAAAGTTCTTGATCGCGTTTTAAGCGAATAGGAGGATATCCCTTAATCAATGGTCCGACACGATCATAATCTTCGTTTGACAGTTCCAGATAATGCGTGCAAGTTTCAGCGGTAACATGAATATTTTTCTTCTGGGCATCACGAATCAATTCAACGCCATCACCACTCGCCAGATGGTGAATATGCAGATGAGCTCCTGTTGCCTGAGCAAAAAGAATTCCGGTTTCAATCACTGTTAATTCAGAGACTGGCGGGCGGGATCGAAGCATCGCTTCATAGCTCTTATCTCCGGAGGCTTTGACTTCTGCTGTCAACATTTTAATCAAAGCAAAGTTTTCTGCATGAATTCCCAGTAGTTTGCCGGTCTTTTGAACTTCGCGGAAGATTTTATAGATTTCTCCATCATCAAGCGGCGGAATGACATCTTTCATTCCTTCTTCATAGTTATAAATCAACTGATATGTCTTACTGTCAATGGCATATCCCCAGAAAAATTTAAAACCGACTACACCGGCTTCAGCAAGAGGAATAATTTGATCCTTATTCAGATTTCCCAAACATAAAGCCCAAACACCAAAATCGAGGTGTGCTTTTGGAGTTATGCAGGAAATAAGATCATTCATATTCTCCACATTGTAAATTGCCGGATTACAGTTTGGCATCTCAAACAGTGTCGTTACGCCGCCAACTACACCTGCCATTGAAGAATGGAAGAAATCTTCCTTATAATATGCACCTTTTCTTCCGTCACGCGAATGAACATGCGTTTCAATAAAACCCGGAAGCACATACTTTCCATTTGCATCGGTAATTTCGCGCGCGTCACCCGGCAATTCAACAGAAGAAATTGCAGCTATTTTTTCATCCTTAACATATATATTCGCTTTATATTGTTCTCTCGAAGTTACAATAGTCCCATTTTTTATAATATGGTCCCACTCCATTTTTTCTCTCCTTTTTTGACATGAATTCTCAGTTTTTAATCAAAATGTTTAGATTTTTACTCAAAACTGGGAAGAATCAATTATTTTTCCAGTATCTATGGCAAAATCATTCCATTCTTGCAGATTTGCTATTTCACGGTTCCCTGGCAATTATTTAAAATATGGAAGTGTTATTCGAATCAATCTGGAAAAATTTGTTATTGTGAAGTTTTCGTTTTACACAAAACTTCACAATAATCAAAAAATACTTACCAGATTTCGAATTTCTGGTCCCTTAATTGCAGGTAATTAACGTACCGGATTCACCTTTCAGGGCACGACCGATGTTTTCTGGATTTGTGATCAAAGCTTGTTTTCCGCCAGCTTCCAGGAACCAGATGCACGCTTGAATCTTCGGCGCCATGGATCCGCTCTTGAAATGCTTTCCTTCCGCCAGGTACGCTTTCGCTTCTGCCAGCGTCATCCGATCCAGCCATTTCTCTTCCGCTGTCCCATAATTGATCGCCACTTTTTCCACTGCCGTCGAAATCAGCAGCAGGTCCGCTTTGATTTCACGTGCCAGCAGGCTGTTCCCGAAATCTTTATCAATTACTGCTGCCACTCCTTCCAGATCTCCGTTGTCATCCCGTATTACCGGAATTCCGCCTCCGCCGATTGATATCGTCACCACGCCCGCTTCTATCAATGACCGTATCGCTTCCAGCTCTACGATCTCTTTCGGCAACGGCGATGCCACGACTCTTCTCCATCCCCGTCCGGCATCTTCCACCACCGTCCAGCCTTCTGCTTCCGCTTTCGCTTTCGCTTCACTTTCCCCCATGAATCCGCCTATCGGCTTCGTCGGTTTTTTGAATGCCGGGTCGTCTTTATCCACAATCGTCTGTTCTAAGACACACGCCACTGATTTCTCGATCTTCCGCCGTTTCAACTCATTCTGTAAGTTCTGCGCCAGCATATATCCGATCTGTCCCTGACTCTGTGCTCCGCATACATCCAATGACGCCATCGCCAGATTCACTTCTTTTTCTGCCAGTTCCGCTTTCTGCAGGATAAAGCCCACTTGTGGTCCGTTTCCATGCCCCACAACCACTTCCCAGCCCGCTTCAATCATATCCACGATGTGCTTCGCCGTCTCTTTCGCTGCCAGATACTGATCTTCACACGATTGATGCGCTTTGTCTTTGATTAATGAGTTCCCGCCGATTGCTACTACTGCTACTTTTTTTGCCATGTTTCGTCTTTTCCCTCTTCTCTGGTTTTCTCGCGCTTACTCACAGCCGCACACTAATGCCAACAGTGCCATCCGTACCGGTACCCCATTCGCTGCCTGTCGGAAATACGCTGCCCCTTCATATGCATCCACTTCCACTGCAATCTCTGTCACTCTCGGCAACGGATGCATGATGATCATCCCTTTTTTCGCTTTCTTTACCGTCTCGTTGGTCACTTCATACGATGTCTTCAGCCGTTCATATTCTTCCGGATCTTCAAACCGTTCTTTCTGGATCCGCGTCATGTACAGCACGTCGCTTTTCGCTACTGCCGAATCCAGATCCGGATTGATCTCAACTTCCACTCCGCTCTTCTTCAATCCTTCGGTGATGCTCGCCGGCATCGCCAACGCTTCCGGTGCCGTGAAGATAAATTTCACCCCCATCCGTGCTAATAACGCTGCTCCCGAATGTACTGTCCGTCCGTTTTTCAGATCCCCTGCCAGACATACCGTCAATCCTTCTGTCTTCCCCTTCTCTTTGATGATCGTATACAGATCCAGCAGCGCCTGTGTCGGATGTTGTCCCGCTCCATCTCCTCCGTTGATCACCGGTTTGCTCGATCCCGCTGCCAGCTCCGCTGCCGATCCCGTCTCCGGATGCCGTATCACCGCTACATCCGCGTATCCTTCGATCATTTTCCCCGTATCGTAGATCGTTTCTCCTTTTTTCGAGGAGCTGGACGTCTTCGCATCAGCTACCGACAACACCGTCCCTCCCAATCGCAGCATCGCTGTTTCAAACGACAGCCGTGTGCGTGTCGATGGTTCGTAAAACAGTGTCGCCAAGGTTTTTCCGTCCATGTTCAACAGCCGTCCGCCGGACTTCATCACACGCTCGTATCGCGCTGCCGTTTCCATGATCAGATGCACTTCGTCATCTGTCAGCGATTGGACATCCAGTATGTCTTTCCCATATAATGTTGTTGTCATTTCTTTTCTCCTTTTTTGTATTCGTATGACTTAAACGAAAAAAATAAAAATACCCTATTATCGTATTGATTTTTCATTAACGATTCGCTCTCTGCGGTTCAGAATTGGGAATGGATTATTTGTTTTTATGTTGTTGCGCTCCATGCAACAATTTTTCATTTTTATTTTCAAAAAGCCTTTCCTCATTTTAAGATCCCAATCCACTCTTTCAAATTTACAGCCAAATTGAACTACACAAAAAAGATTGTGCAAATTCAGAAAAAAAATAAATGATTCAGAAGCTGATTTTCGATTTATCCATTTTCCAGATCTGCTCATTTCATGATTTATGATTTTTGCAGATCGGGAAAATGGATTTAGATAACGGCATAATAAATCAATTTTTTCTGCAATTTGCGATTCCACGAATATCAGAAAGCGATTGACAGCCGTTTTTTGCTAAATAATCATCAATTCCCTCTATTACTTCTTTCATCAGCATCGGATTGACAAAATTCCCCGCTCCGACCTGAACCGCTGTCGCACCTGCCAGGATATATTCTATCGCATCTGATGCGCACATAATTCCACCACAAGCAATGATCGGGATATTCAGTACAGAATAAGCCTGATAAACCATATGCAGCGTAATTGGTTTAATAGCAGGACCGGATAATCCTCCCATAATATTTCCAAGCACTGGCTTTTTGGTCTGTATGTCGATCTTCATACCCATATACGTATTTGCCACCGTAACAGCATCTGCGCCGCATTCTTCAGAAATCTTTGCGGTCTTTCGAATATCAGTTACATTGGGTGAAAGCTTTGCGATCAGAGGAAAACTGGTGACGGTACGCACCGATTGAACTGTGCGGCCAAGAAGTACTTCATCTGATGCTAATTGCAGCCCTGTTCCCACATTCGGACATGAAAGATTTAATTCAATCGCATCGATGAAAGGATTTCCTTCCAGCATTTTACAAATTTCCACATAATCAACCGGACTTCCGCCAGAAATGCTGATTACGACCGGAACATTAAGGGTTTTATAATGTTCCAACATACCTTTGTTCAAAAATTCTTCAATCCCGATGGAAGGAATTCCGATGGAATTCAGCATGCCACCGGTCACTTCGGCAATTCTGGGAGGTTTATTTCCTGGTCTGGGGTAACGATGAACACTTTTCAGCATAATAGCGCCCAATGTACACATGGGAAAAACATCGGCATTATCTTCAAAGTAATCATATGCACCGGATGCAGGCATCACAGGATTTTTCATCTGCAAGGTGCTAATCTGGACGCTTAAATCTGTTTTATACATCTTCAATACACCAAATTTCGCACTGGGAATATTGGACCTTCCTTACATACGCGTGCAAAACGTTCTGTCCCTTCTTCATTGATAACGATCGTACAACCTTTACAGGCGCCGACTCCACAAGCCATATGTGCTTCAAGAGAAGCATATCCTTCAAAACCGTATTGATCCATTAAGCGTTTTACATCACCGATTAACCGTTTTGAGCCGCATACATAAGCAGCATCAAAATGGGTATGCGTCAATTCTTCCTCAAAATAGGAAGTGACCAAACGGCGATCGTCGCAGGATCCGGTAAACTGGCATTCGATGGTTTGAAAATAAGTTGTATCGAATAAGAATTCCGGACGGGCAGCTGAGATAAACACGTGAGCTTCCACGTTTTTCTTCCGAGCATATTCGGCAAGGAATCGCATCGGAGCTGCTCCAACACCCCTCCCGATAATAGCAATGCGCTTAAAGTTTTCTTTCAGCGGAAATGAATTACCCAATGGTCCAAGGATTTGAACTTTATCAGCCTTTTGGAGTTTCTTTAAAATTGCAGTTCCTTCTCCGACAACTTTGTAGAGAATTTCGATTGTCCCGTTTTTATTATCCGTCGAATTGATACTGAACGGCCGCATAAAAAATGGCGTCAGACCTTGCCAATATTTCATCATCACAAACTGGCCTGGCAAAGCGGACGCTGCAATTTCAGGAGCTTCCAGACATACACGTCCATATTCTTTATCAATCTCGTAGTTAGAGACTACCTGACTATCGATATACATATCAGTTTATGCTTTCTTTTCTTTATAAGTGCTTTCGCCAAGATAAGCAGCTCTGATCAACTCATTCTTTAAAAGGTTTTTACCGGTATCTTCCATCACAATATTACCGTTTTTGAGAACGTACCCGCGATCTGCCACACTGAGAGCAATCTTCGCATTCTGTTCCACCAGCAAAACAGTTGTTCCTTTTTTGTTGACTTGTTTGATAATCTCAAAGATGTCCTTCACAATGAGAGGAGCCAATCCGGTTGAAGGCTCATCGAGCATTAACAATTTTGGCTTTGCCATTAATGCGCGGGCAATTGCCAGCATTTGCTGTTCCCCTCCGGACAGTGTTTTTCCGGACTGCTTTTTTCTTTCTTCAAGGCGCGGAAACATGGTGAAGACTTCTTTCATGTCATTTTTTACGCCTTCTTTATCTTTCGCCCGCAAATAAGCACCCATCTCAAGGTTCTCAGTAACCGTCAAATCAGGGAAAATACGGCGGCCCTCCGGTGATAATGATATTCCTCTTTCAACGACTTTTTCAGCCTGCAGAGAAGTAATATCTTCATCAAGAAATTTAATGGAGCTGTTCAGCGTCTTTGGGATTAATCCGGAAATCGCTTTCAGGGTTGTACTTTTGCCTGCACCATTTGCTCCGATAATCGTTACAATTTCACCTGCTTTGACTTCGATGTTAATTCCATGGAGGACCTGAATATTTGCATAATTGACAAAAACATTTTCAAGTTTTAGCATGTTATTACTCATCCTTTCCAAGATAGGCATCGATCACCTCAGGATTACAGCAAATTTCGCCGGGATTTCCATCCGCAATTTTTTGACCAAAGTTTAAGACAGCAATTTTATCTGAGATTGACATGACGACATCCATTTTATGCTCGATGAGTACCACAGTAATTCCACTGTTGCGAATTGCGACGATTCCCTGTGACAAAGTATCCAGATCATTGGTATTCAGACCGGAAGCTGGCTCATCCAGCAACAAAACGCTTGGATGGGAAACAATCGCTCGGGCAATTTCCAGATTCTTTTGAAGGCCATAGGCAAGACTTCCCGCTTTTTCATTGACATAATGTGCCAAATTTAAAAATTCCAGTGTCTCCATGACCTTTTTTCTGGATTCTCGCTCTTCCCTTAATTTATTCGGCAAATTAAGCATCGAACTGATCGGATCACATTTTGTCTTGGTATGTAAGCCTAAAAGAACATTATCCATCACCGATAATTCCCGGAATAAATTGATGTTTTGAAAGGTTCTGGCCAATCCCATATAGGTTCGTTCAAAGGTCTTCATTTTTGTAATATCTTTACCTTTGAAATAAACAGTCCCTTCTGTTGGAGTATAAAAACCGGCAATGAGATTGAACAGCGTCGTTTTTCCAGCGCCATTAGGACCGATGATTGCGGAGATGCTTCCTTCTTCAACAGAAAAATCGACATTGGAGACAGCTTTTAAACCGCCAAAATGGATTCCAATTCCTTTTGTCTCAAGAATGACCATTTTCTCCCTCCACTTTTTCTGTGCTTTTCTTATGAGTTCCCAGCTTCAATGTTCCGCTTAAGAACCCATCAATCCATTCAATTAATCCACCTAATCCTTTTGGTGCAAAGATAATAATCGCAACAATGGCAGCGCCATAAATGACCAAACGAATATTCCCTAGAAAACGTAAATATTCAGGAAGCATCGTCAATATAAATCCGCCTAATATGGAACCTGGAATACTACCGATTCCGCCAACTACCATCATCGCCAGAACTGCCGCGGATTCCGCATTGACGAAAGATTCAGGAGAGACATAGCGAACTTCGTGTCCATATAAAGCGCCTGCAACACCCGCAAAGAAGGTGGCGATCAGAAATGCAATCATTTTAAATTTGGGAACATCCACACCCATCGCTTCTGCGGCAATATCGTTTTCTCGAATTGCCAACATCGCCCGACCAGTACGGGAATTAATCAAATTCCGTGTTAACAGAATTACGATCACCAATACAGCCAATATCAGATAAAAATATTTTGAATAGGGACGCAGGGATATTCCGAAAAATTCTGGTGACGGAACGCCTTTGATTCCCTTTGTACCGCCGGTGATACTGGTCCAATTTAGAAATACCTGGTACATAATTTCGCCAAACGCCAATGTGGCGACAGCAAAGTACATACCGCGTAAACGCATCGTCGGTAAACCCAGCAAAAAGCTGAAAAGAGAAGATACAACACCGGCAAGGATGAAACCAACCCAAACCGACCAGCCTAATCTTGTGACAACTATCGCAGAAGTGTAAGCTCCGATTCCATAGAAAGCGATAAATCCGACCGAGAATAATCCGGTATAGCCAGCAAGGATATTCAAGCTCAGCGTCAGAATCGAAAAAATCATTCCCAAATTAGCCACTTGCAGATAATAGTTGTTGGGAATCCAATAAGGCAATGTCAATACAATCAAAAGAAGGATCCAAATTCGAGATACTCGATAAAGTTTATGGAATGTTTTCATAGGATTATACTTTCCGTGATTCTTTCTTCCCAAGGAGTCCTGCTGGAAGGAAAATCAAAACCAGGAATAAAACGGCGTAAGCAATACCGGCCTGTACCGATGATGAGAAATAACCTGCTCCGAATGATTCCAAAATGCCCAATGAGATACCGCCAATCATAGATCCCGGATTGGATGTGATACCACCCAGTAATGCTCCGGCAAACCCTTTATTCCCCATCAGTGTCCCCAATGTCGGGATAACGAAGAAGACCGGGCAGATCAGCATTCCGGCAAATCCGCCAAGCGCTGAAGAAATAATGAATGTGATGGACATATTCTTTTTCACATTGATGCCCATCAAACGTGCAGCTTCCCGATCCTGAGCGGTTGCACGCATAGATTTTCCGATATGGGTTTGTTTCAGGAAAATGGATAAGAGAATAACCAGACCAAAACCGATCACCGTATTCCAAATATTCTGCGGAATAATTTTCAACTCCCCGATATTAACAGCCGTATTGCCAAAAATACTGGGAAACGGATAAGGATCTGCACCAAAAATAACACGCACTAAATTGCGCAGGAAAATGCCGACACCAATGGTGGCGATCAATCTGCGTGTATTGTTTGCGTCAATTAAAGGACGAAACGCAGAGATTTCAACCAAAAAACCAATAATACAGCACATAATGATTGCGATCGGGAAAGCAATTAATAATGGTAATCCCATATAAACATGGGCTATCAGAATCGCAAAAGCGCCGATCATTACCATATCGCCCTGTGCGAAGTTAAGAACGCCCCAGGCATTGTAAATTAATACATATCCGATTGCAATCAGTCCATAAAGGGCTCCCATTGAGATGCCTTGAATGAGTTGTTGCAGAAAAAAATTCATCTACCTGCTCCTTTAAATCGGTTATACAAGACAAATTTATATCAATAATATTGAAAAGCAATGAGAGGAAGCTAAGCACTTCCTCTCATAATGTTGTTGATTCGTTTTGCACTTTTCATCGAATTGCTTAATAATTCATCAACAGAAAAAGTGCGGAATCAGTGAAATCGAAGAAGTAATTCTTCTTATTTCGCTAATTCGTATTTTCCACCTTCGGTCAGTCGGATAATCAGAATATCACGATTTGCGTCACCGTTCGGGGACATGGAAATGGTACCGGTTGCCAGAGGAAGATCCTTCACAGCCTTAATGCCTTCCATAATTTTTGTATTCTTAAATTCTGGAGCAGCATATTTTAAACCTTCTGCCATAACCATCATAGCATCGTATGCCATCGCATTATTGGAATCAGGAAGTTTCCCATATTCTTTTTCGAATGCATCAATAAATGCAGCTGCGGAAGGTGTAGCTTTTGTTTTATCAGCAAAGAAGGTTTGGGAATTGATAATACCTACTGCTGCATCACCGGCAAGTTCATACAGCTTCTTATTGGTTAAGCCGCCGCCGCCCAGCAGAGGAATCTTCAGTCCAAGATCGCGAGCCTGTTTTGCAATTAAAGCACCCTGCTGATACATGTTCCACATAATCAGAGCTTCTGCGCCGGATTTTTGTACGCTTAAAAGCTGTGGAGTCATATCAAGAGCTGATGGCTCAAAAGCTTCATTAGCGACCAGTTCAATGCCATACTCGTCTTTCAAAACCTTTACAATCACTTCCATTGCGCCAGTACCATAATCATCCGATTGATACATACAGGCAATCTTCTTGATGCCGAGATCATCGACGATATAACGGGCGATTGCGCCAGCCTGCAACAGATCAGATGCCTGAATACGTGCAATCCACGGATTTCCGACGTTTGTGATCGATGCGCCGGAGGAAATCGGAGTGATATGAGGGACTTCTGCATCCCATGTCACTTCCATGGAAGCCAATGTGCAGGAGCTGTTGACAGTTCCAATGACAGCCATAACTTTGTCATCATATACCAGTTTATTCACTGCAGAGACTGCAACTTTCGGGGACTGCTCGTCATCTTCAATCACTAATTCAATCATGCGGCCATCAATACCACCAGCCTCATTGATCTGTTTTGTTGCAAGCTTAATACCTTCAACCATGGTCTGTCCGACCATTGCAGCATCTCCGGATAAAGGACCATAAACGCCGATTTTCAACGGTTCGCCTTCTGCGGAAACACTAAAAGCAAAAACTAATAAACATAACAAACCTAACAGAATTCCCTTTTTCATCAAGTTTCTCCTTTTAAAATTTTTATTTTGTTTTAACAAAATATTCGAAAGTTGTGTCTACATATTGTAGCACAAAAAACACCATGATTTTTTGAAACCATTAATTCGAAATATTGACTTACGATACGAATAAAGAGGGCAAAGCATTATAACCACTGAGAATCCTACCCATATTTCGAATTGTTGTCAATTTGTATATCGATCTATACATGTTTCAGTTTTTCTATTGTATCAAAAAACTTCATTCTGTCAAAGATTAAAAAAGCCATTAATAGCAATTCTTTTTTCGAAAAGAGTCAAGTTCGAGCGAAAAGTTGTATTTTCACTTGCTTTTGCTGAATAATTCTTCCAAAATTTTTCATTTTCACGTCAAAAGTTTCCAAAGCAAGAACAATATTTCCTTCTCCAAAAACAATCAACACTGATTATAATAACAGAGTTATGAAACATGCCTTTCGAATTTTTTTTGGATTAACAACCCTGTTTATCTTTAGTTCCTGTTCGGTTGTCAATAAAATCATATCCAAACCGTCATCGACTCCAACCGCGACAATGACGCCAGTGATTACAGACACTCCTCAAGCCACATGGACTCCGACACCGCCTCCTTCTGTCGGCATTGTTAACCAGATATACATCTGGCAGGAGGATTTTGATTCAACCTTTATGAATCTGCAGCAGGCTTATGAAGAAATCGGATTGAAAGAAAAGCCTGAGGAAGACATTAAAAAAGAAGCGATTGATCAATTAATTGATGAAACAATTTTTCTTTCTGCCGCAAGGGAATCGGGGTTTTCAATATCTCATGAAGAAATTGAACAGAGACTTCAAGACGTAATTGCAGCGACCGGTGACAGCAACGTTGTGAAAAACTGGCAAAATCAATATCATTACTCAGATGAAGGGCTATTCCGTGCTATGGAAAGGGAAATTGCCTCAGCCTGGATGAGGGAAAAAATATTTGCTGAAAATCTGCAAAATATCGAACAAATCCATACGTATCAGATTTTAACAGCAGATATTGAATCAGCACAAAAAGCGAAAGAGAAACTGGATTTGGGTTTGCCTTTTATTGATTTGGCAAAACAATTTGATCCGCTGACAGGCGGTGACATGGATTGGATTGCAAAAGGAATTTTAGTTTATCCTGAATTGGAGGATGCACTGTTTTCTCTTCAGCCTGGAACCTACACAGACATCATAGAAACGAACAATGGATTTCATATTCTGTATGCTGCTGAGATCAGCTCGGATAGAAAAATCAATGAACAATCGATGCAGATTCTTCAACACAAATTCCTGACATCCTGGCTGCAAGAGCAACGAGAAAAAGCTGAAATTCATATTTTTTAAATACACATCAAATTGATAATAAAAAGCATTTTCAAAATGATCATGCGGCTATCAGTAATTAGAAATTTGTAAAAGTTATTGTGAGCAAATCGAGAAACATCGTTGTTATTTGGATCTTGTGCTTCTCACAAAAACAATACAACAATCAAGAAGTCTTCTCGTATTTCGAATCATGAAGCTGCCGTAATCTGTTCTTTGTTTTTCATTTCTTCGAAAGAAAAATTGCAAACTGAATAATTGTTTCGAAAGAGTAACGAAACATTCTCGTAAATGCGGAAAATTTATGGAAAAAACCAGATATGATTCTGATGCGAACGAACGTAAAATCAGACTGAAAAAAAAAAGAAAGACAAAATCCTGCCTGTCGCAACTGATTCTATTATTGCTCATTCTGAGCTTAATTACAGCTGCTATTTTTGTTTGGCTTGTCTCAAAAAGGGATCATCCATATTCAAAATTTTCTGATGTAGAAAAAACGCAATGGTTTGAACAGACTTCAGCCGTCCAATTTTTCACGCCAACAAGCAGTCAGACACCCACTTCAACCGCAACCATACCCAGTCCAACCGTTACACCAACCTTTTCACCGACAAAGACAGTTACGCTGACCGTAACTTCAACTGTGACGCCACTGCTTAAGAGAAAAACTCCGACAAAAACAATCCCATCAAGCACACCGTTAATTCAGTTAAATGCAGAAGAAACAAAAATCATCGGCACTTTAAAAGCCGCAACGGAAACGCTTCCAACTATCACAGCAACACCGGATATGTGGTTTGAAATCATCGGCAAGCCAGGTACAATGGATGCCAATCTGATTTATGAAAACGCAGGCTGTACATGGGCAGGAGTGGGTGGAAATATTACCGATTCACGCGGTGATCCGATCATTGGCATTCGTATTCAAATTGGCGGTTTCGAAAACAATGAAATTCGCGAAGGACTATCCGGGCAGTTCCCTGCCTATGGAGAATCAGGCTTTGAAATCACGATTGCCCGGCCTGTGCGGACTTTTACTGATCCTTTGTGGATTCAGCTTTTGAACGATCATGAAATCCCGATTTCTGAAAAAATCTATTTCAAACCCAGTGACCATTGTGAAAAAAGCCTTATATTGATGAATTTTATCAAGGTTAAGTAACAGATTCCAGCGATATGAAATATAGGAAGAATCATTAGTTGCCGAGTTGTTTTTGGGCACCTCATAAAAACTACACAACAATAAATCGACACAATTGATCCGAAATGTTCGCTAATTTTTCAAATTGCCGGATCTATACCTGCGCTTCATTCCCCATTTTTTCAAGTGATCCGGGGAACCTTTTTTGAATGATGATCAGGAATATGATTGCAATAATCAATTGGGAAAAAATTCCATACAGGAAAATATTTAAACCTGTGCGATCAAATAGTTGACCGATAGTCCAAGGGATTACCATGCTTCCAGTTTCAGAAAACGCAAAAACTATACCGCTCATTTTTCCTGAGAGAATGACTTTCTCCTTCAATAACAGAAGCGTATTCGGAAATAATGGACCTACAGCAAATCCTGTCAGGAGTGTTGCAATCAGAATGATCGTTTGCTGTTTTCTAAAAAAAACAAATCCAAGACTGCTTATCAGCACAAGAATCAGTGATGAACTGACCAGCTTCGCTGGTTTAACTTTCATCGATGCAAAAACTGAGAGAACTCTTCCGACCAGACTGCCTGTCCAAAAAATGGATGTAAAGTATGCAGCATCTGCTTCTTTCATAATACCGCCTGCAAAAAGAAACGTCGATAACCAACTATTGTATGTGCATTCTACGCCGACAATAAATAGCGTAAATAAACCGATCAGTAAAGTCACTTGCCAAATATGAGTTTGAGACTGCGCTTGATCGACGTTTTTGTCAGTGCGCTGAACAGGAATCTCCGGACTGGGAAGGAAAACAAGGAAAAGAGCAACAGGCAGTACAACGAAACCAAGTATCAACAACGTCCTTCCTATAGGTTGCCCGGAATTAAGAGAGGAACCGATTAGTAAAGGTGTAATAATGCAGCCGATCGAATAAAAAACATGAACCAGATTAAGGAATGGTCCGGCATTGTCTTTATGAAGCCATTGAATCAACGTGTTTCCGCCCATATTGACAAAATTCGCGGATATTCCAAGGATGAACATGATCAGGAATAACTGCCATAACACCGATGAGCTGCCGAGCAACGCCAGCATTGCACCTAAAAACAGCAATCCGAAGCTGAGCAGACGGTTGCCCGGGAAACGGTCAAACAGACGAGCCAATAATAAGGAAGATCCAATAAAGCCGAAACTGCGAAACAGAAACAGATAACTGAGAGCTGATATATTTGCCGAAGTAGATTCTGATAGACGGTTAATCAGCGGTCCGACTGCACTGCCTGCAAAACCAAAACAAACGAATGTTAAAAAATAACCGATCGTGATCGGGATGGCCCATTTTTTTCGATTTTGTTCCTTTAAAAACATATTTCCTCACGTTTAAATAAACCTGTCTGGTAATCATACCACCTGTCGAAGTCGTTCGATATCTGATCCAACTTAGCGATCCTAAATATGGAAAATAGTATTTGTTGTTGAGTTATTTTTTTGCAGAGTGTAAAAAACAACTCAACAATAATTTTTTTCTCTTTATGCAAAAGGTATCTCCATATTTCGAATTGCTGGATTTAATTGGAGCAGCAATTCCAAATTTACATCGGCATTTCGAACATAGAATCCTCCCCTTAATTCGAATCGTTGATCGACAGAATTCCATGTAAAATTATTTCTATGATAAGAAAAGGATTACTGATTATTACGCTCTCCTGTACGTTATCCGTTTTTCTGACATCATGCCGGATCGATCCAACGTCGGTTGTCGAAATCGCTTCAGAAATAGCAGCCGTATCTACAGAAATTCAATCTACAATACAGGCGCAACAAACGCCATATCCTTCTCAGACGCATATCATCACCAATACGGCAGTTCCATCCAGAACGCCATCCATTCCAACTGCAGCTGCAAATCACGCGACAATAAGTATGATTTCTACTGCGAAACCAACACAAAACACCACACCAGGCACCGCAACACCTGATATCCGCCCGCTCGCAAAACAGTGGCAGATTTGGCCGGTCATTCCAAAATTAACCGACAATGCGAAAAGAATCTTCCAAAAAGGTGTGAATGAATTTGGAACCAATCCGCATATCTTCTCAAAAATTGGAGACTGCCAGTCAAATCCGAATGTTTTTATGGGTGTTTATGATATGGGGTACGAAGGTCTTCTGGCTGATGAAGATCGATATTTGCAGGAAGCGATTGATTATTATCAGGGGGCTTTTGCAATAGAAAGTCTTGCCGTTCATGATGGTATGAGTGTCGCATCCGTATTGACAACAGCCTGGGCAGATCCAAAAATTTGTGAAAAAGGCGAAAATTCCCTTGCGTGTGAATTGCGGGTACACAATCCATCCATCATGTTTATCAATCTTGGAACAAATTGGATTGCTTCTCTTGAGATGGATGTTTATTATGATTATTTGTCTGAGATTGTTGAATACTTGATTGCCCGCGGCATTTTGCCGATCCTCTCCTCGAAAGCCGATAACGTGGAAGGCGGACACAGAATCAATGAAATCACAGCTCAGGTTGCCAGAGATTATGATATTCCTTTTTTCAATTTCTGGAAATCCGCACAGGGTCTAAAAAATCACGGACTATCTGTCGAAAATCCGATTTACCTTTCTGTAAGTGCATGGAATTGGAGAAATTATCAGGCTTTAAAATTATTACATTCAACAGGAAAAGAACTCGGATTATTTTAGATCACGATCATCATAACCACCGTCCAATTCGGTTGTTATGATGATCTCCTGACAAAGAGAATTGCTTTGCTACGCTTGCCATGATTGTCATCGTACCTGTACGACTCGCATAACAATCTGCCATTGCGAGGAAGATCATAAGCCCGACGAAAAATTTTTTGTATCAGCAAAAAAAGGTTTTCTATGCAGGGCATTTTTATCGTTAATACTTTAAAATAAAAGCCTCTGAAATAATCAGAGGCTTTATCGTGTAAATTAGTGTCTTCCCTATACTTCTATGCGTGGAAGACGGAAATGACTTGAGCTTTTTTCCCCCTACTAGCTGCGAAGTGCTGAATTCCTTAATTTATGCTTTAATTATATTGTCTGACGATTAAATGTCAAGCTGGTTTTATTACATTTTCTGTTAATTTTTTATTAGAATTTTTCTGATTTTTAATTTTCGTGATTTTGCCTCTCCTTCAACCTTCAGGAATTCATGAAAAGTTTTCCGTTTTTCTCTGCGAAATCAGTAATACAAAATATGAATTTGTTGTTAGTACCAATTGCGTAAAACCATCACAACGACAAAGTATCTCTCTCAAATTTTAAAAATTGCTGCTACGAATTGGACTGACTTTCAAAGCGTTTACCCCAAAAGCCAGTTTGTCATCGTTTTTTTTCGATTTTCATTGACACTTCATTCCCTGCGTGATAGAATGTACACGTTGAATTTAAAGACGGGCGTATAGCTCAATGGTAGAGCAGTAGCCTTTTAAGCTATTGGTTCTGGGTTCGAGCCCCAGTACGCTCACACATCCGATCTTTGCTCTCCTTTTTTAAGGAGGGTATTTTTTATTAATTCTTGCAACAGAGAAATGCTCAGAGGTTTATGATGGCAAATACAATTCTCACACGCGAAGGATACGAAAAACTCGTAGCAGAGCTTGACTTTTTACGTAACGTAAAACGTGCAGAAGTTTCCGAAAGACTCCGCAGTGCGATTGAAGGCGGTGGTGATGATCTGCTCGAAAATGCTGAGTATGAGGCCGCTAAAAATGAACAATCGTTCACGGAAGGAAGAATCAAAGAATTGGAGTACCTGGTTGCTGTTGCACGTGTTGTCGATTCATCGGAAAGCAGCGAAATCATTGAAGTAGGTTCAAAAATTGAAATTTCTGAAGAGGGAAGCGATATTGTAGAATCTTACATCATTGTAGGAGCGCCAGAAGCCAACCCGGAAGAAAATAAAATTTCGAACGAATCTCCCATAGGAAAAGCTGTAATCGGACATAAAAAAGGTGACATCGTTCAAGTATCAGCGCCCATCGGATCTTACAATATTAAGATCATTAATATTCATTAAATTGAAACCCGATTCACTTCTAAAAAAGTAAAAAAAATACACGGTAAGTTTTCCGAAATAAAAGGTAATTCGGATTTTAGATTGGCTTTATCAAAAAGAGAACAAATTTGTTTTGTTATTCTTCACAAAGCCAACCTAAATTTTGAATTGCTATGGATCAATTTTCCAGTTAATCAAAATCGATAAAATCTCTCGAAAAGAGAAAGAAAAACTTGGCTTTTTTTGCATGAAGTGAAAAAAAACCAAATTACCAATAATTCATCCCGTATTTCGAATCGATCTGATTGCCCCATCCAGCAATTCGAAAAATCAACCGATCGTTCCAATCTATCAAGTGATTCTCCCCATAATTCAAAACGCAGACTCACTGGCTCTATGTCATACCGTTTTCTTTGATTGCACTATAATTAACGCGTTGATTTTTGAGAAAACAAGACAAGAAAAAGGTATTGGATGGAACTGAACGAACTTGAAAAGATCAGGATTGAAAAAATCCGCAAACTGAAAGAACTTGGGATTGAATCTTACCCCACACGAGCCAACAACAATTCGACCATCAAAAAAGCATGCGATGAATTTCTAAAGACCGAGCAACATGAATGCCCTGATCCTTGTGTGTTTACATTGGCTGGAAGAATGCGTTCACTCCGGGTTATGGGGAAATTGGCCTTTACACATATCGAAGACAGTACCGGAAAAATTCAACTCTTTCTGCGAGTCAATGAATTAGGCGATAAACTCCAAATATTCAAAGATTTCTTCGATTTAGGGGATTTTATTGAAGCGCATGGAACAATGATTCGGACAAAAACCGGAGAGGTCTCCCTGCAAGTTGATGATTTCCGTATGCTTGCCAAAGCAATCACTGCACTGCCTGCCGCAAAAGAAGAGATTGTTGACGGACAGACTGTCCGTTATACAGGACTTACAGATCCAGAAATTCGCTATCGACAACGCTATGCAGATCTGGTAGTCAATCCGGATGTAAAAAAAATCTTCTACACACGTACGAAATTAGTCAATTCTTTACGGGAGTTCCTGAATCAAAATGACTTTCTTGAAGTCGAAACCCCGATTTTACAGCCAATCTACGGTGGGGCTGCAGCGAAACCTTTTACCACCCATCATAACCAACTTCATCAAGACTTATTCCTGAGAATTTCATTCGAACTATATCTGAAACGGTTGTTGGTAGGCGGACTCGATCGAGTGTATGAGATCGGAAGAGATTTTCGCAATGAAGGCGTATCATACAAACACAATCCTGAATTTACACAACTTGAATTCTATTGTGCGTATTTTGATTATCTGAAGGTGATGGAATTCACCGAAAAGATGATTCGTTTTGCCGCTGAGAAAACGCTTGGCACAACAATATTAACCTACAACGGAATCGAATTCGATCTGTCAAAACCATGGAATCGCATCAATATGCGCGAAGGAATTCTTGAAAAAACAGGCATTGATATCGCTAATTATCCTGACCGCAATACGCTCGCCTCGATTATGAAGGAAAAGGGAATGCAGTTCAAACCCGAAATGCCACGCGGAAAGCTGATCGATTTTCTGGTCAGTGAATACCTGGAACCTACTTTTCTTCAGCCGACTTTCCTTTATGATTACCCATGGGAAATTTCACCTTTGGCAAAGAGAAAACCGGATGATCCGACTACAACCGAACGGTTTGAAGGTTTCATTGCGGGGATGGAGTTATGCAACGCGTTCACTGAATTGAACGATCCAATCGACCAGGAACTCCGGTTCCTGGAAATGGGAAGAGCATATGCATCCGATGACGATGAAAACAATCCGATTGATGAAGATTACTTACAGGCAATGCGTTACGGTATGCCTCCCTGCGGCGGATTTGGCATGGGCATCGACCGACTGACCATGTTGTTCACCAACAGCAGCACTATTCGGGAAGTTCTTTTGTTTCCGCATCTGCGTGACCGCGATAATGATAGTACTGAAGGAGAAACCGAAGCATGAATCAGCCTGCCATCCTATGGGATCTGGATGGAACGATTACAGATTCTGCAAAAGGTTTCTATGAAGCATTTAAAAAAATTCTCGAGAAATTTCATTTTCCGAGGGTCATTTCGGAAGAAGAATACAAATCGAAATATTTTGGAACAACGTTTCCCAGCATTTTAGATGATTTATTTGGCGATTCGCTGTCAAAATCAGAAAAATTAGCGATTTCCGAGGAGAATTTTAAACTTGTTAATGTGAATTTTCACAGAAAAGAATTCATTCATACGATACCAGGCGTAGAAAAAATTTTGTCTCAGTTTTTCCTTTCCGGCTTTCCAATGGCAATTGCATCATCCAGCAAACTGGAAACGATCATTATTGAGCTGCAAACGCTCGGTTTAACCCAATACTTCGGAAATATTATTTCTGGGGATTACCTGCCATCAAAACCAGCTCCGGACGTTTTTTTGCTGGCAGCGCAATCACTGAATAAACAACCGAATCATTGTATAGTATTCGAAGATTCGCTGGCAGGGATGCAAGCAGCAAAAGCTGCCGGGATGATATGCATCGGCATTGCAACCACAAAAAGGGTTGATGAAATGATCAACGCAGATATTGCGCTTCGGAATTATGAAGATTTCAACGCAGAAATGATCAGAAATATAGAGATGAAAGACGCTCTTTGACGCAGAAAATGACAGTAATATATTTTTAGTGATTATTGTCATATTGTTAGTTGATCAATGAAATAGAGTTTTCAGAATTCTTTTTAAGGTTCATTATATTAAAGGCATTTTTTACGAGGAATTCCTCGTAAAAAATGCCTTTTTTTATGTAACCGCTCCTTCCAAATCACAGGATTATGATACGTGCAACGATAGAGCAGGCAGTCAGAAAGGGAAAAAAAGCAACGATTTAAAGCAAGAAACAGGTATTCCAACCGAAGAATGTCTTGACGAATATAGCATATTTGAAAAACTATTGATATACTATGAAATAAGCCATGTGGAATATGAGGAGAATCTTTTCAGATTGAATGAAAGCCACATGACGGAAAAATCAACTTTAAAAATAGGAGGCAAATGATGGAAGGATATTGTGTAAAATGTAAAGCGAAGCGTGAGATCGTTGGAGCTACTCCGTCTTTCAATAAACGCGGCAGCGCTGTTGTTTTCGGAACTTGCCCAGTCTGCGGTACAAAAATTTATCGAATTGGTCGTACCGACCTTCATAAAGGGATGGAAGCTCCGAAGAAATAACCATTCTTTTTTGGTTTTATGGAAATTCACTGCCATGCATTGATACCGTATGGCAGTACTGTTTTAAAAATACAATGGATGAATAAAGTAAGGACATTACGAAATATGAGAAGGACGATTTATGATGGTGATGATTTGGCGCTTCGCGCTATATTGTCACTATCATAAATCGTCTACATTTTTTCAAAAAGCCTTTTCAAATTTCGGATGACTGTAAGATAGAGGTTTTCGTTGTTCATGACGGAAAAATGGAATTCTATATCATTTTCTGATTTACCGATGGGTGAAATCAGAAGCTATCAGACAATTGACTCAACTAATCGGGCAGCGCTCGAATGGGCATTGGAAGGAGCTGCAGATTTGAGCCTTGTCACAGCTTCGGAACAGACTTCAGGCCGCGGTCGGATGCAGCGTAAATGGATTTCGTATCCCAACAGTTGCATCGCCATGTCGCTGATCATTCGTCCCACAGAAGCAGAACGCTCGGTTCTTCATCTCTTTTCTCCATTGTCGGGTTTGGCAGTTGCGGAATCGTTGCAGCAAAATCATCAATTAGAACCTTGCATGAAATGGCCGAACGATATTCTTATTGACGGGAAAAAGGTCTGTGGAATTCTCTGTGAAAGCGCTTGGAATGGATCGGTTTTGGAAGGAATGGTTATAGGAATCGGTATCAACCTACGCAAAGAGGCGATTCCTCCGATTGAAAACCAGAATTTCCCTGCCGGTTCATTGGAGACAGCCGGATGTGTAAACCTGGATGCAAACCAGCATATTCATGAGATTATTGAAAAAATCATCATGCTGCGTCCTACCGTCATTAAGCGCGAATTTTTGCTGAACTGGGAACGATTTCTGGCATATAAAAATCAGCAAATCATCCTATCGGCCATCAATCAGGAACCGGAAGTCTGCACCCTGATCGGGCTGGATCCACAGGGAAATCTTCTGGTCGAAGATCGAAAAGGACAAAGGAAAAGTTACCTCGCCGGAGAAATATCGTTGCGTCCCGTCCAAAAATATTGCGGAAAAATATGATCAAGCAAAGAAAAATTGCTTTCTTTTCATACGATATGCGGGTAGGCGGCGCTGAGAAAATGATCCTGACATTACTGCCATGGTTCATCAACGCCGGTTATTCCATAGATCTCGTTTTAGTAAAAAAAACAGGCGCTTTTCTCACTGACATCGATCCAAGAGTGAACCTCATATCTCTGAAGAAAGAACATGTCAGCCAATCTCTGTTCCCTCTCATACGATATTTCAAAAAATCAAAACCAGACGTCTTTATCAGCAATCTTACCCACCTGAATATTGTTACGATAATCGCAAAGATTTTTTCCGGAACCTGCTCAAAAATTATTATTACAGAACATAACACAATTACAGCCAATAATCTGGAAAATGGGGGGAAAGAAAGCATCCTAGTGTTTCTATCAAAATTCCTTTATCCGCTTGCAGATAAAACAGTTGTGGTCTCAGAGGGTGCTGCTCAGAATCTCATCGATGCAATCAGAATTAATCCCAATAAAGTACAAAATATCTACAATCCGATCGATATTGATCATATCCATCTCTTGGCTAAAGAACAAATTAATGAATCCTGGCTGACTGAAAAATCCATTCCGGTTTTGATTGCGGTTGGGAGATTGGAACAGCAAAAGAATTTTTCATTTTTAATGGATGTATTTCAAACCCTGATTAAAAAGCGAAAAGCACGCTTGCTGATCTTAGGGGAAGGGTCGGAACGTCAGATGTTGGAACAACAAATGATTGCCTATGGAATTGAAAATGAAGTAAAACTCCCCGGCATCAAAACAAACCCGTATCCTTATATTTCAAACGCAGATATATTGGTGTGTACATCAAAATATGAAGGTTTTAATATCACGCTGGCAGAATCCCTGGCATGCGGTACACCCGTTATATCCATGAATTGCCCCTACGGGCCGGCAGAAATCCTCGATAACGGCACATATGGACAACTCATTCCTCCTGGCGATCGGGATGGAATGGTCGATGCAATTATTGCTGCAATTGATCACCCGGAATCATTGCCATCAAAAGAAAAACTGATGGAAAGAGCGAAGCGCTTTTCTGCTGAAAAAATCTTTTCTGAATATCAGGAATTGTTTTTAAAAGAGTTCTTCAAGGACTGATAAACAACGAATCTTGCTCTGTCAGCCATCCGCATTTTAAAATATGAAGAAGAGTTTTTATTGTTATCCTGTTTTCGCGAGAAGCTCGAAAACAGGATAACAATATCGTTACACCCCTTATTTAAAAAACAGTCTAAGTTTCCAATTGCAGGACACCCACCTGAAAAATCCGGTTAACTCTTCGTGTTTGCAGATTAATCCGCTTTTAGCAGCTCTAATAAAATCGCTTTTGCTTTTTCCGGATCAGCTTTTCCTCTCATCTCGCGCATCACCTGACCGACAAACCACCCGATCAAAGATTCTTTTCCGTTTCGATAAGAAGCTGCTTCTTTCGGATTATCCGATACAATCTTCGTACACATCGCTCGAATTGCAGAATCATCGCTGACAAGGCCAAGTCCATGTTCTTCAACAAGCAGTTGCGGACGTTTTCCAGAACTTTGAACCATGTCGACTAAATTTTTGCCCGTTGTTGTGTTAATCGTTTTCTGGTCCACCATATGAATAATGTCCGCTAAGTCCTGAGCAGTAATCTTTAATTCGGATACCGCGCAGCCTGTCTCATTCGTAATTCTCAAGACCTCATTCATCATCCAATTGGACACCCGTTTGTTGTCACCATCATAGATATTGCAAACAGCTTCAAAGAAATCCGAAGTATCACGATCCGCAGTCAGCACCGTTGCGTCGTAAGAAGGAAGTCCCATTTCACTGATGAAACGTTCCCTTCTTTGAATGGGCAATTCCGGCATTTTGTTCTTAATAGATTCTAAGAATTCTTCACTGATGTGAACTGGCATCAGGTTGGGCTCGCGAAAATAACGATAATCCGCAGCAGTCTCTTTAGAGCGCATTTTCCGTAATTCCTGCGTATCATTGTCCCATTCAATGGTCCATTGTTCGATTTTATTTCCAGCGTTGATTTCGCGAATCTGGCGTTCAATTTCATAATTGATTGCCATGCGCACCGCTTCAATGGAATTTATATTCTTGATCTCGCATTTTTTCCCCAGTTCGGTTGATCCTTTCGGGGCAATGGAAACGTTGGCATCGCAGCGTAAATGTGCCTTTTCCATATTCGCTTCGGAAATGCCCAACCAGCGCAGCAACTGCCGCAGCCGTGTCAGATAGGTGGCAGCTTCATCAGCCGAATGCAGATCCGGCATAGTAACCATCTCGACCAGCGGGACACCGCAGCGATTCATATCAATTAAGCGGATATTGCCTTCATTCTTTGTCTTCCCGGCATCTTCTTCCATATGCAAATTATGAATATGACAGCGCACTTCTCTGCCGTCATCCATCAGAAAATCGAAATAACCACCGCGTCCTATCGAGCGGTCATTCTGGGTCACCTGATATCCACCCGGAAGGTCTGCATACAAGTAATTTTTTCGGTCAAAAAAAGAATCCATGTTGATATCAGAGTTCATCGCAAGGCAAAGCATTAATGCTTTTTCTACCATGGCTTGATTGGTACTGGGCAGAGCTCCCGGTTGACCCGTGCAAATTGGACAAATATTTGTATTTGGAGCATCACCCCAGGAGTCAGCTTTACAACTGCAGAAAGCTTTTGTATTGGTATTCAATTGGATATGAGTTTCGAGCCCGATTGTTGCAATGTATTCTTGTGTCATGATCATTCCCCCATCATCGTAAAACAACAGGCTTTATTTTCCGCCAGTCTGCATCCAGTGTTGCCTGTTCATATGCAAAAGCAGCTCTCAATATTTTTGATTCACAATAATCGTATCCGGTAATCTGCAATCCGATAGGCAATCCACTTGAGCTTAATCCGCAGGGGAAGCTGATCCCTGGAGTTCCGGCAAAATTCATCGGCGTTGTAAATTGGTCTGCAAATTGAATCAATAATGAGTCGGATGCAACGGCGTCTCCAAATCGAAATGCCGGTGAAGGTGTGGATGGTGTCAAAATTGCATCGATCCGGTATTTCCCTTGAGGATTAAAAGCCTCATCGAAGTCTCTGCGCATCAAGGCACGAGCCCGTTGAGCCCGACGATAATATTTTTCGTAGAATTTTTCCTGACTCGCAAACATACCAGTCAGCAAACGGAGTTTTGCCTGATACCCAAAACCTTCCCCCCTGCTTTTATAATAAAGGTCATACATATCTTTCACCGATTGCTGCGTTGTGTGACCGTATTTCAAGCCATCAAATCGTTGAAGGTTGGAATACGCTTCAATTCGGCTGATCACAAAATATGCAGGTACAGAATACTTCGTATTGGACATTGGTACATCTTCAATAATTTCTGCGCCCAGATCACGAAACAGATCGGCAGCTTTCCAGACACTCGCCTCAATTTCTGGATCTACAGGCGCAGAGGCATAGTTACCCTGATCATCCAGATAGGTAATCTTTAAGTAATCCGGCGATATTCCGATTCTCAGCCCTTTGATGCCTTTTTGAAGATCAGCCAGATAATCGTCCACAGGAACTCTGACGGTAGTATTATCGCGCGGATCAAAGCCTGCAATTTCTTTTAGCACAAATGCCGAATCGGAAACCGTCCTTGTTAATGGACCCATCGTGTCCATCGATGAAGCAAATGGAATGACGCCATAACGTGATACGCGTCCGTATGTCGGTTTGAGACCGACAATTCCAGTAAATGCGGCTGGTTCTCGAATCGATCCGCCGGTATCGGTCCCTAAGGATATGGCGCCTTCACAGGCTGATACTGCTGCCGCAGATCCACCTGAGGAACCGCCTGGAACTCTGTCGAGCGCCCATGGATTCCGAACGGTTGGCTTAAACGCGGTCGTTTCAGTTGTGCCGCCAAATGTGAATTCATCCAGGTTTACTTTTCCAAACAGTACTGCATCAGCTTGATCCATCTTTTCGATGACTGTTGAGCTATACGGTGGTTTCCACCCCTCAAGAATTCGGGATGCAGCGGTTGTTCGAATTCCTTTTGTGCAATAGACATCTTTAGCAGAATATGGAACACCGGCTAACGCTCCGACTGGTTCGCCAGCTGCAATTTTTCGATCCACCTCTTTTGCCTTCGCCATCGCATGATCTCGAACAATTAACAGGAAAGCATGCACTTTTTCCAAATCCTCCGGCTGTTCAACGTATGGTTCAAGTGATCCGGATCTGCCATCCACTTTTTCAACCTGAGCCAGTGTGGCTTCCAGCAGTTCAACCGAAGAAATTTTCTTTTCGCGTATTAATGCAGCCTGTTCAACTGCAGAAAGTTCAATTAATTCTGTCATACTTACCCCAATTTCTGATGCGGAACATCCGGAGAAACAATATACCCGTCCTGAGAACGAGGCGCTTGATCGATAATTCCTTGTGTATTTTCAAACGGTTTCCAGATATCCTCTCTTAATGGTGCCTGAATATCCCGTGGATAAGGATTGCCGTGAATAACAGGGGTTAACTGTTCATCCAAAGGGATGGATTCCAATTCATGGATTACTCGTAATTGTTCATTCATTTTTTCACGAATTGATTTTGATTCTTCCGGTGTCAGTTCCAATTCAGCAACCTGCACAAATTCATTAAACATCTCAACAGATATGGTTTCACTTTCCATCTTACCGCCTTATACTCTTTAATCAGGTTTGGAAAACAGAGTTGTTTCCTCTGAATATATTTGGATTTTTTTTCAATCCAATCGACATTCAATGCATAATTTTACCAAACAAAAAATATCATTTCAGCGATTCGAAATACAGGAAGGATTCTTTATCGTTGTGATGTTTTTGCGTGAGTCGCAAAAACATCACAACGATAAATTTTCACCCTCTATTCCATAAATATGTTCATTTTTCGAATTGCAAAATTAATAATTTGGATGACCTATCGAAAAAGGGGAGAAAATGGAACAAAGCCTGAAATTGATCATTCAAAAAATCCAATTCCATCTTTCAGACTTTCTATGATTTGTTTCTTCTGATCGTCTGAAATCGACTTTTGATGTGTCCAGTTCAAATCATAAACCGGTCGGTTTTTCATCAGTTCAAGGTTTTTCTGCAGGTAGGCATGAACATTGCAGATCAAATGAGCTGGATTTTCGGCATAAACTGTATCATCCGGAATATCTTTTGTGACAACACTTCCTGCACCAATAATACAATTCTTTCCGATTTTTACATTAGGAAGAATTGTTGAATTTTGCCCGATAAAAGTATCATTTCCAATTGTTACCAGACCGATTTTTGAAAAACCCAAGCTCCTTTTTGTGGAAACATCATGCGCTATGATATGTACATTGTTACCGATATTCACATTATCACCAATAGAAATAAGCCAGCAAAAAGATTGATCGATCAGACAGCGTCTCTGAATATTCAAGTTCTTCCCAATTTTCAATCCATTTCGAACCAGAGCTGCCAGATCTTGTTCACCACGGATTTTATCAATTAAACGTCGAAAAAATGATTTCATTTTTGTCCCGAATTATTCATGTGAAACACGTTTTTACCCATTATACATTGCCAGAAAGAAATAAAAAGCTCTCTGTTGCAGTAATTTGAAATTTGAAAAGTATCGTTGCTGTTCGTATGGTTTTGCGCTCCACATAAAAACAACACGTATATATGACCCCGATCCTATTTCAAATCGCTGATGAAAAATCCCTGATGATATAATTCGGAAAACGACCTTGACCGTTTGGGACGAATCCAAATTAGAGAGAAACGATGAAAAAAATTCAAACTTTAATGAAATGGATCAGTGTTGTTTGTATTGTATTCTCCTATTTGTTCTTCCTCAACCGAACCGGAAAATTCAATATCTTGTATCAAAATCGAGATCTTGAATCGATCCGACATGATCAAGGATATGCTTATCTGGCTAATATTGGAGATTCCGATATTACAATCGGAAAACTTCCTATAACGCTATTTGAGAATGATATTGAAATTCGCAGAAATTTTTCCGATACGACACAGATTGTGCGTGAAGAAGGTGCAGGCAGCTTTGTCATTTGGGATGATGGTACAATCTGCTTCTCTTCAACCGATAACAGCGATCCCTTAGGAAAAAAATATCATATTGAATACCCTGTGATAATCGGAAGCCGAATCGCCCGTTATTTATTTGCCATCTCATTCATCCTGATAAGTTTGTATTTGCTGATCAATTTCCCTGTTTTTTATAAGGTCACTCGATTAATTTTAAGAAAAATATGGAATAAAAAGAAAATTTTCGTTGTCGGAATTGCGGCTATCCTTCCATTTTCAATCGTATTGTTTCGATTGATGATCCGTCAGCCGCTATGGGCAGATGAGATTTTCACATTGTTGAATTATTGTTTTGATAAAAATCCTTTCTTCCCTGCCACGATTTACAACTATCCGAATAATCATATTCTCCTAAACTTAATACTCTCGATTTACTTCAGGATGATTCAAATTTCCAGTTTCTGCCAAATTGCATTGCAGCCTTGGATCGCAAGAAGTATCCCTGTTGCTTTTTCATTTTTTACTATCCTCTTCACCATGTTGGCTGCTGGAAAGATCAGCTCTTTTGCCGGAGTTCTTGCCGGTGTGATTCTGACGACAACCGTTCCATTTTATGCCTGGACTACGCAGATACGCGGATACAGTCCGAGTTTTTTATTCATCAGTATTTTGATTTATATTATGATCGCCTATCAAGAAAAGCCGGATTGTCATTGGCTGCTGCCTGCAGCGGCATTGGCAGCCGCACTGATAATTTATACAATTCCGTTTAATGGACTTTTTGTCGGAGCAACGGCGATCGCCACATTCTTACATTCTCTGTGGAGCTGCCGCAAAATTTTTCATGCGAAACTTCCTCGAAGATACAAATTCGGAGCGCTGATTCGTCATCCTCAGATGAATTTGTGTTTTGCTTTAATATTTGGAGTCTTCCTCGCAATTGCATTCTATTTTCCAGTTTACGATCAACTTCTGGATACGTATTTATCCGAGGGTACCTATTCACCGCAAAGCGGTTTCAGCCTGACAGTAATCCACAATTTTTCTGAATTATTATCCAGTTTTTTCTCCGGCAGAGTTTTCTTGTTCATCTTTCTGATGATCGGTTCGATCCTGCTGCTTTGGTACAGAAAGTTCAGCCAGAAAGCTCATGATCCGCTTGTTCTTTCATTATTTATCATCGTTATTCCGTTTATCCTCTGCGGAATTCTCAGATATTCTCCATTCAATCGAAACTTTCTGCCGCTGATACCGGCACTCGCTTTTTCCAGTGCGCTGCTGCTTTCAGAAATTATTCAAGTGTTTTTTCAAATCGAGTGGATCCATATCCGAATGCAAAAATTGGAAGCAAAAATCAAGAGATCAAATATCAAATTCGACTTCTTTTCATCGCACCATCTTGGAATGATCCTTACAGGAATTTTATTTTTCATCGGATTGAATATTTCATTTGGGTTGAGCATCGTCAAGATTCATTCGGCGATGCCTAATGCAGATCTTACAAGAATTAACTCACTTGCCCAGCCGTATTTCCTTTCAAAAAAACTCAATTCGGATTCGTTTCTCAATTCCGTAAAAAAGATCAACGGACAAAACATACCTGTAATAATTCGTTGGCCGGCAGACTTTTATTTTTATCATCTCTGCGACTGTTATCAAATGCAATGTTCCTGCGATTTTCTCGGACCTGAAGGAAAGAAGATAATCCATTCAGGTGAGCCCTATTTTCTCATCCGAACGAAATTGAATGGGGAGAAAGATAATTCCTTATCCGGAATATATCACGAGCAGTGCAAGCTTTTCCAAACGCCCGAAAGTGGCGCTTATCAGTTATATCGATGTAATTCCCAGGCAGAGGATGAAGCCAATCCTTAACAAAAATGAATAACTCATGGATGAATCTGTCATTGTGAGAAGAGCGTCAGTCCTTCGATGCAATCTATTCTCGCATTTGCCAGGAGATCGCTTCGCCACTATGACAGTTTTATCTCTTCCATTTGACTTGTGATTGAATAATTTCATAGATAACATCACTTATTAAGGTATAAGTCTTAATTTTTTTGGACAATTTTTATTCGGTTCGCCTAATTCCAATATTTCGAAGTGCTGCGGTTCATAGAGATTTATCATGGTTTCGGATACAATTCAATACCAATAATGATGACGGAAAAGGAAGATTTCATCCATGCGAAAAATTGGTTTATTTGCTGCCGTGTTGATCAGTCTTTTTGGGAACAATATGCTGCATGTTATTGCGATATCCGACAGAACAGAAAGTTCGATTGAGGTTTTTTTTAATAACCCTTACGAACAACATCGCGACGACACACTGCAAAGTATGATTCTCGAAGAAATTGAAAATGCGGAAAGCCGGATATATGTAGCAACATACAACTTTACAGACACGAAAACAGCTCAGGCACTGATTCAGGCATTCAAACGCGGTGTCGAAGTTCGCATTGTGATTCACGCTGAAAATTCCGACAGCGATGTCATGAAAGACCTGGCTCGATCGGGAATAAAAATTCAGAAATCGAATTCTGATGGATTAATGCACGCGAAATTCATTGTGATTGATTATGACCTGACAATCAGCGGATCAGCCAATATGACCCCAGGAAGCTTCTTTTATGACAATAATTTCATGTTTCGAATAGTTTCTTCCGAGATGAATTCTATCTTTCTGAACGAATTCAACGAAATGTTCATCAGCAAAAAATTTGGCTCAAACAGTCCTAAGACAAAATCCTCTCCGACAATAACTTTAGAAGATGGAACAAAAATATTAATTCGGTTTGCTCCTGAAGACAACATCAGTAATTCGCTGCTTTCCCTGATCCAGGCATCGAAAAAGAGTATCTATGTTTTAGCATACTCCTTCGCGTCCAATGATCTCGGCAATGCCTTGATTGACCGATACGACGACGGATTGGATATTAAAGTCATTTTTGAAGGAGAAAAAGCATTTTCAGACAGTGGGGGAGAAGCCAGATATTTGGAGAAGGCAGGTGTCCCGATTTTCATGGATGGATCAGACGACAGTCTGATGCATGAAAAAGTTTTCATTTTTGATGAATCCGTCGTATCCGCAGGTTCTTATAACTTCACGCGTTCAGCTGATACGAAAAATGATGAACAAATACTGATTGTTCAAAACAAAGAAATCGTTGACGCATTTCTGGATGAATTTGACAAGATATATGAAGAAGCAAAATAGAACCTGTTTTTCTCAAATTAGTGTCCTGGAATCTATCTGCTCCAATTATGTAAAGATTGCCACACGAAAAGAGATTGCTTCGTCAGGCTGGGGCGCCTTCCTCGCAATGACTGTGTGTATCCTGTCATTGCGAGCCTCGTAGAGGCGTGGCAATCTCCTTTCCCCATTATGTAAAGGGTACCAAACAAAAAAAGATTGCTTCGTCAGGCTGGCGCCTTCCTCGCAATGACTGTGTGTATCCTGTCATTGCGAGCCTCGTAGAGGCGTGGCAATCTCCTTTCCCCATTATGTAAAGGGTACCAAACAAAAAAAGATTGCTTCGTCAGGCTGGCGCCTTCCTCGCAATGACAATTTGTCATGTGCGTACCCCTGAGTATCTCGAATTAGTGTCCTGAAATTACCAAATTTGAGCGTAAAATTGGATTTTTTTTCAAAAAGTGAGAGACTCAGGTGGATGAATTTGACAATTTTATAAAGAAGCAAAATAGCATTACTATTTAATTAATTTTTTGAAATTACAGGAAAAATCTAAAGAATTAATAAATCAGAGGAAGGGGTTTCATAAAAAACCCCCTCCTCCAATCAAGTTCATTGTGTAGCCGTTGTCTATTTTTTCTCTTGCAGCGCTTTCCAGACTTTTTCCGGCACAATCGGTAAAGAAGAGATTCTGACCCCGATCGCATCCGCAACCGCATTCGCAACTGCCGGAGCTACACCATCCGTTGGAATCTCAGCCAATGCTTTGGCACCAAATGGTCCCGTTGGTTCACCTTGCGGAATGATAATGGAAACCATTTCCGGCATTTCATCAGCTTGCAAAATGTGATAATCGCCGAATCTTGGATTCAGCATGTCGCCTTTTCCGTCATAACACATTTCCTCACATACCGCATACCCCAAAGCGGTTGCCTGTCCGCCTTCCAGTTGTCCGATAGCGGTTACCGGATTTATCACCGTACCAGGATTGACAGCCATCACCAGTTTTTCAACATTCAACTGCCCTGTTTCCACATCCACTTCGACTTCGGCAAATTCCACCGCAAATACCGGCGGACATTCCGGAGAAAAATGAGATGCTGTTGCGGCGATTTGCTGCTGGTTGGTACGATGCAAACTATTCAGCGCGATGTCTTCCATCGTGACCGAAGAACCATCCGGCGCAAAGACTTTTTCGTCCCTCAAAACAAGAACATCAATTGGCTGTTTGAGCATTGCAGATGCGCGTTCCAGCACCTGCTCTTTAATTTTTTCAGCGCATTTTTTTACTGCCATTCCTGAAATATACGTAGTGCTGGACGCATATGCTCCAACATCAAATGGCGTAAAATCGGTATCGGAGGAATAGACAATAATTTTATTAACAGGAATTTGAAGGACTTCCGCAGCAATCTGAGCCAGAATTGTATCGGAACCAGTTCCCAAATCTGTCGCTCCCATCTGTAAATTGAAGGAGCCATCGTCATTGATTTTCATAGAAGCTGCGCCCATATCAATTCCGGCAATTCCAGAACCGTGCATCATGATCGCCATGCCTATGCCTCTTCGAATATTGGGACGCAAAGGATCCATATGAAATCGTTTGAGTCGTTTCCGATCCCAATTGATCGCCTTTTTGCCCTGCTCGATACACTCTTCCAATCCAAAACTATTTACTTTTTGCGGAACCGGATCGAACTCGGCAAGTTTATCCATGATTTTGATGGATTCACCAGGTCGAACGACATTTTTCATGCGGAATTTAATCGGATCCATATTCAATTTTTCGGCAACTTCATCCATGATACTTTCTACAGCATAGATACCCTGGGGTCCGCCATATCCGCGGAATGCGCCTGGAACCGGCAAGTTCGTATAAACGATATCCGCATGAAACCGCATACTGTCCGCCCGATAGGTAGAAAGTCCTCGAGTTCCCGTCACATTGCACACCGTGAAACCATGCACACCATAAGCGCCGGTGTTCTCGATCATATCCATTTCAATTGCTTTAATGCGGCCAGATTTCATCACACCCACTTTAAACCGGATTCTGTCCGAATGCCGTGAACGGGAGGATTGAAATTCTTCTTTCCGGCTGAAATAAAACCGGACGGGACGGCCTGTCCGTATCGTCAACAAGGAACATAAATCTTCCAGTAAAACTTCCTGTTTTGCTCCAAAACCACCGCCAATCCGAGGTTTAATGACACGAATATTTTTCACAGGGACATCGATTAATGGCGATATGATTCTGCGCACATGAAACGGAACCTGTGTGCTGGTGCGCACAACCAGACGATCGTTCTCATCAAGCCAGGTGATGACGATATGCGGTTCCAAAGGTGTTTGTTGGACCTGCTGTGTGTGATATACACGCTCGACGACCAGATCAGACGATGCAAAATCATCTTGCAGATTGCCATAGGCGGCATCGATCACGAAAGCTTTATTATGGGCAGCATCGGCAACACCATACGCATCCGGTTCGTCATGAATTATAGGAGCGCCATCTTTCATGGTTTCTTCCATATCAAAAACAGCCGGAAGTACTTCCCAGTCAACTTTTATTAAATCGATCGCCTTCATGCAGAGGTCAACACTGTCAGCAGCAACGGCTGCCACACGATCGCCGACAAAACGCACTTTATTATCTAAACATACCTGATCCCATGGCTTTGGATTGGGATAAGTTTGACCTCCGGAAGCGTAAATTTGGCGTTTAACATTCTTATAGGTCAGCACACAATGCACACCTGGAAGCGCTTCAGCTTCAGATGTATCAATATCCCGAATTCGTGCATGTGCATAAGGGCTGGTCATGAGCATGCCATGCAGCATACCTGGCAACTCGATATCATCCACATAAACCGGTTTGCCTTTCGCCATTTTAGGCGCATCCAGCTTGTCAACAGATTTTCCAACCCAATGGAAACGGTCGGCATCCTTTGGATTCACGATCACTGATTCTTCAGGCCGCGTATAGGGAGGAACCGCCTCACCACGTAAATATGCAGCAGCCCGCATCACCGCTTCGAGCGGTTGGTAATAACCAGTACAACGACATAAAATCGCGCCTAACGCATCCTTTGCATCATCCAATGAAGGATATTTTGTGCGATCCAACAAAGCTTTTGTAGCGAGAATCATACCGGGTGTACAAAAACCGCATTGCACTGCACCTGTTTCAACAAAAGCTTTTTGAATCGGATGAAGATCCTGTCCTTCGGAGAGCCCTTCGACTGTCAGAATTTGATGACCCTCAGCCTGCGGTGCCGGAAGCACACAGGAAGGCAGCAATTTCCCGTCCATCAGGATCGCGCAGTTGCCGCATTCTCCGGTATAACATGAACGTTTTACGCTGAAACAGCCCTGATAGCGCAAAACATCCAGCAGTGTGTCAGACGGCTCGGCTTCACAGGTAATCTTTTTCCCATTTAATGTAAAATTTATATCCATTCGTGCCTCCGATATTCTTATCCAACAGCGATTTTACGCAAAGCGATCAGTGATCTTCGAATGAGCACTTCAGCCATTGCCGTCCGATATTCAGCTCCAGCTCGGAAATCACTGACTGGAGCAGTTTCTTCAGATATTTTTGTACAGCACTGTTGGATTCCTTCCATCGTGATCAAATCGTTTACAAGCGCCAACTCTGCCTGATGATAGCGTTTAGGAAATGAATTCGCTCCAAACACTGCGATTCGCAAATGGTGTGCTTTCGTCCGTGTTAAGTCCCCGCGAACCACAACCGAGACGATGCTGGCATTACTTTTCGTACAGGCAACGCGATTGAATACACAATGTGTACGAGAATTCAGAGGAATACTTACTTCTTTGATCAGGCATCCTTTTTGCAGGATCGGATGACCATCCAGTAAAAATTCTTCCACAGGAATTCGAGTTTCCATCCCGTTATTTTGCAGCAGAACGACTTGCGCATCCAATGCTAAAAGGACCAGGACAACTTCTGCAGGAAATAACGGATTCATCAAGACACCGCCTATGGAAGACAAATTGCGCATTGCCATCGTCGTACTGATTCTGGCTGCCTCTGACAAAACGCCATCCCATCGGCTTTTTATTTCATCAGATTTGGCGAGCGTCTCCAAAGAAACCATCGAACCGATTAAAATCTCAGATTTTCGAACATTGATGATGTTTAAATCCAATGCGGATAGATCAATCAAGGCATCGCCTTCCCATTGAGAAATATGTTTCGCTCTCGGGGGATAATACAGAGGAACACAATTCTGGTCAGGGTTTCCTAAAATTTTAAGAGTCTTCTTGATTGTGTCCGGTCGATAAAATACTGTCATAGGGACCTCCAAAAGGCTTTCGCCTTTTACGATTGAAAATGGACATCAGATATTTTTGATACATTTACGACTGAGAATTTGTATTGGTTTCAAAATTAACAAACCACTGAACCAAGATTGAATTCTCCGCATGTATCATTTCGCTATCGTTATTCTATTATAAATGAATATTTGTATGACAATAGCCAAAAATCTGCGATTCGAAATTTGGAATTGATTATTTGAGGTAAATTTCTTTTTGTGCTCAGCAAAAAAAACACCAAAATGAAAAATCCTCGCTGGATTTCGAATGATATCAAACCACCTAATTCAATACATACATTTGATTATTCTTAAAGGTACAGGAAGTTCCAAAATCGAAATTAGTTCCTGACTGCACAACCAATCCGGTACTTCCATCAGCCATCCAGGAAGCATTATGAATTGTGCCAAGCAAATTTTCATTGTATAAAATGGATATTTTTGCCTGATCAGCAACCAGTGTAAGCGTTCCTTCACCTTGCAGACTCCACGTTCCATAATTGTAGGTCATGATCGGAATCTCTGTGCCATTTCGGAAAGCGCTCAAGTAGATATTCCCGTCAAGGCTAAGATAAACGCGCTGAAAAGTATATTCGTTTTCATTCCGGAAAATGAATCCACAGCCCGAGTTCGTAAAATCCGGTTTTTCATAAGCCGATTTCCAGGAAATGTCAGATTGAAGCAGATAATCTTGTCCACTGATACCGAGATCCATTTTCTCTGAATAACCCATTTGTGCCAAAGACAATTCCTGATCCGGAAAGGAACTGAACGAACCGGCAATATCATCAATGCGATCCTTGTTTTTCAACATTTTCAGAATTCTGGAAATCGAATCCGGCACATTATCTGCAAAAACAGTCTCCTGGGCTTTTGCAGGCGCTTCTTCCAGACGGATATCACGAAAAGAAATTGCAGTTACATCAGAAGTTAATGGCTGGACAATGATTCCATTGATTCCATTTTGATCATTCATTGGATAAGTATCCAACAATAATCCGTTCAGATAAAAATCAGCCCAGCCATTGCTGATTTCAACCCGAATAGTTGAGCTCTGATCCTGTTCATATGATTGTAGGGGTGAAAACGGTATTTTTTGATCCCATGTGCCCTCATGATACTGTAATAATCCATAGCTGCTGTCGTTACAGAGAAGAAAGGAATAGAATGAATCCTCCTGCTTGTTTAACATCAATCCTGCGCAAGCATACGGGGTATAAGACGGCAGTTGAATGGACACTGAGAAAGCAATTTGATACCCGGCTGTCCTTTCAACCGCAGGGAAACTCAACCAAGAAAATTGTCCGCCAGCAGACTGAATACTCCACTGGTATGTTGAATCGGAAATAGAACGGTCAATCGTCGTCGTATCACTGACATCAGAGCCTGTTGGCCAAAGAGTCTGATTCGGATCAGAAAAATCGGATTGAAAAAGAATCCTCCAATCAGTTTCCAAATTTTCCGCTGTTTCCTGTGCAGAAACAGGTGAGATCAAAACTGTCAGGATCAATAAAAAAAGGAAAATGGTTCGTTTCATTACATACCTTCCCTTACGAACAAAGAATGGTTAATCTGGTATTACGAATATGTATTAACTTTATCATTCAAACAAGCGATTCAATATAGTAGCAGTAATTCGAAATATGAACCAACCTTTCGAATCAATCGAGAAAACTTATTGTTGCGTTGTTTTTGCGCTCCGCGCAAAAACAACGCAACAATAAATAATTCCCTCCATATTTCGAATCGCTGATATATTAGTGAAAATTACTGCCGCTGCAGGAAAAGAACGGTTTTTTCATAATAATGATGGAGGATCTACTTCCACTCGGATTTTTTCTGTGTTGATTTTTTGGACAATTGGCAAAGGATCAGGACCACGTAAAATAACATGCCAGCGATACTTCCCATTGATTCGAGGGAAAAAACAGGGCGCCGGACCAATCATTCTTGTTGCGTGATGCTCTTCAGAATCGATCCATTTTTTCAGATCGGAAGCCAGTTGAAAAGCTCTCGATTCCGCTTTTTCTAAAACCGGATCAGCAATTTCGAGACGGATCATGCGCGAAAATGGCGGATAGCCGATTTCCTTACGAAATTTAAGTTCGTGACGATAAAAATCATAAAAATCTCCCTTAACGACAGCACGAATAGAGTATCTGGCCGGTTGGAATGTCTGTAAAATTGCCAAACCTTGTTCCTGTGCACGTCCGGCACGGCCTGCGACTTGCGTTAGCATTTGAAAGGCGTGTTCATCAGCCCGGTAGTCATGAAAATTTGTCCCAACATCGGCAAGAATCATCCCAACCAGTCGGACATCGGGAAAGTCCAAGCCCTTCGCCACCATTTGCGTGCCAATTAATATATCCGCTTCATGTCTGGCAAAAGCGGTCAGCATCTGCTCATGTTGACCTTTTCTTGTGGTCGTTTCCGCATCCATTCGAATTAAACGCGCATCCGGGTATTGAACAGTAAGAATCCGTTCGATCTCTTCGACGCCGGTTCCAAAATGACGAATTTCTGCATGACCGCAAGCGGGACATCGTTCCGGTTGAAGCTGTGAATAACCGCAGAAATGACAGACCAGTTGAGAATTCTGTGCATGAGAAGTCATCGGAATTTCACATTTCGGACAACGAAACTCATAACCGCAAAAATGACAAAAGACATAACTTGCTGATCCGCGCCGATTGAGGAAAAGAATGCTTTGCTTTTTGAGAGAAAGTGTTGTCTCCAGTTCTTGCGATAGCTGTCTGCTGAAAACAGACTGATTTCCCGCTTTTAACTCTTGCCGCATATCCACCAACCGGATAATCGGCTGCTGAACGCCTGTCGCACGGTTGAAAAGTTTGACAATTTTCCAATTGCTTTGCTCGGCTTTATACATTTGCGCTGTTGTTGGTGTTGCGCTCCCTAAAATTAATTGCGCATGACATAATTTTGCATAATCCGCCGCAGCCTGAACTGCCGAAAAATAGGGTAATCCTTCTGTCTGGTAATAAGAATCATCATGACATTCATCTACGATGATTAAACCGATATTTTGAAGCGGAATGGAAAGGACGCTTCTGGGACCAATGACGATTTGAAACTGTCCATTGCGAGCGCGACGCCAGGTATCGTATCGTTCACCTGTGCTCAGACGAGAATGATAAATCCCTGTTCGTTCCGGAAATCTTTTTTGAAAACGGTTCAATATTTGAGGAGTTAAGGAAATTTCCGGAACAAGCACCAATACTTGCTTTCCTGCTGCGATGGTTCTCTCCGCAGCTTGTAAATAGAGTTCTGTTTTCCCGGAACCGGTTACTCCATGCAACAGAATCGGCTTCTTTTCTTTTGTATTTTGGAGTCCGGCTTCAATGATATTCAAGGCATGTATCTGTTCAGAATTGAGAGAAATTTGTTCCGAAGGATAATTTTCTTCGAGGTTGGACTCATAATCACGCCAAACCTCAATCTCCATGAGTGAAATCAGTCCCTTTTTCTCCAAATAAAGAAGGTCGGATCGTTCTGCTTCAGCTTCTTCGTAGAGTTTCTGAAGAGGGATTGCTGATGAATGTTCCTGAAGCAAACGCAAAACTTTTTTTCTTTTTTCATTCCTTTCAGGACTGTTTGAAAGCTTTATCCATTCGTTTCCATTTGGATCGCTGATTATTTTTGCAGCACGAACCATTTTCGGTTTGTAATCAGAAATATGGAATACGGTTTCTTTCCTGACAAAGCCCTCTGAGATCAGGTTGTTTATTGCATAGCGCCACCGATTTTTACCAACTGTCTGATCCAACTTCAACGGTGTAATCGGTTCATTTAAATCCGGAAATGCAGCCAGTACTTGATCACGAACTGTACTCTTTTTGGCTTCCGAAAGAAAAGTGGGTTGTGCACCAGGAATCTGCGGATTTTGTTTTATGAGTGTAAATTGTGTTTGCGATAATTTTCGAATTTTTTCGGTCAACAATAGATTGACACACTCAAAAAGCGGAGCCAGACAGCGCTCCGATAAAATCTCAGCCAGCATCATCTGTGGTTTTGTCAGAACCGGTATTTCATCGATGACTTGAATTATCTTTCGTAGCGAAGCTGTTTCGGGTATTACGTCCACTTTCCAGATAATCCCTTGCATTAACTCATTTTGAAAAGGGACTGCAGCCAAACAGCCAGGCAGCGCTTTTTGTTGGAGCTCCTCCGGAACTTCATAATCAAAAAGACCGTCATTAGTTGGAACATTCAAAACAACACGAATGACAGTCGGATTTTTTTTATCGCTGGAACGATCATTTTCTATCAGATTGTTGCTTTTCATTACTATCTATTTCTAGCGTGTTTATTTCTAACATACGAGGATACGATTTTTGAAATTGGTTTAAATTAGAAAATAGTTTTTCTATATAAATTACTTATCTATATGTATTTGTCGAATTTGAATAATCGAATGGAATAAATCCAATCAGTAAGATTACACTCTTCCAAGATACCACCAGTAAATTGATAAGAAATTTACAAAGACACCGAGTATCGTCGAAGTCTTAAAGAAAACGCCTGGTTTTTTGCCTGCTCCGACTCCAATAATTAACATTATCGGCAAAATTGCATCCATCAAGTAGCGATATCCAATCTGTTCAGCGCCGGTATTATGGTAACAAAGCAACAATCCGACAGTCAGGAGAATGGAAAACCATGCACCGATCATCCACCAGTTTTTCTGTAACCTTCGAAAGAGATATATTAATGGAGGTGTCATAATCAATATGCTGTAGCCGGAAATTCCCGGCTGAAAGAAGAATCGTTCCCCGGAAAAATCCAGTCTGGGTCTCCGAAAAATCATCACATCCAGATTGTTTTCAAAAAAATGGAAATTAAACATACCGTATTTTTGCACGGCTTCAAGAATCCAATCAGCGCCATGAATCGTCACATATCCGAAATCGGTCCAGTCGTCAAATCGAAGATAATTGTAGAAAAGCAGTAATCCGCCTGAAAAAATTACCGGAATTCCTGCACTGACTCCCCAAAGGAGAAACCTCTTCCAGGGAACTTTTGGGAAGGCGGCATTTCTCCACAGAAAAATGCCTGCCAAAAAAATCGCCATCGGAAACACGTTGGGGCGGGAAAGGATTGCCAATCCCAGCAAGAAACCACTGATCCATCCTGTCCACCCTTCAATCACAGAAAGACATGCGAAGGCAACAAATAAGATCGTGACCAACTGACTGACAAACCACATCTGCCCAATCGTGGACAACCAATAATGGTTTGTCCCTATTGCAAACAGCGCCGTGATCCAAAGATTCGCATTTAAACTGCAATTTGTCATGGAATGATCAGAAGCCCTCTGGAGAACAAGAAAAACCAGAACCGCATTAAATGCTCCCAGTAAGGCTGAAACGACCGTCATGTTGATTCCTTCGACACCATACCAATGTACAAAAGGCATTAACAGCACCGCGGGCAGTGGAGGATTCGGGACATACCATTTTCCATGAAATAAAGTCAAATCATGTGTGGTTGGAGGATTAATAATATTCAATCTTCCATTCAGAAACGATTCAGCCAGAAGATCCCAATAGGCTTTTGAAGGGGTATTCCATCGTCCCATCCATTGCCCGGTAGATCGGTATACCAGATAAACCACTGAGCCGATCAATAAACAGAGGAAGACTTTATTAATGGCGGATGACCATTTTGAGGATCTGTAAAAACGATAACCAACTGACCAGATCAATGCAAGCGACGAAGGAATGAACACCATCATGAACAGACCATTCATCCTTAATGACCAGTCTACCTGATCATAATAGGAAGCAAAGCCATAATAGGAAAATAAGAAAAGTGTGAATAAAATCGCTATCTGCAGTAATGAAATTCCGTTCATATTTTGCTGATTCTTCACATAGATAAATATCATCATCTGCAAGCTGCTCAGCATACCCCACAAAAGAAGTCCCCAGACACGATCAACAATGGAACCGACGGTACTGTCATAGCGATTAGCTGGCGAAAACCGAAGAACGAAAAGCCACAATCCGACCCAAAAAACAATCCAAAAAATTACAAAAAGGGAAAACGAAAGATTTCGATTCTTGATCCAGGCATTTGCACCATCCCGGATTTTTTTCATTGTTGGGATAAAAAAAGAAATTGATAATCCAATCAGAATCAGAAGAACCGTAATATTTATAACGATCAACAGCAATCGGCTTTTCGAAAAGCCAAAAAATATCGCGTTCTCCGTTTCTGATGGAATACGAAACAGGGTATATAAAGCAAAAAAACCTTCCAGAATTATGAGGAATAATAAAATTATTTGTGCTTTATCAGTTCTTTTTTCGGATTGACTTCTGATGTTTGACGAATGATCATTCATGCTGATATTTATAACACGCTTCAGATTTTCAGAATAATAAATTCACTAACCAGCAATTCGAAATATTTACAAACCTTTCGAATCAATCGAGAAAACTTGTCCATATTTCGAATTGCGGTAATTTAAGTTCCGATTATGAATTGCGTTATAATCTCCTTTGCAAGAGGTGAATCATGAAATGGAACAATCTTTTTCGTATTAATGTCGGATTTCTTATTCATGAAGCTGTTGGAGCCTATCGTGAATTTAATATTGATGCGCCTTCACTCAAACTGGAAGACGATTTTGAAGTTGAAGATGTGCATTGTCTTGTTCGAGTCAATCGCGTTCAGCAAGGAATTTTAGCATCCATTCATATCACTGCCGAAACTCAAATGGAATGCGTACGATGTTTGGAATCTTTTCCGCAAAAAATCGAATCGAATTTTGACGAATTATTCGCCTTCCATTTGCGCCAGAATACCGATGCGGATTTATATCTTCCGGAAAATGGAGTGATGGACATACTCCCATTAATCAGAGAATATTTGTTGATCGAAATTCCGATATGCCCGATCTGTAAACCTGAATGCAAAGGTCTCTGCGCAATATGCGGTACAAATCTGAACTTAGGAACGTGTGAGCATCAGCAATCGCAGGAAAGTTGAATCATGAATAACAAATCAGCCTACATGAACAATTTCGCATTCAGCATTCAAAATCTGACTTGTATTTTGGATGCAAAAACCGTAGCTCCGAATATCGAGAAATCAAATTTTGGTACTGTTCTGGATGAGAAAAAGACTGTTGACGAAGTCTATTTGTTTATGCCGATCGAGGTTGCTAAAGAATTAGCGATCTCCATTTTACAAATGGTCGATGCCAGAGAAAAACGGCTTCATTTGAAAATCAATTTGGATCCGGAAAAGCAGGCATTATGGGACTGTTATGTGAAAGCTGCCGAAGAATTTCGGAAAAACCAGATCGAAACTAATGATAATTCAGGAAAAGAATGAGGCTCTCGAGTCTTTAAAGGTTCGAACTGTGAAAAAAAAATTAGCCATCTTCCAATTTCGTTCCATGAAACAATAATTCATAAACAGCCCACGTATATTTTTCTGAGGGTTCAGAATTTTTTATCCTCAGATATTTCGTTTTCACTTCTTTTATTTCATAATCGATAAAATTCTGATTGACAATCTCGACTGGTTCCCAGTTGAGTCCATCTTCGGATGAAAGAATCTGTAAAGACCATGGCCGTTCGTTTTCATTCTCGCCGATATACGTTGTAAGTCCATTTAACAACAGTGGATATTTGAATTCGATGTCCAGATAATCGGAGCTGTTCTGAAGTTTCCCTGTCATCCAGTTTGAATTTAAGTCACCATCAAACATGTTGGCTGTTAAATGAGAATTGACATTTGTGTTTATTTTTTCCACAACTTCCTGTCCCCATAAATCTTGTTGATGATCGCGTTGATAGACAGAAGCAATTTTCATATCATCGACTTTCACATGATGGATTGGTGTATAGAATGGAAATTTCAATTCATTCCCAGTTATATTGGTATAATTTGCGATGAGATAATTCGCCGGCCATACGTAGGAAGAAGTTATTATCCGATCACTATCTTTCATATGGAACGCTAATTTTCCAACCCTTAAATATGATTGATAATCATTTATCGATATCCGTAAGTTTTCATCCCGATTAAGGATATATTCCAAGCATTCTTTCGATGATAATCGCCAATAGTCTTTCTCAAAATTCTTAGAGACATATCCGCTTGAAAAAATATTAAAATATACATATTGATAAGGGTGATTCATTATCATCCATACAAGAGTCGTTGCCAATGAAAAAATAGTTGAAAAACGAATTAGCATCTTTAGAATATGAATTTTCGAGTTTTGGATCCAAACAAAACCATAAACAGCGATATATAAAAATGGAATATAAATAAAATAAAAATGCCGCCATCCATTATACAAAGTAGAGTGCAATACTATTGACATTATGATAGGTATCAAAAAAAGGAATATCATGGAAAAATCGATAAAACATTTTTCTGAAAATTTTTTCTTATCGTTATTGATAATATTTGTAAGACCAAAAAGAAAAAACAAAATATATAAGATTGGTGTCGAGATTCCTATCCATACCAATAAATAATGCCAAGGCAATTGATTGCTGAAAACATAATTTCCCATATACAACTCGGATAGGATCATTACATAATGAGAAAAAAGCTTAATCACGCCAATCAAAAAAATAATGGGATTATTCCATGATGCCGGCAAAAAAAGGATCCATAGAAATCCTGTTAATAAAAATTGAATACTTACTAATAAGAAGACTCGTTTCGATGTTATCTCTTTTCGAATTAATTTGATCAAAAGAAATAAGCAGAAAAGGAACAGCACAACGAATCCAATAATTCGAGCATTCGAAGATAGTGCTATCGTAATTCCCAAGAAGATGTCATTTTTGATATTAGGAGAAAAAACAAAACGAATAAAAAAATACAATGAAATAATAAACCAGGATAAGAACAACAAATCTTTTATATTTATAAAAGCTTCTCCAAATATTCTGGGGGATAGAACTAGGAAAGCGACAGCTATCAGCGAGTAGAGCCAATGTTGAAATCGTTCATAAATTAGCAAATAGAAAAATATAGCCGCGATATAAAAGTTCAAAAAAACCCAAAGATGTCGAATTTTTACAACTGTGCTCAGGTCAAAACGGAAATCATTAAAATATTCAAATAAAACTACTGGAAGCTGTAAAACAACACCATAATTTTTATCCTTATACGATAAGAGATCATCAGCCTGTAAAATTTCATCAGGCAAGGATTCAAGTCTCAATTTTTCATGAAGAATATATTTCAAAGTGACTATCCCGGTATTACGTTCAACCAGCTCATCAACACTGACTCCATAATCATCATAAATCATTATTCCAACGATAAAAAAAAGGAGGAAAAACAATACAGTGAAAATAACTCCAAGTTTTTCGGTTTTTACACCCATAACACCTTCCTTAGTGTTCTATAGATATTGCCCTTTGTCTTTACATGCTGCGAATGAGCACATTACTCTTTTTTATGAAGTGAATTATTCATCGGCTACATGCATTTCTCGAATCACACATCGAGAATTGGTATTGTTGCTTCATATGTATGGATCAAATAATATATTGTCCGGTTTCTTGTTTTTGATTCTTTTTTTACTGTCGTTAAATTTTTGATGGATATCGATCTTAGTCGATAAATCCAAAAAATTTCAGCGGCCATAACGCGTGTAAATGATTTAATGACAACGATACTTTTTAAATGAAATGAATTTTGCTAAAAGCATTCACCAATTCACATCAATTTTATATAGATCGTAAGCTTCGTCAGTAATCGTGATTCCTTTTGTTTGATAAATCGGCTTATTGCTTCCAATAAATTGTTCAATCCCATCGTTATGGTTTTCGTTACGGATCGTATCCAGAAAAATGAGATAAACCTCCCTCTTTTCAGGAAAATTTGTTTTGATCCATTCGGATAATTGCTGATCATTAATGATCCGTAATCGATCTTGATTCCATTGAATATAGGACAATTTTTCGCCAGTTACTGGATTCATGATCGTGTGTTTATCTAAGTATGGCAATAATGCACTCGCTGCAGGATCAGAATTTGTTATCAACAAGGAATCTTCAGGAACATTTCGATTGATGTAATTTGCTATGTTTCTTGAATCTGAATACAAATTCTTATAATCGAGAACAATATCCGGGTTCAATTTTGCCATCATCATCAGGGACAGGAATATGATTACAGAACTATAAAGCCAGTGGATAATTCTATCTTGAATTCGATCCCACTCCACCCAAAGTCCCCAAAGAAGTATAAATATACAGGTAATAATTTTCTGAATTGATTCTACATAAACAAATGCATAAACAAAAAACTGATAAAACAGTGATCCGATAATAATTAATAATGAAACTGGTATGCTTCTTTTCTTTTCAACCACAACTGTAATAACGAGGAAAACCACAAACCAATAAAGAAGAAACCAGGCATTATTTTTTCCGATACCAAATATCGTATCGAAAATCACATTTATTTTTACATATAACACATTAAGAAGATTGATGAGTGAATTGTTTTGAGGATGATACCAACTGCTCGATTTAACGCCAGATAGTTGGATTAATAAAAAAATAAAACTCAACAATGGAAGGAATAATCCCTTCCATTGGGAAAAAAACATTTCCCGATTCTGTGTTTGTAAATAATTCCTGATAGATTCAATAATCCAAAATAACACTAATAAAACTGCCATACCCAACATCAGAATGTGCGTTTGAATTAATAACGCAATCAACAAACCATAGATGAACGTCTTTGTATGTCGATTCGGATATGTGGATGCAATCAAAAATAAAATTGAAGGAATCAAACAATAACTGCGAGAGATAACTGGATAAAAGTAGAGAAAAATTGGACTAAAAATGCCAATAATCCTTACATAAATCGGAAAAGGTGAGTACATTAAGAAAATAAATACACCAACCACCATGAATCCCAAACTAAGCAAGTTGGCAGAATAATATGGAAAGCCCAACCGATTCAACGGAAAAATCAACAAATACCATAAAGCAGGATGTCCCTGATATTTCATTTCGCTGATAATTTCAATTGGCGAAAGTTTTTCTGCGATCAGCCATTGAAGTGCCTCATCACGCCAAGGTTCATGAATTTTTATTAAAATCAAATTGATAATTATATAAATACTGATTGGAAATAGGAAAAAGAAAACCTTATCACTTCGCTTTGCAACACAAGTCATTGTATATCGCTCCCAAAGAGTTCTGAAACCGAAATATTACAGATGATACATCATAAATTGAACATCTCGAATGTACAATAAAAAAATCTCTTCAAACAATTGCAGATTTGCTGATGCGAACGAAAAAGTTGCCAGTAAATTTTACATCGACATCGATTTTTCCGAAACTGAAAATCTGCACTTTTTTCCCGTTGCAATAGTAAGGATTTGCAGTGTTATCGTTCAGTGAAGAGAATAAAAGCCGGATATACCGCAACTATCAAAAATTTATAATAAATCAAATGATCTTAATTGAGCACAATTATAACGATTCTTCTTGGTGTTTTTATCATCAATTTGAAATATGGGCTTGAATTTCGAATGGCTGTCATAGAATCAGTTTTTTGATAAACCATCTGGTCTGTAATAATCCAGAGAAAACATTTAGGAAATATAAAATATTCTTTAAATCTTTGAAAGAATTTACCTCCTTTTCTTGTTTTACTTCATTTACTCAGGTCACAAGAAATCCAAAAAAAAATCTGCCGTTTACTTTCTGATGTAAACCGCAGATTATTCATAATAATGAAAGCTCTCGTTTTATTCGAGGAACCGAATTATTTTATTCTTTATCGGATGATTTCTGGTCAGTCACAGAGGATCCATCAACAACTGAATCGGACGGCTTTTCCTTTTTCGAAACTTCGCGATTGATATATTCCTGAGTCTTTTTCACACCGGAAAGAATCGTTTCACGCGTTTTGGTAATGCCATCATCAACTTTTTCCCGGATCTCAGTCTCATGCTCATCCACCCATTGCATGAACCCTTCATGGGTTTCTCCATAAGGGCTGCCATCCTTTCGATACTCCTCAAAGATCCCTTCATAGATCTTTGCTTTCGTCTTTTTGATCATCGGCTCAGCTTTGTCCGCGATTGTATCAAACAGGCTGGTCAAAGCTTTCCCTGCATCATCCAGAATTTTCGCGACCTTGTCATCAGAATCTTCGAATTTTTCGAAAACCTGACTTTTTTCAACTTCATCGGACACCTTGTCCACCCCTTCACCCAGTGCATTCTTAATCTTCGAAATGATGGTTTCAATATTCATGTGACATTCCTTTCAAAATAGATACACCTCATATACGAAAAAAGGTCTGTTTCGTTTCAACGATTATCAGTTTATGAAACCAAAATTTTATGATCTTTTATTTCCCAGATAATATCTGCAACCTGATCTGAAAAATATCGGTCATGGACTACAGCCAGCACAGTTCCCTGAAATTGTAGCAATGCCTCTCCAAATTGTTCTCTTGATTCAATATCGAGATGATTTAATGGCTCATCCATGACCAGGAAATTTTTCCCCTGAACGGCAAATGAAGCCAGAGCTAACCGGGCGCATTGCCCATTTGATAATCTTTCAGAAGGTATATAGACATCATCTCCAAAAAACAGATAATAGGAAAGAAATCTCCGAACTTCCGTCTCATTCAACTTTGAAAGTTTCTGAATCGACTCTAACGCATTGCTTTGAAATAGAGATCTGTCCAATATCTGTGCTATTTTACCTATGCGCATATTTACGCCCAGTTTAAGGATACCGCTGATTGGCTGTAGCTCACCCGTGATTGTCTTGAGTAATGTTGTCTTCCCGCATCCGTTGGGACCAATCAAAACACAAGTTTGGCCTCTTGTCAGATCCAGATTGATGTCTGAAATCAAAGGTACTCCATCGTAACCGACGGACATGTTTTGCAGGGACAAAACCATGTCCCCGGAATATCCAGGATTCAAAAAATCGATCTTCATCTTCCATCGCTGTACAGGCTTCTCTTTTTTATCTTCAGTCATCAACTGATTCAACCGATTTTCAATCTGAACAGCTCTTTTAATGGTTTTTCTGCTGCGATTCATGAAAAAACCTGCAGCTAATTTGTCGCCACTGTCGGTTTTCCCTCCCCGGTGCATTTTTGTAGAGCTTCGAATTCGTAACGCAGCATCTTTTAACTGTGAAATTTCTGTTTGCTGTCGATTCCATGCAGCCAATTCGGATTCCCTTTCGAACTTTTTCTTTGCCAGCCAATCCTCATAGTTTCCCATATATTCTTTAATGGTATGGTTTATAGCATCCAGTTCCAGTATTTTCGTTGCAGTTTGATTGATAAAAGCTCTGTCATGAGAAACGTATAATATGGCGCCAGAAAATGAACAAAAGTATTTCTCCAGCCAGCTCAACATTTGCTCGTCCAAATCATTGGTAGGCTCATCGAGCAGAAGGAGGCGTGCTTGTGATTGATAGGCTGCAGCTAAGAATAGTCTGGTTCTTTGACCACCGCTCAGCAACTGGATCGGAGTCTGCAGATTAAACCGGCTCAATCCAAAGAGATCCAACAGAGGTTCAGGATTTTTTTGTCTGGTAGATGCACGGGATAGCTCCATTAACACTGCATCATAAGAGATATGCAAATCTGGATTGTCTGGCATTTCTTCCATTTTCATCGATAACAGTTCCAGTTTCCTTTGTAAGGTTTCAATCGATTCATGCTGATTTAACAGAAAATCATCAATCGTATCCGAATCAGACAAGTCTCGGTTTTGAGGCATATAGAACCAATTCAAATCGGATGGAAAAAAGCGGATCTTTCCTTGATCCGCCATTTCTTCGCCAATGATGATCTTGAACAATGTTGACTTTCCGCTTCCATTGCCGCCAAGGATAGCTGCGCGTTCTCCTGGTTGAATATGGAAACTGACATTTTTCAATATGATCCGGTCCCCAAATCGTTTATGAATATCTTCCAGTAAAAGCATCAATTCTCCTGATTATTCAACAACTCGAAATATTGGCAGCTTTTTTCGTTGTTGCGTTATTTCAGCACTTTGCATAAAAAAAACCAATGACAAAATTCTCTTCTAAAATTTCTTTTCACTGGACAAAAACCCAGCAATTCGGAATATAAAAAGAATTCATTGTTGTACTTATGGTTTTGCGCTTGCCGTAAAACCATAAGTACAACAAATTTTCTTTCTTTATTCGAAAAATCAATCCATATTTCGAATGGCTGACAAACCGAAAGGATATAAAACTGTTTCAATAATCAACTATAATTCTATGCAAAAACGAAGTGGCTGTGAATAAAATCAGCGATTCGAATTATGAGAGGGATTATTTTTTGTTGTGTACAAAAAGTTTTCGCTTTTTTCTCAAAAGGCTTTTCCAAATTTCGAATTGTTGGAATAAAATGGTTCCCTTGTCAAATCAAAGCGTTTTATAATCCAGCCGAAAAAACCAATGATCCTGATCCGAATAACAGCATACATAGAAACTGAAAACGGTTAAAAAGCGATGAATCAGCAGAAATTTCAACTCATAGAAAAAATCGGTGAAGATAGTAACGGTCAACTGTTGAAAGTTCATTCAACAGCCGATAATCAGGATTTTCTGATTAAAAGAATTCAAATTGATCAACATCAAGTCGATACCCGACTCTTCCATACAATTCAATATCGATCTGCGCAATTTTCAAAATTTTCGCATTCCAATGCAATTCCGTTATATCTTCCAGAAATCACAGAAGACGGTTTATTACTGCGTCAGAATTTTATTTCCGGTATTTCATTGTCAGTTTTATTGAAAGAAGCAGGAAGACCTCTGCCGTTCGATCAGGCATTGATCCTTACTGATTCATTAACAGCAGTTTTGGCCGCATTGCATGATCAAGACATCGTCTTTGAAAATTTAGACACTTCACATATTCTGTTAAGTGATGCGGGGAACCTTCTCCTCTCTTTTTTATCACTACCGACTGATTTTGATTCAAGAAATTCGCTTTATCAAAAGCCGGATAAGGCTCCTGACCACAAAGCAGATTTTTCAGATGATCTTTATGCTGCGGGTATTATTCTTGTAGAGCTTTTCACCAATATTATTTTGATTGACCCTGACGATTCCAATCGTGAACCTAAACGACTTCGAACTGCAGATTACTATCAACAGGGATTAGATCAGCTTTCGGATGAACTCCCATCGAACCTTATTTCCATCATCAAGAGATGTTTGTGCATTGATCCTTTCCCGCCGTATAAAAGCTGCATTGATCTGTTTTTAGATATCCGAAAAGAAATCGACACTGTTTTAGAGGAAAAAGCCGAAAATGGCACGCATCCAATCGCTTCGCCTACCATACCTAAACCTGAAGAACCGCAGCCTGCAAATTTTGAAAAACTGCTTGACACCGCACCACGAAAAATTAAAAAGATCTCATCCACTCAATCCAGACAGAAAATCAATATAAAACAGCTTTTGCTGAAAACCATTCCATTGTTTATGGCTGCGCTGATGATTATTGGCAGTTTCCTGGTTTTTTTTAACATTTCAAAAAATGCTGAAATCAGAAAAAAAAGAAACGATTATCTTCAGACACTCGATCAGTTGCATATAACCCAGACATCTTTATCTCAAAAAGCCACAGATCAGGCAATTATTGCAGCCTGGACACCTACAAGCTCGCCAGAACCGACATTGACGCCTTCGTTAACCCCGACTTCGACAAGTATTCCAATTAGTCACTTGATTGGTTCAGCGGTTCAATGGAATCACGACAGTTCCATTATGGTCTATGTTCCTGAAGGTAACTTTCAAATGGGAATGAATCAGACTTTTCTTTATAACATAAATAACCTGCTTCCGCTCCACGACGTTTATCTGGACGCGTTCTGGATCGATCAAACCGAAGTAACGCAAAAACAATATGATGCTTGTGTACAGGAAGGATCTTGTAAGAAAGTGGTTGTTTTGGAAGAGAGTCTGATCAATCCGGATTATCCTGTCATCGGGGCTTCCTGGCAAAATGCCTATGATTATTGCAAATGGGCAGGAAAACGACTTCCAAGTGAAGCGGAATGGGAAAAAGCAGCCCGTGGAACAGACCACCGATTATACCCCTGGGGAAATCAAAGTCCCGATCTCTCCTCAGCAGAAAACCTGATCATTCAGGATCAGCTCAAACCAGCAGGTCAAAATATTAAAGATATCAGCCCCTATGGCTTGTTCGATATGGGCAACAACGTCAGTGAATGGGTCAACGACTTTTTCCTGGAAAACTGGACTATTGCTGCCGAATCAAGAAATCCGGTTGGACCTCTTTCAGGGACAAATCGAACGGTCAAAGGTGGCAATATATGGGAGACTGACCCGGAAAGTAGTAATTTTGTATTCCGCAGGCGAGGCGAAGATCCGGAAAGTACCGATCGAATCGGATTCCGCTGTGCAGTAAGCGATTCGGAAATTTCCAATCCGAACGTAACTGCCATCCAAAAGAAAGCTTCACTTGCTGCTGATTTGAACTACCCGACTTCACCGAAAGACTGCATCGAAAAAATCGGATATGTTACGGATATTACGATTCCTGACGGAACTGTTCTGCAAAAAGGACAGATTGTGACAAAAACATGGGTTTTGAAAAATATAGGCACTTGTCCTATCCATGAGAATTATAAAATTCTGTGGACAGATTCCAATCTGAACAATCCGCAGAAAATGTTCGATTTCAACACCAGGATTGAACCCGGGAAAGAAGCTGAAGTCAGCATCACTTTTCCGGTTCAGGGTCAGGGAAAAACACGCATCGGATTTAAAATCGCTAATCCTGATGGAGAGGTATTTGGACTCGGAGAACGAAGAATCGGTGATTTGTGGATAGAATATGAAGTAAACTAAATGTGATTCATCGATATTTCAAACAGTTTGTAACAGCAATTCAAAATTTGAAAAGAATTATTTGTTGTTGTGTTATTCTTGCGCTCCGAGCAAGAATAACACAACAACAAGTTTTCTCTCTTTTTGCAAAAGGTGTTTCCAAATTTCGAATCGCTGATTGTTTTTACCATACGCAAAAGGATAAAATAGTGCGAATTAATCGCTTTGTTTGAGAAACTGTTGCAAATTCGAAATTGCTGTTGATCAATTTAAAAAATAAACAATCAGGTGTCCAATGAAACTGCTTTTTATTATCTGCGGATTAGCGATTCTTTTTTCTGCATTTCAATATTTTTTTCACCTGCGTGTTGCAGCCTTAAAACAGCCTTGGACATACTTTTTTCGAATGTTCATCGTAAATGTTATCCTTTCCATCCTTTTCTTGATCCTCCTTAAAATTATCCAGACACTTTCCCTACCGGACTGGGATTTGCTTTCCTGGAAAATTGATTCGACAAACCTGAAACTATCCTTTCTTTCTGTGTGGATTGCGGTTTTCTTATCAACATTGTTATTCTTCCGGTCGATTTATCCAAAGTACAAAAAGAAATTCGGGATGGCCAACGCAATTGTTCTCTGTTTCCTTGTTTCAATCATTCTGGAAATTTTTGTCTTCAACTTTCGCCACTTTGAGTTGATTTCAACGGATGAAAAAAATATTGACGTCCCTCTCGATACGGTCATCTATCTTAATCGCCCGTTGTCTGAGACAGATGGCATTATTAAAAACACAAAAACGGCCTTTGCAATTAAGGAAAACAGTCTGGTCTTTAATCCAAATATTGCGGATGTTCGGAATATACGAATTGTTACAGGAGAAAATTCCAAAGAAAATTTAGCTTTTGGCATCACAATTACCCAAGAGAAAATCGATCCGGCAGTTCTTTATTTTGGAGAGCAATTTATTCTGCCATACTATGATGGAAACCCGATTTTCCGGTTTCGAAATGACAAACCGGGGCAAGAAATTACGCTCTATTTTGGCAATGCAATCTATGAAAGCTACCTTCAAATCAAAAGCATCATTCTGAACCAGGAGATTCCTTTCAAGATCAATTTCTATCGAATTTGCTTTTTCGCGCTTCTGTTTTATCTTTCATATATTTTTCTATGTCGAAAGTTTTGTCTGCTGGCAGGTCTATATTTATTCTGCAAAACGAACTGGAAAAGGATTCTTTTCTGCATCGTTTGCATTGCAGGTATCCAGTTTCTTCTCGATCGAACAGAACGCCCGTTTTTTTTTGTGTTTCTAATCGTCAGCATTGCCTTGCTTGTTTTCAACCTTTTCATCCTTATCAGGCAAAATCATACCAATGAAAACATTCTGATCTGTATACTTTTCGGACTTGGTATGATCGTCCGGACCATATACGTCCTTTCGTCTCCATGGCAGGTTCACCAGCATGATGTTATCGGGCACCACATCAGTGAAGGGCATCTGGGCTACATTCTTAATATCTTCACCCATTCAGCATTGCCAAATTCAGCCGACCCATGGCAATTCATTCACCCTCCGCTGCATCATCTGTTGGGGGCAGTTTATCTGAAAATCCTCGCTTTTTTAGGATTGCTATCCACAGAACCTTTTGAACAACTGCAGTTTCTAACCCTTTTTTATGGCATTCTGATCTTAATACTTTCGCTGAAATTGCTGCGAGTTTTGGGTATCAAAAACAGCAGTCTCATCTATTCGTTTAGCGTTCTATGTTTTCATCCGCAGTTGATCTTCCTTTCAGGTTCATTAAACAACGATGAATTGTTGTTATTATTCACGCTTGCCGGACTTTATTGTGCAATCCGATGGAGCGAATTTTCATCAAAAAAGTATTTACTGTTTGCCGCCCTTTTCACTGGTCTGGCAATGGTCACAAAAACTTCGGGAGTCCTGCTTCTTCCTGCAATTCTCTTATTGATCTTTATTAAAAAGTGCCTGCTGGAAAAAAAATTCCCGTCGTTTCTGATCGACAGCATTATTTTCATCGCAGTTTTTTCATTAGCCGCCGGCTGGTGGGTGATACGTTGTCAAACGGTTTTATCCATTCCGATCAATTCGATCTATTATCAGGGCGAAGCTTCCCCGCAATATATCGGCAATTATTCGTTCGTCCAAAGGTTATTTTCATTGGATCCGGCACATTTTCAATCACTTTTCGTTCGGTTTGATAACAAGCAATTTGCCGATTTCAGTATTCCCATTTCAATCATCAAATCTTCCATTTTCGGCGGATGGGAATTTGAAAGAAAAGGAATCGCTTTCATTCTGATTTTCTCTAACCTCTTGTTAATCCTCGGATCAATTTTTGCGATGTTGAAAAAGATCGACACGCTGAAAGAAAAGAATCTGATGATCCCTTTCTTGTACATTGTCTATTGCATACAAGTATTCTCCTTCTTATTTTTTTGTTTTCGATATCCACACACCTGTACGCAAGATTTCCGATATATCGTGATCACATTGATCATCGGAATCTGTTTTCTCGGATTGTTAATGAAAGCATATGTTGAAACAAAAAACCGTTTCAAGCATATAATTGTTTCTGCATTCAGAATAACCATCCTGTTATTTGATGTTTGCAGTATTTTTATCGTAATGTAGAAATTAAATATCAAAATAGATAAGGGATCATCTTGAAAGACAAAGAAACGACGATTGTTGTTATTGGTGCCGGACCTGCAGGTCTGACTGCAGCGTTTGAATTGCTGAAACAAAGCAACGGGAAATATCATGTTATTGTTTTAGAAGCACTGGATGAGTATGGCGGTATTTCCCGTACCGTTCGCTATCACGGAAATCGCATGGATCTGGGTGGTCATCGCTTCTTTTCCAAAGACCAGAACGTAATGAATTGGTGGCTCGATCGCATGCCGCTTCAAGGGAAACCTTCCAAAGACGATATTCTGACGAACACACAAAAACCGCTTTTTGACGGCGGACCGGATCCGGAATCGACAGACCGTGTCATGCTCTTTCGCAACCGAATTTCCCGTATTTATTATTTGCGTCGTTTTTTTGACTACCCGATATCTCTCAAACTCCAAACTTTTATCAACATGGGTTTAAAAAACACGATTCTTTCCGGTTTCAGTTATTTTTCATCCATAATCAAAAAAATCCCGGAAGACTCTCTGGAAAATTTCTATATCAACCGGTTTGGAAAAAAACTATACGCAATGTTTTTTGAAAATTACACTGAAAAAGTGTGGGGAAGGCATCCGTCTAAAATTTCTGCAGATTGGGGTGCACAAAGAGTTAAAGGATTATCCATCAGTAAAATCCTTCTGGACATGCTTTCTAAATTGCTTCCCAACTCAATAAAAGCTAAAAGGGCAGTGGAGACCTCATTAATTGAACAATTCTGGTATCCAAAACTGGGACCAGGACAGCTCTGGGAACTGGTCGCGGCAGATATTATCGAGATGGGTGGAACAATTTGCAAAAATTGTAAAGTGACCAACCTGAAATTAATCAATGGCAAAATACAATCCCTTTCATACCTTGAAAACAATATGAAAAAGGAGTTGGAAGCGGATCTTTTTATCTCCAGTATGCCATTAAAGGACCTGGTCAACGGAATGGAAGGTACAGTTCCGCAGCAAATTCGAAGAATTGCGAATGGTCTGCCCTACCGGAATTTTATTACCGTAGGCCTGCAATTGTCGGCGATTCGATTGAAGAATCACACTAAGATTGCCACACCATATCAGAGAATTCCGGATTGCTGGATCTATGTTCAGGAACCGGATGTCAAAATGGGTAGAATCCAAATTTTTAACAACTGGTCTCCTTATCTGGTCAAGGATTTTGAAAATAACATCAGTCTTGGACTGGAGTATTTTTGCTCGGAAGGGGACGAATTATGGACCATGCCGGATGATCAATTCATTCAAAATGCCATTCATGAATTGGTAACGATGGATATCATCGATGAAAAAGATGTCCTTGATTCCCATATTGAGCATGTGGAAAAAGCATATCCCGCATATTTCGATACGTATCAGGAGATTGATCAATTAATAACCTGGCTAAATACGATCGATAATTTATATTGCATCGGACGAAACGGGCAGCACCGCTATAATAACTCAGACCATTCCATGGCGACTGCTTTTGAAGCCGTTAAAAATATTCTGAATAACGTCAATTCAAAAGAAAATATCTGGCAAATTAATACGGAAAAAGTCTATCATGAAACCGCAGAGAAACAATGACAGCAATTCGAAAAGGCAATCCATGTTTCGAATTGCTGAAATAATGATCAACTGTTTGAAATTTGTTATGACCAGTCGAACAAGAGAGAGAAAAAAGTTGAACTCATTCAGCTTTTTTTATTTTTACGAAATTTTCCCTCTCCGGAACAATTTTCTGATCAACGAAATTTCTTCCAGTTTCATTATCCAACCGATGAAACCATAAACAACAACTGCGATCACCACACCTGCAAAAACCACAACAATCAAAGGCAGATTTCGGCTGAAATTGAGCCAAATTTTCATGATTCCGCCCATGATGGCAGCGGCGATTATATTCAACAGAGCTGCATGCCAGATTTTCTTTCCCTCTAACCCGTGGAGCTTACGCCGCATAAAATATAATAATGCTGTCATCTCAAGCGCTGTAGCAATGGAATTTGCCAGAGCTAAACCGCCATGTTGCTGCCAGCCGAATGATTGAAAAACAGATGCCAGTCCGATACTCATCCCCATATTCAAAACCATCGCACAAAAGAGGATTATGACCGGTGTTTTTGTGTCCTGCATTGCATAAAAAGCACGAGAAACCACCTCAACGATACAATGTCCAACCAGACCGGCGCCATACCAGATTAATGCCCAACTGACCATTTGTGTCATTTGCGATGTAAAAGCACGGCGTTCAAAAATCAAACGCACAATGGGATCTCCAAAAATGATCAATCCTACTGAAGCCGGAATAGCGATAAAGAGAACCAGACGAAGCGTTGACGCCAGTGCACTTCGCATTTCTGAAAAATCACCCCGCGCAGCTTGAACAGAAAACAACGGCAAAGAAACCGTCGCAACTGATTGAGCAATCGCCGCCTGCGGCATCAGCATTAAAGCCAGCCCCCAGGATAAAGCTGAAATAGAACCGGATGCCATATAGGATGCAATATAATTATTCACCAGAAAATTTAATTGAACGGCTGAAGCACCGATTTGACGCGGTATCATCAACCGGATGACATTCCGTACTTTTGGATCTTTCCATCCAAAGGAAAAATGGAACTGTTTCTCCTTGAGTTTGAGAATTTGAGGCAATTGTACGAAAAGGTGCAGAAGCGATCCGCACAATGCTCCGATTGCCAGACCTTCAATTCCCAGTGGTTTTGAAAGAAAAATGACACCGGACATGATACCAAGCTGATACATTGCCGGAGCTAATCCAGGTAGTAAGAAATGTTGATTCGCGTTAAGAATACCCATGATCAAACCGGATAAGCCAAAAATCACTACCGAAGGAAGTTGAATCCGCAGTAATTTCACGGTTAAAAGCTGCAGAGCAGGATCGTTCAATGAAAATCCGGGGACTAATATATACCGGACAATTTGCGGGGCAAAAAAGAATCCTAACAAACATAATAGAACCAATACAGCAGTGATCGTATTTGCAACGTTGGATGCAAGTTTCCATGCGTCCCCCTTGTCGTTTTGATCCAACAAGGCACTGAACGCAGGAACAAAAGCGCTGCCTAATGCGCCGCCTGCCACTAAGTTAAATAACGTTTCTGTCAGCCGATTGGATGCTAAAAATGCATCAACTTCTGCTGATGCCCCATAAATTGAACCGATGAGACTTTTTGAAAGGAGACCGATAAGCTGAGAAAAAACCATCGCAATGGCAAGGATTAAAGCTGATCGGGCAAATTGGGATGATACTGAGCCTTTTGAGTCATTCATAAGATATCATTCTATCACCAATTTTCAGAGCAAAAAATCACTCGGCAATAATCCAGCGATTCGAAATTTGATAAAGCCTTTTGAGAAAAAAGATAAAAATTGTTTTTTTCGAATGGCTGAATCCACTGGTAGTGATTCGAAATATGGTAATTATTTATTGTTGTTCTTCTGGTTTTGCGCGAAGCGCAAAACCAGAAGAACAACAAATTTCCTTTCTTTATTCGAAAAGTCAATCCAAATTTCGAATTGTTGAATCCGCTGGCAGTGCATACCATTAAAGTTATAATTCTTAATAACGATTACATTATTAATTGAGAACAGGAGCAGACAGGATGAAAAAAAATATTTTAGCGATCTACTGCATTATCGGTATTGTAGTTGGTTATCTGTTACGATACATTGTCTCCGGAATTGACGAGAACACGTTGCTGGTTTATGGTCTGATCGGTGGATTAGCTGTAGGATACTTAATGGATTCAAGAAGAAAGTCCTCATCCACTGATACGTCTTCATCTAAACCGGAAAACTCCTTTAACATTCCTTCCATAAAAGATATCACGGATAAAGTTGAAGATGTTGTATCTGAAAAATCCCGCGATTCCAGAGTCGATGATGCAAGTGATATTATTTCCAGAGCGCGTGAAGAGATTGAGAAGAACCTGGGGAATAAAGCGAATGATATGGAATCAGCAGTTACAGAGAAATCTCGCGTTTCTCGAGTCGAAGATGCAAGTGATCTGATTTCAAAAGCCCGCGAAGTAATTGAAGAAAAATCCGGCAGTGTCATTGATGATGCAAGTCCCACAACATCAGAAAAATCCCGCGTTTCCAGAGTTGATGATGCCAGTGATTTGATTGCTCGTGCACGCGAGGAAATTGACAAGAATATGAAATAAACTTTTCAGGCAAAACTTAAGGGCTTATACGATTCAATGGTAAACCAGTTTATCAGTGATTCTAAATTTGGAAAAACCCTTTGAGATAAGAGAGATGATTTCATGTAACGATGGTTTTATGCTTCGCATAAAACCATCGTTACATGAAAAAATTCTTCTCATTTTTCAAGTTACCGCCTGGTTATCGAATCACTTTCGGTAAAGGTATTTTAAGTTTACAAATTGCAGATTCACTGTCCTTCGGAATCGGTGAGAATTCCAATTCGAAATTTTGTGTTTCCGGATTAATATCAAAAACGAGAAATGTATAAATCGAATTTGTCCCGATGGATGTGTTCAGATCAGGAGTACTCCATCGGGAATTGGCATAATCCGAATTGGAGCGATCCAGATCAAATCTGACGTCCCTACCCCATAGAGAACCGTACAATTGAAAAGACTCACTCTGAAGCGGTGGAATTGTCGAACCGTCCAGACTTCTGAGCTTGACCTGCAACAGCAAAAAACTGCCTACAGGAAATCTTTCCGTCAGTGTCCGCTGAATTTTAGGATTCATATAAGAAAAAGCAAAACTGATCTTCCCGCCACATGGAAATTCCTGTTCAATTTCGGATGGAATCAATGCAGTTGGTGTTTTGTACGGTGTCACAGTGATATATACATTTTGTGCGATTGGAGTCGGATACGGACTCAGCGTAGGAAAAGCGGTATACGTGGGTAAAGGAGTCCGCAAAGATAAATTTTCAGCATCAACCGTGTTTGCGAGATTCACATTTTCGGAATCATCTGGAAAAGAAGTATAGGTCGGCAGAAGTGTAAGTGTCGGGAGTTCAGTAAATGTCGGCAGATTTGTTAAAGTTGGGATTTCTGGTACTTTTTCTACATATTGGCAGGCTGAAAAAGCCAGTATCAACCATAACCAATAGAATCGGATCTTTTTTTTCATTCGAAATCCTTTTTCGATCAATTAATCAATCTGCTTTCCGGCATTTGATGATAGCGGGAAACAACCCGATAGGTGATTGTGCAGCAATTCAAAATATGAGAAAAAGTATAAATTGCTGTGTTTTTTTACGCAAAGCGTAAAACCATAAGAACAACATTGAGTCCCTTTCATATTTCGAAGTACAGGTTTATTTTCCACTGGTACTCATTAACGTTTCATAATATTTAATAGCAAATTCGGGCTGAGGAATTTCGATAGAAAAATTACAGTCACTTGGTTCCGAAGAATCCGAATGATAAACCAATCGCCAATTCACAGCGTGATAATCCACATCAAATGCCAGATAGGATCCAATTTCAAGTCCAGGTGGTACTCCTCTGCTGCCGATGAAATCCATTCCCCAGCGATTGCTCGCGGCTTGTCCTGCTGGAATGTGGGAGTCATAGACCACTTCTTTTCCATTCAAATTTCCGATCACCTGAAATTGTTGAGGATCAATATGTAATGTATGATCGGAGGAATTGTAAAAACTGATATTCAAAATTAAGAATTGTTTTTTTGACGCTTCACCGCCGACTGCAAAAGCAAAATAGGGTGTTTTTGATCCGATTTTAACAGAAAAATCATCCTCGCAATGTCCATATTCGGACAAATTGCGTGCCCAAATTCCAGGCAGCATAACAATTTTGTGCTTCATATCATCTTCGGTATAGGCTCGCTGGGTCGGATAAGCTGTTTGAGTTGGATAAGGAGCATTTTCCATATACATCTCTTGAACAGATGTATCCGTTTCAAACCATATTCCCTGCGGCGACGGTTTCGGTGTATAGGAAGGATAGGGGATTTGAGTCGGATATCCGGTATAAGTGGGATAAGGTGTTCTCGATCCCATAAAATGAACAGTAGAAACAATCTGTCCAATTGCTGTTTGCGCAGGAATTCTCCCTGGCAACGTACATGAAGTAAGAATAGAAAGGGAAAGAATACAGACGGATATGACGAACCAGCAATTCAAAATATGGATTGACTTTCCGAATAAAGAATTCTTTTCATATTTCGAATTAATGATAATGAACCACTTAAATATCTTCAGGATCATAAGATTATTATAAAAGATTTGCCCAAAGGTATTTCGAAAAAGCAATTCGAAATATAAACCGGCTATTCGATTTAATCAAGAAAAAATAACGCTGTGCTTTTTGAAAAAGAATAAAAAAAGGATCAGAAAAAAATTCTTTCCAATCCTTTTTAATCCAATTTGTTTTTCGAATATTATTTCGAAAGCGCTTCTTTTAATAATTGAGATTTACCGGTTACCGAAGCATCGATTAATTGATCATTACTGCGGATAATCATTCCTCCAATGATTTTTGGTTCAACTAAAAATGTTATAGCTTTTCCAGGTGATAACTTCTTAGATAACTGATCATTGACCAATTTTTGCTCTTCTTCAGTGAGAGGAACCGCTGTCGTTACTTCGATATTCTTTTGATTATTCGGGAAAGCTGAGATATTAACAATCTTACCGTCGGAAATACCTGTCAGCAATTCATTTAAAATGATATGCTGTTTCGATTCGTCAATCAGTAAAGACTCATTGACCAGTTTCTTCGCGCTGTTGAGAGAAATCTCAATAATTTGAGTACGTAAATTTCTCAGGACTTTATCCCGCTCTTTGAGTATCTCTTCACGGGCGGCATCCAAATCTTTTGCCGCATCACGATCAACTGCTTCACGATAATCCATCTTCAATTGAGCAACTTCATCATGAGCTTCTTTCAATAATGCGTCATGCTTATCTTGAGCATCTTTAATAATCTGCGCCGCTTCAGCCTGAGCACTCTTTTTTGCCTCACTTGCAATCTTCGCGTCTTCAAGCCCTTTTTCAATGATCTGGTTTCTTGAATCCATCATCTTTTGAATCGGACCTACAACAAAACGGGCTAACAGCAAAAAAGCAATACCAAAACAAATGATATTTACAAAAAGGTTACCCGCATTAATCCCTAATGCTTCCAAATTTCCACCTCTATTTAATCATTATGCAAAAAGGATCAAAAATGCGACCACCAATGCATAAATGGCTAATGCTTCCGCAAATGCAATGGCAAGAATCATGGCTGTCAATAAACTACCGGAAGCCTCAGGATTCCGAGCCATTCCATCCAAACCAGCCGCTCCGATTTTTCCGACAGCATAAGCAGCGCCAATCGTTGATAACATCACCAGCCCCACAGACAAATACTTTACAACTTCAACACTCATTTTTTACTTCCTCCGAAGTACAAATTTTTTGGTATGTTTACTCTTCAGCCCGAACTGCCATTCCCATAAACACGACGGTCAGCATTCCAAAAATAAAAGCTTGCAGCAGACCGATAAATACTTCATACAGCATAATAAACGAACTTGCAACCCATGGAATCATGTAGCCGAGGAATAATAAAAGCACCATACCGGCAAACATATTTCCAAAAAGACGAAATCCAAAAGAAGCAATCTTTGCAATTTCAGCAATCGTCTCCAAGATTCCAATAAATAAATCGATAAATCCCATCTTGGGATTTCGGATTACTGCTTTGATGTTAATAAACTTGCTGAAATAGTCCAAACCCTTTGCCTGAAAACCAAGGACCTGAATGGCTATTACGGCAGTAATTGCAAGCGCAAGGGTAAAGTTTAAATCAGTAGCCGCACCACGGAAGAAACTGATGACCTCATATCCTTGTTGGCCTGCAGCAGCATGATTGGCTGTCACTGCATAAAACCAGGACGTCCACGGATGCGCTTGCAGCCCACCATGCGCAACCGGAACAGCGAATCCAAATGATTCAAAGAATGGTATTAATTTTGTCAAATTCGCGATGGCGATGTATAAGAATATGGATAAATAAAAAGGATAGATCTTCTTACGCCATTTTCCATCCACTGAACCATCCGCCATGTTCGTTAAAGCCGATATGACAAGTTCAAGCAACAGAACAATGCCATGTGCTTTAATCTGCCCATCTTTGGTTTGTCTGTGAACTTCAAGCGCCAATAATAAAATCACGATAAAAATAATACCGACTGACAATAAAGAATTTGTCAGAAAAACATCTCCCAGCAATGGAAGTGTAAACCAGGGTTTCTCAACTACTTCGCCATCCAAAACATCAAACAATACACTTTCCGTTTTTACGGAAATTGCCGGAGCAATCGGTTTATAAAAATGCACCACAAGGATATTCAGAAGAATCAATCCGATTAACGGAATCAACCAGCGTTTTGTTTTTTTATTGCGGACTGCTGGGTGAGTTTCAGAATTTACGATTTCTGTCAAACAGTTCCTCCTACTTCTTTCTCGAATTCATAATATTACGAATTTCTCTGGCTGATTTCAGAGCGATAAACAAGGTCAAACTCAGGATGGCTACCATTCCGATCAATCCCAACACTAACGTAAGCCAGGGGTGTGTTCCAAATCGAGCATCCAGTTTTTGTCCAATAAAAAAAGTACCAAATGCGATACCTAATGTAACGAATGCAATCGAACTGAACAAAATAATTGCCCACTTGAATACATGAATTGGTACTCCTTTTAAAATACTGTTTCCTTTTGGTTTTTCGGACATTGACAATTTTACACTTAAACCTTTTTTTGCTAATTATATCAGCGTGAATGTGTGTCATATGTCCTAATTTATAGAGTACAATTCCACCAAATTATTAAGCAACTGTTCCTCTCTGATCATATAATAAGAAAATCAAGAACAAAAATAGACCTGACCAGGTAAGACTGAGTGCGACCTGGAAAAGATACTGATAAGGAAGGCCTGCGAGAGAAATGATGGAAATTGGCAGGCTTTTCGTCATCAGGCTCCAATTTTCAATGTCAATTATACTTTCATTCGAATCCAATTCAGCTGCAGTTTTTCTCACGATGAGATTCAGCCAGAATGAAGACAATTCCGACGTCGACATCGTATGGAAATCAACTGTCCAAAAAAAATTCATTTCAGAGGATTGAGAAAAACTTTGAATCAACCGGTCAGAGGGATGCAAAGACGAATCCGGAATTTCTACCCGTGATTCGAGTAAAACATCGAACGAATTACTCAAATCCGAACAAGTCCATTGTATATCTCCATTCGATTTTAGATGGACATCGATTGATCCTGGCTTTCCAAGGGGAATCCTGCCAGGCCAGGAAAGATTGAGGTCAACTTCAGGCGTAATCATCTCACAAAGCCGGCCATCAACTGTAATTGGAATTGTTTTTGAAAGGATTGTCACCTCAAAACAAGCTTGTTTTGACGACCAAAAAAGCCAACCTAATCCAGTGAAGCCAACCATACTCAATGTAAGAGAAAATAACATCAACAATCGCATTAACCGAAAAGTTTTACTCGATTGTTTTATACTCATCCCAATAGTTGTCCTTCTCTTCTAATGGCATATCAAATAAATCTTTTCCAAGATTTTTGGCTCGCTCCTCTACATAATGTACTCGTTTCGCAAACTTAAGGTTAGCCATCCGCAGCGAAGTTTCTGGATCGATTTTGGTCCACCTTGCCAGATTAACAATACTGAAAAGCAAGTCGCCCAGTTCATCAGCTTTTTCGTCCTGCGTTTCAGCATTCCGAAATTCTTCGATTTCCTCAAACACTTTATCCCATACGCCGCTAATGGAGTCCCAGTCAAATCCAACTTTGGATGCGCGTTTCTGATATGAAAAAGCCATGGAAAGTGCTGGCATCGTGCTGGAAATCCCATCCAATAGACCCTGCTTCTTATCCGTTTTTTCCCGTTCAGCTTTTTTCATCCGTTCCCAACGCTCGACTACCTGTTCCGGTGACAAGTCCTCTATTTTTTCGAATACGTGCTGATGCCGGAAGATCAGTTTTTCACTGATATGACTCAGAACATCCCCCATGTTAAATTCATTGTTCTCCAAAGCAATCTGGGCTTGAATTACAATATGCAGTAACACATCGCCCAATTCTTCAGCCACGGCATCCATATCATTCTTATCCAGTCCATCCAGAAGTTCGTACGCTTCCTGTAGAAAATCATCTCGTAATGATTGATGTGTCTGTTTTCGATCCCATGGACATCCGCCCGGACTTCTCAGTATTGCGATGACGTTTTGAAAATATTCAAAAGAATTTTTCTCGGAAAGCGGCGCGATTTGCAGTGCTGCGGCGGTTTGCAATTCATCCCCGATATTTTTCAGATCCTTCAGTAATATTGGTCTTGATTCCAATTCAGTGTCCGGGTTTCTCAGGACGATCGCGAGGGGATGCTCCGGAGGATATTCCTCAGATAATATTTCCCAGATTCTTACCGGATCTGTCGGATTCCGAATAATTATTTCCAAATGAGGCGGAACCAGCATATGCCGAAGGCTAAGGAGTTTTTCGCCCTCGACAATAACTACATTATCCGGCATATCCAATAGCATAGAAGTTATTTTGTTCATAGAAATCTTTCTGCAAAATCTGTAAAATCGTCAATAATCGCTTCAATCTTCTGATCCTGGCGTATGATTTCGGAATCCTTTTCCGGACGCATTGCAATAATTCTGCCGATTCCGGCGTCCTGTGCAGCGCGCAAACCGGACAGAGAATCTTCCACAACCATACAATCTTTTGGATCTTCGCCAATTAGCGCCGCTGCTCTTTGATAAATATCCGGAGCCGGTTTCCCGGGAAACGTTCCGTTGTCGTAAAGAATGGCTTCCGGTCCGGAAAGCCATTTCTTTAAAGGAAAAACTTCAAAATAAAATTCTACATTACTGATTTCTGATGCTGTCGCAATCGTAAATTTGATATTTCGCCGCTGCAACTCGTCGAATAATTCGACGGCTCCCTTAACAAATTGAGGCGAACCGTTTTTTGTTCTTACAATTTGACGGTAAGTCTGCTCTTTTTCTGTCATGAGCTGAATCCGTTTTTCAAGGGATGCAGAATTGCCGAAAAAATAGTCCATGATGTCAGAATTGACACGTCCGTGAATAAAATCCTGAAATTCAGTCAATCCCAAGTCGCGTCCCTTGTATTTTTTAAAAAGAACACGCCAGGCTTCTTCTTGTAAATCTGTATCGAAAAACAGCGTCCCATTAAAATCAAATATGATCCCCTTGACCATATCCACCTCTTTCATTTTTTTATCTCAATAAGTATACAGCAATTCGAACAATTCTAAATACAAAAAGATTATTCGGCAGTGGTTCAAACGCTGCGGAAAATCACGATAACAATAAAATTACTCTCAGTATTTGCTATGCCATCCAAATTTCTAAATACTAATTTATTTAATGCGATTAGTACAGAAAAACAAAAAAAAAGGAACCATTTTTATGGTTCCTTTTTCATCATAAATCTCAGACCAGGATATAAAACAAAAATTAACGTTTTGTATAGGTTGGAGCCTTTCGAGCCCGCTTCAAACCTGGTTTCTTTCGTTCCTTGATTCTCGGGTCCCGCGTTAGCAATCCCGCATGACTCAGTGCCGGTTTCAAGGTTCCATCCATTTTCACAATAGCTCGAGCCAAACCGAGCTGTACCGCATCCGTTTGTCCTGTTACGCCGCCGCCATTAACATGTACGGAAACATCATAACCGTTCAAATCTTGATTGATCGCTGAAAACGGAACTAATATTGCCTCTACATCTCCTAAACGAGTGAAGTAATTTGCTATAGGCTTGTCATTAACCGTAAAGTCACCAGTTCCGGTACTCAAACGAACTCGAGCAACACTCTCCTTGCGGCGACCAACACCTTCATAGTATTTTCCGGCCATTCTTTGCTCCTTTAGTTCACACGTTTCGGATTTTGAGCATCATGGAGATGTTCATTTCCGGCAAATAATTTCAAACGCTTCATTAACTCACGACCATGTGAGTTATGTGGAAGCATGCCCCAAACAGCACTCTTAATAACACGATCCGGATAAGTCCGCATCATCTCTTTCAGGGAAGTAGTTGTTAAACCACCGGGATATCCTGAATGGCGATAATAAAATTTCGTCGTCATTTTTTTAGGAGAAATAGCCAGTTGAGAACAATTAATCACAACAACAAAATCTCCCATTTTTACGCCGGGGGTATAATTTGGTTTATGTTTCCCCAACAAATAGTTTGCTATTTGGGCAGCCAATCGGCCAATGCTCTGTCCGCTTGCGTCAAGCAACAGCCATTCGCTCTCAGGTTCACCTTTAATGACATAGGTCTTTTCCACAGTCATTCTTCTCCAATTTTCAAAAATAGTTTTCTAGTCTATCTTTGCTATTAGTTTTACAGTCTCGCTAGTATTTGTTCAGGATTAAGGTTCATACGAAACTGCATGCAACCTTAAGCCATTAGCAGGAGCAATCCCTGGTTTTGCATCTTCCGCATTCCAGATCGCGTTTTTCCAGGAATCCCAACTCATCCATCCTGCTGCAGTCTGAATCTGAAGAAAAACCATTCTTCGCACCATACGGTATAAAAAAGCGTTCGCCTCGACTTCAAAAACTCGTTCGGTGGCACTTATTTCATACCAGCAGCTTTTCATTACCGTGCGAACCGTTCGTCCACCTTTCCGGGGCGGGGAACCAAATGAACGAAAATCATGTTCACCTAATAACTCTGCTGCAGCTCTATTTAACATTTTCAAATCCAACACTGGCCATACTCGCCAAAAATAGCGATCTTTCAGTGGATCCCGAATCTCATCATGATAGACATAATAATGATAAGATCGTGATCTTGCATCAAATCTCGCATGGAACGTATCTGGAACCGGTTCGATTCCGGTCACTGCTATATCAGCTGGTAAATGCCAGTTGATTGCAGCAATCAGAGAAGTAAGGCTGTGATTCCAACGAAGTTTTGCTGTAAAAACCTGTCCATCAGCATGTACTCCGCTGTCAGTCCGTCCAGCTCCGATAATACTCGATTCTTCCCATCCAAGTTTTGCTAATGCTTTTTCCAGTTCTTCTTGTATGGTAGGATGACCTTTTTGGCGTTGAAAACCCCAATAGAGTGTTCCGTCGTAAGAAACTGTAAATTTGTAACGTACAGAATCATCTGCCAAGGAATTGCTTCCCTCGGATGATTTACTCACTAACCAATTCAATAATAACCATTTCCGCTGAATCGCCCTTGCGGGGTCCCAACTTGATCATACGAGTATAACCACCGTTTCGGTTTTCAAAACGACTGGCAATATCACTAAAAAGTTTTTTGGTAATTTCTCGATCATTTCCCAATCTGGAAGCAGCCAGTCTGGAAGCATTCATTTTGGCGATTTGATCTCCCCTATTTCCTTTTTTTGCCAATGTGATCAGTTTTTCAGCGTCATTTCTCATTGACAATGCTTTTGCCTGCGTCGTTGTAATCCGTTCATGCTCAAAGAGCTGACGAACCAGGTTTACTCGCAAAAGTTTTCTTTGAGAAGTGGTTCTTCCTAATTTATATCCTGCAACTCCGTGTCGCATCTCGTTTACTCCGTATCCTTATCTTTCTTCAGATAGCCTTTTTCCTGTAATTTTTCTCGCAACTCATCCAGACTTTTCTCTCCGAAATTGCGAATGGATTTTACAGCATCATCACCTTTATCCAACAGTTCAAGGACATCACCAACTGTCGCTACGCCTGTACGCTTTAATGAATTGAACACTCTGACCGATAAATCGAGATTTTCAATGGGAGTCTCCGCGGTTTCGCTCGTTAAACGCGTATTCGGAATCTCTTTTTCGATAATATCCGGCAGTATATCTTCGCTGATACCGGAAATATATCGCAGATGTTCGATTAATATTTTGGAAGCCATGACTAAAGCTGGTTCAGGTTGAATCGTACCATCTGTCCAGATTTCCAACTCTAATTTGTCATAATTCGTACTTTGCCCATAAAGAGCAGAACCGACGTTCCAATTTACGCGGCGGATCGGGCTGAATATCGCGTCAACCGGTAATTCACTGATCTGTAAGTGGCCAGATCGTTCATTTGCCGGTAAATAACCCCGTCCTCTTCCGACTGTCATGTCAATTTCCAAATGAGCGCTTGGGTTATCAACGGTGAACAGATACAATTCGGGATTAAGGATTTCAACTTCAGCCGGGCACTGAATGTCGGAAGCTGTGACTTCCCCTTCACCGTTTACAACGAGATGAAGGTGGGAGACATCGCCTTCGTGCATCAATAAACGGATTTGCTTAATTTGCAGCATCACCTGAAGGACATCCTCGCGGACGCCAGGAATGGCGCTGAATTCATGCATAACATCCGTTATTCGAATGGAAGTAATAGCAACGCCCTCCAAAGAGGAAAGCAAAACTCTTCGCAAAGCATTCCCGAGCGTTACACCGTATCCTCTTTCCAGAGGGTAGATGACGAATTTTCCGTAATTGCTCGCTTCCCGTTCTCGCTCGATTTTTGGTGTCACCATATTACTTAATGTAGCCAATTAACACCCCTTCCCGATACACCTCTTAAACCCGCGTATCGGCCTAAATTGCTTTATCGTGAATAGTATTCAACGATCAACTGTTCAGTAATATCTCCATCAATTTCGCTTCGTTCAGGGAGGCGTAATACGCGTCCACTGAGTGCTTTCACATCTCGATCCAGCCATAAAGCACAGTTCCGCTTTTCTGCATAGTCTGCAAAATCCTGGAACATTTTCCTTTTTTTGGAAACTTCACGGATAGCAATTTGATCACCAGGTTTTAAGATCATGGATGGAATATCAACATGGATGCCATTCACCATAAAATGTCCATGGTTCACCATCTGTCGAGCAGATGCCCGGTTATCAGCAAAACCTAAACGATAGACGACATTGTCTAAGCGGGTTTCCAATAATTGCAGTAAGTTCAAACCGGTTATTCCAGGAGTTTTTTCAGCGATTCCATAGACACGGCTGAACTGCCGCTCAAGAACGCCATAAACTCTGCGGACTCTTTGTTTAGCGCGCAATTGACGAGAATAGTCTGATACTCTTTCGCCACCTCCGCGGCTGCTTCCAGTTTTGCCATGGTCGCCCGGAGCGTATGCACGTTTCTCAAAAGAACATTTCGGTGTATAACAACGTTCACCTTTCAAGAATAACTTTACATTTTCTCGCCGGCACAATTTACATGCCGAGCCAGTATATCTAGCCATTGAATAGTCCTCTCAATCTTAAACGCGGCGTTTTTTCGGGGGTCTGCATCCGTTGTGCGGAACCGGTGTAATATCAGAAATGGATCGCACCTTGATCCCCAATCCCTGGACGGCACGAATTGCTGATTCTCGGCCAGGACCAGGTCCTTTAATAATTAAATCAACTTCCTGAACACCCATGGTTTGTGCGGTTTTCATTGCCTGTTCAGCTGCCAGACGCGCTGCAAAGGGAGTACTCTTTCGAGATCCTTTATAGCCTACGGCACCGGAACTACCCCAACAAACTGGATTTCCCATTGCATCGGTAATTGTGATGATGGTGTTGTTAAAGGAAGCAAAAATGTGCACCTGAGCTAATCCCAGGGTGCGCTTCACTTTTCGTACAGTCGCTGTACGACGCGATGAGCGTACATTTTGAGCCATTATATCCTCTTACATAACCTTATGAATGAAATTTTCCGTCTCTTAAGGTGCGAAAATGTTACAGGCAGCCGCGGGAAGAAAGGAATCCCAACCTGTAACGATTCGCAAATTAAGCACACAGATTATTTCTTGGTTGCTCCACGACGGCGGCCACGTCCAGCTACAGTCTTCTTCGGTCCTTTTGCAGTGCGTGCATTTGTCCGAGTTCTCTGACCACGGGACGGTAAATTTCTACGGTGGCGTAACCCACGGTAGCAGCCAATTTCAACCAGGCGCTTGATATTCATTTGAACTTCGCGCCGTAAATCACCTTCAACCATATAGTTTTTGGCAATATATTCACGAAGCAAATTTTCGTCATTATCCGACAGATCACGGACACGAACGTCAGCATTGACGCCGGTATCCTGAAGGATCTTTTGAGCCCGGGTAAGCCCAATCCCATAAATATAGGTTAATGCTATTTCAATCCGTTTATTACGCGGAAGATCGACACCTTCAATTCTTGCCATATTTTATTATCCCTGTCGCTGTTTGTGCTTTGGGTTCTCACAAATCACGTACAAACGGCTTCCCCGTTTGACGATCTTGCATTTTGCACATCGTTTTCGAATTGATGAAGTAACCTTCATTTTAACACTCCCTCGGATGATTTTCACCCGTAAATTACATTAAAGCCTGCCAATTATACTCTTTCTTTAACAAATCTGTTGATATTCGATCAAGATATTATGACAAGACTCCTCGCTTTTTCATAGAAACCGGCGCTTCGCCATTCTCTAATAAAGTGGTAATCATAGGACCATTATCTGTAACTGCCACCGTGTGTTCAAAGTGAGCCGTCAGGCTCATCCGCTCAGAAGATACTGCCCAACCATCGGATAAAACTTTCGTTGCGTCAGAACCGATCAATACCATCGGTTCAATTGCAATCGTAATTCCAGGTTTGAGCAGCAATCCTTGGCCGGCAGTGCCGTAATTCGGGACTTGCGGAGCTTCCCACATTCTGCGGCCAACACCATGTCCGGTGTATTGTTTGGTTACATACAATCCATGATTTTCAACGAACTGTTGGATGGAAGCTGATACATCCCCCGTATAATTACCGGAAACCATTTTTTGGATCCCGACATATAACGATTCTTCGGTGACTTCAAGCAAATGCTGAGCTTCTTCAGAAATCTTTCCAACTCCGATGGTGAATGCTGAATCTGCGACAAATCCTTGATAGATTGTCCCGCAATCCACCGAAACAATGTCACCTTCGCGCAATATCATTTTTTTGCTTGGAATACCATGAACTAAAACATGATTGACGCTGACACAAGTGCTTGCCGGAAAAGGAATCGGACCTGGCACACCTTTGAATGGTGAAATGACATGATAGCTGTCCAACACACGTTCAGCAGCAGCATTGACATCCCAGGTACTTGCACCTGCTACACATGCTTCACTGGCTGCTTTCAATGCCTCAGCATTAATCTTGCCAGCTTCTCGCATCAGTTTCAGTTCTTCCCCGGATTTAATACTAACCTGCCGTTCCCAACTCATTTTTTGTCCCTATTATTTTGCGATTTTTTTTAAGACATTCAGAATGTCAGCACTGACCGACTCAATTTTCTGAGTTCCGTCAATCGTATACAATACATTCTGATTTTTATAATACTGTATCAATGGCGCAGTTTGTGCTTCGTAGACAGCGATTCGTTTTGAAACGGTTTCAATTTTATCGTCGTCACGCTGATATAATGCACTTCCGCATATATCGCACACACCGGTTGTTATCGGAGGATTGAATTTTACGTGAAAGACATGTCCGTTTGGACACATCCATCGTCCACATAATCGTTCAATCAAAAAATCTGCCTCAACATCGATGCATGGCACACAATCGACCTTGCTGTTGAATGTTTCCTGAAGCATTTTGTCGAAAGCCTCAGCCTGGGCTGACGTCCTGGGAAACCCGTCAAGGAGCGCTCCATTAACACAGTCTGGTCTGGATAATCGTTCTTTTACCATGGAAATGGTCAAAGAATCGGGGACCAGCTGACCTTGATTCATGTAGGTCTGCGCTTCTTTGCCCAGCTCAGTTTGATTTTTCGTGTTTTCACGAAATAAATCGCCTGTCGAAATATGAGGCAGATTCATCGTTTGTGAAATAATCTGAGCCTGTGTACCTTTACCAGCGCCCGGAGGTCCGAGTAAAACAATAAATGTCGCCATGATTTATGCAGTTATCTCCCAAAATTATCGAATTAACTTCTCTTCATAACCATGCTGTCCAAGGTCGCTCTGCAGATAATCGATGATGTCACGAACAACACCTACAACGATCAACATACCGGCTGAGGATAACAACATGGTCGCATTTGCACTGGTATTCAGGATTGCGCCCAGAATATAAGGCAAGATCGCGATGAGACCGAGGAAAACTGCTCCCGGAAATGTAATGCGATTCTGAATTTTCGCCAGATAATTTTGAGTTTCCGAACCTGTAGCTCTGCCCGGAACAACTGCGCCCTGCTTCTTCAGACTGGTTCCGTAGTCATTGTTCATAAATGTAACACTTGTATAGAAGAACGTAAATCCTACAACCAGTAAAAAGTAGAGCAAAACATAAAGAAAAGAACTGCCGCTCAGGTTTTGTTGGATCCAACTTGCGGAGTTTTTTACCCAGGCAGCACCAGAATTGACAAAAAAGCTTGCAATTAAAGCTGGGAATGTGATGATTGACTGTGCAAAAATCAATGGGATCATACCTACGCTGTTCACACGCAAAGGAAGCGTTGTGGATCCGCCTGATTTAATGCCGCGATAGCTGATACGCTGTCCCGGAATCATTAAGCGGATAAAGCGGGTTCCCTGTTGAATATAAACAATCGCAAACACTGTCAGTAAAAGAACAGCAAGAGAAATAATCAGCATATACCATCCAGAGGATTGATCTGCTAAAATCTTAACCAGGTTGCTCGGCATTTGTGAAACAATACCCGAGAAGATGATTAAGGAAAGACCTTGCTGTTGGATTCCATATTCAGAAATAATTTGACCGAGCCAGATTGCGATCATGGTACCGGCAATCATGGTACTGACGTTTGCAATGGTTGGAAGCAAATTGCTTCCTGACCATCCGTAATTCTTTAACACAGCCATACCAGGAACGATCTGATTGAACAAGCCGATCTGACCCACAGCCGAAAGAAGTGCCATCGGAATTGTCAGATACATCGTCCATTTTTCCATCCACTTGCGGCCTTCCCGCGGATCATTCTTCATTTTCTCCTCGATGGCCGGTATGATCGGCCCGAGGAGTTGAAGAATGATGGACGCAGTAATGTACGGGTATACACCCATAGCCAGAATGGAGAATGAAGATAGTGTTCCACCAGATAACATATTTAGAATACTGATCAGATCACCGGCTGCCGATTTGCTGCTGTTAAGAGCATTAATAACTTCCGAGTTGAAACCCGGAACCGGTATGTTTGCGATGAATCGATAAATCACCAGTATTCCAAGAGTCAGAAGTAACTTATTGCGGATATCAATAGACTTCCAAATATAACGCCATGGGGATCGCTTCATGCTTTTCGTTCTCCTTTAATAATCTGATTCGGTTATGAATTAACCGATGATTTCAACACTACCGCCGGCAGCTTCGATTTTTGCGCGAGCTCCCTTGGTAATGCGGTGAACCTTAAGTTTATAAGCTTTATCCACTTCTCCATTTCCCAGAATAACAACGGGGTTGTTTTTCTTACTGAGAAGGTTGGCTTCCGCAAGTACTTCCGGTGTGATTTCGACAGTGTTATCGAATCGTTCCAGTGCACTTAGATTCACTTCATTAAATTCAACGCGATTTGGCGGAGTGAATCCTTCACCACGCATGAACGGAAATTTCCGGAAAAAGGGAAGATTTCCGCCCTGAAGGTAAATATGACCACCCGCTCCCTGGCGGACATGCTGGCCTTTTGTACCTTTACCGGCGGTTTTACCCTGTCCGGCAGAAGGTCCACGACCAACACGTTTTTTGGAGCGTTTTGCTCCTTCATTTGGTTTTAATTCATTTAATTTCATAATTAATCCACCAGCTCTACGATCTCTACCAGATGATTAACCATTTGAAGCATTCCACGAATGGATGATGTGTCATCATGGACAACCGTCTCATTCAGATGATGAAAGCCTAACGCTTTAATCGTCTTTTTGTGCTTCTTCGAGTAACCAATTGCACTTTTCACATAAGTGATCTGCAATTTTTTCGGTTCTAAATTCTCAGGCATGCTGCCTCCGATCCCAGTACGGAAGCAATTCGTCTGCGTTCTTGCCGCGCAGAATCGCTTCTTCCCGAGCATCTTTCAGTTGATGCAGCGCATCGAAAGTTGCCATGACAACATTGAGCATGTTTGCACTGCCTAAAGATTTTGTCAAAATGTCGTGAACGCCGGCTACTTCAAGCACTGCACGAACACCACCTGCGGAAATAACGCCAGTTCCTTCTGATGCCGGCCGTAAAAGAACCCGTGCACCGGAAACTTGTCCGAGCACCTCATGCGGGATTGTAGTCTTATAAAGATTGACTTTCTGCATATTTTTACGTGCCCGATCTGAGGCTTTCTTCATCGCATCCGGAACGGCATTGGCTTTACCAATACCCAGACCGATGGTACCTTTGTTATCACCCACAACTACTGTAACACGATATCGAAATCGACGTCCACCTTTTACAACTTTTGACACACGAGCGATTTCGATAACGCGCTCATCCATTTGATCATCCATTGGTTGATATTCCATATGTTCCATGGTTTTAGTCCTCTTCTATTTCTGCCTAAAACTCAAGGCCTGCTTCTCGAGCAGCGTCCGCTAAGGCTTTTACACGACCCATGTAGCGGAATCCACCACGATCAAAAACAACCGCAGTGATACCTTTTTCTTTTGCACGCTCGGCAACAGCTTTACCAACCAGTTTCGCCTGTTCGGTCTTATTTTTTCCATCCAATTCAGCTTTTAAGGCGCGATCAATCGTGGAAGCTGAGACAATGGTTGTTCCTGCTTCATCATCAATGACCTGCGCATAAATGCAATTGAGACTTCGAAATACATTCAAACGTGGGCAATCCGCTGTTCCGGCCAGGTTCTTGCGAACACGGGCATGGCGGCGAATACGAGCCTCACTTCGAGAAAATTTCGCCATACTTCACCCCTATTTCTTAGCTTTACCGGTCTTACCGGCTTTGCGGCGGATTTTTTCACCCAGATAGTGAATACCTTTGCCTTTATACGGTTCAGGCGGACGAATGAAGCGGATATCCGCTGCAACCTGTCCAACCTGTTCGCGGTCAAAGCCCATGACTTTAATCTGTCGGGCTTTTGCATCCACATCAAAGCTGATTCCTTCAGGAGGAACAACTTCTTTCGGTGCAGAATAACCGACATACAATACTAAATTCTTGCCGTTCATTTCAGGGCGGTATCCAACGCCATCGACTTCCAATACCACTGTGAAGCCGGTTGACACACCAACCACCATGTTATTTAACAGCGCCCGGCTGGTTCCGTGAAGAGCGCGGACCGAAGCTTCATCATTGGAACGTGAAATATGAATTACAGGACCTTCCTGTTCAATCTTTACAACCGGAGAAAAAACTCGTTTTAATTCTCCTTTAGGCCCTTTAACGGTAACTTCACTGCCATTGATGTCCACTTTAACGCCTGCCGGAACGGTAATGGGTAAACGTCCAATACGAGACACTTACAACCTCCCTTTCCTACCAGACCTTGCAGAGGATTTCGCCGCCGACGTTCAGTTGGCGGGCGCGCTGCCCGGTCATCACTCCCTTCGGAGTGGACATAATTGAAATACCCATACCGGAAAGAATCCAGGGGATCTCATCACGACGAGTATAAACACGTCTGCCTGGTCGGCTGACCCGGACAATTCCGGTAATAACCGGACGACGTGAACGGCGTTCTCCTGCATATTTGATTTTTACACGCAGAACACGCTGAGCTACATTTTCGCTCTCTAAAATCTCATAAGAATCCAAATAACCTTCTTCTTTGAGGATCCGAGCGATTTCAATTTTGATATTTGAACTTGGCATCGCAACCGTTGCATGGCCAGCCATCATTGCGTTGCGAATTCGAGTCAACATATCGGCAATAGGATCATTTACCATTATTCTATTCCTCCGTGTCTATTACCAGGATGACTTCGTAACGCCGGGAATTTGGCCATTCAGCGCAAGTTCGCGGAAGCAAATGCGGCATAAACCAAAACGACGCATATATCCATGCGGACGACCGCAAAGTCGACATCGATTGCGAACCTGATTCGGGTATTCACGCCGAATTTCACGATATTTCATGCATTTCTTTGCCATATTAACCCTTCCTGAAAGGCATGCCGAGCAGATCAAGCATTACGCGTGCTTGATCGTCCGTCTGTGCTGTAGTAACGATAGTAATTTCCATACCACGGACTTTGTCGACTTTTTCGTAATCAATTTCCGGGAACAATGTCTGTTCCTTCAAACCGAGTGTATAGTTGCCGCGGCCGTCGAATGCTTCTGCGGAAATTCCGCGGAAGTCACGAACACGAGGCAGAACAATATTGATCACACGATCCAAAAAAGCCCACATTTTTTCGCCGCGCAGTGTAACTTTAGCACCGATTTGCCGCCCTTCACGCAGTTTGAAGTTTGCAATACTGACACGGGCTTTTGTTATCACGGGTTTTTGCCCAGCGATCTGGGTTAGATCATTAACCGCCGCATCCAACGCTTTCGGATTATCCAGTGCTTCTCCAAGGCCGATATTGATTACAATTTTTTCAATACGGGGATACTGCATCGGATTGTCCAGATTTAAAGCGGTCTTCATAGCAGGAACAACATTGTTCAGATATTTCTCTTTCAGTTGATTCATGTTTTTTTCTCCTGCTACTTACGCATCGATATCCGCATTACATTTTTTGCAGATTCGGCTTAATTTACCATTTTCACGGCTGAACCCAACGCGGGTTGCCTTGTTACATTTCGGGCATACGAGCATCACATTTGAAATGTGAATGGGTGCCTCAAATTTTACAATGCCGGCATCAATCTGGCGGCGTCCTGCTTGAGTCTGCCCCTTATGTCGTGACCGAATATTAACACCCTGGACAACAACGCGAGATTCGGTGGGAATCATACGAATGACTTCTCCACGTTTCTTCTTGTCTTCAGAGCGGCCGCTGATAATTTCGACAGTATCACCCTTGCGAATTTTTTGTTTCATTCTTCGCTCCATCTTTCGTGATTAGATTGCTTCCGGTGCAAGGGAAACGATTTTCGTAAATCCTTTTTCACGTAACTCACGTGCCACAGGTCCGAAAATACGAGTACCTTTTGGATCAGTACCATTTGCATCCAAAATCACCACTGCATTGTCATCAAAGCGGATGGATGACCCATCTTCGCGTCGCCATTCTTTCGAACAACGGACGATGACTGCTTTCACGATATCGCTCTTTTTAACCGAACCATGCGGTGTTGCGGACTTGACTGTACCGACAACGATATCGCCAACATACCCATATCGTCGAACTGAACCACCGGTGATATGTATAACAAGAATTTCTTTTGCACCTGTATTATCAGCAACTTTAAGTCTGGATTCTTTTTGGATCATTCTTGTGCTCCTTCCTTAAGTTCTGCTGCCAGCTCTTCGGTGATTTCTTCGACAATTTCTTTCTTTTCGTCACGTTTGATTATGGATTCAACAACCCATCGTTTTTCTTTTGAAAGCGGAGCGCTTTCTACCAGTAAAACTTTATCGCCGATTTTGCATTCATTCTTTTCATCATGTGCTTTGACACGTTTGAAATCATGAACAATTTTTCCGACCAGCGGATGGCGATAAGTGCGGCTGATTTCAACCACAACAGTTTTATCCATTTTGTCACTAGTGACGATACCCATTATACGGCGGCGTGCATTCATGCTTCACCTTCTTGTTGACTCTTCAATTCCATTTCGCGAAGAATGGTCTCCATCCGGGCAATATCACGGCGAACTTCTTTGACACGGCTGAAATCTGTCAATTGGCCAGAAACAACCTGGAATCGCAGATTCATGCTTTCTTGTCTTAAATCAGCCAGCTTTGCCACAATTTCTTTTCTTGATAAAATTCTGATTTCTGCTGGTTTCATTGCTGTTGTTCTCCTGTACCCAGTTCGTGCCGAGAAATCACTTTCGTCCGAATTGAAAACTTGTAGGAAGCCTGATGGAGAGCCTCTAAGGCTACATCCTCAGTTAACCCGCCAATTTCGAACATAATACGACCCGGTTTAACGACTGCTACCCAATATTCCACGTTGCCTTTTCCTTTACCCATACGAGTCTCTGGCGGGCGGTGTGTATATGGCTTATCCGGAAAGATTCGAATCCAAACCTTCCCGCGGCGCTTCATCTCACGCGCCAGTGTACGGCGAGCAGCTTCGATCTGTCTTTGGGTAACCCAGCCCGGTTCCATAGCCATCAGACCGAATTCGCCGAAGTTGATATCCGCTCCGCGCAAGGCCTTTCCTCGCATACGGCCACGCTGCTGCTTGCGGTACTTCACACGTTTTGGCATTAACATATCCAATACCTCTTTTTTCGATTAACCGAAATACACGGAATTTCCGTATATCCATCCGGTGTAAGTATTATTCACTGACGTAAACACCCTCAGTGGATTCTGCAGATACTTCTTCACTCATTGAAAGGATGTTTCCGCGATAGATCCACACTTTTACACCGATTTTGCCGTAGGTTGTGCTGGCTTCAGCACGCGCAAAATCAATATCTGCACGAAGCATTTGCAGTGGTACCTGGCCTTCACGCAGGACAACGGTACGCGCCATATCGGCACCGCTCAAACGACCGCTTACCTGGACTTTGACACCGAGGCCGCCCTGGCGCAAACCTTGCTGAATTGCACGTTTCATAGCACGGCGATAACCAACACGGCGTTCAATCTGGCCAGCAATATTCTGTGCGACCAAATATGCATCCAGATCCGGCGATTTGATTTCCTTGATTTCCAAGTCCACTTTTTTGCCGGTCATCGATTCGAGGTTCTGGCGAACAATTTTAACTGTTTCACCTTTCCGGCCAATGAGGATACCGGGCTTCGCAGTGTTCACCACGACTTTTACTTTTCCGGGGAAGCGTTCGACTTCAACTTTTGAAACGCCTGCTTTTCCGGTTTGTTCATGAATCAGATCTCGAATTCTTAAATCCTGATGAAGCTGATCCACATAATCAATTCCCTTCGCATACCAACGCCCATCCCAGGGTTTGTTGATATTCAATCGAAATCCGATAGGATGTACTTTACGACCCATATTTTTCTCCTGATTTCTTCCTTGGTTCCTTCGGTCTCACACTACTCACGTTCTCGAAGAACCACAGTAATATGGGATGATCGGCGAAGAACTGGTTTGAAACGACCTCTTGCTCCAAAATATCTCCAGCGGCGAGTTGCTGCTTCATCGCAGAAAATGCTTTGTACATACATTTCATTCCGATCGAGGCCATAATTTTCTTCTGCATTTGCTGCTGCGGATGCAATCAGTTTGTAGATCGGCTCTGCTGAAATTTTGTTTGTAAATTTCAAAATATTCAATGCCGCATTTACAGGCTTACCGCGAACCAAATTGATCACCAGTCGAACTTTTTGGGCAGAAACACCACAGTTGTTTAATTTTGCTATTACATCTTGTGCCATTGTTTCTACCTCTTTGTCGATTTTTCCGAAACATGACCACGGAACAGACGGGTGGGGGCAAACTCACCCAATCGATGACCCACCATGTTATCGGTGATGTAAACCGGAATATGGCGGCGACCGTCATGTACGGCGATGGTATGACCTACCATCTGGGGGAAGATTGTACTGGCGCGGCTCCAAGTGCGAATTACTTTCTTGTCGCCGGCGTCATTCATTTTTTCAACCTTCTTTAAGAGTTTCGGGTCTACAAACGGCCCTTTCTTTAATGATCTTGACATTTCTTCGTACCTCTCTTAAATGACTGATCCGAGGACTAACGTCCGCTCTTGACATTGCGGCGTCGAACAATATATTTGTCCGTTTTCTTGTTATTTCGGGTTTTATAACCCAAAGCCGGTTTACCCCAAGGGGTCTTCGGCCCAGGCATACCAACTGGTTGACGTCCTTCACCACCACCATGCGGATGGTCGCGCGGGGACATCGCAGTACCGCGAACGGTCGGGCGAATACCCAGATGACGTTTGCGTCCGGCTTTTCCCAGTTTCACATTACTGTGATCCAGGTTGCCAATTTGACCGATCGTAGCATAACAAACCTGTTGCACCAACCGGACTTCACCGGAAGGAAGACGAACCTGAGCATAATCACCTTCTTTTGCCAGAAGTTGAGCGGATGCACCGGCTGCACGAACTAATTGTCCGCCTTTGCCAGGTTTTAATTCAACGTTATGAATGGTCGAACCAACCGGGATGTTGGAAATCGGCATTGCGTTGCCGACTCTGATTTCAGAATTCGGACCAGACACAACCATATCGCCAACTTTCAAACCGATCGGGGCTAAGATATAGCTTTTTGCTCCGTCAACATAGAAAAGAAGAGCCAGGCGGGCTGTTCGATTCGGATCATATTCAATGGCAGCAACTTTCGCGGGGATGTTAATTTTATCGCGTTTCGTATCGATAATGCGAATAAATCGTTTTTCCCCACCGCCGCGATGACGAACTGTTATACGTCCATCATTGTTGCGGCCTGCATGTTGTTTGCGAAATACAATTAAGGATCGCTCCGGTTTTTTCTTTGTAATTTCTTCAAAGGTATAACCGGTCATATTACGCAAACTCGGGGTAATAGGTTTATAAATCTTAACGGCCATTATTCAACCCCCTCGAAGAACGGAATCTTCTCACCGGCAGCCAATGTAACAATAGCCTTTTTCATAACAGGTTTCTTGAGAGTGACACGTCGGCTCTTTGTATTCCGCTTTGACTTACCCGGTGTTTTGATAATATTGACGCTAACGACATTGACTTTAAAAATCGATTCAACAGCCTCTTTTACCAAAGTCCGGTTTGCATTTACCTGCACTTCAAAAACATATTGATTCAGTTTGAAAGCTAAATCATTTGTCTTTTCTGTCACCATTGGACGGCGGAGTACATCATAAATTGTTGACATTTCTCCTCCTTATCCTAAGTACGCGCTAATCGTTTCGATAGCTGCCACCGGAAGGATGACATGATCAAAACTTAATAAGTCGCGGATATTTAAATAATTCGCTCTTAATATTTTTGCATCGGGCAGATTGTTGGTTGCTCGAACGACATCCGCTGTTGATTCAACATCAGGGACGAGAATCAAGGCGCTGCTGGAACCGACCAGTGCATTCAGGGCTAAAGCCATGAGGCGGGTTTTCGGTTCGACCAGTTTCAATTCATCCACAACAACGATTTGAGATTCGCCTGCTTTGACACTTAAAGCAGAACGCAGCGCTGCCCGGCGCATTTTCTTAGGCATTGCTTGAGTATAGTCACGCATATGCGGGGTATGAACCCTGCCGCCGCCCTTCCACTGTGCAGCGCGGATTGAACCCTGTCGAGCTCGTCCAGTACCCTTTTGTTTGAACGGTTTTTTACCACCGCCAGCAACTTCATGTCGGGTTTTGGTCTCGTGTGTTCCGAGGCGGGCGTTTGCCATTTGACGAACATATGCCTGATGCATCAAGTCTATGTAAATCGGGGCTTCGAAAATTGCTTCAGGAAGTTCAACTTCGCTGACTTTTTCACCCTTCATATTTTTGACATCGATAATCATAGTACTTACGCTCCCTATTCCGATAAATCCGTTCAGGATTTACAGGCTTCCTTAATCATTACAAGACCGCCGCGCGATCCGGGGATTGCGCCCTTAACACCGATCAGATTACGTTCTGTATCGACAAAAGCGACCTTCAGGTTTTGTACCGTTACACGATCATTGCCCATATGACCCGGACCACGGGAACCCTTGAAAACACGCCCCGGTGTTGTACCGGAACCGTGCGAACCAGGCGCACGAAGACGATCAGACTGACCATGTGTTTTTGGTCCGCCGCGGAAATTATAACGTTTTACACCGCCGGCAAATCCCCGCCCCTTGCTGGTACCAACAACATCGACCAGTTCGCCTAATGCGAACAAATCCACAGTTACCTTATCACCTTCGGAAACCTGTGGATCTTTAACACGAAATTCGCGCAAAAAGCGCAGCGGAGGCAAGTTGTTCCGCTTTAAGTGACCCTTTTCACCATTCGAAACTCGTTTTGGCTTAACTTCTTCAAAACCAATTTGAACGGCAGTGTACCCATCAGTTTCCTGATTACGCAACTGGGTAACAAAGCAAGGCCCAGCTTCGATGACGGTAATCGGTACTGCGATACCATTCTCATCGAAAATCTGGGTCATGCCGATTTTCTTGCCGAGTAGCCCTTTAAACATTCTCTGTTTTCTCCCTTATTTTAGGTATATTCGTGAGATCAAGTTGACCTCGTTTCAAGATTGCCAGCATGGGCTTAGCTGCATCATCTTGTCCGCAATCAGTCAACCTGTCAATGCGTCACCGTGGAATTTGTGTCGTGCGCAAAAGAACAGATTCTTGATATGCGATATTTGTTGCGCCGGCATCTATCAGCGCAAACTGAGATATTATATCATAATTTTTTTACAATATGATTTTTGGGAAAATCAATGATGATTCAAGTTATATGACGATAAATTAAAACCGATTTTACCAGCATTTCATGAAATCGAAAGAGATTTTTGTACTTTTCGTGTTCTTTTTGCAAAGCAATTAAGTCAATTCACAGTCAATTCACATTTCGAAGGTAAATTGATGAATTTACTTGCCAAGAATTGAACTTATGTATATAATGTATGCTGTTTGAGCGGTTAGCTCAGTTGGTTAGAGCGTCGCGTTGACATCGCGAAGGCCGTAGGTTCGAGTCCTATACCGCTCACAGAATCAGGAATTTTTCCTGATTTTTTTATTTTCAGATTTGCATCCCAGACATTCTCTCCATATAATTACTACATGCCAGTCAATTTTGAACAATTAAGACCTCAAATTTTGCAGACAGAGATATCTCTCGGACTTCAAACGAAAGAACGAAATGCGCAATTACAGGAAGCTTGCGATTTCTTCCATAAACTCGCAAGCGATGGGGTTGTAATCGATCGTTTGCAAAAAGCGTTTATCGCGAATCCCGGGAAACAATGCGCCATTCCAACAAGTCAACCGATCGATGGCAGTTATTCTGTTGATACGACAGCCAATCAAGAAATTACTGTTCTTGCAGCAGACGGATCCCAGATCAGCCCAAATCGTCATGAAGCAGTATATTTCGGCCTGATCAACGCAGCAGTTTTTATTTTTCGCACCCACAGTGCCGAAATTCCATCCGTTGTGACGGAAACCACATTAATTCATCCGGAGCCGGAAAACCAGTCCGACGATGATGTCGATGAAAATATGATTGCTCTGCAGAGGGATATCGCCGAACGAAAATTACTTGCAAAGGAAGCCTGTCAAATTGATAATGGCAAACCCGTGATTGCTTTAATAGACGGCCCTCTGGAAATATTCAATATTCGTCAGTCTTTTCAGATTCAAAAAAAACTATTTGAGGAGTATCAATCCGCAATCCGGCAGCTTTCGCAGAAAAATATCATAACGGCAGGATACATTGATCGCCCGAGAGCTGATTATGTGATTCGCATGCTCAATATTCTCGCAGATGACCAAAGTCAAAGCGAACATTCAGGTTTCTCCCGTTATCCGCTGATTTGCGATAGCGATATTTTTTCTGCTTTTTTACAGCCGGGTGAAAGATCATCCCTTTTTCATTTAGATTCGAAAATAGGTTCAGAAACCAAAGATTCGATAGAAATATCCTTCTTTTATCTCAACATCGGGAAAACTCGACAGCCAGTGATTGCCAGAATTGAAATTCCATCCTGGACTGCTCAGAATTACGAATCAATCAATCTTCTGCACGCATGTATCCTTGAACAGACTGGAATTCTGAGAGACAATCCGTATCCGTATGTGCTTCATCGTGCACATGAAAGCGCTTTAATCCAGTTTTCAGAAAAAAATCGAATTACAAATCTGATGGTGCAGAACTTATCGAAACAAGAAAAAACATTTTTTCAAAAGTCGAATAAACTGATGCTGAAAGATATGTCGAATAAAAAAATATCAATTGAATCATGACCATAGTAATTCGAAATATGAAAAGAATTCCTTGTGTTTATTTCTCTATTTGAAAAAAAATCCAAATTTCGAATTGCCGGTTTAAGATGATGCAGGCTTGCTGAGTATGAATTTCGGCCGGTCAATAAAAAAGGAAAAATATGAATCAAACAAATCCATTTGGCAGAATAATCAGCGCGAACAGTAGAGAATGTGTGGCAGGTTATCGGACATCGGAAAAAGAACTGCCGCAATTTGCATCGATCGTTCGGATACCCGTACAGGACGAATCTTCCTATCAAATCTATGGACTTGTCACCGATGTGCAAATGGAACAAGACGATTTCTTGAGACAAATTGCAGCAGCGGATTCCATTGCTGATGAAGTTCTGGTTGACAATCGTTATAACCGAAACATCCCGATTGTAATTCGAATCGTATTCCTTGGATATCGAACCGAGAATGGGTTTTCGCATCTTCTTCCGCCGAGACCACCGCTAACGCTGGATTCAATATTTCTTTGCACATCCTCTGAAATTGCTGATTTCACATCACATGGAAATTTTGGCTATTTACGCCATATCCTTCGGATTACGAATGTGCCGGTTTCTGAATTACTGGCTGTTCATATCCGGCAAACTGCGATTGCTCAAAGAGCGAATAATCATCCTGTCTGGATTAAAAACGCAATTATGGAGATTATTGAACTGATGAAAGATGACAGTTCCGGTTTGCTTGAGATTCTCAGCGCTCTGGGAGACGCAGATATTTCGATCGAATAAGAATCGATTCTGCCTGCAATAAATTTCTTTCAAATTGATCAGGATTTCCAATGTTTCGATACATGGAATGCCCTTGAACAGTAGTATCAGGAGACGCTATGGAACAAAAATCAATCGGATTTATTACTGGTGGCAGCTTAAAAACAGGATTTCTGGTTCGGTTGACAGTACCTGCTGATGCAATTCAGGAAGGCGGATTCGTTGTTGTCCAAAGCGGAAATTATAAATTTTACGGATTAATCACGGATTTACGGCTTAAAGCATCCGATCCGCGTTTTTCTGAAGAAAAAAATGAAGTAAGACTTCAACAGGATATCGCTGTCCTTCTTAACGCAAAAACCCTCTATACAGAGTTGGAAATACTTCCGTCATTAATGCAGAAGGTTGGGCCGGAGCCGGGAACGGCGGAATACGCCCAATATTCTCAGTCCGTCGATTCACATCCGATTCCGGTGAAGACGCTGCCTGCTCACCATGCTATTGTAAGGATCGCCAACGCCTTCGACGTATGGGAAATCTTTGGAGATCCAAAGGATAAAAAGAAATTTACCATCGGGATGACTCGTGAACAAAATCATCCGATTGCCATTGATCTGGAAAAATTTACGAAACGCTCCTCCGGTATTTTTGGCGCAACCGGAACAGGCAAATCTTATCTGACTCGTTTAATACTTGCCGGTCTGATTCATAGCAAACTGGCATCCGTATTAATCTTTGACATGCATGATGAATATTCTTTTGGCGATACCTCCCCGGATACCAATATCCGGGTTCCCGGTTTAAAAGAAAAACTTGGCAGTCAGGTAAAAGTCTGCACGCTGGGGATAGGAACCGAAATCAAAAAGAAATTGCGTCCAGATTTTGATCTCGTCATCGAACAGCAGGATATTTTACCGGAAGATGTTGAAATGCTTTCCCGTGAATTGAATTTACGGGAAACAACTTCGAATACACTGGCTGCTTTGGTTCGATCGTTCGGAGAAAAAAAATGGTTTAAAGCATTTATGGAATTAAAAGCTGGCAGCGGAGAGGGAACACTGGAAGCGTGGGCGTTAGAATCGAAAATCTTCCCACAGGCTGCCGAAAGCCTGCAGGGCAAATTAGCACGTGTGTACAACAAACCGTACATCCTCGAAAAGGCGCCGATAAATTGTATCCAGCAGATCATTGAAACGCTGCAATCCGGTTGTTCCGTCGTGTTATCCTTTGGAAAATATCAATCCGATTTGGATTATCTGCTCGTAACCAACATACTTACCCGGAAAATTCGCGAAGCCTGGGAAAAACAAACCAATGATTTCCACGGGGGTATCGGAAAACAACCGACGCCCCTGGTCATCGCCATTGAAGAAGCTCATAAACTGCTTAACAGGGAAATGGCCGCGCAGACATCTTTTGCGATGATAGCACGCGAGATGCGGAAATATTTCGTAACCCTACTGGTCATCGATCAGCGGCCATCTCAGATTTATGATGAAGTTATGTCTCAATTGGGAACGCGCATTTCCGGCTGGCTGGGTGATGATGCGGATATTTCGGCTGTATTATCCGGATTGGCAGGCAGAGACGCGCTGCGCGGAATGTTATCACGGCTGCAGCCAAAAGAAGAAGTCCTGCTGCTCGGATATGGTGTTCCAATGCCGCTGCCAGTTCGATCACGGCGCTACGATGAGGATTTTTGGAAGGACCTGTTAGGAGATCAAAAGACCAATCCGCAAATAAAAAAATCCAATATTGACTGGATGTTTCCCGACGTATAATCAGTAATTCGAAACCACACCTTTTATTCTCTGGTTATTCGAAAGAAGGATCAAATAATTCGAATTACTGATGTACCACTAAGAAAAACCCAAAGCAGAACAACGGTGATACATGACGATGGAGCCAGAGACAGCGACATTGAAAGAAGCATAGCGAACGGATTCAATTTCAACTACCTGATTGCATTGAGACAACACTTGTTTGGAAAGCCCATTGGCTTCCGAACCTAATAAATAGACTGCGCATTCCGGATGGATAAATGTACGCAGTGGCGTCCCTCCTATCTCAATCCCGATCAATTGTGCTTGTTTCGGCCGTGAATTGAGAAAATCTTCAATGGTTTCATATTGACGAAAAGGGATCTTGTAAGATACATGCAGCACATCACTGGTCTGTTTCCGCTGCTTTTTACCGATGGTAAAAATTCCGGCTGCGCCCAATTGCCAGGCACTTCGCCATAAAGTGCCGATATTCTCATCCGATCTGGGTTGAAAAATTCCAATTTCAAAAAAAGCCATACTTCAGTTAATCCTCAGGGGGAGCGCCATTCTCACCATAATCCAATATCTCCCGTGGAATCGCAGGATTCGCGTTCGGAGGGCTGATAATTCCCATATCTTCCATTTGCGAAAGCAGTTTATTGGCACGTGTAAATCCGATGCTGAGGCGACTGACCAGCATGTTTGCGGATGCGCGGCCTTGTTTTCGAACCATTGCTATGGCTTCATTCAATAATGGGTCATCCCCTTTTTTTACAGAAGAAATGTCCTCATTGAGCATCGGAAGCTGTGTCAATGTGCCCTGCGTGATTTGCGGCTGCGCTCTAACCGTCACTAGAGATATCGTATTTGTTTTCATTTCCGATTGTTCATCACCAATCCTTGGATTCTTTTTCCAGTAATCCACTAACTTTCTGATTTCATCATCGGATACATATACACATTGAAGCCGTTTCAAGTTACTGTCTTCTGAGGACATAAAATACATATCCCCTTTACCAAACAAATTCTCTGCGCCGCTTCGATCCAGGATCACATGACTGTCAATATTCGTTGCAACAGCAAATGCAATTCGAGACGGTAGATTCCCTTTAATCGTGCCGGTAATAACATCCCGGGAAGGACGCTGCGTAGCCACAATGATATGGATCCCCATAGCTCGCGCAGTCTGCGCCAGGCGGGTAATACTGGTTTCAATGTCGGAAGCTGCCTCCATCATCAGGTTTGCCAGTTCATCGATCACAACGACCAAATACGGTAAGATTTTGTCCGGATTTTTCTGATTGTAATCCTGAATATTTCTGACACCGGTTTGCATAAAATGCAGATTCCTCATATCCATTTCACGCAGGATCCATTGAAGAACATTTCCGACCTGTTCCACATCGGTAATAACCGGCGTAATCAGATGTGGAATACCGTTATAACCGGTTAATTCCACACGTTTGGGATCGATCAACACCAGTTTTAATTGATCAGGTGTGTAATTCATCAGCAGACAAACTAAAATTGCATTCAAACAAACCGATTTACCGGATCCAGTAGCACCGGCAATCAAGAGATGTGGCATCCGCGTCAAATCAGCAGCATAGACCGCACCGTTGATATCCTTTCCCAATGCGATTCCCAATCCTTTACGATTTTTCTGAAACACATCGCTTTCGATGATTTCACGTAATGTAACCGGGATTCGATACTTGTTTTGAACTTGCAGTCCAATAAAAGTTTTATTCGGAATCGGCGCTTCAATTGTCAGTTGTTTGACAGATAACGCCATTTCCAGATCCTTCTTAACGTTTTCGATTTGTTTTACACGCACACGTGTCTTTCGATCTGCCCGTTCCATAAAGCCAGGCTCAATACCGTATTGTGTAAAGGTTGGACCAATCTGAATATCAACGACTTTCCCAGGAGCGTCAAAAGCATCCAACACATGTTCGATTTTTTGGATTTGTCCCTGAATGTGGGGATCCTCCGATGTAATATTCTGTCGAATTTTAATAGGATCCAGAATTTCGTCGGTAATCGGCAATCTCCAGGATATCACAAGCTCGTCTTTTTTTTCAGTGGTTTCCTGTTTTCCCAATCGTTCCGATAAAGAAGGTCTGAATGAGTTTTTTAAAAATGTAACTGGTTGTATTTTCTCTGGCAACGGATCGATTTTCTTTTGTGTGTGAAATGTTTTTTCAAGATCTGTTTTACTATCCGGCTTCGCTATGCGGTCATCAGAAATAACATTCTCTGTAACTTCGTTGGCGGCCGTTCTGCTCTTTTTGCTCCGGGTTACTGAAGGCTTCTTTTGATCTTTCACTTCCTCCAAAGGCGGCTCTGTGTCAGAAAAATTAAAAGGGATCGCCTCTTTTTTGGGGTCCGGTTCAGTGATATAAACAGCATTTGATCTGGATAAATTTCGGAATAGTGATTTCAATTTTTTTCGCAACGGGCTAAAAAACGCAGGATGAATATGCAGGGAATTGGAAAAAGAATTTGAAATCCAGAGCCATGCAATTAATAGCATGATGAGAGCGGAAAAGCAGTAAATTAAAATGGATCCTGCATTTCCAACCGCAGTAAATAATGCAGCGTCAATCTGTCCAGCTACAACCCCGCCCGCCAAATTAGCGAATTTTCCGTATACATATGCATCTGCATTTTCCTCGTGTTGTATAAGAACCAAAATATATTGATAGACCACGATGAAAAAGATGAAGAATTTCCATGAAAATGAAAATGGTTTTTTAATCCGGCGTAAAATCAGAATCCACAGACCAGCCAATACGAAGATGCCGCCTGAGAAATAAGCGCTCTTGCCAGCATAAAATAAAATAAATCGAGAACACCATTCAGTCAGAGAGATCATCTCGGGAAATTTCAAACTGAAAAAAATCAGGATGCCCGAAAGAAGAAGTAATAATCCGATGAAATCAGCAAAAATACTGAAGATCGAATAAAAACTGAGAGGTGTATTGGATAAAGCTTTTTTATTCCGTTTCGCAGCAATGGTTGCAGCTTTTTTCCTCGCAGCCATAGATGGTTTCTTGTCGCCGCGATAACTTGCCTTCACTTTTTTTTTCGGTTGAATTGACGTCATAATTACAGTATAACATCAGATAGAACATTAGAACTAATTTTCGCTCCGCTGGTCCAACAATTCGAAATATGGATTGACTTTCCTAATATGAAAAGAATTTATTGTTGTGTTGTTTTTGCGCCGAGCGTAAAAACAACACAACAGCATTATATCAAACGCTTTCATCAAATTTCGAATGGTTGATTCGCTGAGAGCGTTTCAGAATTGAATCAATACAATCCGCATTCCCAATAACGAACATAAACAATACGCTCTTTGAGTTTCAGCCCAGGATCCTGCAGAAACTCATTCGCTTTATCAACATAGAAATTCACAGATCCAGGCAGCGTCTGGCAACTGTGCATCCATTCCGCAAAAGAATATGCAGGCGCATTCCCGGAATACCCATTGATCAGCGGTACTCCAAGTTCTTGCGCTGTCAGCATGGCATCCAAGGCAGTTATTTGCCAGGGATCACCGGCTTTTCCATGGATCAATAAAACAGGATCCGGATAATTCGCTTTCTTCAAGGAATATTCTGCAATTTTCCGCAGTGAATCAACTCGTTTCTGTCCTTCAATTTTCGAGTAAGTAGAATGAGAGAAAAAGACAGATTCAGAAACCATCAACAGAAGGATCACACCAAGCGCCGCTTTCACCCTGAAACTCGAGCTGTTCAAACGAACCATTCGATCAATAACAAAAGCAATATAGACAGCCAGCGGCCACAGAAGTACCAGTTGGATCCGTGTAACTGCGCGGATACTGTTGTATCCGGGAATTTTCAAAAGAAGATAGTAAAGCGATTTCTCATTGACAGAAATGGTGATGAGAAAAATGATCAAAAGACTGGTTGCATGGATCTGGAGAAAAGGGATTTTCTCGTCAGTTTTTTTCCAAAGCATACCAATCAACAGGAGAATCGCAGCCGCCAGCCCCGGGAACAATTGATGTTCATGCCGCATCGGCAGATCTTTAAAATTATTCATTCCGAGCCGCCATAAAGTGCTGTGATCCGATAGTAAATAACTGGATAATCGGGGCAGCATAGTTTTTATCTCATCAAAACCTCTTGAGAAATGATAAAGGTTGGTTACCTGCAAATAAGGTATAAAAAGGTGCACAAGCAGTGCTGTGAGCAATATCAAACCAGCGATGCACCACAATTTGTGTGATCCTCTGGCATCTTTCCATGCAGACCGGATGCGGGAAAACCAGAATTTAATAATATTGATCGAAGAAGCCGACAATGGAATCATGAAAGCCATGACAACAATCAACAATAAAAGAAAAAATCCCATGTAAATCGTCAGATAAAACTGCCAGATAATTGCTGTCATCAGAAAGAAGATTGTCTTCAGCTTTGGTTTATTTGTAAAATCATACAAGAAATAGCAAGCGGCGGGGATACAAAATCGATAAATGAGCTGCGGATGCCCTTCCTGCGCCAACATGGGCAGTCCAAAAGTAAATAGAAATGCACCAGTTGCGACAGAAAGAGAGTGAAGATTTACTTTCTTTAAAACATAAGCTGAAACGACATAATTCAACACAAAACCAAACAAAAACCATCCCTGAAAAGCTGTCTCTCGACTAAATCCCAAAATTCGAATCACAGCATAAAATGGAGCCGACCCAAGGAGATTATCACTGAAGGCAGTTGCCAAAGGGTAAGGGTAAAAGATAGGGGCATTCCAATAATCTGTCTCACGATGAATGAGCCATTGATAAAAATGTTCCAAAATATAATTATTGAAGCGTGCGTCTCCGAGATCCCCCGGTACTTGCAGGAAGTTTTTTCCCAAAGAAAAAACAAGAGATCCGAATCCGATGATAAAAAATACGAAAATCCACCCGTAATTCTTCAGGAATTGAAACAAAGAACTCTGTTTGCAATCAAGAATGGTTTCTGATTTGGCGTCAATCATCATCATACCTGCCTGATTTTTTGATAGTATTTGAATCCAATAATCTTACCTTTTTTTTTGGAATTATGCATCCTCCTGCAGCAATAATTCGAAAAATAGACTTGCTATCAGAATCAATCGAGAAAAACTTGTTCTTGTGATGTTTTTACGCTTCATGCAAAAAACATCACAATATCAAATTACCCCTATATTTCGAATGGCGGTTAAAAAAATTCATTCGATCAGCATTAGAATTAAGCCAGAAATGAACAGAATGAAAACAAGGCGTGTCCAACAATTCGTCAATTCTTATTTTGCACTGTCCGCACTGGAAGCAAGTGCGGCAATTTTTTGGCTTGCGTCCATCCAAAAAGAGGATACAGACAGTTTCATTCTCGGATTTTCTTTCTCGCGTTTCTTGATGATTGTATTCCTGTTTTTCAGCCTTTCTGCGGCATTATTAGGTCTTCTATGGAACCTTTCATCGAAAAAAGTGCAGCAGTATTTTTACAATCTTCATAAAAGGAATGTGGTACATGGAATCTTGATCCGGTTCTGTGTTTTCCTTTTCTTCCTTTTTTCCTCTATTCTTTTATATACCGGATTTCTTAATCCAGCAGATTATCGGCTGTATTATCAAAGACTCCTCCCACTGTCTCTGTTTATCATCGTATTGTCGATTCAATCGATCCTGCTTTTGCAGCGTATCGAATCGGAAAAGGATGAAAAATTCGATTCTTCTGCCGTAATTCGAAATATGGAGAATCCTTTTGAGAAAAACGGAAAGACAACACAAACACAAATAATTCCATCCATGTTACGAATCGCTGATTCTCATGATATGCTGTTGAAAAGATCGATTAAGATTTTTCTGATTGAAGTAGGCATCTTTCTGATTATTAGAATTACCGGTTTGGGAATTACACCGGATCCGTTGGATTGGCAGCCAAACGGAATGACTATTCAATATTGGGAATTGATTGCAGTTTTTTTGTCCGGTATCGCTCTACTAGCCATCGCGCGCATATTTCAAAATAAAATCCCGCAAAGATTTCAGACCATCCTGTTTTTCATATTGATTTGGATGATCGCATCACTGCTTTGGACATCCATATCCTCATCAGAAGTGCTGAAACACAGCTATTTCATGGAAATCACACCGCCAAATCATGTACCCTATCCGGCTTCAGATGCGGCATATTTTGGATTATGGTCGGAAAGTCTGATCAGTGGATTGGGATTTAAGAACAGTGTCGTTTCCCGCCAGTTCTATGTTGCCATGCTGGCCTTATTTCAATTGATTTCAAAGAAAAATATCCTCCTGACAATCGATTTGCAAACCATCTTCCTGGCATTGATCCCGGCAATGTTATTCGTGATCGGAAAACAACTTCACACTATTGGCGCTGGTCTCCTGACGGCCGGAATTGCGATATTGAGGGAATATAACACGCTGCTGTTAGCGCCTCATTACGGTGTATCCAATTCTAAAATGTTCCTATCCGATTTACCAACCATGCTTTTTTTCTTATTTTTCCTGTCAGCTTGCATTGCATGGTATCAAAATGCGGATTCCAAAAACAAAGCCATCCTTGCTGGAGGCTTGCTCGGATTGGTGAGCTTAATTCGTTCGCAATTCTTCTTGTTTTTTCCATTGATCTTCTTACTCTTTTTGTTTCAAAGAAAAAAGTTCCATAGGAAAACAGCCGTTTCTTTGCTGTTTTTCTCGATCACACTGCTTGCAGTCCTGACACCGGCTCTGATTCGCAGCATTTCCGTGAATGGAACGTTATTTCTGGAAGATAGCGATATTCACGGCTCAGAAATCGCCAGGCGATATTCCAACCCTGCCGAAGTAATTCCATCGCAGAATCATTTGGATAATCAGGATAAATCAGAAAATCAGGAAGAAAACCATATTATCCAGTTCATTTTGAAAGAACCGTTTTACGTTTTGCATTTCATTTCGAATCACTTTCTTAAGAATCAGATTGATTCCTGGCTCGTTTTGCCTGCCGGTTTGTCATTCGATCTGACTGCGGAGGATTTACTGGATACTTCGTATCATCAGGTAACACAGCGAATATCCAATCAAAACATATTTTCACTTTTGTTTTTTGCGGTTTTTATCGCCTGTGGATTTGCTGCCAGTATCAATAACCATGGATTGATTGGATTATTACCCTTTTTCCTCAGTTCATGTTATATGTTCACGGTAGCAGCCGGCAGATATTCCGGTTGGAGATTTGTTTTACCCGCCGACTGGATTTATTATTTTTATTTTTCAGCCGGATTTATTGAGGTGATTCAACGATTATTCAAGAATTTCAAATCAAATCAAAATTCACAAGCGGTCATTCTAAAAAAAGAACGCTCTGCTCTCCGAAAATCGGGCTTTCGATATGTAAAACCGTTCGTGCTATTTCTTGTACTCATCTTCATCGGGTCTCTCCCTGTCTCATTGCCCTATCTGATTCCCGTCCAGATAGTGCAAAAATCGCAATCCGAGAATTCGCAAACGATAGAAAAAATGGCTGCTCAGTACGGAGAACCTTTTCTATCCATACTGCAGCAAGTCAATCAGGAGAATCTGCTTATCAAAAACGGTAGAACAATTTACCCGCGCTATTTTGAAGCAGGACAGGGTTTAACCAGCGCGAATCCATGGACTGTTTACGAGGTACGAGATTTTAACCGGCTGGGATTCATTCTGCTGAATCAGGAAAACACCAACGTTATTATTCCTATGGATTCCTCACCGGATTTTGTCCCAAACAGCGCCGATTGTCTGGTCATCGGTACGCAAAGCAATAACGGTTATTTTGAAGGCAGCTGGCTGATTTTCCCCGAAATGATCGATTCAGAGGGCAAACCGCTTATTTTTTCCGATTAATCCCCGACAACAATTTGAAATAGAAACAAGCCTTGCGATTCAATCAATAAAAATTATCGTTATGTCGCTTTCACGCTTCATGCAAAAACAGCATAACAATAATTCCTTTTATTTTTCGAAGTACTGGATACCCATCAGGAATATGAATTTTCAAGAGAAGAAAAAATACCTTTTTGTGTGTTAATTCTTAAAAAATGATACTGAACCGATTTATTGACAGCATTGTAGAACATCGATTGATCTATCGCAATGTTAAAACTGAATCTGGTTTGCCGGTATGACGTCGGCAAACTGTTTTAATATCTGATTGTGATGCTGAATAATTTGATCTGCTCGTAGGAATTCGGAGTCATAGGTGCTGTGACCATCCTCAACTAACTCGATCTCAAATCCACGGGACAACGCACTTCGACAGGTTGTATCAACACAGTATTCTGTCTGAACTCCGCACAGAACTAATTTATTGATTTCAGATTCTCGTAATCGTGGCTCCAAATCTGTTTTAAAGAAGGAATCGGCAAAATATTTGACAACAAGCACATCCTTTTTTCCCGGAACGATGTCCGGATGAACCTGCCATAAAGGTTTTCCTTCTGCCCGATGGGATTCGCCTTTCTCTGTATAGAGGATATAAAAGACTGGCATATCTGCCGCTCGTGCATTCTGAATCAACATTTTTATTTGTTCCAATAATTCTTTCTCACGATAAATCGCCTTACCATGATAATCTTTCCAGATAAACGGCATGATTTGCATATCGATCACGATTAAAGCTTTCCGATTTTCAATTTTTTGAGTCATAACCGGCTTCCTTCAGGATACGGGATAGGACAAACAAACGTTCACTGATTCGCTCATCCTCTTTGGATAACTGATCAGCAAAATCCTTGATGTCATGATCCAGCATCGAATTGCTTTTATCGATTGCAACCGTCATCGCATCACCCTGAAGACCGATCCGTGCGATCTGCATTTTTTCCGGATCATAGTAATTTGGAAATCGATATGCATCCTGAAAATAAAGTTTGGTTTGGCAAAACAGAATCGTCAAATCAATCAACTGATGGAGCGGAATTTCGATTTCTGTTTCAGATTGGATCCTGACAGAAAGAACATTTCCCTTTGTTTGCTCATGCCTGGTGAACCCGACTGAGATTTGAGACACTTCAGTCTCCGCCGTTCCATCCGCATTCACGTTTTGATAATCATCGCTTACAACGATCGGACAATATTGATTATTTTTCATTTTCAACTTTTTGTACCTTTTTGCCTTCAAATAATATGGAATACAATATTGCAAACTGCTCATCCAGCATTTTTTCTGACATTGGCATTAGAGCGGAAGCATTAATGATTCCTTCGAGATACAACACGGCAAATCGGGCTGTTTCTTGCGTATTCTGTACAGAAAAACCGTAATCCCGATTTCCATACTCAATCAACGTTTTCAGCATTCGCACTGCGGCTGAAAATCGATCATTCATCAATTCCATCATTTCTGGTTCTGTTTGGAAAAATTCATATACCGCTACATTGAATTTTCCTTTGTGATTCAAGATCGCTGATTTTTGTTGTTCGATAAAAAACTGGAACAAATTTCCAGCAGGCACACCTGAAGCAATCGCATCATTCAATGCTTGCTCATTTTGATCTTTATCGTTAATAAGAATTTCTTCAAAGATTTTTTTTGTGGACTGGAAATATCGATATAAACCCCCGCGGCTCAAACCGCTTGCTTCTCGAATATCCTCCATCGTTACGGAAGCATACCCTTTTTGAGAAAATAAGTGTATCGCCTGGTTCAGTATATTTTTTTTGGTTAAATTCCCTTTTGGAGTCATTTTCATAATCCAATCATTAACATAAAAGCGACACTAATGTCGCTTTTATGTTAATGCACTTTCTAACAAATGTCAATTCTTTTTAAACAGCAATTCATAATATGAGGAGGATTATTTGTTATTGTGAGGTTTTTGCGCGAAGCGTAAAAACCTCACAATAACAAATTTTTACCGAGTGATTCGAATAGCAAGTCTATTTTTCGAATCGCTGCTTATAAAAGAAAAAGGTTCCGATTTAAAATCGGAACCTTTTTTAATCTTGTTCGATTTTTATTAATCTTTAAAAACGGGCAGATGGCCAAGACAAATTACATTCGGCCAATCATCTTCAGCACCTTCCGTAAGAATCGATGCAATTATATAATCCGGCTTACTGCCTGCCATTTCCAGCAATGTCGTCAGCGCATGAAGCGTTGAACCAGTACTGATGACATCATCCACAATGACAACTTTCTTCCCTTTGATCAATGGAATGTCTTTTTCATCCAAAATCAAACGCTGGTCCTGCTGTGTTGTGATGGAATTGGAAACTGATTCCAATGCTTTTCCCATATAAGATTTGTAATTTTTCCGGCAAACAACATAAGGTTTCCCGGTTCGAACAGATAATGCATGCGCAAAAGGAATGCTTTTTGATTCTGCAGTAAATAAAACATCAAACTCGATTCCTTCCAGTTTTTTTGCAATTTCCGATGCACACGCTTCAACTAATTCCGTATCACCTAATATATTTAAAATCGCGATACGAATACCCGGCGCCACTTCAAATAACGGCAGCGACCGTTTGATTCCTGCGATTTCGATCTCATAATGATCAGCATTCATAGAGTCCTCTTTACTCCATTTCCTTTCGGAAAATCCATTTTCTTTTGTTAGCCAATCGGGAGACGGTTAACGCATGCATTATACCACGAATCACCTCTTTCAATTTCGAACCTGAAATTCAAAATTTAAAGAAGCCTATTAAGAAAAAATGGAATGTTTCCAAGGATTGCATCCAAATGAAATTCGTACTTACCCTGTCGATTAAATAACCCACAAATGAATGCTCAGTTATATTGAACCACTTTTCCGGGATTGAGAATTTCATTGGGATCAAACGCCTGCTTAATCCGATACATCATCTGCATGACAGCCTTCCCCTCGATTTGGTATTGATAGGGCAATTTGGCGCTTCCGATGCCATGTTCTCCGGACACTTTTCCGCCAATTTCCGAAGCGTGAGAATATAAACGATCAAACAAATGATCGATTTTTTCTTTCCAAAGCTTCTGATCCAGTTTATCGCGGAGAGCATAAATATGCAGATTCCCGTCACCGGCATGTCCCATGGAACGAATCCGCAGACCACATTCTTTTTCCAAATTTTGGGCAAATTCCACAAACTCAGCGACGCGATCAATCGGCACAACTACATCGCATTCATCAATTTCCGAGGTAGAGGCTTTAATAATCTCAAGATAGGAACTGCGCGGTTTCCAAACAGCATCATTGCGCTCATTTGTATCGATGAGAAACGCATCCTTTGCGCCATGCAGGATACACAATTCTGCGATTTGATCACTTTCTTTTTCAATCTCCGGCAGACTGTTGCCATCGAATGCAAGCAACAGATATGCATTGCCGCTATGATCGGGGAATCGGCGTCCAAGATATTGTTCGCTGCTGCTCAGCATATCCTGTGTCATAAATTCGATAGATCGCGGAATGATTTTTGACTTGAAAATTTCCGGAACTGTCTTGATTGCTGCCGGAAGATTATCAAAGGGAATTAACAGACTCTGCAAAAATTTCGGCTTAGGTATCAGACGCAGAATGATTTTTGTGACAACCGCAAGAGTACCTTCTGAACCTGTGATCAATTGCACCAAAGAGTAACCAGAACTGTTTTTAGCGATTTTTCCACCAAGCGATAAAATTTCACCCTCGGCAGTCACCACTTCAAGCCCGCGTACATAGTCCCGCGTTACGCCATATTTCACTGCAGACATCCCGCCGGCATTCGTTGAAACATTGCCACCGATACTGGCGCTTTTCTCCCCGGGATTCGGCGGGTAATACAATCCTCGTGCTTCTACATATTCATAGATATCCATAATCAGGACACCCGGTTCAACCGTCAGTGTAAAATTATTCTCATCCAGCTCCAAAATGCGGTTCATTTTGGAAAGATTCAACAGAATTCCACCAAACAATGGAATGGCGCCACCGACCAGTCCGGTGCCCTGTCCGCGAGGAGTTACAGCAATCTTTTTCTGATTGGCATACTTCAAAATCAGGGACACCGCAGAAACATCCTGGACATAAACCATCACATCCGGAGCAGAAAATTGACCCGGCATTTCATCATGACAAAAATCGTCAAGAATGTTATCTCTCAGAACAACCTGGTCTTCTCCGCAGACGTTGCGCAGAAAGTCGATATCCGCTTCGTCTATCTTTTTATATTCCATATTCAACTCCTTATCCAAGTTTTTCGAGAAGTGCCGGAATGACAGAATAAAGATCACCGATGACTGCAATATTAGCAATCTGATTGATGGCTGCATCCGGATCCGTGTTGATAGAGATGATCATTTCACTGGCTTTAATTCCAGCGGCAAATTGTACCGATCCGGAAATTCCGCAAGCAATTAATAACTTAGGTTTGACCGTTCGGCCGCTTAAACCAATTTGTTTTCTTGCATCCATCCAGCCAGCTTCAATCAACGGACGCGTACATGCCAAATCTCCACCGAGCCGCTCTGACAAGCGACGCAACAGTGCGAGATCCTCTTTTTTCTTGATCCCTCTGCCTGCGACAACCAGAATATCCATATCTTCGATGTTTTTAATTTTTGGCTTGATTCCAATTTCGAGCTGCCGGCTCCGGCATTGCAATTTTTCCGGAAGTGCACAAAAGATCAGGTCTCCCTTTCTAGAGAGATCCGGTTCCATTGCAGAAAAAATCTTGTAACGAACAGTCGCAAACTGCGGTCGGTGATAAGGGGTGCGGATATGAGCCATAATATTTCCGCCAAAAGCAGGGCGGATTTGATCCAGATCTGAATTGGGCTGCATATCCAACTGCGTACAATCAGCAGTCAATCCGGTTTTCAGTCTCGCTGCAATTCGGGGAGCTAAAGACCGTCCTGAAGGTGTACCTCCGATCAGAATTACAGAAGGTTTTTGTTTTGCCACATAATCTTCCATAATTCCGGCATAGCGCTCAACCTGAAAATCCTCCAGAATCGGGTGATCATATAGAAAAATTGTGTCCGCGCCATAATGGAAAAAATCCTCCAAATTTTGATTCAAATGATTTCCAATCAACAGCAGGCAGACTTTACAACCGACTTTATCCGCTAATTCCCGCGCTTTGCCAAGCAACTCATAAGCAACCGGATGCACGGTTTTATCCGGGCAAATTTCTCCGTAAACCGTAATACCCTGCCATTCTGCCTTATTCGCTGCCGATATGACTTCCTCGCGATACTCAAAGACTCCTTCCGGTCCCTTCCGCACACACACCTTGCAGAGACGACAACCAGCATTGATTTGCACAGTTTGATCCGGAAAGACTTCGATCGCTCCAAACGGACATAGATTTTCTATATCTGCATAGGAGATAATCTTTTCAGGATGAACAATAATTCCTGCCATAAATCCTCCTTTAGATCACTTTCAACCGGGTTAACTTCTGAAAAAGAAGTTCGGCAATTTCATCCGGCGAACCTTGTATAACTTCATTTTCTTTCTCATGAGCCGGCGGGAAAACACGGACAACGCGTGTCGGAGATCCATTCAACCCGTAATGGTTCTTATCCTGATCCGGCATATCCGCAAAGGTCAAGATTTGTATCGGTTTATCTTTGGTACTGATTTTCCGTTTATAAGATGGCAGACGAGGTTCATAAATATCTTTTTCCACGGTGATCAAACAGGGTAAACAAATTTCTACAGTCTGTGTGAAATTTCCCAAATCGCTCTTTACAACGATCGCTTTTTCGGACAGATCGATAATTTCCAGGACATTGGTTGCCTGAGGAAGATCAAGCGCTTCCGCTAATTCAGCGCCAACTTGCGCCGTATCCCCGTCGGTTGTCTGCTTGCCACAAACGATCAAATCAGGCATTCCCAAAAATCTGACAGCCTGGGATAATGCATAGGATGTCGCCAGGCAATCCGCCCCTCCAAAAATGCGATCCGTCAAGAGTACCCCATGATCAATCCCCATCGAAAAAGCTTCCCGTAGAACTGCCTCGCTATACGCAGGTCCCATCGTCAGAGCGGTTGTTTCAGCGCCATATTTTTCCTGAATCTGCAGCGCAGTCTCTATGGCGAACAGATCATAGGGATTCATCTTGGCTGCAGCCGCACTGCGTTTCAGAACGCCGGTTTTTTCATCAATATCAACTTGCGTTGTACCGGGAACCTGTTTGATACAAATCAGGATTTTCATTCATTTCTCTCCTTGCCTGCGAATTCAACAGGCTGTTGATTCTCATTTGATAAAACCGAAATTACTGATGATTGTTGTTTATTGTATCTTTGGATTGTACGAACCGGAATACCTGAAAATCGATGCCGTAATCCCATATATGAGATGGAATAATTGTTGGTGTGTTCTCGTTGTGTAAAGCGCAACAACACACCAAAAAGATCTCTTTTTTGCTAAAAAAAGCTTTTTCAAACTTCGAATTTATGAATTAGATGGAAATGCTCTCAATTTTATTATTAGAAAGCGAATATCAACACTTACGGCAAATCGAAATTCTTAAGAGACTAATCATCGAGGAGTTTTTTATAAGTCGTGTTTTTCTCCTGATGGCTCAGATTCGATGGCTGTTCGCATAAGATAAGTTCCCCTCTGCGGGAAAGATTCGGAACTGGAGGTTGAAAAATTCCGCCAGGTACAGAAACAAGCTGAGGACGGAAATCAGAGATATGAACCAGTTCTGGATGCTGAGAATCATTTGAAAAATCTAAATCCTTATTCGAACGGATCGAAAAAATCGCTTGCCGACAAGCAAAAGCCGCTTTATTCTGGCGAAATACAGACTCGACTGTGTCACTTTCGCCGTTATTATCGCCAAAAAGCATGACTGAAGGTTTATAGTTTTCAAAAAAGTGCTCAAGAATTGAGCGTGCAATATCGGAATTCAAGTTTTCATACAAAGGATCATCATAAACAAAAATGCGATCCGCACCATAGCGGAACAAATCACGCGCATACCTGCTGATGTGACTTCCGATCATCACCAAAGAGACTTTTACGCTCGTTTGATCAGCCAGCTCACGTGCCTTTCCTAACAGCTCAAAAACAATTGGCTGCAGAGTCCCATCTGCCTGGAGTCTGCCATATACAGCAATATCCAGATAATCCGTTTTGCTGAATTTTCGGTTTTCGCTTTCAGAACTGACGCACATTTGCGATTGAATCATCATCGTTTATCTCTTTATCAATCTTTCTTTATTCGCTGCCGCACTACTTCAAAAATCAAGATACCGGCAGCCATCGCTGCATTTAAGGATTCAATGTTGCCAGGCATTGGAATAAAGATTTTCCCATCAGAAATATCTTGCGCTGTCCGAGAAATCCCATTCGCCTCTGAACCGATAATCAACGCCGTGGGTTTGCACAGATCATAATCCCAGCAGGATTTTCCACCATCCATAATTGAAGCAAGAACCTGTAAATCTGGGATGGTTTTCATTTTCGCTGCAATTTCACCCCAGTCCATCTGAACCATCGGAATCATAAAATGTGTTCCCATGGCAGAGCGCAGCACTTTCGGCGCATACGGATCAGCACAGCCGGGAGTAAGAATCAGGATGTCAGCCGCAGCCGCAGCCGCCGTGCGAATCATTGTACCAAGATTCCCCGGATCGCGAATGGCATCCACAATAATGATAAAATCGAGCTTATCCGGTATGACCGGCTTGGTCATCTCCATCACAGCCAAAACGCCTTGCGGTGACTCCGTATCAGAGATGGTCTTCATCAACTGCGCAGCAATTTCCTCCGTATCAACACCCTGATCCACAAATGATCGGACGAGCGCTTCAGCTCTGGGAGAAAGCGGATCTGTATAGAGCAGGAGGCGACAGTGTTCCTTCTTTTTCATCGCCTCCTCTATCAGACGAACACCCTCTAAAACATAACAACCGGATTCATCCCGTTCTTTTTTCTGTGCGATTAGCTTACGAACCTGTTGAATTCTTGGGTTTTGACTGGATGTGATCATGATGAATATTTGGAAAAAAGCTCTTTCTTTTGATGACAGCATGAATTGAGAAACAGTAAATGAAAAATCGCCTGATTGAAATTTCAAAGCGTCTTTCACGAATAGATCGATTATTTCGATTTAAAATTTTACTGTAACTTTTTTATTTCAACTGCATCTAAATCATTAATTTGAAATATTGAATTGCTATTCGAATCAATCGGGAAAAACTTGGTGTTATGATGTTTTTATTCAAAGCACAAAACATCACATCAACGGATTAGCCTCTTAGTATTTTAAAAATGCTGATAACAAGGGTAAAAAAAACTGGAATCTTGAGGATTAACGATGAAACAATATTTGACTTTCTTTCTATTAGCTGCAACAGTTTTGCTTCTTAGCGCATGTATGTCGAAATCATGGACTCCAACTGCCGAAACAACCCCTGTGATAAAAAAATTATTGCCAGATAAAGCAAAAGAGCTGTTTGGCAATAATTCATCTTATGTTCTGATCGATGTACGTGAACCATACGAATATGCAGAGGGACATATTCCCAACGCTGTGAACATTCCATTGTCCGGCATTGTCAAAGGTGTAAATGATCTGGGACTTGATAAAGAAAGCAGTGCCATCGTTGTCTATTGCCGTTCAGGAAGACGCAGCGCTGAGGCAGCGACGGCATTATCAAATGCAGGTTATAAGAATCTATACGATCTTGGCGGAATTATTGACTGGCCTTACGAAATAGAGAAATAAATCAAAAAAATCTCACAAGCAGATACTTTGACTACTTGTGAGATTCGTTTTTCATACAATCAGGGTCTCCACGGATGCCATGGATAGCATTCACCTCCCGGAAGCCAGTAGCAATAAGGGTCGTCCGGTCCGGGGCGGCCAGGCCTTGGCGGTCCCGGCTTTTTTGTCGGAGTGTAATAACCGCTAACCACAGTAAATTTGGATGTAATTTCGCCGCACTCAACACCGGTAGGACTTTTTAAGACATACGTGCTGTAATATTGGTCACCCGGGTCTAATAATGCCGTCATTCCAAGCTGTACATTAACCGTTTCTCCAGGCGCGGTTTCCTTGCGAAGATTAAAACGGGTGCTGCCGATTTGCCAGCCTTTCTGAAATTCAAACTGATAATCTTTTGTCCAGGTGCAGGTTCCGGTATTTCTTACTTCCCATTCTTTGTAAAAGACTTCTCCCTCTGCAATTTTTGCTCCACTTGCATAAGTCGGCTCGGAGACAACTTCCAAACCCATTGTACAGGTGGAACCATCAGGCAACTGGACAACGCATTGACCATCTGGAACTTTTGCCACAGGGGGTTGAACATAACTGGATTGACTTTCCGGAGTTGCTGTTACGACCACATAAATGATATATGGCGTCTGGGTTGGATTTGCCAACACAATTTGATTTTGCACTCCTTGTGAAATATTTGCCATCGGGGTTGCAGTCTGAACCGGTTTGATTTCAATCTGTCCTGCTGTTGTGAAACCGAGAATACTGAAAACTGTCATAAAAAACAGTATTCCGTAAATAATTTTCTTTTTTCCCATAAATTCCTCTCCTTTCTCCATTAACGATAATCATAATAATTAGTTTCAGAATCCACGAACCGGCATCAATTCAAAGTTAGGGGCGGCTTCCATGTTGTTGTGATGTATTTGCGCGAAGCACAGAAACATCACAACAATCAGGTTTTCCCGATTAATTCGAATAGCAAGTCAATATTTCAAGTACTTGATTAACAGGAAGATATTCCATAAAAAGTTTTCACAGGTTGATGAAACACCAATTTGAAAGTATGAAAAATCCAGAAGTTTCCAATCCGAATTACGGGCAAACAACCCCCTCCTGTTGTAAAACCTGTGAACGGGGTACTAATATTTGAACTCCCTGGTCCAAAAAAGTTTCCTGTGGTTCATAATAACAAAGGGTTGGAATAGAGACCCATTTGACGAAAAGGTCATTTTCTTCGCTGAAATCCAGCCCTTCCCCCTGAAATTTGATCCAAAGCGGTTCACTGATAATCAGATCAAATCGATGGCTTTTAAGATCTTCAATATAGGGTTGAAAAAACTGTCCATTGTCCGCCATCGCTTCATCCATCATCCATTTTTTCTCATAGTCCGCAATTAAAGAGACCTTGGGGACCAGACCAAATGTCAGCATCTGCCTTTGATCCATAAAAAGAATCTCCCCATCTGCATGAGCAGCAACAGATTGTTGAATTTTCTCAACGGCGTCCATTGTCGTTTCCGCAGCAGGATACTTCTTCGGTTCAATATGCATGGCATCCTGAAAAACGGGAAGTAATATTGCTGCGATAACGAATAGACTAATCCATTTTTCTGCACGAATATTCTCTGCCAGCCAGCGTCCCATGCCGGCCTCCCATGCCAAAGCAGCGATGATCAATAATCCGAGCAGGAACATGTCCAGATTATGCAAGTTGGACCCACCGCCAATTTTGACGGATATCAGGATTCCAACGCCCAAAAAGGCACTTTGTCCGATAATCAACAATAAGCGCTGCCACGTATCCAAATTCCATTTTTTCTGGATTGTCCAAACGATCAGGATGATTGTCAGCGGTAAAATTGCCATCAGCAAACCAAGCAGAATTCCTGGTTGATACGTTTCATTCGGCCAAAGACGGTTCCATAACAATGGCTGCCGTGTCAAAAAATATTGAAACCATTCCGGAGAAAGCATCGCGGGAGCATTTCCTGCAGCAGTTTGAGATACCGCTTCAATAGAATCCTGAGATCCTTGCGCAATTATCGTCCCGAATTCTGCAATTTTATGCAGAAAGTTCATGACAGAATCTTTCTTCAAAAAACAAACGGCGCCTGACAAACCGGCGAAACCCACCAGAACCGATCGGAGCCAACGTTTCCCGGGGTGAAGATCATAAGATCGCCGCTGCTCAATAAACGCCAACATAACCGCAAAAGCTGCCGGCGCCGCCACCCAGGTGGATCGCGACATTACGGCATAATATCCTGCAAGAAATGTCAACAAAATGGCAGGAACAGCCGAAAATCTTCTGCCGATTGCCACCAGAACAGCAGCAAGAATAAGGGGTGTATAGATCGGACCTTGTATTAAGAATAACATCGCCCATAAACCGGCGGCAAAATGGTACTTCTGATTTAGTCCTTCTGTTTTTCTAAGCAGAATCCATCCCAGTAAAGCATAAGGCAGGGTGAATAAAAAATCATTCCACCCGCGCATCATTGCGATGGACACACGCGGCAATAAGAAAATAACTCCCCATAAACTTTGTCTGCCGACATCAATATAGGCAGGAATGGTCTGATCCTGAGGCCAATCATACAACTTTTTTCCGAAGAGAACAGAATAATCCCACATCCGGTTTCCTTCCGACCATCCGACACTAAATGGATAATTATTCACATCGCGAAATTGGCTGCATAACGCAAACAGAACGCTGAAACATAGACTGGCTGAGACCAAGGCTCCCATTGTAACGCGATTCTCATGCGAAAGTACCCATGCACTGAGAATAATCGCAGAAACATACAGAAAGATTCGAATCGGTTGGGCATGATACGGTTCATTCCATCGATGAAAGATAAACAGATAAATGGGAAGAAAACAGATCACACCTGCAGCAATTCGCCGAAAGAGAATGGATTTGGACTTCAACAGGAAAATTGACTGAAGCAACGTCGGTTTCCACAGGAGTATCCCGAAAAAAACAAGCATAAAGACTGTGACAAATACGATAAATAAAAAAGAAACAACAATACTTCCTTTTTGGAGAAATTCAACATAACGTTCGTATATTGAAATACAGCTTTTTGCTGTCATGATTAACAGAATCAAACTGAAAAAAATTTTTCTTATTAAATCTTTTCTTTGCCTCATAATTACCCGGATTTCTTCGACCTGTTTTTCCATTGCAAATAAAATTTTTAGAAATCAATTATCATCAACAAAGATTATATTCAATTTATCGTTTTTCATTTCAGCAATTCGATTATCGGAAGGATAAATAGTTGTTGCGTTGTCTTTGCGCGGACGCGCAAAGACAACGCAACAACTATTATTATCTCTTTTTTCAACAGTTTGAATAAAATAAAAAAAGAATTAGGAAAAACTGATCGATGATAGAATATAGCCATTTATGGCAGGCAAAAAATTGCCAGCAGCAATTTGAAATTCGAATTGCTGGTTTATGTTGAAGGTGCAAAAAAGACAGGATAATTCGTTTTAATGACAGAAACAAAATCGAAAGTATTAATTTACACTGACGGAGCATGTAAAGGGAATCCAGGTCCGGGCGGATATGGCACGATTCTTTTATTTAACGAAAAGAAAAAAGAAATATCCGGCGGGGAACCTCATACAACCAATAACCGGATGGAATTGATGGCTGTCATTGAAGGATTACAGGCACTAAAAAGACCTTGCGAAGTCACATTGTACTCCGATTCCAAGTATCTCGTTGATATGGTGGAAGGGGGATATCTGAATCGCTGGAAAAAGAACAATTGGATGCGCAACAAGAAAGATCCGGTTAAAAATGTCGATTTATGGGAGAAAATTTTCCAGCTTCTGCAAGTTCATGATGTAAAAATGATCTGGGTGAAAGGACATGCAGAGAATCCCTGGAACAATCGGTGCGATGAACTTGCCGTTGCAGCTGCTGCAAAATTTCAGCAATAATCTCCTTCATCGCATGTTTCAAATCAAAAGAGACCGCTTTTCAAAACAACGATTTGAAATATAAAATAAAATCTTTGTTGATTGATTCGAAATGTAAATCCATATTCCGAATTGTTGGTTTTGTGAGATTTCCATATGCAAATGTTATACTTTTTAATATGCTGAATCAATCTTTTCTCTCGTTAGGTACGCCAGCTTTATCGGTTTCAGATATCAACCGGCAAATCAAAAATTTGCTGGAACGGGATCCAATTTTAGAAGACATTTGGGTTCGCGGCGAGATCTCCAACCTATCCATCCCCGTATCAGGACATGCTTACTTTACACTCAAAGATGCGAAAAGCAGTCTGAAATGTGTCATCTGGCGCAGTAATCTGACTGCAGCAGCGAATTCTGCTTTAAAAAACGGAAATGATGTAGAGGCGCATGGAAAAATCAGCGTATATGAACGGGAAGGAATTTATCAGCTATATGCTGATGAAATCCGTACAGCAGGACTGGGCAAATTATTTGAAGAGTTTCTGCGTTTAAAAGATAAACTGGAAAAAGAAGGCTTATTTGACGCAGAACGTAAAATAAAAATCCCGGAAATTCCGCAGACCATCGGTATTGTGACATCGCTCACCGGCGCCGCTCTGCAGGATATGTTGAACACAATCCAAAAGCGCTGGCCGATTGCGCCGATACTCCTGTCGCCGGCTGCAGTTCAGGGTGTTGAAGCGCCTGCAGCATTATTCAATGCTTTCGAGAGACTGGAAAAAGAGCATCCTGACGTAATCATCATCGGTCGGGGCGGCGGCTCCATCGAGGATCTCTGGGCATTTAATGATGAATTCCTTGTCCGCAGAATTGCGGAAAGTCCTGTTCCGGTCATCAGTGGTATCGGGCATGAGACAGATTTTACACTGGTTGATTTTGTAGCTGACTTAAGAGCGCCGACACCAACCGGCGCTGCAGTAGCAGCGACACCGGATATTCAGGAAATTCGCGGATATCTGGATGCATTGAGCATGCAGTTAACTAACTGTATGCGGGATAAAATTCAAACCAATCGGAGCGATCTTCAGCTTTTAGCCCACAGACTGGAACTCCGCGCACCATTTCGCCAGATTCAGCAGGAAAAACAATCAGTCGATCAATTGCAGATCCGATTGATGCAATGCCTGAATCATATCCTGCAGCAGGAAAGGCTGCGTTTATCAGCAATAGATCAACGCCTTGCGGCTGTAAATCCGGAATCTGTCCTAAAAAGAGGGTATGCATTGATAGAAAAAAAAGGAAAAGGTCTGGTTACTTCCGCTGCTGAATTGATGCCGCAGGATTCTGTACGAATTCTGATGGCGGATGGAAATGTTGAAGCAACCATTCAATGACAATAAAGGCAGAAAAATGACGAAAAAAGAAGACGATATCATTTCTTTTGAAGAAGCTTTTTCAAAGCTTCAGAAAATTGTAGAAAAACTTGAAAATGAGACGGTTAATCTTGAACAGGCGTTAACGCTGTTTAAAGAAGGAAGAGATCTGTTGAAGATTTGCGATCAACATCTTAATACCGCTGAAAACAAAATCCGAACCATCGATGAAATGAACCAGGATCAAGGCAATGCTTCTTGAATTACTTCATAATCCGGCATTGATCGCCGGTTTTTTTGCGATGTTAACAGCACAATTACTGAAACCTTTTTTTCATTATCTCATGAACCATAAATGGGACTGGTTCCTTTTACTTGACAGCGGAGGTATGCCCAGTTCTCATTCCTCGATGTCAACAGCAACAGCGGTAGCAATTGGATTAACAGAGGGTTTTAATACTTCAACTTTTGCAGTCGCGCTGGTAATTACAATCATCGTGACCTATGATGCGGCAAATGTGCGATGGCAATCCGGATTGCATGCGCAGCGTATTAACCAATTAATTCGTGATGTTTTTAATCGCCAGCAGATTAATGAAGAATTGCTCAAAGAAGTAATCGGACATACACCACGTCAAGTATACGCAGGCGTATTCTGGGGAATTATTGTTGCTTTCATTGTAGTGAGACTGATGGTATGAGAAAGTATTCAAACAGGCAGCAAAAGAAAAAAAGATACGCTTTGTCCACACTCATTGCGGGCGTTATATTCCTGATGATTGTTTTTGGTATTTTGCTGGTTTTTACCGCGAATGGCAAAATCCGGCGTGTACATGCAGATGAAACTTCGACGATTTCTGCTCAGCAGACCCGCATGCAATCCATGCTGGATCAGGTTGTGGCACAAGCCGATCACACTCCTGCTGCGACAGCGCTGCCCGAGATCCAGCCAACTCCAACCGCAATTCCGGAGACCGTTGCATCGATTGTTGCACTTGATCCGGCAGATTGGAAGAATTGGCCAATTTTACCGCAGACAATCAGTCAAAAAATGATTGATATATACCGGACCGGTTTAGAAAAAGGGAATAATCCAGCCGCATTCAGCAAGGTTGGTGATTCCAACAGCGTCATGCCGTCATTTCTGTCCTGTTTTGATTACGGTGAAAAAGGATACGCTATCGGTTCTTATACATCATTGGAAGAGACCATCCAGCAATTTCAATGGTCGTTTTCTCGTGAATCCCGTGCTACAAAAAATGGAGCGACAGCGCTTGATCTGGACGGATATCACTGGTATGAGGACGACATCTGCTGGCCGTATGAATCGGCAACAACCTGTGAATATAGACTCTGGACACCATCGATCGCATTCATTGCCCTTGGAACCAACGACGCTTTTATGCGCATCGACATTTTCGAATCCCATCTGCGCTCTTTGATTCAGAAAACATTAGATCGTTTTATCGTTCCAATCCTGGTGACCAAAGCTGACAATTTAGAGGGAGATGACAGTTTTAACAGCGTGATCGCCCGTTTGTCAATAGAATATGAGGTTCCATGCTGGAATCTTTGGCGAGCGATGGATTCCCTCCCCAATCATGGATTAAGAGAAGGAGATGTTCATCCGACATTCAATCAAACATCGCTATGTAATTTTTCCGGCTCTGATCTCCAAAATTACGGTTGGACTGTCCGTAATTTGACTGCTCTTCAAGCTCTAGACCGCGTTTGGCATCTACTGAATCCCTGAATCAGCGTTGGTTTTCACGATAGTATCGATCAACTTAGCCTTGCTCGATCTTTCGCATGTACTATGCAGTTATGGATTAAAAATAAGGGAAGTATTGCTTATTGTTGTGCTTTTTTTGGCTTGAAACTTAAAAACGACACAACAATAAGCAATTCATTTTTTTATATGGTTTGATCAAATTTTGAGTTACTGAATACAACCGACGTACCCTGAGCGCCTTCAGTTATAAAGATATTCGGTTTGATACCCGTTCTCTTTTCATAGATTTCGGATATTTGCATTTGGAAATGGTCTGCGTTATCAGCTGCCACCAGTGCTATGGCACAACCCCCAAAACCGCCGCCAGTCATTCGGGCGCCAAAACACCCATCCAGTTTTTGTGATTCCAGCGCCATGATGTCCAATTCTTCACAGGATACTTCAAAATCGTGTTGAAGACTTGCATGACTTTCATTCATCAGCCATCCCAGTCGTTTTGGATCGTTCGCTTCCATACATTTCGCTGCTTCAAGCGTCCGCAAATTTTCACTTAGAACGTGTTGACAACGCCGCATGACAACTTCCGACAATTGATTTTTTCTGTCAGCAAATTCATCCATGGACACATCACGAAGTACTTGCCGCTTAAAGAATTTTGCACCTTCCATACATTGTTCTCGCCGTTCGTTATATGCGGAAGAAATCAGAGAATGCTTTACCATGGTATCCATGACAACGATAACCGTTCCTCTTGGCAGCATATACGAAGAAAGGTCTAAAGAACGGCAGTCAATTAAAACCGCTTTCCCGGCTTCGCCGCATCCGGATATAAGCTGATCCATAATTCCGCAATTCATGCCTACCCATTGATTTTCAGTTTTTTGAGCCAGTAAAGCCATTTTCTTAGGGTCCCATGAATAACCGCCCAGCAAAGAAAATGCTCGTGCGACAACCATTTCCAATGCTGCGGAAGAAGACAGTCCTGCACCAATCGGTAAATCGCCCATTAACAATCCGTCCCACCCTGTCAGCTTATATCCATTTTGGGACAATGTATAAGCAATCCCCTGAGGATATCGAATCCAGCCTTCACTTTTCTGTGAAAAATCAGCAAGTGAAAAAATGCCGTCGGTTTCCAAATTTACGGAATGCAGTTTGACTTCTGGTTTTTCGTTTGCTCGGATAGCCAGCCATTGCGCATATTTGATCGCCAGTGGAAATACAAACCCGTCATTATAATCGGTGTGTTCACCAATCAGATTAACCCTCCCGGGAGAACGGAGAACAAAATCCGGTTCACAATGATAAACTTTTTGGAATGCAGCAATGACATTTTCAAGCATAAGGGTATCCTTTCACTTAAGAAATCGTTTCACAAAATAGTATTTTTAGCGCTTACTTTTTCAAGACAATTCTACAGTAATTTTTCTATTTCATGTCGTTTTCCCCAATCTTGTCTGCGATTCATAAAAGGAGAGCGTTAAATGGTTTGCTTTTTTTTTTACACTCCGTCAGTTTTGCGGTTTCAGTAAAACTGTCAGAAGAGCACTGAATTCTTTTCATATTTCAAATTATTGAGATGACAGGTTCAAGGTTTCCGGTAGAATTGTAAGGATGACAGAAAACAAACTGGCGATTGATTTTGGAAACTCGAACACCGTCCTGGCGCTATGGAACGAAGCGTTACAGACCACAGAAACCATCTCCCTACCGGAATTCAGCGATGGCTCTGATTTTTTGATTCCATCTCTGATTCATTATGAATCCGATGGGAATCAGCTCATTGGCAATCAAATCATCTCCCGTAATTTGCTTTCCTCTCCGCACACATTTCGGTGGATGAAACGATACATCAGCTTACGCAGTCCATATCAAATTCAAATTGGTAACATGAGAATCAATGCGCAACAAGCAGCCGAAGATTTTTTGAATGCGCTGAAACTTGCAGCAACAGATACATATACCTTCCAATCTGATGAAATTACACTAAGCGTTCCCATCGAGTCCTTTGAGTATTATCAAAATTGGTTAATGTCCTTAACCGATCGACATCACGCAGAAAGAATTCGTATCGTAGATGAGGCATCTGCAGCTGCTGCAGGTTATGGAGAAAAAGTTCATCCCGGGGAAGTTTTCCTCTTGTTTGATTTCGGTGGCAGTACAATGCAGACAGCTATCACTATAGCTGAGGAATCCGAGGGATCAGGTAATCGATTTTGCAGAATTCTGGGCAAAGCGGGATGCAGCATCGGTGGAGCTGTCATCGATCGATGGATTTACGAAGAAGTTTGTAGAGAAAACGGATTATCTCCGCATCAACCTGAAGTGATACAAAACAGTTGCACTCTATTAAGCCTGTGTGAAAAAGTGAAACAGCAATTATCCGCACAAGAGTCTGTTGAATATGCATTCACTCTTTCCAATAAGAGGACGATAACCAACCTGTTTACAAGGAAAAAGCTGGAAAATATCCTGTCGGAGAACCAGCTTGTTGAATCGGTTCATCGACTCGTCAAGGATGCAGTGATGCAAGCGGCAGATCACGGTTATCCGGTTGAATCAATCAAGAAAGTCATTCCGGTTGGTGGAAGTTGTCTGATTCCAATGATCCAAAAAACACTGATTGATCAATTTGGAATAGAAAAAATGGCTTTTGGAGAGCCCATGGGAGCTGTAGCCCGCGGAGCGGCCTGTTTTGCCGGAGGTCTGGAGATTTTTGATTTTATTCAACATGAATACGCAGTTCGCTACCGGAATCCCGCCAATGGAGCGTACGCGTTTCACACGATCATCAAGCGACGTACTCGCTATCCAACATTGGAACCCATATCAACACTGACCATCAAAGCAGCCTTCGATCAGCAATCTTTGCTCGGCTTGGCAATTTACGAAATCAGCAGCCAGTCCTCATTCCCATCTGGTCACTTTGAAATCATGTTCAACGAAAATGGTGAAGTCCGGATTTTTCCGACAGAACAAGAAGAAAATGATTCCCACTTATTTTATTGGATGAATGAACAAACCCCTTCATTTCTGGTTGCCAATCCACCTGCTGCAAAGGGAGAAGCACGTTTTTCAGTTGAGTTTGAAATCGACAGCAATAAGATGCTGCTGATTTCTGCTTTCGATTTGAAAAACGGCGAGAAAGTATTTTCGCGATTTCCAGTGATCAGACTCACCTGATTTGCAACGATTCGAATTATGAGAGGGATTATTTATTATTGTGTTGTTTTTCCGCTGAGAGCAAAAACAACACAACCACAAGTTTTCGTCCCTTACTCAAAAAACAAGTTTTTATTACGAATCGTTAATCGAATTGTGCCCGTCAGAAAACGGATATAATCGATTGAAGAGGAAATTACACTGAAGCAATAAAAAGCGGGCTTTAGGCAAGAACAGGTGAATCATGATCAATTTAGAAGAAATCGAAGTTATCATCGGGGAAAATGGAAAGATCCAGATTCATGTACGCGGCATCCCTGGAAGAACCTGCCTTGATTCGACAGCTGGATTAGAAGCCCTTTTAGGAGATAATATTGCCAGTCGGGAAATGACGCCCGAGTTTTTTGATCAGCCGATTGCAATGAACATTCTAAAAAAGGAAAATGTGAAAATCGTTCGAAAATAGATGGATTTGAAGCTGAATTACTTTCTGAAGAGAAGCAGCGCGAACGGGCCAGGAATTCGGGCAGTTATCTGGACGCAAGGTTGTCTGCAAAATTGTCCGGGATGCTGTAATCCGCAAACCCATCCGATGCACCAAGGTTATCGGATGTCAGTGACTAAACTTATGCAAGAAATTATGAGACTTGGCAGCGATATTGAAGGCATTACCATCAGCGGCGGTGAACCTTTCCTTCAGGCAGAGGCACTAAACTGTCTGCTTCTTGAAATCAAACAAACAACCTTGCTGTCGGTACTCATTTTCAGTGGTTACGAGAAAACGCTGCTTGATACGGTACCTCTGTATCGCGCATGCCTGAAAAATACTGATGTGTTGATCAGCGGCCCCTATCAAAAGGATGTGCAACCTGATTACAATCAGTTTTGTGCATCAGGCAATCAGAAACTTTTCTTATTAAGCAGCCGTTATCAGAAAGAAGATTTTAATAATCTTATGACCAATGAGATATTTATCCAGGAAAATGGAACCATCATCATGAGCGGATTAGGCAGGATTGAGGGAATTCAATGATACAACAGATCTTTTTATATATTCTTATATTTATCATTTCAGCCTATTTATTATATAAAATTATTGAGAGACATCTGATTAGCGCTTACTATTATCAAAAAGTTGATCATTTTCGAAAATTCCCGATTCAACCCGGGGATATTGTCTTTTTGGGAGACAGCATTACAGATTTCGGCCCTTGGGAAGAAATCTTTCCGGAATATCCGGTAAAAAATCGCGGCATCAGCGCTGATACAGTCAAAGGCGTTTACAAGCGCATAGATCAGATTATTGAGGGAAAGCCGTCAATCGTTTTCTTGCTGATCGGGACGAACGATTTAGGTTTCTGGCTCTCTCACAACGACCGATTTATTATAAAATACTATCGGATGATTCTTCAGGAATTTCGCGAGAAAACTCCACTGACAAAAGTATACATTCAGTCGATTTTTCCGCGGCACAAGAGTTTTTCCAAACGTATTATCCGCCTCAATAAAAACCTGGAAGAACTTGCAAGTTCCTATGGATATGAATTTATTGATCTGTTCTCACACCTGGCTAACGAACAGGGTGCGTTGAAAGACCAGCTTTCGAATGATCATCTCCACCTCATGGCCGAAGGGTACCAGATTTGGACTGACGTCATCCGGCCATTTTTTCCAAATAAACAATGAGAGAAAATTAGTTATTTAGTAGCTTTTGCACAGAACACAAGAACAACACAATAACAAGTTTTATCAATTGATTCGAAATGTTTTTTGATATTTCGCATCGCTGCTTAAAAGCTGTTTTTTTGTATGTGATAAAATTGCTATTATTCGCGATTCAGCCCGATGGTTTTGGGAGAAAGAAAGCATCATGAACATAAATAAAAGAATGAACCGACTCTTTACGATGTTGATTTTTGCTGCATTGCTGTTCTCAGGCTGCAGAAATATTCCGCATGATCCAACAAAAACGCCGACGATGAGTGAAGCAGAGATGATGCAGGCGGCACAAGAAACCGCATCCGTAATCCTTGCGATGACTCAAACCCAGGATGCAATCCTCCACCCGTCCGCAACACCGCTACCTACCGACACTCCCACACCGGCATTTACTGCTACCAGTGCGCTGCCTGCGATTCCGCCAACAGCCACTAAAGAAACTTTACCCTATTATTCAGTAGGGAATAAAAGCTGCTATGTCCAGCAAAAGGGCGGTGGCGTGCAATCCGCCTATGTTCCATTCGACCAACTCTATCTGGAAGTATGTTATGAAAACCAGGGCTCCGGAACATGGAACCAGAACTTTTCCTGTAAAGTGATAGTAAATGATGGTGGTTCCACTTCTCCGCAATCGGTTCTGCTTGGAAAAACGGTATCTAACGGGCAGAAGGCTTGTTTCAGCTTTAACCAGAATATGGCAGGTCACGAATTAGGCAGTCATTACTCACAATTTGCGCTGACCGATGATAGCGGAAATATCCTCACTAACGGATATCAAAGCTGCTATTGGACAGTTCAGTAATTTTTTACGTGGAGTTTTATGAAAAAGAATATTTTTTTCATCGGTGTTATCATAACCGCTTTGACAGTCGCTATGGCATTGGCGGCAACCCCAAAACCTCAATTGACAATGGATGAACAAAATCTGATTGTCGATTCCGTGATCCAAACCATTAACCCGCAAGGAATGATGGATTCCATTGTTGCAACTGTTGAGGCTCGGGTATTATCACAATTGGGAAATCCATCGAATGCTGCAGCCAGTTCACCAATACCACCCACAACAGCTCCAACTGCGACGGTTGCATCAGCCACTGCCATCGCATCTCCCACTGTTGCAGCGCCCACCAAGACCGCGATAAAAACCGGAGAAACCAATCCCGATGGCAGTTATAAAGGTGTGCATGCAAAATTTGTCAACTCCTACGCTTACACGGTAGGTGGTGATCAAGGGGAACTCAAGACGTTTGAGACAGAATATACTCCAAATGTCCTCTTCAATATCGATGTGGTGTTCGAAAATGACGGGGATACCGTCTGGCCGGCTTTGATCGAAATGCGCAATGTAGCAACATCGGGCACCTATACCGGTCATTCCCCTAACGTGATTGTCGATACAACCTACGAGCCTGTCGTTCCTGGTGGGAAACGGGCATTTTCGATTGCCGCACACGGTAGCGAAGACCTGGGATATCATACCTTTTACTTTCAACTATATGATGGTGTTTCAGGCAGCCTGATCGGAGGAGGCAGCGGTTCTTTCAGCTATCTGGCAAAATAATTTTATCTGTAAAAAATTCTGATTTGATACAGCAATTCAAAATATGGACTTGCTATTCAAATCAATCGGGTAAAACTTGTTGGTATGAAGTTTTTGAATCAAAAAAAGATGTCCGAAGCAATTTTCGGACATCTTTTTTTTCTAAATTCCTTGATCCGCAAACCCTGCATGAATACCTCGAATATGAAATCAATGGAGATTTCCAGCGTGCTGATTTTGAAACAATTATTGTTTCCCGAAGCTTGAATTACAGCTTTTTCGACGCTTAACAATAGTTCTATCCTGTATAATAATATCTAATATACTTGCTATTTTAATTAGTATTGCAAGATTTTTTATAATTATTATCAGTTGCTTTATGAACAGATTTATGGAATTCATCCATTATCATTTTCCTAAATTCGCTGCGGGAATCTATTGTTTGGCTATATTCCTGTCGTTTGGAAGTAAAACTTGCGCACATTCCATCACACAACAGGAAACCGTCTGGCAATTAGCGTTTTGGGCGAATCAGGAACCTGCATGTAACATCACTGTGAAAGGAGATGGAATCCCTTCATCTTTTGAGATTGAAGCAGCATGCGGGAAAGAAATTGCGAATTTATGGTACACCACACCGGCTTGCAGCCATCCGTTTTTTCGTTCTGAAAATGTAAATGATTGCAGCGGCCTTTTTCTTAGAAAGATCTGGCAGAAACAGGTCTCAGACCCGGATCAACAGAACATGCTTGAAACGAAGGATCCCCTTTTCTTCATTCACGGTTGTGAACCTTCCGACCGCTGTAACCAACTTCCGGTTGTGATTTTCCAAAACAAATCATCGGACCGTAATGACCCATCATCCACCGTTCGTATCAAAATTGGTACTTTTGAAGGTGAATGTGCTGAAGATGAATGTCAGATGGAACTACCAATCACCAGTGAAGAAGGGAAATGGGTGGAATTCTGGTCACTTTCTCCGGATGGGATACAAGGAGTCCATGACCGTTTTAAATATCGGGCTGCGATTGTTTCAAATTCAAGCAGTCCGATATACCAATTTGATTTGATCAGTACTGCATATCCGGAAGCAGCTCCCTTCTGTTCGGATATCTGGCAAGTCTTTCCTCAGCTTAACCTGCAAAATCAAAAGATCTATGAAGCGCCATTCTCATCTGATTTTCTTACAACCACCTTTCATCTGAGCATTTTAGCTGGAAAGATTATTACGCATGGATTGGTGGATACCAGTCATTGCAATAATTATGGCCTCATGAGCGATGGATCTGCAAATGGATGCGGCGAGAAAGTAAGTGCTGACATGATCTTTACGATGCAGAATCAATATAACGATTTGCTCTTTGAATCAGGAATTCGGAATCATGTTCCACCGCGCATCATCAAGGGTATGATTGCGCAGGAATCACAATTCTGGCCGTATTCGGAAATTGATAACGAATACGGACTGGGGATGATCACGGAGAATGGTATTGACCTCCTGCTGCGCTGGAATACGCCCTATTATATGAAGCTCTGCAAAGCTGTTTTTCCACAAAAAGCCGATCGATGTGAGATCCAATATTCAGAGCTTCCAGCAATGGAACAACAACTATTGCGCGGTAGTGCTCTGCAAAAAATTGGAACGTATGAAGAAATCGATCTGCTTGGTGCTGTGATTCGAGCGAGCGCAGCACAAGTCAACCAGATCATCCAAAATATTACTGGATCAGATTGCGAACACACCGCATCCTACGAAGATTTATGGAAATTTACAATAGCCAATTATTATTCAGGCAGCGGCTGTATCCAGAATGCCATGCGGATCACAGCAGCTTATCAATATGCATTAACCTGGGATCACGTCCAGAATTTTCTCAGCGGCATTTGCAATCATGCAAAAGCATATGTGGAAAATGTGTATATTTTTGGTAATTTATGAATAAATTCGGCAATACCAAATGTGGAAAAGATGATTGGAGTTTGTTCCTTTAGGATAAATCATCTTTTATCCCCATGTATATTAAGGCTTTTTTTCTCTAATACTTAAGATTGCTTCGTCGGGCTGGCGCCCTCCTCGCAATGACAATTTGCCATGTGCGTTCCCCTGAGCATCTCGAATTAGTTACTTGAAATCACCAAATTCGAGCGTAAAATTGGGCTTTTTTTCAATAAGTGAGAAACTCAGGAGAGCTCTACAGCTTTGAATCCTCGTATTGCGAGCCACACAGGAGCAAAGTTAGTCATGACAAATGCTGCGAAGCAATCGACTACCACATGCGTATTAAAAAGAGCTGATTAGAAATCAGCTCTTTTTGCATTGCATAAGAAATAGATATATTATTTCGACGATTTTGTTTTGGAAAGAATATCGGAAGCGACAGCAAAAATCACGACCAGACCTTTGACGATCTGTTGGACATCCGAAGAAATTCCCATCAATGACATACCGTTATTCAGAATACCCATGATTAAACCGCCAACCAGCGCTCCCATGATCGTTCCGATACCGCCTGATGCGGATGCACCACCCAGGTAGCATGAAGCAATCGCATCCATTTCGAAGTTCTGGCCTGCCAGAGGACTGGCTGAATTTAAGCGTGAAGAAAAAACGATACCCGCAACAGCACTCATGAAAGCCATGTTGACAAAAATTCCGTATCGAACGTTGCGGACTTTGATACCGGAGAGTTCAGCTGCCCTGGCATTACCCCCAAGCGCGTAAATGTGACGGCCGATTGTTGTATTGTTCAATATGAAGGTGTAAAAAATTGCAAGAACGCCCACAATGACCAGAACAAAAGGAATACCCTTATATAAAGCAAGCCGCCAGGAAACCAACAGAATTGCCGCTGAAATCAAAGCTACTTTGAATAATATCGTCCCGATTCCAGAAGCTTGGAATCCATATTTCAATTTTTGTCGGCGTGTACGCAATTCGCCAAGCAATACCAGAAAACAAAGAATGGCAGCTATTACCATCGTTGTAATATTAAGTTTACTTTCCTTCCCAAGAATCTGCGAAATATAATCGGGTATATATCCGGAGGAGATTTGGACATAGGAATTTGGCAGCGGAGCTAATGTTTTACCCTGCAGTAAAACCAGTGTTATTCCACGGAAGATCAGCATACCGCCTAATGTGGCAATAAACGGCGGTAAATTAACAATTGCAATCCAGAATCCCTGCCAAATACCGATAATCAAACCGCACAGAAGACAAACGATTAAAGCAAGCCAGACCGGTTGTCCCCAGCGATACATCATGATGCCTGCAATGGATCCAATAACTGCAACGACAGAACCGACAGAGAGGTCAATGGTGCCAATTAAAATCGGAAGTAGCATACCAATTGCCAAAACCAGGACATAACCATTCTGCATGATAATGTTATATACATTCATCGGTTTGACAAATTTTCCACCGGTAGTTGCATAAAAGAATAACACCAGGACCACCATAACGATGATCATTCCATACTGTCGGATGTTTGCTTTGAATGATTTATTGATCTGTTCCATGTTCTGACCTCTCTCTGGTATCCGTTAATATTTTCTCCATAATATTTTCCTGCGAAATTTCATCACCTGTTAATTCTGCAATTATGTGACCTTCATTCAGTACAAAAATCCGATCACACATACCGAGCAATTCTGGCATTTCAGAAGAAATAAAAATTACCGCTTTCCCTTCTTCAACAAGTTTGTTCATAAAGCTGTAAATCTCATATTTCGAACCGACATCGATACCTCTCGTCGGCTCATCCAGGATTAATACATCCGGATTTGCAAACAAACCGCGGCTGAGCATGACTTTTTGTTGATTTCCACCGGAGAGTGTTCCCGCTGTCTGCCAGATACCGGTCGATCGAATTGCCAGTCGGTCACGGTATTCTTCCGCCACTTTAATCTCTTCATTCTGATTGATTACGCGGCCGTTGCTGATTGTCTGAAGGTTTGCAATTGTAATATTATGTCGAATATCATCAATCGCATTTAATCCGGAACCTTTCCTGTCTTCAGTCAAGTACATGATTCCCTTGGAAATCGCATCCGAAATATCGCCCAACACAATTTCTTGTCCGTTTTTTATGATCGTACCAGAAATATTTTTCCCGTAAGCCTTGCCAAAAACGCTCATTGCCAATTCCGTACGGCCTGAACCCATCAATCCAGCGAAACCGACTATTTCACCTTTCCGTACATTGAAATTCGCATTCTCAATGATTTTCTTTCCTTCAAAAAGCGGATGTTCTACATTCCAGTTTTTTACTTCGAAACAGACTTCACCGATTTTTGGAACGCGTTTCGGATAACGATCTTTCATTTCCCGGCCAACCATCCCTTTAATAACGCGAGCTTGCGTGAATTCGTCAATGCCTTTATAAAGTGTTTCAATCGTTGTACCGTCACGAATAATCGTAATCGCATCAGCAATTTTCTCCACTTCATTCAGTTTGTGAGAAATAATGATGCAGGTAACACCTTTTTCTTTCAAACCGCGAATGAGTTCCAGCAAATGCTCACTGTCCTGATCGTTCAAGGATGCAGTCGGCTCATCCAGAATGAGGAGCCGCACATTTTTTGCCATTGCCTTGGCAATCTCAACCATTTGTTGTTTGCCGACACCGATATCCTTAATCAGTGTTTCTGGATTTTCATCCAATCCAACACGATTCAACATCTCAATCGCTTTATTGTGGCATTCATTCCAATCGATAACTTTCAACAGCCCCACTTTTCTTGCTGTTTCATTTCCGAGAAACATGTTTTCAGCGATAGACAGATACGGGATTAAGCCTAATTCCTGATGGATAATGACGATTCCAACTTTCTCACTATCGCTCAGACTGTGAAATTCACATTCCTTTCCATCATAGATAATCTTTCCCTCATAGGTTCCGTATCCATACCAGCCGCTTAAAATGTTCATCAGCGTTGATTTGCCGGCACCATTTTCGCCAACCAATGCATGAACTTCGCCTTCTCGAACCTGTAAATTGACATTATCGAGTGCGCGGACACCAGGGAAATCCTTAATGATCGATTGCATTTCCAGAAGTATCTTTTCCATTAAGCTTTTCTCCTTCACATTTATGGAATAACCTGATATGGGTCAGGTTGTTTATTTTAGATTTATCAGGCTGAAATGATGATTGCAAAGGGATAAATTATTAAATGATTTCGGTCGCTTCGATGCTATAGTCTGCAATTAATATTTCAACTTGTAAAAATAAAATTCAGTAATTCGAATTATAAGATAGGATTCTTTGTTGTTGTTATGTTTTTGCGCTACGCGCAAAAACATAACAACAACAATTTTTTCCCGATTGATTCAATCAGCAAATCTATATTTAGAAACGCTGAACAAAAACTGCATCAAGTGATCAAGTATAAATTGAAGGCAGTATGGCTACCCACACTGCCTTCGTATCGATTCTAAATTACCCGATTATTTCGCGGCTTCTGCTGCTTCCGTAATCTTTGCATAAGCTTCTGGATTGGTTTCTTTGCTATAGTAGCCAGAGTCAAGCAGAATTTCTTTGTAGTTATCTACATTCGAGAATACTGGATCGCACAGGAAGGAAGGAACAACTTTGACGCCGTTGTCATAATCTTCGGTATTATTGACTTCAACTTCAGCGCCGGAAAGAATCTGACCAACCATTGTAACAGTGCGTGCTGCCAGTGTGCGGGTATCTTTGAAAACGCACATGGACTGTAAACCTTTGATAATGTTGACGGTATTCGGGATATCGCAGTCCTGACCAGTGATGATCGGCCAATTTTCTTTTGTGAAACCGGCAGCGGTCAGGGAGTTTGCAATACCAAGGGCTAAGGAGTCATTCGGGGAAAGAACGACATCCAATTTTGTTCCGCTGGTATACCAACCGTTAATCAGAGTATCCATACGAGCCTGGGCATCATCAGTACCCCAGCCAAGAATCGCGACGGTTTCGAAATCTTTCTGACCGGAAGGATTGACAAGTTTTCCTGCGTCAATATATGGCTGCAGCACATCAATTGCACCCTGATAGAACAAGTGGGCGTTGTTGTCGTCCGGTGATCCACCGAAATATTCGATGTTGAACGGGCCGGCAGCATTGTCGAGATCAAGGGCTTCTTTAATGAATGTACCCTGGATTGTACCTACTTTGTAGTTGTCAAAGGAGGTATAGTAATCAACATATTCGGTTCCAGTGATCAGACGATCATATGCGATTGTCTTAATCCCGTTTTCTGTTGCGGTTTTCAGAACATCACCCAATGCGCCGCCGTCGATCGATGCAATAACCAACACGTCACAGCCTTCTGTAATCATGTTTTCAATTTGTGAAATCTGCATCGCAACATCATTGTTTGCGTATTGAAGATCAACTTTATAGCCTGCTGCTTCCAGTTGAGCTTTCATGTTATCACCATCCTGATTCCAGCGCTGGAGACTGTTGGTAGGCATAGCTACACCAACTAATTCACCTTCTGCAAATACAGGGGCAAAAGACATAAGAACTGCTAATGCTAACAAAACAACAACTAACTTTTTCATTTATACCTCTCCTTTATTAATTTATTATCCCGGAAAAATCCGGCATAAATTAGACAGTATAGAATTGTAATATTATTCTGCATTTCGTATAGTACCAATCATCATGTTATATTTCTTAAATTTATACATATATTCATAGAAAAATAAGATAAAAGCGCTCGTTCAGGATCAATGACCAACACTGCTTTTTCCAAAAACATGATGATAAATCTATTGCAAATTGTTAAAGTCCAATTTTAACCGAAAATAATCAAATTTACCTTAATATCAAATGATTACAGCAATTCGAAATATGAGGTGGAGTACTGGTTGTTGTGATGTTTTTGCGCTTCGCGTAAAAACATCACAACAACCAATTTTTCCCGATTAATTCAAACAGCAATTCAGTATTTCCAATAACGAAAATATTACAAAGTCGTCAACTGATCAAATGAATTTTTCAAATCTGCGTACAGCTTTTGATATAACGGATACGCCCGATCATAATAATTCGAATTTTCTGCAATTGGATCCTGCACCACATCACTATGGATTAAAGCTTCGCAAGCCTCTGGCACTGAATGGAACAATCCCGCTCCAACACCAGCCAGAATAGCGACGCCCAAAGCAGGTCCTTCCTGCGTATCGACAGTTTTTACACGGCAATGATAATTGTCCGCCAGCATTTGCCGCCATAATGGGCTTTTACCGCCGCCGCCGCAAGCCATCATCTCAGAAATTTCAACATTCATCTCACGCAGAATTCGGATGCTGTCCCGCAATGAATAGCTCACACCTTCCATGACCGCACGAATGAGATGTGGACGTCGATGCATACCGGACAAACCAAAGAATACACCCCGGCAATTCGGATCCAGGTGAGGCGTCCGTTCCCCATTCAAATATGGGAGATAAATCAGACGTTCCGATCCTAAGGCTACTTTTTCCGCTTCTGCACCCATTACGACATAGGGATCGACTCCCAGCTTTTCAGCCTCAGCCATTTCCGGAATACACACATTATCCCGCAGCCATTTAAGCGATAGCCCGGCAGCCTGATGGACACCCATAACATGCCAGGCTCCCGGAACCGCACAGCAGAATGTATGAACGCGTCCTTTCGGATCAATCGTGATACTGGAGGAATGCGCAAAAACCACACCGGAGGAACCGATTGTTGTAAAAGCAAGTCCATCCCGAACTACGCCGGTGCCGACTGCCGCAGCGGCATTATCACCTGCGCCACCAACAACCGGAGTACCAGGTTTCAATCCAGTTTCACCAGCAGCTTTATTCGTAAGGACGCCTGTAATTTCCGGAGATTCATAAACCTTACCGAGCAGTGATCGATCGATGTGCAGTTTTTGCAATACTTCTTCAGACCAGCAGCGGTTGGGCACATCGAGCAACTGCATACCAGATGCATCGGAGACTTCCGTTGCAAACTCGCCGGTAAGTCGATAGCGGATAAAATCTTTAGGCAGCAATATGTGAGCACATTGTTCATAAATCGCCGGTTCGTTATTCCTGACCCAGAGGATTTTTGAAGCAGTAAAACCGGTAAGAGCGGGATTTGCAGTAATTTCGATCAGCCGTTTTGCTCCGACAGCTTCCGTAATCTGCTCGCATTCTTTCGCAGTTCTCTGATCACACCAGATAATTGACCGGCGTAAAACATTCCCATCCTTATCCAGCATGACCAGACCGTGCATTTGTCCGGAAATACCCAGGCCTTTAATTTCAGCAGGATTGACTTTGCTTTGATCAAGAACAGCTTTAATACTGTTTTTTGCAGCATTCCACCAATCTTCCGGTTCCTGTTCCGCCCAGCCATTATGTTCCTGATATAAAGGATATTCGAAGGTTACTGAACCGAAAATTTTTCCTGTTTCGTCAAACAGAACGGTCTTTGTCCCGGTTGTTCCAAGATCTACACCAATCAAATACGCCATAGGATTATCCGAATAATACTTGATTAATAACGCCCTCCAGGTATTCCTGTCGACCGCTCTGATTCGTTTTCACATCGCCTTGCTCAAGCGCATATTTTTCCAGTTCCTGAATTGTGACAGTGCCATTAACAATTTTCTTGCCGATTCCGCTCGAATAACTGGCGTATCGTTCTTCAACGAACTTGTCAATCCGACCATCTTTGATCAATTTGTCTGCAAAGCGCAGGCCCAACGCCATGGAATCCATCCCCATAATATGAGAAATGAAAACATCCTCCGGCTTGAAGGAAGCACGTCTCGCCTTGGAGTCAAAATTCAAGCCACCGGTTGTGAATCCTCCGGCTTTAATAATTTCGTAAAGCGCCAGCGTTGTATCATAAACATCATTCGGGAATTGATCAGTATCCCAGCCTAACAGCAAATCGCCGGTATTGGCATCCACAGATCCGAAAAATCCTTCGGTTCTGGCAACGCGCAGCTCATGTTGAAATGTATGGGTTGCAAGTGTCCCATGATTTGCTTCCAGATTCAGTTTCATATCCAGACCATATTTCCGCAGGAATCCAATGACAGTCGCCGCATCAAAATCATATTGGTGTTTGGTTGGTTCCTTCGGTTTTGGTTCGATATAATAGGCGCCTTTGAAGCCGATGCTGCGGCCATATTCCGTTGTCAGTTTCAGGAAACGAGCCATATTATCAACTTCCAAACCCATATTGGTATTCAGCAGTGTGTCATAGCCTTCGCGTCCACCCCAAAATGTATATCCAGAGGCATTTAAACGAACAGAAACTTCAATTGCTTTCTTTGCCTGGGCTGCAGCATATGCAAATACGTCCGCGTTGCAGGACGTTCCAGCTCCGTGCATATATCGCGGATTATTGAACATATTAGCCGTTCCCCATAAAAGTTTTTTGTCATACTCTTTCATCAGGGATTCGAAGAGATCAACCATGACATCCAGATTCTTGTTCGACTCGCTGAGCGTTGTCCCTTCCGGAGCAATATCCCGATCATGAAAAGCAAAAAATTCAATACCCAGTTTGTCAATGATTTCAAAAAAAGCATAAGCCTTGGCTTTTGCTAAATCCATCGGATCAGTATTCCCAAAGGTCTTATCCGCTGTTGCAGCGCCAAACATGTCCGACCCTGCAGCACAGATTGTGTGCCAATAAGCAGCGGAGAATCTTAATTGATCCTTCATTTTCTTTCCGGCAATCACTTCTTCCGGATTGTAGAATTTATATGCCAGCGGATTGTCACTCGCGGCACCTTCGTATTTAATTTTTGGAATACTCGGAAAATATTCTTTCATGTGATCCCTTCCCAATTCATCGATTCGATTTCGAAAAAAATTGTGCACGTGCACGTTATTGTAATCTTTAATTTTATAAATCTTCGCAATTTGGTCAATCCGTCTTATGTAACTATTATCCTATGACATTTTTACATCAATAATTAATGAAGGGTTTCTACAATTTAGCTCTCAGCTATGAGAAAAAACTCGCAATTTTGTAAAATTTGTTCGATGCGCAAATACAACGCATCAGCGAGTGATTCTTCGTAAAGTTCGAATCACAGATAATAAGTCAAATGTTGTATCGGATTTTTACATTCAATTCGGTATAAATATGATTTGTCTTTGGTACCTGATTATTCATCAGCGCATCAAACAGGATTTTTATACTCTGATAACCCTGTTCGAACGGCTGCTGACAGATTGTGGATTGCACAATTCCATTTCGAATGCTTTCAATGACTACTGGCGTCATATCAAAAGTAAAGATTTTGAATTTTTTTTCCAAGCCAAGTTCTCGAACTGCCCTTAATCCGCCGCTTGTTCCGCCGGCATTAAAACATAATGCATTCATCTCAGGGTGTTCCAGTAACATTTTCAAAGTTTTCTCATACGCAATTTCATCGTTATCTTCTGCTTCGATAATATCAACAATGCGGCTTTCCGGATATTCACTGGCTAAAACACTGCGGCATCCTTCAATACGTTTGCGGTGTCCTTCCAGATTATTGGTGCAGGCAATAACACCCAATAAGGCTTTGCCACCGGTAACAAATCCGATCATCCCGCCTAATGTTTCTCCACTCTTATAGTAATCGCATCCAATGTAAGCTAAATAATTCACATCAGCCAGATCCAGATTGAAACAAACGATTCGGATTCCCGCAGCAATTAATCCATTTAATTCATCTCGTATGGATGGATTGCTGACGGGAGTAATTGCCAGCGCATCCAGACCATCTTCAACCAGAGACCGGATCAAACTCAATTGCTGTTTGGGATCATAGCCCTTCATTTTTTTTACTACCACATTCACACCAAAATCGAAAATTTCCTGCTTTGCCGCATCAATTCCCGCCAGAACATCGTCAAAAAAAGGGTTCCCTTCACTGTTAATGATGACGCCGATGACTGTGGGTTTCCGATGCGTTGCCAATGCTTTGGCAACGACATTGGGTCTGTATCCCATCGCATTTGCAATTTCCTTGACACGTTTGGCTACTTCTTTATTCACACCTGGGCGATCATTCAGTGCACGGTCCACAGTTCCGCGGGAGACATTTGCAATTCGGGCAATTTCTTTTATGGATCCAGGCATTTTTTCCTCTCCGTAACAAACCACGGCAATTTATTTAAAGAAAGACGCTAACCGTTGTTCAGATTCAGTAATTTAAAATATCGACTTGTTATTCGAATCAATCGGACAAAACTTTTTGTTGTGGTTTTTTTGTGCAAAGCATAAAAACTTCACAACAATCAAGAGTCCAATCGATATTTCGAATTGCTGGTTCTGACTTTTTTACAGATGAAATCAGAAAATGTTTTCTTTTAACAAGTATATATCGATTTTTGGTAATCGTGCACGTTCACAGCATTTCGAAATTTGAAAAGAACAATTTTTTTTCTTGATTGATTCGAAACGTTAATCCTTTTTTCGAACAGCCGGTGTTGGATTAAGAATATTGCGTTTTTATTACTCAGATATTATGATTTACTCCAAAAACGACATGCTATGGATTGAAAAATCAGAAAACAGGAGATATATGAAACGATCAGAAATCAATACCATCATTCGTGATGCAGAAAAATTTTTTGAAGAAAACCGCTTTTTTTTACCTAAATGGGCTGACTGGACATGGGAAGAATGGCAAAGAGCAGACAAAAATGAAATTCACGAAATTCTTGAAAAAGAATTAGGATGGGATGTTACAGATTTTGGGTTAAACCAATTCCATCAGAAAGGTCTTTTTCTGTTCACCATTCGCAACGGAAGTACTGAGGAGACCGGTTATGAGAAGCCCTATTGTGAAAAGATTATGATCATGGAGGATCAGCAGGTTTGTCTGTTCCATTTTCATTGGGATAAAGTGGAGGATATCATCAACCGTGGCGGTGGAAAACTCAAACTTCAATTTTATCAGGCAACCGAAAACGATGAATTTGACCGGGAATCTCCGATCACTGTCTACGTGGATGGAATTCGCACGGTTTTAAAAGCAGGCAGCATTCTTTCGCTGGATCCAGGAGAAAGCGTGACACTTCCGCAGAGACTGTATCACAGTTTCTGGGGTGAAGGTAAAGTTTTAGTAGGCGAAGTATCAAAAATCAACGATGATCACACGGACAATCGCTTTTACGAGTCAATTCCAAGATTTCCGCAAATTGAAGAGGACGAACCGATTTATCATCCGTTAATTGGAGATTATCGATGCATTCGATAGATAAAACAAAAAAGCCGCGGTATGCGGCGATAGCTGCAGGATTAGTCTGTCTGGATATCATCCCGGGCATGCAAAATATTGAAGGTTCCGATTTTGACCGCCAATTTTTACCCGGGAAGTTGATTGAAACCGATGAAACCCTATTGAGCACTGGCGGTTCTGTCTCCAACACCGGATTGGCAATGCATCGGCTGGGTATCGATACAAAACTTATCTGCAGAATCGGCAACGACAGTTTCGCGGAAATTCTCAAGGATTTGTATCGAAAGATTGATGAACGGCTGTTGGATTCACTGATTGTTGATTCTGATCATATGACCGGCCATGCTTATGTGATCAATCCAAGGAATCAGGATCGCAGATTTTTTCATCATCCCGGATCCAGCGATTATTTTACAGCGAAGGATGTTGATGACGCACTTCTGAAATCCGCCGGCCTTTTCCATTTCGGATATCCTCCGATGATCCGGACAATGATTGCAGATGAGGGATCGGAACTGCTCGCACTTTATCAAAAAGTAAAAAACTATGGATTGACGACATCCATGGACATGTGCGTACCGGATCCTACCCGTTCATCCGGACAAGCGCCATGGAACAAAATTTTGCAAAAAACGCTCCCATATGTCGACCTTTTTCTTCCTAGCATTGAAGAAATTCTTTTCATGCTCGATCGCAGTCTTTATGAACGATTGGCAAGTACTGGTGATTTGATCAAACATGTGGATGACGTACTCTTGCGCGATTTGTCACAACAACTCTTGGAAATGGGATGTAAGGTTATACTTATTAAGATGGGATACCGGGGAGTCTTCTTAAGGACTTCTGATACGAAACGGCTTTCAACCATGGGAGCATCTTGCCCTTCCGACCTTTCCAGTTGGGAGAATTTATCTGTAAAACAACCCTGCTTCGAAGTGGAAGTAAAAGGAACTTGCGGCTCTGGTGACACCTGTATCGCTGGATTCCTTTCAGCGCTTCTTCGCGATTTATCACCGGAAGAAACTTTAAAAATCGCAGCAGGTGCAGGTGCATGCTGTTGTGAACAACCGGATGCCTTCAGTGGCCTTTTATCGTGGGATAAATTATGCGACCGGATCAATTCAAACTGGAAAATAAAAACGGAGTTTTAAAGAATGGAAGAAAAACAAATTACAAGAAATAATCAGGAAATTTGTCCCAATTGTCTTGAACCCAACAACGACGATCTGGCAAACTGTGCTTTTTGCGGAATGCCGCTGCACGGAAATCCAGGGGTTGTCGAACTTCCTTCAGATCATGAGGACGGAAATACAAATTCAGAAATTTCATCGGATCCATCAGCTTCAATACAAGGAAGTGTGGAACCAGCGGATTCACCCAAAGGGAAAAGTAAAAAAGACGACAAGATCAACCGCGGATTCACTTATGCGATGCGCGGAATGGGACTTTATCTGGTTGTGTATTCGATAACTGAATTGCCAAGATCACTGAAACTCGAAAATCCCCAGGATCGAAAACTGGCAGCGTTCGGAGATATTATTTATCTCGTCGCCGGTTGTTTGATGGCATGGCCGCTGTTGAAAGACTACTTGGATAAAAGGAAACAGAAACAGGAATCAACGCTTACACAGAAAACGATCGAGCCTATACAAAACACACCCGATGCAGAAATCTCAGTTGAGCAGAACACTTCGGATAGCATGGAACAATCCGCAGATGAATCCGTATCAAATGAACAGGAAGAATCAGTTAAAACATCGGAATCAATTGAAGATACAGAAAAGAAAGAAGAATAACTGTTACTGCAACCGCGATCGTTCATACCAATCGTATGAATTTTTCCAGCGATTCGAATGAGAGGCAGAATTATTTGTTGGAGAGTTATTTTTGTGCTCCACATAAAAATAACTCTTCATCTTATCCTATGATTCTATTTCAAATCCCATAATCCTGGATTCGCTCTCAGAGTATTCGCAGACTTTTTTCAATAGTTGCTAATAATTGAGATACATGGTTATTTTGATGCGGACTTAATTCTGAAGGATTTTCGAACCATTTAAGAATAAGCATGAAAAGGGCTTATGCAAAAAAAAAGTAAAAACAAGGATACTCATAAAGAAACAGTAAAACAGGAAAAAACAGTTCTGAACCCCGGAAGTTTCGTAGGAATTGTATTTCTGGCAGCCGGTATTTTCAATTTACCTTCCATTATGAAGAAACCGGTGACAAATTCAGACTGGATGATGCTGGTCATCGTGATCTTTTTTATCGTTTTAGGATTGTTTGCAATTCTGCTGCCAAAATTTATCCATAAAAAATAGATCTTTATTAAGGAATCATCAATGGTTTTTTTGAAAGAAAACAAAAAAGAAATCGAAGCTGTCATTTTTGATTTAGGGAACGTTCTGCTGGATTATTCACCGCGCAGATTTTTGGGCGAAATGGGATTTCATCCGGATCTGCATGACCGTTTGGCCTCCGTATTATTTGAGGACACGGAAACATGGTCAAAACTGGATCGTGGAACCATTACGAATTCTGAACTGGTCGAAATTGCTTCAGCAAAAGAGCCTTCACTGCGCAAAGAAATCAGGCAATATCTGCGCAAATGGCCTTATTACTTTAACGGAATTCCTAAAAATGTTGCAGCAATGTATCGAATTAAGGAAGCCGGTGCAAAAATTTATGTCCTTTCGAATTTTGCCAATGAAGTTTATGCTGTGATAAAAAAACGAAACACCTTTTTTTCAGATTTTGACGGACAGATCCTCTCTTATGAACACAAGGTCATCAAACCTGAGCAGGAAATTTACGATTTATTGATCCATTCTTACCAATTAAATCCCGAAAAATCCGTTTTTATCGACGATATGCTGGAAAATACACAAGCTGCAATCCGTGCAGGATTGAACGCCATTCACCTTCCGGCTTGTGCGGAGATTGAACCATTCTTTATTTTTCAGGAATAATTTTCTTTAGGTTATGTAATAAAGAGCGAATTCTGTCCCATGTTCGCTTTTTATCATTCAATCTGAAGGCTATCAGAGTTTTGACCAGTAACTCTTCCAAGATTCCAAATCGTTTGATTCACATGTTCGTATAAAACAAGTGAACCAATGCACAGAGAAATCTAAAGAGCAGACGGAGCCCAAGTGTATATAACAGAAATAATTAAAGCAATTGTTTTTGGGATTGTTGAGGGGATCACAGAATGGCTGCCCATCAGCAGCACAGGTCACATGATTCTCCTGAACGAATTGGTCCATTTGAACATGAGCGATGCTTTTCAAGAAATGTTCCTTGTCGTAATTCAACTGGGAGCCATTCTTGCCGTAATTATCACTTTTTTCAAAAAGCTCAATCCATTTTCTTCAAATAGAAACGGGAATCATAAGAAAGAAACCTTTCAATTATGGTTGAAGATTTTCCTGGCATGTATTCCAGCCGGTTTGATCGGTTTTTTGTTCGAAGATCAAATTGACAAGCTGTTTTTCAACTTTAAGACAGTTGCAGCAACACTGATTATCTATGGAATTTTATTCATCCTGATTGAACGCAGAAATAAAACGAGAAACAGCAGCATCAACGAATTATCACAATTAAATTATGCTGCTGCAGTGATGATCGGCATTTTTCAAATGCTGTCGCTGATTCCGGGAACATCGCGTTCTGGCGCAACAATACTTGGCGCTATCCTGATCGGGACATCCAGAAGCGTTGCCGCAGAGTTTTCTTTCTTCCTGTCCATTCCAATCATGTTAGGAGCCAGCGGTTTAAAACTGCTTAAATTCGGATTCAGTTTTTCTAACATAGAAATAGCTGTACTTTTTGCCGGAATGATCACTGCCTTTCTGGTTTCCGCAGCAGCTATCAAATTTTTGATGGGTTATATAAAAAAACACGACTTTACCCTATTTGGATATTATCGAATATTTCTTGGAATTCTTGTACTATTATTTTTCAGTCTTCTCCGATAATCCCGAATATTCAGGCGATACACAGACGCTTCGATCAAAATTTTAATGCAATGAGTATATGCAGGCTGAGATTTGCATATACTCATTATTTTTGAAAAACAGTTTTGATTCTTAAAGATTTTCCGAGCGGAAAAAGCCTTCCAGACAATGGATGATAAAAGCATGATCATCTTTATGCGGCAGTCCTGAAACGATGATCGATCCAATCACGCCTGCATTTCGGATGCGAATTGGAAATCCTCCGCCGCAGCAGGCATAGGTATAACGATCCATCAGTTTATCTTCCATTGTTTTTCCAGCTGCTTCAAATTCCATACACATTCGAAGACTGCTCATTTCCATTTCACGGACTGTCAATTCTTTGCGTTTCATCCATGTTTCATTATTTAGCTTAGAACCTTTGCAGAAGTATTGAAATGCAATAACTCCGGAAAACAATCGGATACTGATCGCAATGGGCAACGCCTGCCGAATGGCTTCTTCGGTCATCCATTTGCCCAGTTTCCAAATATCTTCATTGGTGAAATGCTCAAACTGAAACTGTTCTTCCTGTTTTTTTAAGATTTCCAGTTCATTGATGCTTATATTTTCTTGTGGCATACCTGAATTTCCTCCTTTACTTGATTCTATTTCATTGTACACGGATTCATGCCAACAGCAGCAATTCGAACTCCATACATATCGACACTGCTATTGACCCAAAACATGATTTGAGATGATAATACAAATCATGACAATTGAACTCATCATGGATCTTCCTGCATCTGGCAAAACAACCGTCTGCCTTCAAAAAATACGCCAAATCAAATCTGATGATCCGCTGGCTTCAGTACAAGTATTAGTTCCTGACAGCCTGCAATTGCAGGCATTTCAAAAAAGACTTGCTTCTCCTTCAGGCTCTTGGGGTATCAGAGTGAACACATTCGCTCAGTTTGCACGTTCGATACTTGAAAAAGCGTTGTCAGGAAAAATTATTATTAATCCTTCATTAAACCGGCAAATTGTCTGTGAAGCAATTCGGCACATTCAAGCGAAAGGGAAACTGAACTATTACTGTAATGTCTGGAATACAGCAGGTTTTTCCAAAGTAGTCACAAAAGCATTCTCCGATTTTGAAAAAAATTGCATTTCAGCAGATCAAATGAAATCGATTGTCCAAACACAGCAAGAAATTGAAATTAATTTGATTTTTGAGGAGTATCAGATTTTTTTATCGGATCATGGATGGGTCAGCCCCTCCGGAGTGATCCAGGCTGCTGCGGAGATAATCAAAAAAAAGCCTGACCATCTTGATCCTTTCAGATTGCTTATTATTGATGGTTTTGACAATTTTGATCAAGACCAGCTCTGGTTGATCCGGAATCTTGAGCCAATCACCGATGAAATTTACCTGACCCTTCCAGGATCGCTGCAAGCGGAAGAAAAAGAACGGCTGGTCAATCGCAGATTTTCCCGTTCGCTGGAACAGATCCAAAAAGTACTGAATATCCAAATTGCAGAAAACACTGTAAAAAGTGCGATTCACTTACCGGACATTCTCAGGTATATCGTCGAGAATATTTTTAAACAACAGCCAGTCAAGTGGATTGAAACAAATCCATCCGATGAAAAATCGCTGATCCTGTTGGAAGCCGGGACACAGGAGGACGAAGTCAGAGAAGTACTGCGACAGATGAAAAGCTGGATTATTCGTGATGCAATTCCGATTGCGTCCTGCGCAATTTTTGCGCCACAACTGGAAAAATATGCTCCTGCTTTACGCAGAATCAGCGAAGAGATGCAAATTCCGTTGAACTTTGGCAGAAAAGTATCTTTGATCGAAAGCCCTGTTGTTATAACACTTTTTAGCTTACTCCGACTACAGCCGGAAGGGTTGAAAACAAATAATTTGATGAATTGCTTGCGATTCCCATATATCAGCTCGGGTTTGACACCGGAACAGGTCAACTGGCTGGATTTCATCAGCCGGCAGTTGAGCATTACTGGCGGCTCAGAACAATGGGAGGAAGCCTGGAATATTTTACAAAAGGAAGATGCAACAGAAAAGGTGGATGACGAAGATGGAAATCAGTTCCTGGATTATTCGTGTTTTCCTGATAGCGCTGAGCTTCTGCTTTTGAAAAACGGATTGCAAGCATTCCTTGACAATATCACCCCTCCGCAAGGAAACCAGCAGATCCCGGTTTGGATTGCATGGCTGAAAGGAGTCTGTGAAAAAATTCAGCTTCGATCGCATATTCGTCAAGAAGAAGAATCAGATTATTTTGCGTTAACCGCCTGTTTCGAAGAATTGATCATAGAAGATCGTATGGTTCCACGGCAAAATATCGATTATAACGACTTTCTGAGTGCACTGACAGAAACCATCACAGCTTCAGAGCGAAGTAATCCCACGCAACAATTCGCAAATTCCATATTCACCGGTGAAATTACCTGGGCTCGCGGTATTCGCTTTCAGGCAGCTGCCTTTTTAGGCTTTGGAGAAAGCATATTCCCATCTGCTGTCGCAGAAGATGTCATTATCAAAAAAGAATTTCAGGATTTATTACAGATACCTGTGTCTGCTGATAACGATCAAAGCGGATTATTGATCCAGATTCTCTCAAGAGCTGACGAGAAATTATTGATCAGCCGTCCTTGTATCACGGATGCGGGAGATGAATGGGAGGAATCGCTTTATTGGAATGCAATCAGACAAATCGTCCCGGAGAATACCGTCCAGCGAATTCGTTCTTCAACGAAAAGGCCGCTTTCGGAAGCAGCCTCGGAGGATGAAAAAGAATACTGGGCTGTTCTACAGAGAAAACGAGATGAATATGCCGACGATGATAATAATCAGGATATGCTTGAAGCATCTCAAAGGGATCCGATGTTAGAAGGACTCCTGTCATCCGGCGCATGTGATTCTTGTGTGAATTTGCCGGAACAATTTCGAAGCCAGCAGATCTTCAGCTCGTCTCAGTTGGAAAATGGTCTGTACTGCCCATTTCGATACTTTATCAGTAATATCTTGTTTCTGGAACCGATAAAAGAACCGGCGTTCGAATTGGATACAAAACAATTGGGATCATTACTGCACCGGATTCTTCAATTAACCTTTGAGAAAGCGGAAAACTTAACCGATAAAACATTCTTGCTGGAACAACTGGAGAAAGCCTGCAATTGCACTTTTCCGAAAGCCCCGATCATTTATCAATTCCGCCCATCAGGATTATGGATCTTTCAGCAAAATCAGTTAAAAAAACAACTGATGCAAACAATCGAAAAGTTATCTGAAATCAGTGAAGGATGGTTAATGGTTGCGGCAGAATCCGCTTTTGGAATACGCGGTAAGCCGTTTCTGAAAATCGATATCGAAGGAATATCTCTCAACTTTCGTGGAATCATTGATCGGATCGACCGTAACCGCAACGGGAATCTGCGCATCATCGATTACAAGATTGGCGGTACCCATTTTTCGGCAGATGATGTTTTTAGCGGAAGACGTGTGCAATTGTTCCTTTATGCTTTAGCTGCAGCCGATGCATTGAAAATCGGCCGTATAGAAGAAGGATTTTACTGGGCAATTCTATCTGCAAAAGCCAGCTCTTTGAAACTTTCCGGTTTTATGGATCCGCAGGAAATGGATCGAACGGCCACATTTCGGGCTTTAATTATGGAAAAAATCAAACAGTTTTATCAAATTTTAGAAGTGGGGGAATTTCCTGCCAATCCGATCGATGGAAAATGTCCATCCTACTGCAGTGCAGCCACGTGGTGTGCCCTGTTTCAAAGGGAAGATAGACCATGACAAGAGCGCTGATTCAACTTCTCGACAAACTATCAGAAAAACAAAAACAGGCTGCAAATGAGAGAAAGCGGGATGTGATTGTCACTGCAGGAGCCGGAAGCGGCAAAACGCATACCCTGGTTGCACGGTTTCTGACCTTACTGGATGATGGATATAGACCGGAGGAAATCGCTGCAATTACCTTTACGGACAAAGCGTCCCGCGAAATGAAATCCCGCGTCCGAAGCAAGCTGATTGAAATTTCTCAATTAAGCGTTGATCCAGAAGAACGGGAAAAATGGCTGGATCGGTTAAATGCGATGGATTCAGCAAGAATCGGAACTATCCATAGTCTTTGTTCTCAAATATTAAAAACCAGTTTTGCAGAAGCGGGAATTGATCCTGATTTTTCCGTTCTGGATGAAAAACAGTGTTCCATGGTAAAAGTTAGAGCCATAGAAGAATGGCTCGAATTCATGACAGAAAAGAACAATTTCCATCCGCTTTTTCAGACATTTAGAATCGATGAAATACGCAAAATTCTTGCCGGAATGCTGGATCGGCGTCTTGAAACAAAGGGGATTTTTGAGCGTACATTTGATTTGCAATCGATGATCCACGAAAAATTGCAAGAATTGTTTTCGGATGAGAATGTTCGAACTCAATTTGAATGGATCGCAGGGCTGAATCCAGCGGAATTGACAGCAGATGCGGGTGACAAACTGGCTATGCAGCTTGATGAATTTATTGTCCTCTGGAAACAGGCGGATGCCTATTTTCGGGAAGGTGATTCCTTTGCTTCGATCAAGGTATTGCAGGCTGCTTATACAGAAAAAATGAAATTATCAGCCGGAAAGGCTACATCTGAAGCAAAACGTGCGCTAAAAATCATTCGAGAATATCTTGATTTGAATTGGAAAAACATTCTGGATAAAAATAACCGGATGCCATCCAAGGAAAATGAAGACCAATATCAGCAGCTTATCGATCTTTTTCGAATTGCATTTCAGGGATTACTGAAGCAATATCAAGATATTCTGCATCAGCAAACGGTTTTGGATTTTGATGATCTGGAAGAGAAAACGCTGATTGTATTGGAAAATCCGGCTGTGAGAAAAATATGGCGAGAAAAGATCAGAGCCGTTTTGGTAGATGAATTTCAGGACACCAATTACCGGCAGCAACACCTGCTTGAAATTATATCTGATAAGCCCGGGAGCTTTTTTGCAGTGGGAGATGCCAGGCAAAGTATTTACCGATTCCGTGGAGCAGACGTAACCGTTTTCCGCTCTGTACAACGGGGTATCTGCAAGAAGGAAGGATTGTCCATTGACCTGGATTCAACTTATCGTACAGACCCTGATTTATTAGACGCAAGTGGTGAATTTCTCAGCCGTCTGATGGGAACCCAGAACATCCCCAACAAGTCCTACTGGATTCCATTTGCTCCACTGGCTTCTATGAGAACAAGAATCGAACAGCCAAAGGAACCGGAACTCGAATTTTTGCTTGGATACGATCCGGGATCAGTTGATAAAGCAAAAAGAACCTCTGCAGCACAGCTTGCAGCCAGACTGCAAGAGCTGAAAAACAGTGATTTTATGAAGAGTTGGGATGATGTAGCCTTGCTGTTCCGAGCATCAAGCGGATTTGCAATCTATGAATCGGTCTTCGAAAAAAGCGGTATTCCATTTGTGACAGTATCGGGCAAAGGATTCTATGATCGCCCGGAAATCCGAGATATTTTAAACATGCTTTCCGCAGCGGCAAACCCTGCAGATGATCTCGCATTGGCAGGTATGCTCCTCAGTCCGGTTTTTCACCTGTCAAAAAATGGCCTTTTTCAACTGCGTTGGCCGAATCTTACGAAAGGTGGCAAACCTGAAAAACCTGCCAATCTCTGGGAATCCCTGCAAAATAACCAGTCAATTTTATCCGCTAATGACAAGAAAGCTGCAGAACGTGTATTCTATGTGCTGCAAGAATTATTCTCTCTATCCGGCAGAGCATCCGTCGAAACCGTTCTGTCGAAATTAATCCAGCTGACAAAATACCGATCTCTGCTGGCATCCATGCCAAATGAACAATTTTCGCGAAACGTGGATAAACTCATTTCGGATGCCCATCAAAGCGGAATGATTTCACTGAATGATTTTTTATCCTATTTACGTAATTTGAATGATTCAGGCACAAGAGAAGGAGAAGCTCCATCTGACGCTATCGGAGCGGTTCGATTGATGACCATTCATAAATCGAAAGGGCTCGAATTTCCGATTGTCGTTGTTGCTGATGCCGCTCATCAGAATAACCGTTCCGCAGAATCCTGGATCATATCTCAAAAATTCGGAATTCAAATTCGCACTGAGCCTGAATCAATGGGTTATATTCTTGCCGAGAAAGATGAAAAAGAACAGAATGAAGCGGAATTAAAACGGCTGTTATATGTTGCATTCACACGGGCTAAAGATAAATTAATCATCAGCGGACATTTCACGGAGAAACGATTGAATGGATGGATCAGCGAATTGCTCGATCCCTGGAAAGATGAGCTGTCAGAAATCCGAGAGCAATCGCAGAGACAGATGAAAACGCGCGATGGAAAACCTTTCCTGGTCAGGATAGCGACATCGAGTCAACAGGAAATACCAATCTACGAAAAACAAGATTCCGATAACGTATCCTGTGAAAATGAACAAAAACACCTTTCCATTTCATTGATGCAGAAAATTTCATCAACGACATCTGCGGAATTTGAATCGGAACCGGCAGAAATTCAGGAAGGCATTTTAGGCAAGAAAGTGGGAATTCTCGTACATAAGGCGTTAGAAATTTGGACTTTTCCGCAAGAAACCGGATTTAGCCCATTAATGGAACAGATGTCCCTCGAATTGAAAGAATTGACCGAATCGCAACAGGAGTCAGCCATACAAAGGACGATTCAATTATTGTCCGCTTTCCAAGAATCCGCAATTTGGCAGGAAATCAATGCAGCCGATGCACGATATCATGAGATTCCCTATGATATGCCGGGTGTTGCGTATCCAGAACACGGCGTAATCGATCTTTTGTACCGCTTTGAAAACCAATGGAAGATACTGGATTTCAAGACAGATGCAATAAGAAATCCAGACGAGCGGTTCATTCTGGAAAAAAAGTATACCAAACAGATCAGACGTTACGAACGCGCTGCGAAATTGATGTTGCGTTGTCCTGTCAGTGCGGCGATTTGTTTTTTAGATGATTGCGGAAAAACGAGCGTTTTTTGGAAAAATGATGATCTGAAGTACAATCAAAAAGCGTTTGATACGCTGCTTTTTCCATAAAGTCAATCATTTGAAATGTGGGAAAGCATTGTGAGAAAAAAGGGGAATCTTATTGATGTGTTGTTTTTGTGCTTCGCGCAGAAATAACACATCAACAAGTATTTCTTTCCCTGTTTCGAATTGCAGCCATAAAGAATCAAACGCTCTTCTCTGCATAAGACGAGAATCAAAAAATTAACTTTTTGAAAAAGCCTCTCGATTGAATAACAGCATACCCGACAGAATCACAGTTCCGCCAAAAATGGTGGAAAGATCCAAGTTTTCTCCGGCAATCAGAATTCCGGCAATGGCTGTACAAAGCGGAACAAAGAACATATAGATGGTCGCCTGGGATGTCTTTGGCGCCAATGCAATCGCCTTTGTCCAACAGACATAAGCAATTGCGCTGGGAATGATTCCCAGAACGAAAATATTGAAAATTTGATCAGGCGGAGCAGCCTTCAACTCGCGAAATGCCTGCTTAGAGAAAATGGACAACATCACTGTTGCGATCAGAATGCTGTAGGCAGTGATCTGCAATGCCGAATATGTTTTTGTCAATTTTTTCTGAAGCAGATTGTAGATAGCCAGCATGATCGCACAGGAAAGCAGCAGCAGTACACCAGTATTAGAAGAAAAACGGTCTCCAATTAACGTGAGAATCACGATACCGGCGAACTCCAGAAATACTGCAATCCACTGGTAAGTCTTCAATTTTTCTTTCAGTACAATCCAGGCAAGTAACGCAGTAAAAATTGGGGCGGTAGCAATGACGATACTGCTGGTAGCTGCAGTTACCTGTAACATTCCGATATTAAAGACGATCATGTACAACGAAAAACCGGAGGTGGCTGATGCAAGGAACCACAAGAAATCTTTTTTTTGCGGAGGTCTGACTTTCCCGATAATCAGGAAAGCCGCCAGAATGATGGAAGCAATGAAGTATCGCAAAAATCCTACGGACATGGGAGAATAGTATTTCAAAGAAAGTTTGGTATAAACATATGCCAATGTCCAGCCAAGAATTGCTATAATTGCAAAGATGTGATAATTGTTTTTTATCTTCATGAAAAGTCCTTAAAGACATACGAGAAATGGATGTCCCGACAAAAAGAGTGAGTCAAATTATAATCATCTTCATGATCAACGATCACTTGATCATGACGTAAACAGTATTTCGAAAATTGGTACAACCTTTTGAACAAAAAGAGAAAGTTATGCTCTTAATTCGAAAGGATGATATAAATTTCGAATTGCCGTAATACGAACAATTAATCGAAAATGGGAATAAACAGAAGCTTCATAAAAAGGAAGAAATGATTGAAGAGATCTATATTGAAAAATCAAAAATACTGAAAGCAATAGCTGATCCCAAAAGACTGAAGATAATCACGATGATCTCCAACAGTGAATTATGTGCCTGCAAGATTTTGGAAGAGTTTCAGATTACGCAGCCTACACTTTCCCATGACATGAAAGTGTTGTGCGATGCAGGTGTTGTCCGTGCTCGAAAAGAAGGAAAATGGATGCACTATTCATTGAATACGGATTGTATCCATGATTTTAAAAATTTTCTGAATGCAATCATCTGTACCAACAGTGATAGCGAGTGCTGATGATCGGATTGGGTGATAGTTCATATCCTGTTTCTTTCGAAGTCTGATTTACGCTGGCAATATAGAATTTTTCCCATAGTTCGAATCGGTGGAGAAAAAGCTATTGCTTGAGAGGGTAGGATCGATGTGTTGGCGTTTGAGATCTTCCTCATCACCGTATGAGGAATGACTGAAAAGGATATATCAACTTCCGTTGTTATTGCAATCGGGGGAATCAGACATCTGATCTTTTCTTTCGTCACTCAAGCTAACTGATCGGTGGTGTAAGATCATGAGTTCATGTCCGTTTAATAGCGATCCTCTATCATGTGAGATAAGATTGCTTCGTCGGGCTGATGCCCTCCTCGCGATGACAATTTACCATGTGCGTTCCCCTGAGTATTTCGAATTAGTGTTTTGAATTCACCAAATTTAAGCGTAAAATTGGACTTTCTTTTTTCAAAAGGTGAGAAATTCAGGTTTTAAAAGACTTTTTCAGATTTCAAATCACCAGCCCAGTAATTCGAAAATAGACTTGCAGTTCGAATCAATCGGGAAAAACTTGATGTTGTGATGTTTTTGCGCGAAGCGCAAAAACATCACAACATTATTGAATCCTCTCCATTTTTCGAATTGCTGTCACCAGCCTGATTTATTTGAGAGCAAAGAGCTAAAACAAAAAAGAGTCTGCTTCTTCTGGTTGGGCAGACTCTTCTATGTTAATTGCATTTCTTATGGATCGCGCTTTTTGACAGCGCTGCATCCTGCTACAGTCAGATTTCTGTTATCCTGCGATATGAAAGTACTTTCGCCGAAAATACAACGCAGCATTTACCAGACCGATCATGACCGGTACTTCGATCAATGGACCGATCACTGCAGTAAAGGCAACATCCGAAGAGATTCCGAAAATCGCCACAGCTACCGCGATGGCCAGTTCAAAATTATTGCTGGCAGCTGTGAATGCCAGTGTTACGGACTGTTCATAATTGATTTTGTTTTTGTATGCCATGTAGAAACTGACAAAAAACATGACTGCAAAGTAAATCAGCAAAGGAATGGCGATACGGATTACATCAATCGGATTGCGAATAATCTGTTCTCCCTTTGTGATAAACATAATGATAATCGTGTAAAGCAGTGCAATCAGTGCAAGCGGCGAAATCTTAGGGATGAATACATTTTCATACCAGGATTTCGATTTGGTACGGATCAAAACAAATCTGGAAATAAATCCGGCTGCGAATGGAATACCGAGATAAATCAACACACTTTTTGCTACTTCGAGCATGGACACATTGACAACCTGTCCTCCCCAGGACAATCCCAGCCATTTGGGCAGCAATGTGACAAAAATATAGATATAGACGGTATAAAGTAGGATCTGGAAAATGGAATTCAGGGCAACCAGCGCAGCACAGTACTCGTTGTCTCCCTTTGCCAGTGTATTCCATACGATAACCATCGCAATACACCGTGCCAGGCCGATGATGATCAGCCCGGTGGCAAATCCGGGTTTATCGCCAAGAAACAGGATAGCGAGAACGAACATTAACAACGGTCCGACGATCCAGTTTTGAATCAGGGAAAGTTTAAACACCTGTTTGTTTTGAGCCACTTTCCCAATTTCTTCATACTTTACTTTGGCCAATGGCGGGTACATCATAACAATCAAGCCAATCGCAATCGGCCAGGAGATGGTTCCGGTGCTCATCCGACTGATGGAATCAGCCAGTCCCGGAAATAAATACCCTGCAAGAACGCCGATCGCCATAGCGATGAATATCCATAATGTCAAAAACCGGTCAAGAAACGACAATTTGCTTTGTTTTCCTTTTTCCATTATTCTCTCCTCTTTCGTACAAAAGATAAAACCTTACAACGCAGTATTTATGCGAAATTTTATCATTCATATAGAAAATTATCAATCTATGAATATCCAATTTTTAATCGAAATGAAGGAAATTTTAAAATTCAAAAAGACAATGGAAATTACGAATTCAGTAATTTTCAAATGGGGAAGAAATTTTTTTGTTCAATCGCCTTTGCATAGTGCCACAAAAGCAACACAAAACATTTTTTTGCTCGATTTGAATGATTCATCTGAATATCGAATTGCAGATCGATTACAGGTTTCAGGCAATCCACAGGAAGTAAATGCCGACGCCAATCATGATAATCCCGCCGACTTTTTCAACAATGCCGGCCCAGCGTCCAAAAGCGCGGAATGTCTTCAGAAAGCCGGTAAACGTTCCTGCCAGGATGATCGGAATTCCCCTCCCGAGAGCGTAAACAAACAATAAAATGGCTCCATATAGCAAACCGCTCTGTTGTGCCATCACATAGGTCAGGATGGCGCCCAGAACCGGTGTCGCGCATTGCGATGAAACCAACCCTGAGACCAGTCCCAACAACAAAGCTCCTGGGAGGCCTTTCCGCTGGATCCTTTCGCGGATATTTCCGAAACTGGAGGGAAAAGACAAATGAATGAGACCAAACATTTGAAAGCCGATGATGAAACAGACGAATGCGACCAGATAATACCATATTCGGGAATTGCCGCCAATTAATCCACCGACCAATGCCGCCACTACTCCCATTGCCGTAAAGGTAACGGCCAGTCCCAGGGCAAAAAAGGATGAGATAGCAAAAGATCGCAGACGAGAGGAATTCTTCGTTCCGCTGACAATTCCCATAATTAATGGGATCATCGCAATGTTACAAGGTTCTATCGATGTGACGATTCCACCCAGAAAGACCAGGATGTAACCAAGAATGGATGTCGGTTGTAAGAGAGATGGATCAATATTCATTTCAGTTCGCTTCGATTAACAGCTGCAGTTGATCCTGAAATTGTTCGGCTTCCATAACGCCCACAGCATAGCTTGCCTGTCCGTTCTTGTCAATAAAAAACAACGTCGGAATCGCTTGAATATGGGCTCGTTTCATTAAGGAATTATTCTGCGGATCATAAGCGTCTACATCAATAAAAGCAATTTTCTCTTCATAATCTGGAAAAATTTGGTCAACAATCTTTTTCATTTCAAGGCAGGCTTCACAACTGTCAGACCGAAAGAACATAAAGATTGGTTCCCCATTCTGGATTAAACGTTCGTAGCGTTCTTCTGCGGTCTCACCTGCAAGTACTGCTTTTGGGTTGTCATTAGCAGTATCGTCCCAAAGTTTTTTTTGAGTTTTCAGAAAATAAACAGCAATAATTAAAATCAGAATGCCGAGAATCAGTAGAATTGTACGGATATTTTTCTTCTTTTCCAAGTTTTGATCGGTGTCCATAAGCATCCCCTGTTTCCAATTTTAAAATAATACTATATCAGAAAGCAGGATTAAAAAATATGCACGGTAAAGAATTCATACATACTCATTCGAAATTTGGGAAGGATTCTTTGTTGTAGTATTGTTTTTGCGATCCACGCAAAAACAATACTACAACATTTTTTTCGATTGATTCGAAATGTTAATCAATATTTCGAATTGGTGAATTTATACAAAAAACCTGTGCATTTTCTTTTGGAGAATGCACAGGTTACCATTCAATAAAGCTGCCTTCAGGCGTTCTGCAGCCAGGTCTTGATTTCTTCCAGAGAAGGGATTCGCCCTGAACAGACTACTTTTTCATTAATCACCAACCCGGGAGTAGACAGTATATTGTAATCAAGAATCTGATTGTAATCAGTAACCTTAATCACTTCGACATCCAACTTTAACGCATCAGCTGCCTGATGTGACAGCGCTTCAACGCGTTTACAATTGGGGCAACCAGAACCTAAAACTTTTATTGTTATCATTTTGACCTCATTCATTTTTCCTTCGGTTCATATCCCTGTTTTTTTAAGAACCAAACCGTTTGTTGACCTTCATTATCGACATTCTCAGCCGTACGATTAAGGGAAAAAATTATTGTACTCCATTAGAAGAAACGCTGCCTAATTGGATGAAATATGCTCGGCATTGATCCGTTTTTTATTACGGCGATCAAACCAGATCAGCAGCATGATTAATATTCCCAGGAAAATCGCAAGGTATAACAAAAGCAGAGCCAGACTTGTTCCATCCACCCAAGCTCCATAGATTAAACCAGCTAATGTGCTAAAAAGTGCTACCCAAAACACATACACCCAGGCTTTCAATTTACCAATAATTGTCGCAGTAATTAGAATACTTTGCAAGCTCAATTCCGGGTCAGCCATCAGATAAGCCAGGAGCGGACCGCGATGCATGCCGAGCCCAAGGAACATATTGGCAATCGGTACTTCCACCAATGTCGGAAAGTACATAAATACACCAAAAATGACACCAGCCAGATTCCCGAGCAATGTGTTACTGCCGGCCAATGCTTCAATCCATTCCGGTCTAATTAAAACACGAATAATACCAACTGTGAAAACGCCGATAATCAGCAGCGGGAAGATTTGTTTCATGAAATGCCAGGATTCCCAGATAAAATTGCGCTGCTCGTCTTCACTCAGATGCTTGCGCAGAATCCATCCCAAGACCAGCAGGGCTAATAATTCAGCGAAAAATTTTCCCGTAAAGAGAATGTCCAAACCTGCAGAATGCGGTTGAACTCCCAGCGCTGCTGTGAGCAGCGTCAATCCGACCAGGATAAATGTAAACCAGGTCCATCGACTGAAGCCTTCATGGATTTTCTCAAATCCTTTCCAGGCAGATAACCCGATGAGAATGAGTAAAACAATCAAGAAAGCACCCTGAGCCGTGATGCCTTCCTCACCCTTCGTAGCATCATAGGGTACTAATCGGTATAGGAAGTCCTGAAAGCGATCTACTCCGGATACTGGCAGCGTGATCTGAGCATAAGAATCCGTTAACAGATTGACTTTAAGCGTTCCAGCAAGCAATAAAGCTACTAAAATCAGCAAAAATGCCGCCACAATTTTTCGCATACCTTGATTTTGTTTTCCAGCAAATCCCTCATCCGCAGCTTTGTCATGCGCAACGTCGGAACGGCTGAAGATTAGTGCCATGATCAACCCGATTCCTATTCCAAATGCGAGTGAGAGGAAAAGTCGGGCAAAAGCCAGATCCGGACCAATCACGCCGCCGGTATACACCAAAGCCAATATGTTCGCAGCCGGAGCAAAAAACAGGAAAGTAATGGCAGGACCAAGTCCAGCTCCTTTCTTATAAATACCGGCAAACAGGGGCACAATTGTGCAGGAACAAACTGCCAGAACCGATCCAGCCAGCGCAGCAGCTGGATAAGATATAAATTTTGGCGTATTGCGGCCTAAGAAGCGTGTTACGCTCTCTTTCGGGATCAGTGCAGTCATAGCGCCGGCAATAAAAAATGCCGGAACCAGGCATAGCAATACGTGTGCTGCCAGGTAAGAAGCAAGGTTTCCCAGCCCTCCCTGAAGCAATTTCAATAAAAACGTAGTAATTTCCATAAGACCACCTCAACAATATTTTTTTTACTGACAGCAGCAATTTTCCTGATTCACCGGTTTTACTGCCGAAACAATCACGGAATATACATCCACATCCTCTATGAAACCCGCGCTGGTACTTCGATTAGTTTTGATATCTATGAAACCAGCTTGCCGAATTAAATCCAGGTATTCACCTTCCGGCAATGCGCCGGATACACAACCGGACCAATTCGCTGCCTGAATATGTGCCGGCAGCGCCTTACTGCTGACCATGTCACTGACTTCCAGCCGTCCATTTGGTTTTATAACTCGAAAGGCCTCTTGAAAAACCTGTCCTTTATCTTCGCATAAATTGATAACACAATTCGAAATAATTACATCGACAGAATTGGCAATAACCGGCAGTGATTCTGCCTGGCCGAATCGAAATTCAACATTGGAATATCCATTTTTCTGAGCAGATGCTCTGGCTCTCTCCAGCATGGCTGGTGTCATATCAACACCAATCACCGTTCCTGACGGACCAACTTTTCGGGCAGCCAGGAAGGAGTCGACACCTCCGCCTGATCCGATATCCAAAACAACTTCACCGGGTTTCAACGATGCCATCGCCGTCGGATTTCCGCATCCCAGGGATAGCGCTTCTGATTCTCTTGGAATTGCAGCTTTTTCTTCCTGGTCATAACCGGTAGAAAAATTCACAGGGGATTGAAAGATATCCGAATGCGCTGTACAACAGCATTGATTTGAGGAAATCGAATCACAACAACCCGTTGGTGTTTCAGCAATGACACGATAAGTATTCTTCACTTCTTTCTGTCTGATTTGTCTTCGTGTTCCGGTTGCAATAAAAATACTGATCTTTGCATTTCGATCCGATTCCCCTATTACTTCACAGTGAGATTGAGCGCAGCAATCCTGTCCGGTACAATCGATTATGATATTGACAAGATCAGCTGCTTTAAACCAGTCATAAATCTGTGTGCGTTGAAATCCCATCCAGACATCCGACATTTCATCTTTCAACCAGGTAAACGGATGGACATCCATATCCGTAATAATGATTCTGCCACCCGGTTTCAGAATACGAACCATTTCCTGAATTGAAAGCAAAGGATCCGTGCAATGATGCAAGTACATGTTCGCAAAAACTACATCCACAGCACCATCCGGAAGCGGAATTTGTCTTCCATCCGCCTCATGATAACGAATATTTGTGAAAGAAGAGAGTTTCTGTTGAGCGATTTCAATCATAGACGACGATTGGTCAACCAGATGAACTTCACGAACTAATGGAGCTATCCCGGCAGTTATAAAACCCGTCCCGCCGCCAATGTCCGCAGCAGCCATTTCGGGGCGCAGCCATGCCTTTGCAATCGATGCCTCGCGAACTGATTCGCTGAAAAAAGCAGTCCGCATATTGTCCCAATCAGGTGCATTATCATTGAAATACTTCAAGGAAGTCTCCGATGCCATGTTTCTGTCATCCTTTTCATATAGAATATTTTCAATATGTAAATATACAACTCACATCCTAAAAAGTCAATATTGATTGAGAAGTATTTATAAAATTCAATGACAGAATCAAATCATTGATAAAACTGCTGAATCGGTATACCCAATAACTCGAAATATGGGCGGTTAAATATGTTGTTGTACCATGTCTGTGCTCTACACAAACATCATGTAACAACATATTTTCGCTATTATCACAAAAGAGTTTTATTAAATTTCGGGAAATGGATTATTTCGGACTTTTTTCTTTTCAATCAGGAGCAACGTCAACAAGAACAGGATCAAGCCAATCAAACCGACTATGAATAAGACAACCGGTACAATAGAAATTCCGATGCGATTGAACAGGTAGGTCATCAGGAATGGAATAGTCAGCACACCCATTCCAGAACCGGTCATAAAGCGGCTTGCGACCGAACCAGTAACCGGGAAAAGCGAACCGGCGAAGACCATCATTGTCGGATAAACGGTTGCCAGGAATAAACCGAGGAACACTGTGCCGATCCATAACGCTGCAGAATTCCCTCTGAAAATCATCATGAAACCTAACGTTAAAGCGGATCCGATATAATCACAGATCAGCAGCTTTTTCGGTTCAATTTTACGGGAAAGGAAAACTGCAATCAATCTACCCAACGTGAATGAACCCCAATAAAGTGAATTCAGATACGCAGCAGAAATATCTGACATCATTTTCGATTCGCTGGCATAAGTAAAAATCCAATTTGAAAAAGTGATTGCAACCCCTACATATGCAAAAAACAACATTGCGAATAAGACGACAACCTGATCATGCAGTTTTCGTCCGCTTTCTTCCATTTTGACGGCTGAGATCACTGGCGGGCTTGGAAGCAGCAAAAATCCAACCATTGAAGGGATAAAGAAGGAAGCAATTACCCAATAAGTCATTTGCAGACTGTTTCCGGCAGTCATAAAATGTGCGGTAATAAGCGGCGCAAACAGGCAGCCAACCCCAAACATAGAATGCAGGGCATTCATATAGGGAGGCAGATTGTCTTGAAATACTCGCATAATCAGGAGATTGCCACCGATATCAATCACACCTTCGACAAATCCTAAAACTGTGATCAATGAAACCGCCACCACAAAATTTCGAGCAAAAGGGATCATCAGCATTCCAAAAGACATCAATGCGATGCTGATCACCATGATCCTATGCCCTTGATATCGGTCGAATAATTTCGATCCGATAATAGTACCCGCCGTATATCCCAGTGCTTTGATCGCGATAAAGGTCGTAACCGCAGCCAGCGAACTGCCTGTTGCAATGGAAAGTTGTTTCAGGGTTGGACCTAACGTGGCTGATTCGAGTCCAATCGCCAAAAAACTAAGCAGATAGATAATGGCATAAAAAATTCGATGTTTTTGAAGTCTGGATTCAAATAAGGTCGGAGTGTGGATCATCAGTTTTTCACCGTTTTTTGTATCGTTTTATCAGCGAAAAACAGCATAACCATCAAATTCATCAATCCAACCAGGCTGACAATAAATAATACAATTGGTACAACACGAATTCCCAATTTATCGAAAAGATAGGTCATAACAAATGGGATCAACAACACACCCAGACCAGATCCAGCCATAAACCAGCGTGTGATCGATCCGGTAATTGTAAACAGACTGCCGGCAAAAACCATCAGTGTCGGATAGGAAGTAGCCAGGAAAAGACCCAGCAACATCGAAGCTGTCCATAAAATTGTGACACTACCCCTGAACAGAACCAACAATAGAAGGCAGAAAACCGTTCCGGTAAAGTTTATCAGTAGCATAGTTTTCGGTTTGACCTTTTTCGACAGGAAGATACCGATCAGTCTGCCTGCTGTAAATGAGCCCCAGAACGTTGAATTCAGGAAAGCGGCCTGAAGATCCGTTGCCAGTCTGGATTCACTGGCATAGGTAAAAATCCAGTTTCCAAAGGTGATTTCCACACCCACATAAGCAAAAAATATTAATGAGAAGAGGATGATCAAGCGAGTCTGCCGGTTTTTTTCTTCTTTCAGCGTTGTACTCTCAATCCGTTCCGGACTCGGCAGCAGAGATAATCCGATCATGGAAGGGAGATAAAGCAGTGCAATCACCCAATAGGTTAACAGCAGACTGTTTTCAAATGAAAGAAAACTCGCCGTGATCATTGGTGCTAATAGAGATCCGAAACCGAACATAAAATGCAAAGCGTTCATATAGGGCGCCAGATTATCCTGAAAAACCCAAATGATCATCAGATTGCCTCCGATATCCGTAATTCCTTCGGCAAAACCCAGAAGGAACATCGGAATAACGGCTGCAATGAAACTGCCGGCAAACGGGATAAACAACATGATGGCCGTCATCGTTGCAATACTAAGAATCAACACCTGATGACCGCGAAAACGGTCAAAAAATTTTGCACCGATAAAGGAACCGGTCATATAACCAAACGATTTAATGGTCACAAAGACGGTGACCGCAGCGAGCGTGCTATCGGTTGATACTGCAAGCAGTTTCATCGTCGGCCCCAGTGCGGCGGACTCCAGTCCAATCGTCAGGAAACTAAGTAAATAGATAAAGGCATAGAATTTCCGATTTTTTGCCAGTTCTTTTTTTTTCGCAGTCCAGTTTTGAATCATAGTTTCGGGTAATCCTTCCACATTATTATACATAAAGTAAAGAATTCAACATAGAAACCAGTTTTCCAGCTATTTGAAATATGGGAATGATTCTTTGTTGGTGTAATGTTTTTGCGCGATATCAGTAATTCAAAACATCAACTTTGCTATTTAAATCAATCGGGGGAAAAAAGTAGTTGTGATATTTTTACGCGAAGCGCAAAAATATCACAACTACAAATAATCCTCTTATCTTTCCAATTACTGAAACGATTTGTGATATTCGCAGAATTTATTGTTATGATTTTATTGAGGAAACGAAATAGTGAAAAAGAGTACCCCGAAGTTATTTCTTAAGGAGGATCCATGGAAATCATATTTCTTGCTGGTGGATGTTTTTGGGGAGTTGAAGCGTATTTTGCCCAAATTGATGGAATTGTCGATATAACTGTCGGTTATGCGAATGGGAAAACCGAGAATCCGAGTTATGAGGATCTGCTCTACAACGATTCTGGCCATGCGGAAACGGTCAAACTTGAATATGATCCGCAAATTATCAGCCTGAGCGCAATCCTGCAGCATTATTTTCGAATTATTGATCCAACCAGCGTCAATCGACAGGGAAATGACATTGGATCTCAATATCGAACCGGCATTTACTATGTCAACGAAGCGGACAAAGCGGTCATTGATGCCGAAATCGCTCGCATTCAAACAAGATATAAAAAGAAAATCGCTGTGGAAGTGATGCCGCTGATCCGATTTGACCCTGCAGAAGAATATCATCAGGATTATCTCGAAAAGAATCCCGGCGGATATTGCCATATCGATCTGGATCTTGCAAAAAAACCTCTGATTAATCCTGATCTATATCCCAAACCGGACGAAAGCACATTAGAAAAGCGTTTAACACCCATACAATTGGATGTAACACAGAACAGCGGAACGGAAGGTCCATTCACCAATTCGTATTGGAATACTTTTGAAGAAGGGATTTATGTGGATATCGTAACCGGAGAACCGCTTTTTATATCAAAAGACAAATTTGCCTCCGACTGTGGTTGGCCAAGTTTTTCTAAACCAATTGCGGAAGAAGTGATAACCTATGAACAAGACAACCGGTACAACATGTCCAGAATTGAAGTCCGCAGCCGCAGCGGTGATTCGCATTTAGGGCACCTCTTTCCGGATGGACCGCAAGAACTTGGAGGGTTGCGCTATTGCATCAACAGCGCAGCGCTGCGTTTCATCCCCAAAGACGAAATGGAAGCAGAAGGGTATGGCTATTTATTGAACCAGTTCTAATGGTAACAAGTTATTGGATTCGAAACCATCAGAAACTCGAAACAACAAACAACTATTCCTATAAAGAAGCAAATAATTCGAAATATGAAAAGAATTCAGTATTGTTCTTCTGGTTTTACACATAGCGTAAAACCAGAAGAACAATAAATTTTACTTTTAAGTTATCTCTACATGATATACAAATACTTCTCAATAGCAATTTTACTTTTTGAATTCCGAATTGCTGAGGGAGGATAGATATTCAAGCGAACAGAAAACAATGACAAATCCAGATATCAAATGATTTATTTGCAAAAGAAGGATGATCATGGGAAAATCAGTTATTATTTTGTGTATTTTTAGAGCACAAGTACTGCGAATTAAATCATCAAAAAACATGACAAACATCTTTTACCGCAGAATGGCGATTATTCAAAAATAGAAAATGGTATATACTTTTTAAAATCTGTTTATATTTTTTACAGAATAAATTGATCTTGCGGAAATTTATCGAAATAATCAAGGACCTGTCTCTGTTTAAAGCAATTCATAATTTGAAAAAGCCCGATAAGAAAAAAGAGAAAATTTGTTGTTACGTTGTTTTTGCGCAAAAACAACACATCCCAATCACAATTTGAATCGCCACGCTGCTTATTCATCAAAAGACAGAAAAAATGCTCAATAACGAATCATCTTTTTTTTTGACCGGAAGTAAACGTTTACAAAACGATGAACACGATAAATTCTTTGCATTTTCAAACTGGTTTTCGAAAAAGAATTCAAAAAAATAGGAAAGGCGGAATTTTATTATGGGAGATCTTTTAGCCGAGCTGATTGATATCTCGAAATCATTCCCCGGAGTCAAAGCATTAGACCATGTGAACTTCGATCTGAAACCAGGTGAAGTACATGCTCTGGTGGGTGAAAATGGTTCAGGCAAATCTACTTTGATGAAAATCCTTTCCGGCGTATATACAAAAGACGAAGGAAAAATCATCGTCAACGGGCAGGAAGTAGAATTTCAAAACCCAAGAGCTGCCCAGGATATGGGCATCTGTATCATTCATCAGGAATTAAACCTTTGCCGTCACTTATCCATCGCGGAAAACATTTATTTAGGAAGAGAACCCTACCAGGGTCTCTTTGTCAATCAAAGAAAACAGATTGAAGATACACGAAAAATACTGAAACGATTGGATGTCGATCTGGATCCGACAACCAGAGTCAGTGAATTGACAGTATCGAAACAACAGATGGTTGAAATTGGTAAAGCAATTTCAACGAATGCGAAGATTATTATCATGGATGAGCCGACATCGGCGCTTACGATCAAAGAGATCGACGAATTATTTAAGATCATTCATGTACTGAAACAGGAAGGCCATGGCATTATCTATATTTCTCATCGATTGGATGAACTGGCTTCCATCGCTGATAGAGTGACTGTGATCCGTGATGGACAACATATTATCACTATGGATTATAAGGATACAACACAGGAAAAGATTATCCGCTATATGGTCGGACGTGAATTGAAAGAGAAATTCCCGCGGATCAAAACGCAAGCCGGTGAAATCATCTTTGAAGTGAAAAACCTTACTGCCAGAAAAGCAGTCAAAAATGTGAGTTTCCAGGTACGGGAAGGTGAGATCCTTGGAATTGCCGGATTAATGGGCGCCGGAAGAACTGAAACGGTACGGGCAATATTTGGCGCAGATAAAAAAGAAAGCGGACAGCTATTTCTGCACGGGAAAGAGATCCACATCCATAAACCGCTGGAAGCAATTGAAGCCGGAGTTTTCTGTGTCCCTGAGGATCGAAAGCGAGACGGTTTATGCATCTCCATGCCGGTATACCAAAATGCCACCCTTCCCAACATGGAAAAAGTTACAGTAAATGGTATTGTGAACACCCGAAAAGAAATCGCTATTGCCGAAGAGATGATTAATGAATTAACCATTAAAACTCCGACCGTCAGCCAGACCGTGAAAAACCTCAGTGGCGGAAATCAACAAAAAGTGGTTGTCGGGAAATGGCTGGTGAAACCGGCTCACGTCATCCTGTTTGATGAACCAACGCGGGGTATCGATGTCGGCGCCAAAGTGGATATTTACAATCTGATGAATGATCTGAAGAAAAAAGGGATCGGTGTTGCTTTTGTTTCTTCAGAACTTCCAGAAATATTGGGAATGGCTGACCGTATTGTCGTCATGTGTGAAGGACGGGTCACAGCGGAATTAGACGCATCCGAAGCAAGCCAGGAATTGATTATGCAGTACGCAACACAATACATGTAAACGAGGATCCTATGAATCAAGCTGCAGCAAAACCAACCATGAATAAAAGAAGAAAGATTTCCCGACAAACGAGACAAATCGTCAGTACAGCAGGTGCACTCCTTGTTTTGGCAATTGTATTTACAATTGCCAATCCGAATTTTATCTCATCAATGAATATTTTAAATATTCTCAAACAGGCGACACCGATTATCATCATTGCTATCGGACAGACCTTTGTGTTGATTACCTCCGGTATTGATCTTTCCATCGGTTCCGTAATCGCATGTTCCGGTATCGTCGCTGCAATTTGTATGCGTGCAGGATGGCCAGTCTGGCTTTCGATGATTGCAGGATTGCTGTTTGGCGCAGGTGTCGGTGTATTGAATGGTGTTTTGATCGTTTACGGCAAGCTTCCTGCATTTATCGCGACAATGGGAACGATGACCACGATTCGCGGTCTGGCTCTGTTCCTGACGCAAGGAATTCCGATCGGAAGCCTGCCAAAATCCTTTACACAAATTGGTACACAGCGAAATTGGCTGTTTAATGTTCCAAATCAAGTTTGGATTATGTTCATTCTGGCGGTGATTTTTGGCTTTGTACTGGCAAAAACAAAAGTCGGACGATACACCTACGCGATGGGATCCAATTATGAAGCCACTCGTCTGTCCGGCGTCAATGTGAATCAGACATTGATAATCGTCTATACCATCAGCGCATTTTTGGCAGCCTGGGCGGGCATGATCATGACAGCCAATGTCATTTCTGCCGCTCCCACAGCAGGAGATGGCTATGAGCTGGATGCAGTCGCATCGTCTGTTATCGGCGGCGCCAGCACACTGGGAGGCGAGGGAATCGTCCCCGGGACTGTATTAGGAGCGCTTGTCATAGCAACACTGCGCAACGGATTAAACTTATCCGGTGCATCCCCATTTATTCAAAAAATGATTATTGGTATTGTGATCATCGGAGCGGTTTTCATTGATCGGTTCCGCCGCAATGATTAATTGGTGAATAAAACTGCCGTGGGCAGTTTGAGTAATAGTCTAAAGGAGATAGGAAATGAAAAAAGCGTTGTTGTTCTTAGTATTAGCTATGCTGCTTTCCATTTGCACCACCGCAATAGCTGCAGATAGCTACACCATTGCATTGATCACGATGGATTCCATGGACCAGCACTGGCTGAAGGTAAAAGCTGGCGCTGAAGAAGCAGTAGCTGAGTTAGTCGCTGCAGGAAATGATGTAAAACTGGTCTTCGATGCACCTTCCACAAAAGTTGACTCCGTGGTACAGGCAAGCATGGTTGAAAATCAGATCACCAATAAAGCGGATGCAATCATGGTCGCCCCGATGGATGCAGAAGCGCTTGCTCCTGCCATCGAAGCCGTTTATGATGCCGGAATTCCGATGATTTTGATCGATACACTCGCCAATACGAAGAAATTCCAGGTGATTTACCAGACCGACAATGGCGCTGCTGCTCGCACTGCTGCTCAGGAACTTGGTAAACTGCTGGGCGGGAAAGGCAAAATTGCCATCATCAATGCCCAGGCTGGTTCCCAGACAACCATGACCCGCGAAGGCGACTTCCGCGATGAAATGGCAAAAGCATTCCCCGATATCGAAATCGTCGGTGTGCAGTACTGCGATGGCGATAAACAGAAAGCCCTCAACTATGCTGAAGACTTCATGATGCAGACTCCTGACCTGGCTGGCTTCTATGCCTGCAACGAAGGATCCACCGTCGGCACTGGCAATGCAGTCGATCAGGCTGGAAAAGCCGGCACCATTAAAGTGGTCGGTTTCGATTTCTCCGATGAGGTTAAAGATCTGGTGGAACGCGGCGTAATTCAAGCAACCATGGTTCAGAATCCGTGGGTAATGGGTAACGAAGGCGTCAAGGCAGCTTGGAAGCTGATCAATGGCGAAAAAATTGCTGACGAAGAAGCTTTTGTTGTCGACACTGGTGTTACTGTTGCCACAAAAGAAAACCTGAAGGATATCAAATAATCCGGAAGAACAATCAAAAAAGAGTCTGGCTGCATTTGCCAGACTCTTTTTAATTCTCATGGGGCAGGAGATTGCCACGCCCTTACGGGGCTCGCTATGACAAATATCGCCTCTGTGTGACTCCCGTCACGACCTGTCATTGCGAGGAGGGATTAAGCCCGACGAAGCAATCTTTTCAACTATGGCAGGAGATTGCCACGCCCTTACGGGGCTCGCAATGACAAATATCGCCTCTGTGTAACTCCCGTCACGACCTGTCATTGCGAGGAGGGATTAAGCCCGACGAAGCAATCTTCTCAACTATGGCAGGAGATTGCCACGCCCTTACGGGGCTCGCAATGACAAATATCGCCTCTGTGTGACTCCCGTCACGACCTGTCATTGCGAGGAGGGCATTAGCCCGACGAAGCAATCTTCTCAACTATGGCAGGAGATTGCCACGCCCTTACGGGGCTCGCTATGACAAATATCGCTTCTGTGTGACTCCCGTCACGACCTGTCATTGCGAGGAGGGCATTAGCCCGACGAAGCAATCTTCTCAACTATGGCAGGAGATTGCCACGCCCTTACGGGGCTCGCAATGACAAATATCGCCTCTGTGTAACTCCCGTCACGACCTGTCATTGCGAGGAGGGATTAAGCCCGACGAAGCAATCTTTTCAACTATGGCAGGAGATTGCCACGCCCTTACGGGGCTCGCAATGACAAATATCGCCTCTGTGTAACTCCCGTCACGACCTGTCATTGCGAGGAGGGATTAAGCCCGACGAAGCAATCTTTTCAACTATGGCAGGAGATTGCCACGCCCTTACGGGGCTCGCTATGACAAATATCGCCTCTGTGTGACTCCCGTCACTACCTGTCATTGCGAGGAGGGCATAAGCCCGACGAAGCAATCTTTTCAACTATGGCAGGAGATTGCCACGCCCTTACGGGGCTCGCAATGACAAATATCGCCTCTGTGTGACTCGCGTCACGACCTGTCATTGCGAGGAGGGATTAAGCCCGACGAAGCAATCTTTTCAACTTTGGTAGGAGATTGCCACGCCCTTACGGGGCTCGCAATGACAAATATCGCCTCTGTGTAACTCCCGTCACGACCTGTCATTGCGAGGAGGGATTAAGCCCGACGAAGCAATCTTTTCAACTATGGCAGGAGATTGCCACGCCCTTACGGGGCTCGCTATGACAAATATCGCCTCTGTGTGACTCCCGTCACGACCTGTCATTACGAGGAGGGCATAAGCCCGACGAAGCAATCTTTATTATTAAATAAGAAAACAGATAATTGAGATGTACAATAAATTGCACAAAACGGATTAAGACTTTTTATAATCAGAGTTGGGAATGAAAAAAGAAGATACGTGGTTTGAATTAGATACGGCAGCAAAACTATACCCTGCGATAATGTCTCCTAAACAAGCAAGTGTTTTTCGGCTTAGCTGTACTTTGACCGATCCAGTGGATCCGGAAATGCTGCAAACCGCATTGTATGTCACGATTCAGCGCTATCCTTCATTCAATGTCCGATTGAAACGGGGTGTATTCTGGAATTATTTTGAACCGAACACCAACCATCCAACAGTCAGTGAAGAAACCGCTTACCCCTGCCAGATGCTGGACGCATCCAAAAACAACGACTTTCTCTTTCAAGTGACCTGGTTTGGCAAACGGATCAATTTGGAGATTTTCCATGTAATCGCGGATGCTACGGGAGGAATTGAGTTCTTGAAGACCCTGGTATTCTATTATCTCAGTCTTCAGGGAAAAGTTGTCGCTACACAGGGTCTGATACGGACTTTAGAGACAAAAATTGATCCTGAAGAAACTGAAAACAGTTTTGTCCGCTATTATGATCCAAAAATCGTGACTAGCCGTGCTGAGGAAAAAGCATTTCATTATTCCGGAAGCAGTCTCCCGTTTCAACATTCGCGTCTGATCCACGGATTGATATCCACAGAAGATCTGCTGGACAAAGTTCATGCATATCATGCAACTGTGACCGAATACTTGACAGCAGTTTTAATTAAAGCTTATTTCAACGCCTCAGAATCCCTGATTAAGTCGGAAGATATTGTAAAAATATCGGTTCCGATTAACCTGCGTGCAATTTTTCCAAGCCGGACTGTTCGTAATTTCTCTTTTTATATGAACATCGGTGAGAAATATCAGCAAAAAGATGATCGCTTTGAATCACTTTTAAGAAAAGTATCGGAACAGATGAAGGAGCAGCTTCAAAGAGAAAAAATCCTTGCCAGAATGAATCCTAACGTCTCCTTCGAAAAAAATGCTGCCATCCGCGCGGTGCCGTTGGATGTGAAACTGGCGGTCATCCGACAAGTTCACCAGATGATCGGCGAAGACCTTTTCACCTGCAGTCTTTCCAATATCGGTGTGATCGGGATTCCAGATTCCATGCGGCCTTTCATCGCTCGCTTTGATTTTGGGCTCAGCACTTCGGATAAAATTCCGGTGAATTGCAGCGTTTGCTCATATAAAGGGATTGTTTCAATTACTTTTTCGTCCTCCATTAAAGAGACAACACTGGAAAAAGAATTCTTCCGCTTTTTAGCAAAAGATGGGCTGCAAGTCACGATTGAAACCAGTGAAGGTTAATAGATGAAAAAATGCCTTGAATGTAATGTCTGGGTGAACACCAATGCCATCCGCTGTCCCTTATGCGGTGTTGGATTGAATCAATTGGGACAGTCCGAAACCACCCTTTTGTACCCATCTTATTCCAAAAACAGACACGGGAAAAGAAAGATGAATTTTCTTGCGAAAATTTTCTTCTTTATTTCGATTGCAGCTTCATTGATCTGTTTTTTTGTGAATGTGCTCACGTGGAACGGTCTGCCCTGGTCACTGGTCGTCGCTGGCGGGATCATCATTTCCTGGCTGCTGGTAGGTCTGCCGCTGTTGAAGACAATGAATCTGAATTTTATGCTGATTGACCAGATGATCGGTGTTCAGATTTACCTGTATCTGATCGATCGGATTTTCGGCAATAAAGGCTGGTCTCTTAATTATGTCTATCCGCTGCTATATGTCGCAGTTGCCATCGTTATTGTTTTATTTGTGATCATCTATCGTATCGCCTGGCATGATTACCTGATCACTGCAGTTATCATGGCTGTGATCGGTTTTTACCCGCTGATTCTGATTGCGTTCGGTGTTATCGATGTGCTCTGGCCGAGCTACACTGCGATGATGTTCGCCGTCTTATTGATCTGCGGTTTATTCATCTTCGGACGCGATAAATTAAAAAAAGAAATTCGTAAAAGAATGAATCTGTAGCCAGGAAATGGAATTATTAACTTACTTTTTGAATCGCTGGATTTTGAAAAAGCTCATATACATCGTTGAATGATGTAAAATTCAGACTTGAAATTAAGTCTTCAAACTGTTTAAAATCCGGAACAATAAAGTATCCTTCCACGCACGATCATCCTGAACAGCCACCAGCACGCTGATAAAGATCAACACAGCGCCAAAGATTTGAATTCCCGTAAATGTCTCATGCATGAAAATCATTCCGAAAATGGATCCGAAAACCGATTCAAGTCCAAGAATAATAGCAGCCTTGGACGGCTTGGCATATTTCTGACCGATTGCCTGCAGCGTAAACCCCCCGCCGATGACCAAAATTCCGGAATAAAGAATAAACGGAAAGGTGAAAGCCAATTTGCCGTTTGTGTCGCCCTGTTCAAAAATTCCCCAACACAGTAAGTTTAAAGTAGCGCAAACCAGAAATTGCCCGGCTGAAAATTGAATCGGATCCGTCTTTCTGGATGCTTTACCGACAATTATGATATGCAGTGCCCAAAAATTGGAACCGATAAAAACAATTGCATCACCAATGGCAAAATGATCCAGCGGTTTGCCTGCCGTACTTAAAAAGTACAATCCAGTGATTGCAAAAATTGCCGCGATAAAAGCGCTACGTTTAATTTTCTGTCGGAAAAAAAGAAATGAGAGAAAAGGGACCAGTGCTACATAGATGGTTGTGATAAAGCTGGCATTACCGATTGTCGTCTGTTTCATACCATACTGCTGAAGCGCCGCTGCAATAAATAGTATACATCCTGAGAAAAACGTCAGCAGTCCGCCTTCCTTGAAAAAAGGAAGTTGAAACTTAGCCAAAATAAGAATGAAAAGAGCTGCAAGTAAATAACGAATGCCATTAAATGCAAAAGCGGATAAATTATCCGCGCCAATTTTCTGAGGAATAAATCCGCTGCCCCAAATAATTGCTGTCGTCAGCAGCATCCCTTCGGAAATGAATTGCTTTGTTTTTACATTCTCAAGATTTTGACTGTTTTCCAAGTACAACTCCCATCTTTTTCAGATTATCCGTGTGAACTTGCTGGTAAAATTTACTATCCACAGGAGCTGGCAGCATCTTTTTCTCTGACAATCCCTGCAAATATTCATAATTCTTTACCATAATGGTTTTATCGGTCAAACTGCCGTGCCCCGGGAAAACTTTTTTCACATCGCTGCGTTTAATCCAGGATTCCAGGTTGTGAAGCCAGAGCGGGACCTCAGCCGGATCATTGATCACAGGCACCGCCTCAAACGAATCCCCGCCCAGTAAAACACCCCACTCCGGGATGAAACCAACGATGCTATCCGAAGTATGCCCGCGAAACTGATAAAGCTCCAGGGAATAATAGCCCATGTCAATTGTCAATTTTTCATCAAAAGTGACGTCCGGTGTGATCAGTTTGACACCCTTCCAGCCATTCGCATGCTCGTTCCGCATCTTCTTCAATGTGGATGGGAGTTCATTTTCAAAACGGTCCAATGAATTGGTATGTGCAACCACATGCTCAAAAGGATATCCACAAGTGCCCCAGCAGTGATCCCAGTCAGCATGACTATACACAGCCATCGCAGTTTTTTTCTCAAGATGTTGAGAGAATTCCATCATATTCCTGGGATAGGAAAATGTATCCCAGACAACACAATAATCCCTGCCTTTCAGAATGGCACTGTTAACCTGTAACTTTTCATTGGGAAAAAAATCTGCCTGCGCAATCGTAAAAAAATCATCAATGTGAGTTGTTCGAATCATTCGAATGATTATAACTGAGGAGATGGAAATTCAAAAAACTTACATGAGGGTGAATTTTTAAAGAAATATTGATTGAAGCTGTTGGTATATCGCCAGATTTAGAGAGAAAATTTTCAATGACAGGAAGAATAAGATAGAATGGTGAATATGTGTTTTACCAATATATTTCTTCGCATCTGCGGAGTTTAGACAGTATTCTGCTATTGCGAGGAGGGTATCCGCCCGACGAAGCAATCTCTATTCGTACAGCCCCCTTTACTTGATGGAGCAAGAAAATTGCCACACCACCTGCGGGGCTCGCAATGACAGGTTTTCCATTACAAGGCTCACAATGAAATACATCGCGGCAGCGATTCGAAATATTGACATCCTTTTCAAATAAATTGAGAAAGTTTGTTGTTGTGATGTTTTTGAGTTTCACTCAAAGACATCACAACAACAAGTAAATCTTTCCAAATTTGGATTTTCTGTTTCATATTTCGAATTAATGACATCGCGGAAGAATGAGATAAAATGATGAATATGGGTTTTATCATTACCAAAGCTTCGCTGCGTGATCTAAATGCAATTCTCAAACTGGAGCAGGTTTGCTTTACTAAAGATGCCTGGACATTTCTGGACGTAGCCGGCACACTGATCGCCTCAGACATCATCCGTTATAAAGCCGCCTATGGCGAAGAACTGGCTGGATTTGCCGCGGCTGAAATCCGCAAATCCGAACAAACCGGCTGGATCATCACCTTGGGGGTTTTTCCGCAATACCGTAAACAAGGAATTGGATCGGCTCTACTGAAAGCATGCGAAAAAGCCTTGTTGCCGCTTAAAATTCGTTTATGCGTCAGCACGAAGAACCATGAAGCAATTCATCTCTATAAAAATATTGGCTACCGCGAGGTCGGGATCTGGCCATCTTATTATGCCGATCATTGCGATGCCATTGTGATGGAAAAAAATGAACAAGAATCGATATCAGACGCTCTTTAATTTCTTTTTGTTGTGCATCATTTTTACCGGTATATGTTTCCGCTTTACCAACATGGACTGGGATTCCGGTGCACTGTTGCATCCAGATGAATATGGACTGACCAATACACTGACACGACTTTCCATTCCACGATCCATCAGCAATTATTTTAATACGCGTGAATCAACACTCAGTCCCTACAACCAATACGACCTGAACGGTCAAAAAACCGTCGATGGTCCAGATAACCGAATGCGCTGGGGACAGCTTCCGATGCTGATTATCCGCCTGACGGCAGAAGCCGTCGACACGACCGGCTATACCGAATTGCGGCGCACAGGTCGGTATGTTTCAGCGATAATTGATACCGGCACGCTGATCCTGCTTTTTCTAATGACCTGGATGCTGTTCCATAGTGTCACCATGGCATTATTGAGTACCGCATTAAGCAGTATGGCAGTGATGCAGATACAGCAGTCCCATTTTATGACTGTCGACACCTTTGCTGTCTTTTTTTGCATGCTGACGCTGCTGGCAGCTGTAAAAATTTCCCAATCCGATATAATCCGAAAAGACACACGTGGCATCTGGCAGATCACCAGCCGAGCATGGCTATGGTTCGGCCTTTTCGGCATTTTTCTGGGAATGGCGATCAGCTGTAAAATCAACCATGCCGTACTGGGCATGATGGTCGTTGTTGCAGCATTCATTGCCATCGCAGAGCAAAAGCTGAGCTCAAAAAAAGAACTCAGGCGCATTATCCTGCTGGCACTTGGAATGTGCCTGTTCAGCGCCATCATGATGGTCTTATCCTTCCGCCTTTTTCAGCCGATGAGTTTTCGCGCTCCTACCGGAAATACGTCCTTGTTGACCTGGCATATCAATCGAGACTGGTGGGATAGTATGCAAGTGGCTGCCGCTGAATCCAGTGGAATCGGCGGAGGTCCGCCATCTGAACAATGGGCACACCGTATTCCAGTGCTCTTTCCGCTGATCAATATGATTTTTTACGGCATGGGCGTCCCACTGGGAATTGCCGTCTGGATCGCCGGACTATACGCAATTCTGCGCATTATCCGTTCAACAAACAGCGAATGGAAAGCCCTGCTGATTCCGGTCGTTTGGTCCTTCTTCTTCTTTCTGTTTATGGGGACACGCTTTGTTAAGTGTATCCGCTACATGCTGCCGGTCTACCCGACGTTTTGTCTGTTGGCAGCCTGGGGACTGACAGCATTCTGGAAGCGAGCAAATGGCTGGAAAAAAGCATTTCCAGCTGCAGCAACCTGTTTCGTCCTTTCCGGCGCTATTATCTGGGCAGCGGTATTCGTAAATACCATTTATGGGCAGGAACACTCCCGTGTCGAAGCGGTGCGCTGGATCTACGAGAACATCCCAGCCGTCTTTCAACTTGCCGGTACGGATGAAAGCGGAGAGAACCCCATCAGTATCCCGGTCAACGCCGACAGTGTCGTGCCGCTTTCCATACAAACCACCTTTGAGCAGACATTCATTCCCGCCCGCGATATCCGGATCTTCCAATTGAGCATGCCGCATGTCCGCTCCGTTTCTCAATCAGAAGAAACACGAATGCTGGAAGTTCAGATCATCGATCCTTATCAGCAAGTGATATCGGATTCGATTGCAGCGCTTCCCAAAAAACTGGAGGACGGTTCGGTGGATATCCCACTGAATTCGACCTATTTAAAAAAAGGGGAGCGTTATTCCATTCGGGTGAACCTGCGTTCAGGATCGGAACTCATGCTGCGGAGAAACGTGATCGCCAATGAAAATTGGGATGAAGGTTTGCCGTTTCCTCTGGATGGATACGATCCTTTCGGCCAATTGTATAACGGAATAACCAACCAGGTGCGCTGGAGCGACAACGAAGAAAAAAAGAAAATGCTGCTGGATACACTCGATAAATCCGATTACTTGATCTTGCCCAGCCAGCGGGGCATGTGGAGTGTCTGCAGAATTCCATTGACGTACCCGATGACCATAGCGTATTATGAGGCGCTGTTTGACGGCAATCTCGGCTTTGAACTAGTGGCAGCGTTTCAGCGTCCGTTTCGCATCGGTCCGCTGGTTATCTCCGACCTGGCCGGCACAGTATCCTGGAATCAGCAGCCGCAGCTGCCGATTAAAAATTTGAGCATCTGGTCTGCGGAGGAAGCATTCAGCGTCTATGATCATCCACCAGTCTGGATTTTCAAGAAAAGCAGCCATTTCAATTTACAGGCAGTCAAAGCACTCCTGGATCAGATTGATTTGTCCGCTGTCGTCAATCAAGGACCGACCGATGCAATCTGGCCAGAAGGTTATGGAAAGGAATGAAAAAAACTCAATACCTTTGGATGAATCGTTAAAATAAATGCATTTTACACGATTGATTCAAATAAATTCGAATTTCGAATAGTTGAGAATTAATATCTATTGCAAATTTCCATTGTCGATCTATTTATGTGCTTCGCACACGGATAAATGAACTACAAGACACGCCATCATAGTTTGAATTGCTGTTTTTCCTTGACTATGGAAAATTGAAAAGCAGACGGGAAATTCGAATTCTTCAGTACAACCATTGATTCGACATATTATCAAAGAAATTTTTACTATAGACGTAAAATCATTAATCAGAATCCGGACTTACATGGAAAGATGAAGAAACATCAATATAAAAATATCACTGCATGGTTCATCCTTTGCACAATCATTCTGATTCTTGTCAATATGGACATGTTTCATTTTGAACAAGTCATTCCTGTTCGCAGATCCTTCTATCCCGATTCCGATACCAGAGGCAATCAACCTGTGACACAGCGCATCCGATTGTCTCAGGGATCCTACCGGGCAGTTCTGTCCGGTGTCAATGAGAATAAGTACAACGGCTACAATCTATATCTGAATGGAGAGCTGGTCAAAACGGATACCTTTGATGTCGGAACGATCGATGATGTGATCCCTTTTTCAATTGAAACATCCGCCGCAGATATGCAAATCGGGGTCTATTACAGTCAGTCTTCTGGTGCTTTTCGTATTGAACACATCAAGATCATATCCGATTTCGTCATTTTAAAAGAGAACATCATCCGACACCTGTTTAGTTCGCTTGTATTGCTGGCATTTTTGATCTTGCTATATTTCCGAGTATTCGCTACGGCGCAATACCGAAAACGGATGGGCAGATTTGCCGAACCGCTCACCGAGAAAACCAGTCTTTTTATTTTTCTGGTATCCCTCATAGTCTCTGCTCCCTTACTCAACAGCGGTTTTCCGCAGTCGACGGATCTGATTTTTCATCTGATGCGCATCGAAGGCATCAAAGAGAGTCTTGTTTCTGGTTATCTGCCGGCAAGAATTTATGAATACACATTGAATGGTTACGGGTACGGCTCGGGCTTGTTTTATCCGGATCTCTTCCTGTATTTTCCGGCAATTCTGCGGCTGTTGGGTTTCCATATTCTCACCGCATATAAAATTTTTACATTTTTGTGCAACTTCTTTTCAATGCTGAGCATGTATCTTTTTATCAGCCGCATCGCTAAGTCGCGCTTTGCTGGCCTGGTTGCAGCAATTTTTTACAGTTTGGCAGTCTACAGGCTGGCAGTGATTTACTTCCGCGGAGCGTTGGGAGAGATGCAGGTTTTTATCTTTCTTCCGCTTGTTTTGTGGGGATTGTTCGATATTCTAAATAACCGACCAGACCATTGGCTGGTTTTTGCTGCCGGTTTCGCAGGATTGCTGTTGTCCCATCTGATTGGGTTGGCGATCAGCGGGGTCATGACCATGTTCATCCTGCTTTTTTATCTTGATCGGATCGTTAAAGATCGCCGAATTCCAATCGCTATAGGAAAAGCTTTTATCGTAACCGTATTGGTCACGGCTTTTTTCTGGGGTCCGATGTTAGAACAAATTCTGACCAATCCGATTAAAGCCAATTTTCTGTTTTCCAATCAGGCGGATCAAATCAATAGCAGTTATCTGCTAACTCTGCGCGAAATTTTTTCTTTTTTTACTGAGTATAACAATATTTACCAGCGGCTTTATTTTGGTTATCCATTGATTCTGATTCCATTGATCTTTTTATTTGCTGCAAAAAAAATACGCCAACAGAATAACTTGTTCCGATTTTCGCTTCCGCTATTCCTGACAGGTTTGCTCTTTCTGGCGGCCAGTACCAATCGTTTTCCGTGGTTACACTTTGCATGGTTTTATAACCGGATTCAATTCCCTTGGCGGACACTGATGATTCCTGTGTGTTGTTTCGCCGCACTTGGTGGTCTGATTTGGAAAACTCTTTTTTCTAAAAAACATGCATGGGTAATTCTGGGAACACTGACTGTTTGCCTGATCGGCGTGATCCCGTTCTTTTCTCATCTCATGAATCAAAAGATGTACCATGGAGAAGATTTTCAGCTTGAAAGCAACCGCATTTCCGGAGCTGAATGGCTGCCAATAAATGCTGACAGTGAGTTCATTGATAAGAATGGAAATACGGTGCTGGCATCCGTCTCGGATTATGTGACCAAATCCTTTCGACGGAAAGGTCTTACTTTTTCCGTGGATTTCGAAATCAACAGCGAACCTGCGGATCCCGTATTGGTGGAAATCCCTTTGCTGTATTACACCGGATATCGAGCGCGACTGGAACAAAACAGCAACGATCCATCAGAGCAAAAAGTATTTCAGGGGCCACACGGATTGACTAGTGTACAGATCGATCCGGATGTAAAAAGTGGAACCCTTTTTGTGTGGTATGCCAAAACGCTTGTGCAGCGCATTTCAGAGGGAGTCAGCTTAATCACACTGATTCTGATCCTCCTTTTTCGCCGTCGAAAAATCGATGCCTGAACTCTCCTGATAGGGGGTAGAGAAAAGCGCTTTCATTCTTCCAGCAACCGCTGTGCCGTAAATTGATCGGTGATCAAAATGTTGATCAATCTGCCGCGCAAAGAACCACGGATCGCACGATATTTGCGCCGTCCACCGGCAATCCCGATAGCCCTTTCCACTTTTTTTAATTGCGCAATTTCCATGGAAATCACATGGCTTGTCAGCAGACTTTGATCCATCTCATTGCCATTCTGATCAAAAAACCGCAGCAGGATGTCACCCACAGCGCCATTACTCTCCAAAATGCGAATATCTTTCTCGGAAAGCGCATTACCGCTGGCTGCCAGCAGACTGGATGGATTCAGCGCACCGATTCCGACCAGTGCTGTGTTCACGAAAGGAAAGAGTGAAAGGACATCACTGACCGATTTGTCCTGAATAATCGTCTGATAAACTTCATCAGTTTTAATGACCGCCGGCAACGGTAAAAAGTAAGCAGTACCATTGACAAGTGAAGCCAGGTGGCTGGCGAGGTAGGCAGATTGATTCTGTGAGCTGGCATTCCCGAGTCCTCCCAGAATCTGAACGACCTGTATGCCGTTTTTTCGCGGAACAGGTGTCATTGCGTTGACCGTGGAGATCAGCATCGAACTCCAGGAGGACAATCCAATGATGTCATTGGGGCGAATGGTATTCTCCAGGTAACTCGCAGCGCACGCTCCGATTTCTCGAATCATGCCGGGACCTTCCTCTTCGGAGGCGCAGTCAGCAATTACCACATCCTTTAACCCGTACTTTGCGACCAGGTTTTCCTCCATCTCGGTATAAACACCGCGTGGAATATTGACGACAATTTTGACAATGCCTTCTTTTTCACCCAGCGTCAACAGACGCGAAACAGCCGCCTGAGAAAGTCCTAATTGTTCAGCAATTTCGTTTTGGCGCACACGGGATTCATAATATAACCTCGCAACGCGAGCAATGAGCCGTGGATCTTCTTTTCTCCCCATTTTGTCCCCCTTGAACGTCAGTGGTATGACAATCAATGACTTTCGTCACGATTTTGTCACATAAATGAATAATTATTCATATTTGATAATATATTCAAAAATTTCGGGTATGATTAGTAAAAATAAAAAAGCATGAATATCTATAATTGAATAATTATTCAATTATAGTGTACCACAATAGGTCAACGAATCGAAATATTGAAAAAATAGCAGGACAACGAATTTCCTCTCGTTTCGAAAAAGGCCTTTCCAACTTTCGATTTACTGACGATAGGTTGAAAATGAGTGATCAGGAACTAAAAGAAAAATCAATCTTTTATAGAGAATTAACTCTGAAAATTATCACAGCAGCAAATGCCGGTCATACAGGTGGTGATCTTTCCTGCATTGATATTCTGAATGTGCTATATAACCGGATTCTGAATGTCGCACCGGATCGTATGAATGATCCGAACCGTGACCGTTATGTTCAGTCCAAAGGTCACGCTGCGGAAGCACTCTATGCAATTTTAACCGAACGCGGTTTTATGCCAGAATCATGGAGCGAGCGAGTTGGATTGTACCTTTCTCCTGTTGCCGGTCATCCCACCCGTAAAATTGCTGGCGTTGAACAGAGCACTGGCGCGTTGGGTCATGGTTTGTCTATTGCTGTCGGGATGGCCATTGCCGGCAAGTTGGATAACAGGAACTACCGCGTTTTTTGCCTGATGGGCGACGGCGAATTGGCTGAAGGTTCGATCTGGGAAGCTTCTATGGCGGCTGCCCATTATCAACTGGATAATCTCATTGCTATCGTCGACCGAAATCGGCTTCAAATTTCCGGTTCCACGGAAGATGTGATGAGCCTGGAACCTCTAAAAGAAAAATTCGAAGCGTTCGGTTTCTCGGTGCGGGAAGTTGACGGGAATGATACGGATGCACTGCTGGCTGTTTTTCAGGCAGTTCCTTTTGAAAAGGGAAAACCGAGCCTGGTCCTTGCCAATACGATTAAAGGAAAAGGGATCAGCTACATGGAAAATCAGGCGAAATGGCATCATGGCGTACCTTCAGAAGATCAATTACAGCAGGCGTTGCGCGAATTTAAAGCTGAAAGAGAGGCTCTTTGACATGCTGCCTCCATTAAAAAAAGGATTACCCAATTTGGAATACATGGCACAGATTCTGATCAATCGAGCAAAAGATGATCCGAATCTGATGATCGTAACCAGTGATTCACGCGGCTCAGGACGTGTTACTGGATTCAGTGAGCAATTCCCCCAACAACTCATCGAAGTGGGCATTGCTGAGCAGAACTCTGTGGGCATTTCTGCTGGATTGGCTTCCTGCGGGAAAAAAGTGTTCACGATTTCACCGGGAAGCTTTTTATCGGCACGTTCATTTGAACAGGTGAAAAACGATGTGGCTTATTCTAATAATCCGGTCGCACTGCTGGGTATCAGTTCCGGCGTCAGTTATGGTGGACTGGGCGCGACCCATCATTCGATTCACGATATAGCCGCTTTAATGGCTGTACCAAACCTGGATTTATGTATACCTGCGGATAATTTTGAAACAGAGACTGTTCTGGAATCCTATTTACAGTATCCCCGGCCGATGTATATCCGATTCGGTAAGAAAACAATGCCGCTTTTTTACTCATCTGCCAATGAAGTTACATTTGGGAAAGCTGGCATTCTGCATCAGGGATCTGACATTTTGATTATTGCTTGCGGTGAAGCATTACAGCCGGCATATGAGGGTGCGGCAGCTTTGGAAGCTGAAGGGATCAGCGCCGGACTGATCAGTCTGCATTCATTACGCCCATTCGATAAAACAACGATTCTGGATATGGCTGCTTCCGCCAAAGCTGTGATTACTTTGGAAGAACACTCCATTTATGGCGGTCTGGGCAGCATTGTGGCTAGTTTATTGATGGAGCGCCGCCTTTTCCGGCCAATTAAAATACTTGCCTTTCCGAATGAAGATCTGGTCACTGGCAGTCAAACGGATCTTTTCGACCATTATGGTATTTCTGCTTCCGGTATAACCGCCGCAGCAGCAGAACTATTACGATAAGGAGCAGGAACGTGACGTTGATTCTTGCGATTGATCAAAGTACATCCGCAACCAAAGCGATGCTGTTTAATGAAAAAGCTGACTTGCTCGATCAAGTCAGTGTCACCCATCAACAGTATTTTCCGAAACCGGGTTGGGTAGAACATGATGCGGAAGAAATTTATCAAAATGTGCTGATGGCTGTCCGCAGCCTCAAAGAAAAGAATCCGGCGGCACTTGATCAGGCAGCCTGGTTCAGTCTGACCAATCAGCGTGAAACAATCGTTGTCTTTGACCGCGAAAGCGGGAAACCACTGCATCACGCAATTGTCTGGCAGGATCGGCGAGGGGAAGATTTTTGTTCTTCTCTGCGAAATACCGCACTGGCGCAGATCGTGCAGAAAAAGACCGGACTATTGGTGGATACTTATTTCCCTGCCAGTAAATTAACCTGGATAAAAAACAACCTGCCCGATCTGAATAAAAGACTCGTTCAAGGAACGGCATTGATCGGGACGATTGATACCTATTTGATTTATCGGCTGACGCATGGGAAAGTGTACGCAACAGACCATACGAATGCCAGCCGGACGTTGTTTTACGATATTGACACACTGCATTGGGATCGTAGTCTTTTGAGCGTTTTTGATCTGTCGATCGCCGAGTTGCCGGAAATCCGCGAAAGCGCTTCCTGCTTTGGGCAGACTGATTTTGAAGGAATTCTGGATAAATCATTGACGATTGCCGGTGTGATGGGAGATTCTCAGGCAGCTTTATTTGCGGAACGATGTTTCGAACCCGGTATGGCAAAAGTCACTTTTGGAACTGGTTCCTCGATTCTGTTGAACATTGGTCATGAGAAAAAATACTCAGAGAACGGTATCGTAACGGCTATCGCCTGGGTTTTAAACCGAAAACCGACGTATGCCTTTGAAGGGATTACCAACTTCACCGGAGCTGTCATTGCCTGGTTGAAAGATCAGCTTGGTCTGATTGATAATGTGGCTGATACAGAGATTCAGGCTTCTTCTGTGCCGGATAATGGCGGTGTGTACTTTGTCCCGTCTTTTGTCGGTATGGGCGCACCGTATTGGAAGGCGGATGCTCGTGGTGCAATTTTTGGACTGACTCCCGGTGTCAAAAAAGAACATATTATTCGAGCTGCGTTGGAAGGAATTGGTTTTACGGTAACCGATGTATTGCGCATTATGGGAAAGGATGCGGATATTCCGCTACTGCAATTATGCGCGGATGGCGGAGCAGTACGAAATCAGTTTTTAATGCAGTTTGTAGCAGATATCAATCAACGTGAATTGATCGCATCATCTCTGCCGGAGCTCTCGGCTTTGGGAGCTGTTTTTTCAGGTGGGCTGGCTTGCGGATTTTATGCGAATCTTCAGACGCTGCAACAGATCGACATGGCGGTACGGCGATATCTTCCCGCAATGGCCGCTGAAGATGTAAAGAATATTTTTTCGGGCTGGAATCATTCTGTACAAAAAGTCCTTTTATAAACAGAAGGAGTTGCTTTTAATGAAAAAGAAAATTAAATGGATCGTCTGGCTGGTTTTAATTGCTGCTTTTCTCGTTTGGGGTTCAAAGCAGTTTACTGTTGTCAATACGCAAGAACAAACCGCTGTGTTGGAATCTGAAAAGTTTGACAGGGTTGCTTATGTGGATGCAATCTGGGAAAGCAAGCTGCTTCCTGCTGTGCGTGAGGATTCAAAAGAACTGCCGATTGTTCTGGACGCAATTGCAAAGGATCTGGAAAGCTCGGCGGAATTTGCAAAGATTTCCGTCAGCGGCGCTTACAATTATCGCGTACGCGGAGTTGGAACAGTTGAAGCGGTTGACCTTTCAAAAAAGGACGGCAAAGCAACGATCCGTCTTGATGGTTACAATGGTAATATTCAGGTTTTTCTGAATATTGGTCCAAAAATCAGTGGCGAATCCATCCGGGATGGCGCTGGATTCATTGAGTTTGGAAATTTTAAAGATCAGACGGAATACGGTCAGGTATCCAAGGAAATCAACAAACGTGTCGGAACCGAGATTTTTGAGAAATTTGACTGGGCAAATATGATCGGTAAGAAGATCAGTTTTGGTGGAATGTTTACCATATTAACGACGAATCAGACAAAAATAAACCTGGATACGGTCACAATCAGTCCGGTCTATGTCGAAGAGGGTGATTGATATGTCTGAAACACAATTCCCTGAGAAAACCGGGACTCTCGAAAATCGCGCTGAAAATCCGGATGATATCATTCTGCATGCAGAAAAGATTACCAAGGTTTATCCCGGAACGACGGCGCTGAACAATGTCGATTTTGATGCCTATCGCGGTAAAGTGAATGTGTTGGTCGGTGAAAATGGAGCTGGAAAATCCACCCTGATGAAAATATTGGCGGGTGTGGAGCAGCCTACTTCCGGAAAACTGTATCTGGAGGGGAAGGAAATCAGCAACGGCTCCATCAAAGAAGCCGGAAGAAACGGGATCGGCATCATTTTTCAGGAAATGATGGTTTTTCCGAATCTCACAGTAACTGAGAATATTTTCACTGGTCGTGAAAAACGGGTCAATGGTATCGTGTCCTACAAAGAACAACGAGCAGAAACCGTAAAAATCCTGAAAAAGATGGAACAGAATATCAATCCGGATCAACTGGTAGGAGAACTGCGGGTCGGTCAGCAGCAGATTATTGAAATTGCACGTGCTGTCTCAGAAAAGCGGAAAATCTTGATCATGGATGAACCGACATCGGCGCTTTCCAATGATGAAGTCAAAGTTTTATTCAAATTGATGCGAGAATTGCTCATAAGCGGTGTAACCATCATTTACATTTCACACAAACTGGAAGAATTGCTACAGATCGGCGATTACATTACAGTGCTGCGTGATGGTAATAAAATGGCATCCGCCAAAGTAAAAGATATCAATCTTCCCTGGATCATCCGCTGGATGGTGGGTGAAAAGCACACGATGAAATCTTATCATCAGACTCGTCAAATTGGCGAAGAATTGATGCGTGTGGAGAATATTACCCTGCCACGCATCGGCGGTGGTTTTTCAGTGGATCATGTCAATTTTACAGTTCATAAAGGTGAAGTGCTCGGATTGTATGGTCTGGTTGGCGCCGGACGATCGGAGTTATTTGAATGTCTGTGCGGGTATGCCAAAGACGCTTCTGGAAAAATCTTTATTCAGAACAAAGAAATCAAAAGCAGACACATTGATGAAAGAATATCTGACGGAATCATCCTTGTCCCGGAAAATCGTCAGGTTGACGGGCTGGTACAGACGATGTCAGTCGGCGGGAATGTTGTTCTTTCCAGCTTGAAGAATTTGATGAAAGGATTCTGGATTTCCGCCAAAGAAGAGAAAAAAGCGATCAATAAAAAAGTCGAAGAAATCCACATTAAAGTGCCGGATACCAACAATCTGATCACCTCGCTCAGCGGCGGCAATCAGCAAAAAGTGGTCGTATCCCGCGCATTGCTGACAAATCCGACGATTTTACTGTTAGACGAACCAACGCGGGGCATTGATGTCGGAGCAAAGGCTGAAATATTCCAGCTTGTCAACGAACTGGCATCCAAAGGGTATGGGATTATTTTTGTGTCAACAGAGTTAAAAGAGGTGATTTCCGTATCAGATCGAATTCTGGTTATGTCAAAAGGAAAAATCACCGGAGAATTTACACGGGAAGAAGCAACCGAAGAAGCGCTTGTCACTGCATCCGCCATCGGTCATGAACTTGAAGGAGTGAAGAATGCCTGAATTAAAAGGAAAAAAAGCGAACTGGCTGAAGATTGAATCATTTTTAATGAAAGGCCGTGCATTTATTGCGTTGATTTTTGTACTGATCATCTTCACAATCATCGTTCCAAACTTTGTGAATTCAACCAATCTGGTTGTAATGACCAAACATGTAGCGATTTATGCTACCCTGGCGATTGGAATGACCTTTGTGATTCTGACAGGAGGTATCGACCTTTCGGTCGGTTCTATAGCCGGATTATGTGCAATGATGGCTGGTGGATTTATCAATGAGGGGATTACGATCGGTACAAATACCTATTACCCTTCAATACCGATGGTCCTGATTCTGACTATGGCGATCGGTACTTTTTGCGGAATTATTAATGGCTTTATTATTGCGAAATTTAATGTTGCAGCTTTTATTGCGACCTTGGGTATGTGGTATGTCGCACGTGGTTTTGCCCAGATCCGTTCGAACGGCTTGACTTTTCCAAATTTAGTCGGACGCGCTGAACTGGGGAACACCGGTTTCCCGCAATTGGGTGCCGGCTCTTTTCTGGGTATCAGCTACAGCATCTGGATCATGCTGGTTTTTATGCTCGTAGCAATTTTCGTCACACGGAAACTGCCCTTCGGTCGCCATGTTTATGCCATAGGCGGTAATGAGAAGGCAGCCCGTATGTCTGGCGTAGCCATTGACAAGACAAAAATCGGTGTCTATGCAATTTCCGGTTTCTGTTCTTCAGTAGTTGGATTGATTATCGCGTCACAGTTGGTTGCATCGCACCCAATGACAGGTGATTCCTATGAAATGACAGCGATTGCTGCTGTGGTTTTGGGAGGTGCATCCCTCTCCGGTGGAATTGGCAGCATTGGCGGAACGGTCATCGGTGCATTTGTGATCGGTATTCTTTCAGATGGTCTGGTTATGGCTGGCGTCTCGTCATTCTGGCAGCAGGTTGCCAAGGGTATCGTCATCGTTTTTGCGGTCATCATCGACCAGGTGCAGCGCAGACTTCAGGAACGTGTTTCCCTCTCGCAGCAAGTTGAGGAAAAAGAGAATAGGTAGTTCTCCTCTAATACTGTGTATTACGAATTTCTAATTCGTAAAAATAAAATTTTCAATCTCTGTAACAGGAGGAAAGGAATAAAATGAAAAAGAGTTTGTTATTCATCGTTGTTCTTGCTCTGGTGTTAACCAGCGTAGCAGCCGTTTCCGCTGCAGACAGCAAAGGACTGATCTATGTGATCACTCCATCACATTCGAATCCGTTTTTTGGTTCTGAGGCTGAAATTGCAGTTGCAAAAGCAGAAGAGCTTGGCTATACCACAAAATCAGTCGTCCATGATGATGATGCCAACAAGCAGATGGAACTGTTTGAGACCGCCATCGCTGAAGGCGCTAAGGCAATTATCCTTGATAATGCCGGTGCCGACGCAACTGTCAGCGCTGTTCAGAAAGCCAAAGATGCCGGAATCCCGACTTTCCTGATCGATCGTGAAATCAGTGAAGAAGGTATTGCCGCTGCCCAGATCGTTTCCAACAACTATCAAGGCGCTTCCATGGTTGCTGAATACTTTGTCGAACTGATGGAAGAAGAAGGCACCTATATCGAGCTGACCGGCCGTGATACCGATACCAACGCCCATGTCCGTTCTCAGGGTTTTCATGACGTCATCGACGAATATCCCGATATGAAAATGATTGCTCAGGATACTGCCAACTGGGATCAGACTGAAGCTTTCGAAAAAATGGAAACCATGCTTCAGGCCAATCCGGATGTCAAGGGTGTGATCTGCGGAAACGATACCATGGCTTTGGGTGCCAAAGCTGCATTGGATGCCGCTGGCAAGAAAGACGTCATTGTCATGGGATTTGATGGTTCCGATGATGTGATCCAGTCCATTAAAGACGGTGGTATTAAAGCCACCGGCCTGCAGCCGGTTGCAGCCATTTCCATCGCAGCCGTTGAACAGGCAGACTATTACCTGACCAATGGTAAATTCCAGAAGGAAGAAAAACAATCCATCGATTGTGTATTGGTCAATGCAGAGAATGCCTGCATGTATGCGAAATTCGCCCCGATCGAGGGTGTTACTTCCTGCAAGTAATCGATTTTTTAGCTTTCAAGAAGGAACGGATTCATTTCCGTTCCTTCATTTCTTTTCCAGCAAGGAAATCCTGACGTTATATTTCTTTGCTGGAAAAGAAATATGGCGGACAGTTGTACACGAATAGCATTGTTGTACAGTTAATCCGCAGTTTGTATTGAAAGCATCGGATGATACAGGACCATTTTCTGCAAAACAACGTTCTCTGACGTATTAGAGAATGGTCCGGGTTTTTGGAAACCATCCATTCAATTTATCAGAACGATATCAGGAGATCGTATGAAAAAAATCACATTGGCTGTCTTATTTGGATCGAGAGAATTTTTCCCTGCCAGTCTTGTTTTCGATGCCCGAAAACAAATGTTTGCCGTATTGGAAGAATTGGGAATCGATTATATAACGTTGGATGAAAACACGGGTGTACACGGCGCTGTCACGACATATGCACATGCAAAGGAATGTGCCGAATTGTTCAAACGCCATGCTGATGAGATCGACGGTATCCTCATCAGTCTGCCAAATTTTGGTGATGAGCGCGGAATTGCGGATACAATCAAGCTTTCCGGTTTGCGGAAACCGATTCTGGTACAAGCTTTCCCAGATGATCTGGAGAAACTGGATGTGGCAAACCGCCGTGATTCTTTCTGCGGCAAAATCTCGGTTTGTAACAACCTCCGGCAGTACGGTTATAACTTCTCGGTCACAACGGATCACTGTGTCTTCCCAGCTGAGGAGAGTTTTAAAGCAGACCTGCGGAAATTCGCAGGTGTCTGCCGCATTGTCAACAAGATGCACAACGCACGACTCGGTGCAGTCGGTGCCCGACCAACAGCGTTTAATACAGTTCGTTACAGTGAAAAAATGCTCGAAAATGTCGGAATTTCTGTCATTACAGCGGATCTTTCCGAACTGATCGGTCCGGCATCCCGGTTAAGCGATGATGACCGCATTGTGAAATCGGCATTGGAAAAAATTGACAGTTATATGCCGCATGATGGCATTCCGCAGGACGCTCTGCTCCGCATGGCTAAATTCAAGGGTATCCTGGATCAATGGATCGCGGATAATGAAATCGACGCAACTGCCATTCAATGCTGGAATTCGATTCAACAGAATTACGGCGTAAATGTCTGCACTCTGATGAGCATGATGAGTGAAAATCTGATGCCCTCAGCGTGTGAGACAGATATTACAGGTCTTGTATCCATGTACGCTTTACAGCTTGCCGGTGCAGCACCTGCCATTCTGGTCGATTGGAATAATAACTATGGCAGCGATAAAAATCACTGTGTCCTTTTCCACTGTGGCAATTTCGCCAAGAGTTTTGTGCCGGGTTGCTGTATGAGCAATGCAAAAATTCTGGCGACCACGATGGGGACAGAAAATACCATGGGAACGGTAGAGGGCAGAATTCCGAGCGGAAAATTAACGTATGCGCGTGTTACCACGGATGAGGTCAATGGGGTGATCCGGGCTTACACCGGCGAAGGAAAATTTGTGGACGATGAGTTGAAGACATTCGGCGCCCGCGCCGTTGTTGAAATTCCGGATCTTCAGGATCTGATGCGTTTCATCTGTTTGAATGGATTCGAACATCACGTTGCCGTTGCAAAGGAAAACCTTGCGGAGATCATCACCGAAGCCTTCGAAGGCTATCTTGGCTGGGAGACTTATCTGCACAGTTAGATTCAAGAGGTAAAAATTACGATGCAGGTTTGCAACAGACAGATCCAGTGATTTGAAATATGGAATAAGTTTTTCGGCTTATTCGAAAAATGTGTCTTTATTTCAAATTACTAAGGCAAACCTGCATTTTTATGTTGGAGAAAAAAATGAAGAAAAGTGGTATCTATCACGGTGAAATTTCAAAAATCGTGGCGGAGCTGGAACATTTTGACACCATACTGATTGGTGATGCAGGCATGCCTTGCCAGCCGGGAGTGCCTTTCGTCGACCTGGCAGTTTGTGCCGGTATTCCGGGTTTCTTTGATGTTTTAACAACAGTCTTGTCAGAGTTGAAAGTACAGAAGGCTTACATCAGCAGCGAAATGGCCGAAAAAAGCACACCGGCTTATCAGCGTCTGCTGCAGATGATCGGCGATGATTTTCCGGTGGAAGCCAAACCGCATGAAGCGATTAAAGCCATGTCCCGCATAGCAAAAGTACATATCCGGACCGGAGAATGCACACCTTATTGCAATGTGATCCTGGAAGGCGGCGTGACGTTCTGAGAATATCAGTCGTTCTCGTGTTAGTGCGCTTTGTGTTAAAAGAATAGAACAATAAAGAATTTTTTTTCAAACAGTAAGTCAATATGTCGACTTACTGTTTGTTTCACAATAATTCGAAATATGAAAAGAATGCATTGTTATTCACATGGTATTACGCAGAGTGCAACACCATGTGAATAACAAATCTTCTTAATTAATTCGTAAAGCTTATCCATAGTTCGAATCGCTGTTTGTTTTACGGAAGAGTTGATTTGAGCTACAATAATGGCATACGGTAAAAAAGCGATAGCAGGCTGCTTGGCGCAGAGCGCAATCTTTTTTTGCCGCAATCATTTTCTAATCATTCAGGAGTCGTTATGAAAAAACCAGTTATCTGTGTTGCCGGATCAGCGAATATGGATCTTGTCACTACCGTTCAGCGAATGCCGATGGCAGGTGAAACCATTCATGGAAATGCATTTCAGACCTATTTCGGAGGCAAAGGTGCTAATCAGGCTGTAATGGCGGCAAAACTGGGTGGTGAAGTATGGATGATTGCGAAAATCGGTGAAGATACTTTCGGAAAAGATTATATGAAAAACTTCACTGCCTGTGGTCTGAATACCAGTTGTGTGTATACAACGAAAGAAGCATCGACCGGTATCGCAGCCATCACTGTTCAGGAAAACGGGCAAAATGCCATCATTGTAGTAGGTGGCGCCAACCTCTCCTTTAGCGAAGAGGAAATTGAGAAAGCAGCCGCTGCAATAGGTAAAGCCGATGTACTGGTCTGCCAGAATGAGATCAACTTGAATGCCACACTGCGTTTTCTGCAAATTGCCAGAATGTATGGTGTTCCGACGATCTTCAATCCTGCTCCGGCAGAAGACTTCCCGGATGAAATCTACCGATTATGTGATTATTTTTGTCCGAACGAATCGGAAGCTGCTCATATCGTCGGATTCCCGGTGAAGACAATCGAAGATGTGAAACGAGCTGGCAAAGATTTCCTCTCCCGGGGTGTAAAAAATGTCATCATCACGCTGGGGAGCAAGGGCAGTCTATTGATGTCAGAGGGAAAAACAGTACTAGTGGAAACAGAGAAAGTGACTGCAGTCGACACAACCGGTGCAGGAGATGCGTTTATCGGTACAGTCGCATATTTCATTGCATCTGGAATTCCGGTGGAAGAGGCAATGAAAAAAGCCAGTCATGCCGCCGCATTGAGCGTACAGAAGCGCGGCGCCCAAAAAAGTTTCCCTAACTATGCGGAATGCGGCTTCTAGACGGTGGATCGCTGAATTTTTGCGGATATTTCCGTAATGGAGTACAACGGTTCGAAAAAATGCTGGATTTCGAATTGAGCAATGATACTTTTTCTTGTTGTGTCTTCAGAATCATGATAAAATCGTTTGCGTATTGGGAGAGATGGCCGAGTGGTTTAAGGCGCCTGTCTTGAAAACAGGTATGGGGAAATCTCATCGTGGGTTCGAATCCCTCTCTCTCCGCAGAACCGTCCACCAGGACGGTTTTTTTGCTAACCGATTTGAGGGGATTCGAACCCGGGAGGGCTTGATGCGAGCTGGCGAGCATCGAGGACCAAGCGCAGCGAAGGGTAAGTTTTGCGCAGCAAAACGCGAATCCCTCTCTCTCCGCAGAACCGTCCACCAGGACGGTTTTTTTGTTAACCGATTTGAGGGGATTCGAACCCGGGAGGGCTTGATGCGAACTGGCGAGCATCGAGGGCTGTGCGTAAAAATATCACAATAACAAATAATTCTTTCCAAATTTGATATTGCTGGTTTCGATTTACTCCGAATTATCGGATCTCAATGATGGTATACTTTTTTGGCGAATATGATGGATACAAACCTTTCGGTATAATAACATCATCCGGTTTCAAATTATCAGGGAAGATCATGTATTATGAACAATGAGATTCAAAGCATTATTTCGGCAGCATTTCAAGCAGTAAATCCGAAAGTTTTCATTCCAAAAGTGCTGCAAAGAGAACAGGACCAACTGATCATCGCAGGGAAAACATTTGAATGGAAACAATTCAAACATATCTACCTTGTCGCAATCGGGAAAGCCGGGCTGAGCATGGCTGCAGCAGTGGATTCCGTATTGCACGATGCGGTCACAGAAGGAATCATTCTCACCAAACATATCGATGATTCTTTTCAATTTTCGGAAAAATACCGTATCTTCAAAGGCGGTCATCCGGTTCCGGATGACGGAAGCGTGCAAGGGGCAAATGCTATCCTCGCCATGCTCGGAAAAACGCTGGCGGATGACCTGGTAATATTCCTGATTTCCGGCGGCGGCTCAGCACTGCTGACCTGTCCGCGTCCTGGCGTGAGCCTGAAGGACATGCAGGATTTCAGCGCACAGATCCTTGCCTGCGGGGCGGATATCAATGAATTCAACACCATGCGCAAGCATCTGGATCTGGTCAAAGGCGGCGGCCTTGCATTACAGGCAGCTCCGGCTTTATGTGTATCGATCATCCTGTCTGACGTCGTGGGCAGCAATCTGAGTACCATCGCATCCGGTCCTACCGTACCCGATCCATCCACGTTCGATGACGCAATCCGTATTCTGGACAAATATCAATTGCGGGGAAGCGTTCCAGCCTCGATCCTGAAAGTGTTGCAGGATGGACAGATGGGTCTGATCCCTGAGACGCTGAAGAATGACGATCCCTGCTGCAAAAAAATCATCAACTGTCTGGCTGCAGACAATCGTATTGCTGCGGTTGCAGCAGCCGAAAAAGGGCGCCAACTTGGTTTCAACTCCGTTATCCTCAGCACAATGCTTACTGGAGAAGCTGCTGCAGTCGGAGCCATGCTGCCTGCATTCCTCTCTGAAATTGATCGTCCTGGTTCCTGGATTCACCGCCCGGCGCTGATGATCTTCGGCGGAGAAACAACGGTTCATATCCATGGGAATGGACTGGGCGGACGGAACCAGGAGCTTGCCTTGGCTGCCGTGCGTCCCATGTCGGACATGAAAGGTTCTGCCCTCGTGACACTTGCCACAGATGGAGAAGATGGTCCAACCGATGCAGCCGGCGCTTTCGTAAGCGATGAAACGCTGCAGAAAGGACTGGCTCACGGTCTCAAGCCGGAGGATTTCCTCAATCGCAATGATGCCTATCATTATTTTGAAGCCCTGAACGACCTGTTGAAAACCGGTCCCAGCGGCACCAATGTCAATGATTTGACATTTTTATTTGCTTTCTAAACCAGCAGTCTGCCCCGATGTGGCGATTTTACGAAACATACATGGATTTCGATCCGTATCAATAGTTCAAATGATTAATTCGCCCTGCGATTCAAATGCAAAAACCGCACCATAATATTGAATTCTTCCTATTTTTCAAATTACAGCGATCCATCATCTGCAATGGAGGGCAAAAATGAGAGACTCGATCCATAAATATTTCCAAGTCGGCACGATTCAATGGATGTCACATCCGGCTTTGGCCTATTCAGTTCTGGATTCTTTGAAGATTATCGCCTGCGATGACTATTTCGACGCAGTCGAGATCACACATTTCAGCGATGATGAGACTCGTGATAAAGCCAAAAAGATACTTGACCAGTCACATCTGAAAGTCTGTTATGGGGCGCAGCCCTGCCTGCTTGGACCAAAATTGAATCCCAATGCCATTGATGAAACAGAACGCGAAAAAGCGGAAAAAACGCTGATGAATGCCGTGGATGAGGCAGCGTATCTTGGCGCAAAAAGTGTGGCTTTTCTGGCAGGAAAATGGGAAATACAGACGAAAGATCAGGCTTTTGCACAGCTGTTAAAAACCACGAAAAACGTCTGCGCCCATGCCGCTCAAAAAAACATGACCATCAATCTGGAAGTCTTTGATTATGACATGGATAAAGCTGCATTGATCGGTCCTGCTCCGTATGCGGCCAAATTTGCGGCTGAAATGCGCCGCGAATGTGCTAATTTTGGTTTGATGGTCGATCTTTCCCATTTCCCAACCACCTTTGAGACCTCGAATTTTGTTATTCGCACATTGCGTCCGTATATCAATCATTTCCACTTCGGAAATGCTGTGGTACAAAAAGGCTTTGATGCCTATGGCGATAAACACCCGCGTTTCGGTTTTCCAAAGAGCGCCAACGATACCATGGAACTTGTCGATTACCTGACTGTGATCAAAGAGGAAGGTTTCTTCCATGCAGATGATCCATATGTCCTTTCCATGGAAGTCACACCATTCAACGGTGAGGATGCAGATATCATTCTCGCTAATACCAAACGTGTCCTGAACCGTGCCTGGGCATTGGTACAGGACTGAGTCAATTTCATAATACGGAGGAGATCATGGCAAAAATTGTCGTATTGGATGGATATGCGGAAAATCCCGGTGACCTCTCCTGGGATGAGCTGGCAAAGCTTGGAGAATTACAAGTATACGATCGCACATCCTGCACCGATGATGATGAAATTATTTCGCGGATTGGAGATGCTGCATATGTATATACGAATAAGACTCCGATCCGCAAAGCTGTTTTAGATGCCTGTCCGGGAATACGCTTCATCAGCATGCTTGCCACCGGTTATAACGTCGTTGATGTAGCCGCCGCAAAAGAAAAAGGGATCCCCGTCTGCAACATTCCTACCTATGGAACGGCTGCAGTTGCGCAATTTGCAATTGCGCTGCTGCTGGAGATCTGCCATAATATTGGTCATCACAGCAATGCTGTGCATAACGGCAAGTGGGCAAATAGCGCGGACTGGTGTTTCTGGGATTATCCTTTGATCGAACTGGAAGGAAAAACCATGGGGATCATCGGGCTCGGACGCATCGGTCAGCGGACTGCTGCCATCGCAAAGGCGCTGGGCATGAAAGTCATCGCTTATGATGAGCATCCAAGCGATGCCGGCAAAGCAGTCGCAGATTATGTCGATCTGGATACGCTGCTGAAAACTTCGGATGTCATCGCGCTCCATTGTCCGCTCTTTCCGTCCACTGAAGGGATCATCAACAAAGATTCCATCAGCAAGATGAAGGATGGTGTGATCATTCTGAACAACTCCCGCGGACCGTTAATCGTAGAAAAAGATTTGGCAGATGCATTGAACTCCGGGAAAGTCGCGGCAGCCGGTTTGGATGTTGTTTCTTCGGAACCTATCAAAAATGACAACCCGCTGCTTCAGGCAAAGAATTGCTTTATCACGCCGCATATCAGTTGGGCGCCCAAAGAAAGCCGGCAGCGGCTGATGGATGCTGCCGTAGATAATCTCAGGCAGTTTTTGGCTGGTACGCCGGTCAATGTAGTCAACCAATAATTTGTTTTCCGACACATGATTCAGCCGGTCTTCAGTCAGATCGGCTGAATTTTTTTAGCAAACTGGGAAAATCCAAGACTTTATAAATTCATAACCTTAATTTCAGACTATTTGCTCACAATGATCTACATTTTTGAAGTGTGAAAAAAAATTATTATGTCTATAGCATATTATTAACACGCGTGTTAATAATATTGTAAACGCTCGTTTGAAAGGGTACCAAGTGATCGTTTGAACGGATACCACCCCAATAAAACACTCTGAGTAGAATAAAAAAAACCAAAAGGAGAAGAGAAGGCATAAATTGAAAAAGTAAATGCAACCTGTTTTTTTCCGCTTTCATCTTCATAAATTACATTTATTTTTCAATTCACAGATAAAATGAGAAGAGATTTGGATTTACTGTTTCACTGTTTTGGTCGAGAGATTCGCAGGAGAAAGATTCGAAGCGAATTTAGAAATAAGGTATAACCTGAACGTCTGAATCGTGAATGTACAAGGGTAATTGAACGGGACTGCCTGCTAAGTGGATTAACGCTTTATCAGATAGAAAGCGGGAATCATCCCAAGATGAAATGTCATTATTCATTCCGATTGAAGCAGAAAATTTCGTAGATTCATATGCGTAATTCCATTCCGGCTCATGTCAAATTCGTCCATCGAAATCACATATTTGGGGTAATTATCCGGGATCTTTTCCAGACTACCGAATTCTCTGTCAATTGTTTCCTGAGATGCCAGCAAATAAGCAACCTGGATATATTGTTTCATTTCTTGTTTTTCACAGACAAAATCAATCTCAAGCGAATCAATTTTTCCGATCGTTACCTTCCACCCGCGTCGCAATAATTCAATGGCTACAATGTTTTCCAGTACCTGGTTGATATCCCGTTCATTTTTTCCATATACAGCTTCACGGATGCCATGATCTGCCATGTAGTACTTGTCGTTTACAGTGAGAATTTTCTTTCCTATCAGATCTTGACGATGAAAACTGAAGAGAAGAAATGCATCTTCGCAAGCTTGCAGATAGTTTAGAATTGTCTCCGGCGACACGATCTGATTTTCATTTTTGAAATACTTTGATATGCCTGTCGCGGAAAACGTCCGCCCGATGTTTGCCATAACATAGGTGATGATTTTATCAAGCAAAGCAGTATCCCGAATATTGTTACGGCTGACAACATCCTTCAGAACTACCGAGTTAAAAACATCCTGAAGGTATTGTTTTGAAGGGTCCGGTAAAAAATTCAGATTTGTTAAAAACGGCATTCCGCCAAATCGAATATACTGATTGAAGATTTCTGGTGTTGAAGCCTGCGGGTTCCTTTCCAAATACAAATCACAGAATTCCGCGAATGAAAAAGGATAGATCGTGATTTCCACATACCTGCCAGCCAGGTAGGTAGCTAATTCACCGGATAACAATTTCGCATTTGACCCGGTAATATAGATATCGCAATCATACTTCACACGCAGGGAGTTAACGCATTTTTCCCATCTTTCTACTTCCTGGATTTCATCGAAGAATAAATAATACTTGTCTTTGGAATCGACAATCATGTCAGAAACATATGTGTGAAGTTTTTCGGCAGTACAGAGATGATTGTTCTCAAAATTTTCAAAATTCAGGCTGATTATATGTTCCTGCGGAATACCCTGTTCGCGGAGTTCATCCATGATCAATGAGAACATCACTGATTTTCCGCTGCGCCTGATCCCGGTAAGCACTTTAACTAAATCAAGCCCGATGAACGGATGGATTTTCTGCAGGTAAGATGTTCGCTTGATCATTGATTCCCTCGCCCATATTTTGTTAGTTATAACAGAGAAATGTCTTCTAATCAATGATTATATCAGATATAACTTATAAAATTCAACGAGGATTACTCGGGTCATACCAGATAAACATTCCCACTTGAGGGAACGTTTCAATGATATATTCTTGATAGCAATCGATACAATACTGATCGATTGAAATGGCAAGATTCACATTACTACGCGATATATATTACAAAAAGGGATCACAAAGTGCCGGTTCAAACCTACGTTCGGTTACGCTATAACCTGGATTCACGCCAACTCATAACGAGAAAGTTACTGGATATCAAGTTTTGTGCAGATATCCTTTTGCTTCTCCAATTCCTCACCAACCCTCAGACTTCGATCAGGTTCTTCGAAGCATTCAGGAACATCGAGTTTATCCAATAGCGAGCCAATCGTATAATCCTTCATCAGTTCAGTTATTTGCATCTGCATTTTTATGTATGACAAAAACATCAATGCGATGATCTGTACAAACAGTTTCCCATTAAGGCTCTGCTCCGATGAAACGAGCGTTCTGTTCACCGGCTTATTCCTTGATCACCACCTTTGCTCCATGCTTCGGAGTTATTCTGAAATCAAAGTACTTCGCATATTGCTTTTCGTGTTCCGGTAGACGCTTCCTTGTTCCCAATTGCGCAGCGTACTCGGACTGATTCCGAGTTTATTGGCAAACTGTTTCTGTGACAAGTCATGCTTTTCCCGGATTTTTCGGATGTCAATCGGTTCATAGGTGAATTTACGCGATGGTTTGGCAGTTCCTTTTTCAATGGCTATCGCCTGATTCAAACTTTCGCATAATCCTTCAAAAAGTTCATTCTTCATTTGTCAATTCCTTGATTAATTCATCGGACATTAACTCAGTTACCAATTTTGGTAAAGACGGCGTTTCAATGAATTCGAAAGGTTCAATACCCATATCTTTTGTATTCTTCAATGACGTACTTCGTGCAAATCCTTTTTGGATGAAAAGATCGTTAGTTCTTCAACGCGAACTCGCTGAACAGTTACTCAAAGATGATTCGTCTTGTAAAAATATTTGTTCACGTTGATTCGAAAGTTGTAATTGGAAATTAGCATCTCACTTCGCAATAGGACAGTCCCTCAGGATGATTTTGTGTTCATCGATTTGGACAGAATCGAACCATAGAGAACTCGATGCGAGCTTGACAATATGAGTTTTTTGACCAAAAAGTATTTGGAACTTGAAAAATTTCAAAAAGAAATTTACAGATACATATGATGATCAAAAATATTTTCGGGATGGGTTGCGAGATAATACTATCGCTCCATCTTGTTTGTGCAAATATATTGCATATTATGATGAATTATTACCGATCAGTTCATTAAAGGCCTAAAAGGAAAATTTTTTTGATTTATAATATTATTTTAGAACAATAATAATAATTATTTATAAAACAAATTATTTGGTTTACGTCGATTTCTATTTGGGGAATTAATATGACAAAGAAAATTCTCTTTATTTTAACTATGGTTGCAATTCATCTCTTCGGATTTAGTGCAAATGCTATCGCAGCCAACTCAACTATGTCCTTTGTAAATAAGTTCGCATTGTCGAATGAAAATTCTCAGGCGACGTCCAAAGCAAAAAGTTATTTAAGTATAATGAGCTTTTCTCGGGACGGTTTAATAAAACAACTCGAATATGAAGGCTTTTCACATTCTGCAGCGGTCTATGGCGTTGACAATTGTAACGCTGATTGGTTTGAACAAGCTGTAAAAAAAGCGAACTCCTATCTCGAAATTATGGCTTTCTCAAAAGATGGTTTAATTGACCAATTAGAATATGACGGTTTTTCAAATGAAGAAGCTTTGTTTGGCGTTAATCAGATTTATTCTGATACCAATTTGCAAGCACAAAAAAAAGCTGAGTCGTATCTTAAAAACATCGCTTTTTCGAGAGATGGCTTGATTAAACAATTAGAATATGAAGGTTTCCCCCATGAAAATGCTGTTGCTGCTGTGGAAATTGTCAATGTTGATTGGAATGAACAAGCAGCAAAAAAAGCTAAATCCTATATCGAATCCATGAGCTTTTCTCGGGATGATTTGATCCGACAATTGGAATTTGAAGGTTTCACACACGAAGAAGCTGTTTATGGAGCGGAAAATTACGAGATTGTTTTACAAAATCGAAACAATCTTGAAAATTCTATTGTTGTGAATGATTCTATGATTAAGGTGTTGATTAAGAATCTCGACAACCTTTTTCCCATAAAAGTTATGGAGGATTTTTTCTCGAATCCGATGGTCGCCACTTATTCTGATGTTGGATCTGCTACTGCAATTCAAACAAGCAATCAGGATGGATATCGCAACATAGTGATGTTTACTAATTCTGATTCTGTGCATGATTACAGAGCTGTGACAAAACTTAATGCTGGGAACCTGCAAAACTTCTATCTCTCAATGGATATTCAAGTTAATGATGTTTTCCCCGGCAATCAAGGCGGTTGCTTCATCGGATATGTTAATGAACCCATCAGTATTAACGGGACAGAAGAATCTGTTTCAACCATTGGATTATTGCTTAGTGATTCGGCTGTTATTCTTGATGTCAAAGAGAAAACTGCTGATGCTGGAATACAAATGCAATTAGATACGTTTTCTACTCAAAGAAATCAGAAAAAAATGACAATTGTACGTCTAACTGGGCAAACTTTTTTCTTTGTTGATGATGTATTTGTCAGTCAATACCATGATGGAAAAAACGGTCCTTTCCAACTTGTGTATGGTACAACTGTTTTTGCGAATGGAGAGACAACAAGCTGTTCCTTTGACAATTTAATTGTTCGAAAGGTAGTTAAATAATTATGAAAAAGAACCGGATTCTCATTGTGCTTTTCGTTTTTATCACAATTCTTTTTGCAGTCTCAGCTTCTTTTTATGTCGTAGAGGATAAAACAACAGAACCCATCGGCCCCAAAAACTTATTAAATATTGCTGATAGGGAAATATTTATCCGCGACGCTTTTGGACAGAATTTTTCAGAAGAACAGGGTTATGTTAATGAAATGATCAATACGGATACAATTCATCAATACTATATTTATGATGGGAAGGGAACTGATGTGCTAATGTCTATGCTTCCCTCTGAAATAAGTATTAAGACAAGTAACAAACGTTTAACTTTTGAACAAGTCAGAAAAGATGAATTCCATGTCACGTATTCTGTTCAGCAAAAGGAAAATATACCTGCCAAAACTGGTGGGAAATGCTGGATACGATACAGTAATGTCGTTTTAATGGGCAAAGGTCGCGAAAGCGGTGTAATTCTATACCCTGGTGAAAATGCTTATTTTTTTACACCTGTTGATAGTGAAATCACTTATGAGAAAATCGCGGATTTGTCCAATTTGAATCCAGAAAAAAAGAACAAATTTGATTTTTTCCGGTTAAGCGGGACCGTGTATGTTTATGGAAATGGTGAGTTTCTTTTCAGCTATGAAGACAAAATTAAGGAAACTGTTTCCTTTGAATCTGGTTCTGAATTGTCTGAAGGTGGGAACCGAATCCGTTGTGATTATGACGATTTCACAATGCGAATCAAATAAAAGGCAGGCACATTATGAAGGGAAAAATCATTTTAGTAATACTATTAGTTGCTCTGCTAGTTTCTGTTATTCCATGCCTTGCGAATGTAGATCCAATTTTGTTGGATGAGCCAAACGACAATGTTTTTGGATGTAATAATGATATTTTCATCGAATTGATGGAAAAACCGACTATTGGAAAATCCACCAGCGGCCGAACCGCTGTAGAAAACTATTTGTATTTCAAAACAGAAATTCTGTTCCTTGCCGATAGAAAATGGACTGGACTTGATAAAAAAAGTTTTTCAATAAAAAATATTGATGAGAACGGAAAAGAAGAATTCTATCCATTAGATTATGCCGTAACGATGTTGACGAATCTCAAAAACGGTTGGAACACATTATCCGATCCATTGTTTTTTACATCCCTTTCTACGATCAATCTTGTTTTTGATGTAGTCCCAACAGCGAAAAAAGGATGGACGCTTTTATTTCTTCCAACAGAGCGAGGCAATGATTCACCATATTGCGAAGTTGAAATTCCATTGGTAGTCAAATAGAAGACAGGTATAACATGAATAGAAACATTATGGTTTTTATAATTCTCTTTTTGATTAATTTTTTTCCTATGACTTCAGCCCTTGCAAATGAAGACAATATAAAAAAAGAGCTTACAATGACAGAGCAATTCCCTGTATTAAAAATTAAAGATCAATTCTCACAAAAAATGACTAATAAATACTATCGTTTCCCGGCAGAAATATGGTATTTTGATCCATTGGGGCTATCTTATTTTCCTTATGAAACAATGGATACAGACAACTGGGCGCTGTTGGGTCGTTGTAAAGATGGGAAGACATTCAAGCAAATGATATATTCAGATCAACCTGCTAAAAGAAAAATCATTCATGGCTCGGAATTGGGACAAGGAGCAGGATATTTGAGAGATTTTTACTTGTATGCGGATTTGTTTGTCAGCGATAATTATCCAGAAAATACAGGTAGTTGTTTCTTTTATTATTCTGATTCTATGTTAATAGGATATGATACGAGTTATGGAGTATTTATAGATCCTCAAGACGGCATTTATAAAGCAATAAATGATTACAAAATTGGACCCAGGGATTCCTTTCGTGATTTTTATCTCATAGGACATGAAAGACACAATTTAGAACTGATGTATCGCTTTGATGAAGTAGAAAAAATAGTGAGACTCTCTAAAACTGGCAAAGGAGTAAGTCAAACTAAAGGCCCTATTAAACGAGTTGAATTTGGCAAAAGTGAAGTTTCTGATTTGGAATTCAAATCAATTGGAAATAATTTATTTCCTGCAGTGGATATAGATAACCAATTTTATTCTGATTGGGAATCCATGCAAACAGATCCAACAATCCATAGTGACTCATCAGTAAAGGTTTATCGTGTCGAAATCATTCGATTAAGCGGAAACGTTGACATATATATCAATGGCATCCTCGTTAAATCATTTGAAGATAAGATACTAACAACCAAGGAGGGCATTACAATTCCGGATAAAGTATCCTGGAGTTATGGCCCAATTTTATCCAAAGGCGGATTAACAGTTACCTGTTCGATTGGTAATTTTGTTGTATATGGCACCGGACAGCGAGAGGATTAAAGAATATGAAAATTAAATCATTTCTTGCATTTTGGTCTGCCAGTATGGTTCTGTTGCTTTATCAGGGAATCATCTCAGTACAAGGTTCTCCAAATAGAAGTAATATTTCTTCGAACGAGGTCATTTCCAATTTTCCGGAGATTTTAAATGTCGGATCAATTCTGGAGTGTGGTGATTATCAAATACAGATTATGGGGCAACCTGTCGTAACAAAATCAAGCAATTCGATCATTGCAGATTTAGATTTGAAATATCTAATTGTGCGTATTGGAATTTCCAACACCAGTGATCAAACTAAAAAATGGCTTGCGCCCAATTCATTTACTGCTCAAGAAACTTACTTAAATCATGCATATGGTACCTATCATTTAGATTATATTATGAGTGCCAAAGCATCATCTGGGTTTAATCTTCCGCCATTCTTTTCTAGTATCGAACCTGGGAAAATGCTTTCCACTGTTTTAGTATTCGAAATATTCCCGGAAGCAGAAAACTGGATTATCACTTTTTCGCCTTCGACATTCACGGGTGAAACATCTTCTGAAAATGTAAAATTTTTATTGCCAAAAGCACTGAAACAATAATTAATCGAGGTCTTATGAAATTAAAAAGCATGATTCTTGTGTTATTGGCACTGAATCTGATAGCGATTCCCGTATTCGCAGAAAATGATTCCGTCACCGTAAAACCAGGTGAGAATTATTTGTGCGGTAGTTCTTTTGAAATTTCATTTCCATTTGAACCATCTACCGTTAGTATGATTTCCCGCGATCTGTATAAAATCTTTAATCTTACTGAAATTCATGCAAAAGCTGAAAAAGGCGAACGTTTATTACAGATACGTCTGCAGATTCGAAACCTTACACCTACAATTTATAAAGGATTGGATCCGAAAAGTTTTCAATTGGCAGGTTATGTTCGAGATCGTACTTTAACGTATATACCAGAAATTATGGAACCATACGATTTTGGAGACTATGAAACCTATGTTTGGTATTCTCCAGATCATAATGAGTGGTCGTATCTGCCACCTCTTCGTATAGAGGATATTCTTCTTGTTTACCGAGTCAATCCGATTTTAGTAAACTGGGAAATCCATATCGCTCCACGAGCTAAACTTGGAACATCCTATGATTATGGCTCTGCCATTTACGAACCAATTGAACTGGACCCTTGTGACAAAGTTTTTCGTTTTACTAGTATAAAGAACGCAGAAACTGGTGAAATTACCAAATATGTGATTCAATAACCATTCATTTTCAACTTTATGAAAATGAAAAAAATGAGCAAATAGCGACACGAACGTGTGACACTTGGAACATCATCATTTGGCCATTCTTTCCTTTCATCCGAAAATATACAATTCACCACCTTCTCCAGTAAAAAAACAACAGGCTGGTTGCTTTTCCGGGCAACCAGCCTGTCTTATACTTTAAAGGATAACTTCCAACCATTAACTCAGACAACGATTTCGAATTCTCCGCTGTTGCCGCTCTGATAATAGCGCTTCAGATCATATGGCGAGAAAATGCCACAATCGGTCACGACACCGCTGATCAAACTGGGCGGTGTAATATCAAAGGACGGGTAATACCCTTTGACGCCAGCCATCGCCGTGCGTACTCCCATTGCCTGCAGCACGAATTCCGGGTCGCGCATCTCGATCTTGACCGTGCTGACATCGGGATGACCATAGTCCGGTGATCCGGTCACAAAATAGGGGATGCCCATATATTTGGCGACGATTGCAATCTGGAACGTCCCGATTTTGTTGGTGATATAGCCATCCTGGCAAATCACGTCCGCAGCGGAAGTGAACACATCGATTTTCTCATTCTGCATCACAAAGGCCGGCATATTGTCGGTGATGACTGTCACATCGAATCCCATATCTTTCGCCACACTGGCAGTCAGCCGGGCGCCCTGGAAATACGGGCGTGTTTCCGCGCAGAAGATACGCAGTTCATTGCCGCGTTTGCGGGCTTCTTTCAGCATCTGTCCGACGATCGTCTCACCAAAGCACTGCGTCAGGATTTTCCCATTGTGCGGGAACATGTCAACGAGATATTTTGCGATGATCCCGATTTTGTTATAGCGCGCGTTATTGGTTTCAATCGTGTAGCGTACGATGGCGTCGCTGACGTTTTCTCCGGCAGCCAGCGCTGTTTCTGCAGCACGGTAACAGCCTTTGACAATCGCATTCATGCGATCCACCGTGGTCGGACGGGCATGCGCGATGGTTTCCGCAGCCTGCAGCAGGTAGCGCTTCTGTTCTGCTTCGTTTTTGTCCCGGCATTCATACGCTGCCAGCGCCATCCCCATGGCTGCCGCGGTATATGGTCCGGCGCTTTGCGTGACCATGTCAGTGATGGCTTTGGTCACTTCTATATGATTCTTACAAACGACAAATTCCACTCTGGTCGGATAAATCCGGCGGTCTAAAATGCGGACTTGTCCGTTTTCATACCACGCCACATTCTCATAACGCAGCATGAAAGCCAGATCCTGATCGGCTCTTTCCATGTTTTTTCCCCTTTAAATGCGGTTTGATTTCAAGTTAAAAAAGACTGCCCAGCGTTTGCTGCAGGTCATAGCGCACGCGTTCCCGGTCGATGGTCAGGAACTCACCATGATCATACAACACGCAGCCGTCCACCATCGTCATCACAACGTCGGAGGCTTGCGCTGCATAGACCAGCAGGGAGGCAGAATCGTGATCGGGCATCAGATGCGGCGCGTCCAGGTTGATGGCGATCAGATCCGCTTTCATTTCATACCGGCTGCCAGACTGCCGCAGTCCGGACGGCCTTGTCCGGCTGCGCCGTTGCAGGTAGCCATGGACAGGAGGTCGCTGGTGCGCAGTAATGTCGGATCTTTTGTATAACCACAGTGAATCAGCGCTGCCAGATGCATTTCCTCTAACAGGTTCTGATTGTTGTTGCTGGCGTCGCCATCGGTACCCAGTGTGACACGGATACCGCGTTCCAGCATGGCTTTCATCGGCATAAATCCGCTACCGAGTTTCATATTGCTGGAAGGATTGTGCACGACAGTGACATCTTTTTCTTTCAACAGGTCCATATCTTCGGCTTCCACCACCACACAATGTGCGGCGATGGTGGGATTGTCAAAAACGCCCAGATCATAGAAGAAGCGCGCCGGCGTCTTCCCGTGGCGCTGTTTGCATTCCTCATGTTCTTTGATCGTCTCGGACAGGTGAATTTGCATCTGCGTATGATGATCCTTGCAGATCTGGCTGAACTCCTTAACGCTATCCACGGTTGAAGTGTACTCGGCATGGATAGCAAAATTGGCGAGCAATCGTCCGGATCCGGCGTTATTGTAACGGTCAAAGAAATCAAAGGATTCCTGTACTTTGGCTTCATGTACACTTTGATCCTCCCCGGGTACAGCCATAATCGGATATCCGAGATTCGCTTTCATACCGGATGACAGAACGTCATCGGCATAGTTGGAAGGGTGGTGATACATGTCCGAGAAACTGACGACACCGGAAGCAAGCATTTCCATCATAGCGATGCGCGCCCCCACGCTGGCATCCGCTTTGGTCATACGGCTTTCAATCGGCAGCATTTTTTCAAACAGCCATTTGTCCAGCGGAAGTCCGCTGCCCAGTCCTCTCAGCAGTGACATGGGTGTATGGGTGTGCATGTTATACAAACCCGGCAGCAGCAGACAGCCGCTCATATCCATGATCTGATCGAATTCACCTTGCGGACGTTCGAGCCCGATGGAAAGAATGCGGTCATTTTCAATAGCCAGATACGCATTTTTCAGAGGCGTCCAGTCATTGCCGCCGCACAGAATATCAGCATGTTGCAGTAAGCGTTTCAAATGGTCTCCTTAGATGCTTTGAACGATTCTTTTGATATAAGCACGGAAGAGAACAGCCACTTTCTGAGCAGTTTCTTCCACCTCATCACCACCGACCGGTTTATCCAGCACGCCGGCTGCCATGTTGGTCAGGACTGAAAATGCCAGCACCGGAATTCCGCAGTGTGCGGCGGTTAAGGATTCAGTGACAGTAGACATGCCGACGGCATCCGCACCCAACACACGCACAGCGCGGATTTCGGCTGGTGTTTCGAACTGTGGACCGCTGAAATAATAGTAAACGCCTTCATGGATGGTCAGTCCGCTGCCTGTTGCGCAATCCCAGGCGATTTTGCGCAGCGCAGGATCGTACATACTGCTGACGTCAAAAAAACGATTTCCAAATTCGGGCAGATTCTTCCCGCGCATCGGGGAAGCGCCCATCAGGTTGATATGATCCGTAATGATCATGATATCACCCGGGTGATACGATTTGTTGACTGCGCCGGCTGCATTCGTCAGGATCAAATGCTGGACACCGAGATTTTTAAAGAGACGAACCGGTACGGAAAGCTGTTCAAACGAATATCCCTCATAGTAGTGAAATCTGCCTGACATGCAGATTACGTTTTTACCGGCCAGTCTGCCCAGAATCAGTTTTCCTGCATGCGAAGGCGCCGTCGACACCAGAAAGTTCGGGATCTCGGCGTAAGGGATGATGACCGGATTTTCAATCTCGTCAGCCAGTCCACCCAGTGCGGTACCCAAAATAATGGCAAGTTCCGGCTGAAAGTCAATTTTGCTTTTGACGTAATCAGCGCTCTTTTGATAGTATGCAAAGTCGTGTTCCATGTGAATCTCCGTTTCAGCGAATTGCTGTGTCAAACCGCAATTCAGAATATTGTAGTGATTTAAAACAATAGAGAAAATTCATTGTTATGTCGGGTTTGTGCGATGTATAAAGCCAACATAACAACGAAGAATTCTCTCATTAATTCAAGTCATAGGGCATGACGACGGATTTGTGCAAAATTGTAAATGGCAAGGGCAAGAATGGTCGCCAGGTATGGCAGCGCCATGGTTAATTGGCTGCTGATCGATGAGTTCTGCAGCATGTTCGCCATGGACTGTGCAAATCCGAAAAAGGCGCTGCCAGCGACCACACCCAACGGATGCGCTGCACCTAACGTCGCTGCTGCCATGGCAATATATCCGCGGCCAGCGGTGATATTCTGTGCAAACATGGTCACGCCGCCCATGGTCAGCAAGCAGCCGCCGATACCGGAAAGCAGTCCAGAGAAGGCAACTGTTCCGATTTGCAGCCGATCGGCGTTGATGCCAAGACTTTGGGCGGCAACTTTGTTGATGCCAACAGAGCGCATGCGGAATCCGGTGACAGTTCTGAAAAGGAAAAAGTACAGAATAATCGCCAGAATAAATGCGAAAAAGTCCAGATACGTCAGTGAACCGAACATGGTCTGCAGAATCGGCCATTGCTTGAGCATGCTGACGTCAATTTTATGCAGCGGGACGAGGTCAGTACTGACGTAGGCTCCTTTGACCCCAAAGATGATCTGCATCAGAAACGTCGTCAATCCGGAGATCAGCATATTGATGGAGACGCCGACCACCAGCATCGCTCCTTTGAACTTCACCATGAAAATACCGGCGATCCAGGAGACGATCATTGCAGAAATCATCGCAGCTAAGAGGGAGATAAAGATACTGCCAGTGTAATAATTAGCCACAATGGCAGCAAAAGCGCCTGTCAGCATGGTGCCTTCCAGTCCGATGTTGAAGATGAAGACCCGATTGCAGAGTGCGGATCCCAGTCCGACAAAAAGAATCGGAGTCATCATTCGGATAGTCGAGTTGAAAACGACTGCGAGGTAATTTGCGTTGATGTTCATCGAAGGATCTCTCCTTTGGTTTCAGGGATCAATATATCACCGGATGAACCCCCATCTTTTGCGGGGGAGGCAAGCTTTCTGCTTCGGCGCCGGAACTGAATGGCAATGCGGGCTGAAATGAACAGAGTGATGCAGCCCTGGATGATGGTCGAGATTTCCAGCGGTACCGAAGTGGCGCGGGCAATCGCGGCGCCGCCAGTCGAGATGCCGGCCAGGATGATGCTCGTGAAGAAGATGCCAATCGGATTGTATCCAGAGATGAGCGCTGCATTCAGCCCGATCCATGCGTAGCTTGCTGAGACATAGGTGTTATGTGTGTAACGATAATTGACTCCCAGCACTTCGATGACTCCAGCCAGGCCACAGATGACTCCACTGAGTGTCAGCATTCCGTACATGATTTTTTTGCTGTTGATTCCGCCGTAATCGCAGAAATGAATGTTGAATCCACTCATTCTGGATTCATAACCGAATACGGTCCGGTTCATCATGAACCAGACGAGAATAACAAGCAAAACGGCAATGCCAAAGCCCCAATGCAGCTTCTGCCCTTCCACGATTCGAGGCAAACGAATACTTTCATCAATCATCTGTGTCTGAACCAGTTTTGCGTCGCCTGTCGTATCCAGGAAAACATTCTGTACAAAGTGCATTGCAATATAGGCTCCGGCATAATTCAGCATCAGCGTGGAGATGGCGAGGGACATCTTGAATTTGTCCAGCAGCCAGGCTGAGAACAGGGAGTACAGACCGCTGCCGATCAGTGAAAAAATGATGGCGCAGGTCAATTTGAGCCACTGCGGACCAGGGAAGTGGAATCCGATTACCGCGCACAGAAAACCGCCCATAATCATCTGCCCTTCGCCTCCGATACCCATGTAGTTCGAGCTCCAGCAGATGGCCGCACCGAGACCGGTGATAATAATCGGCGTGGCGCGCGTCAGTGTTGTCAACAGATAATATTCACTGCCAAATGCGCCTTTGACCATAATCTTATAGATATTGAACGGAGACTCTCCCGTGACAATAATTGCAATCGCCCCGACAACCAACGCCAGAAATATAGCAATGAAAGGTTGACTGATCGGAGCCAGGAAATGAGATATTTTTCTAAGTGTGCCGGAGTTCATAATTTTTTGCTCCCCACCATCAGCAATCCAAGCTCTTCTTCGCTCACATTGCCGCGTTTAAATTCGCCGTTAATCTTTCCTTCATAGATCACATAGATACGGTCGGAAAGTTTCAGGATTTCAGATAATTCGCTGGAAACCAGCAACACAGCCGCACCTTCGGATCGTTTTTCAACCAGGCAGTCGTGGACAAACTGGATTGCGCCGATGTCGATGCCGCGCGTTGGTTCACAGGCTATCAGGATCGGCGTATTTTGACGAATCTCTCTGGCGACGATCAGTTTCTGTGCATTTCCTCCGGAAAGCGAACTGGTTTTCTGTGCAATGCTGTCCGCTTTGACACTGAATTCTTTAACGAGTTTACCGGCGAATTCCCGAATCGTCCGGATATTGAGGAATCCTTTTTTTGAAAACGACGGTTTCTCATAATGTCCCATGATCGCAGTTTCAGCTATGCTTGCCTGTGCTGCCGATCCCCAAATAAAGCGGTCTTCGGGGATCATCGCCATTCCAGAATGGCGTACTTCTTTGACCGGACAGTTGAATACATTTTTACCATTAACCAGAATCTGCCCGCTGTCCGCTTTTTGGAGGCCAAAAATGCATTGTACCAGATCGGACTGTCCGTTACCGGAAACACCGGCAATGCCGACAATTTCGCCGGCGTTTACGTGAATGGAAATGTGATCCAGGATCGGGACAGCCCCATCTCTGGTCAGGCACAAGTCGGTGATGCGTAAAATGTCTTTACCAGGGGAAATTTCGGGAATTTCTGTCTCAACCAGATGGCGTCCGACCATCAGAAAGGAGAGTTCTTCGATACTGGTATCCGCAATATTCCGATATGCGACGTGTTTTCCCAGGCGCATCACCATGGCGCGATCAGCAACCTCCATGACTTCATTCAGTTTGTGTGTGACGATAATGATGCTCTTGCCCGCTTCCGCCAGTCGTTTCATGGTATTTAACAGTTCATGTACTTCTTGCGGTGTTAAGACGGCTGTCGGTTCATCAAAAACGATAATATCTGCATTTTGATAAAGCACTTTTAGGATTTCTACTCGCTGCCGCAATCCGACCGGCATGCCTTGAATTTTTGTGGTCGGATTTAACGGCAAGTCAAATTTACGAGAGAGCTCTGAAATAGTCTGATTCGCTTTTTTTAGATCAAAAAACAATCCTTTTTTTGGCTCTTTGCCATACACAATATTTTCGGTCACGGTAAAGGGATCAAACAGCATAAAGTGCTGCTGAACCATGCCGATTCCATTAGCGATAGCTTGTGCGGCGTTGTGAATTTGAATTTTTTTCTCATTGAGGTAAATATCGCCTTTGTCCGGATGTTCCAGCCCATAGAGAACTTTCATCAGTGTGGTTTTGCCCGCGCCATTTTCTCCGATGACGGCAAGAATTTCACCCCGGTTCAGATGCAAACTGACGTTGTCATTGGCTATGAGACTGCCATAACATTTGACGATATTTTCCATGCGTAGAATGACATCATTGGATTGATTTCGCATGTAGTATTAGGCTCCGGTTGTTATTTCTTGGATAGTAAAGAAGGATCGAAATATGAAATTATCGCTGTCTGCGAAAAAGAGCATCCTTTTTCCAGATTTCTTTTTCTCGTAAACAGCGGTAATTATTTTCATATTTGAAACAGGGGACAACTGTTTCCGGTCATCCCCTGTTATAAGAACCTCTTATTGTTTCATGTACTCTTCTTCGAGCGGAACTTCAATGACCAGTTTTCCGGAAATGATGGCATCTGCTGCTTCACGTGCTTTTGCAACAATGGCATCGGTCAGAACTGCAGTGTTGCGAGGATTGACACCGTCATCGGTGATATAGGTCGCGCCAACCACACCCTCTTTCAGCCCGAGGGAAACGACACCAGGCTGAATACCGGTTGCAAAGAATTCATCAATAATCATACCCGCAACAATTCCGGTGTATTTCACCTGGGTGGTGATGATGTTCGGATTGTCGGGGGATGTGCGATCAAAATCCTGTCCGGATGTGTAGAAGCCTTTTTCAAGCGCTGCTTCAAAGGTACCGAAATCAGCTACTGCAGAAGCGGCATTGATAAAGACACAACCCTGGGCAGCTTGCTGCAACGCCAGTTCTTTGGCAGTCGGGGCATCGGTATAGGATTTAGTATAGTTAAAAATGAAATCATCGTTGGTTACTTTCGGATTAATCGATTTGATTCCTTCCATGTAACCATAACGCCATTCAAAGGAGCCCTGTCCGGGATTCGCATGTACACCGCCGAAAGGACCTTCCGGTTTGCCGGCATCCGCGCTGACCATGGCGGCAACGATACCGATCAAATAGGCTGCTTCCTGTGGCTTGAAAATGTAGGATTTGACGTTCGGGTTATCGCAGACTGTATCGATGATAACGTATTGTGCTTTGTCCGGGAATTGTGTCGCAACTTCATTCAAAGGATCCGCACCTTGCCAGCCAACGACGAGAATCAGATCATAACCTTCTTCGACAGAGGCGCGAATGTTTTCTGCCCATGCAGTGTCATCCGCACATTCGATGACAGAATAATCCATCGGGTAGGTTCCGGCTGCTTTAACTTCAGCAAATTTGTCCACAACCTGGGTCAGGAATGGATTGACGCCGACTGGATCCAGAATGATGGCGACTTTTTTAACGTCATCCGCAGCAGAGGCAATGCTGGTCAATAACATTGTGCATACCAATACGCACAATAGCAATACAAACGATTTCTTCATATTTATTCTCCTTCGAAGATTTCAATAATTGATATGGAATCAGTTGAAGATATTCCACATTTCGCAAAATTCCTAAAGAAGCGCTGTACTATAAATAACAATATTGGTCTACTTAATTTGATCGCCTTTGTGAAGCAACAAATCAAATTATACTAAGAAACTGGAAAAACCCCAATTAGTTGTTGATATGGGTCTGCGATTCAAATTTCCATAATCAAGGGAAAAACTGCAATTCGAACTATGGGCCATCTTTTTGAATAGAGAAAGAAAATTCCGCTATAACAATTCTTTTTTTTCATATTTCGAATCGCTGCTTTTATAAATCGCTGATTGACAGGAATCAATTCGATCAACTATAATTAAATTCATACAATTTAAATTTCATTGATTGAAAATAACAGTATTTTCCGCACGCGAAAAATATTAATTTCCAGGATTCTTTATGTCTCAGAAAAGTTTTTTAAACGGTTTCAGCTTTCTGTTTGGATTCATTTAGAATTCAAAACACAGAAAGATAACTTTTTTGTCATTAACAAGGAGTAAAAAAGATGAAAAAATTATTTGCTGTTTTTATGGTGACCATCGTATTCCTCACATTGTCAGCAACTGTAATTGCCGCTGATGCGCCGTTATACGTTGTCATCAACAAAAGTGCTGATCAGCAGTACTTTATCGATTTGCAGAACGCTTTTGTAGCAAAAACCGAGGAGTTAGGTGGAACTGCAAAGAAGTTCGATGCGAAATTGGATCCTGCGCTCGGTGTATCCCTGATCGATGATGCCATTTCAGCCGGAGCAAAAGGAATTGCAATTACAGTCCCGGATCAGACTATTGGACCGGCAATTGCCAAAGCCGCAAAAGATGCGGGTGTCGTTCTGATTGCCACCGATGATAGTATCGTGGATGAAGCCGGCGCACCGGTTCCTTTCGTCGGATTCGACGGCAAGGACATGGGCAAGAAAGTCGGTGAAGCCGCTGGTAAGCTGTTGACAGAAGCTGGCTGGCTGAATGATTCAGCCAAGAAAGTGGGTGTTTTATCCGTTGAAGTTCAAACACTATCCGTATGTAATGACCGAACAGACAATGAGAAGGAACAAATTAAATTGGTTGGCGTTACCGACGATCAGATTTTCTCAGTTCCCTACACTGGTGAAACGCTCTCCTCACAAGATGCAGCAGGACCGATCATTACCGCTCATCCCGAGATTACGAACTGGGTAGTCTTCGGCTGCAATGATGAAGGTGTTCTGGGTACATTGAACGCTTTGGCAACTGCCGGCGCAAAACCGGACGACATAATCGGTGTCGGATTGGGCGCTTATGAAGCCTGTAAACCATGGGCTGCCGGACAACCGAGCGGCTGGAAAGCCAGTCTGTTCATCTCCGGATTGGATGTCGGCAATACTGCAGCACAGGTACTGCATGATGCAGTCGTCAATGGCGTTGTTCCGCCGGAAAAATCCTTTGCTCCAACCTCCATTGTAGATCCAACAAATTATAAAGATTTAATGGATGCCATTTCCGTGGGCAACTGCTCGAAATAATTTAATGATTATATTCAGGCGGATAGCGTAAGCTGTCCGCCTGAAAATTTGTTTACGGACTAATCCGCAGTAGACAACAGTTATTTGTAATTTGGAAAAGCCTTTTGGAAAAAAAGAGAGAAAATGACCATGTGTTAATTTGCGCTGAGCGCAATATCAATACAATAACATAAAATTCTTCTTATATTTCGAATCGCTTACAGGACAAGTGTTATGACTTATGTGACAAACTCAGACCTAAATCAAGTATCAGCCAAGCTCTCAGAAAATCAAAAACCACCCGGAACCCTTGAAATTCGCAATATCTGTAAAGCATTTCCGAACGTTATTGCATTAAAGAACGTTTCTTTAGACATCCGTCCAGGAGAAGTGCTGGCTTTTGTCGGAGAAAATGGCGCTGGAAAATCCACCTTGCTGAAAATCCTGAATGGAGACTATCAACCGGATTCCGGCACGATTTCAATGGATGGACAGCAGCTTTCATTCGCAAATCCGCTGGAAGCACACAAAGCCGGTGTTCGCGTTATCTATCAAGAGCCGGAAATCATCCCGGGTGTGGATGTAGCGGAGAATATCTGGGTAGGCGAATTACCAAAAAGATTTGGATTCCTCGATCGAAAAAAATTAAATGAACAAGTTGAAAAAAGTCTGGCTGAATATGGTTTCTCGAATGTTTTGCCGATTCATCTGATGGGAGACCAGCTTTCAGCCGCTCAGCGCCAGATTGTTGAAATTATGCGGATATTAAAAACTGGCGTAAAAGTTTTAGCGCTCGACGAACCCACATCTTCCCTTTCCGATGAAGAAGTAGATCGACTGTTTACCCTCGTTCGCAAATTTCGCGATGATGGTATTGCAATTATTTACGTTTCCCATCGCATTAAGGAGATCTTACGCCTGTGTGACCGGGTAGCTATTCTTCGCGATGGAGAATTAGTCGCTGTTCGACCGGCAGAAGAACTGACAGACCGCGATATCGTTCATTTGATGGTGGGACGCGATCTTTCAGATGTTTTTAAACGCAATCCGGCAATGGGTGCGCAGGAAGTTTTGCGCGTTGAAAATCTGTACAGCAACTGGCACCAGAATATCAATTTTCACATTCAGGCAGGAGAAGTTGTCGGTTTTGCCGGCCTCGTTGGAGCAGGCCGAACGGAATTAGCAAAGGTCATTTTCGGTGATCTGAAGAAAAACAGCGGGAGAGTCCTGATTGAAGGAAAAGAAGTATCGATCCGTAATGCGAATGACGCAATTTCTAAAGGGATCGGTCTGGCACCGGAAGATCGCAAGCGCGAAGGACTGATTTTAATGCGAAGTGTTCTGGAGAATGCCTCAATGGCGATCATCAAACAGCTCACTCGGATGCATTTTGTCAACCGTAAAAAAGAACGATCTATTGCAATGGATTTTATAGAAAAATTGAATGTTCGTACCCCTTCTCTCAAGCAGGAAGTCGGAAAACTTTCCGGTGGAAACCAGCAGAAAGTTGTCCTCGCCCGCTGGCTGGCGGCAAAGCCGAAATTGCTGATATTAGATGAACCAACCCGCGGAATTGATGTCGGAGCAAAAGCAGAAATTTACCATTTGATTGATGACCTCGCAAATCAAGGGCTGGGAATCATGTTTATCAGCTCTGAGCTTCCCGAAATCCTTGGTCTTTCTGACCGTATTTATGTGATGCAAAACGGTAAAATCACCGGTGAACTAATCGGAAAGGAAGCGACTGAAGAATCCATTCTGGAATTGGCAATGGCAGATCAGATGTCTGATGAAAAAAATACAAATCCTTCAACGACTCCACAGGAGGAATCTCCCCTATGATTACCCATGTACAAACATATGATAAAAATTCTTTAGAGAAAAAAGGTTTTCTAAATCGCGTTATTAATTTTATTGGTACGGATAATTTAACATTATTTCTTGCCTGGATTGTTCTGGTCTTTCTGATCAGTGTTGTCAGTACATGGTTTGGACTTTCGGGAGGATCGAAATTCTTTACCTGGCAGAATCTGATGAACAGTCTGGCTCAGGCAGTTGTAATTGTTGGACTATTAGCTGTCGGTGAAACGGTTGTCATTGTGGCGGGAGGATTGGATATTTCCGTCGGTTCTGTTGCGTCCTGCGGATCAGTAGTCGCCGCATCGGTACTTGTCGGTATCGGCACAGTGGGCTCACTGCACATTTTCCCGACTGGCAATACACTGGTTGCCATCCTCGCCGGAATGCTGGCCGGCATGATCGCCGGATTGTTGAATGGTCTGGTGGTTACGAAACTGCATGTCAATGCAACCATTGCAACACTCGGCGCCCTGGCAGCTTTTGCAGGAATTGCTTTTCTGCTGGCGCCGGATGGGAAACCGATCGGTGTGGTTACACAACCCGGTTTCACCTGGCTGGCTCAGGGACGTCTGCTTCAGAATATGTCAATTCCTGCATTAAACGGTTCCAAGTGGACCGGAATTCCTGTCCTGACCGTAATTTTAGTTTTTGTGACAATTATCATGCATATTGTCATGCGCTATACGGATTTTGGTCGTGCGATTTATGCCATAGGCGGCAATGCGACAGCAGCAAGACTGGCCGGTATCAATGTATCCCGAGTAAAAATCGGGATGTTCATGATTTCCGGTTCAATTGCAGGTTTGGCGGGTGTTTTACTGGCTGCGCGTACCACTTCAGGCAATCCCATTAACGGACAGAACCTGGAACTGCAGGCAATTACTGCTGTTTATCTGGGAGGCGCATCCACCAGTGGTGGTAAAGGAACAATTTTTGGCACCTTTTTAGCGGTAATCATGGTCGGAACACTCAATAACGGGATGAATCTGCTTGGATTCAATACCTTTGCTCAGAAAGTTGCTTTGGGTTTGCTATTGATTGCAGCCGTGGCAATCAGTCAATTCCGACAGTCACAGGCTGAAAAAGCACGCAAATAAACAGTCAGACGAGATATTCTTCAAGGGAGTACGCCCATGGATAACCTGGAACGATTCCGCAAAGTAATTCAATGGGAACCAGTTGATCGGATCCTGACCTATGATTATCTGGATAGCACTGCAATTCTGCGGACATTTGGCGGTTACGATGATTCGAAGTCATATTCCTTTGAGGAACTGGTTGAATTAAACGCGAAAGCCTGGCATCATATCGGCGTGGATGTGACTCGCTCCATCCACGATCCGGTTAATCATTGGATGGGCGGAAAAATCACAAACTGGATTCGTTTTTTTGGTGTCAACCCGGATGATTGGGCGGTCACACAGGGCGGAAATACTGCCTGGATTTCAAAACGTCCCTTTCAGACGCTCTCTGAGCTTGAAAAAAATATGCCGAAAAAACCGGTTTATGAAGAAGTCCGTGACTGGTTTCAACCCCATGTTCGTTTTGTCCAGGAGGTTTATGCGCAGTTTGATGTAGCCTATATCGGTTGTGTGGAAGGTCCGATAACAGACGCATATACCTATATGGATATGGAATTGTTTTCGCTGGCGATTTATGATGCTCCGGAACTGGTTTCGCACATAATGGACTGCACCGGTCTTTTTTCTGCCTACATTGCCCGTGCCTTTTCGGAAGTAACGCAAGTACCGCTTTTATTTATGGGAGAAGACATCGCCAGTAAAAACGGACCGATATTCAATCCTCAGTTTGTCAGAGAGGAAGGGCTTCCGCGCTGGCGATGGATTCTGGATCCGATCCGCGAAAAGGGGATGAAATTTCTTTTTCATACAGATGGCAGATATGGCAAATTTCTTCCGCTCATTCTGAATGAGCTGGGCGCGGATGGACTGAATCCGATTGAACGGAATGATTGTAATGATATTTTCGAAATCCATCGGGATTATCCGCACACGCTGCTTTTTGGTAATGTCTGCTGTATGCATACGCTGCCGCATGGGACACCGGGCGATGTGGAGGATGAGACACTCGAGCTGATTGAAAAAATAGGCCCGGATGCTGCAATTCTGATCGGTTCATCGAGTGAGGTCCATGATGCAATTCCGGTTGAGAATGCAACAATCATGTATCAGACAGTGCATCAACATGGGCAATTTCCGATCGATATTGACAGGATTCGGTCAAGACGAATGGAGTTACGGAAAAACCATTTGCTGAAGCTCCGTGCAGACATGGAACTTTAATCGCATTGATCTTGCGATTCGAATAATGAGAGAAATTATTTGTTGTTGTATTGTTTTTGTGCGAAGCACAAAAACAATACAACAACAAATTTTCTCCTGTAACTCAAAAAGATTTTTCAAATTTTGAATCAATTAAAAAATATGAAACCACGCGACCGAGTGCTTACAGCGCTACATCATGAAATACCCGACCGCTGCCCGATGCAGATTTCCTTTACGCCGGAATTTGCTGAACGTCTGGAAAAAGAGCTGGACCTTGAAGACGGGAAAATACATAATCCGCATGGCGGAGGAAATACTTACAAACTGGAACGAATGATCGGAGAAGATTTGCTGCTGACCTCGGTCGGATGGGCAAATTCTTATTATCAGGGCGCAGAAAACTATGTAGACGAATGGGGTGTCGGATGGCATGGCACAAAGTATCACACACCATTTGGTTCCGGGGTTTATACGGAAATTGTCGGGCACCCGCTTGCAGAAGATGATGCGATTTTCACCTATCAGCCGCCGGATCCAAATCGGCCTGAATTGTATGCAGGGGCATCAGAATTGCTGAAGTCTTTCCAAACGGATTATTACATCGTAGGTGTCACCGTGACAACGATTTTCGAGACAGCCTGGGCGCTGCGCGGACTGGAAAGACTGCTTTCGGATTTTGTACAGAATCCGGATTTGGCAGATCTGATTTTGGATATACCCTATCAATATCACTTAACAGCGGCGAAGCAACTAACTCGCATGGGTGTCGACATGATCTGGACTGGTGACGATATGGGGACACAGCACAGCATGATGATTTCACCCCGCATGTGGAGACGTTTTTTCAAGGACCGCATGGCGAATTTCATTTCCGAATTAAAAGTCATCAACCCACAGGTGAAAGTGGCATATCATTCGGATGGAAATATTGTTCCGATCATTCCGGAATTAATCGAAATCGGTGTAGATGTTTTAAATCCTGTTCAACCGAAAAGTATTGATCCGGAAAAACTGAAGAAAGAGTTTGGAGATCACCTCTGTTTTTGGGGATCCATCGATGAACAGTATACATTGCCATTCGGTTCGCCGGAGGAAGTCCGCGACGAAGTACTGCAGCGCCTGCAGACGCTCGGGAAAGGAGGGGGATTAATCATTGGACCGACCCACCATGTCCAGTTGGATACTCCTCTCGAAAATTTTTGGGCGCTTGTCAACACAATTCAACAGACTCGCTATTCAGATCTCCAAGGAAGCTGAATTATCAATAAACGTAGCTGTATTTCAATTTCTTTCAATAGGAATACAACTACGTTTTCATTTATGCCAAATCCGACAAGTTATCTGTTAAAGATATCTCCCAAATTTTTTTACGGTTTCATACATCGCCAGCAGGTTTTCAACCGGTACCTTTGATTGGACATTATGAATCGGATTAAACACATATCCGCCGCCTTTACCAAAGATCTCGATATTTCTTTGAACCTGCTGCCTCACTTCTTCTGCCGTTCCAAAAGGCAGTACCCGCTGTGTGTCGATTCCACCGCCCCAAAAAGTAATTTGATCACCAAAACGGTTTTTCAATTCCTGAGGATCCATATTTACCGCAGAAATCTGGACGGGGTTGAGGATATCAAATCCGGCTTCAATAATGTCAGGTATCAATGGCATGATTGATCCGCAGGTATGGATAAATGTTTTCCAGGTGGTATGGGTGTGAATCCAATGATTAATTTCAATCATGAAAGGTTTGTACATGGAACGAAAAGCTTTTGGAGAGATAAAGCAATTGTTTTGTGCTCCAAAATCAGTTCCGCTGACCCATGCAACGGACGGCAGATTTCCAACTGCTGCAAATATTTTCGGCAGATTTTCCAGCGCAATTTCACACTGACGTTCAAAAACGGCATATACATATTCTTTTCGGGTAACCGTGCTGATGTACCATTCTTCCATATCACGGATCCCTTTGGGATGTTTCAGTGTCGGACCGGGAACCAGTGCGATATCACCGAATGCCATTCCCCCCAACCCCAGCACCAGTGCTTTGTCGGTATTTTTGTAAGCATCTTCAGCAGCTTTTTTGAGGTAAGCCAGTTCATCTTCAGGTATCAGCTGAAATTCTTCCGTGTTATCTGCCGGATCCAGTAGTTCTTCAACCAATGGATTTTGTCGGACAACAGAATCAAAATAATAACCGCCTTTGGGCATTACGGCACAAGGTGGCGCAGATCGATCTCCCTGCGGATATTGATAAATCTTTTCCGTCTGATCGGGTTCTGTGTTAAACAATTCCGGAACCAGCACAGGTGTACCGTCAAAAGTGGTCCATGGTTTCCAGCCTTCGTTTCGAAAACCAAAAAAATTGGTCGATCCGCCGACGCTGATACAGTCAACTCCCAACAATTCCTGCAGATCTGGCTTAATTTCGCCCAGCATCTGGAAAGGTTCAATCACTTTTACCGGTGTACCGGGAGGATCGAGTTTTAATGCCTGTCGCAATGCATAAACGGTTGATACCTGCATGCCTGTCTGCCCGCATCCGCCCAAATCAAGCGGAATCCGGTCAGCTTCCTGATGTCTCAATGCTATGGAGATTCTTTCCCTCGAGTTCATTGTTTGCCTCACTTTTCCATCCTGCAATCAATTGTAATTCTGATTCTTGCATCAACCAAAATGCTGATTTTTGTCTGCCAGTATTTTATAAATCCAATCACAATTTCGAATCGATGGTCTTTATCCGCTCAGCAATTCCTATGAAAATAGAATTCAATTTTCATGATCGGATGTGTAATTTCTTTCATCGGCTGTTCGAAATATGAAAAGAATTCATTGTTGTAGTGTTGTTTTTGCGCGAAGCGTAAAAACAACACTACAACAAGCTTTCTCTTTTTTTCATAAGGCTTTATCAAATTTCGAATGACTGTTATCCGCTTTCCCTGGGGAGGATGATGTAGTAAACGTGGTAGTAATTATCTGTTCGGATAATTTCATAAGCGGAATTCAATCCGGCAGAAATTTCCGGTAATATCGCTTCTGAGTCAAATAAATAGACTGCGTCTTTCTCCAATTCTTCTCCACGTATGATTCGCTCCAGCAGTTCATCACGCTCTTCTTTTGTTTTTTCCCAGAAACGGTTGAGATGTACGGGAGCGGAGAACATCATATTGGTTTTCAAATGGTGATCGCCTATCCATCCTGCCAGTTGCAGATCGCGGTTTTCGCCGATAACGATGACTTTCGAATAATTCTGAGCAATGTGCGTCCAAATTTCTGCGATATACGGCTTTTCATAGCGTTGATGGAAATACGTATATTTTTCTTTCAATGCCGGTGCCATATCGCAAATTTGAATAATCAGCAAAACAAACAGAACGATATTTTTCCGCTTTTTGAAGAATCTGAAAACTCCGATGATTACTGTTAAGAACCAAAGATAATAGACGACCGTGAAAAAACGGCCACTGGAGCGAAATATATTGAACATTGAAACGACACGATCAGGAAGCGGGTAGGCTGCAATGACAGTTTGATTCCAGGTGATTCGGTTACTCAGGGCAAATAATAATAACAACAGGCAAGTTATTAAGAGTATAAAATACTTGCTTGTCAGAATTTTTGCTTTTTGCCAAAGGGCTGCTCGTTGATGCGGTGAAAAAGCCGCAAGACTGATCACGCGGAGAAACAGAATCATGGAGAACAGAAGGATTCCTGCTCCCAGATAATACAAACCATCTTCCTGTCCCTCTTCCTGAGGTTGTTTCGGCAGCAGCGCTGACCATTGTTCCATCCCTTTGGCAGTTGGATTGTAAATTTGATTCAGATTCAATGAATAAAAACCGAATCCTCCTGCAGGTTTGACCTGATCGTTTTCGAACAGACCAATGGCAGATCCGGAGGCAAAGGTGATCAGCAGAATAAGAAGAAAAGAAAAGCAAATCTTTTTGCGGATGCAGTTTCCTTCAGAGTGATCGATTAGAAGGCTGAGAAAAGCAGCACAAAAAATGACAAATACCATGACGAACAAATACGGATGAATCCCGATCGCCAGCAGATTCAATATACCAAAACCGCCAATCCAGCGCCAGTCGTGATTCCGGACACTTTTAATATAGAGAAATAATGCAAAAAGAATCAGCCAATGGGAAGCAAGCGCTGTGTGTCGAAAAGCCCGTTCGATCATGCAGGAGGAAAACAGGAATATTGCAGTTCCCAATAATGCTGGAACTTTTTCTTTGGTGAACAGACGTAGCAGTAAAGCAGCGGCAGCCCCTTGCAGCGCAAAGCTGAGCAACGTATAAAGACCGAAAAATTGAAAATGTTCAGGCAGCCAGGCGGAAATCGCTTTAAAAAAGATGGACACAATCGGGATGGAATCCGTATAGGAAATATTTGCGCCGTAAGGATATCCCATATTCAAAGCCAATCCTAAAGGCCATGTCCATGGTGAATCCCTGAAAAACATCCATCCGGCATAATGCTGCAGAATATCAGATTCGATCACGCCCTGAAAAATCCAGCCAGATCCGGTTACTCTGAGCGGTTCGACACCGTAAATTGCCAGAAAGACGAGGATGCCCAGCAAAAAACCAAAAAATGGAACAGAGAATCCTTCCATTCGTGATGAGAAACGCGGCTTTATTAATCTCATAGGGTTCTATCAGCAGTCAATCCTTTAGAAAATCAGTCTGATTCCGTATTCCGTTCTTTAATGATCCCCAGCCGATATGCCTGCAGCAGTACTTTTAGTTCTTCTGTACGTGCTTTTATTTCAAAACCGGAATCGGTGTCAGCCACTGTTAATCGCTCTGCAGGAGTTTCAAAAACCATTTCCTGTGAAAGGATATCGCTGTTCTTTTTAATGGCATTCATTGTTCCTGAAAACGGTTCATGGGAAGCAATCCGCATTCCATGGGAATCATAAATCAAGGTATATCCTGCAATACCCGTTTTTGCCTGATAAGCTCTGCAAAAACCACCGTCAATGACGATAATTTTCCCTCCGCCTTTAATAGGGGATTCCCCGCCTTTAACATTTACGGGAACATGCCCGTTGATGATATGGCCGGTTTCCCAGTTCAGATTGAATTCATCGAATAATTTTCTGCAGATTTCAGGATTTTCGATTTGACTGTAATATGGATTATCTTTTTCAATCCAGGCTGTTGTGTCATCAATAAAAAGTCTTTCAAAAGTTGTAATGCGGTCTCTCCCAAACAGAGGAGAGTTTCTACCGCACCATAAGAACCACAAAAAATCTTCACCGTCCATTTTTTCCTGGGTGTCTTCCTGCGCGTAATATCCCAGACGTGCCATTTTATCAGCATAATCGAAAAATGCTTTACCGGCATAAGATTTTCCTTGTGAAATAAATGGCTGAAAAGTGCCGTCCTCATCCATTGGAATGCAGCCATGAAAAAGCAGGTTGTTGTTGACCAGAAGATAGATCGATCCGGCTGCATATAAAAATCGAATCTGCCGCTGCAGTTTGTAACTGCTCCTGAAGGACAGTACAAGCTGCTCCATTACTTGTTGTTCCTGTGGCGTCAGCAAATAAGGATCCTCGGGATTCATCGCAGGAAAATCGCGGATATCCAATGGATAATCCTTATCACCGATCTGGATGGTCCCTTTTGTATAATCAATTTTGTTTAATAACAACCGGTCAGCCATGTGATATTCCGGGTGCCTTCGGATGATTTGTCCTTCCAGTTTGAATTGAATCATGCTGACAGCCTGATACATTTTTGACAATAGGGCTGTATCCTGCGATTTCATACTTCCTGTTGGTTGCTTCAGACTGAACCGTTTGGAGTACTTATAGTTTTCCTGAGCAAATAACGCTAACGGCCTGAGATTGATTCCATATGCAGTTTCAAGACAATCGAGATTCCCGTATTTGATGGAGTTATTTAAAACAACAGCGATGCAAGCCATGGAACCGGAAGCTGCACCCATCCACAAAACATCATGGTTTCCCCATTGGATATCGACAGCGTGATGCTGTGACAGCATATCGATGATGATATCCGGGCGGGAGCCCCTGTCGAATAAATCGCCCACAATATGCAGCCTGTCCACAATAAGCCGTTTTGCGACTGATGCCAGAGCAACGATAAATTCATCCGCATTACCGATATCAACGATTGTGTCAATGATGCTTTCGTAATACTCTTCGCGAGCAGTTTTTTCTGCGTTGATCAGCTCATCAATTACAAAATCAAAATCAGCCGGTAGTGATTTTCTGACTCTTGATCGCGAATATTTGGAGGAAATCAGATGGCACAGATCGATGAGTCGATGGAGTGTAATTTTGTACCATTCATCCATATCCGGCAGATCCGATTCTTTTATCTCCTTAAGTTTTTCTTCCGGATAATAAATCAGCGTTGAGAATTGTGCTCGCTCGCTGGATGTCAGTATGTTACTGAACAGTTTATCAACTTTCTGTCGGATTTCTCCAGACGCGTTATTGATAATATGTGTAAATGCTTCATGTTCACCATGTATATCACTGAGAAAATGTTCCGTTCCTTTTGGAAGCTGCATAATTGCCTGCAGATTGATAATTTCTGTAGACGCATCATGAATCGTAGGATAGTTTTCTGAAAGCAGGGAAAGATATTTAATATCAAATTGGTCTTTTACTTCCATTTCTCGGACGATTTCCTTTATTCCATGAATTATTTAATTTAAAGACATCCACTCAGGTCGTGTATATTTCTCAATGGCAGGATGTGAATCCTGTAATTGATATCCGCTATGTAAAAATTTCGCGATATAACGCATTTTTCCTGAATCCAAATAAAAATGAATGACTTCTTTTGAATTGTACTTGATGATACCGGTTTCTGATCACGATCAGTAATTCGATATATGAAAAGAATTCTTTGTAGTTCTTATGGTTTTGCGCTTCGCGCAAAACCATAAGACAACAAACTTTCTTGACTGATTCAAAAATTTAATTCAAATTTCGAATTGCTGTATTTCAAATTGTTGCATTTTGGTCGTCATAGACATGTATAATTAGGGCATGATTGAAAATACTCCTCATGTCCCTATTACAATCGGAATTGCCGGAGGAACTGGATCCGGAAAAACAACTTTCTCCCAAGAGCTTGTGGCAAGGCTGAAAACAGACCGGATCGTTTATCTGTCGCATGATTCCTATTACAAAGATCTAAGTCATTTGCCGCTTGAAGAGCGCATTAAACAAAATTTCGATCATCCGGATTCTCTGGAAACTGATCTGTTAGTCAAACACATTCTCGATTTGAAAGCCGGGAAAAGTGTTGATATTCCAGTATATAGTTTTGTGACGCATACCCGAACAGCGGAAGTGATCCACATCATGCCACAGCCGGTAATACTGGTGGAGGGAATTCTGATTTTTGCGATCAAAGAGCTGCGCGAAATTATGGACGTGAAGATTTTTGTGGATACGGATGCAGATATCCGTTTTATGCGCCGCTTGAAACGGGATATTGAAAATCGCGGCAGAACAATCGAATCGGTCTACAACCAATACCTGCAGGAAGTTCGCCCGATGCATGATGCATTTGTTGAACCGTCCAAACGCTATGCGGATGTCATCGTGCCGAGAGGCGGCAAAAATACGATCGCGTTGGACATGGTTGCCGCGCGAATACGCTCCTATCTGATTTAAAGGTAGGGAATTCAGAAATCCGACATTGATTTCAAGATCCCCCAAATAGCCCATGAATCAACCGTAATTCGAAAATTGGATCAGCTCTTTGAACAAGTATTCGCTTATTTCTCAAAAAACTTTTCCAAATTTCGAATAACTATGTCGAATCGCCGCTGAATCGGGGGATCACTTTTTGTAAAATGTCCCCTTCAACGGGAGTGATGTCCGAAATTTTCCGTCAAGGCGATAATAGGCATGCGCACAGGCAGGCGCTACCGGTATCAGACACAACTCACCGATACCTTTCGCCCCGAATGTATAAAGTGGTTCAAGGTTTTCAGCTTTGACCAGCTTTACCTCAATCTCTGGGACTTCTGTCGAGCGCAGTAAACCTAAGGTGCCATATCTGACTTGCGGCCAACCATCCTTCATTGGAAAATCTTCGGTCAGCGCCAGTCCTAAACCCATAACAGTTCCACCCTCAATCTGACCTTCAATCGCCTGCAGGTTGACTGGAGTACCGGCATCATAGGCTGTTGTCACTTTTTGAACTTTTCCCTGTTCATCCAAAATTACCACAACGGTTCCGTAACTGTACGCGACATGGCTTACCGGATTCTGTTTGGAAGATCCCATCGGATCAGTAACCGGAACAAATTCGCCAAAGAATTCTTGTCCCTCTAAATCCTGCAAGGTCTTACCGGTTTCCAGCTCATTTTGCAGCAACAGCGCTGCACGTTTTACTGCCTCGCCAGTCAGAAGCGTCTGGCGGGAAGCCGTACTGGTCCCGGCATCAGGTGTTCGGCTGGTATCAGCTCGCTCATGAACCATTAACTCCGGATTAATTTTTGTAACTTGATAAACGATCTGAGTGCACATCGTACCGACACCCTGCCCCATACAAGCCGCAGAAGTACGGATATGAATTTTTCCGTTTTCAACGGATAGGATGCAACGTCCCGCATCCTCTACACCGACACCTAAACCGCTGTTCTTAAAACCGCAGGCAATACCGGCATACGGATGCGATTCGAATTCTTCTTTAACAGCAAGTATGCTTTCAACAAGTGCCGTATTTGCGTCAGCAATTTGTCCATTAGGCAATACCTCTCCAGGACGGATCGCATTTCGCATGCGCATTTCCCAGGGTGAAATGCCAACTTTTTCTGCCAGGAGATTCAGATTGTTTTCGATTGCAAAACAGCTCTGCGTAACACCAAAACCCCGGAAAGCGCCGGCGACTACATTATTGGTATAGACTGCAATTCCGGTTATATCCACATTCTGATAATGATAAGGGCCGCCGGCATGAGTGCATGCCCGCTGCAGAACCGGTCCTCCCAATGATGCATAAGCTCCGGTATCGGCGATTATCACCGCTTTTAATGCAGTCAAATTGCCGTTTTTATCACAGGCAGTAGTGAATTCCAGCTCCATTGCATGCCGTTTGACATGATAGTTAATACTTTCCTGTCGTGAAAATTTCACTTTTACCGGTTTCTTGGTGAACCAGGCCATCAGCGCTGCGTGATGTTGAACAGACATATCCTCTTTCCCGCCAAATCCTCCGCCAACCAGTTTTGAAACGCAATGAACTTTTTCAGCCGGAATTTTCAACATACGGGAAATCTCATGTTGTTCATCATATACAGATTGTGAAGCGGTAAAAACCAGCAATCCATCATCCCCTTCTGGCGCTGCTATGGCACATTCCGGTTCCATAAATGCATGTTCGCCGAAAGGTGTGGAATAGGTTTGCGTCACGACATAATCGGATTCGGCGATGGCTTTCTCTGAATCACCTCTTTTCAAATGTTCCTGACTTAAAATATTTCCTTCTTCATGGATCCTTGGAGCGTCCGGTTTCATCGCTTCTTTGGGGTCGGTAATCGGTATCAGTTCTGTATATTCAACTTCGATCAGTTGAATGATCTCATCCAGACTTTCCTGATGGTTTGCAGCGACAAGTGCGAGTGCATCGCCGATATATCGGGTTGTTTTTCCTACCGGTATCATCACATCCCAGTCTTGTTTGACGTGTCCGCAAATATTGTTTGGAACATCCGCTGCAGTCAAAATTTTGACACAATCCGGATGCGCTTGCGCCTTGGAAATGTCAATGGAACGTATCACAGCTCGAGGATATCTGGTACGCAAGGCTTTTGCATAGATCATATCCGGCAGGATGATATCATCCACAAATTCGCCTGTTCCCAGGATCTTCTCAGCTGCATCAACTCTTTTAAATCGATGGCTCAAAGATCCATCGATTTCTTTTTGAGGAATCGGCAAATCTTCGCGGAAAAATTTTGCAGCGTTTCGAATGGCTTCCTCAATTTTCACATATCCGGTACAGCGGCAAATGTTCCCTTTTAGTGCAGCCTTAATCTCTTCACGGGATGGCTCAAGATTTGTATCCAGCAAACTCTTTGCAGCGATAATCATTCCAGGCGTGCAATAACCGCATTGAACAGCCCCCGCTTCTGCGAAACAGTGTGTATAGACTTCTTTTTCCCTTTCCGAAAGCCCATCGACCGTGATCACTGATTTTCCATCCAAAGAGGAAAGCTTAATCAGGCATGATTTCGTTTTCTTGCCGTCCACCAATACGGTACAAGCTCCACATGCGCCCTCGCTGCAGCCATCTTTCACCGAAGTCAGTCTCAGATCATCGCGCAGAAACGGAAGCAATTTTTTCTGAGAATTTGTTTCTATTTTTTTCCCATTAACATAAAAAGTAATCATGTTTGCACGCTCCGAAAACAACAAATTTGGATAATCTTTCCTTTTTCGATACCATTCCTGTTTTGGCATCCTCGCAGAACCGATAATTCCGAAAAGTCCTGTCTTTCTATTAAGTAAGAAGATTTGCTGTTATAGATCAATCATATTGAAAAGTTTTCGAGCTGTCAACGCAACAGATTGATGTGAATAAAGCACATTTTTACCGAAATTCTGTCGAGAATCAGCTTCATCTCAGTGTGTTTTCTCCATTGTATTATAAAAATTGATGATATTTGTCAGACAATTAAAGGAAATATTCCATGTCAGACAAGTTTGACAAATATATTTGAATGTAGAATAATCGAACCAAAGATTATTATGATGGTTCATTGCTGTTCTTACCGAGAAAAGGGCAGAAAATCGACCACTGGAGATCACGCCTCCTTGAAATCTGGTGATGGAATTCAGCACTTTGACAGGATCTCATTTACAGTTCGAAATTTGGATTGACTTTTCGAATCAATCAAGAACAATAATGAATTCTTTTCATATTTTGCATAACTGGAATCAATCTATTTGTTTGCAAAAGAATCAGAAAAAAAAGTATACTTTAGCAACCGAAGCAGAAAAACGAAAACTGAAAAAGACAATAATTTCAGATCGATCTTCGAAAAAACAGGAGCACATCTATGGAATCAATCAGTAAGTCCATCCCCAAAAGGGATCATTTTCCGAAAATCAGCGGAAGCGCAAAATATGTGGATGACCTTTCATTTGAAGGAATGCTGCATGGAAAAATCGTCCGATCCACTGTTGCGTGTGCCGACATTAAAGAAATCCTGATTCCTGATCTTCCTGAAGGTTATTTTGTAATCGATAAGAATGACATTCCCGGAATCAATAGTGTGCATATTGTCGATGATGACACACCGGTTTTTTCAGATGGCACGGTTAATTATGTGGGTGAACCGATTCTGATGGTTGCCGGCAAAGACTTGAAAGTTGTAAATCGGTTAATGAAACTGATTAAAGTGGTCTATGACGAAAAAGAACCTGTCCTGGATATGATGAAATCGGAAACCATCTTTTACCAATATGGTTATACCAAAGGAGACTGGGAGACAGCTTTTCGGGAAGCGGACAAAATTATCGAAGAGGACTTTCAAACCGGTTATCAGGAACATACCTATATGGAAGTGCAGGGTATGATCGGTTTTTATGAGAATGGGAAGAGCATTGTGCGCGGTTCTATGCAATGTCCTTATTATGTGCATACTGCAGTTAAGAGAGCCATGGGACTTGAGTCCGACAAAGTACAAGTCATCCAGGAAGAAATGGGCGGGGCATTTGGTGGCAAGGAAGATTATCCATCCATTTTGGGATGTCAAGTCGCTGTTGCAGCCTATAAAACGGGAAAACCGGTCAAGGTAGTTTTTGATCGCAGTGAGGATATCATTTGTTCTCCGAAACGTCATCCTGCAAAAATGCACTATCGTGCGGCAATCAAGAATGGCAAAATAACGGGAATTGACGCCGATATTGTATATAACTGCGGCGCTTACACAACACTCTCTCCGGTAGTATTGCAGCGCGGTTTGATTTGTGCGACTGGTGTCTACAATTTTAAAAATTTGCGCGTCAGAGGAAAAGGAGTGAAGACAAACACGGTTCCGAACGGCGCTTTCCGCGGATTTGGCGGACCTCAAACTTTTTTTGCGATAGAAATGTTTATGGATCATCTTGCCAAAGAAATCGGCATGGACTCCTTAAGCCTGAAAGAAAGCATGGTAGTCAAACAGGGAGACGACTCGGCTACCAGCGGAAAATATCATTTTCATATACCATTTCCTGAAATGATTGAAAAATTGGATCAAATGTCAGATTTTCGCAAAAAACGGGAAGCATTTCGAAATCAGACCGGCCGATACCGCTCTGGTATCGGTCTCTCGCTCGTTTATCATGGCTGTGGATTTACCGGCAGTGGAGAGCGGGATCTGATTAAAGGTGTCGTCAAGATTGTAAAAAACACAGATGATACCGTCGAATTACTGACAGCTGGAACCGATATGGGACAGGGCTTAAAGACCGCTTTTGCGAAAATTGCATCGGATACGCTGGAGATTCCACTGGAACGGATCATTGTCCAGAACCCGGATACCGACCGCGTTCCAAATTCAGGCCCGACTGCTGCCAGCCGTTCATTGATGGTCGTCGGTAAATTGCTACAACGAGCTGCTGAAAAATTGAAACGGGACTGGAAACCGGGGGAATATCAGGAATTCGTTGAAAAATACGTCCATCCGGATTTTATGATACCCTGGGATTTAAGTAAGTTTCAGGGCGATCCTTATCCGGATTATTCATGGAGCGCTAATGCCGTCGAGGTCAAAGTAGACACACTGACTGCAACAACTGAGATTGTTGGAGCCTGGGGTGTCTATGACGTAGGCACTCCGATTGACATGGCAATCATTAAAGGTCAGATGCAGGGCGGATTTCTGCAGGCAATCGGATACGGATCGATGGAGTTACTGGATGTGAATGACAAAGGCGTGATCCGCAACAATAGTTTCAGCGATTACATCATCCCGACTTCCATGGATGTTCCTCATCTGGAAACCGAAGTTGTAGAAAACACGTACGATAACGGACCATTTGGCGGCAAAGGAGCAGGAGAATTACCGGCAGTTGGCGGAGCACCAGCATATGTTGAGGCGATGGAAAATGCTCTGGGTGTGAATTTGCATCATACGCCTTTCTCACAGGAAGACACCATGAAAGTTTTGGAGGCTTTTAAGAAATGAACGGACAGATTCACTTTACATTAAATGGAGAAAAAGTTACTTCAGACCGACATGCGAATGAACGGTTGCTGGATGTACTGCGCGAGGATTTCAAATTAACCGGTGTGAAGTGCGGCTGCAAAGAGGGTGAATGTGGCGCTTGTTCCGTCCTTCTGAACGGAGTTCTGGCAAATTCCTGTATGGTTGCAATGGGTAGTATAGAGGGCAGTGAAGTAGTGACAATCGAAGGGTACAGCAAAACGAAACGATTTCAGGCGCTTTCTGACGCTTATGCGCAAACAAGCGCAGTGCAATGCGGGTTCTGTATTCCGGGAATGGTTCTGGCTTGTGAAGCACTGTTGGCAAAAAATCCAAATCCGACCGATGCTGAAATCCGGAAAGGGATCTCCGGCAACCTGTGTCGTTGTACAGGATACAATGCGATTGTGGAGGCAGTAAAAATTGCAGCCAGAGAGGGGAAAGGATTATGGTAACTTTTTCCAACGGTTATTTGGTTGATAATTTGGCAGACGCGCTGAAAATTCGATCTGAAATCGATGTAACGCCGTATGCCGGTGGAACAGACTTGATGGTGGATGCAAAAGAAGACGCTGTCTATCTCTTCCTGAATAAAATTCCTGAGTTGCGCAGGATTTATTCAGATGAGCAGTATTTACACATTGGCGCTGCTTGTACGTACACGGAAATCTTTGAAAATTCTTTGTCACCGCAGATTTTAAAAGATGCCATTGATTATCTGGCAGCTCCAGCAATTCGCAATATGGGAACGGCTGGCGGTAATATTTGCAATGCATCTCCGAAGGCTGACACTGCACTGATTTTTTACGTTGCGGACGCCAAACTCCGCATCTGCAATACGTCGGGTGAGCGAATTCTTCCGATTGAAGATTTTTATGTCGGGCGCGGAAAAACTGTATTACAAAAAGATGAGCTGCTGGTTGAAATTTTGGTTCCCAAACAGGGGCTGGAACATTATTATTATAAAAAAGTTGGCGCAAGACAGGCATTAGCAATTTCGCGAGTGGCTTTTGCCGGAATATTCACAACGGAAAATGGAATCATCACTCGCTGTGCCATGGCTTTTGGCTCTGTTGCTGACACAGTTCTTCGATTCCGTGATCTTGAGGCGCTGTTTGTCGGGAAATCGATCGCAGAAGCAAAATCTATCCGCAGCCAATTCATTGCTAATTATGAACAGGCCATTGTTCCGATTCGGGGCAGAGTTTCTGCTGAGTACCGAAAAAGTGTTTGTATGAATCTGCTGGAAGATTTTCTGACTCAGAACGGAATCTAAAAATTCGATTTATAAATCTGAAAGACATCTTCGCAAAATCATGTGAAGATGTCTTTTTTTATCTTTTCGATTTATATTCTTTTTTTAAATCAGTGGGAATTTCCGTTCGTTTTCCGTTTCAATGTTCGAATCAGGATTTTCTCATCGGAGCTAATACGGTAGGACTCTGTTATTTTTTGCAGCGATTTGTTATGCGTGAAGTCATCCAGGCGATCCTGCGCCAGAAAAGATCTTGTTAATTCCGGGAAGGTAACATAACAAACCGATATTGCCCAGGCAACAGCCATTTTTGCATAATACCCATCATGATTGATCTGATCCATACGGGTAAAGATTTGCCTGATATGTTGATCATCAATAAAAAAACATAGTGACATAACAACCGCAAACCGGACGTCGAATTCTTTTTCAGAAGAAAAATACGGCTGCAGAAAATCCCAAACCAGTTCTTTATGTTTTAAAGTAAATTTCAGTTGGCTGCAGAAACTGTCACACACCGCCCAATTATGAATTTTGGGAAGAAATGCCCGAATATAGTCCAATCTCTCATCGGCTTCCATTGAGGCATACCCGATGACTAATCCCTGAAGCAGGATTTCTTCATGCCAATAGCATTCATACTCGGAGAGCCATTTTCGAAAATCATCAGCGGCAATATCCCGAGCAATTTTCCGAATCAGCGGGATTCGGACACCGAGCACAGGGCCAGCGTCCGGAATAAGTTTTAGGCTGAATGCCTGATATTGCGGATCAGCCACTGCCAGCAGTTGTTCACGTGTATTGAAATTCATTTGCCAACCTTACTTCCGTATTCCATTTTATCAGTATGAAATTTTAAAAATCAAATAAGAAAGGGGAGACGATTTGTTATCTTATTTCGATTTGGTGTCACATGAGTGATTTTATAACAGCGATTCGAAATATGGGAGGGATTCTTTGTTTTTATGGAGTTTTTCCCGATTGATTCAAATAACCAGTCTATATTTCGAACAACAGATGAAAAATTTTTCACATCCAACAATGAAAATCGAAATTCCATTTTCATAGAATTTCGGTGTGTATCAAAAGAAAATGTTACTTTGCGGGGATCGAAGAATCAAATAAAAATGTTACCCAACGGTCACGAAAAATGTAGAGATGTGTAGGCATCTCTACGATAGTAAATTGGGCACATCCAGTGCTCGAGTTGCTCCCCAGCAGAGCTCTATCCCCTGGAAGTGCAGGGGCATTTTACCATAAACGATAGGAATTGGCCCAAAGCGAAAAACCCAAGTAGCCAATTTTTATCGTTTTTTTATCGTTACTTTGTTTGATAAGAAGAAGTTTCGGCAAGAATACGGAGCAGATCATTGATTTCTGCAAGGATCTTGACGGGATTTGATGCAATATACAGGTTTACAAGAGAGGCCTTTTTAGGAATGGATAAGACACCAGATTGAAGGAGGATACGACGGTAAGGTGTTTTAGCAGATTCGTATTTAGGAGAAAAGACACCGGCATCTTTATCTGGTCTGGCAATGGTCTTACGTACAGGTTGGAAGAAATTATTGAACACATGGTTCAGTTGATAAATTCGCTGAATGAGTGAAAAATGGTCTGGAGTATAGAAGCGGTTGTATCCAAGCAAACGTCTGACTACGGCCCAGTTCTTTTGTTCAACATGAGCTTGATCGTTCTTCCTGTAAGGCCTTGATCGGGTGAAGATTATCTTTCTTTCCTGATTATTGCAATAATCAAAAAGGAGATGGTTGATGAACTCGGAGCCATTATCAGAATCAATACCAAGGATGGGATAAGGTAAAAGGGATTCAAGCAAAGTCATCACTTCCACAACGGCTTCCTTTGATTTGTTCCGGAGAATGAAGTTATCTGTCCAACCGGTGCATACATCGGTAGCTGTCAACGTGTAAAAGAAAGCTCCTGCTGCTGATTGCCCGCAATGAGCAACAAGGTCTATCTCCAGAAATCCAGGGCGATTATCATCCCAGTCCATCCCCGTTCGGATCGCAATCTGTTTCTTGAGTAATCCGCCGGGCTTCGTCATGGTTTTGCCTTTTCCTTGATGGTTTTTCTTGTATTCCCTCAGATTTCGATTGATAGTTGCCGAACTCATCTCGATTAGCAGACGTTTTTCCTCGGAGGTGAAGTACATTTCATTGCATCGCTCCAGTATATCTATCAGCTCGGAAATGTATGGCTGTAATCGCTGTCCGCAGATATAATTGCTGATCTCGTACAGCCGTTCCAACTTTTCGATTATCTCTCGTGGATACTTCTTTTTTCGCCCAGGTCTCTTTTTGAACGTCTTTGGCCGAAGATCTGAATGCAATAAGCGTATCGCCGTCTTCCTGTGGTAACCGGTACTCTCTACAAATTCATCGAGAATTTTTTCTTTCGCCGCCTTGTTCGCTTTTAGATATCGGGATTGTATTTGCGTTGCTAATTCCAGCCTGCTTTTCTTACTCATTTTGTTACCCATCAGCCTTTCCTCCGCAGCCTATGGTAACAATTTATTTTGATTCATCGATGCTTCTTGGGTAACAATAATTATGATTCACGTCGATTTGCTGGATTTTTCTATCTCTTTCGAATAACCATGTATAATGGATGCAATATAATTTAATATTTATTACTATTTTAATTTCATTTATACAATATGATAAATAATCCACCATTAATAAACTGTTTGTATGAAATCAATAACTCATTTTATTCATAAGAAAAATCAGCTATGGACAATTTTTTCTGGGTTTTGGATCGCAGCATCCATACTTTGTCTGGGAAGTGCTTTCCTGATAAAAAATGATGAAAATCTAAGTAGAAATGAAATATCTTTTCTAATTTCCCTGAGCATTGCTTTTTGTTGTTTTTACTGGTTCATCCAACGTTTAATAAAAAGAAAAAAGATATCTGAAATTTTCATTATTTGTCTTGCTTTGTTCCTCGGAATCAGCGGATCTTTTCTGTTGAATGAGGAAAACACGATTTCCTTTCATTTGCTGAATCAATTTGAGATTGAAGTTCTGGATTTGGATCCAGATGCTGAATTTGATGTTTACTGGGCGTATTGGGCTGAAAAGCCGGATGAACCCGACGCAAAAATCATGGATTATCAGCATTCATTTGACATCAGCTATTCAAGATTTGAAAAAGAAGGTGACTGGAAAATATCCGAAGAGGGATATTTGTCAACCCAAAGTGAAAACGCGCACCTAATTTTTCGAGATCACGGACTGCGGCATCATATTCCGGTTCTATGTTTGAATACACGAAACGGACAAGGAACCATTTCGATGCTATATAACGGGAAAATGGAATTTGTTCATTTTACTGGAAATGATCTTGATCCGGTTCCCGTAACAGGATATTCCTACTCTTTCATATCGGAAATGATCGAAAAAATGATTCTGGGGTTTGTTTTTGCCGGATTTATTTTTCCATTTTTACAGGCAGTTGCAGTTTTCCTTTATTCCAAGCCTCGCCGCCTTATGCAAAAATATCATGAAATGCGAACAGACAAATCGTGGTTTCAGAACGAATTCTTGATCGCAATCATTGCATTTGCTCTTCCGATTTGTATCTTACTGCTGGTCGAAGCATTGATTGGTGTTTTTCCTTTTGGGCAAAAAACTTTTCTGATCATGGATATGGAGCAGCAATATTCAGCCTATTTAGGATATTTAAAGACATTTTTTACCGAAAACAACAATCTCTTTTACACATTCAGCAAGAACTTAGGCGGAGATATGCTGAGTTTATTTGCATATTATCTTGCCAATCCGATAAATTTTCTTACTTGCCTTTTTTCAGTTGAAGATTTTCCGAAAGCGGCGGCCTTGATCATTCTGCTGCGTTTTGGATTATGCGGACTGACCTGTAACATCTTCCTTCGGAAATGTGTCCGGCCGAATTTTTCTTCCATCATCTTTTCAACAGCCTATGCATTAATGGGGTATACCCTCATGAATGCAGAAAATTATTTTTTCATCGATGGAGTCATTTTCTTACCGTTGGTTCTGCTTGGTCTGGAAAAAATATTCTATTCGCACGGTCCCTTTCTGTATGTCTTTTCCCTGGCTGCAATCATCTTTATCAATTTTTACTTTGGATATATGATTTGTCTGTTTTCATTTTTTTATGTCATATATCGAATCCTGATCAGCACTGTCAAACAAGATCCAATTCGGTTCAAGCGCGTTCTTCCGCAGTATTGTCTGGGGACGCTGCTGGGCATCGGGCTTGCCTGCCTATTATTCATTCCGACCATTGTCCAGTTGTCGCACGGAACGAAAGAACTGACTCCCGATCATTTTACTTTCGAGCCAAATTTTCAACTGTTTGATTTAATTCCTAAGATTTTTACCGGGGCATACAGTGATTCTGACCGTGGTAATCTGGGAATTCCGGTCATTTTCAGTGGTATATTTCCGGAGTTGCTTACTCTTTTCTATTTCTTGAACAGAAATATTACCCGGAAAGAAAAGCTGGCATCGTTCAGCCTGTTGGCAATGCTCGCTATTTCATTCCATGTCCGCCTTCTGGATATGATCTGGCATGGTTTCAATAGTCCAATCGGGTGGCCGTACCGCTATGAGTTTTTGTTCTCCTTTGTTGTTATATATTTGGCATACCAGTGCTGGTGTGAGATTTCCGGAATCACATCAAACCTTCTTGCGACTGCTTCCCTTCTGATCATCGCCTTGGGAGTTCTCGTTGAAAAAATGGATTACGGTTTCCTTACAATTAAAGAGATTTACGCCGATGTTTTGCTTTGCTTTTTCTTCTGTATCCTGATTTATTTTTTGAATCGGAAATTCCAAAATACTGAAAATATTAAAAAACATACTGTAGCTTTGATGATGAAATTCCTCATCATGGTTTTCAGTATACTGAATCTCGCGGTAAATGCACATCAAACCTGGTCAATTGAATTGAAAGGGTCTGATTCAGTGGATCATTATCGGGAAAGTGTTCAAAAAATCACGCCGTTAATTGAAAAAGTTCGAGCAATGGATACCTCATTTTATCGGATGGAACAAACCGCCCCTGCCAGAAAAAATGATTCCATGAAGTATGGCTACAATGGATTGAGTCATTATTCTTCCACTACCTATGGCGCTGTCTTATACTTTCTTCAACGGTTGGGGTTCGAACAGATTTTTTATTGGAATTACTATGGCAACGGATCGACTGCGGCAGTTGACAGCCTTTTGGGAATCAAATATGTTATTTCTCCTCAGTCAGATCAATATGAACCGTATCCTAAAAGGTTGGAACAAAATGGAATTGCAGTTTATCAAAACCCAAATGCATTGCCGTTAGCTTTTACTGTCTCAAATAATATATTGGGCAGCTGGTCATTGACAGAGGACCTCTTTGAAGTTCAAAATCAGATGCTCATCGGAATGACGGATCATCAGTTCCCGGCATTGTATCGAAAAGCAACTGTTGAAAAAAGTTCTTTTTCAAATCCGTGTTGGAGTTCTGACGTCACATCGATTAATGAGATCACCTGGGAATTGAAAGCTGACAGTACAGATACGTTGTACGCTTATTTTCCTGCGGAATTGGTCAGTTATTTCGATTTGTCGGTCAATAATAAATTACTCAAAGATTATTTCATGAATGATCGATATGGAATCATCGCGTTAGGCAAATTTAATCCTGGGGAATCCATCAGAATTCGCCTTCGTTTCAACGTTAAAGAACAGAATCTAAATCTGGACTTTCAAAGCGATGAAATCCTTGATTCTGTTCGTAATGCGCAATTCTATTTTGAAGATGCTAAACTGCTGGAAACGTATTTTGGCTTTCTGAAACAGGAATCTGCGAAAATTGAAAAAATATCCAGTTCTCATTTGCGAGGATATGTCACAGTCGGTTCAGAAAAACGATTTCTTCTTTTTTCAATTCCCTATGATCAAAGCTGGATTTTGAGAATTGACGGGAAGCGAACGATTCCGGTTAAAGTATTTGATGCCTTAATGGCAGTAAAAATATCTCCTGGAAATCATTCTTTTGAGATGATCTACCTACCGGAAGGCCTCATTCCAGGTATGGGAATTACAGCTGTCTCTCTCATTATTATCGTGATTTGGCGGGTGTCGATGGTACGGAGACAGAGAAAAAAATAAATTTCTCCAATCGAATTATTTGTAGTATTTTCAGCAGAACAAAGTTACTGTTAATAATTTCCTCACATTCAACAATTCGAAATATGGGGAGGATTTTTTATTGCTGTAATACTATTGCGCAAATCGTAAAAACAATTCACATCGGATAATCCATACCACAATTCGGATTGTTGCTCCCATTTTGAATCACTGATATCCGGCTGATCTGGTGTTATACTTTTTTCGGAAATTCGATTATTCAGGAGCTGAAAACTTTGGACCAAATACTTCCGGTTGGCAAATTACCACCAGAAATCTTGAAAAAACTCATTTCACAGGCGCCAATTCAGAATTCACGCTTATTTATGGGTCCGGGCATCGGATTGGATTGCGGCATAATTGATGATGGAAATAAATATCTTGTTCTAAAGACAGATCCGATTACTTTTGCGACCGAAGAAATTGGATGGTATGCCATCCAGATTATTGCGAATGATATTGCCACAACGGGCGCTGAGCCGTTATGGCTGATGGTGACAGCGTTGTTTCCACAGGATAAGACAGATGAAGCGCTGATTCAGTCAGTTTGTTCACAAGTATTCGATGCATGCAAATCGATGAATATTACGCTTACCAATGCGCACACTGAAATTACTTACGGCATAGATCGTCCGATTTTGATGTGTTCACTGCTTGGTGAAGCTCCAAAAGATAAACTGATAACGCCATGGGGAGCCAAACCAGGGAATGCTGTCTTGGTGACCAAATCCATACCTGTCGAGGGTACAGCATTACTGGCAAAAGAATTTCCAAACCGGCTACATGCAATTCTTACGATAAAAGAACTGGAAACAGCGCAGAACTATATTCATAATCCGGGAATCGGCATTTCAAGAGATGCAAAAATAGCAATCGAAAACGGCAATATTACAGCAATGCATGATCCGACAGAAGGCGGTATTGCAGCAGCATTATGGGAACTTTCGGAAGCCTGCGGTTACACAATTGAAATGGACTCAAGATGTTTACCGATTTCTCCACTGTCTAAAAAAATCTGTGATTTCTTTGAACTAAATCCGCTCAATACCATCGCTTCAGGATCACTGCTGTTTACTGTTGATGAATCAGATGCGGATCGAGTCATCGAGGCTTTGGAGCGTTCAGGAATTCCATGTTCCAGGATTGGAAAGGTTCAAAATCAGCAGCAGGTCCAGATATGGGATCTTGCCAGCAGTGGTCGCCTTGAGCGCCCGGAACAGGATGAAATCGCAAAAATTTTTTCAAAAGAAAAGCCGTTTCAACCTTTAGCGTGAACAATCAGTGATTTAAAATATGGGAAGGATTATTTGTTGTTGTGTTATTTTTACGCAGAGAGCAAAAATAACACAACAACAGTCTCTTTCTTTTCTATAAAAAAATACTCTAATTTCGAAAAGATAGTAACCAATCGATCCAATATTTCTGCTCTTCCAAAGTTATTAAAAATCTGATATCTTCCTCAGACTAATAAATTTATATTTATGGATCAGAATTCTTTACTAATCATGTTTCGTCATTTAATTATCATATAATACAACGAAAAATGAGGATAAAAATAATATTGCACAAGAAATTGAACAATTTATAATAAAAATCGTGCATCGATGGGATATAAATCGTAATTATCAGAAGACAAGGATTATTATTTAAAAAATTTGATTTCAATGATCGCTTTAATAACTCGAAAGAATAGACAACAACCAGCCTACATCACATTGGGAACCGACAAGGGGACTCGAACGGATCTATTCGAAAAAAACAATTTCTTTTACAATATCATCCGAAAATTGCTTTCGATATTGTTGCTTAAAACCATTTCTTTAGAAGGACGAAAGAGCCTGAGTAATTTCATCTGAGCTTCTCAGACAAGAAAATACCCAAGGCTCTTTTTTTTTGGTGATGAATTGAAAAGACTGGAAAATTTTTAAACGGAAAAACAATTTCGTTTTTCGCAATAAGAAACCATAAAATTAGAGTAGACTGGGAAAACAAGGAAAAAGATGATGACCTTTCGATATGAGTATCAGCAAAAGTTACGATCACCGGAAGAAGCAGTACGCGTGGTAAAAAACGGGGACTGGGTGGATTTCGGCTGTACATTATCGATGCCTGAGCTGCTTGATAAAGCGTTGGCAGATCGAAAAGATACGTTATCGAATATACGAGTTCGCGGATTGCTGGCTGTGCGGCCATTGCAGGTTGTTGAAAGGGATCCGGAACAGAAAACTTTTCATTATGAAAGCACCTATCTGGGCAATTATGAACGAAAACTTTATGAAAAAGGGCTTTGTGATTTTGTTCCGCTTGATTATCGCTGGAAACCGATGATCTATCGCAATCACATTATCGTGGATGTTGCGATGATGTCTGTTGCTCCGATGGATGATGATGGGTATTTCAGTTTTTCATTAACAAATAGCGCCTCGAAAGCCATTCTTGAAAAATCGAAAATTGTTATTCTGGAAGTAAATGAAAAACTGCCAAAAGTATTCGGCGGCAAGGATGAAAAAATCCACATTTCCGACGTGAACTATATTGTTGAAGGCGAACATGGTCCATTGCCTGAAATGAGAGCAGGAGAGCCTTCGGATCTGGATTTGCGGATTGCAAAGCAAATTGTCGATCAAATTGAAGACGGATCAACCATTGAATTGGGAATCGGCAGCGTTCCTTCCGCCGTCGGAAAATTTATTGCGCAGTCTGATCTCAAAGACTTGGGAATCCACACCGAACTGATGAGCGATGCTTTTTATGACCTTTATCGGAGCGGAAAAATTACAAATTCCAAAAAGAATATCGACAAAGGTAAAAGTGTATGGACATTTGCGCTTGGATCTCATGAAGTATATGAATGGGTTGCAGAAAATCGCGATCATCTCTCATATCCAGTCGATTATGTCAATTCGCCGGAAATTATGGCGCTTAACGACAAAATGATCACCATTAACAATTGTGTCGAAGCGGATTTATTTGGACAGGTATCTTCTGAATCATCCGGATTCCGCCAAATCAGCGGAACAGGTGGTCAGCTTGATTTTTTGACAGGTGGATTCTTGTCGAAAGGCGGGAAGAGTTTTATCTGTATGACATCGACATACTTTGATAAGAAAGAAAACCGCCACAAATCCAGAATTGTTCCGGCTTTTCAATCCGGGACAATCGTTTCAGATCCGCGAAGTTGTGCCTACTTCATCGTTACAGAATGGGGAATGGCAAATCTGATCGGAAAATCAACCTGGGAAAGAGCAGAAAGCCTGATTCAAATCGCTCATCCTGATTTTCGCGATGAATTAGTTAAAGAAGCGGAAAAAAATAAAATTTGGAGAAAGTCCAACCGATGAATCTTGCGATGGATAAACGCATTGTCGCTGTCGTTGGACATTTTGGCAGCGGAAAAACAGAATTCTGCATCAACTATGCCCTGGAACGTGCAAAACTGTATAAAAAATCAGCATTGATTGATTTGGATATTGCAAACCCTTATTTTCGCAGCCGTGAGAAAAGATCTCTGCTGGAATCAGCTGGAATTAGAGTTTTTGGCAGTTTTTATCAATCAGAGATCACTGCGGAACTGCCTGCTCTGACCGCAAATGCCCGATTTCCGCTTGAGGATAAGAATTACGCTGTAACAATCGATGTAGGCGGAGACGCCAGCGGTTCAATGATTCTGATTCAATTTTTCAAGTATTTTATTGAAGGAGATTACGAATTACTTTGTGTCATCAATAAAAACCGTCCGGAAACTTCCTCGATAGAGGGAGCTCTCAGTCATATTTATCGAATTGAAAAGGAAACAGGATTGAAAATCACGGGTTTGATCAATAACACGCATCTTCTTAGAGAAACACGCGTTGATGATATCATCCAGGGATATCAGTTTTGTCAGGAACTATCGAAAGAATTACGGATTCCGATTCGATTCAGTTGTTGTCCGGTTTTGTTATATGAAGATCTTTGCAAAAAAGATATCAATGAAGCAATGAAAGATGGAATATTGCCGGTCGCTTTGCATATGAGAGAGACCTGGCTGGATAAAAAGCCTTGACTCGAAAGGAGATCAAACAAGTGGCAAAATTTCTTGTGAAATTTAATGTGGACAAATGCAAGGGATGTGAATTGTGTGTCTCAGTCTGCCCAAAAAATATTCTCGCAATCAGTACGACTGAAGTCAATGCAAAGGGCTATCACCCGGCATCGATCACAGATATGGATAGCTGTATCGGCTGCGCAAGTTGTGCGACAATTTGTCCTGATTGTGTAATCAGTATCTATGCAGAATGAGAAGGAGCGCATGATGAGTGAACGAGTTCTGATGAAAGGCAATGAAGCTTTTGGAGAAGCTGCAATCCGAGGCGGATGCCGTTATTATGTGGGATATCCCATCACACCTCAAAATGAATTAACCGAGTTTATGTCCCGTGAAATGACAAAACGGGGGGGAAAATTCGTTCAGGCTGAAAGCGAATTAGCCTCCATTAATATGGCATACGGTATTGCTGCTGCAGGCGGGAATGTGTTTGTGTCTTCTGCTTCCCCCGGTATTGCATTAATGCAGGAAGGACTCAGTTTTATCTGTTCCGCGGAATTGCCATTGGTAGCATTGAATGTATCCCGTGGCGGCCCCGGTATTGGCGGTATACAGCCTGGACAGGCTGACTACAACCAGGTTACCCGCGGTGGTGGAAACGGTGACTATCATATTCCAGTTTTTGCACCTGCCAGTATTCAGGAATCCATCGATATACTATATGACGCTTTTTCACTGGCGGATGAGTGGCGGAATCCAATTATGATTCTCGCTGATGGTATGATCGGGCAGATGATGGAACCTGTTACGCTTCCTGAACCGAAAGCCCCAATTTCTGAAGATGAAATTGCCGTGAGGAAACCCTGGGCGCTGTCCGGTACAAAAAAAGGTCATCGCAGTGTTGTAAAGTCACTGCGTATGCAGCCTAATGATCTCGAAAAGCATGTTGAAAAACTGTTCGAGAAATATCGGCAGGCTGAAAAAGAACTTGTCAAATATGATTCGGATCGAATTGAAGACGCAGAAGTTGTTTTTGTCTCGTTTGGGACTACCGCACGGATCGTATCCGAAGTAATCGATATGCTGGCGGAAGACGGTATTAAAGCGGGTTTGATCCGCCCGATCAGCTTATGGCCGTTCCCTGAAGAAGCTTTTTCCAAAGTGAATCCGAAAACGAAAGTGGTCATCTCTGCGGAATTGAATATGGGCCAAATGATGACCGATGTTAAAGCTGCCGTTTGCGGAAGATTTCCTGTCCGGCTGATCAATAGAACTGGAGGAATTATCCCGACATCGCTTGAAATCTATGAAAGAGCGAAAAAGATCCTGGGAGAATACAAATGAGAACGATATTTGAACCGACAAAAGGTATGCTGCCTGTTGACACCAGCTATTGTCCGGGTTGTACGCACGGGATTGCTCACAGGCTGATCATGGAATGTGTTGAAGAAAAAGGGCGTCTGGGCGATACTTTGGGCGTATCTCCGATCGGCTGCAGTGTTGTGGCACATGAATTTATGAATATTGACATGTGCGAATCTGCTCATGGTCGAGCCCCCGCTGTCGCTGCGGGTTTACGGCGTGTCCACCCCAATCATCTCATTTTTACCTATCAGGGTGACGGCGACCTTGCATCCATTGGAGCAGCTGAAATTATCCATGCTGCCAATCGCGGAGAAAAATTTACAACATTTTTTATTAATAATGCCATTTATGGAATGACCGGCGGTCAAATGGCGCCAACAACATTAATCGGGCAGAAAAGCACAACCAGCGTCGAAGGCAGAAAAAAAGAAGTCAATGGTATGCCGCTGCGTGTTTCCGAACTGCTCGCTACTATTGACGGAGCTGTTTTTGTCGAACGCGTGGCATTGAATTCACCGGCGAATATTCGAAAAGCCAAAAAAGCGGTTATGAAAGCACTGGAAGTTCAGGAAAAAGGTCTGGGATTTTCATTTGTTGAATTTCTCTCAGCATGCCCGACGAACTGGGGATATCAACCGGTTGATGCACTGAAATGGCTGACAGAGAATATGATCCCCTATTATCCGCTTGGCAATCTGCGCTGCCCTGAGGAGGTGAAATAATGGCGACCCAGAAAATGTTCTTCTCAGGCTTTGGCGGTCAGGGTGTTCTGATGATCGGGAGAAACATTGCTTATGCAGCCATGCTTGAAGGAAAAGAAGTAACTTTTTTGCCTTCGTACGGACCTGAAATGCGCGGTGGAACAGCCAATTGTACCGTAATTGTATCTGACAAAATGATTTCAAGCCCGTTGATCTATGAAGCAGATTTAGTTTGTGTCATGAATCTGCCATCTCTAATCAAGTTTGAAAGAATGGTTAAGCCGGATAAATTTTTATTTATCAATTCATCCATTATTTCGCAGTCTGCAACAAGATCGGACATTCAAATTGCATATGTCAATGCAAATGAGATTGCCAAGAACCTTGGAAATGAGAAAGCTGCCAATATGGTGATGCTTGGCGCAATTGTTAAAAAGACCGGAGTCGTCTCATTTGATAGCATCGAACACGTAATGGAAAAAACATTCGCCGGGAAAAAACAATCAGTGATTGAATTGAATCGAAATGCGCTGCACGCCTGGGAATAGATTCAAATCAGAAAATTAGTATAGGATTAAAAACACCTGTGTCAGATTGAATAGAACACAGGTGTTTTTCTTATTTGAATTTTTTGCTAAATCTTCAAATCCATAAATTGAAAAAATACGCATTATTTAAAGTAAATGATTGTTTTACCAAGTTCCTGATTGAGCGCAATATCCAGCCCCTGTGAGTTGTGGTAGCCGCTGGTTGGCAACAAGCGAATGCATTTTTCGAATTTTTCAGGCAAACTGCACCAATTTTTCATCACGTTTTGCTGTGTTTTAAAGAAATTTTCGTCAAAATATCCTTCTTCCGATTGACGATTCAAGAGGATCATAAAAATTCCTGCTTCCAGCAGATTTTGATATATTTGAGTGCCCATCGGCGGGTCAGAAATTTTATTCGGATCATAACCTGAAATTTCAATCAACGCTAATGTGTTCGAAATATCCCCATATCGAACTGGCAGACCGTTTGTGTCCCCGCTTGTTCCCCAGCGATTCATGCCCAGAATGATAAAACGTTGATGTAACAAAGCTCTGTTGACCAGACCGATCATTTCCGGTAATTCCGCGCAATCTTTTCTGGGTAATTTTTTATACTCATCCGGATCTACATAAACAATATAATCAACATCCTTTATCAGTCCATTTTGAACAAAAAGATTTGTTGAAAGCAGAATTTTCTCCTGAGAAACTGGTTCAAAAATATTTAATTTCTTCATTTTTTCAGAAATATTGATTGGCCTGCATTTATCGATCTGAATTTGAAAATTAGGTGATCCGGGATTGTCCAAATTCATCAGTACTGTGAATTCAATGAAAACCGGATTTTTATATGTCCGCTCCAAGAGCTGAAGCATGTCCCGCATTAATCGTGTGAAGGATGTCTTTTTTACCAGTTCCCGGAAATTGATTACATATCGGTCAGGATCGATGCCGCGCGTTATGGTCTGAAGCGTATCGTTTTGATATGCTTGCGCAACCCAAGGGAGTATCGGATATTTTTCATTCAGGACATCTTCAATATCCAGACTTTGAAATTCATTGGTTTTCAGGTTAATCACATCAATTTCGGATTGTGATAATAAGGGATTGTTGACTGAGAATACAGTTTTTGAGCTGCATGGATCGTTCAGAACGACAATCTGAGGAAAATCGTTGCCAGTACGCCGTATTGCCCGCGTTCCCATACCAAAAACCATTCGAAGAAATCCTTCATCCTTAGCAGCATCATAGGGTTCACCATGCCAGATAAAAGCTGTCTTACTGGAGCCAATACCAGCCACATCTGGAAATAAGAAGTTACCCAAGTGATTTCCGGCAATAACCTGGATTAAGATACCCATGCTTTCTCGATAATCAATTAACCCGTTACGGGACCGATAAGCTAATACTTTTGGATCAAACGAAGACGCATATATTTTTCGAATCGCATTCTGGAGCTGCTGCAGCCCTTCTTCCGGTGAACCCTGATTCGGTATGACAAAACTTTCATACATACCGGTAAAAGCATGTCCAAAGCTGTCTTCCAGCAAGCTGGAGGAACGCACAATGAACGGTTTTCCGTTTATTTCGTGAATGACTCGTCCCAAACTATCCACAATTTCTTTTTGGAAATTGCCTTTGATAAACTTTTGGACAATTTCGGGATATCTTTTTTGCAATTCATCTTCGTCGCCATATTTACTGTCTAATAAATCCAACAGATCATTGATAGACAGGAAAGAGAAATACTCATCAGCACCGATAAAATAAGACTCCATATCACTGATGGCACTGCGAATCTCTTCATCTGCCGCATCCTGCAGGATTCTCCTTGAAAGGATCATTCCGGCAGATTTTCCACCAATACAACCTTTGCCAATGCGATGTTTATTGATCTCAATCAAGTCCCGAATGGAGAAGATTTTTTTTGCGATTTCAATATATTGAAGCTGGCTGCTGATCATTTTCCTGATCAGAACCACTTTAGCACCCATCAATGTAGCCTCGTATTGTTTCCGCTCTGCAGCAGGTCTTCTTTCAATCGCCAGCGCCTGCTCAAAGATGGTATCTACTGAAGCAAATTCGAGATTATGCCACATAAATAACGGCTGTTTTTCTGTCTGGCGATTTTGCACAATCGCATCTACCAGCTCCGAAAAAACATCCAGCGGATAATGCTGAGAAAACTCAATGTTGATTAACTGCTCACGGACTCTTTGAAGACGGTTCTCCCAAACGTTTTGACCTTCCTGCGCAAATGGATTCTGCAACCCTTCACGTTTTTGGGACATTAATGCAAAATCACGGACTCGTTCCTCAAAGTCCGTGAATGTAATAAACCCATCCTGAATCAGCCGATTATACATATATTCACTGATTCGATCCCGTAATATTGGATATTGCCCCAATATAATTTGGATTGAAAAAAGCGTATTTGAATTGTAGGAATTATTTGGCATGTTCTTTCAAAACCAATAAGGAATTATCCAAAATGCATCGGCATGATTACATATCGATAATTCTGATTATCATCGAGTGGGACAATCAGGCCGGGTGACATACTGGTGTTCGTCTGAATGGACACATTCGGCGATTCAATGACTTCCATCACTTCTTTTAAGAATCTTACATTAAATGCAATTTGGATATCCGGACCGTCCACATTCGCATCAATGTAGTTCTCATAAAAACCCGTTTCCTCAGATTGTGCTGTAATATGAACTTTTCCTGCACCATTTTCACCGCCCTGAATGTTCAGGCGTGTTAAATTTTTACTTTCGCGAGCGATAATTGCTGCCTGGCTGCAAGCTTTTAACATGGAAGCAGTAGAAACAACCGTTGTTGTCTGAAAACTTTTTGGAATGATCGCTTTGTAATCGACATAGGTTCCAGAAATAATCTGTGACGCCAGTTCCACATTCTGCAAATGAAATATCACTTGCATTTTCCCGGAAGATAAGGTGACAAGAACCTGTTTATCGTTTTCAGAAGTGATTCGAACCAATTCCATCAAAGTTCTCGCTGGAATAATTACGGATATTGGTTGATCAAAATTCTCCTTCAATACGATATTTTTTACTGCAATTCGATATCCATCGGTTGCAGCCATTGCCATTTCGTTACCATTGACATTGAGGTAAACGCCTTGTAGAACAGGCCGCGAATCATCGCTGGATGCAGCAAACGCAACTTGCTGAATCATTTTTCGGAGGTCATTCATATCAAAAGCAATTGCTTCAGAATCATCAAAAACAGGCATTGGCGGGAATTCTTCTGCGCTGATACCTTTGATATCCGTGACAATCTGCAGGCATCTGACCGATAAAGTCTGTGTTGCGGGATCCAGTTTTAGCTGGACTTTATCATCCGGTAATGTATTCACCAAGTCGATGAGCAGTTTGGCAGGAACAGTTACAGCGCCTTCTTCTTCAATTTGGGCTGGAATCCAATAATTAATCCCCAATTCCAGGTTTGTCGCAGATAATTTAAGCTGACCATCTTCTGTTGTAATCAGAATGTTAACTAAAATCGCCAGCGTGCTTTTTGCCGCCACAGCATGTGAAACAATACTTAGTGCGTGAGCTAAATTTGCTTGGGATACGGAGACGTTCATTTTGGCACTCCAAATTGTCATATTAAATTTATACGTGCTAAAAGTATACCACTTCAGCAATTTGAAACTTAGACTGGTCTTTCGAATCAACAATTTGAAATATGAGGAGGATTTTTTCTATTGTAATGTTTTGGCGCTTCGCGGTAAAACATCACAATAAAATCTGTTTCCCGATTGATTCGAATAACAAATCGAAATATCGACTTGCTTTTCGAATCAATCATCTATCCATATTTCGAAATGCGAAGCCAAATTATCCGGTTAAGCTTTTGATTCAACATCGAACAGTTCCTTGTACTTCTGGTTCGGATGGATTCTTCATACGCTCGTATTTTTAAAGGTTCAAAGTTTTATATTCTCGATTTTGCAGAAAAGATATGGTTCGCCGTAAAACCGATAAACAAATTTATTTTGCTGACGAAAGATCGGAGATAAAAAATCTAATTGCCCTCTGATTATGTTATCGTTGATATTTTCAAGTTTTCTCCCTGAATTTGGGAACAATCCATTGGAAATCAGAAAGAATTATTAATTCATTACTATTTTAGTAATCATTGTCATAAATACTTCTTTTTGTAATGCATTTTTTCTTTGGTCAAACGTTCCAAAAAATCGAAAAATTGATACAAATTGACAATTCAACCCTTAAATTATAGCAATTCTTTGGCTGATTTAGTTCTCTTTTTTCAGAAATATGACCAAAATTTTTTTTTATAATAAAACATGAGGATGATTTTATAAAAATTTCAGACATCTCGGTTCTCAATTCTCTGAAGAATAGCGTCGTTTTCAAATTGCAGCCAGCAATTCGAAATATCAGGAGAATTCTTTTTTGTTGTGATGTTTTTTCCGCAAAGCGGAAAAAACATCACAACAAAAAGCTCTTCTCGATTGATTCGCATAACAAGTTGAAAATTCAAATTACTGAATCAATGCTCAGCTTTTTTTTTAGAAAACGAAACGAATCAAAATCATATAGAAGAGTGTTCCTCCTCCAATGCTGAGCAGTAAATGATGTTTCCATCGATGGACAAATATCACAAAAAGAAATCCAATCATCTCAGGAATACCGAAGGGATATTGGATAAACGAAACTTGTTTAAAACAATACACCACAAGCATGCCGATAATTGCATAGGGGAGAACTGCACCCAAATAAGTAACTAATGGAGGAGTTTTCCTGTGCTCCGGAAAAATCAGGAATGGTAAAAGTCTTGTAATGAGCGTACAAACTGCCATAATGATTATGGAGAAAAGAATCTGTGACTTGGTCATGAGGATATTTCCGATTTAAATTTTTTAGGGAATAAGACCAGAGCCAGAAATATTACAACCATTGATGGGATAATAAAGTTTTTTGGTCCGAAAAGAATCAGATTCATTATCGAGACAATAATACCGGTAATCACTGGAAGATGATTGGATGTACTTTCCCATTGTTCCACCATGATCACAATGAATAAAGCAGTCATGGCAAAATCGATGCCGGTTGTATCATAGTGAAGGAATGATCCGCCGATAGCGCCTATCGTGCAACCCGTGATCCAATAAATCTGGTCAAGCAATGAAATAAAAAAATAGAACCAATTTTCATCTGCCTGTTTTGGAGGGACGGCAGAACAGAGAAGCGAGTAGGTTTCATCGGTCAGTGAAAAAATCATATACGGTTTTTTCGTCCCCATGCTGCGAAATTTGTCTAACATGGAAATTCCATAAAACAGATGTCGGGCATTAACAGTCAGTGTCATGATGATAATCTGGAATGGATTAAAAACAGCTGAAAGCAAATCAACAGCTACAAATTGCATCGATCCGGCATAAATCAACAATCCCATCACTGGCGCCAGCCACCAGGAAAAACCTTTACCTGTTAATATGATCCCAAATGCAATTCCTAAAACCACATAGCCAACCATAACCGGCAAAGAATATGGAAAAGCTGCTTTGAACGCTTCGATTTTCGGATTTGGTTTCGTCATCTTCGATTGATTTAAAGGAGCAGGCATCATGCGGAAACCATGTCATTGGGATGGTTTTGTGAAGATAGACATGCTTTGACGAAAGCTTCATGCTCGAATAACGCACATCCGCCATCGTGTTCTCCGCCGACCAATTTTTCATTCTGAAGCTTTCTGAAAAATGGCGACTGCAACACTTCTACCATCGTATGATTTTTCAGGCTGCGGTCTGAAAAAGGTGAGAATGGACATGGTTCGGCATCTCCATAAGGATTGATATGAAAGAAACCTCTTCCTGCAGCCAGACATCCGCCCATTTCTTTTTCATCACCTGGGAAAGATAAGAAAAGCATCTCAGGAAATGATAATCGTAAATCATTCAGACGATGATCCAAAAAATTTCGTTCTTCTTCTCCTAATAACAATTGTCTGGTGTTTGGTTCGAATGGTACATACTCTACAAAAAAGATCAATTTACAACCCGTATTTTTTAATTCAGAAAGGAACAGCTGTGACGTTGCTTCTTCCAGATTTGCGGTTGTTACTGTGATCGAAGTTCCAAAGAGAATTCGCTCCTGTTTTAGCAGTTTCATGATTGCTGAAATTTTTTCGTAAGCACCTGATCCGCGTCGGGCATCTGTTTTTTGTCTGCCACCTTCGATACTGATGATCGGAATCAGATTGCGATACTGATTAAACAGACTCAAATATGAATTGTCAATCAGAATTCCATTGGTAAAGATTGCAGATAGTATTCCCGGAAAATTTGCAGCAACTTCAATGACATCTCGTCTCATGAGCGGTTCTCCGCCGGCTAATAGATTGAACGATACACCTAATGCGGCAGCTTGACTGAAAATCGCAGACCATTGATCTGCTGATAGTAGCTCACGGGAATTCTGATCACCGCATATGCCGTTGATTCTCGCATAGCACCCTTTGCAGAACAAGTTGCAGGTGTTTGCAATACTGGAGATCAGAAATGCCGGGACATGTAATCCTTCAGCCTCAAATTTTGAGCGGAGTTGCAGATTCTTTCGATTTTTACTTTGATAGTCTAAAAGGAACTTCGTCTCTTTCGGGTTCTGAAATGTTGATTTGATGATATCTGCGACAAGTTTTTCAACGCCTTCATTCAGATATTGTGTTAACGCTTCTCCTTCAAACATCTCTGCCTCATTCTGCGTCGTACTAATCCATTCTTCTTTATAAGAATGTCAATTTTCCACGGAGTCTTTTTACTATTTTCATGACTTTTCCAATGCTCTTTTATCATATCATTACTCAGATAAGTCTTTTTTTTATTGATGATAATCGTCTCGGTTTCGAATTATCAGGGATTACGCAACCTTTTTTCTGTAAATTCGAGTCAGAAATATCCATGTTTCTTTAACAATCCACGGATTTCGCAAAACAATACCTTTTCCCGATCTGCCATTCTTCGCTGGTTTCCATCAACAGCGCCGTCACCAGCCGTAAACAGGACGCTTCATTCGGAAAAACGCCAACCACCCTGGTGCGACGCTTGATCTCTTTGTTCACACGCTCCAAACTATTCGTTGTGCGAATCGACCTGCGGTGCTCCAATGGAAAATCAAACACGGTAAATCCTTCTGTCAGGTTCTCCTCCATCCAGGCAGAAAGCCGAGGAGCAGAGATCGCATATTTCTGGACAGCCGCTTGCAAGCCCTTTTCAGCAGCATTCCGATCCGACGCATTGAAGATCGCCCGGATATTGGCAGCAACTTCTGCTTTCATGGATTGTCTGGGAACGTAGGAACCCGCATTCTGCTGCAAATGGAACTGGCAGCGCTGCCATGGCACACTCCCGAAAACAGCTCTTCTTGCAGCTCCCAGACCCTCATGACTGTCACTGATAATCAGTTTCACTCCATTCAGCCCCCGATCTTTTAAGCTTTTCAAGAAGTCTTTCCAGTGGATTTCCTGTTCGCTCAGAGAGACAGAAACCCCCAGGACTTGCCGCTCGCCTTGGGGAGTGATCCCGGTGGCAATCAGGACCGCAGCGTCCCGAATTTGGCTGTTTTCACGCACTTTCTCATAACGAGCGTCCAGATACAGGTATGTTATTGCTCCAAGCGGCCGATTTCGCCATTCCTGTAAGGTCTGATCCAATTGGGCGGTGGCCCGACTGACCTGTTCGGCGGAAATCTCAAAACCACATAACCTCTCGGTGATTTGTTTCACTTTGCGGGTTGAGACCCCCATCACATACATCTCCGCCAGGGTGGCTGTCAAGGCTCGCTCACTGCGCAACCCTTTTTCCAGGGCAGTCGGATAAAAACCTCCTTCCCGTACCTGGGGAATGGCAAACGTCACTTCGCCCACCCGAGTTTTAACCGTCTTGGGTTTGAAGCCGTTGGCGTGACCTTGTCGCTCCGCAGTTCGTTCGTACTCATCGGCATGCAAGTATTTTGTACGTTCTGCTTGCATGAGGTTGTTGAGCAGCACTCGTAACATCTCTGGAACTGCTTGAAGTCCATTCTGGGTAATCTCCGCTACTAATTCCGGAGACAGGCTATAATCATTTTGGTGAGTCATTGGGTTCTCCTTATTTGGTTTGGTCGCCGTTTAAGGATACTTCTGACTCACCTCTTTTGTTAAGGTTCATGATTTTACAGAAAGAATGATACACCTACTTATCAGGAAATATGCGCATTTCCAATTTCAAATAGCATCAATATAATAAAATATGAAACTGTTCGTGTTACTGCATCGTTAATAAAACACATTAGAAAATTTGAACCTATATCAACACTATCGGTTCATCAAAGAGGGAAAAATGAAAAATACAAACCTTGTATCAATTCTTATTCTGATCATGATCAGCATGCTGTCACTCACAACCACCGTTATCGCTCAGACAGAAACCACAGTCAGTCCGACAAAAAGCATTTGGCCGCCATCTCATTATATTGGAACATTACAATCCTATCTGGATGACCTGCAGAGGCTGCCGGGAATTATCGATGAATCGATTTGTGCCGCGAACGACGCAGGTTATCAAGAAAAAATGGCGCTGCTGCAAAACCGTATTGAGGGTATTTCGAGTCTAATGGTAGAAATGGGGCTGAAAATTCCATCAACGGTAAATCTGAGAATAATTCAAACTACAATCACGAAGAATAAAATTTGCGGTGTTGGAAAGATCGCAACCGGTTACGCAGATTTGGCGCGTGAAAAATTGGACGCCGTCATCAGAAATGCTGGCCTGTATAATGAATAATTAATTTCAATTTGATGAGAAAGCCGTTCTTGATTTCAAGTATTATGAAAATCACGAACGGCTTTTTTTTTATCAAGTAAAATTTTTTATATGAAAGAACTAAAATCGCTTTTCGTACTTGTCATTTTTTCAATACTTTTTTTCTCCATGGGAGAAAGAATCAATGTTGCAGCGCAAACAATTATTACGGTAGGAGAAGGTGCTACGGATATGCCTTCCATAGAAGATGCATTCGATCAACTGCCGGAGAACTGCGGTGAAACAATCATTCGTCTAAACAAAAGCGTTGATGGAGATCCTATCGTATCTCTTTCAATTCCGATCAATAAGGGAATCACGTCCTTAACGATTGAAAATTCTGATTTGGAAAATTCAATTGTCATCGAGACGATCAGTGAAATCTTCGCAAATGGAATTCCTTTCATACTTGGAGAAAAAGTCTCACTCCCGAATGGCTGGGTTTTTGGAGGCAGTAAGGCAGAAAACGGGAAGATCAGAAATGTAAAAGGCACCAGCATAACGATTCTTGGATCATCTGCTTACGCGTTTGGAGGTGGCGCAGCGTTGAATGGTGGGCGCTCGTTTGTTTCCGGACAGACATCCGTTGTCTTAGGCAGGCAAGGGAAAATTTTCTGGGAAATCTTCGGAGGCGGTTATGCAGCAGGGGTCGATAGTATTTCAGAAGTCAGCAAGACCAGTTTGAGTATATTTGGAACTGCGGACTATGTCTTGGGTGGCGGTTTGGCAAAAGAGAATGGCAGAGTGGTTGTCAGTGAATCAACTTCTGTCACAATTGAATCCGGGGGAACGGCTGCTATTGGATCCTTTGGCGGAGGCAACGCAGTTGGACAAGGCAGTATTTCCGAAACGAAAATGGCTTCATCAATCATCTATGGGGCGGCAGCTTGGGCTTTTGGCGGAGATTTCACCTATCAGGGGGGACAATCGTTCCTGACAGGGACCGCGGAAATTACTGTCGCTGAGGGCGCTCATGTGAAGTCTTTATATGGAGGCAGTTTCGCAACCGATATGAATAGTTATTCGGAAGTCAATCAATCGGTCGTACATATAAAAGGAACTGCAGAATCTGCTGTTCCCGAAGGTGAGACTTCCTATGGGGGCATTTCGGTTGTAAAAAATGCAACCTCCATTCAATAATGTCGTAAATATAGCAGCGGTTTGAAATATGGGCGGTATTCTGTATAGTCCCTATCCGTATTTGAAGGATCAGCCAAATTTCAAATAGCTCAAAGAAATTATGAAGTCATCATGGAAAACTGATACTGACTTCTGAATTTTGAAAAAAGAGGAAAACTATGGAATATAAAATTGAAGGAGCACCATTTCCTGTCGTCATCTGCACCTTGCAGAATGGAGAGACTATGTTTACTGAAAGCGGGGCAATGGCCTGGATGACCCCGAATATGCAGATGGAAACTACATCAAGAGGCGGGATCAGTAAAGCTTTAGGGCGAATGTTGTCCGGTGATTCACTGTTTATGAACCGCTATACCTCAAATGGTACAGGCATGATTGCCTTTGCTTCCAGTTTCCCCGGTCAAATCCTCTCTTTTGATATTACGCCTGGTAAAGAGATGATTGTGCAGAAATCCGGATTCCTTGCCGCTGAAGAAGGAGTCAATTTATCTGTTTTCTTCCAGAAGAAGTTTGCCGCTGGATTGTTTGGTGGAGAAGGTTTTATTTTGCAGAAATTATCCGGTCAGGGCACTGCGTTTGTCGAAATTGACGGATTTTGCAAAGCTTATGAACTTCGTGCCGGGGAAAAATTGCTTTTGGACAACGGTTATCTGGCTGCTATGGAAAGTACCTGTTCTATGGATATAAAAACGGTCAGTGGTATGAAGAATGTATTGTTTGGCGGTGAGGGATTATTCAATACAGAGGTCGTTGGTCCGGGGAAAGTATATCTCCAAACACAACCGATCAACAATCTTGCCAAAGTGCTTCGGCCATACTTCCCTTCCAACAACAATTAATAGCTGATCATCATGTAGTGACTATTCGAGTTCCATTACAGCAATTCGAAATACGGGGGGATTCTTTGTTGTTGTGATGTTTTTGTGCAAAGCGCAAAAGCATCACAACAATTAGTTTTCTTTCCTTATTCAAAAAATAAGATGATTTTTTCTATTGATTACTTGGCATTGAGGTTTACAAATTCAGCTTTTAGTTTTGAATATAGAATTTTCTGACTGCTGTATAAACCATAATTACCGGATAGCATGTAACTGACGCCACTCGCGATTGCAAATAGAATCAGCCCCTCTGATCCGAACATTTCAACGCTTAACACAATCGATGTAAAAAGACAGTTTACGGAACCGCAAAATACAGCGATCAATCCAAGCGCTGCTGCAAATCCAGGATCGATACCAAGAATTTTCCCTACAGAACAACCAAATGTAGCGCCAATAAAAAATGCTGGAACGATTTCGCCGCCTTTAAATCCGGCTCCAATTGTTACAGCTGTGAATAATATTTTCCAAAAAAAAGCGTCTGGTTTGGCAATCCCGCCAATTGCCCGTTCGATGACCGAAACACCGGCTCCGTTGTAATCTTCTGTATTTAAGACAACTGTTAATAAGGTGATCAGAAGACCGCCAGTCAGAATTCGAAGATAATCATTATGCAAAACCTGTTGAAAAAGGTGATCCGTTTTATGCATGGCTGTACAAAAAACAATACTGATCCCTCCACATAGACTGGCAAACAAGATTACCTTGCAGACTATAGAAGCTGTAATGTTCGGAACTGTGAGCAAATGAAACTGTTCTGTTTTACCACCTAATAATAATGAAATTTCATATGCAGTGAGTGCCGATAGGATACTGGGGACAAAAGCCGCATAGTAGATTACGCCAACACTGATGACTTCCATGGCAAAAAATACGGCCGTAACCGGAGTGCCGAAAAGCGCTGAAAAAACTCCGCTCATACCACATATTACGACAATATTTCCAACTTTCGCGTCTAAATGGAGAAACCGACTTATCTGAGATCCGATTGTTCCTCCTAACTGCAATGCTGCTCCTTCTCTTCCGGCAGATCCGCCTAATAAATGAGTAACGACCGTGCCGAAGAAAATCAACGGAGCCAATAGGGATGGAATTTTACAATCAGAGCGAATTGAGTTAATGATCAAATTTGTCCCGGTTTTTGGATCAATTTTACACAATCGATAAAACAGGATAATGAATAAGCCGCCAATCGGCAGACAATAAATCAGAAACGAATGAGCAATTCTGAATTCATTAGCCCAGGCTACACTTCTTTGAAATATAATTCCGATAATTCCTGTAATCAAACCAATAATGACGGAGATGAAAATCCACCGCATGAAAATTGAAAAATACGTGATGGCGCCATCAAGTTTCATCACCATCCCTTTTTTTAATACTTTCAGATTAATCATTTTCTATTGCATCATCTTTCTCAAGTGTTAATCAGCAGCATTCTAAAATATGAAATGAATTCATAGTTGTTCTTATGTTTTGCGCGTCGCGTAGAAACATAAGAACAACAAATTTTTATTTCTTTAATCGAAAAGTCAATCCTTATTTCGACATGCTGGTTGTATTATGGCTATATGGAAAAAAACGGCTATCCTCTTTTTCGTATATTTATTATTGATCGGCGATCATTATACGTTTGTAAAGATAATTCAACCTGTATTAATATTCAGATTATGATTCAAGAATAACTTGCATCATCAACAGATGACACGCACAGCAATCCGGAAAATCAATTCAGTAAACCGATTGTGAGATGAACCTATTTGTTCAGCAATTCAGTTTATAGCGAGGTTTCCCTTTTGTTGTGAGGTTTTACGCTACACGTAAAGCCATCACAACCACAAATTCTCATTCTTTCTTCGAAAAGTCAATTCACATTTCGAATTGTTGATTAATGCTATTGATTATTAAGAAAACAGTTTGTCTACGGTAAAATTAAATTAATCATTGAAAGATGGAAACAATATGAAGAATTATTTGCATTTACAGAATGGAAGTGATGTCCGCGGTGTCGCTTTGCCTGGAGTCGAAGGAGAGGAAGTAACTTTAACACCGGAGGCAGCATCCGATATCGCAGCTGCATTCGCCATATGGATCTCCGAAAAGACAGGGAAAGATCCTGATGATCTCGAAATATCCGTTGGAACCGATTCACGTCTATCGGCAAATATTATAAAAAAATCAGTTTTTGAAGGTTTACGCAAAACAGGGGCTAACTGTGCCGACTGCGGTATTGCTTCTACACCAGCAATGTTTATGTCAACGGTTCTCCCGAGCTGTCAATTTAATGGATCCATCATGATCACTGCCAGCCATTTGCCATGGAATCGCAATGGTCTTAAATTCTTTTCTCCTTCCGGCGGACTTGAGAAAAAAGAGATTATGACAATTTTGGAACTTGCTGCTCAACTGCCCTTAATTGATGAGGATCAGGGAAAAAAGCGTAACTTCAATGTTATTGATCCATACAGCGGTTATTTACGACGCATCATAACAGATCAGACCGGAACAGATGAAACGCCGCTGAGCGGTTTTAAGATTGCAGTCGATGCAGGAAATGGAGCAGGTGGTTTTTTTGCGGAGAAAGTATTAAAACCGTTAGGAGCGGATATTTCTTTCAGCCAGTTCCTTGAACCCGATGGAAGATTTCCCAATCATGTTCCCAATCCGGAAGATCAAACAGCTATGGCCGCGGCAAAAAAAATGGTGACGGATAATCGCTGCGATCTGGGTTTGATTTTCGATACCGATGTAGATCGGGCTGGAGCCGTTGATATTACCGGAGAGGTATTCAGTCGGAATCGGTTGATCGGGTTATTAGCCGCCATCGAAGCCCGCAGGCATCCGGGTTGTACGATTGTCACAGATTCCGTGACCTCTGATCAACTGTCCGACTTTTTGACAAATAAACTTGGCTGCATCCACCACCGATATAAACGGGGATATCGAAATGTCATCAATGAGTGTATTCGGCTGAACAAGGAAGGAATCAATTGCCCGATAGCTATTGAAACATCCGGTCATTGTGCGTATGCAGAAAATTATTTTCTGGATGATGGTGCTTACCTGTCCTGCAAGCTGATTATTGAAATGGCACGATTACGTATTGAAGGGAAAACGCTCTCTGATGTGATCAGAGATTTACGCGATCCGCTGGAATCATCAGAAATGAGACTGAAAATACGGAATCAAGATCCGACAGCTTATTCAAAAAGGATACTGGGGGATTTGAAAGATTATGCGAAACAAAAATCAACCTGGAAAATTGCAGAAAAAAATTATGAAGGACTTCGGTTTTCTCTTCCAGAATTTGCAGGTTGGTTTTTGCTGAGAGCTTCACTTCATGATCCGCTGCTTGTTTTAAATATCGAAAGCGATCAGGAAAATGGTGTCGTTTCTATTTTTAATGATTTAAAACCATTTCTGGATCAATATCAGGAATTAGAAATCCGATAGGGGTTTCCGGAGTAAGAATAAACGCTCACACTACATAAGAAGAAATAAGACTGTTTTTTTCACAGTTATTCGAAATCTTGAAAGCCTTTTGAATAAACGGGGACTATTTATTGTTTTGCTCTCCGAGCAAAACAATAAATAGTCCCTCTCATATTTCGAATCGCAGCTTCTAAAGATAATGGAACACTTAAGCCAAGATCGATGGCAAGTCAGCAAAACTTTTCTGCAGTTCCTCATCGGATGGATTTGTATTGACCATCTTATTCTGCAGATATGCGTCATATGCTTTCATATCGAAATACCCTGTACCAGAAAGCCCGAAAAGAATAGTCTTTTTCTCACCAGTCTCTTTGCAAATCAAAGCTTCATCAATGGCTGTCCGGATTGCATGCGCAGATTCCGGAGCCGGTAAAATTGTCTCTGTCTTGGCAAATAACTGGGCTGCTGAAAAAACGTCAATTTGATTGACAGCGACAGCTTCCAACAATCCATCATGATAAAGCTGAGAGAGAATCGGGCTCATGCCATGATAGCGTAAACCGCCTGCATGATCCGGTGATGGAATAAATTGAGAACCAAGCGTATACATTTTTGCAAGCGGGGTGATTCTGCCGGTATCGCAGAAATCATATGCAAATCTACCGCGTGTGAAGGAAGGACAGGATGCCGGTTCCACTGCAATTAATCGCGGATTTGCAATTCCATTTATTTTGTCCTTAAAAAATACTGAAATCAATCCGCCAAGGTTGGATCCGCCACCGGCACATCCGATGACAATATCCGGGTATTCATCCATTTCTTCCATCGCAATTTTTGATTCTATACCGATGATCGATTGATGCAGCAGTACATAATTCAGACAAGATCCGAGAGAATAACGATAATCTTTTGTGGAAACCGCTTTCTCCACCGCCTCACTGATTGCACAACCCAGACTGCCGGTTGTTCCGGGGTTTTTCTCCAGGATCAATCGTCCGATAGCAGTGGTATCACTTGGACTGGGAACGATCCCGGCTCCAAACGTTTTAATTACCGATTTGCGGAATGGCTTCTGTTCATAACTGATTTTCACCATGTAAACAGTCAGCGGCAGTCCAAAATAGGAACATGCTTCTGCCAATGCAGTTCCCCATTGTCCAGCACCGGTTTCCGTAGTCAGACCGGCCAATCCCTGCTTTTTTGCATAATAAGCCTGTACAATGGCTGAGTTTAATTTGTGACTTCCGGAAGTATTGTTCCCCTCAAATTTAAAATAGATTTTTGCGGGTGTATCCAAAACCTGTTCCAAATGATATGCACGGATTAATGGCGAGGGACGATACATTTTATATACTTCCCGGACTTCATCCGGTATATCAAAATACGGTGTCTCGTCATCCAATTCTTGATCAACCAGACCTTCCGGAAAAACCGGCAGTAAATCTTCCCGTGTAACGGGTTTCATCGTTGCGGGATTGAGATGTGGTTCCGGTTTGTTCTTCATATCTGCCCGCATATTATAGAACTGTGTAGGAATTTGTTCTTCCGTCAGATAATATCGATGCGGAACTTTTTTGGTATTGATATAAAAGTTATTCATGATGAAGGCTCCTATAAAAAACTAATCTCAATACCGGGATAAAAAAAAGCTTTTGTCCCGGCTTTCAAATGCCTGGGACAAAAGCCTGTATGTTTTAAGCTTCTGCGGTACCACCCAACTTGACGTGTTCTCACGCCCACTTTTTCTGTGCACCATCATGCACACTTCCTTGATAACGGGTGAAGTTCCCGGCAGTTACTACTTGCTTATTGCTTTCGTCCTGCCCTCATGAGTCCATTCCATACTGCTGCTGGTTGCTGCGCTCTCAGCAAGTGCGCTGCTCTCTGTAAACTGCACGGCCGTATTTACTATTCTCAATCAACGGTTTCGTATTTTTAATTGTTTTTATTTTATCAATTCCTAAAAGAAATGTCAACATAGTTTTTGATAATCAGCGATTCGAAATACAAATCAACTTTCCGAATCAATCATCCAGGAAAATCTTGTTGACGTCTTCTGTACTTAATTGCAGACACCTGATGCCTTGTTGATTTTATCCGGTTCCAAGGAAAGGACGCTTTCTTCAGTTAATAACGAAGCCAGAGTTCCGGCTTCTGCCTGGATACTGATCAGATTTGTGTATCGATAGAAATAAACGTTTTCTACATCCAATGTATCGATAACTTTTTGTATCGATTCTTTCTGACCGGATTGATATTTAATAAAAACCTTAAAAACCTGGATTTCCCTGGTTTCATCAGATTGTGCCTGATGAACATATCCCAGAAAAGCCTGATCATGTATTTTTTCGATCATTGGTTCTGATAATTGAAACACAGGATCGCCTTTGGCAAGGGATAGATCCGGCGTTTCACCTTTAAAGTCATTGATAAAAGCCGAGGTAAAAAGAATGGCTGAAAAGATCAGGAACAACAGTATATTCTTCTTTTTCATAGGTATTTTCCTATCAGATCGATCGTTGAACTCCAATTCAATAGTACTGTAACGCAAAATTTCAAGAAAAAGTTCCTTTGATTCTGAAGAACCGACTTCCGATTGGAGCACAAAACAACACAATAATAAACTTTCTCTCTTAATTGATAAAGAATGTCCATACTTCGAATCGCTGCTGTATAATCAACATCATGGAAAATCAGACAAATAAATTTTCAACTGAAATAACTGTTCAGTTATTTATAATCAACAAGAATGCATCTTCTTCTCGCTGGCTTGACTGGCAGCCTTTCGATACCGGACCGGGAATTTTTATTATTCCCGAAGATTCCTTTTTAGGAATCAGAGCACAAGGGATTGATGATAACAACTTCGTTCAGTTAGTTAGAGAATTGTCATCGGTCAGTTGTCTGCGATATCTCTACCTCGCAGAAAATCGAGGAATCACGAACAAAGGAATTTTAAACCTGGAGAATTTGACTCAGATTGAATATCTAAATCTTAGCTCCTGTGATATTACCAGTGAGGGGCTGGCATTTTTACCGTCCTTAACGAACCTGAAATTTCTGGATATCAGTTACTGTAACCGCATATCGGAAAAGGCGGCTCAATATATTCAGAAACTTCCACGCTTGCAGTATTTGGATATTAAAGGAGTCATTAAAATTAATACCTCCAGCCTGAAAAAATTCGAAAAACGCGGATTGGTGATTCATCAAACGTGACAATTCGAATGTGGGCAAGTTTTTCGAATAAAGAAAGTTATTTTGTTGCTGTTTTGTTTTATCACTAAGCGTAAAAAACAACACAACAATAAGATTTTTTCCCGTTTCGAATCGTTGGATTGTTATTTTGATTCACACATAACTTTGGAAGTTTCATTATAATAAGCTTTAGGAGTGAATTGTGTTGGAGTCAAATGCTTTTCGTCATATGAAAAATAAACGAAACCAGGATGGAATATCCGCTATCGAATTGGAGAAGAAGAATGCAATCCGAATCGATGCGATACTTTCTGTTACGATTGACGCAATTACTTCTCTGGTAAAAACGAATCCTGTTCAAGCCGCTGCAAGTATATCTTATTATTCGTTATTTTCTCTTTTCCCGATGCTGCTGTTCATGGTGGTCGTTCTCTCCTATTTTTTGGAGATTACGGTTATTCAACAGGAGATTATTCTGATCCTTGAGAAGATCCTTCCCGGATCAGAGACGCTCGTCATCGAGAATATGCAGAATATCCTCAGTTCCCGGTTTACTACATCCATAACTGCGGCTATTACATTGTTATGGTCCGGGTCTGGAGTTTTCAACTGCATTATCTACAACATCCATCTGGCATGGCCTGAATCGCGGGGACGCGGATACTTTATTAATCGTGCGTTTGCAATTTCCGCGATTATTGTGATTTGTTTCCTGCTGGCAGCAACATTAATATTCACCATGTTATTCAATCTTTCGGATTCAATGCTAGTCTTTGATATCCGCGTTAATAAGATTATTCGTTTTCTGATCAGTTTTGCAACCAGCTATCTGTTACCAACAGTTTTAGTTTACTTTGCCGCCTTTGTCCTTTTTTATTACGTCCCCTCCGTAAAAGTGGATCGGATTGGAGCCAGGATCGGGGCATTACTAACCGCCGTTGTATGGCGAGTATTTACGTATCTGTTCAGTATCTATATTCTGAGCCCTTTCAACACATACGATGTGATCTACGGCTCAGTCGCCATGATTATTTTGATCCTGTTTTATGTCTATGTTTCTGCGCTTTTCATCCTCTTTTCTGCACACCTGGTTGCATCCATCACACACTATAAAAACAAACAGGCAGAACGTGCAAAGAAAGCAGGGGATACAATTACCGTTGTGCAGCCTGTCCCTCTTAATACAGTTCCTGCTTCCATGAAAAAAAATCGGCAAAAAATCAAATTGATCCGATTTCAGCAAAAGGGAAATATGAATCAACGACTGCGCAAGCTAAATAAAGATTTTCTCAAATCTTCAAATCACATTCCGCTTGCCAATTCTGATCTGATGAAAAATATTGCCAAACTTGAAAAAAACGAAACATTCATGCGGATCCGAGTATCTGCGAAAAAAATCATCTACTATCTTTTCCGCTGGAAATAACAGAACCATCTCACGAATTCGAAATATGAAAATCAATGGCTATCGTTTTGTTGTTTGTACGCAGAATGTCAAAACAACAAAATAACAAGCTATTTTCTACAAATTTCGAATCATTGTTTTATTTCGGATTACTGCTTATTGCGACTCAAGTGGCTAGTATAATTTGTAACGGAGGTACTTATGTCAGAAGAATATACGAATGAAACAGCAGCTGATGATGACGATGAAATTCGGAATCTGATACTGGAGGCCGAGGCAAATGAAGTCTGGCTTGAAGAACCTATTGAAGAAGAAAACGTCGATTCTTAAAAGATCAAACAGAACCCTCCCGGGAGAAAAAAGTAATCATGGATACTGAAATTTTAAAATCCGAAAAAAAATATCACGCACATGTTTTTAACGTTTCCAGTCTGGAAGTTCGTCTTCCTAACGGAAAAATCCGGAATTATGATTTGGTGGAACATGTTCCAGCGGTTGAAATCATCCCGGTAACCAGTGACGGGATGATTTTATTTGTCCGGCAATTTCGTATGGGTGCGAATAAACAGCTGCTTGAACTGCCAGCAGGAATTCTTAATGGCGATCATGGCAGTGAGGATCCGTTGCTGGCTGCTGAAAGAGAATGCCGCGAAGAAACAGGCTATGAGTCAAAAAACATCAGGCGGATCGGCGGATTTTTTATGACACCTGGATATTGCAATGAATATATCCATGTTTTCCTTGCCAAAGAGCTTGTCAAAAATCCATTACCCCAGGACGACGATGAGTTTTTAAATCTTGAAGCTTTGCCGATTGAAGAAGCCTATAAAATGGCAGAAAATGCGATTTTTGAAGATGTGAAAACAATTGCAGCATTAATGATGGCCCAAAAAGAATTGAGAAACACTGAATTCAAATGAAAAAACGGAATACTGTTATGCTGATTTGGAATACCTATCATATTTCGCATAACACAAAAACAACACAACCATAATTTTCCTCGATTGATGCGAAAAAACAATCGATAATTTGAACCGCTGTTAAAAAAACAGGCAAAAAATAGTGGAAAATCAGGGTACAATAATATCAGGTTAAGAGCGTTGAAAAGACGTTTATTTTTAGTTGTCACAATCTCAACCTTCTCCTTCGGGAGTAAAAGTTTAGATCAATCATAAATACTATAACTTGCAGGAGAACTTTCATGGCTCGTCAAAAAGTAACAATCGATGCCAACGAAGCCGTCGCTTATGTGGCTTATCGCATGAACGAGGTTATCGCACTATTCCCAATTACTCCGTCCTCACCAATGGGCGAGCATTCGGATGAATGGGCAGCCAAAGGTGTAAAGAATCTTTGGGGAACCGTCCCAAGTATCATGGAAATGCAGTCCGAAGGCGGAGCAGCCGGAGCTGTCCATGGTGCGCTCAGCACAGGCGCCATGACAACTACCTTCACTGCCTCTCAAGGCTTATTATTGATGATCCCGAATATGTACAAAATTGCAGGTGAGCTCACGTCCACTGTATTTCATGTAACAGCCCGCGCTCTGGCTCCGCATGCATTGTCAATTTTCGGCGATCAAAGTGATGTCATGGCAACCCGTCAGACTGGATTTGCCCTGATCGCATCCAATTCCGTGCAAGAAGCGCATGATATGGCTCTCATTGCACAAGCTGCAACCTTGAAATCCCGCGTTCCATTCCTCCATTTCTTTGATGGTTTCCGCACTTCGCATGAAGTAAAGAAAATTGAACAATTGGATCTGGAAGATATGCGCGCCATGATCGATGATGAACTCGTTCGTGCACATCGCGAACGTGCTCTTCGCCCTGAAAAACCTGTTGTCCATGGAACAGCTCAGAATCCGGACGTCTTCTTCCAGGGTCGAGAAGCATGCAATCGCTATTATGCAGCAACTCCGGCAATTGTTCAGGAAGCTATGGATAAATTTGCCGGAATCGTTGGCCGTTCCTATCATCTTTTTGATTATTTTGGACCCAAAGATGCTGATCGTGTTGTGATCGCCATGGGTTCCGGAATCGAAACCTTGGAAGAAACCGCGAAATTCTTGAATTCGAAAGGCGAAAAGATCGGCGTTGTTGCGGTCCGGTTGTATCGCCCATTCAGCGTTGCTGATTTTGTGAAAGTTCTTCCTTCCACAGTTAAGAAAATTACAGTTTTAGATCGCACCAAAGAACAAGGTTCTGCCGGTGAACCGCTTTACCTCGATGTTGTAACAGCCATTTCTGAGGCGCTTGCTGACGGTACTGCACCTTTCAAGACTTCTCCGATGATCACAAGCGGACGTTACGGTATGGGATCAAAAGATTTCACACCGGCAATGGCAGCTGGCGTTTTTGAAGAAATGAAGAAAGATCGCCCGATGAATCACTTCTCAGTCGGTATTGAGGATGATGTTACTGGAAAAAGCATTAAATATGATCCTTCCTTCCTGCTACCAGAAGAAAAAACCGTTCGTTGTATGTTCTTCGGTCTGGGTTCAGATGGTACTGTCGGCGCGAATAAAAACTCCATTAAGATCATTGGTATTGAAACTGAAAATGATGCCCAAGGCTATTTTGAGTATGACTCCAAGAAATCCGGATCCACAACGATCAGCCACCTGCGCTTTGGTCCCAATAAAATCCGCGCTCCATATTTGATCGGCGAAAATGATGCCAATTTCCTGGCATGCCATATGTTCACCTTCCTGGAAAAACTGGATATCACCCGGTTTGCTGCACCGAATGCAATTTTCCTGCTGAACACGATTTATGGGCCGGAAGAGGTTTGGGATAAACTACCTGTGGAAGTTCAGGAAGATATCATTGCAAAGAAGATGAAATTTTATGTGATCGATGCATTCTCCGTTGCCAACAAAACTGGCATGGGCGGACGCATCAACACGATTATGCAGACCTGCTTCTTCGCAATTTCCGGTGTCCTGCCAAGAGATGAAGCGATCGATCAAATCAAGAAATCGATCAAGAAGACATACGGTAAAAAAGGCGAGAAAGTCGTTGCTCAGAACTTCGAAGCAGTCGATTCAACGCTCGCAAACTTATTTGAAGTGAAATATCCCAATCAGGTCACAAGCAAGATCCATCGCTTACCTGCAGTTCCGGCTGAAGCGCCAGAATTTGTCCAAAAAGTGATCGCTCCGATGATCGCTGCCAAAGGCGACAAACTCCCCGTCTCCCTGCTGCCGGCAGATGGTGCCTTCCCTGTAGGAACTTCTCAATGGGAAAAACGGAATATCGCACAGGAAGTACCTGTATGGGATCCAGAAACTTGTATTCAGTGCGGTAAATGCTCGATCGTTTGTCCGCATGGTGTGATTCGTCAAAAAGTTTATGACGCATCCTATCTGGAAAATGCCCCGAAGACCTTCAAATCCGTTGATTCCAAGGGTTACAAAGAATTCCCGGGAACAAAATTCACACTGCAGATTTCTGTCAGCGATTGCACCGGCTGCGGTCTTTGTGTTGAAACCTGCCCTGCCAAAAATAAAGCAGATCCAACAAAGAAGGCGATCAACCTTGCTGAACAGCTTCCTCTGCGTGAATCTGAAGGAGAAAACTGGAAATTCTTCATGTCCATTCCGGATCCGGATCGGACGAAGATCGTTCCGAACAACGTAAAACTGTCACAGCAATTGCGCCCGCTGTTCGAATTCTCCGGCGCCTGCGCTGGCTGCGGTGAGACTCCCTATATTAAACTGCTCACGCAACTCTTCGGTGATCACGCAATCATTGCCAATGCTACCGGTTGTTCATCCATCTATTCCGGCAACCTGCCGACAACACCGTATACGACCAACGCAGATGGTTATGGTCCTGCTTGGGCAAACAGCCTGTTTGAGGACAATGCGGAATTCGGTCTGGGTATGCGTCTGACCATTGACAAGCAAAATGAATTTGCCAAAGAACTGCTCAAAGATTTAAGCGCTGAAATCGGTTCCGAACTGGTGGAAGGTCTTTTAAATGCAGATCAATCAACCGAAGCCGGACTGAATGAACAACGCAAGCGTGTTGCTGCATTGAAATCAAAATTAGCCGGTTCCAAGGATGCAAAAGCTCGTAACCTGGTCTCCCTTGCAGATACATTGGTAAAGAAGAGTGTCTGGATCGTTGGTGGTGATGGCTGGGCTTATGACATTGGATACGGCGGTTTGGATCACGTTCTGGCTTCCGGACGCAATGTCAATATCCTCGTATTGGATACCGAAGTATATTCCAATACCGGCGGTCAGGCTTCCAAATCAACCCCGCGCGCTGCGGTCGCCAAATTTGCTGCAAAAGGCAAAGACCTGCCCAAGAAAGACCTTGGATATATCGCCATGACCTATGGCTACATCTATGTCGGAAAAGTTTCCATGGGTGCAAATGACGCTCAGGTTGTCAAGACATTCCTCGAAGCTGAAGCCTATGACGGACCATCTCTGATCGTTGCTTACTCACACTGTATCAATCATGGTATCGATATGCGGACTGGATTGCAGCAGCAAAAGAAAGCCGTTGAATCGGGTCATTGGCCGCTGTTCCGCTACAATCCTGCAAAGATTGCATTGGGCGAAAATCCGCTCACAATCGATTCCAAAGCTCCTTCGATTCCTCTGACTGAATATGCTTATGGTGAAAACCGCTATAAGATGCTGGTCAAGAGTGATGAAGCTCGTGCAGAAGTATTGATTAAAGAAGCTCAGGTAGATGCTGAAAGACGCTGGGAGCTTTATCGCCAGTTGGCTGAACTCAACTACAAACTCGGCTCAAAAGACGAAGCATAATTCATCTTCAAATCCGATGATAAAAACTCCTGCCTTTTCGGCAGGAGTTTTTTTGTTTGATGATGTACTTGTTCAGCACTTCTTAATTTGAAAACACGTTTTGTAAAAAGAGGAAAAATTATAGTTGTGTTATTTCCATTCAAAGCAACGCAGGTATTGAGATGGGATCGGGATCATCTGATTGAGCGTCACCGCTGCATGAATTGCCCAATAAGGATCCCGCAACATAGCTCTGCCCAGCAGTACCATATCAGCGCGTCCGTTTCGGATGATAGCATCTGCCAAATCCGGGGAGGAAATCAGACCGACTGCGGCAGTCAATAACCCGCTTCTTCTACGTACTTCCTCAGAAAATGGAACCTGGTATCCGGGTCCGGATTCAATTTTTGCATAGAAAACCCCGCCGCCGGAAGAACAATCAATTAAATCCACGCCTTCCTCTTTTAGTTGTATTGCAAGGAGAGCAGAATCATCAACGGTCCATCCGCCTTCAGTCCAATCCGAACAGGAAAGACGTACGAAAAGCGGCAATTTATCCGGCCAAATGGGGCGGACTTTGCGAACAATTTCCATTAAAAAACGGATCCGGTTTTCGAAACTGCCGCCGTATTCATCCGTCCGTTGATTGGAGATCGGAGAGAGAAAATTATGAATTAAGTAGCCATGTGCGCCATGGATTTCCAACACATCAAATCCGGCTTCCAGCGCGCGTTGTGCAGCTTTTACAAATGCTTCCTGAATCATAAGGATTTCATTTCGATCCAGTTCGTGCGGGATGGCACTTTCTTCATTATGAGGAATCGGGCTGGGACCGACGCATTGCCACCCCTCCGGTTGATGCGGCAAAACAGGTTTTCCTCCCTCCCAGGGACGTGCGAAGCTGGCTTTTCTTCCGGCATGTGCGAGCTGTATCCCGGCTGCTGCTCCATTTTTCTTGATGGCTTCTGTCACACGCCGCAACGGCTCGATATGCTCATCGGACCAGATCCCGACATCATGCGCAGTAATCCTGCCGCGTGGTTCTACTGCAGTGGCTTCTGTCATAACCAATCCTGCTCCACCTGCAGCACGAGATCCGAGATGGATTACCTGCCAATCGTTCGAGAAACCGTCCTGATAGCTATACATACACATCGGTGAAACACCGATTCGATTTCGTAACGTAATCCCTTGAATGGTTAACGGATCGAATAAATGGGACATAGAATTCTCCTTATTCATACAGTATTTATCCATTTTTCTTTCTTGATTTATATCGTTGAAAATAAAATACTCGTAATCAACGATTCGATAGATAGAAAAAATGAATTATGGGATGTTGTTTTTGCATTTCACATAAAAACAACAGAACGTTTTTCCCTGGTTGATACAAAAGGTATATTTAAATTTCGAATTTTTGATCGATATTCAATTAATTCGAAATATGAAAAGAATTCATTGCCGAACAAATTTTTTTGAGTCTAAAAGTCAATTCAAATTTCGAATTTCGAATTACTGCTGGTATTCATCAGTACACCATTGTTAAAGATTATAATATGTCCCCCTGTAGCCTGTACAATCAGCAATTCGAAATATGGGGATGATCCATTATTGTAGTGATGTTTTTCTCAAGTGATTCGAATAGCAAATCGATATTTCGAATCGCCCGAAGATATGAAAACCGACAGGTAAGCCATCGGATGGCAGCGGCAAGAGAATCCCCTTGAAGCTGCGCGCTTATTCCATCCAAAGAAAAAAGAGCATCCTCTTTCTTTAAAGAATAATGCTCTTTTTTTTCAGTATCAATTAAGTACAGATTCGAAATCGGTTACTGACTCACAGTCATGCTTCAAGCGCAGCTGAAATTTTTGCATTTAAGTCAGCAATATGAATCCGCTCCTGCACCATGGTGTCGCGATCACGAATGGTGACCGTATCATCTTCCAATGTTTGATAATCGATGGTAATGCAGAAGGGAGTGCCGATTTCATCCTGATAGAAGTAACGTTTCCCAATATTCCCGCGATCGTCCCAGCAGGTGCCCATCTTCTTGCCGAGCATATGGAACACCTCGCGAGCTTTTCCGACAATTTCGGGTTTATTTTTTACCAGTGGAAAGACGGCAGCTTTATAAGGTGCAACATTGGGTTTAAATTTCATGACAACACGATTGTTTTCCGAATCTTCCCAATATGCATCGCACATCGCCATTAAGAGAATGCGGTTAACACCAACTGCCGGTTCAATAACATGCGGAATAATCGATCGGTTGGGGTCCTGAGGATCACGGAAACGCAGGTCTTTTCCGGAATGATCAATGTGTTGTTTCAAATCATAGTCTGTACGATATGCAATACCCCACAATTCCTTGAAGCCGAAAGGATATTCATATTCCAGATCATAGGTGTCTTTGCTGTAGAATGAGCGTTCCTGATCGGAATGGCGACGCCAGCGAAGTTTTTCCTCGCGAATGCCGAGCGTTCCGTGGATAAAATTCCACATTTGATCCTGCCAGCTCTTGAAAAGCGGTTGCCAGTCAGTCTTTTCTGGATCGAAGAAGTATTCAATCTCAGCCTGTTCAAATTCCAGCGTGCGAAAAACAAATTGACCGGTCGTAATTTCGTTGCGGAAGCTCTTTCCGATCTGACCGACGCCAAAAGGAAGCTGCATACGAGTCGAGTTGAGAATATTTGCGAAATTCGTGAAAATTCCTTGTGCCGTCTCACCCCGCAAGTATACCGGCATCTTTTCCCCTTCCACAACACCGATGGAAGACTGGAACATAATATTGAATGCTTTCGGTGGAAAGACATCATTTCCATCCGGTGTTTTTACATGGTATTTTTCTATAAAAGCAGCAATTCCCGGTAGATCCAGACCTTCCACAACGATTTTTTCATCCTGTGGATTTTTTTCCAGCCATGCTTCGATCAAATGATCAGCCCGATAGCGTTTGTGTGTGACTTTGTCCTCAACCAGCGGATCATTAAAAGCATTGACATGTCCGGACGCGACCCAGGTTTCCGGATGAAGTAAAATCTGAGAATCAATTCCGATCATGTCCTCCCGGCAAGTAATCATCTCACGCCACCATAGGTTGCGAATATTCCGCAACAACTCGGCGCCTAACGGCCCGTAATCATATGAACTGGCTAATCCGCCGTAAATATCGGAAGTCGGATAAATGAAACCGCGTCTTTTCGAAAGCGCGACAATCTTTTCTAATGATAACAACGAATCCTGTGACATTTTGGAGTTCCTTCACAATAATAAAATCCTGTAAATTTTATCATAATGAAAGCCGTCAGACGTTCTTTTGCATACGCATCCAGCAATTCTAAATTTGAACGTGAATTGACAAAGTAAATGCAACTTGGGAAGATGAAAAACATGTGGAAAAAAGGGAAAAAAAATGATGCTTTGTTTTTACGCTCCGCGTAAAAACAAAGCATCATTAAAAAAACTACTCAAATTTCAATCAGTAAAAAAATTCGTTATTTTATATTACCGATTTATGAACTGATTGTATAACGTCGTCATCACATTCAAATTGTATTCCGATATCGTTTTCGGCATATTCATTGCGTCGAAGAAACTGATGATGGCAGGGATTCCAGTCAAAGCGAAGATCATGAATAAAATCGCAGCTTTCTTTCTGCCTAAATAGATTTTATGCACACCAATACTGCCCATGAAAAAGACAATGGCCAGCGCGATGCCTAATTCTTTTCGAGCATTGGAGTACAACGCATTGACCGTGCCGATCCTGTCCGCAGGAATTGCAGCCAGCATCTGATTAATTCGGGCATTTTCCTCCGCAGCAGCTGTCATGCTTTTACTCAAGCGAACCAGCAGGATGATAAATAGAATGATGCAAATTAAGAGGAAAATTCCGATAATGGTTAATGCATTTCCGTCTAATTGACCCGTTGAATAAGAATATTGAAATCCTTTGTTCATGGAAACCTCCAATGCTATAAAAAAAAATTAAATGCCGATATAAAAAATGATCACGAAAAATTGATTTTGTGTTCATCCTGCGATAGACGCTGAGCGTCTGAGACTATCAACTATATTATATGATAATTGGCTGCCCCGTTCAATCGCAATCCAGCTATCACGACAAGGTTTCCCCGAATGATTTAAAAGCAAGTCAATATTTCAAAGTATTCCAGCAGTAAATAAATTTTTTTCAAATAGTTTTTCGTTGATAGCGTTCCTTCAAATCGGGATTCTAAGGTGAACACGAATAATTTATATCGTTTATTATTTTTATCTTAGTTACATATTATTATGATCATACTGACCAACAAAATCATGATATGATTATTGCCAATTGCACAAATATAAGATGATTTAACCGGAAAAACGAAGGATTTTTCTCAATGACGATTGAATTTTCTGAGTTTATCTACCATTTCACCCACAGTTTGCCATTTGCTATTACAGTTTTGCTCACTTTGGGCGTCATCCTGGTCAACGGATGGACAGATGCACCGAACGCCATCGCAACCTGTATTGGAACACGATCCATACATCCCAAAGCTGCGATCATTATGGCTGCCATCTTTAATTTTCTGGGCGTTTTCGTAATGACGATGTTCAGCGCCAAAGTGGCGGAGACGATCTATAACATGGTTGATTTCGGCGGCAACGCATCAGAAGCTGTAGTCGCCTTATGCGCTGCCATGACGGCCATCGTCATTTGGGCAACCGCTGCATCTTTTCTTGGAATTCCAACCAGTGAGAGCCATGCATTGATTGCCGGGATCTCCGGCGCAGCTATCGCACTGCAGGGCAGCCTTGCCGGAATCAACGGCAGCGAATGGATCAAGGTGATATACGGGCTAATCCTTTCTTCAATTCTGGGCTTCAGTCTGGGTTACATCATTATGAAGCTGGTAACGATCCTCTTTAAAAACGCCGATCGCAGAAGAACGCAGGGACCCTTTCGCAAGGCACAGATATTTGGCAGTGCTGCAATGGCTTTCATGCATGGAGCGCAGGATGGGCAAAAGTTTATTGGCGTTTTTCTCTTAGGCGCTTTCATCGCTCAAGGTGACATGAATGTGACCAGCTTTGAAGTCCCGATCTGGTTGATGGTTCTGTGTTCTATGGTAATGTCATTGGGAACTTCCATCGGAGGATATAGGATCATCAAAGCGGTTGGTATGGATATGGTTAAGTTGGAGCCTTTTCAGGGCTTTTCGGCAGACTGTGCCGGAGCCCTTTGTTTATTTATATCATCGATGCTCAGTCTGCCGGTCAGTACAACGCATACCAAGACAACTGCGATCATGGGTGTTGGTGCTGCCAAACGGCTGTCCTCTGTAAATTGGGGCGTAGTAAATGACATGACGCTTGCCTGGGTTCTGACATTCCCAGGCTGCGGGCTGATTGGTTTTCTGATGGCAAAAATTTTCATCTACATTTTCTAATCGATTCTTTTTGAATTGGGGAGTTGCACATGGCATCAAAAAATGACAATTATTATTTTGAGAGTTTTGTCTCACAGGCTAAGTTTTCCTGCATCATGGTCGAAAAACTGCAGTCGATTTTCAAGGATTTCAATGTCAACGATTTGCACATGTTGATGGATGAAGTCCATCTGATCGAACATACAGCGGATATCAAACATCATGAGATTATGGAACATCTGTCGAAAGAGTTTGTTCCACCCATCGAACGGGAAGACATTGTTGCATTAGCGCAGATGCTGGATGATTTGGCTGATGCGCTGGAAGATGTATTAATCATGATTTATACCTATAACGTCACAAAAATTGAAGAACCGATGAAACGCTTTCTGGATTTGATTGAAAAATCAATATCCGAGCTGAAAAATTTGCTGGAAAATTTCAGTAATTACAAGAAAGACGCTTCATTAAATAACTGGATCATTGAAATAAACCGACTCGAAGAAAATGGTGACTTGCTGTATCACGATGCGTTAAGGAAGTTATTCCTGGAAGACCACGATGCGCGGTATTTGATCAGCTACAAAGAGCTTTATGGAATTTTGGAAGAAGTGCTGGATACAGCTGAGGATATTTCCAATGAAGTTGCCAATATTATCATGAAGAATAGCTAAGACTCCGGATTTGCCAGTCGACATGGATTTGTGCGAGAACAAATTCTGAACACTTGAAATTTCGAAATTCGAAACAAGGGGAGAATTCTTTGTTATTATGATGTCTTTGCGCAAAGACATCATAATAACAAGTTTTTCCTGATTGATTCGGATAACAAGGACTATATTTCTAAATTATGGATTGCTGACCGGGATTATTGACATTCGCAAATGAATAAGGTATCCTTAAGGCGCGTTCGGATGGGACCGGCGCGGCGGATACCAGCGAACCTCGTCAGGTCCGAGAGGAAGCAGCGATAAGGTGGATCATCCGGGCGCCGCCGGGAAACCTGTCCGGACGTATTTTTTTAAGGAATGAACAATATGGATGCGAACGAAACCCCCGCTTTCTGCAATTATGACAATTCTGATTATCAGGGTGAATTTTGGGGAGGCGGAAAAAGAGATTATGAAGATGGTGCGGAAGAAATTGCGCTGAAGCGCCTTCTTCCCCAATCCGGTGAACTCCTGCTGGAGATCGGAGCCGGCGCAGGCCGCAACACGCTCCGATATGAGGGATTTAAGAAAATTGTCCTGATGGACTATGCGTTGACACAAATGGAGCAAGCGCAAGAAAGACTCGGAAAATCGGATCGTTTCATTTATGTCGCAGCAGATGTCTATCATCTACCCTTTGCGGACAACCTTTTTGATGGCGCCACAATGATCCGCGTACTTCATCATCTCAGTGAAATCAATCCGGCTTTTGCCGAAATTCAGCGCGTCATGCGCCGAGATGCAGCGTTGATTCTGGAGTTTGCGAACAAGCGAAATCTGAAAGCCATCTTGCGGTATCTATTTGGAAAGCAATCATGGAATCCTTTCACCCGCGAAATGGTCGAATTCGTTGCATTAAACTTCGATAACCATCCGGATACCGTCAAAGAAAGCCTCCGGAAACACGGTTTTCAGATTGAAAAAACGCTCGCCGTTTCCAATTTGCGCATTGGTACATTAAAGAAAAAAGAAAATTTGAACTGGATGTTGAAAATCGAATCCCTGCTTCAGATTTTGAATAGCCGACAGCCGCTAAGCCCCAGTGTCTTTATGAAATGTGTTCAGCGTGCAGACAAGTCGGTGGCAACCGTTGGCGAATTTTTCCGCTGTCCGAATTGCCACAGCGGCGAGCTCAAGGAAACTTCTAAATTTGTGGAGTGCTACTGCTGCGGCCGGCAGTATCCCATCGTCAATGGCATTTACAACTTCCGATTAAATTAAAAAAACGCTTTCGCGTTCTAATAGTGGGCGCAAAGGGACTCGAACCCCCGGACCTCTTGTGTGTGATACAAGCGCTCTAACCAACTGAGCTATGCGCCCAAAGCATGATGGATTATAGCAAATCTTTTCCGAACTGGCAAGAAACTGTGCCATTCGAAAAAAAGATTGCTTCTCTATGATCGCCCCTCCAGGGTTATAACAATTACAGGTTGCCACGCGAAAGAGATTGCCACGTCGGGCTGACGCCCTCCTCGCAATGACAGGTATCATCCAAAAAAAGATTGCTTCTCTATGATCACCCTTACAGGGTAATAACAATGACAGGGACTCCATTTGTCATTGCGAACTTGTGAGTCCTGTAGGGACGAGCCTCGAAGAGGCGCGGCAATCTCCAAGCCACATTAAGGAAAGAGTGCTATTCGAAAAGAGATTGCTTCGTCGGGCTGACGCCCTCCTCGCAATGACAGGTATCATCCAAAAAAAGATTGCTTCTCTATGATCGCCCTTACAGGGTAATAACAATGACAGGTGCCACGCGAAAGAGATTGCCACGTCGGGCTGACGCTCTCCTCGCCCCTCCAGGGTAATAACAATGACAGTACTCTATTTGTCATTGCGAACTTGTGAGTCCTGTAGGGACGAGCCTCGAAGAGGCGTGGCAATCTCCTTGTTCCATTGTGTAAATGGCATTGTTCGAAAAGAGATTGCCACGTCGGGCTGACGCTCTCATCGCCCCTCCAGGACTCGCATAGCTCGCAATGACAGGCGAGTTATCTTCATTGAATTTTATAAGTTATATCGGATATAATAAGTAATAATAAATTATTTATCGGTTATAACTTACAAATAATGAGCGAGGGAATGAATGATCAAGCGAACATCTTACCTGCAGAAAATCCATCCGTTCATCGGGCTTGATTTAGTCAAAGTGCTGACCGGGATCAGGCGCAGCGGAAAATCAGTGATGCTCTCATTGATCATGGATGAACTTCGCGAACAGGGTATTCCGCAGGATCATATAGTCAGCCTGAATTTTGAAAATTTTGAGAACAATCATCTGTGTACTGCCGAAAAACTTCACACATATGTTTCTGATAGGATTGCTGATTCCAAAGACAAGTATTATTTATTCTTCGATGAAATCCAGGAAGTGGAAAGATGGGAAAAAGGCGTTAACTCCCTGCGTGTGAAGTATGGTTGCGATATCTATATTACCGGGTCAAATGCGAAATTGTTATCCGGTGAATTGGCAACCTACCTGGCTGGCAGGTATGTGGAAATCATGATCTATCCTTTTTCATTCGCGGAATTCTGTGATTTGTATTTGGAAAGAAACCCGCAGGCTTCAACACCAGAAATCTTCAATCAGTACATTCGATTCGGCGGAATGCCGTTTTTAGCGAATCTGAATTTTTCACCGGACCCTTCAAAACAATACCTGCAGGATGTTTATAACTCGGTAGTTCTGAAAGATGTTGTCAGCCGGAACAATATTCGGGATACTGCTTTGCTTAATAAAATCATCACCTATGTTATGGCAAACATCGGGCAGACGTTTTCCGCGACAAGCATATCAAAGTATTTTAAAAATGAAAATCGGATCGTGTCGCCGGAGACAATTCTTAACTATCTGCAAGCTTGCGAAGATGCATTTCTTTTCTTCAGTTTTCATCGTCAAGATCTGATCGGAAAGAAAATTCTCACTGTAAACGACAAGTACTACATGGCAGACCATGGCATCCGTGAAGCAGTTTATGGGAAAAACGAACGGGATATCAACCAGGTATTGGAAAACATTGTAGCCATTGAATTATTGCGACGCGGGTGGAAGGTAACGATCGGGAAAATTGGTTCGCTTGAGATTGATTTTGTCTGTGAAAAACAAGAAATGAAACAATATATCCAGGTTGTTTATCTGCTGGCATCACAGGAAACGATTGACAGAGAATTCGGTAGTCTGGAAAAGATCCCGGATAATTACCCCAAATATGTGATTTCGATGGACGAATTTGACATGAGCCGGAACGGAATTACGCATATGAATCTACGAAATTTTCTGCTTCAATCGGAATGAATAATGACATTTCCTCGTAATAACAATGACAGGTACCATGCGAAAAGAGATTGCTTTGTCGAGCGATATTTGTCATTGCGAACTTGTGAGTCCTGTAGGGACGAGCCTCGAAGAGGCGCGGCAATCTCCAAGCCACATTTAAGGAAAGAGTGCTATTCGAAAAGATATTGCTTCGTCGGGCTGCCGCCCTCCTCGCCCCTCCAGGGTAATAACAATGACAGGTATCATGCAAAAAAAGATTGCTTCGTCGCAATGACAGGCTGCCAATGATCAGCGAACTTTAAAAATAACTGACTTTGATTCGCTTGCCCATCTGTTCCAAACACTTGACCAGTTCGTCAATCAACTGCATCTTAATACTGAATGTAATCGGCAGATCGGGATTCTGGTGCGCCGGATTGACAGCTTTGCCGACAAAGAAATTGATATCCGTGGCTTCTTCAAACAGCATGCAGGAAATCAGGGACGCAGCGTCCTTTTTAAAATTCCAGTCTGCAAAATAATCGTTTTCAGTCAGGTAATTCCGTGCATATTGCAGTACACGGTTAATCGTGATCACGCCTTCTGTCACCAGATCGACACCCTCAATTTTCCCAGTCGGGGGAATTGCAGGGTCAAAATAATTGAATGAAGGGATGATCGGTTTTTTCAGATAGTCCGATGCAATTTTTGCGGTTGTACCGCCGCAGATAATATGCTTTCCCGCCTTGGAAAAGAACAACGACATCATCTTTGCGTCATCATCCTTGTTGGACGGGGGTCCGATCAACAGATTCATCGGTTCTCGTTTTCGAATCCGAATGGTGCAGACCGTCGTATCATCCCTGGGTTTCTCCTCATACAAACGGCTGCATTCATCAATCAGGATACGCGTCAGCGTCTTCGCTGTATAGCCGACAACGGACAACGGCTTCATATAACGGATGATATCCTCTCGTTTCCATCCGAAGTTCAGAATATTCCCCACTCCGGCATGAACTGCGCCATCACTCATCAAAATAAAGATATCACCTTCCTGAACCGGAATTCTGGAACAATAGATAGTCTTCTCCTGAATCTCCATTTTCGTTTTGGGAAATTCTAAAAATTCCCCTTCGCGGAACAGAATCACGAATGGATTGTCAAATTGGATAATTTCTACTTCTTCGCTTTGTAAAAGACTATGAAAAACCGTGAATGTGGAATAGGCTAATTGCCGCTCGGAACAGACTGGCAATGTCGCGGCAATCGTCGCATTACATTCTTCAATACTCATGCCGTTATTGATCATGCTCGAAATAATCTTTGATGTCAATGTCGATAGAATGCAGGCTTTCACACCGCTTCCCAGTCCGTCAGCCAGAACCACCACGGTCGTCCCATCATCCTTATGGATGATATCGACATGATCACCACAAAGCTGTTCGTTGTATTTTGCCAGACTGATGTATCCAATGTCCGTGCAAAGATCATTCATTTTTCAAGGTATCCTTCAGTTTTGAAAGCGCAACTTTCATTTCGACAGTAGTCTCCCCTAAAAGGGAAGCGATTTCCTGAACGACGCGCATCTGTTTTTCCACGACACGATCGGTGATTTCAATCGACTCGCGGCTGATCCGTTCTTTTTCATCCTTCGCCCGCTCCTCCTCGGTAATATCTTTCATGATACACATCAACAAATGGCTGGTCTTGTCGTAATAAATCGTCCGTTCCACAAACTTCAGATACTCCGCCAGATATGTCCGTTTTGTGACGATGCGCATGCCGGTATCGATCACCTTTTGGAAATCTTGCGGATCAAGAATGCGTACCAGCGGTTCTCCTAAAACATCCGAGGCATTATGGATATTCATGATCGCCCGGGCAGCATCATTAATCTGCTGCACTTCCAGCATTTCATTAAGAATCAAGATTCCGTTTGGTGTGTTCATGATGATCTGATTCGAAATCGATTCCGACTTCTCCTTCAGAAAGGGGAGACACATGGTCAAATCCGCTTTGCCCTGACAAACCGCTATTGCTTTTTCGCGGCAGGTATTGTAGCCGCACGTACCGCAATTCAGTTCATCATCCGGGGTTTCTTTTCCCAATTTCCGTAAAATTGCTGTTATTTCATCGTCCCCTGGAATTCTTTGGCTGATATCGATGCGAAAATGATCTTTGCGCATCGCGCCAGGATCGAGCTCAGAAACGGGAAAATCCTGATCCCCGGCGATCTTTTCGACAGCCAAAAAATCGCGAATTGGCAGATGTTGCGTCTTATTCATGGCAGGACCGCCGATGCAGCTTCCCGGACAGGCTGACATTTCGATGAAGCAATTCGATAAATTACCCGTCATAATATCTTTCAAAGCAAGTATACAATTTTCAACGCCATCGATTGCCAGGTAAGAATAAGTATCCGAAATGCAATTCATTGTTTTCAGAATACCGCCGGTTGTGGGAAAGAGTCTGGCTTTGCTCTGCCGGTTGTTTTCCGGGATCCGGTCAAATTCAATATGTTCCGACGCGATCCATTGTGAAAGTTCTTCAAAAGTCAGGACACAATCGACCATTCCACCGGTCTGTTCTGCTTCTGCTTTTTTTGAAAGACATGGACCGATATAAATAGTCTTTATTTCCGGATTTTCCATTTTCAATTTCAGACAATGAGCATGCATTGGTGAAACAACATTTGCCAAATATGGTAGCGTCTCCGGATAATATTTTTCAATTAACAAATTAACCGTATGACAGCAGGAGCTGATGATGACATTTCTGGATTTCTCTTCAATCATGCGTTCATATTCGTTCTTGACCAGTGTGGCTCCAACAGCAGTTTCTTCAATTTGAGAAAATCCCAGTTTCCGCAGAACCTTTTCCATCGAAGCAATACTCACATCAGGGAAATAGGCGATGAAAGAGGGCGCTATACTGGCTGCGACAAATTTGTTGGTGGCAAGTATCGATTTGGCTTTCTCAATATCACTGCGGATACGTTTTGCCTGCTGCGGGCAGATCAGAACGCATTGTCCGCACAAAATACACTCGTCACTGACGATGTGCGCCTGATTTCCGGAAAAACGAATTGACTTAACCGGGCAATGACGGATACATTTATAACAATTCTTGCAGTTAGACTTTAAAAAGTCGATATATTCTTCCATGCGATTTCTTTTTCCTGTTTTCGACTATCGTTGAGAAAACCACTTATCACACTGTGTATTTTAGCGCCTGACTGTAAGCAGTTCAAAATATGGGAAGGATTCTTTGTTGTAGTAATGCTTTTATATAAGCGTAAGTAGCATTACCATAACAAGTTATTCGTTATTGATTCGAATAACCAGTCAATATTTCGAATTACTGTCTGACTGCATGCAATACTTCATTTTGAAAGAAAGTCTCCACACTTTCAGGGCTCACAGAATAAGTCGTTTCACCGATCTGAACACAGACGCCTTTTGTACAGTTACCCATACAAAAACTGCCGTTCAGAATAACTTTTTCTTCGAGGTGATTTTCAAGTACCAGCTGCTGCAGCTTCTCAACCACGCGCTGCGCCCCTTTTAAATGACATGAACTACCGATACAAACAACAATTATCATGGGACAGATCTCCTCATTTTTTATCTTTTTCAAAAAACGTGACACTTCCTTGATAACAGGATTGAATCGGATATCCTGTTTTCACTTTTAATAGGGAGGTGATCTTTTTGCATCCCGGTACAACGATCATCGTTCCATCAGCAATTCGAAATACGTGGAGGATTCTTTGTTATTGTGATTTTTCTTATGCTTTATGCAAAACGATAAGAACATCAATGAACTCTTTTTATATTTCGAATTGCTACAGTTGTACCAGGATGACTTTTCTTCAACAAATATCTTGTTCTTTCATGTCGAAAGGATCCTGGTTGATCATATTTGATCATTCGAAGCCTTCCCACCAAAAACTTACAGGATTATGCCTGAGTTTTCCCCATCAGGTACTCATCGATGCCTTTCGCAGCAATCTTTCCGGCACCCATCGCAAGGATCACAGTTGCTGCTCCGGTCACTGCATCTCCTCCGGCAAAAACCCCTTTTTTAGAGGTTTGACCTGTTTCCTCATTCACAATGATCCCGCCCCATTTCTGCGTATCCAAACCGCTGGTCGTCGATTTAATCAGTGGATTCGGAGACGTCCCGATCGCAGCGATAACGCAATCCACATCCAAAATAAACTCTGAACCAGTTTTTTCGACCGGTTTCCGACGTCCAGAAGCATCCGGTTCGCCCAGTTCCATTGCGATACACTTCAATCCTTTGACAAATCGTTTCTCATCTCCCAACACTTCCAACGGAGCACTCAGCAGTTTAAAAAGGATCCCTTCTTCTTTGGCATGCTCCACTTCCTCTTTACGAGCAGGCAGTTCGGTTTCAGAGCGACGGTAGACAATACTAACTTCCTCAGCGCCAAGACGTTTTGCACAGCGAGCGGCATCCATTGCCACATTTCCGCCACCAACCACTGCCACTTTTCGAATAGACATAATTGGCGTATTACTACCCATTTGATAAGACCTCATCAGATTGATACGGGTTAAAAATTCATTTGCAGAATATACACCGTTCAGATTTTCTCCGGGAATTCCCATAAAACGAGGCAGTCCGGCTCCGGATCCGATAAAAATCGCTTCATAACCGCTTTCCATCAATTCATCGACTGAAATCGATTTACCGACCACCGCATTCGTATGAATCGTCACCCCAAGTTGCATCAGCGCATTCACTTCCTTCTGAACGATCGATTTTGGAAGACGGAATTCCGGAATTCCATACACCAGCACACCGCCTGCCAGATGTAATGCTTCAAAAATAGTAACATCATATCCTTTTTTTGCCAGATCACCAGCGCAAGTCAATCCAGCAGGACCGGAACCGACAATCGCCACTTTATGACCATTGGATGCCGGTTTTTCAATCTTCACATCCGGTTGTGCATTGTGCCAATCTGCGACAAAACGTTCCAATCTGCCAATACCGACACTCTCTCCTTTGATCCCGCGAACACAATATTTTTCGCATTGGGATTCCTGCGGGCACACTCTTCCGCAGACTGCCGGAAGCGAGCTGGTCTGAGCGATGATCTGATAAGCTGCTTCAAAGTTCCCATTGACGATCTCCTGAATAAAGGCAGGGATATGGATCTGCACCGGGCAGCCGCTGACGCATGGTTTCGTCTTGCAATTCAGGCAGCGCTGTGCTTCATCAATTGCCTGTTCTGTAGAATACCCAAGCGTAACTTCCTGAAAATTTTTATTACGGATTTCCGGTGCCTGAGCAGGCATCTCATTTTTTTTCATCGACATATTTGGCATCTCAATTTACCTCTTTCTTGAAAAGATTACATGTCTCATCATAAGCATGCCGCTCAAAATCACGATAAAAACTGGCTCGTGCCATAGCTTCATCAAAATCAACCTGATGTCCGTCAAATTCGGGTCCATCCACACAGGCAAATTTTGTTTGACCACCGACTGTCAGACGGCATCCGCCGCACATACCGGTACCGTCGATCATGACCGGATTCATGCTGACCATCGTCTTTACGTTGTACTCCTTCGTCAACTGACTGACAAATTTCATCATGATCATCGGACCAATGGCGACCACTTCATCATATTTCTCTCCGGCATCCAGAAGCTCTTTCAAAGCATTCGTTACCAATCCTTTTTCACCATAGCTGCCGTCATCTGTCATCAGGAGATATTTTTCACTGACCTTGCGAAATTCATCTTCCAGGATCACCAGGTCTTTTGTTCGAAATCCAACGATTGAATGAACAACGGCTCCCAGTTCATGAAATTTTTTCGCCACCGGATAGGCGATGGCACATCCAACACCACCGCCGACGATGGCAACTTTTTGTATCCCCTTCGTATGCGTAGGAACACCCAGCGGGCCGACAAAGTCATGTATGGCTTCGCCTTCCTTTAACTGATTTAACTTTGCAGTTGTCGCTCCAACAATCTGGAAAATAATCGTGATTGTCCCCTTTTCCCGATCATAGTCCGCAATCGTCAGCGGAATGCGTTCACCATCCTCGTCCACACGCAGGATGATAAACTGTCCGGGTTCTGCTTTTTTGGCTACAAGCGGTGCCTGTACTTCCATCAATGTAACCGTTGGATTCAATTCGACTTTTTTCTGAATCGTATACATGTTCACGGCCTTTCTGTGTTTATTGCGTTTCCTTAGTAATCATAAAAAATATATCATAAAGAATTCTATCAAAGAACAGCAATTCGATAATTGGATAGTAATTCGAGTCTGCGTTTCAAATTTCCATGTCCACACAAACCCTCATCCTGCCCTTCTCCCTGGAAGGGAGAAGGAAACTTGTCCCGTACCCCAGAGAGAGGAGATGGGCGAAGAAGAAAGCTTGTCCCTCTCCCCTATGGGGAGAGGTTAGGTGAGGGGAGCGGCCAGTATTCACCTTATCAAGACAAATTTCCATAGCCACACAACCCTCATCCTGTCCTTCTCCATAGAAGGGAGAAGGAAATGAAAAAAAGCAGCAATTCAAACTATGGGGAGGATTCTTTGTTGTTGTGATGTTTTTGCGCGCAGCATAAAAACAACATAACAACAAATAGTACTTTCCATATTGCGAATCATTGATCAAAGAAGGAGGTATATTTTTTTTAAAGGAATGGTCGTACCGAGAAAAGTACTTCCGGTACGACCATTTAACGAAGAAAGAGATTCGATATAAGCTGTTTTGCTGAAGAAAAGCCGCTATGTTGCAAAACTTTTTTTGGTTTTTCCAGTTTATGATGCGGCGCTTCTATGCGTTAACTGGTCAAAATGGTAACCACTTTTCTCTATTTTGAGAAATTCCTAAATTACATAAGGATATATACTTTTTTATATACCTTCCGCTTTACTGATCAAGATTCCGTATTATGTCCCAGTAATTCGAAATTTCGAAAAGCCTTTTGAGAAAAAAAGAGATCTTGTTGTTGTGTAGTTTTTGCGCTTCGCGCAAAAACTACACAACAACTATTATTCTTTTCCATATTTAGAATTGCTGATTGTGTCCATTCTGTTTCAAATATGATTCTTTTTGAGCGGATTTGCCGGTGAGAGATGATCATCCCATACCGGGATGATCATCTCTACATAGAAAATTTTCGGAGGAATTCCGGCAAACCTTCCCTTAGAAGTTCACATCGATTCCGTAGTAGATGCAGGTAAAGAGCTTTTCCATTTCAGCCGCTGTAATCGGGCGCGGATTGGAACCGGTGCAGGCATCACCGACTGCCAACTCGGAAATCTTGATGATTTTTTGTTTGAACTCAGTCTCATCAATTCCAAATTCTTTCAAGGTCTTTGGAATCGATAATTTTTCATTGTATGCTTCAATCTTTTTGCATAGCGCATTGACCAGGTCGGCATCGGTTGTACCCTGCAAACCAATGGAGCGGGCGATGTCTGCGTAGCGGGCTTCTGCCATCTTTGCATTGAAATGAATCACATACGGCAGGTAAATGGCATTGGCACAGCCGTGAGGGATATGTCCGGTTGAAAATGCAGCGCCGGTCTTATGTGCCATAGAGTGTACAATACCCAGCAATGCATTGGAGAATGCCATTCCTGCCAGGCATTGACCGTAATGCATTTGTTCACGGGCAGCCATATCGCCTTGATAGGATGCCGGCAGATAATCAATGACCATTTGAATTGCTTTAATTGCCAGAGGATCTGTAAACGGGGAATGCAAGGTAGAAACATATGCTTCGATGGCATGTGTCAGCGCATCCATACCGGTATGAGCCGTCAATTTGGCAGGCATGGTCTCTGCCAGCGCTGGATCCACAATTGCGATATCCGGAGTGATGTTGAAATCAGCTAATGGATATTTGATTCCTTTTGCATAATCGGTGATCACTGAAAATGCCGTCACTTCTGTGGCAGTTCCGGATGTGGAAGGAATTGCCAGAAATCTCGCCTTTGTGCGCAGTTCCGGAAAGTTGAACGGAACAATCAGATCTTCAAATGTGGTTTCTGGATACTCATAAAAAGCCCACATAGCCTTTGCCGCATCAATCGGTGATCCGCCACCCATCGAAATAATCCAATCCGGCTGAAATTTGCGCATCGCTTCAGCGCCTTTCATAACAGTTTCAACCGAGGGATCCGGTTCCACATTCTCGAATAATTGCACTTCAATTCCGGCTTCGCTTAAATATGCGACAGCTTGATCCAGGAATCCGAATTTTTTCATTGATCCGCCGCCCACGACGATGATCGCTTTTTTCCCTTTTAACGTCTTCAAAGTCTCCAGTGAACCCGGACCATAATAAATATCACGCGGTAAAGTAAATCTTGCCATTTTTCTCTCCTTTTTTTTCAAGATTCTTTCCTGATCTTGACTTGTGAAAATAATAACGAGAAATATGGTTTTTGTAAAATTCTTATAATTCATACGGAGATGTAATTTTTAATATACCAGTTCAATAAAAGAATCTGCAATTCGAAAGACCGGGCTACATCTCGAATCATTGAAAAAGAACGGGTTTCTCTGTTATTTTGAGAAGCCCGTTCATACTTCTTTATTCAGTGGTTTAAAAAATGATGACAGTTCAGCAATCAATTATAACGAATGGAAGATACTTCGTCTTTGCACCGGAAAAGCTCAGTAATAAACACCTGATCCTGCGAAGAAAGCTGATACCCCACCGGATAAATCAAAACGTCCTTAAATTTCCAGTTATCCATTTTACATTTTCGCTGCACCAATTGATAACGGTCAGCCAGATCTGCCGGAATGGGAGATACCCACATATATGTTTCCGGAATATTGCTTAACAGATCGAACTGGCTTCCGCGTTCATAGACAAAAATGCGTTTGCTGACTGAAAATAAATTCTGCGCAGTCTGAGACCCGGTAAATTGCGTCATTGGAATCGTCAGGTCACCGTGCACAATTTCAATATAGTTCAAAACATCCGTATAAGTGATTGTCGGGCTATTTGCCAGCGGATGATTTTTCGACAATAACAAGACGTACTCAAACTGCCAGATCTCACGATGCTGCAAGCTCTTCTCCCGGATCAAATCAAGAAAGTACTTCTCATGCGATGTATGAAAACGGATCACGCCCAAATTGCATTCTGTCTCCAAAATATTATCAATCGCCCGAATCGAATTGGTCTCAAAAAAATTCAGCTCAATCTCTTTCTGCGGATCAAGTGTCTGAACAAAGCGGGTAAACGCACGGGAAATGTAGCTTGCACGCGGAATTGAAATTGTAAATCGCTGGACAGTGGGTTTAACTGGTTGATAAGTCGATTCCAATTCATCAAATTTCAGAACAATTGTTCTTGCCTGATCCAGGAATTCTCTGCCACGCCGGGTCGGAGTCATTCCTTTTGGAGTTCGCAAAAAAATATTAAAACCGATTGTATTCTCCAGATCTTTGATCGCCTTGCTCAAATTGGGCTGCCCGACATAAAGGTTTTTTGCCGCTTTGGTAATCGATTCGGTTTTTTCTACTTCCAGTGCATATTTCAGATGAAGGATATTCACGTTATATGACCTCTTTTCAGATATACCTTGAGTGAATAGCAATACAAAACATGGTGTGAAATCTTTGTCGTTGAGATGTTTTTACACGAAACGTAAAAGCATCTCAACAATATTGTTTTTCAAATCGTCAGTGAATATTTCAAATTACGATTGATTGAATCAAATGAATTGCTGCCTGAATTCGGTGTTAATAAGCAGGAACTCGAATTACAGGAGGATATTTTTTGAAAAGCATTTCCAAAATTCGAATTACTGGTTAATCAGAGAACAGCGATATAAAAATTTGTACCTAAAAAAAGTATAAACCATTTCTTAATGCCCTAAGAAACATCTGCCAGCAATTTGAAATATGGGAATTCGGAGAAAAAAATGAAAATCGTAGAGATGAAGCAATCTCCTGCCGCAAATGAAAACAGATTGCTTCATCGGACTAACACCCTCCTCCCAAAAACAGATAAATCCATGAACTACTCACCCTATAAATCGTTAGTACGAAGCGTAAAAACAACACAACAATAAATAATTTTTCTCATATTTGGAATTGCTGATGTTCAATCTATCACTTTGAAACTGTTTTATAATCAATGAGAAATTGAAATCGATACAGTTCAGGAGAAACGGGATGAATTCCAGCGCACCAATCGGCATATTTGATTCAGGAGTCGGAGGGTTGACAGTCATGAGAAAATTGATACAAATCATGCCTGAAGAAAATATTGTCTATTTTGGAGATACAGCCAGAGTCCCTTATGGTAATAAATCCAAAGAAACGGTGCTGCGGTACACCCGCCAAATCATTCGCTTTCTTGAGACGAAACAGGTGAAAGCAATCGTCATCGCCTGTAATACAGCCAGCGCGTATGCCCTGCATGAGGTTGAAAAAGAATTACCGATTCCGATCCTGGGCGTAATTCAACCCGGCGCTATAGCAGCCGTTGAAAGCAGCCGGAATCAACGGATTGGCGTTATTGGCACTTATGCAACCATCGCAAGTCGTGCATATGAATCATCGATAAAAAAAATCAATCCGCAAATAGAGGTTTTTAACAAAGCGTGCCCGTTGTTTGTTCCTTTTGTCGAAGAAGGCATGCTGGAAGATGTGTTGACTGACGGCATCATCGTCCGCTATTTGGAAGAGCTGCGGAACTCAAACATAGACACACTGATGCTGGGATGTACCCATTATCCATTACTCAGATCGTCTATAGAAAAGTTTATGGGCAGTGGAGTTACCTGTGTTGATCCTTCTGAGGTCACTTCACTCGAAGTCAAGAAAATCCTGCAGGCAAAAAATTTATTAAATACACAGAATCAACATCCGAAATATGAGTTTTATGTCAGCGACTCAGCGCAAAAAATGGTTGAATTTGCCAACATGATCATGCCGTTTCAAATCGAAAACGTACAGACAATCCAAATTGAATCGTATTAATTGCGAATGGTCATAAGGAATTTTGATATCGATTGAAACAAGATTTTAGCATCCTCAATCAGAATAATTCGCTGATGTAACGGCATTCTACTGCCTTTTTTAAAAGACTTTTTCTAAGTCCGAATTACTCTGCCAGGAGACTGGTCATTTACTATCGGTTCGAAATAAAGATGATTTAATTATGATTCCGTTATTTATATGCTATGCGCATCAAGAACAGAATCATAAAATCTAAATCTTTATTGAATAGTCTCATCCAAATTCCGAACTACCTATTCATCTACCAGCAATTCAAAATATAGACTCACAATTCAGATCAATCGGGAGTTCCATGTTGTCAAGATGGAACCCGCCCCATATTTCGAACTGTTGTTCATTTACATTTATGAGACAATTAGATAGAATATTTACACAAAAACAATGGTTTTCAACCTTACAGGGTTGTCAGGAGCGATTCGAAATGGAGGAGAGAATTATTCGTTATTATTTTCTCGATTGAATCGGAGGACCGGCCGAAATTTCAAATTTTTTAGAATGTCAGTTATCGAATAACAGTGATTGCAAATTCTGAGTAAATATTCGAATAAAGAAAGATAATTTGGAATTGCTGATACCATCATCTTCAATAGATATTTTTTCGATCATACTGAAAATTGTTATTTTTGAACAATACAGTGGATCACAGCTTATTTCTGCTTTAGGTTTCTTATTTTCTTTTCAACAACAGTATGATCGAATTATATAAACCAACGTCTCGTGAAAAAATGAGGTTATGGGCATGAAGATATTGTTGACTGGCATTCTAACACCAATGATCTGGGGGATGGTTGACAGACTATCACGGGAAGGGCACCAGGTCTCTCTCCTTGGACGCGGGATTTCGCCAGTCCCGCCGCAAACGAAAGCTGTCCTGCATGACATACGTCCCAGTCATCCTGATGCTTTGCAGGTTTTGGAGAGCGGAAGATTTGATGCCATTGTTTTCTTCTACGCCTATCAATGTGAAGACAATTTGGCATTTGGTTCTGTTCAAGGTTCCATGTTGGACGTTCTTTTCCAGTTTTCGCACACTGCTTCATCCTCCGGCGTAGAAAAGTTCATTTTAGTAACGGATCTGCGCGTGTTTAGCAGCGGTCAAAACGGCTATGAAGAAGAGACTCCTATCCCAGACACACAGACCGGTATTTTGATCAAAGCCGCAGAGGATTGTCTGCGTTTCACCGCATCAGAGAATATGGAAAACTGCTCGTTCGTGTTCCCAGTCTATATGCACCGGGAACTGAAGATGCTTTTTTCTCCCGCGCATTAAAGAGTTCTCAAAATGATCTGACTTTCCAATTATCAGGACCACCGGAAACGCCCTGCGATTTTCTGCATGTGGATGACTTCGCATTATTTCTCACGCTTGGACTGGAAAAAAGATGTTCCGGTATCGTACACCTCTATTACGGTGAGGAATATACCTATGCGGATGCAGCCAGCAAGATACAACAATATCTGCCGTCATTGAAAATATCCTATCTGGAAAATTCTCTGCCTCGCCCGCGTCTTCAAAGTCGGGATACGAAAGCCGGGGTTAACTGGATTCCACGACATCGCTGGATTTCCGAATTGGACGAAATATTTACCAGGACCAGCTTAAAAAAGGAAGATAGAAACTTTTTTAAATGGATCAGAGGAAATATTCGCCGAATATTTGGAAAAGCAATTCCCTGGATCGAGATGATCCTTTTCGCAGCGATAACAGAAGGTCTACTGCGCATGACCGATAACGATGCCATGTTCCGTTTTGTAGACTATTGGCTGTTTTATGTCATTCTCATGGGCACATTACATGGTGCTCCTTTTGGAACAATGGCCGGAATGATCGCCTGTATCGGATATGCTGCCAGTTGGAGAGAAAGCGGAAGAGATCTATATCTTCTGTTATACAACATGGACAATTGGCTGCCGCTGTTAATGTATCTCTTAAGCGGCGGTCTCTTCGGATTTTTGCATGATAGAACCGCCGAAACGATGACAGCGATTCAAATCGAAAAAGAACAACGTGTTGAAGAAACTGAATTTATTGAAACGATGCTGAAACGAGTGGATGCAGACAGAAATTCTCTGCAGGAACAAGTCGTCCGTTACCGTGACAGTTATGGCCGTATCTATGCGATTACACAGGAACTTGACACATTGCAGCCTGAGCAAGTTTTTCTCTCAACACTGGGAATATTAGAAGATGTCATGCAAAATAAGAGTGTGGCTCTATATTCCTGCAGCAGCAGTTCATCCTTTGCGCGCATGGTTGTTCACTCCCGTGAATTAATCAATCTACCAAAATCCATCGACATGGATAAGATGCCTCAGATGCGTGAATCTATCAATCGCGGAGAAATGTTCGCTAACAAACAACTGATTCCAGGATATCCGACATTTTGTACACCGATTATGCAGAATGACCATCCAATAGCCGTCATAACATTATGGGAAGTACCCTTTGAACAGCAAACGCTGTACCATCAAAATTTGTTAAATGTTGTTTCTGGGCTGGTTCAATCAGCCATGATACGCGCTTTATATTATTTTGGAACCAATCCGGAGATTTATATAAACGACACCCACATTATGACCGCCAAAGCATTCCGTTCGACGATTTCCGTCTACAGTAAAATGCGCAGGCAGCGCGCTTCTTCCTACCTGCTCCTGAGTATTAACAACACAACCGATAACTATTCCATCCGTGAATTGGATCAACGAATCGGCCGTGCAATTCGCAGCACAGACATCGCCGGACAACTGGAAAACGGATCTATCTACGTGATGCTCCCGCAGGCAACGCTCGATAATTTTCCTCAGATCGAAAAACGCTTCTTGTCTGCCGGTTTAACATGCAGCGTTACGTCCATGGAGTTTACCAATGTCTGAATTGGGTATTATCGGGATAATTCTATTAATCCATGCAATATTGTTGCTGATTACAAGCATATATGCTATTAAAAATTGGCGCAGAATTAATCCAAGCCATTTCCTCTGGATGCTTCTCATCCCGTTTTTTGGTCCCTTGACCGGATTTGCATTAATTCGTGCTTCCAGTAAAACACCTCCCGATTTAGATTGGTTAAACCAAAAAGAAGATTTTGAGAAATTTAACTTTTCTTCCTATCTCTCACCGGAAGAGACAATCCCGCTCGAAGAAGCACTGCTGATCAATGATCCCAAAAAACGACGTTTGCTAATGATGAACATCCTTCGTTCGGATCCAATGAAATATCTCGATTTATTGCTGGTAGCCCGATTCAACGAAGATTCAGAAACTGCACATTATGCAACAGCTACTATCATGGAAATCCAAAGACTATTTCAATTGGAATCCCAAAGGATGCAGCAGGAATTAGCTGACGATCCTCAGAATCCATCGAAACACCGCGATTACATTGATTTGCTGTCACGATATTGTGATAGCGGACTTTTGGAAGGACAATTGCTTTACCGACAACAGCTGGTACTAAAAAAAGCGCTTGAAAAAGCGCCGGAAATCTCAGAAGATCCATCAATACTCCGCATTAAAATACGCAACTGTCTGGCCTTAAAAGAAGCTGAAGAAGCAAAAAGAACTGCACAATCATTGATCCGTCTAAATCCATTGGATGAATCGTCATGGCTTGAGGCAATTCGTGTATGTGTGGAAATACATGATCAAGACGGGATGCAGCAGTTGCTCATGCGATTAAAACAAACTCCGGTAGATTTTACCGCTGCCGGTCGTCAGCATCTGCTTTTTTATGTGGAGAACTTGGAATGACGAAAAAGTTTTTTTTCTTTCGACTGCTGAATCCGATCCTGGTTATGTTGCTGCTTGCATGTGCCATTCTTCTCGAAAAGAAAGGATTTACACTGGAAGCCAGACAGCCCCTGCTCCCAATTCTGGATAAAGAGAAGATAGAATCCGCTGTATATCAGGAACCGGCAGTATTAGTCATTGTCAATCGGGAACGTACAGATGAAGTGCCTTTTACAATAACATTGACTGACACACTCAATGAAATGAAAATAGCATTTCACACAACGGATCTGTCCCAGGAAGAGCTGCCTGACCTTTCGCAATTTTCCACAATCCTCTCGGTGTGTATCAAAAGAAAATGTTACTTTGAGGGATCGAAGAATCAAATAAAAATGTTACCCAACGACCACGAAAAATGTAGAGATGCGTAGGCATCTCTACGATAGTAAATTGGGCACATCCAGTGCTCGAGTTGCTCCCCAGCAGAGCTCTACTCCCTGGAAGTGCAGGGGCATTTTACCATAAACGATAGGGATTGGCCTAAAGCGAAAAAACCCAAGCAGCCAATTTTTATCGTTACTTTGTTTGATAAGAAGAAGTTTCGGCAAGAATACGGAGCAGATCATTGATTTCTGCAAGGATCTTGACGGGATTTGATGCATTATACAGGTTTACAAGAGAGGCCTTTTTAGGAAATGATAAGACGCCAGATGGAAGGATACGACGGAAAGGTGTTTTAGCAGATTCGTATTTAGGAGAAAAGACACCGGCATCTTTGTCTGGTCTGGCAATGGTCTTACGTACAGGTTGGAAGAAATTATTGAACACATGGTTCAGCTGATAAATACGCTGAATGAGTACAAAATGGTCTGGAGTATAGAAGCGGTTATATCCAAGCAACCGTCTGACTACGGCCCAGTTCTTTTGCTCAACATGAGCTTGATCGTTTTTCCTGTAGGGTCTTGATCGGGTGAAGATTATCTTTCTTTCCCGATTGTTGCAATAATCAAAAAGGAGATAATTGATGAACTCGGAGCCATTATCAGAATCAATACCAAGGATGGGATAAGGTAAAAGGGATTCAAGCAAAGTCATTGCTTCCACAACGGCTTCTTTTGATTTGTTCCGGAGAATGAAGTTATCTGTCCAACCAGTGCATACATCGGTAGCTGTCAATGTGTAAAAGAAAGCTCCTGCTTCCGATTGCCCGCAATGAGCAACCAGGTCTATCTCCAGAAAACCTGGGCGATTATCATCCCAGTCCATCCCCGTCCGGATCGCAATCTGTTTCTTGAGTAATCCGCCGGGCTTCGTCATGGTTTTGCCTTTTCCTTGGTGGTTTTTCTTGTATTCCCTCAGATTTCGATTGATCGTTGCCGAACTCATCTCGGTTAGCAGACGTTTTTCCTCAGATGTGAAGTACATTTCATTGCATCGCTCCAGTATATCTATCAGCTCGGAAATGTATGGCTGTAATCGCTGTCCGCAGATATAATTGCTGATCTCGTACAACCGTTCCAACTTTTTGATTATCTCTCGAGGATACTTCTTTTTCCGCCCAGGTCTCTTTTTGAATGTCTTTGGCCGAAGATCTGAATGCAATAAACGTATCGCCGTCTTCCTGTGGTAACCAGTGCTCTCGACAAATTCATCGAGAATTTTTCCTTTTACCCCATTGTTCGCTTTTAGATATCGGGATTGTATTTGTGTTGCTAATTCCAGCCTGCTCTTCTTACTCATTTTGTTACCCATCAGCCTTTCCTCCGCAGCTTATGGTAACAATTTATTTTGATTCACCGATACTTCTTGGGTAACATTAATTATGATTCACGTCGCTCTTTTGCAGTCAGTCAATGCTGCCGCTGAAACATGATATCATGAAGATTTCCAACTGGATTAATGACGGCGGTCATTTTGGATTAATGATGTCACAACAATCTGATGAAGTGTTCCGAATTTTTTATCGGAAATTGGGAATTATCGAATATGGATTGGAGTTTTACAATTTCAAATCAATTGAATACGTTACGAATCTGCTGCCGCTTTTTTTCAATACAAAATATGATGAAGATGGACTGCTGACAGATTATGCAATGCCTGTCCAGCTGGAAAAAGACTGCATTGTTCATATTACAACGGCGGAGGAACCTAAACTGCCATTATTATGGGAGCATCCGTTCGGAAAAGGGAGAACGGTTGTATTTAATACAAGTCTGATGAACAATAAAGCCGGAAGAGGATTTGTCCTTTCGATCTTATTCGCGCTTGAAGACACAATCGTCTATCCGATCATTAACGCAGGTATGGTTTATATCGATGATTTCCCTGCACCGCAGCCTGAAGGTAAAAACCAGGCGCTGCTGGATGCCTATGGTTACGACATTAAAGGTTTCTATCGCAACCACTGGTGGCCGGATATGAAACAATTGACGTGGAAATATGGACTCCGCTATACAGGTGTCTTGATTGAAACATACAACGATAATGTTGAAGGTCCTTTTAATGACAAAGGTGTTGATAATGTCCTGCTAAAATTTTATACCTCCGAACTTTTACATTCGGGGGGGGAATTGGGTCTGCACGGATATAATCACATGCCGCTTTGCCCGGATGGCTTTCCCTATCAAGGGGAAAATTATAAAACGTGGCCTTCTACAGAAAAAATGTCGGAAGGGCTTCAGGAATTGGTCCGTTATGGCGATACGCTTTTACTCGAGCCCAGGTTTTCAACCTATGTGCCTCCATCCAATTACCTAAGCGATCAAGGACGGCAGACCATTCGAGAAACCATACCCCAAATCAAAGTAATTTCAGGGCTCTACCTGAGGGAGGAAGGTGTTAATGCCCTCGTTCAGGAATTTCGTGAAGAACCGGATGGATTTATCAGCGTTCCACGTGTTACTTCAGGATTTGTTCCAACCGATTTTTCCCGTTTCACCATGGCACAAGAACTCCTGTTACATGGCGTTTTTTCTCATTTTATCCATCCCGATGATTTATTGGATGAATTGCGCGGTGCTTCTCTTGGATGGGATAAAATGCATGAGGTATTTCTGGATTTTATAAAAGAAGTGATAAACACTTATCCGGTTCTGAGATTTTCAACATCGACAGAAGGCGCAGCAGCAGTCCAACGTTATGATCGATTGACAATTCATCGGAAAGAAACAGAGGATGCCTTGGATCTTTCCTTGTCACCATTCTATGATGAAGCCTGGATGGCTTTACGCACGAGGAATCCGTTAATTTCCATTGAAGGCGGAGAAATTCACGAAATTACCAGTGGTTTTTATTGGATTAAAGCAAATAGTCCTGAAGTTCATATTGAGTGGAAGGCAAAACAATGAAAATTTGTATGATCTGTGAGGGCAGTTATCCGTTTGTGGCAGGTGGTGTTTCTTCATGGCTTCAGCAGCTCATTCAGAGTATGCCGCAGCATGAATTCGTCATTTGGGCAATCGGAGCACAGGAAAAACAACAGAATCATTTCGCCTATCAACTTCCGCAAAATGTTGTTTCATTTCAGGATGTATATCTTGATTCGGTTCTAAAAGAAAAAATTGCAGAAAATCCACGTCGAACTCATTTGTCAGCTGCTCAGGTTCAAGCTGCACGCGAGCTGCTTTCTTGTCAAAATCCTGATTGGAGCGTGCTCTTTAATCTATTTCGGGGAAATCGATTAAAAGGCGTGGAATTTTTATTAGATCACGATTTTTTTTCATTGTTACAGGAAATCTGTGCGAAAGATTACCCTTATGTCGGTTTTACTGATTTTTTTTGGACGATTCGTTCGATGTTTCTGCCATTGTTATATCTGATGGGCAGCCCATTGCCAGAAGCAGATGTGTATCACTCTGTTTCAGCAGGATATGCAGGCGTGTTGGGAACAATGGCAGCGATCAGTTACAAGAAACCCTACATACTCACCGAACATGGGATTTATACAAGAGAACGCGAGGAAGAAATTCTGCGGACGGATTGGGTTCCACCCCATTTTAAAGATTTATGGATTAATATGTTTTACATGTTCACCCGCTGTGCATATGACGCAGCAGATTGTGTAACATCACTCTTTCAGCGGGCAAGCCAAATTCAACAGGAAATCGGATGTAATTCCGCAAAATGTACCGTAATCCCCAATGGAGTCCATATTGATAAATTTTCGGACATTCCATTGAAAGAACCGGATGGTTTTATCGATATCGGTGCTATTGCACGAATTGTTCCAATTAAAGATATTAAAACGATGATTTATGCCTTTTCTCTTCTGTGTGATGAAATGGATAACGTGCGTTTGCATATTATGGGCTCAACGGATGAGGATGAAGAGTATTATGAAGAATGCCTGCAATTAATTCGGGATTTGGAGCTAAAAAACATCATTTTTACCGGCAGGGTAGATGTGCATGATTACTTGAAAAAAATTGATTTTACCGTTTTAACCAGTATCTCCGAAGGACAGCCGCTGGCAATTCTTGAAGCAATGGCTGCCGGAAGACCCGCTGTGACAACGAAAGTGGGAAGTTGCGATGAATTAATTGAGGGTAAAGGAGACGGATTTGGCGATGCAGGATTCTGCGTTCCAACAATGCACCAGTCGGCGTTGGCAGAAGCAATGATTACGCTTTGTCAAAATGACGATCTGCGCAGGCAAATGGGAGAAAATGGCAAAAAGCGCGTCCATGCATTATATGATCATAAACAAATGATTCGGAATTATCTGGATTTGTATCAAGAAGCGATCGATATTGCTCAAAAAAAATGGAACGCATAATTCATGGGATTTCTTTGATAAATTTAAATTGAGAAAAGACCTTATTTGATTGAAAACTAACCACTTTCCATATAGTTTTTCAAAAAAAGGGAACGGAGACAGCTCTCTTACAAAAAATTCGTTCTTAATAAAAATACCGAGGTGAAAACAGCAAATCGAAATTTTGACAGGCATTTCGAATGAAGACAAAAAACATGTTGTCGTATTGACTTTACACAACGGACAAAAAAACTACGACAGTAAATTATTTTTCCCACATTTAAAATCGCTGATACGAAAAGGGAAATATGGCAGGAATTGGATTTGAACTTAGAAAATTATTTGTAGGCAAAAGCGCAATTTCAAAAATCCGTGCTTATGCTTATACAAGCATCATCACATCCGGCACGATGGTCTTGGCGGTTTTAATGATGCTTGGGATCAAATATCTCGCGCAATACTTTGGAGCAACTGAACATCAGACTGATATCTTATTAGTTATGGTAGTATATGCGACAATTGGATCTTTAATCCTTTCTTCAGTTCTGCAGACCATCCTTGCCCGTTATACAGCCGATAGCCTATTCGAGAAAAACTATGAACGCGTTTTGCCGTCTCTTTTTGGAGGGGCAATTCTGATCCTTATTCCCGGAGGGCTGATTTATGGTATATTCCTCCATTTTGCCCCCGAAATCCCAGTTACTGACCGTCTGTTTAATTGGGGATTATTCATTGAAATGACTTTTGTCTGGCTCGAGATGGCTTATATCACTGCGGCGAAGGACTATCAGAGAATACTGCTTGGATTTCTCGCAGGGGTTCTGACAGTATTTATTATTAGTGGAATTCTTCTTCTTTTAGGTATTGACCCCGTTACAGCTGTCATAGCAGGACTCTTTGCCGGATATGGGCTGATGATTTACAGCTTTACGAAAATTCTCCTGCGAATTTTCCCGGTCGGATCCGGCAGTTTATTTGCTTTTATCAAATATTTTGGCTTATACCCGGATCTCGTTTTCATTGGGATACTGGGACAGATGGGGGCATTCGTCCATATTGTTCTGATGTGGTTTTCCCCTTTGGGAGAAAATGTAACAGGCCTTTTCCGTCAGGCGCCGATGCATGATGCAGCAGCATTCTTCGCTTTCCTGGTAACCATTCCGGCAAATGTAAATTTTGTAGTTTCAGTCGAAGTAACCTTTTTCAAAAAATACCAGCACTATTTTGCAGCGATATCCAACGGAGGCACGCTGAAAGAAATTCAAATTTCGCAGAAAAATATGACAGCCTCCTTAAATCAGGAAGTATTCCGGCTCATCGAAATTCAAGTTTTTGCGATGGTATTTTATGCAATCCTGATGCGGTTTTTTTTGGAATCCATCGGTTTTACAAAAGACATGATCACGATGTTCCAAATTATGTGCATCGGGTACAGTGCTTATGCAATCGGCAACTGTGTTATGCAGCTCCAGCTTTATTTTAATGACCGTAAGGGTGCACTGTTAACCTGCTTTTTGTATTTTTGTACGAACCTCCTTTGTACGCGATTTTTCTTATTCCGTTCTCCAATTTATTATGGCCTCGGCATGATGATTGCCGGAATTATCATGTACCTGGCAGGCATTCCCCGTTTATTTGCCTTTGTCAGAAACATAGATTACCATATCTATTGCAGCCAGCCGATTTTAGCAGTCCAGCGATCCAACCTTTGGATAAAACTGGCATCTGTGTTGGATGAAATGGAATATGGAGCTGACAGAGCTTATTACAGAAAAACACGAAATAGGAATCCTTAAGCATGAGAATCCAACGAAAAAATTTTCTTATCGGATTGGCTGTTATAAGCCTGATGTTTTTCGGCTGCAATACCAAGGATACAAAGCCGCCTTCTGAAAATACGATTCCGGATTCGCAGCGTGAAGTATCCAAAGCGCAACCGATGGATGTAAATGAACTTCCATTAAAAGACGATAAAACGCTCTATGCCAATCAGGATCCAACCTCATTGATCTATTTTTACATCACAATTACGGGAGGCAGTGAGGAAGACCAAACGAATCATACCTTTGAAGAAGTAAATTCATACAAAAATCTGCAGGGTATGAATAATGTTCAGAAAATCAAAACGGAAATTATTTTCCAGGTCGGGGATCAATATGGACCATTGCCGGGAGAAGTCGGGTATGGAGCATTGGCATCTAATGCAACCCTCAATGTTCGCGGCCGTACCAGCACTGATTATCCCCAGAAATCCTATCGTATCGATCTTTTTGATAATGCAGGTCTCTGGAGAGGACAACGAGCGATTGCCATCAATAAACATCCGGGGGATCCGACTCGGCTACGAAACATGCTTTATTTTACCTTGCTACAAGATATTCCTGATACAACAAGTCTTCGTACACAATTTGTAAATGTTTTCATCAAAGATCAAATAGCAGGTGAAAAAGATTTCACCGATTATGGCTTGTTCACACAAGTTGAGCTGCCGAACGGCCGTTATTTGCGCAATCATGGCCTCAGTCGCGAAGGAAACCTTTATAAAGCCAATTTAAACGAATTCTTCCGATACGAAGACAAAATACGACTGGCAACTGATCCGCTCTATGATCTTTCAGAATTTGACGATATTCTGGAACCAAAAACCGGAGAAAACCACAAGAAAATAATCGAAATGCTGGATGCTATCAATGATTATTCCATCCCGATTGAAGATACGATCACACGTTATTTTGACATCAACAATCTGACCAGCTATATAGCCTACAATATTTTGATGGCAAATCCAGACAGCAATGCACAGAATTATCTGCTATACAGCCCGGTCAACAGCAGTAAATGGTATTATCTGTTTTGGGATGGGGATGGATGCCTTTCTTATTATGAAGATAAACTGCTTAAGAATGTATGGACTGAAGCAGATTGGGAACACGGCGTTTCCGGTTACTGGGGTGTTGTCCTTTTCAATCGCATGCTGCGCGTTAAAGCATATCGGGACGCGCTGAAAGAAAAGGTGGAATTATTAAGAGGTATTATCACTCCGGAAAGGATAGCTGCAGAGATTGCGAAATATCGGACGGTTGTAGATCAATTTACAAAGAGGATGCCTGACAAGATTAATCTGCAGGTCACTCTCGAAGATCTTGATCGGATTTATGAGAATATGCCCAATGATACAGAAATCGCTTATCAACGCTTTCTGAGTTCTCTTGAAAAACCGATGCCTTTCTATATGGATCCCGTTGAAAGTGATGGAAAAGAAATCTCACTCAGCTGGGCAGAAGCTTATGATTTTAATGCAGAGTTTATTTACTATGACGTTCAAATTGCTAAAGACTGGTCTTTTGCACCAAACACGATTGTATACGAAAGCCTGGATCAATTGCCATCCAATACGATAGTTCCGATGCTTCCTCCTGGAAATTATTATTGGCGGATAATCGCCAGGAACGAAAGTGGAAAAACACAAATACCTTTCGATCAGGTTGCCACAGACAGCGGTCTCCATCAAGGGATGCGAAGATTTATCGTTCTTGAAAACGGGAAAGTGGAGAACCCGTTATGAAAGATGACCGCTATCGTCACGAGCTGAAATACCTGATCAATTTGCCGGATTGGGCTTTGCTGCGTGCCCGGATGAAGGGAATTATCCCACCTGATGAAAACGCCGGAACAAGCGGAGAATATTGGATTCGCAGTCTTTATTTTGATGATTATTGGGATTCAGCCTACCAGGAAAAAGAAGATGGTATTTTGCTGAGACATAAATATCGCCTGCGTGTTTATAATTGTTCGGATCGATTTATTAAATTGGAACGGAAAAACAAGTATGGACAATACATCCTCAAAGAAAGCGCACCGGTGACCCGCAGTGAAACTGAATTGATTCTTTGCGGTGAATATGATTTCCTGAAAAAAAGCAAATACAACCTGCTGCATTATCGTGACGATCCAATCTAACATTGTTTTATCATTGGGTATGGTTGGTGCGCTCTCTATTGTACGGTACCGTACCGCAGTAAAGGATCCGATGGATCTGCTATTTTTGTTCTGGGCAGTTGCTGCCGGAATTGCTATCGGTGCCGGTATGTTCTATATCGCCGTGCTCACATCTGTTATCATGGTACTGCTCCTGTGGATTTTATCCAGCCGCAAACATGGGCGGGATGAAATGTACATTCTGTTGCTCCACTACGATGGAGAGGGCATCGATGAAGAAGTCCGAAAAATTCTCGGAACAAATCCATACCAAATCAAATCCAAGACGATGCGCAAAAATGATACCGAGATGGCTGTTGAAGTACGCGTTCGAAAGCACGACCTTTCTTTCACCGATCGCATCCGAAAAATCGAGAACATCAAAGATTTGACAATTGTGCAATACCGTGGAGACTATGTTGATTAATTCGGTTATGCCAATCCGATTGAATTTCTGATTAAAAGGATTGCAAACAGTTAATGACAACTTCTAAAAAAAATATGCCTGAGCAACAGATACAAAAAGTCTTTTTTTCCACTTCCCAAATGAAGTGGAAGTTTTTTTTCTGTTGGTTGAACTTTTTTTGCATCTCATGGATTCTCGGTCTAAACACAAAATCGGCTGTCGGCATTGCAATCTCATTTCACTATCCTGCAAGCGATGAAGCAATATCCAATCCCTTTATCGGCAGCGCCACATGGGCAGACGACTCTTCAGAAAGAGAACAGCCCTTCACACTGGTCTATGCAGATCTGACGTGGGCTGAATTCGAACCGACACAGGGAATTTATGACTTTGAATCATTTGAGAAAAACAATCATTTCGATCTCTGGCGGGAACAGGGAAAGCACGTCATCTTCCGATTTGTTACAGATATGCCGGGGCAGAACAACCATCGTGACATTCCCGATTGGCTCTACAACGCCACAGGTAAAGATGGAAAAGCTTACGCTGTTTCTTACGGGCGTGGTTATTCTCCCAATTATGCAAATCCGATTTTCATCGAAGCCCATGCCAAAGCGATTGCCGCGCTGGGAAAGCGCTATGCGAAAGATCCATTCTTTGCATACATCGAACTTGGCTCACTCGGACATTGGGGTGAATGGCATATTCATCCCGATGTCGCGTCCATGCCGTCGGTTTCTATCTGCAGACAATATATTCTTCCATATGTTTCTGCTTTTCCTGATGCAAAACTAATGCTGCGCCGTCCCTTTGCAGCCGCCGGAAACATCGCAGTCGGATTATTCAACGACGCTGCCGGAGAACAGGAACCAACGGAAGCGTGGTTAACCTGGATTGAAACTGGAGAAGATACTGAACAATCCGCTGAATCCGAATTACTTCTGCCAATGCCGGAAGCCTGGCAAACCAATCCAATCGGTGGTGAATTATCGACAAAAATGAAACATCAGCAATTACTGGGCGAACTGCTGCCACTGACATTGGATCTTTTTGCCAGATCGCACACCAGTTGGATCGGACCGGGCAGTTTTGTTAAAGTGGAACGCGATGGTAACCTTCAGCCGGCGCTGGATCAGGTGAATCGTTTGATCGGTTACAGGCTGCGTATTTCAAAGAGTGAAATTTCAAAGCTGAACAATGGGGATTACCAGTTCACCTTAACCTGGCACAACGATGGAATTGCCCCCTTCTATTTTGACTGGAAAGCTTATCTGAGAATTGTCGGAGATGATGGTCAGTATAATCTGATGCCGCTTCCGATGCACCTGATCGAGATTCAGCCCGGGGTTGAGTTTCCAGTTACATTAACAATTCCGCAAAAAATATTATTCAAGGGTGAGAACAGAATCGAAACCGGCATCGTTGATCCTTCAAACGGACGAGCCCGCGTAACGCTTGCCATGGTAGCCCCACATGATGATTTTTGGTATGAACTGTTGTCTCTGCAGCAATAATTAGGATCAATGTTCCTGCGAATTAAAAATCTAAGAAAAAATTACTTCATCGGGCGCGTATGCCCTCCTCGCATCGACAGACTAACATGGAACCACACAAAGGGCAAAGCAGTCCTCTGTCAGCCGGTTCCACTGTCCGCCTTGCATGTTCTTCGTTCTGGCAAAGTTCTTTTCACTCCGTACATAACAAACCGTTTTTTTATTAAAACTTAAAAAACAAAACCGCGCAGCATTGCGCGGTTTTGTACCTTCCATTTTCACAATCAAAGAGAGATTACTCTCCTTGTGCTTCCTCTATGGCTGCATCAAAGTCGCTGTCTAATAAAGACTGCCAATCCATATCAGCATATGCCATGGAATCAACACGGCGGACAGATAAACCGATGCGATGATTGGCTGGATCGATCTTGATCACACGCAAGGTGACTTTTTCGCCTTCTTTGAGGACTTCTTTGGCATGTTCAATCCGTTTTTCACTGATTTCGGAAATATGAATCAGTCCTTCGATCTCATCATCCAGTTTTGCAAAGGCGCCGAATTTGGTCAAACGTGTAATCGTACCTTCCACCAATTGGCCAACCTGATATTTTGCAACGCGATCTGCCCATGGATCTTCCTGGGTCTGGCGGATGGAAAGACCAATGCGTTTCTTTTCTTTGTCAACGCTGATGACTTTCACTTTTACTTCCTGTCCGATTTCCAGTGCTTCATTGGGATGCTTAATATGATCCCAGGAAATCTCAGAAAGATGGACTAACCCATCGGCACCGCTAATGTTTATGAAAGCGCCAAAATCAGCCAAACTGGTTACACGACCGGTGCGGATATCACCTTCATTCAGGTTGTCGATGACACGTTCTTTCAGCGTTTCTCTGGTTTCGGTGCTGGCTGCTCGTTCTGAGAAGATCAGACGGCGGCGTTCTCGATCCACTTCGATTACACATACTTTAACCGGTTCATCAATCATTTTACTCCAGCGTTGTTCCGGAGTGTCTCCGCTCATTGCTGCGCGGCGGGACAGACTGATTTGGGAGGCAGGAATAAATCCACGAATTGTGTCCAGATCGACGATTAAGCCACCTTTGTTGTAACCGGTAATCTTACTTTCGAAAGTTTTCTTGGATGCTAATAATTCCTCGGCCTTTTTCCAACTTTCCTCTTCACGTGCTCGCATATAGGAAAGAACTAAATTTCCGCTCGAATCTTCAGGATCAAGGATAAAAACAGAAATTTCCTGATCGACACTCAGCCTGTCACGTTCAGCTTTTGGGATCGACTCGAGTTCCTTCCCAGAAATGATACCTTCAGATTTCGTGCCAACATTGACCAAAATTTGGTCTTGGGTAATACTGGCGATAACTCCTTGACGAGTTTCACCCTGACGGGGAAAATCAATACTCATTCCCTTTGATTCGAGAAGAGATGCCATGTTGTCATCGGGGTCAAGGTTTACCCCCTGTTCATTAGGGGAGACGATAGGTTCCATAATTTTGTTTTTTTCTCCAACAAGAAAGGTTATTCAATCATTATATATTGGTTTAATCTGCTTGACAAGATAAAACCCTTGGAATTGTTGACAAAAAACTGATCGAGATTTGAAAAAGTTCGCTTGATAACATTTCCATTTAATATATTTTCTAATTTTACCACAGTGTTCAAAACAATTATTTTGCAAATTTTATTTGCAAGAATAAAAAATTACATTGAAATTCAAGAAAAATATTCGCAGGCTCACGCTCATAATATTATCGGATTCCAAAAATCATCCCATCCGAGTATTCTCCATAAATCGGCAGATCCTCTAATAAAAGATCAAGCCATGCGCGATCCCCCGGATCATTCATCATCTCCTGATAATTAAAAATTACTGCATAGGCTTTGTGACTAAGAATATCCTCCCTCATCCATTCTTTCTCCGCTTCGAATGATTCACGTTCTTCCTGGTTGGCAGCGTTAAACATTGGCGGCAGTATATAGGTTGGCTGATTATTCATCAACCATAAAAATGTCTGCCGGTTGCTGAAAAGATCCGCTGTTTGCGGAAGAGCGATTGCCCCATTTCTGGTTTCTGATTCCCGCCATGACTGACTGGCAAATCCTTGTCCGTCCTGGTGATAGGTGTTCCATAGATCCGATTCATCTTCTATTAAAAGCGCAGAAAAAACCAGGATGATGATAATTCCTGTGATTTTCAACGACCTTTTTTTAGTGAAGAGCCGGGAGGCTGAATCAATCACCATGGCGGAAAGGCATACATAAAACGGCAAAAAAATGCGATTGTCAAAAAGTGTAGATCCGTCTATGCAGATGACAACAAAGATCACGGAGAAAAAGTAAACCACAGCCTGGAGCGAAAGCAACACGGCAGACTCAGCAGCTTTTTGTGCAGATAATATTCTGATGCAGGATCGGAACGTCCAGATGAGCAAACCAGCCAGAAGAATACTCAGAATAATTCCCCAGAATGGCAGAAATTTCTCAACAATTCCTCCGAATTCCGGCAGGAAAAAACTTGCCAGATTGCGCAGTCCTTCCTCCGTTTTATCGGCTGCAGGCCAATGCCAGGAAAAAGAACGGTTTACTGCATTCTCGCCGGCGATGCCATTGCGGATCAGCCATAGACTGACCGGCAAGAAAAAACCGATCAGGAGGCTGATTGAAGCCCGTATTTTCTTCTTTTTGGCAGGAATGCTGCAGATAACTACAATTAATGCTGTCAATAATGTTGCTACACCGATGTAGCGAATCAGAGTAAGGATTCCTATCCAAAAACCGATAAATAGCCAATGTGCAGATCGGAATTCGCTTTTTTTATCTGATAGCAGAAAGAGCAGTGTACTTAGGAAAAAAGCCAGAAATAGCGCTTCGCTGAGTCCGTAGACATGCGCCTGCAGAATCGGTCCGCAGCATAGATAACAAATGCCGGCAAGCAGAGCTGGTAGATGATGATGGGTCATTTGTTTCAACAGCAAGACGAACAATACCAGATTGGCTGCATAACAAAACAAGTTTATTCCCCAGGCAGATTTGAAAACATCTGTTTTTCCCAGAAATGCTGCTGCCGCGATGAATAGCGAATACATGGGGGGAAAATGCGTGATCAGGCGCGGCAATCCATCACCACCAATCCGAGCATAGCCAAATCCAGTCAGAAGACTGCGCGCACCGCCAAGATAGGCGGCGGAATCATTGGTCAATCCAATACCATAGGGCGTTGCATAGCAATACAGAAATACTGAAATCAGACAGAGCAAAAAAACAGCGATTACAAACAAAAAGGTTTGCGGGTGACTGGTTGAAATGTGCAACTTTTTAATAAGATTCATACTGCTAATTTTATCCCTGCATGGGTTGGTGTAACATATTTTCTGTAAAATAAAGAACCTTAACAAAAGAGGTGAGTCAGAAGTATCCTTATAGTAACCAAACCATAAAAGGAGACTAGAAATGACTCACCCAAATAATTATACCTTTGCAGAGGAAATAGCGGAAAAAGGATTGGAAGCAATTCCAGAAATGATGCGAGTGCTGATAAATAACGCCATGCAAGTAGAAAGATCAAGGTACTTACAAGCTGAACAGTACGAACGCACAAAGGATCGCAAGGGACATGCAAATGGTTTCAAACCGAAGACGATACAGACCAGGATAGGAAACATTACCTTTGCAGTTCCACAGGTTAGAGAGGGTGGTTTTTATCCCAGTGCTCTGGAAAAGGGACTGCGAAGTGAAAGAGCCCTTACGATCACACTGGCTGAAATGTATGTACAGGGAGTATCGACTCGGAAGGTAAAAACCATTACGGAACAGCTTTGTGGGATTGAGGTCTCAGCCACACAAGTCAGCCGGGCAACAGCGCAATTGGACGAAGTACTGCAAGAATGGCGTGAAAGGCCATTAGGAGAGATCAGCTATCTCTTTGTGGATGCCCGATATGAGAAGATTCGTGAAGCAGGACAAGTAAGAGATGCAGCGGTTTTGGTGGCCTCTGGCATTACGCCAGAAGGCGAACGGCAAATACTTGGGGTTTCAGTTTCGCTTAGTGAGCATGAAACACATTGGAAAGCATTTTTAAAGAGTCTAAAAGAGCGAGGGTTACACGGAATAAAGCTGATTATCAGTGATGACCATGAAGGTCTAGGGGCAGCCAGAAGAGCAGTTTTTGGCGGTATTCCCTGGCAACGGTGTCAGTTCCATCTGCAACAGAATGCCGGAGCTTATCTGCCCAGACAATCGATGAGATTGGAAGTGGCAGCAGACATCAGAGCCATATTTAATGCTCCTGATCGAAAGACAGCAGAAGAGCTCTTGCAGAGCGCCATCCAGAAGTATGCTATTTCTGCTCCGCGGCTTTCATCTTGGCTCGAAAATAACCTTTTTGAGGGTTTTTTGGTTTTTGATTTTCCATTGGAACATCGAAGAACGATACGAACAACCAATAGTCTGGAGAGGATTAATAAAGAGATTCGCAGACGGACAAGAGTGGTTGGTGTGTTTCCAAATCAAGCTTCTTGTCTCAGGTTGGTCTCGGCATTACTGATGGAGACCTGCGAAGAATGGCAGATCGGAAAACATTTTTGTACTGGCAAGTTTATGAATTCTTAAAGATCTATGGATATTTCAGACTCTAATTTACAGAAAAAGGGTTGCATAATCCTGCATGGAACCTATGGACACAAATATCATCAATAAATCTAAATATAAGGACGATTATTAAATGTTGTGTTTCAAGTTTTCTGGATTGATTCGAAAGGTTGGTTTATGTTTCGAATTACTACTGGCCATAATGTCCAATCTGTTTTGAGCAAGTGGTAAGATTAACCCATAAAAAATATGATTGTCATCTACTTTCGATAGGGCATTGCTGGCCGAAGCATCCTCCCAATTTATTTAAGTAGTGCTCTTTACATATAGAACTGGTAAAAAATGGGACGATGGAAAGCCTGAAAAAAGTAGTTCAGCAATTCCATCATTAAAAAAAAGAACTATTGTTGTTCATTTGTTTTTGCACAGAATGCAAAAACAAATGAACAACAAATATCCTCTTTTTTTGAAAACTTTTCTGAATTAAGAATTGCTGAAAGCAGTCCGCAAAACTCGTTACGGAGAACGATATGTTTAAAAAAGTAAAAATTGCTTTAGGACTGGATCCTATTCAAAAACAACTGGATGCATACACCAAAGTGGTTGAGCAAATCAACCTACTGGAATCAGCCTATGAAAAACTGTCCGATGAGGAATTGAACAAGAAGTCGCTTGAATTCCGACAACGCCTAACACAAGGCGAAACATTGGACGATATTCTTCCAGAGGCATTTGCTGCTGTACGAGAATCCAGCAAACGGGTTCTTGGCATGCGCCATTATGACGTACAGTTAATTGGCGGTATGGCGTTGCATGACGGGAGCATTGCCGAAATGCGGACCGGCGAAGGCAAAACGCTGGTTGCGACGCTGGCAGTATATCTGAATGCGCTTTCAGAAAAAGGCGTTCATCTGATCACCGTCAATGATTATCTGGCAAGACGCGATGCCCGTTGGATGGCGCCGATTTATCAAATGCTGGGACTCAGTGTCGGCGTGCTGCAGATGGCAGCCAGGACGGATAACGGGAAGAAAGCATTTCTGGTCGATTTCAGCGTTTCTTCTCCGAAAGAAGACCAGGATCATTTGCGGTTGGTCTCTCGAAAAGAAGCTTATGATGCGGATATTACCTATGGGACGAACAGTGAATTTGGGTTTGATTACCTTCGCGATAATATGACGATGAATTTAGAAGATCGCGTACAGCGCGGGCATCATTATGCAATCATCGATGAAGTCGATAATGTCCTGATCGATGAAGCACGTACTCCGTTGATTATTTCTGGACCGGCATCGGATGATGTAGAAGAATACTACCGCATGGCGAAAGTGGTCAAACAACTTCTTCCGGAAGAATATGAAGTCAGCGAGAAAGATCAGAATGTCTATCTGACCGATAATGGAATGGATCATGTTGAAGAATTGCTTGGGATGGTATTAAGGGATCCCAACCGTCCGGAAGAAGTCACGATTGAGCAGGAACGCATGATGGGGTATCTAAATCAGGCGCTGCGCGCGGAATTTCTCTACAAACGGAACAAGGAATATCTCGTTCAATCCAATAAGGTCATCATTATTGACAGTTTTACCGGTCGTTTGATGCCTGGACGCCGCTGGTCCAATGGACTGCATCAGGCTATTGAAGCCAAAGAAGGCGTGAAAGTTGAACCGGAGAATGTCACCTATGCGACAATTACGCTCCAGAATTACTATCGCATGTATCAAAAAATTGCGGGTATGACCGGTACAGCGCTGACTGAAAAAGAAGAGTTTTATAAAATTTACTTATTAGACGTGATTCCGATTCCAACGAATCTGGAATATACAGCCCATTTATCCGGCAGCAACCTGGTCGAAAAAGAAGCGAAAGATGAATCCGGATACAAATATATTTATTATGCTGATCCGAAGCGCATTGATCAGCCGCTGTTTTACAAACGGAAAGATTATCCGGATGTCATTTATCAATCCGAAGAAGCCAAATTTCGGGCAATTACAATTGAAATCCTCAAAAATCATGTGATCGGACGACCACAGCTCATCGGCACCGCATCGGTTGAACATTCTGAGTATCTGGCAAGCCGATTAAAGCAGGAACCGCTGCGACGGCTGGTACAGGTACTCATGCTTCGCAGGGTCTGGATGGAGCAGAATCAAATTAAGGATCTGGAATCACCAATCAAAGAATTCATTCCTTTTAATAAATCCATCCTGGATATCAACGCCGGTGATCTGCGCCCGATGGCGCGACAGCTCGGCGTATCACTGAACATTGATGAACCAGAAAACAAACCCTACCTCATGAAAGAATTCAATCTGTCGGAAACAGACATGGATCGTTTTTTGGAAGTTGTCACAGCCGGAATCAATCCACAGGTATTAAATGCCCGCAAACACGATGAAGAAGGTATGATCATTGCGCACGCTGGCGCTTACGGCGCAGTAACCATAGCAACGAACATGGCCGGACGAGGCGTTGATATCAAATTAGGCGGTGAACTGGATGAGGATATCCTTCGGGATACCAACCGTGTTTTAAGCCGGTTGGGGATCGATCCGTATAACTTGACGATCGAAGAACGCTACGAAGCCATCAAGAAAATTCCAGTAGAAGAATATGGTATATACGAAGAATCCGTCAAAGGATACATCGACTTTGTCGACCATATGAAACTGGTTCGTTCTTTGGGTGGTCTGCATGTCATCGGATCCGAACGCCATGAGTCCCGCCGTATTGATAACCAGTTACGCGGTCGTGCTGCCCGCCAGGGGGATCCCGGATCCTCGCGCTTTTACCTGTCGTTGCAGGATGAAATTGTGCGGCTTTTTGGCGGACAACAGCTCGAAAATGTCCTGAAACGCGTTAACCTGATCGATGAGAATGTACCGCTGGAAAACAGTCTCTTCTCGCGAATGATCGAACAGGCACAGGAACGTGTGGAAGGAACGAATTTTGATATTCGCAAACACACCCTTGAATATGACGATGTGCTGAATACACAGAGAAAACGAATCTATGATCAGCGGGATCAGGCATTTATTAAAGCGGATTTGAGCGAAGATATTTACGCACTGCTTGAAACCGACCTGAAAAATCACCTCGAAAAATCAAAAGAAGAGGAAAAGTGGAAACTGGCTGCTTATCTGGACAGCGTTCAACCAGCAATTGAGCTGGAAGGAATATTCCTGCCTTCTTTTTCTCAGAAGATGATCATTCAATCCCTTCAAAAGATAGTCGGATCGCAGCCTTCCCGTGAACACTTGCTGGCGTCATTGATTGATTTCGGAAAAAAAGCTTTTGAAGTTGAAAATCGCAATGGCATGGAAATCATGGAGAAACTGATTGAAAATAACCGGACAAGCTTTGAAACACAATTATCCGAACGACAAAACAACTTTGAACTTTTTGTTGATTCTCTGAAGGACAAATTAAAACAAAAAAGAGAAAATGAGGAGTCGAATCAGTTAACCGATCCGCTTCGACCGCAGGATGTGCTGGCAGATGCTTCCAGTTACGCCAAAGTGGCGTTTCGATTGAATCCTGAAAAACAACGCTTGCTGGCTGAAGGCGATGAGTCGGTTCTGGATGAACTGCGTGATCAGATAACCAGCGCTTTGTTCAACGTTTTTGTTCAGCGTCTGAATCTGGTGATCGGCAACCGTTTAAGCGGTGATTACAGCGCTCCTGCAGAAACAATAGCCATCGGCGATTGGGATTCTCTCAGCAGCAGCGTGATGCACGCTGTTGAAAAAGCTTATACATTGCGCGCAGATAAACTTTTTGGCAGTCAGGCACAAATTCAGTCGGATCTAACCGAAGCGCTAAAATCATATCAGCCGTCGGATCTGACCGATCTGCAGTGGGTACAATTATTACGGACGATGAGTCAGGGTCAACACATTGCATTTGACGCAAAAACGCACCGAAAATCGACAAAAACCTACACGCGGTGCAGTTTTATTTATTATTGCGGACAGCTTCTCGAAAATCTGGAAGCGGACGAGCTGCAACGGCTGATCTGGGAGCATTATATGGACGCCATGAAAGGCCAGCGAATGATTTTTGGCTGGTTAGACTGGAGCCGAATTCGTACCAACAATCTGACTCTGAGTCAAATGAAAACGGATATTCAAGCTCGGATTCGTCAGGAACTCGGAGAAGATACTTTTGCTGAAATAAAGGATGTTTCTCCGATGGAGATCAACGGCGAACCGCAGTTAGCGATTCAATCCATCTTGGGACAGCGCCTTCAGAATGAGGTTCATCGCCAGGTGCTGTTGCGAAGCATCACCAGCCAATGGGTAGATTACTTGACCCAAATCGAAGGATTGCGTGTCTCCATCAGTATGGAAAGTTATGCGCAGCGAAATCCGCTGGTTGTATATAAAATGAAAGCGGCTGAATTATTTACACAGTTGTTGAATGACATCCGCCAGAATGTCGTTGAACGGATGTTTATTGCGCTGCCAGCGCTTTCAATGCTGACCGTTTCAGAACGAATTCCTGTTGCTGCTGACAATGCTGAAAATAAAGAATCGCCACAACAGCAAAAAACAAACGCAGAAAAATCCGATCGCGAAAAAAAAGAAGCGGATTCCCGAAAGAACGAGAAAAAGCAGAAAAGGAAATAGACCGGTGATGAACTGGAACATCGCTGCCCATGATTGGGCTGTTCAAATTTTACAAAATCATATGCGCAGCGGAAATTCCCGTCATGCCTATTTGTTTGTCGGTCCTCAGGGCATCGGACGGCGTACGATCAGTCTGCGCTTTATCCAGGCGTTGAATTGTCTGAATCCTCCTACTGTCGGTGAGTTTTGCGGAGAATGTCGAGTTTGCCGTCAGGTTTTACAAATGCAGCATCCTGATCTTTTTATCGGCGAAGCGGAAACACAGGGCGGTATTCTCAAAATTGACACAGTTCGTGAAATTCAGCATTCCCTGTCCCTGCAGCCATATGAAGCCAGATGGCGGGTTGCGTTATTTCTGCGTTTTGATGAAGCCAACCAAAACGCACAGAATGCCTTATTAAAGACGCTGGAGGAACCGCCTGAAAATGTTAAAATGATTTTAACTGCCAGTATGGAAAACGCACTGCTGCCGACGATCCTCTCACGCTGCGAAATCATTCGGCTCCGCCCGATGCCGCTGGCGGATCTGCAAAAAATTTTAATAGACGAATGGAACGCGGATGAAGAACATGCCTGGCGTATTGCCCATCTGGCTGCTGGTCGGATTGGCTTTGCGGTTAGTCTGCTGCAAAACGAAGAGAAAGCGGATACGATTTTAGAGACAGCACGAGAAGGGCTGGAGCTTTTATCGCAAAATACTCGTCAGCGTTTTCGCTATGCCGAGAAATTCAAAGATGTACGTAAACGTGGTGATTTGAGGAATACGCTTCAAATCTGGCAGTCATTATTCCGAGATTTATTGCTTCTTTCCACAAATAGCAATTTACCTGGAGAATTACCGCTGACTTTTGTAGATCTAAAATTTGACTTGTCAGGAATCGCCGAAAAAGTTCCTTCCGAGCGATTTTTATCCGTACTCAACCAGATCAACCATTCCATGGACTATCTGGATGCCAATGTTAATCTACAGCTACTGACAGAAAATTTATTATTGGAATGGCCCAGTTTGCATTAATTCTAAATATGAAAAGAATTCTTTGTTGTTCTTATGGTTTAGCGTAAAGTGCTAAACCATAAGAACAACAAATTTTCTTGATTGATTCGGAAAGTCAATCCATATTTCGAACAGCAGATGAAAGAAATTACACATCCGATATTGAAAAATGAATTCTATTTTCGTAGGAATTACTACGATAATCGTCATCCTGTTTATTTTGTGTTCGTGAGGATCATTTCACGCAACAATTTTGTAGTTTGCGTAAATTCAGCTGTATCTCTTAAATCCGGGTTTCGCGGACGGTCAAATTGAATTTCGAGTGAATTGACAATACAGCCAGGGCGATGTCCGAACACCAGCACACGATCTGCAAGCAGCACTGCTTCCGAAATAGAATGCGTGACCATCAGAACAGTCGTGTGAATCTGTTCCCAGGTGCCTAACAATTCGATGGACATCTGTTCGCGAGTCAGTGCATCCAGAGCACCAAAAGGTTCATCCAGTAACAGAAGCTGTGGTTTCTGGATTAAGGCTCTGGCAATCGCGACGCGTTGCGCCATCCCTCCGGAAAGATTTTGCGGCCACTCATTTTCAAATCCCTGCAATCCGATTTTTTCCACCCAAGCCTGTGCCTGTTGAATCGCCATAATTTTTGGAATTCCCTGGATTTGCAGTGGAAGTGCAATATTTTGGATTACCGTATACCAGGGAAGAAGGTTAGAATTCTGAAAAACGATCGCTTTGGTGATCGGTTTCTTCTCCGCATACTGGATCGTCCCTGAAGTCGGCTCCAGTACATCTGCCAGAATTCTGAGCAGGGTACTTTTACCAGAACCGGAAGGTCCGATGATACAGGCAAATTCTCCATCTTGAAGATTCAGATCGATAGAATCCAATGCTTCCAGCGTATTGCCGTTCTCAGCCGGAAAACACTTCGATAAATTCTGTATGCTCAGTAGATTCTTTTCCAAACGATACTCCAGATTTCCATCGTTTTTTATAGCGTTCGATCTATTTTACAAACGCATTGGAAAAGGCGGCTGCGACATCGATATCCGCCTTGATCAAGCCCATTCGGCTCATCACAGCCGCCATATTCTGCCAGGCTTCCGGATCAGAAGCGCCCGGAATGGTTTGTTCGGGATTCTCATAAAGACGGATCGTTTGCTTTAAAACCTGTTTTTGCAGATCCTGATTTTTTGCGTCCTTGAGATTGTCGACGTATTTCAGGCAGATATCATAAGCCTCGTCGGGATGCTCTTTTGTCCATTGGATCCCTTTTAAGAACGCTCTGGTCATGCGGCTGACAAGATCGGGATGTTCCCGAATCATTTTTTCATTCGTGATCAGGCCATTGCCCACCATGGACATCGAATCTGCAACCGTGATGAGATGAATATCATATCCTAACGCTTTCAGTTGTTCTGGCTCATTGGAGACATAAATAACCGCCGCATCCACCTTGTCCGAAGTCAGCATTTCAACCTGAGCGTAACCAATCGTTTCCAATTGGAGATCGGCATCCGTCATCCCGGCTTGTTGTAAAAGCGCTTCCAGACCGATGTAAGATGCTCCGCTGAGCACCGGCGTGCCCACTTTTTTTCCGCGCAGATCCTCCATGGTGCGAATGTTCTTTTCTGCCAGAGAGACAATTCCGACAGGGTATTGCTGATACCAACCGGCGATATAAACCAATGGCAGTCCTTTGTTTCTGCCAAGCAGAACCTGTTCTCCGGAACAAATTCCGAAGGGGATCTCGCCAGCTCCGACCAGCGCAACCGTGTCGATTTCCATACTGTGGTTGAGACTCAGGTCGATATGTTCTTCCGAAAAGTAGCCATTCTCCAGCGCGGCATAAAGCGGTGCAAACTGAACATTGGGGACAAACCCGACCGGCAATGAAAAAACATCGATGGGCTGTTCTTCGGCGTTGACGGAAAAAGCAGAAATAACGAAAACAATCATCCAAATCATTAACAAGAGTATGAAATTTCTTTTTTGCATCAATAAATCCTTACCTTTCATATAGATGATCACCAGGAATCCGAAATATGAAAAGAATTGAATGTTGTTTTTATGGTTTTTCCTGAAGAGTAAAACCATAAAAACAACCAATTTTCTTTCGACATTAGAAAAGTCAATCCATATTTCGAATTGTTAAAGGTTCACGTCAGGTCAATTGATTTTTGCCTGCTGCCATCTTAAGAAATGTTTTTCCAGCAGGACAATCAGTAAGTACAATGACAGAGCAATCGCCATCAGCATGAGAACCGTCACGAATACCATGGCTGTATCGAATTGTCCGCGTGCTGTATTAATCAGGTAACCCAGTCCTGCGTCGGCGCCGGTCAACTCACCAACGACAGCGCCGATCACGGAGAGCGTTGAACTGATGCGCAGCCCGCCGAATATGACAGGCAGCGCTCCCGGAATTTCCAGATATTTTAAAATCGCTTGCGGCGTTGCGCGCATCGACTTCATCAGATCCTGTAAATTGCGCGGAATCTCCCGCAGACCGATGATGACATTGATCTGAATCGGGAAAAAAACTGTCAACGAGCAAATAAGCACTTTCGAAGCGATGCCGGAACCCAGCCAGATCACAAGCAGTGGAGCGATGGCAGCCATCGGGATAGCCTGACTGGCGATTATATACGGAAAGAAGATCTTTTCCACCACCGGATGGTGTGCCAGAAAATATCCGCTCAACAGCGCCAGCGAACTACCCACTGCCAATCCTAAAACCACTTCCCATAAGGTAATCAGCGTATGCCGCAATAAAACACCGGATTGAACGGATATCAGAAAACGGCTCAAAATTTGTGACGGAGCAGGCAGGATAAACTCGGGATATTGCGACACGCCAACCAAAAATTCCCAAAGAATCAAACCGCACAGAATCGATAATGGCGGGATAAGATTCTTCGGCGTGAACTTTTTTTTATTCGAACGTTGCAAAGCCATAATTAAAAAAGCCCCGTTTCTTTTCAGGGCTTTTATGAACCTTAACCAGGTCACTTCTTTCTTTATACCGGACTATACCGTCGATCTCAGAATTTCACTGAGTCAGCTTTCGCTTGTGGATTGTCACCACCGATCGGGAATAGGTTTTTTTCAAACCGCACCCTGCCCTGAAAGAATGTTTTCTATACTTGAAATTGATTCTACTCCATTTTTTGTCAACCTGCCAGATGTTTTTGCAGGAATCAGCATGCGAAATGTGGGATGGATTCAATATTTCGAATTATTGGGAATCTTCCTGTTTTGCGGAGTGATCTCAAGCGATTACAATTAGCATACAAATGGATGGAAAGGATGGAACAACCGGATGGACGATCGACAATTCATGGAATATCTAAAATTTATGCAGGTAAATGAAATCAGAGAAAAACTTATTTGTGAAGGTATTGCAAAGAGTGTAAAAAATAAACAGGATAAGGAAACGCTTTTACATATTGCCCGACAGGAACAGGTACATTACGATCTTTTTAAGAAGTTAACGAAACAGGACGTTCGTCCGAATATGTTTTCTGTTTATTGGTACATTCTGATGGGTAAAATTCTCGGTTACACGTTCGCTGTGAAACTGATGGAGATTCATCTCTTGAGTCATGAGACAGAGAAAAAAACGCGGAAACAGCTCATGCTGGAAGAGGGTAACCAGGAATTGTTTCGTCGACATCCGGAGTTTGAAAAACTCTTTGCCGAGGAAGTAGAACATGAATTGAAAATGATCCAAATGATTGACGAAGAAAAGTTGAAATATGTTGGTTCGATGGTCCTTGGATTGAACGATGCACTGGTCGAATTTTCTGGAAGTCTGGCAGGTTGGAGTTTTGCCATGCAGAGCAATCGGATGATCACACTGGCTGGTCTCATCACAGGAATTTCGGCGACACTTTCCATGGCTTCTTCAGAATACCTTTCTGCCAAGAATGAAGGTCGGGAGGATGCCCTGAAATCTTCCGGTTATACCGGTATTGCTTACCTATTCACGGTTGTCGCACTTCTGCTGCCTTATATCCTATTGCCTGATCATCAATTTTTGTCGGCTCTGATTATTATGCTGGCAATTGTTATTCTGATCATCGCCGGTTTTAATTACTATATTTCTGTCGCAAGGAATGAAAAATTTTCCACGAAATTCAGGGAAATGATCCTCGTCAGTCTCTCAGTGGCTGGAGTTTCGTTTTTAATTGGTTTGCTCGTGAAGAAAATACTGGGTATCGATATTTGAAAATTTTTTGAGAAAACAAAGAAAAATCGATGTGCTGTTTTTTTTCACACTGCGTAAAAAACAACAGTACATCGAATAATTCATCCCATAAATCAAATTCGCTGGATTCAATCCGACAACGAAAAACGCTTTTTAGCAATTACCGACATATACATACGGCAAATACTGACGGGCTATCTCTGCCAGATGATAAACCAGCCTCACTTCAGTTGCATTCCGATCCATCATTCTGAAATGAGGAAAGAAGCGTGTGATATGATAGGCAATTTCCGGATCGATACCTGCGATCCATTGGGCGATTTGACTGATCTCTTCTTCGGAATCATTTTCATCAGGTATGATCAGCGTTGTGATTTCTACATGGGTTGATTTTGCACTCAACTCGATTGTCCGCTTTACAGTATCCAAATTGCCACTCAGCTTTTTGTAAAAAGCTTCAGTAAATCCTTTAAGATCAATATTCATGGCGTCAATCCATGGCAAAATATCCAACAGCGGTTTTTCTTCCACAGTACCATTGGTTACCAAAACATTCTTTAGCTTTTTCTGGTGTGCCAGTTTGGAACAGTCCATGACAAATTCATAACTGATAAACGGTTCATTGTAGGTGTAGGCAATACCGATATTGCCTCTGGCTTTCAGTTTGAGAGCCTCATCTACCAGTTCCTGCGGCGAAATCATAGTAATCCGGACGTGATCTTTAAAAGTCTGAGAAATGTCGCTATTCTGGCAAAAGGGACAGCGAAGGTTGCAGCCGTAACTCCCTGCGGAAAGAATGAAGCTGCCGGGGAAAAAGCGCCTAAGCGGTTTCTTTTCGATTGGATCCAGTGCAATGGAGGTTATTTTCCCGTAATTAGTGCAAATGATCTGATCTTGAATATTGGTTCTTGCACCGCAAAATCCGGTTTGCCCTTCCTCCAGACTGCAATGATGGAAACAGATGGGACAAGTTGTTTTCATTGATGACGCACCACCTCAAAACGTTCCATTGTAACGGTTTCATCTTTTCTGATTCCAGCTTTTTGTTTGGCGATGGAGATTTGCTGTTCAACGCTGTCGATACCTTCCAGATTTGGCAGCAACAACCCGCGCCGATAATCTTTTGAAACAATGACGCCATACCGTTTTACATCCAACTGATCGGGTGAATGGATAGACTCTGCTTCCGAGAGTACATCCACGCTGTATACCAGATCCGGCAATTCTGAAACAGTGACCGGAGGAAAACGCGGATCATTGGTACCCGACGAAATCGCATTCATAATAATTTCTTCTGCGATATTCTTAGTGACAGGAGCAATGGTTCCAATACAGCCTCGCAGTTGTCCGAATTTCTTTAAGCTTACAAAAACGCCAGCTCGCTTTGTGATCATTTCCTGCGGCAGATTTTCCGGTGGTTTTATATGCTTTTTCGTTGTCAGGTAAGTTTCCAACGATGTTCTTGCCAGCCTGACATATGGATCTTCGTGATCTTTACGCTCAGCCATGCGTTGTTTCTCATTTTGTTCATAGATTTTATCAAAATGGCGATTCTCGTCTTTTCCTGTGATCTCAAAAGAGGCAACACCATATCCTACACCGAACGGGCCTTCGTAAGAGTGCAAAGTCGAGCGGACAGCCTGTCCATCTAACGCGCCTGCCATGATCACAAAGGAGCGTAGTCCGCATTCGCCGGCATTTTCACAAAGTACTGGATCTAATGTGAAAAAGTCCAGAAAATTTCCGGTTTCCATCGCATGTGTGACTTTTTGATCGAAAGATGGTCCTTCTGCTCGATATCCATAAGGTCCGTCTTCTTTTAATCGATGAGACAAATCCCCGCTGGCGATAAACACTGTTCTCCGATTGAGCTGTTCCGCGGTTTTTGCAATACACTTTCCAAACTGATAATGTACTGTCAGCCGTTCTCCGGATAAACCGATTCGTACCAGCTTATAGGATGTCCAGAATTCATTAATAAACTTGAGCGGGATCAGTGTTCCGTGATCGATTCCCGGATTGCGCTCGCCAAGCGTTCCAGCAGAGATCAGCTCTTCCTGTGCGTTCTTTTCAAGCTTTTGGACAAATTCTTTGTCATAATTCGCTTCAAGAATGATGTTGTGAACGCCGAATTGTCTGAGATTTCCTTCTGCTTTCAAGCCAGGTGAGATATGAAAATAATCTGCATATAAAATGGAATGAGGTGTTGTGACGACAATTGTCTCCGGAGCAAGTTCGGCAATTCTTTTTGCTACTAACCGGTAACTGTCGATGGTTTTTTGAATTTTCTTCTCTTCACCTTTTCCGATTTCCGGTAAAATAATTGGCGGATGAGGGACGATAAAAGCGCCGATAATGGACATGTTGACTCCTTCTCCGGAAAACTTCTTTTCTTTAATTATATACAGCTGTCAACTGAACCAGCAATTCGAAATATAGGGAAGATTTTTTGTTGTTGTAATGATTTCCGGCTCCGCACAAACAATCACAACAACAAGTTTTTCCCGATCGACTCGAATAGCAAGTCCATATTTCGAATAACGATTTTTCAATCGCTTTCGATTAAAATTGAGAGAGTCGATGAAATGTCAGACATCGCTCCTGGAAAAATGTTTGAGAAGGAACTGTATCGACAAAATTATTGCTGGTCAGTGTTTCGAAATCGTGGAAGGATCAAAAATTGCTGGTTTTTCCCATATTTTTTCTGACGCAACAGAAATTACAAAATCCTAAGCAACAGGAGTCTTTATTTTGAATTTTTCTTCCAGCACAATTTCCGATCTTTTAAATCCCGAAGGTTTTGTCTGTTCCTGCGGCAAAGTACATCGCGTGAATCTGCGATATGTGGATATTGCTCAAGGAGCAATCAGCCGATTGCCAGCAATGCTTCACAAAACGGGCATCACAAAGCCGTTTCTGGTTGCAGATTTATGCACGTATGAAGCGGCAGGCCGAGATATCAGTGAAATCCTGTCTGCATCCCATATTCCTTATGCAAAATACATATTTCAAGTTGAGAGGCCGGAATCGGATGAAAGTGCAGTCGGATTAGCTGCCATGGCATACGATACAACCTGTGACGGAATCCTGGCAGTTGGATCCGGTTCTATCGGGGATATCAGCAAAATCATTGCCCGATTAAGCGGCAACCCTTTGATCACGGTTGCCACAGCTCCTTCGATGGACGGCTTCGCTTCCCCAACCTGTTCCAACGTTGTAAGCGGTTTGAAATCGACTGTACCAGGTGTCTGTCCGGTTGCGATTATCGGAGATTTGGATGTGTTATGCAACGCTCCGACCAGAATGCTGCAAGCCGGGCTAGGAGATATGGCTGCCAAACCGAATGCACTTCTTGAATGGCGCTTATCCAACTTGATCAATGAAGAGTTTTATTGCGAAAATGTGGCTTCATTGATGCGGAATTCCGCTTACAAGTGTCTTTCTTCATCATCCGGTTTGATGAACCGGGACCCTCAGGCAATTGCGAATATCATGGAAGGACTGGTAATGTCCGGTATCGCCATGGCTTTTGCTGAAACCACGCGACCGGCATCCGGTATTGACCATTATTTTTCCCATATTTGGGATATGCTGGCGCTTCAAAACGGTAAAATGCCGGATTTACATGGCATTCAGGTCGGGATCGGAACGATCTATTCCATTCGGATTTATGATCTGATAAAAAAACAGAAACCAGACCGTAGCAGAGCGCAATCCTGCATGGAAGAATTTGACTGGCAAAAATGGCAGCAATCCATAAGAGAATTTCTTCCATCTGCTGCTGACAGCATCATTCGACAGGCGGCAGCAGAGAATCGTTTTGATCCGCAAAAACATGCCAATCGATTTCAAACGATTTCTCAGCGTTGGGACGAGATCGTTAAAATCATCGAGACAGATCTTCCAGATCTCAATCAATTACGCAATCAACTGCAGACAGCTGGCGCTCCGATTTCCGCACAGGAAATTGGTATATCTCCGGAAATTCTGAAACGAACATTCCTAACGACAAAAGATTTGCGCAATAAATATATGGCAAGCAGCCTGTTATGGGATATGGGATTGCTGGAAGCTGCTGCCGATGAACTTTTCTGAGAGAAATTTCACTTACAGTTATTGGCTTTGTCCGCTTTTCCTTAGAATTTTCAGAAAGGGAAAAAGCGAGACACACGGCTGGGGAGAAACATCCTTACTATTTCGATAGGTTTCGAATTCTTCCGGCGCTGACAAAACCGCAACCCAAATACGTCTCACAGGCATCAACCATCAAGAGAATTGTCCCTTTTGATAAATTGCCATCTGCAGATGGCAAATCCTCTCCATGGAGCCAGCGAGCTGTCTGAGTTTCATCCAATAGAAAGCGGTTTTTTTTCATTTCTTTGAAAAATCGACTTATCCAATCATTGTCCGGAATCAAGCCGGAGACTGTGAGCGAGGCGATTTTCATCCCGGCAGATTTACAGGGAAGCGAAGAAAATTCGGTGAAATAACGATTGGATAATGCCCAAACTTCATTCTCACGCTGCCACAGGGAACAATCATATTTTTCCAACACAGGTTTCAACAAGAATCCGAACTGTTCTTTAAAAAAAGTATCAATTTTTTCTTGCGTGGCTACATTCATTTCAGTAAATCCGCTTTTTTCCCAGGATCGAAATGGAGTTTCTGATCTTTGATCACCGAAAGAATCCTGCTTGCAAATCAATGCAGCAAAAAAACCTGCGGTTTCGTATCGATGTGGCCATAATCGGATGCTGCCAGTTAAAGACGGATCAAATGTTTGGATACCGTCTGTGGTTAAACCCGGAGCAGGATAAGGAAGCTTTTCCTGCGCATTGGCAACGCTGATTTTTGAGCCATATTTTTGTAGAATCTGGTTCACAACAGCTTCATCTTCATAAGGTGATAATGTACAGGTAGAATAAACAAGCTGTCCGCCTGGCTTTAATGCATGGATGGCAGAATCCAACAAAGCAGTCTGTCTTTGTGCCAGCGCTTTTTCTTCTCGCTCTGTAATTGGCCGCATAGGGTGAGAATCGATGGAAACCAGGCTTTGCATACTGCAAGGAGCATCCAGCAGGATGAAATCAAATGTGTCCGGGTACCATAAACCGAAATTTTCTCCCGGGAAATTGGTAATGAAATGGTTCAGACTTCCCCAATTTTTCAGAACAGTTTTTAACGCGCTGATTCTGGAAAGGCTTGAATCATTTGCCATGATGAGACCCTGGTCGAGACTGCGGGCAACCAGGTGGGTGGTTTTTCCTCCCGGTGATGCTGCCATGTCAAGTATCAACGGGCGGGACTCCATCAACCGCGTATCAAATAAGGAAACTGGCAGCATGGAAGCCGTGTCCTGAATGTAATACTGACCGATCTGGTGTTCCCGCGTCAGACTGGGAGATGTTTGGTATGTTCTAACCCGAAAACCGTCCGGGCAGAAGGGGACTTGTTCCAGCGTCCAACCATACCGTTTCGCGAGTATCTCTACCTCTTGTCGATCCAATTTCAGAGGATTCAGGCGAAAAGCGCGATCCAGTGGTTTGCTGAGTGCAGATTCCATCGCGGAAAGTTCGGCCTCCGGAATGAATGGGCGAAATTTCTCCCACGCTGCATCCAACGCATCCTGTCTGGGATTTTCATGATCTTGATTATTTCGTAATTGCTTTTTAGCCATATTTGTGAATACAAAAAACCATTTCTGTTTCTATTTCGAATTCAACCATATCCCATCCGCTTCCTTCAATCGCCTTATCCATTAATCGCCGTTGCCGATCTCGCATACCATGTTGACCGGTCAAGTTTTCTGCAGGCAGTGTAACAACCAGCCAGTCAGTTTGGATTCGCCGAAAGAAATCTCTGCAGCAGCCTTTGCTGCGTGCTTCAAATCGGTGCGCTTCTTTAAAAAAGAAAGCGGCATCTGTGTGAATCTCCGGTGTGTTGATCAGGATATCCTGGACTTTTGCCAACGATTGGAGTCTTTGAATTCCAAAAAATCGATTGATCAGATTGATTCGAGGATGATGCAGATCATACGCATAATAAACCGTGCTTTTTGGCAAGTTCATCCAGGGAAACGCAAAAGGATTCATGGCACAAGCTAAATCCTGAATGCTTTGTGGTCTGCCGATTTTTTCAAACAATTTTTGATAAAAAACATCCATATGCGGCATACGCTCTTTGGACGATGAATGGCTCAGCAGCATATCTTTACACCAGTTTTGCACGGCTGCTTCCCCGTTTTGACAAGCTTCCAGCAGCTGCTGTTCTGCCAAAGAATAGTCCGGATCGCCCAAATACGGTGCGATAATCTGATGCAATTTTTCGCGGACGTTTTTTTCAGCCTCTTTCCAGTTTTTTGTTTTGGATGATTCCTGCTGCCATAGCTGCATAATGGTGTCTTCAGGAATATCAAGCGCCTGATATTTCCTGGATCGCAGAATTTTCCGGATGACGGTCTTTTGTATCTCTTCAATATCGAAGGTGAATGTGGATGGACGATCGACACTCATTTTCTTTTTATCAGAAAAACCAGTTCAGATGGAAAAAGGATTTTTTGAATCTCCCAAACATCCGGGTTGCAGATTTCAAGAAAATGTGATTCGTAATTTTTTGGCATTCCCTTGTTTTTTCCGCTTAAGCTATGGGCGGGAAAACTGATTACTGCAAATTTGGATTCGATCTGAGACAAAATTTTTTTACCGGCATTTTTATCAACTTGTTCCAGACAGGGAATCGTTTTCAGGAGCAGTGTCAAAGCTGCCTGTTTTCTGGGATAATTCTCCAATAGATTCATCTGCGTTGCCATTCCATGGATCTGAAAACGATGGAAAAATGCATTAATCAGATCCATCAAATCCTGAAAGACATCGTACGCTTCATAGGAAAAGTTTTTTTCCAATGGCATCCACGGAATGGAAAGCGGATTCAGACCGCAGGCCAGATCCAATACCGAATCGATAGGCGGCAGATTGGAGAAAATCGTGCGGTAAAACTCTTCGAGGATGGGCATGCGTTCCCGCGTAGAGGCATGATTCTTCATCAGACGGAGGCATTGTTCTTTGACGGCTTCCTGATCTTGCCAGGTTTGATCTGCGAATGAATCGAATAGCTTCGGGTCTTCAATCTTCTCATTTCGAAAAGCTGATGCGATCTGATACAGCTTGGATTTGACATTCTTGACGATCTCCTTGCGATTATTCGAGGAATGCATCTCTCGGACGATGAGCTGCCTGGTCAGTTGCTGATCCATACTCCGAAAATTGCGACCTTTATGAATTTCTGCGATTAATTCTTCGGGATTGAAGTCATTTTCCATATTTTTCTTCCCGCAGAAGCTCCGTTAATCGTGTCAGAATTCGGATGTTGTGGATCGTCGCCAGGCGAGGGAACAGCGTATCTCCCATTTTAAAAAGGTGGCGCAGATAACCCATGGAATAGCGCGTGCAGGTCAGACAGTCACAACCTGGCGAAACCGGTTGAGAGGAGCGGATATATTGTTCGTCGCTGATGTAGTGGTATTGGAGCCATTTCCCGTCAAAGGAAGGGTACTCTTCACGGAAGGCATATAAACGACCATGCCTGGCATCGCGTGTTGGCATCGCACAGTCAAAGATGTCATATCCAAGGTTGACACAGCGAACGACATTTTCAGGATGTCCGATTCCCAGGGCATGAATTGGAAATTCTGGCGGAATCAATTCCCGGGTATATTGCAGGATATCAAATAAAAGGTTTCCCTCGCTGTCTAAAGGCCAGCCGCCAAAACCAAAGCCGTCAAATCCGATTTCCAGCAGTTCTTCGGCACAGCGTTTCCGTAATTCAAACGATCCGCCTCCCTGGATGACACCGAAAATTTTTGGCTGAATAGCTTCGCTTTTCGAGACCTGCTGTTTCAAGCGTAAGAATTCTTTTTTGCAGCGAGATGCCCAGGCAAGCGTGCGATTCACCGATAATACCTGATCACTGTCAGAGGCTTCAGCATGGGTGCATTCATCCAGACATATGACAATATCGGTTCCAAATGCCATCTGAAGCTGAACCGTTTTTTCTGGAGTAAGTTGTAACTTATGGGTTGAATTTTCCGGGATAATCGTAATTCCACGGTCTGTTATTTTCCCGAATTTTTCGTTTTCATGAATCAGTGAATAGGCTTGAAAACCACCTGAATCGGTCACAATTGGTTTGGTCCATCCACTCATCTCGTGCATGCCATGCAGCGATTGAACCGTCAGGCTGCCTGGTTTCTGCATGAGATGGAACGTGTTCATCACCAAACCTTGGACTGACACATTTTCCAGATCAGCAGCATCAACACTGCGGACCATCCCGTAGGTTGCGTCTGGTAGGTAAACCGGATACTGTAATCTCCCATGCGGGAGATCGATCCAGGAATTGGAAGAATTTGTGATTGTCATCCAACTCGCATCAGGGAATCTGCAGATTCAATCCCGGAAGAATGGCTTCATTCAGGTTCAATGAATTCTTTTTTGCAATTGCTTCCGGCGTAACATCGCCGAAAATGCATGCGATGCTGTTAAAAGTGTCACCTTGCTGTACGGTATACATTGTCGGATGAACGGAGGTGGATCTCGGTCCCTGAGCAGCATTCCACTCAGTATTCTTTGGAATTTTTAGAACCGTACCATAAGAAATATTATTTTCGTTTTCAAATGTAATTTGATTGAGAGAATAAAGGGCTGCCCAGTTCAGATTGTATCTTCTGGCAATGCATTTTGGCGTTTCACCAAATTGAAGGATATAGGTTTCCGGAAGAACACCTGATTCGAAATCGATCGGTTCATTCTTTGGGATTTGTTCTGAAACCAGCACAGGTGGATTTCCCTCTGTGGATATCGTTTGATCGGACATTGTCTCAAGCGGTACCTGGTTGGATTCCCATACCTGTTTTGTCGCCTCAAACATTAACGCTCGTTCCGGACTGATTGTAGCTTTCTCCAACGATTGGATCGGATCAGTGGATGATTGTTTAGAACAACCTGCAAATAGAATCAACCCGGCAAAAAGAATGAGCATTGTTTTTTTCATAGATCCTCCGAAAAGATTTATTCAATCGTGATGTATGCACCGGAACAAGAAATCTTAGGAGTCAGGATTTCCATTTTCAGATGAAAGCTTTCTGCTGCTGCAGCCATCCTGGATCGCAGCAAATTCGTGTCCGACATTGTAAACGCGATGATGCCAGGTCCTGCTCCGGATAAACCGGCTGCAGCGCCTGTATTCTCTGCCGCTTTAATGATTGCATCCGATCCGGTGATCAAAGGAATACGATATGGTTGATGCAGACGATCTTTCATTGCAAACTGAAGCAGCGCTTCATTTCCTTCAGCGAGCGCTTGCATCACTAAAATCGCATGTCCAATATTAAATATAGCATCTTTCCTGAGAATTGTCTCCGGTAAAATTTTTCTTGCGGTTTTCGTTGGCAAATTAATTTTTGGAATCAGAATAACCGTATTCCATGGTGCGATCGGGAAACGATGAGTACAGACTGTACCTTCATCAGCACTCATTCCAATGAGACCGCCAAATATTTCCGGAGCTGAATTGTCGGGATGCCCCTCAATCGATAGTGCCATTTTGAGCAAATCTTCATCAGTAATATTGGCATTAAGCCATGCATTTGCTGCAAGTAACCCTGTCAGCGTTGCGGCAGCGCTGGAACCCAAACCGGCTCCAATTGGAATTCGGTTTGTACAATCGATATGAAGATTTGCCGGAAGTACACTGCCATGCAGTCTGCAAAATTCTGAAAAAGCCTGAAAAACCAGATTATTTTCAGGCTCTGATTCAATTTCCGGCTTGTACCCGACGCTGTTGATCGTTCGTCCTTCCTGGTCAAATGAAAAAACTGTCTCATTCCAAATATCCAATGCCAGTCCGATGCAGTCAAAACCGGGACCGATATTCGAAGTGCTTGCCGGAACGTGAACTGTGATTCTTTGCGGAGTCATGGCTTTCTCAGGATGAAAGCTTCAATCGCATCATAATCAGCTGGCAGCAGTGTCGGTTTGGTCATTTTGGATGTGATGATGTCCGGATCTTTCATGCCATGACCTGTGCAGATTGCAACGATGCGTTTCTGGTTGACATTGATGGAACCGGTTTGAATTTGAGCTTTTAATCCGGCAATGCCTGCTGCAGAAGCCGGCTCTACCCAGATTCCGTTCAGAGCTAACATTTTTTGAGCTGCCAGAATTTCATCATCCGTTACAGCAATGATTTTTCCTGTAGATTCTTCCGCAGCTGCCAGCGCTTCTTCACCGCGAGCCGGACGGCCGATTCGTATTGCGGTTGCAATTGTTTCCGGATGATCCACAGCATGCCCGATAACTAAAGGTGCTGAACCTGCAGCCTGAACACCCAATATGTGCGGCAATCCAGTATTTTTCAATTGATGATATTGTTTAAATCCCATCCAGTACGAAGTAATATTCCCTGCATTTCCAACTGGCAGACAAAGCCAGTCAGGAGCCTGACCAAGAACATCGCAAATCTCAAAAGAGGACGTTTTTTGACCTTCCAAACGATATGGATTGAGAGAATTGACCAGCTCGACTGTACTTTTTTGGCTGATTTCCACAACTAACGAAAGCGCTTCATCGAAAGAACCGGGAATTTGAATCACTTCAGCACCATATGCAATCGCTCCGGCGAGTTTCCCTACGGCGACTTTTCCTTCCGGAATCATGACGATTGCCCGCAATCCTGCTCTGCGTGCATACGCTGCTGCAGAAGCGGCAGTGTTGCCGGTGGATGCACATATTACAGCTTTTGCACCTTTTGCTTTCGCCATGGTCATAGCTGCCGTCATGCCACGATCTTTAAAAGAACCGGTCGGGTTCAATCCTTCAAACTTGATGTACAGTTCAAATCCGCCGCCAAGTTCTTCCGCCAATGCCGGAACCGGTATTAAAGGCGTATTTCCTTCCAGAAGGGTTACAGGATCGATGTCTGTCGGCAAATGGATCAGATCACGATAACGATTGATGACGCCTTGATAATTCATAATTTTTCCTCTCTGATACGCATTCGCGTTTCTTTGAAAATTTATGTCTACTATTCTAATATATTTTATCGAAAAAGCCGTCTCAGAGCAGCAATTCGAAATATGGGTGTGAATGATTTCTTAGCTTTCTACCAAAAGCCGATTCACACCGAAAAAAAGCCATTGATTATCATGGTTTCCTAAAAAACAGTTGACAGTTTTTGAAAAATATATAAACTAAAGTTATGTTATTCGATCAATTTGTTCGACGAACCAGCCGATATTACTCCCTTCAGGTTTGAAGCGGGGATGTCGTGTTTTGTCACTGATCGGTCTTATATGTGAAAAGCAGCCCTCCTTCAAGGAGGGCTTTTTATATCCATTTGAATAAAAAATGAAGGAGATTCATCATGAAAACCGTTACTTGTCCTGTATGTGGAGCCGAAATCGAAGTAGATCCGTCTGTAGAACTCGGAGAGATCATTGTGTGTCCGGATTGTGGTGTTGATTTGGAAATTGTATCTTTGGATCCATTGACAGCTGAAGAAGCCCCGATGGAACAGGAAGATTGGGGAGAATAATGCCGAAAATCGGTGTGCTATTTTCCCGTCTTCGTGTCGAAGAAAAATGGATTTTCGAAGCTCTTGAATCCCGCGGAGTCGATTATGATCGAATCGATGACCGTAAGCTGGTACTGGATTCCAAGGGAGTAGAGACCTGGCAGCAATATGACTGCGTTTTAGAACGCAGTATCAGTTATTACAGCGGGCTTTATGCTCTGAAAGTTTTGAATGGATGGGGTATTCGGACTGTGAATACCGCGCTGACAGCTGAAGTTTGCGGTGATAAACTGGCAACGAGCTGCGCGCTGGAAAAAGCAGGCATTCCACAGCCTCGTTATGTTTGCGCTTTCACACCTGAGTCCGCATTGGATGCCATTGAAGCGCTTGGTTATCCTGTAGTAATAAAACCGGTTGTGGGCTCCTGGGGCAGACTGCTGGCAAAACTGAACGATCGCGATGCTGCGGAAGCAATCCTTGAACACAAATCTACACTGGGTTCTGCTTTACACTCCGTTTTTTATGTCCAGGAATATATTGACAAACCGGGGCGGGATATCCGTGCAATTGTCATAGACGGCAAAGTCGTTACAGCCATTTACAGGAAATCGCAGCATTGGATTACCAATACGGCGCGTGGCGGTGAAGGGGAAATTTGTCCCATCACGCCTGACCTGGAATCGATCTGCCTCAAAGCAGCCGCTGCTGTAGGTGGTGAAATTCTGGCGGTTGATGTTTTTGAAGATGCGAACCGTGGTTTGATGATCAATGAAATCAATCATACGATGGAATTCCATACGCTACAGCCGACAACCGGTGTGAATATCGCCGATCATATTGTTGAATATGTTCTGAAGGTGGCAAAACGATGATAAAGACTGCGATTATTGGAGGATCGGGTTACGGTGGTGGTGAATTACTCCGTCTTTTGTTGAATCATCCGGGGACGGAGGTAACCCAGGTCACATCCCGTTCCCATTTAGGCGAATATGTCTATCAGGTGCATCCAAACCTAAGAAAACGGACCATGTTGAAGTTCTGTGATCCGGATCAGGTGGAACCGGTGGATATTTTATTCCTTGCTCTTCCCCATGGCCAGGCGATGAAGAAAATTCAAAAATACGCTGAACTGGCTCCACAAATCATCGATCTTTCAGCCGATTTTCGCCTGAAAGACGAAACAACGTATCAGCAGTGGTATGGAAGTCCCCATCTGGCACCGGAATGGATGCCCAAATTTGTATACGGCTTGCCGGAACTGCATCGAGAAGAAATTAGACATGCGCAGTACATTAGCGGAGTGGGATGCAATGCGACTGCTGCCAACCTGGCATTAATGCCGCTGGTTAAAGCTGAACTGATTGATTTGGATCAGCCGGTTTATGTTGAAATAAAAGTTGGTTCCTCCGAAGGCGGCGCGGAAGGAAATGCCGGATCGCACCATCCGGAACGAAGCAATACCGTTCGAACATTTTCGTGTTTTGGACATCGTCATACTGCGGAAGTGATGCAGGAAATGCATCTTTCTAAAGTTGCGCTGACGATGACATCGGTTGAACTGGTGCGCGGTGCGCTGGCAACCGTCCATGCAGCGGCAAAATCTGCCGTAACGATGAAGGATTTATGGGCAGCTTATCGGACTGTAGTCAATGAAAACCCATTTCTGAGACTGGTCCATGAGCAAAGAGGGATATATAGAGTTCCGGAACCTAAAATTCTGGCAGGATCAAACTTCGCGGATCTTGGATTCGACTTTGATCCACAGAATGGTCATTTAATTTCAATTTGTGCCATTGATAATCTGATGAAAGGTGCTGCAGGAACGGCCATACAATGCATGAATCTGATGTCAGGTATGGATGAAACTACGGGATTAGAATTCACAGGCTTGCATCCCATATAATAGCAGTTCGAAATTTGGGAAAGCCTTTTGAGTAAAAAAGAGAAAACTTGTTGTTGTGTTGTTTTTGCGCTGAGCGCAAAAACAACACAACAACAAATAATCCCTCTCATAATTCAAATTGGTGATTACTTCTCAAATGGAGGGAAATTAAGCTATGAATGATGAAAATCAAAAAATAATGGTTGTAAAAATTGGCGGAACAGAGGGTGTGGATTTTTCGCACATTTGTGTCAATGCTGCCCGTATGATTATGGAAGGAAAACAATTAATCCTGGTTCATGGCGGGTCTGCGGAAGCCAACCAGCTTGGATTGGAATTAAATGTCCCACCGCGTTTTATTACATCACCCTCCGGGCATACTTCCCGATATACAGATCAGAAGACCATGGAAGTATTTATCATGGCTGTTAACGGGAAAGTGAATTCGAAATTAGTGTCACAACTCCAGGAAAACGGGGTAAATGCCTTCGGTATATCCGGTATGGACGGAAGACTGATTCAGGCAACGCGCAAAGAAGCGATTCAGAGTGTTGAAAATGGAAAACGCCGGATCATCCGCGATGATTTCAGCGGGAAGATAGATACAGTCCGGGCTGATCTGTTGCATATTTTGCTTACAGCGGGACTAGTACCGGTCGTCGCACCTGTTGCAATCGGCAAGACAGGTGAACCGCTCAATGTGGATGCGGATCGTGCGGCTGCTGAAGTGGCTGCAGCGATGAAAGCGGATACATTAATTCTGCTGACAGCAGTGCCGGGATTGATGAAATCGTTTCCGGATGAGGCCACGCTGATTAAAAAAGTCGATCGAAAAGATATTGAAGTGCTGCAGGACTATGCACAAGGTAGAATGAAAAATAAAGTGTTAGGAGCACAGGAAGCACTTGAAAAAGGAGTAGGCAGGGTATTAATTGCGGACGGCAGTGTGGAAAATCCGATTGATCATGCACTTGCCGGCAACTGTACATGGATTAGCTGAGCATTGCTCTTCGGATTGTTCGACAATCCTTGCAACACTTTTTCAGCAACAGAAAAACAAGCAATCTTCTCTATAATCGAAAATTGTTGACTACAATCATTCAGAATTATAACGATTACGGAATCAGGCAACAATTCAAGATTTAGAATAACCTTTCGAATCAAAAAGGAAAACTTATTGTTGTATTGCACACGCGCTTCGTGAAAAACAATGCAATAAAAATAGTCTTTCCAATAATTCAAATCGCTGAGAATAAGGATCATCAACGAATGGAGAATAATTACTGGCTGACAGCTCCGGAAGAATTCAAAACGTTATTCGGGCTGGTGGAAAAGTATAGCCCCAGCGGATCGGAAGCGGATGCTGTTTTTTGGCTTGTTGCCAGAATGGCAGCGCTGGGTTTTACAAAATCCTATGTCGACGGTGGTGGTAATGCAATCGGTGTGATGGGAGATGGTCCGAGACAATTAGTACTGCTCGGACATATTGACACAGTTCCGGGGGAAATCCCGTTTTCGGTGGAAAATAACATTCTATACGGTCGTGGTTCTGTCGATGCGAAAGCGCCTTTATCCTGTTTTGTGGACAGTGTCGCACAACTCGGATCAATTCCAGGCTGGCAGATTGTTGTAATTGCCTGTGTCGATGAGGAATGTGATGGAATGGGGGCACGTTTTGTGCTGCCCAATTTTTCACCGGAACTGGTTATCGTGGGTGAACCCAGCCGCTGGGATCGCATTGCCCTCGGGTATAAAGGATGCGCGTGGTCCAGTATCCAAATTTCTTCTGATGTAACCCATGGCGCCAGTGAAGAGGCTACTGCATGTGAAATTGCTTCCGAAATTTGGGGAAAAATTCGTTTGTGGTGTAAGGAATACAATCAATCCCGTCCTAAAATTTTTGATCAGATTATGTTTTCACTGACAAACTGGTATTCGGGAAAAGATGGTTTTTCTCAATGGGCACGATTGGTGGTCAGTGCCAGAATTCCGCCAGGATTTATGCCGGAAGATTTTTATGCAGTTTTAGAATCGATTGCTCCGGATGCGATTATTTCTCATTCCGCATTCCCAACACCGGCATATCGCGGAGAAAAGAATTCACCGCTGGTTCGGGCATTCCTTCCGGCGATCCGCGCGAACGGTGGGCAACCTGCCTTTGTTTATAAAACCGGCACAGCGGATCTGAATCTGGTGGCTCCTGCATGGAATTGTCCCGGCCTTGCCTATGGACCCGGTGATTCAACGCTGGATCATACACCGAATGAGCACCTATATCTGCCTGAATTTATTAAAGCGAAAGAGATACTCATCGATGTACTCAGACGTCTGACAAAATAAGTACTCTTCTCGTATTGAAAATTACTGATAACTCGATTTGTATACCAATTTTTGTTGTTGTGTTGGTTTTGCGCTCTGGGCAAAACCAACACAACAACAAATACTTCCTCTGATAATTCAAACCGCTGCAGACAGTCCTCTTTCAGAAATTCGAAATTTGGATATCCATTTTGAACAGAGAGAGAAAATATTTCATAACAGTAAATATTTCTTTCCATATTTGAAATCGCTGATCCTCTTTTCAGGAAAAGCTCCTTTTGGGGGTTATAATCTTTCTGGCAATATAAACTGATAGAAAGAAAATATTACCTTTTATGCCTGATATTTCCATATTCCAAATAATTGGGGCTTGTTTTTTCTCTTTTTTAGCCGGAGCCATTGATTCAATTGCTGGTGGTGGAGGCTTAATACAACTGCCCGGTTTAATGGCTGTTCTGCCAAATGTACCCATTGTTATGCTTCTCAGTACCAATAAGATGTCTTCCGCTTTTGGAACCGGCATGGCAATTTTTCAGTATTCCAAAAAAGTGCCGATACATTGGAAACGCATGATTCCAATTGCGGCAATTGCTTTTTTTGCCAGTATCTGCGGAGCGCTGACCGCGACACGAGTTCCAAATCAATGGATGCGCCCTTTAGTGACAGTATTGCTGATCGTAATCCTGATTTATACACTGCTAAAAAAGGATTTGGGGGACGATACCGAAAAAGCCGGCGTTTCAAAAAAGAGCAAAATCATTCTTGGTTTGCTGGTCGGTGTGTTTATCGGCTTTTATGACGGTTTCTTTGGACCAGGAACCGGAAATTTTTTAATCCTTTGTTTCATTTTTATATTTGGATTAGACTTTTTACAGGCTTCTGCATCCTCAAAAGTTGTCAATTTAGCAACCAACATCGGAGCCATGCTTCTTTTCATCATCAGCGGTTATGGATATTATCTTCTGGGCATCTTAATGGCTGCCTTTAATATGGCAGGAGCTGTATGCGGTGTGAAATTGGCGGTTTTGAAGGGGAGTAAATTTATCCGAATATTTTTTATTATTGTCGTTTCAGGTCTTATTATCAAACAAATTCTGGATTTCTTATTATAGAAAAGGAAAAGCGGGCTTTTTTACTCTTGTTACACAGCGATTCGGATGATGAGAAGGATTATTTAGGGTAGTGTTATTTTTTACGCTCTTCGCAGCGTCAGCACAATGACAAGTTTTCCTCTTTTTCTTGAAAAGTTTTCAAAATTCAAATGATTGTAGATCAGCCCGAAAAAAAATCAATGCAACCCAAAAATCAAATTATATTTCCGGATTATTCCAACAACAATTTAGGCATCATTTCTTCATTACTTCGATATTACAATATCCCTTGTGCCACACCATCTATATCCGAACTGGATGATGAACTTGCATCCAAAAAATATCGAAATGTTGTAATGGTTCTGATGGATGCAATGGGCTCACGTATTCTTGAGAAAAACCTTTCAACAGACAGTTTTCTTCGCCGAAATCTTCGCAAGGAGTTGACGGCAGTGTATCCCTGCACCACCGTTTGTGTAACCTCCTCATTTTTCTCCGGATTACAGCCTGTATCCCATTCCTGGCTGGCGTGGAGTCTTTACTTTAAGGAATGGAAACAGGTGATTGACCTTTTCCCATACAGGGATTCTTTCACAGGCGATCTGATCGATCGAAATGAGAAGAACGTACTCGACTTTATGAACTTTGATCCAATTCTGCCGAAAATTGAAGAATCAACACAAGGCTCTGTCAAAATTCATTGTGTATTTACCGATATTGCTCGGCCTCGTCTGGTCGATTTAGCCGGAAAATATCTGACAAAGATCGGATCATTTGAATCCTTATTGCAAACAACGCTTGAAAAATCGAGAGAACCGGGCGATCATTTCATTTTCAGTTACTATAAATCTCCAGATGATCTGCTGCATAAAAATGGTTTGACACATCCTGAAGTGTCGGAATTTCTTGAAAACATAGACCGGCTTTTTGCTGAATATGCAGATCAATTTGAAGACACTTTGATGATCATCACAGCCGACCATGGAATGCAGGATATCAACAATCATTTTTACCTCAACTCGGTACAGCCTTTGAATGAACTGTTGCGAAATTTTCCGGCAGGCGATCCAAGGGCAAAATTTCTTTATGTCCACCCAGGTCGTGAAGACGCTTTTGCGGAAAGATTCAAACGTGAATTTGGAAATGAGTTTTTATTGTTTAGCCAGGATGAATTCCTTTCGAAAAAAATGCTGGGGGAAGGTCGGATGCACCCAAAGGTAAAAGATTTTCTCGGTGATTTTATCGCCTGCGGAATTGGGAACAGTGATATTCTCTTTGCTCCGGATGGTTTTCGTCCTCCGAAAGAATTTAATGGACATCATGCCGGTTTGACTGCAGAGGAAATGTTCGTACCGTTGATTCTGGTGAAATAAAAAAAGTGATGCTGAATAAAAAAACGGCTGAAAAAAATTCAGCCGTTTTTTTATTCTGATTTTTCCTGTCAGCGTGTGACAGTGGTTCCAAGCGTCAGCCTGACTTCAATGGTCTCGTTATCGCGTAGAATCGTCAGAGTAATACGTTCACCCGGCAAATATTTTGCGAGCTCTTCTTTCAACTCATCGACATTGTGAATTTCCTGATCATCCATTTTTTGGATAATATCATTGACCTGTAATTCGGCATCATCTGCCGGACTATCTTTGGTGACCTGGCTGATCAGCGCACCTTCGGTTCCTTCGGGGAGATTCAACGATTTAATATCTTCCGCTGTAATATCTTTGACATAGGTACCGATCCAGGCATTTCCTTTGCCATTTTGTGCGATTACTTCAGCCTTTTGTTCCCGTTCTTCAGAGGATGGACGAGCTGCTAATGTGACATCCATGTCAATTTCTTTTCCGTCACGCAAAATATGGAGTGTAATTTTATCTCCGACACTGGTATTGGATGCAAGATAAGAAATGACATCATCCATTCCTTTGACAACGCGATCATTTATTTTTGTAACGATATCGCCGTCACTGTAAATTTCTGAACCGCTGATCTCGATGGTTTCCTTACCACCTTGAATACCCGCTGCTTCAGCAGGGCTGTCTTTTTGAACGGTCTGGATCAAAGCACCACGTTGATCATGATCAAGCTCCAGCGCTTCATTGATTTCAGGAGTCAGGGCAATTCCGCTCATTCCGATCCATGCATGCTGGTACGAACCATCACTGATCAGTTTTGGTACGACTCTGATTGCCAGGTTGGAAGGAATTGCATAGCCGATGCCTGCCGAGGAATAGGTTGACGATGAGAAAGAGTTGACTACACCGATAACTTCCCCATTCAGATTGATCAACACACCACCGGAGTTGCCCGGATTAATCGCAGCATCAGTCTGAATCATGTCAGGTATCGAATAATGACCGGTTTCGTCGGATCCGCTTTCCAAGGAGAAACTGCGGCCAAGCGCTGACACGATACCCTGTGTCATCGTCCCCGTGTTACCGAACGGGTTGCCGATGGCAGCAACGAAATCGCCGGTTTTTACCTTCGATGAATCACCCAATGTTACCGGTTGAATATCGGTCCGAGCATCGGTAACTTTCAATACGGCAAGGTCACTGTCCGGATCTGCTCCGATAACCTCTGCGTCACGCACGATACCATCATAGTAGGTTACAGTTACTTCTGCGGCATCTTCAATAACATGATTGTTCGTCACAATATGACCTTCGGTATCATACACAAAACCGGTACCGGAACCATATTGCATCGGTTTTTCATTATCATTATCCGGTTCAGGCTGTTTTTTATTCGGTCGTTCCTGTTGATTATACTGTTCGAAGAAGGGGATAATGTTCTGAAAATCGAAATTATCCCAGGGATTATCCTGACCTTGATCCAGCGATGTTGTTTTAGCCGGAATGGCAACCGAAACAAATACAACTGATGGATTAATCTGATCATACAGCGAACTCAGGGAGAGTTTTGCTGCAGCAACGTCTGTCTGTGATACGGTTTCCTGTCCCTGAACCAGTCTGAAAGCCCCGAAACTGATTGCGAGGATGAGGATTACGGATAACCAGATGATTTTTGATGTTTTTTTCATATTTTGCTCCTTTTCTTTTTTTATCTTTCTTCCAGAAAACTGCAAGATAAATTGTAAATTTATATTTCATTGATAATAAGATTACTACGGATTTGTTAGCAGAATATTAACTTTCGTTTAAACCAATTCCTTAAAAACCTTAAGTTCTGATTAAAAAAACCATTTTTTAAGAAATTTTGGGTATTTTTACCGTAATTTGAAGTATAGATTGGCTTTTTAAATGGTGGATTGGAAACAAATATTTATTTATCCATTTTTTATAACAGTAATTCGATATATTAAAAGAATTAATTGTTGTTCTTATGATTTTAGAATTCGTGCTAAATATTCAGATAATGAATGATTCAAAGATATACCTGTCATTGCTTCGTTGTGCTGATGCTCTCCTTGCAATGACAGATTTCATCCCAGTAATTCGAAATTTGAAATGATGTCCTGCAGTTGATTTTATACAGATTGCAGAGGCAAATGAATGGTGAACGTACTCCCTTTCCCTTTGATGCTTTCCACGCTGATCGTTCCATGATGTGCTTCAACAATTTCCTGCGCAATATTGAGCCCCAGTCCCATTCCTTGTATAAATCGCTTTTTTTCCGATCCACGGTAAAAAGGTTCAAATATATGCGGCAGATCGTCTTGCGAAATTCCCGGGCCAAAATCCTGTACGGAAATTTGAATTTCTTCCGGTTTAGCAGATGCAGAAAGGATTACGTCCCCCCCTTTCGATGAGTATTTAATGGCATTGCTCAAGATATTTCCGACAGCCTGGTGAAATCGGTTTTCATCGATCAAAACGGTCGGCAATTGATCTGGAATTTCATGAATGAGATTGACCTGATTATTTTGAGCATATTTTGTCCAATAGGTGGAAAAATTCATTAACCACTCGGCCAATGGAACAGGTTTCATGAAATACTGATTCAGCGGATCGGATTCGGATCTCAGAATAGACAGATCGCCTACAAGCAGTTCTAATCTTTTAATTTCCATTTTCATTCCGCTGGTCAGGTCTTTCGTCAGATTTTCATCCTGTATAGCGCCTAAATTCAACGAATCAACCGCAGATGCCAGAGCGCCTAACGGTCGTCCCAGTTCATGCGTCAGATAGGAAATTAATTTGGTTCTGGTTTGTTCTGAAGTTTCAAGCTTCTGCGACAATTTATTAAAGGCTGCTGATAATTTCCGAATTTCGGCCGGTCCTGTCTCTGGCAGCGGTTTATTTTTACTGCCGCCTGATAAATCATAGATGGCATTGGTTGTACGATTGAGCTGTTCTTCCAGACGAATGGCGTTAAAGAGTCCTATGATGATCCCCAGAAGTATTCCACAGATCAGGATAATGACAATTCTGGTAGAAGTTTGTTTTAGTTGATTTTCAAAATAATTGATGGGTAGATTTAAACGAATGACCCCCAGTAATTCATCCTTATCGTTACTGACAGGAACCATCATTTCGATGATATCCCCTGATTTTTTAAACGGTTGATAAGGATTGACTTTCATAAACGGTTCAAAAGACTTTTGCTGCAACTGTGAAACCAGCAACGAAAAGTCCGAATTCAGATCCAGCGTTATGGGTTTGTTGTCTGAGGAAGCGATCCATTGCCATGTTTGATCAAACAGAACAATTCCGGATACCAGTTGCGGGCGAATTTCCTGGATCAGATTATTTGCAGATTCATGATCTTTCCAGATATCCGGATTTCCCTCTGCGTATCCCTTGATTAGTTGCGCCTGATATTCGATTGTCTTTTTCATATCTTTTAAGATAAAACTTGTCTCCATCGCATACGAGAGCGCGACACCTATCAATGGGATGGTGATGATGACCGGAAGAATATGACTGAGAATAAACTGCAATTTTAGATTTTTCATTCTGAACCAGGATTTGAAACAAACTTATAGCCGATACTTCGTACAGTTACAATACGTTCCGGATGGTCCGGATCCTTTTCTACTTTTTCACGCAGCCAGCGAATATGTACATATAAAACCTGCGTTTCTCCAATATATTCTGCACCCCATACGCGTTTCAACAGGTTATCGGTGCTGATCACGCGATCCGCGTCCAACACAAAAGCAGTCAGCAGATCGAATTCTTTCGGCGATAACTCCAGTGGACGATTCTCAATACTTGCCTGATGCTGAGAAAAATCAATTCTCAGATTACCTGCCTGGATAATTCCTTCTGGTTGCGGCGGTGCGGCTGTTTCTTTCCTGCGCAGGACTGCCTTCACGCGAGCCAATAACACATCAAAATCAAACGGTTTGGAAATATAATCATCGGCTCCGGCATTTAATCCCATGATCTGATCGCTGCCGCTGCGCCGGGCAGTCAAAAAAATTATCGGAATATTTTTAATCTGGTGAATGCTGGAAATGGCATCGAGACCATCCATACCAGGTAAACCAATATCTAAAAGAATCAAATCAGGTTGATCGATTTGGATGATTGCGAGCGCATCCTCTGCACTTTCCGCAGTATTGGATTGGAACCCGCTTTTTTCTAAATTGAAAGCCAAACTCCTTCGGAGCAAGACATCATCATCAACAATCAAGATTTTATTTGCCATTCCTTATCCTACTCCATTTCGATTAATATTCGAATCTTCTTTTTTCAGCTATTCGAAATATGGATTAACTCTTTGAAGAAAGAAGATTTGATGTTCTTTTCATTTTTCAAATTACTGTCCTCATTTATTTTATATACCTGTTTTGAAAATGTGTGTCAAGAAGGGATATCCTCCTGATGATTAAATCCACCTTAAGGCTGTCCTGTTCAATGATCTGCCTGTTGTTGAAATCAGCTGGATGTATCACGGTATTGGGGGGTAATTCATTTTCTTTATTAATAAGCCGTCAGAATATTTAGCTGCTGCAAAATAATAACGAAGAATCCCGCTCTTATTTCGAATGACTGCACGAAAACCGCCGGCCAGACCGTGCAGAGAGGACATGGATGGTATAATTAGCATGTTAAATTTGAGGTAAAAGGCAAAAAAATATGGGAAATGATGCAGTAAATTCGGTGGATATCGATCAGCAAATGCGCGTTGCGTATCTGGATTACGCAATGAGTGTAATTGTATCACGGGCATTACCAGATGCACGCGATGGTCTTAAACCAGTTCACCGCAGAATTCTTTTCGCAATGCAGGACATGGGTATCCGGTCCAACGGTCCGCACAAAAAATCAGCCCGTATTGTTGGTGAAGTTCTGGGAAAATATCATCCGCATGGCGACTCATCGATTTATGATGCGATGGCTCGTATGTCACAAGATTTTTCTATGCGATATCCGCTGGTTGATGGGCAGGGTAACTTTGGTTCCATCGATGGCGATTCACCGGCAGCTATGCGTTACACTGAAGCGCGAATTGCCGCGATTACAGATGAATTATTGGCTGATATTGACAAAGATACGGTTGATTTCAGTGACAATTTTGATGGAACACTGAAAGAACCGCTTGTCCTTCCATCAAAACTGCCAAATCTCCTGCTGAACGGATCAGCCGGAATCGCCGTCGGAATGGCAACCAATATTCCCCCGCATAACCTGCGGGAAATTTCCGCAGCGATGATTTATATTATCGACAATTATGATGATATTGAAAATATCTCCGTGGAAGATTTGATGCGTTTTGTGCAGGGACCGGATTTTCCGACTGGCGGTGTGATTCTTGGAAGAGAAGGAATCATGCAAGCGTATTCCACAGGACGTGGACGTATTGTAGTGCGCGGACGCACGGAAATTGAAGAAAACCGTCCCGGACGGTATGACATTATTATCACAGAAATTCCTTACCAGATCAACAAAACTACGCTTATCGAACGAATCGCTGAACTGGTACGTGAAGGCAAGCTGGATATGATATCAGATCTGCGCGATGAATCTGATCGTACGGGAATGCGCATTGTTATCGAACTCAAGAAAAATGGTCAACCCAAACAAGTATTAAACCTGCTGTATAAACACACCATGCTGCAATCTACCTTTGGTGTCCAGATGCTGGCATTAGTGGAAAACCAGCCGCGTACGCTTTCTTTGAAAAAAGCGCTGCAGATTTTTATCGAACATCGCCTGACGGTCATCCAACGCAGGTCGCACTTTGAATTGGAAAAGGCAAAAGCTCGTGCACATATTTTGGAAGGTTTGCTGATTGCTCTCGCTAATGTCGATGAAGTGATTGCATTAATTCGGGCTTCCCGCGATATCGAAACAGCCAAAAATGGGTTAATGACCCGGTTTAATCTTTCTGATTTACAGGCACAGGCAATTCTGGATATGCAATTCCGCAGACTTGCCGCTCTTGAGCAGATGAAAATTGAGGATGAACAGAAGGAAATAACAGCTCGCATCAACTACTTAGAAAATCTGCTTGCCGATCCGAAGCAGCAGCTTGAAACGGTGAAACGGGAAACAGCGGAATTGACAGAAAAATATGGCGATGACCGCAGAACATCCGTTGAAGCGGATGCTGTAGAACATTTGTCGGACAGTGATCTGGTCGATGATCAGTCGGTTTTTATCACACTCACCGAACGCGGATATATTAAACGAGTCAATGCAAATGTCTATCGGACTTATAACCGCGGCGCTGTCGGAGTAGCCGGTCATGGATTAAAAGAAGAAGATCAACTTTCCAAACTGGTCTTTGCAAATACCCATGATACGGTTCTTTTCTTCACGAATAAGGGAAAAGTTTATACGGAAAAAGTCTTCCGTATCCTTAAAGGGGAGCGTACGGATAAAGGAACTCCAGTGATCAATGTAATCAGTCTGGAACCTGAGGAGAAAGTGACTGAATTAATTGCTGTTTCCGATTTCAATCCCAGGAATTACCTTGTCATGGTCACAGCAAATGGAAAAATTAAACGCACTCCGCTGAAAGAATATTCCAATGTCCGCACGAATGGCATTAAAGCGATTCGTCTGGAAGAAGATGACGAATTAAAATGGGTTCTCCAAACCAATGGAAAGCTATTTATTATTATGGCAACGGAAAATGGAAAAGGACTGCGTTTTTCTGAGACAATCGTTCGTTCAATGGGCAGAACAGCTTCGGGTGTTCGCGGAATGAAGATTGCAGCGGATGATCGTCTGGCTTCGGTCGACGTTGCAGCGGAACAGGATTTTCTGCTGGTAGTCGGAGAAAAAGGCATTGGAAAACGCACCCCTGTCCAAATGATCCCGACACATGGCCGTGCCACAAGCGGCGTGATGATTACAAACAAACGTGCACTGTCTATCACTGGAAAGGTGATCGCAGCTTGTGTCTTACGTGAGAATTATGATGTGACTTTCATCACCTCTTTGGGAAATGTGGTACGTTTGAAAGGTACTACCATTCCGGTTAAAGGAAGGACGGCTCGCGGCGTTCGACTGGTACGCTTGACTGAAGGAGCGACTGTAGCGGCTGTGACCAGTAATGATGCAGATTTAATTCTGGATGATGTGGTTCCTGAAAATGTACTCCCGCCGGAAACTCAGGAGGACATGGCTGCTGACGCCTTTGAAGAAGTTGACGATCTTGATGAGGAATTGGACGAAGCTGAAGAATCGGAGGAAATTCCAGAATCGGATGAAAATGAGGAAATCCTTCCGGAAGATTCTGATAACGACGAATAAAAAAGCGGGCTGTTAAACAGCCCGCTTTTTTATTATTCTCATGCGACAGAGGATTGCCACGCCCTGCAGAGCTCGCAATGATAAAAGTCCGCCCTTGTATAAAGTGCACCGACAGGATTTACCACGGTAAGGCTTGCATGGCAATTTGTCATTGTAAGGAAGGCTTAAGCCCGACAAAGCAATCTTAAAGTATCAAAAAACACTCTGTTATGAAGGAGGAGAAAAGAATATTTCGCCCAAAAGGAGAACCTCCTATGCAATAATCAACACAGACTGGGAATCACATCACATACAAGCAACAAAAGAAGGAAAAAATCAAACCGCTTAGCGAAAGGTGAAGGAATAGCGCGGTTATTGACGACTTCGGGCGCTATCATGCGAAACAGGTTCGCGTACCCTTATAGGAACAAACAAACCACCGGTTAAACCGGTGGTTATGATTTATTAACGAAAAAATTGCCTTACCCATCGAAGAAGGATGGATACTGATTTTATCTTGATGTCGAAACTTTTAAAATTCTCCCATTTGCATCGACAGTCACCCGCAGCACCAATTTGATGGGTATTCCATCCGCTGTTTTTTCTTTTTTCTCATAAACCAACACAGCATTTCCATCTGATGTCTCAGTAACCTTCGGATATATATTCTTAAAATCCGGATATTCCTGACAGATAGTCTGATTTACGGATTGAACTTTTTGTTTTGAAAACGCTGCCATGCAAGGACCTCAATATTACATTTTCCGCCGAATAAACGTCGGGATATCCAAATCCTGAATTTTATCAGTGTCAGAATTTTCGACGTTTTTCGTGATGGAAGCGGGGGTATAGCCGCTTAATCCCAGCGGAGACATAAATGTTTCAAATGCGGCTTCTGCGGATGCAGAGAATTCTTTTTTCTCTGTATTAGGGGTCGGAATGATCGGTCCATCAATCGATTGCATTGATCGCATGGGCTCTGTCGATGAAAGGACTGTTTCCAGTACTTTTGTCTCCTCCCCGTGACTGATCGAATCAGGAATCGCCACGTTCGAGTAGAACGTTTTGGGTGACGTTTTTTCTCTTTCCAAAGAATTCTTTTTAACTTCCGGTTTCGTGTTCAACGATTCCAGCGGTGTGGAAGCCATTCCGGTGACAATCAGAATAATTTCTACTTCATCTTGCAGCCGATTATCAACGATCTGTCCCGGAATAATTTCAGCCTGATGGTTGGAAAGTTGCTGTAAATAGCCCATTCCTTCAACAACTTCGCGGAATGAAAGGTTTTCATCACCTGTAAAGTTTACGATCATACCGGTCGCATTTTCAATCGGCAGATGCTCCAACAGCGGATGATTTAATGCCTGATACATTGCCATGGAAACCTTGTTGGGACCTTTTCCATATCCGATTGTCAGCAGGGATCCGCCGCCATTCATCATCATATTGCGGATATGAGAAAAATCGACATTAATTTCGCCGACACCGGTCAGTAACTGGCTGATGCCAAGAACACCCTGTCGTAGCACATCATCGGCAATTTCAAAAGATTCTTTTAACGAGAGATCTCGCGGGACAATTTTCAATAATTGATCATTGGGAATCGCAATCAATGTATCAGAGTGAGCAGCTAATTTATTCAGATAGGTGCGCGCATTGGTAATCCGTTTCCCGGATTCAAATGAAAAGGGAGTGTTGACTACCGAAATGGTAACTGCCCCCAGATCTTTGGCGATTTTTGCCGCAACGCCGATAGCACCGGATCCGGTACCGCCGCCCATGCCGGCTGTCAGAAAAACGATATCCGCTCCCTGCAACGCCTCACGGATTAGCGATTCGCTCTCCAGCGCTGCTAATTCTCCGATTTCCGGATTTCCACCGCAACCCATTCCTCGGGTAATTCCCGGACCGATGAGCAATTTTGTCGGAGCGCTATTTGACTTTAAAGCCTGAGAATCTGTATTGGCTGCGATAAAATCAACCTCTGTGAAATTTCTTGAGATCATTCGGCTCACAGCGTTGCCGCCCCCACCTCCCAAACCAATCACTTTAATTACAGGTTTATTGTAGACAATTTCATCACCGATTTTTTGTGTTAATGAGTTTTTCATAGGAGTACCTCGCTAATTTCCGTAATTTGATTCGGATAAAGTCTGAATTTGACAGTTGTTATATCGAAGCTGTTTTATAACATTTCTTGGATAAAGTGAACTGTCATTCAACAGGATCACTTTCGATGAAGATAACGCTTCATACAAATTTTTTCCGGATTTGCAGTTTGTTTTATTAATATATTGGCGGATAATTTCTCTCTGTCCCTCGGTCAGCAGTGATTCAGCATCCGGAATCAAAAAGTAGGATGAATAGCTTTCCCCTCGCAGAAAGATTGAAATCAGAGATCGAACAATTTTAACAAAATTTTCAACGACCAGAATCACAAATTGTTTTCCTGCTCCGCACAGGTAAGGTGTAATCGCTGCGATAATACTGCAGATAACAGAACCGATTTCAGAGGAAACAGATTTGGAAACCGAAACGGTGGGATCCAGACTGCGGCTTGCGTTTGAAACCTTTTTGTGTAATAGCACATCTTTCAGGAATTTCCTGGATTCTTGTTCTGTTTTGAGATTTGTCAGAAATTCAGATGGCAGCTTATAAAGATTGCATGAAATGATATATGGTGGTATTTCCGGATTTTCCTGCGGTAAGACTTTTACAGCCTGTTCCTGTAGTAACGCTAAGATTTTTAATAATTGCTGCTTGGCTTGTTTGGGTGATAAATCAAATGGACCGGTATTGGGTGACCAACGACCGGTTTGAAAGAGAATCATCGGAGCATATTTTTTTAAAGATTGATGCAGTATCGCTTGATACCATTCGAAAATATGAAAACCACGATGATCAATCTGCCCAGTCTGATAAGCATAAACAGGATGATATGCTTCCGGACCACCTTTCCCCCAATCCAACGCATGTTCCTGAAAACCGGCGTCTGCGGAAAATATCAGATTTGACAGTATGGATTCATATTTTTTTTGCTGCAGAACATGAAGCGATTCTTTTAAAAATGAAATATCCCAATAATCGCCACCTGGCTGAAGTAGTGGAAAAATGGGGATGATTTTCTGTTCAATACATATTTGTGCATATCTGGAAAATAACTCAATAAATCGTTCCACCAGTTTCTGTTTCTTCCATTCATCCGGTGTCCAGGCGCTCTTCATGTTTGGATAATTGTAAAGTTGGACGAGATGGACGCCATTTTTTCGATAATAAGACATTCTCTCCCGAAAAATGTCCACCTGTGGGGGATTACTGATAGAAAATTGTGGGCAGATAATCGGTTCAATTCCAGCCGCAGTCACTCGTTTCAGAAAATTCTCGGGGATTTCTGCTCTTTCGATGATGGAGAGCACCAGCCAGCGGGTGCCGACAGCTAACAGCTTCGGCAGCCAGTAATCCAAACTGGCTTCATCATAATGATCAGTATCACTATAATAATGAAATCCAAGCTGTTTTGTCTGATTTATCATGGAAGATTTTCTCTTTTCTTTATAAATCTTTCTACAGTATTGGGTTGCTCAGTCAGATCTGTTCTGTGCTTCCTGATCTGTCTTCGGAGCAGCCATAAATTATATTCATATTGTTGCAAGAATGGTGCCAATTTGATCATGAAGCCCGAAATCTTAAAGCTTGTATTTTTCAAAATGTCATCTGTTTGATGTCGGGACAGTCTATACCAATGTAGACTCGTTTTCCGAATCAATCGAGAAGTATTTCCAGCCCTAAACATTGGAGAATTAAGGAAACATAAAAAAAACTGTTGCCGATTGGCAACAGTTTTTTTTATCAAAGGAAAAGACAACGATCAGACATCTTTACCGAATTCAGTTGATTCAAAACTTTTTAGATCTACTTTATCGATTTCAGGATGTTTCACAGCAAATAGATAGGCAATTCCCACAACTACCAGACAGATCACCAGGAAAATTCCGAAAAGTTCATTCTGGAAGCCTGAGTTGACGATAATCAGCGCACCGACAATAGCCAGAATGGGGATGATCCATCCGCGTACAACACCTTTGACTTCTCCTTTTATGGCAAGTTTGATTACAGCAAGATACAGGAAGATGATCAGGATGTAATTGACAACCATGGCGATTTCGGAAATGTCATGCAGACCGTCTTTCCAGATGAATTTCTGTGTGATGTAGTGCATTACCACCCAGAATAAAGCGACAAACAGTGAAAAATAACCGGAACGCATCGGCACACCGTGAACCTTGTCAACGGTAGTGTATTTGTCAGAGGAGGGCATCATTTTTCGAATCGCCAGTGAGTAAGGCAGACGAATATTGCTCAGGATCAACCCGTTGTCGGTTCCAAGAACGGAAATAATCACCAGGATCATAATCAGTTTGGCGCCGATTTGGCTGCCGACCAGCTTTGTGGCGGCAGCTGCCAGGTGTTCACTGGCTCCCATGGCAATGATTTGATCCGGGCCCATATAAGCGCTCATACCGACAAAATACATGATGTAAAGTACAAGTACGATCAGAGGGGAGAAGACTAATGCAAGGTACAGATTCTTCTTGGATTCTTTAATTTCATGGCAAATGGTAGTCGCAACAATCCATCCGTCGAAAGAAAAAAGTACAGCCGGTATAGCTTTCAACCAGGTTCCGGAAGTCTCTTTGGTAGCATGGGCAGTCCATGTGGTGACAGGATCTCCCCAGATAAGTCCTGCAATCGCCAGCAAGACCAGCGGGATCATTTTCAGGACAACGGAAGTCCTTTGGAATCCACCGCCGAGCTTGGCTGAGATCATGTTCATTGCATATAAGAACAGGATCACAACGAGGCTGATGAGTACCTGAAGTTCCAACGTGTTTTTCCAACCAAACAGATTGTTGATATAAATACCTGCAATCCATGCGATGATGGCGATTAAAGTCGGGTAATAGATCCACATATGGAACCAGCCGAAAACAATAGCGAGTTTTTTGCTCCAGAAATTTTCTGAATATGTGATCACGCCGCCTGCACTGTCTGTACGGCTGGCAAGTTCCGAAATTGCCAGACAGCCAAAAACAATACTGATCGCTGCCAGACATAACGCCAATACACCTTGTGAGACATTTCCGCCGGTTAAAGCAAGAATGTTATAGCTCTTGAAAAAAATACCGGAGCCGATAACGATACCGACGATCATGGAAATTGCTGTGAAAAGGCCATATTTTCTCTGTTCCATGTCTTCTTAATAATCCTTTCAATTGAAAAAAAATAAAATAATGGGGATTTAATCCAAATTCTAATTCTACCCTGAAAACCCACGAATGACAGTAATTCGAATAATGGAAAGAATTCATTGTTGCTCTTCATCCGAAAAGTGAATCCTTATTTCGAATTGCTTAGGGTTTACAAGACTAAACTTTCAATACGATTTATGATGACAAGATTACGAGATCCTTGATTCGATGAGCAATGCCAGTTCGTTAAATGGCTGAAGACCCAAGGATAGTCAAATTGAATTATTACGCGTAACAAGAGGTTCCATTTACTGATACAAAAAAAATTGTGAATCTTATGTTTCATATATCTATTTGTGTTCCATTTGTGACGTTTGTCAGTGTCATTCATTGCTATCGTTGTATTCTCGCTTGACAGAATATCATTCAGATTGTCAACAATTTTTTGCATGTCCTGTCTTCATTGCTTCAACGGACGTTTTGGTTTCACTTTATTTGTCAACACACCGTATTTTAGAACAGATACGATAACAAATAATCCGCTCATTAGAGCGGATTATCTTGCGGGGAAGGGGGGATTCGAACCCCCGGTTGAGTTTTACCCCAACAACCACTTAGCAGGCGGCCCCATTCAACCACTCTGGCACCTCCCCATTTTTAACTTCGAGTATTATACCATCTTTGAAAAAACGCGCCATGACTTAATACTCAGTAATTCGAATTAAGGGAGGAATCATTTATTGGTGTGTTGTTTTTGCGATGAGCGCAAAAACAACACACCAATAAGTTTTCTCTTTTTTCTCAAAAGACTTTTCCGAATTTCGAACTGCTGCTTAATATTCAGTAATTCCAAATATGGGAAGGAATCATTGTTGATGTGATGGCTTTGCTTTCTGCGTAAAATCATCACATCAACAAGTTTTGCCTGATTGATTCGAAAGATTCTTTAATTTTTCGAATCGCTGTGTTTCTGTTTCAGTTCATGATTTTTTCAGGAATAAATTTCATCCGGGACTAATTCCATTTATTTAACGATAGAATTTTAAAACCGATACGATTTCCCTTTCTTCCCACGAAAATTCTATGAGTTGCACCAATACGCATTACATCTGTAAAATTTTAAACTTAAGTATGCCAAAAATCGTATCAGATATAGCAGCAACACGGAATATGGACCAGTAATTTGAAATATGAAAAGAATTCATAGTTGTTCTTATGGTTTTGCGGTTTCGCAAAACCATAAGAACAACAAACTCTCTTTCATAATCCGAAAAGTTTATCCCGATTTCGAATTGCTGAATTTGGACCCGCCTTTCGAATCGCTTTGGTTGAAAAAAGCAAGATGAAAATAGATAAAATTTAATATATCTGATAGAAAATGAAGAAATCGGATTTTGGAGCGCGTCATGAAAAAAAGCATCGTATGGATTTTTGCCGGCATAATTTTATTCTCCGGCTGCAACATCACATCGGTTGGCAAAACAACCCCCACTATCTCAGCTCAGCAGATACAGCAATGGGCGAAACAAACAATTGAGGCAATGGGTCAAACCAATGCAACATCTTCATCCGTTGTGTCAATTCTTCCGCAAGCCAGTCCGACAACCCGACCAATCCTGATTCAACCAACGCTTGCACCTACTGCCATTCCGACAATCCGTTCTGTTGTCATACCAACGATCAGCTACGTCCAACCGGTGCAAAAAGCCTGCGATCGCATGCGGTTTATTGCCGATGTGACGATTGAAGACAATACAGTCCTGTCTCCCAATCAGGCTTTTCGAAAAACATGGCGAATCCAGAACTCCGGCAGTTGCACCTGGTCTCCCGGTTACCGCCTGATTTTTGATAGTGGCGATCCGATGTCCGGACCGGCATCCGTGAATATACCGCAATACGTCTCGCCGGATCAAACAATTGACATCAGTGTCGACCTGCGGGCTCCGGCAGCAAATGGCATTTATCAGGGGAACTGGATGATGCAGAACGCCTCCGGAATGAAATTTGGCACATCCGATACGGTCAATCAGGGCATCTGGGTCAAAATCATTGTTGGCTCCGAAAATCCTGCCACTCCGGTTTATCCAGGACTGCCCTCCGGCGGCAATTGTTCGATTATCAGCGTCTTCCCGCCTGCTGAAACTCGATTCACCCCTGGTCAGGAGCTGGATTTCGCCTGGACGGTTCGCAACGATTCCGGCGTCACCTGGACGGCTGCGGATTTTGACATTGCATTTGTCGGCGGAACGAACATGCTCAAACGGCAAGAGGAGACACGCCGCGATCTGCCTTATGACGTCCTGCCCGGCAATCCGCTCTCCGTCATGATCGATGCCGTCGTGCCTTCCTATCCGGGACGGTTCACCATGACCTTCGGCGTGGTGCAGAATTTCGAGATTGCCTGCAGTGTTGATGTAACAGTAAACGTCGCGTATTGATTTTTCCTGTTCTATTGGGATGAATAAAAAAAAATGTCCTTCTCCCCGGCAGAGAGAAGGACTTGTTGCGTGTGGCTTAAAGCAGTGCGTTATTCGGCGTCCTTGGGAAGGGAATCACATCCCGGATATTCGCCATGCTCGTCATGTACATGATCAGCCGTTCAAAACCGAGGCCAAAACCGGCGTGATGCGTTCCGCCGAAGCGGCGCAAATCCAGATACCATTCATAATCTTCCACATTCAGACCGCATTCGCGGATGCGTTGTTCCAGCACGTCCGCGCGTTCTTCACGCTGTGACCCGCCGATGATTTCACCGACAGCTGGAACCAGCAGATCCATCGCAGCGACGGTTTTCCCGTCATCATTCAGCCGCATATAGAAGGCTTTCAATTCCTTGGGATAGTTGATCACGAAAAGCGGTTTCTTGAAGACCTGTTCGGTCAGATAACGCTCATGTTCCGTCTGCAGGTCGGCTCCCCAGAAGACCGGATATTGGAATTTGTCTTTGACCTTCTCCAGGATCTCAATCGCTTCGGTATAGGTGACTTTTGCAAAGTCCGATTCAATCACGGAATTGATCCGCTGAATCAGCTCTTTGTCGTACATCTCATTGAAGAATGCCATTTCCTGGGGACATTGTTCCATGACATACTGCAGCACAAATTTGATCATGTCGCGAGCCAGATCCATGTCATCCTGCAGTTCCGCAAACGCAATTTCCGGTTCGATCATCCAGAATTCGGAGGCATGGCGCGCGGTGAAGGATTGTTCTGCCCGGAACGTCGGTCCAAAGGTGTAGACCTTGCCAAATGTCAATGCCATCACTTCCGCTTCCAACTGCCCGGACACGGTCAGGCTGGTCGGTTTACCGAAAAAAGACGTTTTACGCTCAAAATTAGAGATATTAAGTACTACACCAATTTTTCCTTCCATAGCATTGCATTTTTTAAAGTCCATTTGAGCAATTATTTGTTTTTTCCCCTCTGGCTGAATATTCCGATATAAACAACCGGAATCCACATTCCGTAGAATCCAATTTTTGTAACGATAATTATCTTGTATAAAACCGTTATCATTACATTTTTTCTTTTCCAGTAATTTTTATAATTAAAATAACAGGGAAAATATTACTAAATTTTCAAATATGTTGTTATAAAATTGAAAAAGTGATAAATTGCATATGAAATGTATGCGTTTACATATTGTAATTTTCAAAAAGTTGTAATATAGTAAATCATATTTATCAAATTTTTCTGTTTTTACATTGGATTATGGAACTGAGACATGAAAATTAATGACATAGCAAAACTTGCTGGAGTTTCAACAGCAACAGTGTCAAGAGTCCTTAACAATAAAAATTGTGTTGATCCGAATACAAGGGACAAGATATTAAAAATTGTTAACGATCATAATTTTCAACCAAACATGATCGCAAAAGGGCTTGCTTCACAAAAAACTTATACAATCGGTGTTGCGATTCCTGACATTGTAAATCCCTTTTATCCGGAAGTATTTAGAGGAATCGAAGATATTTCATCGGTTTATGGTTATATGACCATTTATCTTAATACAGATTATGATGTGATGACAGAGCGAAAAGCTCTTTCATTATTGAGAAATGGTCGTGTGGATGGATTGATTGTAGCCTTGAGTAACAGGGTTATTGATGAGTGCATTGCTATGGTTTCAATGCAATATCCAATTGTAATGTTTGGGCAATTAATGGATGAAGTCAAATGTCCGAAAGTTGGTTGCAATAACTTTTCATCTGCATACACAATTACAGAGTATTTGATTAATTCCGGACATAAAAAAATTGCTCATATAGCTGGTCATAAAGAAACGTATACAGGTATTCAGCGTATAAATGGTTATTTATCTGCGATGGAAAATTATAGGTTGAGAGTTGAACCGGAATGGATTGTTTCAACGAACTATTTTAAAAATGACGCCTATATTAAAACTAAAGAACTTATTGATAATAAAGTTGATATCACTGCAATTTTTGCTGCGAATGACAGCATGGTAGTCGGTTGCTATAAAGCAATATTGGAAGCCGGATTAAAAATACCTGATGATATTTCCTTTGTTGGACACGATGATATTGAGTTGGCGACGATTTTACAGCCTGCCTTGACAACAATGAGACAGGAAAAAAGAAAAATCGGCAATATAGCTGCTCATCAATTATTTTCTGCAATTGAAAATCAGGCAAATAACAAAAAGATTGAAGAAAATATTGTTATTGTTCCAACAACATTAATTGAAAGAGATTCTGTCAAGAAACTTTCATAACAATTAGTGACGAAATAATATTTATTTTTGCATCTCATTGGAAATTTAATAGAATAATCATTCTAAAAAATTGAAAGGTGGTAATTAAATGTACTCTATATGGTTGTTAGAATATGCACATGTTCAGAAACAGCATATTGGAAGTGTTTTATCGGGACAACACAATAAGGGCTACCGCGAATTAGCATTTACATATATGCTGCTTAAAGGTAATGGACTTACAATCCTTATAGATACCGGTACAAATGGAGAAAATGAGGCAACACTAAAACTCCATAAACGTGATGGTGTTTTAGATTGGCAGCCTCCAAGTAAAGTTTTGGCAAAAGTTGGAATCAAACCTGAAGATGTGGACTATATTTTAATTTCTCATGCTCATTACGATCATATTAACAATATGCAAGCCTTTCCAAAAGCTCATTTCTTCGTTCAGGAAAAAGAAATTCTTGGTTGGGTTTGGGCAATGACGCGTGAAAAGAAATTTCGTTTTCCAAACATGGCTCTTAATAATCAGGATATTTTTGATGCACTTCACTTGATTGTAGAGAATCGTATGACATTAGTTGATGGTGAAGTCAAAAATGTTCTTCCCGATATTGATTTGTATCCAGCATATGATGGGCATTCATTTGGATCACAAATCATTGTTATTAATAATCCTGACGGAATTTGGGAGAATGTTGGCGACTTGGCATATGTCCAGGAAAACCTTACTGGCATTGATAACACCGGAACCTATGTTCCTGTCGGACTTGCAGTGGGATCTCCTTACAACCTCATAAAATCCTTAGATGACATGATGAAAATTGCTAATAACGATATGCATCGAATAATTATTGGGCACGAACCAAATAATTGGACGAAATTTCCGACAAAAAAGTATGACGACGGACTGCATGTAGCAGAAATCGCCCTTGCTGAAGGCGATAAGTCAATTTTTGTTAAGTAGATCTTGATCATGGTCACGGTCTGTAATAATTTAATAAAGGAGATAAAAAAATGAAAAAGGTATTTGTTATTTTTATTTGTGCCATGTTTATGGCAGTAACGTTTGCGGGTAGCTCAATTCAACAAACTGCAGCAGCAGACACTAAGGATATTGGAATCGTATCAATCTCCGCTACAGAAGCTAACAATGCCCGTTATATCCAGGGTGTTATCGATGCAGCAGCCGAATTTGGATGGACTGTTACAGTTACAGATTGCGATGGCTCGGTTGATGATGCTAATGCGGCGATTACAAACCTTGTTACAAGAGGTGTTGATTACATCATTGACATGGTTTTTCCAGTGACATCACTTAATACAGGTCTTCTCAATGCAAAAGAAGCAAATGTTCCTGTAGCGACTTGGGGAGGCGGATTTGGTGATGGTGTTTGGATGGCAAATGGTTCGGGCGGTCCGCATGCTATTCCAATCGTTAACAAAATGGTGGAAGACTTAACCGGTAAGGGTGACATACTCGCACTTACCTATCATACAGGCCAGGTTTGTCGTGAACGCGAAGAAGAAATGGATAAAATTCTTACAAGCTACTCCGAAATTAATCTTACCAAGAATGAAGTCGACATTCCAGGATATATTCAGGATGGAATGGATTACACAAACGCTTGGATCGCTTCCAGACCTGAAGGTGATACAAATTATGCGATTTGGGGATGCTGGGATGATCCAGCTCTGGGCGCGATGGCAGCATTGAAACAGATGGATCGCAAAGATGTCCATATTTATGGTGAGAATGGAAATGCAGACGCAATTCAAGCCGTTAAAGAAGGATGGATGACCGCAACAATTTGGCAAGATAGTTATGCCGAAGGTAAAGCAGCTATTGCCGAATTTGTCCTTATGCTCGAGCTGGGCGATGCTTATGAAAAAGGATTCAAAGAAATTCCTGGAATTGTCGTAACTTCAGAAAATGTAGACACATTTATGAAAGAACATCCAGAAGCAATTGCGAATATTGAGTAATTAATTATTTTTTGCCTGCTAAACGGAGATATCAATTATGGAAAATAATAAAGGTATGACTATATCCATAAAAGGCTTAACAAAAGCCTTCGCAGGAGTAAAAGCTTTGGATAATGTTAACTTGGATATTGTTGCAGGCAAAGTTCATGGACTTATCGGTGCCAATGGCGCCGGTAAGTCCACTCTCATAAAAATTCTTGCTGGTGTTTATCAACCTGATTATGGTGAGATTTTGATTGATGGAAATCCGGTTCAGATCCTAAATCCTGGTGTTGCAGATTCTCTTGGACTTAGTTTTATTCATCAGGAATTGAATATGGTGCCTGATTTTAACGTTATCGAGAACATCATGTTGGGATTGAAAAAAGAAAGAAAGTTTGGTTTACTGGATTGGAAGGCTACTGCAAATAAAATAATTCCAGTTCTAGTTCAGGTTGGATTCAATAAATCACCATTCACACCGATTAAGGAAGTCAGTGTAGCTGAGCAATGGTTGGTTGCCATTGCAAAGGCTTTATACAAAGATGTTAAACTAATTGCTATGGATGAGCCAACAGCAGCTTTATCTGAAAGTGAAGTTGAGAGGTTATTCTCAATTATTCAAGATCTATCCAGACGCGGAATTGGAGTTATCTATGTTTCTCACAGATTAGATGAAGTTATTAAGATATGTGATGAAATAACTGTGTTTAAAGATGGATTGCTGACACTTCATGAAAAGACAGCTAATCTTACAAAAGTTGAAATCATTACAGCAATTGCAGGCCGAAAAGTTGAAGAATTTGAACATATTAACTTTAACTATGAGAAGGGTGAAGTTCTTCTTGATGTAAAAAACCTTTATGATGAAAATAAAATCAAGGGCGTCAGCTTTAGCTTGAAGAAAGGTGAGGTCTTGGGACTAGCCGGACTGGTTGGTTCTGGTAGAACTGAACTTATCATGACATTATTTGGCGCACGTAAGAGGAAAGCAGGCACAATCATTTTTGATGGAAAAGAATTTACACCGAACCATCCTAAGGATGCTGTTATCAGAGGAATTGCGCTTGTCCCTGAAAACCGTCGAGAAGAAGGATTAATCACAAATAAGACGCTTAATTTCAACATTAATTTACCTGCTCTGAGTGTTTTGAGAAATATTAAGTCATTACCGTTTATCAGCATGAAAAAAAGTTCCAGTATTACAACAAAAGCAATTGACAAATTTATGATAAAGACGAACGGAGTTAATTCACCAATACTCAATCTCAGTGGCGGTAATCAGCAAAAGGTTGTTATTGGGAAATGGCTTGAATGCAATCCGAAACTAATAATAATGGACGAACCAACCCAAGGTGTTGATGTTGGCGCACGAGCCGAAATATACAAATTGATTCGTTCCATGTCCAAAGAAGGAATTAGTTTTTTAATCGTATCATCGGATGTCGAAGAACTGCCAATATTGTGCGATAGAGTGATTGTTATGGCTAATGGTCAATTTACTGGTGAATTACAAAGTTGTGCAATATCCAAAGAAGAAATACTACATTTGAGTTATGCTGAGCCGGTACAACAATATATTTATGAGCAGGGGAGGCAATAATTATGAATAAATCCATTTCGAAAAATGAATCCAGGCGCAGGTTTTTTAGATTTATAGGCAAATTTGGTACCATTGTATTTTTATTGATAATGATTACATTTTTCTCAATTATGAAGCCGAGAGCATTCGCCACGGTAAGAAACTTGCTAAATGTTCTTAATCAAAGTTCACTTTTAATAATTATTGCCTGTGGCTTGACTGCCGTTGTAATAATCGGCGATTTCGATATGAGTGTTGCTATTACTGCGAGTTTTTCAGGTGTGCTTGTCACCGGGTTAATGGTGAAACAGAATCTCCCGATCTGGTTCGCTATCATTTGTACAATTGCGATTTGTGCCTTATGTGGGATGATCAATGGGCTTATCGTCACAAAACTGAGGGTCTCATCAGTTATTGCAACCATTGGTACAGGCGGCATAATATTTGGCTTGAACTATGCCTACACAAGCGGTTCTCCTATAGTAACCGGAATTCCAAAAGGATTTCTTAACATGACACTAATTCGCTTATTTGGAAAGATTCCGATAAATATCATATACATGGCCGTGATTGTTTTTATTTTATGGATAATTCTGAATCGGACGGAACTCGGGCAGAGAATTCAGGCGGTTGGGGGAAACTCAGTTGCGACTAAGCTATCAGGAATTAATGTGGATAGCATAAAAATTACTTCTTACATTTTTAGCTCAGTTTGTGGAGGTATAACAGGTATTTTACTTTCATCTGTTATTGGTAGTGGAAACAGCACTGCCGCCGATTCTTATCTTATGAACTCATTTGCCGCTATTTTTCTTGGATCTGCTACTTTAAAAGATGGTGAATTTCATATTCTCGGTACACTAATTGGAGTAATTATTATTAATATCGGCTTTAATGGTCTTGCAATCTTTGGAATGTCAAACTATGTTCAGTACATATTCCAAGGTGCGATTCTTGTTTGTGCAGTTGCACTCAGTTCTATCTCAAGAATCTATGCTAATAAATAAAATATTCTGATAAAAAGGGACTTTTTGATTGAATTCTACAAAAAAGTCCCTTTTTACTTTGTTTTAATGATATTGTGGGGAAATTTCCTTACATATATCCCCGCCAGAAATACTTTTTTGAAAACGTGGCTTAAAGCAGTGCGTTATTCGGCGTCCTTGGGAAGGGAATCACATCCCGGATATTCGCCATGCTCGTCATGTACATGATCAGCCGTTCAAAACCGAGGCCAAAACCGGCGTGATGCGTACCGCCAAAGCGGCGCAAATCCAGATACCATTCATAATCTTCCACATTCAGACCGCATTCGCGGATGCGTTGTTCCAGCACGTCCGCGCGTTCTTCACGCTGTGACCCGCCGATGATTTCACCGACAGCTGGAACCAGCAGATCCATCGCAGCGACGGTTTTCCCGTCATCATTCAGCCGCATATAGAAGGCTTTCAATTCCTTGGGATAGTTGATCACGAAAAGCGGTTTCTTGAAGACCTGTTCGGTCAGATAACGCTCATGTTCCGTCTGCAGGTCGGCTCCCCAGAAGACCGGATATTGGAATTTGTCTTTGACCTTCTCCAGGATCTCAATCGCTTCGGTATAGGTGACTTTTGCAAAGTCCGATTCAATCACGGAATTGATCCGCTGAATCAGCTCTTTGTCATACATGTCATTGAAGAATGCCATTTCCTGCGGGCATTGTTCCATGACGTACTGCAGCACGAATTTGATCATGTCGCGTGCCAGATCCATGTCATCCTGCAGCTCCGCGAACGCAATTTCCGGTTCGATCATCCAGAATTCGGAAGCATGGCGCGCGGTGAAGGATTGTTCTGCCCGGAACGTCGGTCCGAAGGTGTAGACCTTGCCAAATGTCAATGCCATCACTTCAGCTTCCAACTGTCCGGAGACAGTCAGGCTGGTCGGCTTGCCAAAAAAGTCTTTCGAATAATCCGGATCGCCACTTTCGGTCAGCGGCGGTTTGACAGGATCCAGCGTGGTGACGCGGAACATTTCTCCGGCGCCTTCACAATCGCTGGTAGTGATAATCGGGGTATGTGCATATACAAAGCCATGCTCATTGAAAAATTTGTGAATCGCATAAGCTGTGACACTTCGGACACGGAACGTCGCACTGAGCGTATTGGTTCGGGTCCGCAGATGCGGGATCGTCCGCAAAAATTCCAGCGAATGATGCTTCTTCTGCAGCGGATAATCCGGCGAGGACGATCCTTCAATCGTGATCTCGGACGCCTCGACCTCAAACGGCTGTTTGGCATCCGGTGTCAGCTTGAAAGTTCCTTTCACGATAAACGCGGCGCCCACATTCTGACTGGCAACATCCGCATAATTCTGCAGTTCGCTGGTGAAGACCACCTGCAGCGGAGAATGGCAGCTTCCATCCGTGAGATGGATAAAGGCAGTCGTTTTATGGTCCCGGATCGATTTTGCCCAGCCGCAGACAGTGATTTCCTGGCTGTCGAATTGGGACGGAAATAAAAACAGGTCTTTGATTTCAGTTCTTTTCACTTGACACGACTCCTGATCATGGATTTTTCAATGCCTGTACAGCACTTCGAAATGAAATTTTTCTTTTTTCCATAAAAAGCGGAAGCCATTATGAATGCTCCATTAATAGCGAAATGCTGATACACAGGGCGTAAAAACGGTCTTTTACGCAAAGAATTATATCATGAAGCCCTTTCCCTTCCTGTGGAGGGATTGGGGGAGGATGGGTAATTGCGAATTTTTTAGTCAAACTAATAAAAAACAAAATAGCGTGTGACAGTCAACGGTGCCATTGCGGTTTGACGTCCGCAATGGCACCATGCAGTTTGTCGCTCATATCATGTATGGTTATAAAAAGGGCGCCTGAATCAATCAGACGCCCTCAGAAAATTGCGCAACGAATCGGATCTGTCTCTTTGAGGAGACAGATTCTTCTGCTTAATCGTGATAATTATTTACAAAAGTGGCAAGCAGGACCAAAAAAATTGCTGAGATTGCTGCTAACATCATTTCCTTCCTTTCTTCTATTAGAAATCCTGTAAAGCGAGCACATATCAAAAGCAAGAACTGCCTTGTTCTGTGTGAGGTGCTGCGGCTTTCTCCCTTTCAGGGAACAAACAGCGTCTGATCATTTACAGGACGAACCGGAGGATTGATTATTTTTCATCCGATTCCACAATCACAGCGCAAGGTTCAGCCGGAGCTGAAACGAGATTGACTGCGAATGCGATAGCGATATAACTGACAACGACAAAAACTGTGTATAACAATGCCATGAAAACCTCCTTCATCCTTCTTGGAAAGATGGTAATGAAGCTTTTTTCTTCATCCACGTTCCCCTTTTATCCACCGATTGCCTGGTGCAATCGATTTTTCGCCTGAATTATGAATGTCATATTTTTAATATGACATTTGTCATGTCAAGCCAATACGATTATAGTCATTTTTAAGAATTATGCGGAGATTGATTACTTTATATGGAAATTCAATAAATTGATCAACTTTTCGAATCAATCAAACAAGTTGTCAGGTTACTTTCATGCAAAGCGTAAAAGAACTAACCAACCATTAACTCACCCATTATTTCGGAACACTATGCTTTATTAATATCCATGCATAATCATCCGAGAGAAAAAAAAGCCGCAAATAATGCGGCGTTTTTTTCAATAGATCCAGCTTGAAAAGCATCTGATGTATTCAATTACCGATCTGTTTTACCTGCCGGCAGCCATCCATTGGCCACCCAGTGGTTACGATCGGTCAAATTCCATGTATTTCCCTTTTGATTCAATCGCATGATCGAAAACAGAAACCTCGTCTTAAGACCGGGTTTCACAGCTCCGGCACTTTTTTGTATTCGCGATACCATTGTAGAAACTTGCTTTTCGATACGCGCCTTTCGCTTCGGGTCAATCGTTTCCCAATTCATGGCGGATACATTAACACTGTAACGGTACAATTTCGAAATTCCCCAATAGAAAAGGTTTTGCTGCATATCCTTTGCGGTTCTGCCGGAACCTAAACCAGCCGCAGTAGAAATACACAAACCGATCTTGCCTGACATGGATGGATGCGGACGGTGGGACATCCAGCGATAAGCCATATGATCCAAAAAAGATTTCAGTTGTCCGCTCATGCCATACACATAGCAAGGGGATTCCAGAATAACCAGATCCGATGCTTCAATGGATGCTGCAATCGGCTGGACAGCTTCAGCATGCGGACAATAATTTTCCCCTTTTAGAAAACATTGAAAACACCCGATACAGGGAGCCGGACCATCTTTAGGAAAATAGAATTCCGAAATTTGTGCAGTTTCATTTTGAAGCGCGTTTATAAAGAGTTGTGTGATATGCCATGTGCTGCCATGATGCATTTGTCCATGCAAAACTGTGATTTTCATCAGAATGCTCCTGCGGTTGACTGAATCAGGATTGGATAAAAGAAAGCAGCGGTTCAATCGCGCTGCGATCGGTAAAATCGGAAATGACATTAAAAGCTTCCAACATTTCGTTTTCGTCCTCTGTGAGCAGTTTTCCTGCTTTCTTTTTCTTTTCAATCGAAGATTTCATCATCTTCATCATCGTTTGATCGATGAAAGACAGTTTTTTCAGGTTAAAACCGCCGCGAAAATAATAAAAATGGATAGCTTTTAATTCTTCTTCCGTCAGATTGTGCTGTTTTACGCTATTGATTGTATCTTCACGAACAGGTGAGAGTCCAACTCCGAATACTGCAATCTTTTTGCCGGCTAATGAAGGCAACAGTTTTTTAATACGTTTCAAACCGAGGATACCGGTGGCAAAAAGGCTTCCTCCATACACGACAGCATCATAGGAAATAATTTCATCGTCCTTGATTTTTGTATTTTCAAAAAGATCTGCCTGCAGTGCTTCCGCAATCCATTGAGCATATTTTTTTGTGTACCCCGTCTTTGACTGATAGATTACAACTGTTTTCATTGATGCAGCTCCATTCTAAATGAATCATTTTTTTTCGATTTTTTATCAGAAATTCGAAATTTAAATCATCTTTGATGAAAAGGAAGAAAATTTGTTATTCCATTGATTTTGCCGCAGAATGCGATAACGTATTATTCTTCCCACATTTCGAATCACAATTTATTTGCCCAAAAGTATATACGGATTTTTACAAAAAAATATGCTCATTTGGAATTATTGAAATCCATTTTCCGAGAAATTGCATGGCTTTTTCAAAAAAATCGAATCGCGGGTCTATAGTTGTTGCTGAAATTGCTGCACTGTTTTGCGGTCTAAAATACCTCCTGTCAGAGCATTTCCGATGTATTGTTCGATAGAATCGGTTGTTCCATTTCGACGGATTATCATCAGAACATTGAGAATATCCGTTAAAATGGATTTTCGCATTGTCTCTCGGATTTCCTTAAGATCTAACTGCATCAGCCGATCGGCAATCTTCAGACGAAGTTTTTCATGAAAAGGGACAATCTGCATCAGTCCCTGAATACCTTGCCGAATCGTAATCGGTTTCTCGTCATTCAGACAATTGAGATAGTCATCAAGCGTAGTTTCCATTCGGTCTCCATGATCCCAGCGTGCATTTGCTGCGATCATCATCAGCCCGATACTGCGTTGAAAAGAGTTTGTATCGGTTAACTTTTTTGTAAATTCATCCCAAAATGGAAAAACATCTTCATGGATTTCCGATCGATGCTGTAGAAGGAGGAGCGCCGGATAGCGGATCTTATCATCTTTTTCATCTAAACAGGACACCAGCAGGTTAAGATCATCCGCTTCTAATTCAGCGCTGATTTCTTCAAGGTTTTCTTTATTAACGCTTTGAATATCATCAATAGTCAGCATTTTCATTACACTTTCATGTCTTTTTCCTGAAAAAACTCCAAAAAAGTTAATAACAATAAACTATCACATACTGATTATGAATCGCTGGATATCCGTTTTCAGGCAGAAAACTCAGGGTGTTTTTGCAGGATGGTTTTTAATGCAGCTTCGTCGGCAACAACTGTAACATTCTGATGGAATTGCAGGACTGAAGCCGGAACCATCGGATCGATTGGGCCAAAAAATGTACGTTCCAGAATTTCCGCCTTCTTGATACCAGTGCAAACCAGCAAAATTTTACGAGCTGTCATTATCGTTCCAATTCCCATCGTAATAGCCTGTCGGGGTACTTCATCCAGGGAGTTAAAAAACCGCTGATTGGCTTTGCGTGTACTTTCAGTAAGATCGGTCAAATGGGTTCTTCGTGTGAAAACGGATGCCGGTTCATTAAAACCGATATGACCATTAAGCCCGATACCTAAAAGCTGCAGATCAATCCCACCCCAATTCGTAATCTGCTGTTCGTATTGATCACAAAACGCAGATAAATCGGCTGCCATGCCATCTGGAATCCGGGTATTCTGAAGATCAATATTAATGTGATCGAAAAAATTACTCATCATAAAATGATGATAGCTTTGAGGATGTTCAGCAGAAAGACCGACATATTCATCCAAATTGACCGTTCGAACTTTTGAAAAGTCCAGATTCGATTTTTTGTGTTGCGCTACCAGTTCTTTATAAATCGGGACCGGCGTAGATCCGGTTGCCAACCCAAGAAGGCAATCAGGTTTGGCTATAACTGTTTTTGCAATAATTTCAGCACTGATCTTACCTGCAGACGCTGGATCAGCGGTTTTCCATACTGTAAAATTTGACATGCATACCCTCTTAACTTTTTTTATTTATTTGTATTTCCATCGATACTCTGTTGACAGCAATTCGAAATCTAAAAAATCGTATCGATTATGAGAGAAAAAATGTTGTTGTATTGTTTTAACACAACGCACACAAGCAGCGCCACAACATAGTATTTCCCTAACTTTCGAATCACTGATCTGTTAATCAATGTCGATGATAAGAAAAAAGATGGATTTATTGTCAAACATCTGTATGACGACTGAATCCATTCAATTCCGCTTTTACAACTTTTCAATCATTTCCAAATCGATACGAAAACTCTTTTCTTCGTCAGGTTGAATGAATTTCAGCTTGCCCTCAGCGCGCATCTTATCACGGCCGTCCGCATGACAATTGCCTGGTTCAAGCCCCATGACATAATCTTTTACACCCATCATTTTCCATTGAATGAATTCGTCCAAAATTTTTGGATCAAAATAAATAGCCAGTCCTTTTTGATGTTTTGGCTGGAAAATTCTTGCCAGTCCTGCATGATTAAAGTGATGGTAATAACACATCTCCTCAAATTCAACCTGGGGAGGAATGACCCGATTCCACTCGGAAAGTCCCTCTCGGGCATGCTCATTCCTGGGAATTACCTCATCAGACCGGATATCCAGGATACTATCTTCATCCAGCAGCGGATAACCCATATTCATATGATAAAGGATCATGAGCGGAGTTACTCGATCGCCGACATTGCGGATTTGGTCTGTAATCGAAATTTTGTTTTCCTTCAGAGAACATTCGATGACCCGTTTCTGCAATAATTTTTCCGCAAACATACCCGCATGGCGGATAGACGCATGAATCCGAATTTTATCCTGATCCATTTCCCAGTATATGTTTTCAGCCGGAGTATGACCTGCTCTGCCATGTAATCCGAGAGATTCTCCGGCGTCTTCTGAAGGGACTCCGACATTGGTTAAACCGCAGGTAACCATAAATCCAAGGCTGCAGGATTTCAACCAGCCGCTTCCTTTGTCGTCATAATAAGCCGGAGCGCTATATCCATTGACAGCAAAGAACCCATAATTCATACCCTGAAAGGATAAACGGGAAATATCCGCGCAACGATCCGCCGATACGGTGAACTCCAAACCCAAACCATTTCTTACTTGAAACAAGCGGATGCCATCCCCTTTGCCTCCGATCAGGCGATGTTCTTCTACACCATACAATTGGGATTCATGTCCGATATAATTTTCGCGTTTCTGATTCATATATACTTTTCCTCCTCTTCTTTCCCCTGGGGAAATGCGCCCCGATATTTTATAAGCTATCTATCATTTTACCTTTTCCATGAAAGTGGATCAATGGCAGCCAACGATTCAAAATATCGGAAGAATCACAATTTTTCTTTCTTAATTTGAAAAGACAATCCATATTTGGAATTGCTGAATTTGGAATTCTTCAATAGATTGTCCATACTGATAATTGTAGAAAAAAATTGAATCATTTGCCATATTGATAAGGTACAATTCTCTTAGATACTATAAAAAAGGCGATGAACAATGAAAATCAATGAAAATTCAAGTATTGAAATGATTCGCCAGTTGCCAGAACGAGACGGTGTGCATTATGCATTATTTGATTTTGACGGGACACTCTCACTGATTCGGGAAGGCTGGCAGGCAATTATGATCCCGATGATGATCGAAATCCTGATGCAGACACCTGCTCATGAAGACAAAGACACAATCACAACAGTTGTGCGTGATTTTGTGACACGATTAACCGGGAAACAGACGATTTTCCAAATGATCCAATTAGCTGAGGAAGTGAAAAAGCGGGGAGGAAACGCAGAGGATCCGCTGACCTATAAAAATGAATACCACGAAAGACTCTTAAAACGTATCCAATATCGGCTGGACGGACTGCGCAGCAAACGCATCCAGCCGGAAGAATACCTGGTTCCCGGCGCGATTTCAATTTTGGAAGGACTTCGGTCACATGGCGTAAAATGTTATCTGGCTTCCGGAACCGATGAAAAATATGTATTGGATGAAGCAGAATTGCTGCATCTGACACCCTATTTTGCCGGCATTTATGGTGCTCAGGATGATTACATGAACTTTTCAAAAAAGATGGTAATCCAGCGGATCATTGCAGAAAACAACCTCAGCGGTCCTGAATTTGTCGCATTTGGGGACGGTTTTGTAGAAATTGAAGATACAAAATCCGTCAATGGGATTGCGGTAGGCGTTGCGACCAATGAAGCTGATCGAGAGGGAATTGATGAGTGGAAACGTAACCGATTAATCCAGGCCGGAGCAGATCTGATTATCCCGGATTTTCGTGTCACCGATTCGCTGCTGCAAATCCTCTTTCCCGTGAAGTGAGTTCTGTTCATTCGGCTGAAGATGTGAAGAATTCTTAGGGATCACATCTGTCAGTTGCAGCGATTTGAAATATTAAAAGGATGATTTTCTTTTTTTTTCATGTACTTTTAATTTAAAGGATAACACGATGCCATATAAAACTTTTGATCGTTCACGTCTGATGATTAAACCGATTTCCGAACGGATTCATGATCTCCATTTACCGCAAATGCTGGTCTCGATTGACGATCCTGTTCCTGATTTTTCCGATCCTTCCATTGCAAAAATCAGCGCTGCGATTGTTGAAGCTAAAAAGAAAAAAGCGCCAGTCATTCTGATGATGGGAGCACATCTGTTGCGAAAAGGAATGAATCCTCTGATCATTGATCTGATGAAACACGGTTTCATCAATCATATTGGACTGAATGGCGCAGGATGTATCCATGATTATGAATTAGCCCGCATTGGGGCAACGACCGAGAGCGTAGCCCGTTATATTCACGAAGGTCAGTTTGGCTTATGGAAAGAATCCGGCGAATTGAATGACCTTATCAACGAAGGTGCAGATCAGGGACTCGGACTGGGAGAGGCTGTCGGGAAGGCGATTATTGAGCGAGAATACCCGTTCCGATCTACCAGTCTTTTAGCACAGGCATATGAAATGCAGATTCCCGTCACTGTCCATGTCAGTATCGGCAGCGACATCATTCACGAGCATCCAAACTGCGATCCGCAAAAATTAGGAAAAGCCTCCTACCAGGATTTTCTGGTTTTCACCAATACGATTGATCATCTGGAGAATGGTGTTTATCTCAGTTACGGAACCGCCATTATGGGACCTGAAGTATATCTGAAAGCGCTGGCAATGGCACGAAATGCAGCATTTCAGGAAGGAAGGGAAATTCGGCATTTTACAACTGCCGTTTTCGATCTGCAGGATTTGGGTGAAGACTGGCATCAGGAAATTCCTAAGAATCAGGCAGCCTATTATTTCCGACCTTATAAGACGATATTGGTACGAACCGTTGCGGATGGCGGAGTCAGCTATTACGTGCGCGGTGATCATGCCGTCACATTTCCGGTTCTGTATCACGCAATCATGGAGACTTCAGGAGAATCATAACGATGAACACGAAGCGGATAGAGGAAATATTAAGTCGTTTCCCGACTATAAAAATCCTTGTTCTGGGTGATTATTTTTTGGATCAATATCTGATGCTGAATCGGGATATATCCGAAATATCATTGGAAACGCAATTGGAATGTTATCAGGTAACCGAAATCCGCAACAGCCCGGGAGCAGCCGGTACTGTCGTCAACAACCTGTGCGCGCTGGACACTCAGGTGATTACACTTGGCGCAATCGGAAATGACGGACGCGGCTTTGATCTGATGCAAGCATTAAGAGCTCGCCAGGCGGATACTCGATTTATGGTGGAGTCAGATGCCATTATGACTCCAACCTATACGAAGCCAATGTTATTCGGTAAAAATGAACCGGTCCATGAACTGGAGCGTCTGGATATTAAAAACCGCTCCCGTCTGCCAAAAAACGTTGAAGATGATCTCATGCGAAATCTCCAGGAAGTTTTTGATTCCGTGGATGGTATTGTCGTGCTGGATCAGGTAGAAGAAGAAAATTGCGGTGTTATAACGGATCGGATTCGTGAAACCATCTGCGAACTTGGTCGACAATCCCCTCAAAAGCCGATTTTGGTGGATTCACGGCATCGCACCGGGAAATTTCATCATTTAATCATCAAGTGCAATCAATCTGAAGCTTTGAAAAATACCAATACCAAAACGGTTGAAGCGGCTGCAAAAGCGCTTTTTCAAACAAATCCCAGAGGATCTTTCATCACCCTCGGAAGTGAAGGAATCTATGTCTATCACAACCAAACAGGAAACCAGATTCCAGGAATCCGGGTAGAGGGGCCGATTGATATTTGCGGCGCTGGAGATAGCGCCACAGCTGGAATTCTAAGCGCCCTTTGCGCAGGCGCTTCGTATGAAGAAGCTGCGCTCATCGGGAATATCACAGCATCGATAACGATCCGTCAGCTTGGAACGACGGGAACTGCCAGCCGCGATGAAATTATCACTGTTGCGAAGAAGATCGCATCATCCGGCTGACTATCAACCAGGCTTGTGTGCAGCTATGTTGTTTGATCTAATTGGATAATCCCCGGCTCTCTATCAAATATCCAGCAATTTTGCTGCTCCCAGCAGCGTCTCGGTACCGTTTAACTGCGACAGGCGGATTTTGGTTCTGCCCCTCAGGTTGGTTTGCAGGAAATTCGGTATTTTTTCCTTGAGGATCGGTTCCAACAAGTCCCAGGAATTCACGGCGACACCTCCGCCGATGACAATTTCCTCCATGTCCAGCAGTGTGATCGCATCAGAGAGTGATAACGCAAAGCTGCAAAATGCAGAACGGATGATGGAAAGCGCATCTTGATCTCCTTTTCGGGCGGCTATGACCAATGTCCGAGCGCTGCATTCTCCAATTTCTTTTGCTGTTTGATAGAAGATGCTCTCTTTGCTGACTACTTCAAATAAACGTTTTGCATCCCGGGCAAGCGCCCATCCGGAAGCAACCGATTCGATACAGCCATAACTTCCGCAGGCGCAGGGATAGGCGTCTGCATCTTCAAATCGTACTTTGACATGTCCTACTTCTGCACCTAAGCCTTGTCCGGCATACAGTTTTCGATTCAGGATAAATCCGCCGCCAATACCGGTACTGATTTGAATATACATGAAGTGATCCGGAATGGCTTTGCTTCCATAATACCATTCGCCTAAAGCGGCTATGTTCCCATCGTTCCCCATTCGGACGGGCAGATGAAAATGTTCGCTGACCAGTGCAGGGAGAGGATAATTATCCCATCCTTTGACATGCATGGATAAAACGACTTTACTGCCATCCGCAGAAACCGGACCCCCGAAACTGATACCCGCCCCCCGGATCTTGTCAGAGGGAACCAAAGACTTTTCCAAACTTGATTCAGCAGTTTGCAGGATCAATGAAAGAGAGGCTTCAGCCCCCATTGAAGCCGGTGTGGACACTTTTTGATAACCGAATAATTCCCCGTCAGCGACTCGCACGACGGCTGTTGCAAGTTTCGTCCCGCCAAAATCCAATGCTAAGACATATGTATCATTTTGATTCATTTGAGCAATTCTTCTTTCAGCTTTATCCCTTCATTGAAGCAATAATTCGAAATTCGGGAAAACCTTTTGAGAAATAAGAGATTATTCGAATCGCTATCTTTGAAGCGATTCGCGCATGACCATGGTCATCACATGATCACAAATCATATGAATGTCTTCAACACGTTCGATGCTGTCGGTATCAATATTGATCGGAATATCGACCAATTCAATCATCTTCCCGCCTTTGAATCCGGAAAGTCCGATCGTCGTCATTCCAAGATTTTTTGCTGTCTCTAAAGCTCGAAGAATATTCGGAGAGTTACCACTCCCGCTGATGGCAATCAGCACATCTCCTGCATCTGCCAGCGCTTTCAACGGTTCTGAAAAAATCTTATCATACCCTTCATCATTGCCAAAAGCTGTGATGGCAGGTGTACTGTCGTTCAAACAAATCATGCGAATTGCAGGCAGTTCCGGACTGCGTGTATTTTTTGAAAAATCACATCCCATGTGACTGGCAGTGGCAGAGCTTCCTCCATTACCCATGGTAAAAATCGTTCTTTTTTCCAGACGTGCTTTTTGAATCACGTCCACTGCTTTGAGTATCTGATCTGTGGGCAAGTGATCCAGAGCGTTTTTCAATTCGAACAAATAACTGTTGATTAATGATTCGCGGTGATCCATGATATGTTTCCTCCATAAGAATCCAGCAATTCGAAATATGGATTGACCTTGACTTGTTGTACTAATGGTTTTACATGAAACGCAAAACCATTAGTACAACAAAGAATTCTTTTTATATTTCGAATTACTGATAAAAATCTTGCTCAATCATACTGCACAGCGTATGATAAACCAATATATGCAGATTCTGAATTTCATCCGTTCGATCTGCTTCCACAGAAATAAATATATCGGCGTCATTGCGCATCAACCCGCCTTTTGCTCCGCTGAGACCGATAACGGAAACTCCCAGCGTTTTTGCCAGATTGGCAGCATGATGAAGATTCACAGCATTCCCGCTGGTACTGATCGATAACAATACGTCGCCTGGTCTGCTCATGGCATACAATTCCTGTGCGATACTGAGATCAGAATCCTGATAATCGTTTTCAATGGCAGACCGCAGTACCGGATTCAAGCCAAGCACATAAGCACGAAACGCCGGTTCCAGATTTTTAGCAAGGATATCTCCATCCTTCAATTCGGACAATCGTTCTTTGAGCCCATCCGGTATCTGGCGATGAATCTTAAAAGCTTTTCCTAATTCTCCGCTGATATGCAGTGCATCTGCCATACTGCCGCCGTTTCCGGCAAGGAACAGGATTCCGCCTGTTATATAACAATGCCGAATTAATTGATATGCACACGCAATCTGATCTTTGCAGGATTCAAGGGCAGGATGCATTTGGACTGCCTGTTCAAGGATTTGTTTCACATCCATTCGGAGCTTCTCAATCGGATTTATTTGGATTCTTTGGGATTCAATCGGAAAAATATCGCCGCCGGATGTCAACAGTTTGTGCAGATTCGGAATGGTCTGGCGATGATTACCGCAGACATGGAATCCTTTTCCGCCCAACATGACCGGACGGTTAACAATATTTTTACGAGGACGGTAATAATATTGAACTTTATCTTCACCAAGTGGTTCGCGATAGTCTCCGAGATCGACCAAATCGAAGTTGGCGGTAGTAAATACTTTCAGCGGATTGCCCAGATTTCTGGCAATCGAAACCGCCTTTAAAAATACTTCCGGTCCGATAACGGATGATCCAAAATTGAGGAACACACCGCCTTCAAGGTGGCAAATGGATTGACAGAAGATTTTGAAATCCTGACCGGTACCCCAGCCGATGGCAGCGAAATCTGCTGCGGGATGCTGATGAATAATATCGGTACCTACTGCAACATGAACCGTATAGGGAATACCTAATTTCCAGGCATTATATAATAGACTGACGTCCCGATGTTCTGCAAAACAAGCTTCTGTACCGATCATCGCTCCCAATGATTCCCCGATACCCATCCCGTTTTTTGATCCGTATTGAATCGCACGGTTCATCATTGCGCCGGTTTCCTCAGCCATTCCAAAAGTGCCATCCTTCAAAGATTGCGCAACATCTTCACTGGTGTGACCAAGCAGAGCAATTTCAAAATCATGAATCGTAGCCGCACCATTGCTGGCGATATGTTGAATAAAACCTTTCTTCAACAGATCGATAATCACAGGAGCAAGCCCGCATTTAATGACATGGGCGCCTTGCATCCAGACAACCGGTTTACCAGCTCTTCTGGCGGTTAAGATTCGTTCAACAATTTCTCGAAAATCCAAAGTATCAAAAGGTTCGACCGACGAGTTCGGGAAAACAAGGTTTTCTGTTCCAACACGATTTTGACGCGCAGGAAGCGGAACAGTTTTCACTTGATGCAAATCAACAGCTGAATATGGCATGTTTTTCTCCTCATGGTTTTTCAACAGCCATTAATTGATTGTTGAAAACCATATATTCTGCTGAAAATTATAAAATAATAATTCAATCAGAACATTTCAAAAATGGAAAATCCAACAATTTGAAAGATGGAGAGAATATTTCGGGTCAATGTTTGGAATTACTGAATATTGGATGAACCTGTTGCGAAAGCGGACAATTGTATATAAAATGAATCCATATGAACCGCACTTCCTTGAAAGATTTATCAGATTCCATTTTTGATTCGGAAAAAGAAAATGCCCTGTTGACCTGGATCTGGCTCGGATTTCTTCTTATCACCGGTTTGATTCTGTGGGGTTATTTCCTCAATTTTGGCGACATTCCATTTGACTATCATGATTGGGCAGAAGTCAATGCGCCGCGGATAGCATTTTTAAAAGATGCTGTCACAAAAGGGGCGCTTCCGTTACATATGCCCGACGCATCGGCATTACGCGGTGTTACCGATCGCTTTATGGCTTTACCGGATGTCATCTTAAGTCCGCAAATCATACTTCTCAAATGGTTGAGTGTCGGGGATTTTATTCTGGTTCACACCTGGCTGTTGTTCTCCATTGGTTTTTTGGGATTATTTGCGATCAAAAAACATTTTCATCTTTCACTGTTCAGTTTTACCTGGCTTTTTTTCCTTTTCTTTTTCAACGGACACATCTTGTCGCATTATTCTGTAGGTCATGTTACCTGGGGCGGTTACTTCCTATTCTCCTGGTTTATCTGGCTGGTCTTTTGTCTGCTCGATGGAGAAAAAAGCTGGACCTGGGTTGGCAGAACAGCTTTTCTATTATTTTTCATCTTTCTTCAGGGATCATTTCATCAATTTGTTTGGTGTGTAATTTTTCTCGCCATTCTGGCTGTCACCAAATTCAGTGTCCTGATACCGATCTTAAAAGCGGGTATTTTAGCCTGCCTACTTTCAGCAATCCGCATGATCCCTCCCGCGCTGCAGATGGGCGCTTTTGATGATGACTTTCTCGGGGGATATGGAACTCCGCTTGTGATGGCAAAAGCACTGATGCGAATCATCTCACCTGCCGACTCTTTGAACGCGGAAAAAACCGGTGCTGTTCTGGGTTGGTGGGAATTTGATATGTATGTCGGAATTGCCGGTACTGTGTTCCTGATTTTTTTTGGAATCCAGTGGCTGCTGCAACGGAAAAAAGAACATGGCTTTCCAGTATTAATTTTTCCGTTGGCTGCACTCGTATTCTTTTCGATACGAAATTTCTATCAGATCATTCGTTTCACTCAGATTCCGCTTTTTTCAGGAGAACGCGTCAGCGCTCGTTTTCTGATCCTCCCCGTCGTCTTTCTGATCGTAATGGCGTGTACCGCCCTTCAAAACAATCTGCAAATACGGAAATTTCATCGCCTGAAAATTCTTCTTTCATCCTTGTTGCTGGTCATACTGATCATGGAACTATGGAATCATATCAGCGCCTGGAAAGTCCTGAACAGTGTGAAAGCCTTTCCATACACGTATACAAATCTGGCGATCAAGGTGGTCAGCAATCATGACGATCCGCTTTACACCAACGGATTAATCATCGGAGCATTGATATCCGGCATCAGTCTTGCTGGTTGGATCTGGCTGTATTGGCGGGAAAAGAAACAAACAGCAGTGAAATCTGGCAATGAGCATACTGAAAACGATTCAACCGATTGATGCTTGATTGAAACGGTAAACGCTACTGAGATCATGAATTCGAAATAGAAAAAGTCAATCCATATTATTAATTACGATTCAGGAATCTCATATCCATAATCACGGAGTTACTACAGATGGATCTCTGACTGCCTGCATTTCATCGGTTGGCAGAAAAGCGACTCGATCGAGTATCGTTTGCGTATCCTTATCATAAACTACGATATTGACACCATCCACATTCAAACTCTGTTCTTTTTGATTGACCAGGATGCTGGATTTTGTACCTTCGGAAATACCGAGAGCAATATTAAAAATCGTATCATTCGCATAATGCACGAAATGTCCGGAAGTAGACTTTATCACTTTTCCCGCATCGAAGATGCATATCAATCCGTTGCTGGAATTCAAAATATCACTGGGCTCTACTTCACAACGCTGTATCCCTTCCTGAAAATTCGCTTGATGATCCATAACGCTTTGATTAAACGTAATGACTGATATTAAATGCGGATCACCTAATCGCCGTATATATTCGGGGAAAAGCATTGTTGTCTGTAAATTCAGCCGGTTGTCATAATGGAGCGCGTCGGCATTCCAGGAAGAAAATTTCGAATCTTTCCGCCGATCCTCGAGGTGAAAATGTTCCTGTAGATACTGGCTTAAGTATGCAGATACTTTTTTTGCGCCAAATACATTCAGATGCCCGCCATCGACGAAATCGGTTGAATAATCCAGATGGATCTGGTCAACGAGACGATTGAAATCAATCCATGGTATGTCAAATTTATCAGCCAGTTCGGCAATGCCATTCAACTGCATCAGCAAATTTTCTGAAGAAGGTGCAGGTGTTTTAAATAAAACCAGCGGAATTTTTTCTTCCCTGCATAATTCAATGATTTTTATCAAATATTTTTCTGCAGTTGGATGCAGCGGTATCGATTGTGTCGGATAAGGACCTGATCTTTCTTGCGGTTCGGTTTTTAAAGAAAGGACATATCCTTTCTGAATATTGCGATTTCGCGTAAAAGGATATAACAGATCGGTAGAATTCAGTTCGTTTTCCACCAAACGGCGGTGATGATAAATCACTGGAAACAACATTTCCTGTTTCTTCTTGATCTCATCAATCCGCAGAACATCCATGATTTTTGAAAAAGAAAGTGGAATAGGATCCATAGCGAGGTGTGTCGCATGATTTCCCCGGTCGCTCTCAATTAATCCTTCCACATAATCTGTGGCTCCGAGAACCTCGAAAAATATAACAGCGGGTTTTTGTTGTTTCAACGATTGTTTCAAAATACTATAAGAAGCCCAGATTGGCTGGCGATTTGTAACGAGATCAAAACTGGTAATTCCGCTTTGTTTCCAGATTTCCAAAGGATTGACACCACAATAGACATGACTGGTGCCAAGAAAGAAAACATCAATCGTTTTTTTCGGTTCTAATACCAGGTCTTTTGCTGCATTTACTTCCGTCTTAATAAATAGCATCTCATTGACCATCTGGAATGAATAATACAAGAGCACAGAAAATAAAATGGCGGAAACGATCTTTTTCATCATTTGTTTTTCTTCTCATCTACCATTTCGAAATATTGAAATGTTTTTTCTTCTAATTCGAAAGATTGATAAAATATTCGAATTATTTCTCATCAGAACTTCGTGTAAATAAATTGACTGGTATCGACATTGGGACCGTAGATTCCCAGCAGCAGAATTGCAAAAATCCCTGTCAAAATTACAGCCCAGCGAAACCAGAAAGGTTGACGATCCATCTTTTCACATATACTGCCGCTTCTCTGAAGCCAACTGACAGTTACGGAAATAACCAGAGCAATCAGAAGGATCTGCATATTGATTCGGGTTAATCCATATTGATACAGTTGATCATCCAGCAGGATTTGCGGATTGAAGTAAAAGAGGCCTTTAATGAATCCGAATGCATCATGAATCGTGTTCGAGCGGAAAAAAATCCAGGCAAAATCAGTCAGGAAAAAAACCATTACAACACGGAGACTTTTCCAACCAAAAGAGTTTAATTGAAAAGACCGTTGTCCAATTATCGGTTTTAGAACAGATTTGAGAGAAAGCTCAATGAGTTGATAAAAGCCATTGAGAAGTCCCCAAATGATAAAAGTCCAATTTGCGCCGTGCCATAATCCGGACACCAGAAAGACTATCAGGATATTGGCAGCATGGCGTATTTTCCCAACTCGATTTCCCCCCAAAGGGATATAGAGGTAATCTCGAAACCAGCTGGTTAACGAGATATGCCAACGTTTCCAAAATTCTGTCACAGATTTTGAGAAATAGGGACGGAGAAAATTCACGGGTATGGAATAGCCTAAAATTTGAGCAGCACCAATTGCAATATTTGAATAACCGGCAAAATCATAATAAATTTGCAGTCCGAAAAAAACCATCGCGATCCAATTAATGATTCCACCATGTTGAAAAACGACCGGATCATCGAAGACAGAAGCGATGAAAATGGATAACCGATCACCGATCACCATTTTTTGAAAAAATCCCCATAACATCCGCCACATGCCATGTTTAATGCGATCAAAATCAAATTGATGGTTTGTACTGATCTGCGGGAGCATATTTTTTGCTCTTCCAATCGGTCCGGACAGAATTTGCGGAAAGAAAGAAACAAATAAAGCATATTTCAACGGATTCTTTTCCGGATTGATTTTCCCCCGATAAATATCAATGGGATAGGTCAGCGCCTGAAGGATAAAAAAGGAAATACCAATCGGCATAATCCAATTGAATGTAAATTGAATCGGCGGGATTTGTCCGATTCGTAGAATCCGGTTTAAGTTGTAGATCGCGAAATTGGAATATTTATAAAATACAAGGATACCGATATTGAGCAAAACGCACGCAGCAAGAATAATTTTTTGATGGGCGGAGCTATTCCTGATTCGATGATTATGCCTTGCTCCTGCTATGAGATTGCCCCCATACCAGGTTGTAACAGTAACCAGAATTAATAAACCGACCGAATTGATATTCCCGATTCCGTAAAAGCAATAACTGACTAATAGGAGCCAGATCCAGCGATATTTCGACGGGAAAAGATAATAAATCGAACTGACAACCAGAAAAAACAATAAGAATAAGAATGAAGTCAATTGCATGGAGTTTTCCGATGGCAAATAATGCAGTAATTCAAATTTTAGGAAAGCCTTTTGAGAATTGAGAGAAATATTGAAAGTACAGATTCTCTGGACAGCCAAAGCCATATGCGGTTTCATGGGATCACTTTTCAGAGTCAGCCCGATCCTGTTGAGATTATTATACATGAAGAGATCATAATAATAATTTTCCAGCAATAATTCGCTTTAATCGATGAATCATTCATGGATTGAATTGTCATTGCGAGGAGAGTGTCAACCCGAAGAAGTAATCGCTTCTCATATGGCAGAAGATTGTTTCCCCCCCTGCAGGATAATAACAATGACAGGCTTTCTTTGTTTCAATATTTCGAATTGCGGATTTATCAGCGATTTTTATTACAAGGAAGATTCATTTTGAATGCTCAAAAGAAATCCGTTTACGCGAAAACCGGATTTCATCAGGCAGCTTTCAGGCATTACGATTTTCAAGATCCAAGTATTAATACATTTCTAACAATGATTCCAGTCAGCATACTTTATACTAAAGAAGCAGCAATTTGAATCATAAAGAAAATGATTTGCTGATTGATTCGGAAGGCAGGTTTTATTTTCGTATTACTACGAAAGAACACTAAGGATAAACTGGTAAAATAAACCCAGAAAAAAAAGTTTATTAAATAAATTAACCGAACAAGGTTTTAATTTGAAACGTTGCGGATATAAAAATAAAGGAAAAAAAAGAATTAATGGCCGGAATTGACAGATTTACACAAAGAGCACGACGTGTACTGAGCCTTGCCCATCAGGAAGCTGACCAAAACAATGCGGACATGATTGGAACCGAACACATTCTGATCGGTCTGCTGCTGGTGGAAGGATCGACTGCAGGCAAGGTGCTGAAAGATTTAGATCTTACAGCGGATCGCGTTCGTGAAATCTTGTCCCGTATGGACGGGTTTTCTACAGAGAAGAAAGAGAAGAAATCGGAAGAAGTATTATCTCCCGAAGTACAGGATATCTTAAAAAGGGCGGTAATCGAAGGGACTAAAATGGGGCAAGTGTATATCAGCACAGAACACCTGCTGTTAAGCCTGATCGATACACCAGAATCAAAAGCAGTTACAATCCTGAAAAAACTCGGCATCAGTCCGGAACAGGTACGCCGCCAATTAAGAAGAGTATTAGAAGAAGGGACCACTCCTCCGACAGATACACAAGGACAATCTGACACTGCCATTAAACCGGCAAAAAAAGTCAAATCGGATAAGAATGCAAAAAGCAGTTCCCCGTTGATTGATCAGCTTGCTACAGATCTCACTGCCAAAGCTGCAATGGGAAAATTGGATCCTGTGATTGGCCGAAAAAATGAAATTGCGCGGGTAATTCAGATTTTAGCCCGCAGAACCAAAAATAATCCCGCACTCATCGGTGAACCGGGGGTAGGAAAGACAGCCATCGTGGAAGGATTGGCACAGGCAATTGTGGAAGGAAATGTACCGGCACAATTGTTAAACAAACGCGTTCTCCAATTAGATGTCGGATCGATGGTTGCCGGAACGATGTACCGCGGTCAGTTTGAAGACCGTATGAAACGCGTCATCGAAGAGTTGAAAACGACGAAAGCAATTTTATTCATCGATGAAATTCACATGCTGGTAGGAGCCGGAGCATCCGGTTCGACTGTTGATGCAGCAAACATCCTCAAGCCAGCCTTATCGCGCGGAGAAGTTCAAGTTGTCGGAGCCACAACATCCGAAGAGTATCGTAAGAATATCGAGAGTGATGCAGCCCTTGAACGTCGTTTTCAGCCAATTCTGGTCAATGAACCGACAGCCGAAGAAGCCATTGAAATCCTAAAAGGATTGCGTCCCAAATATGAGGAGCATCATCAACTGACAATTTCGGATGAGGCGTTGGAAGCAGCCGTTTCGCTTTCTGTCCGTTATGTATCTGAGCGTTTCCTGCCAGATAAAGCCATCGATTTAATTGATGAGGCATCTTCCCGCGTCCGCATGTATAAGAGCCCGGCGGCAGCCGCTGCCAATCAGCTTATGGCTGACCTCCGAGAAACCAGAAAACTGATGCTGATGGCTGCAGAACAGGGACAAGACGATCAGGCAGCCGAACTGCAGAACCGAGAAGCTCAATTGGAGCAACAGATCGAAGATCAAAGCAAACAATGGGATCGGGATACTGCTCCGACCGTGAATGCGGATGATATTGCAGAAATTGTATCCATGTGGACCGGCATTCCGGTGATGCAAATGGCTGAAAAGGAATCGGAACGGTTGTTGAGAATGGAAGATGAGCTTGGCAAATTGATTATCGGTCAGGATGATGCGATTAAATCCATTGCGCATGCCATCCGCCGATCGCGTTCCGGGTTGAAAGATCCCCATCGCCCCATCGGATCCTTCCTATTTTTAGGTCCAACGGGTGTCGGAAAAACTGAATTGACGAAAGCGCTGGCAAAATTTCTTTTTGGCAGCGAGGATGCACTGATCCAGCTTGATATGTCAGAATTTATGGAACGGCACTCTGCAAGCCGTTTGACAGGCGCTCCTCCGGGATATGTCGGCTACGATGATGCAGGACAGCTGACAGAAGCTATCCGCCGCCGTCCATATTCGATTGTCGTCTTTGATGAGATGGATAAGGCAAATCCGGAAATTCAAAATATTCTGCTGCAAATCATGGAAGAAGGCCAGCTTTCTGATGCCCGCGGCAAGAAAGTCGATTTCAAGAACACAATCATTGTAATGACCTCCAATATTGGTGATGATCTTATCAAACGGCAAAACACGTTTGGATTCTCATTGAAAACCGAAAAAAGTGATGAAGAAAAAGATGATTACAATGAAATGCGTAAAAAGCTGCTTGAACAATTAAAAAAGACCTTCCGGCCGGAATTTGTCAACCGCCTGGACAGCGTGATTGTTTTCCGCATGCTGAATTTAGAAGATATGCAACAGATTACGGAAATTGAAATTCAAAAATTGAATGAACGTCTGAAAGAACAGCAAATCCGTATCTCTGTTACAGAAAGTGCATTAGAAAAACTGACCAGAGATGGATTTGATCCGGAAATGGGTGCCAGACCACTACGCAGAGTCATTCAACAAAAAGTAGAAGACCCGCTTGCGGATGCGCTGCTTGCCCGTCAATTCTCTGAGGGTGATTCCATTCGGATCACGTTGAACGAAGATAATGAGATTGTTTTACGCAAACAATCTGATCGAATCGAAGAAGTCATATAAAAAAAACAACCAGGTGGATTTATTTTTCGAGTGAAAAATAAATCCACTTTTTTATTATTTCACAACAATTTCTACATAAACGGTTTCGCCAAATGATCGGTTATCACTGCCAAAAGCCTTCCAGACCGAACGATAAGTCCCAGGTTCTTTAGGCGCCTGCAATTCTACAGAAAGCTTGCCTTTACTTCCCACAATGACAGATGGAATGGGTACAGAATCAGGCGCGCCCATCTGATCGCCGGAAACAAATCGCAGCCGATATTTTTCATTCCAGTCGCACGATCCATTATTCTGGACTTCCCATTCTTTGAGAAAAACGGACCCTGCTTCCACTTCTGTGCCGTCCTGATAATTGACATCATCCAAATAATAGAAGCTGTTGACGCAATCAGTTTCAATTTCTACTGGTTCTAATGTGGCTGCAATTCTTGTCGGCAGCATGGCTGTTGGAATGACAGTCGGAGTTTCAGTAATTTTTGGGGTACAAGAAGAAAAGAAAAAGCAAAAAGAGATTATTGTCAAAAACATAAAAGTTTTTATCGTACGTATCATAATACATTATCTCCTTGCCAATTCCATTCCCATTTTTGAATAGCTGGCATCATCTCATAGGCTGTCAGATCCAGGTGAATCGGTGTGATACTGACATAACCGCGGGACAGTTCTCCGCAATCTGTTCCTTCATCCTCATCACCATAGGGTGGCAGTCCGCCAAACCAATAATAAGGGCGTCCAAACGGATCCACACAAGAAACCAGTTCATCCCGATAATATCTGGATCCGCCGCGAGTAATCTTGTATCCCCGAATCTGAGAAAGCGGTAAATACGGAATATTGACATTTAATATCGTGAAGGGAGGTAATTCATGCTTCAGATATGTTTGAACGACATGTATGATGATTTCTTTTGCAGCAGAAAAATCGATTTGATCTGGTTTGACTTTATTGGCATCGATGGAAAATGCAATGCCCTTCATATTCCAAATGGTTGCTTCCAGAGCGCTGGTAACCGTTCCAGAATAAGTAATATCCCGGCTGACATTCGCTGTTGGATTGATTCCAGTGAGAACCAGGTCAACTCTTTTTTTCAAAAAACCCAGTCCAACCAGAGCAGTACAGTCCGAAGGTCCCCCATCTGTCATGTAAGCGGATATACCATTGTCAAAAGGGACCTGTTCAACACGAAGGGGTCTTCCCAGCGCCTTTTGATGACCGGATGCTGACCAATTCTTATCCGGAGCGATGACCGTTACATTCCCGATCTTGCTTGCTGCTTGTGCCAGTGCGCAGAGTCCAGGCGCATGGATACCATCATCATTGGTTACAAGTATTTCTAAAGGATCTTTCATTCACTCCTCGTAGGATATTCATTTTTCACCGGAAAAAATTTTACTACTAAATCATCAGCGATTCGAAATATGGACATTCTTTTTAAATAACGAGAGAAATTGTTGTTATGTTGTTTTTACAATCCGTGCAAAAACAACACAACAACATATAATTCCTACCCTATTTAGAATTGCTGTAAAAACATGATCCTTCCCATTTTTCGCACGAAAGCATCATTTTTAAACCAATCAATTCAAATATTCATTCAAAAGGATGAGATTGGTTATTCTGCAAAAAATTTCTGTAAATTATCGCTGTAGCAATTTAATTTTACAATAACTTTTTATTTCGTCCCGATTTTTCAGGCAATTCCCACCAAATCAAGAGATCAAAATATCCATAACGCTTTCGGATTATCGGAAGCGCTATCTGTTGTTCACTCTTCTTTTCGTGGTTGAATTCGATCGATATTCATTTAGATTCAGAGACAGTATACAGACAATAAGGTTCATAATAACCGGCGCTGCAGCCAACCTGTCTGCATAGTCCGGTTTGTACACACTTATCAAGTACAACCGCCGAATCCTGAGAGTGATTTTGAATTTGTTCTGGAATTAAGATATATCGAATGGTACCCTTGGAAAGAAGCCATTCAAAAGCTGGTGCGTCGGAAAAATCAGCCATTTCGCAGCAATCTTTATATCCGCTCAGGAAATACGCCGGATAATCCGTCAGGATATCCTTTTCATGGTGTTCTTCACCAATAATTCCATAGAGCAATTCTTCATTCAGTTCTTTGCCAAAAAGTTCCCGTTGTTTTAACCGCTGCACTTCTGACAGTTCCGCTTCCGGTAATAAAAACCAGAGGCCAATCAGCAGGGCGACGATCAGCAAAGTCAGCGGAATCCAGACTTTTATTTGACTGATTTTCCTCATACCGGTTAAGTCCGCTATCCAACGGATTCCGCCATCCACTGCCATACCGGAAGAAAGCGCGATGAAAGGCAGAGCACAGGCAAGATTTCGGGCATCATAAGAGAAAAAGGCAGCCCAGACAATTACTAATGGCCAGGAACACAAAAAGAAAGGAAGCCGATATCGTTTGGGGATCAGCGGCAGTCCGATTATGCTAAGTATAAAAAAGACAACATATTTTCCCAAAGATTGCCGGGCTAAAAACAGTTTATGAGACCATTCATAACGTTCGTTGAATTGTCTGATTCCATCTGCCAGCAGTTCGCCGCTTGCTGGATCAGGAACTCTGCTGTTAATCCAGCAGAGCAAATACCAAGGCAGAACGACCATGCAGGGAATCAACAGGATGAGAAAAAATTTTCTACGGCTGATACAAGCAATGCCATCTTTCAGCCAAATAGCTGCGAAAAATGGTGTCAGAGCCAGAATCATCAATCCAGCCTGTTTTGTAATGGCGGCTCCGGAAGCAAAAACAACTGCGAGAATAATTGTCTGGAACTGTCCAAATTTGTCCTTTTCAATACCTTTCAGGAGCGTATACACAGCCAGCAAGCTCATAAAGGATACCGGCACATCCATGTATCCATCCGCAATTTGATCGCCCATCAATTTTTTCATCATGTATCGCGCAATAACTGCAGCAATAAAAAATCCACTTTCTCGTTTTTGAAAACCCAGATCGAATAACATCACAAATATCAGTAAAAAGAAAACTGGCGGAATCAAGGTGTTAAAAAGCTGAACTGCATCCTTACCTTGCAGTACATAGCTCAGAGACCAATTTGTCGGAACCAACTGAGGATAAGCACCATGACTGACAGGAATTAGATTCTGAGCCCAGCTTTCGGCAAAGGTATTCCAGGAAAAAAGTGTGTCCTGACCGCTGAAGATCGTCCCGAAATTCAACCTCCAGACATGCAAACCCCAGAGCACAGCGGACACTGCGCTGCAGCCAAACACAATCCAGATTCCGAAAGAAAGGATCGAATAAACTCCCTTATTGTTCGGTACCATCTGATGAAAAGGATTGAGTTCCGAGACAAACGCGGCATAGAATCTTTGGATCATTGCAGAAAACGGCTGGCGCAAACTGCTGCGAAAAAGGTATACCAGCAAGAAGATTTCCAAAGCTATCAAGATGAGTACAACCAGCCGGATATAAATACCTGCCACAGTGAGGAGAAAGACAGCCAGATAATTCACCAGCAAACTGAGCGGGAAGCAATAAATCATGCGCTCTACAAGTCCGCCGCGAACTTTTAACGCTTTGATCAGGATCAAGCCGGGTAATGCCAAAATCTGTAACAAGCCAAGGGTTCCAAAAAAGATCATTTATGAATCCTGATTTAATTGGTATATCGTTCCGTCATCCCCGTCAAAGACAACTTGCAGGTTTTCGAGTAAAGTGGAAATCCTGGTTTTCGTATTTTCGCCATAAATTCCCTGCATCTGATCCTCAAAGGAATCGAAAACGACCAGCAGCGCTTCGCCTCTCTGAAATGCGGCACGCCCAAAATCCGTCGCTTTTACGGGACCCGTTTCATAATGGTAAAAATCCGGATCGGGTTCCTGAACATAAACCTCATGCATCGGCCAGGATGTGCGATTCATTAAAAATAAAAGAGCTGTCTCTTCATTCGTGACGATCAACTGATCCTGAGGGACATTCTCCCTCAGATAATCAACCACATCCGATTCCTTCCAGCGAACTGCATGATACCCCAATCCGTCAATCGCATTCTGATGAGCGATGCGGATGGCTCTTAAGCCATAGAAAGCCGTAAAACCAAACAACAGAATCATGCTGATGACACGCAGATACGGCTTTTTTTTCAGTGCCATATCGATCCAGGCAAAGAGAATTGCCAGCAGCCACAGAAATGCAACATGGATCGGTGTAAACATGCGGGGTCCGATCGTAATGGGAGGGAACGTCATCACAGAGACGCCAAAGATCACGATCCAATAGATAAAATAGAATCCGCTCAATATCAATAGCATGTTGTCCATGCGGGGAATCCATTGTTCAGGAACCGAGGATCGTTTCCGAAGATTCCGGAAAATACCGTATAGCAGACTTACAAGAGGCAGCAGAATCACAAGAACATAAAGAATTTCATTTATCCATGCCGGATAAACAGGATTTTCGATCCAGGAATCAGGGATCAGCCATTGCAGGAAAACTGATTTCATTTGTTCGTTGAAACGAGTCATTTCCGCATTAAAGTCTGTGCTCTGCATCATGCTGCGGGACGCTACAGTGGCTGTTTTTTGCAGATCATAAACAAGCCACAGAATCATGGGAAATATAGAAATCAACCCAAATTGAAAAGCGCTGCTGATCCTTTTTTTCAGCTCCTGCTTTTGGAAACAAAGCAGAAAAATGCCCCCCATAGCGATATAAGCCGCAGCACTATATCGGGTCAGAAATGACAAACCGCAGCAGATCGCGCTGCCGATAAGAGATCGTGGTGTGTGGTATTCAAGATAGCGATCGAATAAAATCAAACCGGTCGTGCCCAGAAAAATGCACAACGGCTCGGACATCGCCCAGGAATAGGCCGGGATAAGGATCGGGGAACATGCCAGCAGCAAGCTTCCCAAAAAACTCGCCACTGTATTTTTCGTCGTTCTCTTGATCCATAGACCGATTAGGATGATCGTCAGTGTAAAGAGAACTATATTGAGTATTCCGGCTATTTTGGCGATGGAAAATCCAAGCAAGCCAAAGAAAGCCAGGAATAAGGGATAAAACGGGGGAAAATATGGCAGCAATCGGAAATCTCCAGCCGGATTGACCAAACCCAACCCGTTGCCGGCAAGCAGATTTTTTGCTGAGGTAATATAAATCACTGCATCGCCACCCACACCGGGTCCAAGCCGCATACTCACAGCCAGCATGTAAATGCCAACCGCAGCCGCAGTGATTACTGCGAATTTCTCAAGGATTCTTTCAACCATTTGCATTCCGCGCATTCTTCCTCTCGATTCAGATACACAATCACATCGCCGAATGTTCCTGCCAATTTCAGCCCGCTTTTATCACAAGCAGCCAGCAGCGCATCCAGACTTTCCCAGCCGAATTCATCATCACTACGCTGAATAGCAGCTTCTACCTCTCGCTTCTCAATTAGAAAATACTCAACTCCCAACTGATTTGCCTCAGCCAGCGATTCTCTCGAAGGAAAAGTCTCCATCAAGCCTTTGATAGCACTGTATTGAGGAGGAGGAAAGGCATTAAAAAATCCGCCAATAAAAGGCTTTTCATGATATAGCGTATAATACGTGCCAGCCTGGTCATCGTTCAGATAGAAAGGAATCCGCATCACGGAACCTTTCCCCGGCTGCGCGGCAAGCCATTCATCAACCGGACGTGGTTTAATTTCCGAGAATTGCTGAATCGGTTCCGGAAAGAATTCAAATAGGATCAAACAGACGGTTATGACCGTAACGATCCAGCGTTGATTGGATTTTATTCGTCTCAGCAGCTCAGCAAAACCAAATCCGGCTCCGCAGGCGATGAGAATCAATGTAAATAGACCAAATCGCATCATGGCGCGAAGCTTTCCAAAAAATGGAAAGAATTTGAAGAAAACAAATCCCGGCAATATGAGAGGAATCGTTTCACGATCCAGACGAGCCTGCAGGAAAACCGGAAGCGATATTTCGACCGGAGTGCCATTCCAATGCAGATCCGTCCCCATCGCAAACACCAGACCGGTGATCGTCCCGCTCAAGATTATCGACCATACCCAGGATGTTCCTCCCTTTTTATGAATCAACCCATAGATCATAAGTCCCAGAGCGATGACGCCGACATACAAGGTCGCTTCATTCCAAAGATCCCGATTAAAATGACTTCCAACCCATTCGCCAAATGCGAAATGCATGGTTCCCGGGAGCAGAAAATCAGTCAATCCAGCGGAATACATTCTTGCCGCACCCCAATCACGGTCAGGCATCCCACCTGATCCTGCCAAAGCCAAGAATGGCAATTCCGCTGCAGCCACTAAGGGTATCGAAAACAGAATAAAAAATCCCAATGAAAGCCAGGTATTCCGATCTTTCAGACGCTGTTTTTCAATGAACAGAAATTGGATCAAGAGCTGAAATCCAGCAATCAGACATAACATAAAGAAATAGTATTGTGAACACAGAGCGGTCAAACTTAAACCGAGCGCTGCCAGAAAAGCGGATTTTTTCCGAATCTGATTCAATCCCGGCTTCAGCAGGTCAAACCATCCCCAGAAAAACAGGGGTATCCATTGTGTGCCGGACAAATTCAGATGGCCGATCAGAAAATGTGCCTGCCGATAAGGGAGACAGGCAAAAATTGTCCCGCTGATCAGTCCAGCCCAGTTCGAACCCGTCAAATGACGCACCCAATAACACATCAATAAACCGGACAGGACGAAACTCACCAACAGTGACATGTTGTATCCGAAAGTTTCACCGCCAATTAAAGAAAACGGCAATGCCTGCACCAATTGCGCCGGCGCCATTTCTGTCCGCGCCATGTTCCAGCCTTCCGGGTAATTCAGAAACGAAACGTTCAAAGGATTGGTATGGAGAACAAATAGCGCTTTCTGCAGCCATCCGATCATCCAGATGAAATAGATGTTATCGCCAATCTCGCCAGCTATTTCGCGAAAAATATGCTGACACAGCGGCCAGGTAAAAGCAACTGCCAGTATGCAGAACCACAGCAGGAAGAATAAAAATGGTTTTTTGCGCAAAGAATTATACAAGAGCCTTCACCTCTGCTATTGGAATCATTCGCTTTTCATTCCAGGAATGTTTCAAAGCAATTACCATCTGTTCCGTGATCACACCGTCATCCAGTGTGCAAGATGGATCGGCTTCACCTTTTGTCACAGCGATGAAATGCCGCATCTCATCCAGAAACAGCCAGTTACGTTCAAATCCTTCCTGCTGCTGAAATGTCTGTTCTGAAGGAAGTGTTGTTTTATGAATGGTCACGATTCCAGTCTGATTATCCCAATGGAGGACGCCATCGGATCCGACAACTTCCATTTCATTATTGCCAGGCCTGCGGAAATAATCCAGATGAACGGTACCGACCATACCATTGTCCAACTGCAGTCCAATTTCAGCAAGGTCATCCACCGAGATTTCCAGATCACTGATTTTTCCGCTGAAACCCCACAGCATGGACACTTCTCCAAACAGCCAGCGGATATAATCCAAAGGATGGCATAATGTCAGCGCAGCGCCGCCGCCCAGATCCGAGCGCGCGCTGTAACTTTTTCGATAATCTTCCCATGGGTGCCATCCCGGCAGATATTCTCCCCAGGATACTCTGAAATACAGCGGACGTCCGATACTGCCCGATCCCATTAATTCGCGCGCTTTGATCAAACCGGGATGAAACCGATATTGAAAACCCATTAAGAGCTTTCCTTTCCCATCGGATAACGCGGTTTTCAACTCTGAAATCCGCTCTAGGCTGTTAGAAATCGGTTTTTCCATCAGAATCGAACAGCCGGCTCTGGCTGCCGGAATAGCAGCATCCAGATGGAAAGCAGTCGGATTAGCGATGATTACACCATCCGGCTTCTGTTTCAACGCCTCTTCAATATCGGTTACCACCGGAATATGCCGGATTTCATCCTCTGGCAATGTGCTTTGATGGGATCGCAGCAGAAACAAATCATTTTCTCCGCATAACTGCAGATTTCGTAAATGCCTTCTGCCAATAGAACCGTATCCTGCAATCAGAAATTTCATTGTATTTCCCTCCTGACAATCGGGCAATCGCTGCCCGAAAACCTATTTTTTTCCGTAATAGACAACATCACTATTGTTCCGTTCAACCAACACGCGTTCGGCAACGGATGTAGCGCCGTTTTCATGTCCGATCATCCAGATGGTTGCACCATCCGGAAAATATTCCGGAACTGAATCGGTTTTTAATTCGATGGTGCCAAAACCATTCGGCGCCAAAGTCAGAAATACCAGCCGTCCATATGCAGCAACCCCATAGCCTTGTTTCGCACTTTCCGGTTCCCCTTCACCCGCTGCATAATAACGCGGATATATTGCGATTGCTTTATTCACGATCAAGCCTTCTTTGTCAAAATCAGAAGCAGCCACATGCAATTTCGCAAAAACTTCTTCCTTTGTAGCCGGAATAAATCGCATAGGAATCCATTTTTCACTGAGCGGCAAAGATAAACCGATGATTAAAAAAATCAATAGCCAGACTGCACTTTTCCTGGTCAGGTTCACCGATTTTTCTTTTACAGCTTCGTCTGCATCTTTCCTGATCTCTAAAATCTGTTCATGTCCGCTCAGACGAACCATCATCATCATCCATTCCGCCAGACCAATCGAAAAATATAAGAAAAGAATCCAATCTACCGGTATCAGATATCTCCCGGCGGAATAACGTCCGACAGCCGTGCTGAGATTATATAACAGGCATATCAAAATCGGAATCAGACCGCTGCCCGAATTTTTTTTCATCCCGGCTGCAATACCCAATCCGATGACTGCATAGGACAACCCCAGAAAAATGAGATGATAGCTGCTGAGATTGGCGCTGTCCAATGTCTCCCAAAAAGCCGTCCGAGGTTTTATGATATCTTCGGGAGCAGTAAGTTCATCTCGCAGCGGGAATAAACGCAGGTTGCTGATTTCGTTATTCGCAAAATGAGCGCCAATAAAAGCCAAAATCTCTCTTGGATATGTCTGAATTGATTTTCGAATCACATCCGTCAGCATATCAGAATACTCGGCATCATTCATCCCGTCAGAGCGCGTCATATCCAATCCGCCCAAATTATAACTGGCTGCCATTTCACCGGTTTGTGTCATCGGGTGATCAAAAATAAAACTGCCCGTAATGCGCTGGTTCCGGATCAGCCATGGCGTTAGACAGCAAAGAATGGCAATCGTAAAAAATCCGCCTTCCAGGAACCCGTATTTGCGATCCTTTCGGATCCCCGCCAGCATTACAGGAATCGCCACAAACAACAAGGAAAGGCTTTGTGTCCGAATCAGTGTCATGATTCCCAGACTACCGCCGGATAATAATGCATAAAAAAGTGATTCCGCTGAATTTTGTTTCCGCTTGTTCAGCCAGCGGATCAACATCCACACGAAAAAGGCACAAGCCAGCGCTGTTGGTAAATCGGAAAAGAAATATTTCGTCGTAGAAACATTGTGACCAAACGGAGCGCTGAGTATGGCGTTGGTTTCCCGCAGGATGACCAGCCAGGCTGCGCCGATTCCAGCGCTCACACTATGCAGGTCTTTGCCTATCAGATATACCAGAACCGGCAGCAATGCCAGCAAGAGTGTCTGTAAAAGGATCACGGATTGATATTGATTTCCGGCTATTAAATGGAAGATTGCTAAAATCAAAATATAGAGCGGCCGTGGTGGAATATCATCCCCTTTGAAACCCATCCCTTCCGCCAAACTGCGTGCATAATGGCCATAAAATGAGCCATCCGAAAACGGATATACTTCATAATTCGGTGCTCTGCCCGGAGGAGAAAAAAAGCCCTCCTGATTGGGTATACTCAACCAGATTCCGACTGCAAGCAGCCAGATCAGGAGCGGAAGCAAACGGATTATCGAGTGCGGAATCTTTTTGGCTCTCCATTGGTCCAAGATAATCCATATCAGGCTGAAAAGAAATCCTGCCAAAAGATGCCACTCCAGTAGCGGCACTGTCGGTTTTCCAAAGAAGTTGTTATCCTTCACCAATCCGATCCGCGTCCGATACACATAGATCCCTGCAGCGAGTCCAATCAGGATTAACACGAAAAATCGTCGCCATAATCCGGATTCTGAACGATAAGCGAATTTGAATTGCGGAGCTGAATCCAGCAGCAGGAACAATAAGATTTGAAGACAGATAAGGACAACCCATAGCAGCAACGGGAACAAGCGTTGATAAGCAGCCTGCCAGGTATAGAGTCCTGTGGAATGATACAGAAGCCACAAGGTCCTTAATCCGCTGACTACACCGAGGATCAGCAGTTGAGACCATATGAGCAAGAAGAAACGGATAGAAGCAATCCGGAGCTTGGATTGAACCCATCCAAAAAAATGCTTGTTGATTAGCGGGAAAAGATATTTAATAATTCCAGCCATAGTCAGCAAAATCAGGAAAATACGAATCTTGCTGAAAGAGAAAAGCTGTCCTTCACCGCTGCCGCCCGGAGAAAAAAGGTAAAATCCGAGGCATAGGATCCCTTCAGCTAATGACAAGCGATAAAACCATTTCATCTTTCTGGAATCCATTTAACCGTCCATCTCTTCTATTCCATCAGAAAAATTGATATCCAATGAATCTAAGCCAAAATTTTGCAGCAATATAAATATAAGATTTTATGTATATGAAGGTGTCGCTTTTTATTCAAAAAGTCGATCTACATCTCAAATTGCCAGTAATTTGAAATATCAAAAGAATCCTTTATTAGAAAAGTCAATCCATATTTCGAATTGCTGCTGAAGTGCAGGTGCAAATGCCAGTAAAAGGGAATCATGATTGTAAAAACTGAATCACCTGCCTGCCAGTTGATTAATGCGCGAAGCCATGCAGCCGGCGCCGAAGCCATTGTCGATGTTTACCACCGCGACACCGCTGGCACAACTGTTCAACATTGCCAGTAATGCAGCCAGACCGTGAAAGCTCGCTCCATATCCGATACTGGTAGGAACCGCAATGACCGGACATTGAACCAGTCCGCCGACTACACTTGCCAGGGCGCCTTCCATACCGGCGACAACGATGATGACATTGGATTGCTGTACATCGTCCAGACGATGAATCAGGCGATGCAAGCCGGACACACCGACATCATAGATGCGCTGCACCTTATTACCCATCAGCTCACAGGTTAACGCAGCTTCTTCGGCAACTGGAATATCCCCTGTACCCGCTGTAACCACGGTTATTCCAGGGATAGAGCCATCCTTTTCTTTGGTATACAGAATACGTGACATTGAATCATAAACTGCAAACGGCAGCCTATCCTTGATGCGGGCATAGACTTCCGCTGAAATGCGGCTTGCCATCACATTCGGATTTTTTGCTTTCAGACGCAGAAAAATCTCCACAATCTGATCATCCGTCTTCCCCTGCCCAAAGATCACTTCCGGGAAACCAGTCCGCATCTCCCGTTGATGATCCAAAACCGCAAAACCTTCAACACTTTCAAATGGATAATTTCGCAGTTTTTTATATCCATCCTCAGCAGAAATTTCACCTTGAGCGATTGACGCTAACAATTTTTTAATTTGATTTTCTTCCATTGTATTTTGTTTTCAATGATCCTTTTTATGTAACCAGCTTCTATTCTTATTGTATACCAGCAATTCGAAATATGGGAATTAGGAGAAATGGAAAAAATTGTCTACAAATATTAAAGTCTTTTACCTTAATGAATAATGGTCTATATGTAATTATTCGAAAACAAGTCAAATGGAATTGATGTAAGGGTGAAGCAATCTCCTGCCAAATGTGGGAATAGATTGATACTCTATGATCGCACTGATAAATTAATCCATAAATGATTCATCATAATAATCGTTGGCACAAAGCACAAATAATCAGAACCACAAAGAATCTCGCTCCTTATTTCACAGTATTGGATCGAAAATCAATGTTTTGAGATGGACAATTCATTGTAGAATGAAGTTAAAGGCATAAAAATGAAGATATTTATCGTCTTCCTGATCATATTTACGGTTTTGATCATGGGGAAGTCTTTTTTTTGTGCAGTTGAGCCTGCTTTCAGTCAATTCTATTATCTTCAATCCAAAAATATCCACCTGAAACAAAATTCTAAAGCCACGGATTCCAGTTTTTCGAAATATTGGGAAAAACCGCTCTTTATTCGAAAATTCGGTCAATTCCGTCATCCATTCCGGCAATTCGAAATATGGAAAGAATTATTCGATGTTATATTGCTTTTTCACAGAACAAAAAAACAACATAACAGCCAGCTTTCTCTCTTGTATCACAAGACTTTTCAAATTTTCGATTTGATGGATCCATTCCGGTATGGGGGAACCGGTCGGTTAAGAAGGAGGTACCTATGAAAATCCGATATTGGATTGTCATTTCGGTTTTAATCTGGAATGTAGTGGTGATTATTACGCTTTTGGCAGCATCTCCGAAAAACATTGACAATCAAAATAACAGCGCAATCATCAATCTGCTCTCCGGGAAATGTATGGATCCGGAGGGGATCAATGCAGAGAACGGAACGCTGGTCCAATTGAACGATTGTGATGCATCATCCGATCAAAATTGGGAAATCGACAACAACAACTACCTGATTCATACTGCATCTGGAAAATGCCTGGATGTTCCAGGCGCTTCCGGAAGAGCGAATTCTGCAAAATTACAATTATGGGATTGCGAATGGGATTATCAAGATACCGATCAACGCTGGTCGCTCACTTCGGATGGTTATTTACAGAATCTCTTCTCCGGGAAGTGCGCAGATATTCCAGGTGTATCCGGAACTGAAAGCGGTTCCTACATCCAGCTTTGGGATTGTGAATTTGACAATAGTTCTGAAACCGATCAGCGTTGGTCATTCAATGCTGCAGCACAAACCTCATTTGGTTTTAATCAGAGTGGATTTGCCGGCTATCAATCCTCCGAGGAAGAGAATTATTCAAATCAAAACGCTGATGAGGCTCAAAATTCACAAAACGATGATGACTGGGATGATGATGGAATCGCTGAAACAGAGGAAAATTGGGTTGCCAACACCTTTACGCCACAATATTACCTGCACGTAGATGAACCTGCGAAAGTCATCCGCTACGCCTATCAAGTTTCTCCGCAATTTTTGCTGGATGGAATCCAGCAAAACGGAGTCATCTTAACCGTTGTGGCTTTGTATGAAGATGACTGGGCATATCCGAATATCGGATCTTTTTTAGGATGGAAAACTCCGGCTTTCCAATACGAATGGCACAAAGGGGATGCGGAAGCCATCGAAATTTGGCTGGAGCGAATTTACGGACCCTGCGGTGTGCATCCGCCAGACTGGTCAGAGCAATTCAATGATCCGGGTGGATCCGCACGCTGCTATATCCTTCGCAGACTGGTGATCCACCGTCATGAGCATGCCTGGATTTACGAAATACCAGCTCCAGCAGGGATCATGCCAGTGCAATTTGATCAAATGAGCGCAGCCAATGTCTCCGTCCCCGGCAGCCGTCATGCGCAGATTTATGTTTCTAAAGGAAAACATGGAGCATATATTGATCCTTTCTGGGAATGTGCACAAACGACTTATCAGGGAACTTACAGCATTGAAGACTGGATCGGCATTTTGGAAACGCATGAATATTGCACATCAGCATATGATTCCATCAACGCAGGGAAATCGATTCTGCCCGTTTTTGACACCTCCTTCAATGTAGGAGAAGCAAACCGGCCGTTGCTTTCATCCGTTGACAATCATCCCAGCCTGGGAGTTTTTCATGGATTAGACTTGTGGAGTACTTCTTTGTTCTGTGGAGTTGGTGTCGAGTATGTAACAGAATCCTGTACTTCCGGTTTAAGAACAAAATGGTGCGGGGGTGGCGGAAGCACGTATTGCCAGTATCAGGCGGAATACTCCAGACAATATACGGAATCAGAATTACCGGAGAACAGTCTGGATATCACAGAGAGCGATTTGTGTATGCAATATGATACCGACCGATTTGGATCCGATTACATGTCGTTTCAAATGACGTTAGCCGATCCGAATCAATGCGCGACAGCCTGTGTGGCAGACGGGGAATGCGTCTCTTATGCCTATGTTCCTCCGGGAATGCAAGCTGAAAAAGCGATCTGCTATTTGAAAAATTCTGCACCTGACCCGTATTATATGCAAGGAGTTGTGTCAGGTTTGCGCAGCGCCTGTCTCGAATAACACGGGAATCGTCAATCTGGAGCATTCATCCCTGAATGTCGAACTACAGGGCATTTTTTCGTAGCTATTTAAAGATTGGTTCGTCAGGCTCATGCCCTCCTCGCAATGACAACGTGTCGGGCTGATGCTATTCTCGCTATGACAGATTACCGAGCGAGCCACACAGTGGCGAAGTTTGTCATTGCGAGCCCAGCAAGGGCGAAGCAATCTCCCTGCCCCATTATGTAAAGGGTGCCACACGAAAAGAGATTGCTTCGTCAGGCTCATGCCCTCCTCGCAATGACAACGTGTCGGGCTGATGCTATTCTCGCTATGACAGATTACCATGCGAGCCACACAGTGGCGAAGTTTGTCATTGCGAGCCCTGCAAGGGCGAAGCAATCTCCCTGCCCTATTATGTAAAGGGTGCCACACGAAAAGAGATTGCTTCGTCAGGCTCATGCCCTCCTCGCAATGACAACGTGTCGGGCTGATGCTATTCTCGCTATGACAGATTACCATGCGAGCCACACAGTGCGAAGTTTGCCATTGCGAGCCCTGCAAGGGCGAAGCAATCTCCCTGCCCCATTATGTAAAGGGTGCCACACGAAAAGAGATTGCTTCGTCAGGCTCATGCCCTCCTCGCAATGACAACGTGTCGGGCTGATGCTATTCTCGCTATGACAGATTACCATGCGAGCCACACAGTGGCGAAGTTTGTCATTGCGAGCCCTGCAAGGGCGAAGCAATCTTCTATCACATGAAAAAGGGCAATTACTATTTCAAAATGATGATTATTAAATCTTGATAAGTAGAAATTCGAACAAAGAAAGAAACTGAAGCTATCCGGGGAGTAAAATGTATATTGGCTGGATGATCTCCGGATAGGGAGCTGTATGGAACCTGTGAGGCATAAACAATCCGGAATAACCAGCGGAAATCAATCGGATAAAAAGAGGAAAACCATGGAACAGGATCATTCTACAGATGAAATCAGGCAGGCTGCTGCAGGAATCGCTGAAAACTACAACGATTATGATGTTCCGATGTACGGTTCTTTGCTGCGACTGCCGGAAAGAAACGCTGTTATCGATATTTTGCATGATCTGCAAAAACTGCTCTTCCCGGCCTATTTTGGCGATCCTTACCTGACCCGCCTTCCGCCGCAGCAATACTCAGCATTATTATTGGAGCATATCCAGAAAAAACTCTGTAAACAAATTTCGTTGGCATTGGAAGAAACACCGGAAAATATAACAGCAGCCCGTGAAATTTGCTCAGCCATTATCCAGAAGATCCCGGATATCCAACGCTATCTGGCAAAAGATCTGACAGCTACATTCGAAGGTGATCCCGCGGCAAAAAGCAAAATGGAAGTACTTTTTTCCTACCCCGGTTTTTTTGCGATCTTTGTCTATCGCATCGCTCATGAGCTCTATTTGCGCCAAGTACCGTTAATCCCCCGCATGATGACCGAGTACGCTCACAGTAAAACCGGCATTGATATTCATCCAGGAGCTGTCATCGGAGAATATTTCTTTATCGATCATGGAACAGGCATCGTCATCGGGGAAACAACAATCATCGGCAGCCACGTCCGAATTTATCAGGGAGCAACTCTGGGCGCGCTTTCACCGAAAAGCGGACAAGCTCGGAGCGATACGAAACGCCATCCCACCGTGGGCAACAACGTAACGATCTATTCCGGAGCTACCATTCTGGGCGGTGAAACCGTGATTGGCGACAATGTCACAATCGGCGGCAACGTCTTCCTGACCGATTCCGTTCCGGCAAATACGCGCGTCAGCATTAAGGCGCCTGAATTGAAATTCCGTGAAGCCGAGTTCTGACAAATCAATATTTACAAAGAAACGAATGCCATTCATCGCAGCATTCGAACGATTAGCCAACCCTTCGCATCAACCACCAAAACATATCGTTATGCAGCAATTCGAAATATGGATTAACTTTTCGAATAAAAAAAAGGAAATTTGTTGTTTTTGTGCTTTTTTCAAAACAACCTAACGATAAAAACTCCTCTACATATTTCAAATTGATCGATTATCGATTGACATATAACGCGTTGTGATATAATAGCTACTATATCACGATGCGTTATAATTTATCGTGATATAAGCCCGGGCTTAGCCAAAGGAGCAGCAACTCAAAATATGGATTGACTTTTCGAAAAAGAAAGAAGAATCGTTGTTGTGTTTTTTTTGTGCGAAGTATAAGAATAACACAACAACGAAAAACTCTCCCTATATTTCGAATTGCTGGCAAAGGAATGAATCCTGTTTATTAGACAATCAAACCTATTTTTTAAGCCCGGAAATCGATAAAAACCTATAGAGAATGAGCGTACCGATGGATTACCAGAAAATAAGGAAACGGTTTATCCCGATGAGTGAAACCATGTTCTTCATCCTATTCTCACTGCGGGAAGAAAACCATGGCTATGGGATTATGCAGGATGTTGAAAAAATTACCAGAGGCAGGATCAAGCTGGGTGCAGGCACTGTCTATCAAAGCCTGTCAAAACTGGAATCGGATGGTTTGATCCAGCCAACGCAGGAAATTGAACGCAAGAAGCAGTATCGAATCACAAAGATTGGAGAAAAAATTCTTTCGGAAGAAATTGAACGGATTCGAGAGCTTTTTCAGATCACGGAGGATTTTCGATGAGTAAAACAAGAACGGAATGGTTTTCCACGTTTCGCTATATGGTTCCAGCCGACTATGAGAACTGGATGGAAAAACTGGCTGCAGATGGCTGGAATATCGATAAAATCGGTCAATGGAGTTCCATCCGCATGGTATTCAAAAAAACAGATCCGAAACAATATCGGTACATCTTTGACATTCATACCAGTGCAAAGCGGGATTATCTCGAAACCTACCGCCAATTTGGTTGGGAATTTGTCGGTCAAATGGCAAGCTGTTTCATTTGGCGCAAAGAATACACTGCTATCCGTCCTGAATCTTTTACAGATCTGGAAAGTATCGAGAAACGCAATCGCAATGTGATGAATGCTGTGATGGTATCGTTTATCCTGTTTACAGTCATCACGCTTGTCATGATCGCTGCCACTCTTTTATCTTCATCCAGTATGAGCTCTGAGGAAACACGGCAAATGATCCTGTTTATTGCTTGTGCAGTGCTATTTTCGACGTATCTCGGATGGGTGGTTTGGAAAATTTATCACAATCGGGATCGTTAAATAAAAATATTGCTGCAAATCCAACGGAAAAATCCGTTGGATTTGCAGCAATTGAAGAACTCGGTCGGCCTTTCAAAGAAAGCGGGAAATTCTTCTATGATTTTCTATAGCGGATAGATTCAGAGATCCTTCCCAATATATTTTCGATATTCCATTAATGACCGTTGCCGTCTGAACAAGCCATCGTGCAGCGATCGCGAATCGAACACCAGGCACAGCTAGGCCAAAACATCGGAGGGTCACCCCGCATAACGTCGGATACCCTGGTCAGATGATCACCGCGCATCCCCCCAGATGCCTCAGACAGCAATTCATCAGAAAGTACTTCTTCCTGTGAATCCGCAGCATTCATTTTTTTGTGATTTGAAATAGGACTTTCATTCTCAGGTAGCATCTTCTATTCTCCTTTTAAAAAAACTGACAATCGATCATCATTCAACTATAATTCGGCCATTTTGCTGCGTCAAGGAATTAAACACAGCAACAGCAATTCGAAATTTGAAAAAGACGAAAAAAGAGAAAGCCTGTTATTGTGTTGTTCTTATGGTTTATTTTTCCAAATTTTCGCAAATAATTTGAAAAGTCAGGTGATTTTTCAAATTGCTGAAATAAAAAAGAATCGTGTAGAATTAGTACTATTACGACGTCAACAAATTAAAACTGCAATCTAATTCAGGCACACTGCAGCGTTCAGAGAATCCCAATCGATTCGATGATCGGTTGTTTGTGTACTCTAATTTTTGTTGAAAGGAACCCGTCCATTGAGAAAAAAAATAATCATTGCTGGGATCTTTTTAATCCTCCTTTTTTTATTTTCCGGGTGTCAAAAAGCGGCGCAAAATATACAGCAGTCTGCGCAACTTTCTGCAGATGACTCAAAACTGATTCATTCAATCGACGACATTCAGGACAAACGTATCGGCGTCCTTTTGGGCAGCATCCATGACGCCTATGCCACGAAGAACTATCCGCATGCTACCGTGATGCAGTACAAATCCGTGCCAGATATCATTCTGGCAATCAAAGCCGGCAAAATCGATTGTGCGTTCATCACTCGGGAGACCTTTCTGGAAGTGATGAGGCAGGATGATACACTGGGTTTCATCACAGAATCTTTGTACCGTATTCCAATCGGCAAAGGATTCTCGAAGGGGAGTCCGCTGGTTGGAGAATTCAATGCTTTTCTTGCCGATCTGAAAACCAACGGGATTTTTGACGATATGGTCAATCGTTGGATTACCAACAATATCACCGACATGCCTGACATTGAAAATTCCGGAGAAAACGGTCAACTGAAAGTGGGACTGGTCGGTGACAAAGGACTGCCGTTTACCGTGATCCAGAACAACCGGTTGATCGGATTTGATGTGGAACTGGGGCAGCGGTTTGCTGCCTATCTGGGGAAGGAGTATGTCCCCGTTGATATGGAGTTTGGATCCCTGATTCCGGCCGTCTCTGCCGGCAAAGTGGACATGCTCTCCAGCACCCTTGTGATTACTGATGAACGAAAAAAGCAGATTGATTTCTCAGATCCTTATTATGAATTAGGAGTCAGCGTCTTTGGATTGAAAAAGAACATCGCTGCCTATCAGGTTTCCGTACCAGCAGATGGAAAGCTCATGGCCAGCCTGAAAGATCTCATCGGCAAGCGGATCGGCGTTCAAACCGGCACGTTATATGGAGAATTTCTAAGCAAAAATTATCCGGAAACCCAGGTGCTGAGTTATTCCAGCACTGCCGATATGATTATGGCATTGAAGAGCAGCAAGATTGACGGAATCATGATTGACGGTATCTCCGCGGAAGTAGCACTGAAAACCAATCCGGAAATCGGCATTCTGAGCGATGAAGTTATGTCCCTGCCAAGAGGTGTTGGTTTTAATAAGAAAAATCCGCAACTGCGGGAAAAATTCAATCGGTTTCTGGCCGAAGCGAAATCCAATGGCTTGTACGAAGAAATCTACAAGCGCTGGTACGAAGAGGATCCGGAAAAAGCACAAATGCCGGAGATCAAGAATCATCCGGACGGTCCAAAAATCATACTGGGCGTGGCAGTAGCAGATCTGCCTTTTGTGGCAGTCGTCAACAACCGCTATGTCGGTTTTGACATTGAAATGGTGCAGCGATTTGCCGAAAAAGAAGGGCTGAATCTGGAAATTACCGCTATGGATTTTTCAGCGCTTGTGGCATCTCTGGCATCCGGCAAAGTGGACATGATTGCTGACGGAATTGCCATCACGGAAGAAAGAAGCAAGCAAATCGATTTCTCTGATCCTTATATCAAGGGAAAAACTGACATCATCGCCCTTCGAAAAAATCTGGCTGTCTTTGCTCAGCAAACAGCGACGCAACCGACCGAAAATCGCTCTTTTCTGCAAAAAGTTGCCAGCAGTTTTCAGAATAACATCATCGCCGAAAAACGCTATCTGCTGATCGTAGAAGGTTTAAAAGTCACTTTTATTATCGCGCTTTTCTCCGCCATCGTTGGCACATTGCTGGGTGCGTTCATCTGCATGCTGCGAATGTCCGCCAACCGGATACTGCGCAGTATCGCGAATGTGTACATATCCATTCTGCGCGGAATTCCCGCGCTTCTGGTCTTGATGCTGGTATTTTATGTCGTATTCGCCTCGGTGGATATCCATCCGACCATCGCAGCCGTGATCGCCTTTGGCATGAATTTCGCTGCTTATGTCTCTGAAATGTTCCGCACCGCCATTGAAAGTGTGGATAAAGGACAAAAAGAAGCCGGCATTGCCAGTGGTTTTACCTCGTTTCAAACCTTTCTTTACATCATCCTGCCGCAAGCCGTGAAACAGGTACTGCCAGTCTACAAAGGAGAATTCATCTCCATGGTCAAGATGACATCCGTGGTCGGCTACATCGCTGTGCAGGATTTGACCAAAGCCGGCGACATCATCCGCAGTCGTACTTTTGATGCCTTCTTCCCGCTGGTGATGGTATCCGCGATTTACTTCCTGCTCTCCTGGCTGCTCGGATTGTTCCTCGACATGATCTGCATCCGAACCGATCCGAAAAGAAATCGAAAACAAATGGTAAAAACACATGATTAGAACAGAACATTTATCAAAGCGCTATGGCAGTCTGACAGTTCTCAAAGACATCAGTGTCGAAATTGCGGATGGTGAAGTTATTTCAATCATCGGACCATCCGGAACCGGGAAAAGCACGTTTCTGCGTTGTCTGAACTTGCTGGAAAAACCGGATGGCGGCAGCATTACACTGAACGGGACAGCGCTGCTCGCACCTGGAACCAATATTTCCGACGCCCGCAAAAAAATCGGCATGGTTTTCCAGGGGTTTAATCTGTATGCACATCTTTCGGTTTTGGATAATGTCACTATCGGACCGAGAAAATTGCTAAAGAAAAGCAAAGCTGAAGCGGAACAGAAGGCGGAAGAACTGCTGAAGCTGGTCGGTGTGGCAGAAAAAGTGAACAGTTTTCCAGATGAACTCTCCGGAGGGCAGAAACAACGCGTTGCCATAGCACGCTGTCTGGCTATGGAGCCAGATCTGATCCTGTTCGATGAACCCACGTCAGCGCTGGATCCAACGATGGTCAGTGAAGTGTTGGCGGTCATCCGCCGCCTGGCAAAAGAGGGCATGACTATGCTCATCGTAACGCACGAAATGGAATTTGCTCGCAATGTTTCCACCCGCATCTTCTATATGGATGAAGGCGGTATCTACGAAGAAGGGACGCCCCAGCAAATCTTCGAGTCGCCACAGAAAGAAAAAACCAGGGCTTTCATCCATAAGATTCGCAGCTTTTCCTGGGAAATCAAAAGCCCAATCTATGATCTGTACGCTATGAATGGAAAAGTTGAAGCCTTTTGCGAAAAACACCTGATCCCGAAAAAGGTCACCAATAACCTGTTGCTGCTGATGGAAGAAATCCTGCTGCTGCAGAAAGATTTTTCGGATATCCGGCTCAGTCTTTCCTATTCTGAACAAACCTCCGAACTCCTGTTCACCTGTGAAGCAGCCGGAGATGCACACGATCCGCTGGACAGCGGGACCCAGGCGGATGATCTGGGTATCAAATTGATCCGCAGCCGCTGCAGTGACATTCAATACCATTATGAGAACGGGAAAAATCGGTTGATTTGCACACTCAAAGGAAATTAGTTAAACCTTTTGCCGTTTTTAAGTCACGAACAGGCTTTCAAAAGATGCTTAGGATGTTTACGAATTCATCAAGAAAAAGTATTGCAAGTTTTCTCGATTGATTTGAAAGGCTGGTATCTACATCGAATCGCTGACTTTGATCAACTATTCGAAATTTGTTAAAAATCTTTTGAGAAACAAGAGAAAAAATGTAGTTGATTAGTTTTTGCGCGGAGCGTAAAAACTAATCAACTACAAATAACCCCTCTCATAATTCGAATCGCTGGGCTTTGATCAGGCATTTGGTATCATTAGACTTGATCGGGATTACCAGCCGCTGCCTGTCCATCAAGCATTAGACATTCAACAATTCGCACTATGGGTTTGCCATTCAAATCATTCTCCTCAAATATTGGATCACTGATCGACAGGCGGATAGGGGTAATTATTTCCGGTTCATGATCCATTCGGTATCAACCGAAAAAGATCAAATCTCAAAAAGACTGGCATTCGAATGAAAAAAGAATCAAAAGTATTGTTAGCCTCTGGAATTGTTTTCGCAGCAATCTGCATGCGTTCTCCGATCGGCTCCGTGGGGCCGCTGGTCAAATTCATTAAATCCGATTTTCTGCTGAGCAGCAGCGAAGCTGGAATGATCACTACCATTCCGTTAATCCTGTTCGCGCTTGCAGCACCGCTGGCTGGAATCATTGCCCCGCGGTATAAAAGCTCCACCGTGGTTCTGTTCTGTCTGCTGCTGATTTTAGGCGGGGGATGGATCCGTTCCTATACCAACACTGCAGGATTGTTTGTGGGGACCATTTTGCTGGGCACAGGGATCGGAACGCTGAATGTGATCCAACTGGCGATTATTCGCGAGCAATTCCCTGACCAAATCGGCCTGATGACCGGCATATATACCACCTCCATGAAATTGTTCGCTGCCTTGGGTTCCGGACTCAGTGTCTCACTCGTTTTTGCACTCAGCAGTTGGCGCAATGTGCTTTCTCTGTGGTCCACGCTATCGCTGATCGCTATCATTCTATGGATCCTGATTTCGCGCTCCAAACTGTCCATCCAGGCAAAACCGGCTATTCTGCCGCTGCACGTGCTGGGAAGAAACTTTCGCAAGCCGAAGTTCTGGTTGATTTCTGGATTCATGGGCTCGCAGGCGTTGATCTATTACTGTATCGTGGCCTGGCTGCCCACCATTCTGGCAACGAAATCTTCGGTTGTGGAAACCATCGGATTGCTGATGTTTTTAGTGGAGTTTCTAAGCGTCATCTCCGGCTTTGCCGCGCCCATCTTCACTCACCGCATTCACAACGGGCTGCCGATAGTCATCATTTCCAGCGCCTGCTATTTGAGCGGCATCCTGATCGTCTTCCTGAGTAACTGGATCCCGCTGCTGATCCTCGGATGTTGCCTGATCGGTACATCCTCTGGAGCCAGCTTCAGTTATGCGCTGCTGCTGATCGGTATGAATGGAACCACCCATCAGGAGACGGCATGGCTTTCCGGTTTTTCACAGATGATCGGCTATATTATCGCTGCCATCGGCCCGGTTTTGCTGGGTTCGATCTATGATGCCACCAACAATTGGACGATTCCTGTCCTCATTTTATGTTGTACCAGCATCAGTATGTTTCTGATCGGCAAAAAAGCAAACAATCTGACCCGATCGACAACCACGTAGCAATTGGGATATGGATTGACCTTTCAAATAACAAAGAATCTTTATCATATCGCGAATTAATGAACATCACGCCGAAACAGCTATTAAAAAAAAGATACAGATAACAAGAAAGTTATCTGTATCTTTTTTGCTTATAAATATGATGGTTACTTCAGGAATTCATCCACATTGTCTTTGGTGATCAAAGTGAAATCAACCAGAATCTCCGGAGCGACTTCCTTGCCATTGACCAGATCGACTGCCGCTTCCATGGCTTTCAGACCCTGGAGCGTTGTGCTCTGGGAAACTGTCGCCTTGAGACGTCCGTCTTTCACGGCTGCCAGCGCTTCATCAGTGGCATCCAATCCATAAACCAGGATTTTATCTTCCATCTTCGCATCTTCAACAGCCTTCAGCGCGCCCATCGCCATACCGTCATTCTGTGCGACGATCGCATTGATTTCCTTGCCAGAGCTCAGCCAGGTTTCAACCACTGCAAGCGCCTCATCCGTCGTCCAGTTGGCGGTCAACTCATAGACCACTTCCACTTTGCCTTTGGACTCGTCAATGATGGCTTGATACCCTTCGGAGCGGCCAATCTGTGCATCTGAACCCATCGGGCCAAGCAATAAAGCAACTTTACCCTCGCCGCCCATGTCTGCAACCGCAGCGCTCATCTCCATCTTGCCGCCGTCCACATTGGAAACACCGACAAACGTGCTGGCAATGGACTGATCCGTAATCTTCTGGTTCAGGATTACAACCGGAATTCCGGCTTCACGCGCTGCTTTGACAGCCGGGATAATCCCATCCACTGAAGCAGGTTCCACGATGATCGCAGCGATACCCTGAGAGATAGCGGTTTCTATCTGGTTGATCTGTTTGGCAGGATCCTTGCCGCCGTCATATACTGTCAGTTTGACACCCAGTTCATCCGCCTTGGTCTGTACCGCTGTGGACATTTCCATGGTGAAGGCATTTGTCATATGGCTCATAAACAGACCATATACCGGTTCATCCGCCGCTGAAACAACACCCACATTCATGATCAGAATGAGGGCTACTAACAACAACATTCTTGCTTTTTTCATTTTTCCTCCTTTTTCAAAATAAAAAAACTATAAAACCTCAGCGATTCGAAATATTGGGAGAATTTGTCTTAATTGCTTCGAAAACAGACTCTCCGTATGAATTGCTGATAAGAACGGGTCTATTTGCCTCGATTTTTTGTCTTCATATCCATCAAAACCGCCAGGATAATGATCATCCCCTTGATCACCGGCTGATAATGCGAAGAGACATTCAGAATATCCAGCGAATTGGCAATGATGGAGATCAACAGCGCGCCGATGACTGTCCCGTACCATTTACCCGATCCGCCCGACATAGAGACACCGCCGATGATCACCGCTGTGATGGCATCCATCTCATAGCCTTGCGCAGCCGTAGGATTGGCGGAAATCGTGCGCGACGTCAACAGCAAGCCGGCAATGCCCGCCAGAAAACCGGAGATCATATACACAACGATCTTGACGCTATAGGTGTCAATGCCGGAAACGCGGGCAGCGGTCTCATTGCCCCCAACCATGTAAACATGACGGCCGAAGACAGTCCGCGTTAAAACAAAGGCGAAGATCAGCGTGATGACAATATAGTAAATCACCAGCACCGGGATGGTATCGAAGACAAAAGCGCCTGAAATGGCTTCAAACGGTTTGGAAACATTGAAAACCGGCTGTCCCTTGCTGGCAATCAGCGCAGCGCCACGGAAAATCGTCATCGAACCCAGCGTCACAATGAACGGCGGGATACTGCCATAAGTCACTCCGATGCCATTGAACAAGCCGACCAGTGTCCCGATGAACACCGGCAGCAGGATCGGGATGATCAACGGATACTCCCCAGGATGGGCAAAATGCGCAGCCATCACGCCGGACAGCGCTGCGATCGAACCGACCGAAAGATCGATCCCGCCGGTGATAATCACATACATCATGCCGGTTGCCAAAATACCGTTGATGGAAGTCTGCTTCAGAATGTTCAGCATATTGCGTCCCGAGCGAAAACCGGGAGGGCTGAAAATCATCAGGACACAGACAATGATAATGAAGGCAATAAAAATCCCCAGCTCTCGAAGATCGTCCGTTTTCCATTTTTTACTTTGTTTCACATTCATTCGTCTCATCTCCCCGTTCGGCAGGTTCATCATTACTCGCTCATAACAATTTACACAGACTCGCCCTCGTCATTCATGTTGGACGCATACTGCATAATCCGCTCCTGAGAAAAGTCCTTGCGCAGGATCTCTCCCGTCAAACGTCCGTCCGCCAGCACAATGATGCGGTCAGCCAGACCCATCAGCTCCGGAATTTCTGAGGAAATCATCAGTACCGCCTTGCCTGCCTTAGCCAATTCCCCCATCAGGAGATAAATATCGCGTTTGGCACCAACATCGATACCGCGCGTCGGTTCATCCAGAATGATGATGTCCGGTTCGCTGAGCAGCCATTTTGCCAGGACGACTTTCTGCTGATTACCACCGCTGAGTTTGTACATCTTTGTCCCACGCGAATTGGTGCGAATATTCAATTTCGAAATATATGTATCGGTGAGTTCCGCGGATTTCTTCGCATCAACGATTCCCAGTTTCGCAATGCGGTCCAGTATGACAACAGCAATATTGGTTTCAACCGACTCGATTAAATTCAGACCGGTTCGTTTGCGATCCTCCGTGATCAGGGCAATTTTATGCCCGATCGCCTGTTTGGGATGACGAATCCTGACTGTCTGTCCCTCAATTTTCAAATCGCCGGCAGTCGGATGCGTGATGCCGAAGATACATTCCACCAGCTCACTGCGGCCAGCGCCGACCAGTCCGCCGATCCCTAAAATTTCGCCATAATGAAGTTGAAAGGAAATATCGCGGAAATGGGTTCCGCGTGAGAAGTTCGTCACTTCCAACGCCACAGCGCCTCGCTGTGTTTCAATTTTCGGGTAAACCGCCGTAATCTCGCGCCCTACCATCAACTGGATCAGCGCATTTTTGGATAGTTCCGCTGCCGCATAAGTCCCGATCAATTCCCCGTCACGCAGAACCGAAATGCGGTCGGCAATTCTGAAAATCTCATCCAATTTATGGGAAATATAAATGATACCCACACCAGTCCGGCGCAGCTTTTCAATCTGCTCAAACAAGGTGTGAACTTCTTTTTCGGTCAACGCCGAAGTCGGTTCATCCATGATAATGATGCGGGAAGACAGGGAAATGGCTTTGGTGATCTCTACCAGTTGAACCTGTGCCACGCTCAGGTTGCGCATCAGCGCTTTCGGATCCATCTGAACACCCATCGATTCGAAAATCGACCGTGTCTGCCGGATCTGTTCCTTCTGATCCACAACGCTGAGTCCGCCTAAATGATTGCGGCGAATTTCCCTTCCCATGAACAGATTCTCGGATACCGACATATCCGGAACAGGGCTCAACTCCTGATGAATCATGGAAATGCCCAGGTGCAGCGCTTCCTGCGGCGAATGAATCTGAACCGTTTTATCCTGAATCTGGATTTCACCGCTGTCAGCAGTATAAATGCCCATCAGAATTTTCATCAAAGTCGATTTTCCGGCGCCGTTCTCACCCACCAGAGCATGAACTTCCCCCGGCCGGATCTGGATGGAGACATCCTTCAGAACCGGTACGCGTGAAAAACTCTTGTATATGTGATTCATTGCGAGGAAAAACACTGACACAGGATTCCTCCATGGTTCTATATAAGGTCATGCGGTGTAGGAAAAAAAGATTCACTGACGCTTCGTCACAGAATTTATTATAACGATTTTCCGCTTGTTTTTACAAGTAATATCAGCTTTTCAAAATATGGATGAAGTTTTCGAATCATGAAAGAGAATTTGGTGTTTTTATGACTTTAACATGAAGCATAAATTATGAGAATCATCATAAATTCTGTTCACATTTCGAATGACTGCAAGCAAAATCAGCATTCCGAAATTTGAAAATACCATTACAAAAAAAGAGAAAATTGCTGTTATTCCCAATCATCAGGGTGATAACTGCGCAGTTTCTTGACTTCGGCACGCCGTTTCTTCTGAAACAGCCGCGCTGCTTTGGCGGAGACACCCGGATGCGTCGCTTTGCGGATTTTCGGCTTGTGCAGCGCCGCTTCCACCAGATGAGTGAAGCGCAGCACGGCATCCAGACGGTTCTGTTCCTGCGTTCGGTAGCGTTTCGCTGTGATGATCAGCACGCCATCTACCGTCATGTGATTTCCGGCGCGGAGCGTCAGCTGCTCCTTGATGTCCGGTTCCAGCGAGGGGGAATTGCGGACGTCAAAGCGCAATTGCACTGCAGTCGCGACCTTGTTGACGTTCTGCCCACCTGGTCCGGACGCGCGAATATATTCGAACTGGAGTTCGTTTTCATCGATTTGTACGGCGGGTGTGATCTCAATCATGCGTTAAGTATAATCGTTCACGCCGAAATCGTCGCGGGATAACGGTTCGAAAACAGCCATTTGAAATATGGATCGACTTTTTGAATAAGGGAAGAAAAAATGTTGTTGTGGTGTTTTCGTGCTTTATTCCAAAGATTGATAGGATGAATAATTCATGGATTCATCTGTCATTGCGATCATAGAGAAGCAATCTCTTTTTGTGTGGCAATTTTTACGTAATGGAGCAGGGAGATTGCCACGCCCCTACAGGGCTCGCAATGACAAGTTTTACAAAGTTGGCCGCTACAGGGTAATAGCAATGACAGGATTCTCACCACCGTGTGGGCATTACCGCAGACAACTTGTTTTACAAATATTGATGTCTGGCAGTTGTAGCCTGACGATTGATATCTTAAGTTCCTGTAACCATAGGCCTAAATAACTTTCAGTTTACTTGGAGCTTACTCTTTTTTTTTAACCTACTACTTTTGGGAAAGAAACTTTCTTACAAAACAAATTCAGGGTTTTTCGGCTACTTGCTGTGACCCGAAAAACCCTAATCTCCCTTTATCACGAACGCTCGCAGGATTGGACCGGCTTCTTACAAGCGCAGCGTTTTCAACTGGCTTTCCATGCGATGGCTCATCACTTGCGCCAGGTGTTTCTTTTCTTCCTTAAGTACAATGCGGAAATCTTCCGGTTGCAGCTGAGGGTACAGAGTGATCAACTCCTCGACGAAAAGGACAGAATCTATTTCTGCACGCTCGGCCATATCGTAAATCTCATCTTTATTGGTGGCTTTTGCTGCCTTTTCCCGCAATTTATCGGGGTCTTTTAGCGCGTTATTCTCTATCAAGATTATCAAGTACTGCTCCTGCTCCTCTGAGACCTCGACCGTCAAATCACTGCCGCCGGCGAATTTTTTTAATAGTTCGGTATAAATGGTGAAATGACGATCCTCATCACTGGCAAGTTTCTCGAAAAATTTACCACCGAATTTAGCATCCTCCGCCAACTGTCGGTACAATGCACCGACCGCTTTCTCATTAGCGGCCATCATCCTGAAGAAATCTGTGCCATTAAATTGTTTACTCATCGTGTTTCTCCCATCATTTTAGATTTGCAGAAATCCGACCTGCATATATATTATATAAAAATCGACTCTAATATTCAATGATTGATTTTTAAAAAGAGTTAATAACAGCAATTCCTAAGAAAATTGATTTCAGTTTTTATGATTGGATGTGTAATATTTTTCATCCGTTGTTCGAAATATAGGTTTTATTTTTGCAAAAAGTAAGAAAACTCGTTGTTGTGTTGTATGTGGGCAAAGCGCACATACAACACAACAACGAATCATTCTCCTTATATTTCGAATCACTGCTGCTCCAGGATTTAGATCGTCATCATGATAAAATCATTTTCAATTCTTCTCGAAAACCATACAAAGAAAAGTCAAAATTTCTATAACTTTAGCGGTTAACCATTGATGTACCAGTGAATCAAAATAAGGAGTGAATTTTTTCTTGATTAATTCGCAAAGCCAGCCGATATTCCAAAATACTGAGAAAAGGAACGTAAAAAGATGAAACGTTACATCCGTTGTACTGCCATCGCAACAATTGTTTGGATAGTTCTTCTGAGCGGTCACGCAAGCGCTGCCACCGACAGCAACGCACACGCAGCACTGCCGCTTGCTGCAGCCGCCATGGTTTCGCCGCTATCAACAAGTCCCGTCGCGCCAATCGAAACGCCATCCATCCCCTGCAACATCGTCTTCGAAACGGACCGGGACGGCAATCACGAGGTATACAGCATGGCGCCAGACGGCAGCCAAATGAGGAATCTGACGGAAAATCCGGCGTATGATGCAGAACCTGACTGGTCACCCGATGGCAGCCGGATCGCTTTTGTGTCAAACCGTTCGATGGATGAACGGGAAAGCGGAAATTATATCCTGATCATGGACGCAGACGGCAGTAATGTTCATCCACTGACCTTTGAAGATGACAGTGCCGCACCGGACTGGTCGCATGACGGCAGCCAGATCACCTATTCGCATCACGGGGATATCTACATCATCCCCGCAGACGGCAGCGGCCCCTCGATAAATCTGACAAAATCCTCGGAACAGGAGATGCAGCCCGCCTGGTCACCGGATGACAGCCAAATCGCCTGGTTGCGCAAGGAAGGTGATCAGACCTGGCTTTTCGTCATGAATGCAGACGGCAGTCATGTGCAGCAACTGACGCAAAACGGCAATGTATATGATGTGTTCTGGACGATTGATGGAGAAATTTTCACACATTGGGACCATCCGGATGGCGTTTGCAGCAACTGCGTCATGCAAGCGGATGGATCCAATGTCCGTAATGCCGGTGGAAAAGGCGGAATACAGCAATATTTGCCTTTTAAAACAGTGGATGGAGAGCGAGTCGAATGTGTCAGCGTCGACATTCTGACCGGCGATGAAGAGATCTATCTGGTCGGCGATATTTATCCAGACAATTTCCTGAACCTCACGAAACATCCCGGGATCGATCACAATCCGGACTGGCCGGCGACCTGTCTGTCCGGTTTTGAAGGAGTTCGCCCTGAAAAAGCGCCCATTCCGGTTGCCGCACCTACCGAAACAAAACCGGTACTGCTTTTGGGGTACGCTGGCGATACTCGTGCACAATGGCAGCGCAAGCTTAATTTTCAAAAAGCCTGTGATGAATTGGCCATACCCTGTATATATGGGGAGATCCCTGCATTGCTCAGCGCAAATATCAGCGCCCTCGTCTTGAATTCCAGTCCCGAAACGATCACGAATTCCAGCGCTGCACTCCAGGAAGCAGTGGATCGTGGCATTCCTGTTTTTGTGCTGGACGCCGAAATCGACATAGACGGCGTCTACACCATCACGGCAGATCACGATGAGATGCTGCGTACCACGCTGAATATTTTGTTTCAAGCGAGCGGCAGATCGGGAGAATTTGCCTACTTTGATTTTAATCCGTCACAGAAAGATGCACAGCGCATCCAGAACCTGCTTGAAAAAGAGTATCCAGATATCCAGGTCGTAACCACGGACACGCAGCGATACAATTTCAATCAGGATGAATTCATTTTCAATGATCTGGTCAGCGCATACCCGTCTCTGAAAGCCGTTTGGACAAATGCCGCGTATACCAGCGCGGTTTTCGGGATTGTGAACAACATCAGCGACCCGGACCGGTATCCGATGCTGACCTGTGATTCCACCAAAGAGGGCTTTTACATCTGGAAAGACCGTATAACCGAACATCCTGGATTTTCGTGTGTGGCAGTTAGTAATCCGCCCGGCATCGCCTATGATGCGGTGCATGCCGCTCATTTCTTGCTTAACGGCGAAACAATCGATGCAACCGCGCTGGGAGGCAGCTACGGCAACGCGTTCCTCGTGGATTTTCCGGTCATTACCAACGACAATCTGCTCGATGCGCTGGCAGTCATCGAATATGAAGACGATGATTTTCATACAGACCGGTTGATGTCCCCGGACGAGATCCGGGACCGCTGGTTTGAATAAGGCTTTCATGGGGATTGGAGATGGCAGCGGCTGCAGCTTCAACCGACAAACCGATTTGACGTTTGCGTCGATCCGGGAGTCTGCCGCGGATTCCCATGGGATGGCACTTTTATATAAGATAATAGACAAAAAATGTCTATTATCTTATATAAAACAACTGTATGGAGTTATGCAGTCTTAACAGCTGGTTTCAGAAGCATTTCACTGTCATAATCGGAAAACAATCCTCCGCCATGTGATTTCCTGCTCAAGACAATGGAAATTTCCGGCATTAGAATGAAGCGTACCATTTCAAAACAGTCCTCATCGACTTCTTTTTAAATACCAATTGGTATTCCTAATCCCAGATTCCAAACATGCGCACTCGATAGGCATCGACGATTTCCTGAAGAATTCAATACCATAAATGCTCGTTGGAGTGAGTACGGTATCTTCTCATAATCCATGGGGCTTTTTCGACACTTCTTTTTAACGACGACCAGTTTTCGGTGCAGGATTTCAGTAATTGTTTCTACTCCCGAAAAATTAATCCGTCCCATTTTCGGAATCGGATTCCTTTACGAAATATACTGTATTCAACTCATCGTATTTCTCGGCAATTTGATCATCATAAATAACCTCAAGAGCCATGCTTTCTGCTCCATTTGGTGTATATCGGAAAATCATAAGGTTTTCTTTTGCAGCCTTTTCCTTTGCCGCATTTATTACTCTTGTAAACTCGACTACATTTGGATCATTCGTTTCAGTCTTAGTCGCCTTCCCATCTGAAATCTCAACTTTGCATTTCTCAGTCCCGGTAAATCTATAAGTAACAGTGATTTCATCATCGACGCCTTTTTCTAATAATCCATTTGTAATAGCCGTGCTCCCGATTCTTACATAACAGGCATCATTATTAGGAAATTCTTTTCTTTGGTTACCATAAGACCAATCACTATCATTTCCTGCTGAATAGGAAATGTTAGTATAAACGGATAAAAAATTCTTTTCTTCGACAACCGCTTCTTGCGAAACAGAAACACTTTCCTCTGTGTCTACTTTTGTTGAAGCGTCACCGGTTGCCTGACCATCTGTGTCCTTTTTGCCACAACCGGCCAACATAATTGCAAGAATTGCCACAAATACCAAAATGAAGTCAAAATGAATTGATTTTCTCTTAGCCATTTCTTTCTCCTTAAAAAATCCTTTAACTGTATCAAATGTATTTGTTTATTTATTTAGGATTGTTTTCGAAACGATTCCATCGCCCATATTATATGAATATTTGAAACTTTTCGGGCGGAAGGACGACCCACTATATATGACTTTAATTGAACCACTAACACGACCGCCTTCTTTTAGACATTTAGCCCAACCATTTTCGATTTTTTTTACCGTACTCAGATTTACAGTTTTTCCCATCGGCACAATATTTGCCATCGTGTTGTCACCTCCGAATAAATCAGCGATCAAATGACCTAACTGATCAAATTCTTTAGCAAAACCTTTCCCAATATCTATTAAATTATCAGCGATGTTTAATCTATGCTTTGTATTTAAATAGAGTTCATCGAATTTGACCTCAATAATTCGACCCAATTTATCAGTGCGATATTTATAACCTTTGATTGAATAACTGATATTTGGTATAAGATTTTTATTTTTACGGAAAACTTGTCCAGCATCGTCTGTATAACAAATTGTTGCCGTCGCTTTAGTACCAAGCCGTAATCTGGAATTTACTGGTAATACTATTCCAGTTTGAGTCAGAGATTCTTTTCCAGCGGAATCAAAAATTGTTGTTGTTTGTGCCTCCTCATTTACCAAATGCCAAATACTTTCTTTATCGTAATAAGCCTTACCGATAAGTCTACCGTCATTATCGAACACTGAACCATCAGCCTTGATCTTGGCTTTTCCGCCTGTTGCAAGTTTGAAGCTCTGTAATGGTTTGAAATTTTTTGAAGCAATCTTAAGAACAGAAGTAATGGCTCCCCACATATAGCCTTCAGCAAATTGTTCAATTGCATATTTTTTTGTGGATTTCTGAGTAAATTTGCCATCCTTGACTCCTCGGATTACCTCGTTCATTACCACAGCTATAGCACCGCCGACAAGCGCGTCCTTTGCGACAGCAACTGGCGAACCAAAGACAAAATATGTGGAAACCGATAAATGGTTTAGAATGCCTACTGCTAGAATGATTGATGAACCTACCGCAAATTTCCCGATGACTTTTGGCCAGTCTATCTCATAATCGTCAATTTCTTCTGGCAATTGAGCCATAATCTCTTCATTGGTTGTCTCTCCGACAATCACTTCAATTAGATAGGCTTGGCTTATTGTGTTTTCGTTTATTTTATATTCATAAATTCCTTCTTCGAAAAGAAGATGCTCTATGATATAAGACTCTTCGAAATTCTTTTCATCGATAATTGCTTCGTTGGTAAATTGTTCATGAAGTTTATTCTCTGCGATCTGTGAACCTGAAGATTTTCTTTCTTCATTTTTTCCAGAACATCCAACGAGCAATGGGCACAACAAAGACAGTATCAAAAGGAGTGAAAGAATCTTATGAAATTGCTTCCCTCGCATCAGTGTTTTCCTTCTTCTGAACAGGCAACTCTTATTATTCGATGACTAATTCGAAGCACACGTTACCATTTTGTAGATGCTTCTTAGCATATACATGTTTTCCTATGATTCCACACAATTTCTGAATATCAGATAAATCTGAGCTTGCAAATTCTAAATAACATGTTTTTGATTTCGACGTGTTCAGCTCCGTGTAAAAATCAGAAACAAACACAAAAAACCGATCCAGTAAGTCTTCCAAGGGGTACTGAGATATCAAATTCGCTTTGTCGCCCTCGCCATATTCTGGCTCTTGTTGAAAACATAATGAAGTTACGAATAAGTTTGATTTTTGATAAATTTGGACATCAACTTTTGTATACCCACCTTTTTTATATTTTGGAGCACAAAAACTCATAATGTCTTTCATATTAACATACAACCTATCTGTGTAAATCTATAGTTTCCAACGAAAATCAGTATAGCACAGGAAATCTAAATTCTATAAAGAAAAACAGAAATTCGAAATATGAAAAGAAATTACACATCCGATAATGAAAATTGAATTCTATTTTCATAGGAATTGCTCCTCTCCCAAAATCGTATCTGTTTCAAATTTCCATGGTCAGTTTAATGGAAGAAGTTCCGAATGAATTATATTCCTGAAAAGATCATAAAATGGAGCAGAAGCTTTGCCAGAATTTAGAATTGGAAAAGAAGCATGTTGTCCAGAATATTCACTGGCAACAGACTTGTTTCTGCGTGAATTATGATGATTTTTCCGATCCTTTGCTCGAATCTCTTCATATCTAAGTGTATGAGCTGATAATTCCTTAATATGAGACAGAATAGCTACCATAGCTTCCGCTCCCGACAGTGTCCAGCTGCAGCCACGGGTTTTCATTCGGATGGCAATGGTTTTTCCTACATTTGACTCCATACAACCCAGGCTGGACAAGTTTTGATAAGGTAATCCTCGTGCCGACAATGGCAATATTTCGTCTTGATGGTTCTTCAGGTAATCGAAGCAACGATTTTTGGCTTTTCTTTTGGAAGCTGAACCCTTATCCTTTAATGTTTGAAGTTCCTGCGAGATGGCATTGAATCCGTCTTGATACAAGGTTTTCAAAGTATCGGATACATCGATTTCTTGTCCATAAGCTGCTCGCAATACATCGTTGATGTGAAATGGATCCAATACACGTTCCATACGCTTGACTCCAACCAAATCAAAACTTGAACCGACCCAGTTACCGCCATCACCACCGACTGCCAGCAGACTGACGCTTCCCAGGTCATATTTCGAATAGATCTTTTCTCGTATCATCTCCTGCCACTTTTCTGTGGTGATATTCATTGCCATCATCATCAGCTTATTCTGCAATCGATAGCGGTATGGACCATTCCTCAAAAAGTAGACAATAAAATGGAAATTGATAAAATGGACAAAGGAGGAAAAAATGGTCCAACCGAAATACGATGAAGATTATAAGAAAAGTATTGTTAGCCTGCATCATAACGGGAAATCAGCAGCCCAACTTCACAAAGAATATGGAATATCGATAAGTGCAATCTGTAAATGGGTAAAAGCATATTCTGAGGTAAAGATAGATGATCAAACCATAATGACCGCTAAACAGATCAAAGCCTCACAAAAGCGGAATGCAGAATTAGAAGAGGAGAATCTGATCTTAAAAAAAGCGATTGCCATATTCACGCCACAATTCAGTAGAGAATGATGGCTGTCAGGAAACTTCGATATCAACATGCAATCACGACGTTATGTCGGGTTCTCGGTGTAAACCGCAGCAGTTATTACAAGCATTATCAATCGAAGCCATCAGCGAGATCTATTGAGAATCAAGAGATACGTTCAAAGATATTGGTTCTCTATTCTGCAGCAAAAAAGCGTCTGGGAGCTCGAAAAATGCAACAACGCTTGAGCGTTGAATATGGCATAAAAATAAGTCTGGGACGGATTTATCGACTCATGAAAGCAATGGATCAAGAATCGAACAAATCTGGTTTTTAAGTATGACAACAAGTTGTTTGCATTAGTGTAGTTGTCATACTGTCCAATAATGAAATATGAATGGGTACAAATCTCACCCGGATTTATTACTTTTAACGAAGATGTCAATACCTTAAATGTTCCGTCTTTTCCTGGCTCACCAGCGTGTTCTGCACTTGTTTTGCTGATGAGAATTTTATATTTATCAATATATTCAACTCCTTTGCTAATGATGCTTCGTTGAATATATGAAGTTCCATTACTTGCATATAAAGTTAAATCAGTAGACGATGATTTTGCCGAATTACCACGATAATCTGTTGATAATCCAAATGGCATTAATGGGCTAATAAGAATATCAAGAGAAGTTTTATCAATGTTACGGATTTTGTGAATTATGGATACTGCTTCATTGTATCTGACAAGCACCGAAAACTCATTCAGAGGCCGGACCAAGACATTTGTTTGACCACTATTAATATTAGTAAATTCACAATCACCTATAACGTCTCTTTCGCGTAAGAAATAGCATACTCCTCCACTAATACTATTTTGTGGAAAACAATCTTTTGCATTTGCGAAATCAACGATCTTTGAAATATGCCTGTCTTGCATCATTGAATCACGAAAATTATCCAAACCCATTCCACCTGCGAACCATCTTGAGGGAATAATCATTGATAAAAATCGAGGATTCAGTTTTTTTGCTTGTTCTACGAACAAATTGTATATGGGTTTTGCTTGTCTCCCCGCACCACCAGTATCAAGTTGATATGGCGGATTTCCAATAATGACATCAAATTTCATTTTGAATATCTCCTCCGGTCGGGTAGTGTGAATCAGTTCGTAGGCATGGGTTTCAAGAGTCACATCCCGGTCATATTGGCTTTGGCTCGCGCCACAGAAAACACACCGACCATCTTTCCACTGGTGCTGTATGCGTTTATACCGAATGTTGCCCTGGGCGTCATCGAACGCTGTCACCGAATAGATGCTGTTGGGGTATTTGCTGCAGTATACGCTGCGCCGCGAAAGCAGACTGGTCAGCTCGGTAATGGCGATGCCGTACAACTGATGCTGAAAGATATGATCGACGCGCAGCTGCAAGTCGGGGATCTGCGGCTCCAGCCCTTTCAGCAGTCGTTTGGCGATCTCACGCAAGAAAATGCCGGATTTGCAGGCCGGGTCGAGAAATCTGGTTTGGGGGCTTTGGAACAGTTCCTGCGGCAGCAGATCCAACATCTGGTTGGCAATTTCCGGCGGTGTAAAGACCTCGTCGTTGGACAGGTTAGCCAGACAGGACAGTACATCCGGGTTGTAAATTCCGCTGTAAAAATCATCCGCCATGATCCTGCACCCTCCTGTAATGGGTAATATATTGCCTTAGAAATTCCCCTTCGCCATCCGGCTGGTCTGCCGCTTCTTCAGCAAACAGCGATTGCTGTACCGCATTCCGGGCTTTTGGCGGCTTGCCTCTGTTGAAGATGTCTTTCCCTTGCTCCGGACCTTGCAGCAGCTTGTCCAGAGTGTAGTCTTTGCGCTGGAGGTTTGCACCGGTCACAAAAGCCCATTCTGAAAAGACAATGGGTTCGTTGATGTCATTGCCATTGGCATCCACTTTTTTGAGGCTGAGCGCGTTGCCGCATATGATATTGCGGCTGAAAATAAAGCGCACCGCTTCGCGGCAGTCCTCATTGACTTCTTTCTTTAATACCGATCGGTATTCCTTGTCCCAGATTTCAAACATGCGTTCTCGGCAGGCATCCACGTTATCCTGCAGGATGTCGATTCCATAAATGCTGGTTGCGGCAAGCACGGCGTTCTTCTCATAATCCATGGGGCTTTTTCGATACTTTTTTTTGACGACTGCCAGTTTTCGACGCAAGATTTCAGCAAGAAAATTTCCATCGCCGCAAGCCGGTTCAAGAAAGCGGCTGTCGATGCGTTCGGTTTCCTGCTTGACCAGATCCAGCATGGCGTTGACTTCCCGTTCGGCAGTGAATACCTCTCCATGATCTGTCACACGCTGTTTTGTTTTTACTTGTTTGACCATAAAATCCCGGTAATTCAAAATATGGAGAGAATAGCAAATTTTCTCTCTGTATTCGAAAAGTCAATCGAATTTTTCAAATTGCTGATAAAAACCGCAATCTGCTGTTCTATTTTCTTTTCCATCCATCAGTGATATCGGCATAAGTGGAATGGTATGATTCCCAAATGCCGAAGTCTCTGATTTTTCGCTTTCGCGTTAATTTTAAGCGAAAGCGTAGTATATCCGGAAAATCTTCTTTTCGATTGACAATCTTTTATGAGCCGACAGCAATTCGAAATTTGGAAAAGTCTTTTGAAAAAAGAGGGGAAGTTGGTTGTTGCGTTGTTTTTGTGCGGAGCACAAAAATAACATTACAATCAATCATCCTCCTTATATTTCGAATTGTTGTCCGATGAGCCAGGAGCAATGATCCATTATGACGGGATTTTATGATCTCTCGTGATGCTTCCTTCCATAATCATAGGTGAGGAAAAGAAAACTGTCAACGATATTTAACCTCATATTTATATGAATTTCGTCATCATTTGAAAGGAAAAACGAGTGCAAACTTCTTACGATATTCCCGTTTTTCTCCGCCCTCGCCAAACAACCATTCAAAAATTGGAAAAGCCTTTTGAGAAAAAAAAGAGAAAATTTATTGTTGTGTTGTTTTTGCGCTGAGCGCAAAAACAACACAACAATAAATAATTCCTCTCATTTTTTGAATCGCTGATATTTTGAAATACTGGTTGTATAATGGGAAAAGATCGGAAAGGTTGACAGATTATGACGATAATCATTGATGGACATATTGATCTGGCTTTTGAGTCTTTATCAGAAAAAAGGGATTATACACGACCGGTTGCAGAAATCCGCCATGGCGAACCGGATAACCTGGATAATCAGGCAACTGTCGGATGGCCGGAACTGCAAAAAGGGGAAATCGGGATCATTTTCAGCACGATATTTCTGAATCCGCCTGATCAGCAAACCGGTGAAATGACTGCCGGAACATCCTATCGTTCAGCGGATGAATGCCATGCATCCGTATCGACGCAGCTTGATTTTTATCATCGCTGGCAAGATCAGTATCCGGACAAATTCCAGATGATTCTGAATCAATCCGATCTTAAGAAACACATGCAGCGATGGGAAAAACAACCGGTTCAATTCCCAAAACAGACCCATCCGGTCGGCCTGATCATCCTTTGGGAAGGAGCAGAGGGACTGCGCTCTTTTCAGGATCTCGATGAATACTATGAACGGGGCATGCGGATCATCGGTCCCGTATGGGGCGGTGGACGCTGGTGCGGCTGCGGGAGTGATTCAAAAGAAATATCATTCACCGCAGAGGGAAGAGAATTGATGCAGGTGATGGCAGAAAAAGGATTTGCGTTGGATATTGCGCATATGAATACGCGCAGTGCAAATGAAGCACTGGATCGTTATGAAGGGGTGATTCTTGCCAGCCACTGCAATTGCAGCGCACTTCTCAAAGATTTTCCTACGGAAAGACATCTGACCGATGAAACGATCGCGCATCTGATCGAACGCGACAGCGTGATGGGCGTTCTGCCTTTCAACGGATTTCTGGATACGTATTGGAAAAGCGGAGATCCGCGCAGTAAAGTAACGCTGGCAACCGTAGCCAACCATATCGACCATATCTGCCAGATTGCCGGGGACTCAAAACATGCCGCCATCGGATCGGATTCCGATGGGGGATTCGGATTTCCAAACATTCCGGAAGAGATGAACGATATCCAGGATCTGCAAAAACTCGAAGCGATTCTTTTAAATCGGGGGTACGCTCCTGAAGATGTCCTGAATATATTTCATCGCAACTGGCTTCGTCTATTGGAAAGGATTTTAAAATGAAAGATTTACAGAATCCTCTGCCGTTGGAAAACGGGAATGCTTCCCGGCACTCAACCAAGCGGCTGCGTGCCGGTTTGATCACCACGTTAGCCGGTTATGCAGCGCTGATCATGGGAGCCAGGCCTTCTGTTTTTGGCATGGATCGCAGTCCCGTGATCGGCTTTGTCCAAACCGCATTCTTCATTATCGGCATTGGCATTATCTGCATTGGCGGATATATTACGCTGATGAGCTTCTGGCCAAAAAACCATGTGTCATTGACTGCGGATTTCGGGCTTCGATTGGTTGGAACCGGTTTTGTTATCGCCGTGTTTACGGGCATGGCAGATGTCTTTGGATTTGGATCACACCAACTCCCCAGCGTACCGTTTTTTGGGCCGCTGCAAGCATCCGGCGTGGTTTCTGGCGAAGGGGTCATTGCCATCGGGTTGATTATGATGATCTCATCCTCGGTTCACCTGGCAGAAGGAAAAAATAAAAAGCCGAAAAAAGGATAATCGGTTTTCTCAGCTTCTCGAGCAAGCGTATTATTCATAAAGCGAAATTTTCACAGATCGTTTACCCAAACAAACCGCCGAACGAATTTATTTTTCCGGCGCGTAAAGTTCCAAATTGGAAAAACTGACTGTCAACGGTGAGTATCCTTCTGAATGAGCAAAGAGGCCAAAACCACCTTCAGCCAGTACGGTATCGTTGGTCTCAAACAGAAACACTTTGTTAATATAGAATTTCAGTGTGCTGCCTCTTGCCAAAATCCCGATATTCATTTTCTGAGGAGCTCCAGGGCGAACCTGTCCATTGACAGCCCAATCGTTTAAGGGAAGCAATTCTCCCTTATATCGCCTTTCGAGTTTCGTTTGTCCGAGACAATTGATCTGCCAGCGATAATAATTATCCGAATTGCCAACCCGAAATAGAAATCCGTATGAATCCTCATGATAGGAACAAAGCGACAGCTTCACATCAAGACTCAGATAAAAATCAGCCTGATATGGAAGCTGTGCATAAGAGGTGATGGAACTTTCGCCGTTTTGAATTGCCAGTGTCAATTCATGGTTTGCCATGACGGCATTTCCCTGATCCGAACGAAATGTCTGCCAGGTCCCCTCGTCAGAAAAGGAATCCTGCAATAAAAGATCGCCGATTTTTGGAAAAGTGCTTATCGTCACATATCGCGTCGGGGTATTTAACGGACGCGGGGTTTCCGTTGGAGGGAACCAGACAATTTCTTCCGTCGGTGCTGCCGGAGGTAAAATCGCAGTGCCAGTAGGTTCAGCGGTCTCACTGGGCGTTATCATGGATTGAATCTGAATTCCGCCGCATCCGGAACAAATAAAAACACACAACAAGATAGATGAAATACGCAGAAGAAATGACCTTGAAGCAGCCATCCGAAATATCAACCGACTTTTCGAATCAATCAAGAATATTTGTTGTTGTGCAGTTTTTGTGTTTCGCGCAAAAATTGCACAACAACAAGTCATCCGCTCCATAATTCGAACCACTGACCTTGGATGCACGCTTTTATCCCTTCATATGAGCAACGGTAACGCCTTCTCCGCCTTCTTTGTCCTGTCCGGTTTCAATATATTTGACATGCGGTGATTCATGCAGTATACCGCGAGTCACTTGTCGAAGTTTTCCGGTTCCTTTGCCGTGAATAATACGCACAAAAGGAAGCCCGGACAATGCAGCATCATCCAGATACTTATCCAGAATATCAGTGATCTCCTCAGCGGTCTTTCCTCTCAGATCGATCTCCACGCCCGGAGAGGGATGATACAGCGGCTTTGATGCTGAACCCTCTGAATTTTTCCGAAGGGAGTCCTCCGGCTGTCGTACTGGAACAGCTGGGGGTTCCTCTGGTTCCGTTTCAAATTTTCGAAACAGATCACGGATCGGTACTCTCATGCGCAGTGCACCCAGCAGAATTTCGGCTTCTTCTTTATCGATTGCCGTAATGACTGCAAGCGAATCGGTACCTAATGAACGGACGCGTACTTTTTCCCCGATTTTCAACGGTTCCAGTTCAATATTTTCCAATTGTTTTCTTAATTTCGATGAAAACTTCAGCCCGATGTTTTTAACAGACTGCTCGTTTTGTTTCACATCGGTTTCCAGGGGTTTGATTGTCTCCAAAGGCAGTTTTGCCCGAGAATATTCTTTTCGCAGCCTGGAAATATCCGCTCTTACCGTTTGCAGCTCTTTTTCTGCTTCTGCATGCGCTTCGCTAAGAATCTTTTCCCGCTCCTGTTCAATTTCGTTCAGTCTTTTCTGCAGTTCACGCTGACTGTTTTCCGCAATACTGCGCATACGATCCGCCTGAGAGCGGGCTTTTCGCGCTGCGTCATGCTGCCGGTGAATTTCATCCAGCAAATTTTCAGTTTTCAGTTCTTCCGGATCGATTGTGCTGCGGGCAGCTTCTAAAATTTCAGCCGGTAAGCCTAACTTTTCCGCGATCAGCAATGCATTGGACCGTCCGGGCAGACCAATGCTGAGACGATAAGTCGGATGCAGTGTTTTCAGATTGAATTCCATGGAAGCATTCACGATTCCTTCTGTCGCATGAGCAAATGCTTTCAGCTCAGAAAAATGTGTTGCCACAAAACATGGAATCCTTTTTTGGACGAGGTATTGCAAAATCGCTCTGGCCAACGCTGATCCTTCCTGCGGATCCGTACCAGAACCCAATTCGTCCAACAGAACCAGTGTTTTTGTCGAAGAGAATTTTAGTATCCGGATAATATTGGTCATATGTCCGGAGAAGGTCGAAAGAGATTGCTCAATCGACTGCTCATCGCCGATATCGGCAAAAATATTCTGGAAAAGGCTGAGTTCCGAGCCGGATTGGACAGGAATATGCAACCCGGATTGAGCCATTAAGAACATCAGACCAATTGTTTTTAATGAAACAGTCTTCCCGCCTGTATTGGGACCTGTGATGACAACTGCAAACGTGGAATCATCCAATACGACATCAATCGGGACGACTTTATCAGCAGGGAGCAGCGGATGCCGTGCATGATACAGCTTCATGACCGGATTATGCGTCTTTTTATCCGGGGGAGACAGAATCGGCTCAGCCGCATGAAGATCGTCCGCATATTTGGCACACATCAGCGTAAAATCAATTTCAGCCAGCGCTTCAACGATCCACTTCAATGGTTCTGCGAAGTCTCCCACAAGGACAGTCAATTCGTGCAAAATTCGTAAGATTTCATTTCGTTCCGATAATTGCAATTCTTGATAAGCATTATTGAGCTCAATCGTAACTAATGGCTCCACAAATAAAGTCGCGCCGCTGGCAGATTGATCGTGAATGATCGATTTGAGTTGTCCTTTGTACTCCGCTTTCAGCGGAATGACATATCTGCCGTTGCGCTGGGTGATAATCGCTTCCTGCAACATCGGTTGATAGCGTGTTTCTTTTAATATTTTTTCCAGTTTTGCTAATAATTTGCTGTAGGAGTTGCGAATTTCTCTGCGGATCAGCGTCAACCGCTCTGACGCGCTATCCAATACTTCGCCCCGATCCGTTATGGATTGATTGATCCGTTCAATCAACCCGGATGGCGGAATTAAAACCTCAGCAATTTTCGCCAATTTGGGATATTCGGATTGATGGTGACTTAACGACCGATAGATATCCCGTGCAATCGAGAGCGTGTAAGCGATTTCCGAGAAAGCCTTTGCGTCCAGTGTCCCGCTTTTTGCTGCAATTTCCAGATAGGGCCGCAAATCCGTACATCCACCCAGTTGCAGACCGTCATTGACACTGAGCAGATGGCGCGCTTCTGTTGTCAGGCTCAATTTATACTGAACGAGATCTTGATCTTCAAACGGGTGAAGCTGACGGGCAATCTCTTCCGATGCGCTGAACGATGCATATTTTGCCAGCCGGTTGATAACCTGCGGATATTCCAGCATTAATAAAGTTTTATTATCCAAGATTCACATCCCAAACCAGGATTTATCCTGCAATTGTTCCGATTAAAGTCCAGGGACCTGTCCATGAAATTTTGACCGGGATGATTTTTCCTGTCAGATCATCCTGGCTTTCGACAAAGACAAGATCCATGTTTTCAGTCCGACCGACCCAGCGATTTTTCTTTTTCTCTTCAAAAAGGACCGGAAGTGTTTGATCCAATAGTTTTTGATGAATTTCTGCAGCGATGCCCTCCTGCAGTTTTTCGATGACACGAAAACGACGCCATTTTTCTGAATCGGGGACATCATCCACCATGGTTCGTTCCGATAATGTTCCTGTTCGCGGAGAATAGCGGGCAAGATGGACAACGTTCAATTTCAGATCGCGAAGCTGAGACACCGTGTCTTCAAATTGTTCTTCGGTTTCTCCGGGGAATCCAACAATAATATCAGTTCCGATGGAAACTCCCGGGATTTTTTCCCGAATTTTCGCGATCAATGCGCGATAAGCTGCATCCGTATATCCACGATGCATGTTCTGAAGAACAACATCATTTCCTGCCTGTGCCGGCACTTCAATATGGCGCATCACTTTCGGCAATCTGTTGACAACATCCAAAAGATCGTCGGTCATCCAGTTAGGGTGACTGGTTAAAAAGCGAATCCGCTCGATCCCGTCAATTTCGTGAATTTGTTCTAAAAGTTGTGCCAGTGTCGGATAATCCGGGCGATCCTTTGCATATCGATCGATAATCTGTCCTAATAAGGTCACTTCTTTCACACCCTGTCGGGCTAATGACCTTGCATGATCGAGAATTTCCTGCGGATCCCGGCTGCGCTCGACACCCCGTTTATATGGAATGATGCAGTAAGCACAAGCATGAGAACAACCATAAACAATCGGTATATAAGCGCTGACCGGATTCCGGCGTTCCGATTCCGGCAGAAGCAGTTCTCCACTCTCCCATGTGAACTGCCGCACAAATGGATTCTCATTCTGATCGTGTTCCTGTAATTCTTTTTCTAACAAATAATCAATAATTGGTTTCGGATCGGAAGGTGGTGCAAAAACATCTACATAAGGTAATTTTTTTCGAATGACCGATTGATCTTTTGTACCAACCATACAGCCCATCAAACCGATGATTAAATCTGGCCGTTCGATTTTTAACGGTTTCAATGAACTAAGCCGTCCCAATGCTTTATCTTCCGCACTTTGACGAACCATGCAAGTGTTTAAAATAATCACATCCGCGTTTTCAATTGCTTCCGATGCTGTATAGCCAAGTTGTTCAAATGCCGATGCCAGGCGCTGCGAATCAGCAACATTCATCTGACATCCTTCTGTCCAAATGTAATATTTCATCGATACCTTTTTCTGAAATTATCGTTTTTTCTCAATGACCCAAAAATGAGACAAACCGAAAATCTTTAATGGTGTTTTCTCAAGCGTCTGGAGGAAAGATCTGAGCATACGTCCAAATCCGCCAGTCTTTTGAATGATATTGTCATAAGCGCCAAACACAATGGTCTTTTTGATTAATTTTACCGGTAAACCCTGGAACAGTTTTTCGAGATCTTTTCCAGTATAAATATCTACGTGCGGCGCCAGCTTATCGCGCAGTTTTCTCGGCAGGTAATTGACAAATAATTTATTGCCGAAATGATAGGTTCCCTTCCAATAGATGCCGTGCGTTTCAAATGGATAACCGCGATTGGGGCAGAACAAAGTCAGCCGCCCTCCCGGCTTCAGACAGCGAATCATCTCTTCCACGCACTGCCTGTCATCATCGACATGCTCAATTACTTCATGACTCAGAATTAAATCAAACGTGTCGGAAGCAAACGGTAAGTTTTCTCCACAGCTATTGGCTGTAGAAATTCGATCACTGTTTCTGTTGCGCATGGCAATTTTGACACGATCGTATTCAATTTCAATACCTGCTGCAAAGGATGCTTCATCAGCAATTCTGAACAAATAGGATCCAACGCCACAGCCATCTTCTAAAACGATACCTTTAATCCGATCTTCAGCAGCTTCTTTCACCATGGCAAAACGGCGTTTCTGCCCATCCCGCCATACATAAGATGGTTCACCGCGATCCGCTGCCTGATCCGAATGCCATTGTTCCTTTTTGCCTTTTGCCAACTTATACCTTCTTATTATTTTTTTTGGGTAACCAGGCTAATACTCTCGTCCCGCCGCCCGGATTGGATTTTAATTCAATATTTCCGTCCATGTTTTTCGTTCGCGAATACATGTTGGAAATTCCATGACTGGTTGCTTTTCGTTCGGTTGAAGGATCAAATCCTGCTCCATCATCATCAACCTCTAAAATATAACGATCCGCCATTTCGTAAAAACTGATGTCCACTTTGGTTGCATGCGCATGTTTTGTAATATTGGATAACGCCTCTTTGCATATCAGATAAAACGTATTGACGTGTTCTTCTGAAAGGTTGTTAATGTCTTCAATAACCGGATGAAATTCTGTGTTAACCAGGGTATTGGAATGAAAATCATTTGCCAGTCTGCGTAAACTTTGGATAAGGTTTTCATTCGTCAGTCGCGCCGGTTTCAAGTTCATAATATAGGAACGAATATCCCGAATCGTTGCATTTAGAGCATCAATTGCGATTTTAATCTTCTCTGTCGTCTGTTCCGGATTTTGATTAACCAGCAGACGCGCATGTTCCAGCGTCAAGCCCACGCCATAAATGGATTGGATTACGCCATCGTGTAAATCCATTCCGATTCTCTCGCGTTCCTCTAAGATGGCGATGCGTTTTTGCTGTTTTGTCAGACGGAGATCCTGGATCAGTGTCGCAATCCAGCTCGCTATCGATGAAATGAACTGAAGATTGATGGATCCTTCAGAACCCTTGACCAGTTTTGTCGCAAGACACATGACACCCAACACGCCATCATTAGAAATCAAAGGAACGCAAACCGCGTAATTCAGGCTGACCGATGTCGCTTTTTTTTGGTTGATAATTTCGAGTTCCTCTTGAGAGAGAATGTAATTACGCCTGGTTTCGGCTGTGATGCCAATAATTCCTTCACCGAATGGGACGGTCGAGAAGCCAAACAGGCTCGTTGCCAGTGTGTGTCCTTCTTTATAAACCATTTGGAACAAATCTGGATTTTCATCATCTCGCAGAAAAAACTCCCCTACGTCGATATCCAGATAACCCATTACCTGCTGCATCGTTTCTTCAACGATCGTTTCTTGCTGGGTAATTGAAGTTGCAAATAGCTTCGCCAGTTCATTTAATAAAGCCAGATCTTCATTGCGTTTGGAAAGGATCTGTTCTCGGCTGATCATCCATTCATTGATAACGGCATTATTAATAGCAATTCCTGCATATACAGCGATGGTTTCAACCAGTGACAGGTCTTGCGCGCTAAAATGAGCTGCTCCAATCTTATTGGCAAGAATAATACATCCTTTTTTTTCACCACTAAAAAAGATCGGCACATATAGTAATGAATTGAAATACAGATGTTTCTCAGTCAGAAATTCTTCAATTTTTGGGAAATCGCGAATTTTTGTGGTGTTTATGGGTTGATCTGATGTTATGCTTCCCAGAAAATGCTCAATGCCAGACTCAGATGCATTAATAAAATCGAGTTCTACCGGTGTAAATCCAGAAATATAATATCGGGTATATTCCTGTTTGGAATTTAAGATTCCGCATACGCAATAACAAGCGCTGCTGAATGAGGATGCTTTCAGCGCAATTTTATGCAGCAATGATTCAACAGAGTTTTCCTGGAGTAATTCAAGGCATTCCTGAAAGAATTTGTTGATACGCGTATACGCTTCGATAAATTCAGCCTGTTTCATATCCTAACAATTTTACCAAAGAAGAACGTTCCAATCATCTGCGCCACTAATTCGAAATAGAGGAATTAGGAGAAACGAATAAAAATTGTCGACAAATATGAAAGATTTTTACCTTACCGAATGATGTTATATATGAAATTATTTGATTACAAGTCCAGCGAAATGGATGAAACCTGTCGTAGGGGCAAAGCAATCTCCTGCCACACGTGAGAATAGATTGCTTCGTCGGGCTAACACCCTCCTCGCAATGACAGATTAATCCATGAATGATTCATCATATAAATCTTTGGCGCAAAGCCATAAGACCAACAATGAATTCTTTTCATATTTCGAATTAACAGGGGTATTATCAGCAATTCGATATAGGAACCAACCTTCCGAATCAATTGAGAAAACCTAATGTTATGTTGTTTTTTGCACGGAGCGCACAAACAACACAGCACTAATGATTTCTCATATATTTCGAATTACCGGGGGTATTATGCGGTGACCGTTTTTTTCCACTATAATAGGATTATGAAAAATAATAATCAAAAAGCATAAGGAAACACCATGGCAAAAGACTTTGATTTGCAAAACAACAGTTTCACAATTCGTGATATCACCGATGTCACGCCAACCCAAAGAATCGCCATGTTAATCGATGGAGATAATGCACAGCCAGCCCTGATTGATAAAATTCTTGCTGAGACAACAAAATATGGAATGATAACCATCCGACGGATCTATGGGGACTGGACTGCTTCCAACATGGGCGGCTGGAAAGATGTCCTTCAGACACATGCCATCCAACCGATCCAACAATTTCGTTATACAGTCGGCAAAAATGCAACAGACAGCGCGATGATCATTGATGCAATGGATATCTTTTATTCTGGAACCGTGGACGCCTTTTGTATTGTCTCCAGCGACAGCGATTACACCCGATTGGCAACCAGAATCCGCGAGCAAGGAATTTTTGTCCTGGGGGTAGGGAAAAAGACGACACCGCGTGCATTCGTCAATGCATGCGATCAGTTCGTTTATACCGAAAACCTTATTCCGAAAGAACCGCTGAAAAGCATTAACAATGTTGTTACTCACAAAAGAAAAACAAAAACAGTTGAACCCGCATCATCCATCCTGCCGGATACAGATAATAGTTCACCAGATCCGCTGCCTTTATTAAGGAGCGCATTTGATCTTGCTGTTCGTGATAATGGCTGGGCATTTTTGGGGACGTTGGGGCATCACCTGCAACAGTTGGATCCGGGGTTTGATTCCCGAACATTCGGCTTTAAACGGCTCTCTCTCATGATCCAGGCGTATCCGGATGATATTGAGACAAAAGAGGTAAAAGGAGCAGATGGAACCTCTGTAATCTACGCTCGGATGAAGAGTTAGAAAGGACTTCCTTTTGAAATTCAATCAAATTTCCCAACTGATTCATAAGAATAACCTCCAAAAAGCAGTTTTCCTGATAGAGCGCCAGACAGAACTCTGGATGTGGAAAACCGGATTGGGAAAAATCATGAACAGTATTCCGAAATACATTGGGAATTCTCTGGTTCTAACCTTCATGGAAAATCATCAAATGATTCCATTGAAATATCAGGAGATTTCCGGTGAGATGATTGTAATCGTGGAGAAAGAAGAAGACATTCGGAGCACTGAAGTTCTTTTATCAAATTCTGCCATTCAAGTCTGGATGAAGAATGGCTGGTACAGCGGCAATGCCCTGATTGTAACCGGTGAGAAACGGGATTTGCTGCTTTCCTCGATCACAACTGAAAAAATGTTTGGTAAATTCGGCAGCCGCCATGTACAACAAAATCCGCATAAATGGCAGGTGCTTTCCATTCAAAGAAATTCTGCTTGCACTGGTGAAAAAGGACCTGGACAATACAGCTGGCTTTGGGCAGCATCAACCGTTTTCTTTTTCTTTGCCTGGCTGCGCAGAAAATTGAAATAATTTCAACAATTCATTCTTCCAATGGATCAAATCGCTGAAATCCACCGAGAATTCGTGTTTCAAAATCCCTTTCAAATTTCGAAAAGTGGTTCTGTTACTTATTCCATTTTTTTATTCATCATATTAATGTAAATTTAAATTCTTCTTTTTTCAGTGCGATTAGAATTGAAGAAAAGGAAAAAATATGGAATTCTATAATAATCCAATCTATTTACCCGAAAATCAACCAGGCAAAAAACCGCAAAAGAAATCAAACTTTTGGACCATTCTCCTCGCTGCAATAATCGGTGGTTTGATCGGTGCAGCCGCACTGGGAGTGTTTCTTTTCTCTTCTTTTTCCCGGCAGAATCAATCCGCTCCTGTTTCTGATGAAACAATACAAGCGATCCAAAACGATATCAGCGATTTGAAGGCTGATTTGAAGAAGGTTTCAGAAAATCCTGCTGAAGTTGTTACTTCTTATTCAAATGTTGAATCGGAAATCATCGATGTGGTTGACAAAGTTGGACCTGCCGTAGTAACCATCACAGCGAACATTCAGAGTACAGCTATGTCATGGTTTGGATATCGCTATAATCAAACCAGCACAAGTATGGGCAGCGGTGTCATTATCAGTAAGGACGGATATATCTTGACAAATAATCATGTCGTTTCTGAGGCGACAGAGCTCTCAGTAGAACTGGCGGATGGGACAACGCTGCCAGGTAAATTGATCAGCTCAGATGAATTCGCTGACCTGGCTGTCATTAAGGTCGAAGGAACAATGCCTGGTGTAGCGAAACTCGGCAATTCTGATCGGCTAAAATCCGGAGAAACGGTCATTGCCATCGGATCCCCTTTAGGCAATTTCAAAAATACAGTCACGGTAGGTGTAATCAGTGCAACCGGACGATTTTTGGAAACAGAAAACGGGTATCAAATGGAAAACTTGATTCAAACGGATGCAGCGATCAACCAGGGTAATTCCGGAGGTCCGCTGGTCAATCTATCAGGAGAAGTGATCGGAATTAATGTGATGATTGTCAGAGGATCCAGTTCAACATCGACCTATGCTGAGGGGCTCGGTTTCGCCATTCCCTCCACAACGGTAAAACTGATTTCTGAGCAAATCATCGCCAAAGGATCTTTCAGCAGGCCCTATTTGGGTATTCGTTGGGCAGATGTCACACCAAGAATGGCAGCCAATTATCGATTGCCGGTTGATCACGGCATTTATATCATGGAAGTCATTCGGGGAGGTCCTGCAGATCGTGGTGGCTTGAAAGAAAACGATATTATTACGAAGATCGGTGATTACGCAATTGGCGAACAAAGTTCCTTTTACAACTGTCTGTTCAAATACGGCCCGAATGAAACGGTTGCAATCGAAGTGAACCGCAATGGCAAACAACAAATCTTATCAGTCACATTAGGTGGAGATGAATCCAGCCTCTGAGAACCACAAATTCAAGAACCATCAATCCGATATGATTTCTTCAGCGTACCTGCAGCGGTTGACGCTACTGACTGCCGTGGAAGGTCTTGTTGTCCTCATGATTACTTTTATGAAGCCTTCCGAACCCGACGCAGCAAAATTGCTGGGATTCTCTTATGAAAGACTGATCCTGGGTGCAATTACACTGGTCGTCGTTTTGCTGTTTTTGTCAGCACATCAGTCCCTGAGAAAAAAGCCTGATACCGATCCTTTTATAAAAGACTATCAGCGTTTTCTGCATACAGGAGACCATGTTTTTTTTGTTTTAATCGGTTGCATCGCAGGAGTGCTTCTTTCAATTTGGTCATTTGTGTTTTCCTGGCTGTTCATTCCCGCCAATCTCAGGCCGCAGATTCTATGGCTTGGGATATTTTTCCTTCAAGCCACAGTCCTTCTTTTACGATATGAGTCACAATCGATTCGAGGTGGCGAATTCTTAAAAAAATATCGATTGCTGCCGCGCTTTGCTGACTTATCCAAAAATCAAAAGACCGTACTTTTCGTATTGGTTGCATTTTCCATTCTTTACATACTGATTTTGATTCCATCCAATATAAATGGAACGCAAAGTCCTGAGGCATTTCAGCATTACGGCGGAGATGAAGTGGTCATCTATCCGATATTGATGGATGTGATGAAAGAAGGGGAGACATTCAGTGCAACACTTTACCATCTGTTTATTTACGAAGACTATCATTATGGATATCCGTTTTACGCCTGGTCTGCACTGGTCCTTCTTCCGGTGAAATTGCTCAATAGAGCGAATTTTCCCGATATGATTTCGATCAATTTACCGCTGCTGCGAATTTTTGTTTCAGTCATCCCGGTCATTCTGGCATGTATGATCATTACTTGGTTATTTACGCGTTTCAATCATATTTTATTGAGTCTTGCGGTTTTTGTTTTTCTGTTGCTGACTCCCGGAACGCTTCAAAACAATCAGGGATTTTGGCATCCGGATGGATTGAACTTGTTATTTGTTTGTCTGGTCCTCTATTTTCTGCAGCGAGATCGGCTTCGATTTGGAAGAAATTTTTATCTTGCAGCAGTATGTACCGGACTTTCAATCGGAACACGCCTTTACGGGTTCTTCTTTGTGACGGCTGTTGCCGTATATCTGATAATGGGATTGTCGAAAAAGAACCTTCGATTTCGAACTGCAATTTTCAGGGGATTCATTTTTTTTGTATTGATGTGTGCGACAGTCCTGTTTGTCGATCCATTTTTATTCCGGGCTGATGCAAGAGACAGAATGGTTGAAATTATGCAGGAAAAATCCGGTGAAATGGCCGAAGGTTACGCTGGAGATTATGATCCGCGAAACGACTATCGTCCCGGATGGGATGCCTGGTACCCTGCGTTTGAGGATCATTATACAGAGATGTTCTGCTTTTTCTTTTTGATCGCATCTCTATTATTTGGCTGTTTTTATGGCAAATTTCAGCTTGCTCATCGGATGGAATTCTTCTGGTTTCTTATGATTGGCGGATATCTGATCTTTTTCGTTGCAGTGAAATCGACCCAATATGTACTGCCCGTATTACTTCCGTTGATGGGAACCATTTTCAGCATTCCGCTGGCAATTCAATCTGGGAAAACTCATGCTTTCTTTCAAAAAAAATGGATACAGATAAGTGCCTGGCTTCTGGCTTCCAGTATTTATCTTGCTCAATTGACCATTAATTTTTTCAAGATCCTTCCCAGATTTCGTTGATTTTTATTTTGAAATGATCCACAGTTAATAATTTGAAAAATGGAATTTCTTTTACAAAAGAAAGAGAAATTGATATCGTGTTACTTATGCGCAGAGCGCATAAATAACACAACAACAAATCATTCTTCCCATCTTGCGAATCGCTTATCCACAACTGGAAAACTCGATCATCAAGAGTAAGATTTTCCTAAGATCCGCATTATAAACAAAAAAATCAACAAAACAAGGCCTGTTTTCAACGGTTTTTGTAAATTGTCCACAGGTATTCCTTAATGATCTGGTTGTATATCAACGTTCTTTCAACGTCTTATGAACATTTCTGATCCAATACATCAATAAGGCTTGAATTTTTATGAACCAATTACAGAAGCAACGTGCTTTTATGATCAATGTACTGCCGATCTGATAAAGTTAAGAAATCATCCACATTTTTTCAGCAATTCTTTCCACATATTCAGGAAAATTATCCACCAAATCCTTTTGGGAAAACACAATAAATCAACAAGAGAAATAAAATCTTCAACAAAATACCCACAGATTTTTTCCGGAAAATTGAAGAAAACGGTTATTTCAGCAGTAATTCGAAATATGAAAAGGATTCATAATTGTTCCAATGGTTTTGCGCTTCGTGTAAAACCATTGGAACAATAAATTTTCTTACTCGATTTGAAAAGTCAATCCCATCATCCACAAACAATAAACCAGTAATCCACCATATCTACTTGATTTATATGGATAAATTCTTCATTCCTCCACAATCTATCCACAAAAAAAAACGGATGTCAACAATTTATAAATAAAGGGGAGGATTTCTTATGATTCTTCGAATTATGCAAAAAAACAAACCGGCTTTCACGATTGATTCAAAAAGCTGGCCAATAAGTTGAATTCTTGCATCATCCACAAAGAAGTAACAAGAAATCCACCGAAAAACGATGAAATTTGTTGACGAATGGACCTTTAATCCACATGCTGTCAACAAAAAAAAACGCCGGATCTTAAATTCCGGCGTTTTTTTGTTGATAAATCGTTTACAATCCTGCTGCTTTTCGCAGTGTTTCAGCTTTATTTGTCTTTTCCCAGGTGAAACTATCATCTTCCCGTCCAAAATGACCATAGGAAGCGGTTTTCTGATAAATAGGTCTGCGCAGATTCAAATCACGAATAATCGCACCCGGGCGCAGATCGAAATTAGCATGGATAATTTCTGAGATTTTTTCGTCAGAAATTTTGCCAGTACCAAAAGTTTCAACATTAATACTAATCGGTTTGGATACACCGATTGCATAGGAAAGCTGGATTTCACAACGGTCGGCAATACCTGCCGCCACGATATTCTTGGCAACCCAGCGGGCTGCATAAGCGGCAGAACGATCCACTTTTGTGCAGTCTTTTCCACTGAAGCAACCGCCGCCATGACGTCCCATGCCGCCATACGTATCAACAATGATTTTGCGTCCGGTCAATCCGGAATCACCCTGAGGTCCACCGACAATGAATTCACCGGTCGGATTGACATATACTTTCATATCAGAATCAACCAGTTCTTTGGGAAGAATCGGATCGATGACATATTTTTTAATAGCTGCTTCGATTTCGTCATGTTTATTCCGCATGGAATCAGAATGCTGCGTGCTGATCACAACTGTGTCAATTCTGCGCGGTTTACCATAAGCATATTCAACTGTCACTTGACTTTTTCCATCCGGATAAACCCAGGGAAGAACTCCCGACTTTCGAACCTCAGTCAATTTCTCAGCAAGCCGATGTGCCAGAAAGATTGGCAACGGCAACAATACATCTGTTTCGTTGCAAGCATATCCGAACATCATTCCCTGATCACCCGCACCGACATCCTCTGTTCCGGATCCATTTAATTCGCCTTTTTTTGCTTCGAGCGATTTGTCCACACCCAGTGCAATATCAGGGGACTGCGTTGAAATCGCTGAGATGATCCCGCAAGTATGTCCATCAAAACATTTTTCACTGCTGTCATAACCAATACTTAATACGATCTTGCGGACCAACTCATCAAAATTGACAAAAGCTTTTGTGGTTATTTCGCCAAAAACCATGACATAACCGGTTTTAGTGGCAGTTTCACAAGCCACACGCGAAAATGGATCTTGTGCCAGGCAAGCATCCAGCACTGCATCGCTGATCTGATCACACATCTTATCCGGATGACCTTCTGTGACAGATTCCGATGTGAACAGAAATTTCGGTGAATTCATAAACGTTGACATATTTTCTCCTTCATAATAAAAACCCCCTTTGAAATCAAGGGGGTTGGGATAATCTTGTATCTTGCCCTCCTATCTTCCAGATTTTCTTTCTTCTGCCGGATTTGGCACCTTGAAATTAATCAGGTTGCCGAGGTTTCGATGGGCCGGTCCCTCCACCTCTCTGGATAAGAGCGCCTTCAGGGGCTATTTAATTTTTACTTTCCCTATTAAAACATAATCGCACCTCCTTGTCAAACTGCGAAAAACATCGGTATGACAAAGAGAATTTTCTCTTCATGTATGATGCAGAAAATAGTTTTTTTATGTTGAATCGATCCATTTTTGTTTGTGCTTCTCAAGGAAAATATAATGGGAATACTTTCTTTAAATCAAAAAAAATTCATGTTCACCTTTTTATTGAGGCAAACATGGAATCTTTTTTAGAAGTCAAATATGGTTATTACAATTCAGACCATTCGGTCAGTTCACCGGTAAAAATGGATCGCACCTGATCGACGGTCAGTGTCTCAACTGGATTCTCATGGTTGACAATCACTGCAATTCCATCTTTTGCGATAACTGTCGGGATCAAACCTGCCTCCAGCTCACTATCTTTTAAAGCTCTGGATGCCATTCCAATTTCGCAAACACCTTCAATCGTTGAGGTCATTCCCGTTGTTGAATCACTTTGCTGAATCTCGATGGATGCATTCGGATTGACAAGCAGGTAAGCCTCTTTTAACTTTTCCATCACCGGTGTAACTGAAGAGGATCCGGCAACAATGACTTTGCCTTCCGGCTGATTTCCTGCATATGCATGTTCACCGGCAACAGCAATATATCCGGTTTCCTCAACAACAGCCTGTCCTTCAGTACTCAGTATGAAATTAATGAAATCCTGTGCAGTTTCAGAAATGCCATCCTTTACAGCTATATGAAACGGACGTGAAATCTTATAGGAATCATTCAGAATGTTTTCAACCGATGCATCCACCCCATCGATTTTTATCGGTTTAACGGTATTGTTTAAAGATCCGAGGGAAACGTAGCCAATTGCGTAAGGGTTGCCTGCGACGGCAGTCATCATAACGGATGTGCTGTTCGTGATGATGGCTTCAACGGTCGTCAGATCGTGTTTATTTCCATCCGCGTCCTTTTGTTCAATTCCAAACAATTCAATGAAAGCGCCGCGTGTGCCTGAACCATCTTCGCGTGAAACCACACTAATATCATTATCGGGATCGAATTGAGCCTTAGGATAAGCAAATCCACCAATGGATACGGCGAAAATTGTTGTTACCAGGAATATTACGATTTTTTTCATTTTCTTTTTCTCCTATTCAAATTTAAATCAATCATACAAAATAAAAGTAAAGGGATTGAGATTGAAACTGTAAAAAAAATGTAAAAAGGAGTTTTTTCGATTCATTTGCAGTTGTTTGAACTGCGGATTTTTTTGGATTGAGGAAAAGGTATTTGTTTTATTGGTTATATACAGAGGGAAAAATACAATATCAAGTTTTCTCGATTGATTCGAAAGGTTGGTTTATATTTCGAACTGCTGGACCAGGATAGAAGAAAGTTTTAAGATCAGGCTGGAATCGGGTAGAATAAATAGCAATATCGCAGTTATTTCTATAAATACTTGCAAGAAGAATTAAGAAATCTTTTTTATCTTTTTTGTGATCGAGGCTGAAATGGGTTATTTTATTGGTTGTGATCTGGGTGGTACAAATTTACGGGCAGCAGTTGTCAACTCGGTGACCGGAGAAGTCAACAGCCTGACCATAATCCCGACGATGGCACATGAAGGTTATGAAGCAGTTTTACTGCGAATGGCAAATCTTTTCAAAGATATTATCGAAAAATCGAAACTGAAATCGGACGACATTCAAGGAATCGGAATCGGTGTTCCAGGGATGATGGATTTTGAAAGCGGATTGACGACGTTCATCACCAATTTGCCGGGGCATTGGATTAACGTTCCAGTTGCCCCAATTATCAAAGAAAAAACCGGCATTCCTGCCTTTCTGATAAATGACGTACGTGCCATCACCTGGGGTGAACTCAAGTTTGGAGCTGGAAAAGGCTGTCAGTCTCTGGTTTGTTATGCGCTTGGGACAGGAATCGGTGGCGGAATCGTCGTCAATAATCAGCTTGTTCTCGGCAATTCCGGCCAGGCAGGAGAATTAGGACATATGACAGTGGATCCAAACGGGCCACTCTGCAATTGCGGTAATCATGGCTGTCTGGAACAATACTCATCCGGTCCTGCAATAAAAGCTGCTGCTCTGAAAGCAATTTCTCATGGCGGAACCACGATCCTCGGAGAAATGGTTGGCTATGATCTGAATAAAATGACTCCGGAAGTAGTATATAACGCCGCCATGAAAGGGGATACGATAGCCCGTACGATTTACGAAAATGCCGGATATTATCTCGGAATCGCCATAGCGAACTCAATCGTGACATTGGAACCGCAGAAAATCGTGATTGGCGGTGGAATAGCACAGGCGGGCGAACTGTTGTTTGCTCCCATGCGAAAAGCCATTCAAGAACGCGTTTTCCTTGTTCCTATGGACAGAATTGAAATCGTTCAGGCGGAATTAGGCAATAATGCAGGTGTTATCGGCGCTTCTATGTGGGCTGAAAATCGAATTCAAAAATAAAATTTAGAGAGTGCTGATAGATAATTATTCGAAATAATAGGAAAATTCTATATTGTTGTGATGTTTTTGTGCTTTGTGCAAAAACATCACAACAAGTTTTTCCATATTGATTCTTTTTTTCAAATTATTGGATGAACATCCATCTGTTCTCTTTTTTTTATTCAGTTTGATTTGGTTCCCTAAATCAATTATTTTCCTTAATAAGAGAGATTGCAGCCATTGCTCCCAGTCCGGCTGAAATAATAACCTGACGATAATATGCATCCGTCGTTTCTCCTGCCGCATATACGCCAGGAATATTAGTCCGCATATACGGATCGACTTTCACGAAACCATTTTCCATCTCAAGCTGACCTTCATATAGGTCGGAGACAGGTTTATTGCCGATAAAAACAAACAGACCGTCAAAAGCCATTGTCCCGGTCTCTCCAGTTTTAATATTTTTAATATGAACTTCTTCCAGTCGGTCTTTTCCGCTTATCTCCGTGATGACAGTGTCCCAGAGAAAATGAATTTTCGGGTTTTCCATCGCTCTTTTTTGAATTATTTGGTCAGCCCGCAAAGAATCCCGACGATGAACAATCGTTACGCTGCTGGCAAAGTGTGTCAGGAAAATCGCTTCTTCAACTGCAGAGTTTCCTCCGCCAACGACAGCAACATTCTTCCCCCGATAGAAAAAACCGTCGCAGGTTGCACAATAGGAGACACCACGTCCAATAAATTCTTTTTCTCCCGGAATATCCAACGATATCGCTTTTGATCCGGTAGCTAAAATCACATTTTCCGGAAAATAAACGGCTCCTTCCGCTTCAACCATAAAAGGTCGTTTTGAAAAATCAACTCGGATGGAAGAATCATAAGCGAATTTGGCGCCAAACCGCTCTGCCTGAGTTTGAAATTTTTCAATCAGTTCCACGCCCGATAAGGTGTCAGGGAAACCTGGATAGTTCTCAATTTCCGATGTCAGAGAAATCTGTCCGCCCAGCGTTGGACCTGTCAGAACAATCGTCTCCAAACCGGCTCGTGCCGTATAAATTGCAGCAGATAGTCCGGCAGGCCCGGAGCCAATGATCAGCACTTTGCAAGGTATTTTATTTTTTTCAGTTGTCATTTTGATCCGTCGCCCCATTTTTCATAATTGTTTCAATAAACTGCAGATTTTCAGACATTTCTCCGTCCAGTATTTTTTGGAGTGATTCATTCGGAAGAATCTTCAACCTGCCATTCTTTTTTTCGAGTGTGAGATTGCAGAATGTCTGTTTTTTAGGGAGTGAACCACTTCCCAGGATTGCATCATAGATTGCTGACAGTTCGCGGTCAGCATCGAATTTCTCCTGATCGGTTTTTCCCTGACTTAAAAGCATCATCTGCAATGTTGCCCGGCTCATAATCTGCCGGACATCCAAAACTTCCAAGGTTACATCTGCAGTATAACCAGCGTTGTCTGAACTGACAATAGAATCGATTTTTATGATCTGAATATTAGAACGAATCGCGTTTCCAAGAGCGTTTGCAGGCTCCTCTACTTGGAAATCATCGGTTACGAGATAATTGGAGACTTCCTGCAGTTGATTGGTGCGAATGGCATCAAAAAATTTTCGGATGACCGCTTCCGGATTGTCCGCCTTTTTTTGAGCCAAATAAATCATCAATACAACGCCGATGATTAAGATCAGAACCCATAATAAACGAAAGAATCTTTTTTTCAGATCCATTAAAAAACTCGATTCCAGGAACAAGTATCAAAGATCATCGCAAGAAATGATTCTCTCTCATCAGCCTGCAGAAAGCGCGGCTGAGAATAATTTTCGAGTCGAATCGTTTCTAATACATTACCGATGTAACGTCCGTCATAAAAATAATGCCGGTCAAAAAACGAATCACGTTCCACATCGGACATTTGATCAAATAATAAATTGCCCAGGCCGAAATGGATGAAAGTTTTTCCCACAAATGTCATGCCCTGAGGAATGTGTGCCTGGCTGCCGCTGATAATCGCCGGACCTGTTTCTGCAATTTCATAGAAATCATGACTCTGGAGAGGAGTCACATCATAATAAGGCCACTCCAGATGTTGAAAAGTAACAACAACCAGCCAGCCAGCATCCTTCAGATCAGTGATCTGCTGTTTCATCTTTTCAAGGTCACATGGAGCGGCACCGGGTGTATCAGATCCGGCAAGTATGTTTTCCGGTCCAATCGCATTGCAGCCGAGGATCGCGATCCGATTCCCATGATGTTCAAAAAACACTGGTTTCTGTCCTTCATCGGCATTTAAACCACCTCCATAAACCTGATATCCTTTTTTATGATACAAATCAAGCGAATAGAGAAACGGTTCCGTGCCCCAATCAAGCACGTGATTTCCAGTTAATTCGATCACATCAGCGCCGATCGCTTCAAGAATACGAATATAACGCGGATCAGAACAAAAACGCGCTTCGCGCCGTAAAGGCACTGCTGGAGGACAATCTAACGAAAAGGAAACTTCGTTACTGACATGCGTTATATCTGAGGCGGATAAGACTGCTGCGATATTCTTTACGGGATACAACAGACCATCCTCCTCAATATGATATGCCAGTTGGCGAACCATTGCAGTTGTACCGGTCAGCGTCAATGAAGTCATTTTTCCCCGGTCGAAATTCGATTTTGGCAGTGAAAACGCACATGGTCTGATTTTGTTTCGCGGCCGGAACTGCCAGACAACTGATAGCGCATAGCGTTCCGGATCAAAATCAATGTCAAAAGGACTGGTTCCATCAACCTGAATCATTTTCCAACGCGGATCCATCGCTTCAAACGGAATAATTGCCCAGACGGCATCCTTTTGCCAGGTCTCAGCCAGAAGCGCATCTTTCGATAGCACTTTCACCGTATCCGGATCGGCTTCACCCCAATTTTTTGAGAAAACGTGATAAGTTTCTTCATCAAGTACAAATTGTGAAATGACAGTGTCTGTCTCACCATGCCATACTTTTTGTACTGCTTGCAGAGATATATCATCGATCGGGGTTGCATAGGGGGCAGCAAGTACATACACCCAACGAATCGTAACGCTGTTTGGGTCCAGATTCGGATCGGATGCCAATTCGATCCTGCAATCCGCTGTATCTCGGTCGGAGGCTATTCTTATCTCAGAAGAAAGCATTTCCTTTCCATTTGAAGGCAATGCCGGATCGATCCAGGTCTGCAATGATTGTGCACTGACTTCTGACCAGGATAAAGCCAATATTAAAAGGAAATATAAACCGCATATTTTTATTGTTAGCTTCATATCAGGAAATTATAAATGGATATCTTTTTTCCGCTGAAATCAACAATTCGAAATATAAAGAGGATTCCTTGTTGTTGAGAGGGCTTATATGCTTCGTGTATAAGCATCTCAACTACAAGGATTTCCCGATTGGTTCGAATTGTAAGTCTGAACTTCGAATTACTGAGTACAGACTGTTATTTTACTTTAAACATATTATTAAAAACTGTGCTGGCTTTTAGTCCGGAATTCCAGCTTTCTGCTTTTGATAAATATTTTCCCACCTGTTTACGGTATTCTTTTCCGATAGCTTGTTCAAGAAGATCAATTGCACGTGCAGCATAAGAGATATCGTTTTGTGCTTCTAAACGGTCAAAATCACCAAAAAACCAGCCGCAGGAAGTAAACATGCGTTGCCGCTCATATTGTGACTGCATCAGTTTTACAAATTTTGTTTCTTCAATTGCATCCAGTCTTTTTTCCATCAGTCGTTCCAATAATTCTTCCGGTGTTTCCCAATGAGTCAGAACCGAGGCATATTCGTTGCGGAAATCGAGCAGATCCCATCCATAAGGCTTGAGCGCTTCCTGCATTTCAGAATCGATGATCTCAGCAATCTTATTGAAAGCCCTTCGAAGTGGGGCTTTCCATTCACCATGTTCCGAACAGGGGCATACGGTCGCCCAGCGTTTCACGCCATGATGGCAGCTCCAGGATGTATTCTCTCGAATCTTGATACTCTTTTCCGGTGGAAATTTTTGAAGCCAGACTGCCGGAAAAATAATCTCCAGATCATGATTCTCAAGCGCACCGGTTGTCAGCCACTCCAGAAATTTGTCACGGAATGGTTGATGATGACCGTATAATTCACCATCTGATGCGATCAGATAATACCGTTCCTTTCTGGAATTCTCGGGGAAAAATGGCAGTAATTCATGAAAAACAAAACCATCAGCATTGACCGTGCTTTCCGGAAGAAAGCTGACTTTCGAACTGATCCCTGCGCCATAGAAAAAAACCGCAATCCGCTGATTTCCTGGCAAATCCACCCAATATGGTTTGGAAATGTCCAGATCGGTAATCGTTTTCGCCTGCCATGGAGCCAATATCGTATACTGGATTCCGCAATCAGCAAAAACGGAGAGCGTTTCTGTATCCACCGCGGTTTCCGGCGCCCACATACCAAGCGGTTCATGACCGAAGCGGTTCTCAAAATCAGCAATTCCCCATTTAACCTGAGTAATTTTATCTTCTCGGGTGGCTAACGGCAGAATGGTGTGATTGTAGGATTGTGCCATTCCATTGCTGACGCCGAATTTCTCATAAACCGAACGCTCCTGATCGACAATCATCTGCATCACTTCTGGATTGCTCTTTTCCATCCAGGTCGCCAACGTCGGGCCAATATCAAAACTGATCCGTCCAAAATTACCCTCAACAGCATTGGGACGATAACATTGCTGAAGGATTTTTTCATTCCAATTGCTGAACGGAGCAGCACCAGGTTCAACAGGGATCATACCGGTAAATGGATTTTCTCTCGGAGGCTGATAGAAATGTCCATGGACACAAAAAGCTTGTTTCTTCATTAAACAACGCCCTTATCTTTTAGACTATGACCCGATTATAGTCGATAAAGCAGAAAACGAAAAGATTTTCGAAAAAAATTCCCGATTTATCCTTTTTTTTTGCTATTAGATATTTTTTCAATAATTATTATCTATATTTATTATTGTAATTTTCCAGATAGGACAAATTTTGACTCATCCGGGTAGGCATCAGGCCAAATTCTCTCGGCAAGACGTCTAAAGCGGTTATCCGATCCTCAGCCAGATATTCCATCCAAAAATACATTCGGGGAAAATTTGAAAACCATTGTTCGAGAGCAACAATTATGGTTCTCAAACCGGGCGGAGGAATATGGACGATACGCTTCTTTTTTCCCATTTTGGATAAGATTAATTCGATACACTGATGGATAGTTAGGACTTCCATCCCGCCAATGGTCAGTGTCTGAAAAACAGTTTTTTCAGTATCCAGACATAAAAGAAGACAGGTAACCAGATCCTCAACCCATATCGGCTGGATTCTGCTCTCTCCTTTTCCAGGCAGTAGAATCATCCCGGGAATCGCATGAATATATCGTGCAAAAGATTCTGTAAAATGGTCTCCCGGACCGTAAACAACCGCTGAACGAAGAATTGTAAAAGGAACACCGCTGTTACGAATAGCCGCTTCTGCCATTGCCTTGGCTTTCAGCACACTATAAGCCGATGACTTATCAGCGCCAATATGACTAAGATAAAAAAATCGCTCAACTTTCATCTGGGAAGCGACTTTTGAAAACATATCAGCCGATTGGATATCCGTATTCAGATAATCAGCATTAATGCCGTTCCACTCAGTCCCGATTAAATGAAAAATCGTGCGGACTCCTTTCATTGCAGCACGAAGATTCCGTTCATCCTGAATTCCTGCAATGGCAACATCGACCGGCACACCTCGTGGGATATGCGGAGAAACCATGGATGGATTCAATAACAATCGCACCGGATAGCCCAGAGAAACCAGTTGCCGGACTAAAACCTGTCCAATAAATCCTGTTCCACCCGTCACCAATATCATGCGTTTTTGGAATTATCTGGTTGAAGATTCTCAAAATGCGGACTGGATGCTTTCCCCGATAGGAGCGCTTTATAATGGAAATCAGAAGTGGATACTCGCGCAGCCAGAATTTCCGCTGCTTTCTTCATCAGTTGAACGGATTCCATCTGTTTCGAAGCTGATCCATGCACGTCGAAAACATCCTGGTAATAACCCAACATCCAAATCAGTTTCTGCAATGTCGCAGCAGATTCCTTGTTGAACCAAAGGACTCCGTCATAGAGGTTTAATTTCAAAAACCGCTGAATATCTTCTCGCAAAAGCAAATGATCTAAATCTGTTTCCAGTGTTTCCAGTGTCCATTTTTTAATCTGATCCAGTGATTGGCAGATCCAATGAATCAGAATAATCTGATCGCTGATTGAAACATCATACCATCCGGCTTCATGTAAAATCCGGGTTTGTGTTTTCTGCAAATTCCAATCATCCAGAATATTTTTCGGACTTTGTTCAGGATTATCCGATTGAGAAAAAGTTGTCAGCAAATGTTCCTGCAAGCTGACGAAAATGATATTCCATAAACAGGGATTATTCTCGACCATCTCTGTCAGCGTATCAAGCAATACGTTATAGTTCAACATGGACGGAATTTTTTTCAGATTCGGTTTTGTCAACAATTCTCCGATACCATGCGTGTAAATTGTAAATAATCCATCAGTCGATCGTTCAAGATCGTAATAGGTATGAAAAGCTTGAACCAGTTTTTCAAAATCCGGCCAGGTCCCATTTTTAATTTCAGTCCAGTTATTCGTCTCGCGATCAAATCCGATTTGTGATTGCAGCCAGCGCAGCTTATTGCCATGGAAGCAATTACGATAGGGTTCCAGCACAAAATGGAGTGTCAACTCTTGAATCGAATCGTTGACATCGGGAGTTCCATTTCCATTCAGCCACTGATACAATTTTTTCCAGGTGCCCAACGCATCATCCTGAACTTCATAGATCTCATTGAACACAGCATATTGATAGGCGTGCAGATCAAAATAGAATCCTTCATGACATATTTTTTGGGATGGCTGCACATAACTCAGATTCCGAATCGCATCCTGCATAACGACATAATATTCCGGATCGTCATGCAGTCCGAGACTGTCTGCGATTGTCCGCGTCTCCATGTGTTTATCGCCGTTGTTTTTTACCATAAAAGGCACGGACTGCTTGATATACCCGCTGGAATCGCCAAAACGATTGTTATAAATCACCAGATTATGGCGTTCTTCCCCGTAATTGGAATAAGCAAAGACATTTTCATCTACATTTCCATAACCGGACGCAAAATTGTAAAGTACAAAGTGCGTAACTTCAGCATAACGACGTCTTTGATGGAGCAGCGGGAAAATTTCTCGTTCGTGTCGGCGCAACAGGTCCTGATCAACCGGTTCATCCCAATAAGCTTTACGGTATTCCATACCATACTTTTCGGAGAATCCTTCAATCTGACCATGTCCGAACATTGGCAGACCCGGCATGGTCGCCATCAGCACGCAAATTCCAAAGTATTTATCGCCCTTGCCAAATTGTTCAACCGCGGTTTTTTCATCCGGATTATTCATAAAATTCACGTATCGTTTCAAAATATCCGGATCATACTCCAGTGTTGTTTTTAAGAGGATGCGATATTGCGCATTGTCCTCATTGCGCAGCAAGTTCATAAACGCGCTATTATAAACGCGATGCATTCCCAAAGTTCGGACAAAATATCCTTCCATCAGCCAGAAAGCTTCCGCCAGCAGCAATGTGTCAGGGGCTTCTGTTGCCATACGGTCCACAACCTCTCGCCAGAACTCTACAGGAAATAGTTTGTCAAAATCAGCTTTCGTTAAACCAAACTCAGAACGCGTAGCAATATCCCCTCCTGTTCCCGGCTCTGGGAACCAAAGGCGCTGATAATGCTTTTTCGCCAGTGTCATTGCCGCGTCAAAACGGATGATGGGAAAACGCTTTGCCACTTGAATAATGGTCTGAATCACGGCTTCCCGAACTTCCGGGCTCAGATAATTCAACTGGGCAGTATCATTCCATGGCATAGTGGTGCCGTCGTTTCCGTGATAGATATACTGTACATTTCCGGTGTTGTAATCGACTCGCTGGAAAACAACCGCTGCATCCTCTCGCGTGTAATAATGGTCTTCAATATAAATTCCAATATTGGGATCCGGAGATAAATTCGGACCGTTGAACGTGTAGGAAGGGAATGGGCTTTGCGGCAGAGAAAGGAACCGATCAGGATGATAAATCACCCAATTGGAATCGATTCCCATATGGTTAGGAACCATGTCGCTGGCAAGACGGATTCCAAATCGCCAAGCTTTTCGTTTGAACTCCTCAAACGCAGCCTCACCGCCCAGGTCATCTGCTATCCGGTAATCTGCCAGAGAATAGGCAGAGGCAATTGCTTCCGGATTGCCGCAATACCGTTTGATCGCTGCAGATGCTTTGGAACGTTCCCACAAGCCGATCAACCAAAGGCCTGTAAAACCCTCATCCCGTAAAATTCGCAGTTCCTCATCCGGAATTTCATTCAGTTTTGAAATCGTATGCCCGTATTTTTTAGATAGTTGATCCAGCCAAACATAGGTATTCTTGGCAATTAACACAAGCCGTGGCATCCATTCTTTGTCCTGGCTGAACGCTTCATATTCGTAACCCTCATCCGCATTACTACTATCAGGACCAGTGTAAACCGGAATCTCAATCGGCCCAGGTCCGCCAAAACCATGTTCTTTGCCTTCCTCTTTCATCCAGTCCAACGATGTCAACAGCCGGCGCAGAAACTCACCCAGCATCACCGACCAATGGAGACGCATGTAATCGAGCTGATCAAAAAGCGAATCCGGATGGGTGATTGCGGGCAGGCGCAAGTATTCAATCAACGTTAAATCATCAATTTTTGGCAACGTCTGGAAAAAGCGATTCAATTCAAAAATGACCTTGCTATAGGATGAATGCATGATCAGGTTCTTCTCATCCAGCAGTTCACCAAACGGATTCATGGCTGCCGGATTGCGATTGGTGATCCATAAGACCAAAATTTCTTCGATGACCTCATAGCGGTTCATCTTCCCTTTCGGGTTCGTATCCGAAAGATATTCCTGTACCGTCTTTTTCGCCTGATACACATCGGATGGCGGAAACTCGATACAGAACGCTTCCAGCGTCTCATGCAAAGTCTGCTGTCCCAAATTTCGTTCCAGCCATTCATAGGCAGCAATTTGCAAATTCGGACAAAATTCCCGCCGATAGCTATCAATCATGAAGTGGAGTATTTCATCAACCAATCCCAACGCATTCAGGACACCCGGATAAACCTGTGGTAAAACGCCTTCCTGGATCCGAATTCCGTTAATTTTTTGAGCAAATTCTCGCGCAGCCATGAAATCGGCAAAGATCACATTGCCGTCATAACTGAACATTTTCAAATCAAACTGATAACGTTTTCTGGATTGATGAGATACATGAAATTCCATCATAAAACCACCTCAAGAAAAAGATAAAAATCGAAACGTATGTTTGATCAGCAATCCGAAACATATATAGGGAAAAATCTGATCCGCCGACTTTTTCAATTAAGAGATGCTACAGGATCAGAACGGATGTAATTCCAAATATTCAGTTTCGAATCACTGATATTGTTGTATTGTTATTCCTATTTAAAATTAAATCTTGATCGATGATCGGTTATATAAAAATACCGTTTTCATCGAAATAATTCCTATTGCTTCTGAAAAATGTGCGTATAAACGTTCGATCCACTGCCACCGATATTCTGTGTCATCGCAATCCGCGCATCGGGTACCTGAACAGCACCGCATTCTCCGCGTAATTGCTGTACAGCTTCAACAATCTGATACACACCGGTTGCTCCGACCGGATGTCCGCGTGCTTTCAGCCCGCCCATCGTTGCCAGGGGAATCCGTCCTGTCGGGACGATGGCATTTTCAGCTGCCAACCTTGGTCCCTGTCCTCTTTCCGCGAATCCGCAGGCTTCCAGAGATAGTGTCTCGATAATCGTGAAGGCATCATGCACCTCAAATAAATCGACATCCGAAGGTGAAATTTTTGCGTGTTCATAGGCTTTGCGTGCAGATTTTTCTGCCGCTGAAAGCCACAACGGATCTTTGCGCATATGCAGCGCAATCGTATCTGTTGCAGCCGAAGAAGCCAAAATCCGGACCGCTCGTGCCATCCCTTTGACGCGATCCAGCGGGACAATTAACACCGCTGCCGCACCATCTCCCATTCCTGCCGCATCCATGACATTGATCGGATCACACACCATGGAGGCTTTGCGATAATCCTCTGCAGTAATGGAGTATCGAAAGCGCGCATTGGGGTTATGAACGCCGTTGGCATGCGCATTGACGGAAAAACCAGAAAAGGCTTCTTTTGCCCAGCCGTATTCTTCCATATAACGCCGCATGATCAGCGCGTTAATCGACACAAAGGAAACGCCCATATCCCGTTCAAAATCGGCATCTGCTGCAGTTGCCAGTTCACCAGTAATTTCAGGAGAGGGAGAATCGGTCATTTTTTCTACACCGACAGCGATTGCAGAATCGACATCCCCGGATGCAACTGCAATCAATGATGCCCGCACAGCGGCGGCGCCGGAACTGCAGGCTGCTTCCACATGGATTCCTTCGGCGCCCTGTACGCCGATCCAGTCAGCAATATAGGATCCCAGGTGGAGCTGATGGTTGGCTGATCCAGCCATCATATTCCCGACAAACACGCTGTCCACCGATTGGATGCCTGTTTTCTGAAAAATCTGCAGCACTGGCTCACCAGCCAATTCCAGCAGACTCTTATCCCAGTGTTCCGAAACCGGGGTTTGACCAATTTCAAGAATCGCAACTTCTCGCATATACTTAACTCCTTTTCCAATTATACTTTGTACGATTGTGAATTGCGATTCTTTTTCCATCAATTCGAAATATGAGAAAGATCATCAGTTAAAGTGTTGTTTTTTTGTTTCACGCTTAATATTTGCATAATGAATGATTCTTGAATGAATCTGACATTGCGATCATAGAGAAGCAATCTTTTTTCGTGTGATACACTTTGCACTTTGTTTAGGAGATTGCCGCGCCCCTGCGGGGCTCGCAATGACAAATAGGGCCATACGAGACTCGCCCTTGCAGGGCTCGCAATGACAAATAGGACCATACGGGACTCGCCCCTAAAGGGTAATAACAATAATAGGGTTTATCCATTAAAATACATGCATGACAAAACATAATGTAACCATCGGTCATCTTGGAGAAAACATCGCCCTGCAGTCTGCCAGCCAAAAAGGGATGCGACAGATCGGGCGCAATATCCGGACACCCTTCGGAGAAATCGACCTGATTCTGGTGCAGCAGGATACAATCGTTTTTACAGAGGTAAAAACCAGAACCAGCGACAAATTCGGTTACCCGGAAGAAGCTGTCACGAAAACAAAACTCGAACATATGATGCTTTCCGCGCAATATTATATGGAAGAGAACGATTTAACAAGTGCCTGGCGCATTGATATTGTTGCTGTGAGCTACGACCCCCGGCAGAAAATCGCTGTGGATCTGAAGTGGATGGAGAATGTCACAGCCGATCTCTAAGATTCCGATTACGGTGATCGTTGGTCCGACCGCTGTCGGCAAAACTGCATTTTCGATCGCTTTTGCCAAGCTGATCCAGGCAGAAATCGTCTCTGCGGATTCCCGCTATTTTTATCGCGGCATGAATATCGGAACTGCCAAACCATCTGTTGAAGAAATGCAGGGCATTCCCCATCATCTGATCGACGTCGCAGAACCGGATCAAACCTGGAGTCTGGCGCTGTTTCAACAAAAAGCCCATGCAGCGATTCTGGATATCCACCAGCGCGGGAAAAATGTGCTCGTTGTCGGCGGCACCGGCCAATACATCCGCGCAGTCCTGGAAGGCTGGAGTCCGCCGGAGTTGACGCCCGACCTGCCGATGCGAAAAGCGCTCGAAGCATGGGCGGAAGCCATCGGTCCAGAGGATCTGCACCGCAAATTGAGCTGCATCGATCCTGCTGCAGCCGCAAAAATCGATTATCAGAACGTGCGCCGCACCATCCGCGCGTTCGAGGTGATCTTCAAAAGCGGTGAACTCTTTTCTGCACAGCGAAAACAGGTCGATTCACCCTATCAGCCGCTAGTGATCGGGCTGACTCGTCCACGTGCGGAACTCTATGAACGCATTGACCGGCGCATCGATCAGATGTTTGAGAACGGATTTGTAAATGAAGTGAGGGGACTGCTGGACAGAGGATTCTCTCCAGAATTGCCCTCCATGTCCGCCATCGGATACCGGGAGGTCAGCGCTTATCTGCGGCAGGAGATTTCGCTGGAGGAGGCAGTCCTGCAGATCCGGCGCGGTACGCGCAATTATGTGCGCCGGCAGGCCAACTGGTTCAAAGGCTCTGATCCGCAGATTCACTGGTATGATCTCAGTGACCAGGGACGGGAGGCGAAATCCTGCCGATTCTCATTGAAACCCGGCGATTCGAAATAGAAAAAAATAATTGTAGTTGTTGAGTTGTTTTTGCGCGAAGCACAAAAACATCACAACAACAGTTTATCCTCTCCAAACTTCGAATTGCTGATTTAATCCAATTTGATTTTATAATACCTATTGCGGATTATTAACTTGAACAAGAAAATTCCTTTTCGGACCGAGCTTGCATACGGATAACCTGCAGCGCTGTGTTCGAAAGAACAACAAGAGGCAACCATCTTTGAAAAACACTTCGACTGATCCAACCCCGGTATATGACTCTGCAGCGCTGGTTTCACCGTTTATCGATGAAACCAAAGGTTTGTATTCCCGCTGGTTTATCCTGCGGCGGATGATTTATACCAATTTTAAAACCCGATACAAACGATCCTACCTGGGCGTCATCTGGTCTCTGCTGAACCCGCTGCTCAATATGATCGTATTTGTCGTTGTTTTTTCTCAACTATTTCGATTTCAAATCCCTCATTACCCGCTCTATATCCTCAGTGGTCAAATGATTTTTACTTTTTTTGCGTCATCCACAGCCGAAGCGATGATGCAGATCCTGTACAACGCAACGATGATCCGCAGAGTTTACCTTCCCAAAACAATTTACATCCTGGCCGGTATTGCGATCAACGGAATCAACCTGATCCTGACTTTCATCCCGTTTCTGTTGATTGCACTGATCGACAAACTGGAGTTTTCGGTCCAGATGTTCATGATCATCCCGGCATTGTTGCTGCTGTCCTGTTTTGTCGTTGGCATGAGCCTGATCGTCGCAACCATCACGCCTTACCTGAATGACTTCTCCCAAATCTGGGGCGTGCTCATCACACTCTGGACCTATCTGACACCGCTGTTTTACCCCGTGGATATTATTCCGGAGCAATCGCTTGCGCTTTATAAAAGTAATCCCATGTACATTTATGTGACGCTCTTCAGGGATCCGCTACTCTATCAAACCATCCCGGAACTATCCCTGTGGATCAATGGAATTATCTATGGCGTAGTTTTCCTGTTATTCGGCTGGTGGCTTTTCACCAAAAATTCCAACGAATTTGCCTACCGGGCTTAGGAGATACCATGAACCAAAATCTTGCAATTCAGGCTGAAAATTTGGGGATTTATTTCCGCATGCCCTCGGAACCGATATCCGGGACTAAAGATCTTTTTGTACAGGCTGTCAAACGGAAAATTAAAATTAATCAATTCTGGGCGCTGCGTCATGTCAGCTTCGAGCTGAAACGCGGCGAATCCATCGGTATCATGGGTCGCAACGGTGCCGGAAAGAGCACCCTGTTAAAAGTGATCGCACGGGTGCTGACTCCCAAAGAGGGCAGAATCATCGTCCGCGGTAATGTTTTCCCGATGCTTGAGCTGGGCGCCGGATTCGTGCCGGATCTGACAGGACATGAAAACATCTATCTCTATGGCAACATATTGGGGTTGACCAACGCCGAAGTCGGCAAGCTGTATGACGAGATCGTGGACTTTTCCGAGCTGGGAGATTTCATCTATGCGCCGCTGCGCTCCTATTCTTCCGGCATGGTCGCGCGCCTTGCTTTCGCAACAGCGACCGCCGTCCAGCCCGATCTGCTGCTGGCGGATGAAATTTTGTCCGTCGGTGATGCGCCCTTCCAGGAAAAATGCATCCACCGCATGATGCACTATCTGAGCCACGGTACGACCATCGTTTTTGTCTCGCACAGCACTGATACCGTCAAGAAAATCTGCAGCCGCGGAATGTGGCTGGAACATGGAACGGTCAAGATGTCCGGCTCTGCGGAAGAAGTCGCCGATGCCTACAAGGCACAATAAACAGAAAGAAAGTAGCGTCGAACTCGCTTGAAATCGTCTGTCATCCAATCCATAAAACAATGGCGCATACTCCTTCCACTTAAAACCATCAAGCGGATCCTGCATGCCTGGCTGCTGGAACACGTTCTCAAAACGTACTGGTATTGGATTCTGCGACACGAATGGCAGTTCTTTCGGAAATGGACCTTTCAAAAAGCAACCGCTTCCCTGCAACAGCATCCCATCATCACACTCATCACAAACATCGAAAAGGGCGCAGCAACAGACTCGCTGTTCAGAACCATCCGCTCCGTGTCCAGACAGTATTACCCCGATTGGGAGTGGTACCTCTTTGTTGATTCGGAGGAGCTGCAGCAGCTTGCCGGCTACATTCCCGCTCAACTTCGGCACAAAATCCATCTGCTAAGCCACACGGAAAGCAACGCAGCAACATGGAGTGGAGAATTCAGCGCCTTTCTTTCTGCAGGGGATGAATTGGCTCCGTTTGCCTTGTCGGAAGTGGTTAAAACAATCAACGTAAATCCGCAAGCCTGTGTCGTATACTCCGATGAGGATCATATCCGAGGCAAGCGCACGCGCTATGATCCATGGTTTAAACCCCATTTCAACATATATAACCTGCGAAGCGGCAATTATTTAGAACATTTTCTGGTTATCAAAACAAACCTTGTGCAAAAAATTGTAGCTCAGGAAGTGAAAAGACAAATCCTTGAGATTCATCCATACGATCTGATCCTGCGCTGCGTCGAACAGACATCCGATGTGATCCACATTCCGGCAGTACTTTATCATTCGCGAAAGGCAAGGCTCGATTCAAAGGGACATCCGATTGCCAGTACAACAAATCCGCTGGATGAGCTGGCGCTGCGGAATCATCTGGAACGGATGCACATCCAGGCAGATGTATTGCCGAATGATTATCCGGATTCATTTCGTGTCCATTATGCCGTGCAAGGATCGCCGCTGGTGTCGATCATTATCCCCAACAAGGACCAACGGCCGATTTTGCAGCGCTGTATCGATTCGATTCTGGAAAAAACCACCTATCCGAATTATGAGATCATCATCGCGGAAAACAACAGCCAGACGCCGGAAATTTTCACGTACTATGAGGAACTGAAAGGCCGATCGAATTTCCCAGGACAAATCCTTTGTTGGGATAGCCCCTTCAATTACTCCGCCATCAACAACTGGGCGGCAGAGCAATCATCCGGAGAATATCTACTGTTTCTCAACAACGATATCGAAGTGATCACCCCACAATGGATCGAGGAAATGCTCGGACTGGCGCAACAGCCGGATGTCGGTGCTGTGGGCGTAAAACTATGCTTTCCGGATGGCAGACTGCAGCATGCAGGAGCAGGATTTGACCGCTATATTCCTGATTCAGTTTATCATTTCGCACAGGGTGTTGATGGCAAAAAAAATGGGTATTATGGAATTTTTACAAAAGTTAACACTTATTCCTGTGTTACTGCGGCATGTTTGATGGTTAACAAACAAAAATTCTTCCAGGCAGGAAAATTTGATGAAATTTTCAGTATAGATTTAAATGATGTGGATTTATGCCTGCAGTTGCTGCAAAAAAAATGGTTCAATTTATTTACACCTTATGCTGAATTAGTTCATCATGAATCTCTCTCCCGTGGATACGACACAAATTCAATTCAAATACAAAGAGCAAAACAGGATTTCTCCAAATTGAAAATAAAATGGAAAGATTTCGTTGTGCCTGCAGATCCTTTTCTCTCCCCATATTTACGTTTTGAACAATATAGTCTGGATTTTTTTGGTCAAAAATAATTTCATTTTTCGATCGAATTATAAAAAAAGGATTTGAACAGGAATTGTTTTTGAAAAAATTTTTCCTGTTTTGGAGAAATTCCCGGAAATAGTGAAAAACAGTTCCGATTCACCCGCTTGCACGTTGACACCGAGCGTCACTACCGCTTGTCCAAAGAAAACATCTTCATGATCCTCAAAAACAAGATCATTTTCGGTTGAGCGAAGCTCCCATTTTAATGAAAAACCTTTTAAGGTTTCTTTTGGAAATTTTCGCCAAACCAGGCGGACATCAATTTGTTTATCTGCTCCATGAACGAATTGATAATGGCTGGGGATGCTGAATGACAATTTATTGGGACAACATTCGATCACAAAAGAAGGCAATTCCCGATATTGGCACGCATAGATCTGAGAAAAAACATTTTCAGCGATGGCTGCCGACCATCTTTTTTGATAATCCCGTTCATAATGTTGAATTTTATTAATATTTTCGAGTAGAGTGTCATCATGCCAGCCCTGAGAAAAGTTAAACAATGGCTGTCCCGCTTCATATAAAGCAGCATCGTAATTTTCAAACTGGAAGCGTTTTGGTTGAACAAATGACTCTCCACTTAACGGCCCAAACTCTCGATTCATCGTCTGATAAGGCAGCGGTATATATATATCTGGATTGGTATGTACCGTAATATTAAAGTAGATGCTTCGAATATCAAGATCTCCCTTGCAGATCTCTGGATATTCCTGAATCATTTTCATGAAACAATTCTTGCTGATAACCTGTGGCATGCAGGAATCATAATTCAGGAGTGGAAAATGATGTTCCTTCAAAAAATCAGTTGTTTTTCTCTCTTCAGCAGTAAAAAAATGGCTTTCTGACAGAAAGTCCAACGCGAAGAAATCGCCGCAGAAATACACTTTAAACGTTCCGTTCTCAATAAAGTAATCTTCGGAGAGAGGAAATAACGGCCGGTAATTATCTTCACTCAGGAGGAATACCGGATCAATGCGATCATCCGCAATCCACCAAAATGGTTTTTCGCTTACAGGTGACTGTAAACCAGCTTCATCCAATAGAATCCAGATCAGTTTCAGACGAGTTTTACAATGCAGAGAAAAATTTTCCGGATTGATGGAAGATGTAATAATGACTGCTTCGGTTATAAATGGAAGAAAATGTTCCAAATAACGGAGCGTCTCAATCAGAAGGTCTGTTCGTTCTGAACGGATCATAATCTGTTTTAAAGGTTGGCAAAGGCTTTTCTTATTCTTTTCTGCAAACAAAACTTCTGCGAAAGCATCAGCCGAGTCATCCCAGGTCAATGGTTTGTATTCCGACAATGAAGCTTTTTTCTCGGCATATTGCAGAGGATCATGAAGGTAGCGCTCGATTTTTTGAATCAGGTCATTGGTCTGTAATGGATCAAAATAATCGCAAAATTCCCCGCCAATTTCTCTGAAAACGGGAATATTTGAGGCAATGACCGGCGTACCACGCATCAGAGATTCGATCAGCGTCAGACCAAAACCTTCGACAAATGATGCTGAGACAGTCAGGAATGCATTTCTGTATAATTCATCCATGGAAGTATCATCGAGATTTTCAAGAAAATAAAAACCTTTCCCTCGCAGCGGATGTCGCATGATCCGGGACATCAATTCATCTGCCATCCACCCATTGCGACCGGCAAAAACGAGCTGAAATCCATCCTGATGCAACCTTTTATCAAAAGCATCCAGAATAACCTGATGATTTTTTCGAATTTCTATCGTCCCGACACACAGAATATACGGACCGGACTCTTTGATTTTTTTTACAGAATCAGAAATTTCAGAGGTAGGTATATCAACCTGATGAAAATTGAATCCAAGTGGCAGAACTGAAATCGTCTGTTGCTCAAAACCGAGACGTTGCTGAATCATCTGTAATTCAGCAGCCGTACTGGATGTGCTGACAAGAAATGTGTCTGCCCAGCGAAGATTTGCTTCCAGAAAATTCATGAAATTTATGATCCCGATTGAATGAAAGAAATGCGGATGGGTAATTGGAATCAGATCATGGAAAAAGGTGATGATACGAACATTATGGTTTTTCAATAACGGGTATAGGAAAGAACGCCGCACAGGATTCATCCAAACCGCATCCAATTCAAAAAAAACTGATCCACCTTCAAAATCAAAAACAGAAAGGCAGTCTTGTGAATAACAGTCTCTTTTTTCACCCGGGATTCCTTTAAAAAAGTCAGCTACTTTCTCTGTATCGAGGATCAGATACTTTCCTGATGCCTCATGATAACTTAAAAGAACTATCTCATAATTTAAGTTTCTTGCTTGTTGTATCAGACGAACAGTTAGTTCACGGACTACCCGCTGTATACCCGAAATAAATTCTTGCTGCATCAAATTAGTCAGATCAAGATAGATTTTCATAAGAATCAATCCTTTAAATCCGTTTCCAAATCATCCGCAAAAAACGCTTCATCCAGCCCGGAGCACTCTGAAAAGAGCGATACATTTTTTTTCGAATCTGTTCTTTGATATTTTGTCTGCTCCGAAAGGAAGTAATGATTTTTCCTCTGTGGTCAGCGTAAAGATTATTTTCAAGCGGATTACAATGATAACGATACACTTTTGAGTGACAAAAGGATTTAATGACGGCTTTCTGAAAAGCAGGATATCCTTTGAAGATAATGATCATGCTCAACATGAATGGAATCTTCTGCGCAGTAAGTTCATTCTTTAAAGCAAACGAGGTCATCTCAAAAAAAGTCTCCGCTTGATCCGCTTCCAACAGTCGTAGAACATCCGTCTTGAAGGGGTTCTCTTGCGAAATATACTGCAGCAACTGCAATGAAAACCGAATCGAAATGCCCTTTTTTTCTGCATTCTCTTTGACCAGATCATAAAGAGAGATCTCCATTGGCAACGTCTTCTCCAATTTCGCATGTGATAAAATCTTTTAATAATTCTAAGTTATTAATGTCATATTTATTGCTTCAGATTCCAGAAATACCAAATATGTAAAGAAATAATTGTTGTTGTGTCGTTTTTGCGTGAAACACAAAAACGACACAACAACAAGCTTTCTCTCTTTATTTGAAAAGCATGCCGATATTTCAAATTGCTGTGTAGTATCATTTTTCAAAAAACGAATTTTTTTTAATACTATAAAGCGATCCTTGCAATCAAGAGTAAGCTCAATGATTCGTATAATATTGCATATTTTCTACTTGGTTGTATGGTAAAATAAAAAATATTACATTGAAAGAAACAGGTAAGTGGAATTTTTATGATATTTTCTCCATTATCCATTCCTGAAATTATCCTCATCACCCCGCAAGTTTTTCGCGATGAACGCGGATTCTTCTTCGAAAGCTGGCAGCAGCAGGTTTTTGCCGATGCCGGCATCCAGGCCGATTTCGTGCAAGACAACCATTCGCGCTCCATCAAAAATGTACTGCGTGGACTGCATTATCAGATCCGACAGCCGCAGGGCAAACTGATCCGCGTCATTGTTGGCGAAGTGTTTGATGTCGCGGTCGATCTGCGCAGCAGTTCCCCCACTTTCGGTAAATGGGCTGGAGCTGTGTTGAGCGCCGAAAATTTCAATATGCTGTGGATCCCGCCGGGATTTGCGCACGGTTTTCTGGTGCTCAGCGACGTCGCTGAATTCGTTTACAAAGCGACCGATTTTTATGCGCCGCAATATGAACGATCCATCCGCTGGGATGATCCGCAGATCCATATTGACTGGCCGCTGCAGGGGCAGACTCCCATTCTTTCCACCAAAGACGCCCATGGCGCAGTTTTCCAAAACGCGGAGGTATTTGCATGAAACATGTATTGGTAACCGGCGGCGCCGGATTCATCGGATCCAACTTTGTGCGCCATCTGCTGGCCAGTGAACCGGAAGTCCGCGTCGTGACGCTGGATCTTCTGACCTACGCCGGCAGGCTGGAAAATCTCGAAAATCTCCCCAACCCGCAGCAACACCGCTTCATCCACGGAAACATCTGTGACCGGCCGCTGGTCAATGCGATCCTTGCCGAAGAAGCCATCGATACGATCGTCCACTTTGCAGCCGAATCGCACGTCGACCGCTCCATCTCCGGACCGATGCCCTTCATCGAAACCAACATCGTCGGGACCTTCACCCTGCTGGAGGCCGCCCGCAACGCCTGGGCGGAGAAAAGCGGACCCTTCCGCTTTCATCACGTTTCCACCGATGAGGTTTTCGGCGCGCTGCAACCCGGGGATGCCCCATTTTCCGAAAAAACAGCGTATGACCCGCACTCCCCTTATTCCGCATCCAAAGCTTCCAGCGACCATCTGGTCAGAGCCTATGGCACCACGTATCACCTGCCGGTTACCATCAGCAACTGCAGCAACAACTACGGACCCTACCAGTTCCCCGAAAAGCTGATCCCGCTGATGATCCTGAACGGCATGATGCAAAAACCGCTGCCGGTATACGGACAGGGCGCCCAGGTGCGCGACTGGCTGCACGTCGAAGATCATTGCGAAGCCATCCTGCGCATCCTGAAACAGGGCAGGGACGGCGAAACGTACTGCATCGGCGGGGACAACCAGCCCTCCAATCTGGAAATTGTGCGCACGATCTGCGATCTGCTGGATCAAAAACTGCCGCTGGCGAACGGGCAGCCGCATCAAAGCCTGATCCGCTTCGTGACCGACCGGCCGGGGCATGATTTCCGTTATGACATCGACACCGCCAAAATTGAACAGGAGCTGGGCTGGAAACCGAAGCACAACCTGCAGCAGGGACTAAGCGAAACCATCGACTGGTACTTGTCCAACACCGCCTGGCTGCAATCCGTGATGCAGAAAGAAGAATTTAACGCCTGGCTGGAGCAGAATTATCAGCAGCGCTGATCCGGCAGCGATTTGAAATATTGGGAGGAAAAAACAACCTATGAAAGGCATTATCCTGGCCGGCGGGAAAGGCACCCGCCTCTACCCCCTGACGCGTGTCATCAGCAAACAATTGCTTCCGGTGTACGACAAACCAATGATCTATTATCCGCTTTCCATGCTGATGCTGGCTGGAATCCGGGAAATCTTAGTGATCAGCACACCTGATGACTTACCCCTCTACAAACGGCTTTTATCGGACGGCAGTCAATGGGGAATTTCTTTCGCTTACGCCGAACAACCCAAACCGGAGGGGCTGGCTCAGGCTTTTATCATCGGGAAAGATTTCCTGTCCGGTGAATCTGCCTGTTTAGTTTTGGGAGACAATATTTTTTACGGGCAAGACATTCCTTCAAAACTCCGTACCGCGGCATCCTTGGAAAAAGGGGCAGTCGTCTTCGCCTATGAAGTTTCGGATCCGGAAAGATATGGCGTTGTCTCTTTTGATGAAGAAGGGAATGCGATCAGTCTCGAAGAAAAACCGAAGAACCCCAAATCTAATTATGCTGTTCCCGGAATCTATTTTTACGACCATTGGGTCACAGAATACGCCTGTAATTTGAAGCCTTCGAAACGCGGTGAACTGGAAATTACAGATCTGAACCGCATTTACTTAAACAACGGCGAATTGAAAGTCCAGGTTCTTCGAAGAGGTATAGCCTGGCTGGATGCCGGGACCCACGAAAGCCTGATTCAGGCTGCAATGTTTATTCAGGCAATCCAAACCCGACAGGGGATGCGGATAAGCTGCCCGGAAGAGATTGCATTTCGGATGGGTTATATCGATCGGGAACAACTGCTGCTGCTGTCAAAAGAAGCAGGCGACCCCTCCATGCAGAAATATTTAGAAATAATTGCAAAAGGTTAGTTCATTGAAAATCTTATTGATAGGTGAAAAAGGACAATTAGCCTGGGAACTGATCCGTACCTTGATGCCAGTTGGTGAAGTGGTTTCGGTTGACTATCCCCAATTTGATATCTCCGACAAAACACAGATAGCAGATACGGTCAAAGCAGTTGCTCCGGATATTGTAATCAACGCGAGTGCCTATACCAACGTTGATTTGGCCGAAACCGAGAAGGAAAAAGCCATGGCGATCAACGCGGATGGGCCTGGCTGGCTGGCAGCAGCCTGTGCATCCAAAAAAATCCCGCTGATCCATTATTCGACAGATTTTGTCTTCGATGGAACAAAGAAGACTCCTTATGTGGAAACTGACCAGCCGAACCCGATCAATGTCTATGGGCTCAGCAAATGGAGAGGGGAGCAGTCAATCCAACAAGAAACTGGTTCTGCTCTGATTTTCCGGCTCGCCTGGCTTTATTCGATGCGCGGGAACAGTTTTGTTACAAAATTTCTGGAATGGGCAAAGAAGTATGAAACGATCCGGATCGTGGATGATCAGATTGGAAATCCAACCTGGGCTCGTTTTGTCGCGGAAGCAACCGCTGCAATCCTTTCCCAAGCCATAATCGCCGAAAAGCCATTGTATAATTGGTTTGCAGAAAGAAATGGGATTTACCATCTGACAAGCGGCGGAGAAGCCAGCCGGTATGATTGGGCAAAAAGAATTCTTGATTTTTTTCCACAAAACGAGAATTTTATTATTAATGAAATATTAACTGCTAAAACAATAGAATTTTATACCCCCGCGTTACGTCCACCTTTTTCAGTGCTTAATTGTGACAGAATTGTGAAATCATTTAATACTTCTGTTACACATTGGGAAAATCAACTTCGTTTGTGCCTACAATAATTTTTGTTGTTCATTTCAATCTTTATTTTTCTCAGTGGGAAATTTGTTTTTAATCTGAATTTTACACATCTATTGGAACAACTTTACTGAAATAAATAAATAAATAAATACCATTTTTTATATGCCATTTTTTATATAACCAAGGCACTAATTGCTTTTATAATATATATACTTCTGTGTACAAATGTGTACAAAATTGTTGGTAAAGATGGGGATAAATTGTAAAGGGCATCAAAAAGTATAATAGTTACAGTCGTTTATTATTTATAATATGTTTTGAATAAAAAATAAATTTATAAGGGAAATTGGTATGAATTTTGGTCTTCAAATATATAGTAAAAGAAATATTAAAGCAATTAAAAACTCAAATCTATTTGATGAAAAATGGTACCAAGACAAATATTTATACAATTCGGATCAAAATCCAGTTCTCCATTTTTTAGAACATGGCACAGAAGAAGGCATAGACCCTTCTCCAAATTTTTCCACAAAAGAGTACTACCTGAAAAATCCGGATGTTAAAAGCCTTGGAATGAATGCATTGTTGCATTATGAATTGTATGGCAAATCAGAAGGTAGGGAGCTTATACAATATAGCAGATTATTAAAACACACAAGTTATATTAGTATTAACAAGGACTCTAAGCCTTATGAAAAAAAAGAAAGCGACAAAAAAACTGATATTAAGATATTTGTTGCTTGCAAAACAGAAAGTTATGTACCAGAAAACCCTTTGCTTTTCCCCATTCAGACAGGCACAACTTTAGCGGAACATCGCTTTAAAAGCATGCTTCATGATGATGAAGGTGAAAATATATCTAAGAAGAATGAGTCGTTTTGCGAACTAACAGCACAATTCTGGGCATGGAAAAATGTCAGTGCAGATTATTATGGTTTTTTTCACAACAGAAGATATTTGTCTTTCAATAATCAGTTGCTTTATGAAAGGAAAAATGTTGGCATTGAGTTTAATTCCATTGATTCTTATGCAATAAGGAGTCTTAAATTATTTGAGGAACAGATGCGCTCTCTGATCGAAAGCTATGATATTATTGTTCCTAAACCATTTGACTGGATTTCCTCAAAAGAATTAGGAATTAATCGAACCGTTGAACGACAATATGAATTATGTCCAGAACATCATATCGACGACCTAAAATGCGCACTCGATATTCTGAAAAGACTGCATCCCGAATATTCTTCCGCTGCAAACAGATATATGAACTCTTCCAAGGGGTATTATTTGAATATGTATATTATGCGAAAAAATATCTTTTTTGAATATTGTGAATGGTTGTTCCCTATTTTGGAAGAATTGTATAAAACACTGGATCTCTCGAATCGCACAGAGTACAGTAAACGCGCCATTGGCTTTGTAGCCGAACGTTTTTTTGGTGTTTTTTTAACTGATCTGATAGAAAAAAAAACCGAGATACGAATTCATGAGCTCCAAAACAGCTATTTTAAGAGTGTAAGTCCGCCCGAAACAAATCGTCCGGATTACAAAAAGAGCGATATTAAGATTTTTGTTTCTCACCGAATCGATCTTGAGAGTGAAATCATCGACAATCCGTTATATTATCCGGTACGATGTGGCGCAGTTTTTGATAATAAGGAATCGGAGATCCCGGGAGATAACACATTAGAGAATATTTCCGAAAAGAGAGATACTTTTTGTGAGTTAACAGTTCAATATTGGGCATGGAAAAACGCTGAGGCAGACTATTATGGGTTGTGTCATTACAGAAGGTTTCAATCTTTTGCTGATAAACAATTTGAAGAAACAGATATTTATAAGCATGTAGTTGAGCAACAAATTGATCCAGAATTTATCTACCGCCATAATTTAAATGAAACTGCCATGCGAAAGGTAATTGAGAAATATGATGTCATTAGCCTTGTGCCTATGGATCTCAATGATTTGGAAAAAGGATTGACAGTTTATAAATCTTTAGAAAATAATGCCTATGTGTATAACATGATGGGCGTAGATTTATTTATCAAGATTTTCAAAGAAACATATCCCGAATATTCCGAAGATATTGATGAATATTTCAATGGTCATATATGGCGCGCATTTAACTGTTACATTCTCAAAAAAGAATTGTTTTTTGACTACAGTGAACGTTTGTTTAACGTGCTATTCCAGCTAGAGAAAAAGCTAGACATATCAAAATTCAATCAGGAACAGAAAAGATTGGCAGGATACATGGGTGAGTGTATGTTTGCCATCTACTACAACCATTTGCAAAAGCTGGGCAAGTATAGAACAAAGGAGCTTCAGTTAGTCAAAGTAGAACATCCACAAAAACGCATGCATTTTAAACCAGCATTTCAAGAAAACAATATTGCTGTAGTTATGGCATCCAGTGATGCATATGTTCCCTTTCTCACAGTGTTGCTTCAGTCGATAATTGAAAATATGTCACCTAAAAACAACTATGATTTCATCATAGTCAGTGATGGAATCTGCGACCGTAATAAAGATTATTTACAAAGGTTTATTTTTTCCAATAGAAATTTATCAATCCGTTTTGCAAATGCATATAATTATATAGGGGGACAAAACCTTTATACTCGAATGCATGTTACACCAACAACATATGTGCGGCTAGCAGTTCCTGACATTTTAATTGGATACAAAAAAGCAATCTATTTAGATTGTGACATTGTAATCAATACAGATATTGCGGATCTATACAACATAGATATAGAAGGATACATGATTGCAGCAGCCCGTGATTCGGTTATGGCAGGATGGTGTAATATGCCGGGACATGAACAGAACAAGTATAACAAAGAGATATTAGGGCTGAAGCGGGAATTCGAATATTTTAATGCAGGAGTACTTCTAATAAATATTGATGAGTTTAAAGCGAGATATACTACTGATGAACTGTTCGAAATAGCTTCATCTGAAAATTGGAAATGGTTTGACCAAGACGTTCTGAACATGATTTGTGAAGGAAAGGTGAAGCTTCTTGATCAATCTTGGAATTTTATGGCTCATCTATATGATTTACCCTATCAACTTTCGGAGTTTTTTGCTCCTATAACAATTTATAAAGATTATTTAGAAGCAAGAAAAGCTCCTAAAGCCATTCATTATGCGGGTCGCTTTATCCCATGTTTTGAACCGCATGTTGATTTAGCACATTACTTCTGGCATTACGCGCGACAGACCATTTATTATGAAGTTATCTTATCCGCAATGATAGATAATAAACTGGGATCGCCTCATAACAGTATCGACGTTCATAAGGGTGTTGACGTCGTAACACCTCGCAAAATTGCGGATAAGATATTACCAATAGGTACGAGACGGCGTGAATTTCTTAAAAAAATTCTACCAAAAGACTCTCATCGTTGGAATCTCTGTAAACAGGTTTATTATATAATTTTCCACCCTAAATATTGGCTACAAAACCAATAGCTAGTTGAAATCGAATTTTATTGAAAAGGAAAATAATCATGAAAGTAGTATTATTAGCAGGTGGTTTCGGTACCAGAATATCTGAAGAAAGCCTCACAAAACCCAAACCGATGATAGAGATTGGAAGTCAGCCAATTCTGTGGCATATAATGAAATCATACTCTTGTTATGGATTCAATGAGTTTATTATTTGTGCAGGATATAAACAGAACATAATTAAAGAATATTTCTGCAATTACTATTTGCACCGTTCTAATATTACGTTTGATTTTACTAATAAAAACAAAATTATCATCCACAACAATAAGACAGAACCTTGGAAGGTTACTGTGATAGACACCGGTTTGAACACCATGACTGGAGGCCGAATCAAACGGGTCAAAGATTTCATAGGGAATGAAACATTCATGATGACCTATGGCGATGGTTTGTGTGACTTAAATCTTGGCAAACTGCTGGAATTTCATCGTTCACACGGTAAACTGGCAACCCTGACCGCAATCCAACCAAGAGGTCGCTTTGGATCGCTCGAAATTCAACCGGATCAGACGATAAGCCGATTTGCGGAAAAACGTAAGGAAGATGGTGGATGGATCAACGGTGGCTTTATGGTTCTGGAACCTCAGGTAATCGATTATATTGATGGAGATGCAACGACATTTGAAAAACAACCTTTGGAACAGCTATCAAGGGAAAGTCAATTGATCGCTTATTATTATGATGGCTTCTGGCAGTGTATGGACACTATGCGGGACAAGCAGCTTCTAGAGGATCTCCTTGCAAAAGGCAACGCTCCCTGGAAAGTTTGGGAGGATTAATGATTGATCTAACATTCTATCGCGGGAAAAAAGTATTTGTAACCGGCCATACCGGTTTTAAAGGTACATGGCTTTGTATGATTTTGGCAAAAGCCGGAGCTGAGATAATCGGATATTCTCTACCTGCACCAACTGAACCCAATCTGTTCTCAATGACTGATTTAGAGAAACAAATGACATCTGTTATCGGTGATATTCGTGATATATCTACACTTTCAGCGACTTTTCAAAACGCACAACCAGAAATCGTATTTCACCTAGCAGCTCAGCCTATTGTTCGTGAGAGCTATAGGGATCCCGCTTATACTTACGAAGTCAATGTAATGGGGATAGTCAATATTCTTGAATGTGTCCGAAGAAATAGAAGTGTTAAGAGCTTCCTTAATATTACAACAGATAAGGTATATCAAAATAACGAATGGGCCTGGGGCTATAGGGAAACTGATCCGCTTGATGGCCTTGACCCTTATTCCAATTCAAAATCTTGTTCTGAACTTATCACTCACAGTTACAAGAACAGTTTTTTTTTGAATGGAGATGTTGCTGTTTCAACCGCGCGTGCGGGTAATGTGATTGGTGGTGGTGATTTTGCCAGCGACCGGATTATTCCAGACTGTTTGCGAGCTATTAAAAAAGGAGAGACAATTATTGTGCGGAATCCTCACTCTACTCGTCCTTATCAGCATGTTCTGGAACCACTTTTTGCCTATCTGTTGATTGCACAGAAGCAATTCGAAAATCGCAAATATGCCAACTGGTACAACGTAGGCCCCGATGAATGTGATTGCGTGACCACCGGTGCACTAGTGGAGCTGTTCTGTTCCCTGTGGGGTAACAATGCTAAATGGGAAAGCAGATTGATGGGTGGCCCGCATGAAGCAAGTTTTCTAAAACTGGATTGTTCAAAAATCAAGTCGATAATTGGCTGGACGCCACGATGGCATATTACTGATGCTGTTGAAAAAACCTGCGAATGGGCACATATCTGGCTGAATGGAGGAGACATTCCAGCTATAATGAACAGACAAATTGATAAATATTTGGAGGGATGGAATTGAAAACTGCAATTATTACTGGTGCAAATGGTTTTGTTGGCAGTGCGTTTGTGCGCGAACTTCTCAAGCATGATGTGCAGATTTGGGCACTTGACCGCGAGGGTTGCAACAATAATATTCGACAAAGCGATAAAGTGACATTTGTGCCTTTCGATTTGGCAGATATCGCAGCTGTCAAAGACATTATACCTATTGGAAATTATGATTTTTTCTTTCATTTTGCGTGGGCGGGAAGCGCAGGACTTGCGCGTACAGACACAGCATTACAACTTCAGAATGCTCAATGGACGGTAAATTCTCTGCGGTTAGCCAAGGAACTCGGTTGCAAGCGCTTTATATGTGCTGGCAGTATAATGGAACATGAAGCAATGGCAGCAGCCTATACTCAGGGTAACAAACCGGGATTGGGTTATATCTACGGCGGCGGCAAGTTGATTGCACACGTCATGTGTAAGTCTATTGCAGCGGAAATTGGCATTGAATTGGTTTGGGCCGAGATCACAAATGCATATGGTGTGGGAGAGTTTAGCCCCAGAATGGTAAATACCACAATTCGTAAGGTCATTGCGGGTGAACCTCCGCAGTTTACTGCAGGGAACCAAAACTACGATTTTGTCTACATTGATGACGTTGCGCGCGCCTTTTATCTAATAGGAAAAAATGGAAAGCCATTCTACGAATATCTTATCGGAAGTTCAACGGCACGTCCTCTGCGCGATTTTTTGCTTGAGATGAAAGCTTCCATAGCGCCAAATCTTGATTTTATTTTTGGAGACATTCCGTTCACAGGAATCAATCTTGACATCGGACAGTTTGACTGCTCGCAAACAGAAAGGGACACTGGTTTCCGAGCCGAAGTTACTTTTGCAGAGGGTGTAAAACGCACAAAGGAATGGATTGAATCCTTGTCGGAGAAAAACTGAGATGATGCAGAAGTTTGAATTTAAAGAAACAGAGATTGCAGGATTAATCGAGGTGCAGCCTTTTTACGCAGACGATGGCAGAGGATATTTTCTGAAAGATTATTCCAAAGAGATATTTGAGCAAAACGGCATTGAATACGACTTGAAAGAGGTTTTTTACACCAACTCATATAAAGGCGTAATCCGTGCTTTGCACTTTCAACGTGAAAAACAACAGCCTAAGCTGATTCGTTGTGTGTTGGGAAAGGTTTTTGACGTTGTTGTGGATTTGCGCAAGGATAGCCCTACATTTAAAAAATGGCTCAACTTTGAGCTCAATGAGGAAAACAAGCGCGAGCTGCTCATTCCCGCAGGATGCGCTCATGGCTATCTTGTCCTTGAACAGTCGATCATGTCTTACAAATGTGCTGAAAAATTTTATGGTGAATATGATGATGGTATTATGTGGAACGACCCGAATATCGGGATAAAATGGCCCTTGGAACTAGTAGATTATCAGATAATTCTTGCAGAAAAAGATAAAAACCTGCAAACATTCTCGATGTTTATGGAAACATATGGTGGGTTCTGAAAAAAGAAAGATGGACTGCCTTGTTGTAGGTTGTGGTCTTAGTGGCAGCGTAATTGCACGTTATTTGGCTGAAGAACTAGGGAAACATGTTGTTATCTGGGAAAGACGCAATCATATTGCTGGCAATATGTATGATTACGTAGATGAGCACGGTATCTTGGTACATCAATATGGTCCTCATATATTTCATACAAATAAAAAGTATCTTTACGATTATTTATGCCAGTTTGGAACATGGGATAAGTATAATTTGACCTGTTTGACAAAAATCGACGGAAAATACACCCCCAGTCCTTTTAATTTTCAAACAATTGATGATTATTACCCCTCTGAACAGGCGGAGAATTTAAAAAACCGATTGGTCTTGGCATACCCCGGTCAGGACAAAGCCACAATCATCGATCTTCTGGAGCATCCAGATCCTGTAATAAAGGAATACGCCACGTTTTTGTTTGAAAAGGACTATAGCCTTTATACAGCCAAGCAATGGGGCATTTCTCCCACTGAGATCGATGTAAGCGTGCTCAAGCGCGTGCCGATTCTATTCTCTTATAAAACAGGTTATTTCGACGATTCCTATCAGATTATGCCTCACATATGCTATACACATTTTTTTCAGAAACTGCTTAATCATTCCAATATACAGGTAGAACTGGGCATAGAAGCTCTCGACCATCTACGAGTAACACCTTCCGGTGATGCATTGCTGATAGACGACATACCAATGGATATTCCGGTTATCTATACTGGGGCGCTTGATGAGCTGCTTGAAGAAAAGGGTGCACTCCCCTACCGCTCCCTCCGCTTCGAATGGAAATACGAAGAGATAAACAGCTTGCAGGATGCTCCTGTGGTTGCCTATCCTCAGGCAGAGGGATATACCCGCATTACAGAATATAAGAAACTCCCTGTTCAAGATGTTCATGGTACAAGCTATGCGGTTGAATATCCGCTGCCCTATCAAGCCGAAAATCAGGTCGAGCCTTATTATCCTATTCTTACTGTGGAAAGCCAGCAGCATTATGCTACCCTTAAGCGAAAAGCGGACTCTATCAGAAATCTGTTCTACTGTGGTCGCTTGGCCGATTTTAGATATTATAATATGGATCAGACGCTTGAACGAGCACTAGAGCTTTGCAATCAGCTTGGTCGTTATTTTTCGGGAGATTTAGCATAAATGGAGAACAAAAACAACGAAACCCGAGTTTTACACTTGGGAATAAAAAAGAGCTTTGAATCCCGAGGAGAACAAAGCTCATTAGGCGTAAATCGAAATCGGAAAAATGTTGTGCTAAATTGAGATGCTGCTCAAAAACTTAGTAAAAGCCTCCACCCGTGGATATGAATAATAAAAATCGACATTGAAAGTGTTTTGTATTTTTCTATAATCCAGAGCGATTTCATCTTCAGCAGAATACTCTAACGAATCAATAATTTTTCCTTGCGAGTCAGTCGATTTTTTGAAAGCAATGGCACCCCCAACATCATCGAGGTGAAGAATTCCTCCTCTCAAAACCTGACAAGTTGCTGTATTACTATAGCATAACGTAAAGGTTAATTAGGGGTTGTTCCTAAAGGAAATATTTGTTAAGGATGGCATAAAACTACGAGTAAAATTGGATAAAAAAGGATCTTTCTGATACAATTAGTGCACGGAAAAAAGCAAAAAGAACCAAAAAACCTTGCATCAATCAGAAAGAAAAGCCGATGTATCTGCGAAAGAATCAACAGCAAGATTTGTGTAAAACCGCTCAGTGGTATCAATTCGATCGGAATTTAAATCCGGAAAACCGATGGGTAAGATTAGCAGAAATCATCCCATGGGATAGTTTTGAAAAAGAATATGCCAAACAATTTTCTGAGAAATCCCGGCACACAGCGCATCCGGTAAGAATGGGATTGGGGACGTTGATAATCCAGCGAATGATGGATTTGTCAGATCGGAAAACGATAGAAGCAATTGTGGAAAGTCCGTACTTACAATACTTTATCGGGTTGGAAAGGTTTGAATTTGAGCTGCCATTCAGTTACAGTATGTTGAGCAAATGGCGAGACAGGATCGATCTGGGGATGATTATGGGACTGATTGAGGAAATCGGACGTCCCGGAGAAAATTCAAATACGGCTGGAAAAAAGAGCGATGATGAGAGAAAAGGTGACAACAAGGGCGAACTGATAATTGATGCAACTTGCGTACCCTCCGATATACGATATCCGAAAGATACCGATCTATTGAATGAAGGAAGGGAAAAGCAGGAAAAAATCATCGACATCATGTATGCTGGAAGCAGCGAACGGAAAAAGAAACCAAGGACTTATCGAAAAACTGCCCGAAAAAAGTATTTGATGTTTGCAAAGAACCGGAATCCAAGTCAAAGAGCGATCCGAAATGCAATAAAAGCACAAATCGGCTATGTCAGGAGGAATTTCAAAACTATCGATCAGATGCTGGAAAAAGAGCCGGGTTTAATTGAATTATTGAGTGAGAAACAAAAAAGGGAATTGGAGACAACTCGTCTGGTATATCAACAACAGGAGGAAATGTATCGCGCAAAAAAGCATAATGTCGAAAACCGGATTGTCAGCATTTCACAGCCATACATTCGTCCGATTGTCCGGGGAAAAGCAAAAAATAAAACAGAATTCGGAGCAAAGATATCGATCAGCGTAATTGATGGGTATTCATATTTGGATCGCGTCCAATTCGATTCCTACAATGAAAGTGAAGACCTTTGGTCACAGATAGAAGCGTATAAACTTCGCACGGGGCATTATCCGGAAGCTGTTCTGGCAGATCAAATCTATCGAACAAAAGAAAACCGGCGAAAATGTGCTGAATTAGGAATACGACTGAGTGGGCCAAAACTTGGCAGAAAACAGGTCAATCAGGAGAAAGCGGAAAGAAAAATTGCCCAAATGGATTCCAGAAAACGGAATGCTGTTGAAGGCAAATTTGGTGAAGGGAAACGGTTCTATGGAATGGATTGTATCAAAGGAAAGACTGAACATACATGCAAGGTCATGATTGCTCTGTATTTTGTAGTTCTGAACTTAGCTAAAAGGCTAAGAGATTTTTTGTCGCAATTTTTAGATTGGATTTTAATCCTGTGCAAGTTCAATATTTTCATTAATTTTGGAAGAAAAAATGGGGCTATTCCACAACTTGCATAATATGGAACAACCCCTA
>NZ_DF968179.1:270310-521828 GCF_001192795.1 Flexilinea flocculi | reverse complement strand
CGACTTTTACCTTAGAAAGGAGGTGATCCAGGGCCACCTTCCGGTAGCCCTACCTTGTTACGACTTCGTCCCAGTTATCGACCCCACCTTTGGCGGCTCCCCCCTTTCGGTTAGGATACCGACTTCAGGTGTTGCCAACTCCCATGACGTGACGGGCGGTGTGTACAAGGCCCGGGAACGTATTCACCGCAGTATCGCTGACCTGCGGTTACTAGCAACTCCATCTTCATGCAGGCGAGTTGCAGCCTGCAATCTGAACTGAGACCGGCTTTTTAGGATTGGCTCCGCCTCGCGGCTTAGCTACCCATTGTACCGACCATTGTAGCGTGTGTGTAGCCCAGGATATATAGGCCATGCTGACTTGACGTCATCCCCACCTTCCTCCGGCTTTCTACCGGCGGTCTTGCGTGATACGTGTAACACACAACAAGGGTTGCGCTCGTTAGCGGACTTAACCGAACATCTCACGACACGAGCTGACGACAGCCATGCAGCACCTGTTCAAGCTCCCCGAAGGGTCGTTCTACTTTCGCTTCACTACCACTTGTATGTCAAACCCTGGTAAGGTTCTTCGTGTATCATCGAATTAAACCACACGCTCCGCTGCTTGTGCGGGCCCCCGTCAATTCCTTTGAGTTTTAATCTTGCGACCGTACTCCCCAGGCGGTAGACTTATCGCGTTTGCTTCAGCACTGATTGGTTTTACCCAACCAACGCTCAGTCTACATCGTTTACGGCCAGGACTACCGGGGTCTCTAATCCCGTTTGCTACCCTGGCTTTCGCGTCTCAGTGTCAGTTTAGGCCCAGTAGATCGCTTTCGCCTCTGGTGTTCTTCCGGATATCTACGCATTTCACCACTACTCCCGGAGTTCCATCTACCTCTGCCTCACTCTAGCCCTACAGTCTTGAACGACCTCTCCCAGTTAAGCCGGGAGCTTTCACATCCAACTTGTAGCGCCTCCTACACGCGCTTTACGCCCAGTAAATCCGGATAACGCTCGTCTCCTACGTTTTACCGCGGCTGCTGGCACGTAGTTAGCCGAGACTTATTCTCGTGGTACTGTCCTTCCTCATCCCACGTAAAAGAACTTTACGACCCGAAGGCCTTCTTCGTTCACGCGGCGTTGCTGCTTCAGGCTTTCGCCCATTAAGCAATATTCCCTACTGCTGCCACCCGCAGGTGTATGGACCGTGTTTCAGTTCCATTGTGGGGGATCACCCTCTCAGGTCCCCTACCCGTCTTCGCCTTGGTGGGCTTTTACCTCACCAACTAGCTGATGGGCCGCAGGCCCCTCCTAAAGTAGATTGCTCTTTTACTAATGCCTCTCTAACTAGCACTAGCTTATGCGGTTTTGTCACTCCTTTCGAAGTGGTATTCCCCTCTTTAGGGCAGGTCACCAACGTGTTACTCACCCGTTCGCCACTAGTGTATTGCTACACCCGTTCGACTTGCATGTATTAGGCACGCCGCCAGCGTTCATCCTGAGCCAGGATCAAACTCTCCGCAGAATTTTTATCGGTCTTTCAACCGTTTTTTTCTTCGCTTCGATTCGCCGGAATTGTCTGGTTTGTTTTTATTTCTGCTGCTTCTCAATTGTCAAGGTTCTGCTTCACCGTCTTTTTTTCTCTTTTTTCTGTTTCCCAACGGCAAGGCTTTATTATATGTCTTTCCTTTTTCTTGTCAAGTACTTTCTTCTTTTTTCATGCCCCTTCCTTTCTTTCTCGTGAATTTGGAAGTGTGAAGTAATGAGAAACTCGAAATCGTTAAAAAAACCGTGCTGAGATTTTCTCTCAGCACGGAAAACACATCCCTACAAAATTTTATTTAATTATTCTTTCTTTTCTTCCGGTTTTTCAGCAGTCAGCGCCTCGTCCAATTTCGTTTGTAATTCTGTATTTGCCTTTTTCAGATCGCCAATTGTTGTATTCATTTTTCGAACGATGCTTTCCAAAGAGTCAATGTAACCGGTCTTTGCAGCAAGTTTTTCGTCACCCTGGGTTAATTTGGTCTCCAAATCGGCAATTTTTGTTTTGCCTTCTTCAAGTAACGCAGAAGCTTCATCTAATTTTTGCTGCAAATCGGAAATTTTTGCGGCATTCTCTTCAATTGTTGCATTCAATTTTCCGATGACAGATTCCAAAGAACTGGAATATGCATCCTTGTCTGCCAACAGTTGCTGGTAATCGACCTTTTCTGATTCTCCTTCTGAAGAAGTAGCTAACTCGCTTTCTAATGTGCTGATTTTTTCTTGACTGTCTTTTGCAGCCAATAGCGCATCGTCCAGTTTCTTCTGGAGATCGCTAATGGTTGTTTTGTTTTCTTCAATAGTTGCATTCAATTTTCCAACGACAGTCTCAAGCGAACCGGAATAGGCATCTTTATCAGCTAATTTGGAATCCACTTCTGCCTTCAGATTATCAAGCGCGGTTTTTCCCTCTTCGATGAGTTTGTCTTTTTCCTCGATGAGTGCATCTTTAGCAGTTAAAGCATCATCCAATTTTTTCTTTGATTCTTCAGCCAGATCATCCTTTGCGGCCAAGGCATCATCTAATTTCTTCTGAGTCTCCGCAATCAATTGGTCTTTTGCAGCAAGCGCATCATCTAATTGCGTTTTAAAAGAAGCAGCAATTTCAGTTTCTTTTGCGGTCAGTTTTCCCGAATCACATGCCGCAATCCCAAGCAACAGGACAACAATCATAACAATAAAACCAAATTTCTTCATTTTTTATCCTCCATTATTTTGATTCACTGGAAAAAACCACTCATACCAGTTGTGAAAAAATACTTGATCGTAAAAGCTACTTACTCTAATTAACAGAGTATAACAAGGAATATTTATTAAATATATATTACTTTTGTAACTAAAGATATGTATTTTCAGTTACTAACCATTCTTGAAAATTCATGATGTCGCCGGCAGCTGCCAGGATATTTCTTTTGCAAATCGATCGCTGTATGAAATGAGAAAACAGATCAAACAATAAGCGTGTGATCCGTTCGATCTTCGATCCATCCAATTTTCTCAATCAATGATGTTTTCCAGGAATCCGAATCAAAATCCAGCCCTGTCAACCAATAAGCGTTTTTGCCGATTCGCACATTGCCTCCAATTGACGGTAAATTTCTCGATTCAAAACCCTCAGGTAAAGGCGGAAATTTTAGAACAATATTGTCGCCTTCTTTGATAATCCCTGTTAACCCGATCTTCTCTGCTTTGATCTTCAAAAAAATCTGAAAAAAGAGGTTTTCGACCGTTTCAGGAAGAGAACCGAATCGATCAATAAATTCATCCCGTAAAGCATCCAAACCGGATTCATCGTGGATGGATGCCATTCTGCGATAAAGTTTAATTCTCGATTTCTGTTCACTGATAAAATCTTCTGGAATTCCAATATTGAGAGGAAGTTCAACGGTAATCGGGTTAAAAATATAAGCCATTTCCTTCGTAATCCCGATCTCTTCATCCGTTATATTCATTCCTCTCGCAGAACGTGATTTTCGTACAGCCTGCGCTAATAATCGCGTATATAAGTGGAATCCAACCGATGCAATGGATCCGTGTTGTCGATTACCTAGAATTTCACCCGCACCTCTCATTTCAAGATCGCGCATCGCGATTGAATATCCTGCACCGAGTTGTGTGTTTTCAGCAATTACCTCCAAGCGTTCCAATCCTTCATCAGTAGGTTGATGGTTTCGCTGGCGGAAAAAATAAGCATACGCCCTTTGTGAGCTCCTGCCAACTCTTCCCCGAATTTGATAAAGTTGAGATAATCCCAGTGTATCCGCCCGGTCAATAATCAGAGTATTGGCATTTGGAATGTCCAACCCTGATTCAATAATCGATGTGCAAAGCAGCAGGTCAATTTTATGTTCCAAAAACTGATCCATAACCGCAGAAAGCTGCTTCTCTGGTAACTGTCCATGACAGACTCCGATTCGAACCTCCGGAAGCAGTTTTTTTAGATGGTTTTCAATTGCATAAATCGTCTGTACACGGTTATGCACAAAAAAGATCTGTCCATCCCGTTCTAACTCCCGCAGAACAGCCTGTCTCACCAATTGATCAGAATATGATCCGACATAGGTGATAATCGGAATTCGTTCATCCGGGGGCGTATTAATATTCGAAATATCACGGACGCCGGTTAATGCCATATATAGAGTACGCGGAATAGGTGTTGCTGTCATGGTCAAGACGTCCACTTCTGTCCGCAATTTCTTCAAGTATTCTTTTTGTGCCACGCCAAAACGCTGTTCTTCATCGATGATAACCAGACCAAGGTCCTTAAACTTGACATCCGCAGAGACCAGACGATGGGTTCCAATAATCACATCGATTTCGCCATCCGATAGACGTTTCAGAATCTGATCTTGCTCTTTGGATGTACGAAATCGGGAAAGCATTTCCACATTGATTGGATAAGCGGCAAAACGTTTCTTAAAAGTTTCATAATGCTGTTGTGCTAAAACGGTCGTTGGAACCAGAACAGCGACTTGTTTGCTGTCACACCCCGCTTTAAATGCAGCTCGAAGTGCCACTTCAGTTTTTCCGTAACCGACATCACCGCAAATTAATCGGTCCATCGGTCTGGGTTTTTCCATATCTTCCTTAACCTGACGAATTGCTAATTTTTGATCTTCCGTTTCAACATACGGGAATGATCCTTCCATATCCTGCTGCCATGCAGAGTCCGGTGAAAAAGCGAATCCCTGTGCAATCTGGCGCTTCGTGTACAGATCCAATAATTCTTCAGCGACTTTGAGGACATTTTCTTGAACATGCTGTTTTACGGTCAGCCAGTCCTGAGTACCTAACCGCGTCAGATCCGGTTTCCTGCTATCCGGTCCGATGTAGTTCGTGAGGCGGTCTGCCTGATGAACCGGTACAAAAAGCTGATCACCCCGATCGTATTGGATGCAAAGAAATTCTTTTACCACACCATCAATTGTGCGGCTTACCAATCCGGTATATTGCCCGATTCCGTAATCGACATGCACAACAAATTCCCCTGGCACAAAATCCGAGAAATACTTTTCAGGAGTTTCCACGACCTGTTTTTGGCTTTTTCGCGGTAAAGGACGTTCCCATCCAAAAATTTCACTGTCCGTAAAGAAATACGAATATTTCTTATCATCCCCCAAAAATTTAAATCCCTCACTGATTGATGCGGATTCAATTCGAGGTGTAAATGGATCTGAGGAGTCGGTTTCGATTTTCTTCCATAATTCTTGTAGACGCTGAGCCTGTCGACTGGCAACCGTTACCATTTCATGATTGGAAAATTTTTGGAAAAGGGTATCAATAAACGTCTGGATCTCTCCGCCAAATCGATCAACAGGTTCAAATCGAGATGCAAGCTTCGGAATTTCCAGCATGTTTCCGGTCTCCGGACGGCCGAGATTGATGCGCTGGAAAGACTCCAAATAATCCGAAATTTCTGAGATGCTGATATATGGAATCGGAAAATCTTCCTGAAGCGTTCCCTCACGGATGCTTTGTTTTCGCAGATTCTCGGCTTGTTCTTCGATTTCCTCAGCGTTCATCCGAATCATGTCCCAATCATCCATAATGATCAACGTATTTTCTGGCAGAAAATCCATCAGACAAGCCGGGTGTTTATATACTTTCGGTATGAAGAATTCAGGATAACTCGTAAATGTCGGAATTTGTTCGGAACTTGGATCCACTAAGATTTCTCTGGCAGGAGTAATCAATACTTTACTGATTTTTTGGATATTACGCTGTGTCGAAGGATCGAAACACTGAATTGTCTCAATTTCATCTCCAAAAAAATCAATCCGGATGGGGTATTGCTCCGATGGGGGCCAAATATCCAACAAACCGCCTCTTTTGGAAAATTGGCCAGTGTCCAAAACGATTTCAACGGACTCGTATCCAGTTTCAACCCATGACCGAACTAATACTTCGGGTGTGATTTCTTGTCCGCAGCGGAGAGTTCGCGAAGCTTTAATAAAAACTCTTTTTTCAAGCGTCTTAGTCATTAACGCTCTGATTGGAGTAATCATCACCGGATAATAGTCAGACTGATCACTCGTCGGAAGAGAATATCGAACAAGCTGTGTCAGAACCTGTATTCTTTCCCTTCTGACTGCGCTGCTCCAAGAAGCCTGTTCATAAAAAAGGGGATCCGATGCAGGGAAAAAAAGCCGGCTGCAATCAGGATTCCAATAGCCCAATTCATCATTGGTCAATAATCCATGAATTGTCTTGTCAGTTATCAATAGTACCGGTCTGCGGCAATCCTGCAATAACGCTGAGACAACCGGATATCGTGCAGATCGAATTAGGCCTAAAGATAACGAGGCTTTTAAATCAATTTGATTGATAAATTCTTTCCAGGCGGATGTTCTAATAATTTGTTGAATCACAAATGGTTACCCTTCCACAACACCATTAAACCGAGTCATCGCTGCCTGGAGTCCATCGGTAACAAATGTCAATGCTGCTTCGGCTGCCCGATCAATCACCGACGGAAGAAACTCAAGTTCTTCTTTCGAAAACTTGCTTAACACATAATCTTTTACATCCATCTGCCCTTGAGGATGCCCGATTCCGCAGCGGAGTCGAGCAAAGTCCTGGTTTCCCAGTTGTTCGATGATGGAACCTAATCCTTTTTGACCGCCGTTTCCACCGAATGGGCGCATCCGCAGTGTAGAAAAAGGAAGATCAAGGTCATCGTGAATCACCAGGAGTTTTGACTGCGGAATTTTATAATAGTTCATCAATGGAATAACAGCTTGTCCGGAAAGATTCATGAACGTCTGAGGTTTCGCAAAGACAATTCGTTCCCCCTGATAAGATACCTGCGAAATCAGTGATTTTAATTGAACTTTTGCGAACTCAGAATTAAGCTGTCCGACAATTCGATCAACAACCATAAAGCCGAAATTGTGCCTTGATTCCCGATATTCTCTTCCGGGATTTCCCAATCCCACAATTAAAAAGGGAACACCAGAAATAGATTCATCCTGTATTATCGTTTTTTTTCGCAGTGAATTAAAAAATTTTTCCATAAAAAAAATTAATGATAACGAAATCGCCGAAAATCGATGATGATCTTCACGACAAAAAAGATCAAAATTGTCACCAGAATCGAAAATAAAATAACCAATCCAAGTTCAAGACTGTTGACAGCTGCCGGATTTGAAACCGGCAGATGGATTTCTGTCGGGACAATCGTTTCCATTAATTGCAACTCCCTTTCATAAATTTCGAAACAACATTTTTCAGCAAAAAATACTCTTGTTTCTCTGCGTTAAGTTCCTCAAATTGCAGAAAGATGCTGCCTCGGCAACTTTTTAGTTTAACATGATGAATAAAAAGCCGCAACTAAGGTTTTCAAATTTCAGCAATTCCAAATATGGAAAGGAATAATTGTTGTTTATCAGCGATACAGGTATTTCAATAAGGAATCAATATAGTACTACACACATGCTTCTCCTAATAAACAGACTCGGATACGCCTTTTACTTAAATTGATAGATGTCACCACTTAATATCCGTGACAAAAAAACCGACTATAATTATCAATATAGTTACAAATTTCACAATATGATAAAAAAGAAAGGCCCACCATGAATCTATTTAACTTTTCAGGCAAGGTTGCTGTAATCACCGGAGCTTCCAGCGGGTTGGGAGCTGATGCTGCAAGAGGATTCGCTGAACATGGAGCAGATGTTGCACTTCTTGCCCGCAGGAAAGAAAAATTGGACTCGCTTGTCGAAGAAATCAATCAAAAAGATGGCGGCAGGGCATTTGCAGTAGCATGTGATGTCGCAGATGAAAAGAATACCCAGGCTGCTGTCGATGTCGTACTAAATCATTATTCCAAAATAGATATTTTACTGAACAATGCCGGTGTGGCATTCGGAGGATCTGTTGAATCGATGAATGATGCGGATTGGGATAGAGCAATCGATGTCAATTTGAAGGGAATCATTCATACGTGTAAATATATTATTCCTGGAATGCGTGAACGGAAATATGGACGCATTATCAATATTGCTTCCGTGAATGCCATTATTGCCGATAAACCGGCTGCATTATGGAGACATGCTTACAATATGACTAAAGCCGGAGTCATCGGACTGACAAAAGGCATGGCCGCTTCTTATACGCAGTACGGAATTACAACCAATGCCATTTGCCCGGGATTATTTGAAACTGAAATGACCGAAAACACACTTTTTAAAGCGACAGACTTTCTACATATGTACAACGCACTTTGCCCGGCTTCGCGGCCAGGAGCAAAAGGAGAATTGAACGCCCCAATTCTTTTCTTTGCCTCCGAAGGAGCCGGATATGTCTCAGGACAATATTTACTTGTAGACGGCGGTTTATCGATCGTCTAACTTTATTTTTTCGCTTACCGAAAAACAATCCTGAAATGTATCTCTTAGGATTGTTTTTTTTATTTCTAATTTCCGAAAATCCGCAATTCGAAATATGGACAAGCTTTTCGAACAAAGAGAAAATATGTTGTTGCGGCTTTTTTACGCAAAGTGTAAAAAAGCCGCAACAACAATTTATTTTTTCTATATTTCGAATTGCTGATACGTACGTAATCAGCGGAAAAAGCTGTCTGGTAAAATTAAAGAGCCGGTTAAACAATCGAACAACTGTATTATCGGCTTAATGATAAATGATACATTTATATAGTAATCGAAAATTACTCACATTGAAAAATTCGGCTTATAAAAGAACTAAGCGTTATCTTAGAGAAAATTCATGAAAAAAAGAAATTCCGTTGCCATTTTGCGCTGGTTATCCTTAATTCTCATCTTTACAACCGTTTTACTGTTGGGTTTAGAGCTGATTTTATACAGCCGCATGCGTTCCACTTTTCCCTCCAGCCTTACAATGGGTGGTGTTCCTGTCGGAGGATTAAATGCGACGCAAGCCGGTGAGCGACTTGTCCAGGCATATGGTATCCCAATCGAACTGGTATATGGAAATTCATTGATACAAGTCAGACCTTCAGCGATAGGTTTTACGCTGAATCTGGATACGATGCTTGCGGCAGCCGATATACAGCGAATCAAGCAGGAATTCTGGATTGGTTTTTGGAACTTTCTTTGGAATACGTTACCTGAGCCTACACCGGTACCGCTTTCCGCTGATATTTCGCAGGAAAGGTTGACTGCATACCTGCAAAATGAAATAGTCCCCCGATATGACATACCGGCACGCGAACCGATACCGGAACAAGGTGGATCGCGATTCACGCAGGGAGAACCAGGGAGAGAATTGGATATTGATCAATCCGTAATCTTAATTACGAAAGCGCTTACCTCACCGACCAATCGCAGTGTCAGTCTCCCCTATAACAAGACATTACCATCTCGAGCGTCTTCACAAAATCTGTCATACATGATACGTCAGATTTTGCTTCAAAATAAATTTGACGGCGTTGCTGAGTTTTATATTATGGATTTGGAAAAAAGAGACGAAATCAGTTTTGCTTATTCAAATGGACAATCCGTTCCAAGTGATATAGCATTTACTGCTGCCAGTACGATAAAAATACCGATTATGGCTTACACCTACCATTATCGGGAAGAACCTCTACCCAATAAAATTCAAAAAGACCTTGAATTAATGATTGAGATCTCTGAAAATGCTCCTGCGGATGATCTCCTTGAATCGGTAGGCGGAGCCCTTGCGCCACTGACATTAACAGAAAATCTGAATGAACTTGGTTACAAAAACACATTTCTTGCAGGATATTTTTATAATGGAGCGCCATTGTTAAAACGGTACCAGACTCCTGCGAATTCCAGAACTGATGTCAACACAAATCCAGATCCATACAATCAGACAACTCCGGCGGAAATCTCACAGATTTTGGACGACATCTATCAATGCGCAAATTATGGAGGCGGAGCTTTGCGGGCAGTTTTCGGCGATGCAATCAAACAATCTGAATGCAAATACATGCTGGATTTGCTTTCGGCTAATAAAACAGCCGTATTATTGGAGGCAGGTATCCCTGAAACCACCAAAATTGCTCACAAACATGGCTGGATTCTTGAAAGTGACGGATTGATCCACTGTATCAGTGATGCAGGAATTGTATATTCTCCGAATGCAACCTATGTTTTTACGATGTTCTTCTATGATGCGAACCAGTTGGTTTTTGACCCCGTGAATGTTATGGCTTCTCAGATATCCGGCGTGGTATATCAATTTTTCAATCCCAATCTGGGATAAATTCAGCGGTTCGAAATATTCACACTTTTTTTCCAATGCTTATCAAAATTTAGAATTGCCAGAATACATGATCGAAATTTCAATTATTGAAAGAGTTCGTATGAATAAAAAAATAATTTCAATACAAGACACCAACAGAAAAGAGCATTTTCTTTACTTTAAAAATATAGGTTATCCATATGTCGGGTTAACTGTTAATCTCGATATTACCCATTTTTTACAGAATTTGAAAGCAACAGGGAATCCATTCTACTTATCATTTCTATATCGCGTTGTAAATGCCGCCAATGCAATTCCCGAATTCCGCAGAAGAATTGAAAATGACGGGATTGTTGAATATGACTATTGCAAAGCTTCCAACGTAATTCTCAAGAATGACAATTCCTTTGCGTACTGCACGCTTGACTGCAGCAAACCGTTCTCTGTTTTTCTTACCGAAGGGAGAGAAAGCATTGAAAGAGCAAAGGACAAAGGGAATATTCAAGAGAACGATGACGTTGAATCACTTTTCTTTATTTCCTGCATTCCCTGGGTATCCTATACATCGATTACGCAGGCTGTTCCATTTCCGCCAGACAGCAATCCAAGATTTACCTGGGGAAAATATATGCAACAAAATAACCAAACGCTAATACCAGTATCCGTATTGGCTCATCACGCATTAATCGATGGTTTTCATATTTCACAGTTTTTTATAAAATTGGAGAGTTTACTGGCAGCATAACCGTACAACTATTATTGTTTCCTGAAAAAAGCTGCCACAACAGAAAGAATTATTATTGCTATACAACGCTTCACAGAAATTCGAAATATTGACTTGTTATTTGAAACAATCGGGAAGAAGACCACAATAACAAAGAACTCTCCTCATATTTCCAATTACTGAACTCTTCAGCGTTGCAGTATATAACGAGTAAAATAGGGTAGAAACAGAAAGTTGTTTACTTGATTATTGATACTTCGGACATTTTATAAAATGTCAATCAAAGGGCATATTTATGGAAAATCAAAAAAGAATTGAGCAGAATTGGCTGGATTGTCCGGTAATAAAAGCATTTCCCGGATTTTCCAGAGAAAAATTGATCATTACTCTCATCATCATCCTTGCAATCCTGAGCCGGTTTTTACTGCTTGGAAACCGCGTTATGTCTCACGATGAAGTCAATCACGTTGTACCAGCATATAACCTTTATAAAGGTATGGGTTACGCGCATGATCCTGTCACCCATGGTCCATTTCAATTTCACGTTCTGGCACTTGCATATTTTCTCTTCGGTGACAATGATTTCGCATCGAGAGTTCCGGCAGCTTTATTCAGTGTTGCTGCGATTATTTTCGTAATATTTGCATTCAAACGGTACCTGGGAAGAATTGGTGCTCTGATTGGTGGAGTTCTTTTTTTAATTTCTCCTTTTCTCCTTTTTTATGGAAGGTATACCCGCAATGAAGGCTTTATTGAACTCTTCGCGGTGATGACATTGTATGGACTCCTGAGATATTTTGAAAAGCGGGATCATTTTTCTTTGTATTTGATCGCTGTAGTCACAGCTCTCCAATTTGTAACAAAAGAAGTCGCGTTCATTTACACGGCACAATTTTTACTTTTTTGCGGAATTTTGTTGGTCGTGGATCTATGGAAAATTCTGCAATCGGAAAAGAAAAATCGCAGAAAAAGTTTGCTTCTGCTATTCAGTACCGCATTATTATTCATAATTGGAGTCATGGTTTTCAGTTTGAACAACCAAAGTGAAAACCCTGACCGAATGATATTCACTGCTTCTATCGTTCTATCAGTCATTGGCGGTTTAGGGTTCATCGCAGCAATTGCTCAATTATTATTAAAAATTGGCTGGTTATCACTACGTGAACTGCCTGCTTTTAACTTGATCGTTTTTGTCGGCGCGCTCATTCTGCCGCAGCTGACCGCTTTTCCGGTTAAACTGATCGGATGGGATCCTTTGGATTATTCGGCTCAGGGTATGCTTCGAACAGGAATTTTCCTCGCAATTCTGTTTGTCATATCTCTCCTGATCGGTTATTGGTGGTATCGAAAATTATTCCTGAAAGCTGCTGCCCTTTTTTACCTTATTTTTGTAACATTCTATACAACGTTTTTTTCAAACGGCCAAGGATTTTTCACCGGAATTATCGGTTCACTCGGTTACTGGCTGTCTCAACAGGAAGTACAACGCGGCGGACAACCATTCTACTATTACGGGATGATCTTAATTCCACTCTATGAATTCTTATCCGTTGCAGGTACTATTGCTGCTATTTATTTTGCTTCCAAATACCATAAGTTTTTCCAAAAGCCATGCCTGGTTCTTTCGGAATCGTTTGAAAACGATAAAAAAAATCCGGATGATGAAAAAGCTGTTGTAGAACCGGAAAAGTTTCCCAATGTAAAAAATGAAACAGTTACAGAACCCGATTCCATCCTACAGGAAGAAAAAGCATCGTTCGAATCCAATTTCACTGTTGATCTTAATGAAATCAAAGAACCGGGTCTTCAACCGCTCTGGCAAGACGGGAAAATTCCAACTCTGACGCTGTTCCTTTTCTGGTCATTGTCTGCGTTGCTGGCGTATTCAATCGCCGGCGAAAAAATGCCCTGGCTGACTGTTCATATTGCAATCCCGCTTGCTCTTTCAGCAGCCTGGGGTATTGGTTATTTACTTGAAACAATAGCATGGAAGAAAATAATCTCATGGTACAGTCTGGCAGCATTAGCCGGAACGATAACCGGTATTTTTGCATTGATCGGTATCGACTCATCCATCCGAGGCGCCGTTAAACCTTTCTCTGGAAAAGAATTAACGCAATTAAAAAGCACGAATCAATTTATCCTCTCAGCGATTGTCCTGATTACTGTAATGATTTTTCTGGTACAAATCTGCCGGAAATGGTTTAAAAAGGATACATTCAAGTTTTATACATTGCTTTTAATTGGTATCCTGGCGATTCTGCAAGCAAGAACCGCATATAATGCTTCTTTTATCAATTATGATTATGCAAACGAGCTGCTCGTTTATGCACATGCCGGACCTGGTCCAAAAATCGCACTGAAACAGATTGAAGAAATCGCAGCCAGAACCGGACAAGGAAAAACCATCAAGGTCGCATATGACAACGATGCGCTGTATCCCTACTGGTGGTATTTCCGGGATTACAGTTCGAAGTTTTATTTCGGTGAAGACAATCCAACCAGAGAACTTCGGAATTATGATGTTATTATCGCAAATACAACCAAAGAAAGCCGTTTGAAACCAATTGTCCAAAACGGGTATTATCGATTTGAGTATATTCGTTTGTGGTGGCCTAATCAGGATTATTGGAATCTGACACCAGCCAGAATCGCAAATGCACTTTTGAATCCGGATATGCGTTCTGCATTGTTTGATATCTGGTTGAATCGCGATTATAAGAAATATGCGCAAGTTACTGGATCTTATACATTAACGAAAGAGACCTGGGAACCTTCTGCCCGGATGGTTGTATATATGAAAAAAGACCTTCTGCAGAAAATGTGGTCGTTAGGGAATATCGATGATCTTTCGCAGCCCCAGGATGATGAGACTGAATATATCAGTGATGAGAAATTTTCTGAAATCGATCCATTCGTTACCATCGGATCCCAAGGTGTTGAACAAGGTCAGTTTACAGCGCCCAGAGGCGTTGCAGTATCAAAATCCGGGCGAATCTATGTTCTGGATTCCGATAATCATCGAGTGCAATACTTCTCTAAGACAGGTGAATTTTTAGGAATGTGGAACGCTGCAGAGAGAGGTGGATTTAACCAGCCGTGGGGTATTGCAGTTGGACCGGATGGCAGTGTCTATGTGGCTGATACATGGAATCATCGCATGTTGAAATTCGATGAAAACGGGACATTTCTCACAGAATGGTATGCAAATGATCCAGCAGATATAACAAAATCCTTTTATGGACCACGCTCGGTTGCCGTGGACTCAAATGGCAGAGTTTTTGTCTCGGACACTGGAAATAAAAGAATCATGATATACGACCAGAACGGGAATTTTATCGATAAATTCGGAACTCCCGGCATGGGCACCGGTGAACTGGATGAACCGGTAGGAATTGCATTATTTGAGGATAAACGCCTGGCAGTCGCGGATACATGGAATCAGCGAGTACAAATTTTTGACGTGGAAGGTGCCCATCCTACCTATCAGGTTGTCGCGTCATTTGAAGTCCAAGCCTGGTATTCGCAATCTTTAGATAACAAGCCTTACATTGCATACCTCCCATCGGGAAATATCCTGATTACCGATCCGGAAGGATATCTGGTTTGGGAATACACCCCGCAGGGTGAATTAATCCGATCATGGAATGGAGGAGGTGGAAATATTGACAACACCTCCATGCCAACCGGAATTTCGGTTGATGCTGAGGGATCTGTCTGGGTTGTTGACACATTTGCTAATCATGTCAATCAATTTGTACTTCCGGAATTGAAAGAAAAATAATCTTTCGGTTTATTCTTAGCAATATGAAATATTGACATGCAATCCGAATCAATCGGGAAAAACGTGATATTGTGATGGTTTTGCGCTTCCTGTAAAGCCATCACAACAACATAGAATCCTCCCCGTTTTTCGAATTGCTGGCAAAAAAAACATAAACAGTGGATTTGTTCTTGTATCTTACATGATGACAAATCCACTGTTTTATTTCGTAATTCATTTATTACATTGATCCGATGAAATTTTGAAAATCACACCAATAGAGATCGATGAGTTATCATCGTACAACTTTACTCATCCACACCAACCGGCTTTGTACAAAAAAGCCGGCAGTCAAAAAGGATTCGGCATAACTGCCTTTCGGAAAATTGATTTGAAAAGGTTTTTCGATGGAATAGGAATTCTTCAAACTGAGAAGAATGGAAATCGCCTGGTTTTCATCACAAAAATCTGTGGGAACAAACCATAAAGTATTTGAAAAAGTATTCGTCGGCTGCCAACCAATCCAGCATAATATCCGCTTATCGGAATCTAAAATCTTAAAGAATTCAGCCTTTTTTTGATATATGCTCCGAAATATTCGATGAAATAATCCAAATTGAAATAATCCGGGATCATAATTCAAATTCCAAATGATTTTTTCCGGATACCATCGCCTGAAAAAGATTTGATACTCCCGTTTTTCCTTCAAAAAAGTTTTTTCATGCCGCAATTCAATAAGGTTCTTTTCCCTGGAACCATTGATAGGACAGATCCAGCTTGTTCTCCGTCCATCTTCACGAAAGCCAAGATTTTTATATAAGCGGATGACATCATCAGTCTCTTCCCGCACCTGAAGATAAACAGTATCAACAAAATGTGACTTTGCATATTTCAATGCAGATTCTATCAATGAACGGCCGATTCCTTGCCGTCGATAATCCGGATGGACACATACATTGGCAATTAAGTAGGCAAAATGATTCATAACCCGAACCGGGAATAAGTTGACATTTCCAATAATTACGCCATCATGATTGACACAGAGATATCCGTTGATGTTCATTTCATTGAAAGGGAAAAATGAATAAAATGATTGCTTTTTCAAAGATTCAGCGGCTGAACGTAATTTTTTGATAAATTCAATCCCGTCCGGATCAAGATATGCGCGGAAACAAAACTCAATCAAGTCAGGAATCTGAAAAATATCCTTTCGCGCATCAATTTCGCGAATTCGATAAGCGGACTGATCATTCATTAAGATTACGGCGGGCTGTATTTAAAAGAGTAAACAAAAATGGATATAAGCCAAAAATCCAAAAGAGTAAAATGAAATAACGGATAAAACTCCCCAAAAGCAAGCCAAAATATTGGTTCAAGGGACTTTTCAACATCGGCTTTAAGAAGAGTAAAACAGCCAAACCGATAATAAATCGAACCATGTTGATCCACGGCTTTTCGGATTTTGAAAACCGGATTTTTCTGAAATCCCAATAAACTCCGCAAACTGTGCCGACCATCGCGCCCAGTGTTTTCATACCATCTGCTTTTAAGGCATCTTGTGTTCCATCCGGATAAGGTTTTAGAATAGTGTAAAGTGCGCAAAGTACTGCCAATGCAAAAATCAAACCTAAATACAGTCGATCTCTCTCTGGATTTTTCTCGATCCTTTTAAAAATCCATTGATTGAAAAAAAGAAGTATGAAACCGGCAATCAGAGAAACCGCAACATCCTGCAGCGTATGTACTCCCAGATATAATCTGGAGAAGGCTATCAGAAGAATAAAACAGCCATTTAAAATCACTATCCAGATGTGTTTGCGAAACCATAAAAGTACAGAACCGTAAATCGATACTGCATTCGCAGTATGTCCGCTTGGAAAAGAAAATCCTGTTGCACTGTCCAGCGCATCGGGAACCGGGGATAACTGTGTATTTCGAATCCAGGGTCGATTCACACAAAAGGTGATTTTTAAAACATGATTGACTAATAGAGCACTAAAAAAATTCAGCGCAGCAAAACATGCCAGCCTTTTATTGAAGCACCAATAAACCAGACACATCAGAGGAAGCAATATCAATTCCTCGCCAAATTGCGTCATAAGGAGAAAAATTTTTGTAAAAATTGGATTGCGGATTTGTTCAAGGTCAAGCAGAATCTGGATATCAAATGGCATGATTTCAGTCTCCGTGTTTTTTTTGATTATATGCTCACGATAGCCGATTGACAATAGATGATTAATTACAACCGTAATTCGTAACCCGGATTTGCTATTCAAATCAATCGGGAAAAACTTGTTGTTGTAATGGCTTTAAGTTAAGCGCAAAAATCAACACAACATCCTATAATTTTTTGCATCATTCGAATTGCTGTTTGCATGGTTGAAAAATCGGAAAAATCATTTATGATAAATATAATCATTATTTTTTTAGTATTTTCATTATGGATCCATAGCAATTCGAAATATGAGAACCAATAATTGGAATTATGTTAATTTTGCACGAAGCGCAAAAAAATCAAAACAATTATGAATCCTCTTTAAATTTCGGTTTGCTGGAAAAAAAACACAACAACAAGCTTCCTCTCTCTTTATAAAAACCATCTGATTTTGAATTATTGATAATCTCAGATGTTCCTTTTCCATAAATCTTCAAGTTACAGATCAATACGGATTCGCGCCATGAATAAAAACATTTTCTTTCTCATTTTACTGTTGGCAGTGATGATCACTTCGCAAGCTTCAGGGCAGTCTGCGTTAACTCAAGCGAATTCATCCGGTACGGAATCATTTGTTCCTATAAAAGGGACAGGGCAAGCCCAAAATCAGACTGAAAATTGGTTACAGGATGAAACGGATGATTCGGAAAACATTGAATACGCATTTTTTGGAGATATTGGTGTTTTCTACGTTTACACCGAAGGATTAGTCACATCGCTTTATCACCTGTATGGAACTGTTTTGGATCACTTTGTGGACATCTATCTTACAAATACGGGAACAGAACCGATAACCATGTATGTCGAAAGTGAAATATCCGGGTACAGTACACCCGTTTCGGACACAGTTGTGATCTATCCGAACAAAGCTGTAGAGATTCATCAAAATCCCCGTCTGAATACCGAGGCGATTGATCAATTAAACTCCCAAATGCCTGGATATTTTACAATCAGCTTTACTGAACTCAAAGAGGGAGGGGACGATACGATTCTAAAAGAAAGCAAAGAAATTCTTATCTATTCCAGGCGAGACGTCGTCTGGATAGAAGGTTTTGAGTGGAAAGAAATCAAAGAACTTTATGCTGCCTGGGTAGCTCCCAATGATCCGGCAGTGGAAGAATTAATTCGCAAAGCAGCCGATTACACAGAATCCGGAATTATTACCAATGGATATGGCGGGGTGATCAATGATGAGGATGGAAGCGTATGGGACCGGTTGCAGGCAGTTTGGAAGGCAGAAGAAGAATATCACCTGACATATATCAGCACAATGAAGGCATTCAGTCCAGGGACCAGGCAGAGAGCACGTACTCCCTATGAAGTTTTATCGCAATCCAGCGGGAATTGCATTGAATTGGCAATTCTGTATGCGTCCGTTGCAGAAGCGCTGAAATTAGAAGCTGCACTCATTTTTATTCCCGGTCATGCCTATGTCGCAATCCGCACCGACCAAGAAAATGCTTTTTATTATTTCATTGAAACGACATTAATAGGAAGAGCTGATTTTTCGGATGCAGTTGCAAAAGGAAATGAAAACTGGAAAGAACATCGTCCTTACGTAGATGCTGAAGTTTCCGGCTACGGCTGGGTCAATATTTATGAAGCTCGCGAAAAAGGAATTTTACCGATGCCCTGGAGATAAATCCAGCGTATCCAACAATGACCAGCCATTCGAAAATGGATAAGGATTCTTTGTTGTTCATATGGTTGGGGTTAAGCGTAAACCCATATGAACAAACAATTTCCTTTCTTCATTTGAAAAATCAATCCAAATTTCGAATCACTGAACTCGGACACAGGAACCTTCTATGAAAAGATTTCATTTATTGTTATTGTTTATGCTATTGATTTGTACTGTAGGTGTTTCAGCTCAATCAGAACATAGAACTGATACTTTCAGTTTCCAGAATGATTTATTGAAGGATAATCTAACTGATCCATCCGATTCTGCTGAATCAACACAAGGGTCTGACATTGATTATTACTTTGTCGGAGATATTGGAATTCATTATGTATACAAAGATGGTTTAATTACTTCGCTATATCATCTGTACGGAAATGTGCTGTCGGATTTAATTGATATTTATCTGACCAATCGTGGAACTGAAACAGTAACCATCCTCGTTGAAACTAAAATTCTCAATTACAGCGGCTCGGTTTTTGATACGGTGATCATCCAGCCGAATGAAGAGGTTGAGGTTCATCAGAATCCGAGATTGATTCCATCATCGGTCAACAATTTAAATTCACAGCAGCCCGGATTGTTGAGTATTTGCATTACACAGCTCAATGATGGGGAGGATGATGTTCTTATTCGGAAAACGCAGGAAATCCTCTTGTATTCGCGGCGTGACGTTGTCTGGGGCGTTGACAATTTCGATTACCATCAGTCGATGGAGTTATATGCAGCCTATGTTACACCCAACGATCCTGCAGTGGAAGAATTAATTCGTAGAGCGGCAGATTACACCGAAACCGGAATCATAACCAGCGGATATGGCAGCAGTATTAACGATGAGGATGGCAGTGTTTTAGACCGTCTGCAAGCGATTTGGCGTGCGGAAGAAGAATACGATTTGATCTATGTCAGTACAATGCTGGCATTCAGCCCGGGTACTGTTCAACGAATGCGCACACCGTATGAAGTCCTTCAGCAATCCAGTGGAAATTGCATTGAACTGGCAGCTCTGTATGCGTCAGCCGCTGAAGCACTTGATCTGGAAGCGGCAATAATCTTCATTCCTGGTCATGCATATCTTGCAGTACGCACAGATCAAGAGAATGCTATGTATTATTTCATTGAAACAACATTAATCGGCAGAACGGATTTTTCAGAAGCATTAACAAAAGGAGAAGCGAATTGGGATGAGGATCGGCCGTATGTCGATGATGGAGAATCCGGTTATGACTGGGTAAATATTTATGAAGCTCGCGAAAAAGGAATTCTGCCGATGCCATGGAGATAAAACGAAGGCGAATCATCAATTTCCATCCGTTTTTTCCATGATCAGTAAAAATCGATATATATACGATTTAATTTTCTAATAAAAGATATGAGTTACAGCGATTAGAAATTCGAGGAAGAACGAATTCGAAAGGATAGTCTTTATTTCAAGTTTCAGCGCTGAAAAAACGCAATTGGAAATATTGGGCGGATTTTTATTTGCACGATTGATTCAAATAGAAACAATATTTCGAATTACTGCACTGAAAGAAAACAAAGTTATAGCCGTGTATAATGAAGAAGCTGCTGAAAAGCAGTTTCTTCATTTCTTTCATACTATCGAAGGTTTGAAGGCTTTTTTAACTGAAAGCATCAGGGAAGGATTATTAAAATGGGGAAAAGAATATTTGATACGACGATGTACATCCTGCTGATACTGCTGTATCCACTTTTCTCGTTCCTAAACGTCAACGCAATTACACCTGAAGATTCATGCACACCGGATTCTTTCTTTCCCGAGTCTGGCAATTGTGGTTATGAAGTGGAACATTACGACATTTCATTTGACTGGGATGATCAGACGAACATTCTGAATGCTGATGTTCAACTAAAAATTAATATTCAACAGGAATTGACCGAATTGAAGCTTGATTTCAGCAGCCATTTCAACATTCTTGAAATCAGTGTTGACGGGATCATACCTTCGTTTTCTCAGGATCAGGACAATTTAACCATTCATGGATCGTTTTCTCCACGGCAATCGACGCTTATCAGAATTCTGTATTCCGGTCTGGCGGAAGAAAATTTTATACTAATCTCTGCTCCCGCTTCGAAAGTACAAAAGGATTACAAACCATTCTGCATGATCAATGAACCTAATTTTGCCGCTGACTGGTTCCCCTGTAACGATTTCCTGCAAGACAAAGCTACTTATTCAACAGAAATTACCATTCCTGCTCGTTTTGCTGCAGCAAGCAATGGACGTCTGAAAAGCATCCTCCTGCCAGACGGGCAGTTGATGATTCCTGAAAAAGATTTTCAGTTTTCGGTAGATGACCAAGCAGAGGGTAAAGCAACATTTACGTATGAGGTCAGTGAACCGATGGCTGCTTATCTGTATACAGTCTGCATCGATTCGTTTGACGTGGAACAAAAAACCTCAAGTGATGGCATCGTTCAATTGGATTTTTTACAGAAGGATATAAAAACTTTCCAACAATTTAAAGAATGGGCAGCGCTCTCTTCTGAAATGATTACCTGCTTTGAACCGTTCCTCGGGAAATATCCCTTTGCAGATTCCGGCAGCATTGTTGTCAATAAAGAAATCGGCGGCGCGCTGGAGAATCAAACACGTTCTGTTTACGGAATCGAAATGAGCTACGCAGGAGAAATTGGTTTTGCACATGAGATTGCCCATCAATGGATTGGCGATCTGGTCGGCATTTCAGACTGGAGCGATCTCTGGATTAAAGAAGGTTTTGCTACCTATGCAGAAGCGCTATGGCATCGCTGCGCCGGAAGGCAAGAGGATTTCGAGCAAGCGTTACAGGACAACTATGCCATCATCGCGAATTCCAGTATCCATCTCTATGATGCGGAGGCATACGCGCAGAAATTTCAGACCGAAATCGGATCTTCCGGGATCGTTTTTACTGATTCCGAACACATTTTAAAAGGTTTGGAGCTGATCTGCAGCCAGAAGCCAGAGCTGGAAGTTCAGCAGAAAATCGAAAACACTCTAATAAAAGGTCCTGTTTCAGAAAACGAATTCTGGGAATATATCCCGCAAACTTGCAAAACAATCAAAATGGATCCGATCAAAAAAAATAACATCAAGAATTTTCTTGGCATTCAATCCGTAGATCATCAGAGGAAAACAGAACTGATTGGTCCGAAATCGATTGACCACGACTATGAGAACATGTATGGACCACAAGCATACATGGGCGGCGCTTTGGTTTATCAGGCATTAAACAACGAACTGGGAGATGAGATATTCCAAAAAGCAATGCGGACGATCGTTCAGGAATATGCATATAGGGTAATTGACACAGAAAACTTCATCCGCGTTTTCAGCGAAACTGCCGGTTATGATCTGAGCAGCTTCATCCATCAATGGCTGCTTTATGAAGTCGTTCCCGATATGCCCGGCGCCAGCTCTTATGAAGAAGTTTTAGATACAGTGAATCAATAAAATATATTGGAAATCTGGAAATTCAGATAGTCATTAATCCGTTCGTTTCGGACGATATTGAAGCGCTTCGGCAACGCATTCCGATCTGATTTCAGAATCATGATTCAGATCGGCTATTGTCCGGGAAAGTTTCAGCAGTCGATGATAGACACGAGCTGAAAACTGGAAACGATCCATTGCTGCACGCATAAAGCGGTCTCCATCAGCATCCAATTTACAGAATTTTCGAATTTCCGCCGGCCGCATCTCTGAATTACAGGTCACCGCAGCATTATCCATAAAACGCTGCCGCTGAATCTCGCGGGCGATTTCCACTCTCGCCCGTATCGTTGCGGATGATTCGCCAATCTGGACCGAACTTAATTTTTGAAAATCGACTCTTGGCACTTCAAGATGTATATCAATCCGGTCCATCAGAGGTCCAGAAATTCGTTTTTGATATTGCGTAATCATCCTCTCAGAACAAGTACAAGCTCTGCCGGAGTCGCCATAATTTCCACAAGGACAAGGATTCATGGCAGCAACCAGCATGAAATTTGCCGGAAAACAAACCGATCCGGAGGCTCTGGAAATCGTTACTACTTTATCTTCCAGCGGCTGCCGTAACACTTCCAACACGCGCTGACCAAATTCCGGAAATTCATCCAGAAAGAGGACACCGCGATGTGCCATAGAGATCTCCCCAGGATGCGGATGATTTCCACCGCCCACCAAACCAACATTGCTGATTGTATGATGCGGTGATCGGAATGGACGACTCTGAATCAGGGGCATATCGGACGGCAATTGATCGGCAATCGAGTAAATTCTGGTTACATCTAATGCCTCATCAATACTCAGCGCTGGAAGGATTGAAGGGAGAGCCCGTGCCATCAGTGTTTTTCCGGTGCCTGGCGGACCGATCATTAACACATTATGAGAACCGGCAGCCGCAAGCTCTAATCCGCGCTTGACATGTTCCTGCCCTTTGATTTCACTGAAATCGGTAAGGACATCGGGAATTGTCTGCGTGATTTTCATTGATTCTTGCAACACGATCTGGCTCAAACCGGATAAATGCTGATATAAGGACAACAGTGTACTGACTGGATAAACGTCAATATCGGGGATCAGCGCCGCCTCTTTTGCATCAACGGCTGGAACAAAAACACGTTTGAAGCCGGACTCTTTCGCACAGGCAGTAATTGGAAGGACCCCGCGAACATGCCGCACAGAACCATCCAAAGAAAGTTCTCCGATGATCAAACTATCTTCTAAAGAATCGGAAGGAATCACACCGCTTGCCAGAAGTATTCCAACAGCAATTGGAAGATCAAAAGAAGGTCCCTCCTTTCGCAATTCTGCCGGTGCGAGATTAATCGTAATCTTCTTGCGCGGGTACTCAAGCTCAGAATTTCGGATTGCAGAACGGACGCGTTCCTTGCTTTCCTGAACTGCGATATCAGGCAGTCCGACAATGACCGTATACGGCATTGACTGATAAGATGCATCCACCTCCACTTCGATAATCGTTCCATTCAAATCAGTAACAGCGCAAGAATAAATTTTTGCAAGCATTATCGCTTCCTTTTATGTTATTTTGTGCATTGTATTGATATTATTATATATCGATCTTAAAGTTGCGATACGCAATTCGTCATAGCAATTTTTTCATAAAAATTCCCCTGGTTGGCACAAGTCAAATGATCCAATATCAATTATTTCCGTTTTTTGTTGGAAAAATTCAGCATAGAAAAAAATGTATTTTCAAAAATATGACGTTCATCATATTGGTTCATTTTTTTTGATGTGATAAGATGTTATCGATACCGTGAACGATAACAATGCGGCAAAAAAATCCCGGGATTTTCTTCTGACTGGGGAAAAAATAGTTTCTTTTTATAACGAAAGGATCAATCAATGAAGAGAAGTATTATTGCAGTAGTATTAGTTTTGTCCATTCTTTTGGGCGCCTTTGTCTCCGTTTCTGCGGCAGATCAGAAACTGATCGGTATTTCCATGCCGACAAAATCATCAGAACGCTGGATTAAAGACGGCGAAACCATGAAAGCAGTCTTCGAAGAAATGGGTTACAAAGCCGATCTGCAATTTGCTGAGGATGAAATTCCGAACCAGGTTGCTCAAATCGAGAACATGGTAGCAAAAGGCGCAGATGTGCTTGTTATCGCTGCAATTGACGGCTCCACACTTTCCGACGTGCTGGCAAAAGCCAAAGAACAAGGTGTGCTGGTAGTTGCTTATGACCGCCTCATTTCCAAAACTGCTGATGTCGATTTCTATGCAACCTTCGATAACTTCGGTGTGGGTGTCATCATGGGTTCACAGATCGAAGAAGGTTTGGATCTGAAAAACCAGGCTGGCCCATTCAATATCGAACTCTTTGCCGGTTCACCGGATGACACAAACTCAGCCTATTTCTATAACGGCGCTATGTCTATTCTGCAGCCTTATATCGATTCTGGCAAACTGGTTGTACAAAGCGGCCAGATGGGTTTGGACACCTGCGGTATTCTCCGCTGGGATGGTGCAGTTGCACAGGCTCGTATGGATAACCTGCTGAGTGCCTATTATACCGACAAACGTGTTGACGCAGTTCTTTCTCCGTACGATGGACTTTCCCGTGGAATCATTTCCTCTCTTCGCGGTGTAGGTTATGGTACAGCTGACCAGCCTTGGCCGGTTGTTATTGGACAGGATGCTGAAGTTGCTTCCGTAAAAATGATCATCTCCGGCGAACAGAAATACACTGTTTACAAGGATACTCGCGAACTGGCAAAACAGGCTGCCACAATGGTTGATGCAGCATTAAACGGCAAGGAAGTTCCTGTCAATGATACAACCACCTATGACAATGGCGTCAAAGTTGTCCCGTCCTATCTGCTGACCCCATACAGCATTGACATCAATAACTACAAAGAAAAATTGATCGACAGCGGTTATATTACTGAAGATCAACTGAAATAAATTGATTCTTTGAGGGAACTGGTGTGTAAAAAAACGCACACCAGTTCATTTTTTATCATTCAGTGTTAAAGAGAAGAACAGGCAATTCGAAATTAAACGAGACCTATCGAATCATGAGAAAATAATTATTGTTCTTTTGTTTTTTCCCCGAAGCGTAAGAACAAAAAAACAATAAAAAAATCCATTCCATATTTCGAATTACTGAAAAGAAGCTGCCTGCGTGGCTTTTCTTTTTTAGACCGAGAAGAATCCACAAGTATGCTTCTTAACAAAAATGAAACAAGGAAAATTGAATATGTCTGAAGTTATCCTGGAAATGCGGAACATCACAAAGACCTTCCCCGGCGTAAAAGCGCTCGACAATGTAAGTTTTTCTGTCCGGAAAGGCGATATCCACGCATTAGTGGGTGAAAATGGCGCCGGTAAGTCCACCCTGATGAAAGTCTTGAGCGGAGTATATCCTCACGGCAGTTATGAAGGGCAAATCTTTTTCCTGGGGGAAGAAAGACAATTTAAAGATATTGCTGACAGCGAATCCGTCGGAATTGCAATCATCCATCAAGAATTGACCCTTGTTCCTATGCTCTCGATTGCAGAAAACATTTTCCTGGGAAATGAACCCCGCAAAAACGGGATCGTGAATTGGCATGAAGAAGTACAAAAATCCAAAGAATTGCTGAAGACCGTCGGGTTAAGAGAATCACCGCAGACGCTGATTTCCGATTTGGGACTCGGTAAACAGCAGCTTGTTGAAATTGCCAAAGCGATTTCCAAGAAAGTTCAACTATTGATTCTGGATGAACCCACAGCTTCACTCAATGAAACAGACAGTGAAAAACTCCTGGATTTGTTAGTTGAGTTCAAAAAACATGGCATGACCTCCATCCTGATTTCTCATAAAATTCAGGAAATCAAAAAAGTTGCCGATGTAATTACCATCCTGCGCGATGGTGCAACCATCGAAACTCTTGAAAAAAATCGGGATGAAATTACTGAATCAAGGATTATCCGCGATATGGTGGGACGCGATCTGACTCACCGTTTTCCACCACGCGAATCGACAATCGGGGAAACAATTTTCGAAGTCCGCGACTGGAATGTATATCATCCAACACATAGTGACAGAAAAGTCTGCAAGGAAGTAAACTTATCCGTCAAAAAAGGCGAAGTCGTCGGAATTGCCGGACTAATGGGAGCAGGCAGAACGGAACTGGCAATGAGCATTTTCGGGCATGCATATGGCAGACACATCACCGGAAAGGTACTATTGCATAACAGAGAAATTGATGTCAGTTCTGTTGAAAAGGCAGTAAAAAACGGAATTGCTTATGCGACCGAAGACCGTAAATCGTTGGGGCTGGTTTTGATCCAGGACGTTAAAAGTAATGTAACGTTGGCAAATCTTGAAAACATTAAAGATGGAATGTTCATCGGATCCCACAAAGAACTGCAGGCTGCAACATACTATAAAAATAAGCTTAGTATCCGTTGTTCCAATATTATGCAGAAAACGGTCAATCTTTCCGGTGGGAATCAGCAAAAAGTGGTCATCAGTAAATGGCTGTTTGCTGATCCGGAAGTACTAATTCTGGATGAACCCACACGCGGCATTGATGTGGGCGCAAAATTTGAAATTTATACGATCATTAACAAACTTGCCAGCGAAGGAAAAGCAATCATTCTGATTTCATCGGAATTACCAGAAATTCTTGGCGTTTGTGATCGAATTTATATCATGAATGAAGGAAAAATTGTTGGTGAAATGCCGGCAAAGGAAGCTTCGCAAGAGAAGATCATGGAAAGAATTATGTTAACACAGGAGGTTATGGGCTAATGAATACATTTAAGTCCATTATCAAGAATAATATCCGCCAATATGGTATGTTGATAGCGCTGGTATTCATTATGATTTTCTTCTGGATTTCAACGGATGGAATTCTAATGCGGCCAGTCAATATTACGAATCTTCTGCTCCAAAACAGCTACATTATCATTATGGCAATCGGTATGCTGTTGATCATTGTTACTGGTGTCGTTGATTTGTCCGTTGGCTCAGTCTGTGGATTTATCGGAGGGCTTGCAGCCGTTCTGATGGTCAGATATCATTTTAATGTGTATGTAACCATGCTGATCTGTCTGGCCGTTGGCGCCGCTATCGGTGCCTGGAATGGCTTTTGGGTTGCTTATCAGAAGATTCCCGCATTCATCGTCACGCTTGCAGGAATGCTGATCTTCCGCGGACTTGTTCTTTGGCTTCTTGGCGGAGAATCAGTCGGTCCTTTCCCGGAAGAATTTCAGCGGATTGCATCCGGTTTTATTCCCGACTTTTTCCATAATCCCGGATTCCATTTAACCTCAATTGTAATCGGAGTCATTCTCTCCATCATCATCGTATTTTTAGATTTCCGCAGCAGAAGAAATAATCAAAAATATGAATTTGAGGTTCTCCCGTTGCCGTTCTTTATCGTTAAAAACCTGGTTGTCGTAGCTGCAATTATGGGATTGTGTATCGTCATGGCTTCCTACAAAGGTCTGCCGAATGTCCTGGTTCTGATGGGAGTTCTGGCAGTCATTTACACAATCATTACGGATAAAACGATTTTAGGACGCAGAATCTATGCAATGGGCGGCAATGAAAAAGCAACAAAATTATCCGGTATTAACACAGACAGACTGTCTTTCTTCTGTTTTATGAATATGGGCGTCCTTTCAGCGTTGGCAGGTATGGTTTTCGCTGCCCGTTTGAATTCAGCCACTCCCAAAGCCGGCAACAGCTTTGAAATGGATGTGATTGCAGCGAACTACATCGGCGGTGCTTCCACGACAGGTGGTGTGGGTACGGTTGTCGGAGCGCTGGTAGGCGCTTTTATCATGGGTATTCTCAACAATGGTATGTCCATCATGGGTATCAACATTGACTGGCAGCAAGTAATTAAAGGCATGGTACTCCTGATGGCAGTTTTCTTTGATGTAAAACAGAAAAACAAAAGCGGAAAATAATCTCCTTTTTTTTCGTTAATCTCCTTTCCCAAAATAAATAGACACCCCAGTTTTTCGGAGTGTCTATTTATTTATATTTGATTATCGTAACGGATTCCTATTCAGCAATTTGAAATATGGATTGGCTTTTTTTAAATCAAGAAATAATAATTTCAAATTAGCGATACGGATTTCAAACCTATTGCAAAGTTTATGTACTCTCTCGAATCACCAGGCCAGTATCGAGTACGATAGTCTGATTGGCATATGTCTGACTTTTATTCTGAATCTGTTCGACAAGAATCCGTACCGATTTTCTCCCCAATTCGCGCAATGGATGTGTAACCGAAGATAAAGATGGAATAAAAAAAGCTGCTTCCGGCAAATCATCGAAACCGATCACAGCGAAATCCTGTGGTATACGGAGTCCATGTGTGCTTGCGTAATGCATCGCGCCCAATGCCATGGTATCATTGCTGACAAAAACAGCATCCATTTCTGGATAACTTTGACATAATTTATGAAAACCAGATTCACCGCTCTCCGCCAACCAGTCCCCTTCCACCCATTTATTGGGAGAAGGCTCAATCCCACGTTCTCTTAAAACGTCTTCCCAGCCTTGTTTTCGCTGCCGCGATTCAAGCCAATCTAAAGGTCCTGCAATAAGCCCGATATTTTTTCGTCCAATAGTAAAAAGGTACTCGACAGCCTTTCGGGCGCCGCCATAGTTGTTAAGTGACAACGTTGTAAAGTTCTGATCCGGTTCGCACTTTAAGAAGACAATGGGCGGACAATATGAGGGAAGCCTTTCCTGGGTTTGTCGGATGCTGCCTTTCACGTCCGGTACTGCATAAATAATTCCTTCGACTTGCCGTTCCAGCAGCGTCTCAATGGATTGGACAATATTCGGAGAATCAATCTGGAACTCTTGAATAATAATCAGAGAATATCCTGTTTCTTCACAAGCTTTTGTAATTCCGTCCAACGTATTTGCAACGCCTGAATATCGTAAACCACCAATAACAACACCAATCGTCAGACTGTGCTGTTTTACTAAGCTTCGGGCAACCGCACTCGGATAATAATTCATCTCTTTGATCGCAGACTGAATCTTTGCTCTTGTTTCATCAGAAACATCCGGTTTATTGTTGATCACGCGGGATACAGTTTGTGTTGAAACCGCACAACGATTTGCAATATCTGTGATTGTGGTTTTTCTTCCGCGTTTATACGGCATCTGCTTCCCCTGTATTTTTACACTTTCATTTATTAAAATTTTTTATAATTGGTTAAAGAATTGATTTGTGTTTTCTAATAAATGAATTATACATTGATAAGAAGAAATTGTGAACGTTACCGTTATCGATAACAAAGTGATGATTCATCCGAAAAACGCTATTCTGGAACAATTTGCAGATTACAATAAATACAACGATAGGGAATAGGGGAAGGACTATTTGCTGTTGTAGAGTTTTATCTCAATGCGGGAAACAACATAACAACAGTTTTTCTCCCTTTTTTCAAAATTCCTATTTCTGCAACAAAAGATGGAAAAGGGATTAGACAGCAGAATTCATTCGTAATGAATTTACAAAAAAACCAGTAATTTGAAATATCGAATTGCTATTCGAATCAATCGGGAAGAACTTGTTGTTGTGATGGCTTTGTGCGAAACGCATAGCCATCACAACAACAAAGAATCCTCGTCATCTTTCGAATTGCTGACTATACACGAAAGAGGAACATTTTATGAACCAATACGATGTGATCGTCATCGGAGCCGGCCCCGGCGGTTATGTGGCAGCACTGAGAGCTTCTGAGCTCGGTAAGAAAACAGCGATTATTGAAAAAGAAAATTTAGGCGGTGTCTGCCTGAATGTAGGTTGTATTCCATCAAAATCCTTATTGAAAAATGCAGAAATTGCACGGATGCTCCGAAAAAATGCAAAAACCTTTGGGATCAGTTTTGAGAACCTCCAGTTGGATTATGCCGCGGCAGTTGAAAGAAGCAGAAAAACCTCTAAACGATTATGTATGGGTGTTGCTTCGCTGTTGAAAACACATTCGGTTGATGTTTTTGAAGGCAATGCAACCATCGATCAGGATAAGAAAATCACGATTCAAAACAAAACCGGAGGATTGACAGAATTGATGACAAAATCGATCATTCTGGCGACAGGCGCCCATTCCATCGAATTGCCGGGAATGGAATCCGATGGGGAGAAAATATTGAATTACCAACAGGCAATCCTGCAAACCAGACTCCCTAAATCGGTTGTAATTATTGGAGGAGGTGCGATCGGTGTTGAATTTGCCACCATCTGGAATGCATACGGTGTGGAAGTGACCGTTGTCGAAATGAAAAACCATCTGGTTCCCAATGAAGATTCCGAGGTTAGTGTTGAGCTTGAACGCATGTTTAAAAAACAGGGGATTAAGATTAAAACTGGTACAGCATTAATCGGTGTGGACAAGACTGACGCTGGTGTCGCTGTCCACGTCCGCTCCGAAAATGGAGAAATGAAAATCGATGCCGAGCAAGTCTTGATTGCAATCGGATTCCAACCGAACAGCAGCGGAATCGGGCTCGAATCAACTGGGATTCTTCTCCATCCAAAGGGTTGGGTTTTAACCGATGATGATTGCCAGACGAATATTGAGGGAATCTATGCCATAGGGGACCTCACTGGAAAATACTTGCTCGCCCATTCAGCTTCAGCAATGGGAAAAATCGCAGCGGAAAAAATTGCAGGGTTGGAACCGGAAACTTTAGATGCGAACCTGATACCGCACACAACTTTTTGCTTTCCGCAAATTGCCTCCTTTGGCATGACTGAAGACACTGCTTCCGAAAAAGGCTTGCAAGTTCTAATTAAAAAAGCGAGTTTCATCGCTAACGGAAAAGCGCTTGGAATAGGAGAAAACGAAGGCTGGGCAAAGATTATCGCGGATGCATCCACCGGAATTATTTTAGGAGCGTCCTTAATCGGTCCGGAAGTAAGTGAAATGCTGCCCATACTGACACTTGCTGCAAAAAATCGACTAACTATCCAGGATATACACAAAAACATATTTGCACATCCGACACTCAGCGAAATCCTGATGGAAACCGTCTGAAAATTGTAATTCGGAATATGAAAAGAATTCATTGTTGTTCATTGATAATTCGAAAAATCAATCCATATTTCAAATTACTGGTCTGAGAAGATTTGAATTGCTCGCGAGATCAAATTATGAACATCGATTTTGATATAGCAAAAACTGAAAACGCTCGTGAAATCACGGAATTATTGAATGCAGTCACATTGTGGCTGCATCAAAAATCGATCATGCAATGGCAGTATCCCTGGGACCAAACGGTGATCGAACAGGACATTTCACAGAATTCGGTCAAAATACTGTTGATCGACGGACGAATCATCGGTACGTTTTCGATAAAGCAAATAAAATCCTATCCTTGGGCATCGGAGATACACGATGATTTCTTATATGTATACCGGATCGCCTTGCATCCCGATTATCAGGGAAAAGGAATCGGTAGACAAATCATTCAACATGCAGTCCATTTCGGTCAAACCAGGAAAATGAATCTATTTTTAAACTGCTGGGCAGGAAACAACACACTGCGAAAGTTTTATTCAAATTCCGGATTCGAACATATTGGCGATTTTCCTGAAAATGATTATCAAATCAGCGCCTTCTGTTTCCGTTGCAAGTAACAGACAGCAAAATGACTCTCAATGAATTTATAAAATCATAATGATAGAATTGCGGAATTTTGAAAAAATCTTTTGTACTCTGAAAGAAAATGCCTCATATTCGTTTTCACTCGTTTTTGTCTTTTTTGGAATTTCGTGATAGAATTTTAGCGTTTGGATAAACAAACGATGGGATATGGTGCAACGGCAGCACACCAGACTTTGAATCTGTGGATCTTGGTTCGAATCCAGGTATCCCAGCAACAAAAAAATATTGAAGAGAAATTCCGCTGGATTTATCGATTAGAATTACATCACAGCGGAATTTTTTGTTAAGAATCACGAAACGAGCATTGCATGTTTTTACCAACAACAAAAAAAGAATTGGAAACTCTCGGTTGGGATAGACTGGATGTCATCCTGGTCAGCGGTGATTCCTATATTGATTCCCCGCACATCGGCATTTCAGTCATCGGACATATCCTCAGTAATGCCGGTTATCGTGTTGGAATTATTGCGCAGCCAGATATTAATTCACCGGATGACATCACCAGATTAGGTGAGCCAGGTCTTTTCTGGGGCGTTTCAGCAGGCGCAGTCGATTCTATGGTGGCCAATTACACTGCTTCAAAGAAACCCCGGAAACAGGATGATTATACGCCAGGAGGAATCAACAACCGGCGGCCGGATCGGGCGGTTCTGGTTTATACCAATCTGATCCGACGATACTATAAAAATACAAAGCCGATCGTTTTAGGGGGAATTGAAGCCAGCCTGAGACGGATCGCCCATTATGATTATTGGTCTAACAAGATTCGCGGCTCCATCCTGTTCGATTCGAAAGCAGATTATCTGCTGTATGGGATGGCTGATACGTCCGTACTGCAATTGGCAGAAGCGCTTGCAAAAGGCAAAGATATAAGCAATATTCGCGGACTGGCATATAAGTCCGTTGCAGCGCCGGAAAATTGTGTCTTATTGCCGTCTTTGGAAGAAGTCAGCAATGATAAACTGAAATTTATTCAATCGTATAAATTGTTTTACAACAATAATGATCCTTTCAGCGGAAAAATTCTGGCGCAAAAACATGATGCGCGGTTCTTAATTCAGAATCCCCCGTCAAAAATCCTTGCACAACAGGAAATTGATGAGATTTATGGCCTCCCCTTTGAGCGAAGGCAGCATCCATACTATGAAGCACAGGGCAAAGTGAAAGCATTGGAAACAATCCAGTTTTCCATCACAACCCATCGGGGATGCTATGGAGAATGCAACTTTTGTGCGATTGCAGTCCATGAAGGCCGAATCGTGCAATGGCGATCTGAGACTTCGGTTTTGAATGAAATCAAGAAAATTGCAGCCATGCCTGAATTTAAAGGATACATCACCGACCTGGGTGGTCCGACAGCTAATATGTACGGATACGAATGCAGTAAAAAATTACGCCAGGGTGTTTGCCATAATAAGCGCTGTCTTTTCCCATCTCCATGCCTGATGTTGAAGATTGACCATCACCCGTTAATCAGTTTAATGCAAAAAGCCAGAAAGATACCGGGAGTTAAGAAGATCTTTATCGGTTCCGGTATACGGTACGATTTACTGCAGCATGATCCCGGTTCAGGATCGCAATACTTACAGGATTTGTGCGAATTTCATATTTCCGGCCAATTAAAAGTAGCTCCGGAGCATGACAGCCCGAAAGTGCTGGCGTTAATGGGAAAACCTGGGAAAGAAGCGCTCATCAAATTCCGCGATGATTTTAACCGTATCAACACGCGCATCGGGAAAAACCAATTTCTGACATACTACTTTATTGCAGCTCATCCAGGCTGCACTGTAAAAGATATGATGCAATTAAAAAAATTCGTATCTAATGAGTTAAAAATCACACCGGAGCAAGTGCAAATCTTCACTCCCACGCCGTCAACATGGTCGACTGTCATGTATGCAACGGAAACAGATCCATTTACGATGGAGCATATCTTTGTTGAAAAAGATCCGGTGAATCAACAAAAACAGAAAAATATCGTGCTTGAAAAGGAATTAACAAAACAATGGCCCAAACGATCCTGATTTTCAACCGTTTTGCCCACAAAGGGAAATTAAGGCACTCACTGGATGAAGTTCAGCAATGTCTGCAGAATTCTGAAATTGAGACGGATGTCGCGTTCACAAAATATCCGGGACATGCTATAGAATTGGTTGAAAAAATGGTGGAAGACGGTTATAAGAAGATCATCGTAGTCGGCGGTGACGGGACTGTCAATGAAGCGATCAACGGGCTTGTGAAAGCCCAACAAAAAGGGTATGGATCTGCCTGTCTGGGTGTTATCCCGAACGGCAGAGGCAATGATTTCGGATTTTCAATGAAAATCCCCTCAGATCTGCAAAGCGCCGTAGATGTGATCAAAGCGGATCATCACATTCTTATCGACATCGGCAGTGCAGGGGATGGTACCTTTGAACGCTTTTTCTGCAACGGATCAGGATTTGGAGTGGATGCTGCTATCAATCATCATGCCGCAGTTTCGAAATTAAATGGATTTCCATCGTACCTTTGGGGTTTGCTGAAAGCCATTTTTTTGGATATTCGACAGCCGATGGCAAAAATATCCTGGGATGAGGGAAATTTTGAGATGCCAATACTCCTCTTGGCAGCCATGAATGGCATGCGGGAAGGCGGCGGTTTTAAACTTGCGCCAAAATTCAAAATCGATGATGGAAAATTGGATGTCTGCATCGTAGGGAATAATCAACCAATTTCCCGACTTCTGCCTTTAATTCCACGGTTGATACAAGGAAAATTAGATCATCCGGATATTATTACATTAAAAACCGGTAAACTTCAAGTAAAGATTGAAGGGAAAGGTTTATACAGTCAGGTGGATGGTGAAACCATTTTTTCATCCGGAACAAGCTTTAATGTATCAATCTGCCCTTGGAAAGTTGACTTGATCGCCGGTTTGGGAACCCATTAAGATCCTTTTTGACCAATCGCTTTTCTCCTATTTCTTAATAATCAGAGGTACCGATGGAAATTAAGAAAAACTACACGCACTATAACGCAATAACCTGGGATCGCTGGGCATCAGAAGGAAATGAATGGTCGATTCCAATTTCTCATGAGAAATATCTTGATGTAAAAAACGGCAGATGGGATGTTGTTTTAACCCCTTGCAAACCAGTTCCCCATGACTGGTTCCCGCCTTTTTCCAGCACGAAAATCTTAGGTCTTGCCAGCGGTGGCGGGCAGCAAATGCCCATTTTTCGAGCATTAGGAGCAGAAGTTGTGCTTTTTGATCTATCAGACAGACAGTTGCAATCAGAAAGAGATGTTGCGAACAGAGAACGGTATTCCATCGATATCATCAAAGGGGACATGACAAAGCCGCTTCCCTTCGCAGACGAAACCTTTGATCTGATTTTCCACCCGGTTTCAAACAGCTATATCGAGGATGTACAATTCGTTTGGAATGAATGTTTCAGAGTTTTAAAGAAGAACGGAATTTTGTTAGCCGGTTTGGATAATGGCATCAATTTTCTTTTTGACGAGGATGAAGAAGGTACAGAATTGAAATTGGTCCATCATCTACCCTATAATCCATTGAAAGACCTGGATGAATCCGAACTGGAGAAAATGTTCATGGAAAATGACGGCATTCAATTCAGCCATACCATCGAGGAACAGATTGGAGGGCAACTGAAAGCCGGTTTCACTCTGACTGATTTATTTGAAGATTACAACGATTACGGAGAACTCGCAAAATTTATTCCGACATTTGTTGCTACCCGTGCAGTAAAGAAATGAAGTGATTATGATGAATGAAATCTCAGCGATTCAAAATATGGAAAATATTTTTTGTTGTTGGGTTATTTTTGCGCTCGACGCAAAAATAACCCAACAACAATTTTTCTCCCTTTATGCAAATGGTATTTCCAAATTTCGAAATGCTGACGAAATCTGTAATTTAACCTTGTTGAGGAGGGAAGGATGAAAAAAATTCGATTCGGAATTATTGGTTGCGCTGGGATCGCTCAAAAACAATTCATACCGGCGATGAGACTGGCTTCCAATGCGGAAATTACTGCAGTAGGAAGCAGAAATCTTGATAAATCCAAAGAATTTTCTGAACAAAATGGTATCCCGCGTTTTTTTGGCAGTTATGAAGCGTTACTTGATAGTCCGGATATCGATGCAGTATATATTCCACTTCCCAACAGCATGCACAAGGAATGGGCTATAAAAGCCGCCGCTGCAGGGAAACACATCCTCTGTGAAAAGCCGCTTGCCGTCACAGCAGAGGACTGTCTTGAAATGGAAAAAGCCGCCCGAGACCATCAGGTATTGCTGATGGAAGCATTCATGTACCGCTTTCATCCACTGACCGAAAAGATCATTCATGATGTTCATCAAGGGATATTGGGAGACCAGATCACAATACAATCGACCCATTCCTTCTTATTGACAGATCAGACCAATGTCCGTCTCAGCGCAGATCTTGCCGGAGGTTCTCTGATGGATGTTGGCTGCTACTGTGTAAACATAACCAGAACATTATTCCAGGAAGAACCGGAAGCTGTCGCAGCCATTGCCCATTATCATCCGCACGGCGTTGATGACCAGATGAATATTTTAGCCAGATTCCGAAGCGGCAGATCTGCAGTATTGAGCTGCGGTCTGACCGCCAATTATCCTTCCGGTTATTTAATCAGCGGCACACGCGGTTTTATCCGCGCCGAATACGGTTTCCATCTCGGGATTAACCACGGCACCGTCACTCGAAAAATTGACGGAATCGAAGCGGAACTGCAGGATGGGACAAATGAATACACACGCATGATCGAACATTTTTCCGATTGTGTTCTGTGTCAAGAACCGCTGCGTTATGATGCGATTGAAGCCTCAAAAAATATGGCTTTCATCTGCGCTGCGCTGGAATCCGCCAAAAAGAACGGTGCCTGGATCAATTTGTCCGATCAGTATTACTCCAGCGGAGATTTTCCGACTTGATAAAGCATGGATGAAGTGAGAGCACTACATGTCCATTAATCCGAAAGAATCCGGAATATATATCAAAAAAAGAATCCTGGATGAAATTGATCGCCATCCTGATCTGTTTTTTGCGATTTTTTCTTTTATTACTGCATTCCTATCCTATGCAGTGCTGATGACACAGCTCGGATTATACGGTGACGATGCGAATTTTCTATGGGCTTATCATCGCGCCGGGCCGGCAGAATATAAACTTTTTTTAGGCTGGAATCGCGAAATCGGATATTTATTCTATCAATATATTTCGCCATTTCTGCAGGATCATATCCTTGCCTGGAGAATCCTGTGTTTCATTCTCAGATGGGTTTCAACAATTCTGGTCTACCGAATTCTTAAAAAGTCATATCCGGACAATGGGTTGTTCATATCCTGGATTTCGATGTTCTTCCTGCTCTATCCCGGATTCCTGGAACAATCCATCCCGGTTGAATTCACGCTTCACTTTGCCACACTTTGTTTTTTACTGAGTTCCTTCCGCATCACACAACATCTGATCATCCGGCAACGTAGATACTGGATCTTTCTCCCGATTTCACTTGTTTTGGAATTCTTGGGACTTTTTTTAATCGAGTATTTTGTCGGTCTTGAATTTTTCCGTCCTGTCCTCATATGGACAATGCTCTCCCAGATCAACAATCAAAAAGACAAACTGCGTAAACTGATTTTGTGGGAATTTCCATATGCAGCCGTTCTTTTGACCTTCATCATCTGGCGGGCATTTTTCTCCCAGAGCGGGTACATTCAACCGAATGTGGTGCAAGGATTGTCGAGTCAGCCGCTGCAATATATTTCAGAAATGCTGATAAAAGTATTCCACTACTTCAAAGTGGCTGCATTCGAAGCATGGGGATTGATTTTCCGGTTTCCGAACGGGCAGAAAACTATGATATTTTATCTCGTGATCGTCTTCTGCACATTCCTGCTGTTTTATCTCTATTCTTCCAGTATCCGAAGCAGCCATTCAAAGTCAATGTCCGGTTCGGACAGAGCGAATTTCCGCTTTTTCCTGATTGGATTGTTCTGTTTCCTGGTTTCAGGAATTCCGGCATGGTCAGCCGGCCTGCAGTTGGAATTATCATTGTTCTGGGATCGCATCACACTCTCCTTCATACTGGGAGCCAGCCTGATGTTCGGCGCCGTTCTTTCACTCTTGATCCGGAAAAAGTATCAGCCGGTTCTTTTTTCGCTGCTCATCGCAATCATGGCTGGATACCAATTTCTGATCCAGAATCAGTTTCGGAAGGATTGGACCATCATCCAAAATACTTTTTGGCAACTGCGCTGGAGAGCTCCAGACATTCAACCCGGCACCATGCTGCTGACGGATCAGCTTCCTTTCAACTCGATCACGGATAATTCGCTCAATGCATTGCTGAACTGGAATTATGAAAATCCGCAACATCCGGATGCGGAACCCTACAAATTTTTTCAAATCAGTGCGCGTATGGGTTACTTACAAAATTTTGATGCAGGGAAATCCGTGTCACACAACGATTTTGAAGGGAACACTTCTGATTCGCTCGTGATCTATGGAACGCCCAGCACCTGCCTGAAAGTGCTGGACAAGAACGATGTCAATTTACCATTTCTGAATTCAGTAACACGCCAGAGTCTCAAACTGTCGAATCCTGCCCGCATCATTTCAGAGCCGACCAGAGAAATCCAATTTCAGGAGTTTATGGGAGTCGAACCGCCGCATACCTGGTGTTATTATTATGAAAAAGGCGAACTGGCTGCTCAGAATAAAAATTGGGCGGAAACTCTCGCGATGGGGAAAGAGGCTATGGCAAATGGCTTTTATCCTTCGACAACTGTTGAATTGAAGAGTTTCGTTTTTAGCGCGTTAGCAGAGAATGACCTCGAAACAGCAGCGCTTTGGACAGATCAAATCATGCGGGAAGAAGGCAACGAAGCTTTCTATCAGAAGCAAATTGCAGCATTCGCCAAGGAAACGACACTTTCTAAAGAAGCTTCCCTTCTTTTGGACAAACTAATCCTGTATAGTCAAAAAAACCCTGATGATTAACAGCCTGCAAAAAACAAATACGAAATTTATTCAATGAGTAAAAAAGCGTTGTCTGAAAACAGAAATCCATTATTAAAAATCATTCACCATCAGGATGTTTTCGAAGAAGTCCTTGTGAGTTTCGCTGCCGCTTTCCTGATTCTGATTGATTTTTCACTGTATCGGCAATTCCGTGGCATTCCATTTTCTGTCAACCACGCTGAAATTAATGCCGGATACGGAAAATTCGTTTTGGTTCTCCTCTTCCTGTGGGTTATTTTTTTCTTTGTGGTCTGCTTTTTATTGAAAAAACGGACAATCCTCGACCATTGGCTTTTTTATGGCGGGAATCTCAGTTGCATCCTGATTGCTGTATTCTCACCGGATTCTTTTCCTACCGGTATGATCCTGCTTCTCATCGTGATCGTTCTCAATCGTTATTATTTTATACTCAGGGAACATTCCCTTCCGATCCATTTTGAAGGCAAGTCGGCTTTTTATGGTTTGTTGATTCTGATCCTGTTTTACAGTATTTCTTCTGCCAGTGTCGGAATCATTCGCCATCGCATTTTTTTATCTTCCGGCAATGATCTTGGGACATTCGATCAGATGTTTTATTCCATGTCCAAAACGCTTCTGCCATGGAATACCATCACAGGAATACCAATCAACCAGTTTACAGCTGTTCATTTTTCCCCGATTCTGTATCTGCTGCTGCCCGGATATCTGATTTTTCGGAGTCTGGAATACCTGATATTCATGCAATCGCTTTTTACTGGCCTTGCTGCAATACCTTTGTTTCGGCTTTGTCGGCTGAAAAAAATCAGTTCCGGAATGAGTCTTCTCATCGCAGCAGTTTTTCTGCTGCAGCCCGGTATTTTGGGTGGTCTGTTCAAAGATTTTCACGAAAACGCGCTGCTGCCGTTTTTCCTGCTTTCTTTTATCTACTTCTTCGAGAAAAACGAGATCAAAAAAGCGCTTCTCTTTCTCCTCTTGACACTGTTTGTCAAAGAAGATGCAATGCTTTACATTCTCTGCTACGGGTTTTATACGCTGCTGCAAAAAAAGTTTTCTGTCAGGAATTGCCTATTGATCATCGGATTTCCTTTACTGTACTTTATCATCGTTTCCGTTTTCGTACTCAATACCAATACCTTTGCATATCGGTATGCAAACCTAATTTCGGGGCAAACGGATGGCTCATTTTTCCAAATCATTAAGATTTTATTCACCAATCCGCTCTATCTTTTTTCGCAGTGCTTTTCCGCAGAAAAACTCCAATTCATGGGGTGGATTTTTTTCCCGCTGATGCTGATCCCGCTTTTGGGGTTGTTTCGCCTTTCGGAAGTTTTTTTATTCATCCCGATGGTTCTTCTGAACCTGCTTCCAACTTTTTATGGGCAATATTCCATTGACTTTCAATACCATTTCGGGACGATTTCATTATTCTGTCTGATCCTCATTCGGGTAATAGCATCCATACCGCAAGTACAAACCAGACGATGGCTCATTTCCACCGTATTTGCTGCGGCGGTCTTGTTTTCCTCCTCCTATCACATATCGAAAACTGCATTTTATACTGAGTTTGTGAAGAACTATGCGAATTATCAAAAGATGGAACAAGCCATGAAGAAGATTCCGACAGAAGCGGTTGTGACGGCATCGAACCACATTTATCCTCATTTGTCCGCACGCAATGAAATTTATTCGCCAGGATTTCATCCTGATTCTGAGTACGTTGCCATGGATCTGCGCGGAAGTGACAATCCGACGGATTTTGAAGCAATTGCTGACTTAATTTCAAGTAAAAAATATGGAACGATCGAATTCGTGCCGGACTGGTATCTGATTCTGAAAAAAGATGCATCCAGCGTCTTGGACATGCAGGCTTCCGAATATCTCGAAACAAGAGGAAACTAAAAAATCCGGTTACAATCAAGCCAGATGAGACATCATCAATTTCTTACAGCGTCGACCATCTGAAATTTTGACTGACATTTTCAATAAAGCAAAAAAATGATTTTTGGTTATTCTTTTCTTGGAAGTTACGATATCGGCAAACACAAATCCGTAATTTCGAATTAACAAAGGAGAATTGATCATGGAAAAAGTTCGTTTCGGTATAATCAGTTGCGCAGGAATTGCAAAAAAGCGGTTTATCCCGGCAATTACGGGAGCATCGAATGCCTTGCTGGCTGCTGTTGCCAGCAGAGATCCTGAAAAAGCCAGGCAATTTGCTTCCGATCATCAGATCCCCGAAGCTTATGGCAGTTATAAGACATTACTTAACCAAAAAGATATCGATGCGGTTTACATTCCTTTGCCGAACGGATTGCACAAAGAATGGTCTATAAAAGCTATAGAACATGGCAAACACGTTCTTTGCGAAAAGCCCCTGGCTCCAACGCAAAAAGATTGTGAAGAGTTGGCTGCAGCCGCCAAAGCCAACGGAGTCACGCTGATGGAAGCATTCATGTACCGGTTCCATCCCTTAACAGAGTTCGTCATCCGGCAGGTACATAATGGGGAACTGGGGGATATCCATGCCATTCAGGCTTGCTTCTCTTTTGTTCTGAATGATCCGGACAATGTCCGTTTTCAGCCGGATCTTGCAGGGGGTTCCGTGATGGATGTCGGTTGTTATGGAATCAACTGTACCCGCACATTCTTCAATGAGGAACCGGAAGCTGTTTCCGCTGTTGCGCATTACACAAAACCGTGTGTGGATGACCGAATGACGATTTATGCAAAATTCCGAAGCGGAAAACAGGCGCAAATCATCTGCAGTTTCAGCTCCCAGGCTCCGGAAGGATACATGATCAGCGGATCAAAAGGCTGGATTGTATCTTCCAATGGCTTCCGACTGGGCGTTGAACATGGAAAAATCATCCAGGAAATCGATGGGATCCGTTCTTCCTTTGAAGACGCTACCAATGAATATACCAAAATGATTGAACATTTTTCAGACTGTGTGATTCATAAAACAGCGCCGCGCTATGATGCGATCGAAGCTGGCCGCAATATGGCAGTCATCTGTGCTGCTATGGAATCTGCGGAAAAGAACGGGGAGTGGGTACGTTTGAAATAAGAGGTATCGAATTATCGTAGATCGTTCAGTTGATTGTAAAACACTTCGATTTTTGTTAATACAGATGAAATATCGGCACGTTCACGAATTCTGACAGTATTCCATTGTGCAGCAGAATCTCGAAGATTTTCATTCGTTAACGCAATCGTCACCGCTCTCGCTAAATCTTCGGGGTCATTGGGATCCACGAGCAGTCCGTTTTTCCCCGGTACAATCCACTCGCGCATGGATTCGATATCCCCTGTGACAGGAAAACAACCGCATGCCATCGCTTCAAGCAGCGAATTCGGGGTGCCATCATGCTGACTGACAGACACGGTCACTTTTGCCCTGCGAAAGATTGCCCACAAAACTTCCTGCGGCATCAGCGGCAATAACAGAACCTGCCGCTCGATTTGGAGCTGTTTCACCCATTCCAGCGCTTCCGGTTGATTCGCCATCGAAAAACACACAAACAGCGTATTCGGACACTGGGTCAGGATTAACGGAATACTGCGAAAAAATGTATCATTGCGCACACTGCCCGGACGAAAACCACGCGGATTGACAACAATATCCAGATTTTCTGGCAGCCAGCGCAGATTCTCTTCCTCCTGCTCTGCCATAATCCGCATCGCAGGAAAATCAATTCCGCCATTTCCTGGAACAACCAGTGTAAATCGGCTCTCGCGAAAACCCCAGCCTTTTCCCAGACGAATATCCCGCAGCGTATCCGCTACCAATCCATCTGCCCGTTCCAGTGTCCGAATCGTCAATTTCTTCATAGCAGAGGAGCCGGATGCATGGAGCGTCAAATCATTTCCCCAGATACTGACTGCCAGGGGGATATTTTTTGGAAGATAGGAGGCAGTCATCCCCTCATAAGGAATCCGCAGCGCATGTACCAGATCCGGTTTGGTACGAGCAGCAATTTTCGAGAGTTGTTTTCCGTAATATGGTATGACAAGCGGACCTAAAAAATAACGCAATTTCAGAAAAAATGAACGAAAGCACTCAACCAACATTCGTTTCAGGCTCTTGCGGTTGTTACTTTTTGCAGCCGGATTGGATTGACGATTTGTCTGACTGGCAGCGAACGTAGCGAACGCAATGGGAAGAACATAAAAATCTTCCAGAGATTTCGGACGTTCACACGGATAACTGGATACCAGAATGACCTGGTGATTCAGCTTCTTCAGGCTTTCCAGCCAGTGTCTGGCAGTCGGGCTGCGCCCATCAGCAACAACAAGAATTTTCATGAATCAGAACCGCTCTTTCAATCCAAAAGATTTGTTTTAATCGTTTTTCGCAGATGACACTCTACAAAAAAATCAAGCAATTTGAAAAAAAGCTTGCCTTATGAATCAATCGAGAAAACTTGCTGTTGTGATATTTTTTACACAAAGCACAAAATCTTTATAACGTACAATAATTTTCCCGATATTTCGAAGCGACAAATACAATCTGGTTGTCTCGTCTCTGAAAATTTTGATTATTTACTCAAAATTATGCCTTTACGCTATGAATCGCTTCAATAAATGTGCCGGTCATGGATTCCAGATTAATCTCATCATGGACAATACGGAAAGATGCTTCACCCATTTTTCTAAGACGGATCGGATCAGAAAGCAGATTCCGGATTGTTTGAACCAGGTGATCCAAATCACCGGCGCGAATCAGCACACCGTTATCTGAACGGATCAAATCATTCTGTGTACCATCTGCTTCCGCAGCAATTACCGGAAGTCCGGATGCCATCGCTTGTTGAATCGCCAATCCACCCGTTCCCGGCAAGACAAATAGATCGGCATGATCGAATTTTTCTTTCAGCGATTGATTATACAAAGCTCCCCAGAAAACTGTCTCTGGGAAACATTCTGCGGAAATCTCAACCAATTGCTCACGTACTGGTCCATCCCCGACAATCCACAGAATCGGATGAAAAGATTCTTCCAAAACACTGCAGGCGCGGATCAGCAAATCAACGCGCTTCCGTTCCTGTAATCGACCGACATAAAGAAGAATGGGGGATTTTTCCCAGTTCGGTGTATAAGCACGCTGCGGCATATTTCCTTGTGGTCTGGGAGCAGCAGCGTTTTTTGCAATAAAAATGCGATCTGACGAAAAACCTGCCGCTCGATAGGCTTCGGCTCCCGCGCTGCTGTACGTTATTAATGCGTCAAAAAGCCGCAAAAACCAGCATTGGGAGACATCAAACGTGGATCCGGTTCCCAGTCCCCATCCAATGACAGGCCTTCTTCGAAAACGCATCCACAACGCTGCAGCAATCGAAAATGGATAACGCCGGTTTGCTTCAAGGATTAGGATGTCCGGATTCCATGATTTCAGCCATTTCAGAATATCCAGTTGCAGACAGATGTAAAATTTTCCAGAGAACAAATGTAAATTCTTCCCTGGCCAGACTTTGGCAGAAACGGGTATCCTGGAATGGTCAATCATCTCATTCGGACGTGATTCACCAGAAAAAATTTGTAATTCGCCTTGCAGAGCATCCGCCAGCATATCAAAAAAAGGAACTCTGTATCCGGCAAGCACACGCTGTACCAAACCGACTTTCATACAATGACCTTTACTTGAGAACCATTTACATTCTTTTCGACTTCAATTCTTGAGGGGAAAGCATCTTTCAACTCATCCAGATGGGTGATGACCAATATTTTTTCAAAGCTATCTTGAATTGCTGTGATTGTTTCAATCAATTTTTCACGTCCCTCCGCATCCTGACTTCCAAAACCCTCATCAATAACAAGCATCTGCAGGCGGGCTCCCGCCCGTTTTGCCAGAAGTTTGGAGAGAGCCAGACGAATGGCAAAATTCACGCGAAAAGCTTCCCCGCCTGAATATAGCTCATAGTCGCGGGTGCCAAAGCCATCGCTGATGATAATATCGAGCGTTTCTTTTTTTATATCTCGTGTCTTATCTTTGTAGTCCCGCAGCGTGTTGAGTTGAATTGACATTTTATCATCGGTCAGGTTGCGCAATATTTCATTTGCGCTGTCTTCGATTTCCGGCAGCGCCTGTTCAATCAACAGTGCCGGGATTCCATTTTTACTGAATGCCTTTTCCAATACTTTCAATCTTCCAATCAATTGGTTTAATTCTGCCTTTTCCAATTGAAGAACGGCTTTTTTCTGCTTCAGCGATTCCAATGCAGCCACACTTTGTTCTGCTGCCCCTCTGCGAGCCCGCAATGTATTTTCTTCCATCTGTGCAGCATCAAACTGTTTTTTTGCTTCAATGGAATCAGCTTTTAACGCAGTCAGTTTGTTGAGAGATTCTTTCTGATCCAGCAGAGCCGCTTCCAATTCCCGCCGTTTCTGTTCATTTTCAGCAATCCGATTTGATAGATCCTCAATCTCCCGTTTTAGCGGTTCCAATGCAGCCTTTGCTTTCAATAATGCCTTATATTGCGTATCAATCGACTGCAATTCGCCGACACGGTTTCGGCAACGCTCATGAGCCGATGCATCATATTGCAGTGTCGTAATTTTATCTGAAATTTCTTCCAACAATTTGCGTTCTTCGAGACAGAACTGCTCTTTTGACAACCAATCATTGATCTGTTCGAACCGTTTTGAACCAATCTGCTGCCAACGGGAAACGATACTCTGATCATTGACGATTCGAGCAGAAATCGGTGCACATTCTTTCTCCAAAGTCAAAATTCTTTGAGAAATCTGTGTCATCTGCGCTATTGTGTTTTCATATGACTGTTTTTGTTGATCCAGTTTGTCCAGCTCACTCTTCAAACTGCGATATGCATTTCCAAGCGTTTGACCCTCATCCTGAAGCTGAGCCAGATATTTCTGACAATGCTCCTCGTTGAGATCTGTACCGCAAAATGGACAGGGGGCACCGACAGCCTCGCGCAGGTTATTCTGCTGATTTTTTATTTCAGTCATGCGGTTTTTCATTCGAAGGCATTCAGCCTTCTTTCCCTGTATATCTTCCATTAGCATTTTTAAGGCAGCCGTGATTTCCTCTCTGGCAGTCGTCTCACGCTCCAAAGATTCAATTTCCTTCCGCAGTTCTGATTCGCGCTGTTGTTCTTGTGCAATACTTTGCTGTGCTTTTTGGACCAGTTCATAATCCTGCCGCAGTGTTTTCTGTTCCTGACTTAATCGAGCTTGTTCCTGGCGAATTTTTGATAAGAGCTCGTTTTTGCTTCTTTCTAATTCAAAAAAAATGACCTGCTTGTCATTCCATGATGCAAATTCAGTTTGAGCCTGCTTTAACTGAATGATTTTTTCTTCGATCTGGGCTTCATTTTTCAAATTTTCCTGAAAACGTGCGGATTCATCCAATCGGATTGCCAATTTTTTCCGATCTGCATCCATCTGGATGGAAAGCGTCTGTAATTGCGAATCCGTTTTTTTCAGCAAATCCTGCTGGGAAAAAATCAGCTGCTCCGTGTTTTTTGCGTTTTGCCACGCCTCCTGACGAACATTGGTGCGCACTTCCGCAGCAGCCAATGCTTCTGTTAACTGATCAAGCAGCTTTTTCCTTTGATCTTCCTCTGACAGTTCGCTTTCGATTTGTTCCAGCAAACTTAGAACGACTTCCAGACGATTCGAACGATCCTTGCGTTTTTCAACCGTCTTTAATTGAAAGTCATTCCATTGATCCAGATTTAGAATGCTGCCCAATACTTCTTTTCGTTCAGTAGGATTCTGTTTTGTAAACTGATCCGCTCTCCCCTGCAAGAAAAAAGAGACATTGATAAAGGTACGATAATCCAAATGAAGGGTATTGCAAATCAGCTTATTCGTCAGTGATACGCTTCTTTCAGTTATCACTCTCCAATGATCAGCCATTTCATCCCAAATCTGAAATTCAACCGTTGAGGATTTTCCCTGTTCCCGAGTCCGGATGATTTTATAAATACTTTTCTCATACTCAAACTCAAAAGTCACTTCCGCCTTTCGATTATGGGTCGAATCGTTAATTACCGACTCATCATTCTTTCGGGCTTCCCCGAATAACGCCCATGTCATCGCATCCAGCATCGCTGATTTTCCAGCTCCATTTTGTCCAGTAATGCAGGCAACATGGATGGATGTGAAATCAATTTCAACATCTTCCTGATAGGATAAAAAGCCTGAAATCTTTATGGAACGTGGAATCATTTCTTTTTCACTGATCTGAATTCAACAAATGATCATCGGAAGGGGATTGCGGATTGTGATCTTCCGGTTGATCTTTTTTATTGCGATCAACCAGTACTTTATCAATTCTGCGGTTATCCATATCCACTATTTCAAATCGGTAATCCTCCCAAACGAAGGAATCACCGACACTGGGGATAAATCCAATCTGACTCAGAATAAATCCACCCAGTGTTTGATATCCGATGCGGTCTTCATCGGGCAATTCTTTGATATCAAGCGTATCTTTCAACTCATCCACATCCAATTGTCCATCCAACAGCCAGGATCCGTCAGCTCGTTCGACAATCTGAGGATCAAATCCTTCGTTCAGCCCCGGGACTTCACCGACCAGTTCACTGAGGATATCGATGAGCGTAATCATTCCGGAAAAGCCGCCATATTCATCCATCACAATCGCCACTTGTTTGCCGGAATCTCTCAAGTCATCCAATACGCTCAGAGCAGGTTTGCTTTCGGGAATAAACAATGGGGTCTCTGAAATCGTATCCAGATCAATTTGATCGCCACGGATATAACAATCCAGAAGTTTCTTGGAGGAAATTACTCCCACTACATTATCGGCATTTCCACGCACTGTCGGAAAGAAAACATCGTCGGAGTGAAGAATTTCTGAAAGCGAATCCTCGAGCGGTTCATCCAAATCAATCCAGGTCAGTTCTGTCCGCGGAGTCATCATTGCATCTACAGTACGATCGCTCATTCGGAAAACACTTTCGACAATATCCTGTTCCGTCTCCTCAAAAACACCAACTTGTTTTCCCTGTTCAATCATGACTTTCACTTCGTCTTCCGAAACCGGCAGCGCACCACTCTCGGTAACTCCAATGAGTTTGATGCCGAGTTCTGTAGACCAGCTTAGAAAAGCCACCAAGGGCTTGGAGACTTTTGAAAGGCTTCTCATCAATCCGCCCATACGCATGGATATTTTTTCTGGATTGGAGATTGCCAGTCGCTTGGGAATCAATTCTCCGATGACCAGACTGAAATAGGTAATTCCGATAGAGACGAGCAACAGCGCCAGAGTGTCCGCCACAGGCTTCAACAGGTCAATCTTTTTCAAGTATTGAGCCAATCCGCCGGAAAAAGCAGATGCGCCTAATGCACCGGTCACAACACCCACAAGACTGATCACAATCTGGATGGTGGAAAAGAAATCGCTTGGATTTTCAGAAAGATCCAATGCAATTGATGCTTTCTTATTGCCTTCATCAATATATTTCTGCAACCGGGCTTTGCGCAGCGAAACTACAGCCGTCTCCGTCATCGAAAAAAGGCCGTTGATGATAATCAAAACGACCAATAATAATAATTCACCTATTTTTCCTGACATAAAAAAATCCCTACACATACGAAATCTCTGATATGAGATTCCGATTTAATAAAAATCATATCATCCATTAACAATATCGTTTCATCAGTAATTCGAAATATGGACAGAACTTTCGAATCAATCAAGAAAAACAACCAATCTTTTCAAATTTCGAATTTCTGCAGATCCTCATCCACAATGGACTGCGCTAACGACATCAAAACTCCGATTTCCCCGGAATCAATCGATTGAATCTCACAATACTTTTCTAATAGTTCCATCGGGCTCAATGCGCTGATACCTGAATGATCCTGAAAACGAATCCTCTGAGTCTGGATAGCTTTTCGAACGAGATGGAATTCAAGTGCAGATTCCGTTTTCTTGCGGATCTCCATTTCATCCAGACTGGATTCCCAATTCTGAGGATAATTGACAACCAGACGCACCATTGCATCACGCATATCGACTTGATTCGGCAAAGCATCCAATACTTCCTGTTGAAACGATTCCGCACTGCTGATTGTAATTTCAGTATTGAAAAACTTTCGTCCACTCAATTTGCGAAAAGAACAGGTTGTATGATGGTTTTCGATTTCTGCAATGATGAAACCTTTTTCTTCCCTGGATTCGCCGAAATTTACTCGTTCGATTGAACCGCTGTAGATAACGGGCGGTTGAAATCCTTCATTCAGATCCTGGTATTTATGAATATGCCCCAAAGCGGTATAAGAAAAACAGGGATTTTTCACCAACCCGCCAGAAAGGGTTACTTCCCTGCCGAGTGAGACTGCCTGGTGATTGGGATATTCTGCACCAGGGACTGAATAATGGGCCAACAGAACAGCCGGAATCTGCGGATCTATTTCACCGATCGCAGTCTCTATTCTTTTGGAGATTTCGAATTCCAGTTGTTGATGGATTTCATCCGATGTCATTCTTCGAGTATCAAAAGCAGCGATCATCATGGATTTAGGCACCCAGGGTACAGCCAAGACCTGGATCGGCAAACCATGTAATTCAGTCGGTTTCCAGAGTTTGATTGACTTCGCCAGATGCAGATATGGAACTTCCAGCGTATCGTATTCCTGCAGTGCATTCGCTCGTGTACTGGCAGGAGACACATCATGGTTACCCGGAAGCATTAAAACCGGAATGCGGGCATCCGACAACCGTTTCATCCGCTTTCCCCATTCCCGTTGAAATGTCGGCACCGGCGTAGGATCACGATATGCATCTCCGGCAAAAAGGACCAAATCGATCGACTCATGAAGCGCGCAATCCACAATCTGATCCAATGCGTTCAGAAAATCAATCGTTCGGACTGATAAACCGGTTTGAGGATCTTTCTTCCCTGTAGCAGCGCAATCAATATGCACATCAGCAAAATGGAGCAAACGAATGGACATATTATTTCAAACCGATATCATTCAACAGTGTCTGACAGGCAGTAAAACCTTCATGGATTTCCAAACATTTACGCAAATCTGATTCTGCACTTTCATACACACCGAGCGCTGCATTTGCCATGGCACGCCAATAATAACTCTCCTCAAGATATGGTTCCTGCGTGCTGGCTAATGTTATGGATGCGAGAGAGATCACGTCGTTATACCTTCCGGAATAATAATAAGCGTAATAAGGACCCGTTTGATACCAGACGATGCGATACGGTCGCGTGCTTGTATCTAAAGCCGCATAGTGTTCGAAAGCCATATCGTACGATTGCGCAGCACCATAATAGTCATTCAGTTTCACCTGTGTGGACCCGCGATTGAAATATGCAAAAAACAGGGATTCATCATCCACAGCTGATTTGACTTGTTCATCCGCCATTTTCATCGCATTTCTGATCGCCCAATCCTCGTTCGTATAAGGACCCAGCAGCGCATATAATTCCGCTTCTTTCTCTCCCGGATAAACGATCATAAACTCGAAATTAAACGACAACCACTCCTGATGCAGCAGTTCATAACTGATCTTATAATTCGGTGTATAGTAAGAATCCTGCACCGTCCATTCTTGTTTTTCGTCGTCATAACCAGTAACAATATTATAATGGCCCATCCAGCTAAGGCGGCCGCTGACCTCCTGCATGTAGGATCCTTTCTCAATCAGTACAGGAAATCCGGAAGCAATCATCTTCTTCAGAAGTTGTTCAGTGCCACTGATTCGGACAATAGAGCGCAAATCGGAGTTTTCAGCAACAAAGTTTTCCATCTCGTAAAACATGACATTCTTATCTTTTTCGAAGGGTTTCAGCCATTTGCCGGCTTTAAGCCGATCTCCGTTCCATCCCCAGAATGTCATCGCCATCGACAGATTTGTCGGAGCGCAGTAATTCCAAATACCATGCTGATCTTCGTATTTCACTCCCTGAATGGAAGCGCTGGACGGAAGTGGGAGTTCTGTTGCAGTGGGAACGGCAGTGCTGGTCGGAGACGGTGTCCAGGTCGGAACTGCGGATGCAATCCGCACCACTGAGGATGCTGTATCCTTAATAAATGGAGTTACAGAGGGCATCAGCGTGGTTGTCGGATTGGGCATTACAGGTGTTTTTTCTACCAGAGGATCTGCACTTTCATCTATAGAAACACCTGCAAGCGGCGACGATTCCCGAGGGATAAAGAGCACCTGATCCGGGGCATGGTAGCGATAGAAGATACGTGATTTTAGATCATCGATATGAAAACTGATCAGAGTTCGCGCCGGTGTAAAAAGGCCGATGAAAACCAGAAGTACTACGATGATTATAAACAGGAAAAAAGGGCGGAAATCTTTCTCAGAATCCATATCGTTTATTATATCAATAAGTGTATTGCAGTATCAGCGATTCAAAATCGGAAAGAATTCTTTGTAGTTGTATGTTATTTTGCGCTTGGCAAAAAAACATTACAAAAATAAAAAAATCCTCCCGATCTTTCAAATCGCGGAGGTCAATCCTGCAATTTGAAATATGTGAGGAAACAAGTTTTCATTGAAAAATTGACCATGACGCGATCCACAGAACTGGTGATCTGTAAAAAAAAGTTTGAGAACTGTTTTCCTCCTTGAACCGGTTGAAAACAATTCTCAACTTGATCTTTCCATTGACAACCGCATGTGGAAAACGATTTATTCTTCATCCTCGTCAAAATGAACTTCCTGTTTAATTTGTTCAGGCTTCACTCTGACCCATAATGCAATTTTTTCTCCCTCGTCCGTCTCAACCAGACGAGCTGCTAAAATCGGAATTTCTTGTTCCAGACCGATTGTATTACGATAATGAAGGTACATAGTATCCTGCTGGTTCCAGGTTTGATAACAGCGCTCAAGCAGGCCGGCGCCATTCATCGTTCGAAGATTCGTCATCACAACGTCATAATATTCCGGTGATTCACTGATCCCAGAAACCCATTCAGAGTTTACGGCTTCAAATGTCGGTGTTGGTCCTTCGATGATTGTAATTTTATTATCCATAGTCACTCTCAATATTTATAGCAATTCTACATGTAGACCGGCCTTCAAATGAAGAGAAAAATTATTCTCTCAATAATGAAACCACTGCTATCATTATCAATCATACCATAGGAGACCCGGCAATTCGCAAGATGAGGAGGATTTTTTAAGCAATTCTAATTTTTATTGATTTTCGAGTCAATCAAGAAAATGTGTTATTGTGACGTTTTCGTGCTTCATTCAAGAACACCAAAACGATGCGTTTTTCCGTCTTTTCTAACACTGAATCCTGTTGAAAATGCCAATGTTTTTACTTTTTCGTGAACAGGTTTAAGTCCGGTGATATTGTAAAAAAATCCGGCTTCCGCCGGATTTCCTATCACATCATTTCATCATCATGTCCACCGAATTCATTCGGTTTTCGTTGGCGATAGACGATTCGCCCGCGTGTCAGGTCGTATGGAGACATTTCAACCCGCACATGATCACCCAGCAAAATTCGAATATAAAATTTCCGCATTCTGCCGGACAAATATGCCAATACCTCATGCCCGTTTTCTAATCGGACACGAAACTGTGTGCCAGGTAATGCCTCAATGATCGTACCTTCAACACTGATTTTGCTATCTTCTTCTTTCGCCATCCTTAAACCTCTTCCTTCGGCGTATTATAAATTCGAGCGAATTAATCATGTTTCTCGAATTGTCGCCGTTTCATTCGGCGCATAGATTTTTTGCGTTCGATCCGATCTGTTTCGCTTTTAGAAACGAACCAGCGTTTTTGACGAACAGTACTTAGAATTCCACTTTTGACAACTTTCTTGCGGAATCGTTTCAGAATAGAATCCTGTGATTCATTTGGTCGAAGAACTACACTTGCCACTTTTATTCACCCCCCCTCATTCTATAAGGGTCCGGAAGGTCTGACCAAACAAATCATCGTTCCTGCTGATCTCGGTAATCCTTCCATAACAATAAGAAAGCGTCGTGATACGACACTTCTTAAGCGAAAAAAATTATACACGCTAATAAAATGTCTGTCAATTCAGCTGGCTGATTTGATTTATGACATAATGCTCCTTAATTCGAAATTTGGAAAAGTTTTTAAGAAAAGAGCAGTATTTCAAAAAATTGAGAGGGTATTTCATTGTTTGTTCTTTTTACTAAGCTGGAAATTTTCTCGCGTTGCTGATTAATAATAAATAGAAATTCTCTTCCATCAGTAACATTCCAGCGATTCGATTGATTACTTCAAATTTCAAAGTGCTGATCAAATTTCAAATTGCTGTTAACAGTCTGATAAAATCAATCTAATAATCTTGGATTAATACTGAATTGATTGAGTCATAAAGAAAAACGCTTAGAAAAGAAATCCAGTATGCAGAATCGTCAAATAAAAATCATGGCAGTCATCGGGACACGACCTGAGGCAGTAAAGATGGCGCCAGTGATTCAAGAATTGAAACGAAGAGAAAATATCGAGACGCTCTTGTGTCTCACTGCACAGCACCGTCAAATGCTGGATCAAGTGCTCGAATTGTTTGATTTGAAAGCAGACATCGATCTCAACTTGATGAAAAATCAACAGACGCTGCCAGAAATTACCGCTTCCATTTTGTTCCATATGGATCAAGTCCTGAAACAGGAAAAACCGGACTGGATTCTGGTTCAAGGGGACACAACGACTGTCATGGCAGCAGCGCTTGCCGCTTTCTACAATCATGTGAAAGTCGGGCATGTGGAAGCCGGCCTGCGCAGTTACAACAAATGGGCGCCTTACCCGGAAGAAATCAACCGGAAAATCGCCGGAGTGATCGCAGATCTACATTTCGCACCCACCACCCTGGCGCGGGAAAACTTGATCAAAGAGAATTATCCTCCAGAAATCTGTTATGTCACCGGCAATCCGGTGATCGATGCTTTGCAGCAAGTTTCCGCAATGCCCTTTGATCTCAGCCAAAGCCCCTTAAAGGATATTCCCTTCAACCGGAAAGAAATCATTACTGTTACTGCCCATCGCCGTGAAAATTTCGGCAAACCATTGGAGGACATCTGCAGCGGAATCCTAAAAATCAGCCGGGAATATTTTGAGCGTGTCCACATCGTCTATCCCGTCCATTTAAATCCAATTGTCCAGCAAACAGCGCATGGCATTTTAGGAAATCAAGAGAATGTTACACTGCTTCCTCCGCTGGATTATCTGGATATGGTTCAACTCATGAAACGGTCGAAAATCATTCTGACAGACTCCGGCGGATTACAGGAAGAAGCCCCCGGACTGGGTATTCCTGTTCTGGTACTTCGCGATGTAACGGAACGTCCGGAAGGATTGGAATCCGGCAACATACGATTGGCAGGAACTGATGCACAGCATATTTTTGAGCAAGTCAAAAACCTGCTGACCAACCGGAAGGATTGGGAAAGCATGGCAAAAGCAGTTAATCCCTACGGTGACGGGAAAGCAGCCCGCCGAATTGTCGATTTACTGATCGAAAACAGTCCAGCCATTCAAGACAAAGACAAGCTTTTCGAATAAAGAAAGAAAATATCAGGCTGCCTGTTCGATCAGGATTTTTTTGCGCGGCATTAACAACCGCAGAATAATTTATGGAAAGAGAGAGACACAATCACGTAATTCGTTATGGAAAATGCACAAAAAGACGCTTATGCAAAACAACTGTTGATCATCACAATTCTGTTATGGTTTTCCCTGTATGTCCACGTTCCTTTTCAGACACCGTATTTGAGCGGCATCGCCGTTCCAGCTGGTTTCATCGGCCTCGTCATCGGCACGTATGGGCTGATGCAGGTCGCAGGCAGAATTCCGATCGGAATTTTTGCAGATTTATACGGAAATCAAAAACCATTTATCGTTGGCGGAATGTTTTGCACATTTCTCGCCTCCTTGATTCGCGTGATCTTTCCGACAGGTGGCGGCTATTTGGCAGCGAATTTTTTCTCCGGACTCGCTGCCTGTTCCTGGATATGCTTTATCGTACTGTATACCAACCTGTTCAGCAAAGAGGAACTGTCCAAATCAACGGGAATGATCATCTCCATCCACAATGTCGGTATCTTCCTCGGGTTCGCCGCCGGCATGATTCTGCGTGATATTGCCGGAATGAATGTCCTCTGCATGGCAGGAACCATTGTATCTTTTGTTGGTTTGATCTTGTCGTTCTTTCTGCCCGCAGAAACCAATCATTCATCCAAACAACCCACAAAAGCAGACTTCCTCCAACTGTTCCGCAACCCCAACGTCATCTTCTGGGGTTTGGTAGCCCTGGTTCAGCAGGGTATCGTCTCTTCCACCGCCAATTCGTTTACAACCCAGGTAGCCAAAGATGTCGGCGCCAACGCCATTCAAATTGGAATCGGCGCATTAATCTATATTTTATCAGCGGTGATCTCTTCCAATTTCAACAGCCGCCGATTAAAACCGGGAGTTATCGTCCCGATTCTTTTCATGGGATTGGCAATCTATTGCTTTCTGGCGCCAAACATGTCCTCCGTTGTCTATCTATACCCGCTGCAGATACTTGCGGGCCTCAGTCAGGGATGGCTGTATTCCTGTACAACTGCAGAAGCGATGAAAGAAGTGCCCGACGCAGTTCATTCAACAGCCATGGGTTACTATGCCTCGATCTATGCTGTAGGAATGACCTTGTTTCCAATGTTCACCGGAGAGATCGCCGAACAATCGGGAATCCCGTCAGCATTTTATGTATTAATGGCCATCAGCGTCCTCAGCGCTGTTTTGGTATGTCTCCGATTTCGCAGAAAAGCAAAACTCCAGCCAGTTGCTCAGAAATTCGAGCTATGAGAATAATTCTTTGTTGTTCTTATGGTTTTGCGCAAAGTGCAAAACTATAAGAACAACGATATTTACTTTCGCGATTCGGAAAACTTGTCCATATTTCGAATCGCTGTTCATAAAATTCCTCACAATCTGTCGCTATAATTGAATAGATCGGATTTAATGCTTCGATCCTGTTTACAGATCAAAGCATTCATGGTTAAAAAAAAATGGAGGGAAAAAGAATGAAATTGAAATTCATATTGTTGTTTGTTCTGATCGTAGTTACAGGTACGTATTTTCCTGCGGTGGCCCAGACTGAAGCGGAACCATTCACGCTGACCATCCTGGGAACCAATGACATGCATAGCTACTATGCGGAAACACCGGATAAAGTCGATGAAGGGCAGACCGCCGTCACAGGATCCATCGGATACGCCAAAATTTCCGCATACAAACATCAGATTGCGGAAGAAAATCCGGTACTGTTATTCGATGCCGGCGACGCGCTCCATGGTCAGGTTTTCGCCACATTGCTCGAGGGTGAATCCATCGTCTGGCTGATGAATGAAGGTGGCTACGATGCAATGGCACCTGGAAATCATGATTTCAACTATGGATACCAGCATCTGATTGATCTGGGATACATGGCGGATTTTCCAATTCTCGCATCGGATCTGATTTATGCCGATACCGGCATCAGTGTTCTGCCGGAATATACGATTTTCTCCATCGACGATCAGATCAAAGTCGGCGTGTTTGGTTTGGCTACACCTGAAACACGCTACAAATCCTCGCCTGAAAATTCGGAGGGACTTGAGTTTCTGGATCCCTATGAATCCGCAGCGCGTATGACCGCTTTCCTCAGACCGCATGTCGATCTGGTGGTTGCTATCTCCCATCTGGGATTGGATGCCGGCAGCCAATTCACCAGTGAAGGACTGGCACAAGCGGTTCCGGACATCGACATCATCGTCGACGGTCACAGTCATACCGAACTGCCGGATGGCATGACGGTGGGGGACACCGTGATCGTTCAAGCCGGTGAACATGGGCGCTTTATCGACCGCATCGATGTGGTCCTGCAGCCAGGCGAAGCCCGAACAGATCGCTGCGAAGTGCTCTCCAAGACAGCCCGTCTGGTCTCTTTTGAAGAGCTGATGACGCTGGAACCAGATCCGGACGTCCTTGAGGCTGCCAGCGAGATGCAGGATCTGATCAGTGAAGTATCAAACGAAGTAATCGGCCACACTGATATCGATCTGGATGGTGAACGGGAAACGAATCGCAGCCGTGAGACCAACCTGGGTGACTTGATTGCAGAGGCCATGTTATTGGAGACCGGCGCGGATGTCGCCATCACCAATGGCGGCGGTATCCGGGCATCCATCCCCGCAGGGGATATCACGCTGGGACAGGTCATCACCACCTTCCCGTTCGGAAACTATGTCGTGACCATCGAGTCCAGCGGACAGGATCTGATCGATGCGATGGAAAACGGATTGTCCGATTACCCGGAACTGAAAGGAGCATTTCCGCAAATCGCAGGGATGCGGGTCGTATTTGATCCATCCAAACCAGCCGGCAGCAGAGTGGTTGAGCTTACGGTGGATGGCGAGCCAGTCGATCCCGAAGCGACATATATCACTGCCACCAACAACTTCATGGCAATCGGTGGTGATCAATACACCATGTTTGCGGATAATCCGCTGGTCGGAGAGTTCGCCTCCTTTGACGAAATCCTGGCAGATTATCTGTCCATTTACGGCACAGAAGCAGTGGAAATCGACGGAAGGATTTCGGTTAACGAATAATTCTGTTCTCATCGAAGACAAAATTACAACATGGCGTTTCTCTCTTTCGATTTGGAGGAGAGAAACGCTTCTCAAAAATTTTTTCATTCGAATAATGTTGCTATAAAACATACTTCTTCAAGTAAAAAAGTGATTAAATATGGAATTATTTAAAAAATAGACAGCTCCGTGTAATGGAGCTGCCATTTGCTGAAAGAACTTGTCTATTTCCCTTCGATATCCTGCAAGCTTTGCTTAATTACAGCCAACTGGTTTTCCAACCAATTCTTTCGCTGTTCCATCACTTCTTTAGCTTCAGGCATTGTTGCAGAAAAAAAACCTGCTCCCCAGCCAAAATTGCCGCGGAAAAAACCACGTCCCAGTCCACGACCTACAGTACCTCCCCCGCAGGGTCCCATTCCTCTTCCAAAAGGGCCATTCCCTAAAGGACCAGTTCCATCAAATCCAGGCATAATATTCTCCTTTCAATTACTTTTTTTTACCTATCTATTGTTTTGATACATCAACCTCTCAAAAATTGGCCGAATGTCAAATACCAAATCCTGTGATACCAGGAAAATGGTTTTCGTGAAAAACGATTTTTTATAAAAATCTGTCCTCGTCTTGGTCCAAGACTTCCACGATGTCCCATGCCCCGGCTTGTCCAAAAATTTTGACCAAAAGGTCCAGTCCCATCTCTAGCGGGCATTTTTCCCCCCTCTCAATCAGATTCCTCTTTTGCAAGCAACTGTAAAATAATCGCATTGGTTCTTGATAATTCCTGTTTCCAAAATTGCAAAGCCTCTTCACCTTTCTCTGTCAAATGGTAAGTTCTTCGAGGCGGACCTTGTGTCTGATCCGTTACCCAATCTGATTGAATCCATCCCAAATCTTCCATCCCACGTAAAGTACGGTAGATAACACTCGGATGAATGGTCGAAAATCCCATTTTTCCCAGATCGGATAACAGCGAATATCCGTGACTTGGCGCTCCTTTCACAAGAATCAATAAAGCAGGTTCCAACAAGGACCCTATTACCGGTGAATGTCGATCTTCCTGACCTTGAGCACGCCCCATTGCCCATCCTCTTCCATGTCTTGGCATCATTCATATCCTCCACTTTTTTATATTCGCATTAATAGAATAGCATACTATTCTATTAATGTCAATAGACAATTTTAGAATATTCAATTAAAATATATCTGCTTTTTTTCTGATGCATTCTATTCCAATGTGAAAAGGACGATTCTGTCTGATTATTTTTCATTATCAAAACAGGGCGAATAAAAAACAGAAATTCTTAAATTTTCTTACCTGAAAATTGAAAAAAGCAAACATGGATCATCTCTTTTCATCAATCTACAGGAAAACAAGAAAAATTTGATGATCAAATTAAAGGAGATTTAAAATGAGTGAAAAAACCAAAATCGGAATCATTATTTGTGATCGATACCGCACTTGTGCTGGCGGCAAGTGTTTGAGAGCCATGCGAAATCGGGAAGGCGCTTTCAGCATATATTCTGATAAAGAAATTGAATTAGTAGGTTACACAACATGTAATGGCTGTCCTGGAGGAAATATTGAATATACCGGAGAAGAGATGGTCAAAAATGGAGTTCAGACCATCCACCTGGCCACTGGATTGCTGGTGGGATATCCGCCCTGCCCATATATGGATACATTTAAAAGTCTGCTGGAGACAAAATACGGAGTAAAAGTTATATTTGGAACCCATCCGGTCCCCCAAAAATATATGGATTTACATACGAAACTTGGAACGTGGAAAGGACCTGAATGGGAAGCACGCCTTTCAGCTTCAATCGCTGATGAACCAACCAGAAAAGCCTATAACTAAGGGAGAAAAATGATCGCATTTGGTCCGGTCCCTTCCCGGCGTCTGGGTTACAGTTTGGGAATCAACCATATTCCAGCCAAACACTGCTCTTATTCCTGCGTTTACTGCCAGGTCGGCAGAACAAACAAAATGGAGATTGAACGCAAAGAATTTTATCCGATTGATCAAGTGATTTGCGACGTTGAAAAGAAGGTTCTTGAGTGCTCTCAGGTTGGAAAGGGAATCGATTACCTGACTTTGGTTCCCGATGGCGAACCTACGCTGGACATTAATCTCGGAAATATCATAAAAAGTCTTAAACAATTTCAAATCCCAATCGCTGTGATCTCGAATGCATCACTGATTAATCGGCTTGATGTGCAAGAAGAGTTATTGCAAGCGGATTGGGTTTCTTTAAAAGTGGACGCCATCGATGAACAAATATGGAGAATGATTGACAGACCGCACCGCGCTTTGTCTCTCGCCAATATTCTCAACGGAATACTTGAATTCAGACAGAAATTTTGCGGGAAACTTGTTTCAGAAACAATGCTGGCAGATGGATTAAACGACAATGAAAAAGCAGCTTCTCAGTTGTGTGAATTTTTATTAAACCTTCACCCTTTCAAATCCTATCTTTCCATTCCGACCCGTCCACCAGCAGAAACGAGGATTACTGCACCTTCTCCGGATGCATTACAAAAATTTCTAAAGATATGCGCTGAGCAAATTCCTTTTTTGGATCTGCTCTTTGAAACGGAAGTGGGAGATTTTGTTTCAACAGGGAATTTTGCAGAAGATGTTCTCAGCATTACCGCAGTTCATCCTTTACGTGAACAAGCCCTTAAAGAAATGGTCATAAACACTGGAAACAAGTGGGAGATCGTCGAAGATTTGCTGGCTTCCGGCAAGATCAGCTGCGTATCCTATCGGAATGAAAAATTCTTTTTGCATAATTTTAGAAACAATCAAAAAGAACAATAACCAGCATGCCCAAACAGAGCGCGCTTTTAAACAAGATCAGTTTTTAATGGATTTTACTTTCAACAAGAGAATGAACATGAAATTACTTCAGGAAATAATCGATACACTTCCAGACAAACCGATACAAGTACGAAAAGTAATCATCGGGATTCATTGGACATTGGTAGCCAGCAAGTATTGCGGACTGGCATCTACCATGGTTGGACAGGAACAACATGGTCATGTAAAGATAAAAGATGTCGGAGAATTAACCAAGAAAAGTGCCCAGGAGCTGGCAACATGGTCTCTCTCGGATAATCTTTTAGAAGCCAGTATAGGTATCGCTGCCATCAACTCCATATTGGATCTCAATGAGCAACTATTGAAAGAGATCAACGCATCAGAAGTGATTGCGAAACATTGCGTTGATAAAAATCTGGCGATTGTAGGGCATTTCCCCTTTATTGAAAAGATGAAAACAATAGCCCGCAATTGTTGGATCATTGAAAAACGCCCACAAGCAGATGACTTTCCCGAAGAAGCAGCCAAAGATTTTATCCCGCAATCAGATGTGGTTGCCATCAGCGGTACAACATTTATCAACCACTCCATCGAAAATTTACTTTCGCTTTGTCCACCTTCAGCTCTTGTAATGGTACTAGGACCTTCCACGCCGATGACTCCGCTATTATTCGATTACGGAATTTCTTTTCTTTCTGGTTCCAGAGTAATTGATGAAGAAGCAGCAATTACGACCATCCAAGAAGGCGCAATATTTCCGCAAGTAAAAGGGATCAGAATTTTAACAATGTCCAAAGAAATCTGACAAAAACCAATTTTTATTAAAAATGGACAGATATAACTTTCAATCAAAAGAAGGCTAATATTTTATTTAATGGGAGAACAAAGATTTTAACAATTCGAAATTTGATGACTGCCAGCGTTTTCTCAGTATTTACGCCAATCTCAGCAATTCGAAAATTCAATCCATAATTTGAATTGCTGTTTTTACCTGCAACTTCTGTCGGAGCCGGTGCAGTATAATTACCAGACCGCTCATTCGTAATTTGGAACAATCTTTCTTTTTAAGAGAGCGAAAAGAATCCCCGCCATATCTCGAATGATTGAGGCCAGACTTCGACCCTATTCTTTTGGAGCAGCACATTGAATTCATCAAATTCCACGCCGGCTGATAATAACGCAGCCTCTATTTTCGCGCGAATCAACCGGCAAATTCATGATTTTTGGAAGGCATTGCGCAATACTCCAGAAGCGTTTCGGCTGGTCTGGGCATCCAGTCGTCCGGCAGCAATCACCGGGTTTCTTTTGATGCCGATCTCCGCTGTCATGCCGGCTGCACAAGCCTGGGCAGGCAAACTGATCGTCGATTCCATCGTCAGTGTGATCGGTCAGGGGTTGGAACCAGCCGCAGGGCTCAAGATTGTTTTCCCGTATCTGGCATTCGAGTTCGGACTCATCCTGATCGGATCAGGAGTCAGTCAGGTGCGTTCTCTGGTTGACCGGATCCTGCAGTCGCAGCTCACGAACCACGTCAACACGCTGATCATCCGTAAAGCGATCAGCCTGGACCTCCAATTCTTCGAAGATCCCGTATTCTACGATACGCTGCAAAATGCGCGCCGCGAAGCGGATATTCGAACACTTGCCATTGTCAATTCCACGCTGCAGATGGCACAGCAGGTCATTACGCTGATTTCTTTGATCGCATTGCTCATCCGATTCAGTCCATGGCTGGCTTTCCTGGTTTTCGCAGCCGCCATTCCCTCTTTTCTTTCACAATCCCAATACGCGGAACGCGCCTTTCGAGCAGTCACCCGCCGTGCCCCTGAAGCGCGTTTGTTAAACTATCTGGAAACGCTGCTGACCGGTAATGGGACCGTCAAGGAAATCAAACTGTTCGGGCTGGGCGAACCGCTCCTCAAACGCTATCAGGATCTGTTTATGCAGTTTTATCTGGAAGACCGCGCCATCGCCGAAAAACGCTCGGCAGCCGGCTTCAGTTGGGGACTGTTGTCCAACCTCGCCTATTATGGAAGCTACATCTGGATCGTGCTGCGGACCGTCGTGGGAGCCATTACGCTGGGTGATATGACGATGTTTCTGTCCATCTTCCGCCAGTCGCAAACCTCCTTTCGATCGCTGCTCGACAGCCTGAAAAACCTGTATGAAAGCAATCTTTTCCTGGACAACCTGATGATGTATCTACAGCTCGAACCGCTGTTGAAAACCCCATCCAACGGCCGCATCGCTCCTGTACCGGTACGGCAAGGAATTGAATTCAGGAACGTTTCATTCCGCTACCCGGGAGCGGAAAAAGACGTGTTGCGCAAAATCAGTTTTCACATTCATCCGGGGGAGCGCATCGCGCTGGTCGGATTGAATGGCGCCGGTAAAACGACGTTGATCAAACTGCTCACACGGCTCTATGACCCGACCGAAGGACAGATTCTGTTGGACGGTGTTGATCTGCGGGAGTATGATCTGAAAAGCCTGCACCAGCGATTTGGCGTTATCTTTCAGGATTTTGTGCGTTATCAATTCACGGTGCGGGAGAATATCGGATTTGGCCAGGTTGATGCCCTGGAGGACATGCGTCGCATCAGGGATGCCGCACAGCGCGGAGGAGCAGCTCCCATCATTGAGAATCTGCCAGCCAGCTACGATACCATGCTGGGAAGGCGCTGGGAAAAAGGGCAGGAACTGTCCGGAGGACAATGGCAAAAAATTGCCCTCGCGCGCGCGTTCATGCGCGAAGCGGAAGTGCTGGTACTGGATGAACCCACCTCGGCATTGGATGCAGAAGCCGAATATGAGGTTTTTCGGCGTTTTGGAGAATTAATTGGAGACCGTATCGCCGTTCTGATCTCTCACCGCTTTTCAACCGTCCGCATGGCGGACCGCATCGTTGTCCTGTCCGAGGGCAAAATCCTCGAAATCGGCTCGCATGCCGAGCTGCTGCAGCTCGATGGTACTTACGCCCGCCTGTTCAACTTGCAGGCGGAAGGCTACCGATAGCCTGGGCGAATCGACCATCACAATCCGATCTGTAATTTCAATCCACGCTCCCCACGTGGGGAGCGACAAGTTGCAAGGGTTAATCAGACTAATACATTGATATTTCAATCCACGCTCCCCACGCGGGGAGCGACTTGAATAGTAACTATGAATTGACTGATTACATTATATTTCAATCCACACTCCCCACGCGGGGAGCGACTATCATCCTCGAGGACGGTACTCCAGCGGATTTCATTTCAATCCAAACTCCCCACGCGGGGAGCGACAAAATGTGGGTAAATGCTATATTAGATACACAAAATTTCAATCCACGCTCCCCACGCGGGGAGCGACAACGCGTCATGATACAAACGGTATTGGATTAACCATTTCAATCCACGCTCCCCACGTGGGGAGCGACCATAAACACCCTCACAACAGAGCCGATTCAATCAATTTCAATCCACGCTCCCCACGTGGGGAGCGACTGAGCGCACATCATGGCGAAACGGCTGACCGATATTTCAATCCACGCTCCCCACGTGGGGAGCGACTGTATTTCATCGGAGGCCTTCCTGCGCTGCTTTCAATTTCAATCCACGCCCCCCACGCGGGGAGCGACCCGGTATAAGTGCTCCTGTTTGCATGGTGATACATTTCAATCCACGCCCCCCACGCGGGGAGCGACTCAGGAGTCCTGGAATTTATTAATCAATTAAAATATTTCAATCCACGCCCCCCACGCGGGGAGCGACTTGATTGATTAATTAATGTATAGGCTAGTATACATTTCAATCCACGCCCCCCACGCGGGGAGCGACTCGTCAGAAGAATCCTCTGATGAAGATTTTTTTGATTTCAATCCACGCCCCCCACGCGGGGAGCGACTATCAGCGGCAATAAATGAGTGCCTGAGTCTCTTATTTCAATCCACGCCCCCCACGCGGGGAGCGACCTACTTTTTCAACTGGCATTAATCCATTTTGCTATTTCAATCCACGCCCCCCACGCGGGGAGCGACCCGACCGATACAGCCAACTAATCCTCATGTTGCATTTCAATCCACGCCCCCCACGCGGGGAGCGACGATTGATTAATTAATTAATGTATAGATTAGTATACATTTCAATCCACGCTCCCCACGTGGGGAGCGACCGAAGTGTTTCCGCTCAGAATAATTCCTTATCTATTTCAATCCACGCTCCCCACGTGGGGAGCGACCTCAAGAGAGAGAAACGGAGGGAATAATGGACAATTTCAATCCACGCTCCCCACGTGGGGAGCGACTGTATATTTCGAAATTTTAGAAAAAAACAGAAAGTATTTCAATCCACGCTCCCCACGTGGGGAGCGACGATATTTTTTTACCCTATAGATTGCACTACAAAATTTCAATCCACGCTCCCCACGTGGGGAGCGACTTCCTCGACCCAGAGTACGTGAAGCAACTAAAGAATTTCAATCCACGCTCCCCACGTGGGGAGCGACCCCACAGGCATTAATCCATTTTCCTCAGCTTCCGATTTCAATCCACGCTCCCCACGTGGGGAGCGACTATCGTATGCACTTTTTTGGGGAAACGGAAGAAGATTTCAATCCACGCTCCCCACGTGGGGAGCGACGTTGTGCTATGCTAAATTTTTTTGCATGGTAATATATTTCAATCCACGCTCCCCACGTGGGGAGCGACGGCTGTCTTTACCAGGCAATCAGGAACCTGACGATTTCAATCCACGCTCCCCACGTGGGGAGCGACTTGCTTAGGATCCAAAAATTTATTATTTGCTGAAATTTCAATCCACGCTCCCCACGTGGGGAGCGACTAGTTCTTGATTGATTGATTAATGTCATTCTCAGATTTCAATCCACGCTCCCCACGTGGGGAGCGACGCACTTATACCGGTTCGTATCACCACACAAACAGATTTCAATCCACGCTCCCCACGTGGGGAGCGACACAAATTACAGAGTAATGAGTCCGCCTACACTCATTTCAATCCACGCTCCCCACGTGGGGAGCGACTGTCACAATGTCAGATAAGTTTATGTCAGGTTGGGGATTTCAATCCACGCTCCCCACGTGGGGAGCGACAATCAGCGTCCGGTTCATAATATTCAACGGTTATATTTCAATCCACGCTCCCCACGTGGGGAGCGACGTCGTTTTTTCGATATAACACGGAGGGATTGTAAATTTCAATCCACGCTCCCCACGTGGGGAGCGACTATCGCCTTTGGCAAGACTGATCAGAAACTCTTCATTTCAATCCACGCTCCCCACGTGGGGAGCGACCGTTTTCCGCGACTTCATCCCCGATAATTTCCTCATTTCAATCCACGCTCCCCACGTGGGGAGCGACCCGATTTGACATGCCGCAGACCTACGAGCACGACGATTTCAATCCACGCTCCCCACGTGGGGAGCGACTTCCGATTATTTCCGAAGGTAATTTGAAATTCATATTTCAATCCACGCTCCCCACGTGGGGAGCGACTCGAAGAATGTATTCTATAAAATCTATATTTTATAATTTCAATCCACGCTCCCCACGTGGGGAGCGACATTTCCATCGGTGACAAAGGCACAGTAACACCAGCATTTCAATCCACGCTCCCCACGTGGGGAGCGACCCAACTGCTTCGACCGTTGTCCGCTGTGAGAGAGATTTCAATCCACGCTCCCCACGTGGGGAGCGACCACATCAATCAGAACAACACAATCACACGACAAATTTCAATCCACGCTCCCCACGTGGGGAGCGACTGAGCTCAGCGGTTACCTTGGTGATGACAGCAGAAATTTCAATCCACGCTCCCCACGTGGGGAGCGACTACGTCCCTTTTTTTTAGACCACATTCACTGCGTTATTTCAATCCACGCTCCCCACGTGGGGAGCGACGGGTAAAGTTCCAGGCATTGCCGCCATTTATTTTTATTTCAATCCACGCTCCCCACGTGGGGAGCGACCGCCTGGTTCGAAACTGTCGGTGATTGGGACAAAATTTCAATCCACGCTCCCCACGTGGGGAGCGACGATCGCACTCCGCTTGTGCTTCTGCTTTTGTCACATTTCAATCCACGCTCCCCACGTGGGGAGCGACTTTCTCTCAGTATTGAAAAATTACTTTTGTTATTATTTCAATCCACGCTCCCCACGTGGGGAGCGACCTCAGGCAACAATTAATTTGGAGCAAGAAGACGTATTTCAATCCACGCTCCCCACGTGGGGAGCGACTAGACGTTGTAGCTAGAGCTTTGTTATTTGATACAATTTCAATCCACGCTCCCCACGTGGGGAGCGACCGTCAGCCACCATGCCCTCGGTCGTGATCTCGATATTTCAATCCACGCTCCCCACGTGGGGAGCGACATGATTCCATGGGCAATTTGTTCATGCCACAGAGCATTTCAATCCACGCTCCCCACGTGGGGAGCGACGTTATGGATTGAATGAGGAGAAATAACCATGACAATTTCAATCCACGCTCCCCACGTGGGGAGCGACATCCGTAGCATTTTGTAGCACATCTTGCGATGTCATTTCAATCCACGCTCCCCACGTGGGGAGCGACGCATGACACGCCGTGTGCTTGATTGTATTTTTCCCAATTTCAATCCACGCTCCCCACGTGGGGAGCGACTCAATACAACGCGGTAGGCTATGATTCCTTCGAGATTTCAATCCACGCTCCCCACGTGGGGAGCGACAACAGAGCTATCTGAGATTGTTGAGAAGTGCGATATTTCAATCCACGCTCCCCACGTGGGGAGCGACTCAACGATGTAAAACTGATCGTTGACCTGTATAAATTTCAATCCACGCTCCCCACGTGGGGAGCGACCGTCCAGTCTGATTTTTTCAGCAAATCATCACGATTTCAATCCACGCTCCCCACGTGGGGAGCGACTCTGTTTCAAACGAATTGCCCTCATACCACATGTCATTTCAATCCACGCTCCCCACGTGGGGAGCGACAAGATAAACGCAAATTTGCAATCAGAAAAGCGGTATTTCAATCCACGCTCCCCACGTGGGGAGCGACCTCTTCCAGATCCATAATCGCCCAATCGCGGAATTTCAATCCACGCTCCCCACGTGGGGAGCGACCCGGCGCACTGTGTGACGAAAATACCTAACTCTTATTTCAATCCACGCTCCCCACGTGGGGAGCGACGTCATTATTCAAAAATATTTCATCTTCATGCAATATTTCAATCCACGCTCCCCACGTGGGGAGCGACCGGACTACAACTGCATTTAATTGCAAGGATAAAAATTTCAATCCACGCTCCCCACGTGGGGAGCGACTATAATTAGATCAGTTAGTTATAGATTCAGACCCTAATTTCAATCCACGCTCCCCACGTGGGGAGCGACAATCTTTTTGATGCCGTTCAAAACTTCCGGGGATATTTCAATCCACGCTCCCCACGTGGGGAGCGACTCCGGCACATTGTGTAACAAAAATTCCTAATTCTATTTCAATCCACGCTCCCCACGTGGGGAGCGACTCTGATCAAACCGGCATTTTTCGCATCATCCAGCGTATTTCAATCCACGCTCCCCACGTGGGGAGCGACTTTAGGCGGGCTGACACGCTTTTTGATCGAGCCAATTTCAATCCACGCTCCCCACGTGGGGAGCGACTACGCCAGTCAGCAGGATGAACGCGGATCAGTTATTTCAATCCACGCTCCCCACGTGGGGAGCGACGCGTCCCTTGCGTTTAATCGTGCAGCTTGTCCCGAAATTTCAATCCACGCTCCCCACGTGGGGAGCGACTTTGTCAGGATGTCACCGAGGAAAAAAGAAACATGGATTTCAATCCACGCTCCCCACGTGGGGAGCGACGCTATGATGAAAGTCAGCTGTTTGCCACAAAAGCAATTTCAATCCACGCTCCCCACGTGGGGAGCGACATGGTCAAGCAATGGCATCCAGACGTAAACCGCATTTCAATCCACGCTCCCCACGTGGGGAGCGACATGTCTCCGATCAGGTACAAATAATCAATGACAGCATTTCAATCCACGCTCCCCACGTGGGGAGCGACTAAATTAAGTTGGTTTTTTCTGTTTTTCTCCATAATTTCAATCCACGCTCCCCACGTGGGGAGCGACACGTCACGAAACCGACACGAGCCAGTTATTACGTATTTCAATCCACGCTCCCCACGTGGGGAGCGACCTTGACATATTTCCCGACATCGGGATTTTGAGCATTTCAATCCACGCTCCCCACGTGGGGAGCGACCGGGAGCAGCGCAAACTATCCAAGATGCAGAAGGATTTCAATCCACGCTCCCCACGTGGGGAGCGACATCCTGCGATAAACTAATTCTTTTGTCATCTCCAGTATTTCAATCCACGCTCCCCACGTGGGGAGCGACATGATGACACTTTGCTAAACGCTCTGGATGGGAACATTTCAATCCACGCTCCCCACGTGGGGAGCGACCCTGCGATAAACTAATTCTTTTGTCATCTCCAGTATTTCAATCCACGCTCCCCACGTGGGGAGCGACAAAAGGTTATGTAATTACTTCGAGAGGATGCCCATTTCAATCCACGCTCCCCACGTGGGGAGCGACCATGATCATGACCAGTTGATGCGTCGAACGCTGCTATTTCAATCCACGCTCCCCACGTGGGGAGCGACAATGATTTTCGCGTAGGATTCGTAGTGCATCGATATTTCAATCCACGCTCCCCACGTGGGGAGCGACCCGTCTGGCGTCAAATTCAGAGCCTTGATTGACGATTTCAATCCACGCTCCCCACGTGGGGAGCGACAGCAAAATATAGGTAAAAAAAAAGTACGAAGCCCTATATATTGTCTTTATTGATTTTTCCTTTTGTTGATTTTCAGTTCCTCCAAGTCTGAATAATTCATTTTACTCGTGGAATCAAATTACAATTCGTGCGAACCCGACGACATGACATCTGATCGCTTCTGCTTCGCAAAAAATCATACAATTAACGAATCTTCCAGATTCATTGTATGTTTTGTCCCAACATGTTCAATGCGATTCTTCCATTTATTTCCCAAATTATAAAATCGGATACTGTCTTTCTCCGCATCCATAATCTGAATCAATTCATTACGCAGAATTTTAAAAAGAGCCGGATCGATAATACATTCAAACACTGAGTTTTGAACTCTTTGACCGTAATTCTGGCATTGTTTTGCAACTTTCCGAAGTCTTTTTCGTCCTGCCGCTGTCTCCGTGTTTACATCATAAGTAATGATCATCATCATAGTGAATCCTAACTCCAAAAAAATGGTGGGTATGCGTCCAAATCACCCCGTAAATAGCGTGCAAGGAGCAGCGCTTGGACATGAGGAATAAGCCCAAACATGATCTGTTCATTTAAATATGGATGAATCAACATTTCTTTTTTTCGGTCCTGCCATGCCGAAAGCACCCTTTTTTTTGCTTCATCGGTCATAATGACGCCGCCACTTTCTTTTTTTAAGAAATCCTTCCCATTGAGTTGAGAGCGATTGATCATCGAAAGTACCAGCCGATCGACAAAAACAGGCCGCAATTCTTCCATCAAATCCAGCGCCAATGAAACGCGCCCCGGACGATCCTGATGCAGAAAACCTACATATGGATCCAGACCAACCGTTTCCAAAGCAGAGGCGACTTCATTCGTCAGCAAAGTATACAAAAAAGACAATAACGCGTTGACATTATCCAAAGGCGGACGGCGAGATCGCTCTCTGAAATAAAAATCTTCTTTTTGTTGCAGTATTAATTCATCAAAAACCTGAAAATAGATTTTTGCGGCACTGCCTTCAATTCCCATCAGCGCTGCATTTGACCGGCATTTTTCAATTTCTTTCATGCTCCCTTTCAGTCCCTCGGATGCTTCCGAAATTTTCTGCACATCCACAGAATAGGCATGATCCCGTATTGCACGCTGCAAGACTTTCCGACAATTCGCAATTTTTCCCAGAAGAAAAGATCCGCCAATTAATACACTATATTCCTCAGCATCGGATATCTGATACTGTTTTTTCCTCAAGAGGACATTTCCGCGGATTTTTCCGCTGACTCTTGCTTGAAAATGACCATGAGGCGTCAGAAAACATAAACCAATATCGCGTTCAGTACAGGCATTCATTAAAGCCGGACTGGCTCCGGTATAGCCAAAACTCACAATATTCTCCAGGTTATGCAGCGGAAGACGAACAGCGGTGTTGTCCTCTTTCTTGATGACAATATTTTCACCATCCAGAGAAAGAAAGGAATCCGGCGACGTTACATAAAGGACATTCAACAATTTTTTCATTTAATCTTCATCGATCTTCATTTGAATATACTTTGATGCTGAAATTGTATGATTACTTAATCCAGGCAAACAAATATCGATCAATGAACAGGAACGGCATGCTTTCGATGCTTTGACCTTGGGGGTATATCCCCGCTCATAATAATCGTGCATTTCCCCTGCGTATTTCCAAACCAGATCTCGTAACTCTGAAGAAAAAAACACCTCCGTTCTCCTCCTTGGTAAACCATAGAAAATAAAGCCGCTACTCAGGCTGATACTTAACATCTCTTCCAAACAGATAGCCTGAGCACAAAGCTGAATTTCATCACATTGATCCAACTTCTCTTTGCCATGCTTATATTCGACAATTTCCGGTAGATATCGTCCAGATTTTCCGTATAAAATTGCGCCATCCTTTGATGGAATAAATTCGATAACATCGCATATACCTGAGAATCCCAAGTGATAAGAAACTACCGGAACAGACCGGGAAGTGATCACATCTTTTCGTGATTCGAAAGAGAATGGATCATCAACCCGGCTATGCAACAGTTTCCCTTCAACAGTCAAGACATTTTCATGCCATTGGTTCTCAATATGAATCAATGCCCACTGACGCTTGCAAAAACCAAAATGCTGAATTCCGGAAAGGAGCAACAATTCATCTGACGAATACTCAGTTTTCACAGTCTTTCGATTAAACTCACACCAGCAGGAATTTTGTCTTTATCCACGAAAATTGAATAATCGGAAAAATTTCTGGGTGTAACTTTCTCATCCTTTTTAGAAATTGAAATTACATCAAATAATTGGTTTGCCGGAGCATTCCCAAGCTCGCTTTCATGTTTAAAAATGAACAGTTTTTGAGCTGACATTTTTCCATGGGAAGCAGAATGATCGCAATCAAACATGTTGGTCAGGGCTGTCCATAATAACTCAACATCATCTTCAGAAAAGCCGGTGCCTTTGGTGAGATCATTTGCTAATTTTGCCGAGATATATCCTTCCACACGATATAAGCCATAAGGAACAATTTGTTTTCTTCCCATAGTTTTTATATCTTCAGGTCGAGTAACCGTTACTCGAGTAATCGTCACTTCCTGTTGCACAATCGGATCAACACTTCTTGAGAAGTTTATTTGAACGGGTCCGCGTACTTGCCCGCAATTCACACCGGTAGTCATCACAGCGCCAAAAGTTCGAATGTCAAAAAAATTATCACACATCCATTTTCGAAGCTTTAGTAATGTGACTGCATCAACATTTTTCGCGTTTTCCTTACTTGGAACTGGTATGTTATTTGCGACATAGGCTAATGCGTGCTGATTGTTAAGAGGGATTCCTTCTTTTACATAAATTTTAAATCCTGCCTCATCTTGTTTCATGATTTCGACATAATTCCGAATTTTTCTCTTTATACAGACATCGGTAACAATTCCATATCCAGTTTCGGGATCAATTCTCGGCATATTTCCAGCATCAGGATCACCATTCGGATTCCCATTTTCAACATCATACAATAAAACGAATTCATAACGATTCATAATCGGATTACTCATTTTTGTCTCCATTATCAATTTTTTCTATTTGTTTTGAATCATCAGATTTTTTCTCGAAAAAATCTGCACGTTGATGATAGTAGCCTAAAATAAAAATTCCCTGATCATCCAACGAAAGATGATGTGGGATAGCGTTTTCTTCAATCTTCAATTTACTCATGATTTCCTGAATTAATTGTTCGCTCCAATACCCATAATCAGATTTTGAAATGTGATGCTGAGATAAACGAAGTAATATTGGAAAAACGGAAGCGGGTGAAGCACAAGCTGTCGTAAAATAACGGTCCTTGATCGTTGTATTAAGGTTGGGAATAGCATCCTTTTGTGTTTTCTCAAGAACGGCAAATAATCTGCCTAACAAATATGCCGGATAATCGGTCTGTTGATTGAGTGACATACATAGCACCTCCTGAATAATTAGATTTTTTTGCGATCGATATTTTCGAAGCAAATATGCCTTCACGATGGCAGCTCGAAAATAATTGATTTTTTGAATGTTTTTGGATTTATCATCCACATCCGCTCGGATGCGATTGATAATCGCATAATACAATGCTGCCGGATATGGAGTTCCATTTAAGATTGAACTCATCACAGCTCCAGATAGTAACGGAGAAGATTTTTTTTCTGATGATTTTTTGGAATACGTTTCTCCTAATAACCGATATAAAGGGATCCAGTTTGGTTGATCTGCAAACTCTTTTACAATTTGCAGATCTTCATAATGTAGAATGATCTTTTTAACAATTTTTTCAAACGGGTCCTGATGAAAAAAACGTATAGAAGCCCGCGCTGAATTTGGCGCCAATCCAAGGATATAGAACCTGGTTTCCGGATCTAATCCCGCGATGAGTGAATTGGAATCCAAATTGTCTCCCCGGGTTATTTTCTCTCCAATTTCAGAAAGTCGTTGTTCGGCCTTTTTATCCTGAAAAGAAACCTCATCGATTTCATCGGATTCTGATTGTTCATCCGCCCAATTAATTTGGAACAAACTGGAAAATATGTTTGCGTAATCTCGTTTTGGACTTTCAGCCCAGTAAACAACAGAGGTATCTCCAACCGTAAATTTGCGGTTTGGATTTTTTTTCGAAAGCAGGAAATTCAATACAGTTGTGTAAGCGAACGCTGCTCTTTCGCTGACAGGCGAATTCTTCCCTTGCTGCTTATGTCTCCCGTATGATTCATACGCATCTGCATTGAATCCAACCAGCGTTGCTCCGGTAGGGTTTGAACCGGGGAGTCCCATTATGCTGTTATGCAATATCGCAATCGGGCTTGTTTTTCCGGTAACAAGACACTGTCCCCTATATACATCGTCTTTTTCTTCTTCGTTTATTTTTTCCCAATAATCACGAATCTGAGTGTCCTCATGAACATATTCAGAATTTCCTTCCAACCTGAAGACAATATTTCTTCCTGCACAAAGATCTGTCCAATAACGATCAATTTGCGGATATTCTTTTGCATGAATCGGATCATAGGTTTGCAGGAAATTAATGACTGCATTTGCTGCCTTACACGGAATATTTTCCAATAAATGAATATTATGGTCGCAAAATTCTTTGTGGCATTTAATGGAATAATTCGGATCCTTCATATTTTTATCCGTAAATCCAAGCACATACGCTACAGAATCGCATAAAAAATTTGCTGAAATACGATTTGTTCGTTTGATTTGTGCTGGAACAAAAAGAGTTATATATGGATTTTCTACAGTCTTTTTACCTTTTTTCTCAAAACTCGATAACGGGACAATATCTTTCAGCTCTCCAGACTCCGAAATTGATAGTACAAAACTTACAGTTGTTGTACAATATCCTGGCAACGAAATGCCGCTTTCAGCATCTTTTGCAAGAATATCGTAATATTTTGTTAATGCTTGTAAAATCATTTCTGTCATCCTACCAATCCGACCGTGGTCAGGTCAATTACACCGTTGATCATCTCGGCTTTAAAGAATCTCGGCCGAATATCCTCCGGATCAGAAAAATCCAGATCATATAACATCCATCCTAAGTCTTTTGATCCAGTTAAAGAACTGGGAGGAATTGTCCGAGTATCTTCAACAAGTTCCACAGTAGCTCCAAACTCTCGTGTACCAAGACAAGGAGGATTAAAGTACTGACCTTTCTTCAATCGTCGAAGGACGATATTGTAGTGTTTTTCAACGGTATCTTCTGGTCCTGCATTCTCTTGTACAATTTCAAAATGTGCTTCGATGCAATAGTCCACATCTTTTAAAACCATTGATGCGCGCTGTTGACGGTTATCATTTGCAGAAAGATAAAATGGATCGTTTGCGCCGTTCATAATCCGTTTTGCAATTTGTGTAGAAGCTTTCTCGCTGACCTCATTACGACGGATATTTGTATATTTGATCTCATTCAGCACATGAATTTTGTCGATTACCCAGCGAATTGCAGGCTTCCAGTAAACTGCTTCAATAATTCCTCGTGCGGCTGAAGGTGTTATGACATCATAACTGACACGTTCAACTTTCATTTCCGGACGAGTAAATAACGCATAAGGTCCTTGAACACGAATTGTTATTCCAAATCCCATCTGTTTTTTTCTCCTTTCTAATAAGTTTTTATAAAAAGATTGCATTTCCCATTTGAATATCAGGGATAATCAAACCGGTTTTTTCATCGTAAAAATCAATAAAATTTTCAATGGATAAAACTGAATATCTATCATTAATTAAATTGATTGCACCTTTTTTATATAATTCTTCTAATTCTTGCGGATAGATATTGACTGTATAAAGCTGGAGTTTCCGCAAAATCGTCCGAGGAAATGGAGCAACTTTCAATTCTTCAATTAATTCTTCAGCCACATGATCATATGGAATAAATACTGGTTCCGTTCGATTATCAATAATATGAAACCGTTCTGATGCAGTCTTAAAAAAGAATCCTTCTTTTTTTTCAAAGCAAGCCATAATTCCGTTCACATCAAATGCTTGGTCTCCTTCCTGTAATGAATATAATTTCTCAAAAAAGGCATTTATTGCATCAGTCGATATCGGGTTGTTTTTAAATTCTCGTAGAATACTACGAGCAATTGCAGCGCCTTGTTCTATATATGCAGGTACTCGTTTAACGAATTTTGAGTCAGTTTCAAATACATATAAAATACCACTTGTGTGTTTCTGTTCACGATTAATTCTGCCGGCTGCTTGAATAATCGAGTCCATTCCTGCAATTGCCCGAAATCCGATTGGGAAATCAATATCGATACCTGCTTCCATCACTTGCGTGGAGATCACTCTGCACGAAACCCCTTCTTTTAATCTCTGCCTTACTTCATTAAGAACTAATTTTCGATGTATTGGACACATTAACGTGGAGAGATGATACCGTCCTTCTCCAGTCAGACCATTAAATAATCCTTTAGCATGTTTTCGAGTGTTGACAATACATAACGACTGGTTTTGTTCATTCAATCGGTATATCAATTCGTCATCGGTCTGTTTACCGATATATTCAATTTGCACTCTTTGGTAATTTGCGAATAATTTTTGAGGGTCTTCAATTATCTCGATAAATTTTGTCCCATCCGGCATAAATCGCTGTAAAGATGGCTGAGTTGCTGTACAAAATACAACACTTGAATGATAGTTATTTACTAATTCCCACAATGAATTCATACATGGAAACAAAAATTCTCGAGGCAACATTTGTGCTTCATCAAAAATCATCACACTTTTTGCTAAATTATGGATTTTTCTGCATTTTGAAGAATGACATGAAAATAATGATTCAAAAAACTGAACATTCGTTGTTACAGTTATTGAAATATCCCAATTCTCTGCTGACAATTTGAGTTTTTCTAATGCATTATTTGTTTCATCATCCGAAGAAATGATATCATTTACAAAAATACTCTCAAAATCAAAATCAGCATGTTGCTCAAGAATATTCTCTTTTCCTAAACAATCTCGAAAAACCGATGCGTTTTGTTCAATAATACTGGTAAACGGAATTACATAAACAATTCTTTTAAGCCCATGCTGATAAGCATGGTTGAGGGCAAACGCTAAAGAAGCATATGTTTTTCCTCCACCTGTAGGAACAGTCAGAGTAAAAAATCCTGGATTTACATTTGCTTTCTGAAGACAATTGTGTAAAACTTGCGTACGAATTTGATTTATTTTATTTTCCGGTTTTGAAAATTTTGTCAAAAATTGATTAAACCGTTGGCACAAAACATCAATTTTCTCTGACTCACCCCGCGTTTTTCTTCCTTGTATAAACTCTTCAGTATCTTGATAATCCGCATCAACAAGCGTTGAGTAAATCATTCTGGTAAAAAAAGCAACAGAAAAAAGTTGATGCTTTTTTGCTGACCCTATTGGAAATTTTTTAGGAATAATTACTGTGCTCAGATCAAGCTCTTCTGAGTATGCAGAATAATCTTCAATTCTGGTCTTCAAACGAGATTGCAATGTCCCTGTTCCATCTAGATCGATTGGACTTCCATAATCAGGTAATCCAGCATGATGTCCTGCAATACAATAAGAAATAATAAGTGCAATTGGATAAATTGAGGAGTTCTGAAATTTTTTATGTAATTCTTGAGCTCCTGCTGTGGAATGATCAACAGGATGCTTTGATCCTTTTAATCGATTTTGAAATGCAAAGGAGTATTTTCCAATATCGTGCAATAATCCAGCAAAGTATGAAAAATCACTGATACCAGCATCAACTCCAAAAGATTGAGCCAGATTCGCTGTATTAGTCAAATGATCAATTAATAACTGCCAATCAGCTATATTGTTACCTTTTGTGTGAGCATAGTAATTCATTTTCAATACCTGTTCCATAAAATACATCTTTCATCCGGATTAGTCTCCATAAATCCTCACTGCCTTTCGCAGGTCAGCGGCAACGTAGTCGCGCAGATCGGCCGGCTCGATCACTTCCACCTGACTGCCCCAGCCGAAAATCCAGGGCAGCATTTCACGGGGCTCGGAAATTTCTGCCTGCCAGAGGAGGCTGCCGTCCGACTGCAGTGAGGTCTTTTCGGACGGATGCCAGCGCGTTTCGCAGATCCGCTTTGCAGCTTTTTCGGAAAAACGGAGGATGACGCGGACCGGTTCCCGGTCGGTAAACCAGATGCCCCATGCCTGAGACAGCAGCGCTGTCGAATGAAAATCTTCGGGGATGGTAAACGGCTCATCCGTCATCGCAATTGTTTCAATGCGTTCGACCTTGTACGTGCGTTTCTCATTTTCCGGCTCAATCAAACCGATCACATAGATGGATTGTCCCACAGCGCCGGCTTCAATATAATACAGACTGAAAAGGTGCTCTTTCAGCAGCCCTTTTTCCGCGCTGCGATATCCGATGCGCACCTTGCGACTCTTCGCCCAGGCATCGGTCAATGCCTCCAGGATATGCAGAAACTTCGGATCGTTGCGTTTTGAATCATCATCGAAAGTGTTGGCTGAGTCGCGGATGACGTTGCTGAATTGCGGCGCCAGTGTTTCCAATGCAATTCCCAATTTCCGGAAAGCAGCTGCCATATGCGGATTCTGGCGATCCAACCGGGTTGCCATCAGCCGGCCAGCCAGATGAATGGATAACGCCTCATGCAAATTCAAGCGCAGGTTGACCAGGTAGCTCTGCCGATCTATAAAATAACGCCCGTGATCAGAATAGACGGGAGCTGTCATGTCTGCCAGATTGCGCATAACGGTGGTTCGATGAACATCGATACGCTGTGCAATCTGCGACAATGTCAGCCCTTCAGGATGGTCAATCAGCAACACTTCAATTTGCATCAAGCGCTGCGCTTTGTTTTCCGCACGATTCATATGATTCCGCTCCATAGTATAGATTATGCAAAAACAGGTGTGCAAGAAACGCACAATTTCAAAACTCATGCTGAATTTCTGTCAACGAAACCTGTTTGCGATCAGCAATTCAAAATGTGGAAATATTTATCCATCGTTGTGTTGTTTATTTGCGAAACGCAAAACGGCACAACGATAAGTTTCCTAACTCGATTTGAAAAGCAGGTTCATTTTTTGAATGGCTGGATTGAGATAATCGCTTCCTGATAATCATCAAAGAAAACAGGCCGTGATTCAGCAAGGTTTTAAAGAAGGAATTCTTTTTTATAAAAGTCCAAGAAATTTTAATAATCAAAATCAAGTCTTTTTAATTTCCAAGTTGAAATGAGTAACTATGATAATAAGTCTTGTATATTGCATGAAGATTAATATATTGTGTATCTTAGCATAGTTTCCCGATAAGGTAAATATTTTAATTTCTCTGAGCGTTATTTTTCTTGCAATGGATTCAGGTTGATCTGCAATACATATCGCGAGTGAAATTAAAATAAATCGCAGAAACCGCTGGTAATTCGTGGCTTTATATCGGCAATATCATTATGATTCATATTTCAAAATTTATGGAATGGTTTTTGTTTGATGCGATGAAAAAAAACGCAGAAGCAAATTTTCGCTGTTTTCTCAAAAGTCTTTTTTTAAAATTTCGAATTATTAGGATGAAGCCTGTCATTGTTATTACCCTGTAGGGTCGTGGCAATCTCTCTGCCACATTATGGAAAGTGTGTCATGTGAAAAGAGATTGCTTCGTCGGGCTGACGCCCTCCTCGCAATGACATATTGTCATGGGAACCACATAGGCGCTCTATTTGTCATTGCGAACTTGTGAGTCCTGTAGGGACGAGCCCTGCAAGGGCGTGGCAATCTCCCTTCCACATTATGGAAAGTGTGTCATGTGAAAAGAGATTGCTTCGTCGGGCTGACGCCTTCCTCGCAATGACATATGAGTCCATGAATTATTCATCCTATCAATCTTTAAAATAAAGCACGAAAAAACCACAACAACAATGATTATTTCCATATTTCGAATTGCTGGCAAAAGTTCGGCACAATCGGAAAATGATTTATAATGAAAGCAGTTGAGGTGACCCGCAGGCACGGAAGCCAGGGCATAAAGGTGGAAGCTGGTGAGAGTCCAGCGCTGTACCGCAACTGTAAGTCAGTCCGTTTGACAAGTCAGGAAGCCTGCCTCAGCATATTACATCTACCCTTCTCGGATTAAGGAGGCAGCTAATGAATTCCGAAATTTCCAATCAACAACAGCCAAAAGGTCTTATTATCGTGAACACCGGAGACGGCAAAGGGAAAACCACCGCCGCTTTGGGAGTTGTTTTCCGTTCGTGGGGATACGGATTGCGTATCTGCATGATTCAATTTATCAAATCATCGGTTTTTGAAACAGGTGAATTTAAGGCAGCCCGACAGCTCAATATTGAGTGGCATCGCTGTGGAGACGGTTTTGTTTTTCATCAAGAGGATCAAGATGAAGCTGCCGCACTGGCGTTGGATGGCTGGAAACTGGCGCAGCAAAAAATTCTGAGCGCCGCATATGATCTGATCGTTTTGGATGAATTCACCTATCCGCTGATCTTCGGATGGTTGGATCCGCAGGAGGTGGCGGATTGGATCCTCCACAACAAGCCCGCTGCGATGCATCTCATCATCACCGGCAGAAACGCACCGCAGAAACTGATCGACATTGCAGATCTGGTGACTGAAATGAAGCTGATCAAACATCCGTTTCAGAATGGAATCAAGGCCCAGGCAGGAACTGAATTTTAGACGTCAGGAGACCGCAATTAGCGCATCGTTTCATACAACGACTGAAATGCTTCGTGATGTTCCAAGAAAAGATCGATCAACAGCGGATCAAAATGGCTTCCACGTCCCTCGGCGATGATTTCGACACTTTTTTCATGCGAAAAGGCCTCCTTATAGACACGCTTCGATCGCAGCGCATCATAGACATCCGCTACCGCCATGATTCGTGCAGAAAGCGGGATTTGTTCCCCGGACAATCCGGCCTGATATCCGCTGCCGTTCCATTTCTCATGATGATACAGGACGATATCCAAACCCATTTTGATAAAGGTATTCTGCTGATATTGCGCGCCCACTTTTGCCAGCGTTTCGTATCCAATCCGCACATGGGTCTTCATGATCTCGAACTCTTCACCGGTCAGTTTCCCTGGTTTCAGCAGAATCCGATCCGGTATACCGACTTTGCCGATATCATGCAGCGGACTGGCTTTGAAAATGGTCTCAATGAAAGTATCATCCATCAGAGCAGCATATCGGGGGATGGAACGGGCCTGCTCGGCCAGCAACCGGCAGAAACCAGCCGTCCGCTCGATATGGACACCGGTATCATCATCACGAGATTCAGACAGTTTGACCAGTGCATAGATTGTCGCCATCTGCGAGGCGGAAATCTCCTTGACTTTCTCCTCAACCTTGATTTCAAGATGACGGCTGTATTCTTCGAGCTCCTCCTCAGCCTGCTTCATCTCCGTAATATCCTGAATCGTGCCGTAACACTGGGTGATCCTGCCAGACCGATCGATCACCGGATTGCAGCGCAGATGAACCCATTTCATACGGCCATCGTGCATAAGCAAGCGATAGCGGGTAGTCCAAGGTTCGGATTTTTCAAATATGTGTTCAATTAATTGGATAACCATATTGACATCATCCGGATGGACGCTGGAAATAAACAGCTCGATGGAAGCCGGAAGTGAAGCATCTTTCTCCAAAATATGATACAGGGACTGCGACCAGACCACTTTCCCGGAATCGCGATCTACATCCCAGCGACCTAGCATGGCGATATTCTGCGCTTCGATCAGCATCTCCTGGCTGCGGACAAGTTCTCGGTATAAGACATCAACTTGCCCGGTAATCGTTGCATAATCCAGGATCAGTTTTTTGAGGAGCTCATTTTCAATAGCCGTATCGACCTGTTTCGCAAAACTTTCCAATACATAGGTTTGCAGGAGCGGATTTGATTGAGCAGTTGTAGATTCCGACAAAATACTGTTCATCAGGGAATCCGGATTTCTCATCGGGAAACCTCATCAAGATAAAAATCAATCCCAACAGCTTGCACAGATTGCAGGTGATGGATAATGGATCGGATATCCTTTTTGGAATTAATAATGCTTCCATGTTGTGGAGCAATACGATCGATATCCAGCGAGTCAATCATCTGCATCGTCCAGGCAGCAGCCCTGTTGGATGTCATCACACGCTGGTGAAATTGAATGATTCCCTTCATCGGACAGACTGGCAGATGAATCGGGCAAGTATTGATGTCGCTGCATTGACGACAAGAGTCACTTAACTCCAAAAACAAGCTCCATTGATCATCAAAGCTGCCAAACAGATCGCTCGAAAACAATGTTCCAGTTTGGCGGTCCAGTGTGACAAAACTGCCCGGCTGATGACAGAAAGGCGTAGCGTAGAATTCCAGACGTCTCCCGGTCTTGAAATCAAAATGATGACCCAGATCACGAAAATCAAGCATTTCGGTTTTTGCAGAATAGTAACGGATGAACACATTGTTCTCAGAATGAGAAATGATTTTGAGATCCGAGCGATTGATGATTGCTTCCATCTGCGGCAGACTGCCACAAAGATCCGGATCATAATGCTGATAAATCAGGCGGATAATCTGATCCGGTTTGATTCCGGTTCGCAGAATCTTTAGCATCACATGACTGAAATCATCGCGGTTTCCCCCGTCAATCAATACGGCTTCATCCGCTTCCACTATCAGGTACGGATTACAATGCAATTTTGAAAAATCATTGGAATAACCCACCCAATAGATGCCGTCAGCAATTTCTACAGGATCTGTTTCATAAGATCTTAGTTTTTTGTTCAATGGCTTTCCTCCGCGATGGTGCAGATTTCACTCAATACATCGAAACTGTTTGATCCGCGATTATTTCCCGGAACGCTTCTCACGTATCATCTGCACAAAGGCCGATGCCACCTCAGGATCAAACTGTGTACCGGCATTTTTCCGGATGGTCTCTACTGCAGTTTCCTGTCTGAGCTCTTCCGGGATGGTTTGTCGGTTCACGACACGATCATAGGTTTCAGTCACCGCAATGATCCTTGAGATCAGGGGGATCTGGTCGCCCTTGATTCCTCTGGGGTAGCCTTTGCCATCCCAGCGCTCATTATGGTTATACGTATATTCCAACAGATCCAGTGTAATATCAAAAAGATTGAGGATATGGAAACCGTTCGCAGAATGCTGCTGGATTTCTGCATAATCCTGATCCGGCTAAGTTGACTTCGTCAGAAGGTCAAAATCCAGAACAATTTTACCAATTTTATGAAGAAACCTCATTCGTCTTAAGACGGTGATTTCTGCTTTGGAAAGTTTTAACCAGGTACCAATTTCAGCACATAATTCACTGACAGCAATGAAATACCGCTTTCCCCGTTCACTCCTGGTGTGTAATGCTTCGATGATTGTGTTTATTATATCATTATTGATCTCTGCGTTTCAATTTTCCCTTGACAATGCAATCACAAATATGGAAAGAATTCTTAATAGTTGCCTCGATTGATAGGTGATGTTCGGTATAAAAAAAAGAAAAGCAAATTTTTGTTGGCTGTTCTTTTATACGCAAAAAACAAGAACGGTTATCAGGATAAAAAAACAGCACCGGTTTACGATGCTGTTTTTTGTGCCCCCAGAGGAAGTCGAATCCCCAACCTTTTGCTCCGCAAGCAGACGCTCTATCCAATTGAGCTATGAGGGCGTATTTCATTTCTTTAAGCCCTATTAATATACACCCACCCCTCACAAACGTCAAGATATTTTCGGATATCATGACAGACAATACATGTCCGAAGCGAACAGGCACACACCTGAGTGATCTGCAAACCTGCTGCACGGTATTACCTCAGATTGTCAATTTGTCCCTTTTTTCGGGACGTTGTCCCGCTCTGTAACGATTTTGCGTTTTTCCTTGTACTTTTTCAGTTTTTCGATTAACATCGGATAATATTCGTCTTTCTGTACACAATCATTTTTATTAAGCCATTTTTAAAATTAAAATACCGAATTTTCGTGTATTTTTTGTAATAACTTAAGGAGAATTTCAAATGAAACGAAATCGAATTGTCTTATTGATCAGTATTCTGATGACAATGCTGCTGATCGCCTCTCCTGCCATGGCGGAGGGTGAAAATATTTTCCGTACCAGCTTCAACAGCGGCGATATTCCATCCATCGACCAGGCTCTGGTCACCGATTTCATCGGCATTCAGATCGCTGATGAGACGACCGTCGGTCTGCTGCGCCAAAATGAAGAAAACGGCGAATTGGAGCCAGGGATGGCTGTGGAATGGACCGCCTCGGATGACAAACTGGTATACACCTTCAAACTCCTCGAGGGAATTCCCTGGGTAAAATACAATCCGGATACAGATGCCGTTGAAGAGGTGAAAGATTGTGCGGGAAATACACGTTTCGTCACTGCAAAAGATTTCGTCTATGGTGTGGAACGCACGCTGCGTCCTGAAACTGCTTCCGGCTACGCATTCCTCGTCAACCAGTCCATTGTGGGAGCAGCAGATTATAATGCCGGTACAACCACCGATTTTTCAACGGTCGGTGTGAAAGCGCTGGATGACTATACACTCGAAATCAACTTTATCGAAGACGGTGTGTTCAATCTGAATATTGTCAGCATGTGGATGATGCACGCTATGCCTTCCTGGTTGATCGACGGCGACGACTGCAACGAAGGTGTTGCTGAACGTTGGACAGAATCCGGAATCTATGAAGGGTATGGTCCATTTACGCTGAAAGAATGGGTCCATGACTCAGAATTAACTCTGATTGCCAATCCCTTCTGGCCTGGAACCGACGCAGTCCCGCAGCCGAAACTGGCAGCCATTCATTATGACCTGATCGGCGACGTTATGGCGCTGTCTGAATATGAAGCCGGCAATATGGATTATGCAGTCATTCCATCCGGAGACTACGACCGAATTACAACCGATCCTGCTTACACCGATCATCTGATTTATCGGCCGACCTCCATCGGCACTGAATGGTTGATCTACAACCCGTGGCTTGCCCCAACCGATGATATCCGCGTCCGGCAGGCATTGAGTTATGCAGTGGACAAAGACGCAGTGGTGAAAGCAGTCAAAGCCGGAGAAACAGCTCCGTATTTCATCAATCCTGCTGTTGCCGGAGCACCCAAAAAAGAAGATTATCCGGATTTAGGAATTATGTACGATCCGGTAAAAGCCAAAGCACTGATTGATGAATATTGTGCAGAAAAAGGCATTAAGCCGGCTGATGTCAAGGTGATCTACAGCTACAGCACTTCCGATGCCAATAAACTGCGTGCAGAAGCAGTCCAATCAATGTGGCAGACCAACCTTGGAATCACCGTGGAACTTCAAAACAGCGAATGGGCTGTCTTTAAAGTTGAACGACGGGAAGGTTTAGCCAATGTGTATCGGTCATCCTGGGTCCAGGACTACATGGATGCCAACAATTTCACAGCCGATGTCTTCCTCTGCCCGGGCGGAGCTTATCAGCCGGTTACCGACTGGCCATCTGTCGGATGCAAGGATGTTTCGGATCCGGTATACGTCAAATATGCTGAGATTATTAAAGCTGCCGGAAAGGAAACCGATACCGCAAAACGTGCTGAGCTGTACGCGCAAAGCGAAGATATTCTGTTGAAAGAAGTCGCCATCATCAATCCGCTCAATTGGAACAATTCCTACGTTTTAATGAATCCGCGCATCACCGCTCCTGTTTCCATCACCGGCTACGAACGCTGGGAAAAATGGGAAGTCAAATAGCATCATACTATACCAATCAAAAACCGTGCAGCCATAAACTGCACGGTTTTTTTATCAGCCATTCGAAATATGGATTCAGAGTTACTCGCTTTTTGAAAAAAAGTCCAATTTTCGCTCAAATTTGGTGATTTCAGGATACGAATTCGAGATACTCTGGGGTTCGCACAAGTTAAATTGTCATTGCGAGGAAGGCGCCAGCCCGACAAAGCAATCTCTTTTCGTGTGGCGCCCTTTATTTAATGGAACGTGGAGTTTGCCGTGCTCCTACGGGGCTTACAAGGTTCGCAATGACAAATTATGTGTAGTCTGTCATTTTTTATGTAGAAAAACATTTTTTCAGCGTCCAGGCAGAATTAATAAATCTCCACAAGAACAGAAATACTTTTCACACCCTCTTCCGGAAGCGGAACAATATTTCCTTGGATTTTTTTGCCATCGACAAACAGAACACAAGTATTGCCATTTCCTTTTCGCTGCACGTCAATGTGAAAACATACACCCCGGAACACCCGTTCCGCAGAAAAACCTTCCCAATGCTGTGGGATAACCGGCTGAATTCGCAATCCATTCAATTCAGGACGGATGCCCAAAATATATTGGGTGATTGCTACAAAATTCCAGGCTGCCGAACCAGTAAGCCAGGAGTTCTTGGCTTCCCCGGAATCCGGAGATTCCGGTCCAGCAATCGTCTGGGCATAGACATACGGCTCACTGCGGTGAATTTCGCTGATCGCTTCCCGCACGGAAGGGCAGATTCGCAGATAATAATCGAAAGCGCGATCTCCGTTTCCGACTTTGGTTTCAGCAATCATCGCCCAAGGATTGGCATGGCAGAAAACAGACGCATTTTCTTTATAGCCGGCACAGTAGGAAGAAATCTCTCCCAGATGCAGATAATATTGCTGGAACCCCGGCCATAACAGTGCAATGCCATGATCTCCGGCACAATAACGATTCAACGAATCCAACGCGCTTTTGGCATATCCATTTTCGAGGCCGATGCCTGCCATCACGCACATGCCCTGCGGTTCGAGGAAGATCTTGCCTTCTTTGCAATCCTTGGATCCGACAGGCTTTCCAAAATCATCATATGCTCGGAGGAACCATTGACCGTCCCACCCTTCATTTTCGACTGTTTTCATCATTGCTGCTGCACGGCTGCGATATTCTTCCGCTTCATCACTGAGTCCGATTAATTCCACCATATCTGCCATTTCACGTGCAGCCAGAACAAACTGCCCGGCTATAAACACGGATTCCGCATTCTTCCCTTCACGGTTCGTGGTGGTTTGAAATGACTGCCCTGGTGTATCGGAAAAACAATTTAAATTCAGGCAATCATTCCAATCCGCACGGCCGATCAGCGGCAGTCCGTGCACTCCAAGCCGATCCAACGTATAACGGATACTACGCCGCAGATGATCCAACAGTGGTTTTTCGCTGCCGGGACGGTTATCATAGGGAACCATCTCTTCAAGAAAACTGAGATCGCCCGTTTCGCGTAAGTAAGCCGATGCAGCTAAAACCAGCCACAACGGATCATCGTTGAAATCAGAGCCGATATCGTTGTTTCCGCGTTTGGTGAGCGGCTGATATTGATGATAAGCCCCGCCATTTTCCATCTGCGTGGCTGCAAGGTCCAGCAGCCGCTGACGCCCTCGCTCTGGAATCATGTGCATAAAGCCCAGTAAATCCTGGTTGGAATCGCGGAATCCCATACCACGTCCGATTCCACTTTCAAAATAGGAGGCTGAGCGCGACAAGTTGAACGTGACCATGCATTGATATGCATTCCAGATATTGACCATACGGTTGACGTGCAGATCAGGAGTATCGACTTGAAAGATGCTCAGCAATTCTGACCACCGCTGGCGCAGTTTTTCGAAAGCATGATCCACATTGTTCGGATTCAGCCAGGTCTGAATGATCGGATACACCGATTTTTTATTGATGATATTAGATCCCGGCGCAGTAAATTTTTGATCAACAGGATTTTCATGATACCCGAGAATAAAGAGGATGCGCTTTGTCTCCCCCGGTTCCAGAACAAACTGCACATGATGCGAACCCATGGGCTGCCAGGCATGCGCTTCGGAATTGCGCGACTTTCCTTCAGCAACCACCTGAGGCTGATTCCAGCCACGGTAAGGTCCGAGAAAGCTTTCGCGAAGCGTGTCAAACCCTGTCAAGGGCTCGGAACAGGAAAAAAATGCAAAATGGTTGCGGCGTTCGCGATATTCCGTTTTATGATAAATGGTACTGCCTTCGACCTCAACTTCCGCGATATTGTAATTGCGCTGGAAATTTGTCGCGTCGTCCTGCGCATCCCACAGGCAAAATTCGATGGAGGAAAAAAGGGAAAGTTCAGCTTTTGTAGTACGAAGATTGGTACATCTGGCATCCCAAATTTCCAGATTTTGTCCCAATGGAACAAAATAGCGGACTTGTGTTTGAATATCCTCTTTTTCGGAAGCAATCGTCGTGTATCCAAGGCCATGTCGGCATGTATAGTTTTTTAAATCCGTCATCACCGGCTGCCATGTCGGAGACCAGAAGGTTCCGCTATGATCATCACGGACATAAAGATATCGACCGCCGGTGTCCAGCGGTACATTGTTGTAACGGTAACGCGTAATCCGGCGCAGTCTCGCATCACGGTAAAAAGAATAACCGCCGGCAGTATTTGAAATTAAACCAAAGTAATCCTCTGATCCGAGATAATTGATCCACGGAAGCGGCGTATCCGGACGGGTTATCACATATTCACAGTGCTCATCATCAAAATATCCATATTGCATAGAAGACCTCACCGAAGGAAAATTGTACCGATATTTTTTTATTATACTCAGATCAAACTCAGCAAAATAAAAAATCAACAATTAGAAATACAAAGAAATAAATTGGATTTGTGGCGTTTTTGCGCTTTGCGCCAAAGATTTGATGAATGATTCATAAATTGATATGTCATTGCGAGGAGGGCGTCAGCCCGACAAAGCAATCTTGTTTTGTGTGGCACACTTTGCACATTGTTTAGGAGATTGCCACGCCCTTGCAGGGCTCGCAATGACAAATAAGTCCATACGGGACTCACAATGACAGGTTTCATCACTTCCATTTGACTGCTTATCAATTCATTTCGTATATATCACCATTTATTACTGATTTGTCATTGCGAGGAGGGCGTCAGCCCGACAAAGCAATCTTGTTTTGTGTGGCACACTTTGCACATTGTTTAGGAGATTGCCACGCCCTTGCAGGGCTCGCAATGACAAATAAGTCCATATGAGACTCACAATGACAGGTTTCATCCCTTCCATTTGACTGCTTATCAATTCATTTCGTATATATCACCACTTATTACTGATATGTCATTGCGAGGAGGGCGTCAGCCCGACGAAGCAATCTTGTTTCGTGTGGCTCACTTTGCACATTGTTTAGGAGATTGCCACGCCCTTGCAGGGCTCGCAATGACATGTTTCATCCCAATAACTCGAATTTTGGAAAACCCTTTTGAGAAAACAGGGGCAAGTAGATTCAAATTTTTTCATCACGCAAGTGAGACAGAAACTCCTGGCTGTTAATTTTCCGCTCCAGCATAAACGCGATATACTGCGTCAGAATTTCTTCTCCTTCCGATCGAATATCCTGCGGCCATCCGGCAGCAGCAGCATCCTGAAAATTATGGTTCTGATAATAACGCAGAAATTTCAAGGTACGAACAGTGATCGGCCGAATGTAAAGCTGACTGCTGCTGCAGGATGGACATACAATCCCACCCAAAACAGCTGAAAAGTATTGGTTGACCGGTTCTACTGGTTTTCCGCAAATCACGCATTGCTGGAGCTGTGGCCGATATCCAGCCAGATCCAAAAGCCGTAAATCAAAAAAACGTATTGCAATAAATGGATCATCCATGCTTGCAATACGCCGTATTGTCTCGAGTGTCAGACGGAAAAGCTGCCGGTTTTCGATTTCTTCGACAGTGAACCGATCTGCCAATTCCGTCACATAAGACCCCTGAATCGTCCGGTCCAAAACTTCCGTCATTGATGGAAAAGCCTCCAACGTTGAAACCTGATCCACAATCCATTCGGTCCCGTGACCTTTGGAAAGTTGTGCAGAGATCAGAGTGAACGGTTCCAGATGACCGGCTTTACGCGAATTCATGCGCCGCACACCGCGTGCCAGTGCAGATATTTTTCCGCGTTCTGCGGTTAATAATCGCAGAAAACGGTCTGCTTCGCCATAATTTGTATGATGCAGCACGAGTGCCTGCACTCGGATCGATCGTTCCACGTTGAATGATTATTCCAGGTTTTTGGGACCGAACGCTCCCGGCAAAATCTCATGAACCGGTCCACGCATACAGATTTTACCCGTTTCATCTACTGTAATCACGATCATATCAGGGGAAAATTCTGACATGACCTGACGGCATCCACCGCAGGGAGGGCCTCCATTGATGGTCGCAATGGCAATCGCTTTAAACCGTTTTTCGCCAGCACCGACTGCGGTAAAAATTGCGCTTCGTTCTGCACACATGGAGATCGGATAAGAAGAATTCTCAACATTGACACCAGTAAAGATTTTTCCGTCCTCTGTCATCAGCGCTGCGCCCACCTGATAGTTCGAATAGGGCGCATAAGCGTTCTTCCGGATCTGCATTGCTTCCTGAATTAATTTCTGCTCTTCTTCTTTAGTCAGTTCCATATTCCTCTTCTTCCTCCAAATCATTATCGACTGCTCTTTCAACAAACACGCGGCGGATCCGATTCCCGGAAAGTTCTTCAATGCGAAACAGCCAACCTTCCACTGGAAAGCTCTCATCACCGGCTGGCACTTTGCCAATTTTCGAATACAGATAGCCAGCCAATGTATCCGCTGTCTCTTTCGTCAGATGTGTGCCCAGATACTCATTGACATCATCCAGATCAATTCTGCCTAAAAATGAATACTGATCGGGTCCGACTTCGTTGCAAAGCTGTTCCTCGCTTTCGTCGTATTCATCACGGATTTCCCCGACAATTTCTTCCACGATATCTTCCATCGAGACAATACCGGCTGTCCCGCCATATTCATCCACCACAACCACCATATGCGTCCCTGAAATTTGCATTTCATTCAGCAATTCTCCCGCCTTCTTCGCTTCCGGAACAAACAACGGAGGGCGTAAAAATGAGCGCAATCCGGTCGATTTGTCATCACCCTGCTCTAAATAAATTTTTAGCAGATCCTTCGCATACAACACTCCGATGATATTATCAATCTCATCCTCATAGACCGGCAAGCGGGAATGACCCGAATCCAACACAATCCTTGCAGCCTCATCCAAACTGGAATCGACATCAATGGCAGTCATGTCCACCCGTGGGATCATAATTTCCCGAATCAGCGTATCACTGAAATGGAGAATCGAGCGCATCATTTTCCGTTCTTCTTTTTTCAAAACTGCATTTTCGGGGACATTTTCAACCCAGTCCCGCAGATGCGTTTCCACTTCATTGATTTGCTGCGAATAATTTTTCCGTGCGGGTGAAAATATTTTGTAAAGCATATATAGCGGATGATGGATATGATAGATCATCCGGCAAAACCCTGCCATTCGGATCGCCCAGCCTGCCGGATGACGGGAGACAAGCCCGGCTGCGGCAGCCTCCATAAGCTGAATCACCAATGCAAACAGGATGGCAATCAGGAGCCAGATCCATGCAGACAAGCTCCAACCATAGGCCTGCACGAGAAAAACAGCCGTCAGGACAGACAGCGAAAGACTGCTGATGCGGGAGGAAATTCTGAGAACTTCGATCAATTCCGGGATTTCCAGCAACCGGAAAGCTAATGTTTTCCGGGCTTTCTTCTCATCCATCGAGATAAAGATATCCAGGTCTCTGGATGCTTTATAGGCGGAAAATACCAATGAAAGCAGGATATTAAAAAACAATAATACGATCAGAATGCTAAGGTGGATCGTATTCAAAACCAATGGGGTACTACTGCCAGGCTCCATATACTTTTTACGTTTATAAACCAATTTTCAGCAATTGCTATAGCTGTTCAGTAATTCACTTGTGCCTTTATCAATTGCTGTGATGCGTTATCCTTTCATTTTCTGAAAATATTTCGAAATTTGGAAAAGCCTCTTGAGAAAAAAGGGAGATCGTGTTGATGTGTTGTTTTTGCGCTTCGTGCAAAAACAACACATCAACAATTATTCCTTTCCATATTTAGAATTGCTGATTTTTTGACAAAAATCAATCCAAAATCTTGATTAAATTATAATGCCATATAGGAAAGCAGGTTTCTGACACAGAAATTCGAGATATGAACAAAATTTGATGTTCTAATGGCTTTGTGCGAAGCGCAAAACCATTAGAACCTGATTTTCTCACTTTTTGAAAAAAATCCCTTTTTACGCTCAAATTTGGAGATTTCAAGGCACTAATACGAGATACTCAGAAAGACACACATGGCAATTTGTCATTGCGAGGAGGGCGCCAGCCCGACAAAGCAATCTCTTTTCGTGTGGCACTCTTTACATAATGAGGCAGGGAGATTGCCACGCCCCTCTTCGGGGCTCGCAATGACAGAATTCTCACCACTGTGAAGGCTCGTATGGTAAATTGTCATTGTGAGGAGGATAGCTACGTTTCTCACTTTTTGGAAAATCGTCCCTTTTTACGCTCAAATCTGGAAATTTCAGGACACTAATTTGAGAACAACAAATTTTCTTGAATAATTCGAAAAGTTAATTCATATTTCGAATTGTTGACTGGTATACATTCCAAAGATCCTGTTTAATTCGGAATAAATGTCATATGGAAAATTGATTTATGACCAATTGACAAATTCTGATATTTTCGATAATCTTTTATACAGATGCTAACTTTCAATTAACGATTTTAAGCTTCAGAATAAAGAAATTATCGCATCCAGTTCGATCCGATGGATGAACGAGGATTGATTTTTAACTTAAATCTGGAAATTTGTACTTGCTTTTTATTTCGGAACAGCCTTTCAAAATGCAAACCGGACGAGAATGCCCATTTTTCGTTTGGAAAACATAATAAGCATTAAACGAAAGTCCGAAAAATAAGCTTCTCAACTGTGAATGGATTTATGCCGGATATTGATCGCTTTCAAGCTACAAAAACCTTATTGACCCAGGCTGCGGAGAGTCAAATGCTGCCGGCTGCACAAATCTGTCTGATGCAGTATGGAGAAGTCATCCTCTCGGAATCATTTGGCAAAATCGATCAGCAGGATCAGATTATCCCTGCCAGCAATCTGACTTTGTTTGACCTTTCAGCGATCACAAAAGTTTTTACTGCTACGGCCTGGATGCGGCTTGTTGATCGGGAGGCAATTCATCTGGATGATCCGCTGTGCGCTCTCTGTCCTGAATTTTCAGGTATACGTCCCATCCTGCCCACCGGTTCTGAAAAATCAATCGGAACATATCCAGAACATGCAAATCCACACTATCAGACTGTCGACGCATCCAAAATTACTTTCCGCCAGCTTCTGAGACACAGCGCCGGACTGCCTTCCAATATGGAACTCTTTCTGCTTGAAAATCCACAGCAAGCCAGAGAAGCAGTGATGCGCACGCCGTTCGTTTATGAGCCGGATTCTGATGTGGTTGATTCGGATATCGGTTATTTATTGCTCGGATGGGCAATTGAAAATCTGTGCGATACCAATTTGTCAACTGTCATAGAGGATCTGATCCTCAATCCGTTACATCTGTTGGAGACAGGTTTTCGTCCGCTGGAATCCTCCAGCAGCGCACCGCTGCCGCAGCCGGTTGAAGGCATTGCGCCTACGAAAGATCTTCTCTGGCGCAACAAATGGCTGCGCGGTGAAGTCAATGACAGGAACAGCGCCTTTTTCAATGGCATTGCCGGCCATGCCGGACTTTTCAGCACAGCATCCGACCTGGCAGCTTTTGGTCAGGCATTTTTGGGCGGATCCGATTTTCTGAAAGCGGATTCTTTATTTGCGATGACCCACTCCCAGGCAATCAGCCGAGACGGGCGTCTGCAATACGGGTTAGGATTCCAATTGTGGTCTGATGATCAGGCAGCAGCCTATAAGGCGCTCAGCTCGGAGGTCTTCGGTCTTACCGGCGCTTCTGAATGCGGTTTGTTAGTGGATCCGCAACGTGAACTGGTCGTTGCCTTTCTCTCCAATCAGGGACTGAACCCGCACAAACTGGTCATGTCGACACCTTTTACCAGTCAGTTGATCCGCGCCATCTTGAATGATCTGCAATAAGAATCTGTCCTTCGAAATAAAAGAGGAGATGTTTTTATTGTATTATGTTTGTGCTTTGCATAAACATAATACAATAATCTGAAATTATACTTTGTCGCTGACCCCTGCCTGTTCAAACGTCGCCATATTCCGCAGCAGATTCAAAGAAGCATCAACTATAGAAAATGCCAGTACCGCGCCGGTACCCTCGCCGATGCGCATGTTCAACTGAATTAAAGGCCTTAATCCCAGTTTTTCGAGCAGAATACGGTGGCCGATTTCTTCGGATAGGTGACCGGCAATCAGGTAATGCTTCGTTTCAGGGACCAGTTCCACAGCGATCGCTGCTGCGACCGTCGAGATCAATCCATCCAGAACCACCGGCACGCGCCGTGCAGCGGCAGCGATGACAACACCAGCCATGCCGGCAATTTCCAATCCACCGATTTTGCACAGAACATCCATCGCATCCCCGGGATCCGGCTGGTTGACAGCAATACAGCGTTCAATAATACGGATCTTCCGTTGCAGCCCGGCATCGTCGATACCAGTGCCGCGTCCGGTCACTTCGGCAGGTGCTCTGCCACACAGCACCGCGGTAATCGCAGCGGAAGGGGTCGTATTTCCAATCCCCATCTCACCAGTGGCAATCATCTGCACACCATTGTCAATGGATTCATCAGCTGTTTCCATTCCGACTCGGATTGCGGATTCCGCTTGTTCACGGGTCATTGCCGGACCTGTCAGCATATTGGCAGTGCCACGGGCGACTTTGCGGTGGCAGATACCAGGGATCTCGCCGAAATCGAAAGCCACACCGATATCAACAATTTTCACAGCGCTGTTTACCTGCCTGGTCAGAACATTGATCGCCGCTCCGCCATGCAGAAAATTCAGCACCATCTGGGGAGTCACTTCCGGTGGATACGGGCTGACACCCTCTTTGGCGATTCCATGGTCAGCTGCCATTAAAATGACAGTTTTTCTGGAGCAATCCGGTATTGCACTTCCTGTCATGCCGGCAATTTGCACGGACAGATCCTCAAGATAACCCGCACTCCCGAGCGGTTTTGTCAGACTGTTCTGCCGCTTCCGGGCTGCAGCGCTTGCTTCAAAATCGATGGGAGGAATAGTTGGATAATTCATTATGACTCACTTTAAATCGTATTTTTCTGGATGATCAGCAATTCGAAATTTGGAAAAGCCTTTTGAGAAAAAAGAGAAAACTTGTTATTGTGTTGCTTTGCGCTTTAAGCCAGCAAATCGAACTATAAGGAGAATTTTTTGTTATTGTGAAGTGTTTGCGCGAAGCGCAAACACTTCACAATAACAAGTTTTTCCTCGTTATCCGAATAGCAAGTCTTTATTTCAAATTACCGGCTCCGAACAAAAACAACACAACAACAAATAATCCCTCACATAATTCGAATCGTTTCTGGATTATTTTTATCATGACTTCCATATTTTGCCAGTAATTCGAAAATTTAAAAAAAGTTGGTCTTATAGTTTTATGCTAAGTGCAAAAAAATACACAACAATATTCAATCCTTCCCGATTTTTGAATCGCCGGAAACAATCCGATACAATAGAGATGATCAAAAACATTGAAAACAGGTATACGCATCCAAATGATCTTCAAACAACTATTCACCGCTTTGGAATTTCTGACGATCCTCCCAGTTCCTGCTGCGAACTGGTCGGAAGAAGAATTCGGCAGATCGTCTGTTTGGTACCCGCTTGCCGGAGCCATTCTTGGACTGGCGGCAGCAAGTTTTTTCTGGCTCACACGACAATTCTTCCCGAACAGCACAGCTGCGGTTCTGACAACGATTTTTTGGGCAGTCCTTACCGGCGGACTGCACCTGGACGGATTCAGCGACTGCTGTGATGGCTTTTTCGCGTCTGTCACAGCGGAAAAAAGACTGCAGATCATGAAGGATCCCTGCCACGGAACCTTTGCCGTCCTGGGTCTTGTACTGTTGATCTGCTGTAAAATCACCTGCATTGCAGACCTATCCGGAGAAAACGATTTCCTGCTTTTTCCGCTGATTGCCTCACTGGGCAGGCTGAGTATCCTGGCGATCATCCGTCTCCCTTTGGCTAATCCCAATGGGATGGCTGCATCCCTGAAGAAAAATGTGCCCCCGTATGCGCTTTGGGCAGGTGCGGCAGCGCCGCTGCTTCTTGCAGTCAGCCTCGGATGGGCTGGATTGGTTCTGATCCTGACAGCCAGTCTGACCGTTTTCGCAGTCAGCCGGCTTGCCCTGGCAAAAATTCATGGCATCAATGGGGATGTGCTGGGTATGAGTGTCGAATTGACCGAAATGGTCGTGCTTCTGGCTGCCAGTTTTCTGGCGGGGAACCTACTGCCATGAACAGTCGCGAACGCTTGCAACGCTTCCCTTTCCGCATCGGAACCACTTCATACATCATTCCGGATGACATCCTTCCGAATGTGCGCTTCCTGGCAGACAAAGTGGACGATATTGAGCTGGTCCTTTTCGATGTGGATCAATTCTGTAATATTCCATCCCGCGAACAGGTTGCAGAATTGCAGCAGATGGCTGCCACAGCGAACTTGACCTATACGATTCACCTGCCGCTGGATCTGCAGTTTTCCGCGGATGAAAGCCAGATAAGCCGATCACTGGCAAAAGCCCGACAGGTGATCGATGCCCTGCATTGCCTCCGACCGCATGCCTACATCGCGCATCTCGACAGCCATTCCATCGTGAAAGATCCTTCCGAAACAGAGGCTTCCATATGGGTGGAACGATGCGTTCAATCGCTGCAGTCGCTGCTGCCCGAACTTCAGAATCCCGCGCTGTTGGCAGTTGAAAATCTGGAAAGCTACCCGCCGGCGCTCAACCACCGCGTTCTGGCGCAGGTTCCTGCCAGTGAATGTATCGATATCGGCCATTTATGGCTGCAGGGGATCGATGTTCCCCCGTATCTCGATACCTGGTTGGATCGAACCCGCGTTATCCACTTGCACGGAATTGACACGCGCGATCATCAGTCACTGCGGCATATGCCGATTGATAATGTAAAAACGGTCATCGGGAAATTGATCGAAAAGAGTTACAGCGGTGTAGTTACGCTGGAAGTATTTTCGCAGGATGATTTTTTTAGCTCGATGGAGGTACTGGATCAATTATGATCAATGCCATGAAAAATCTGACGTTCATTTTAGGCGGCGCACGCAGCGGCAAGAGCGCCTATGCCGAAAAGCTGGCTTCCGCTGTCGGGAATCCGGTGCTGTATATTGCCACAGCGGAAATTCTCGATGAGGAAATGCGCCGCCGAATCGAACACCATCGGGAAAGACGTCCCGCCAACTGGCAGACGCTTGAAGCGCCGCGGCAGATTGCCTCCGCGCTGCAGCTCCGTCTGAACGAGGCGGAATTTAAAGTCTGCCTGCTGGATTGCCTGTCGGTGTGGACATCCAACATCATCCTGAGCCTGCCGGAGGATTGCGATGAATCGACAGCCTGGGCTGCGGTCCAGGCAGAGATAGATGCGCTGCTGGACGTGGTTCAAAACCATGCGAATTTGTCATGGATTTTCGTGTCCAACGAGACCGGCATGGGCGTCGTTCCGGCTTATCCGCTGGGGCGCCTGTATCGGGATGTCCTGGGCAGAGCCAATCAGTATATGGCTGCATACGCTGGAAGTGTATACTGGATGGCAGCCGGTATTCCCGTAAAAATCAAATAAATAATCTGGTTCCTGTCTGAATTCATCATAATCTGTCATTGCGAGGAGGGCGCCAGCCCGACAAAGCAATCTTTTTTCGCGTGACAACCTTTCCTTAATGCAGCAGGGAGATTGCCACGCCCTTGCAGGATTCGTCCCTACAGGACTCACATCCTATATTTCGAATCGCTGTCATTCACATCCCTTGACGGATTTTCGTAACCGATTATAATAATCTGCGTTGGACGGCAAGAAAACAAAAAATATCAAAGAGAGCACGCGGGCATAGTTCAGTTGGTAGAACACCTCCTTGCCAAGGAGAAGGTCACGAGTTCGAGTCTCGTTGCCCGCTCTTTTTTTAAAACGCCGGAATATGGATCATGGCGACGTGGCCAAGTGGATAAGGCAAGGGTCTGCAAAACCCTCACCATCGGTTCAAATCCGATCGTCGCCTCAAAACAACAAAAAAAATAAGCCCCGCAAAGAATTGCGGGGCTTTTCATTTTTCTTTTTTCGCGTCATCAATTCCAAATATGGAAAAACAACACAACGACCAGATCTCTCTCTTTTCTCAAAGGGCTTTTCCGAATTTCGAATTACTACTTTCGCGTCTTTTTGGACGAATTGCCTTTAGTGGAACGCTTATGCGTTTTGTCATCCATTCCCGGCAGGATATTTTTCGTGAGCAGAAAAATCAGCAGCGTGATTGCCACTGCAAAACCAAACACCAGCAACGTATTTCCGAGATTCTGCATCCATTCCGGGCTGAGGATCATGACCGTCGAAAGCGTGATCATCAGACAGCCGCTGAACAGCTTGAGTATCCGTCCGTGTTTTTCTTCGATGCGGCTGGTTTTCATCGTGATGACAGCCGCCAGGAAAATGATCATCTCATCCAATTGATACAGCAGCATATATAACAGCAACAGTACGGCAAATTCCATCCGGGACGCGCCATGCGCCACCAGCAGGTTACCCCAGACGACCGGGAAAGCAGCCGTGCAAGAGAATTCCACCAGGGATACGCCGGCGGCCAGCACCACAGTCGCACCGATCATCGCCCACAGATTTTCGCTGGAGCTCATGACTTTGCGCATTTTCTGGTAGATGCCGGGTTTCTGCGAATCCTGGATCGTCAGTGAAATGCCTTCTTTATAGAAAAAGTAATCCTTCAGGTTGATCAGCCCCAAAATCAGCGTGATGACCGCCACAACAATCTGGATCCATTTCAGGAAACTGACATAGGTCAGCAGCGTGAAAACACCGGTGATGAACAAAGCATAGATGCCTGCCGTGACGGTCAGAAAAATAAGACCGATCAGGATCGTCTTTTTCCGAGAATTCAGGTGCACCAGCATGGCGAGGAGCATCGTCAGTACCCATAAGGAACACGGATTGATGCCATCCACCAGACCGATCAGCACGGTACTGACAAAAAGCGAGCGGCTTGCCAAATCGACCGTTCCGATCAGCGGGACCTGAATTGTTGTGATCTGATCTGTCTGCGGCACCTCCAGGCTGACTTTGCCATCCGCGATGTCCTGCGCATCCACCATGCCGTGCGCTATGCCGTCTTCAATTGCCGCCTTCATGGCATCCCGTTTTTCCGGGCTGTAGCCGACCCAGTACTGCCGCCCGATAAAGGTCACCGGCACGCCGCTGGGTTCAAACAGGAAGGCTTGTGCGAATTTTTCAATGACAGGAATGTTCTCGGGATGTTTCCAGACTTCATACATATGAATGGCGAGCTTTTCGCCATACGTCTGTTTCATTTCATCCAGAAATACTTCTTCCTCCGCACAATGCGGGCAGCCGTCGCCATGAAAAAAATACAGATCGACCACTCCGTCGTTTTTCTGGAAGAGCGATCTTTCTGCTGCTGTGGGGACAACACACACTGCCAGCAATACACTCAGCGTCACAAAAAACAGGACGATCCGATGATAATTCTTTGCAGTATTCATCATAAGAACCTTCGGTATCTGAAAAAATTAACCATATTAAGCCTTTATTTTACCGTAAAACAAACTGACAGAATGCCAGTAATTCGAAAAATGAAAACAGAGGGCAGAAGAATATTGAAATCAGGCCAATCAATAGCGAATTCTGGAGGCAAAAAGAAGGAAATTATGAGGGATATTCAGATAACAGGTATGCAAAAAGAGTAATGTTTTAAAAATAGGCGCATTACTCCCCAAATAGGTTAATTTAAAAATTCAGAAATCGATATACGACCATGCTCAAGTCGATATTTTAGCAATTCAAACAATTTGTCCCAATCTTCAAAAACAAAGACTTCCGTCAGAACGCGTACTCTTTCGAAATATTGCGAATTTGTATCCGATTTGTTCCGAATATATGCATAGACAACATCGGTCAGTTTGCAGGTGTTGTGTACCAGGAACGAAAGCAAATTCAACGTTGCCAAAACTGTAGACAAATTTTGTTCCCCATGTCCAAAATTATGTTCAAAATGAAATCCCCGTTTCTTCAATACATTGAAACCGGAGTTTTCAATGTCCCATCGGTTTCTTCCGGACAAAGCAATATTCTCGACGTTTTTATCTGTGATTCGATAGTCGGTTGCAAACTCATTCCGATACAGACATTCTCCGCTTTTTTCATCGGTTTCTGTGTATTCGCACCAGTTGACTGTCAGTGGATTTTTATCCATTTTGAGCGGTAAATCATTGATATAGCGGAATTGATGGATGACACCTCGTCTTCCGGTCCAAATACGTTTACTGACGCTGCGCACCAACTCCTGATTGGGTATGTTTTCCAGAAACTGTCTTGTCCCTGCCATAAATTCATGCGAGGTCGGTTTGCACGTCAGGATGAAGTGAAATCCCGCTTTCAGCATCTTCCTGCAGGCCGGTTCGTTACAATACAGATCATCTCCCAGAAGAATTGCTCCATATCGCGCGTATCTTTTCCCATAGCTTGTCAACCATCTGTAAAAAGCGGCTAATTCACTGTCCTGTTTGTCATGTCCATCTTGCGGTTCCAAAAACTCTGGTTCGATTGGAAGTATTTCCTTCTGATTCGCTTGGACTATTGCCGGTGCCAGAATTACATGATAATAATCAATCTTGTCATCTTTGACCCGCGTATTGCATTTTGCACAGCTTATTTTATGCGATTCATGATATTGGCTTCCATCCACTGCTATCAGCAGCTTCTCATCATATCCCCGCATTTCATCCAAATAGCCATTTGTTGCCAGCCGGTCTATGATTTCTTTGAAGCATCCCATGTTTTCTTTTGGATCGAGCGGATCCAACAGGTTGCGGATGTGTGTGTCCGTTGGTATCTGACGGATTTCATACAACGTTTCCGCATTGTTTTGTTCCAATTTTTCCTGTAATTGTTTCTGCCCATTCAAAAAGGATGGACTTTGCATATGAAATATGGCAAATGCCCCCATGATCGCATCACTCATTTCATATTGTGTGTTTTTCCCAGTTCGCACATCCCTTACTTTTGCAAACTGGTTATACAAAATATGGATCATTTCTGAGACTTTGATCAGGCGCTTTTCCATTCCTCCATTATATTCATCCTATACACCTCTTATGTAATATCTTGATCATCATTAATTAAGTTAAAAGTCATTAATGTTTTTAGTCAACATTTATTCGCCTCTTCAAATTCTCATATTTCGAATTGCTGACAGAATGCAGCGATTCATAAAGGGTGGAAAATTGTTGTTAGTACGGTTTCCTTGCGAGAAGGACATTAGCCTGATAATCTGTCATTACGATCATTCTGAAGGGGAGAAGCAATCTTTTCTTATGTACCATGGAATTGCTTCGCCCTTACAAGGATTGGCACGGCGATCTGTCATTGCGAGGAGGGCGTCAGCCCGACGAAGCAATCTTTTTTCGCATGGCAATCTTTTCCTCATTTATAAGGAGATTGCTTCGCCCTTGCAGGGTTCGCAATGACAAATATCGCTAAGGTCGCAATGGCAAACGCCGACACCGTGCGGGACGCACACCAATCTGTCATTGTGTGGAGGGCGTCAGTCCGACAATCTGTCATTGCGAGGAGGGCGCCAGCCCGACAAAGCAATCTTTCCTCGCGTGGCAATCTTTTCCTCATTTATCAGGAGATTGCTTCGCCCTTGCAGGGCTCGCAATGACAAATATCGCTAAGGTCGCAATGGCAAACGCCGACACCGTGCGGGACGCACACCAATCTGTCATTGTGTGGAGGGCGTCAGTCCGACAATCTGTCATTGCGAGGAGGGCGCCAGCCCGACGTGGCAATCTTTATTCGCATGGCAATCTTTTCCTCATTTATCAGGAGATTGCTTCGCCCTTGCAGGGCTCGCAATGACAAATATCGCTACGGTCGCAATGACAAACGCCGACACTGTGCGGGACACATACCGATCTGTCATTATGTGGAGGGTCAGTCAGACAATCTGTCATTGCGAGGAGGGAATTAGCCCGACGAAGCAATCTTTATTCGCATGGCAATCATTCTTTTGTGTGGCGGGGAGATTGCCACGCCTCTGTGGGGCTCGCAATGACAAATATCGCTACGGTCGCAATGACAAACGCCGACACTGTGCGGGACACATACCGATCTGTCATTGTGTGGAGGGCGTCAGCCCGACGAAGCAATCTTTTTTCGCATGGCAATCTTTTCCTCATTTATAAGGAGATTGCTTTGTCCTTGCAGGGCTCGCAATGACAAATATCGCTACGGTCGCAATGTCAAACGCCGACACCGTGCGGGACGCACACCAATCTGTCATTGTGTGGAGGGCGTCAGTCCGACAATCTGTCATTGCGAGGAGGGCGTCAGCCCGACAAAGCAATCTTTCCTCGCGTGGCAATCTTTTCCTCATTTATCAGGAGATTGCTTCGCCCTTGCAGGGCTCCCAATGACAAACAGCGCCCTTGTGGGGATTTGCAACAACAGATAGGAGAGATTGTATGAAAGAGAAGGAATACTACGTGTACATCATGACCAATTCCCACAACACCGTCCTTTACATAGGTGTAACGAACAACATACAGCGTAGAGTAATAGAACACAAATCAGGAAAAGGGAGCTACTTTACATCCAAGTACCATTTGACGAAACTGGTATATTTTGAGACCAGTAGTGATGTTTACGCAGCGATTTCTCGTGAGAAACAAATTAAAGCGGGATCGCGTAAGAAGAAAATCGATTTGATTAATAGCATCAATCCGGAGTGGAAAGATTTATATGATGAATAATTCAGGGATTGATCTGTCATTACGAGAAGGGAATAAGCCCGACGAAGCAATCTTTTCTCACATGTGAGGAGATTGCTTCTCCCTTACAGGGCTCGTCCCTACAGGACTCACAAGTTCGCAATGACAAACGTCGTCCATACGGGGCTCGCTTGGTAATCTGTCATTGCGAGGAGGGTATAAACCCGACGAAGCAATCTTTATTCGCATGGCAATCATTCTTTTGTGTGGCAGGGAGATTGCCACGCCCTTGCAGGGCTCGCAATGACAAATATCGCTACTGTCGCAATGACAAACGCCGACACTGTACGGGAAACATACCGATCTGTCATTGCGAGGAGGGTATAAACCCGACGAAGCAATCTTTATTCGCATGGCAATCATTCTTTTGTGTGGCGGGGAGATTGCTTCGCCCTTGCAGGGCTCGTCCCTACAGGACTCACAAGTTCGCAATGACAAACGTCGTCCATACGGGGCTCGCTTTGCAATCTGTCATTACGAGAAGGGAATTAGCCCGACGAAGAAATCTTTTCTCACAAGTCAGGAGATTGCTTCGCCCTTGCAGGGCTCGTCCCTACAGGACTCACAAGTTCGCAATGACAAACGTCGTCCATACGGGGCTCGCTTTGCAATCTGTCATTGCGAGGAGGGAATTAGCCCGACGAAGCAATCTTTATTCGCATGGCAATCATTCTTTTGTGTGGCGGGGAGATTGCCACGCCTCTGTGGGGCTCGCAATGACAAATATCGCTACGGTCGCAATGACAAACGCCGACACTGTGCGGGACACATACCGATCTGTCATTGTGTGGAGGGCGTCAGCCCGACGAAGCAATCTTTTTTCGCATGGCAATCTTTTCCTCATTTATAAGGAGATTGCTTTGCCCTTGCAGGGCTCGCAATGACAAATATCGCTACGGTCGCAATGTCAAACGCCGACACCGTGCGGGACGCACACCAATCTGTCATTGTGTGGAGGGCGTCAGTCCGACAATCTGTCATTGCGAGGAGGGCGTCAGCCCGACAAAGCAATCTTTCCTCACAAGTCAGGAGATTGCTTCGCCCTTGCAGGGCTCGTCCCTACAGGACTCACAAGTTCGAAATGACAAACGTCGTCCATACGGGGCTCGCTTGGCAATCTGTCATTGCGAGGAGGGCGTCAGCCCGACGTGGCAATCTTTATTCGCATGGCAATCATTCTTTTGTGTGGCAGGGAGATTGCTTCGCCCTTGCAGGGCTCGCAATGACAAATTACACCCCTGTGGGGCTCGCCCCTATAGGACTCACAAGTTCGCAATGACAAATAGAGCGTCTAGTAGCTCCCATGACAATCTGTCTTTCCGATCATTCTGTAAGGGCGAAGCAATCTTTTCTCGCTTGTCATTCGAATAACTGGAACCATTTGCCAGGCTGGAACGTTATCAAAATATCCTTCTGACCGGGACGAGAACGGGAATCTTCCGGCTGCCCTCGCATGAAGCAGCGCTTTTCCGCCCTTTTTTTACGGATTGCCGGTTTTATGGTAGGATTAATTTTGTTGGAAACTGGAAATAGAACTCACCGGCTCGCCGGAGATTATGATTCTTGAAAAACCAATTGGAGAAACCTGTAAGGAGAACTCTTATGAATACAAAAAAAATGATGCTCTGGCTGATCACAGCCGTGTTCCTGACGCTGGTATTTGCCGGGGCTGCCACAATGCAGGTCAGCGCGGTTGCCACATTTACGCTGACCAATGATGACTGTAAAGACGTTAAGAATGATGGTATTGAATTCCGCGCGCCCGTCTCGATCACCGATCCGACAACGGAAAAATTCCGCAGCAACATCATCGTAGAAATCACTGATCCCAATGGATTGGTCGGCAGCACTGGTTATCATATTGGCACAGATGTTGTGAAAGAAGTCGCCTTGTATGCCGCATCGGACAGCACGGAATACCAATGCCAGCAGTTAACAATAACGCCTGCGAATAATGATTTTAGCTGCAATAGTTTCCCTGTAGGCGGTACAATCAGCGCCATCCATGTGACCTTCGTTCCCAATATCACCGGTACAGTACCGAATGAGGTCGTTGTGTATGGGGAGTATACAATCAAGATAAGTGAATCCGCTGTAACCCCTGCCGATGTGCTGCTTACAGGCGTTGCCAAAATTGACGCGGCATCGACAGCCTGTGCGCAGAATCAGGGAACTGGAACTTTCTCACCTGTAGCTCCTGCTACTGCATTTATCTATAATGCAAATGATGATTGTGATGATAACGACATACCTGATCCTACTTATTCTGAAGAACAAGAAATTTTGTTTAATGAAAGTTCAACCAATCCATTTCGGATCGTCAGTTTCCCCTTAGGAGAAACGATTACACCTGAGAGATTTAAAATTGTGGCCTCTCCTGAAACAAATAGTTACGATTATGACATAGTACTGAAGTTTCTCGCTAATGATAACACCCCTTATTACTTGGAGTATTCATATATTCAAAATACTGATTCCAGTACAATTGCTACATTAAATAAATGTGCTGACATGACAGTACCAACAGCATTGGGTACTTGTACTACTGGTATTAACGATTTATGGGATATAACAAAATTACCTATAAAACTGGTAGGCGGAGCAATCACAATCAACAATACCATTCCAGCGCTTCTTCCTACACAGACGAACTTTACCATCGATTTTTATTATCGCAATGTGGATCCTACCTTAGGCTACGAAAATTCGATGTTCCATTTTCAGCGTAACATGAGCGTGCAGTTTTCGAATTACTGTACAGGAACAGGCAATGAAAATCATCGCGTTGCTTCATCCGCCTACGATCCATGCAAATCATCCAAGCAATTATTCAACATCTCATTTATCGATACGACTGGTCCTACTCCAGGTGTGGGAATTCAATTAGATCCATGTAATTTCGGAGGAGGAGTGGGGGGATGGTGCGCAGATACGATAGATATTCCAGTTTTACCTGGAGAATCCTATCCCGAAAATACAACCAATTATTATTTTGGAACATTAAAATGTATGGATGCCACCTGTGAACACCAATCCGGTACGGGCTCTTATGTCAGCTCCGTTGTCGTCAACGACGGATATTACACAGGGACAACGTGGGGAGCTAATGAAGTATCACGTTCTACGCTTTCGCGTATTCCAATGCGCCTTTTTCAAACCGCAACTAACATTTTTGAAATGACAGCGATTAATTTTGTAGCGGATGGACCGGGAACGTATCTGATCAGTGCTTTTGCAACAGATATTACCACAAACACTACACTAGAAAATACGAAACAACTGAAACTGTATATCACCATTCCTCAAAAGGATTCGGACCTCTCCTGCTACACCCCCGGCAACGACGGCCGCTTTGAAGCCGCCTGGGATGGCTGTAACGAAGACTGGGACTCGGAACAGGTCGAGTTTAAGGCGGTTAACGAATCTTACTCATTTATCTCGAATTACTCGAATAAAAAGATGACCTTCACGCTCAGCGCTGCGGAATCGTTTATGCCGACTGCGCTGGAGATGAACGAACTGTATTGCGAGTGGCAGGTGCTGGCGGAAGGCTATTCCGCGGACGGCGGTTCGTGCGGTGCGCAGCAGGTCGTTTTGCCCCCGTACACCCGCGCCATCGTCACCGGCGGTAAATTCACAATGAACGGCAAACCCTCCATCCTGGATGACAAACCTTACCTGATCAGCTATTACCGCGAAGAGACGGGCAATGACATGACGCTGATCATGCAGATGTCCATCAAAGAATGCAAGCAGGAGAAAATTCCGGACACCGGCTATTCGCTGCGCTCACCGCAGCCGCTGGCCGGTGCATCCAAATCGGATATTATCTTCACCGGCAATTCGCTACAGATTCCGGCCATCGGACTGGGCATAGAAACGCCGATCCCGATCGTGCATGTATCGTATATCGGCGGTTCGTTTGACAACGGATGGGATCTGACGATGGTCGGCGGCTATGTCGGCGAGCTGGAGGGCGGCGCGTATATCCCGTACGCCGGCAATTCCGTACTGACCGGCCACTATTATTCGCAGGGTGTCTTTGTCAACCTGACCGGCTTGCACCTGGAGGATGAGATTTATATCTACGCCACAGACGGCATGAAATACGTCTATAAGGTGAACAACTCGTTCTATACCAAACCGCATGACGTGTATCAACTGTTCCAGCCGAACGGCGAGAAATCGCTGACGCTGGTCACCTGTGACAGTTACAATCTGATTACCGACGAGTATGACAACCGCTATGTGGTCATGGCGACGCTCGATCACGCAGAACCTTATCAGATGCCATAATCTCAACCGGCTTGATGCTTTCACAATTCATGACAGGTTTCTCCTTTTTCTGGAGAAACCTGTCTTTTTTATGCAAAAAACACCACAACAACAATTCTTTTTTATATTTCGATGTCAAGGCATTTTAGAAATGTCCTATTGTGTTATGAATTGGATCACAAAAATCGCTGGACAATGGAGGATGTGATGCTAAACTTATGTGTGATCAGCCATACCTATCACCCTTCTGGGGTGAATATGTTGGCAAAAATCATCAGACGTGAAACTTAGGTTTAAAAAAACACAACACTAAAGTTTTTTTGGTGGAGGCAAAATGGCACAATTTAGAAACAGAATCTTATCAACAAAATTCCTTGTTGACTTCATTGCTATTTTATTCATTCTAGTGTTCTGTTTGAGCGGAATTTCAACTCTTACACAATATGGCGCAACCTGGGATGAAAGCTTGGGAAATCTCTTTTTTGGTGAAAGATACCTGCATTATTTTTCAAGTTTTGACCCAAATTATTTACGCTTTGATGAGTATTTATCGATGCATAAAAACCACCAACTTGACTTATTTAAATCGCCTTGTCGTGGCATCCCTCATCAATTCCCAGCATTGGCTGATACGGCTTCTGCCGCCACCATGTATGTTTTTAGTTACAAGTTGAAATGGCTGGATCCCATCGACGCATTCCATCTGTTCCCGATTTTGCTTGTTAGTTCTTTCCTAGTTGTATTCTATTTTTTTATCTCAAAACGTCTCGGAAAATGGGTAGGTTTATTTTCCATCCTCTTTATGGGTACTTTTCCTCGTTTGTGGGGAGATATGCATTTCAATGTAAAAGACATTCCAGAAATGGTGTTTTTTGGATTTGCTCTGCTTGCGTTCTGGGTTTGGTATGAAAATCCGTCTTGGAAACGAGCTGTTTTGGTTGGCCTGGCTGGCGGCGTTGCTCTGGGGGTAAAAGCAAACGCATTATTCCTTCCAGTAACATTCATCTTAGGATTTTGGCCAATTGCTCCTAAAGCAATGTGGAATCACATAAAAACCCGATATTTTCAATACATATTAATGCTGGCAAGTGGATTGATCACCTATTTTCTTTCCTGGCCATATTTATATTCAAACCCTTCAAATGTAAAAAACTATTTCTCATATATCTTCTCTCGTGGAACAACTTCAGCCTCAATTATCTGGAATTGGCAGCCACTTTCCATAACCATCGCTGTTATTCCTGAGATTATGCTTTTATGTTTGGTGATTGGTTTATATTTTTCCATCATCCAAATAAGGAAGAAGAAGGAAATTGCTTATAGATTAGCGTTAATTTGGTTCTTAGTTCCAATTATTCGGAACTCAATTTTTTCTTCTGTCAATTTTGATGGGATTCGTCATTTTCTTGAATTTGTTCCAGCGGCCGCATTGCTTGCAGGAATGGGGGCCGCATCAATCATTAATCTTATTGGCAAACAAAATAAAAAAACAGTCATTGCTTCAGGAATTAGCCTGTTTCTACTCACAACCATTAATACAGCATTCATCATAAAAGAATTTGGATCCTATCAATATATCTACTTCAACAAAATCTGCGGCGGTTTGGCAGGTGGAAAAGAAAAATTTGGCGCAGATGAAGCCACAGATTATTGGGGAAGCTCATATCGCAAAGGGCTTAAATGGTTATCTAAGAATGCTGATCGTGATTCAAAGCTTTATGTTGCCGTTGGTGATCACATTGTAAAACTGGTTGACTCCATATGGCTTAGGGATGATATTGAAGTCATTGATGCCCCTCAAATAGCTGGTTCAATAAACAAAGGTAAATCAGTCTATATTATGTTTATTACGCGACCTAGTTTTTATGATCCAATTGCTTTGGAGTGTTTGTCCAAACTTGATCCCGTTTTTGAAATAAGAGTGAATGATGTGTCTATTCTGGAAATTTATAAGTACAACTTTTTGTCAAAAGAGTTAGTTTTATAGACATTACACCTGATTCAAACCAGATTACTTGTCAGTTAATTGTTGTACTTCTATAAACTGATCGATCAGCTCATTTTTCTATATCTCTTTTTCGAAATTATGTCTTTAGCCTACATACTGCGGATGGGTTATCCAAAATCGTTTTTTATATTTCGAATCGCTGCTGTCCATTTTTTGATATAATTTTTCCAGCAGCACGGATGACGCTGCAATACTATTGATTCCAACGAGCCCTGAACGGTTTAAGAGGGGAAAAATTTTTTTCAGGAAAGTGTAAGGATATGATTCCGATCGGAAAACCTTTAATTGGGGATGAAGAAAAAAAAGCGGTGATGGATGTTCTGGATTCCGGAATGATTGCTTCCGGCAGTGTGGTACATGCGTTTGAAAATGAGTTTGCCGAATATATTGGCGCAAAAGCCTGCATTGCGACTACTTCCGGCACAACCGCGCTGGAAGTCGGGCTGCGCGCGCTCGGTATCGGACCCGGGGACAAAGTCCTGACCACCCCGTTTTCCTTTATCGCCTCGACCAATTCCATTCTGTATACCGGCGCGGATGCGGTCTTCGCGGATATCGATCCGCGTACCTTCAACCTGTCAGCTGAAGCTGTGGAGAAAGCGCTGCAGGAGAATCCTGGCATTAAAGCGCTGCAGATCGTGCACCTCTTCGGTCAGGCTTGCAATATGGATGAGATCATGCCGCTGGTGGAGAAATACCACCTGATCCTGATTGAGGATTGCGCTCAATCGCACGGTGCGCAGTGGAAGGGCAAGGCGGTCGGCACATTCGGCAGTTTGGGCTGCTTTAGCTTTTATCCCACCAAGAATATGACCACGGGAGAAGGCGGCGCGGTTGTCACTTCCGATCCGGAACTGGAAAAACAATGCCGGCTGCTGATCAATCATGGCATGGAAGTGCGCTATTATCATGATCAGATCGGCTATAACTATCGCATGACGAATATTGCCGCAGCAATCGGCCGCTGCCAATTAAAAAAACTGGATGCTTTCAATCAGATGCGAATCCAAACTGCAGCTTATTTCAGCCAAAACATGCGCAATCCGCTGATTACCCCGCCTTTTGTGCAGGATGGGGCAAAACACATTTTCCATCAATATACGCTGAAAGTTGCCGATGGCCGCCGGGACGATTTTGTGCGCCATCTGGAAACGCGCAACATCGGATACGGCGTCTTTTATCCGCTGACAATCCCGGAACAGAAGTGCTATGCGGATCGCGGTTTCCCCGCCCGCTGGCAGGCAGCCGATGATGTCAAACAACAGGTCGTTTCGCTGCCCGTGCATCCCGCTTTATCGCAGGCGGACAAAGATGCCATCGTGGAAGCGGTCAATCAATTTCGCTGATCCGTGATTTCAGTCAAAGCATTGATCATTCAAACAGCGATTCGAATGATATGAAGGATTATTGGTAGTTGTTTCGTTTCTACTCGGAACGCAAAAACGAAACAATAACCATTTTTCTCTTATTTCTCAAATGATTTTTGCCAAATTTCGAATCGCTGTTATTCAAAACGGAAATTGAAATTAAGAGAAACAATTGGGTGAAAACACAGGGAGAAACAAAATGTCTGATCAGCCATACATAGATCCCAGCGCGCACGTATCGGAAAAAGCAAAAATTGGCAAACAAACCAAAGTGTGGATCAACGCGCAAATCCGTGAAGATGCGGAAATCGGTGAAAATTGTATTATCAGCAAAGATGTGTATATCGATCATGCCGTGAAAATCGGAAACCGCGTGAAAATTCAGAACGGCGTTTCGGTTTTCAATGGCGTCACAATCGAGGACGATGTATTCATCGGCCCGAATGTCGCCTTTACCAACGACTATTACCCGCGGGCATTCAATCAGGACTGGGAAGTATCCGAAACGCTGGTGAAAAAAGGAGCCTCGATCGGAGCCAATGCGACGATCGTCTGCCGGCACACATTAGGTGAATATTGCATGGTGGGTGCCGGATCGGTCGTCACCAGTGATGTCAAACCGTACACGCTGGTAGTCGGAAATCCGGCCCGTGAAATCGGCAAAGTCTGCCGCTGCGGCACGCGCGTATACAATCATCTGGTCTGTCCGAAATGCGGGTTTGATCTGAAATCGGCAGGTGTCGAAGAATAAAGAGAGCTCTTTTTGTCCTTTTTCTTGTGCGCGAATTGCACAAGTAAAAGGATACGCATTACTTCACTTCCAATTTTGAATCGCTGGTTTTTTCAAAGACTACTGCAAAATGGTTTTCCAGCACTTTGCGGTATCCCGGCAATTGGTCCTGTGCCGCGCTGGCATAAAATGCGTGCATCTTTTGCATAGCTTCGGGATCAACTGCCTCAGAAACTGCCTCCGGATCCGCAAACATACGAATATTCTCCTGTTCCAGCAAAATCAAATCCGGATCCCAAGCCTGAATGCGCTCCAACGTTGCCATCTCCCAATCCATCTGTACGGCAAATCCGTCCTGTTCCGGAAAATAAATTTTCCAGTCGCGGAAGACGCGCAACATCCGTCCTTCCGGCTGGCTGATCTGCGGAAGCAGTTCGCTTTTGACCTGTTCATACAGTTGAATTGCCGGAGAAGTCGCTTCTCGTGACAATTGCGTCCGAAACAGCGAAACGCTCAGCAGCAGGTTGGGGATGCCTTGCAGCAGCAGAACCAGACACAGGAGCGTATCGAAAAGTTTTTTGTGTTTTGCGGAAGTCGTTTGAAACAGGCTCGGCAGCATGGCGAACAACGGCAGCACGACCGGCAGATAATAATGCAGGCGGCGCGAAGCTGCCAGCAGGATTACGCTGAATGTAACAATCAGGTAAGCCAGCAGCGTCGCACTGTGGATCTTTTCCGCGCGGCTGCGAAAGAATCCGGCGATCAGACTGCCCAGCGCAAAAACAAAACACCAGGTTTCAGCATAATAACGCCGGATATCCGACGGTAAATTCCAGTTTTCGAGAAAAGCGCTGTGCCGATCGACAAAGATGCCGGTCCCGGTCTGTTCGAACTGCAACTGCTGTGTGCGGAGTATTTCCGCCCGTTCCTGGGGCAGCAGCAGCAGCGGATTGGAGATCACCACCGATGCGATCATGATCAGGACAAAGCTCAGACCGCGGAAAACCGTCTGTTTCCAAGAGATCTTTTTCAGGAAGAAACCGATCAGCAGATACACCGCAATCGCGGCTGCAAAGTACAACCCGGCATATTTGATCCCGACAGCCACACCGCATGCGGCAGCGGCAGCGTAGAAATTACGCCCGAAACGTAGTTGGTCCCGATCCAGAAAAAAGAATACCAGCGTAATGAAAAATAGCGAAAGACTGTCCGGATGCCACCAGAAATTGTTGAGGATCACACCGGGCAGCGTTAACAGGAACACAAACAGTCCGATGGAGAGGAATCTCCTCTTCAAGCGCGTGGTAATCCAGACCAGCATCCCGGCAGAGGCAATTATCGGCAGTACGCTGACTGTTTGACGCAGCCAGCAGACAATCGTCTGCGTATTGTCCGGCCAGTTGCTTCCGTTGATCAGCTTTAACGGGAAAAGAAGGATTGCAGACAAAAAATAAAACGGGTACCCGTAAAAATAATGCAGATAGACGAAAAAGTTACGGATCGACTGATACAGCGTTTCCCCCGGTGTCAGCATACGCAGGACATGCTCATATTGCGCATACTCATCCACCTCAAAGATGGACAGCATCTGCGGCGTTTTTGCGCCAGTAGCATTCGCCGGAATCATCAGACAAAAATAGATAAATCCGAGAATTATGATGATGGACAAGTTTGTTTTCTGGTTTTTATCCATAAAAAGTCATCCTGTTTTTCCCCGAATCGTGAATTAAGACGTGCTAAAAAAAATCTTAATTTAGTATTTTATTGTGCCACTTGAGTTTGTTCATTTTCGATCCAACTGCGACAGTTTTCTTTAGCCATTATTTGTTTTACTCCATAATAACGCGCAATATTTTTATTATATTCATCCTGCGGATTCTCCAGAATATCCATCATATCTGTTCCCAGAACTGGAACTTGACAAGTTTCGATTAATGTTGGTTGTTTGTCAATGGTTTGCAAAATTTGATCCCGATATTCCCATTCCAACCTGATTCGCTTTACCATATCAATACTGTTAGAGAAAAAAGATCCAAAAATACACATTGGGATGATCGTCCCGATCAATAAACAGATATATAAATACTCTTTACTCGGTTTCTTTACTAATAAAGATCCTGCTACGAAGGTCAACAAACAACTGGACAAATAAATCCATGACCATGGAATCCCGACAACGCGTGTTGGTACATAATGGAGAAGAGCATTCGGAAGGATACATACAAAGGAAGCGAACAACAGGACAAAGATAATAAAAAGAAGCTGAATAATTTTTTCTTTTCTGATTTTAACTAGCAATCCGAGGAGAAACGAAACGAGTAAGAAAAAAACCAGAAGATCCAGCCTGTACAAGAAAAAGCCGGTTATTACATTCAAACCAGTCTGAAAAGCATCACCTATTCGAGAAATGATCAGTGCAAAAAAACTGTCCTCAGAAGAAATTTGTATAAAAGAATCTGCTCTGGCTTTCCCGCCTGGAGCAGCAAATGAAAACAATGCGGCAATCCAGGATAAAATCCAAAAAAAGATCAGTTTTTTATTCCATCCGGATGGACGATGATAAAAAAGTCTAAATCCAATAAGCAGTGCGAAAGAATAAATACAGAAAGAAATCGTCGTTAATTCTGAACAACCGCAGGATAATATACAAAGGATCGACGTGAATATGAAGAAACCTGATGACTTCGATTTTCCCAAAATGATTCTTAATATGCAGTATATTGATAGAATCGTCAGTCCAATTCCAAAAGCATATACGAAAGCTCCAGAACCCCATAGATAAATTTCCCATATTTTCGGGGACATCATTAAAAATCCAACCGTTTCATTCCCACCCATTACAAGTGAAACCATATTGAGAGTCGGTATATCTTGAACTATAGAAAAATGTTCAAGAAATATTTTATTAATCAGACTCAATCCTGAAAAAATCATTATTAAACAGAGAATTAAACATGAATCGATATAAAGAGTAGGGGGAAATATAGCATATAAACTTTTTAGAAGTAGGGATGTATATCTCGTCATAAGATTTAGATAAGATGACGCAATAAACTTAAATTGTCCCAATGTTTGTGCATCAAAAATTTCCCAGTAATCATCCCGCTTCAGTCGCACATTCCACGACAATATACAGAAACAAACGAATATAACAATCAGTGGAGACAGTATAGAGACTCTTGCAGCATGATTCATCGTCAGATCAGTTTTTCGGAAAAAACAATTTTGAAGAATAATTGGTAGAAAAAATATTAGCAGAAATGATCCTGATAAGACTGCAATTTGAATATAGACATTTCGGGTTAATAAAGATTTCTCTGTTATTTCAAAAAAAATGAAATCCAGAAAATTTATAATTCGGATTCTGAAAACCAATAAAGAAACAACCCATATAAAAAAAAATATTATGGAATGTCGATCCATTCGGTAATTTTTTATTTTCACAGGTAGAGATCCCGAACTGAAATAAAAATAAAAGTAATCTGTATTGACACAGCAAATGATACCTGATGAAGTATATCATAAGTACTTATGAGCTATGATTTACACCAATTGCGACCAATAATTCGAATTTTGGAAAAGCCATTTGAGAAAAAAGAAAATTATTACGAATCGCTGAATTGCGACAATTTTTATTTTTAAAAATATTTTGAATCTTTATTTAATGGAAAGAGCATGAGATGTAATTAATACTATTCAGCAATTGAACTATATATAAAATCTGATACAATTATTATTATATTGCTAATTACAATATTTTATAATTGCATTGTATGAATTTATAGGTTCAGCCGATGGATAAAGAAAACACACCCAATGAAGTGAATCCGGATCTGCAATTCACCGATGTGGATTTTGGCAAAAGGATGGAGCGGAAGAAAAAAAATCGATCCGCCGGCAGCCTTCTCATCACTGGAATCCTGATCCTCTATTCCGCCGCGCTGCTGATGGTGATCGCATGCGGATGTGTCTTCCTGTATCCAAAAATTGAGTCGCTGACTGCAGATCAGACACACATCCGCAAGGGTGAATCCGTCTCTTTGCAATGGCGTGTTTCTCCCTCTGTGGATCGATTGTCCCTTTCGGGAGATATCGACCGGAACATTGACCGGAAGGCAACAGGCTTTACGGTCAGTCCGGCACAATCCTCAACCTATCGCCTGACCGTTGAGAACTGGTTTTCCCGTCTGCTGCAGCGCCAGATTCAAAAGGAAATCACAATCCAGGTGATTTCTGAATTACCAACCATTGATCTGCTGAAAGCGGATCTGTCCACCAGCAACGGAGAAGAATCTGCCTTGCTGCGTTGGCGCGTCGGAGATCAGGCGGATCAGGCAATTTTATCGATCGGCAATGAAAAAAGCACATTATCACGAACGCAATTTATTGGCGAACAGTCAATTTCTTTACACGAAGGCACCTATGTCGCGCTGCAGGCAAAAAACGGATCCGGGAAGATGATCCGAAGCCTTTTCCTGCAACCCAATCCAAAAAAGCCGGTTTTGAAAAAACTCATCCTGTGGGTGAAACCGGAAACCGGATCAGCCTCGGTTTTTTCCCAAAAATTTTCAGAATTGATTCCGGACGAAGCTACAGCAGCCGGTTTCCGATTGATTGAATACCAGCCGGAACGCCAGCTCCAGACGGGAGAGCAGGTATGGGTGGAGTGGCAGGTGGAGGGAGTCTCAACCATCATGTTGGAACCGCTCTCTGAAACTCCGGTTGATTCCACCGGAAGTCAGGTGTTCTCCCTGACAAGGTCGGTGAATTTTGTGTTGACGATTCAACACGAAACCGGGAATCAGCTCTTCTGGCTGCCGGTGCTGATCGGAGATGCAAAAAAAGAAACGCCCCCTGAAATTGAATTTTTCAAAGCAAATCCGGTTGAGGTGCAAGGAACGGGGGATGTGATTCTTTCCTGGTCCGTAGCCGGAAAATGGACACGCATCCAGTTGCTGGCATCCGATCCATCCGTCCGCTCTGATTCAGAATCCTTTCCCACGCCAGTGGCAGCGCCCGGCATTTTTTACAGTTCTGATGATCTGTCGATCCAGTCACGCGGGCTCCTGATCACAGAGGCGCTCTATCCGGCTGGATTTTTGACCATCCACATATCCAAAGAGACCTCATTCATCCTTAAAGCCTGGAACGGCATGTACTCCGATTCTGCCAATGTCGACATCCGCGTAGATCCGTCCGAATCCGAGCCGCAAACCATCCAACTCGAAATTCGGAAGATACTGCCAGAAGCTTCTGCCTATTCGGTAGGCGAAACGGTCGCCGTCTACACAGAATTCTCCGATTTATCACCGTCTGCAGCGTATCCAACCGGGACAATCCTGGTCAATGATGGAACAGCCAGTTGTATCATCACATTGCCGCGTAATTCCTGTAACCTGACGTTTGTCAGCACAGGAGTAAAAGAAATCAGCGCTCGATATCTGGGTGATAGCCGCTATTCTCCGGCCGCAGCAAAAAAAGGTCCATTGATCATCCAGGAGAAACCGTCTCCGAGTCTGAAAATTTCAGGCTTGTTTCCAGATCAATCTGCCTATACAGTCGGTGATACGGTGGATGTGCATATTGACTTTTCACAGGAGCGTTTTTCAGACCATCCGCCAGAAGGAAAAATTAAAGTGACTGACGGGACTTCTGCCTGCTGGATCGCTGCCGATAATGCCTCTCAGTGTTCGCTGTCCCTGATTGATCTGGATGCCAGCCAAATCAGCGCTTCCTATGCAGGCGATACATTTTATGCACCTTCCGCTTCCGAACCCTTCCCGATTCAGGTTGCCGCGCATAGCGGTATTCCGACGACCACCACCATCAGCGGGGTATTGCCGAATCAGGAGATGTACGAAATTGGTGACGAACTGGAAATTTTTGTCAACGTCATCCCGCAGGAAAGCCGAAGCGAGAGCCTGAGCGGCACGATCACCGTCACGAACGGGTATTCCTCCTGCACGATCAAGCCGGGAGGGGAGAATGCCTGCCGTCTGAAGCTGATCAGCAGCCTGTCCACAGCTGTTACAGCTGCGTACTCCGGCGATGCGAATTACGCTCCTTCCACTTCTGAACCCTTCCCGATTCAGGTTGCCGCGCATAGCGGTATTCCGACGACCACTACCATCAGCGGGGTATTGCCGGATCAGGAGATGTACGAAATCGGTGATGAGCTGGAAATTTTTGTCAACGTCCTCCCGCAGGAAAGCCGATCCGAGCGCATAAGCGGCACGATTACCGTCACAGACGGTTATTCCTCCTGCACGATCAAGCCGGGAGGAGACAACTTTTGCACGCTGAAGTTAATCAACAGTCTGGCATCCCAAATTATCGCGGTCTTCTCAGGTGATGATATCTTTGCTGCCTCTCAGTCCGAACCCTTCCCGATCATGATATCCATGATCAATATCAGCGCTTCGCTGCAATCGATGAAATTCAGTGACTGCAATACGTACATTGCGGATCCGGAACATCAGATCATGAGCCAGACTGATCCATCCCTATCACCAGTCGTACGCTATTTCACGCTGGATTCGAGCTTTCTGGCCGGCAGCGGTTTCTTTGTCAATCTGTCGCTGAGCACCAAAAGCGGACAATTCGGAACGAATCCCGGCACAGTCTCCGGATTGCTATGCAGTAAAACAGATCCAGATTACTGCATTGCATCCTCCGCAGTGACTGTCGTCCGGGATAGGTTGAATTTCACGCAGGCGGCCGCTGTCATTGAATTTCCGGTCGTCCATCAAAGCGGGAATTTTATTCTGAAGATCAACTATTCAGGCGATGGAATTCTTTTTGGAGAAAACAGCGTTATTTTTGAAGTTCGCGGTATACAGAAAGCCTTTCTGATGCTGATGCCTGCGGGCATTACGGATCCTGCAAATTTTTCATCACCTTCCGTTCGCTGGCCTGACATTACCGCTTCAGAATTGCATGGAACCAGCTATGCCTTCAATGCATTCTACCTGAAAGGCGGAAAGGTTGACTGTCCGATACAACTGGATATTTCAACATTTCCTAAACCACGAGGATTTCATATCAAAGTTAACGTTGCGGATTCAGTTTTCGGAGCAGACCAAACGGACAGCGCCTGGCAATCGCTGTTAACCGCAAATGGATATGAGTCTGAGGTAATCGCCAGAATGCAGCCAAATTCGATGGATTGGCAGCCCTCTGCCTGTACCTGGCAAAACGGCGGCAATCATTGGCAGATCCGCTGTGAGGAGGTCGGTATCATGGAGCCATCCACGCTGACCTATGCAGCGGATGAGCAGGATCCAAATTACCAGGTTTTTAATTCGAATGACGCAGACCGCGATTCGGATCTGTTCATTCAAGCTGAAATCAGCAGATACTTGTCCTATGTAGATGTCGGACATCTGACACAGCCTCTGTCAGCAGACACGGTGTATTGGATTAATTTTCGAAAAGGAACCGTATTTGACAAACTTGTCGGCAAGTATTGTTCCGACATCATCAATCCATCAGGAACCCGCACCGTTTCCTATTATTTGCTCGATTCGTCCGGAGAACCATCCAGTCAGGTCATCAATCTGACACCGTTCCTACTTTCGCGCTCACAAATCAATCCTGCAATGTCATATCGGACTCCAGCCATAGAAGCTCCAGTCGCCATCAACGCTTCCGGGGGAATATCAGCCATTTCGGTACTGCTGCCCTATTTCGGGCATACTACTGAAGGACAGATTATCGATTTGAACGCGAAAGCCAGAATTAAGAATTATGGTTGTTCGATTTCCGGAGAAAATTCAATCACGGTTACCTCATTCAGCGGGACGTTATCCGATGGTGTTGACTGCAATGATGGAACCGGTATCCATGTCAGTGTATCATCCTCTTTCTGCCAGCTCAGTTTCACTGCATCCGCAGACAGCTTGCCTGTCATTGTCAGTTTTGCCGGAAATGATGCAGCGGTTGGCTCACAGAAGGAGATCACATTGGATGTCAGCGCACCTGCTGGTGTCAACCGCCTGATGACTGCACCCAAGTCATTCGAGGAGACTGCTGTTGTATCGCAGCCTGTGACGGTGCGTCCGACTCTGTTGGATACATCAACAACTTCTGTAGCTTATTCTCTTTTTACAGGTGATGAATACCTGATGAAACTCACCACCAGTGTGCCGCTGTCTGCAGATGTACGTATCAGCGCAAATTTGCCGCCGATCCTGTCAGAAGCTTTTTTGGATCCGGAAAAAAGTTCTTGTCTGGATTTTATTGATGCTGATTTTTCCAGACTGACCATTCCCGGGGATGAATTCCGAAGTGAAAACTCAAACACATTCACATGCTCGATCGTCTTTTCAGCGGAAACAGTTTTTTCAGGACTCCAGACGATGAATTTTGAGTTGGAATCCTCTTCTGAAGACGCTGCAGCTTTCCAGATGACACCATTCAGTTGGAGCGGACTGCCGACATCCGTCAACCGGCACAGTTTGACTCATCTTCTACAGATCAGCGACACTGCCGGAAATATTTTGTGTTCTTCGATGGCATCGGCATGCGGTAGCTTGTACACAGGAGACGTTTATCAGCTTATCGTACAGGTGCCAGCTTTCTCGGATGAAAACACAGTCAGACTGATCAACAGTCTGAATGAAACTGAGGAACTGGGTCAGGCAGTCATATCCTGGCCAGAAGATTGGGCTGAGAGTATTCGAACTTCCCATGCCATACAAAATCAAAATGGCATTAAAGATCTATGTCCGATAGATGCCAGTAATCAGACCATTCTGGCGATTACCCATGAAACGGATACTCATGTCGCACAGATTTCCTGTCATTTTGTTCTCGGGCCAATTCTTCCGAGTGCTGCAGGAACACTACAGAGCTCCATCCGATCACCACGTTTTCAATTTCAGGATGCTCCGCTCTTTCTTCCAGGTTCTGTGGGGAAGCGTACTGTAACACTGAGACCCTCTTTGATTCTGCAAATGAATCCGCAAGAAGCAAGCCCGATAACCGAAGAAATCAGCAATCATCAGATCAATCGCCTTTACCGTAACATTCATCCTTCATCCAGTCAGCAAGCATTCTCCGGTGGTATTGCAGCTTATACGTTATCCGGATCGGTCAGCGGGGTTCCACAGAACAGCACACCGCTGCCTTCCGATCAGATTCTGGTTCAGTGGAGCATACTGGATATTCTATTTTCAATGGGAGAATTGCCATCATGTTTTTCACCTTCCGGAGATGGCTGGTACCAGCTTGGAATTTTATCCGCTGGGGCTGACGGGACTTGGAGCGCATCTTGTCCGCTGCAATTCCCTTCAACGATTCCTGATGATACTGCAAGCGGCATATTTACAATGCGATTACAATCCGCTTTTTATGAGGATATCGCGGAAATTGAAATCGCAGCGAACCCGTTTCCCAAAGAAACGGTGCACGCGGTTGTCTCTGTTCCGCAGCAACTTAAAGTATCGACCGATTACAACCTGGAAGTCAATTTAAATCCGTCATCTGCGCCGTTATCCGATTATGCCAGGGCATTGCTGCAGTATGATACGTCTCTCCAGATCATTCCAGTCTGGATCCATCAGTCCACACTGAAGTGCAATCAGTGGATGCAATGGGATGAATCGTTCCAGGCATCCTGCGCTTTTCGTTTCGATACGATACCGGAAATCAATACAGAATCTGCCATTTCATTTACAATTGCGACCGTCATTCCTGCTGATCTTCTTTCCTTTGTTTTGGAATCAGCTTCTACTGCTGAGCGTCAGGATGTTTATCCGATGCCGCCAGTTTCAAAAATGGATGTGACACTCCGGACCAGATTGTTTCATCAGGAAACCGAAGTGCCAATTCCGGCTATGGATGGTGGCGCTTATATGATTCAGGATCTTTATAAGTTGCAAATTCAGGCAGAATGCCCAGATACTGAGGATCCGGTTTCATGTATGATGTTGCAAAACACGCTTGTCAGGATCGAGTGGCCGCTTCTGGCAAATCCAATTTTCGTCGGAAGCTGCGCTGATCCATCCGGATCGATTTCGCTTGCTTTTCATAATGAAGATTTATCGGGGCAAATGATCGCTGAATGCAGTTTTTCGCTGACACAGGGAGATTTGCTGCTCGCTGATTCGGAAAAACTGCTGTCCATCCGTTTGGAAGCGCCGCAATTTGAAATTGTTTATGAACCACAGGAGCAGCCAATCCAAATGCCAGGAAATATCCAGAAAAAGCAGCCAGTGCTGACGTTCAGCCCGATTTATCAGATCGGAAATCCGGATAGGTTTTTTGAAAATCGAATTCCGACCGGATCTGATGCAGTCATCGATTTGACCTTTGATGGTGATCCATCAATATATAATCCGGACTTGCTGGTCATTCAGACAAATTTCGGCGAACTGCTTGACTGTACAAATTCCGGGACAATGAAAACATGCCGCATCCCTGCCAATTGCACCGATGGAGCGCCTCTTTCCGATGGCGTCCCATACCCGGAAACGTGCAGTGCGGAAATGAGTATCCATGCAAATTACCCGGGTGATATCATTCATCAGGCGGCAGAAGCCGATTCATCCGACTTTGTCATCATTCGGAATACGCTGGATATTATGATTCAGCCGGATAATCAATTTGCCAAAGAGTTCCTGCATTCCGTTTGGCAGAGCGCAGAAGATGGGCAAAGTTGGAATGTTGCGGCAATTACCGCAGGCGGATGGGAATTGGACACATTTCTGATTCGAGACGTTCATTCTCTCTCTTCGGGAATACAAACGCGATCGTACCCAATTCAGGCAGTTTTCCAATCTTCCAATCCCTCTGTCGCACCAGATCCTGCGCTTTTTCGATTGGATATTTTCAGCAGAAAGTCAAATTATGGGAGTATTTCAGAAGAGACAATTTCACTGAAACCTGCTGCGGCTGATCTATCCGGGAACAATCTGCTCTTTCAATTGGATTTTGGAGAAACCGCGATGGCAGAAGATGGAATAATCATTTCAGATAAAATGGCTCAAATAATGAGTATTGAAGCAATCAGTATCAGCTATACAGGTGATCCGTTCATCGCTTCAACCATGATCCCCTTCCAGTCTGAAAATCTGCACTTTCCCTTAAAAGTGGTCTCCATGATCGAACAGCAGCTTTTGCAGAATTCCGGACAGATTAGCTTTGGCGGAGCTGCGGGCGCTGAAGCAAGCGGCATCCAATTCCGCCTGTTCTGTTCCCAACCGCGCTACCCGCTGCATTGTTCCAATGAAATCCCGGATCCTGAGACGCTTGATCAGAACGGATGCTGGGGAATGGTGGATCTGTCGATGGAATTAAATCCGGTTATCTTTACCTCTGAGTTGTTTGACCCGCGCTGTTATCTGCTGGGAATCAAACAAATCGATGCGTATGACCAAATCTGGCTGAGCGATTCATACAATGAAGGATTGTGATCAACCATGGAAGAGGGATACGGTTCCTTCTCCCTTTCAGGGAGAAGGGCAGGATGAGGGTCAACCATCACGATGTCAAATTCTTCATGGCAAGGTCAGGATGATTCTTTGCAATATGCAGAATACTAACAATGACGCTCCCCTCACCTTGCCTCTCCCCAAAGGGGAGAGGGATACGATTCCTTCTCCCTTTCAGGGAGAAGGGTAGGATGAGGGTCTTTTGTCAGATTAAGATAAACATTCTATGCATCGAATTAAACCAGAAATACTCAAACATGCACGCGAATTGCGCCGCCCTCTCACTCCTGCAGAGCAAATTCTCTGGCATCACTTGCGTAACGCGCAGCTGAAAGGAATCAAAGTTCGCCGACAACACCCGATTGGAAATTTTATCGTCGATTTTTACTTTGCCCAATACAAACTCATCATCGAAATCGACGGAGATTCCCATGCAGCCCAAATTGATTATGATCGGATACGCACGAGCTGGTTGGAAAACGAAGGCTATCGGATTCTGCGATATACCAATAGGGATGTCATGGATCACCCTGTTGCTGTGTTGGAAGATATTCTGGACTACTTCAAAAAGACCTGACACGCGCACAAGCAGCAATCCGAAATATGAAATGAATTCTATATTGTTCTTATGGTTTTGCGCTTCGCGCAAAACCATAAGAACAATAAATTTTCTCTCTATTCGAAAAGCACAATATTTCGAACTCTTCTCATAATTCGAATTACTGAATCGCTGTCTTTTCGAATCTTTTGGAATACGATAAAATGAATTTGAAGTCAGCAATTCGAAGTATTGATAGTTTTTGGATAAAAAAAGAGAAATTTTGGCGAAAGGTTGATGTCATACTTTGTGAATAACCAATTAACGTCAAAAAAATCACCTTGTTTTTCGAATCGCTGAACTGAAATTCTCATTGTTGTCATGAAGTACATAGCTGAAGAGTCCGGTAACCAGGTACTGCACATCCTTTCAAAAACAGATCTGGAAATATGATTGCATCATAAGAGTTTAAATATGGCAAAGAGACTAAATCAGGTTTACTACTTCATTCTTTTCCTGTCGTTCCTTTTCTTATGCTGGATTCAATTTTCAAAACAATCCAGTGAAATCCTTGCAATGCTTGATGGAGATAATTTTCAGCCGTTCAATTCAAGCTGGATGGTGGAAAAGGATGGGGTTTTTACACAAATCGATCAGCTGCCGGAAATCGTCAGCACTCCCGGACAGCGCGAAATTGTTTTAATCAATACCATCCCAAATTACCAGACACAGGATATGATTTTGTCCTTTCGCACCTTTCATCAGGCACTGAAAGTATATATCGATGACTATCTGGTTTATAAATTGGATGCATCGCGTGATCCGCTGAAAAAAACACCGGGGAATGCCTGGAATATGCTCAGGCTTGATGCGAATGATCAGGGAAAAGCAATAGAAATACATTTTTTCCCTGCATATCCAAATCAGGTCCGACGAATTAATGAATTCTTTATTGGAAATCGCCTCGATATTGTACGCCATGAGGCTGCTGCTTCTGCAATCCCGTTTATCACTTGCGTCATCATTCTGGTTATCGGAATCATCGACGTTTTTCAGGGATTGACGCTGAAAACTGCCAATGGCATTAATCAGCGATTCCTTTTTCTGGGTTTATTTTCCATTGTTTTTGCAATTTTATCCGCAACTGAACGAAGCATTACCATGCTGATGTTCAAGGATTCTTTTTTATTTTCCTATGTTCCTTACATCGGACAACTGGTTATTCCATTTCCAATGATTATCTATTTCAGGGAATCCTTCCCGAACCGGAAAAACACTTTAATAGATTCTGCTTTAATCCTGAATCTTTCAGCTTGCCTGATTGAAATCCTCTTGTTCTTTTTTGGTATTGCCGATTTTCATGAATCAGGATTGATCGTACAGAGCGTTTTTCTCTATGCAGTATTGGTTGCAGCTATTCAGATGATTCGGTCATTCCAAATTCAGGAATTCTCGAAAAGCCACCGGAAATGGCTTTATTATTCGATCTCAATTTTGTTGGTCTTTTCAATTCTAATTGATATTTTTCGGGCCTATACGCAAGCTCCGGATGATTTTTCGTTAGCTACCCGTTTTGGTCTGATGCTTTTCCTGATGATCCTTGGCTTTGAAACTGAAGCAGAAAATCAACTCCTGATGGAAAAAGGAATCCAGATGGAAATGGTCAAGCAGATGGCATACCGGGATATTTTAACTGGAATTCGCAACAGAATGGCATTTAAAGAAGACTTGGAATCAATCGATCAGAATGATTTTCAAAATTATCGTCTGGTCATGATGGATTTAAATGGCTTAAAGAATGTCAATGATCATTTTGGACATTCTGCAGGAGATCTATACATTATTAATTGCGCAAAAATCATCTCTGCTTCATTTGCCTATTATGGACACAGTTATCGTTTAAGCGGTGATGAATTCTGTTGTATCTTGAAAAATTGCAGCAATTCATCTTATCAAGCCTGTGTGCGGAATTTACGGCAAGAATCCGAAAAAATAACCAGGAAATCCGATTTTCCTTACAGAATTGCAGTTGGAAACGCAAAATTTGACGCTTCATCGGATAAAAATCTGATGAATACGTTAAGCCGCGCTGATGGAATAATGTTTCAGAATAAGGCGGAAATGCGAAAAAGAACAGAGGAATTGTCGTCTTTCACACAACAGAATGATGGAATGGACTGATTGTATTTATGACGAAAATACTCAAACAAATTTATTTTCTGATTTTTTTAATCGTGATCGGTATTCTGACCTGGATTGAAATTCGTTACCAACCGAAACCGGATCAGCTGCCGGGCAGTAATTCCGTTTCATTTAACGAAGGGTGGTCGTATGAAAACAACGGCATAATCACCCGTATTTCTGCTACATTTCCGCAGAATATCGCCGTAAAAAATCAGGATGAAGTCATCATGATGAATACTTTGCCGGAAACCGAAATAGAGGACATGGTTCTGGCATTTTTCTCTCATCATCAGCTCATCCATGCGTATGTCGATGGGAAATTGATCTATCAGCTTGACCTATCCAGTGATCCGCTCAAAATAACACCGGGTATCGTCTGGAATCGTATTGATATTCCACGTCAATTTCGTGGGAAAAGAATAGAAATTCATTTTTATCCCGTTTTTTCCGACTTTCTCGGATATCAAACCGGATTTCAAATTGGTAACCGTTATGATATTTTGGAGAAAGAATTTTCCGCACGATTAATACCGCTGTTATTTTGTCTGGCGATTTTTACTTTCGGAGTAACATTTATCTTTCGATCTTTCTTTTTCCGGAGAATCATCAAAGATTTTAGAAATATTTTTTATTTGGGTATCTTTGCAACAGGCGTTGCTATATGGTCACTGACGTTAACCAACCTTCCCCAGATGTTAATGAATATAGCAGTTCTGGCATATTACGTAAAATATGCCGGATTATTATTCTTGCCTTATCCGATGCTTTTATTCGCCCAAGAGTCGTTCACGGAAGGGAAAAATCGGATGATTCAGATCGCATTAAAAATAAATCTGATTCTCATCATTGGCCAATCCATCTTCCATATTGCAAAGATTTCGAACTTACGCCAGATGTTGCCGGTTACTCATTTGTTTTATTTTTTTACGCTCCTGATCATCTTCCTGGCGACGATTCAGGCGATTCGCAGAGAATGGGGAAAACAGAATTGGCGGCGCTGGATCGATTACATCGGCACGTTATTGGTCATTTTCGCATCGATAGCAGATACGATTCATTATTATCAGGATTTTCCGGCAGACAGCTCCAGACTTTTCCGCATTTCACTGTTTATTTTCCTGTGTTTTCTTGGATATAAGATCAATTATGAGAGTCATGTCCTCATGGAACAGGGAATTCAGACAGAGACAATCAGGAAAATGGCTTTTGTGGATGTGCTGACCGGTATCCGTAACCGGGCTGCTTTCATGCAGGATCTGAAGGAAATTCGTCAGGCGAACTTTTATCAAATTCGCCTTGTTATGATGGACATGAATAACTTAAAGTCCGTGAATGACCAGTACGGTCATTCGGCCGGAGATTCCTGCATTATTCAGTCAGCGAACTTATTATCCAAAGTATTTCAGCAATTCGGACGAAGCTACCGTCTCAGCGGTGATGAATTTTGCAGCATTCTCTGGAATTGTTCCAGCGATAATTATCAGATTTGTGTGGATGAACTGCAAACCGAATTGGAAAAAATAAATACAACCATTCCGTATCAGATTCAAATTGCCTGTGGATCTGCAATTTTCGATCCGCAGAAGGATTCGGATTTAATTGGAACATTGAAACGTGCAGATGAAAAAATGTACGAAAATAAACAATATCTCAAAAAGAATGGAAATGAATGATTCCTTGAAGGAACCATTCGGCTTCAGATTTTTTCCTTCTCCCTTTGGGGAGAGAGATGCAATTCCTTCTCCCTGAAAGGGAGAAGGGCAGGATGAGGGTCATCCGTTATGATGCATATCCCTTTTGGCAATGGCAGGATGAGGGTTATCCGCCACGATGTATATCCCTTTTTGGTAGAGTCAGAATGAGGGTGTTCTATCGAATTGATGATTATTTGCAGTATGCCGAAGACAACAGGCAGCATTCCCCCTCACCTTGCCTCTCCCCAAAGGGGAGAGGTACAGCATTCCTTCTCCCTGAAAGGAAGAATGGTAGGATGAGGGTCATCCGCCAAGATGTACATCCCTTTTTGGCAATGTCAGTATGAGAGTGTTCTATCGAATTGATGAATATTTACAATATGCCGAAGGTTAACGGCGGCATTCTCCCTCACCTTGCCTCTCCCCTTTGGGGAGAGGGATACGATTCCTTCTCCCTTCCAGGGAGAAGGGTAGGATGAGGGTTATCCGTTATCATGTATATCCTTTTTGGTAGAGTCAGAATGAGGGTGTTCTATCGAATAAATGATTATTTGCAGTATGTCGAAGACAACCGGCAGCATTCCCCCTCACCTTGCCTCTCCCCAAAGGGGAGAGGGACAGCATTCCTTCTCCCTGAAAGGGAGAAGGGTAGGATGAGGGTTATCCGCCAAGATGTACATCCTTTTGCATGAGGGTAATCAAGTCAGACAAAGGTAAACATTCTATGCATCGAATCAAACCAGAAATACTCAAACATGCACGCGAATTGCGCCGCCCCCTCACATCTGCAGAGCAAATCCTCTGGCGTCACTTGCGTAACCCGTAGCTGAATGGAATCAATTTTCGCCGACAACACCCGGTTGGAAAATTTATCGTCGATTTTTTACTTTGCCCAATACAAACTCATCATCGAAATCGACGGAGATTCCCATGCTGCTTAAATTGATTATGATCGGATACGTACGAGCTGGTTGGAAAACGAAGGCTATCGGGTTCTTCGATATACTAATTGGGATGTCATGGATCACCCTGTTGCTGTGTTAGAAGATATTCTGGACCACTGTAAAAAAGCCTGACACGCGTCTGAGAAGAACACAAGTCAAAAAATGTTACCAAAAAAGAGAGCGGTGGTCTCTCATTCACCGCTCTCTTTTTTTAGTTATCTGCCAAGTTCTGATCAGCATTCACTATAACCGCAACTGTAACACTTTCGGCAGCCTTCTTCATTGATGACCGAAGCCTGTCCGCATTCCGGACAAAGGTCACCAATTTTCAGCATCGGTGATTTGACTCGTTCTGTTTCCCTGGAAGTTGAATTTTCCGAAGGAACCGTAACAGGATTATTGCTGATTTGCGTAATTCGTTCCAATCGTTCTTCCATATATTCTGCCAAAACCTGTGCCAAACCATCCGGCAGTGAACGAACACGTCCCGGTCCAAAACCAAGACTGCGTCCACCGCCAATATCGCGCAATTGCTTCTCGACTTCACCCAGTCTGCGCACCGGTTCCACTGGAGACGACAACCGCAGCGTGAACGAAATCAGTCGACCAATTGCTTCTGAAATTGCCGATGTTTCTGAACCAGCCTTGGCTGTATTGATAAAAACTTCAAAAGGCTGATTGCCGCCATTTTCGTTGATTGTAATAAACGCCCTGCCTAATGGAGTTTCCGAGCGATAAGTGAATCCGCGCAGCGCACGCGGACGTGGTTTTTTACTCTCGTGCCAAAGCGGAATTTGCGGCTCCTCTTCTTTTTCAGCTACTGAAATCATCGGCAGCAATTGTGTCGATGTATCGGTTTTTTTCTCCGCAGTTGAGCGGGTCTCAAGGACAACTTTTTCACGTGATCCGGTTACATAAACGGTAATCCCCTTACAACCCAGCTCCCACGCAAGTTGATAAGCAGCAGCCACTTCATCCGGTTTTGTACCCGCAGGAAAGTTTACGGTCTTGGAAAGGCTGTTGTCGACAAAAGCTTGCAGAGCTGCTTGCATCCGGACATGTTCCTCCGCGCTGATATCGGATGAAACCACAAAGACATCCCGGATATTCTGAGGAACTTTCTCCAGATTTTGGCAGGTGCCGCTTTCCATAATTAAATCCACCAGCTCGGATATTTCCTGAGCAGTCAAACCACTGCGCAGTAACGCTTTCTCAAAAAGCGGACTGGCATAGGAGAGCTGCACATCTTTTCCGTTGTCATTCATATGGCGGATATAAGCCAGTGCAAAAGCAGGTTCACAACCGTATCCCTCACATCCTGTAACCGTTGCGATGGTTCCTGTAGGTGCAATGGTGGTCTGCGCTGCATTGCGAATTCCATTTTTTGCTATTCCCTGAAGGATTTCATTCCAGTCAATGTCTGGACGGTTCCAATGATGCGTGTAAGGTTTTAAAGGTTGTGGTATTTCCCAGGTAATTTTTTCGGGATCATAAATAGAACCAGAAATTGCAGGAAAGGAACCGCGTTCTTTTGCCAGTTGAATGCTGGTTTTCATTGAATGGAAACGCACAAATTCCATGATCTGAGAAGCAAATTCCTGACCTGTTTCAGATCCATAACGGATTCCTGCAGAAAACATCAAATCTGCCAATCCCATAATGCCCAGGCCGATCCGGCGTGCTTTGTGTGCAGCAATTTCAAGTTGAGGAACTGCTGGTACATAAGCATTCATATCAATCACGTCATCCAAAAATCGAGTGGCAAGAATAGTTGTTTTTTCCAGTTTCTTCCAGTCCACTGAACCATCCTCTAACGTGTGCTGAGCGAGGTTAATGGATCCCAGACAGCAATTCTCATATGGTCCAAGCCACTGTTCACCGCAAGGATTCGTTGATTCAAGCTGATATAAATTGGGAACGGGATTATAGCGATTTGCCTGGTCAATAAAAAGCACTCCTGGTTCGCCGTTGTGATGAGCCTGTTCCACAATTTTCTGAAACAAGTCCCGCGCTCGAACAGTCTTGAAAACCTTCATCGGAAGCCCTTTTCTGCGGGCGGTATCTGCATCCCCATCAAAGTCTTTGCATAATGGTGATGTCAGATCAGGATATACAAGATCCCAATCTGTATCATTTATCACAGCTTGCATGAATTCATCTGTTATACCTACAGAGATATTGAAATTTGTAATGGAATTCTCGTTTGTCTTACAGCAGATAAAATCCTCAATATCCGGATGATCAATACGCAAGGTAGCCATATTTGCACCGCGGCGCGAACCGCCCTGAGCTACTTCGCCAAATGCATGATCATATACCCGCAAGAAGCCAACGGGTCCGGTAGCTTGCCCGGAAGAGGATTTGACGATTGTTCCTTTCGGACGAAGCCTGGAAAAAGAAAAGCCATTTCCGCCGCCAGTCTGCTGTATCAAAGCAGCATCGCGCAATGTCTGGAAAATGCCGGTAGATTTTTTTCCCATGTCATCACTGATTGGCAGGACGAAACAAGCTGCTAACTGCCCAAGCGGTGTGCCAGCACCTGTAAAAGTTGGGGAATTCGGGAAAAACAGTTTTAGACTCATAAGTTGATAAAAATCTTTGGCGGTGTTCTCCACTTGCCCGTTATACATTTCTTCCGCAAGAGCAACGTGGTATGCGACACGCCAGAACATCTCATCAATTGTCTCCGCCGGTTCCCCATTTTCACCGCGGCGAACATATCGCTTTGTCAGCACCTGGATGGAATTATCTGTCAAAGAGATCGAAGGAAGCCCCTCCGGCAATGGCGGTATACCCAGATTTTTTAAAGATGTATTTTGATTCCCCATAATTTCCTCTCTTTAATTACTTTCAGCAAGCAGCCGATCGATTTCATCACGCACCGAATGCAAATCAGATAATTGCAGATAAACGATGGCATATCGAATGTAAGCAATATGATCCAGCATTTTCAAACCGGCAATTACTTTATCCCCAATAAATCGTGAAGAAACTTCACGTTTCCCCTCCATCTGAAGTTCCCGTTCAATATCATCCGCAAGTTGTTCGATTTTTTGTGCGGGAACTGGACGTTTTGCACAGGAAATTCGAATTCCTTTGATCATCTTTTCCCGATCATACTCTTCTCTCGTTCCGTCAGTTTTTATGATCACAGGTATATTAAGATAAGGTTGTTCATACGTATTAAAACGTTTTCCACAGCGCAGACATTGTCGTCGTCTGTGAATCCGTACACCTTCATCCTTATCCGTATCAATTACTTTTGTTTGCTGATTTCCGCAAAATGGACAATTCATATTTCATATTCCAATACTGATTTCTCAATCTAATTCAGAACAAAAAAGGTTTGTTTTCCGGTAAGCAACAGAACCAAATAAAACAAACCTGTTAAATCGCTATAAATTCGTAGTTAGTTGTTCTTAATTTATAGTTAATCGTTTATCTAAACACTATATATAGATTATTTCTATTAATCTAATCCTTTATTTATGGTTCGGAAATTTTAGCATGGTTCCATTATTCTGACAAGACGGATTCGCGAAATTTTCATCTTAAATTTTTTTATGTAGAAATTAGGCGTTATCCGTGTGTTTCAGAATCACGAAAAAGCAATCTAAAAGGTATATGCGTAGGGAATATAAAAAATAGTTATACTTTTTTATAACCCTTTACATCCGTTAAACCAGGTTATTTAGAACAGCTCACTTATTAAAATGTGATAAACATCAGGCGAAAATATGACACATTGATGAAAGAATCAGGCTATCATTAATTCCCTTACGATGCGGTTTTCCAAAAAAGGAATAATGGAATCTTTCCTGTTCATTTTTAGAATTCCAATTTTTGATATGAAATAACAGTAATTTGAAATTTGGAAAAACCTTTTGAGAAAAAAAAGAACTTTTTGGTTCGTTATTAGCGAGCAAAGCGCACGAACAACGCAATAGAAAAACAAAACCTACCTTATTTTGAATCGCTGAAGACATCGTAAAATCTATTCTGATTAATTATTAAAGAGATATGTATGCCGGATTTGACATTTGATATCGTTCCACTGCATGAACAATTCGAATTTTTATTGCGTGTCATTCTTGCTGCGATTTTTGGCGCGGCCATCGGTTATGAACGAAAACGGCGTGTAAAAGAAGCCGGAGTCAGGACTCACCTGATCGTTTGTCTTGGCTCATCTTTAATAATGATTGTTTCCAAATACGGATTCGAAGATATTGTCAATCTTGCCGGAATTAAAGTGGATCCGACCAGGATTGCATCACAGATTGTATCCGGAATCGGTTTTTTGGGCGCAGGTATGATCTTTGTGAGAAAACAAACTGTCAATGGATTGACCACAGCAGCCGGGATTTGGGCAACAGCAGGAATCGGCATGGCAATCGGCAGCGGTCTTTATTTTATCGGAATGGTTTCAGCTGCACTGTTGATTCTGCTTCAAACTATCCTTCATCGAAATGCCGATTTTTTCCATATTCCGATGACGGAATCCATTGAAATGAGAGTGATTAATCGTCCGGATGTATTAAAAGATCTGCGTGAAATTTTCCATAACCAGAATATTGAAATCGTCAATATTAAAGTCGAAAAAATCGGTGAACGCACCATCGGAATCGATATTTTAGCAAAATTTCCGCATAATTATCATCCGGATGAAGTTATGATGATGTTTAATAATCTGGATTATGTAATTTCAATCGAACTGTAGAACTAATTGGGGCGAATAAAGATCGGTTTTTCTATCAATAAATAATTAGTGCAAATTTTAAATCATCGTTTTATAAAAAAACGATCAAACCTGTTTTTCCAAGTGCGGTTGTGATAATCGCGGTTTTATAAGGAAAAACAACAGCACAAGCAGACTGATGATCGAGATCGTACAACCGAAAAGCCAACCTTGCGGGATAAAATCCAAAACAAGTTTTTTTGATCCTGCCGGAATTTCCAATCCAATCAAACTCTGCATCACCGGTATGACTGATATTTCTGTCCCATCTAATTTTGCCTTCCACCCTGGATCATAAGGGATTGAAGTCAGAAGGAATCCGCCTTTCGAACCTTCCGGGAAAGTCATTTGCAATTCAGTATCGCCATTTTTTTCTGTCAATGGGGCTGAGAGACGGATTTTCGCAGCAATCTCTGAAAATCGCTTCATATCGAATGAGAATGCATAAACGCCCTCATAGTAAAGATCGTCCTCTCCGCTATCGATATGAATTGATACTTCATCGCCTGTTTGAAATCGCCCAAGATTCACCAGATAGGGCGTATAGTTTTCGTTTTGGTCAAACACTTGCTCATCGTTAACCCAAACGTTATAATTCAGACTCACATTGGGGATAAAAAGCACATACGGATGGTCATCTTTGACGTGGAGTTTGTAATCAGCAGCTGCCGAAAGGGAAGCGTCAATACGTCTGTATACCGGAACGGATGATTCATCCTCAATCTCTTCCAAATTTGTCAACTGCGTTCTCTGAACTGAGACTGGAACAAAAAGCGATTCCTCAGATGCATCCAGGACTGACAGGATCTGATTCTGTAAAAGTACCGGATCATCTGTTTCTGAAAGATCGATATCCAAGATTTTGCGATCTGTGAAAAATGCGGCAGGAAAAACGAATGGATTTTCCCAGATCGAATCCGATTGTTGGAGATAAAAAGCATTGGGAGTCCTGTCGGACATGATATAACGGATTCCCAGGAAAGAATCAGAAAAAATGGTACCTCCGGAATAGGTACACCATGTCGCATAACAATCCAGTCCTAATTTCTTTAGAAAGCGGCTTTGACTGATGCTGGCTGTGGAACTGAAATGACTGATTCCGGAAAATCCGATATTGAGCGGATCGTTGTATGTTCGAATCTCAGTTTTTTCTAACCGATAAAATGAAGTCGGATCCTGCGGTATTTTCGACATCGTTTGTTTGAATTGATTCCGAAACGCAGCATAGTCAGCGCGTTCTGTGTAGCCTTTTTGATATTGAGTCAGGAAAGTATCGCCATTGAACCAACATTCAAGAATACATAGAACCAACAACAGGAAATGACCGGCTTTTGTTCGAAAAACATTTAGAGAGAATATGAATGCATACATTAACAGGAACAGCAGATTTACATAAAGAAATCGGCCTTGAAAGATCTCTGAATCCATTTTTTGATTCAGAATCACAAGCCCACTAAGTATCATCATTGTGACCAGCAAAAGTCTCTGCCAGGTTGGATTGAAATGCAAACAACCTTCAAAAGCAGCTTTCAACAAAACAAACGACAAGATAAAAGCATATCGGTATGGAAACCAGCTCGGATAATCCATTGCATGCCACAGAAAATCAAGCGGTGCGAGATAAAAACTGATGAGTAGAAAGACAATTTGCAAAAATAATAGGCGCTTCTTTCTGATTGAGATTTCAGCGCTGAAAAAAAAGAGCGGCAAACAACATACAGGCAACAATCCACAAAAAACATATGGCAGATTTCCGCGCAGTCCATCATACGAACCGATCAAGATTTTTTTAAATAGATCGGCAATCAGGAATTGTCCTGAAAATGCCGGAATATTTTGTTCCATTAAACCCATGCCATCTTTTAGAACAAAATATGACGGAATCAACAAAAAGGCGCTGATTCCTGCTGCCAGAATGGCAGATAAGAAGAATTCCCCGCTTTTTTTCAAGAGATCTCTGATGGACAGGGGGTTTTGCTGACTGATTGACTCGGATAGAAAATAGATCACACAGAAAATGCCAACCATATAGCCGATATAATAATTCGACAGAAAAAGGATGGAAAAAACAATGCACAGACCTGTCCATCCCTGACCATGGATTAAACGATCAATCATCAGACAGAGCAGCGGCAGCAGCAGAATGCCATCCAGCCACATGATATTGAAAGAATACGCGATTGTATAGCTCATCAATGCGTAAAAAATGCTGAAAATCAGCAGCAGCAAGTCCGGCTTTTTTTGTTCGAAATGAGTTTTTAGAAAAACAGCAAATGTCAGTCCGCATCCGGCAATTTTCAGCGTGGTAATAAGCGTGATGGCATCAAGAAGGTTTTTTTCCGGAAAGAAAAATAATAGAAGGTTCATCGGGCTGGAAAGATAGTAGGCAAAAAGGCCCAGGAAGTTCAATCCCATCCCGGCATGCCAGGAATATAACAAAGAACCGTTTCCATGCAGAATCCGCTGATATTCGGCCATAAAATCGACATACTGTGAATTCATGTCGCTGATCAAAAGTGTGAGACTGCCAAAAGGAAAAATTCCGATCTTTGCGAATAGGCCAAGCAAGATTAAACCTGGGATGATGAAAGAAAGTAAAATCATGCGCTGATGCCAAAAATAATCACGGATTTTTATCATAATGACCTTCTGCCAGAATCCTAAGGAAGCACTATTCACTCATCGGTACTGGATGTGCTCCAGCCAGATTTAATACGGTAATCGTACCAGCCAGTCCGATATCAAAAGCATAGGGTAAATTGATCGATTCGATCGTATCGCCGGGCAGATGCCAGAAGTCGGTCCTGTCCTGTACTCCGCACCCTCCTTCAGTCGTTTCAGGTAAAAAATTTTCCATAGCTGTGATCGCAGGTATGTTTACGTTCCAGAATGAAGTCTGATCAGCCAGCGAATAGGCATCTCCGGTCAAGTAGTCATATTTCAGATTCAAGCCATATTGCTGTATAGTCTGGATCATTAAATCAGCGAGCTGGTGTGAGCCGCTCAAATCGCCCACGTACATTTCAAAACAACGATCATTATCCTTATCCGTTCCGTACATATCCATGTTGATAACTCCAATAATGTTGTCCGAGGCATGTTTGGCAGCATACGCTTTGCTACCCTGCTGGAAATTTTCTTCACCACTGAATAATACAATTTTCACAGTACGGTCAAATTTCATCTGACTGAAAATTCGTATGGCTTCTAAAACAGTGGCAACACCAGTGCCATTATCATTGGCTCCAGGAGCGTATTTCATCGGATCACCTTCAAAAACCACACAGCTGTCATAATGAGCGGTAAAAAGGACTTCTTCTTCTGGTTTGACCTCACCAGGAAATGTAACGATGATATTAATCCATTTATTTTCACTTGTGGCGTCGGTATACGTAAATTCTTCCTGGGTGATTTGTTCTTCAGATACCCACTGACGGATCGATTCCAACAAAAATTCTTTGGCTTTTGCGTTTTGCTGACCAGTAAACATGGCATAGCTGTAACGAGTTTCTATTTTATTTTCTTGTCCGCCGATCATTACTGTTTTATCTCCAGACAGCTTCCGAATCCATTCAGAATAGCTTTCCTGAGAAATATGATTTCGAAAAAACTCCACTGCCCCAATGGTCTTCTGAGTAGGTGCTGGCGAGGGTGTGCTTTCCATCATTTGAGTGTTCTGTTCCAGCGTTGTTTCCGTCTGCGATTCAATCTGCGCTATCGCTAATGCCGCTTCAATTGTTTCAGTCATCATCAGCGGAGCTTTCTGCGTTTCAATCATCGTCGGAGTTTTCAAGTGAAAAGAGAAGATAATAGCCCCGATAATTACCGCCGCGATTAACAAAATTATGAATACCAGTATCCAATCGGGCTTTTTTTTGCTTTGCATCATTTTTTGCTTCAATAATTCTTTCCAGGAAAAATAACCTTTAAATTTCTATAAGATCGTTTCCCCAATTTAAAAGATCATGTTGTTTTCAAACCCTTCGGCTCTCTGTGACAGCCTCATCCACTACTTACGGGTTATTATAACCAGACATTGAACGCGTTATGCATCAGTAATTCGAAATATGAACTTACTATTCGAATGGAAGAAAAAATATATTGTTTTTATCATTTTTCGAATCGCTGGCTTTGCAATACAGACTTTTAGAAATCGAAATGGTAAATATCAGAATCCATACAAATCGAGTGTTTCAAAAACAATTTCATCATTCTCAGCTAATTGATACAGATTACCGTCCTTTGAACGACGAACCAGCCATCCATCTTCCATTTTCAGCCAGATCGTTCGTCCGTCGGATGTTTGATAGGTAATCCGCGCCTTTTCTGGGAATTTACCGCGGATATAGAATAATACATGATCCGTCAATGTCTCCAGATTTGTTCCATATGATGAGTCTGTCTTCAACTGGTTTATTCTTCCCATTTTCGCCAGTCCGAGATCTGCCCCGCCATCATAGGCAATCATGGAAGCGCCATCCGGATGAATTAAAAGACTACCGGAATTGGCATGCTCGCTGGAAATCGCATGGTCAATGAATTCTGATAAATTCATTGTCTGAATTCCAGCGGCTTGTAAATCGCGCTTGCTTTGTACTGCGTAGTACTCCGGATATAAACCGACATTTGCCCAGTTTGCTTCCCAAATGTATTCACCGGGATTTGCTGAAACTAATACAGTCTGATTCGGTAAAAAATCAAGCATTCCCGCCTGCAGTGCTTTCTCACCACCCTCTCGCGGGTAAAGGAAGGATCGATTCAGTAATTCGTTGACTGTTCTATTATTCTGCTGATTCATCAAAATCGTCAGAAATAAAACGCAAATAGCCGCTGCTTTCCCAATGATGAGAACCTGCGGATTCCGAATTTTTTGTAACCATATTATGTAAAGACTAACAATCAGTAAGCTGACTCCAAAATACTCCATAAAAACCGGCAAATACCCAAGACCTGGAATCAATTGTCCCTGGTAGCGTTGACTGACAGCAATGGTAACCGCCGGCAATAACCAAAACGAAAGGCCCATGCCAAACAATAATCCCCAATTTTTATATCGAGGATTTTCAAATTGCTTTACTCGATTCCATATAAGTACAAAAATCGCCAACAACAATACAATCCAGTCATCAAATTTGACAGCTTTTAATACATCGGTCAGTTGATACGATAATACATCCTGTGCTAAATAATTAGAACCAAGAATCGCAAGCTGTCTGCCAGAAAAATAAAAACTCAGCGGAAGCGCAGCCATCAACTGATAGAAATAGGTCCGGAGGATAGAAAACAGATCAAGACTGAAAGCGACCCCGGGATATGTGGATTCTTGAGCGAATTTCATGCGCACAACCCAGATTGCCCCTATTAATAGAAAAACGATCAATACAAAAGGAATGGAATACCGGAATGTCTTCTTCCAACTCTTTGTTTCCAGAAAAACAATTAATGGAATCAGCAGAATGAAAGGGAAACATACTTCGTACGTCATCAGACCGATCAAAAATGGAATCAGACTGAGCAGATAATATTTCCTCTTTCCAGTATGCAGAAAACGCAGCAAAAAAAATGCTGACAGCATTATTTCGGCCATGATCACCTGCATCAATCCGTAGAATCCGGTCACAGGGTCCTGATACGCGCGAAATTGGATCAAGACTGGAATCAGCAGCATCGCAAGCCGGCTGATTTTTCGTGATCCACCAATTTCTCGAACAAGAAGTCCCAGTAGAAGCATGTCAACACCGACCAGTCCGATAATGATTGCTTTATAAATCGACACATTTTCAATATAAAATAGAAAATAATAATAGCAGGACAGGACATTGATTCTGCCAAGTTCCAGGTATCTGCGCATGAAAATCAGCAAATTCTGCAGTAACGGCAATTGATCATATTTCTCGAACAGGTAAGCCGTTGAATTGACTGCATCATCCCAATAATACCCGCTATGGAACAAGGGTTTTAAAGATAAGATCGTGATGAGCAGAATCAGTATTTCTGATTTCCAGGTCACAAGAAATTTCCAAATGGGAGAATCACTGCGAATGCCTTGGATAGTCAATCCTGAAAAATGAGTTTGATCCAACAGAAAACGAATTCTGACAGCAATTCCGATAATCAGACTCAGCCAGAAGAAAAATGAAAAACGCCAAAGCATTTGAACAGGAACACGAAATAAGTTGACAGATCCTTGATATGCGCTGATCACTTCCCAAAGTAAGCCAAGCCATATAGCTGCCCACGGAACGAGCGTCGTGACATGAAACCCATTTTGGAAGAAATCCAGGATACATACTATCAGAAAACAAAAGGATAAATAAAAAATCCATGGCTGCACTGCCCCAAATTTGCTCAGAAACGTGATGAAAAGGCAAATTGCAGCAATCAACGTGACATATTTCGGAAGCTGTCGTTTCATTTTATTGATAACCGGTCAATCCAATAGAGTCAAAAAGGATGGAATCTGATTCATCCAGTTTATACAAATTCCCCTGGCTGGTCTCTCGAATCAGCCAGTTTTCGGATATTTCCTTTTCATGAGCAGACCCGTCTCTTGTTGTCCAGGTAATTGTTCCCGGAATTTCCGCTTTTCCATAAACGAAAAATTTTACTTCGTTTACAACCGGATTCAACAGTACTTCGCGGTCCGGGTTAAAGCCGGTATCTAAAATCTTTCCAAATTTCGCAAGTCCGGTTTTTGATGAACCTGAATATTCAAGCACATAAGTATCCCGGAGGTAGTAACGCTGTAATGTTCCTACATCATGGACTAATAAATCCTGAAAGGCAGGCACACTCAATGTTTCAATTTCAGAACCATGATTCGATGTGATAAAAGCAGTTTGATATGGCTCGCCCATCCAGCCTCGTTCCCAAATATAATTCTCATTATTGCTGACAAGTTTCGAAGTAGTCTGATCAAATTCCGAAAGAATTCCGCTTTGCAGGGCTGCTTCTCCTGTCTGACGGGGATATAGAAAATATTCATTTAAAATTTCAATTACACTGCGGTTGGTTTGGTTGTTCAGGAGAAAAACGACACTCAAAGAAATAAAAAGAATCATCGACAGCAAATTTTTACTTAGAATTCTCTGAAGTCCATGAAAAATGCTATAAAAAATAAGAAAAATCAGCAAACAAGCACCAAAGTACGCGAAATAAACCGGAATATATGCTAAACCAGGCAGAAGTTGAAACTGATATTTCGCACTCATAGCAATGACTAAACCGGGTAATAACAAAAGGCACAAACCAAATGCCCAATATTCAACCTTCATACGGAAATCCTGGATATTTCTGCGAAAATTCAGACTGAGAACAGCGGCTATGGTCAACCCCATCAAATCAATCCATTGCAGATTTGAGAAGAAACCTTTCCAGGAAAAATCAAAGAGTTGCTGTTCCTGGATCCATTTACCAAATAATGATGCACCAGTATCTGCCATGCGATAGTTTAGTGGAAATGCTGCTAATGTCTGATAAAGCCATGCGAAAAAAATTTTTCCTGGTTGGAGACTGAAGGTCGTACCATTATATACCATCGCAGTCTGTGATGAATGCTGCCGGAAAATCATCGAAACACTTAACAGGACAAATTCGATCACGATATAGGGCAGATAAATTTTCACGTTTTCCGATATCTTTTTTTTGCGAAAATATGTGAGCATCGGGAAAAATAAAATAAAGGGATAAAACATTTCGTATGACAATAATCCGATTGTGAAAAACAGCAAACTGACAATCCGATATTTCTGAAAAGAGGTTTCAAGATACTTCAAAAAGAATAGCAGAGAAAGCATCAACTCGGCAAACATCCATTCCATTAAACCATAATAAGACAAAATGGAATCATGATAAATCCGAAATTGAACGCACAGCGGAAACAGAATCAAAAGAATCAACGGAATCCATTCATTCTGAAAGATTTTTTTCATCAATCGGTAAAACAAATAACAATCTGCCAGGACAAAAATCAGAATAATGGTCTTATAGAGAAATGGATTCGAAAACAAATAGAACATTAAAAACTGGAAAGTCGCAAAAGGATTCAATCGTCCCAATTTTCCATATTGAATGATCTCAGAAAGGGTGGTTCGAATAATAGACTCTCCGGTAACCTGAATCGCATTCATCCGCGATGAATGAAAGGCATCGTCCCAATAGAATCCGCTGCGCAACATCGGAAGCAGATTTAGCAACAGGAAAAGAAAGACTAAAAGGAAATTCGTTTTGAAAGAAAATCGAAACAAATTCAGGTCATTCGCTTCAAAAAGCAAAGCCTTCATTCTGAGTCCGATTCCGCTGAACAAGCAGATCAGTCCAATAAAAGACCATTTTTCAACGCTGCGCAGGTGACTTGAATCCACTTGATAAACACCGAGTAATAAAACGATTACATACCAGAGAATCCCGGCAAGAATCAGAATCCAGGCGGAATAAAACAGATCGGATGATGTTGAATTTTTTTGATCCAACAAGAAAAAGAAGAGATATAACAGTACCAGGATGGCTGCAATTTTTAGCGGACCAATTACAGTTTGCGAAAGACATGACGCAGTTAAAATCGATTGCAGCAGAATTATCATGATTCCAGCAGCAGAAAACAGCTTGCCCATTTTCAACAGCTGACGGTTTTGCAGGATTTTATGAATCATAGGTTAGATTATAAAATGAAATCGCCTCTTTGGATTCAAATCAAGTGCTACTTGCAACAAGCTGAAATACAAATATCATAGTACCTGCTCCAAATTTATTAAAAGTATTTCCCTTAGCAGATTGAGAAAATGGAGACAAAAAGAAACAAGTCAAACCAGATTCGATAAGGATAATATTCACCATCCCGCGGGAACAGGGTACCCGTGTAGCGTCAGCATCTTACCTAATTTCTTCTCGATATCCAGCAAAGAATCCATCTCTTCGTCTGAACATGGACACGAATGATCTTCAAAAACACCTTCTTTCACGAGTTTCTGTTCATTCAGATCGAACAAGTACCAATTCTGACATTGAATGATTGTCAACAGTCTGAACAGATCATTGGGCTTATCGATCTTTGTACTGTTTTGATTCTGTTGTTCCAGTTCCTTCTCCGAAACCAGTTCATCTCCTTTATGCAGTGGTGCAACAATGAGTCGAACAGGATCCAGCGGTTGTATCAGAGAATTGCCTTCCATCCATGATGGAATCGGAATTTGCATATAATCCAGAATAGTTGGTGCAATATCCACATTCTGCGTATTAGCAGTGAGAATACCTTGATATGCATCCTCTGGAAAATGGATAATCAAGGGGAGTTTATCAGTTATGGTCCAGTGCTGTCCATGATCTGAGTAAATGACCAGCAGTGTATTATCAAATTCGCCGTTTTCTTTCAAATATTCAACGATTTTCTCTGTTTGATGATCAAAATTCAGTATCGCATCGTCATAAAAATCGGTCATCCATTCCTCATTTTGACTCAGATCCTTGGAAAAGACCCGATCAGATGGATTGAATACCTCTCCATGAGTTCCCAATAGATGGATTTGTACAAACAGAGGCTGCTTCATACGAAAAATTTCATCCATTCGGTGAAAAAGATAATCCAGTTGTTCATCATCTGCAGATCCGGTTAATTGGTTAAAATTTGGAATCTTAAGGTTTTTTGACTGTTGGCTTTTAATAAAAAATATCTGTCTCAATCGGTCATTGATTCTCTCGAAAATAGTGACTAAAAAATACATCTCGTTATCATAACCAGAAGATGAAAAATTGCTGATCAATTTCTCTGAAGTATTATTCCGCTGGTTGACCTCATCAAATGCATTTTTAAAATTTATGACGTTGACATCGACATAATATGGGATTCCAATCGAAATGGTTTGATAACCATTTACCTTCATAAACCAGGGCAGGTGTTGATACATATTCAATCCCATTAAAGCTTGAGCAGGTTTCAAGACATGCGTGGTTAAAGGATTTTTTCCCGTTAAAACTGATGTTATAGATCCAGTTGTTGCTGAGGAATTGGTAAAATGATTCCTGCTGATCAAAGAGTTCTTAGCCAGTTCCGTAATGAAGGGTGTTGTATCCCGCTCATATCCATACACGGACATATGAGAAGCATTCAATCCGTCTGTACTGAGCAGGATCACGTTCGGACGCCGGCTTGCCTGCATCCCGATTCCAGTCGGGTCATTTTCCAGACTCCCAGACCGGTAGACAAATCCTGCCATGACGAACGAAATGATGACGAGAATACCTGCAGTAAATTTGCAGATTTTGTCAGTTTTGTCCTTTGCCACAGAGCGATTGGATACTGATAGTCGCTTCAACAAATAGAGAAAAACAGTTAGAAAGATGACTGCATATAAAACACGACACAGTGTTCCAACACTCAAAATTCCAATTTTTAAAACGGTATAAGTGAAATTATCGATGAGAATCAGAAAAAGACAAGACCATATAGAAGCCGCTGGAATCTGAAAGATTAAATGGTGCCATAATGGAAATCGCTTTGAAATGGTCATTTGCAACAAAAATAAAACGAACCAGAAGATCATGATCAGTAATGTTACAAACAAACCGGAAATCAATAGAATCTTAACTTTCGCCCATAATTGCATATCATCCATGAAAGATGGCTTGGTAATTTGAAAGAGCCATTCCATAAAAACATAACAATATGCAGCCAATATCGTTTGGGCAATCGATCGTTTCCAATATGGTTTTTGATCTTGAATGTATAGATTTTTTTCAGTCAGAATTCTTGCTATATTTTCATACCACAATTGTATTGGTCCCAAAGGGAATCGGAGAAATCGTCTCCGGTTTGATGAATTCCTGAGATTTGAGTATAAAAAACGAATGATACCGATACTCAGAATGACAAAAATTAACACGCCCCACTTCCTCTTTATTATATGAGGGCGGATATAGATCTCATAAGTATGATCCTATATGGAATCGGTGGGAACTGTTGGACTGATTATCAGCGTAATCAGATCACTATAGATATGTTTGACAGAAAATGATCCTTTGATTCCCGATTGCGTATATTCGAGTGTCCCCCCATCAAATATGCGCTGATCTTCCAAAATAACAATTGAATCTGAATCAAGAAGAAAGAGCGGGTACTTGATTTGGAATTCACAAGTCTGCCCTTGACATGTCATTTCCTGTGATGGAATCGTATCTTTATGATAAAAAATTGAAGCTCCTGGCTTCATGATCACAATAAAACTGAATAAAAATAAAATCAGATAAGTAGAAGCAATCAAGAAGATGAAGACTTTTTTCATGGAGGTTTTTTGTCCATAAGGTATTCGATTTATTATTAATGATTCTCTTGATGAGAGAATTATTGCTGATTTAACTGAAAATTTTCAGCATCTTTGAGTTTTTTTGAATGGTATAGAAACAAAATTCGATCACTTCCGGTGATGGGTTCTGCCGCGATAAGAGAGAAATCTTTCTCGAATGCAGCTTTAAACCCTTCCAATGTATATTGGTCGAAAATGTCTTTTCGTGTTCGCAGCAGTGTTTGGACTTGAGAATCATCTTTTGGAACAAACTCGATGATCAAGTATTTACAAATTTGCGACAACCACTCCGAAATCATCGAAAATGGCAAATTATTGGAGATCGCCAGATGATGGATCAATGCCAGCGCCATGATACAGTCCGGCTGCAGCCGATGCTCAATCGAGCTGCGTTCTTGATTGGCAAATCCTATGGCAGGGCTCGGATTTGTCAAATCCAGAACAAGCGGTAGAATGTCAGTTTTTGTCTTTTTGCCTTGTTGGTAATTCCGCTCGACTGCAATCGGATCAATATCAAACGCAGTCACATGTGCCCCGTTATCCGCTGCAATTCGAGAATAACGCCCATCATTTGCTCCAAAATCCCATACTGTCTGCGGCTCAATTTTCTTTATCCAGTTTGCCAAAATCTCTTCTTTCCGCTTGGATGCCTCTTGAGAGTAATTTGTCTCTGAATAATAATCGCCCCATTCAGTCTGGATATTTTTTAGCCGGATCCCTTCAACAGCCCGAATTAATCCATCAATGATTGCGATAAAACCGCTCTTTTTGATCGGTTGAATTCGTTTTATTTCCTGTTTTTTCCCATCATCCGCATGTTTTTCAGATAGCTTAGCATGCCAGTGAATATGCTGCAAAGCCGTGAATCCGCCTTTCCGTTTCAGCAGTTTGCTCGCCAGATCCAAAGGGATTCCATCAATATAAATCCGCATCAGCTGTGAAAGACGAATATCAACATTGGCCATCAACAGCAATGGCGCAAGAAAATGGCGGCAGAATTGACCATAGGCAACCCATGGTTGCCCTTCTTCATAAAAATCAAACGAGAGTGTGTCGATCAGTTTTGGAGAGCATTGAACAAACTGTATATTATAGGCACTGGCATCTTTTAAGATCATCCCATAATCAATAGCTTTGCGATGAATTTTTAGTGTTGCTAATGCGGCATCTTTATAAGCACCAAATGACCATTCATATGGATATGAAATCATTGGAATCCGCTGTGGCTGGATCACGCACCAGGCTTCAGGATCATTCAGAGGATATGATACTTCCTTATGTGATATGAATATGCCATCATGAACTAGCGCTTCATATAAGCCGCTTTTCATCAGATGATCATATTGTTTTTGATAGGGAAGATTTATTTGCCGATATAGTATGTTATTGTCAAAGAAGATAAATCCGGATGGATCGCGAAAAGAACCAGAATCTCTCATTTCTCCTCATACTTCTCTTCTTGTCCGGTTTTATCGGCATCAGTTTCATCCGTTCTTTTTTTCGTAAAAATTTTTTTTACTCTATCACGGATCATAAATAAATACCCGCCAATCACTGCAAGAGCTGCGATAATCACCTGTAACAGCATACTGCCCGTTCCCGGATCCAGATAATTACGTGGTGATAATAAAAGATCAAGATGGATAATCATTTTTCCCCTTTTGTTATTTATAAATAATCCCTATTATATCAGCAATAAATATCACTATTTTATTGAATTCAATTTAATTTATTATTTTATTATTGCAAAAATCACAATATTCGTCGAAATTTTCCCCATCTTAATCACCTATCCGTTTTTTACATATGACACGATTTTTTCTGGTATAGACTAAACTGCTTAAATCCAGTAATTCGAAATATAAAAATGAATACATAGTTGTTCTGATAGTTTTACGCAAAACCTAAAACTATGAGAACAACGAGTTTTACTTCGAAATTCGAAAAGTCAATCCATTTTTCAAAATGCTGGCCTAAATCTGGGGTCAAAGAAATCGTATACAATTAACGCTGTTATTAGCCAACCTGTCTTCAGGAGGAAATTTGGAAGAAAATAAGAAAGAAAATACGATTGTAAAGAATATGGTCCTGTATGGTTTGGGCGGTGCTATGTCACAGGCTGCCGGATTGATCACACTCCCCATCATGACCAGGGTGTTAAGCTCGCACGATTATGGCGCAATTGAGGTCATCACTGCTGCAACAGGATATTTCTCTTTGTTGATCGGATTGAATACAATGAGCGGTCTTTACCGTTTTTTTTATGCCGCTGACGAACAAACCCATGATCGAAAGAGCCTTGTCTCCACAACATTTCTTTTTGTATTTCTTACTGGATTCATGATCGCGCTATTATCCATTTTGTTGAGTCCAATTTTTTCCCAAAACCTGTTTAATGATCTTTCGTATTCCGGAATTATTCGATTAGCATTCAGTGCTCTTATCCCGGTAGCTGTTTATACGTATTCACTTTGTTTGCTCCGCATCCAGAATAAAGCGTTACCTTATATCTTAACCGCCGTTGCAGTTTCCGTGATTTATATGGGCAGTATCATTCTTTTTATCGCAGTTCTTCATTCAGGTATTTCCGGTTATTATTATTCGCAGATTATTGCCAATACAATTGGAGCATGTATTGCCCTTTTCCTTTCACGTCAGTATCTGGGGTTTCAATTTTCACCTTACTGGTTTAAGAAACTGGCAAAATATAGTTTTCCATTAGTACCCGGCACCCTGTTTGGCTGGAGTTTATCCGCAAACAATCGCATCTTTCTGAATGCGTCAACCAGTCAGGTGGAGGTTGCCTACTACGGGTTAGCCAACAAAGCAACGGTTATCATCACGCTGGCAACGCAGGCTTTTTGCAATGCCTGGGAACCAACCATGTATTCTCTTCTGGATAAAACTGAAAAAATTCGCAAAACACTGCCTGCGATGCTCTCCCTATATACTTTCGGAGCGCTGGCAATATGTACAGCCGTGATGACAATCGCCAGAGAACTTTTTCTGTTTTTAGCTCCACCAGAATACCTCGCCGGTATCGGATTACTCGGCATCATGCAATTGCGCTGGATCTTTACAATGGGTGTTTATTTAATCGATCCGGGAACTGCAAAAACCGGAAAAACCTATTGGGTTTCAATAATCCTGGGAATTGCCGTACTGGTGAATCTTGGATCGAATTGGCTATTAACTTCAAAAATGGGGCTTTACGGCGCTGTTATCTCAGAATTGCTGGGATATGTTGCCGCCATGAGCGGCCGCTGGGTAATTTCAAATCGGTTCTTCCCGATTCAATGGAATTATCGATATTTTCTTTCGCTTTTAGTTTGTTATGGGATAACATGTTGGATGCAGACGCGTGTGATTTTTGGAAATATTTCATGGGGGTGGAGTTTTCTGCTTCGTAGTCTGTTTGCGCTTTTTTTCCTGATTTTTGCCTGGTTTACTTTAGACAGAGAATCCAGAAACATTGTCACATCATCCGTTCAGCCTTTGAAGAAAAAGATCATTCGATAAAACCGGGAAGGATTCTGAATAACAGCTAATATTATTTGGAGAGAATTTGATGATAAAAATCGAGATGTTTTCTGGCAATCGCTGTCCATCCAAGATTTTCATTCGCAAAAATGTAACCATTCTCACCAATCTTTTCACGCAGCACGGGATGTTCAATCAGTTCCATCAATGCCTGCGTTAAGGCAGCGACATCATTCGGCGGGATGAGGAGTCCTGTCTTGCGATTTTCAATCATATCCGGAATTCCGCCTACTTTTGTCGCAATAATTGCTTTGTGGAAAGCAAAAGCTGTCGGAATCACACCGGATTGGCTGGCAGAAAGGTACGGTAATGCGACAATGGATGCTTTTCGCATAAAAGCGGCTACCTCTTCATCTGTAACAAATCGATTGGTTACATGAATCCGCTCGTTATCCAGATTTTGACGATATGGTTCTAAATCCCCCCCGCCGGCGATATGAAACGTCCAATCCGGATGCTTTTCAAATACAGGGGGTAAAGCTTTCAGTAAAACATCTAATCCTTTATAGGGTTCAATTCTTCCAAAAAATAGAATCTCATTCTGTGCTAAATCGGTTTCCTTTGAACCTTGTGTGAAAAAATCATAAATTCCATGCGGAACAACCAGAATTCTTTCTGGAAGTAAACCTTGAGAAATAAGGATTTCCTTTCCCTGGTTTGTCATAACCACGAAATATCGCGGAATTTTCCGGAATATCGATTCAGTAATACGAAAATAACGCGGCGTTCCTTCGTGATGGACAACATCATGGATCGTATAAACCAACGGTTTTCGACATAGGAAACGAATAAAAAAGCCCAAAAATGGATTCCATTCCTGCGCGCTCGTGATATGCACGATATCCGGTCTGAAATGGAAAAATACTTGAATGATACGCAGCCAGGTAGCCGGATGCAGCAATCGTTGGATTGTTCCCTTTTTTCCGATTCCAGTATTCAATGGGAAATGTTGAATATCCGGATTGCTAAGAACCCCGCCAATATGTTCCGCGTTTTCTGCGGTAATCATTCCGACAATACCAAGTTTGCTCAGGCTTTCTGCCAAACAATCATGAAAATGCAGCAAACCGCCGCGACGGGTCAGGCAAATCAGAAGAATCTTTATTTTCGGTTCCATACCAGTATTTCCTGTTTTCATATTACAACAAACTACGGCAAAAATGAACAGTCCAAAATTTTTTGAATTTTATTAACCGAAGTGTTTTTTTCTTCAGAATTTTGGCAATCCCTGTCAATCCGATTCCACAATACGCATAACGGATTATTCATCATCGGAGTGACTTCCAACGCTGCAGTCGTTTGAGCGACCGCTTGCTCCCAATCAGCAACATGCGCATATCCTTCAATAAACGGAATTCTTTCCATCGGATCATTTGGATAGTCCGACAACGAGAACGCCTGATTTCCCAAATCAACCACTTTCTGCCAATCTTTCCGCTGCCGACTCAGATCAGCCTGTTCATAATACCAGCACCAACCATGAACCGGTTCAGGTCCAAAAATAACCGAATCCAACGGCTGATAGGAAACGTCGGTCAATATCCTCGAATAATTATTTAAAAGCGCGGCATCACGATCAATGATCGGAATCATCTGGTTGAATAAATCTACCTCCGGATCCAGCACATGAACGCAACCCGGCGCATTGAAATAAATGCTGATTGCATCGCTGGTTTTGCCAAAGAACTGTGCTGAGAGATACTCCTGAAAAACAGGTTGTCCGGCTTCCATGCCACTGAGCGAATTTTCCCTTTTGGTATTGGTATATAACATGTAGGGCATCGTTTGATTGACATACCCATCTGCATATATCCAATTCAAAGGAGCCGTAAGAGAATTGTCCGTACTAAAACGTATCGGTAGAACATTGGTGATGAAAACAGTATTCTCAGCAATAGCAGGCGCACGCCATTTTAATTGCCAGAAAAAATCTTTGGTTAGTGTCCAATCTCTGCGATATTCGTTAGCATTTACAAAATGTCTTCCCGCGGATAATCCAATTAAAATTGCAGCCAGTCCGACAAATAAAATTCGCGTTTTCCTGAAAAGCGAGAAAACACCTCCCCAAACAAAGCTGACTCCTAAAATAAATGGAAGTGTAAATCGACTGTTTTGGAAAACAAACGACAGATTGGTATTAGTCAGCCAAAATGGCTGTCCTGCCAATATCAGACTGACAATACCAATTAAAATCAATTGAATTGCAGGTCTTTTTCCTTTGGGATCTATTGAGTTTCGCAAGAAATAAAGACAAATCAAAACAGAAACAAACAGAATCAAACAAATAGCCGCATACATCAGGAATGTCCGCTGCCCTAAAATTTCAGGAGATGGAAAATGAAAAATTTCGAGCCAGGCTGAAACTAAAACTTTGTAACAGTCTTTAATAACCGTGACGACATATGAAGCCAATGCTGTGAACGGATGTGTTTTTATCTCACGAAGTATGCTGAAATCATAATAGGATGTTTGTGTCTGATTAAAAAACATCCGATAAATCGCAGCAAAAATAAAGAGAATTCCATAAGGCGCAGATCGTAGGACTGATTTTAAAAAGATCTGCCTGCGATTTGGTTCTGATTTAGAAATTTCCACGCTGATGATCAATGGTCTGATCAGTTCGAGCAGGAAAAAATATTCTGATGCAAAAAGATTAACGCCAGATAAAATAAGAGCAAATCCTTCTAAAAGAATCCTTCTGGAATGTTTTCGGATCGCCCGGATTGTTAATAGAAAAGACAAACAAAGAATACCAATCAAGAAATACGAAAAGCTGAAATTGATAGCTATCGGCTGCATCGTAAAACCGGGATAGGCAATAAAAAACAATGCGCATAGATAAGAAATGTATCGTGATTTTCCCCAGATCTGATATACCAGATATCCGACCATCGTGGAGCTCAAGACTCGCATGATCAAGCCGAACAACTGAATTCGAAGTGGATTTTTCCCTGTCATCAGAATTGCCAGATTATGAATTTGTCCGGCAACAGGGCGGCTGAAGCTGAAATGCCGTAAAAGCCCTTTATATCCGAGTTCCAGTCTGGTCCAAACATAAGCCCAATCATCCCAGTAAATTCCTAATTTTCCTGCCAGAATCCCATAACTGAAAAATGAAAAAATCAGTAAAAGTATCGGAAGGAAAATAAAAGGGATTTGAATATTTCGGAATCTTTTTCTCATAGCAATGATAGAACCATTTTCTTTTTTATATTTCTTTTCCGCAGTGTTTCAAAATCAGTAACTCGTAACATAAAAAAATTCATTTGCACTACTGTAAAATACGGCAAAGTTTTTTTATCATTCCTCAAATCTTGCTGTTCGTTTGTATCATAAGACAGCAATTCCGGACAAAACCAGCAGAAATGAAACTAACACACTGGCGATCCAAAAAAAATCTGCCATTTGGCGCGTAGAATCCTGTTGATAAAAATGCATTCCGATAAATAAATCAAAAAAACAAAATAGGACGCCAAATATGGGTATCAGTAAAACATTTTCGACAGGAATCGATTCTTGTGGAATTCCTGCTGCAGAATACCCCAACTGAATCACCTGATGAGATGAAAAACGAAATCCGATCCAGAGCGATAAGAAGGATAACAAAGTTATCGAAGTAATAACAGCAAAACGTGCAGTCCGATTTTTCCAGGATTCAGATAACCAGTCAACCGGTCGGATCGTTTGCCATTCAATCTCAGAAAGTGATCCAAGCTGTAAAATACGGGAAAAAGACTCTAAAAATAAGCGTGGTTTTGCAGGTGATATCGCATAGATACAGCGCGATGTGCCAATGAAAAGCATTGTCAGCACATCTGAAGCAATAAATTCCATTAATGGATAATTCTCTGTAGAGACCTTTCCAAGATATGCTCCCGGCATCGGAAGAAATGACCAGGGTATTTCAAATGGCATTTCTTTTGGAGTGCGAATCCATTCAATCTCAGTAAGCGGAATAATCTCTTTTCGTAATCCCCATTGGATATGAAATCCGTCTCGCTCCATTCGATAGGATGAAAAGATTAAAGCCAACGTTCGATAACCGATGAAAAATATCGGAATCAACAGCAAAAGAGAAATAATCAACAGGACAAAGAAAAGCAATCCTGGCTTTTGACGAAAAAAAAACAGAAAACCAGCAAAATCCAGCAGAACCAATAAAAGGAGCAAAGGAAGATGTACAAAAAGTCCAAGCGTTCGTTCCGGAGAAAACTGGTATTTTGAAATTTCTGCGTTTGCCATAGATTCAGGTAATAAAAATTACAAAGATTGCTGAATAATAGATGCAACTTCCTGAACTTGTTCACGAGTCATTTTTCCGGAAAAGGGAATCGCCAGTCCTCGGCGTCCTAAATCCTCCGCCACAGGATATTTTCCGGGAACATATCCAAATTTTTCCCTCATATACGGCTGCAGATGGATCGGTGAAAAATAGGGACGGACTGGAACTCCCATCGCGGTCATGCGTTGAGAAATTGCGGAACGATCCAATCCCGGTTTTAGACGGATCACATACACAAACCAACTATCACGAGTCGTAGTAGGTTCTGAATTAGGGCATTCAACGCCATCGATGCTGGACAATTCCTCTTTATACCAGGCTGCGACTTGTTCACGGGCTTGAATCAATTGATCGATACGTCGCATCTGTGCTACCCCTAACGCGGCACTCATTTCATCCATACGATAGTTATATCCCAAGAAAGAATGATCCAGCCAGGTATCGCCAGGCGCTCTTCCTTGATTTCTCAACGCACGAATCAACTCAGCATCCTCATCACAATCCGTGATGACAATGCCGCCTTCCCCCGTTGTGATTTGTTTGTTCGGATAAAAAGCAAAAACGCCATAATCGGCTAACCGACCTGCAGGCCGATTTTTATACATCGCACCTAAGGCTTCACAGGAATCTTCAATTACTTTCAATTGATAAGCTTTTGCAGATGTGTTGATCTGTTCATAAGCGGCAGGCTGACCAAACGTGTCAACAGCAAGAATTCCTTTAAGCGCACCATCCGTTGAAAAACCTTTTTCAGGCAGCCATTGTTTCGCCAATTCTCTTGATTCCGTCAAATCCCGAACAGCGGCGGCAACCAGTTCCGGATTGATATTTCCGGTAGTCGGATCCACGTCAACAAAAACCGGTGTAATTCTTTCAAAAAGCAGCGCGTTGGTAGAGGACACAAATGAAAAGGGTGTTGTGATGACCCAATCGCCATCTTTCCATCCGGCAGATCGGACACATAAATGAAGTCCTGCCGTACCGGAATTGACTGCAATTGCATGCCGACAGCCAGTAAATTCCTGAAAAAGTCTTTCAAATTCAAGAACATATGGTCCCATACTTAAATAATTTGTCCGTAACACACTGGCGACAGCTTCCCGTTCCTCATCGGTAATATCGGGTTGGGACATCGGGATGCTGAACTTTTTCATATAATCCATAATTGCTCCTAAAAAGTCATTAATTCAAAATATCAAAAGAATTCTTTGTTATACGTATTGTTTTACACAAAGCGCAAAGCCACAAGAATAAAATATTTTCTATATATTCGAAAGGTCAATCCATCCTTCGAAATACCAGCAATTCGAAAGATGAAAAGAATTATATGCTGTTGTGTTAATTTTGCGCTCTTTGAAAAAAGTATTCCCAAATCTCGAAAGCTTATCGAATTTCCCTAAAAATTTGAGTAAGGAATGTTAGGATTACCCTGCATTGGAGGCTCAATAATCACTTTTTCCTCCATCCGAACCTGTCCACGCAAAAACGCTCCTTCTTCAGTTGAGAAACTGACAACGCTGACATCCCCCCAAACTCTGCCGGTACTGCGAATTTCGAGCCGTTCTGCAGTAATATTTCCGCGTAAGGTACCTGCAATGACTACAGTATTCGCTCTCAGGTTCATACAAGTAACACGGCCGGTTTCTCCGACAACCACCATTCCGCGAATCTGAATTTCGCCTTCAAATGTCCCTTCAATGCGTATACCGCCAGCTCCTCGTAAATTTCCGCGCCAGTTAATACCTGGTCCTAAGACCGATGTGACACGTTCAATGGTTGTTCCTGATTGTGGTTGATTACTGGATGGATTTTTTTTAAACACGTTGTATGCCTATGCGATTTTTCGAAAATCACGATCAGTTTGTATTATTTCATTTTTAGAATAAGGCCAGATGGTCCCTGCATAGACGCGTCCCTGATCTGGAACATCTCCTTTTACAACAGCGCTGTTGCCCACCCGTGCCGCTTTGCCAATCCGCACACCAAGATTAATCGTAGCTCCCATACCGATCTGAGCAAAATCATGAACTTCCACATTCCCTGCCAACAATGCGCCGGGCGATAAATTAACACAAGTTCCAATATTACACTCATGGGATAATACCACACCAGCATTGATTAAGGAGCCAAATCCAATTTGGCTTTCACTGCTGATATAGGACTTGGCAAGTATTTGAATTCCTTCATCCAGATGAACACTTTTCTCAATATATGCAGTCGGGTGTATCAAATTTGGAAACTCAAAATTCATCTTTCGCAGGCGTTCAAAAATGCGCCAGCGAACTTGATAATTTCCAATTCCACCGATCGCATTTACAACCGACACAATGCCTTCTCCCTGGAGGGAAGATAAAATATTCGCACTTCCAAGCACAGGATACCCCATCACCAGCGTACCTGTTTCAACGCCATCGTCAACAACGCCAACAATTTCCCAGTCGCCTAATGATAGGATCAGATCGATGACAGTCTTCGAATGACCGCCTGCACCATAGATAAATATCGGTTTTTTCATATCTGTATTTTACATTATAAATATTCAGCAATCATCGATTCGAAATACGTGAAGGATTAAATGTTGTTGAGATGATTTTGCGCAAAGAGCAAAATCATCTCAACAATAAAAATTTGCGTTTGATTTGAAAATCCAATCTAAGCATCGAACGATTATTATAAATTCGCAGCACGAAAAAAAATTCAGGATTGAAACACTCCATTTACCGGAAAGAATCCATCAGAATTCGAGAAAATTTCACACTCAAAAAATCACCTGACTGGATTAAAATATAAGTTATACGAATGAAAATATTGAATATCCTCTGTCAGATAACATTCAGTTTTTTCTATTGCGATAAAAATGGGAAACAGGATGCACATGTACAAATCAATGGCTACATACGCTTATCGCCCATTCTCTAATCAGTGATATATTTATTCCGAAACCAATCAAGAAGAACATCATAGGAGACTCATTTTATGGCGATCAATTTTGGAACTGACGGATGGCGTGCTGTTATTTCCGACACATTTACATTTGAAAATTTGAGAGTCGTCTCTCAGGCTATAGCCAATGCCGTATCTTCATCTTCATGGGAGGAACTATCAAAAGTTGATCAGATTCCCAATAAAGACAGAATCGTTATCGGATACGATACCCGATTCCTTTCCGACCGATACGCAAAAGAGGTAGCGCGTATTTTAGCTGCGAACGGATTTAAAGTCTTCATCAGCCAATCCTGCGCCCCCACACCGGCAATTTCCTATGCTGTCAAATTTTATGGCGCCATCGCCGGCGTGATGATCACTGCCTCGCATAATGCACCGCGCTATAACGGCGTTAAATTGAAAGCCGCCTACGGCGGTTCTGCATTACCGGAACAATGTACGCTGGTTGAAGTCTTCCTCAATGATAATGAAACGCAAGGTCGCGGGCCAAATCTGATGGATTATGATAAAGCACGTGAGATAGGGCTAATATCAACATTCAATCCAATTCTCGAATATGGAAATCATATTCGGAAACTGATTGATTTCGACATTATCGCAGATGCAAAGGATCTTAGGGTTGTTGTTGACTCCATGTATGGTTCCGGACGCGGGGTCATCAAGAATCTTCTTCAGGGGACAGGGGTTGAGGTAAATGAAATCCGGGGTGAGATGAATCCCGGTTTCGGAGGAATTCACCCCGAACCGATCAACCGCAATCTTGGCGCATTGGCAAGCGCGATCGCTTCCGGACTCGGTAATTTAGGACTGGCAACCGATGGCGATGCCGATCGGACTGGCGCGATGGACGAGAGAGGTAATTTCGTCGATCCGCATAAAATTATGGCTCTTTCCATCAAATACCTGCATGAGAAAAAAGGATTAGACGGCGCGCTGGTACGGACTGTTTCCACAACGCGGATGATTGATCGTCTTGGAAAAAAATATGGACTGCCTGTGTTTGAGACACCTGTCGGATTCAATCATATTTCTGATCATATGATGGAACGAGATGTCCTGATCGGCGGTGAAGAATCAGGCGGTATCTCCTTCAAAGGCCATATTCCTGAAGGAGATGGAATCATCATGGGACTATTAATCACGGAAATGGTTGCCGCCAGCCACGCCACACTGGGTGAATTGGTCGACGAACTCCTTGCCGATGTGGGTCCCGCCTTTTATGATCGAACCGATCTGCGGTTGAAAAAACCGGTGGCAAAAAAGGAAATGATCAAATACCTGATCGACAACGCACCGGCTTCAATCGGCGGAGAAAAAATTGCGGAAATCAGTACGCTCGATGGTGTGAAATACATCATGGCGGATGATTCCTGGCTGCTTATCCGTCCATCCGGCACCGAACCGGTTTTGCGGGTTTACGCGGAAGGGCGAACGCATCAAATGGTAAAGGAATTGTTGGGATATGGAAATCAAGTCGCTGAAAATGTCAGTTGATCGATAAAACACAGAGAAAAAATCAACAGTCAACAATATTGAAAAATACAGAGAGGATCCTTTGTTGTTGTGATGGTGCACAAAGCGCATAATCAATACAACAAAGAATCCTCCCAAATTTTATAATTGCAGGGAAAAACCGCATTTACTTCATGCGGTTTTTTGTTCGCATTACGCGCACGCTTAAGATCAACACCAACAGAACCATGATTACAAAAATAACCATTGGCAGATTCAATCGGTCGGCAAATCCCGTCTCTGGAAGTATCGTCTCACGAATGACGGGCACCTTGGTTGCACCTGAATCGCGGGAAGAAATAGTAACCGTTGTCTGTCGAACCGGCGTCAGTTTCGTAACCGGCAAGGTAATAATTCGCACCAAATCAATTTTCGTAACTGCAGGTGTAATTTCTGTCGGCAGCGGCTCCGAAGTATTCTCTGAAATCGGAGTACGGGTCGGTTCATTGGAATAATCAACATCCTCAAATTTCAGCGGCTCATCATCCAAATCAGAATAAGTAGCAGTAATTTCCACATCTTTCATGGATGAAGGATTCGACACGAATAATTTTCCATCAATAGGAACTTCACTTGTCCTTGCAGGTCCTGAAATCGCATTCGGTAGATCGCGAGCTGGTTCATCAATCACTGCAGCAACAGTTTTCGTTGCCTCATTCTCAGTCTGGCTTTCTGAAATTGGAGGTGTAGAAACGGTTTGTAAATCCGCAGTTCTATTTTCTGATTCCTGCTTTGCCAGTTCTTCAATCACTGATATAGTTGGAATCGATTCGGGTTCTTTATGGAAGAGTCTTTGAATTGAATCCAACAACTTTTGAATCAGACTAAGATCTTCTTCCTGTTTGGGCTCCGTGACAATTTTAGGCTCTGCTATGTCCGTTTCCGATACTGACAAAGTCTCGGCTGGAATCATTGTTGCCGGAAAATTGTTCGTTGGACTGGATTCAATATGGACCAGTTCAGAAATTTCCGGTGTTATCATCTCACGATCCATCGGAATTTCAGTGGTGTGCGCTTGAATAATCGCTGTTGTGGCTTCAGTTACTACCGGAGGAACTGCCATCGTTGGATTTTCCTCCACAGTTGCAGTAAATGTAGCAACAGAAGAAACTGACGGCTTTATACCAAATAATCGCTTCCAGAAATTTATAAATTTTCTGAACCAATTCTCATTTTCATGTGTCGTATCCGAGTTTGACGCAACAGCCTCAGTAGAATCTGGCAATACCTGTGTTTCAGTTCCGATTACCTCAGGGACAGCAGATACTGCATTGACTGCAACCGGATCGTTCTGAGTGGCTTCTGCAGGAATGGCAGTTTCAGATATTTCTTTTTCCATTGAGACATTTACCGTCACGATGACAGCATTTGTCCGCGTGCTTAACGGTTTTGTTGGAACAATTTTGACTACAGAAGGTACTGTTTGAGAAGAATTCGAATCGTCAGTTACAGAATTTGTCACCGGTGAAAATACAATTGATGGTGCCACAGGAGCTGATGTCGCTTCCTGACCAATTGTTGTTGACGTTTTCTGAATCACAATCGGTGTGCGTGGTTGATCACTGACCGTGAACTTTGCTGCAGCCTGTACAGTTGCCGATGGTTGAATTTCAACCTTTTGATCTGTTGCGATTTGGATGGCAGCAGGCTGTGCCGCAGACGGAACAATCGGAATTATCGATTCTGATGATTCGGTTTCAGTCATCATTTTCGGAAAATCAGATTGATTCTGGGGTATTCCTGTAACTTTTACAGGAGTTGTTTGAGTGCTCTCTGGAATGATAGTTAAAATCGGAGAGTGTCCTTCAGTTGCGACAATGGGAATTATTTCGGATATTTTTGTGACTTGAAGGATTGATTCTTCTTTATTTTGAAGCGTGGAAATATCAGCACTTTCGACAGCAACCGCCGTTGAACTTGGTGCCAGCAGGTTCGAATCAAGCATCGTTACAGATTCAGCCTCAGCCTGAGGTGATGATGTATGATCAGGTATTACAAACGTCTCTGTAAAAACAAAGCTCGGCTGTGTTGTTTCGGAAAGTATCTCCTGAGGTTTCGGATTTCTCCTGATGAGAAGGATTGCAAAAATAATGATCAGAATGAATAGAATAAACATCCACGGAGGAATGGCCGTTCCCTGCCTTTTTTTCCGTTTTCTTTTTAGAAATTCGTCTTCAAAATTTTCGAAGATTTCGTCATGGTCAAAATCCATCATGAGGGTTCCTCTTTTTTATTTCACGTGAATCATTTCGACATTACTTAGTGGTAAGACAACTTCTGTATTCTGATCGATGCAAACTTTTATTCGGTCAATATCAGAAAGAGCTTCAGAATCATTTTCCATACCTGGAAGCAATTCCACCACAATTCCAAGTTCACCGCCATGAAATCCTTCGATAATTCGAATCTGGTCGCCTTTTTTTAATTTTTTCAGCAGACTTTCACCTTCCGGTACATATTCTTCCTGCGGGATAATGATTTCCGGTTTTTGCTTGTTTTGAATCCCACAAGAATACGAATACAGATAAGCAAAACGAATGATATTTTCCCCCAGCACCATGTGAACCGGATCACTTAACCGTCCAACTCCAATTAGATCGGTTACAATGATCGGGAAAGGCATTTTCATTGCAACAGATAGCATAGATGAGGGGAGCGAGCCGAAAATCAATCCTCCCGGAGACATTTTTACAGAGGATCTCAACGCGTCAGGATCCAGGCAGGTGTTTGCAAAAACGATTGCGCCTGCAATATCGACCGTAATATTATCCTGGCCAAAGATTCCGCCTTTTTCCATATCCATCGATAATAAGATGCCCTGTCCTTTTTTCCCATTTCCCCATTTTCCCTGTAAGTAACTGCCTATCGTTTCCAGAAAAGCGCCTCTGGATGGAACTACATCCGTTACAACTCCTGGAAATCCTGCAATAACATTTTCAATATCATCCGGATCTGTCTCGAAAATGAGATTGCCGGAAGAAAGTCCAAGGAATCTGGAGGAAACCTGTGCGGTGATAACCTGATTTTTTTTACCGCCGCGTTTGGCAATTACTTCTCCTGCAGAAACAAACTCGCCTTCTTTTATGGTTAAAAAGTCCCGAATGTTCTCATCACTTGCTATTCCAAGCGACTCCGTAACATTCATGAGAAAATGCTTTCGCCAAATTTTCCTGTAGGCGATCTGTGTCGACGGATCTACAGCCTGACCGGGGAATACTGTCACCGAGCCATCTTCAGATAGGAGGCGTGAACAGCGGATATTTCCGGAAGTGATGATATTCGTTGATGAGTTTTTCATTTTTTAGTTCAGTTTTTTTCCAAATTACTGCTTTATTTAAGAATCCATTTCAAGATAAGCAATAAAACAGATATGCTATTTAAAAATTCTACATGAAATTTTCATCCTGATCTGAAATTCAACGAGCGATTCGAAAAAACGGAAAGGCTTATGGGTTGATGTTTCTTTTTAAAAGGTTTTCCAAATTTCGAATCACTGTATCAAGATGGTTGAATTGTCCATGGGCCTAATTCGTCTTTCCAAAACTTCAGTTTGCTAATTTGGGAAGTGCGGTCTTTGGGCAATTCAAGAGCATCACCGCGCGTATCAAACACAATCCCAAAACATCCACTTTTAAATCCAAGCGGTGTCCATGTCCTAACACCCGGGATTGAAACTTCCTTGGGAATCTTGAGAAAATCCAGCTCATAGTTTTTCCCAAAATCAAGCGGGATTCGATAGATTCTTCCTCTCGGTACATCAAATTTTCGGACATTTCCTGCGTCGTCCCGTACAGCTACACTCATAAATTTCTTCCCATCCTGAATCTTGCTGTTTTTTTGGTTGAAGTAAGGTGTTATGACCTTTCCCAAATTCAGGAAAGTTGACGCATTCATGATGTGTGAAATAAGAATTGGATTCAGTTGGGCTAACGCTCCGACAGCCGATGTTAATCCATTCATATCAAGAAAATAATCCACAGCTCCAAACGGATGAAGTCCATCCATGCCAATCAAGAGGGAGTCTCCGGGATCTTCGACATTTCTGACTACTGATCCGCATAATAACACCATTCCAAGGCTGCCATCTCTTAATATGGAATTCATGCCGGCTTCTTTCGCGCACTTTTTTAATACAAATCGCGTGAGCGCTTGCTCAATCTGCGCTGAATATTGGTTTCCAGGAACCAGATCCGGATAGACGCTCTTATTACAGATATAATCTTGCACTTCGGATTCTTTTATTTGGAAACCTATCCATGACTGCAGTTCTGATAATTCGAAGTTATTCAGAAGTTCAGTAATCCGTTTCCCCATTCCAAGCGGAAGTACCTCTAAAGACAGGTCTAAGTTTTTTGCTTTTGCCACCACCGTATGATCTGAACCGATATCAATTCCAAGAACATGTTGATTCTCTTTAATAAGACGACTCATCAGGCGGACACTTCGGCCAAAAGCGAATTCACCAGGAACACCTGTTGTTTTTGACCTTTCGACCAAATCTTTTAGACCTAAGACTTGCTTCTCAGCATTCCTGTTCATCACGGATAACAATGAATCCAACGAAGAATGACCAATGGATCCGATTTCCAGAACATTCGGAGCATAAGAAAAATCGGAAATTTTTGAAAAAACGCGTTCCATTTGCTGTCCTGCAAGTGCAGAGCCCATAAAAAGAATTTCCGGCCTCTGTTCGCGCGTAAGGCTCTTGCACGCTAACATCAAAATTTCTCCCAGTCTGTAGACTGCTTTTTCCGCTCCGATCTCAGTTCCACCGGCAAGTATAACAATTCGTGGATCGGCATTCAGTAAACGGTCAATATTTTCAGAAATATCCAGTCCATCTGCTGCGCAAATTTCCACAACCGGTCTGATCCCTGTATTTGCGAGTAAATTGCGCAGATTCTGTAAAGATCCTGTCCGCGTCAAACCCATCAGTGCAATCCGCGGATCTGATGTACAAGTATATGAAAATCCGATTTGATCCACACCGGTGATACCCAATTTCATGGGTATCACGAAATTGGAATTCTGATCTAAAAATCGCCTTTTCGTGGCTCGTTCAAGTTTTCGAACCGCATCAACAACACCGGAATATATGGAGTAATTCGAATCGCCTCCGGAAGTAGCAGCAGAAGCAGCACCAATGAAGAGATAGGATTGATCGCGATAATCAAACAAACTGACTCGGGTATTAACCGTCCCAATATCAAGATAGAGTACTGTCCTGGCAAGATCCTGCGGTTGATTCATATTATTTTATCCATTGCAGTAAGAATTGACTTGTACTAATCATTCTTGACAAATACTGAACTAAAATCATCGCAGAGGCGACAAAACATCCGGCAAAAATTGACCCTAATGCAATTCCAATAAAAATTTCGCCAATTGAGGAAAATACATGCAGACTGGTTTTTTGATCAGTCATAGTCTGATCCTTCCTATCAAACCAATAATGCTGCGTATACAATAAAGAGGTAATTGTGCCGATGAGTATAATCCCTGTTTCCACCCAGTAGCGAACTCCAGTATGATTTTCCGCCAATTGAAACCGTGAAATTATCCCCTGAAACAAGCCAAAAATTGTTCCACTGGCAATACCGGAAATCGTTAATGCCGTTGCAATACAAAGCAATATGGCTAAAATGAGATTTCCACCTGTATTTTTTCGGAAATAGAATTTCAGAAACAAAAACACTCCCGAAAGGATGACAAGGATAATCACAATTTTTTCAGTCCAATTACTGGAAAAATCGGTAAACGGCTCAATCATTTTTGTAATGAATATCTTGTCGATCAATAATATACAGACATAGCCGGATAATAATCCCGATAAAACCGACGCACCAAATCGGAACAGCCAGTTGTCTCCCAGAATCAGACTGAAAGTAAAAAGGGAGAGCAGTAATCCAGCCAGGAGAATCAAGAATTCATTCGATACAATCATTTTTTCTCCTCATTCCGATTTGTGTTCTTATCGATTACGGTATCGGCAGAATTGCCCGAATGCTTTTTGGCATCCGATTGAATCGTATGATTTTTTTCAGGATGTTTTCCATCTTTATCTGTGGCTTGTGCCATCGAAAAATCAATACAACCTGTCAAATAGATGATTATCGCTGCCAAAATAATGAACCATACACTAAAAATCTCTCGATTTGTTTTCTTATCAGAGAAATTATCCGCATAAAAATAACGCTTTTCAATCATTCCGGAAAGAGAACTCTCGATAAGACCTGAATCGTAATAAGGGGTTAACAATGAATTCATCTGCGCTGAAGCAAGAATATTTAAAGAGAATTTTACTGGTTCCACATGAATCTGTTCGATCCAGGTTTTTAAGGTCTGAAAGTTTGAAGAAATAATGAAAACTGCTTTGATTTCATCAGCATTCAAAGCAATCAGGGATTGGATAGCTGCAACCTGTCCAGGGAAGAATCCCTGGTTCTCTACAGAGATTTGCGGATTTTCCATGATAATTTTCTGAGAAATCATCTCCGAAGATGGCGAGATAGTAGCAAGTCGTACCTTCACATTTCTTTCAGTCATATTTTGAATCAGTTTTAATGTTGGAGCATATAATTCATCGATATATCCTGGAGTGAAATCAATGACGAATAATGCTTGTTCCCCTTCCTGTAGGGATGAGATCTGATAGTTAAACGTAGACAAGGACAATACTTGTTTATCGTCGACCGGTCTTAAATCGATGAAATCAGTAACTCCGGAAATTAATATCGTTATCACACCAAAGAAGACCAAAAGAGCAAAAATTGTCTGAATAATCTTATTTGTTTTCCTTGTGTCAGCTTTTTTTAACGGCTGATTATGATTTTCAGTCTGAAACAATTTGACGAGTACAGCTGTAATCATGCGATGTTGATAATTTCGATCCTGGTAATCAGCAGGAATTTTTTCCTTTGAAAATGACGAATATATAGGCTCTTTTCGATTTTCGGGGAAAAATATATCAGCACTCTCAAATAAATTCCAAGGAATCGCATCGGAATCTTCTGCCTTATCGAACTGATCTCTCGTCTCAGCAATCGAATTGTCTCCCGCAACGGTAACTGCAGTCGTATCTGATCCCACAGTTTCACTCGTTGATTGCATACCGGAGTCTATCTCAGTCAGATCGGAATCTGTTGGTAAGCTGTCTGGGGATTCCTGCGTTCCGGAAAGAATTGAATGGAGCTCTGCAATATCGTTTTCGCTTTCTTCAGGCAAGCTTCCATCGGAAGAATCATGCGGTTCTTGAATGGCTGCAGAATCTGAAGAAGGAACATCGGAATTGATTTGGGATAAGAATTCACTCACAAGATTCTGTTCATCCCTCTCATCCGATTCTGTATTTTCAGGTACCTCAATCGGATCATTTTCCAAGGGATGATCAGCAGATTCAACAGCCGGTGCAGTTTCCTCTGTCTTCTCATCAGATTTTTCGGGGGCAAAATCAGTGGTTATCGAAGTTTTGGCAGAATCCTCGGATATGCTTGAAGGTTCTTCCTGCATTACTTCAATTTGATTTGAAGAAAGATCAGAATTCATCCGTGCAGCTTCATCAGAAGGTTGATCCATCGTGATCTTTTCTTCTGTCAAACTGAGGTCATCTTCAAAAGGCAGATTGAAAAGTCGTTCCTCATCGGATATTACCGGCTCTTCGATATCGGGAGCTATAACAAGCGGCGCTTTTTCACCAGATGATAATGCTGTCGAGTTGTCCTCATTTTTTTCTGCGGGATTGAGGTCAGATTCAACATTTTGAATCGCTTCGATGTAAGTATCATCTGCTTGTACATCGGGAACGAATTCTCCCGGCTGATTTCCATTTTCTGCAGAATCTGTCTGATCATAAGATTCGGACATTGCCAATGGCTGCAAATCCCATTTTTGAGCGGGTCTTTCTACAGAAAAATCGCGATAAAGTTCTTCATCCTCGGAAATTTCATCCTGAGAATTAATGACTTCCGGGATTTCCAACTGCTGTTCTTCATTTTTTCTTTGTTCCGATACAGAAGGAGAGACAATTGAATCCGACTTGTGGTTCGGAATACTTTTCCGACTTGTATGAGAAATTGAAAAAAGGGAACCGCGATTTTGATCAGAAGAGTCTTCTGTCAGATTTTTCTCTTCGTTCAGGAATTCTTCAATTTTTTCTGAACCGGAAAAATCCTTTTTCATAGAATCGGAAAAATCATCAACGGATTTTATTCCCATCAGAGCATCAGCAAAGCTGTCAAAAGGCATTTTCCCTTGCGGTTTTCGATTTCGTCTGATAATGTCAGCAAGCCAATCCGGTACCTCTTTCGAACTGTTGTCAGCATCCGATTGTTCTTTTGGCTTTGGGGTTTCGGATGACATGATTTCTTCCGGAAGCTGGCGAAAATCTACTTTACAGACGCTGCAAGATTCCGCATCTTCACTATTTGAACTTCCACAAAAAGGGCACTTAAATTCCTTCATCGTTTCCTTTCATTATATGGATGTTCAGCTAAAAACAGCACGCGAATACCTGTAACCAATCCGCCAATTCCAATACCAAGCAGCAGTCCATAAATTCCACCCATTGGCAATGTTTGAATAAAACCAAGTATGGATAATAAAACTTGATTTTCAGGGAAAAAATAAAAAATGCCGCTATAAATGATAAGAAATATGATTGCACTCAATACAAAGAAAGTCTTAAGCCTTCCTTTGCGAAACTTTGATAACCTGTATAAGCCGCCAATCATGACAATACAAATCAAACCAGCCAATCCGGATTCAACAGAACGCTGCATATCAAGGATCGTCTTTTGAAAACCTTGATTTTCAAATGAGTTAGACAATCCATAAATCAGAACTGCAAAAAAAACGGCAATCGTGATGAAATTATTGATGAAGCTGCTGTTCTTATCCCCTAAATTGCGGATTCGTCCAAGAATAAAATCAACAATAGCAAAGAAAAGAATCAATCCTAAAAGGTATCCTGCATATTGCAAAACAGCCTGTCTGATTTGAATAATTACATCCAAATCAGAATATCCTGATACAAGTATCAAAATACCGATCACTGCTGCAGGTAAAAGAATCCATTTCGTTGCTTTTTTATTCGTCATATTGATTTCTCAGAATAGAAACGTTAATACTGCTCCAGAGATCAAAGCGATAATGATCCCAAAACGGATGATATCCATCGCAATCAAACCGCTGTCCATTTCCGGTTTTTCCTGAATGACTTGAGGCAGCTCAAATATTTCCTCACCAATAAACACGTCATCCGCAGTCACGTAACTGACCGCTTGAGCTGCAAGATTGTCTCCGGCAGCGATTATGCCTTCAGAAGAATCAAATGCGGAATCCTGCAGCGCAATCTCAGGACCAAATGCGCCGATATTCAGATGAAAGGCTGAAGCTTCACCATCCAATATGCCGATGATGCCCGCTTGATGGGACAAAGGAGAATATCCGGCAAATATTGATTGATTCGGATCAAATTCATTCTCTAATCCGCTTTTCTTCAGACCTTGATTGATGGCTTCTTTACCAAAGAAAGTAAGTACACTGTCATTACTGGTTAATAATAACGGTTCATCGGCAGAAGATAATTGATTGGAAAGTTTTTGCGTAGTATGAAGTGCTGTAAGCGTACCTTCTGAAAAGAAACCTGCTCCCTCCAAATTACAGATATCACAATGAACCATCGCTCCTTCTTCAATACTGTTTGCTATTTGGTATCGCAGGTTTTTAGCTGACTTTTTTTCATAAAAGAGATCAGTATATTTTTTTCTTTTTTGACAAACAAGAGATATCGAATAAATGACCAGCACACCCAAAATGATGAATAATCCTGTCAGTGATGAACTCATCAATATGTCCTTTTTATAATGAATTAATACGTAAAATTGTTATATTAATAATTATAGTATAGCATATAGAAAATTAAAGTGATACGAAAATGGCTTGACAAGAATAAATCTGTCAAAAAAAATAACTCTCCATAAAATCATATCATTTTTTGTTCAACGGGAATTCGTCAATCAGATCATTTTCAATAAAGGAAAGAAAGTTTATACAATAAGCCGGACAAAAAAATTTGAAGTACTGGAAGAAATCAGTCAACAACCTTGATGATTACCAAATAATGAGTATCTGAAATCCAGCCAGATAGTTATTCATTCCTTTTTCTACTCAAGACAATAAACATCGATGTAAAGTAATTCTAAGTAGAAAAAGAATTCATTGCTGTCCGATGTGTCTGATGAGTGCCAAAAAAAAACCTCCTGATCGGAGGATTGAAGAGTGATTATGATATAATCTTTGTGCCGAAGGTGGGAATTGAACCCACATACCAATGGTACACGATTTTGAGTCGTGCGCGTCTGCCAGTTCCGCCACTTCGGCTTTAAGCTCTATTATTCTAATCATAAAACCCAAAAGGGTCAAGGAGTATTTCATGCGATTAGGTATTTTTGGACTTCCTCAAAGTGGTAAAACAACCCTTTTCAATGCACTTACGCGTGGAACACAGCCAACCGGAACAGTTACAGGAAAAATTGAAATTCATGATGCAGTGGTGGATGTTCCGGATGCCCGTGTGGATGTGCTTTCTTCCATGTTTAATCCAAAGAAAACGATTTATGCAAAAGTAAATTACGCGGATATCGCCGGTTTAGACGGCAGCGCCGGAAAATCAGGAATCTCAGGGGAACTGTTGAACAAACTTGCTCAAATGGACGGTTTCATTCATGTGGTGCGCTGTTTTCAAAATGATCAGGTCATCCATCCAAATGGCAGTATCAACCCTGAACGAGATATCGAAACGATGGACAGTGAATTTATTATCAATGATCTGATCGCGGTAGAAAAAAGGTTGGAACGACTGACGGAGGAGAAAAAGAAAGGCGGTGGGCGAGACAAAGCGCTCATCGACCGTGATATCGACCTTTTTAATCGGATGCATGAATGCCTCGTTGAAGAAAAACCACTGCGGGACATTGAATTAAATCCGGAAGAAGAAAAAACAATCTCGGGTTTTGGATTATTATCCAGAAAACCAATATTAATTCTCTTAAACCTGGATGAAACACAAAATCCACCATCGATTGCATATTCGCATCAACGTAGTAAAATCGATTCCATTCGCGGAAAAATCGAGATGGAACTGGCGCAGCTCCCTGCTGAAGACGTTTCCATGTTTATGGAGGAATACAACATCACAGAATTAGGACTGAATCGGGTAATCCGGCTCTCCTATGATTTACTTGGACTGGAATCCTTTTTTACCGCCGGGGCTGATGAATGCCGAGCTTGGACGCTTCAAAAAAATTCCACCGCACCAGAAGCAGCCGGTGTGATTCATACGGATCTTCAAAAAGGATTTATTCGCGCAGAAGTCATTGCCTATCAGGATCTGATTGAATTAGGTGGAATGGTTGAGGCAAAAGCAAAAGGGAAATTACGACTGGAAGGCAAAGAATACATCGTCAAGGACGGTGATATTCTCAACATTCGATTCAATGTGTCCAAATAAAAAAAAGAGTCTCGTTCAAAATGAACGAGACTCTTTTTATGAATTTGGTTTGTACTCTCATCCTTCCGACATTAAATTACAGCGGTCAGATCTGGGATTCAAAATTAAGAAAAGCCTCTTGAGGAAAGCGTGAAAATTTAATGTTGTGATATTTATGCGCTGTGCGCATAAATATCACAACATCAATTAATCTTAACGATATTTCGTATCACTGCAGTCAGATTGATTCTGAAAATTCGTTGATTTCTGAATTTTTTTCCAAAAAGCCACCACGATAAGGAGGATTAGACTCAGGATGGATAGGAGAATACCTGTATGAAATCCTTTCGGAATATACTGGAGATCAATCGTATGATTCCCGGAATCGATTTTAACTGCCATTAATGCATCAAATATTCGGATTGGTTCTGCAACTTCCGCATCAATGCTGACAGACCAGTCATCATCATACGGGATAGAAAAAAACAAATATTGGTCATCAGAATTCACGACTGCATTTCCTGAAAGATGAGAACCGCTGACCGCGGAAAGAGTCACCGCATTTTCCTGTATTTTTTTTGAGAAATTCTGAAGCAGATCCCAATCTTCATAATAAAAATATGCCTGATTCAATTTCAAATTTGGCTTAAGCATTTTTAATTTAACGATGACGGTCGTGCCAGTTTGAAATTTTCCCAAAGGGAGAATCCCATATCGATCCACACTCAGATATTTTCCGATGAAAACATTATCGACATAAATTTCAGCCGTATCGTCATTCGTCCGATCTGGAGTCTCCAGATAAAGATACAGCGGATTGGGATTATCGATCTCAATCGTCCAGGAAATCTCACTTTCGTTGTTTCCGTCAATCTTTGCATAAAGGACTCCTTTTTCGTCCTTTACGGTATTGATATTTAGCAAGGAAGTTTTGGGATTTTTTGCAGGGATCAGAAGTTGTTTGTCAGCTTCTCCGCCAAGACTGTAATATAGCTGATTTTGGATGTCAAACAGGTTTTTTGTATAAACATCTGTTCCTAGGACTGCTGATTTCCCGACGAGAAAACTGATCGGAAAGGCTACCGGATTTTCATATACATGGATTCCGTCTTGAGAGAATCGTTCTGGATACGCTTTTGCCGGGACTTCGTCTCTGGAAAGAAAGTAACGGATACCCAGCAAAGAATCTACAAAAGCGGTTGATCCGCTGCCATATCGCGTCCAGTAATAGGTCTGGTTAATTCCCAGCCTTAATAGAAAATCCAATGTATTCGTTTTTGTCGTTGATGAATAATGCGATAAACCATGATATCGAAACTGCATCGCATCATTCAAATCACGTTGAAAATCTTTCTCGATGCGATAAAAGCCGCCATCCATAAGATGGATTCGGTTCAAAACCGAGTCAACTTTGGCGATAAATTCAGAATAAGAGTCGATGTTCGATATTTGAGAATCATCCGCTTGACCGTCTGCAGCGTGAGCTGTCTGCAAATTGATCCCCAAAAGGAAAAAAATCATGAAAAATGGAAAAATGATGTTCAGCAATTTTTTCATAGAATCAATTCGCAGCAATACCGGTATTTAAAACGAGGATTCTTCATTAGATCGCGGTTGGATCCCCGTCCAATGCCACGCTCTTACGAAAAAGCGAACGTACAACAAGAAGTACAACAGAAGCAGCGGATATACAGCTGCCGGATATAAAGCCTGCCGGAATATAATACATCTCAATCTGATGCTCTCCAAAAGGAACTTTAAAACCCGTCAGATCATAGACCATGCGAATTGCCTGAACGGGTTTTCCATCGATAGATATTTTCCAGCCCGGATCATATGGGATGGAAAAAAAGGCATACTGATTTTCAGATTCGGCAATAAATGATCCTGTGAGATGAGAACTGGTTTTTTTCTGCAAATTTACCGGATTTCTACCCAGGAAATCAGAATATTGTTTGAGTAAATCGATATCCTCGTAATAAAAATATGGAGGAATTGCATAATTTTCAGAAATTGAATTATCAAATTCCATGACGATGACATCACCGGATTCAAACTTCCCCAGGGGGACAATTCCATACCGGTTCGCAGCAAATCGATCCATCAGCGAAATCTGATTCACAGTTGCCGAAACAGGCCTCTCTTTGGGAGAAAAAAAATTGGTATACAAGGCATCCGATCGATCGATATAAATTTTCCAGGTTTCGTTGCGGGTTTCCGCATCAACCAATCGATCAACTTTGGCAGGGGTATAGATGTCTCCCAGAGAATTTCCTGTCAGGCTTGAAAAAATCTGATTCTGGAGCACGAAAAGATCATCCGTATAACCAGCCAGAGAAAATACCTCTTTGGAAACGATGAAACCAAGCGGTAAGGCGAAAGGATTCTGGAAAAAATAAATCCCATTTTCAGATTTAATTTCCGGATAAGGTTTCAAAAAATCATCGTTTTTTGAAATTATATATTTAATTCCGAGCAGACTATCCACAGCCGTTGTTGATCCTTCACCGTATTCTGTGTAATAGTAGATTTGATTAACTCCCATCTTAGCCAGAAAACTTAATTCAGATTGTCTTGTTGATGATGAAAAGTGAGATATACCAGCGTAATTCATCCGCATAGCATCGTTTACCGTTCGATAGAACAACTTTTCCATTCGAAAAAAACCGCTATCGTTATCCTGAATGCTTTGTGTAGTTTCATCCGATGGATATGTTGACTCGAAATATTGATCCAATGTGATTGCTTCTCCGATATTCAGCTTTAAAATTGAATAAGCGTTCATGATCAGATTAGCACACACCAGGAATAAAAGCAGCACCGGGAAGATAACGTTCGAGGATTTAACTTGGTTTATCTTTTCATTTTGGTGCCAATAATAAAAAATCAACAAACACAAACCGGAGATGAGAATTTCAAAATAGATTTTTGCAGATGACAAATAGGAATAACCACTTTTCGCCAGGAAAATCGATATACAAAGAATGATCAGCATGCAAATTTGCAGCATACGCGGTGTCAGTCCATCTCTCTTCAGGAAACTTTGCCAGGATATACTGATCAGCAGGAAGCTGAAGATAAAGGCATTACGGAACGGCCACCAATTTGGTTCGCTGAATCCATGCCAGATCATATTCAAAGATTGATTCTGGAAACTGATGAAAAACACGGCAAGTAATCCAAAAGTCAGCCATTTCTCCTTGCTTTGGATTTTCCCATTTAAAAAATATAAAATCAACAACACCGTAACCAGCGCGCCGGCATAAATGCCCGGCAATCCAAATTTATATTCGTTGAGATTGTAAGCGCCGCTGAAATTTTTGGAAATCAGGTCTATCAAATGGAAACTTTCCGATGAATTCAAACGTGACGGATCGATATACTTGGGGCTGTCCGAAAGCTGCAAAAAGACGGGAATCAGAACAACTGCGGCCAATCCGGCTGATAATAACGATCCAAAAAAGAATGAAATCCATTGCTTTTTTGTGTTCACGAGGGAATGAAAACCATTCTGGATCAGAACGCTGTACAGGAAATACAATACGCTGAAGATGCAAATCATGAATCCCATATAGAAATTGATCATTAGTATCGCACCCAATGACAAGACATAGCCGAAAATCGATTTTCCTCTAACGATCTTTTCAATGCCCAAAGCCACCAGTGGAAGGAAAATGACGCCATCGATAAAAAAGTAATTTTCAGCATTGACCATGCAATAGGTCATCATGGCATATGCAGTTGAAAAAATCACTGACGAAAAACCTGCTTTCCCAACATATCGTAAGAAAAGGTTCGAAGTCAGCCCGCAAAAGGCGATCCGAAGAATTATCAGAAATGAGACCGCTTTGGGTAAATCCTGCAGTGGAAACAGACAGACAAGATAGTTTATCGGATTATTCAGATAATATGCAGCCAGGCTATACATCTCACCGCCCAGATTCTTGCTGAACGAGTAAAAAAGATTATTCCCTGATGTAAGTACAGATCGTAAATATGCCAAAAAATCCACATATTGTCCGTTCATATCCACTCGCAGAAACGTTTTATTTCCAAGCGGGTAGATCCGGAGCATTGCGCACATGATCAACATCAGCAACAACGGTAATAAGAATGACATTACCGCAATGAACCAGCTTTGTTGATACCATTTTTTCCGTTCTGAGATTTCTGTATAATAGGGAAGAATTTTTTCAATTGGTCTTTTCAACAGTCTGACCAGCGAATTCAGGACCAAAGCGATGATTCCACCATAGGACAGGCCAAACAATACTTTTCCGATTGCTTTTCCTATCAATGAGTTTCTGAAACCGGTCGTCGGCAGCGGATCGACATCCACTCCATTCAGTGTATAGAATTGAACCTTGCCATTATAGGACTCTGAGACCAACGCCCGGCCGTTTTTTGATCGGATACATAGAACCGGCGAATGAAAATGCAGTCCGCGGTTCTTGAATTGAAGAAACGCTCCTTTTTCTGTTGTGGCCAAATAGCCTTCTTCAGTAACTTGCCAGGTACCGATCTGATTAAATTGACTGAAACTGATATCCTGATAGTGCTTATAATCCATGATTTCAGCATCACTTCTATCCGGAAAATCTGCCCAATATGCCCAGCCCAATCCCACTTCAGCTCCGTCATCCATTTCGATGACCGTGAGCTGATAATCCGTGATCAATTCCACAGTCATGCTCTTGCTGTTGGGTAGTATGAAAACGAATACCATCCCGAAAAGCATGGATACAAATAAAAGGATTCCCTTGCGTTTGTTTTTTCTAAATAAAAAGACTGATAGTACGATGCTGATGAAGAATGTCAGGAAAAACAGAATTGCGAGTCGAATCACTTCGGATCGCCCCAGTATTTCATCAAGGGATAGATAACGATAACCAATTAAAAAGCATACTGATACAGCAAACCAGAAACTCAAGATCCATTCCGCTGCCTGTATTTGTTTCATTTTCAGTAATATTTCGTTTTTCTGTTTTATCCCGAGACTCATGCTTTTTCTCCCGAACCTGGAAAAGAGGTTTTCGACTATTTTCTATGATTCAAAATTTTATGGTTTCAAAAATATTTGATTATCCATCCCAATTTTAACGTTTTTCAATTTCAAATATAAGAATTCGGGTATTCGAAATTTGGCGTGATGCAATTTTTACGCTTCGTGCAAAACCGATACAATCGCAAATAATTCCTTCCATAAATTGAATCACGATCGGTATTTTTTCTCCTGGTTTTTCGTTCATTCCTCAGAGTAGAATTAAAGCAAATTGCAGTTTTCAGAAAGGATCCACTATGTTAATCATCAAAGAAAATGAAATGGAATATCGCTTTGGAGACAGCGGTCCCAAATACCTGCTGCGCGGCCCACGAGCAAATTTCGGGATCATTTTATTAAAACCAGGACAAGAACTACCCGGACACTACCATAAAATTATGGAAGAGAATTTTTATGTCATCGAAGGGAAAATAGAATTCTCGATCAGCGGAGAAAAACACATTCTTAAAGCGGGAGAATTGTTGCATGCTGAACCGGGTGAAACGCATGCGATGAAAAATGTCGGCGACACAAATGCCAAAACAGCATTTATCCTCGCTCCTTATACTGAAAATGATCGCTTTGACGCTTAGCGCTTATTACCAAGAATATATTTTAAAAATGATCGTTATATAAGACCGGATCTTTCCATTTTTTTTATGATACAGACAGAAAGATCCGGACTTGATCTACTTCGATTCACCTGCGTCAATTCTTTTCGCTGCATCAATATCAACATAATATAGCGTAATGAAAGGATTGTTGTTATCTGTCTTTTCAGTAGCAGAAACACAAGCCACCATGTTTTGATCAACGATATCCCCGCAGGCAGCAACTTCCGTTCCTTGCCGGATTCGCTCATAAAGTTTCCCCTGATTATGAGCCAACATCTCTACTTCACTGAAATGATCGGCAACCTGATCAAACAGTTCGATGATTGTGTATTCATTGCCTTTATAGAACATATCAACGCCGACCATATAGAGAAGTTCTTCATCAGAAAAATAAAAGGTATATTGATCGCTTTCATAATCAGATACATCCACATTGCAGAGAATGACCTTTCCGAATTCCGGATCATTTTTTGGTTCGCAGTGTAGTCCTTCCCGGGAGGACATATCTTCCATGACAAAATTTCCATCATCGCCAAAATGGAACACTTCCCCGATGACATTATAAGGATCAACCATTGCTACTTGTTCTCGCTGATGAAAGGGTACGGACAAACCTTTATCATAAGCTTCCACAAAAGCAGGAAGGACATAATGAACTGAGACAAACGGGTAATTCTCATCGGTTTCTGCCACACTATTCATACAGATGTAAAGGTTCTGATTGACAATTCCGCATTCTGCTGAAACAGATCCTTTGGACATATAATCATAAAACGCGCCTTCGACATAAGGATCCATTTTAATCGCATCGAAATTGGATGCGACAGAACGATAAATCTCATCAATTGGCAGATCTCCCCCGGTGTAGACCAGGTCTATTCTTGCCATATAGAATCGTTGATCACCATCCAAATAAAACGTATAAAAATCCTTCTCACTATCATATTCATTCGTACAAAAGATCGTTTTACCGAATGTATCATCTGTTTGACTTTTACAATCAAAGCCTTCCTGATCAGCAAGCTTCTCATTCATCTTGTTCTCTGAATCACCAAAATTGAAAATCCCCATAACGGTATAAGCACTTAATTGCTTGTCTGAATTTTGAGCAAAGACATAGTTGAAATGGCAGAAGAGAAGAATACTCATCAGAATACTTACAAGTATCATAGAAGAAGATGATTTTATATTAAAGGTATCCATTTTACCCATTTCCTAAGGTCAGAAATTAAGCAGTAATTCGAAATATTGGAAGAATTATTTGTTGCTATGGTATTTTTGTATAAAAGGTAAAAAAACAACACAGCAACAAATATTTTCTTGTATTTCAAGAGGTTTTTCCAAATTTCGAATTACTGAACCATTAAGATTTCTTAGTATGTGCTGCAAAAGAGATTAATCCTCAGAATCAAATCCTTTTACGAAATCAGATCCTGCATAGTGAATGGTTATTATCGGATAATTATCTTCAGTTTCCTCAATGGCGTTCATACAGATATACAAGGTTTCGTCTACTATTCCGCATCTGGCTGCAACGGATCCTGATTGAATATATTCAAAGAAAGCTCCTTCGGAATAATCAGCCATCTCAATACCTTCGAAATTGCTGCCGACATCATTATACAAATCCTCAAGTGATAAATCTCCGCCTGTGTAAACAATATCCACTTTCATCATGTAGAGGGTTTCATCATCAGCGAAATAAAACGTGTAATAATCACGTTCATTATGAAGATCTTCTGCGGAACAGGAAATTGTTTTTCCCCAGATTTCATCTGTCACGGCTTCGCATTCTAAGCCTTCGACTGCCGTGACATAATCCATCACTTCCTGTCCGGAGTCGCCATAATCAAAAATCGAGACGATGGAGTATGGAGTGAATTGTTCCTTGTCATCCGCAGCATATACAGTCGTCCACATACAGGACAACAATAAAATAAAACAGATACATCGTGAAATTCTTCTTATCATTTGAAAAATTCTCCTTCTCATAATAGATTTCAGCATTATTAAAATAATATGACCGACTTTTCAACTAAAGAGAGTAATTTTATAAGTATTCTTTCATCGCTGCGCGCGAATAAATAATAACAATCAGCAATTCGAAATATGAGAGGAATTAATTGTTATAACATTGTTTTTGCGCGAAGCACAAAACAAATTTTCTCTCTTATCTCAAAAGGCTTCCCGAAATTTCAAAATACTGAATACGAATAAATGAGCATTCCCAAATTTCAAAACAGAATAGATTCTTATTGAGGCTGCATATTATAAAACCATTATAGTGTATGGGAACTTTTTATTCAATTAAGTATCAGCAATTTAACAGCAATTCGAAATTTGAATTTACTTTTTGAATAAAGAAAGAAAATATGTTGTTCTTATGGTTTTGCGCGAAGTCCAAAACCATAAGAACAACAAAGAATTCTTTTCTTGTTTCGATTTACTGATCAGTAAAAAATACTGTCATTGTAAAACTTTTCATTGCAGTCTAAATTGAGATTCATAAAAAATTTTTCAATCTGTAGAATCAACAATATACTTAGAGAAATATCAAGAAGGAGGCATAAAATGCTTCTCGCTCCAAAACTTAAAACAGGAGATACAATTGCCGTTTTTTCGCCATCTTCTCCAGTCACATGCACAGCGGTACGACGATATCAACGCGGAAAGTCCTTCCTTGAATCAAAAGGATTTCGAGTAAAAGAAGGAGCGCTAACCGGTAAAAGAGATTATTATCGTTCGGGTTCGATACAGGAACGCGTTGATGAATTAAATCAACTCATCCAGGATCCGGAAGTCCAATGTATTATGTCATCGATTGGTGGTTGGAACTCCAATTCATTGCTTCCGTACATTGACTATAAAAGCCTGCAAGACAACCCGAAAATCATCGTCGGATATTCCGATGTAACCGCCCTTTTATTGGGCATTTATGCCCAAACCGGGCTCATTTGCTTTTATGGTCCTGCCATGGCAGCCTCATTGGGTGAGCTGCCGCCATTAGTGGATGATACTTGGACCTATTTTAAAAATATTGTGGCTGGAAATATGCCGATTCCGTACATCTTACCTACACCAGATGATTGGACTGATGAGTTCATCGACTGGGAAACGCAAAATCGAAAGAAAAACGTTTTATCCAACCAATTGATCACGATCCATCCCGGAATTGCAGAAGGTCGAATCATCGGAGGAAATTTAAACACGATGCAAGGAATCTGGGGCAGTCCGTTCATGCCAAAAATTCAAACAGGGGACATTTTATTTCTGGAAGACTCCCTGTTAGATGCCGCCATCGTTGAAAGAAGTTTCTCGCTTTTGAAAATCAATGGGATTTTTGACCGGATTGGTGGACTGATTCTTGGAAAACATGAATTATTCAAAGACTGCGGATCCGGGAGAAAACCGTATGACATTCTTTTGGAAATAATGGGTCAAACTTCCTTTCCTGTTCTTGCACAATTCGATTGCTGCCATACACACCCGATGCTGACACTTCCGATCGGATGTAAAGTCAGACTTGACGCTTACAAACAGACCGTTACTCTTCTGGAGTCACCGGTTTTTTCGTATCAATCATAAAAAATGGAATCGATTTCATCATAGTAGAAACAGCAAAAAACATTTTAATAAATACTTTGAATCAATTGGTCAGGTAATTCTAAAATGAAAAAATATGAATTAAAAAATCCAAATTTTTTGACAATCACCGACAAAACGAAAAATGAAGTATATTATGGTCCTGATCAAGCATGGTTTACAGATCAATGGAGAACAAAAGCAGGATGCGGTCCGACTTCAGCTGCTTTCGTTACAGCCTATCTTGCCTTCACACGCCCGTATTTAAGACCTCTGTATGCTCCTTCCAAAATGGTTTTGGAAGAATTTATAACTCACATGAATGATTTGTATCAATTTGTCACGCCTGGACTCATGGGCGTGAATAAGATTTCACTTTTTATAAAAGGTGTCATTGCTTTTGCATCCTCCAGAAATATTCAATTAAGCTCCCATAAATTGGATGTCGAAAGGGCTCCTTTTGGTCAACGAGAAGCCTCTCCAATGATCGCAGACTTTGTCGCAGACGGATTGTCTTCAGACTGTCCGATCAGTTTTCTGGCGCTTTCCAACGGAAAAGAGAAGAAACTTCAGAATTGGCATTGGATCACAATCACCTCCGCGGAAATTGACAATACAGAGGTTATTGTTCATGCATCAGACGAAGGACATGAAATTGTCTTTGATCTTCAACTTTGGTATAAGACTACAAACCTTTCAGGCGGGCTCGTCTATTTCACAGCGTAGCGGTATGAAAAACCTACCGTAAACTTGTATCCAGTAAATTCATTTAATAAAGAAATAGATATCTTTGATAACAGCTGATTCTCTTCAGAGAATGGTGATCGGAAAGAAATCTTTTTTCAGATTTATAGATCAACAGTTGAATCACTGCTGAATTTCCGCCAAAATGATTTGGAGGATTCTTCCTAATTTCGAATTGTTGAAGAAATGCCGGCAATTCGAGATAAAACTAACTTCTCCAATCAATCAAGAAAAATTGTTGTTTTTATGGTTTTGCGCAGAGCGTAAAACCATAAAAACAACAAAGATCCTCCTTCTTTTCGAAAGGTTATTCCGTAATTTGAATTACTAAGAAATGCTTGAAACATCATAAAAAAAAATACTATACTGGATTTATCAGAGAAATATTGATAAATCATTCATTCGAAACCTGGAAAAGCCTGTTGAAAAAAGAGAAATTTTATTATTGTATCTTTTTTATGAAGAAAAAAGACATAACAATAAACAATACTTCTTACGTTACAAAAGACTGTTGATAATTTATCGAAACTTTTATCAAAATGCCTTATTTATCAGAATGATTTTTTGAAAGGCAGCTATGAACAACAAGCTTCAAATGGGTCAGGTTTTCCAAACCACCCTATGTGCCATCATTATACTGATCTTACAATTATGCGTTCCTGTTTCTGCAGTTTCATCTCCCGCCGAGATTATGACTTCTCAAATTCCTGCCGGTTATGGAATTACGCGCAATACAGATGGAATGGTCGAAATATTTATTCCGGCTGGTACATTTTGGATGGGAAATGACACAGGAAAATCCAATGAAAATCCGGCGCACGAAGTATACCTCGATGCTTACTGGATTGATCAAACAGAAGTTACCAATGCGATGTACAGTCGTTGCGTCAGCGCAGGCGGCTGTGAATTATTAGCCAGTCAGGAATCCTACACTGAGGCAAAATATTATGGTAATCCCGTTTATGATCAATTTCCGGTTGTGTTCGCCAATTACTACCGTGCTGAAGAATATTGCCGATGGGCAGGCAGCAGTCTCCCTACTGAAGCCCAATGGGAAAAAGCAGCCAGAGGTCCTGAAGGATATCTGTGGCCATGGGGCAATGAATTTAATGCCAGTTATCTCAATGCAAATTATGTGGTGGGTGATACAACTCCTGTTGGAAGTTATCCAGAAGGAATCAGTCCGTATGGTATCTATGATATGGCAGGAAATGTCTTTGAATGGGTCCGAGATTGGTACAGCGCAGATTTTTATCGGTCGCAAGCTGCATCGATAGAAAATCCAGCGGGTCCTTCCTCCGGTCAGGATAAGATCTTGCGCGGAGGTTCGTGGCTCAGCAACATGGATGCAGTTCGAACAACAACCCGAAAAGAATTTGCACCGGGTGCAGCAAATTATGATTGGGGTTTCCGTTGTGCAAGACCTTTTACACAACAGGACAATCAAATCATTCAAGCACAACAAATACAGCAAAGTACACAGCCGACCCAAATGGTCCAAAACATTCAAATTGAACAGAATAACCAGTCAGTCCAAACAAGTTGGCAAATTCAAATTGAAAACGGGCCGGGGGTTTTACCTCCCTATCAAGGAATGAATCAATTTAATTTGCAGCCATCCATATCCAATCCTACATTTTCATCAGCCAATCAACAACAAAATATATCGATTGAACAAACCTGGCCGACTGTAACGCCAACTCCATCTTCTCGAATTCGAAATCAGGATGGGATGACAGAAATCTACATTCCTGCGGGGACTTTCACTATGGGTACCGGATCAGGGAATGCCGGTGAAGGGCCAGCGCACGAAGTCTATTTAGATGCGTATTGGATTGATCAGACAGAGGTTACGAATGCCATGTACAGCCGCTGCGTCAGCGCAGGTGCCTGTCAACTGCTCGGGAGCCAGCAATCCTATACAAGGCAAAAATATTATGGGCAGCCAGAATATGCAAATTACCCTGCCATCTATGCCAACGCATATCGGGCAGACGAATATTGTGCGTGGATCGGAGGCAGTTTGCCGACAGAAGCTCAATGGGAAAAAGCAGCCAGAGGAACGGAGGGTTTTCTATGGCCATGGGGAAATACATTTGATGGAAGAAATCTGAATTATTATTATTCAATCGGAGATACGACACCGGTTGGAAACTATCCCTCCGGAGCAAGCCCATATGGCGTTCTGGATATGGCAGGGAATGTATATGAATGGGTCAAAGATTGGTACAGTGAAACCTTTTACAGCACACCCAATGCCTCGACACAAAATCCGACCGGTCCGGTTTCAGGGAACAATCGAATTTTGCGCGGAGGATCCTGGCTGACTGGTTTTAATGCAACACGTACAACCGCAAGAAAAAGCTTTGATCCGGGGGCTTCCAATTATGACTGGGGATTTCGCTGCGCGCGTCCGGCACAATAGAATAATAAAAACGAAGAAAGGGATCTATTTGGTTTCAAATGAAAACTGTAATAGATCCCTTTCTATTTTTAACGAATAATGTGATCTTTAATGTTTCGTTTCCTCAGCGACATGTTTCGATAACGCCGTTCTGAAGAAATCTCGCACACAATTAATCAATTGCAGCGAGTCGAAATTATGATTGACTTTTCTATTCAACGAACCTGATCTTACTTTTCAGATTATTTCCAGTTCCCGTGCAGCTTCGGACAATGCATTGACAAAATCCGTAATATCCTCAAGCGTATGAGCAGCGCTTAACTGAACGCGGATTTCATCTCTGCCCTTGGGTACCACCGGGTAATTAATACTTGAAATTAAGAAACCACGCTCAAACATCTTCTTGACAAGCGCTTTTGTTTGCAAGGAGTCACCAATTAAAACCGGCTGGATTGGATGAGAAGATTCAGCAGCAAGCTGAAATCCTTTTTCTTTCAACTGGTTTTTCAATGCTTCAATATTCATTTTCAGCTTTTGGAGCAATGCCGCTCCTTCTGAAGAATCCAGCAAATCAATTGCCGCCTGTGCCGCGGCTGCACAACCCGGAGCAATTGAATTGGAATAGATATAGGTCGCAGAGGATTCACGTAAATAATCAATAACGGTCTGATCCCCGACAGCATATCCGCCATCTGCTCCAAAACCTTTTCCTAAGGTACCAACCAGAACATCTGCTCTCGCACCGGAAACCTCCTCACACCCTCTTCCAGTCGATCCGAATGCTCCCACTCCATGGCAATCATCCACAATCAGGAGGATTCCCTCTGGATATTGTTGATCATATTGGTCAATGACAGAACGGATTTTCCGAAGATCCTGGTACTCACCCAGCATGCTGAAAACACCGTCCGTAATCACAACCACTCGTAAAAATTTTCCGATTTGACTCTTGAGAATTTGCTCCAAAGAATCTGCATCGAGATGCTTAAAAATTGCTTTTTCTTCTTTGCCTAAATTAGGCAGACGCACACCATCAATAATACTGCGATGATTTAGTTCGTCTGAAATCACAAGTACACTATTACTGATGACAGAGTCTTTGCTCTGACCACGTACAAGGCTGAAAATCACTGCCAGGTTGGCTGCAAATGCTGAAGAATAAATAATTGCATCTTCCCTGCCATGAAATCTTGCCAGTCGTTTTTCAAGCTGACGATGCACAGCAAAAGAACCGGAAATAAATCGAACAGCGCCAGGACCGGTTCCCAGTTTTTGGGATGCCGCATGTTCCGCGCTTTTTAGATTCGGATGGTGTCTTAATCCCAAATAATCATTCGAATTGAAAATCGAATATGCTTTACCGCCTATCATCGCTTTCGGTGAAGGGTCGTTATTGAAATCCTCAATGAAATGCTCATTCCGTTTCGAAGTGCCCGATTCATCCAGTCGGGATAATTCTTTTTGCAGTGAATGATAAAAATTTGCTTTAGACATTTTCCAACCTTTCTTTGACTCCTTTATATAACGCCATGGTCATCTTTGGCAGATCATATTCTTCTTGCCAGCCCCAATCTTCTCTCGCTTTCGAATCATCGATCGTTTGTGCCCAGCTTTCAGCAATTTTCTGTCGATCGTCAGGATTGTAAATGATTTCAAAATCAGGAGAGATTTTTCGGATTTCAGCCACCAGCTCGGCCGGTGTGAAACTGATTGCCGTAAAGTTGTAACTGGTGCGAATCGTGATATTTTCTGCCGGCGCTTCCATTAACTGAATTGTCCCCCGGATTGCATCATCCATATACATCATCGGAAGTCTTGTATCCGGTTTCAAGAAACATTCATAACGATTCTCTTTGATTAATCCATAAAATATATGGATCGCATATTCGGTCGTTCCATCACCGGGAGCTGCTTTATATCCATTCAATCCCGGGTATCGGATACTGCGGACATCAACACCATATTTGTGAAAATAATATTGGCATAATAATTCACCAGCCACTTTTGTTACACCGTACATTGTGGTTGGTTCAAAACTGGCGTGCTGCGGGACCAATGCTTTCGGCGTTGTCTCCCCATACACTGCAATAGAACTTGGCCAAAAAACTCTGCATTGGTAATCCCGAGCAATATCTAAGATATTTTTCAAGCCGAGCAGATTCACTCTCCAGGCACGATCCGGATTTTTCTCCCCTCCGACAGAAAGCAATCCAGCAAGATGATAGATCTGACCAAAATCATATTTTTTTTGAAGCGTTCGCAAATAGGCGACATCGCACACATCCCCTACTTCCATGACCCCTTCAAAATGTTGATCCGCGGGATGGCAATCCATACAGACTATGGTATTCTCACCATACTTCGCCTTTAATGCTAAAACCAGATCGCTTCCGACTAAACCGCAAGCACCCGTGACAAGAATTTTCTTCATTTTTCCCTTTCATCCCATTTTGCTACTGGCGGAGCAAAATGCCATTCTTAGAAGATGCGTTAATCGAACATTTCCTTAATAAATTCGGGATAAAAAACTTGTCCGACATTTTCTCAAACCAATTTTAACGCAAATATTCAATGCTAAGCAGAGTATGAATTTTGATTTTCCGATACTTCTCCATAAACCAGATTATCTCCCATCTCCCTCCCTCTCCCATAAGAGGAGAGGGACGTATATACAGGGAAAATAAAAAATCCTATGAAAATTCATAGGATTGGACGATTCAGATATTTGTGGGCCCAGTAGGATTCGAACCTACAACCAAGAGGTTATGAGCCCCCTGCTCTGCCACTGAGCTATAGGCCCGCAGTTCCCCTATTATAATTGAATATTTTCAAATCATGTAATTTTTCTTATAAATTTGCTTCAAAGTTTTTGACTGACTTTTTGAATAAAGAAAGAAAACTTGTTGTTGTTATGGTTTTACGCTTCACGTAAAACCATAACAACAACAAGGAATTCTTTTCAGATCTCAAAGTATTGCATATAAACCCATCAATTCGAAATACGTGGAAAATATATAGCATACAGAATAAAAAAAAAACCGCTCAAAAATGAGCGGTTCTTCATCGTAAGTTTCTTTAGAATTCTTTTTTAGGCTTTCGAATCGTCAAACCAGTAATCAGTATGAAGCAGTTGATGAGCCTTCTCACTGCCAGGTTCGCCAAAGAATTCGTCATATAGTTTTTGAACCGATGCGTTCTCATGCGATTTGCGGACTTTAGTGGTATGGTCGATTTCGTAAATCGCTCTCATACGGGCTTCAATCTTCTCCTGTCGGTCATGGCAGAACGGCTGACCGCCGCCATTGACGCAGCCACCCGGGCAAGCCATAATCTCGATCACATCATACTTGATTGATCCATCTTCAACTTTCTCGAGGATTTTTCTGGCATTTCCCAGTCCAGAAGTTGCAGCAACGCGAATAATTCTGCCATTCAAGTCAATGAAAGCTTCTTTGACTCCGGCTAAACCACGGACTGCTGCAAAATCGATATTCTCCAGTTTATTGCCGGTTACAACTTCGTAAACAGTTCTCAAAGCTGCTTCCAAAACACCGCCAGATGATCCAAAAATAACACCTGCACCAGTTGATTCACCCAGAGGATTATCAAATTCTTCATCCGGCATATCTTTCAAATCGATACCAGCTTCTTTGAACATCTTGGCAAGTTCGCGTGTTGTAATCACATAATCCACATCCCGAATGCCATTGGTCTCAAGATTAGGTTGTGCTGCTTCGTATTTCTTTGCAATACAAGGCATGACAGAAATGACCACCATATCCTCAGGTTTGACACCGATTTTTTCCGCATAATAGGTCTTTACCACTGTTCCCATCATTTGGTGCGGAGATTTGCTGGTCGAAGGCATATATTTCAATTGCGGGAAATGGAATTCCAGGAAATTGATCCAGCCCGGACAACAAGAAGTGAGGATCGGAAGATTTTCATTCTTTTGAATCCGTTCGATAATTTCTTTTCCCTCTTCCATAATAGTCAGATCTGCGGCAAAGGTAGTATCAAAAACCGCATCAAAACCAAGCTGGTGTAAAGCCGCGACAAGTTTTCCGGTTACGGCTGTACCATCCGGCATGCCGAATTCTTCACCGATTGCTGCACGAATTGCCGGAGCAACCTGAACCACAACTTTCTTGGAAGGATCAAATAGTGCATCCCAGGTTTCCTTCATATACCCGACTGCTGTTAAAGCACCGGTAGGGCAGACCGTGACACATTGACCGCAATACACACAATTGGAGTTGACCAGCGGCTGCATTTCGGCTGGTGCAACGACCGTATTGAAACCTCTGCCAAATGCCGTGATGGCGCCGACAGTTTGAACTTCATTACACATCGTTTCACAGCGACGGCACATGATACACTTCTCAGGATCACGTCTTAAAGCCTGGCTCGAAGTGTCAACCGGGAAAGAAGATCGGACACCTTTGAAATGTTTGGCATTGACACCAAATTGCACAGCCAATGTCTGTAAATCACAATCTGTTGATTTATTACAAGTCAAACAATCAAACGGATGGTTTGAAAGCATAAGCTCCAATAATTTCCGTCGAGCAAATAAAACCCGTTTCGAATTGGTGTGAATTTTCATTCCTTCTGCTACAGGAGTAGAACAGGATGGGGCAAGATTTCTGCGTCCCTCTACTTCAACGGAACAAATCCGGCAGGAAGAGACTTTATTTACCATCTTTAATTCGCCCAGATCCATATAGCAAAGGGCAGGAATCTTAATATTAATCTGCTTCGCAGCCTCTAAAATTGTCGTTCCCTCTTCAACGGTTACAGGTTTGTTATCAATGATTAAATTAATCATGGTCATACTCCTATTTAATGTCTGATAATCGCTTGGAATTTACACTTGCTGTAGCATGTTCCACATTTGATACAGCGAGATTGGTCAATCACATGCGGCTGTTTCACGACGCCGGAAATACAATTTACTGGACAATTTCTGGCGCATGTAGTACAGCCAATACATTTATCAGGCAAAATCTCAAAATTAAGCAGCGATTTACAAACACCGGCGGGACACCGTTTTTCTTTGACATGAGCTTCATACTCATCCATAAAGTATTTCAATGTACTGAGAACCGGATTCGGTGCTGTCTGTCCCAAACCACACAAAGCCGTATCGGTTATAACCTTAGCCAAACTTTGCAATTCTGCAAGGTCTGCCTCAGTTCCCCTGCCTTCAGTTATAGAAGACAAGATTTCGTGCAGTCTCTTTGTTCCAATTCGGCATGGGACGCAGCGGCCGCAGGATTCTTCCACAGTGAATTCAAGATAAAATTTGGCAATATTCACCATACAATCTTTTTCACTCATGATGATCATACCGCCCGATCCCATCATGGATCCAATGGACGCAAGTGATTCGTAATCAATTGGAGTATCGAGGAACTGTTTGGGAATACAACCACCAGAAGGTCCACCTGTCTGAGCAGCCTTGAAATCCAGATTGCCTTTAATACCGCCGCCGGTATCGTAAATAATTTCGCGCAGTGTCGTTCCCATCGGAACTTCAACCAGGCCGACATTATTGATCTGACCAGCTAAAGCAAATACTTTCGTTCCTTTGGAAGTCTTAGAACCAATTGTATTAAACCAGTCAGCGCCTTTCAACATAACAATCGGAACGTTTGCAAGCGTTTCAACATTATTGACAACTGTTGGCTTATCCCACAAACCGCTTTGTGCAGGGAACGGTGGTTTGGTATGCGGCTCACCGCGTTTACCTTGGATAGAGTTAATTAATGCGGTTTCTTCGCCACAGACGAAAGCACCAGCTCCCAGACGAATATCAATTTCAAAATCAAAACCGGATCCTAAAATATTTTTACCGAGCACACCGGCATCATGCGCTTGTTTAATTGCAATTTTCAAACGTTCAACTGCCAGCGGATACTCTGCTCGGATATATACATAACCTTTATTGGCTCCGATGGCATAACCAGCTAATGCCATTCCTTCCAGCACACTGTGAGAGTCACCTTCCAAAATGGAACGATCCATAAATGCACCGGGATCGCCTTCATCAGCGTTGCAGATCACAAATTTTTCATCGGATTTATAAGAACGGCCAAATTCCCATTTTTTCCCTGTCGGGAAACCTGCTCCGCCGCGTCCACGCAGTCCGGATCGTTTCATTTCCTCAATGACTTCTTCCGGTGTCATTTCAGCTACGGCACGTCCGAGTGCCTGATATCCGCCGGTAGCAATGTACTCTTCAATTTTTTCTGGATTAATCAGACCGCAATTTCTTAATGCAATACGTTTCTGGTTCTTATAAAATGGAATTTCGTGTTGGGTAGGAATTCTTTGTTTGGAAATGGGATCTTCAAATAACAGGCGTTTTACAACCTGATTGTTTACGATATGTTGATCAATGATCTCTTCTGCATCTTCAATTTTTACCTGAACATAAAAAACATCATCCGGAAATATCTTTACAATCGGACCCTTCGCACAAAAACCAAAGCATCCGGTCTTTGACGCAGCAACAACATTCTGTAAATTCTTTTCATCAATTAAGGATTCAAACTTCGCTAAAATCTTATCGCTTTCCGACGCATGACATCCAGTACCACCGCAAATCAGGATCAATTTTTTCTCGTCCGGGCGAATGCCGGTGTTCAAGCGGGAATGCAGAAGCGGTTTCAAACTTTCACAAGTGCTTAATAACTCTGAGTAGGAATTAATTCTATTCATGGGAAGTTACCTCTTCATTACTCGTTTCAACAATGTAGGTTTCCAGGATATCACGGATTTTTTCAACCTGAACCTTGCCATAGACTTTATCATTAATCATCACAACCGGAGCTAAACCGCAGGCTCCCAGACAGCGAATACTTTCAATTGAGAATTTTCCATCCGGAGTCACCTCTCCAGATTTTATTCCCAATACTCTTTCAAATTCATCTAATACCTTTTCCGAACCGTTGACATAGCAAGCTGTGCCCATACAGACGTTGATTCGAACTTTTCCTTTTGGAGTTGTTGTGAAAAAATTGTAAAAACTGATAACGCCTGAAACTTCTGCGTGTGAAATATAAAAACGATTGGCAATATGTTTTTGAAGTTCTTCCGGTAAATATCCAAACATGTCCTGTGCTTTGTGAAGAACCTGAATTAAAGAATCTTTCCTTCGATCACTTCTTGGATTGATCTTCAAACTATCGATATATTCATCCAGCTTAATATATAGCTCAGGGGGAAGTTGCCGTTCCTGTGCCTTGGATCTCACTCTTTCCATAAATATCCTCCGTAAGATGTGAACTTTGATGTGATATTCAAAAATATTCAGTTATATGAAAATCTGTAGAATGGATTTCTTTGTGGGATTGTAACTTTATTTTATAGAAAAACCCCCGATGGTTGTTGATACAATTCTGCGTCAAAGAAGCTTTGCCTGTATCTGCGTTTGTAGAAATAAGATTCTATGCAGAATTGCAACTGCGCTATTGTCGACTCATAGGCAGTTGTATTGATATTATAATATAGAAGTTCGTTTAAAAAGTTTTTAATTGTGAAAAAAAGTATTATTTTTCTCGTTTCCTTTTTTTATTGTTAAAAAAAACCGATAGAATTACATAGGAAACTGGCAATTCGAAGTTTGGATTAATTTTTGAAAAAACTTGATATTCTGTTGTTTTTGCCCATAATGTAACAAAAACAACACAGCAACAAAAAATCTCCCCGCGTTTCGAAGCGCTGACAGGGGACTCATTTTGTGAGGAAAAATATGAATTACAAATTAATTAAGAATGCAAAGGTGATCACACCTTTATCTGCAATGTTCACCGGATGGCTACTCATTTCCGATAAAAAAATCCTTAATTTCCAAAAAGGTCTGCCGCCCGCTGAACTGGAATCGCTAATTTCTGACACAATCGATGCCAGAGGAAATTACCTGCTGCCTGGTTTTATTGATGAACACACACATGGCAGCCTTGGTTTCTGCACCATGGATGCCGATCCAACAAAAATCCGTGCAATGGCAGAGAGAAATGCCTCACACGGTGTCACCGCTTTTTTGCCAACGACATTGACCGATCAGAAAGAGAATATCCTTCGAGCCATTGAAGCTGCTTCATCGATGGTTGGATTACGTGGGAAATGGTCGAAAGTACTAGGCGTTCATTTGGAGGGACCTTTCTTTAACTCGGTAAAAGCCGGAGCTCAAGATCCAAGAAATATTCGCAAAGGAACCAAAGAAGAAATTGATGCATTTCTGAGTGCCGGATCTATTAAGCTGATTTCAATGGCGCCTGAATTTGAAGAGAATCTCTTAGCCGGTGATTTGTTTGCAGCGAAAGGAATTACAGTCGCAGCTGGGCATACGAATGCCAATTATGATCAGCTCTTAAAGGCTGTTGAGCATGGATATTCTGTAATTACGCATCTTTTCAACGGTATGGGAGCCTTTAGCCATCGTGAACCGGGAACAATCGGGGGTGCATTAACCATTCCGGAGTACTCCTGTGAATTAATCTGCGATAACGTCCATTCTCATCCTGCGGCTCAAAAACTCGCATGGCTGGCTAAGGGGAATGAAAAAATTACATTAATCACCGATACCATCCGTCCTTCCGGGTTGCCAGATGGCAGTTACCCGTTCACAGACAATGAAAGTGTCATTGTAAGCGAAAATGGAACCAATCTCCGGTTATCCAGCGGTAACCTTGCCGGAAGTGCCCTTACCATGAACAAGGCTTTACGCAACTTTACACAAAATACCGGCGCTTCACTTGAAGAAACCTGGCGCTGCAGCAGTCTGAATGCTGCCATTAATCTGGGAATTTCCAGTGATACCGGCAGTATTGAAAAAGGAAAACTTGCGGATCTCATCCTGATGGATGAAAACTATGATGTAAAGATGACGATGATTGAAGGTGAAATCGTCTTTTCCAAAGGCCTTGTATGAATCGTTCATTTGATATACTGAAAGAGAAAATTATCAAAAACGAAGCCAAAATGGCCTTAATCGGAATGGGTTATGTCGGTCTGCCATTGGCTGTTGTTTTCGCCGAAGCCGGATTCCAGGTGACCGGCATTGATCTGGATGAGAAAAAAACAACCATGATCAATCAAGGGATCAGTTATATTCCGGATATCGAGTCCGCCAGGCTGAAAAAATTGACAGAACAAGGCAGTCTGAAAGCCGTAAATGACTTCAGTGTTCTTCAGGACATTGATCTGGTGAGTATCTGCGTTCCGACACCGCTGCGAAAAACAGGAGATCCGGATCTTTCTTTTATTATTTCAGCAACTGAAAAAATTGCTCCTTATATACATAAAAACATGGCCATCGTTTTTGAATCCAGCACTTACCCCGGAACAACACGCGAAATGGTCCTTCCCCGTCTGGTTGAAAAAAACCATTTTGTCGTGGGTGAAGATTTTTTCCTGATCTTTTCTCCAGAGCGGATTGATCCGGGACGCAAGGATTGGACGACAAAGAATACTCCGAAAATCATCGGAGGAATGACCGATCGATGCACTGAAATTGCCGCGCTATGGTACAAAAAGGCGCTGGATACGATCATTCCGGTTTCTTCACCGGAAGTGGCTGAAATGGCAAAATTGCTGGAAAATACGTTTCGAATGATCAATATCGGGCTGGTCAATGAATTGGCGCTGATGTGCGATCGTCTGAATATTGACGTTTGGGAAGTGATTGATGCCGCAGCGACAAAACCTTTTGGTTTTATGAAATTTCAGCCTGGTCCAGGACTGGGCGGGCACTGTATTCCCATCGATCCGATCTATTTATCCTGGAAATTGAAATCGCTGCATTACACGGCTCGATTCATCGATCTGGCTTCGGAAATCAACACCGGTATGCCGCGATACACCGTCACAAAAATTCAGGATGCGCTCAATACGCGTGAAAAATGTCTGAAAGGATCGAAAATTCTCATCCTTGGTGTTGCATATAAACCAAATATCGATGACATGCGGGAAAGCCCGGCTTTGGACGTCATCCATCTGCTGCGGCAGAAAGGGGCAAACGTAGTTTATCACGATCCTTATGTGCCAAATCTAAGCCTGGAAAACGAAAATTATCAAAGTGTCAAAGACCTTGACCAGGCCATCAGAGAAGCGGATTGCACTGTCATCATAACCAATCATTCCTGCTATGACTATGAAAAAATCAATGATCAAGCCAGGTTAATTGTTGATACACGCAATGGAATGGGCAAACTTGGAAAAAATAATCCGAAAGTCGTAAGGCTGTAAGCTATGAATCATGTCCTGATTACCGGTGCTGCCGGTTTTATTGGCTCAAAAATAGCCGAATTTTTACTAAATGATGGAATTCAGGTCACCGGAATAGATAATCTCAATCCGGTCTATGACCCAATTCTTAAAGAATACCGACTGAAAAAATTGCAGACATTGGATGGTTTCCATTTTTTTCATGGGGACATCACTGATTCCTGCCAATTGGAGTCTTTGTTTCAACAAACGCAATTTGATGCAGTAATCAACATTGCCGGAGTTCCAGGCGTTCGATTGAGCGTTGAAAATCCATGGATCTTCCTAGAAACCAACACCAAAGGCTGCCTGAACCTGCTTGAGGAATGTCGCAAACATGACATTCATAAGTTTATCCAGGCTTCCACATCCAGTATTTATGGCGAAAATGCCCCCTATCCCACTCCGGAAACCGCTGATTCTGATCATCCGCTTCAGCCGTATGCAGCCAGTAAAAAAGGCGCTGAAGCGATGTGTCATGCGTACCATTATCTGTATGGAATTGACGTGACCATTTTCCGGTTTTTCACTGTCTACGGACCAGCCGGCAGACCGGATATGGCAATGCTGCGATTTATTAAATGGATTTCTGAAGAAACCCCGCTGAAAATCAACGGGGACGGGAATCAGACGCGCGGATTTACCTATGTCGATGATATCGCTCGCGGAACCATTCTGGGGCTAAAAAAAGTCGGATATGAAATTATGAATCTCGGCGGACATGAGACGATCTCCATTAATGATCTGATCTCCAAATTGGAACAAATCATTGGCAAAAAAGCTATCCTCGAATACAAACCTGCTTTCAAGGCGGATATGTCCGCCAATCTGGCTGACATATCCAAGGCAAAAAAAATTCTTGGCTGGCAGCCGGAAATCAATCTATCAACAGGATTGGAAAGAACCGTTGACTGGTATCGCAAGGAACGCAGTTGGCTGGCGGATCTTCGTATATAGATGAAATCATTGTTAAAAAGCATCCAAAACTGGTTCAATGACCATGTTTTTAAACGTGTTGTCAGAAATTCTTTTTACTTGATCATCAGTAATCTGATCAGCGTCTTTCTGACGGTTTACATCACCCGGCTTTTGGGTGTTTACGACTATGGGGTTCTTGGAATCATTACCAGTTATGTCACGAACATCAATAAGTTTTTCTCTTTCCGAATGAATGAGATGGTCGTTCGTTTTGTCAGTGAAGCTTACGAGCAGCGCAATCTGGCAAAAGCAGGCGCCTTAATCAAATTTGCAGCCGTGATTGAAACCGTCACATCGTTGGCTGCATTTTCATTCCTGGTAATTACCGCAAAATTCGGTGCGAGAATTTTCCTGGATGATGCTGCTCTTTCCGGTTCAATCATCTTCTATGGTTTAACCATTCTGACCGGAATCGCCATGGAAACAGCAAATGGTGTCCTGCGCGTCATTAACCGCTATCGCGCGATAGCAATCGTCAGCCTGATCCAAAATGTACTGGTCGCCATTTTGGTGTTGATCGCAGCGAAAGCCGGTCTCGGTTTGAAAGCAATCCTCTTTGCTTATTTTTTTGGTAAGATGATTCTTGGTATCGCACCGGTAATCCTTGATCTGGCTTGGCTGCCGGGTTTTCTCGGAAAGAAATGGTGGAAAGCGCCACTCAGTCTCATTACGAATAAGAAAGAAATACTTAAATTTACCGTATCCACGAATATCAGCAGCACCATCAATCTGTTCGCCCGGGATGGTGAAGTGCTTTGGATCGGCGCGTTGCTTAGTCCGCTTTATGCCGGTTATTATAAAACGGCTATGACGGTCATTAATATGGTTCTCACTCCGATCAACCCGTTCATCGATACAACCTATCCGGAGATCATGCGAGCGATTGTCAATCGAAAATGGAACCGAATCAAACGCTTGCTTTCGAAAGTAACGTTAGTCTCCTTCAGTTGGACAGCAGGGACGTTCATCGGATTACTGTTTTTCGGGAAAATACTGCTTTTTCATCCGGTCAACTTTTTCGGTTATTCATTCCAGATCTTTTCAACAGATTTTTTACCTTCCTTCCAAATCATCATGATCCTCATGGGCGGTTACGGCATCGCCAACATTCTATTCTGGAATCGGACTTTATTACTGGCATTCAGCAAAGCCGGTTATGCAACAGATGTCAGCTTCTATGCGATGCTGATAAAAGTTTTTGGAACAATCGTATTGGTTCCACGTGGTCCGTACATCACGGAAAGCATCCTACTTTCCGCCTATCTGGCGGGATCAGTAATCATCATGACATTTTATGGTCTGCTCTTACTGCATAGATCAATCCAGAAAGAAACAGAAGTTCTTCGCGAACCATATCAAACAAAACATAAAGGAAGATGATTCATGAAAATCGCTGTCAGCAGTACATCAAAAATTCCTTCAGAAACGGCAAATTCAATTCAAGTGCTAATGGCTTGTCAAGGTATGGTGGAAAACGGACATGAAGTCCGTCTGTGGGTTCCACATCTGAAAGTGAATCGATTTGAAGCCCTGCGTAGCCATTATGGATTAACCTGCCGCGCATTTAGACTATACGAATTGCCATCTCTGAAATTTTTACATCGAATTGATTTCAGTATCCTGACGATTCTTCGAACGTTTTTTTTCAATCCGACCTATGAATATACGTGGAATATCCAGATTGCAACATTCGCAGCCTGGGTTGGATGCAGCTCCATCTTTGAAGCACATGATATCCCTTCCGGAAAATGGGGTGTCCGCTGGTTCCGTTATTATATCCAATCATCCACACCAAAAAAAGTAGTCTTCATTTCGCATGAATTAAAAAAACACGTCTGTCAGATATTCCCGGAATTAAAAGAAGAGGACTGTCTGGTTGCTCCCAACGGTGTGAATTTGGAAGATTATCAGAGCTTGCCAAGTACTGCGGATGCGAAGAAAGAAATGGATTTTCCGGATAAGCTGGTTGTATCCTGTTGTGGGCATCTCTATGCAGGACGAGGTACGGATCTTTTTCTGGAGTTGGCAAAACGATTCCCAGAAGCTTCTTTCTGTTGGTTTGGGGGCAATGCAGAGGATGTTACAAATTATCGTTCCAAAGCGGAAAAGCTCGGGCTGGAAAATGTTTTCTTCACCGGCTTTATTCCAAAAAGTGAATTGCCTCTGGCACTCGCAGCCTCTGATATTGTGCTCATGCCCTATGGCAGGGAAATCGCAGGAAGCAGCGGAGGAAATTCAGCCGATATCTGCAGTCCGATGAAAATGTTTGAATACATGGCTGCAGGCAAACCGATCATTTCGAGTGATCTGCCAGTTATTCACGAAGTTTTAAACGCGAATACAGCGCTTTTCTGCGAACCTGAAAATATTGAATCCTGGACAGATGGGGTGAAAAAACTGCTTGACGATCCATCCTTGCGTGAATCGTTAGCCTCCGCTGCCTTCGAAGAAAGTAAAAAATATTCCTGGAAACAAAGACAGGAAAAAATCCTGTCTTCAATGAAATAGAGAACCTATGAAACACAACAATCGGACCAGCGTTGTCATCATTCTGTTGATTTCCATTTTCCTTTCTGCAATAACAGCAATTTTATATGCCTTTGTTCAGGGGGGTGACTTTTATAAAGGATGGTTCGCAGCGTTTGTTCTTTGCATTCCTGCTTTTATATTGCTTCAGATTGTGTGGAATTGGGGCGGCAGAAGCCGTATGCTGGCTGGAATGATGCTTGCCGCCTGGATTCTGCGACTGGGTTTCGGAATGACTGCACAAAAACTGCTCCCCATATATGGATACAGAGAGGAACCTCAACAAAAACAGGGGTATCTTTTTGATGATGCCTACCGACGGGATGAAGAAGCATGGCGTATCGTCCAGGATGAGGATCCCACATTTTTCGAACCATTAACACGTAAATTTAACAACGATCAATATGGCGGAATGGAAATTTTGGGGATTTGGATCTATCAATATTTATCTCCTGACGAACGCCGATTTTCTCTCATAATTCTCCTGGGCGCATTCCTGACGGCAGCCGGCGTACCGTTTTTATGGAAAGCCATTAAAAATCGCTGGGACTTGCCAATGGCAAACATCGCCGCCTGGATTTTCGTTTTATATCCGGACAGCATCGTATATGCAGGTTCACCGATGCGTGAACCGTTCCTGACTGGTATTCTGGCTATTGCTTTCTGGGCACTCTGCACACTGCACGATCATTGGAAAAAATCTGGCATAGTCCTGCTCCTTTGTTTTTTTGCCATTCTCCCGCTTTCCACATTCGTTGCCGGAGCGCTTGCCATTTGTACTGTGCTTTGGATTTGGATTGAAAGCCTGGTATCCCGCTCCAAAAAATGGCTCTGGGCAGGTGTGATCGGAATCGCACTGGCCGGTCTGGTAATCCTGGTGGCTGCGTTACCGTCAATCCAGGAATTTATCCATTACGATATTCACACAACCGAAATCAACTCAGGCTGGGTGGAGAAAGTCGTTGGTGAAATCGGAGGCCGGTTCAGAACAGTTTTTCTGGCAGTTTATGGAATCACTCAGCCGGTGCTGCCTGCAATTCTTTTTTATCGACCAACCACACCTTTCTGGAAAGCAGTCGGAATTTTCCGGGCTGTCGGCTGGTATGCCATGGTTCCGTTCCTTTTCTATGCATTTTTTACCACTCTGAGAGCAAAAAACAGCAAAGAGCGCGGATTGCTGATAATCAACACCCTTTTCCTGATCGGATGGATTTTCGTCAGTTCACTGCGAGCTGGCGGTGATCAATGGGATAATCCCCGCTACCGGGTCATCTTTCTACCTTGGCTGGCGTTTTTTACAGCCTGGGGATTCCGCTATGCAAAACAGATCAAAGACGGATGGCTGATCCGCTGGATTCTCATCGAGATTATTTTTGTCGGATTCTTTTCGCAATGGTATTTCAGCCGTTACTATGCAGACATTATCCACCGCTTTCCTTTCTGGAAAACGGTTGTCTATATTGTGATCTGCAGCACAGTAGTATTTGCAAGCGGTCTTGTCCAGCCGATTTTAAAGAAGATCAGAAAAAATAAGGAGAAAAGATGAAATTTATAGGAAATTTGCTATGGTTTCTGTTTGGCGGATTGCTGCAAGGGATGGGTTGGTTTCTTTATGGTATTGTATGGTGTATCACGATTATTGGCATTCCGGTAGGAAAACAATGTTTCAAATTTGCCAGACTTTCATTTTTCCCTTTTGGTAAAGAAGTTGTCTTTGGAGGAGGACCCGTTTCTTTGCTGTTGAACATCATCTGGCTGGTGACAAGCGGACTTCCTTTGGCAGCTACCTCTGCCCTCAATGGATTGATTTTCTGTCTCACCATTATTGGAATTCCCTTTGGAAAACAATGCTTCAAACTGGCTCAGTTGGCATTGATGCCCTTCGGTGCATCGATCGTCTCAAAATGATGCGATCTCAATAACGGCAAAGATGGATGGACAGTGCATCAAGTCTTTCGCATTTGATTCTAATAATTCTTTCCATATTTCGAATTGTTGGCAATTCACGTTTATGCCAGCAATTAAAAATATAGGTTGACTCTTCAAATCAATCAAGATAATTTGTTGTTATTATCGTTTTGCGGTTCGCGTAAAACGATAATAACAACAAATACTTCTATCCATATTTCGAATTATTACGTTTTTACAGGCTAACTCTTGTGTGGCAGTATAATTAGGGAAGATCGGAAAACAAAATAAGTGTTTTTTCGATCGAACAATGAATTTTGGAGGATCCATGGAAATAACCTGGTACGGGCATTCCTGTTTTCGAATTTCAGAACGCGGAATGGGCAGTGTCGTCTGCGACCCATATGATTACCAAGCAATCGGATATGAACCATTAAAGCTGAAAAGCGACATCGTCACTATCAGCTGCAATAAACCCGGGCATAGTTTTACTGCCGGCATCAAAGGTGAACCGTTTATCATTGATGGCCCCGGTGAATACGAAATCAATAACGTTTTTATTAACGGTTATAAAACAAATCAGAAGGATGAAGAATCCAATACCATATACATCATTGAATATAATGGTATTTTTATAGCACATTTGGGTAATTTAAATCGCATACCGACACTGTCTGAGCTGGAGAATGTTGGTACTACACACATCTTGCTCATCCCTGTCGGCGGCGGCAATGCGCTAAATTCTTCGAAAGCTGTAGAGCTGATCAGTATGATTAAACCCAATGTAGTGATCCCAATGCACTATGCGGTACCGCTGACCAAACCCAATCTCGACCCTTTATCAAAATTTCTTAAAGAAATGGGAATCACGCAAACCGAAGACGTTTATTCTTCCTACAAGATCACCAACATCGCTCAGCTTCCGGAAGAGACGAAAGTAATCATCCTCAATCATCCGCAACGTGATGAAATGGGGACCATCGATGAAAGTGCGGCAGATGAAAGCAGTGCCTCAGAACCCATTCTGAATGAGGAAAGCCATGCCGGTTAAACTGATCATGACCTGGGATATTCTCCCGAATCATGAACAAGAGTATTTTGATTTTCTTGTTCGCGAATTCGTTCCAAGCCTGAATCGTATGGGTTTCGAGCTTTCGGATGCCTGGGCGACAATTTACGGGGAACAACCGCAAGTAATGATCTGTGCGCTTCTTCCGGATGAATTGGAAGCAGAACAGCGGATGGCAAAAAACGAATGGATGGAATTATTGGAACAACTGCAAAAGTATATCCAAAATTTTGAATACAAGTTGGTTCCTGCAAAACAGGGATTTCAGTTTTAGCTTCCATAATATTACTGGCAGGAATAGACTCCTGATACAGTTTATTTCCAGTAATTCGAAATATAAAAAGAAGCCTTGTTGTTCTTATCGTTTTACGCCGAGCGAAAAATCATAAGAACAACGAATCTCCTCTTTTTGTCCGAAAGGTTAATTCTTATTTCGAATTGATAAAATTTTTCAGAACATCGACAGGCTGGCAGAGGAATAAAAGAACATACTTTCCGATTCAGCCTGTTGGTTTTTTTTGAGATAGTAAGACTATGCAAAAAGACCTGCTGGACTGGTTTGATCAAAACAAACGATTACTGCCCTGGCGTGTAGAGAGAACACCGTATCGTACCTGGATTTCGGAAATTATGCTCCAACAAACCCGAGTGGAGACAGTCATTCCATACTTTCTGCGTTGGATGGAGAAATTTCCGGATATCGCGGCGCTTGCAGAATCGGATGAACAAACTGTTCTAAAATGCTGGGAAGGTCTTGGGTATTACCATCGTGCCAGATCGCTCCATCATACAGCAATCACGATCAATCAAACGATGGATGGAATCTTTCCTTCTGATCCCAAAGTCATGCAAAAACTTCCGGGTATCGGAAGATATACAGCCGGAGCCATCGCCTCAATAGGATTTGGGATTCCGGCTGCAGCTTTGGATGGAAATATCCGACGCATTTATTCCCGTACAGGAGATATTTCCCTGCCGCAGAGAACATCCGAGTGCGAAAAAATTCTCTGGAATATGGCTGAAGAGCTGCTGGATCCCGATCGTCCCGGTGATTATAATGAAGCATTAATGGACTTGGGAAATGCGGTTTGCACATCGACGAACCCGCATTGTGAGAGCTGCCCGATTACATCTTTCTGTCTTGCATATCGCAACCATACTGTAGCAATTCGCCCGGTACAGACTGCGGTTAAATCGATTCCGCATTACCAGGTTGCCGCAGCTGTGATCCGTAAAGCAGAAGACAATCAGCCTGATCGTTACCTTTTGGCTCAGCGGCCTGCCAAAGGACTGCTTGGAAACTTATGGGAATTCCCTGGTGGAAAAATCGAAGCGGATGAAACCGTACAGGAGTGTCTGCAAAGAGAAATCAGAGAAGAACTGGATACAACAGTTACCATCCGAGAACCTTTTGGAACGTACCGCCATGCGTATACCCATTTCCGTGTGACATTGCAGGCTTTCCTCTGTGATATCAATGGACAGATTCCTCGGCCAGTGGAAGCACAGGCAATCGCCTGGGCTGCAGCAGATGAACTGGATCGCTTTCCGATGGGAAAAATTGACCGACTTATCTCAGAACGGATTAAAAATATTTAAAATAAGTATTTCTCCGGTCGCACAACTATACAATAAAACTGCCGAAGGAACTTTTTGAATGGAAGATGGAATGAATTATCTGGAAAAATTAAATCCGCAGCAATATCAGGCTGTAACCGCCGGAAACGGTCAAATTTTGGTTTTGGCTGGTCCTGGATCCGGCAAAACCCGCGTTCTTACTCAGCGTATTCTTTATCTGATGAAAGATATGGGAATTCGGCCTAACGAAATTTTAGCAGTTACTTTTACTAATAAAGCTGCCCGTGAGATGCAGGATCGCGTTGAAGATTTATATGGTGCAAGTCTGCAAGGTAATATGTGGCTGGGCACCTTCCATGCAATTTGTGCCCGCATTCTGCGGCGAGAAGCATCAGCGCTACCTTTTGATCACAATTTCGTCATCATGGATGCTGATGACCAGGTTTCTCTGGTCAAACAAATTGTGAAAGAACTCAATCTGGATGAAAAACTGTATCGTGCTAATTCACTGCACAACGAAATCTCCAGTGCCAAGAATAATCTGCAATTTCCAAAAGATCTGCCTCGTTCCAACTATCACGAAGAGACACTATTCCGAATCTATGAAAAATATCAACAGGCACTGGAAAACAGCAATGCAGTGGATTTCGATGATCTGTTGTTATGGGCATACAAATTACTGGAAAACAACCCGGAAATTCGAAATCGCTACAGCCGCAGATTCCGTCACATTCTGGTTGATGAGTTTCAAGACACCAATACGGCACAATACGGTCTATTGCGTCTGCTGGCTTCTGCCAATCAAAATATTTTTGTCGTTGGTGATGAAGATCAGTCAATTTACCGATGGCGGGGAGCTGATTATCGAAATATTCAGTTGTTTGAACAGGATTATCCAAACCATCAGAAAATCTTACTCGAACAAAATTATCGCTCGACCCAAAATGTGCTTGATGTTGCGCGTAGTGTGATTGACCTGAATCGAAATCGCACCAAAAAGAACCTGGTCTCTGATCGCGGCTGTGGTGACAAGATCGATTATTATGAAGCAGAAGATGACCGTAAAGAAGCACATTATGTTGCGGAAACGATTTCCCGTCTGATCGACAACGGAAATGCCAAAGGTAGTGATTTCGCCATTCTGTACCGCACCAACGCGCAATCCAGATTATTGGAAGACGCTTTCTTATACCGCGGAATGCCATACCGATTGGTTGGTGCTCAGCGCTTTTATGGCAGACGTGAAGTCAAAGATATGATCGCTTATCTGCGTCTGGTTTACAACCCGCAGGATGAAATCAGCCTGACCCGAGTGATTAACACACCTCCTCGTGGCATCGGCGGGAAAACACTGCAAAATCTGCGGGTTACCGCAGCAGAAGCCGGTAAAGCATCCGGTGAAATTCTCCTGGATTTAGGGAAGAACGGACCGGATTCCGTTTTTTGGCCTGATTTAGGACGCGGAGCGCTGGCGTTGGCTGATTTTGGGTCAAAATTGATCGATTGGCAGACGGAGCTTGTTTCTCATGCCAGTATTTCTTCTCTGATGGAAAGAATTATTCTGGAAACAAATTTTCAGACTTATGTAGAATCCGATGACAGTGACGATATTGACCGTTGGGAAAATGTTGAAGAGCTTAGGAAAATGGCTTTTGAATATGAAGAGCGTGGTATTGCTGATTTTCTGCAGAATCTCGCGTTGGTTTCCGATCAGGATACAATTACCGAAAATGCAGATGCGCCGACACTAATGACGCTGCACGCTGTGAAAGGGCTTGAGTTTAATCGCGTATTTATTATCGGATTGGATGACGGTGTCCTACCGCACAGCCGGAGCCTCAATGATCCGGAGGAAATGGCTGAAGAACGACGGCTCTTTTATGTCGGAATCACCCGAGCCCGCAACCATGTGACCCTGGTACGAGCCAATCAGCGCATAAATTTTGGTATTCCTGAGACAACCATTCCATCCCGTTTCCTTGCAGATATCCCGCGCCAATTACTGCGCGAAATGAATGACTCGGGGAAACAAAAATCCCCCAGAAGCGCAGGCTGCGATACGCGATGGGAAAACCAACCGGTCTGGGCGCAGGCTGCCGGTTCTTCATTCTCTTCATCCGGTTTCCACAGCTCTGGCAGCAGAATCAGAAACGGCTCTGCTGAACAGCGTAAAACAACAGAAATGCAATTCAAACCGTCCGATACAGTGGCGCATCCGCTGTGGGGCGAAGGAACCATCATCGAAAGCAAGATTGAAGACGGGGAAGAAGTCGTCAGTGTAAATTTCCATTCAGTCGGTCTAAAACGACTGATTGTTCCCCTTTCGAAAATTCGAAAAGTGAGCTGATCACGACATTCCATGGTTATTATGCCTGGATTCTCAGGCAGCAATTTGAAATATGGGAGGGATTACGTGTTGTTGTTCCGGCAATTATCCCTCTGTATATTTCGATTTTTCATGAAAAATTGACTTAAAATTTTTGGAAATCGAGTATACTGAAAAAATCGAAGACAGCATAATCGAGGGAGATTTATGAAGCTGGTATCTATCGTGATCCCTTTTTTTAACGAACAGGAACTGATTCAATCATTTTTCGATAGACTGACAGCGGTGATTCATACACAACCGTATTCATTTGAGTTCTGGTTCGTCAATGACGGCTCCACAGATCAGACTCAGAACAAACTGGAAGAAATTCAGGCTAAAGATCCAAGAGCTCAGATTATCCAACTCAGCCGAAATTTTGGACATCAAAGTGCTTTATGCGCCGGAATGGAACATGCCGAAGGGGATCTGATTATCACTATGGACGGTGACGGGCAGCATCCGCCTGAATTGATTCCAGAAATGATCCGAATGGCAGAATCAGGATATGATATTGTACTGACTCAACGTCTGGATGAAAAAGGTCAGAACCTGATAAAAATGGGCACCTCCAGACTTTTCTACCGTGTGATTAACTGGATAAGCGACACGCAGACATTGCCGGGGGGAGCGGATTTCCGCCTGCTGACAAGACAGGTGTTGGACAATTTGCTGGCAATGCCGGAATATCATCGCTTTCTTCGCGGGATGGTTGCATGGCTTGGTTTTAAATCAGTCATTCTTCCATTTGTACCGGCACAACGTATCGCCGGAAAAACCAAATATTCGCTGAAAAAGATGCTGAGGCTGGCTTCTGATGCCATCTTTTCATTCTCCATGGTTCCGTTGTATATTGGCTTATCCGCAGGGTTGTTCTTCCTGATATTGGCTGTCGTGGAAGTTGTTTATGTACTGAGCTTTTGGATTCGAGGGGATATTACTGCACTTGAACCAGGTTGGAGTTCTCTCATGTTTATGTTGTTAATCATCGGAGCTGTTTTGATGATTATTCTCGGCTTTATTGGAGTTTATGTCGGGTATATTTTCCAGGAAGTCAAACACAGACCGAATTATGTGATACAAAAAGAAATTGGACAAATCCATACCCGACAAAACAGCAACTTGACGAAAAAATGAAACATTCTGGCTAAGGATGTATTCGGCATAAAATATCTGCTGATAAAAAAGGAATTTGAAATTCTGAAAAGCTTAAAAAAGAGAGGAAACCGTTATTGTATTGTCTTTTTCTATATCCGATAAAACACAAAACAAAAAAGAATCCTTCTCTTCTTTCGAATTACTGCATATAAAGGACAAGGAAGGCAAAAAATTATGAAATTCCTCATTACCGGCGGTGCCGGCTATATTGGTTCAACTGTTGCCTCAGCATTGGAAGACGCAGGACATACTCCTGTCATTCTTGATTCTCTGGTCACCGGCAGAATGGAATTTACAAAAGGCAGAATTTTTTATCAGGGAGATATTGCAGATCGGAACGTCATTGAAAAAATTTTTTCCGACCATCCGGATATTTATGCGGTTCTGCATTGCGCTGCATTGATTGTAGTACCGGAATCGGTCACCAAACCCTATGAATACTATCGAGAAAATGTTTCCAAATCGAACGAGATGTTCCATATCCTTAACGAATTGGGTTGTAAACGAATTGTATTCAGTTCTTCAGCCGCCATTTACGATAAGGTAGACCAATTCATGGTGACTGAAGAAGCACCGCTGGCTCCGAGCAGCCCATATGCCCGAACGAAATTCATCATGGAAATGGTACTGAAAGATACCTGCCGTGCTTATGGAATGAAAGGAATTGCCCTCCGTTATTTTAATCCGATCGGGGCGGATCCCAAATACCGCACCGGTATACATATCAAAGAACCTTCGCATGTGCTCGGTAAACTGGTTGATACAGCCTTGGGAAAACAGGAGTATTTTACAATCACCGGCACAAATTGGCCGACGCGCGACGGATCAGGTATTCGGGATTATATTCACGTCTGGGATCTGGCGTCAGCGCATCTGCAAGCACTGACAAATTTTGATCGGGCATTCGAAAGGGCAGGAAATCCGGAAGATAATTATCTGGTAATCAACCTCGGATCTGGAAAAGGTGTGACGGTTTTTGAACTGGTCGAAGCGTTTGAGCGTGTCTATGGACAGAAAATCAACAAACGAACTGCAGAACCGCGTCCTGGCGATATTGCCGGTGCGTATGCAAATGCCGATAAAGCTAAAAAATTGCTGGGATGGGAAGCGAAATTGAGCATTGATGAAGGAATTCGATCGGCGTTGGAATGGGGAAAAATCCGCGAAAGCATTCTTCATTTTGAATAAAGCGTGTAAACACAGTGTACGTTACTTTTAGCGCTTTGTGCAAAAAGTAACGTACAGCAAATCAATCTTTCTTTCATTTCGAAGTGCTACAACATCAGAAATTGCCGGACTCAAATGCCTCAAAGGTATACCGGCCGCGTTTCTTTGTAGCGTTTCCAATCTGAATCGCCCGCACTGGACAACGATGAATACAGGACATGCATTGAACACAACGATCGTTCCATACCGGCCGTCCTTCTTTCAGTTCTATGTTTTCCATCGGACAGGCTTTTACACAGATACCGCAAGACGTGCAATGATCCTCAGCGTAAAATCCTTTAGCCGAAAGTGCATAGCTGCGGAATAATGGATTGATGATGCGGGATTTAAGTCTGGCAAAACTTCCTTTATGAACCTGCCATACAGGATTCCGTGCCTGGATATGGCTGCATATTTCCGGTATCAGACGACGGGCTTCAGCTATTTTCTGCCGGATTTGTTCAGGTGTATCAATATCCGCCATGGGAATATAGTTATTCGGCATTTTTATTGACCAGGCGCTTTGAAGCGAGAATTTTTTCGAAAAATCATCGAGTGCAAAACCTGCCTCATCCCCGCAGGTGGCAACCGCAAAACGGTAGGTACTCTCCTGAATTTGCAGCCGTTCCGTAAATTCAAGTACAACTTCGGGAGCTCCCCATGCATGAACCGGAAAAACAAATCCGATCACGCCATTTGTTTGGGAGGGAAACGATACAGCCGTTGTGTTGCTCAATTGCGCAATGTTTCCCAGATTCATGCCTGTTCCGACAGCGATCTGTCTGGCAACCCATTCAGAATTTCCTGTGCCTGAAAAATAATAGATCATTTGACAACCCCCTGATTCTTAAAAATGGAAACTGCCGTTCGAAATTAAAAATTTAGAATATGGAAAATAATTATTCATCATAATGTTATTACGCTCCGTGCAACAATACTTCGATAAGTACTCTCTTTCAACCAAAAAAGCATGTTTCTATTTCAAATTACTGGTTCAAAATCGAAAATGGATGAGTTATTGTTTACATTTTACATCATAAATCGAAATCTTTTCAGAAAAACGCAGTGCAAGAAATCTTTCATCCGCTGACCAAAGGGATTGTAAAACGGTGTCCCCGCTGATCGGCAATGCGAATTGGTAATTCTCCCGGTCATTCAAAATCCACGTTTTATTCTGCGTGTCAGTGTAGAAGACATATGTATCCGCCGGAGACCAGTTCGCTTTACTCATCGCCGGGTATAACCGGTCGTCATATTCAATCACATGCTGAGGAAACGTTCTCCCAGAATGACCTTTCTTGCGGACTTCTTCCTGTTGCGAAAGGGTTCCGCTTTTTGTGTTTGCGACCAGGATTCGCTCGCAATCCACACCGCAGCTTGTCGTCAGGCGCAGTTCCGTCTCGTTGACCCATTCAATCACTGATTTGGAACTGCTGAAATCGTCCGTGTCCGCAACCAAACCGGGGAATAAATCCGTAACGGTTCGAAGGCCGGAATCGAGGTCAGCAACCATCACAGTATAAACATTATCAGAAGGACGAAATGCTGTAAAAGCCAGTTTGCTGTTATCCGGACTGAATGCAAAATCTCCAAAAACATGGATTCCGCTGGTTATCATCTCGACCGGTTGTTTTGGATTATTTCGAAAATCTAAAACAACAGCTGCACCGGAAAACCACCCCCAATAGCGATTTTCCGGTGCAACAAAAGCAAACAGGTTCTGATCATCTGCCCAACGAAAAATACCACCATCTTCCGCATTTTCAAATGTTGAAATGCTGGCCAGCGATGTGATCAGACAGGATTGATCTTCTAACACGCGATTTCCTTTTAAATCCAGAGTCGGTTCAACCGATGTCGGAGTTATTAAAGCAGTTAAGGTTGCATTCTGGGGATCCACCGCCTGATAAACAGAAAAAACGCTGCAAGCAGCAATAGCGATCAAGATTAAAAGACTCCCAACCATCAGAAGTAACAGGCTTTTGATCGTTTTTTTCTTCATCGTCGCTCCTTCCTATGCAGCATCGATGGATCCAAAAATATTTCACGATATCCATACGTATTGACGATTCTTGTCTGGTAATACATTGTCTCGGTAACGGTGGATGTACGATAGACATGGATGTGTCCATGCAGATGATATAACGGCTTGAAAACCCTGTCAAACCATCGAAAAGCTTTAATACCGATATGAGCCGAATCTTCCTGGTCATGAATTTTCCAAGGGGATGCATGCGTGACAAAAATATCCAGAAAACGCCCATTCGTAATTTATTCCAGAAAAGAACAGGGAATAAAGCGAAGATATTCATCCACATCTGAAACTGTGTGTATTGTTTTGGACCCTGATTGTAACAGATCGACCCTTCAATACCGGCAATCAGAAGCTGTCCATTATACTGGCGACAGCGTCGATGTAAATCATATCCAACCGATAAAGATGGGTTTTCGCCTCTTTCCTGATGTATTTCATTCCAGTTTTGGTGATTTCCGAATACATAATACAGCGGGGCATTGATGGAACTTGAAATGTAATCCAAATATGAAGCAGGTAAATCACCACAACTGATCACCAGATCAACATCCGAAAAACGCTCTGCCGTTTGGGAACAATAAAGCAAACTGAGTTCCACATCCGAAATCGACAGAATTTTTAACTGCTTTCCAGCCATTTCCGTCATTTTCAGCCTGTCCCGACTGCCATCGCTACTGCAAGATTCCGTATATGGCTGATGCTGACTGACCATTGAAGGATCCCTAACGTTTCGGATATCTGAGTTGCCTTTCCATGCAGGAATAAAATCGGCATCCCATTACTGTCATTCAAAATTTCAATCTCCTGCCAGCCGATGGTTCCAATACCAGTGCCAAGTGCTTTCGATACAGCTTCTTTGCATGCAAAGCGCCCTGATAACCGTTCATTCCGACCTCCGCAATACTCCAGTTCTGCTTCTGTATAGACACGGGCAAGAAAACGGCTGCGGATTTCTGGTTTCAGATTTGCGATGCGATGTACCTCAATCAAGTCAATGCCCGTCCTCAATACGGAAGCCATCTTTATCCGTTCTTCGTCCCTGCAGAAACGATCAGCAACCGCTCCGGATCAAGATATTTTCGTGCAGTTGATAAAACATCTTCTGCTGTAACCGAGCGAATGAGGTTCTCATAATCCCGATAATAATTCAATCCAAGACTATAACGTTCCATATTTAATAAATAATAAACAACACCTGCATTGTTTTCCATATCCAGCGGAAGTCGTCCAATATAGTAAGATTTGACATCTTCAAGCTCTTCCAAAGAAACCGGTGAATCCACAAATCTTTTAAGCTCAGCAATGATCAGCTCTGACGCTTTTTTCCGGTTTTTTGGATTGACACCGGCAGAAACTTCCCAGGATCCGCTTAACAAGCTGCTGTTTAAATTTGATCCTGCATAATATGCGAGTCCATGATCATCCCGCACAATTTTTCCGATCCTGCCCATCATGCCAAACTGTCCCAAAATGCAATTTCCCACTTGGGCAGCCTGAAAAAATGGCGATTTCCGTTCAGGCCCGATACCGCCGATAATAAGATCCATCTGACTTTTTTCTGCAATTTCTAAATGAACTTTTTTAAGTTTATTCGGATTTTGAACCATAGGCAGATTATCAAAAGAAGGAAATTGAACAGTTTCTTTCGTCCAGGATGCAAACGCATTGCGTACTTGCTGCACAGCCTCAGCCGGTTCAACGCCGCCGACAACACAAATGACCATTCCTTTCGGTCCAAAATAGTCACTGTGAAACCGTAGCATATCCTCCTGGTTAATCGAACGAATACTGTCTGGAGTACCGGCATCATCTCTGCCATACGGATGAGCGCCAAAAAGTTCGCGATCAAAAATGACTTCCGCCATATCCTGCGTACTTTGGCTTCGAATCGAGAGCGAAGCCAAAATCTGGCTTCGAATCTGTTCGATATGGGTTTCCGGGAAGGTCGGAGATTTCAATACTTCTGCAATAAGTTCCAAAATCATGGCAAGATCTTCTGACAAAGACCTTCCACTGAACAAAACACTATGTGTACTGGCATTAAAATTCAACGAGGCGCCGCTGGATTCAATTTGATTGTAAATCTGAAAAAAATCATGGCTGGCAGTGCCACGCATCAGACAGGCAGATAAAAAACCGCATAATCCTGTTTTTTCAGCTGGATCTAAAATGGATCCACAGGGCATATATCCACTGATCGCAACCGAAGGGCTTGCAAAATTAGCTCGAGCTAAAACTACGATGCCATTTGGCAATTCTTCACGCAAAATATCATCAGGACCTGGCAGCGAGTTATGCGAATTCATCGGTCATTTCTCCTTCCATATGCGAAGTTTCAGATGAAGATGGCGTATAAACACCGATAACGCGCTGATTTTTCCCTAAATACTGATTCGCAATGTTGATAACATCCTCCTTTGAAACCTTTTCCAATGATGAAACAAAATTTTCAAACCAGCTATATGAATCGAACATTTCTGAATATCCAAGCCAGTAACCCTGGTTTGTGATGTTGTCACAACCGTAAGCAAAAAGCGCTCGAGCCTGTTTTGCTGCTCTTTGCAGTTCGCTTTCCTGAATGTCCCCGTCCTTGATTCGTTGAATTTCGGAATCAATTACGTCCAGCGCTTCTGTTACAGAATGATCCGGATTCATGATTACAGAAATCGTAAAGAGATATGGATCGATGGATGCAACGTAATCTCCGCTGAAAGCAACAGCAATCTGGCTTTCAACCAGGGATCGATAGAGGCGGCTGGTTTTATTCGGAATACTGCCTCCGCCAAACATGTTTAAACTGCGCGGACCGGTCAGAATACTATCTAAAATGACAAGCGGGAAGAAATCTCTGCTGCTTCCCTGCGGAGCTCGCCAGACGATATTCAGATATGTTACATCCCCCGGACCTGAAATCTCTACGCGTTTTTCACCTTGAATGAAACCTTCCGGCTTAATCTTTGAATCTGGAATTTCTCGTGCCGGAATATCTTGATATACTTTTTTCAAATGGTCCAGCATTTTTTCCGCATTAAAATCACCCGCCATTGCTAACACAGCATTATTCGGAGCATAATAGCTGCGGTAATACCGGAACAGATCATCCCGTGAAATTTTCAGCAAATCCTCTTTTTCACCGATTACTTCCACACCATAAGGATGGTGCATAAACGCTGCTTTGGCAATGGCTTCTTCCAGACGGAACATTGGTTCATTCTCTGAACCTTCCCGTTCAGAGATTATCACCGTACGCTCCGAATCTACTTCTTCCGGTAAATACAAACTGTTCTGCATCCGATCAGCTTCCAGATCAATCGGAAGCCAGATTTTATCCGCCGGCATGGTTGTATAGAATGCAGTCCAGTCAATATACGTAAACGCATTCCAATAACCACCATCACGGGAGATTTCCTTGTCCAACACACCCGCCGGGTATTTTGGCGTACCTTTAAACTGCATATGTTCCACCCAATGTGAAATTCCCGTTAATCCGGGGATTTCGTTCCTGGATCCCACCCGATACCAGACCCAATGGGTGATGATCGGAGCTGAGTGAATTTCTTTTAACATGACTTTCAAACCATTGTCTAAAATTGTTTTGATTAGCTTTTCTGCCATGCAGTGTCTGACCTCCTGTTCAATTGAATTGGATGACAGGTTTTCCGCTGAAGATATCACCCAAATATTTTTATAATCCGTTTCACTAATCAATCATTTTACCTTATCTGAATGAAAAAGACAGTCGTCCAATTCATCCAGCGATTCGAAATATGAAAAGAATTCATTGTTGTTCTTTTTTTCTTTTTTATTCAGCAGTATTCTCTTGTATTCTTTGACAACAGAAAAGACTGCCAACGACTCCGGTTCTCCGAAGTTATTGGCAGTCTTTTGTATCGTTTTCTTATGCTGAATTCGATCGGCTATTTCGCAATCTGTTCCACTTCGACAACTGGAATATTCGCAGCAGGCGCTGTTCCGGTCGTTCTATTCCAGAAGTAGTTGAATGCATAAAAACCGCAAGCTCCTTTGTCCTCAATCCAGACAATAATCGGATCATATGCTTTTAGATCAGCAGGAATTTGATAGGTCAAAGTCTGAGGAGCGCCGTCACCGGTATCATAGGTTCCGACTTCAATTCCGACAAAAGCCAGATTGCTTCTGTGTCCATTGAATGGCGGATTCATGTGATCCGAATGGAACGGATTAAACCCTCCCATCGGTCCAGAGCCTGTGAAATATCCGTTATATGACTGGAAATTGAATGATGTCGGACCGAAACCGCAATCCGGACCACAGTCATGATATCCAAAGAATGGATGAGATCCTTTAACATAGTATCCCATTTTTACGGTGAAGCTGCTGTTTGCGGGGAAATTAAGCGTATCAATGGTAACGCTTTCTCCTTTGACAACACTCTGAATAGTAAAGGACGGGAAAACACTGAAATTACATTGAGCTGCCGGCTCCACCACTGCTGGTGAGCCTTCTGCTCCTTCGACTGTTGCCGGAGCGACGTTACCAAACCAGTTGAAAGCGTAAAACCCTTCTACACTATCCAGTCGGATAGAAATCGGTGTTACGGATTTCAGGTTGGCCGGTATTGCGATAGTCCGTTCAAAGGAACCGCCTGCTTCTGAATTAAAGGATTCAACCAGTTGCCCAAATCCGCAGGGATTGTAAGATCCCATCGTTACATTAAAGACCACATTGGCAGGGAAATTTATCGCACTGATGGTGACGCTCTCTCCCGGAATCACTTCTGTTATCGTAAAGGAGGGTGTACCGGTATAAATACCGCCGCTGATAACTGGATTCGATTCCTGATCCGGCGTATGATTATGGAAAGAACTGGGGATTTGAATTCCATCCGTGTTGCTGACCAGCATGGCAATTTCTCTGGTTGACTTCAGATCCTCTGGAATCTCAATCTTCACAGAGAAGCTGCCGCCAGCCTGTGTATTAAATTTAACGACATCGACAAAATCTCCTGTGCTGTTCATATCTTTCATACTCACGACAAAATCCGAATTAGCCGGAAAATCTCGTGTGATTAACGTGACACTTGCACCGGGGATTACATCGGTGATTGTATAAGACGGAAAAACCTGCTCGCCTTCCGCGTTTACAGCAGTCATACTGATACTCAGAAGAAATACCAATATGATAAGAAATAAAACTTGGATATTTTTGTGTTTCATCGTTGCCTCCGGCATAATTTTGTAAAAAATACGCAGTATAGAAATTTAACTGCCTGATCTTGTTTCATCAACGTTCACTGCAATTTCGCCGAACTTTCTGACTATACTGCTATTTGTTGCAAGAATTAAGCCATACTGGAATCAATTTCTGTATCCGCTGCCTTTTCAACTCCGGCTTTTCCAATTTTCAGCCAACACCAGATACCAACGATTACAAAACCGATACCACCGATAATTCCTGTCGGAAATGGTCCGACAAAAACGGAGGGTGCATTTTTTATGAAGATTAATCCGATACTGGCAAATCCGTTCAAAGCCCCATGAGCAATTGCAGCCGGAACGGGATTATGAACATGAAACGTAAGCCAGGAAAAGAAGGATCCGACAAAAACACAGAAAACAATCATCGCCAGAATACCCCAAAACGGATAGCCGGCATATTCCTTTCCATAATTGTGTCCCATGGCGATAATTGGAGCGTGCCACAAACCCCAGATGATACCTGTGAGTAAAACAGCCATCCGGCGATTCATTTGTGAATCCAATTTGGGGAGCAGGTAACCTCGCCATCCAATTTCTTCTCCCAGTGTTGGGAAAATATTCAACACAGGAGCAAAAATCATGCTGATCAGACTTTGGATTAATATCGTAGTGATCAGCATTTGACTGGTAATCTCGATGGGCTGTTGTGTTTGAGCTGCCTGCATCGATTTTCGCAGCAGCGTCAACTCAGGATCAAAATTGGATCGGAAGATCAAAAAATAGAGTGCTGTACCAATAATGATCAGAAAAAATGGACCCAGCCAGGCGATCAGGTAGTAGCGAAAATACTTCTTGAATTCCAGTCTGAGTGGTTTCAGATGAAAGGATTCTTTAGTGAACCATTTGGTCAGTAGAACGCTGAATGCCGGAATCATCATCACTCCGGTCAGAAGCATTTGGGTTGCAGGGTTCTCAAGGCCTCCATTTTTCCACATGAAAAATTCAACTGTCCAGGTAAGCACAAATGTGATAATGAGAAAAATTGATACACGCTTCATATGACTCCTCAATATATCCTCGTATAAGAATAGATTTATCTTATCATAATACACAGTCATTGTTTAAAGCGCAGATACTGCAATCCGTAATAGAAGAATTATGAGAAACGAATAAGTCTCGTCCAAATAATTTAAAAATCTTTACCTTAATAAATGATGTTTTATTTGAAATCATCAGAAAACAAGTCAATTGGAATGATTGAAACCTGTCATTGTTATTACGCCATTGGGGTGAAGCAATCTCCAGCCACTTGCAGGAATCCAATGCTTATTTATGATCGCAATGAAAGATCTATCCATGAATGATTCATATGATAAATCTTTGGCACAAAGCGCAAAGATCAACTCACCATCATTTTTTTACCTAATTCGGATTCACTTTTTGAATAAAGAAAGAAAATTTTTTTGTTTGGATTCTTTCCGCCGTTACAAAATCCAATTCTGATAGATCGTTGGTTATTGTTGTAGAAACAACATAATAAGCAAAGGATTTTTTGTATAATGGCAATAACGAATATGAAAAAATAAATCGTCTAACAAGTTTTGTACAGGAAAACATGCTAACAGGAGCTATGATGGAAAATTCAATGTTTTGTTTTCAATGCCAGGAGACTGCCGGGAATAAAGGCTGTGTAAAAGCAGGCGTCTGCGGCAAAAATGCGCAGGTCGCAAATCTACAGGATCTTCTCCGCTATGTTACATCCGGATTATCCGAGGTCACCACCGCACTGCGTAATGAAGGGAAAAAAGTGGACGTAAAAGTGAACCATCTGGTCACAACGAATCTTTTCACTACGATTACAAATGCCAATTTCGATGCAGATGCAATTGTGAAAAGAATCCGCAACACATCGGCTATCAAGAAGGAACTGCTTGCTCATGTAGCCGACAAATCCAAATTTTCAGAAGCAGCCCTCTGGGATGCCGGTGAATTATCTGAAATGGAAGAAAAAGCCAAAACGATTGGCGTTTTATCGACAGAAAATGAAGATGTCCGCAGTTTGCGTGAGCTGATTGCCTATGGATTGAAAGGTCTCGCAGCTTATGTAAAACATGCCAATGTGCTTGGTAAAGAAAATGAAAAAATCGATGCGTTCATTCAAAGCGCATTAGTCAAAATCCGAGACAACTCTCTGTCTGTTGATGAGCTGATCGCATTGACGCTTGAGACCGGAAATCAGGGCGTTGCCGGCATGGCTTTGCTGGATGAAGCAAACACTTCCACATACGGGAATCCGGAAATTACCAAAGTCAATATCGGTGTACGAAAAAACCCGGGTATTCTTATTTCAGGACATGACCTGCGCGATCTTGAAATGCTGCTGGAACAGACGAAAGGAACGGGTGTGGACGTTTATACCCATTCCGAAATGCTGCCCGCACAGTATTATCCGGCATTTAAGAAATATGACAATTTCGCCGGTAATTATGGGAATGCATGGTGGAAACAAAAAGAAGAATTTGAAAGCTTCAACGGTCCAATTCTGATGACTACCAACTGCATTGTTCCAGTGAAAGACAGCTACAAAGACAGATTGTTCACAACTGGTGCTGCAGGATATCCCGGATGTAAGCATATCGCAGGTGAAATCGGTGAACAAAAAGATTTCAGCGATATCATCAATCTGGCAAAAACATGCCAGCCACCGATTGAAATTGAAAGCGGTGAAATAATCGGTGGTTTTGCGCATCACCAGGTGGAAGCGCTTGCTGAAAAAGTGGTTGAAGCAGTCAAATCAGGCGCCATCAAGAAATTCATCGTCATGAGCGGTTGTGACGGTCGCATGAAATCTCGAGAATACTACACGGATTTTGCAAAAGCACTGCCAAAAGATACTGTGATTCTCACCTCCGGATGTGCAAAATATCGCTATTTGAAACTTCCACTGGGAGATATTCAAGGTATTCCGCGCGTTCTGGATGCGGGACAATGCAACGATTCATACTCCTGGGCAATTATTGCGCTGAAACTGAAAGAAATCTTCCAGGCCGCAGATATCAATGATTTGCCGATTGAATTCAATGTCGCCTGGTATGAACAAAAAGCGGTCATTGTGTTGTTGGCATTATTAGCGCTTGGGATCAAAAACATCCATTTGGGACCAACCCTCCCGGCATTCCTTTCTCCCAATGTCGCCAATGTCCTGGTCAGCTCATTTGGCATCAGTGGTATCTCCACCGTGGAAGAAGACGTAAAGATTTTTTGTGGATAATACTGCGATAACGCGAGCATCTATTTAAAATGAGAGCCATTTTTCACCTGTACAGGTAAATAAATGGCTCTTTTTTTTCTGCTGATTTTTAAATGTTTGAAAAAGAGGGATAATACGATTCAGTGATTCAAAATTTAGATTGACTTTTCGAACCAATAAAGAATTTTTTCATATTCCGAGTTACTAAATACCATTACCGTTACTTTTGTGAAAAATAGCTCATATATTACAATAATCCCGTTTGTGTTGGATATATGTAATTCATGAACTTGTAAAAAAAAATGATTATGCTAAGATAAATATATGCAAGGGGTTCTCCAGGAGGGGGCGAAGTGAGAACTATAAGCAGCCTTTTCCAACGAAAAAGACTGCAAGGAAAGAATAATCAGCCATCATAAAGATGGCTGATTTCTGTTCTATCCCTTATTTGCGCCAAAATCCACTGCGATTGACAGGATTAAAATCGTCTGAGGTAATAAAGGCATTTTTGTCAATACCGTTGACAATTTTTTCCACATCTTTCACATGTTTCCGCTTAATATTCGCATGCAACATGCAAACATCACCGTCTTTTCCTTTACCACATAGTTCTGTTACACCGTACCCGGCATCGCGCAAAGCTGATGCAATTTCGGATCCGGAATCGCGGGATATAATACTGATCTTCTTATAGCCGACAGCCAGACGTTCTTCAATCGTCATTCCGATGATATTGCCGGTTGCAAAACCAAGCGAATATCCTAAAATCGTGATCAGGTTGTTTTCACCGCTCAATACTCTGCTGATCGCCAGAATAAATAGCGTAGCTTGCGTTGCGCCCAGCAGCCATACAAGGACTTTTTTTCCGCGGACGACAAACAGAACACGCAGCGTGTCCATAGATGTGTCCAATACTCTTAATACAAAAATTAATAATCCACCTACCAGAATCTCTTTCGTAAACAACATCTCCATGATGTCTCCTCCCTTAAGAAAAAAACCGGTCGATAAGACGTCCTGACTATCGACCGGTATATAATCGACAGTACCTGTTAACGCTCTTCAATGGCTGGAATATACATATTCCTCACATAATCACTGACCATTCTGCGGGTGCAAAACTGCGGTGATAGTGTTCGTATTGCATTCTTCACCTTCATCATCCAGCCTGTCGGAATATTGGCATCGCTCCGATTGGAATAATATAGCGGGACGATTCGCTCTTCCAGAATCTCATACAGACTCAGTGCATCCTCGGCATCCTGTTTTTCAGTCGAATCATATTGTTTTTCCGAGCCAATTGACCAACCGTTCTTCCCGTTATATCCTTCGTGCCACCATCCATCTAAAATGGAAAAATTCAACCCACCATTCATCGCTGATTTCATTCCGGAAGTACCGGAAGCTTCATTCGGTCTGCGCGGAGTATTCAACCAGACATCGACACCCTGCACCAGATAACGTGCAATTTCCATATTGTAGTCTTCAATGAAAACCAGCCGGCCGCCGGATCGATGATCCTTAATTGCCCGATAAAGCTGTTGAACAATCAACTTCCCCGGTTCATCAGCCGGATGAGCTTTTCCTGAAAACAGAATCTGAACAGGAGTGTCTACATTATTGATTAATCGCAGCAATCGCTCATAATCATGCAGGATCAGATAACCGCGTTTATACGTCGGGAATCGGCGAGCAAATCCAATCGTCAATGCATCGGAATCCAGCAAAACGCCTGCCGCGAGTGTCTGCACCGGATGAACAGTTCCCGTCAGCCATTGCGCTCGAGCCCGGTCATTGATGAATCGCGCCATTTTTCGTTTTTGATGTCGTTTCACAGCCCAGATTTCAGCATCCGGAATTAAATCAACTTTTTCCCAGATTTCGGGATTGTCCGGATTTTCCCGCCATTCTGTACCCAAATACCGGTCAAAAAGGATCCCCATTCTTCTGGAAAGCCAACTGAAGGAATGGACACCGTTTGTAATGTGTGTAATCGGAACATCCGCCACTTTCCGATCCGGCCAGAGGAAGTGCCACATATCACGGGATACCATTCCATGTAATTCTGACACTGCGTTACAATGATCCGAAAGTCGCAACGCCAGAATCGGCATGGTGAACTGATCGCCATAACTGCTTTCTTCTTTTGCCAGATTGATAAACTGATCATGGGTCAATCCCAGTTCCGGCCATATTTGATGGAAATATTTTTCGACCAACCATACAGGAAATCGGTCATTTCCAGCGGGTACTGGAGTGTGGGTAGTAAAAACATTTCCCTTGCGTACAATTTCTGCCGCCTCATCAAAAGTTTTTCCCTGTTTTACCAATTCCAGACAGCGTTCAATGGAAAGGAATGCTGAATGGCCTTCATTCATATGCCAGACAGCCGGATTGTATCCCAGCAGGCGCATGAGCCGTACACCGCCCACTCCGAGAAGGATTTCCTGAGAAATCCGCGTTTCGAGATCAGAAGTATACAATTTGGCTGTTAATTGTTGATCATAAGGTGTATTTTCATTGACAGTTGTATCCAGCAAATACAGTGGAATACGACCGACATTAATCTGCCAGACACGGGCTTTTATTTCTCTTCCAGGAAGCTGAACAGCAATCAAAACATCTTTGCCTTTTTCATCCTGCAATGGAATCATCGGAAGTTTTTTATAATCCAGATAAAAGTTGGATGTTTCCTGCCATCCATCTTCTGTGATTTTTTGTACAAAATAGCCCTGATTATAAATAAATCCGATAGCAACCAGAGGCAGACCCATATCGCTGGATTCTTTCAGATGATCCCCGGCAAGAATTCCTAATCCCCCGGCATAAGCTGGAATCGATTCATGCAATCCGAATTCAAAGGATAAATAGGTTATCGTCTTATCCTTTATGTTCGGATACTTCTGCATAAACCAGGTTTCTTTTTTGTTCATGTAAGCATCAAATGCCTCAATGGTCTGATCGAAAAGTATCAGGTATTGTTTGTCATTTGAAACCTGATTGAGCATGGATCGTGATACTTGCTGCAAGAAAGCAACCGGATTGTGCGATACTGAATCCCAGAGAACAGGGTTAATTTTTGAAAAGACAGTGACCGCCTCCGGATTCCAGGACCACCATAAGTTGTACGCTAAATCATTTAACCGTTCAATTCTTTCCGGAAGAAAGTTTGCCTTTGGAACTGTACAAGTTATATTTTTTGAAATCATAAAACTCCCTATTACGAATCCGAATTCTTGCCGATACAATCGGTAAAAAATTCAGTTTATCAAGAAACCGTTCTAAAATCGATACCATTCGTTAATTATGAACGGATTCTACCCATTTTTTCTTTTCCTGAAGTATTTACCGGCAGAAAAATACAATTTCACCTCCTGCCACTATACAAATACAGCCAGTTTTTTAATCATACACGATTTTTTTCAAAACATGATCAAGCAGCAATTCGAAATATGAACCAGACTTTCGAATCAATCTGCAAAAAAAATGTTGTTGTTTTGTTTTGTAGTTTCAGTACAAAACAAAACAACAACAAACTTTCTCGCAATATTTGAAAAGTATGTTTATTCTCGAATCACTGATCAAAAGGTTCTTTTTCGCTCGTATAGCGTAAGGAGAATCCAGATAAAACTGAGACCCAGGACGATGATAAAAACAAAGCGGATGATTTGAAGAATTGCATCCAAAAAATTCACTTCATTGGTCAAAAACGATGATATTACGGGATTTACAGTGTTCTCGGATTTCTTTTTCGCCTGATTCTCTGCAGCAAGATCCGCAATCACAGTAGACTGTTCTTCTTGATGATCATCCGGAAGTATACGAGTTGAGACCATTAATAACTCATTCTTGGGGCTACCACCTTTAAATCCGTGAGATGGTTTTCTGACTTCAAGCGGATCTGCCTGAGTTTCAGAAACAGGCTGCGGTTCTTTTTCGGATCCGCTTACTGCTGTCGTAATCTCTGCCTGTTTCGTGAATTCAAGATCAGAAGATTGCTCCAGAAGCAACGGATCGATAGATTTTTTCGAGTATTCTGCCGGTAAGGAAGCCGGCTGCTGTGTTTGTGCGAAAGGAAGAATAAAGGTAAAAATCAAACCCAGTGCACATAAGATGGCTGCCGTCCGAAACGCAGGGAAAAAACGCTCCAATATTCCTGGCTTTCTGGCTTCAGATGCCATTTGTCTGGTCAGGATATAACTGCGGGGCGGTTTTTCTTGAGGAATGGATCTGACCAACTGTCTTATCTGTGCAAAATCTGAAATCGTTTGGCTTATTTCTGGATTCTGAGACAATTGCTGCGCAAAGTCTGCCAGTTCATCTGCATTCAGCGCCTGATCCAAATAACTGCTAGCCCATTCAAGCTCTCTGGTATGATTATTCTTTTTCATCTACGATAAATCCTTATTATCGGTACGATTCTGAGAACGATAAAGTTCCCCTTTGGATTCAAGACAGGTCCGCATCCTCAATCGCGCTCGAAGCAGTCTGCTTTTTATGGTACCCAACGGTTTGCTGATCATATCAGCAGCATCCTGATAATTAAATTCGTGAACATCAATCAGCATAAGTACTGTCCGATATTCTTCGGGCAGAGATCCCATACATTCTGCTACTGCCGCCATGGTATCTTTTTGAAGTGAAACCTCATCGGGCTGTAAATTGGGATCAATCAGCCAAACCGCATCTTCGTTTTCTTCATTTTCCTCTGTAACAGGCTCAAGTGGTGTCGAAGGGTGACGCCGCAATCGCCTAATTTCATCATAACAGGCATTAATCGTTATACGTAAGATCCAAGGTTTAAAAGAATCTCCTTTAAAGGATTCCATATGCTGCCAGGCAGAAATAAAAGCAGTCTGGGTTATATCATCTGCTGCTTCACTGTCGTTCATGATGCGTAAAGCCGTATTATATACGGCTGTCTGATAGATGACGACAAGCTGATTGAAAGCATCCAGATTCCCCTGGATCGCCCGCATAATCAGCTTAGATTCTTTAAGATCCATGATTATTTCAATCCATATTAATATACAACAGAGTCATTGATTCGAAATAAGAGAAGAATTCCTTTTATTGTACTTTTTCTCGCGGAACGCAAAAACAACACAACAATAAATAATTCTTTTCACATTGATGATAACTGGAATCAATCAGCTGGATCAGTCAAATACAAGAAATTTCCAGGTTCTCGTTAATTTTCAACAGTCGTTAATGCACCCCAGTTAATACCGCTGCGTGCTTCTGTCAGAAGCGGAATGGATAGACTGACAGCGCTTTCCATGACAGACTGTACAATTTTTCTGGTTTCATCCAATTCTTCAGATGCGCACTCCAGCAAGAGTTCATCATGTACTTGCAGCAGAATTTTCGATTTCAATCCTGCCTGGTCCAAAGCGGACGGGAGCCGGATCATGGCAATTTTTAATATGTCCGCTGCCGTTCCCTGGACAGGAGCATTAATCGCCTCTCGTTCTTCGCGATCGCGAATCAGGTGGTTCATCTGCCTTCCAAGGCCGGGAAAATATCGTTTCCTTCCCATCATCGTCTCTACATACCCGTCATTGGCTGCCTGTACTCGGATGCCATCTAAAAATCGTTTCACACCAGGGAAACGGGCATAATACGCAGCGACAAAATCACTGGCATCTTTTCGGGACAATTTGGCAGATCGACTCAATCCAAAAGAATTCATCCCATAAAGTAATCCGAAATTGATGGCTTTTGCATGCCGTCGCATTTCCTTTGTGACCGCGTGGATATCGCAATTATAAATCGCCGCAGCAGTTGCAGCATGGATATCCTGGTTTGCACGGAAAGCGCTCAGCATCCCTTCATCTTGTGCCATATGGGCAACGATTCGCAGTTCAATTTGACTGTAATCGACTGACAGGAGAACTTTTCCCTGATCCGCCACAAAAGCAGTGCGTACCTGACGCCCAAGTTCGGTACGGGTCGGTATGTTCTGCAAATTCGGTGCTGCAGAGGCAAGACGACCGGTTACTGTTCCAGTCTGGTTAAAGGATGTATGGATACGGTGTGTCACAGGATTCATACTGGACGGCAGGGCATCAACATAGGTACTTTTTAATTTCGATAATTCCCTGTTTTCGAGAATCAGATCAATCACCGGATGAATTCCCTGCATTTCTTCCAAAACATCCGCAGCAGTAGAAAAATGACCGGAAACCGTTTTCTTTCCCAGGGATGGCTGTGGTAATCGCAACGTTTCAAACAGTACACGCGAGAGCTGCTGCGTGGAATTGATATTAAATCGATATCCGACCAACTGGTAAATTTCTTCTTCAATTTCGTTTAATCGGATTGCAAGCTTCTTAGACATTTCCTTTAAAAAGGAAGCGTCCAATTTAATTCCGTTGTATTCCATTTCGATCAAAACTGGGATTAACGGAATTTCCATTTCTGTCAGGATATGTGCCGTTCCCAACTCTTGCAGCTTTTTTTGCAAAATCGGCATGAGCTGCAACACTACTTCGGCATCTGCTGATGCATAAGGCGCTACTTCCTGCACCGAAACTTCAGCCATCGTTCTCTGTTCTTTCCCTTTTCCGATCAGCGATTGAATCATCATCATTTTTATTCCAAGCAATGACTCCGCCATCGGTTTTAACCCCAAATTCTTTGAAGTCGGATCGATAACCCATCCTGCAATCATTGAATCGAAGACGATTCCAGAAATATCCAGTCCATGGTTTTTCAAAACCAGCGCATCGAACTTAATATTGTGACCGGCTTTCCCGATTTTCGGATTCTGTAAAATTGGACGCAGTGCATCACATATGGTGGACAAAGGCAGTTGTTTTTCACCAGTCACATGTCCTACCGGTATATAAAAACCTTTGCCTGGTTCGACTGAAAGTGATATACCAACCAATCGACAGCTCATTGCGTCAATTCCGGTTGTTTCAGTATCCAGTCCGATCAACTCAGCAGCATTCAACTTTTGGATGAGCTTTTTCAGTTCCTCTTCATCATCAATGATCTGAAACTGCGGCGAATAGGTCTCTATGTCTGTTCGACTTTCTGAGGCAACAGGAACTCCAAAAAATGACAGTTGGTGATCTGCTGGCAGGAAGGACGGTGCGATCGCCTTCAGTCTCGGAAGAAGAACCTTAAATTCAAGTGTTTTGAAGAGCTCTTCAACTGCACGAAAATTCAGTTTTTCTGTGGAAGCTTCATGAAAATCAATGGTCAATTTCAAGTCTGTGCGAATTTTTGCCAAAGTCCTGCTGAGATATGCATCCTCTTTATGACTTTCAAGTTTCATTCGGATAGAATCTTTTATCAAAGAAAGGTTTTCATAAATTCCGTCCAATGATCCGTAATCTTCCAGCAGTTTCACGGCTGTTTTCGGACCGACGCCGGGAACACCGGGATAATTATCTGAAGGATCACCGACCAGCGCTTTATAATCTACGACCAGTTCCGGTGGAATACCCAGAAAATCTTTTACCATTGCGGGAGAATATTCTACAGAGTCAGAAAGTTTGCTACCCGCCAACTTTACAGTGACTTGGGAGTTAACAAGCTGCAACAAATCGCGATCACCTGTGATGATTTTCACCTGGTATCCTTGCTCTGCTGCAGCAAAAGCCAGACTTCCAAGAACGTCATCTGCTTCGAATCCCTCCAATTCCAACCTGGGAATACGAAAAGAATCTACTAATTCACGCATCCGATCGATCTGCGGCCGAAGGTCATCCGGCATTTTTGCGCGTGTTGCTTTATATCCCTCAAACAAATCATTGCGGAATGTTTTACCGGTATCGAAAGCAATCACCAGATAATCCGGTCGATCCTTTTCAAGGAGGCTCAACAGGATACTGGAAAATCCAAAAATACCTGCGGTCGGTTCTCCCTGGGACGTATGCCATCGCTCCGTATTTGTCCCTGATGTTAATGCATAATAGGAGCGATATGCAATCGCATGTCCATCAATGAGTGTCAGATTCTTTCCCATAATATCATTCGCAATAATTAGCGCTCCATACTGATAATCTGGTCTTCCCAACGGTGCCAGTTACCAAAATTCTTCAACAAGATTTTCTTGCCTTCTCCCGGACATTCCATACCCAGCGATTCAAGATCTGCGTCCACCATAATTCGTACCAAATCATGAAATTTTATTTTCGGTTCCCATTGCAGCACTTCTTTTGCCTTGGTTGTATCTGCAAGCAGATAATCCACTTCAGTCGGGCGAAAATACCGAGTATCTAATCGGACATATTCATTCCAGTCTAATCCGACATATCCAAAAGCTTCATCCAGAAACTCGCGAATCGTATGAGATTCTCCGGTACCTAATACAAAATCGTCCGGTTTTTCTTGCTGTAATATTTTCCACATGGCTTCAACAAATTCTGGCGCATAACCCCAATCACGTTTTGAATCCAAATTTCCCAGATATAAAGTCTTTTGAAGGCCAGCCATGATCATCGCAATCGCGCGCGTGATCTTCCGCGTAACAAAGGTTTCACCTCTTCGGGGTGATTCATGATTGAATAGAATCCCGTTACAGGCAAACATATTGTAACCATCCCGATAATTTCGGGTAATCCAATAAGCGTATAGTTTCGCTGCAGCATATGGGCTCTGTGGCTCAAAAGGCGTATTTTCATTTTGCGGCGGCTTTGCGCTGCCGAATAGTTCACTGGTTGAGGCCTGATAAAAGCGTGCATGGCATCGCGTTTTGCGCATGGCTTCCAAAATGCGAATGGTTCCCAGACCGGTTGTATCAGCTGTATATTCCGGGATGTCAAAGCTGACACGAACCTGACTTTGCGCCGCCAGATTATAGATTTCATCCGGAATGACGTTGTAGATGATGTCCAGCAAGGCTTCCGATGTAGTCATATCGCCGTAATGCAAGAAAAATGGAATCGATGCATCGCCGGATTGAGAAAGCGCATAAATATGATCAATTCTGCGTGTATTAAATGAACTGGCACGTCGAATAATTCCGTGCACCTCATATCCTTTATCCAGCAGCAATTCTGCCAGGTATGAACCATCTTGACCGGTTATTCCCGTAATCAATGCTTTTTTCATATTCTTATCTCCGTTTTTTTATTGTATCATAGCGAGCCATCTGAGATCGATCCGGCACAGCTATTCCAGCAAATCTAAGAAAAGTCAACCATTTCAGTCAAAGAACCAAGCGCCAGAAAGTCATCCTCTCCATGCAGAACCGTATCCCATTCAATTTCCCAATCCATTGACTGTATATTGAATATTCGGCTGCCGTTTTCCGAATTCACAACCAGAAATTTTTCATTGATCCATTTTGGCAAATACGGAAGATTCAATCTCCCATATTGATCTTTTTCTGGCAATGGTAAAAGCAAACTGCAGATTTCTCCGGATTCCATACCCATCACCTGAAGTGCAATCTCTTTCAGTAGACTTTGGCTGGAATCCCAACTTAATGCAATCCATGCCAGAGAACTCCCGGAAGGGGAGAAGGAGAGCTGATCAACCAGGGTCGATTCTCCAAAAATCAATTCAGGACGTCGTATTTCATTCGTAATTTTCTGACGAATTTCAAAAATACTTTGATCTCCCCAGTATGCATTCGCCGACCATAACCCATCCGGACTGAGCAATAATCCTTGAAAAGGATCTCCATGAGTGATTATTTCTTTACTGAGAGGATTTATTTCATAAACGAGCCCTTGTTCCGGTAAATATAAAGCACTTGGCTGTGAAAAACTGACATTTATTCGAAAAGCATCCCGTTGCAGATTCCAACCATCAAAAAATACTTGCAAGCCATATTCTTTCACACCGGTTTCAATCCGGATAATCGGCTGAGTATCGCTACCGGACAAATCGCTGGAAATTACTTCAAAAACATAACCCGGGCAATCCGGATTCTCATCACAGGGAGCAGACAAACTGATCGGAACCGGAGAGGCATCATAAATCCAAAACAAACGATCTCCCAATGGCGAGGGAAAAGCTGCATACAAAATGGAATTCGGTAAAGGGGAAGAAATAAATCTTCGATCACCTGCCTTATTGATCAGCGTCAGACCTTCCGAAAAAGGAGACGTTTGCAAAAAATAAATAAAGTGAGAATCTGTCAGAATTCTACTGGCAAAGTACGGCATAGAGAATTCTGTCGGGATTTGAAGATCGATCGGCTGCAAGCCATACATATTTTGGAAAAAATATACTCTTCCATCCAGGCGCAGCAATGCAAGCGATGCATTATCATCATCGAGTATCTGTGCTTTTTGTACGACACTTGTTACCACACGATTTGCTTCTTTATCAGGATCATAGAAACTGAAAGATTGTATTCCAATCATGAAGATAAAAAATAGGATCAATTTACATGCCCGTTTCATAATCGTTACACTCCCGGCAATTTGCGCATTTGGACACTAACTATACAAATCAAACGATGCAGCTTTACGAACAACCACTATAAAAAGTCGCAGTAAATCTTGTAAAATCACCAATCAATAAATCTGAAATACGTACTACGAGAGAGATTCTTTGCTCGATTTTTAAAAGGTTTTTCTATTTTTATAATTACTGAAAATATGCATTTTTTTCGATACTGATTACAAATAATCATATCAAAATGTTGCAAACAATAAAAGCCCGGTAATTTGAAATATCAGGAGTATTCATTGCCATTCTGCAGTTTTTGCGCTATACGTAAAGCAACAGTATTAAAAAAAATCCCTCAATTGATCCGAAATGCTGGTCAATAATTCAAACAGCGAAATTTATATTTTGAAATCTATATACTATACTTAATCCCATGATAATTCTTAACAAAAAGACCTGGCTTTACGCTACCATCCTTATTCTGCCATTCTTTGCTCTCATCTTTTATTACATCTATTTTTATAGTTTTGCCTTCTCCGTCAACTCGGATAATGCCTATTTCATTCGGGCAGCTGAAGAAATGATCACTGGAAATCCATTCTTGAAAAATTGGAATGGCGGTTTTTTTTCTGCTTTCACCGGTGATCTTCTATGGGCAGCCACGCTAAGGTTGTTCTTCAGCAGAAAGATTGTTCTTTACCTGATCGGGCCAATTGCGTATGCCATCATTGTATATTGTTCCTGGTTTTTAATGCCATTCCACAACAATCGGAAATTCAGGATAGGCAACCTGATTTTGCTGCTGCTGATCCTTTTTGTACCGCCAGCACTGCGTCACCCTTTCATGACGGTTGGCATGCATGGAATAGCGGTTGCATATATGCTGATCCTGTTGCTATTGACGCAAAGAATTTCATCGATTCAGTCTGACTTTAAGAAAAAATGGCTGTTTGGGTTGTTCTTTCTGATCGCTGTTGCCGGCTGTATCGCTGACGGATTCGTCCTCTATTACTTTATTCTGCCATTAATTCTGTCAATTATCATCAGACAATTTCGTTCAAAATCGATTGATGAAATTTGGCTTGCACTCCTGGCTTTTTTGGCAGCAGTCATCGGGAAAACATCAACAAGTCTTTTTAATGTTTTCGGATTTTTAAAAACCGGATCAACGGAACTTCAAATGATTTCGTTCGAAAACATCTTTCAATATATTCAGAACACATACAATACATGGCTGATCATTTTCGGCTTCAACCGGTATGAAAATTCAAATCCTTTCCATTCTATCGGACAAATGGCAGGATTTCTGTCAGCATTGATCGTCTTAGCCGCTTTAATTCCAATTTTTTTGCATTATTTTAAATCAGACCTGACAACACAGGTTATGGCCGTCGGTTTCGCATTTGTTATCGGAAGTTTCACATTCACACAAATAACCAACGGGGAACCGGCAGTCCGTTATTTGAGCCCCACTTTTTTCATTGCCATCATTCTAGTCTCACGCACTTTCCAGGAACAGCTCCCGAAAATGAGAAAAGCCGCTTTTATTATTTACATCCCGCTCATCATCTTCGCTGCCAGCAATATTTCGCTCAATTTCCGGTCTTCTCCGGAAAATAACCGCAGGTATATCGAAATAGCAGAAGTCTTGCGAGATCGCGGGTTGGCAAACGGTTATGGCACTTACTGGGAAACACATGCAATGAATTACTACGCAGGGAATGAACTGCAGGTAGCTCCGATTGAAACAAGCGACGGAAAAATAATTCCCTCCAGTTGGGCATCCAAAACTGACTGGTATTCATCCGATTACGATGCCAGATTCATCATTGTCAGTCAAAACAAGAAATTCGGTCTGAATGAAGCACTGATTGTGGCTGAATTTGGAAATTATCGCGAGCACCTGAATCTACACGAAAATGATATTTATATTTACGATATAAATCTTTCTGCTGTTCTTTCATCGAAAAACTAAAGGAAAACATACATTTATGCAGGAAGTATCAAAAAGGAACAAATCATCTCTATTTCAAAAATTCTTATTGATTTTTACGAGCAGTATTCTTTTAGGAATCCTGTTTTTTTTCATTTTTCTGATTTTCTACAACCGGGAATTTCAGCAAAAAATCTATCGGGGGATATCCGTTTCAGGAATCAACATTGGCGGGTTGACCAGAGAAGAAGCTGAACAAAAACTGAGGGAGAATCTAAAATACCCGACCGAAGCAGCTTTCGCATTTACCTATGGTTCGGACGTATGGCACGCTATTCCTGAAGAATTAGGTATGCAGATTCAATTCGGCAAAACAATTGAAAAAGCCTGGACGATTGGTCGAACTCCGGATATATTCGAAAATTTGCGGATTTGTATGGCAGCACTACTCTTTTCGTATGACCTCGAACCGGTGTTAATGTTCGATGAAAGAGTTGCATACAACTTCATTTCTTCACTGTCCGGATATATCGATGTGCCTTATGAACTGCCTTCGATCACACTGCAAGGATCCCGGGTGATCATCGAACCGGGGAAGGCGGGGAAAGCAGTTGACAAATTGATGACAATGACTCAACTCCAGATACTGGGAGAAAATCTTCAAACTGCGCAGATTGAATTGCCTGTTGCGATTTTTGAACCGACTGTTTCGAATCTTGAGGAGGAAAAATCGAAACTGGAATCAATGATTGGACAGGATTTCGTTCTTTATGTTAATCAAAACGGAGTACATCAGCCAATTGAAACTATTCAGGCAGATGCGCTCGCCAGATGGATCCTTTTTGAACCTGTTATTGAAAATGGACTGGTCAAGATCCAAATGAGTCCTAAACGTGACCTTTTTTATAATCGGCTGGTTGAAATTGCCGTCCAGCTTGAAAAAAAACCGCAAAATGCGCGCTTTGTGTTTAATGACACAACACACATTATTGAACCAATCGCTGAAGCAGTTATCGGTACAAAAGCAGATCCGGAACAGACAATGGCAAATATTGCTGCAGCAATCCAGACTGGTCAGCATGAGGCGGAAATTGCCATGATCATCACACAACCCGTTGTTACCAGCAACGCGGATGGAAAAGACCTCGGAATCACGCAATTAGTCGAATCGCAATACACATACTTTTTTTATTCCGATCCGGCAAGAGTCCAGAACATTACCGCAGCAGCAGCCAGTTTTCATGGCGTTCTGATAGCCCCTGGTGAAACTTTTTCCATGGTTAATCAGATTGGAGATATCGACATCGACAACGGTTATGCGGAAGCGCCGGTTATTTTCGGAAACGAAACAGTTCAGGGAATCGGCGGCGGTGTCTGTCAGGTTTCAACAACACTTTTTAGAACTGCTTTTTTCTACGGGCTGCCCATCGTAGAAAGACATGCTCATGCCTATCGGGTTTTTTATTACGAAAGAATTGCCAATGGCAATATTGATCCCAAACTTTCCGGACTGGATGCATCTGTTTATGTGCCGATTCTGGATTTGAAATTTAAGAATGACACACCGTACTGGATATTGATGGAAACCTATGTTAATCCAAATACGTCTTCGATACAATGGAAATTTTATAGCACCGACGTCAATCGATACGTTGAGTGGGAATCTACCGGTCCCATTAATATTACAGAACCAGAAGACCCGATCTATCGTGAAAATCAGACATTGGCTCCCGGTGAAATTAAACAGGTTGATTATGCCGTAAAAGGAGCTGATGTCACAATCAAGCGAACTGTCTATCAGGATGGTCTGATTCATATTCAGGATGTTTTTGAGACACAATATCGGCCATGGCAGGCAATTTTTGAATATGGACCAGGAACAGAGGGCATGCCGCCGGAAGAAGAATCCAAAAAGGATCAGGAAACTCCGTAAGAAAGAAACGGTGAAAATGAAAATTTGATTTCGTAATTATTTTTTTGTCGTTACCAAAAATTATATCCTTGTGCGAAATCACCTGATTCTTGCATATAATTTAACGGGCTGTCTTGTCGATGATTACCAGGCAGAAAAGTGAAATTTGGAAAAAATATATTGTTGTTGTGGCGCTTCTGTGCAAAACGCAAAAACATTACATCAACCGATTTCCTTTTTTTATTCGAAAAGCTTATCCCTATTTCGAATTGTTGATACCAAAACGGAAAAATCCAATATGGTAAAATTCGTACAAAGTGAAATGAATCGGAGGAAATCATGATACAAGAAAAATTGATGGAAATTTTACGATGTCCGGTTTGTGTAAAAAACGGAGAAGGAAATCTGACGCTCTATAAAGATTCCTGGTTAATTTGTGAAAATTGCCATCGAAAATATCCAATCGTGGAAGATATTCCGATCATGTTGATCAGCGAAGGATCAAAATGGATCGAAACCAAACCGGAAGACCTCAAAATTCCGCCAGAAAAATAAATTAAGAAGATGGAAGATTATGGAACAAAAGCAATTTCCTCAAAATCCTTACGGTCAAAAACCGATGCCTCAGAATAATGCGCCGCAAAATCCGATGCAATATCCACAGCATCCCCAAAAACCCGGACAACCGGTGTCATTCCCTCCTCAACAAAATCCAAAAGGGAAACAACCCAAAAAGAACAAGAAATTCATCATTCTGGGAATCTTTGCCGGGATTGGTCTTTTAATCGGATCCCTTGTTTTTTTGCAGGTAAATAAATATGCGAAATCGATGACAATCATCAGCCTTCCTGGTGCGCCTGTAATTGATGATTCAGGAAAACAGGCTGTAAATCCTACTGAAGAGTCTCTTGGAACACTGCAGCCGGACATCGACTCAGAATTGGATATGTCCCAATTAGGCGCTGAAAAAGGACAATCCTGGGATGGAAGCACGCGGATTACCTGTCTCGCCATGGGAATGGATTATCGTGACTGGGAAGCAGGCGAAAAATATTCACGTACAGATTCGATGATGCTGCTCACCTATGATCCGATTACGAAATATGCGGGAATGCTTTCCATTCCGCGTGATTTATGGGTTTCAATTCCGAATCACGGTTATGGCAGAATTAATACAGCATATTTTCTGGGTGAAGCAGAACATCTGCCGGGAGGCGGCCCGCAGCTTGCCACAGATACCGTGGAACTTTTATTGGGAGTCGACATTCAATATTATGCCGTGATCAGTTTTGAAGGTTTTGTCGATTTTATCGACTCAATTGATAAACTGGCAATCAACGTTAAAGAAGGCATTACAGTTGATCCGATCGGGCCAGGAAATACGGTTACATTACTGCCGGGTGTTCAGGACCTGGACGGAAAAACTGCGCTTGCTTACGCTCGGTTTCGATACAGTGAAGGCGGTGATTTTGAGCGTGCACAACGACAGCAGGATGTTTTATATGCACTTTACGAGCAAATGGTATGGCAGCTTCCGAAAATGCTGATGAAATCAGACCAGCTCTATGCCAGTTTATCGAAAGCGCTGATTACGAATCTGACCTTCGAAGATATGATGAAAATCGCCTGGACAGTTGTCGACCTCAAGCCATATCAGATTATTAAAAGCGTGATAGCTCCACCGTATCAAGTAGAGTATGGGAAAACAGCTGATGGAACACAGCAAATCTTAATCCCGATTCCGGATAAAATTCGCGAGGCACGAGATGTCATCTTCAGTACCAGCATCGCAGCATCACCCGTTACAGTTAGCGAGGATCGCGCATCACTGATAAAAGCCGAAGGAGCACGGATCACCTTGATCAATGGTTCTTCGAATCCTGATATTTTAGACCGTACAATCGCATACCTGCAATCATTTGGAATCACAATCGTCAATACAGGACAAGGCGCCAATTCCGCTTATAACTCACTGGAAATCAACAGCGGAAAACCATTTACCGCTAAATTCCTTACTGAATTGATGGCAATTCCAACAGGTGCAATAACGATGAATTACATCCCCAATAACGGCGTTGATCTGGTACTGACGATCACGGATGCCTGGGCAGCAAATAATCCAATGTAATTTATAAAAAGGTTTTGAAGTTCTCTCTTTTCAGAGAGAACTTCAAACATATTATTTTTTTTGGATGGTTAAATTATGAAAAAACCGATTGTTCTCGTCGTAATGGATGGTATAGGAATAGGGAAAAATGATTTGGGTGATGCGGTAAAAAAAGCCAATACCCCGACTCTGGATTGGCTGAGAGAGCATTGTCCCAATACTCAAATAAAAGCACACGGAATCGCTGTGGGTTTACCGTCAGATGACGATATGGGGAACAGTGAAGTCGGCCATAACGCACTCGGATGCGGACAAATTTACTCTCAGGGAGCCAAGTTGGTCAATGAAAGCATTGAGTCCGGCGCTATGTTTCGATCAGAAACCTGGAAAAAACTGATTACGAATGTCATTGATCATCAATCGACACTTCATTTTCTGGGATTACTTTCCGATGGAAATGTTCATTCCAACATCAATCATTTAAAAGCGATGATACAAGAAGCCAAAAAGCAAAATGTCCACAAAGTTCGAATTCATGTTCTTCTGGACGGACGGGATGTTCCAGCAACTTCCGCACTTCAATACATCGATGATATCGAATCATTCATGGCTTCTTTGAATGATGAAGCATTTGATGCACGAATTGCTTCTGGCGGCGGTAGAATGAAAATCACCATGGATCGGTATCAGGCTGACTGGAATATGGTTAAAAAAGGCTGGGATACGCATGTGCTCGGGATCGGATCGCAATTTTCCAGCGCAACCGAAGCGATTCAAAGTTATCGTAAAGAATTGAACGTAATTGATCAGGATCTTCCGGCTTTTGTTATAGCGGAAAACGGAAAACCGGTCGGAACAGTGGAAGATCATGACAGCTTCATTCTGTTTAACTTCCGCGGAGATCGCGCGATTGAAATCAGTATGGCTTTCGATTACCCGGATTTTAATCGTTTTGACCGAGTCAGAGTTCCCAATGTTATCTATGCCGGAATGCTCCAATATGACGGAGATCTGAAAATTCCAAACCTTTTCCTGGTCAATCCCCCTGAAATTAAATATACTTTATCCGAACTGTTGGTTAAGTACGGTATTAAACAGTATGCAATCTCTGAGACCCAAAAGTTCGGGCACGTCACGTATTTCTGGAATGGAAACAGAAGCGGTAAGACAAGCGAGGAATTGGAAGTTTTCTGTGAAGTACCTTCCGATAAAGTCTCTTTTGATCAGCGTCCATGGATGAAATCCGCAGAAATCACAGATAAAGTTTTGGAAGCAATCGCTTCGGAAGAATACGGCTTTATTCGCTGTAATTATCCAAACGGAGATATGGTCGGACATACCGGTGATTTCAATTCAACCATCATTGGCGTTGAATCAGTGGATCTGGGTTTGACACGAATCATTAAAGCTATGGATGAACATGATTTTACGTTGATTGTGACGGCAGACCATGGCAATGCCGATGACATGATTGAAAAGACAAAATCAGGCAAACTTCAGCCGAAAACGGCACATTCACTGAATCCGGTACCTTTTATCATTTATGATAAAGAAACCAGTTATACAATTCTTGATGGCACTTATGGCCTTTCCAATGTAGCGCCAACGATCGCGAAGATGATGGGATTGGATATTCCCGAAATTTGGGAAAAGCCAATGATTTAAATTTTACAATCAGCGATTTGACCTACGGGAAGGATTATTTGTTGTAGTGTTGTTTTTGCTATAATTGTTTGAACGCTCTTGCGTAAAACCAATCGGTTTTCGCAAGAGCGCTCTTTTTTTTAAATATTCTTCTGCTGATTAAAGAATGAATTCCATATTATCTAATCCCATGATCAGATTGGGATAAATAGATCGTCCTGTATCCACAGCATGTTGACGTTTTTCGATGGTGTCATAAGCACCGGCGCCGAAATGAATTAACAGCATCTGCCTGGCTCCAGAATCGACAGCTAATTTTGCCGCCACTTCCGGATTCATATGCGGCCAGCCTGGTTGGACATCCCCAGGCAGCATCCCGCACTCGGTGATCACAAAATCAGCATCTTTCGCCAGCGCAACCGCATTTTCACAATAACCGGTATCCAATAGAAAAGCAATCACCTTACCTTCGATTTCAAATCGATATCCGGTATCCGGTACCGCATGAATCAACGGCAATGCCTTTACCTGAAACGGGAATCCACTGGATGCAATCTCCTCAGCTTCCAGCACTTTAACTTCATATGGAACACGTTTCCAATCAGTGGTATAAGGAGGACGGAGAATTTCCAATAATGCTTTTTTCCCTTGTAAAGGAGCCACAATTGTCAAGGGAAGTTCAAATTTGACATAGTCTAACGTATGCAGTCCAATGATATGATCCAGATGCAGGTGGGATAGAAAGATATAGGCAGGCTTTGAAAAATCGACTAACTGTTTTATTTTCGTAATTCCATATCCGGCATCCAATACAATCGTGTATTCACTTGTTTGAATCATCATACAGGTCGTACTGCCGGTTTGCGTATCAAACCAGCCATTGGTTCCTAAAGCAGTGATTTTGATCATTTCACCCTCGGTGTCTGTTGAAATATTTTTTATAGAGAAGGCAATGAATCAGTAATTCGTAATACGAAAAGTATTCTTTGTTGATCCTATGGTTTTGCGTTTCGTGCAAAACCATAGGAACAACAAACTTTCATTCTATATTCAAAAAGTCAATCCGTATTTCGAATTGCTGTCAAAGAACACGGTATGGTAATTATTTTACTTGTGTTCATAGAATTTTTATAACCTATTTACCAGCAATTCAAAATTTTGAAAGGGTTCTTTGTAGTTGTGACGGTTTTCGCTTCGCATAAAACCGTCACAACTACAAGTTTTTACCGATTGATTCGAATAACATCTTAACATTTCGAATTTCTGGGAAAGCGAGAGAAGTATTACACAGTGGATTATAATTTTCTCAAAAAATATAAGAGACGGATGAAAAATGGAACCAAATCTCGAGGATATTTGCATTCTTGCCAGACAAGCCGGACAGATCCTTTCGGATGGAATTGGAAAAATTCATCAAGTAACACAAAAAGGTATTCAGGATCCTGTGACTGAGATTGATAAAAAGTCAGAGAAATTCATATTGGAACGTTTAAAATCGATGTTTCCTGACCATACAATCCTTTCAGAAGAAACTGGATTGCATGACGGGGATGGAGAACATGTATGGTATATTGACCCGTTGGATGGAACGATGAATTATGCCCATGGTGTTCCTTTCTTCTGTGTTTCCATCGGATACGCAAAGAATCATTCATTAACAATGGGCGTTATTTACGATCCCATGCGGGATGAATGCTTTTATGCGGAAAAAGGCAAGGGTGCATATTGCAATGGGCGAAAGATTCAAACGTCCGGAGAAACCGAAATCAGCATGGCATTAATGGCAACTGGATTCAGCATGAAACTTATTGAAATGGGAAAAGATAATTTTTCTGTCTTCAAACACTTTATGCTACATACTGCCGGTGTCAGAAGAATGGGATCCGCCGCCCTTGAAATTGCCTATGTGGCAGCTGGCAGACTGGATGCGATGTGGGAGATGCGTCTTTCTGCCTGGGATGTGGCAGCCGGTTTTGTGATTGCAAAAGAAAGCGGAGCCGTTATAACCGATCTGGATGGGAATCCAAATTGTTTTCAGCCGCCCTATGAATATCTGTTATCCAACAAAACGCTTCATCCACTTTTGTTGCAGGAACTTAGAACTGCTATGAATGAAAGCAATAACGAATGATGAAAGATAAGAAGTTATTTCTACGTAATTTGATACTTTATGGAATTATTGGTGGAATCAGCGCCGGTTTTGATGCTGCTGTGTTTGCATCCCTTTATAAAGGATTTCGTATCGATGAATTTATTGCAAATATTTTCAGTGTTCACTGCGGCATTTTTCTAAGCTTTTTTCTGAACAGCCGATATAATTTTCGAAAAACCGATAAAATAAAAAAAAGATTTACTTTGTTTTACCTGACCGGTCTTTTTGGCCTTGGATTATCATCTTTAATCTTGTTCCTTGGAAATTTATTGGAGGTTGATATTTTCTTAACCAAATTATTCTCAATCGTTTTTGTTGCTTTGGTTCAGTTTTTCATAAACCGGTTGGCAGCATTCGGTGACAGACAATAAGCTTTTCAAACCTTCCGACGCAATATATTTTTATCTGTCAATTCTTGCCGGTCTCTTGATTGCGCAGCAAATTAAAATCGCTGTCGCTGTCTGGATGATCACAGGTTGTTTGTCACTCATTCTCTTTTTTCTGTTTCGTAGAAAATCCGCTCAATATATTCTGGAACAACCATCCAAAAAAGCCGCCCGCATCGCTTTGTTGCTGGTTTTATTCTGCATGGCTGCGTCTCGAACAACTTTTCAGTATTCGGATTTAAAAAACCCTTTTACCGGTTTCGCAGAGATCAATTTGGATGAAAAAATATCTGTCACAGGAATCGTTATACGTCCGCCTGAAGTAAAAACCAATCGAACCTATCTGCGAGTCCAGGCGGATTCCATCCATCAGGAATCCGAAATTCCGATCAAAGGAACGATCCTGGCAATTCTCTATCAGGCTGACGACGAAATTTCATATGGCGATCGAGTTCGCCTCAGCGGTAAAATCACCTTAATTGGAACAGATAATTTATCGTCCTATCAAAGATATCTGGATTCTCAAAATGTCGATGCGCTGATGTACAGCCCCGCGATAGAAAGAAATGCCCAAAATCAGGGTAGCCGCTTTCTGGCTGGAATTTATAAAATCAGAAAACAGCTTTTAAATCGCGTTTATCAGCTCTATCCGGCTCCTGAAAGTGCATTAATGGCAGGGATTATTTTAGGAGACGAAAGCAAAATTTCGCCGGATATTGAAGAAGCATTTCAAAGAACCGGAACAGCGCATATCATAGCAATCAGCGGCGCTAATTTCGCGGTTTTAACCTGGCTGCTGCTTAAATTATCCAAAGCGCTGTTTCATCGCTGGTGGTCGCCCCTGGTGACCATTCCGCTGATTTTTCTGTACGCGTTGATCACTGGTGGCAAATCCGCGATTCTCCGTGCTGCGATCATGTGTTCCATCACAATTATCGGTATGACAATCGGACGTTCAAAAAGCGGAGTTCATTCATTGCTGTTCTCGGTATGTTTGATCGGTATTGCAAATCCAAAATCATTGCTGGAGATCAGCTTACAGCTATCCGTCATGGCTACGTTAGGGATTCTGCTGTTTAAAGATCCGGTGCTAACACGCTTCAGTTATTTACTAAAAAAAATCCGCAAATTACCGGAAGAAGCAAGAACATTTCTTATCAATTTTCTTGATGAGATGTTGTTGATTTCATTGACAGCACAAATATTCACAGTTTGGATTTCGGCATCTGCTTTTCAGCAATGTTCGATGGTCTCTCTGTTCGCCAATTTCTTGATCACCCCGTTTCAGTCAATGATTATGCTCGGGGGTATCCTTTCTGTCGCTGTAAGTTACCTTTTCGAGCCGTTGGGAACGCTTGTTGCAGGATTGGTATGGGTTGCACCAGCATATACAATCCGCGTTGTCCAGCTCTGTGCTGGTTTGCCGGATGCGTCCCGATTTGTCAAACTCACTGAAAAATCTGCCTGGCTTATTATCGCCGTAATTCTTTTTCTCTGGATCTTCCGGAAAAATATCTTTCGATGGGAAAAAGAAAAATTGATTGAAAAAGGTTTGTTTTTATTGTTCCTCTTGTCAGTCATGATCTGGAAAAAGGCTTTGGATCAAAATGATCACCGGCTAAAGATTGTATATTCTGAGAATAGCGAATCACAGCAGATTCAAATTCAGACACCATTTCATCAGAAAATTCTGATTGCATCCAATATTTCCAACTACGCTGCTCAGAATCTGCTGGAAAGACGCATCTTTGATGTGGATACCGTACGAGCAGTTGTTTTCGATTTTTCAGAGGTCTGGATGAAAGACAACTTCTTGAAAAATATTCACGATATGCCCGAAATCATTTACCTGGATGGCGTGTCGGCCAATCAAAAGATGGATTTATTCCATTTTAATCTGCCAAAAATATCGCAGGGATTTGAAATGAAAACGGAAGATATGACCCTAAGTAATCCTATTGCCTACTTGCATCATCATGGATGGATGATAGGCTACAAAAAGATGCAGCTCTTCATCCCGATGGGCATTACAGTTCGTCAAATTCAAAAACAAAACAGAGAAGATATCATCGAGCAGACAACCATAATTTTATTGGGCAAGAATGATAATTATGATGATTGGAAGAATTTCATTCAAAGCTTTACCTGCAAAGAAGGCATTTGTAATGCTTTCCCTGTCATCGTTGAAGCGGTAAAAAACCAGGATATGGAAATTTACTCAAATGGAAATGATCTCTGGTTATATGATGGGATAGCTTACTGAAAATCATATCCCCCAAAACAGGTAATCGATCAAGTTCAATACTGGAATAAAATTGCCTTAAAAGAATCAGCAGTTCACAATATGAATATGCTCTTCAAATTGCTATAAAAGAATACCTCGAAATAACAAATCTTTGATAGAATCAAATCAATACAGCAGGAATTCGAAATCAGCGAAAGATTAAGACCTATTGTGTTGTTTTTTTCTGGAGCGTAAAATAAATAACAATAAATTTTCTCTCTTTTGAAAAAAATTTTTTCAAAATTTCGGATTACTGATCCAATTGATCGCATCACAGTATATTTCAGGAGGATGATTATGTTGCCTTTAGATGAAGTATTAGCTGTAATTCTTGGAGGAGGCAGGGGGACGCGTCTCTTCCCCCTGACTCAAATGAGAGCAAAGCCGGCAGTTCCGATTGCAGGGCAATATCGCCTGATCGATATTCCAATCAGCAATTGCATTAATTCCGGAATATATAAAATTGCTGTATTGACGCAATTTAACTCTGTCTCTTTGCATCGGCACATCTCCGGTACGTATCACTTCGATACATTTCATCCTGGATGGGTCCAAATCTGGGCTGCAGAACAAAGGGCTGATAATAATGATTGGTATCAAGGAACTGCGGACGCGGTTCGAAAACAGCTCAGTGAGATCATCACTGCCAGAACAGATTATGTCCTGATCCTTTCCGGAGATCATCTATATCGTTGCAATTATGCCGAGATGCTGCAGTTTCACATCGACCACAATGCAGATGTAACTGTAGCAACTCAGCCTGTTCACAAAAATGAAGCGAATCGGTACGGCATTCTAAAACGCAATCCAGAAGACAAGATTACGGATTTCAAAGAAAAGCCGAATGATCCGGAAATACTGAAAGATCTCAGAAGTTTAGAGGATGAAGAAAAGCCCTATTTAGGTTCTATGGGTATATACCTTTTTAACAAAGATCTTCTGGTGGGTCTGCTAAGTTCGTTGGACTATTCAGATTTTGGTAAACATTTAATACCATATACCATTGATCGCTACGATGTTTACGGATGGATTTTTAATGACTACTGGGAAGATATTGGAACCATTCGTGCATTTTATGAGACAAATCTTCAATTAACAGAAGATAAACCGAATTTTAATTTTTATGATCCGCGATATCCGATTTATACCTACAATACAACCATGCCAATCACGACTGTCGATAATACGGTTATCCAGAAAGCGCTGATTTCAAAAGGCTGTAAGATACGGGCAGCACGAATTGAGCATTCCATAGTTGGTCTTCGCAGTTCAATCGATAGCGGTACAGAAATTAAAGATACGATTATTATGGGTGTGGATGATGATGTTTTCGAAAAGAGTTCAACCGACAAGAAGTATTTTAATATTCCGCTTGGAATCGGAAAGAATTGTTTTATTGAGAAAGCAATTATCGATAAAAATGCAAGAATTGGAGACAATGTGATCATCCGCCCGTTCCCTGATGATGCGGAATTCGATGATCCGGATCCTATTAAAAAATATTATGTTCGAGATGGCATCGTAATCATCCCTAAAAATACTGTCATTAAAGCCGGTACTGTGATTGAACCTGCCAGTAAATAGGAACGATACACAAAATTTTCTCTTGCAATTTTAAATACGAAAAGTACAGAAAATTCGTCTATAATCGGCAGAATTGTAACAAAATTCCAGACAATGTTTGTCTGGAATTTTGTTTAATACAACGAAAGGTCTTTCAAAATCGGATGAAATGTTTTCCGATGGATTTCACACGGACCATATTCCTCAAGACGTGACTGATGCAGTTGCGTTCCGTATCCTTTATGCTGATCGAACCCATAAACCGGATATCTCACCGCCGCTTCATTTGTCATCCAGCGATCCCGAAATACTTTTGCGAGGATGGATGCAGACGCAATACTGAGTGAATGGACATCACCTTTCGGCATCGATTGCTGAGGTGTCATCTGACGGGGAAGCCAGACATAATCCAACAATAAATATTGCGGTTTTATGGATAAACCCTGGATTGCACGTTCCATCGCCAGGCGTGTTGCCGGTAGAATCCCAAATTGGTCTATCTCCTGATGATCTGCAGAACCGACTGCCCAGCTTAGCGCATGTTCCATAATAACCGCTGTCATATAATCGCGTTCCGATGCAGTCATTTGTTTGCTGTCACGTACGCCATCCATGATGTTCAGTAAATCCTGATCAACAGGAAGGATGACTGCGCCAGCCATCACCGGTCCCGCCCAGGCGCCGCGGCCAGCTTCATCAATCCCTGCAATATAAAAAAAACCCTGTTCCCACAAGGCTTTCTCAAGATCTAAGGTTGGTTTCTCAATCATTTCTGAATCTGATAACGACCTTTATAGTAATTTTTCCGTATTTGTATTAATTCTTTAAACATCCGCCATGAATCTTTCACAACATTGATTTTGCTTTGCCCGTTATAGTACCACTGAACCGGAACTTCAATGATTTTAAAGCCATAATGCTGCGCAATAAATAAAACTTCCGCATCAAAAGCCCAGCCATCCAATAACTGAACGGAAAATAGTTTTTCAGCAGTATCCGCACGGAAACACTTAAATCCACATTGCGTATCCTGAATTTTATGAACTGCCATAATTCTGACAATCCAATTAAATACGCGTCCGGTAAAATGGCGAAATGGAGGTTCATTATATCGGATAGCACCTTTTCCCTCACGAGAACCGATAGCCACATCATAATTTGACAAAGCCGGAGGCAGAAAATGCAATATTTCATCGATCGGCATAGAAAAATCGACATCCGCGAAAAATCGATATTGTCCATGAGATTCTAACATTCCACGGCGAACTGCACGACCTTTCCCCGGTTTTTCCTCACGAAATACGCGCAGCCAATCGTATTTTTCTGCAAATTTCTTTGCCAACTCGTACGTCTTGTCTTTACTCCCGTTTTCAATGATCAATACTTCGACAGGGAAGTTCTGGCGGGAAATAAATCCGGCTACTTTTTCCATACAGTCCGGAAGTCTTTCTTCTTCATTATATGCAGGGAGAATGATCGATAATAAAACGTCTGTGTTCAAGAAATAACCTGTTTTTTCGATAGTATATGTACAAATATTACCATAGAAACAATTCCGATACTGATCAGTGTTTCGCAATTTGGAAAAAATGAATATATTGTTGTGGTATTATTTTTGTTCCGCGCAAGAACAATAGGTTTTCTCGTTTGATCTGAATATCAGATCCATCGTTCGAAATGATGGAGCCGATTGTTTGAAAAAAAATAAGCACCAATAAAGCTTTTAATCATCTCCTGTCAGATTATGTTTTGTCCTGACTAAAGATCCTCAAGGATTCTTTTGATATAAAAACAGCTCCAAATTTTTCATGGAAAAATTCAGAACTGTCCAAAAAAGTCGGGGTGCGCGGACTCGAACCGCGGACCCCCGCGTCCCAAACGCGGTGCGCTACCAACTGCGCTACACCCCGAAAATGCAGTAAGAGTATACACTCAATTTGATAAATTCGTCAAGAAAAGTGATGATCTGTTCATCAATTCATCAGGAATTTTTGTTGTGAGTTAATTTTTATACTTTGGACCAAAGATTTATAGGAAGAATCATTCATGGATTAATCTGTTATTGTGAGGAGACGGTAGCCCGACAAAGCAATCTATTCTTGCTTGTAGCAGGAGATTGCTTTGCCTCTACAGAGTTATAACAATGACGGGTTTCATCCATTACCTTTAACTAGTTTTCAAAGAATTTCATAAATACCATTATTAATAAAACAAGCGTTTTTAATATTTTTGCGACATTTTTTATTCGTATCTCCGAATTCCCAATTTCGGATTGCTGATCATTGAAATACTTCTAAATAATAGCAACCGGTTATAATCAAAACTAAATTTGAAATAAACAGTCTTCTCCAACCGTAATTTTCATTAAAATAATTGAGATATTCTAAGGTTTTTTATTTACGAATCACTCCGCAATATTTAAAACAGGGTGAGGCAAAATTTTGTGATGATGTTTTTACACAAGATACATAGAATCATTACAAAGAATCTCTTCATTTGAAAAAATACTCGATATTTCAAATCACTGGCATGGAACGACCCAATTCGAAAAAGTTTAAAACAGAATATAATTGTAAAATTCTTTAATTTTTTTTATCTCATCGAAGATGAACAGATTCTAAAAAAAATAGAATACAGCTCTTATTCTCATCTTTCGACGAAGATTAATATGAAAACAGGACAAATTGAAATTATGAAAAAGCACATACAAATTGTTATTCCAATGGCAGGTTTCGGATCCCGCTTGAGGCCTTTAACCTGGAGTAAACCCAAACCTTTGATCGACATTGCTGGAAAAACATCATTAGATTATCTGCTTTCTGAATTTTCAAGTCTTAATCAAGATTTTGAACAGGAATTCATTTTCATCATTGCTCCAAATGGCTGGCAAATTAAATCTTATATGGAATCCCATTATCCTGACGTGAAATGCCGATTTGTTGTTCAGGAAGAAATGAAAGGACAATCCCATGCGATCTATTTGGCGCGAGAGTTAATCCACGGTCCGATGCTGATGACTTTTTCAGACACAATTATTGAAGGAGACCTGTCTTTTCTCGCAAATGAAAAATCGGATGGCATCGCCTGGGTACAATGGAATCCCGAGCCACAACGTTTTGGTGTCGCCATCACTGACCCGAACAACCAGGTTGAACGGTTTATTGAAAAACCGGCCACAGATGAACACAAATTAGTAATTGTAGGTTTTTATTATTTCAGCGAAGGCAAAGACTTAATCGCAGCAATTGAAGAACAAATCAGTAAAAACATTTCCTTGAAAAATGAGTATTACATCGCTGATGCAATCAACGTCATGATTCAACACGGCGCAAAATTCCGAACAGAAGAAACAAAACTATGGTTGGACACAGGAGTACCCGAGACTGTCCTATCATCCAATCAATATTTTTTGGATCACGGTAATGACAACTCATCCGTAGCCAGCCAAAGAAAAAGTGTAGCCATTATTCCGCCGGTGTTCATTGCAGAGGATGCAATTATTGAACACGCTTGCATTGGCCCGTATGTATCGATTGCAGGGGGATGTGAAATCCGAAATGCAGTAATTGAAAACACCATCATTGCTGAGAAATCGGTAATATCCAATATTGTGATGAAGGACAGCATGGTTGGAACTAAAGCACAAATTAACAATCATTCAAAACGTCTATTTATTGGAGACAATTCAATTACGGGAGACGATTAATTCAACCGATAATCGATGATCACCAGTGATTTCATTACTTCAGTATGCTTTTTTGCTGAAAAAACATGCCAGAGATCCGTTTAAAAGAGCCGATTGTCTTCAAGTCTGAGAGATTAATAGACCAGACAAGAAATTTCCAATCTGCACTCTGCCGGTATTTTCAACAAATCGTGATTTAGTTTTTATTCAAAAATCTAACAACAAAGTGAGGATTTGATCTATGTGGAATAAGTTTTCCGAACGGGCAAAAAACATCAAACCTTCTGCCATCAGAAAGTTTTTTGATGTTCCTGCAGATGTAATCTCCCTTGGGGTTGGTGAGCCTGATTTCGATGCTTCAGGACCGACAATCAATGCCGGAATCGATGCTCTGAAAACCGGGAAAACTCATTACACCTCATCATTCGGTGTTTTCGAATTAAGAGAGACTATCAGCCAGCACCTCTATAAGAAATATGGAGTTTATTATCATCCAGAAAAAGAAATTTTAATTACTGTCGGTGCTTCTGAAGGTCTCTATTTGGCAGTAGCCTCATTAATCAATCCCGGTGATGAGATGATCGTTATTACCCCTTGTTTTGTTTCTTACCAGGGAGCAATTATTTTAGCGTCCGGGAAACCGGTGGAAGTGGCATGCAAATTTGAAGATAATTTTGATGTGGATTTGAAAGCTGTAGAAGCAGCCATCACACCAAGAACGAAAGGAATTCTTTTAGGATTCCCCAGCAATCCAACAGGTAAAGTTGCGTCAAGAGAAACCATCGAGGCATTATGTGATCTCGCCTTAAAATATGACCTGGCAATTATTTCCGATGAAATTTATGATCAATTAGTCTATGGTGTCCAACACGTTTGTATTCCGGCAATTGAACGAATTTATGATCGGACAATCCTTCTTGGGGGATTTTCAAAAGCATATGCGATGACAGGATTCCGAATCGGTTATGTTGCTGCACCTGCTGAAATTATCGAAGGTCCATTTAAAATGCATCAGTATCTCATCATGTCCGCTCCTTCCATTTCACAACATGCTGCAATCGCAGCCATGAGAGACACACAGGAAGACGTCGATCGAATGGTTGCTGAATATGATCGCAGAAGGAAGTTGGTTGTGAAAGGTATGAAGGAAATCGGTCTCGATATGGTTGAACCAAAAGGGGCTTTCTACGCATTTCCAAAAATTTCAAACACGGGATTAGATTGTGACACGTTTGCAACGAGACTGCTCAAAGAAGAAAAAGTAGCGCTGATTCCTGGCGCCGGTTTTGGACCCGGAGGCGAAGAATGCGTCAGAATATCTTATGCAACTTCATACGAAAAAATTGAACAGGCGCTGCAGCGAATTGACCGCTTTGTTAATCGACTCTGACGTTTATTCATCCAAGCGGAAGATTTTCGTAGATACTTCAAAAAAATTACTTTACAAACCTGTTTTCAGAATTAATTTCCAAAAAATAAAATAACAGACAGCGGTTTAAAGATGAACCGCTGTCTGTTTTTTCTTGATAAATTTTTGCAGAGTATTACAACGCACTCTGCCAACAGATTCGCATCAATAATAGCAGCAGGATATCATTCCTCAGTAATTCGAAATATTTGCTTACGATTCGAATCAATCGGGGATACTTTGCTATTGTGAAGTTCTTGCGTATTTTTCAAATAATAAAAATTTGTACTATAATTTGAACTTGGTGGTTAGATAAAATTGTCAGACATCTACAAAATATAACATCTATAACAGATGATTTATTCTTCTTTGTGTACAGCCTCATGACAAATCAGTTGCAATTCACCACTATTGAAAGTTATTTATCCGAATTGAATTGTTGACAGGCAATGAATTCTTTTAGAAAATTGTAGCGGTATTTCTGTCCTTATGTTGTTGATTAGCGGTCAATTCTTTCGAATACCGTTTTTCATTATAAAAAAAAGGGAGATAAATTAAAATGACTGAAGTAGTAAATCCGTTTGAAATGGCACAAAAACAATTTGACCATGTTGCTGATATGCTGGATCTGGATGAAGAAGTACGGGCATATCTGCGTTATCCAAAAAAAGAATTTCATGTTCGAATTCCTGTCAGGATGGATAATGGCGAATTGAAAATTTTTGACGGTTTTCGTGTACAACATAATGATGCACTTGGTCCGAATAAAGGCGGATTGCGTTTTAATCAACATGAAACATTTGACACCGTCCGTGCTCTTTCAATGTGGATGACTTGGAAATGCGCTGTTGCGAATATCCCTCTGGGTGGCGGTAAAGGTGGTGTAGTAGTTGATCCGACAACACTGAGCGTTCATGAAAAAGAACGTTTATTACGCAATTATTGCCGGCTTCTTTGGAAAGATTTCGGACCGCGTACGGATATTCCCGCACCAGATATGGGAACCAATGCGCAAATGATGTGCTGGTTTATGGATGAATATTCACAACTCTCCGGGCAATATACACCGGGCGTTGTCACTGGTAAACCGGTAGGAGCCGGTGGCTCATTAGGCCGGAATCAGGCAACAGGATTTGGTGTCGTGGTATGCATCCGCGAAGCGATGAAAAAATTAAATTTGGCTTCCAAAGGAATGACTGCTTCCATTCAGGGATTCGGCAATGTTGCTCAATTTACAGCCATTAATTTTATTGAAAAACTGCAAGGTATTGTCAAATGCGTTTCCTGCTGGGATCGTATCGACAAAACCAGTTATACATTTTACAAAGCCGATGGTATTGATCCGCATTTCCTGATGGAAATTACAGACCAATATGGTATGATCGACAAGAAACAAGCAAGCGAAAAAGGATATGAAGTCCTATCAGGTGATGCATGGCTCAGCATGGATGTTGATGTACTGGTTCCTGCAGCTCTAGAAGGACAGATCACAAAAGACAATGTCGATAAGATCAGCAGCCAGGTAAAAATTATTGCTGAAGCCGCAAATGGTCCGACTACAACGGATGCCGATGAAATCATCAAACAAAAAGGGTATTTTATTATTCCTGATTTCCTCTGCAACGCCGGCGGCGTCACTTGTTCCTATTTCGAGAGCGTTCAAAATGATGCGAATTTCTACTGGTCAGAAGAAGAAGTCAACGGTAAGTTAGATGAAAAGATGTCCGTTGCTTTCAATTCTGTCTATGAAATGGCAAAAGAACGTAAAGTTTACATGCGGGATGCTGCTTATATGGTCTCAATCCAACGAGTCGTGACAGCCATGAAGCTGCGCGGCTGGGTATAGGTTCCGTTACTGAATTTCAATTGTTTTTCCAACAACAATCCCGCTTCAAAAAGCGGGATTGTTTGATTAAGTATTATTTACATTGCAGTAAGATTTGGCCTTATTCTTTGATATCTATCGTCATGTCGCCAGGTTTTTCCGGTTCCAACGGGATTAATAATGCACAAGCAACATAAACAATTAGAATCGGAATAAAAGCAGACGCAACACTCAGGATAATGACACCAATTCGAATCAGGTTGGCATCAATTTCAAAAAAATCTCCTAAACCGCCGCAAACACCTGCAACGACTCGATTTTTTACACTACGATATAGTTTCTTTTTCATATTTACTCCTCTGTATCCTACATAAGTATACGGAAAAGCGATTATTTCGTTTCATGTCTTTTTCATTTTACCTGATTACAATGCAAATCTTAAACCGGCTCCAGGATATTCTCAATCGCTCCATTGTGCAAATGCAGGATCATTCTGTCAATCATCGAACAATCGTTTTTCTATCCAGCAATTTGAAATTTGGATTGACTTTTTGAATAAAGAAAGAAAATTTATTGTTCTTATAGTTTTACTCGAAGTGAAAAACTATAAGAACAATAAAAATAATATTTTTCATATTTCGATTTGCAGTTTTCAATCAGAGCTCATCCGATCGTATCATCATTGCGGATTATCCGCATAGATATTATTCCATTGTGAAACTGCGCAGGAATCTTCTGAAGATGATAGCGTTTCAAGATTCCATAAAAGACTTCTTGAACCAGATTCATTGCGTATCCCGCAGATATTAACATCCGATACGGCAATAGAAAAATCAAAATACAGCGGAATTACCGGAAGATCAGCGGCATAAACTTTCTGAACAGCCCATTGATCATCGTTTTTTCCCGGCGAGAAAAGATTACTCATTCTTGCTGCTCCGCATAGACGATCGTATTCACTCGATTGATAACCGCCCACGTTGGTACCAATCCAAAAATTCTCATCAGTCGGAATTTGGTTGCTCAAATAAATCGAACAAGGGAATTGGTCTGCTCCAGACCAACCAAACATCGCAATATCAAATTTTCTTCCGAAAAGAGGTCCATCCGGTCCCTGAGCATAAAACTGATCCAAAGTATTCGTATTCGATGACACACCAATTCCGCAAGTCTGTAATGATTCTGAAATATTTTCCGCAATTTGAAGGCGGAGTGTTGAATTGGAAGTCTCGAATCGCAAAATCATTTCTGTTCCATCCGGAATTCCTTCAATTCCCTGCGCGATTCTCGGTGTTTCTGGATTTTGATCATGGTCGACCCATCCTGCAGCTGTCAGTAAACTGTCAGCTCCTTCCCGATCATAGGATAATGCCGAAGCATCCGGAACATACAGCGCATGTCCCCCCGGATAAAAACCGTATGGAACTTCAGTTTGACCATAGAAAACCTTCCGAATCAATTGGTTCCGGTCAATGCATTTGGCAATCGCTGTGCGGACATTTATGTCAGAGAAGAAACGGATCTGATCCGCTGCAGCAGGTTGTAAATTAAAGGTGATTTGTTCCCATGAGGATTGAGGTGCGACATAAACTGCCATCTTTCCATCACGAACATCTTCCAAAATTGGTTCCAGATCCTTACGAAGCTCAACGGTTGTGTCGATTATGTCACAACTGTCGCTTTCCAAAGCCGCAAGATTATTATCTCCGGCTGATCCTAAGAATCGAAAGACGATTTGATCAAAAAATGGCTCTGTTTCAGAAAAATTATTGTAGTATTCATTTCGAATCGCAGTAATCCTATCGCCGGGAATCCATTTATGAATTTTATAAGCTCCCCAACCGATCGGAGATGTATTGACCTCAGGGTCTTTTAAAATGTCGGCAACTGCCTTTCCAGACAACAAATGTTCTGGCAGCGGAATCCAAAAAACGTCAGAACTCTTTTGCGGGATAAACCCCGGTACACCTTTCCATTCGATCCGAAGGTCGTCCAAAGCAGTATAAGATTCAGTTAATTTTTGAAACTTTTTAGATGTTTTCACATTCTTGTCAGCATCCACTTTCCAGGAAAAAACAGAATCATTACTGGTTAGTGATTCGCCATCTGACCACTTGATCCCGGCTTTGATTGTAAAAATGATTGTCGTCTGGATCATGGTAACTGGAGTTGCTCCATCCCATGTGAAAACACATTGATCGGCTCCGCAAAGTCCAATGCCTTCAGCAGGAATCATCTCAACTCCTTTTTTCAGAGAGTCCAATTCACCCCTTGCATTGGTGATCAGAGATCCTTCAGAAACTGATACTGCTTCTTTTTCAATTTGGATATCTTCAAAAATTCTCGGGTAACTCTCTCCATTCATCACATCAAAAGGTCCATCATAGATGCTTTCAAGCACTGACCACATGGATCTGGATGAAGAATTGTAGAAAAACAGGCTTTCGGGTTCTTTTCCCAGGCAAACGTTCAGAACTTTTGAAGGATCAACCGTATGAACCTGACTCGGTTCCGGTTCTGGCGTTTTTCCAGTGGTTTCGTTCGTTCCACTATGAGCAGCTTCCATCGTCTTCATCGCCATTTCCGTTAATATTGTTTCAATACTGGTTGAACTTTTCGGATTCTCTGTGCCTGTACTCGATAAAGGTATATTGCAAGCCGAAATTACACAGATAAAAAAACACAGCCACAGGATTTTTCGAATCGATATTTTCCCCATATTACTCCTTAGACAATCTTTTTTGATTATACCTTTTTATCAGGAATCACTTTTATAACAGCAGTTCGAAATACAGGAAGAATTACTGGTTATTCTGTAGTTTTTACGCAGAGCGTAAATATTAAAGAATAACAAATTTCCTTTCTTTTCCAAAGAGTTTTTCAAAATTCGTATTATCGTTGTTGATGTATAAGGGAAAAAATCAAATTATTTTACAGGTAATCACAAAATGAATACTGCTGATTAATCACCTCGTTCATTCATTTTTTTCTGAATGATTCTTAAATAATAAGAAATCAGGACTGATTTTTCGATTTTTCAGATAAAGTGAAGAAGTATATAGAAAAGGATACCGGCAGCCAACGTTCCAGCCATCCAATACCTGCCAAGACGTAAATCCCTTTTCAGACGTTTTTCAAGAAATCGCGGGACAAAAAGAACCACGACCAGCATAATCGTCAATCGCAATCCATCATCAAGCCAGGACTCAGGAATTCCGAATAAAATTAATGCAATTAAAGCTCCCATAAAAAAACCGCCAATCCGGTTATAACGCTTCCACTTGATCTCCTGATGATGCATCGAGATTTCATCCAATTGGTGTGTTACTTTTTTTTCTTTATGTGGGAAATTTGCATCAAATTCAGCCAATGCAGGTTGATCGACATTAAAAACCGGATTCAAGGTGAGTCTTCCGCTGATTTTTTCCAGTTTATCTGGGAAAAATCCCTTGATCAATAAAGGATGGGAATTCTTGTAATCGATTGCTCTAATTCGATATTGATTGGAATTTACAAATCCGAAACGACTGAAAAATTCTAAATCTCCAAACGTAGCAACAACGCTGAATCCCAGCTCCTCTGCCAACTTCAGCGTATGATCAATCAGTTTTTCTTCAATCCCATGATTTCGCCATTCTGGTAATACACCCATTGGTCCGAGAAAGATGATTTCAAATTTTTCAGAATTGTAATTGATCACTTCTCCCTTGCTATATACAATACTTCCGACAATTTGGTCCCCTATTTCTGCAACCCAGGAAAGGTCTGGAATAAAAGATGCTGTCAGTCGCAGTTGATGCAAAATGAAATGTTCCTCGCAACCAGGCTGGTCATGATTCCAAAATGATTCGCGGATAACATTTTCTGTAACGTTATGATCTTTTTCACTTTCTAATCTGAGTTTAATCTCCATGAAATATTATTCCTGTCATATTGTTAGTAATTGTCGAACATCATATCATTATGCAGAAACAATGTAAAGTTGCAGCAATTCGAAATCTGGATTTATCTTTTTGAATCAATCAAGAAAATTTGTTGTACTTATGGTTTCGCGCGAAGCTATCAGTACAACAATGATTTCTTTTCATAAATCAAATTACTGGTAAAGCTGATAATCTATGGATAATTATTCGAAAAGTTAAGAAGATAATAGAAAAAAAGAGAGAAAGTTTGTAATTGTGTTGTTTTTACACTCCATGTAAAAACAACACAATTACAAATCATCTTTCCAGCGTTTCCAAGTCTGGTTGCTATGTGCAAACCTTGACATTCATTCAATAAATATGTAAACTAAACTGGTTTTATTAAAGGTTTATAGGGAAAATGACAGTAAAAAATATACAGACCGTCAGTGACGTTGCTCTGAGAGAAAAAGGGGAATCCCGATTCTCTGATCTTTTACTGTTCAATACTTTACAATCCAATAGTCTCCCCACCGTTCAAATTATCAGAATTCGTTTAAAACAATAATTACCTTTCTGAACCGGCAAACTGCGGTTTGCGATGTGATATATATTTAATTTTCACCTGGTCAGAGGGTCTATTTGTATTTTGAATTTATTGGTTCATTTTTCAGGAATAAATAAAAAAAAGGAGATTCTATGAAGAAATTGATGACGGGCAATGAAGCGCTTGCACGCGGGGCTTATGAAGCCGGAGTGAAAGCAGCAACCGGATATCCGGGTACACCCAGTTCGGAAATACTGGAGAACATTGTCCAATATAAAGAAATCTACGCGGAGTGGTCAACGAATGAAAAGACGGCCACAGAAGCAGCAATCGGGGCAGCCTATGCCGGACGGCGGGCGATTACAACGATGAAACAGGTTGGCATGAATGTCGCTGCGGATGCCTTTTTCTTCGCAGTCTACACCGGAATGCGAGCCGGATTGATGATTATTGTCGCAGATGATCCGGGCATGTTCAGTTCACAAAATGAACAGGACAACCGTCATTATGCGCCATTCGCCAAGATGCCGATGCTCGAACCGGCTGACAGTCAGGAAGCGAAAGACTTTGTCAAAATCGCGATGGAGATGTCCGAAGAATGGGATGTTCCGGTTTTGTATCGAACTTGTATGCGGGTTGCTCATTCCGCTTCTCCGGTGGAACTGGGTGAACGGAATTGGGATGATGAAAAGATTCCTGAGAAATGGGTTCGAAATCAGGAAAAATATGTCTGTTCGGCAATGTTTGCTCAGAAGAAACGCCCCATGATCGAAGAACGGCTGATCAAACTGGTCGAGACCTCCAACAAGATCGCGATCAACCGCCTGGAGTGGGGAGATCGGAAACTGGGCATCATTGCCTCCGGACCGGTCTATCACTATGCCAGAGAGATCTTCCCGGATGCAACCTTTTTGAAACTGGGCATGACGTATCCGCTGCCGGAAGGGCTGATCCGTGAACTGGCTGCAGGTGTTGAAAAGGTGATGGTCATCGAAGAATTGGATCCCTTTATTGAGCAGCAAGTCAAAGCCATGGGCATTGATTGCATCGGCAAAGACATCTTCCCGCGATATGGCGAATTGCTGACCGGAGACATTGAGAAAGCCTGTGCCAAGGCCGGTATCATCCCCTGGGAAAAAGTCGCCGAACAGCGTGCTCTGACACCGCAGGGACTTCCAGGACGATCCCCCGTCTTATGTCCGGGCTGTCCGCATCGCAGCACGTTCTTCAATCTGGCAAAAATCAAAGACCTGATCATCGTCAGCGATATCGGCTGTTATAACCTGGGCGCATTGGCGCCTTTTCATGCGACCGATTTTATGGGTTCCATGGGGGCTGGTTTCGGTGTGGCGCACGGATTTGAAATCGGCGGCATCGAAAAAACGGGGCAGAAGATCATCGGTATCGTGGGCGATTCAACTTTCTTCCATAACGGTGTGACGCCGCTGTTGAATATGGTGCACAACGGCAGCAATGTGACGCTGATGGTATTGGACAATTCCACCACCGCCATGACCGGCCATCAGGACCATCCGGGCACCGAGAACACACTGGAAGGGAAAGGCAAGCGCGTTGATATTGAGAAGCTGGTACGGGCGATCGGTGTCGAACATGTGCTCAAAGCGAACGCGTTTGATGTCAAATCGGTTGATGCAGCCATCAAAGAAGGGCTGAATCATGAGGGTCTGTCCTTCATTATTGTCGAAGGTCCGTGCTTCTTTGTCGGGAAAAACACAAAACCGGCTTTTACGGTGACACAAGACTGCAACGGATGCGGCACCTGTTTCAAACTGGGATGCTCTGCCATTGCCAGGTCGGAGATTGTGGATGAGAAGACCGGAAGGAAGAAGTCGTCGATCGATCCGGTGCTGTGTGTCGGCTGTACAATTTGCGCGCAGGTATGTCCACGCAAAGCAATTGTATCAACCCAGGCTGCATGAACGGAAAAGGACGGATGAAAATGGAAACAATCAACTTCTTAATTACCGGAGTAGGCGGACAGGGAACTGTCCTGGCAAGTGAAATTATGGCTGCGGTCGGTTTGGCAGCCGGATATGATGTCAAAAAGTCGGATCTGCTGGGTTTGTCCGTACGCGGCGGCGCCGTGCTGGGGCATGTGCGCTGGGGAGAAACAGTCTATTCACCGATCGTACCGGAAGGCCGCGTGGATTATCTCGTCGCTTTTGAACAATTGGAAGCGCTGCGTCATCTGGGACAGGTCAAATCAAGCGGAACCATTCTGGTCAATCAGCAGAAGATCTATCCGGTGCTGGTCTCCAGCGGTCTGGCAGAATACCCGTCCGATGAAGTCATTGAGACTTCTCTGAACCGCACGGCGAAAGCCATCTACAAGATCCCGGCAGTTGATCTGGCACTGGGCATCGGCAATTCCAAGGTTCTGAATATTGTGCTGCTGGGTGCGTTATCCTCGTTATTTGATATCGAGGCAGCAGTCTGGGAAAAAGTACTGGAAGAACGCGTTCCGAAAAAGTTCACCGAACTCAATATCCAGGCATTCCGTGAAGGCCGCAATTGGATGAAAGGAAAATAGATAATGCGTATTTGTGTGATTAACCCCAATTCTTCGACAAGTGTGACCAATCACTTGCGCGAAACACTGAATAAGATCCGCCGGCAAGACTGCGAATTGACGGTGATCTGTCCGGAACACGGGCCAGTCTCGATTGAATCGGCCTATGATGAAACGCTTGCCGCATATCACATCATGGATCTGGTCAAAAAAGCCAATGAAGACGGTTTTGATGCCATTATCATTGCCTGTTTCTCCGATCCCGGACTGGACGCGGCAAAAGAAATCTCCAAAATTCCGGTTATCGGCATTGAAGAATCCACGCTGCATGTGGCAGCCATGCTGGGTCATAAATTTTCCATCATGACCGGCATGAAACGCCGCGTACCCACGCGTGAATGGCACACCGCTTTCCGCGGATTGTCTCAGTCCTATGCTGCTTCACCGGTGTTGGGCATGTCCGTGCTGGAAATGGATGCCGATCCCGAAAAGGGAAAGCCCGCAT
>NZ_DF968179.1:255322-270138 GCF_001192795.1 Flexilinea flocculi | reverse complement strand
TTTCCATCATGACCGGCATGAAACGCCGCGTTCCCACGCGTGAATGGCACACCGCTTTCCGCGGATTGTCTCAGTCCTATGCTGCTTCACCGGTGTTGGGCATGTCCGTGCTGGAAATGGATGCCGATCCCGCAAAAGCGAAAGCCCGCATTATTGAGCTGGCTCGGAAAACTGTAGAAGAAGACCGCGCCGAAGTGATTGTGCTGGGTTGTGCCGGACTTGCCGGATATGCGGAGGATATCGAACGGGAATTGGGTGTGATCGTTCTGGATCCCAGCTCAGTGGCACTGAAAGTCGCTGAAGCGCTGGTGGATTTGGGTCTGCATCATAGCAAAGCCGGTCGCTTTTCTTACCCTCCGGTTAAAGAAATTAAGTAAAAATATTGAAAATATTTTTGAGAGTGAAAGGACTATCAATATGATTAATCTAACACGTGGTGTTCCTCCAGTTGAGGTTTTCCCGATTGAAGACCTGATTCGAGCTTCTGAAAAGAATTTACGAGAAGATGGTAAACGAGTTTTGCAATACCTGCATGCACCCGGTTATCCTCCATTAGTTGAGTATCTGGCAAAAAAACATGAAGTTGATAATGACCAGGTCGTATTGGGAAACAGTTCACTGGAGCTTTTACAATTTGTCACTCTGACTGAAATGAAAGCCGGTGACTATGCTTTTATTGAATCCCCTTCGTATGACCGAGCCAACACATTATTAAAACGATCCGGAGCAAATGTTGTCGGAATTCCGCTGGAAACGGATGGAGTTAATTTAGACGTTTTTGAAAAAGAGTTAAAGAAAAACGCTCCAAAGTTGTTCTACATTATTCCGGATTTTCAGAACCCAATGGGAACAACAACCAGTCTTGAAAAACGAAAACAGATTGCAAAATGGGCTGTTGAGTATAATTTCCTCGTAATTGAGGATGCTCCATACCGTGAACTTCGATATCATGGCACAGCTGTTCCTTCCATTCGATCATTTGCCCCTGATCATGTCGTCACGCTTTCATCATTCTCTAAAACTTTGGCACCGGGACTTCGCATGGGCTATATGTACGGTCCGAAAGATATCATCAAGAGAATCACTGCATGGGAAGTTGACACGTACATCGGCAGTGTAACACCAACACAAGGTCAGGTTTTCGAATATCTCAAACAAGGATCATTTGAGCCGAATTTGAAGAAACTCTGCGATTTATACCGACCACGTTTGGATACATTACTAGAAACTTTAAATGAATACCTCCCCAATGCAGTTTATCCTCGTCCTGAAGGCGGATTCTTTGTCGGCGTAACACTTCCAGAAGGCAATTCCATGGAAAAGTTACTGCCCGCAGCGGCTGAAGCCGGTTTCAAACTGACAGATGGCCGTGGATTTTATTTGAATCCCCAAGATGGCGATCGTTTCCTGAGAATCCCATTTTGCAGTTTGACACCAGAAGAAATTCGTAATGCAATGCAGAGCCTGACAAAAATCATTGTTCATTAATAAAAACGATTCCTCCAGATCGCTTGTTGTTCAGTGAAAATTCAATAAGTCAGGTAAATTATTAATGAAAAAACCGTTTTTCCCAATCGAAAAACGGTTTTTTTGTATCAATATGAAATTTAAGATCTTTTCTCAGATAGTTACCCCAAATTTCAGCAATTCGAAATATGCACGAATTTATTGAATAGAAAGAAAAAATATATTGTTGGTTAAAAAAAACAGGCAGACCAATAAGATCTTCCTGCTTTTGTGAGACAAGCTTTTTGTGGCTTGATTGTTAGAAAGTCTGCAGCCATCGATTCTATTTCGAAGAACTCGATATTAATTGCACAACCTCAAATCCTAATCTACTTTTATCCGAGCTAACTGCCCAAATATGCTTCTTTAACACGCGGATCAGTCAATAAGTCTTTTGCCGGTCCTTCAATGGTGATATTGCCTGTTTCCAGAACATAAGCGCGATTAGCAACGCTCAAAGCCATAAACGCATTTTGCTCATTCAACAATATCGTTTTACCTTCTTGGTTCATGCGTTGGATGACTTCAAAAATTTCATCGACGATTTTTGGAGCAAGTCCCATAGAAGGTTCATCCAATACAACCAGATCACCACCGGTAACGATAGCACGACCAACTGCCAGCATTTGCTGTTCACCACCGGATAATGTAATCGATGGCTGCATGCGACGTTCTTTTAAGCGTGGAAAAAGTTCGAAAACTTCTTCATAAGATGCTTTTTTCCCCTCGGGATCTTTTCGCAGAAGTGCTGCCATCTTTAGATTTTCCATGACAGTTAAATTTGTGAAAATTCGTCTTCCTTCGGGAACATGCGTAATACCCATTTCGACTATCCGATGAGGAGCAATGTTGGTAATATCTTTGTCTTTAAAGTGAATCGTCCCCGATGCAGCATGTTCCAAGCCTGTGATCGTACGTAGTGTGGTTGTTTTTCCGGCTCCATTTGCGCCAATCAAAGTAACAATTTCACCTTTTTCAACGTAAAATGAAATCCCCTTGACCGCTTTGATTGCGCCATAATTTACATGCAGATCATTAACTTCGAGAAGCATTTGCGTGACCTCCTAAGTAAGCCTCAATGACTTTGGGATCATTTTGCACTTTTTCAGGTGTACCTTCGGAAATTGTCTCACCGAAATCCAGAACCTTAATATACTCAGCAATTTTCATAACCATTTTCATATGGTGCTCAATAACTAATATTGCCTTTCCTAATTCTTTCTGTACACGCAGAATCAAATTCACGACATCGTCAATTTCATTTGGATTCATTCCGGCAGCGGGTTCATCCAGCAAAATGACTTTAGGTTCTGTTGCGAGCGCTCGGACGATCTCTAACTTTCGCTGTTCACCATAAGGAAGATTATTCGCAAAAAAGTCTTTTTTATCCTGAAGATCAAACATCTCCAATAATTCCATCGATTTTTCAGTAATGCGTCTCTCTTCAGAGTGGTATTTTCCCGTTCGGGTCAACATATTAAAGAAGTTGTAATCCGTTTTAAAGGAGTGTGCCATTTTTACATTATCCAATACTGTTGCGCCATGGAATAAACGAATATTCTGAAATGTACGAGCCAAACCCGCCGCAGTGAATTGATAAGGTTTACAACCAGCCATCAATTTCCCGTCAATATAAATACTGCCTTCGGTTGGCTGATAAATTCCTGTAAGCATATTAAAAACAGTCGTTTTTCCTGCTCCATTGGGACCAATGATTGAATATAATTCTTTTTCCTGAAGATCCAACGAAAAATCATTAACCGCTCTCAAACCGCCAAATTGAATACTAATGTGATCCGCTTTTAAGACGCTCATTGGGAAATCTCCTCATTAGCAACGGCAGTTTTTTTCGATTTTCGCTGAAATAAATTTGAAAATCCGATATGCCGAATGCCACCGGTCTTTAACTTCAGGAAAGCGAACTCTTTGCCGCCAAACATACCCACCGGTCTGAATAAAATGATGACTACCAGTAAACCGCCATAAATGACCAGACGCCATTCATTCATAAAGCGCAAGATTTCCGGTAATGCCGTCAGAACAAAAGCACCGAGTATAGATCCGCTGATACTGCCCACACCACCTGCATAAAGATAGACTAAAAAATCAGTGGATTTTGTGTAGCTGAATACATCCGGATGCAAATAGCGCAATGTATGAGCATACATACTTCCGGCGATGCCCGCAATAAAAGCTGAAGTGACAAAAGCCTGGACTTTGTATTTTGAAGTATTGATACCCATCGTATCAGCAGCAACTTCATTATCACGAATTGCCAAACATCCTCTGCCATAGGCAGAATCCATATAATTACGACAGACATAGATGGTTATCGTAACAAACACAAAAATCCAGAACAAACTTGCCAATTTGGGAATACCGGTTAGACCGCGAGCCGCACCAACCGTCGGTGTAATCCGGATAATCGACCGAATCACTTCACCGAAGCCCAGCGTTACGATTGCCAGATAATCCCCCTTCAAGCGCAATGTCGGCATACCGATCAAAAAACCGAATATTGCAGCTCCAATACCTCCTGCGATTGTGGCAAGCAGGAAAAAAACCGTCTGCAATGCTGGAGGCATGGTTGCAGCACTGAAAATAATTTTTGAAAACAATGCTGATACATAGGCGCCTACTGCCATGAAACCGGCGTGTCCAATGGAGTTTTGACCGGTCATACCATTTACCAGATTTAATGATAAGGTCATGATGATGTTGACACCAGCCAGCATAATAATCTGAATAATATAATTGTTGAGAATTTTATTTTTCTGCAGTAAGAAAATTACTACATAGATCAAAGGGAGAATGATTACTTCCGAATTCTTTCGCAGCCAGTTCATTTTCATCACCCTTTATACTTTCTCAATCATCGGCTTCCCAAGCAAACCTTCCGGCTTAAGAAGCAGAATAATAATCAAAACGACAAAAGAAATACCGTACGCCAATTCAGAATAAACGGATGAAATCATAATTTCAATCACACCCATAATGAATCCACCTAAAACAGCCCCGCGGATATCACCAATTCCACCAATTACTGCCGCAATAAACGCTTTATTCCCTAAAGTTGCGCCCATTGTAACTGTCAGAACAGGGTAATTGTTTGCATAAAAAGCGCCGCTGATTGCAGCGAGACCTGCTCCGATAAAAAATGTGGCAGAAATGACACGGTTAACATTGACACCCATCAAGGAAGAGGCATCTTTATCACAAGAAGCTGCGCGCATTTCCATTCCGATTGTCGTTTTCATAATAATAAAATAGAGTACGCTCATAATGACTATCGACAGAATGATGACAACGATTCGCACTAAGCTTAATTGAATTGGTCCGACAAAAAAAAGCACATCTTTTAATAATTTCGGAAATGTACGGGGATTTGGACCAATAAATGGAATAGCACGGAAAAAGTTTTGTGTGAAAAGCGAAACGCCAATCGCGGCAATCATACTGGAGATTTTCGGTCTGTTGCGCAGAGGTTTATACGCAATTCTTTCAACGCCTACACCAATAAAACCGGTGATTGAGGCGCTTGCAAGAATGACAAATAAAGCAATTGCAGGTCCAAGCATTTGGTCCGCAAAGAAAAGGCTTACGATAAAGAAAACGGCATAAGAGCCCATCATCAGGAAATCTCCGTGCGCCATATTAATCATGCGGATAATACCAAACACCATCGTATATCCAATCGCTAACAGGGCATAGATACTTCCAAGCTGAAGTCCGTAAACCAGTAGTTGAATAAATTTTTCCATTATCCTCCTTCAGGACTTAACCTATCTGGCACAAGTTTTCACTTGTGCCAGACGAAAATTCTTACCAATAGATATTATTTTGAAGGGGAAACACTACCTACATATTGTGCAACGCCATTTCGAACCTGAAGAATAATTCCAGATTTAATTGGATTGCGGAATTCGTCAAATGTCACATGGCCAGATGGAAGATCCAATTCGGTCTTCATCATTGCATCGCGAATGCCGGTCCCATCAATGGTTTCAGCATTTTGAATCGCATTCAAAACAATATGGGCAGCTTCATAAGCCATAGCGGAGCAAAAGCTTGGGCGATATCCGGCTAAGTCAGTAAATGCTTTCACAAAATCAGCAGCGGTTTCTGCATCAGGGGAGAATCCTGTTACATAATAGGCTCCTTCAATAACATCCAAACCAACTAATTCCGGCATTGCTGCATAATCCCATGAGTCACAACCGAGCAGGGTTGCTTCGATACCCATGCCGCGAATTTGCTGCAGAATCAGTGGGATGTTGTCGATGTGTGCAGGAACGAAGACTGCTTCCGGATTGGCATTCTTAATGTTGATGAGTTGTGCGCTGAAATCTTTAACATCGGCGCCGCTGAAAGCTTCATTAGCAACAACTTCACCACCCAATGCAACAAAAGCATCAACAAATGCTTTGTCAAGTCCGGCACTGTATGTGTCAGCGTTGTCATAGATCACGGCGGTCTTTCTTAATCCAAGGTTCTCATAAGCAAATTGAGCAACAACTTTTCCCTGGAACGGATCAATGATACAAGCGCGGAAAACATAATCACCGACTTTTGTAACTGCTTCATTGGTACCAGTATTGGTAATTTGCGGAATTTTCGCTGCCTGGCTGATTTCCGCAGAAGCAATAGTATCACCAGAGTTATTGGGACCAACAATGGCTAAAACTCCATCCTGTTCAATTAGTTTTTGAGCTGCATTCACTGCAATTTCCGGTTTCGCTTCGCAGTCTTCGATAATCCAGTTAATCTTGACTTTTTTGCCATCAACATCAAGACCACCGTTTTCTTCCAGCTCTTTTTGAACTAATTTGATTGCGTCAGTCATATTCTGACCATCAATTGCCTGTGAACCAGATATAGTGCTGATCATACCAAGATTAATTTCATCCGGTATCGTTTTTTCAGCTGAAACTGCACTAATTCCCATAACAAGTGACAACGATAAAACTACCATTAGTAACACAAATTTCTTCATCTTTTATTTCTCCTTTTATTTAATTTTAAAATCATCGTTTTAATTTTCCGACGATTCTAATGGACTACTATGATTTTCGCACCACACAATATCTGTTTTCAATCTGACCTTGTCATTTCAATTCTGTATAGTTGTTAAGATAATAAAACAAATACAATAAGATTTTAATGGTCAATGCTATTTTTGTATAGATATTTAGATCAATTTACAAATATTCCTTCGAATTCCTTTTTTGTTGCATAATTCGACAAGTAAGGCCGAAATTTCAGGATCCGATAAAACAAATAAATCGCTAGAAAAATAACTTATATCGGGAATTTCCAGGAATTCCTAATTTTGAATTCCACTGTATCTGCGTTTTTTGCTGATTGAGAGGCCAGCCTTGACAAGACCGGTTACGATCACTAAAGCGCTGACAATACTGTCTAACACGGGAATTTCCAATTCACGGCTCAGGTTTTTATCCAATCCGCTTAAACCCGCACAACCCAGCACAATTACTTCTGCAAGATCTTCTTCCAACGCAGATTTTGCAGTATTTAAGAATATCTCTTCTGCAGAAAGTGAAGTATGCTCATTTTTGGGCGCTCGTACAGAAGCATTATATTTCTCTAAATGGTAATTTTGAATCATCGCCTGTTTATTGGGAATTGAATGTTCAGCAGTTGAAATTACTGAAAAAGAATGCCCTAACATAGTGGCCAGCTTCATCGATGCTTCGCCGATTCCAACCACCGGTTTGGATGAAATTTCTTTCAACAGATCCAAATTGGGATCACTGTGGCAGGCAACGACAAATCCGTCATATTGATCTTCATTTTCCTTGAACAATTTCAACATTCCAGGCGCAGCTTTGGCAGCATCCATGTAATAATCTATGAATTCGGGTGCTCCCGGTGTGGAAACAGTGTCAACGATGAAGTCACCATCTGCAAACGCAACCGCGGTTCGTTGAATCGCTTCTGTCATCATTTGATTGCTGTTTGGATTAATGATCAAGATTTTTATATCACGCATTTTCATAGCTGATACCTATTTATCTTTCGATTGCAGAACAAAAGGATTAATTCGCTCTACACTATCCACGCGTTTGAAAATAATGTCATCGGGATAACTTAACAATTTGCCAAATGCCACTGAAATTTCTCTGCGCTCAGCTCCGATATAACAGCCCTTTGCTTCCAATTCCTCAACTCTTTTTTTCAACAATAAGTATTCCTGAATGTATTGCTCTTTTGCATAATATAAAATGGAATTTTTCCCTTTGGTAAATTCTGCACTCTGAATATCGGTAATCAACAGCGATTGTTCAACATAATATCTGGTCCCAAAACCTTCGCTGATTTCTTTCGAAGCCTGAACAAGCAATTCCAAATTTTGCGGTTCAATCGGAGGACTGATAGCCAATTTTTTAACACCGCATGCTACCATTTCGATAAAACTATTAATCATGCCTAATTCAAAAGAAATCTGATCTACACGATAAGAAATTGCCACGATATTGCCTCTTTATATAAATCCTAATTTGTCATCCATTAAAATAAATAAGCGCACCACTAAGAACAAGTGTTTAAAATCAAAACACGAGCAAACCAGAGTTTGCCTGATCTGAAAAGGCAGCTATTGCTTAAGACGAACTCGAATAATTTGGACGGTAGGGAAACTGTCGGAAAGTAATTGATTAAATAACAAAATATCTGCAACTAAGAGATCAGATTTATTCAAAAAACTGATACAGTTCGCCAACTGATTGAATTTTGTTATCATCTTGTATTATTTTTTTCCTTGGTTTGGATTTCTATTTTAACCAATAAGTATTCTACATAAGACAAAAGGGGTTGTCAATAAACAGTTCGGACTATTAAAATGGTCAAATTGTTATGTATTGAAATTTCTTACGAAAAAGTGATACGCTTGTGCAGTTTTACGAGGAGAATAAAAAAAATACGCAACAATAAATTAACCATCCTATATTTTCGAATTATTGGCTGATAGTATAATCGGTTTACAAAATAAAAATAAAGAGGGAAAAATGTACAATCAATCAGATTTACCAGCATGGCAACAGGATGCCACTTCGCCAGAACAGTATCATTGCTGTGAAACAAGACGCGGACGTGAATTCATCATCCGTTTAATGACAGGCGCTGATCCGGTCTTGGCAATTGAGAATTTTGCAAAAGAGCAAAACATTCGTTTTGGCAAAGTACACGCAACATTTATGGGCGGTTTTCAACCATGTCGATATTATGTCTGGGTTCCCGATACCGTACATCCGGACAATTGGCATTTGGAAGGTGAAGCAACCAATACGAACTTGACCATGCTCAGTGCAATTGGCGGTATGATAGGACAACGTCCTACTCCGGACGGCAAGGAAGAACCTTTTGTTGCGATGCATTTTGTCGCCGGCGGCGCATGGGATTGCGGAACTATTGCAGGCCATTTACTGGAAGGAACACGAGTAAAAGGATGTATGCAGTGTTTTGTTACAGAACTCCTCGATATTGAAGTTCTAAAACCCGTCGATGTTTTTGGTGAAGCATATACCCATCCGGAAAATTTCTATCGCAATATCGTAAAATAAGATCCATGATTACTTTTGGAAATCTTCTCTGTTTTGTAAAGCAATAACATCTTCAACTTTAATTCGAAATTTGGAAAAATATATTGTTCGTGTGGTAATTTTGCGCAAAACGTAAATGAACCACGACAATTCTTTTCTTAAGCCATTCGAAAAGTATGCCCTTATTTCGAAATGCTGCTTTCGTATCAGGAATATTTCACAAAAAATAATGAAAGAGGGTGCAGAATCTGCACCCTCTTCTTCGTTTTAAGATTCGTATTATGATTTCCCGCGCATTTGCGGATCTAACGCATCCCGTAATCCATCTCCAAGAAAATTGAAAGCGAACATCGTTAAAGCCAGCATCAGAGCAGGAAAAATCGTCTGATTGGGATAAGTTCGAACGACTTTTGATCCATCTGAGATCATCGAGCCCCAGGAAGGAGTTGGAGGATTCACGCCCAATCCGATAAAAGACAAAAATGCTTCAGTATTAATATACCCTGGTATCGCCAGTGTTTCACTGATAACAAGCGGTCCAATAATATTGGGCAGTATATGTTTAAACATAATTCTCCTATCAGTACTTCCGATGGATCGAGCTGCCTCAATAAATTCTTTTTCTTTTATCGAAAGAACCTGCCCGCGCGTTAATCGCGCCATTGTTTCCCATGCCGTCAATCCTATGCCGATGATAATGAACAGCATTCCACCCAGGCTATTGTCCAAAAAAGATAACGCTTCACCGAATGTCCCAGGATCTGGTTTTGATAAAGCTGTTCTAAAAAATGTCATTAACAAAATTGTAAAAAGTAAACCGGGAAACGCATAAAGAATATCGACAATCCGCATCATGAAATTATCGACCCTGCCGCCAAAGAAACCGGCAATACAGCCATACAAGACACCGATAATTAAACTGATCAAAGGTCCAATAATTGCTATGATCAGGGATACTCGGGAACCATAGATTATTCTGCTCAATAAATCACGGCCAACATAATCGGCACCAAGAATGTATTTATTCGGGTTGTCTACAGGTGGTTTCGCATAGGATTCCATCACAGGGAATACTTTTGTAAGCCACGGCGGTACTGCGTTTTGTTCGGACAAAACTTGTGTTGCATAATCATACGGTGCGATTTTATCCGCAAAAATCATCATCAGGTAAAGCAAAATAATAATGATACCGCCAATCACAGCCGCTCTGTTTTTCAATAAACGCCGAATTGCGTCTCGAGTCAGGGATTCTGATTTTTGAGATAATGGATTGCCGCCATTTCCGGATTTTTTTACTGCTTCACTTAAATCTACTGCCATCATTCCTCCAGTTTTTCAGCAACCCGCTTATTCAAAACGAATTCTTGGATCAAGAAATCCATAAACCAGGTCGACAATTAAATTACAGAGTACCAGAAATATCGCATAGATCAAAACCGTTCCCATAATCACCGGATAATCCCGATTGGTAATACTGTTGACAAAATATCTACCCATTCCTGGAATTCCAAAGATCGTTTCTGTAACAAAAGTACCTGTTAACAAACCGGCAAACATCGGTCCCATAATCGTAATGACAGGAATCAATGAATTTTTCAGTGCATGTTTAATAACAATATTCCGTTCGCGCAATCCTTTTTCACGAGCAGTCCGAATATAATCTTCGCGGATCACTTGTAACAAACTCGCTCTGGTAAGCCGGGCAATGGATGCCGAAGAAGATAAACCGAGCGCAAACATCGGCATGATCGCATATTGCCAATATTTCCAACCATGAGTCGTTGAGAAAATTCCGAAAGCAAAGGGAGGTTTCGAGCCCCAACCGGTCACTGGAAGGACTTTCAGAGACACGCCAAATATCCATACCAAAATCGGACCCAATACAATGACTGGCACAGATACTCCGAAAATTGCCATGGTCATACTGGTGTAATCAACCCAACTGTTTTGTTTCAATGCTGCTAAAATACCCAACGGCATTCCGATCACCACAGCAACACAAAAAGCCAGAAAACCTAATTGAATCGATATAGGAAGCTGATCCCGCAGCATATCATTAACGGTTCTGGATCGTGATGAATAGGACGGTCCAAAATTCACCCAACGTACGTAGTATTTTCCGATTTTAAACTTAAATAGGGCATCCGCATCAATAGAATTTGGAAATTTGGTCGTGCTGATGCGGGGGATTGCCAAATCTTTTAAATATTGCAGATATTGAACAGGAAGAGGCTGATCTAAATGATAACGTTTTTCAAGATTTGCAATGATTTCTTTGGGAAGCGGTTTTTCTTTGTCAAAGGGGCCTCCGGGAACCGAATGCATCAAGCCAAATGTAATGACTGACACAACAAGGATTACCAGAAACATGTAAAGAAGCCGTCTGATGATATATCTCCCCATAATTATTCCTCCGATGCTTTTTACTTTTCTATCGTCCAGATAATTTATCTCTGAAGATAGTGTTCTAATAAAGTCGATCGTCTTTCGGGAACTATCTCCGGATAAGGTTTTCGCGTTTTAATTTTCATATTCAAAAATATATTACTGCGAATCACCTCGTGGCAATATATTTCGGGATATAAAAACTGTCTAGGATAGCTCTAATTAACGATTTCCATTCTGTTTCGTGATTGAAATAGTAAACCCAAACCCTTCGTTGGATGTTTGAATAGCTATAATTCGACCACAATAATCCATTTACTTAATTATTTATTGAAGGGGCTGTTATTGCCCAGCCCCTTCTTGTCTTATGATGGAAATCAATAAGATTTCTTATTTGTTTCCGGCTCGTTCCTGTCCTTCAGGAAGAATATCCCATTTATTAAAGGATTCCTTGCCGCCCATGACAGAGAATGTTCGTTCAATATTCATCTTTGCAAGTTGAACACTGGTATACCAGTAGATCGGCGCCATTACAGCATCATCATAAACCAGGATTTTTTCAGCGTCAGCATAAAGCTTAGTCCGCTTTGCAGTATCTGGCTCGACGAGCGCCTGATTGACCAGGTTTTCGAATTCTTCGTTATACCACATAAATCCACCTTGCGGTTTTGAACCGGCTAAGCCATCCACAGTCGGATTGCTTGAACCGCCGGAGGAAGCCTGATCATCAACGAAGTTAGCAGCATCCGGATAATCCTGACACCAGCCAAGGCGCCAGACCTGCGGCGTTGCTTCGCTGCGGATTGTCTTCAGATAAACAGCCCATTCCTGATTTTGGACAATTGCATCAATACCAAGTACATCTTTCCACATTTGCTGAATAGCGACAGCAATTTTATTATGGCTTTCACTGGTATTGAACATTAATTCGATCTTAATTTCTGAAGGATCGGTGATCTTTTTCTCATCCATGTAGGATTGCAGTTCAGCTTTGGCTTTCTCAGGATCATATTTGATACCTAAATCCGGATACTCTTCCAATGTTGGAGCAGCAACCAAACCTGGACGTGAGAACCATTGAGCAGGAATCTGGCCACCTTTTACGACGTTATCGATCAAGGACTGACGATCGATCGACATCGACAAGGCACGGCGTACACGTGCATCGTCAACAAATTCAGCCTGCGTATTGAATCCATAGAAATAAGTGCAGAAGTTTGGTCCAATGGAAAGTTCTTTACCCATAACCGGATCTGCTTTAATACGATCCATTTCAGCAACAGGAACCTGGTACATACCTAACAAATTACCTGATTCATACTCTGCCAATCCGGCGGATTCGCTGATAATACGGAAGACAACTTCGTCGATTTTTGACGGAGGAATACTGGCAATGTCTGCCGGCCAGAAAGGATTCTTTATGATTGTCAGATGATCATCATGCAGCCATTCTTTCACAGCATACGGTCCGTAAGTCTGAACAACTTCCGGGTCGATCCAGCGATCTGCCATTGCCTCTGTGCAGGCATCGCCTTCGATCAACCATTGCGGAACGGCATAGGTCACCCACAATCCAGGAATCATGGTGTTGGTCGCAATATCGCGCAGATAAGTAATTTCCAGTGTTTCGTCATCAATTGCTTTTACAGCTACATCATCTGCAGTTGCTTTAGGCTTTTCCACTACGTCAGCAGGAGAAGCTTCTTCAGTTGTTTCTGCTTCAGCAGCTTCTTCATCAGCACCGGTAGCATAGAATTCCGCTGCACCTACAATATAACCAGTCACCATAAATGCATAATCGGAAGCAGTTGCCGGATTTGCAGTGCGTTTAATGGCATATTCAAAATCTTTAGCGGTTACGTAACGGACATTTCCTTCGCAATCCTTCACTTCTTCTACTTCGCCGGTTTCAGCATTATATTTTACCCATGGAATATCGGTCCGAAGTTTATACGTGTACTTCACAGTTCCATCCGCATTTACTTCACCCTTGGTAACTTCGGTTGCCAGACCATTTTCAAATTCAGCAGTAACTTCGTTCTGATTCATAATACCGGCAAACACCAGCATATTCACCTGGTTGGAACTTGTATCTGTTGAAATAGCCGGATCAATCGTCGGAATATCTGTCTCGCCTAATGACCAGGTCATAATCTTCTTTTCAGCTGGTTCTTTAGCGACTGGTTCTTCAACTGCGGGAACTTCCGTGGGCGGAACTTCAGCAGTAGGTTCTTCCACAACAGGTGCTTCCGTGGGCGGAACTTCAGCAGTAGGTTCTTCCACAACAGGTGCTTCCGTGGGCGGAACTTCAGCAGTAGGTTCTTCCACAACAGGTGCTTCAGTAGGTGGAACCGCGGTTGGAGTAGCTTGTTTCGCGCAGGAACTCAAAACCACACTTAGAATCAACATGACACTTAACAGGATAAATAGATTCTTTGAACGCATTTTTTTCCCTCCTCTTTAGGAATAAAATTTGGTATTACACAAATTTTTGAAAAAACTGCCGAACATGTTCATAAAGGGAATCAGACGGCAGTATTCACGACCAGGAAACAGGTGAAGTCAATATTTTTAAGAAATATCAAAATGACAAGCCACAAAATGGTCTTTTGAGATTTCCCGAAAAGCTGGTTTCTCCTCAGCGCAAATCTCTTTGGCATATTGACAGCGCGTCCGAAACCGGCAGCCGCTTGGCGGATTAACCGGAGAGGGAACATCGCCTTCCAAGATGATTCTTTTCCGTTTTTCTTCGACAAACGGATCAGGGTACGGAACTGCGGATAACAGCGCCTGGGTATATGGATGACGCGGATTGGCATACAACTCATTCCGGTCAGCCAGTTCAACAATGATACCGAGGTACATTACAGCAATCCGATCACTGATATGCCGAACCATCGACAGGTCATGAGCGATGAAAAGATACGTCAGTCCCAGCGTGGACTGTAAATCTTCTAATAAGTTTACAACTTGCGCCTGGATCGAAACATCCAGTGCAGATATTGGTTCATCACAAACAATCAATTTCGGTTCCAGCGCCAGAGCGCGTGCAACTCCGATCCGCTGCCGTTGACCGCCCGAAAATTCATGAGGGTATCGATTGGCAAAAGCGCCATTTAATCCAACCAGTTGTAAAAGATCCTGTACCCGTTTTGTCTGTGCTGCACCTTTGTAGGTTCCATGGATTTCCATCGGTTCGCCGATAATCTGTCCAACCGTCATACGCGGATTTAAACTGGCATAGGGATCCTGGAATATCATTTGCAAATCACGCCGTTTCCGACGCAGGTTCTCCCCTTTCAGTTTTGCCAGATCATCTCCTTCAAAAAATACGCTGCCTGAGGTCGGACGATATAATTGCAGGAT
>NZ_DF968179.1:0-255058 GCF_001192795.1 Flexilinea flocculi | reverse complement strand
CCTGGGTTTTCTTTACGGCATCGCTCTTTCGCATAACGGCAGCGTGGTTCAAACGGGCAATAAGATGGTTTCTCAAGTAATATGGGAGGAAGTCCGTCAATTGAAGTCAAACGCCGGTATTCTGTCTCATCCATTCGCGGTAAACTACCTAATAAACCGATGGTGTACGGATGTTGCGGATTTTTATAAATATCCTTGACTGGCGCAGTCTCAATAATATGCCCGCCGTACATAACATTTACACGGTCTGCCAGACCGGCGATAATTCCCAGATCATGGGTAATCCAAATAATGGCCATGCCTAATTCGTCCCGCAGACGTTTGACCAGTTCAATAATCTGAGCTTGAATCGTCACATCCAGCGCAGTGGTTGGTTCATCCGCAATTAAAATCTGCGGTTCGCAAATTAATCCCATTGCGATCATTGCACGCTGCCGCATCCCGCCTGAGAATTGATGCGGGTAATCCGATAATCGTTCGCGCGCATTCGGAATTCCAACCAGCTCCAAATATTTGACGGCGCGATCCAAAGCTTCTTTTTTCCCGGCTTTGTGATGAACGCGGTATGGCTCTGCAACCTGGTCACCGATCGTCAGAACCGGATTGAAGGAAGTCATCGGATCTTGAAAGACAACGCTGATCTTCGCTCCACGAATATTGCGGATTTGCTCGTCATTCATGGTCAATAAATCGTTTCCTTCAAAGAGCGCCTTCCCCGCAACTACTTTGCCCGGGGGGCTCGGAATCAACCGCAGCATAGACATCATGGAAACACTTTTTCCACATCCGCTTTCACCAACGATTCCCAGCGTTTCGCCTTCCTTTAAATTAAAAGAAACTCCATTTACAGCATGTATGACGCCCTCTCGAGTTTGAAAATGCGTCTCGAGGCCTTCAACTTTTAATAATTCGGCCATGAAACTCTTCCTTTGATGTTAATTTTCGGGAAATTTTTTTATAGATAATGACATTGATCATCATTGAAGTCAAGATTTTTCATTTAGTATTTTATCATTCTATAATAGAATTATCGTAAAAGTATAAATGTGGGTTTTCAAATTGTCAATTCTTAAGAATCATTGTATGACAAAATCAACCGAAAGCGCAGAACATCCGACAAATCCCAGTTAATCTTAAGAAACTATCAGGATTATGCAACATATTCCTGAATTTTTTTCAAGGGCTTTTTTTTCTTAAGGTTATTCTAAAAAATTACCAGACAGTAATTTGAAATATTAGAAGGACAAATTCTTTTTTTCTCGGTTGATCCCAAAGGCAGGTTTGTACTTCAAATTTCCTTCGAAAAAGCCATTCCATAATATCGACGTATACAGTATAGTATCAGGATACAATTTTTTTTACAAGATATCAGCAATTCGAAATATGAAAAGTATCCTTGTTGTTCTCATTATTCGAAAGGTTAATCCGTATTTTGAATTGCTGGAGTTCCTCCGGCATGTCCAATCAAGAAGGAGAGAGAATGCGTTTTAGAATCCATCGACAGGATAATTCTGTAGTTGCAATCATCGAAAGCAACGAGCTTTTGTTAACCGATGTTCAAACCGCTTTGCAGTTCCTTTCAGATGTCTATGAAGAAACAGGCTGCAGCAAGATAATCATTAAAAAAGAATCCATCCCTGAAGCATTTTTTGATCTGAAAACAAAGCTGGCAGGGGAAATTTTACAAAAATTCGTCAATTATCAAACAAAGCTTGCTATAGTCGGCGATTTTCAATCCATTACCAGTAAAAGTCTGCATGATTTTATCTATGAGAGCAACAAAGGACATGATTTTTGCTTCGTCGCTACGGAAGAAGAAGCGCTTACCAGACTTCACCGTTGGTAAGGGAAAGGGTCTTTTGAATTCGAATTCTTCTCATATTTCGGATCGTTGATTCCGACATCAAGTTTTCGTGATCGATTCGAAAGTTTGGTTATCGTTCGAATTACGCATATTTCAAAATACTTTTCGAACGGACAATCCTTGACAGATCGAACACAAACCATTTATACTGATAATACCCCTCTATGGTGGGGTATTAAGGAAGTGAACTATGAGAAAACAAAAATTTGACATCGCGGGAATGTCGTGCGCGGCTTGCGCGGTAACCATTGAAAAAAAAGTCAATGCGCTAAACGGTGTCGCGAAAGCGGAAGTTTCTCTCTTAACAAACAGCATGACGGTAGAATTCAATCCATCACTTTCCAATGAAAAAATAATCATTCAATCGGTGGAAAAAGCCGGATATCAGGCAGCAATACAGAATAATCCGACTGTTCATCAAACCATGAATCCAAATAATGTTATGGATGATGAAGTATTCACCATGAAAAAACGATTGATCGTTTCTTTCGCGTTTCTAATTCCGCTCCTTTATCTTTCCATGGGACATATGCTGCACTTCCCGCTGCCTTCCTGGTTACATGGGCAGGAAAATGCCATCCCCTTTTCTTTTACTCAGTTTTTATTGACATTGCCAATTGTCTATATCAATCGGAAATTCTTCACCAATGGCTTTAAAGCGTTGATGCATCGCTCGCCGAATATGGATTCGTTGATTGCAATTGGGTCATCAGCTGCTTTAATCTATAGTGTCTATGCCATCTATAAAATCGGTTGGGGGCTTGGCCATAATGATCCGGTTATGATCAATATGTTTGCGATGAATCTCTATTTTGAATCGGCGGCAACAATCTTGTCTTTAGTCACAACAGGAAAATATCTTGAAACCCGATCCAAGAAAAAAACATCCGATGCGATCACGAAGTTAATCGATCTTGTGCCCAAAACGGCATCTGTGATCAGGGATGGTATCGAAATGATCATACCGGCAGACGATGTCCGCGTAGGAGATATGGTCATTATTCGTCCTGGTCAAAAAATTCCAGTTGATGGAACCGTGATCGAGGGTTATTCCTCCATTGATCAATCCGCAATAACGGGAGAAAGCATTCCCATCGTAAAAAAGCCAGGCGATAAAGTGATTACCGGTACGATGAACCAATCCGGATCGATTTCATTTCGAGCAGACCGCATCGGAAAAGATACAACTTTGTCGCAAATTATTGAACTGGTCGAAAACGCCAACACAACCAAAGCGCCTATAGCAAAAATTGCTGACAAAATAAGCGCTGTCTTTGTACCGATTGTAATTTTCATTGCCGTCGTCTCTGCTTTATCATGGTTGTTACTAGGAAAAAGTTTTGAGTTTGCATTAACAACAGCAATCTCCGTGTTGGTCATATCCTGCCCATGCGCTTTAGGTCTTGCAACACCAGTTGCCATCATGGTCGGAACTGGAAAAGGAGCATCCAACGGTATTTTAATTAAAAGCGGAGAAGCGTTAGAAATTACTCACAAGATTCAAACTGTCGTATTGGATAAAACCGGAACCATTACAGAAGGGAAACCCAAAGTTACAGATATCTTTCCATCAGGAAATTATACCGATCTGGAATTACTGACAATTGCGGCATCTTTGGAAAAGCTGTCTGAACATCCGCTTGCTGATGCAATTCTTCAAAAAGCAGATGAATTGAGTATCCTTATAAAAAAAGCTACTGATTTTCAAGCGATTCCAGGACAGGGAGTCTCTGCCTGGATTGATGGAATCCAATATTTTGCGGGCAATCAAAGATTTATGGAAACGCAATCGATTTCTCTATCAACTCATTCTGAATTGGATAAAATTTTGTCGGATAAAGGGAAATCACTGCTCTTTTTTGCAGAAGGGAAAAACCTGATCGGTTCCATTGCTGTTGCAGATACGATCAAATCAGGAAGCAAAGAAGCGATAGACCAGTTCAAAAAGATGGGAATTCATGTCGTGATGTTAACCGGGGACAATCGATATACAGCCGAAGCAATCCGAAAGCAGCTTGCGATCGATGAAGTTGTTGCAGAAGTTCTGCCCCAGGGAAAAGACGAAGTGATTCGCAAGCTTCAGGATTCAGGTAAAAAAGTTGCTATGATCGGTGACGGTATCAACGATGCCCCGGCACTTGCAAGAGCTGATGTTGGTATTGCAATAGGTGCGGGAACTGACATAGCGATTGAATCCGCTGATATTGTGCTGATTAAAAACAGCTTATTGGATGCGGTAACCGCGATTCATCTCAGCAGATCTGTGATTAAAAATATTAAAGAGAATCTTTTTTGGGCATTCTTCTACAATATCATCGGAATTCCACTGGCAGCCGGATTATTCTATCCGCTAACCGGTTGGACTCTCAATCCGATGTTTGCAGCCGCCGCGATGAGCCTCAGTTCTTTAACTGTAGTCTCCAACGCTTTGCGTCTACGATTTTTCCGGCCTCAGACAGAAAATCATTTTAAAAGTGATTTCTCCAACGATTCAGTTAAAAAAGAGGAAAAGAGAATGATAAGAAAAACGATCCAAATTGACGGAATGTCATGTGCACATTGTAAAGCAAGAGTTGAAAATGCACTTCAAAAAGTGGACGGCGTCAGCAGTGTTGTTGTGGATCTTGAAACAAAAAGCGCTGACTTAGAGTTATCCAAAGCAGTGGATAACAAAATTTTAACAGATGCGATTACCGATGCAGGTTATGAACCCTGCAATATTACTGAGGGATAACAGCGATTCGATATACGGACATTCTTATTAAATATTCAGAAAAAGTTTGTTATGTTGTTTTTGGTCTTCGACCAAAAACAACATAAAATCAAGTAATTCTTTCCATATTTGGAATTGTTGGAGGGAAAACTGAATGGTTGCGGATAAAAAGAAAATTTTAAGATTACTGAAAACTGCCCGAGGACAAATTGACGGGCTGATAAAAATGGTTGAAGAGGATCGATATTGTATTGACATTTCGAACCAATTGCTGGCATCACAAGCTATTCTGCGCGCAGCAGACAAAGAAATTATTCATGCGCATTTAAAGGGCTGTGTTAAAGATGCGTTTGAAAAAGCAGATGAAACGGAGAAACAACAAAAAATTGAAGAGATCATTCAAATAATCGACAAAATGGCCAAGTAGATTAGATATCCAAATTTCGAATCACTGATGATCAGATCATGAATATTCAACAATTCGAAATATGGTGAGGATTCTTTATTGTCACGACACTTATGCGGGAAGCGCAAAAGCATCATAACAATCAGTTTTTTTTCGCTTGATTTGAATAACGAGTACATACTTCAAATTATAGATGAATACCTCAAACACGTATGATATAACGAGTTTGAAGCAACACCGATCTTTTTAGTCCTTGTTCTATTTATAATTACAAAAATTACATAACAGTGAACAGTGGCAATAATTCGAAATATGAAAAGAATAACAATTTTTCTTTCTTAATTCGAAAAGTCAATCCATATTTTGAATTGTTTGAACGGTGAATTATGAATATATCGGAATTATTTAAAATTAAAAAAGTAGTCTTTTCTTTAGAAATCTTTCCACCAAAAAAAGATAACTCGGTGAATGTAATCTACAACACATTGTTAAAGCTGCGAGGATTGCCAGTGGATTTCATGAGTGTTACCTATGGATCGGGCGGTAACATTTCACAACGCGAAAAGACCTGTGAAATTGCTTCTCTAATCCGGTCGGCTTATCATATCGAACCGGTAGCTCATCTGACATGCGTAAATTCAGATGAAGAAGAGATTCGAGAGACATTAAAAAAACTGAAAGAGAACCAGATTCTGAACATACTGGCATTACGGGGCGATATCAATCCGGATGTTCCTCCGAAAAAGGTTTTCCAGCATGCCAGTGATCTTGTTCGATTTATTCAAGAAACTGATCCGGATTTTAATATCATTGGAGCGTGTTACCCGGAATGTCATTACGAGAGTAATTCGATTGAAGAGGATATCCAAAATTTGAAGAAAAAGATCGATCATGGCGTTACGCATTTGATCACACAACTTTTTTTTGACAATCGCAATTTCTATTCCTTTCTGGAAAAAGTCCGCCAGACCGGCATTACAGTTCCGATTGAAGCAGGAATTATGCCGATTGTCAATAAAAATCAAATTGAACGGATCGTCAGCATGTGCGGCGCCAGTGTCCCCGCGAAATTAGCAAAAATTATTAATCGATACGCAGATAATCCGACGGCTCTCAAAGATGCCGGAATTTTTTATGCAACTGAACAGATTATGGATCTAATTGAAAACGGCGTTCAGGGGATCCATTTATACACCATGAACAATGTTGAAACAGCAGCGCGCATCAGCGATAATATTCAGAATATCATTGCAGCTGAAAACGACAAATCAGGAATCCAATAACCTTGCAGCAAATAATTCCTCAACTTTCTTATATTGATATTCTTCGATACCTTGGATACCGAAACACTGCTATTCCAAAAGCTCTGGAAGAATTGATTAAAAGTTGTATGGAATTAACGTTACAGACCATCCAGCCAAAATCTATTTATCATAGATATCCGATATCCGTTTTATCGGAAGGAATTGCTGTATCCGGTACAAATATCATATTAAAAGGAAAATCAATCCGAAATCATTTACTTGAATCCAAAGAGATATTTCTTCTTGCAGGTACAATCGGAATCGAAATGGACAAGCTCATACGAACGAAAATGGTGTCATCTCCGGATGAGGGAGTCATTTTAGACAGTTGTGCAACCACTGCCATTGAAATGTTGATGGATCAGACCGAAAACAGCATTCGCGATTTGTGCAGTCAAAATGAAGAATCCATCACCTGGCGTTTTAGCCCCGGTTATGGCGACCTTCCGTTAGATACGCACATTAATTTGCTTGGAGCATTGGATACATCCAGAAAAATTGGATTGACAGTCAGTCGTAGTTTAATTCTGATTCCGTCGAAATCTGTCACTGCTATTATTGGAGTTACCAAAAAAGTTATTAAAATTCCTCCACAAGATCATTGTGATACGTGCAGCAAAAATTCTGACTGTGTGTATAAGAAAGCAGGCTTTTCATGTTCGAACCAGAGCAATGCGTAATCCTATTAGATGGGGCAATGGGTACAGAACTTCAGTCCATGGGATTGATGACTGAGAGAATACCGGAAGGGGTCAATCGAACAAATCCGGAGGCAGTCATTGATATTCATCGCCGCTATATTCAAAGCGGAGCGGAAATCATCTATACCAACACGTTAGGAGTCAACCGATACAAATTAGATGGCAGCGGTTACCTTGTCAAAGATTTGATTCAAGCAGCCGTCCAAAATGCAAAAACAGCAGTTGCTCTGGAAAAAGAATCCTCCGACAATGAAAACCATTCTGTCCGAATTGCTCTTGATTGCGGACCGATAGGCACCATGCTGAAACCAAATGGTGATCTTTCTTTCACAGAAGCCTATGAGATATTTCGAGAAATTGTGGTTTATGGCAAAGAAGCAGGCGCCGATCTGGTCGTTTTCGAAACATTCACCGATCTTTTAGAAATTAAAGCAGCAATACTCGCTGCGAAAGAGAATTCGGATCTTCCAATTTTCGCCTCCATGTCTTTTGAAGAGAATGGACGAACATTTTCAGGAGTTTCCATCCCCAGCGCAGCGATTACTTTAACAGCTTTAGGGGTCGATGCACTGGGAATCAACTGTTCTCTTGGACCTGATCAGATTTTCCCGCTTGCTGAAGAAATGACTGAATGGACAAATCTGCCAATTTTAGTCAAGCCGAACGCTGGAATGCCCAACTTAACTACAGGAAAATACGATATCTCACCGGATGAATTTGCTGAATCGATGAGCAGATTTCCCGCTATTGGAATTCACCTGATCGGTGGATGCTGCGGGACAACACCGGAGTTTATCCAAAAAACAAAAGAAAGAATTCAGTCCTGTCATTTTGGAAAAACGCTGAATCAGGAGCGGACAGTCCTTTGCAGTTCTGTTAAAGCGGTAGTGGTTGATCGAGTACGCGTGATTGGCGAACGCATCAATCCGACAGGCAAGAAGCGATTTAAAGCCGCGATTACCAATCATGATATTGCGTATATTCTAAATCAGGCAATAGAGCAGACCACTGCTGGAGCTGAGATTTTGGATGTTAATGTCGGCATGCCAGGAATCGATGAACCGACTTTCATGGCAGAAGTAGTGGAAGCGATTCAAAGTATCTGTGATGCACCGCTGCAAATCGACTCATCCGATCCGAAAGCGATCGAGGCAGCTTTGCGGATTTATAATGGGAAGCCACTGGTAAATTCAGTGAACGGTGAAGATAAAATTCTGCATACCATACTCCCCCTGGTGAAGAAATATGGAGCTGCCGTAATCGGTCTGACATTAGATGAGAACGGAATTCCACAAACTGCAGAAGATCGTATCCGAATCGCAGAAAAAATCATCAAAACAGCCGCCTCCTATGGTATTCCAAAACAGGACGTGATCATTGATTGTCTGACATTGACAGTCTCTGCACAGCAAAGTCAGGCTCTTGAAACCTTACAGGCAGTACGTCTTGTTAAAGAAAGACTTGGGGTTAAAACCATCCTTGGAGTTTCCAATGTCTCTTTCGGTCTTCCGGAAAGGGAAATTATTAATACAACTTTTTTGACCATGGCATTAACCAATGGCCTGGATTTACCGATTATGAATCCCAATAACGAGCTGATGGTCAACGCTGTTGAAGCCTTTAATGTGCTTTCCAATATGGATGTTCATGCTGAAAAATACATCGCAGCTCATAATGCTGCTCAAACAGCAGAATCAATTACACCTGTATCCAATCTTTCATTGGAGCAAGCGGTTGAAAACGGTATAAAACAGGCGGCTGCAGAAATGACGTCTGAATTGCTGCGTTCGATGTCTCCGTCACAAATTATTGACTCCTTTTTGATTCCATCCCTTGAAAAAGTTGGAAACCGATTTGAAAGAGGGGAGATTTTTCTTCCACAGCTCATTCAGTCCGCAACAGCAGCACAGGCAAGTTTTGAAGTAATTAAGAAAATATTCGCTCAAAATAAAACCGATCAAAATACACTCAGTAAAGGAAAAATCATTCTGGCGACAGTCAAAGGTGATATTCATGATATCGGCAAAAATATTGTGAAAGTAGTCCTGGAAAACTCCGGTTACGAGATCATCGATTTAGGAAAAGATGTACCTGATGAGAGAATACTTGAGACGATTAAGAATGAGAATATCCAGCTCGTCGGGCTCAGCGCACTGATGACAACTACTGTAAAAAACATGGAAGATGCCATCCAAAAAATTCGAAAAGAAACGCGATGCAAAATTGTGGTTGGCGGCGCCGTTTTGACAGAATCCTACGCACTTTCAATCGGAGCTGATTATTATGCAAAGGATGCAAAAGCAGCCATGGATATCGCTAAGAGCGTGCTCGGGTAAATCATTTTCAGTAAATCGAAATTTGGGAAAAAATTTTTGTGGTTGTTATGTTGTGTTGTCTTTGTGTGCAGCGTAAAAACAACACAACAACGAATCATCCTTTCAAAATTTCAAATCGTTAAATCAGCGTTTTTTTAGCAATTTTGTGCTTTTAATGATTTGAATTGGATTCAATTCCGGACTGAGTTCCAAAGACACTCTTTTTCATTTCTGATGAATAGAAAACAAAACGGAAATGTCCAAGCTTCTTCGCCTCATAAAGTGCAATATCCGCTGCACCATATAACGTATCAAAGTTCGTTCCATCCTCATCAAACATCGATACTCCGACACAACAAGAGAAAACAATTTGGCAATCTTTGCAGAGCAGCCCGCCTGCGGAAATATGGCAAAGACTTCGTCCATTTTCTTGAATGAAATTTCGAAAAAAATCGCCTTTCATCAGGTCAAAGAAAGTCACGATCTTCTGACGCAGTTGATTTTTGGATTTAATATTTTTGACAAAGACTACAAATTCATCTCCGCCAATTCGTGCGACAATATCATCACTGCGAAACGTTTTTAATAAGACCTGCCCTAATCCCCGTAAGATTACATCACCATATGGATGACCGCAAACATCATTTACTTTTTTAAATTCATCCATATCAATAATGATGAATGCATGACTAACACCTTTTTCGGTGTTTTGAATTTCTTTTTGAACCAGGTATTCAAGAGCTGATTTTTTATATAATCCTGTCAGGCTGTCCCGGCGAGCTTCATCAGTTAATTTGGAAATCTGTTTCTTTTCATCATCAACGTTAATAATCAAACCGATGCTCTGGATCGGATTGCCATCATCATCAAAAAGAACCGTTCCATTAATTCGATGCCATAAATATTCATTACCGGATTCAAAGGAATTTATCAGCCGAAATTCGAAATCTTTATTGGATCTGCCATTTTGCAAGAATGAAACAAGCTGAACACGATCTTCATCAGCAATAAAATTGTTTTGATAAATATTTTGACAAAAAGCAGGAAAGGATATCGATTCCGGTGTTTTTCCTTGAGGCGTATTAATCTTGTAATTAAAAAGCATCAAATCTTTCTTGTAATCATATTCATAAACAATCGCTTCGGTACAATCCACGAGTACCTGATAGCGAGTTTTTTCCAGCTCAAGTTCCATTTGTGCCTTTTTCTTTTCAGTAATATCCATCAGAACAGCTAATACGGCATCCATCCCATTTTTTGCTTTAATTCGCCTGCCGCGATCGCGAAGCCAGAGCAGACTTCCGTCTTTTTTCATCAGACGAATATCAATTTCATATTCGTGCTGCTCAGGTGTGTTGATGATTGTCTGCCAAAGTTTCTGCCGGTCATCTTCATACACGAGGTTGATCAGTCCATTTTTTGATACTTCACGAAATTCTTCCATAGTAAATCCGAATAAGCTCAATAACTGTGGATTAAAGAAGAAAAGCGGAAATTGAGGACTCACATAACATCCGACCACACAACCCGGAAACTGTTCATTTAATAAATTGAAACTGGTTCTTTCATTAACAGCATTTTCCACCAGCAAATCTTTCTTCAGATCGCTGATATAGGAGATATGAAGAGTCTCAATGTAAGATTTTCCACTGAGATTGGTGATTGACGCTGACATGCAAAGTTTTGTCTTATTCTGATCAGCAGTGATATTTAGTTGGTCAATCGAAAGTACGGCAAAAATATCCTCGCTGCCATCCGGTGTCGTTTTTTCACTGAATCGTTCAATTTCATAAATATACGGCATGACATTGTTTTCAAGCTGGTTCGTAATCTGCATTCCAAATTCCGATTTGGTTAATACGCCTTCAGAAGAAGTCGGATCATAAATATACACATCGGAAGATAAAAACGACAGCGCTTTTTCTGAGTTTCGCTCAATATACATTGCGTTCAGAAATGATTCGAACATTTTTCTGGCAGATGTTTTCGGTTGCTGCGCAGAAAGATTTGTCTCATTATCCTGTTGATATCCATAAACCCATTCATTCGTACTGGTTGAAGCAGCATCCAGTTTCTTTTCAAAATCAGCTTGCGAAACAGGTCTGGAATAATAAAAGCCTTGTGCGTACAGACAACCGGCACTCATGAGAAAATCCGACTGTTCTTTGGTTTCAATCCCTTCGCAGATTACCTGAATATTCAGCGTATGTGCCATTGCAACGATATGCGTTAAGATATCTTTTGTTCTCTTGGAAATATATGTCTCTGATAGAAAATTTCTGTCCAATTTCATAATATCAAACTGAACAGTATTCAGCAGAGTAAGAGAAGAGAATCCGGAGCCAAAATCATCAATCGATATAAGGAATCCAATATCCCGCATCAGCGACATAATTTCCTGCGCATTATCCGTCTCGGCCAAAGCAGTCTCTGTCAATTCCAACTCGATCAGATATTTTGGTATATGATAAGTTTCAAGAAAAAACTTCAATCGGTCAATATAATGCTCTTCTGCAAGATGCGCTCGAGATTGATTGACAGAAATCGGAACGATTTTTTGCCCATATAAAGAGCGGCGTCTGATCATCTTGCATGTTTCTTCTAAAACATAATCATCCAACTGTAATATAAAACCATTTCGCTCAAATAATGGGATAAAGGCACTGGGAAACATAAAACCTTTTTCTTTACTATCCCATCTCACAAGCGCTTCTGCGCCGATGATTGAACCGGATTTCATATTGAATTTTGGTTGATAAAAAATTTGAAATTCATGGTCTCGCAAAGCCTGGCTTTGAATGTCTTCCAGTGTTTTCTCATAATTCAGTTTTTCCTGCATGGTCTCGTTATAAAAAGTGACGAGCGATGATGATGTTTTTGATTCCATTCTTGCAATCTCAGCCCGATTGATCGCAGTTGTAATCATCTGATCATGATCCGGGATTAAATAAACGCCAAAATTCATATGAAGCGTAATCGAAGTATCGCCTTTCCGATAAGCGCTGCAATTATGATGAAGATACAACAGATCACGATTCAGAGAATCCATACTAAGGTATGGGATCAAACTGACGAAGTGATCCGCCTTAACCCTCACTGGAACAAGACCGTAGTCGGATTCTTTTTGCAGAACAGAAGCTGTATGTCGAATGATGTCATCGCCGATTGAACGCCCATAACAATCGTTGATCACATCAAAACGATCAACATCCATCGACAGTATTGCATAATTGCGAAAGCGGTTAGCTTGAATAATCGCCTGTCCTTCTTTTTCAAGCCAACGGATATTTTTAAGCCGCGTTAGTTCATCTTCATAAGCCATTTTATAGAGCATGATTTCCGATTTGCGGCGCCAAATGAAAATTACTACAGCAATTATTATTACAATAGAAAAAAGAATGAAATATAAATTTGGATATTTTGCAAATATACTTCGAATAGTGACCGGTTCTTTTTGCCCAACAGTCAAACCGGTAATAATGTCAGAGATTTTTTCAGATCCAAGCGCTTGGATCTGTTTATTCAGTATGCTGATCAGTAATGGATTCTTTTCACTGTTAATTCCGAAGCTGATTGGAATTGAAAAACCACTGCTGATTGTTGAAACCAAATCTTTATTTTCTCGTTCTTTCAACAATAATTCGGTTTCATATAAGCTTGCATAGGTGATATCTCGAGACCCATCTCGCACTGCTCGAATACAGTCACGCAGGACAGTGCAAATCGTCACTTCGTCGCTCGGCAGTTTCAGAACATATTTCACTGCGTAATTCAAACTGGGATGAATAATAATTCGGGGATTATCCCCTTGAAAATCCTTGCGGGAGATACTTAAATAAGGCAATGATAGATAGGGAACAGTTTTTTTGATCGTGGAACCGACAGGTAATCCGGAATCATAACTGATATCGATCATGATATCCGACTCACCACTTTGTACTTTATTAATCCGATCTACATAAGAGGTTACTTCAATATATTGAAGTTCCATTCCGATATTTTCAGCGAGATCGGATAGAATTGCATTTTCAAAACCAGTATATTTATTTGTTTCAGGATCATAAGCAGATAAAGGATACCGTTTGGAAGCTGCTGCTACAATAAATGGTCCATGAGATGCAATGTACTCGTGTTCTTCCCGAGTCAGCGCAATTGAAAAAGTATTTCTCGAAGCATAATACTTTTCATACAACCTGCTCTTAAATAAGGGATCGTCCAGCTCAATGGAGGTTATCGCCTGATCTAACTTCGATAATAATTCCGTATCTCCTTGTTTAACAATTGCATAATAAGGGTCAAATCCAAATCTGGTGATAATTTTATAATTTGAAGGTACGAACTGGTTAGAGATCCCAATTGCGTCAACTTGATGATTTTCAATCGCTGCCTGCATTTCTGAAATACTGGAATATTCGATTAGTTGCAGAGAAAAATTATTTTCTCGAGCAAATTCTTCAAGCTGGTGATTTCGGATACTTCCTTTTTGAATTGCTACTTTCATCTGATCGAATTTTTCAAAATCATTATAGAAAAATCGATTGTCGTCCTTTTTGACCAATAAAGCACCATATCCGTAATCCATTATTTTCTGCGAATAATCAAAAAATTTATCAATTTCTGGAGAATATCCGGCGTATGTCAGCAGATCTATTTCGCCATTTTTTAATTTCTCCAAACATTCGCTCCAGATACAATCAACGTAGTCATAATTAAAATCAGCGTAGTCACTGATTCGCTGAAGAAATTCATAACCATATCCACTGCGCGTTCCATCTGGTGAAATGTCCTGATAAGATTCGGAAATAAAATAACCAACCCGAACTGTTGTATATTGTCCTGAAGAATAACCTTTTGAAGAATGAATATGAAGACTGAAAAACACAAGAATGATCAAGAATACAGGGAATACAAATCGTATATACTTTCGAATACTCATCCATTTCCTCGTATCAAACACAGTCATCTATTTTCAAATCATTGATTCAAAATACAAGAAGGATGTTAATTGGTGTGCTTTTTTCCCATTCCACACTTGAACATCACAATAATAAATTTTTATTCTTATCCGATAAAATTTTAAAAATATTTCGAAAAGTTGATTTCGAATCAATCATTGCAGTCAATGATCAACCTTGTTCCCAAAAAGAAATAAATTCTGGAGAGAATTTACAATTCAGAGACCAGGAATCTAAAGAATTGCCCGCAATTTCCTAACGTTCTATGCTACTGATTTATCTCCAAAACAAATATAACAAAGGGAAAATGAAGAACCGTAAAAAAAATCGTTCGACTCATTGGGTTAATACTTAATAAATTAACTTGGTATCGGATGATTTTTTTAATAATAACTTATCTATTACTTACATCAATTATACAATTGAAGATTTGAACTGGACAGATGAGCTGCAATTCGTACGAAAACAGAATTCAAATTTCATTATTGGATGTGTAATATTTTTCATCTGTCGGTCGAAATATAAAAAATAATAATTATTCTTATGGTTTTGCAAGGAGTGTAAAACCATAAGAATTACAAATTTCGTCTTTTTATTCGAAAGGTCACCCCATATTTCAAATTGCTGACAGACAAGGAACTATAATCAGCAACGTCTCAAATATTTGTTGTAGTGTTGGTTTTATGCAGAATACAAAACAACACTGCAATAAGTTTTCAATTTTTTAAGGCTTTTTGAATCTTCGAATTACCAGGCTGAATAACAAAATGAGAAATCAGATTGAGGCTTATGCAAAATGTTCGAGTAATATATCCATCGCCTGACTGTATCCTGGAATTCCTTTTCCCACAATCGCTGCGATGCAAGCCATTTCAGTGATCGAATGATGACGAAATGATTCACGTTTCATATTATCGGTGATATGAACCTCAACTGCCGGAATCGATACCGATTTTAGAGCGTCCAAAATCGCAATACTGGTAAAAGTGTATCCCCCGGGATTGATAATGATTCCATCCATTTTCTGGTAAGCAGCCTGAATTGTATCGATTATTGATCCTTCATGATTGGATTGGAATAACTCGACTTCAATATTTCTTTTTCTGGCTTCTTCCCGAATATATTCTTCAAGCTGCGCATAGGTTACATTTCCGTAGATATGTGGTTCTCGAATTCCTAACATATTGAGATTTGGGCCATTTATCACTAAAATTTTCATTTTTTCTCCAGTTTTTGCATAATTTCTTGAATAGTAATGTCAATCAAATGATCGTTGATCACGCGTTCATCACAACAATCCTCATAAAAAGGCAGGCGATACTGATACATTTGAGACAAACCAGCTTGGTTTATGGAAAGAGGTCTGCCTTCCATCGACAAAGCATCGACGTTGCGTTCTAGAAAAATGACTTTTCCATTTTGGCGTAGAGCCATGCGATTTTTTTTGTCTAAAACTGCTCCGCCACCTGTGGAAATCACGAGGCTGTTTTCCTTTCCTTTCTCTTGAATCACATCTCTTTCAAATCGGCGAAATACTGATTCACCGTCATCCGAAAAAATCTTTGATATTTCTTTACCGGCACGATGAACAATTTCAATGTCAGTGTCAATAAATTTTCTCCCTGTCAATTCAGCAATTGCTTTGCCAATTGTGCTTTTTCCACAACCCGGCATTCCAATGAACACGATATTCTGGATTCGATGGATCATTTGTTCGACAGTGACATCAATAATCGAATCGTCCGCCTTTTGATTCAGAAACAAATCGGATGCGTATTTGGCTTGTGCCGTCAGCATAACGAGACCGCCTCCAAAGGCAAGCTTCTTCTCTCGAGCCTGTAGAACCAGATTCGTATAGAGCGGATTGTAAATTACATCCAGCACACCTTCACAGTCCGGAAAATCTTCCAGATCGATCAAGGTTTCGCCATTATGGGGATACATTCCAACAGGAGTCGTATTGATAATAATCTGCGAATCGTGATGCACATCCAAATTTTGATAATTCACCTGCCCTGATCGGGAAACCACAATAATATCACGAGCTCCATGGTCTTTAACAGCAGCGCAAACCGCTGCACTTGTACCTCCGGTCCCCATGATCAGCACTTTTTTCCCTGAAAAATGGACTCCCGCACGTTTTGCCATGTAGAGGAATCCGGCATAATCCGTATTATATCCAAACAGACCTTCCGGTTTGGACAGAATCGTGTTAACACTACCGATTTTTTCTGCTTCCGGTGATATCCCTTTTAAAAACGGAATAACTGTTTTTTTATATGGAATCGTGACGTTTAATCCTTCAAACGACTTCCTTTCCAGAAATGAACCCAGGGAATCCTGTGATAGTTCAATCAATTCATATTGATACGCATGATTCGTCAACAATTGGTGAATCAAAACGGAATAGCTATGTCCTAATTTCTCACCGATTAATCCATACATATGAACCTCTGAAGCTATTTTCATTCTCCAATTTTTGTTAATTAACGAATTGAAAAGGAGTGAATAGGCTGATCTCTTTATCCTTGGAACTATTCATAAAATCACAAGAAATCGTTATATTTCTGAATAACTCCCTAAAAATTCAAATTGATCCGGACCTGCCTCCAAATCACATAATAATCGGATTACTTCATCAGAATAAATGGATGCATCAAAATCAAAATAGAACATAAATTCAAAGTCTTTTCCTGGAATCGGACGGCTTTCTAATTTTGTCAGATTCAATCCCAACGCAGCAAATTTTGCAATGGTCGTGTAGAGTGAACCTGGACGATGAGGCAGAGTCAACATCAGGCTTATTTTATCTGCGCCAGGGTAAATCTCCAATTCTTTCGAAATACATATAAAACGAGTGTAGTTGATTTCACTGTTTTGAATCGAATCATTCAATACGGTCAAACCGTAAAGATCTGCACAATTTTTCGAAGAAATTGCCGCAATATCCGTGCGGTCAGAATTAGCAACCATTTGAGCTGCGATCGCAGTATTTTCACAAACAGTAATCTTGATATCTTTATGTCCTCTCAAGAATTCACTGCACTGACCAATTGCCTGTTCGTGAGACACAATCTCTTTAATCATATCCATTCGAGTGTCCGGTTTTGCCAACAGCGAATGAGAAATCAGCATTTTCAAGCTTTTCGCAATATGAAAATCATACTTTTTCATTAAGTCGTAGACCATCGTAACGGATCCGTAAGAACTGTTTTCGATCGGTAAAATACCATATCTGCAGAGGCCATTTTGTACAGCTTGAAAAACACCTTCAAAATGGCGAAAATACAGAATATTTGGCAATGAAAAGATTCGATCACAAGCCATCTGAGAATAAGCTCCCTCAATTCCCTGGCACGCAACGACAGCCTTCGAGGGAAACTGTTTCGCTGTATTGACTAAAGCAGCCGCAATTTCATCTGCCAATTTTCCTTTATGAACAAGAATCCGATTCTGGTAACTTTTGCTTAAATCAAAAAGCGTTGAAAAAAGGACTTTTGCATATCCGGCATATTCTTCTCCTGCTAACTCAGCTGTTTGTACCAAAATTTCGCGCTCGCGTTTCCGATCCAGCAGAGGAAGCTGATGCGCTTGTTTATACTCAGCAGCTTGCAGCGCCATCTTCATCCGTTTCACGACCAGATTCACAATTTGTTTGTCAATTTCATCAATTTGAGAACGAATCTCTTGAATTTCCATACGCTTTATCCTTTTTTACAATAAATAATCCAATAAAACAACGGCAATAGCCGCTTCAACAACCGGAACTGCGCGCAAGACTACACACGGATCATGTCGACCTTGAATTGTCAGTTTTACATTTTCTTTCCGTGAGAAACTAACCGAATCCTGCTCTTTTCCAATCGAAGGAGTGGGTTTAAAAGCAACTCTCAGGATGATCGGCATTCCAGTACTGATTCCACCCAGAATTCCGCCGTGATGGTTCGTTCGGGTACGAATCTCTCCAGTTTCGCTAAAATAAAACGGATCGTTATGTTCACTTCCGCGCATTTTTGTCGATGAAAATCCGGCTCCGAATTCCAATCCTTTTACCGCAGGAATCCCAAAAAGAACCTGAGCGAGACGATTTTCCAATCCATCGAACATCGGATCTCCATATCCGGCAGGAAAACCAATCGCAGCAGCTTCAATTACACCGCCGACAGAATCCTGATCCAATTTCGCCGCTTGAATTCTTTCCCGCATTTCCTCACCCGCTTTTTCATTCAGAACCGGAAAATTTCTGGATAATAAGGAATCCATCTGAGAAGCATCCACAGCAACGGGATCGAACAGCTGATCCTGAACATCTGCAACGGAAGCAATATGAGCCGCGATTTTTATTCCGCGGTTAGCAAGAAGCTGAAGACAAACAGCGCCTGCCAGACACAGTGGAGCGGTCATACGGCCTGAATACGGTCCTCCTCCCCGAATATCGTTATAACCGCCGGATTTGATATAAGCGGGATAATCCGCATGCATCGGGCGAGGAATGTCCTGGATCGCCACATAATCCTTCGGACGCGGATCCTGATTTTCAATCATCATACATACAGGAGCTCCGCATGTTCTGTCATTACATATTCCAGAAAGAATCACGGGGAAATCAGGTTCATTCCGCTCGGTAGTCAGAACGTTTTTTCCGGGGGCTCTGCGGGACATAAAGCTTTCAACAGCTGAAAAATCAATCATTTCACCCGCCGGCAATCCGTCCATCACGACACCAATTGCTTTAGCGTGGGACTGTCCAAAGATCGTTATATGAAGATGGCGCCCAAACTCAAAGGACATCGTATTTTCCTCCCAGTTTTCGAAAATCTGCAAAAAAATTCGGATAGCTCTTTCGGACAGCTTCTGCTCCATGAATAATTACCTGCGTCTTGCACAGAATGCTTGCAATTGCAGCGGACATTACAATTCTGTGATCAAAAAATCCATCCACTTCACCCCCATTAAGACAACCATTTCCCGCAATAACCATTCCATCGGATGTCAGTCGAACCTTGCCGCCCAGTTGTGTTATGCAGTCTGAAATGGCTGTCAGGCGATCACTTTCTTTCAGTTTCAACCGTAATGCGTTGCGAATAATCGTCTCACCATTTGCTCTACAAGCCACTATTGCCAGAATCGGGATAATGTCCGGATACTCTGATGCATCCATGTCAATCCCATTAAACGTTCCAGGAAAGACATCAATTTTTTCATGAGTCATTTGAACTTCGGCGCCAAAACGCTGCAACAAGGAAATAATGGAGCGATCAGGCTGAACACTTTTGAGTGACAATCCAGTCAAAGATACCGGTTTGCCGATGGCTCCTGCGGTCAGGAAGAAAGAGGCGCCGGACCAATCTCCTTCTGTCCGAACAAATCCGGGAGACTGATAAAGCTGACCCCCGCAAATCCGGTAACCGCCAGAAAATCGATCGATCCGGATGCCAAATTTCGAAAGAGCATTTACCGTCATATCGATATAGGCAGAGGATTCCAGGGATGAAAGAATCCGAATTTCACTGTCACCATCCAACAATGGCAGTGCAAACAACAATCCGGAAAAAAATTGAGAACTGATATCCCCGCGTAACTCATATAAACCGCTTTTTAATATCCCCTGTAAAGTAAAAGGCAGTTTGGGGGCTGAAAAACCACAACCGTGAGCTTCCATCTGTTCCTGCAGTGGAAAAATCGGCCGATCTGGCAGTCTGCCAGCTCCAGTCAGTAAAGGAGTCTTACAAATTGACGCAACTACTGGCAGCAGAAACCGCAAAGTCGATCCGCTTTCTAAACAATTTAAAACTGGAGAATCCTGGATACAATCCCAAACAGGTGAAACCATCCAGATATTTTCATCATCTGGTGATTTTTCAATCATCGCTCCCATGTTTCGCAGACAACCCATGGTTGCCAGAATATCCTCATTCAACCCGCCAATAAAAATACTGGTAGGTTCATGACTTAAAGCTGCACAAATTAATAAACGATGAGCATCGGACTTGGATGGAACAGCGCTTACCGTTCCAGACAACGGTGAAGGATGAATACGAATATCCATTTTGAATTAATCCTTCCTGATCCCGCTATTGACAAAATCTGCCAGATCATCGATAACAACAGGATACAAAAGACATTGGCCAATGCGTTCCGGAAGAACCAGTTGGATTCGATCGCCAAATCGCTTCTTATCCTGCAATGCCGCTAAAACAATCGACTCAGCAGTAAATGGACAATCGGTTGGTAAATGATACCTATCAAGAACGGATTTCAAAGGTTCAGTGACGGGTTCCAGGCAGATTCCTTTTTTTTCTGCTGCGCGTGCTGCCATCATCATACCGATCGCCACAGCGTGCCCGTGAGAAATTGAATAATAACTGCATTTTTCAATGGCATGTCCGAATGTATGACCAAAATTCAACAACTGCCGAATTCCTGTATCCCGCGTGTCTCTTGCAACAAAACCAGCTTTAATGGAAATATTTTGCAGGATGATATTTTCCCAATTATTCTCTGGACGATTCTCTTGTAATTCATGAAAGAGTGTTTTATCTGCGATCATTCCGTGTTTAATCATTTCTGCCATTCCATCTGAGAAGACAGTCGGAGGGAGCGTTGAAAAAGTCTGCGGATCACATAGAACCAGAGATGGCTGCCAAAATGCTCCCGCCAGGTTTTTTCCGGCGGAAAGATTCACCGCTGTCTTTCCGCCTACAGAGGCATCTATTGCAGCTAAAATCGTAGTCGGAACTTGAAGAAATCGAATGCCACGCAGATAAATAGCTGCGGTAAAACCGGCCATATCCCCGCAAATACCGCCTCCAAGCGCCAGGATTACATCGCTCCGCGTCATTTGTTGTTGAGCTAAAAAGTCTAACATTTGAAGAACAGTTTGAATGGTCTTGTTTTCTTCTCCGGGATTAAATACGTATTTTGCTGCGGAAATGCCAGCTCTCTCCAGAGAATTCATTACGATATCCGCATACAATCTGTCAACATTGAAATCCGTAATGACGATCATTTTTTTTACGGAAATCGAAGTCTGAATCAAAGCTCCAATATGCTCCAACAATCCAGAATCGATTACGACATCATAGTTTCCACCGGATGAATTGACCTGATACTTTTTCATTTTTCTTCAGCCGTTTCCCCATCAACCACTGCTTTTCGTTCCCGCCCCTCTTTTAACAATTGGAACAATTTTTCATGGTTGCCGGTTCTGATCGCTTCAGCATATTCTTCGAGATGCTGTATCAATAATTCAATTTCATTACACAGATGCTTTGGATTATCTAGGAATAATTCTGTCCACATTGTTTCATTTAACTTTGCCACACGAGTCATGTCACGAAAACTTCCGGCAGAGAATCCGATGTGTTCCAAGGCTGTTGGACTTTTGATATAAGAGCTGGAAACCACATGTGCCAATTGTGATGTAAAAGCAATCATCCGATCATGTTCTTCCGGAGTCGAAATCTGGATATAACCAAAACCAATTTGTCTGCAAAGTTCCTTGACGGATTGAACAGTTTCTATTCGCGTTCCATGGAACGGGACTAAGATCATGGACGCATTTTCAAACAAGGATCCCATGGAATGAGAAAAACCGGAAAATTCTCTTCCTGCCATCGGGTGCGCGCCAATATAAATGAAATGATTCTCTTGAGCAATCTTCAATAAAATCGGACATACTGCCTCTTTGACTCCGCAAAGATCAAGCACGATACCATCCCGTTTAAAATATGCGGCATTTTTCCTGGCAAATGCAATCGTATCACCCGGATACATCGCAAGGAAAACGATGTCACAATCCTTTAAGGTGTCAACCGTCAACTCCTCATCAATTGCTTCCAATAGACGGGCTTTGCATACAACAGATTCAATAATATCCATACCCAGAACAGTGTGTTCTGTATGCATCTTGATAGCTTTCGCCATAGAACCGCCAATCAGACCAAGTCCCACTACACCAATTTTCATCATTCCTCCACCATATGCTCATTAATTCGAAATATCGATTTGAACACCGAATCGATCGGGGAAATCATCACAACGGCAAAGAATCCTTCCCATACTTCAAATTGTTGCTATTTGCATAGATCCAAACAGTTTTTCGATTACCAGTGAAACGCCAAAGGAGCAAGTTGACGGACACACGCGGAAACATCACGAAATGCTTCGGGAGTTAACGATTGTTTGCCATCGGAAAGTGCATGCGGAGGATCGTTATGAACTTCAATCATCAGCCCGTCCACTCCACAAGCTACGGCAGCCATCGCCATCGGTTTAACTAATTTCGAAAGACCTGTTGCATGACTGGGATCGACGATAACCGGCAAGTGACTCATTTGTTTTAAAAGCGGTACTGCGGATAAATCCAGGGTGTTTCGTGTGGCAGTTTCAAATGTTCGAATCCCACGTTCACAAAGAATGACTTTTTCATTGCCGCTTGCCATGATATATTCGGCGCTCATAAGAAATTCTTCAAGTGTATTTGCTAAACCGCGTTTTAATAAAACCGGTTTTCCAGAACGTCCCATTTCTTTTAAAAGTTCAAAATTCTGCATATTTCGTGCGCCAATTTGTATGATATCAATTTCTTCAAACAGGGGGAGTTGCGTGATATTCATAATCTCGGTGACAATCGGAAGGCCTGTTTCCTTTTTTGCTTCCAGCAGCAAATCGATACCTTGTCCTCCCAAACCCTGAAAAGCATAGGGAGACGTTCGGGGTTTGAATGCGCCCCCGCGTAAGATTGTGGCGCCGGATTCCTTGACACTTTTTGCTATAAAACAAATCTGATCCCGTGACTCAACAGAACAGGGACCAGCGAATATTTGCATAGATCCATCTCCGATTTTCACGTGGTTCTCCAGCTCGATGACCGTATCGTCCGGATGAAATTTCCGATTGGCATTTTTGTATGGTTCCTGAATGCGTTTTACATCTTCTACGATGTCCAAAGCCCGAATAAGATCAATATCAACCGATGAAGTATCACCGATCAAGCCCAAAATCATATGAGCCGCACCGACACTGATATGGACATCCAGATTCATACTTTTCAGCCACTGGATCAAGTTTTCCAACTGCCGTTTTTCCGGATTATTCTTTAGAATAACAATCATAATAAGACCTCCGATGCAGAATAAAAAAAGGAGCTCCGCTGTGAATTTCACTGTGGAGCTCCTTAATGTTTCTAATCTTTCTTTTTTTACGGTTCAGGATACCGGCATACAGTAAAATTCAAATGAGCTTTGCGAGCATAATAATACGCAAAGCCAAAAAAGAAAAAATAAAAACCAAAGAATTTTAAAGTATCCATTTTGAATCCTTAAATGCATAATAGCATGTCCGTCAAGTTTTGTAAAGGTATGCAAAGAAAATCAGTAATTCGAAATGTGAAAAAAATTCATCGTTATTCAAATCAACGATTGGAGATTTGTGTAGAATTACTTGTAAAGATAGTGATTTTCACGGGAGGTGCAATAAACACAATCACAGACAAGTTCCTCAATACCTTTAATAGGTCTTCTAAAAATATTAAGTGCCGATAATAAAAGGAGAAAAAATGTCCGCCGCTTTTCTTAACCTACAGGAATTCAATAAACACTTAAAAATAATCAATACACACTGTCATCATCTGCCAGATATCGAACATCAACACATTGGTTTGGATTTCATTTTGAATAAATCTTACGTTTCATGGTGCAAAGTCGATTATGGTGACACGTTTGATAAAAAAAGCGAGTTTCTCCGGCTGGTACGATTTAATGCTTACTTTCATTGGTTGGAAAAAGCGCTTTGTGAACTCTGCGGTATTTCTCAGAATTTAACTGCTGAAAACTGGTCGATTTTTGACGAAAAGATCCAACAGCTCCATCAAAATGAAAATTACCATTTAGAAATACTTCAAGACCGTTGTGGATATGAAAAAGTCATTTTAGATCCATACTGGAATCCTGGTTCCGATGAAGGACATCCAGGTTTTTTTACCCCGACGTACCGGATCAATATGTTTCTTTATGGATTCAATACCCAAGCACAAGATCACAATGGCAACAATCCATATACCGTATACGGATGGGAGTCATCACTAACTTTTGACGAGTATTTGGCAAAAATGAAAGAACAAATCAAAGAGCACATTCAGTCAGGATGTGTTGCAATGAAATCTGCATTGGCTTATGATCGCGGATTGGATTTTTGTGAGACTGACAAAGAAAAAGCAAAAAGAGGCTTTCTGAATCCAAATGCAAATGCCGAAGATATAAAGGCTTTTCAGGATTATGTCTTTTTCGAGATTTGCAATATTGCTGCCGAATACAATGTGCCGCTCCAATGTCACACCGGACTGGGAAAATTGGAAAAAAGCAATGCCATGCAAATGCAGGAAGTCATTGAGAAAAATCCGCAAACCCGATTTGTTCTTTTTCATGGCAGCTATCCCTGGATTCAAGATTTATGCGCATTAATCCACAATTATCCTAATGTCTATGCTGATATTTGCTGGCTGCCCATTATTTCAGGCAATGCATGTGAAACATTGCTAAAAGAACTGATTGAAGTCGGGACTACGGATCGGATTACCTGGGGTTGTGATACTTGGACCAGTGAGGAAAGCTTCGGAGCGTTGTTGGCTGCAAAACAAGTTGTTGCAAAAGTTTTTGCGGAATATATTGACAATTTTTATTTATCGCTGGTTGACGCTCAGGAGTTCAATCGGCAAATTTTTTATGAAAACGCAAAGAATCTGTACTTCAAATCATGAATTTATTCGGTGAAATGATATCCGTTTTGAACGAGCGCTTCTGCTGCCTGAGCAAAATTCTCTGTCTTTATAAGAAAATAATCGGTATTATAGGTTGAAACCACGAAGATCCCAATATTTTTAGATGCAAGAATCGCAGAAATTCTTGCAATAATGCCAATTTCAGAAAAGTCCAATTTGCCGCAAATCCGGATACAAGTCCATCCGTCTTCTCGTTCGATCCAATGACGGGGAACGGAATCCGATTTGCACACGATAGAAATCTCTTCATGAGTATATCCGACAAACATCGGAGTTTGATGAAAGTGAAGCTCAGAAAAATCCTGGACTTTACAAATTGAGAATTGATCAATCAATCGTTCTAAAAGCAAGGTTCCTCACTCTGGATCATTAATTCGGAATTTTTAAAAATATTTTTTTATAATCGAGAAAATTTTTTAATTGCTGACTTTAAACCATGTTTTTCATAAATCATTTGTTATTGATTTTATCGATTCGAGCTCTCATTTTCCGAACTTACTTCTTCAGCAGGCTTTGATTCTAATTCGACTTCAGCAGATTCTTCTGAATCATTATCATAAATATAACAGCGATTTTTTCCCAAACGTTTGGCATGGTACAAAGCCAAATCAGCCTTATGATACAAATCATGAAATGTATCCCCGTGTAAAGGAGCAAAGGCAATCCCTATTGAACAGGATGCCGCAATCATATCCTGATTTCCCTGAAGAAATTGGTTGGCTGCATTGCATAAATCTTGTGATTTTTCCAGTACAAACTCTTTTGAATTCATTTTTGGAAGAAAGATCAGGAATTCATCGCCTCCCAGTCTGCAGACCGTATCCGTTTTCCGAAATTTTTTTGTCAGTAAATCCGAAAATTTAACCAGAAGCTGATCTCCAACCAGGTGTCCAAGCGTATCGTTGACCTGTTTAAAATTATCCATATCAATCAAGAGTACAGCATGCACTTCGTTTTCCATCAATATTTGATTGGCCGGATCCATTAGCACCTGATCAATTCTCTGTATGGCAGCTTTTCGATTATATAATCCGGTTAATGAATCATGTTCGGCACGAATCAATAAATCTTTTTCCACATGTTTCTGCTGAGAAATATCCTCAATCGTCCCAACAGTATGAATTGGATTTTTATTGTCATCTAAAATACTGGTCAGCCTGATTTTGTACCACTGTGCCAATTCATTTACCTGCCCCGCACAGATTATACAGGATTCGGACTCTATTCCCATATCGATATTGCGAAAGATTTCTATAATTAAATCACTTTCTTTTTGCGGAAGATCATCCATTTTCAGCAATTTCTTAGGAAAATTTGGATCTTTCGTATCAAGGATCATTTTCGTACCGCCCTGATCAGATAGTGAAATCGTTTTAGAAGAAATATCATAATCAAAAATGATATTTGCTGTCATAGAAGCTGCGATACGAAACCGCTGTTCACTGAAAACAAGTTCGCGATTTGTTGATGAAATTCGTTTTTGAAAAAATTGCTTGCAAACAATTGTGGATAAAAAGAAGAAAATCAAGAATCCAATAATTTTTGTTGTCAATCCCATCACCATCTGATTGACCGATGTACTGTTATTGCTCAAATCTGACTTTTTGATTGCTGTAACGGTATACCATTGGTTAATCCCAATCGGTTCATAATAGAGAAGTTGCTGTTCTCCTTGGATTGATAAACTTAGAAAACCGCTGCTTCCGGAGTTTATATCCTGCTGCATTTTTTCACAGGAAATATGGTCTTTAAATGCTTCATTTTCCCATAAATTTCCTGAGCCGAAGAAAATATTAGATTTATCAGAAGACGTAAGAAGGTTGCCTTTCTGATCCATCAGTACCGTAATTACATTCTTATTTTCCGTATCAATGGAGGAAATTTCGGCAAATTTTTGAGGATTATAAAAACCGTAGAGAACTCCTTGCGGTTGTTGATTTGAATCAAGAATCGGACTGGCAAAACTGATCATTGGCTGATGATATAAAACAGAATATGGCGTTACATCTGAAATATTTCTCTTACCTTGCATAGCTTGTTTAAAGGAGTCATAGGAAGAAATATCCAAAAAAGCAGTATTGGAAGAGTACAGCAATCCTTTTGAATCAGCGTAAAATACGGCGTCAAATGCTCCCTCACGAAGTACAAGCTTTAGCGCTTCGTCATTTTTTATACTTTCGTTTTCTGATAATTCCGAGTACCAAACAGCGCTATTCGAAAGTAAATCCAACGGCTGTTCAAGTTTTGACATGAGCAACACAGTGTTTCTTGCAGAAATTTCTTTGATATATTGTTCATGTTCATTTCGTTTAATTCTATTTATATTTTGTGAAAAATCTTTTAGTAACAGAAATATAAATAGAATTCCCAAAATAAAAATTACGGAAATTATTATTGCCTGATAATCTTTTGTCTGTTTGTGTTTTCTCTCAAATACACCCATTAAGGAAAATTCCTGTCAAAATCCAAAATAAGAATGCAGAAACGATGACGCTTTTTTCTCAATAATTCGAAAATACGATAAACATTTTTAGAAAAGGAAGAATATTTATTACTGATCTTATTATTTCGCTTAGCAAAAAATGATCAGTTACAATTCATCCATCTCCGATTTCGAATCGCTGATTTCCCCTTCCAATAGCAGCTTTTTTCATATGAATTCATTTGAATAGTGTCGATTTTAATAATCAGCTTTTAAGGAACGGTTTTGAGACAGTAAATAATTGTTCTAAGATAGTATGACATTTAGCGTATATTCCATTAAGATATCTCGAAATAATTCATAATATCGTTCCATAAGAATTTTTTTTCATCAATCTTTTTATTGTAGTAGTTATAAATCTTAAATAATGATTAATTTCAACTCATGTGGATTTATATGATAACGATTCACATACTACAATTTTTTCGTAGAAACTGAATTTCCATATTGAAACACCAGATTAGATAGCTGACAAAAGGGGAAACAATTTTTTTTGATTATATTTCTAAGCCATCATTTTAATAGGTACATCTTTTTGTAACTACTAATTGTAATTATTTTTTTATTAATATTGAAGTCTTTTTTGATTATGTGTCATTGATCAGAAAAACTACTGACATTCGTTATGACAATCTTAACCCAGTCCAAAATTGAAAGCAGTAAGTATTTTCGAGAAGCTTCCAATATTCAACAATACGAAATATGGAGAGAATCCTTTGTTGTTATGATGTTTTTATTTTCGCGTATAAATTTCACAACAATAATTTTTTCTTCCTTTATTCATATAGCGAATCCAAATTTTGAATTAAAGGAATCGTACATGCTTTGTCGGAACAAAAAATTGAGTAAAAAAAAACCGCTTAAAAAAGCGGTTTTTTTTATTTTTACGGAATAACTATGCAGCAGCTTTTACTTCAATTACGGCACCGGCAGCTTCAAGTTTTGATTTTGCATCATTTGCTGCTTCTTTACCAACTGCAGAAAGTACTTTTCCACCGGCAGTTTCTGCCATTTGTTTTGCTTCGACTAAACCAAGATTGGTTAAGACACGGATCACTTTAATGGTCTCAATCTTCTTTGGGCCAGCATCTTTCAAAATGACATCAAATTCTGTCGGTTCTTCAACAGGAGCAGCTGCTTCAGCAGTTGCAGCAACAGCAGCAACAGCAACAGGAGCAGCAGCGGAAACGCCCCATTTTTCCTCTAAAGCTTTTACTAATTCAGAAGCTTCTAAAACGCTCAAAGCGCTTAATTCATCAACAAGTTTAGCAATATCAGCCATTATAAAACTCCTACAAAAATATTTTTATTTTTTACAAATCGAATGTCCCAACATTTACTCAGCAGCAGGTGCTTCTTCTTTTGTAACATGGGCTTGAACCACAGCAGCAACCGAACGTCCCGGTTCTGCGATAACACGTGCGAGTTGAGATGCAGGAGCCAAAATGGTTCCAAGCAATTTTGCACGCATAACGGGCAATGGCGGAAGACTGGCTAATGCTTTTATTTCTTCTCCAGAAATAACATCTTTATTCAGATATCCACCCTTAATGCGGAAAGCGTAGTCCTTTGAAATGTCCACAATCGCTTTTGCAACCGCAGAAACATCATTGAAAGCAAATCCAACCAGATTTGTACTGGCAAGATCCATCTTTCCAAAATCGTTTTCAGACAAAACTTTTTGCATCAACGTGTTTTTGACTACATGGGATTCTCCGCCCGCTTCTCTGACTTTTGCACGAATTCCATCAATCACTTTCATATCCATCTTTTTGTATTCCATCATGAATACGGCGTTGCTTTTCTCAAGCCATTTGGAATAACGTGCCATCATTTCGTTTTTCTCAGATTTTGTGAAGGCCAATGAATTTATCCTCCTTCCTTCATAATTTGATTAAAAAAAGTCTTTGCCTCAAACTGCAAGGCAAAGACTATAGCTCATCGGTTGATGATTGTCATTCGCCTCGGCAGGATATTAAGCCTTGCGGCACCGGCTGTCTACAGTGAATTCTTATGCGGTTGTATTACGATATGTTATGCCAGTGGTTCCATGTTCTGAGCGCTGTTCAGATCAACTTTGATTCCAGGTCCCATTGTTGAAGTTACTGTAATCCTCTTAATGTAAGTCCCTTTGGCACCTGACGGTTTTGCTTTTCGAACCGCTTCGACAAAGGCATAAAAATTTTGATACAGTTTTTCAACTTCGAAAGAGGCTTTTCCAATCGGTACATGAAGGTTCGCAGACTTGTCCAATCTGAATTCTACACGACCGGCTTTCGCTTCTTTAATAACACGAGGCAGATCTTCTGCCGGGCAAACTGTTCCAGCTTTCGGGTTCGGCATCAATCCTCTGGGGCCTAATACTCTACCCAATCGTCCAGCTTTTGCCATCATATCGGGAGTAGCAATTGCCACATCGAAATCCGTGAACCCTTGCTGAATTTTTTGAATCCATTCGTCGCTATCTGCCACAATATCGGCTCCACCTTCTAAAGCTTTCGCAGCGCCTTCACCTTGTGCAAAAACCAATACACGTACGGTCTTTCCCAAACCATTCGGAAGAACAACTACATCACGTACCTGTTGATCAGCCTGACGTGGATCGAGTCCCATTCTCATGTGAACTTCGATTGTCGAATCGAATTTCGTAACACATGTCTCTTTCGCTAATGCCAATGCGTCTTTCGGCAAATAGGCTGTTAAACTATCTACTTTTTTTTGTGCTTCGTTAAATTTCTTACCGTGTCTTGCCATTATCACTCCTTGTGGTGCAATCGAGTATTCTTACACTCTCCCACATAAAATTAGTCAACTACCTGAAGTCCCATGTTGTGGGCAGTTCCTTCAATTTGTTTCATCGCGCCTTCGATATCAACAGCATTCATATCTTTGAATTTTGTTTCAGCAATTTCTTTGATCTGAGCACGTGTAATTTTTCCAACCTTGCCTTTACTGGCAAGCGGTGAAGCAGTCTCGATTCCTGCTGCACGTTTGATCAGATATGATGCCGGAGGGGTTTTCAGAATGAAAGTGAAAGAACCATCGGTGTAGACGGTAATTTCAGCAGGAACAATTTCGCCGACACGATTTTGTGTGCGAGCATTATATTCCTTCACAAACGCCATGATGTTGATACCATGACCTGCAAGCGCAGGACCAACCGGAGGTGCCGGATTTGCTTTTCCTGCATTTAAATTTAGTTTTACAATTGCTTTTAGTTTCTTTGCCACAATTTCTCCTTCGTGGTACTAGCGGATTTTATCCTTCCACAAATTTCAAGAGATCAGTATCGCAGCTGAATCTCTCATCTTACAACGATTTCTTTTATGCTTTCTCAACCTGTAAAAAGTCCAACTCTACAGGTGTCTCACGCCCAAAGAAATTTACCATGACGCGTACTTTAGATTTTTCCTGATCAATTTCTGATACTGTACCACGGAAATCGTTGAATGGCCCATCCACAATGCGGACCCTTTCACCAATTTTGTAGGTAACGCTGACAACCGGAGCTTCTGATTCCATCCGTTTGATAATTGAACTGACTTCTTCAGTACGCAGCGGGGTGGGTTGGTTTCCCATTCCGACAAATCCGGTCACACCCGGGGTATTCCGTACAATATACCAGGATTCCTCAGTCAGAATCATGTTGACAAGAACATAACCAGGGAATATATGACGTTCAATCGTTTTACGCTTCCCATCTTTTACTTCAATCTCTTCCTGGGTAGGAATGACAACATCAAATATTTTTTCTTTCATACCCATAGATTCGATACGCTGCTCAAGATTATGCCGTACTTTGTTTTCATATCCTGAATAACAATGAACAACAAACCAGCCACGTTCTTCGGTGCTTTCGATTTTTTCGTCATCCTGATTGATCTTTTGTTTCGGAACTTTCGCAGTCCGTTTCGCCTTGGGAGCAGCTGCTTTTCCAGCTTTGCTGTCTTCAGCAAAATCTGCATTTTCATTCAGCTCTGAAACATCCAGATCGTCAAATTCCTGAGAATTCATTGATTTTACCTGCTTCTTTTATCCTAATAATGCACCGATAAGTTTTGAAAAAGCGAAATCAATAATACCTAAAAAAGCTGCCATAGCAAATACAACTACCAGGACAATTTTTGTCATCCGCCAGGCATCTTCCCGTGTTGGCCAAACAACTTTTTTTAACTCACCCAATGTTTCATTCCACCATTTTCTGAGTTTGCCAACTTTTTTAGGCTGTTGTTTTACTTCTGTTTTCACGATTTTTTGATTTTTCAAATCTGCCATAGGTTTTCCTACTCCTTATCGTATGGCTACAAACGCCGCTATTGTAGCGGCGTTGCCATTTTTAGCAGGTGAAGCAGGAATTGAACCCACAACCTCCTGTTTTGGAGACAGGCGCTCTGCCTAATTGAGCTATTCACCTAAATTGCCGGTATATGATTGTACCGGCAATGTTCTACCAATTATTTTGTTTCCCGATGCATCGTATGTTTCCGGCAACGAGAACAATACTTACTCAGCTCCATTCTGCCGGGATCATTACGACGATTCTTCTGTGTCGTATAATTCCGCTCTTTACATTCCGTGCAAGCCAGATAGATTACCGGCCGAATATCTTTCTTTTTTGATGCCATTTTCTTTTCCTTCAGCGATTATGCTGAAATCCCTTCTATCCAAGAATCTCGGTGATCACACCAGCACCCACAGTCAGACCGCCTTCGCGAATCGCGAATTTCGAACCCTGTTCCAATGCGACCGGTATAATTAATTCGACAGTCATATCAACATTATCGCCCGGCATCACCATTTCGACGCCTTCTGGTAATCCAATGTTTCCTGTTACATCCATTGTCCGGATGTAGAATTGCGGCCGATATCCATTGAAGAATGGTTTATGGCGTCCGCCTTCTTCACGTTTCAACACATACACACGCGCCTTGAATTTGGTATGCGGCTTGATGCTTCCCGGTTTCGCTACTACCATTCCGCGTTCTACGTCTTCACGTTCAATTCCGCGCAACAGAATTCCCAGGTTATCTCCTGCCATACCTTCATCCACGATCTTGTGGAACATTTCGACGCCCGTACATACACTGTTCATGCTCTTTTCGCGCAGTCCAACGATTTCTACCGGATCTGATACTTTGATGTGCCCGCGATCAACTCTTCCTGTCACCACGGTGCCGCGCCCTTTGATTGAGAACACGTCTTCAATCGGCATCATGAACGGTTTTTCAATTTCCCGTACCGGTGTCGGTATATAGCTGTCTACCGCTGCCAGCAATTCTTTGATGCAGGCATATTCCGGCGCATTCGGATCTGTGCTGGTGCTCTCCAGCGCTTTCAATGCTGATCCGCGAATAATCGGTGTTTCGTCTCCCGGGAATCCGTATCCGGTCAACATGTCGCGCAGTTCCATCTCCACCAGTTCCAGCAGTTCCGGATCATCCATCTGGTCTGTCTTATTCAAGAAGATCAGAATGCTCGGTACTTCCACCTGCCGCGCCAGCAATACATGCTCTTTGGTCTGCGGCATCGGCCCGTCCGGCGCTGCCACAACCAGGATCGCTCCATCGACCTGCGCCGCTCCGGTAATCATGTTCTTAATATAGTCACGATGTCCCGGCATATCCACGTGCGCATAATGGCGATTTTCTGTTTCGTATTCGACGTGCGCAATATTGATCGTAATTCCACGTGCTTTTTCTTCCGGCGCATTATCGATCTGATCATACGCTTTGAAATCTGCTTCACCTAACATCGCGCAATACTTTGTGATTGCTGCGGTTAATGTCGTTTTACCATGATCAATGTGCCCCATGGTTCCCACGTTTACGTGAGGTTTTGATCGGTCAAAATGTTGTTTTGCCATTTCTTTCTCCCTAAATTGCCGGACGTTATGAGTCCATTCGTCAAAAAGAGCCCTCAATGAGATTCGAACCCATGACCTCAGTCTTACCAAGACTGCGCTCTACCGACTGAGCTATGAGGGCTTATCTTGCTTCAGGAACTTCGCCGATGCAAATATTCCTTTGATCTGATTTGAAGAGCATGAATTATAAATATGCTCTACAAAATTATCAGTGGACGGTGAAGGATTCGAACCTCCGAAAGCTTCTGCTATCTGATTTACAGTCAGACCCCGTTGGCCGCTTGGGTAACCGTCCGAATGGAACTGTTATCAGTTCGAAAGTAAATTTGATCGTATCAAACTCACTTGCCAACTTATAACTGAGCCGACAATGGGACTCGAACCCATGACCTGCCGCTTACAAGGCGGCTGCTCTACCAACTGAGCTATGTCGGCGACATTTTAATGTTCGCCTCGCGTCGGCTATTATAACAGAGTTTTTTCTTCATGACAAGATTGTTAAAAAACGCTCGTTTCTCCGTCCGACGCAAACAGAAAGCAGTTTATCAGAATCCAAATCAACGGTCAAGTCATTTAATAAAAATCATTACCAGTCAGTAGTTTTCGTGAATTGAAAAAGTAAATGCAACCTGGTTGTTTGCAGTAATCAAACAAATTCGAGAGGATACCTGAGGAAAGAGAAGAAAAATCGTTGTGCAATTTTTTCACGAAGCGTAAAAAATTACACAACGATAAAGAATTCTTTTTTCAACTGCCGATCAGACAGAAAAGCTATTGACAAAAACCCAAGGTGTTCTGCGAATGGAATTGTAGAAATATTTCCGGATCAGTTGTTCCACATCTTTTTCAAGATTATTTTTGTTTGAATTTTTATTTTTGATGCAAAAATCAATAATCGCTTTTTTTAGTTCCTCTTGAATTTCCGACATCTCTTTTTCAGCCAGAACACCATACTGTTGAATTCGCGGTTCTTTAAACAAACCTCCGCTAGATTTATCAAACAACAGTGTGATGATCACAATACCACCTTCAGCGAGCTTCTCCCGGTCACGCATCACATCAAAATTTATATCGCCAACATTGGATCCATCCACCAATACCATTGAGGCAGGATACTGATCTCCCAACCTCATTTTTCCGTGGTTGAATATAATCGACTGGCCATTTTCAATCACAGCAATATTCTGTTCTGGAATGCCCATGTACATACCGATTTTTGCCTGCTGATATAAATGCCGTAATTCTCCATGCACAGGAATGAAATATTTTGGCCGGATTAAATTTAAAAGCAGCTTCATTTCTTCCTGACAGGCATGTCCGGAAACATGGACGGACATCAATGAATGATAGATTACGTTTGCACCCATACGGAAAAGCCGATTAATTACAGTTGAAACATTTTCTTCATTTCCAGGTATGGGATGAGAAGAGAATACTACCGTATCGCCAGATTTAATACTGAACGCGTTATATTTGCCAGTTGACAGACGCCCTAAAATCGATGTCGGTTCTCCCTGAGAACCTGTACAAAGAATTAATACTTCTTTATCGGGAAGACTTAGCGCCTCTTCCATTGAAACGATGCTGTCTTCAGGAATTTTGATATAACCAAGCTTTGTCGCCAGACTGACGTTGTCAATCATACTCGTTCCGACAATACAGATCTTTCTGCGATGTCGCCGAGCAATGGTTGTGACTTGCTGTAAGCGAGAAATCAAAGAGGCAAAACTGGAAATAATGACTCTGCCTTTGGCTTCAGCAAATACATCTTCAAACGCTTTGTTGATATCCATTTCAGAAGGTGTTGTTCCTGGCCGTTCCGCATTGGTCGAATCGCTTAACAAGACTAAAACACCGCGCTTTCCCAATTCAGATAGTTTTCCAAAATCGCTTGGCCAATGATCGATCGGGGTCTGATCAAATTTATAATCGCCACTGTGAACGATTAATCCTGCCGGTGTCGTAATGGCAAGCCCTACTCCGTCAGGAATGGAATGCGTCATGTGAAATGTCTCAATGTGAAATGGACCTAAATCCCAGGCATCTCCTGCGTTCTTAATATTTATTTTGGTTTTTGCCAGTTTGCCGCCTCGAGCCAGTTTGACTTCTGCCATTCCAGCCGTCAGAGGAGTCGCAAATATTGGAACATTTTCAATCACATCAAACAGATGCGGTAAACCGCCAATGTGATCTTCATGACCATGAGTCAGGAGAATTCCAAGTATTTGTTTCGATTTCCCTTGCAGAAAATGCATATCCGGAATGATATAGTCAACACCGATCATGCTGTTGTCTGGAAATTGGACGCCGCAATCAATAATGAGATATTGGTTTTGAAAACCGACTATCATCATATTTCTGCCGACTTCGCCCAAACCTCCTAACGGAAGAATCAGTAAATCCTGTTCCTTCTGTAATTTTCCGTGGGAGGCTTTTTTATTTGATTTGTCTTGAAGAGTATCCGATACTTTTTGAGGAACAAGTGGAGTTTCCTTTACCTGTTTTGCTCCTGTCCTTTGTCCCTTTTTCTTTCCGGATATCTTTTGTTCTTTTTGTTCACTCATAAAATTATTTTATCTTTCTTAACTCTTCAAAAAGGTTTTTTTGTTTTTCATTTAACGTACGCGGGAGGATTACTTTTATCTTTCCGTATAAATCACCGCGGCTGTTTTTGTCTTTCAATTTTGGCATACCTTTACCAGTAAGCCGAATTAATTGATCCGGTTGCGTTCCAGCGGGAATCTTAAGTTCAAGTTTTTCATCAATTGACTGGAAAATTATCTGACCTCCCAACACTGCTGTATAGAGATCAACCGGTATATCAATATACAGATCATCACCTTTTCTTTCAAAGCGCATATCTTTTGTCACTTCAATAACCAGAATCAGATCACCTTTTCCACCTGCCTGATCCAGAACACCTGCGAGGCGAATTTTCGTTCCATTTTTTGCCCCTGCCGGAATTTTTGCTTCGATTTTTTTTCCGTTGATATTCAAGATGAGCAGCGTTCCGTGGAATGCCTGTTCCAGGTTTATTGTTACCTTTTGTTCTTGAATCTGCGGAACATCTTGTTGGAAGACCGATGAAAAATCACTTGTGCGTGTCCTTCTGGTACTGCCAAAAGGGGACTGCGATCTTTGGGAAGAACCCATACCGCCAAAAATCTGGGAAAAAAAGTCGGAAAACCCGCCTGCTCCTCCAAATTCACTGCCGAAGAAATCGCTAAAATCTTGATAAGAACTTTGAGTATTTCCTTTTTGTGCAGTGGTCGAATACCAATTACTCCAATTGTAGTTGCTGCTGTTACCGCCCTGTTGTTCCCAATCATGATAGGACGATCCCAATTGATCATAGCGTGCCCGTTTTTCCTTATCATTCAATACGGCATACGCTTCATTGATCTCCTTGAACATTTCCTCAGCTTTTTTATTACCCGGATTGTGATCCGGATGGTACTTCTTTGCCAATTCTCTGTAAGCTTTTCGAATTTCTTCACTTGAAGCAGTTTTTGATACTCCAAGTACTTGATAGTAATCTTTGTATTGCATGTTTCCTCTTCATCACACGAATTTATTCCGATATCTTCAATCGTTTGATCTATTATTCGAGTGGTCAAAAAATCAGTAAATTTGAAATATGGGGAGGATTATTATCGTTCTCTCTTTATCCCAAAAGCAAATCTACATTCCGCATAATTGCTTAAAAAAAGGAGTGCCGGATATCTCTTGGACACTCCCTACTATTAAAGATTTTACAATGTAATTGTCGGATTTTTATTAGAGATGACAAATTTTTTATTGAAAAGCCGCAGGAACTTCAAATTTTCTATTTCCATTCACAAATTGATCTGAAATTCGAGACTCGTCCACTGTGATCAACCTGTTAAAATAGTTTTTCAGCTTTTCTCGTCCGACCTCAATATCATCCGTATCCGCAACGACGCTGCCGATTTCTTCCATTTGAAAAAGTTTTTCCATGTATTTTTCTTTTTCGACCAAAGCTTCATGAGAAGGAAGGAACCATTTTGCTTCTAAATGATCTAAGATCGTTATCGTTTTTTGGAATTCTGAGAGCTTGATTGATCCGTTTCGATATGGATCTTCATAACAGCAATCACCTAAAAACACAATACTTTCCTGCGGAACATAAACGATGGTGGAATCATCGCTGTGTGATCCGCCGACATGAATCAGTTGACAGTCAATATCGCCGATTCGAACAGCACATTGAACCACGAATGTAATATCTGCTGGTTTTATTTTGAAAGAGTGACGTATAGGCATTTCTTTTTTGATCATTTCCGCCGCAGCCGGATTTTCAACTCCAGCAGCTACCCTTGAGTTTAGAGAACTGTCCGACCAGTCCCATCGTTGCATGATCTGAAGGCGTTCATTGGTTAATGCATGTGCTATTGATTTTGCAGGTGATCCGGATAAACCAAAAATGTGATTCCAATGCCAATGAGTCAAGACAATAAACTCTGGATCGGGTAATCCGATGCTTCGAACATTCCCATAAAAATGAGAAATATGATCGGGAGAATTTCCTGCATCGATCATCAGACTGGCGCGGCCGCATGCGACATATCCCAAAGCCGGCCGGTTGGTTTGATCATCCTTTGGTAAATACCATGTATGGTCACTAATTTGGTATAACATATGCTGCCCCCTAACATAAATTCACAATTGGCAAAGCGCTGTCAGATTTTTCTTGATTCAGCAACGTTTTTTAAGATAACGATATCTTTATCAAAAAAATGCCGATATTTGATGTTATTTTAGCGTATTCATCAATTTCTATCAAATTTTTTGAATTATTTGACAATTTTCAAAAAATAGCAATTCGAATTTTGAGAGAAAAAAGTAGTTAAGTTGCTTTTGCACCTCGCGCAAAGACAACACAACAACAAAGAATTCTCCGAAATTTCGAATCGCAGAAATTAACATAAAAAGACCGGATGAAAATCCATCCGGTCTCTTTGATTGTAAAAATCAATTTTGGAGATCAAAATAAACATCACAAAACGATTCACTGCCATCACTCATGTAGAACTTCATCCATGGTTTCGTCGTTGTATCATCTTTATTCCATAATTTTGCAGTAAATTCGACTTTTGCTTCCTGGCCAGGTTGAGTTTCAGGAATTACAATGGATTCGCTGTCTAAATAAAGATTATCGCTTATACCCGAACTGACAAGTGTGTATTTATCAGGACTCCATGTTGAAAAGCCAGCGTTTGTTACATACCAGGTGATGTTATAGGTATCTTCCAATGAATGATCGACCTCAATATGTTGTGTACCGCAGGCATTTAATGCAGTTGGTTCAGCCTCTGCGGTATCCGCTTCCGGAATACTTGTCGGATTTATGTCGCTGTCAGTGCCCTCCGGTTTTTCCAATTCAACCGTTTCTGTTGAGTTGACGCTTAGATTATCCACAACTGGCTCAGAACTATCCTTTGTATCGGCAGTATCTGCGGTTTCAGCAGCTTCTTCCCGAACTTGAATTTCTACCCAAAAAGCAGTATTGGCATATGCACCAAAACCGAATGAATATCCCAGATTATCCTGAAGCATGTAATATGCGCGATACAAACCAGGTTTGGCAGGGGCTCGAAGATCAATGCTGATTTCAACGGTCTCCCCCGGATAGACTTTCTTCGGAAGATGGATATATTCCGGACCACTCATTGAATCGCCGCCAGTAAAGATCAAGGTATAACTTTCATCCCAAACACATGTACCGCCGTTTGTCATTCGCCAGGTTTTACGGAAATATGTGTTAGGAGCAAAGATTTCACCGTCGGGTATCGTCACGTCGCTGACTGACTTGGACTTGATTTTGTTATTGCAGAACGGGTTTCTGCCCGTCTGATGGGATTGAGGCATTGGGCTGCATTGCACTCCATAACAAGGCTTCACGCAATTGCAGTTGTAAGTTCCAACACAATAACAATTATTCTGCCATGTAGAAATATTGACCCATATCGGGATGTCGCCGCAAGGACCAACGCCAAATGTTGTTCCATCAGGGCTCATGATCATCCAATTGCCGCGAAAAGTTCCAACACTATTAGGGGCAATTAGATTAACACTGATATCCACTGTTTGTCCAGGAGCCACATAGCGCGGTATCGGAATCGACTGCGGAGCGGACATGCTATCCCCGCTCACAAACACCAGTCTATAACTGCTGTTCCAGGCACAGGATCCTGTATTCCGAATTCTCCATGTTTTTGTAAAATAATATCCGGGCGCAATATAAGTTCCATCCGCATAGGTTACATCCTGGACAAATTCTGCTCGATTACAAGGATTAAACCACTGAACAGGACAGCAATAGCCATAATTACAGTTATTGCCGGATCTATTACCTTGCCACCAATCGTTATCCCAATTCGGATAGGGAGAATTCCATTCCGGAGTATATGGATCATAGCCGTTATAATATTGCTCTTGTGAAATCTGGCCGGATGCTTCTGCCGCATTCATCCCTGCCAATAAAAGAATCCCTATCAACATGATTGATACAACAATCCACTTCTTATTCATATCTACCTCCAATAATGATCTCCAGTAGTATTTTCCTTTATGTTGAGAGCAGTCTCCGGGTTTTGAAAATTCGGTTGATAAAGAATACATCGATCCAAACGTGGTTCTTCTTCCTCCGGATTGATTTTTCCCGGTTTCTTTCTACTTAGTGTAGTGCAAGTTTCATGCTAACTTGATTATTTTCGAATTAAACGGTTCAAATCATTGGAAAATCATCAGACCAAAGAGAAAAGTAGATGAAAAACAAGAAAAGTCACCCATAACAGATGACTTTTCTTGTTTTTCTTTTTCAGGTATTGATTGCGTTGATTTCTGAATATCGCAGATCAAACTGCAAAGTCCTTTGGTTTATGGCCAATTCGGCCACGGATTGGGGTCATAAGGCGGTCTTGGGTTATATTGATTACATGAATATCCATAACATTGCGGGTAACAATTATAGTAGTTATAGCCGCAATTGTTATAGTAATTCCATGTCTGCGTTGTTGTGATCTCTACCCAAACTGCAACTTGACAGGAAGCTCCAACACCAAAGGTCTGTCCTGTATCGCTTCTGAGAATCCAGTTTCCCTTAAATGTGCCACCGTAATTTGGTGCCACCAGGTTGACAGACAAATCAACCGTCTGTCCTGGAGCTACATTATACGGAAGAGAAATTGCCGATGGACCTGACATTTGGTTCCCGTTCGAAAACACCAGTTGATAACCTGTAGTCCAGGTTACGTTTCCGGAATTACGAATTCGCCATGTTTTCGTAAACGCGGTTCCCGGCGCAATATACGTCTTGTCAGGAATCGTTACATCGCTCACAAAAGATCCGCATAACGAAGGTGCCGGTCTGTAGCAATTCCATCCATAACACGGATTGGGATATCCGCAATTCCAGGAACTTCCACTCCAGCAATTCTGATTCCAAGGATCCGGATTGTTGTGATGCGGATATTGCCACCATTGGTCGCCATCGGCTGAAACCATTCCCGCTGTAGCGAAGGAAATCAGTACCACAGAAAGAAGCGCCAAAACGAATTTCTTTTTCATAAATACCTCCTTTTTAAAAATTTTCAGCCCGATATTTCTCTGAATACTTCCTATCGTGCAAGTTCTGTACTTATTTTCAAAATTGGTGTTTTATCACTGAAAAAACTTGCCTTTTTATGCAAACGATGTGTTTTTCTATTATTAGTACGCTGGATCAAGAAAATAGTTTCCCGACCAAAAATCAACCGTTCAAAAAAATTAAAAAATATTTTAGAAAGCAGTAATTCAAAAGATCGGGCGGATTCTTTGGCGTTGTGATTTTTTTCCAGAATATTTCAAATAGCAATTCTATATTTCGAATTATTGACAAAGAGTAACTGATTCTCTGAATAATTCTGTTGATTCATCAAATTTTTCAAATGAGAGAATCCAGATTGAGTAAATTGCCATTTCTGATTGAATAAATAGAAAAACCGTTCTTCTTTTCAAAAGGAAAGAACGGTTTCACACTGTAACGGATGCTTATGATACTGCTGAAAAACCTAATTTCGTTTAGGTCGAATTACATCTGCATAAAAATGATTAACAAAATATCATCTGTATATTATTTTCTTGAAAAAAGCGGAGTTCTCAGACTGCAACAGGATGCGGCATTCCATAAAGCTGATCTCGAACTTGATTAAATTGTCTGCGAAATCGGTTATCGCTTTCTAACAGACTGGCAATTTTTTCACATCCATGAATCACCGTGGAATGATCGCGGCCGCCCAAAGCCTGTCCGATTTGCGGCAAAGAGACATTTTCTTCCTCGCGCATTAAGTACATCACGACTTGTCGTGATAGGGATACATCTCGGCTTCTGTCTCGGCTCATGATTTTTTCCGGATCAACACCGAACGTTTTTGCAACAGCATTAACAATATCGCTGGTCTGTAATCCAGCATGGGCAGGAATCATATCCGCAAGAGACATCAACACCAAATCTTTGTCTAATGGCCGTTTGCAAAGGTCTGAAACCGCCAAAATCCTGGTCAAGGCTCCCTCTAATTCGCGAATGTTGGATTGGATTCCTTTGGCAATCAACTCCAATACATCCATCGGTATTTTTCGATTAATCCGTTCTGCCTTTGAAGCAAGAATAGCGATTCGCGTCTCAATATCCGGAGGTTGAATATCTACCGTCAATCCCCATTCAAAACGTGAACGCATCCGTTCATCCAGCGTGGACATGGACTTCGGCGAACGATCGGATGTGATAACGATCTGTTTATCCTGCTGATAAAGTGTATTGAATGTATGAAAAAACTCTTCTTGTGTGCTTTCTTTGCCAATAATAAACTGAATATCATCGATCAATAAAACATCAGCATTGCGGTATTTCTCTCGGAAAGTTGTGTTTTCGTGACGCTGAATGGAATTGATAAAATCATTGGTGAATTCTTCCGAGGAAACGTAGAGAACATTTTTTTCTGTATTTTTTATGATGTGATTTCCGATGGCATGCATCAAGTGAGTCTTCCCCAATCCGACTCCACTGTATAAAAAGAGCGGATTATAGGCAGAAGACGGTATTTCCGCAACTGCACGGCAGGCAGCATGTGCAAAGTTATTCGATGATCCAATGACGAAATTATCAAATGTATAACGAGCATTGATGGTCAAAGTACGACCATAAGGTTTTCCATTCTGAGTCAAATATTCGGTTGTGTTCTTTATCGCAGGCTCAGCGGGCTCGCCATTATCGACGACAAATTTGACTTGCTGAGGCGCTTCAATAATTCCTGACAGTAATCGCACGATTGTTTCGGTCAGACGCTGTTCAAGCCAATCACGTGTAAATGCATTTGGAACACTGATCACAAAAGTATTATTGGTTTGTGAAACAAATTTTGCAGCTCCAAGTAAAGTGGAAAAGGTTTGTCGATCTAAGGACGATTTTAATTGTCCCAGCGTCGCTTCCCAGGCTTTTTCAGCATTAATTTTTTCATCATTATCCATTACTTTTCACATTTCCGTTCTTTTTGGTCAAAAAAAGCGAATAAAAAATAACATTAAGACGTGTTATCTTAAAGATCTTTCGTTTTCGCTTTTTTTTCAAATCGATTATTTTAATCGGTATAGTCAATTCATCCACAGAATGATTTTCTGTATAAGGATAAATAATATTTTAGCATTAAGAACAAGAATAAAATGGATTCTTAAACTTTAAAAAACAGAAACTTTTAAGGTTTAAGAATCTTAAAATTGTTAGTTGAAAGCTATATATTTTCGTGTTTACAAACATGGCTGCCTAACTTTTGCATAATATTTGTCGATCGTGCGTCATAATTCGAATGAAATACCATTTTTTTTATTCGTATATTTATTGGAACACAAATTCTATTTTGGAGATTTTAAAGATCCGAAAATTCAATTATTTTTAATAGAAGAACCAAATTCAAATTTACAAAAATAATGTTCAAATAACACTTGACAAGAGATTTGCCAGTTCGACAGAATAATTTGTCCCACGGTCCCATGGATAAATATGACTCATCGATGCAAAGTACAATCCCCGAATCGGGGTCTTTACATCCGGAATATTAGCAGAATGGTTAAGAAATGGGATCGGTTGTGCATAATACGTCGAAAATTTCCAACAATTTAGAATCCAATCCGCTGAAAATTCTGGATTGATCTTTTGAAACCCCGGAATAAACCGTTGCAATAAATCTCTTTCAGAAAGGGAAAAATATTCGTGTTCTGATTCCAGGTAATCACCTGCATAGATGATCGTTTCTCCATGAAATTTTGAGGAAGGAACAAAATTCGTATGTTCCACCAATGCAAGAAAAGGGAAACCTGCATTTTTCGGGAGATTGTACCAATAATAGTCTTTTGGAGAAAGGGGTCGTTTCAAAGAAACAACCAGAACAACAGCGCCAATACTTTTTAAGGACTGGAGCTGATCCCGATAGGAACCTGTGATTTCTGGCACCAGATCCAAAAATGATTTTGGAGAAGTGGTGATAATTACGCGATCAAAATGAGAGGTCTGATCCTCCGTTTCAACAATCAGGTCGATTTCGCCATTTTTTGAAACAGAGCGAATAGCTGAATTAAAAAGGATGTTTACACCACGCTCTCTTAATTTTGCGGTGAAAGCAGAAAAAAAGCTTTGCATTCCACCGCGATATGTCCCGAGTTGCGTTGTCCGAGAATAGATTCTTGCCCAGAGCCAAGCCATATTTACCTGATGAGCATATTGCTCGCCAAATTTTCCAACCATCATGGGCTCCCACATGGAATGATAAACAGCAGCGCCGGCATATTTTGTCATCCAGGATTCCGCCGTAAATTTTTCCAAACTTTTCCAATTTTTCGTCAGTTTCAGATACAAACCGATGAATCCGAAACGGATTTTATTGATGCCGTAACCCAACCCCGGGTAAAGGATGGCGGCAGGAATGGAATCAAATGGATAGAATTTTCCGTTATAAAACATAACGGTTGTTGGTTTTTTGAATTCGACCTCAGGAAATAAATCTAATTCTTTCATTAATTGCATAAGCGCTGTATCGGTCTTAAACCAATGATGATAGAATTTTTCGACGTAGTTTTCCCATTGAGGCTCCCGAAATCCAGAAGCCAAACCGCCAGGAATGGATTCTTTCTCGAAAATTGTAACGTCATGTCCTTTCTTCTGAAGGTTCCATGCTGTTGTCAGCCCGCACATCCCGGCTCCGATGATAGCAATTCGCATAATGACTCCCTAAATCGATATTTTATAGAATAATTTTACCCGTTGTTTGAACGACACTGAATCCTCGCAACGATCAGTGTTCCGAAATTTAAAAAAATAAACAGTTATTGTGGCGTTTTTGCGCAGAGCGTAAAAACATCACAATAACATATTTTCTTTCTCTATTCGAAAAGAATGTCTATATTTTAAATTAATTTGCTGCGTAACAATTCAAAGATTTCGATTAAAATTCAGCGATTCGAAATACAGAGAGGATTTTTTTGTAGTGTTGTTTTTGCGGAAAGCGAAAGAAAAATCACAACAATAATATTTCACTCTCTTTCCGAAAAGCCAATCAATAGCTCGAATCGATGATAAAAAGCCAATTGTATTTTTGAAAATGACGCATAATTAAAACAGGAGCGTGTGTATATTTTGGGATCATTAAAGAAAATTCCATTTATATTGGTTCACTTGAATCAGGAAATACCCTTGGCTAAAGAATTGGAGATAATTGAGAGCACAGGCACAATTCCCTATTGCATAATTTTTTTAACAAAATTAAAGGAGAAAATTCCCACGGATCTGTCAATTCCAGCTGTTTGGGCAGATGAGAAAAATATCAGTAAAAGAATTAGCGAAACCGTTCTGAATATCCGTCATTCATCCATCGATTTCGATCAGATTATTATTTACAAAGATGACACTTCCGCAAATGAACATGACATTCTTCAGGGTATCTATTTTTCCGTCTATGAACCGGAAGCATTTCACATCATCGAGAGAGAAATATCAATTCAAAAACAACCGCGAACTTTGATGTGGATGACTGAAAAAATCTTCGGGACACGCCTGGATGAACCGGATCCATATTTATGGATCGTACCAAAAAAAGCTGTCATGGTTCTATCGGAAAAAAGTAACGGCTCAGGTTTCTTTCCACTAACATGGCTGAATATATGTCATAAAGAGAATATTCCTATCCGAGTATCATTTTTGGATAAAACCACAGAAAGATATCATGGACATCGTTTTATTAACCAGTACCTGGTGCTATTTTATTCCCTGGGGCTTTTCTTTCGATATCTATTAAGCGCCTCTGTCGGTTTAATTGCTGACAATGCAATGTTTGTTTTTCTGAATATGTTAGGGCAAAACCACTTATGTTCCTTAATTTTTGCAAGAATATTTTCAATGCTGATAAATTATTCACTCCTGCGAATTATCGTTTTCAGAGAAAAAAGCAATCACTATGATTCTTTAATCCGTTATATTGCACTGGTCATTTTTTCTGGTGCAATCGTTTGGCTTTCCTTGGAGATTGGATCTAAATATCTCGCGATTCCCTCTATTTTTATTAAGATGAGTGTCGAATTCGTTATGTTTTTTTTCAATTATTTCGTGACAAAGAAATTTGTTTTTGCCAAAAAGATTCACTTTCCTGAATAATTTAAAAAAGTCTTTTCAGAACGAATAGGAAAACCAATCCAAAACATTGGGTACCTGATCAGCACAAAACCAAGTAATCCTCTGCATATTTCAAATTGCTGAGCACAATCTGAGGTTTGTGAATTCTTTGCTGTATTTTATAATTACTGCATGACACGAAAGAAATATGCGGATGAATTAACCGAAGAAGAACTGCGATACCGTCTGATGCAAAAAAAAGTTCTTGGACGAGAGGCAAGAATCGCTTCCTATAGGGCATCAGGACGTACGGTCGATGAAGAAAACGCTCCTATCAACGAAGAGCTGAAATGGAAACCGGAAGGAGAGGTTCTGGAAAAGATGCCTTTAATTCCTCCAATTAGAAAATTCGACAAAATTTTGCTTTTCATTGAAATCGCAGCCGTTATTGGAATCGTAGTCATGCTGATTATCGGCACGCAGATACTGACAGACATTAATCAGGAGGCATCCAGGGCAATGGTTCTGCCGACATTGACGCCGACGCCGCTGATCCAGGCAATTGTACTTCCCGGTGGTCATACACCCCCGGATGCAAGCGGTAAAACATCGTTCAATCAGAATGAAATTCCCGAACATCTGAGAGATATTGTTGACTCAGTTCAACCGTCACCGATCCCTGACCTATCTGGAGAGCAAATTGTCCGTATCAGAATTCCTGCCATCGAAGTGGATGCTCCGATTATCCAGGGGGATGATTGGGAATCGTTGAAAAAAGGTGTAGGTCTCAACAGTTACAGCGCCAAGGCAGGAAAACCAGGCAATATTATCTTATCCGGACATAACGATATTTTCGGACAGGTATTCCGAAAACTGGATCAATTAAAAACAGGTGATGAAATTATTATCTTAACGGAAAAAATGACTTATACTTATAACGTTCAGGGAACACAGATTGTACAACCAACGCAAGTTGAGGTGTTAGCCCAAACATCAAACGCAACGATAACACTGATTTCCTGTTATCCTTATCTTGTCGATAATCAAAGAATCGTCGTGACAGGAAAACTCAGAGATTAGGTGAATTTATTGGAGGTTTTTTATGGAAAAGAAACAAAAAAGAAAAGTCAGCGCCTCAATGGAAATGAAAAAAGATATGCCGGCAATTGCCAAAGCAGGTTCTTCAGATTTCAATCCTGATTATACATATGTAGTTAAGGATTTGAAAAAGATCGGATTGATGGCATTAGTTTTCATCGCATTTCTGATCGTTTTATCATTTATTATATAAATTCGAATCTTTTTTTGTCGCTTTCCGGCAGCGATTCGAAATTTGGCAAGGAATAATTGTTATCGTGTTTTTTACGCTCTGCAAGAAAACAACATGATAACGAATTTATTTTTTTTAATGACTTGTCCAAATTTCGGAACACGAACCTCCAGATACAGATTATTCTACAGTTGATTTGAGCTTTAGAATAAAGGTTCTCTGCAATCCAGACTCGCTGAAAAAAGAAGAAAAAAGATCAGTAATTATTTTGCATCAACATAAACGCCAAATATATGGCGAATTAAATGACAGACAACGCTGTCTTTTCGGTTTTTCTGAATAAATAACGAGAAGAAATGTGTTGATTTGTTTACTTTTTTATATTCATGGTTACCCTTTTCAGAGGAAAAACTCAGCAATTCGAAATATGGATTGACTTTTCGAATAAAGAAAGAAATTTGTTGTTCTGATGGTTTTGCGCGAAGCATAAAACCATCAGAACAACAACATACTCTTTTTATAATTCGAATTACTGGGAAAAACCTGAAAGCGGGTAATTTTTATATTCATGCATCAAGAGTTTATTCATGGGATTAAATTTTAAACCGATTCCGGCGGATGTTTCTCCTGTGGTTCTGGCTGCTCAGGCAAAATCACAGCCCCTTTCCATCTCGGATTTCCAAATTGATCTGAAGACTCGGACTAAGGAGCTATTATTTCCGGATGCATATTTGCTGGAATTTTTCCATTGTTCACGGGAAGGTTTGTACGAAATAGCTTTGAACAGTTTCGTTCAGAAAGAGGTTTTAATTTGTGTTAATGGACCGCTTTCAAAACAATGGCTGGATATCAGCAAGAATATGGAAATCAATGTTTCAATTTTTGATGCAAATTATGGAAATGTTTTTTCTCTCGCCCAATTTGAAAAAAGAATCATGGAACGGGATTTTGATGCTGTCTGCCTGGTGGAAATTGATCCATACGCCGGCATATATAATGACATTCCAGCGCTTTCAGCGATAATTCGCAAAAACTCGCCAGAAACGATCATCATAGCAGACTGCTCCTCAAGTATAACCAGCGTTCAACCATTAAAATTTGGATTGGAAATTGATGTCATGCTGGCATGCAGTGAGATATCGCTGGGACTTCCACCGGGGTTCGGAATGATCGCTCTGGATGAACATGCAAATTTTAAGGCGCTGGGAAATCCAGGTAAAGGATGGTATTTGAATCTGAACAGACAGCTGCTGATGCGAGATAATTCAATCACTTCACCCATTCCTTATCCGTTGCTGTATGCTCTGGAAAGACAATTGGAAGAAATTCAGTATGAAGGAATTGAACAAAGAATTCAGCGGATTGAACACCTTTCAGAATTGGTAAAAACATGGGCAGTATCAAAAGGTTTTCAACTCTTAGCAGACCCGCAATCCTCATCCCCGAATTTTTCCGTTCTACAAACGCTTCCTCAATTCACTCCGGCAGACCTGATCGGTTTCTTAGACGGGTATGGTATATCCATCGGAAGTTGCCCCGGTGAAATGAAAGATACTTTTTTCGTTATAGCCCACATGAACAGTGCGACTGAAAAAGACATGGAACATTTATTCTTTGCTATGAACCGATTTCTGGCTGATTACGATACGAGAAGATCTATTCCAAAATCGAGTTGGTACAATTCAGGCAAAATATTCCGTTGAACCTAATTTTTTCTCCGCAGATATTCCGCAATCGTTCTAAGAAAAATCAGCTTTAATCTGCGATACAGCATTTGCAGCCCCCATGAGCACACCCGGAATCGAAGGTCCTGGATGCGTTCCTGCACCCACTAAATACAGATTTCGGATATCTTTGCATCGATTGGGAAATCTGTGGTCATTTTTTTTTGCAGAACTCGGCATTGCTGAAAATGCAGCGCCAAGATAGGATCTATTCTCAGTCCACATTCTGACTGGATCTGAATAATCTTCAAAAAGAATATGCTTTCGAAGATCTGTCACAAAATAATCCTGAATCAACTCCAATACATGAGTCCGAAACAGGTAGGACTCCCTCTCCCATGAAATGTCGCTTGCCAGATTCGGAACCGGAATGACGACAGACAATGCTTCAAATCCATGCGGAGCGGCATATAAATCGGTTTTAGCAGGAATTTTCAAGAGAAAAAAGGGATCAGAAGACAATGTTTTTCGATGAAACAAATCTGAAAGAAACGCATCAAAATGATTCGGAAATATAAAATTGCAACCGGCAAGAGAAATTTTTTCTTCAAGCGTACAATCAAGTCCGAGGTGATAGGAAAAAACACTGATTCCCGGATTTTTTGTTTTCGCCTGAGATACTGAAGAATATTTGTTTTTATCGGAATCAATCAGAAAACGAAATGTAGTGAGAGCATCAACATCCGAAATTACAATGTCTGCATGATAAATACTTCCATCAATCAACCGAACACCCGAAACAGTACGATTAAAAATCTGGATTTCCTGAACTTCAGAATTGTATAAAATCTCACCACCTTGTTCAAGAAAAACACTAAGTAATGAATTCAGCACCCTTTTCATTCCGCCGACAGGAATGCTGGCGCCCCAATGCGAGAAAATGGATGGGATTATCCGAAAAAGGGAACCGGATTCTCTCGGATCACCACCTGCTAATAATGGCCAAAAACCAAATACAAGCTGCAATTCTGGCGTTTTATAATATGCTTCTGCAACCTGGAGGGACGATTTTTGATTTTGCAGCTTTTGGGGCAGAAAAGGGAAAAAGGATCGAAGTTGACTGTCCTGAATCGGTTTCGAACAATAGTCAAAGAAGACATCGTTAAAGATTTCTTCATTAGCCTGAAAATATGAAAGCAACGCTCTTTCTTCTTCCTGAGAAAACAGGTTGTTCCATTGTAGCGTTTTTTGAGGATCGCTGAAAAATGCAAACCGTTTTTCCCCTGGAAAAATCACCTGAAAGACAGGTTCAAAAGGCAGCAAATCAAAATAATCATGCCGATTTTTGCCCGCCTGTTCAAAAAGCTGATCAAAAAGAAATGGTGCGGTAATTACCTCCGCACCATAATTAAAACGAAAACCGTTAATCTCTTTCGTTCGCAGGCAACCGCCTGGAAGCGTATTCTTTTCCAGAATCGTTACCTGATAACCTTCAGATACTAAGCGAATTCCAGCAGCCAGCCCTCCTAAACCCGAACCTATGATAACAATTCGAAGTGGTTTCATTCAGCTTGATCAGTAATTGAGTTTCAGATGACTTGTGCTAAAACATCCAATGCCGCTTTTGCATTATGCATGGTTGCCTGAGAACCCATATGCCCGATTCGGAATATTTTACCTTCCAATGGGCCAAAACTTCCGCCTATCCCCATTCCAAATGATCGAATTTTCTGATTAAACTCAGAAAACGATAATCCGTCGGGGATATATACAGCGGAAACAGAAGGGGACTGGACAGCGTCTTCTTTTGGAAAAAGTCGATAACCAAGTTCACATACAGTTTTCCGTATATATTCTGCAACTTGTATGTGCCTGGAAAAGACTTCTTCATATCCTTCGTCTGCCAATTCATCCAGAACAGCATCCATTGCAGCAATTCCATTCCAATCCGGTGTATTCGGGTGACATTTTGATTCGTTCAAACGATACCAGGGGAGAAAAGCTTCGTAGCCTTCATAGGCTGTCTTTCGGATGACATCCCATGCCGAATCACTGATAGAACAAAAACCAATAGTCGGAGGAAGGGACAAACCTTTCTGAGATCCTCCCATGACAATATCCGCATTCCATTCATCACCCTTTACTGGAGTACACGCGATTGATGAGACAGCGTCGACAATCATGACAGGAACGTGATACTTTTTCTTGATCTGTCCCAATTCAGCTATCGGATTTAGTGTTCCTGAAGGAGTTTCACAATGAACCACTGTGATCACCTTCGGAGAAAAAGTTTTTACAACCGATTCGATTCGGTCAAAATCATGCAGTGTCTCATCAAAGCCAAATTCCAATAAGTTTACGTCGGCTTTAAGACTCTTTGCCATGTCCGCAAAACCAGAACCAAAAAAACCGGTACTGATACATAAGACTCTGTCCCCAGGAAGAATGCAGCTCTTTAATGCACCCCAGAGGATCGACATGGCTTCACCTGACTGAATAATGACTTCATTGGCAGTTCCCATAAGAACTTGAAGTTTCTCACCTACTTTGCGATAGGTGTCGTAAAACTCATCTTCCATGTATCCAGCGCCAAAATCAGCTATTAGTGCTGGAAAAGCAGCCTTGGAAATTCTTACAGGCCCCGGAGTCATCGGAATTTCGTAACGAACCATGATAATCCTGATTTAACCGCAGCTATGTTCATCACCGCATCCGCCACAACACGAACAATCGTGTTGATGCAGACCGGATTCCAGTTCATGCGCACTTGCAGGACGAATTCCAACGATTTCCGTATCAAATTTTAATATTTTTCCAGCCATGGGGTGATTCAAATCAACACGGACAACTGAATCATCAAAACTGTGAATATAACCGGTAAAAACCTGATCTGATTGATCATCCTGTAAATTCAATGAATTCCCTATTACTGGTTCGTATTCTGCCGGAAACAAACTACGTTCTAATTCAACAATTGAATCATCCATCCGTTCGCCATATCCATCTACCGGGTCAACCAGGATGGTCTTTTTATCGCCAACTTTCAAACCGGTTAATTCTCTTTCCAAACCCGGGATGATATATCCTTGTCCATGAATATAATCCAGTGGATCTGAAGCATCTGCTGAATCAGCAATTTCATCATCCACATATAACACATAAGCAAGGCTGACCACCATATTGTCGTCTACCAATAAACTTTCATCCATTTTAATTTTCTCCAAATTCTAAATCTATTCTTTTTTATGAAGGTCATCCCTTTTTTTCTTTGCTCTGAACAACATAAGACCGGCGACAAAAATACCGGCAAGCCATCCATATGGAGGTAAGAGCATTTGAAATGCGAACCCAAATGCCATCACTGTACCAGCGCAAAGAAGCCAATCGATCCATTCCATAATACTATCTATTATACCTGACGATAGTTTCAGGAAATTTAACCTGCTATCCGAAATGTGAGCAATTCGAAATATCGAGAGAATTTTTTTATTGTTGCGATGATTTATGTCAACCAGAATTTCAAAATATGGAAAAGTCTTGTTAGCAAAGAGGGGAATTTCGTTGAAGTGTCATTTCCCATGAAACGTGAATCGATACTTCAATCATTTTGTATTCTTCTAAAGCCGATATGAAACGGAATTTTTTTATTTACGGAATCGCTCAATAAATTCATGAGTCATTCGCATACCATCTTCCAAATGCACATTCGGTTTAAAACCAAGTAGCGTCTTTGCTTGTGTAATATCCGCACACATTCGGTCGGGTCCGCCGGGACGACGTTGATTGTAAACAACTTCCGGAGATCCATTCGTGATTTTCTTGGCAAGACTTAATACTTCGTTGACAGATGTTTCTGTGCCACTTCCGACGTTGATTACCAATTCTACAGGCCTGTCAATTTTTGAGGCAGCTACCAATGCCTCCACAACATCGTCAATATAAATAAAGTCCCGAGTTTTATTTCCATCGCCATGGATCACGATCGTACCCATGGAAGCCGCCTGTTTGAGAAATGTCGGAATGACCGGAGCATGTGCAAAAGAAAATTTTTGGCCAGGTCCATATGCGTTGAAAATCCGCAGACATACCGCTTCCAATCCCCATAACCTGCCGATTGTATTGATGTAATATTCAGATGCCAGTTTCGAAACAGCATATGGAGAAGCAGGTTTTGGTTTTGCAGTCTCTTTCAGAGGTTGTTCATCTTGTATGCCATAAATTGCGCCGGATGATGCAAATACCATACGATTGATACCGACATCCCGCATGGCTTCAAGGAGTGTTACCGTTCCACCAACATTGATTTTTTCGTATTCACGCGGATAGAGAATGGAATCAGGAACAATCACTTTTGCTGCCAGGTGAAAAACACAATCTACTCCTTGCAGTAATTCCCATAGTTTTTTTTGATCATTAATTTTAGCTTCCGTAAGTTTTACTTCAGGCATCAGCCCGGATGGATTGCCTGCTGAAAAATCGTCCAATCCAATCACTTCATAACCGTCTTTAATCAAGCGATTCGAAAGTGAAGTGCCTATAAAACCCGCAGCTCCTGTTACCAATACTTTCAAAGGACTACTCCTGATCATTCGGATGATATCTGGAAAACTTTACCTATTGTACCAATAATTTCGAGTTTCGGTTTTATACACAACAATTTGAAATATCGGGAGAATTTTTTGTTGTTGCGATGTTTTTGAACGGAGCACAACACAACAATAAAATTTCACTTTTTCAATTAAAGGTTTTACCAAATTTAAGAATACTGAATGGAATATTGATAAAAAACATTTTTCACTGGATTACCATAGTGATTTGATGTTCTTAATAATTTCAGGCCAGATAAACTCTTTTTGTATCAGATTCTGCAAATTGGAACCTAACCGTTGCCTTTCCGAACTGTTACGAATCAGAAGTTCCAGTTTTATGCGCAATTGTTCGGGAGAACCGGATTCCACAAATAAACCGGTGATATCATCAAAAATGACATCACGGATTCCCCCTGAATCAACTGTGATAACCGGAATCCCGGAAAAACCTGCTTCAAGAATGACTGTGGGTAATCCTTCAGGATAGGTTGTAGGCAGACAAAAAATTTGACTTTCAGCGAATAACGATAATAATTCTGAATGTGAAATTTGTCCCAGAATATGGATGTGAGAATTCACCCGCCAAGAATCCAATAGCTCCATATCCCCTGCGCCGGCAATAAAAAGATGGACATTGTCAGAATCGATTTGATAAAAAGCCTGCAGCAGATCGAGAATACCTTTTTCTTTCAGAATTCGTCCTGCAAAGACAATGAGAATCGCCTGGGATGGAATGTTATATTTTTCACGGAAAAATGGCTGCAGTTCCTGAAAATCCACCGGATTCACACCATTATGAATAACACCTTTTCCTGAGATACCGAAATGTTGGAGCCAGTCAAGGCTGGCTTGAGAAACGCCATAGTAATTTTTGCAATAACGTTTCAGACCGAAGGTAATGCCATGTTCATACAATTTCCAAAGTCGATTCATGAAACCTTTTCCAAATTGGATATGTCCGGTTCCATGTTCGATCAAAATAAATGGGATCTTCTTTTCAGACAAAATACGGGCAGCTTGAAAACTTAACGGATATAAGCGAGTTTGAATGATCGCAAAATCTACTTGATTCGATTGAAAAAATGATCGTAACAGATTGCCGGTGATCGGTCTGGGTATTGGAAGTCTGCCGCAAAACATAGAATAACAAGGCAGGTATTGCACGGTTAATCGGCCATCCCGAGTATCCTGCGGGATGGATTCTGTATTAAGACATAAAACAGTCACTTTGCATTCAACGGCAAGAGATTTTGCCAGGGATTGTGTAAATTGTTCAACACCTCCAAGATGCGGTAAATAGAGGGATGAAACAATAACAATATGACGGAATTCCTTCATGTTGTTTTCCAAATTACAACAGCTTTTCGCATTTTTCAATATGTTTTTCTTATAATAAATTCCGAATTACCATAACTACCTTTCCCATAATGTGGACCTGTTCAGGATTATCGATATAGATCGGTCCCATCGTGGGATTAGCAGGCTGAAGGCGAATACGATCGCCTTCATGATAGAAATATTTTAAGGTGGTTTCGTCATTATTAGATAACCAGACTGCAACCATATCCCCATTGACTGCTGCAGTTGCCTGCCGAAAGATAACTTTATCCCCGTCATTGATCATTGCATCAATCATTGAATCACCGGAGACTTCCAGTACAAACAGTTCGGAATCTTTTTCATTCAGCGGGATCATCTTCCGCGGTATTTCAATGTAACTTTCTGCGTCAAAATACGCCAGATCAGAGTTCGGAACCGGAATCGGAGCGCTTGCAACGATTCTACCCAAAACCGGAAATCGCAACACTTCCTGTTTTGAATATGAAACCGATTGGGGCTTGTTTTTTTTATTTTCAAAAGACCTGACAATTCGGATACTGCGAGATACATGTTCATCCCGTTCTAAATATCCCATCTCAACCAGCTGACGAACATAGTAATCAACCAAAGATGTCGAATTCACTCCGATAAAATTTCCAATTTCCCGGATTGAAGGAGAATACTGATTTTTTTGCTGATAGTCCTGAAGGAATTTCATGATTCGCTCATGTCGTTCATTCATTAACTTCCCTTTTCTTGCCATTTTTACCTCCCAGGAACCAGAATTAAAACGAAATGAACAAAATTTTCTATTTGTTCTAAAATAACTATAACAGAACAATTGTTCGCAGTCAAGCCCACCCAAAATCAGCAATTTGAAATATGAAGAGAATTACTTGTTGTTCAGTTGGTTTGTATTTCGAATTTCGGGGCAAAAAGAATCTTCATCAAATCTTCACATCTTCTTCATTCCTTTTTCAAGACTGGTCGATAACATCATTATTGAAAGTGAAATAAAACGAAAAATAAATATTAAGGAGATATATCATGAAAACAAATAAAATTTTACTATTGACACTGATGCTGATCATCATTCTTTCTTTTACAAGTATTGTGAGCGCCCGTCCATCGAATCCAAATGGTCAAAGTTTTGGAAATCAGAATCAACAGGGTTTTGGAAATCAAACGCAAAAGAATTTTGGTTTTTCAAACGGACAAAATAATATGATGGGAAATCAGACCCAACAAAATTTCGGTTACACAAACAGACAGAACAATATGATGGGAAACCAGAACACACCCGGAACCGGTGATGGCGTTTTCCATGATGAACGAATCGCATATTTTGCAGAGAAACTTGGAATCTCAGAAGAGGATTTGAATACTCAATTGGAAAACGGAAAAACTTTATCCCAAATTGCGGATGAATCCGGTCTGACCATCGAACAATTCCAGGATATCATGACAGAAATGAGAGATCAATTCTCCGGCAGAAACACAATGAATTCTCAATCTGGAAACCGAATGGGAAATCAGATGAATCAAAACGGCGGGGGAAATCGTATGCAGAATTATAAGAATTGCCCGATCAATAATGATTGTCCCTATAACGACAATGACGAGTAAATTCAAGAACCATCAAACTTAAGGTTTTGAGTGTTGAATGATCCCGGAAATTCGAGAAAGTTCAACACTCTTTTATGTCGCGCAGAATTTCTCCGTAATGGTTTCCAGCAATTCCTGCAAAAATAGAATTCTATTTTCGCAGGAATTGCTGCTGTCGAATAACAACATTTTTTGTGAATGGATTTGAAAAACAAGTCAATATTTTATATTATTAATCAATCAACGCAACGATTGCATAAGGACGAAGGTATGAGAGAGAGAATTTTAGTGGTCGATGATGAACCTCAAATTGTCGCAATTCTGAAAGCATATTTGGAAAATGCTGATTTTTTCGTCTCAACTGCTTCGGATGGGAAAGCCGCTCTTTTAAAATTTCAAAGCGAAAAACCCGATTTCATTATTCTCGATTTGAATCTCCCCTATATCAACGGAATTGACTTATGCAAAATGATCCGAAAAGAATCCGATGTCCCGATTCTCATGTTGACGGCGAGAGTTGAGGAGATGGATCGGCTGATTGGATTGGAATTAGGCGCTGACGATTATGTCACAAAACCCTTCAGCCCGCGCGAAGTGACAGCACGTGTGAAGACAATTCTTCGGAGAACAAATGTCGAAGCCTCGAAGCCAAGCCAGATTCGTGTCGGAGATCTGATAATCGATACTGACCAGCATATTGTTGAAGTAGCCGGACGTACTGTGGATTTGACTCCCACAGAATTTAATATTTTAACGGTACTGGCAAGCCAGCCGAAACGTGTCCTGAGTCGTCTGCAAATTATGGAACAATCGCAAGGAAGTGCATTCGAAGGATATGAACGCACCATCGATGCGCATATCAAGAATATCCGGATGAAATTGGAGAAAAATCCCAAAAAGCCTGCGTATATCAAGACAGTTTTTGGTATTGGATATAAATTTGAAGAAGGCGGCGATGCGGAATAGTCTGATTGTCAAACTACTTGGAGCATTTTTATTTGTTATTGCCATCGGCGGAGCTGTGATTTTCACATTAATGCCAAAAGGAATTCATAACGCTTTCCAATATTATTCGAATCGCAGCAGTCAAATGTATGCCAACCGCTTGATACCGGTTTTATCGGCTTACTATGAATCCTATCAATCCTGGGACAACGTGGAAACTGATTTATTCTCAACAGAAAGCGATCTGGCTAAACCCGGGATGGGCGGATATGGCATGGGAAAGAACCAGAACTGGAATGAGAATCGCCAGGGGAATGGTTCGATTGCTGTTGGAATGAGCTCAATGGAATTCAGAGTCATCCTTACCGATAATAAAGGAATTGTCGTTATGGATTCCCAAAAAGAAATGAACGGTAATCAAATTTCTAAATCCGACCTGCAACGTGGTTTACCCGTCAATGCTCAGGATCAACAAGTCGGTACTTTACTGGTCAGTCCCTTCATAAATCAGCAGCAGAATTCTCTGACAGATGATTTTTACTCTTCTATGAACAAAGCGATTATCAGCTCGGCGGGAATTGCCGGAGCAATTGCAATCCTGCTAGGCAGTATTCTTTTCCTGCAAATAATCTCTCCAATTCGGAAATTAAAAGCCGCGGCAATGAAAATTTCAGGGGGTGATTTAAACCAGCGAGTTGATATTCGAACACAGGACGAATTCGGAGAATTGGGAAAAACTTTCAATAAAATGGCAGAAAGTCTTTTAACAGCAGAAGTCCAAAGACGCCATCTGACTGCAGACATCGCACATGAATTACGCACACCGCTGACCGCTATGCAGGGTACTCTGGAGGGCATCCAGGATGGCATTCTGCCTTTTTCTAAAGAGCAGATCGCCGTTCTCTATTCGGAAACACTTCTTTTGAATCGGTTGGTAAACGATTTACGGTTGATCTCGTTATCCGAAACAGGGCAATTGAAGCTTGATTTCTCCGAGATTAATATCGAAGAACTGGTCAAACAAGTTATCGATCAAATAAAACCGCAGGCAGATCAAAAAGGTATCACAATCATCAATGATTTTCAAGGAGAAACGACGCTTACTGCAGACGCTGATCGAATCAAACAGGTTTTAATGAATCTGATTCGGAATTCATTGAAATACACATTAGAAGGCGGAATGATTTCAATCCAAGTTAAATCGGATATTCAACAGAACAATTGCGAGATTGTTGTTCAGGATACGGGATCCGGTGTAGATCCGGTTGACCTCCCATATATTTTTGACCGATTTTATCGAGGAGATGAATCACGTAACCGAAGCAGCGGAGGTTCAGGTCTTGGATTGGCTATCGTAAAAAATCTGGTTGAAGCTCATGGCGGGAAGGTTTGGGCAGAAAGCCCAATTTTTCATGATCAAAATCAAACCGGTTATGGAACCCGAATTGTCCTCACACTGCCCCTTTTACGTACGGATCAGACTGCCCGAGACGTTACTATCCTCAAATGAACGATTCAAGTAAATCACGAAAACTCGGTTATTTGAAAAAAGAGAAGAATAAATTGTGATCTGCTGTTTATACGTTTCTCAGACTGACACCACAAACACAATTTTTCATGTTTCTCTCAAAAGGCTTTTCCAGAATTTACATTACAGCTCTTTACTCAGTAATACAAAGGGAGGATTTTTTTATCGTTATGATAGATTCAAATTTCAGATCTAACTTTCGGATTACTGCTCTCTAATCAGCAATTTGAAAGATGGAGTGACTTTTCGCATACAGAATTCTTTTCATATTTCAAATTACTGCTCTTTAATAAATATGATGGTTCGCGTTATAATCCAATTCATGAGTAAAAAAAGCAAATTTCCAAAAATGACATTATCGATCATCTTTCTCATTGCCATTTTTTTTTGCATACCAAAAATAAGTTGTTCAGCCCAGGACGCGAATTCATTAATATCGGAAGTAAATGCCCTGCGAGCTGCCAACGGTTTAGCTGCATACACAGTGGATCCTGCACTTTCGGCTTCTGCCCAGGCGCATAGCGAATATCAGGCATCTATCAATACCTCCACACACAACCGTGCCGATGGCTCCGGAATTCCAGCCAGATCAGAAAATGTCTGTGCAGGACAAAACATTGCCGCTTCCTATTGTGTAAAACAGATGTGGACGGATCAACTCCATTTATATACCATGATCGGATTGGACAGTGGAACAGTTGGGGCAGGTATGGCAGTAGGAACTGATGGAACCAGGTATTACACACTGCAAGTCAACAGCTCTGGAAATGATACCAACCTGGATAAGAAAAGCGCCTCTACCGTAATTGCTCCCAATATAAACGCCGGTTCAAGTTTCATTGACATTCAGGCCGCGCCTGTCCAACCCGGTGAATTTGCCACCAGTACGCCTGAATTGGACGGATCAGTCTATCACACAGTGCAAGTCAACGAAACACTTTGGACAATTGCCATAAATTATGGGACAACCATAGCAAAATTGCAGGAATTGAACGGCATGTCTCCCGATGACACCAGTGTAGTTGCAGGTCGGCGAATCCTGATTTTTTACGGAGGGACTCCAGTTGCCGACACTTTGACTCCTACAGTGACTCCTCCTCCTGTCACAAACACACCAAAACCAACCTCTACAATCACCATGACACTGCCGCCGTTGGCATCTTTAACCCCGACCATTACATCAACACCTACACCTTCTCCATTGATCGGGCACATCAGTTTTTTTGATACACCAGGCGCTCGTAAATTTGGTTTTATGCTCACAATCATTTGCGGAATCGGTCTTCTCCTGACCATCTTTTACGGTTTTTATCGTACATGAGAAAAAGTCGTGCTTTTCTTACCGAAATTCTGATGTCAGTAACTGTCTTTTTTGTTGCTGCAAACACACAAACTGATGCAAATTCGATCACAGCAACAGCCATCCAAGAATCCATTAATCACACAAGCACTACCACAGCCACTCCCGTGAGTGAACAAGAAAAAGCAATCCAATCAATTTTCAGCCAAATCAATATGCTACGGGCTGAAAAAAAAGCTCCGATGCTCATTTTTGATAAAAATTTATCCATGGCAGCACAAAACTTTGCCGCCTATCTTTTGAAAATCGGAAAATTAACCGAAGAGGGACCGAAGAGAGAAACGGTTCAGACAAGGGCAATCGATGTCGGTTATGGAGGAGGAGCGCCTTTTTCTGTCAGCCAAAATGTGGCAATGATTTGGGTTGATACAACACCAGAATATTTAATTCATTCAATTTGGAAATCGGATCCGAAAAGTATCCAAAAATTATTGGATATGAAGGGACAGCATATCGGAATTGGTGTTGCAGATGAACGAAATCGCCGTTTTGTTGTCGTGATGGTCGGCTACCTCCTGGATGGCTCCATTCAGTACACACCGCTGCCGACTTATGATTTTCGAACGCCAAAACCGATTGTCTCAACGACACCCTCGCCAATTCCTCTGATGACTGCGACAAGACAACCTGACGGTTCGGTTGTTCATGAAATTACCAGCGGTCAGACGTTGTCAGAAATCGCTTACGCTTATAAAGTTGACTGGAATACCATTGCAGTATTAAATCACCTGGATCTTGAGAATCCGGTCATTTATGAAGGGAAGGAACTCATTATTGAACCAACCTACACAATTACTCCGACTCCAACGATCACGGATACACCGCGTCCTCCAACACGCACACCCCGACCTACCTATACAATAAACTTCAATCCCTCACCTTCCCTGGAGCAGCCCACGCCAGAAGAAACCAAAATTGGTTTTTCAACAGTACTTAATCAGATGGAATCCTACCGTCAAACAATTGGACTGACTCTGATACTATTAAGCGTGCTGGGACTGGTATTCACCTTTATTCGCAAATAATCTCCCTGCTGTTTCCGGTTTATCCGGCATGAATATTGCAACCCTCTGTTTATATGGAAAATTCGAATAAGACCTATTTCATGCCGATCATTGTGATTCTTGCTGGTGCCTTTTTCCAGCTACAAGCTATGGGGCTGCTCGGTACATCGAGCGGAGCATTGATGGAAATCGCTTGGCCTGCAATTTTTATCGCAGCGGGATTGGACTTGTTTTTCGGAGCGAAAAGAATCCTTGGTGCTGCTGTTCTGGTCTTCTCCGGATTGGCAGTTCTTATTTTTAATATCACAGCCGGATCCAGTGAGACTTGGAATGTTTTTATTAATTTTTGGCCATTGCTTCTAATTCTTTTTGGAATCGATATGCTGTTATGCGGAAGGAGTCTGGCTGGAAGTTTGCTGGTAATCATTATCATCGCCATTCTGGTTTATGCCATTTTAGGAGCAAAAGGAATTGTGCCGATACCAGATGTTCCGCTTCCTACCAGTTCAGGCATGGCGAAAAGCTATCCGCTGACTACTCCCGGACCGGGGGGCGTTTCATCCGGTTCCCGATCCCGTCAGATCGATTATTTACTGCCGCAGCAAGCGAATATCACGCTGCGATTTGGCGTCAACTCAGGAAAGTTACAATTAAAAAGTGAAAATCTGGACAATCGCTCACTCACTGGTTCAATCGCATTAGCTTCCAATGAGACATTTTCAGAAGAAATGCTCCAGGATGAATATTCAGTTACTTATGCGCTGTCCAGTACTGCGGCAAATGAAAACAAAGACTCAGATGCTTTTTGGAATCTAAAAGTCAGTCAGAGAAAAAACGTTGCTTTATCCTTAAAGATGAACAACGGTTATCAAATCATCGACTTTCGAGGAATGAGTCTCGCAAGCGCTGATATCATGAATAATACCGGCAACATTGATATCATGCTGCCCTATTCATCGCAAATACCGATTAACCTCCAATCAGCGAATGGTACCATTCGAATTTTTATTCCAGAGGGCACAGCGGTTTATTGCACATACTCTGGAGAAAATACAACAGTCACATATCCGGAAAACTATATGCAGTCCGGTAATGAAATATATCCAATGGAAATGACTGGGCCAGTTATCCCGGTTAATATACGGCTTTCAAATGGAACGATTAAACTTGTAACAGCCCGTAACTGATCAGTTCATAGAACAAATAACAAATCGGCATTGCCCAGAAAACCGTGTCAAAACGGTCAAAGAAACCGCCATGACCGGGAATGATATTGGAAGAATCTTTAATGTCGAATGTCCGTTTGATCATGCTCTCTCCAAAATCCCCCATGGAGGCAAAGGCAGATAAGATGAAAGCCAAAATCAGGACCTGGTTCCTGGTCAGCATATTTGAGATTGCCGGAAAAGCAATATGCAATAAACACGCTGTCAGTAAAGCTGTCAGAATTCCGCCCAGATACCCTTCCCAGGATTTCTGCGGGCTGACTTTGGGCAGCATATGATGCTTGCCAAATTTCTTACCAACGAATAAAGCTCCTGTATCGTTCATCCATACTATCAATAGACAAAGGGTCAGCCACCAAAACCCGTTATCAACCTGACGCAGAGAAATCATGTAACTGCCAAGCCAGCCGATATAGACCAAACCCGTCACCAGGACTGCAAAGCCAAAAGCAGCTCTCGTACTATGATGCTCATAGGCAAAAATACCCCAGATCATCGAAACCATGATGCAGCTTGTCATCATGCGCTGCGAAGCATCAAAACCGATAAAATACCTTGCAGACGCCAGCAGCAGGACCATAACCACCAATAGGGCGATAGGTGTTTTACATTTTTCATCACGGTTATAAATATGACCAAATTCATAAGCCGAAATGCCCAATATCAGGAAGCAGCCAATAAGAAATGGAATGCCGCCCAGATAAACCAGGTACAACAAAATCGGTGCAAGTACGATTACTGAAATAACACGTTTCAGCATAGAATGATCACCTTGCTCATTTATCGTTAATTTTGCCAAAACGTCTGTCCCTTTTTGCATATTCTTGGATTGATTTTATTAATTCTTCACGACTGTAGTCAGGCCATAGCACATCCGGGAATACCCACTCAGAATATGCTGACTGCCAAAGCAGGAAGTTGCTTAAACGTAATTCACCTGATGTTCGGATTACCAAATCCGGATCAGGGATCCCTTTTGTAAACAAATAATCGCTGATCAATGGTTCTGTAATTTGGTCGACAGGAATTCCATCTGCTACAATTTTACGGACAGCATGCATAATTTCATTACGGCTGCCATAATTTAAACCGACAGATAGTGTTAACCGATCGTTTGTCTTCGATTTTTCAACCGCATCATCGATTTTTGCCATCATATCGCTTCCGATCCCTTCTCGTTGTCCGAGATGGATAATCCGCACACCCTGACGGTTCAATTCATCAAATTCATTTACAAAAGCATCATTGAATATCTGATTGAGTCCTCTAACCTCATCTTCAGGTCTTCCCCAATTTTCGGTTGAAAACGCATAGATCGTAAGATACTTGATTCCAAACTCAACACACGCCTTAATAATTCTGCGTAAATTTTCCGTTCCCTGTCTATGACCAGCTAACCGAGGCAATCCGCGTTTTTTTGCCCATCGGCCATTTCCATCCATAATGATAGCAATGTGGCGTGGGATCCGTTCAGGTGGAACATCTAATTTCAACTCAGTCATTGATTTTGATTAAACCTCCATGATTTCTTTCTCTTTATGTCTTCCAACTTCATCAATTTGAGCAATATATTGATCGATTAATTTCTGAATTTTTTCTTCGCCTTTTTTCCGATCATCTTCAGAAATCATTTTTTCTTTTTCAAAATCTTTAATATCTTTAATGACATCTCTGCGGATGTTTCGGATTGCAACACGCGCATCTTCAAGTCGATTGTTAACAACCTTCATCAAATCTCTTCTGCGCTCCTCGGTCAATGGGGGCAACATCAGGCGAATGGATTTCCCATCATTGCTGGGAGTCAATCCCAACTCTGACGCCTGAATTGATTTTTCCATTGCTTTAATCAGTGAGGATTCAAATGGACGAATTAGAATTGTGCGAGCATCGGGTATGCTGATGGTTGAAACCTGATTAAAAGGTGTCGGCATTCCATAATATTCGACTATCAGCTTTTCGACCAAAGTCGGCGTGGCTCTGCCAGTTCGAATACCCTCCAAATCATCTTCCAATACCTTAATTGCGCTTTTCATTCGATTCTCTGCATCATCTAAAACTTCATTGATCATAAAAACCTCCAAATATTTTTCTTTCAAAACTCATCGCAGATAATGTTTCCATTATACACGCTGCAACACAGTAATTCCTACGAAAATAGAATTCAATTTTCATGATTGGATATGTAATATTTTTCATCCGTTGTTCGAAACATGTATTGAATTATTTGTAGTCATGATGTTTTTGCGCGAAGCATAAAAACACCATAACAACAAGATTTCTCTTTTTTCTATAAAGCTTTTTCTGATTTCAAATTACTGAACACTTGAGTTTTTGATCTCCGTTCCACATCAGGGATTGGAAATCACATAAAAACCATCTGACTGTTGAGAACCGCCGGATGATTCAGGAGCAATAACGCGAAGAGTTTCTGCAGTGGGTTTCGTTTGATTTTCAAATTCGAAATTTTCTACGGGAGACATCTCTATAACCGGATTCTGGTGATTTTCCGCTTGCCAGTTGTTTTGATTCCGGATATAGATATCCAAATCATTAATAAAATTTCTGATTACATCAAAAGATTCCTTAAAATCAGGATCGCTTTCCATCTCTAACAACATGGAACGAAGGGTATCCAGATTAACTGGATCCATCATCTGTTTGATCCGGGAATAGGATCTTCCCATGTCTTCATTCGCCTGATAAGATTCTGCAATCATCTGCAAATATAATTTTTGATAATCTGCATGCAGTGATTTTGGCGTGATATCAACATATCGGGTAGGATTCATCACCCAGGCATAGAACAGACCAATGATCAATCCAATCACCAGTCCGGTTATTAAATAATAAGGTCCCCGCTTTTTATGTTCAACCATTACCGTCACCTTGCTCAAATGGATTCTCAGACGAATTATGGAAGTCCTCATTGGCTGGAACCGTTGGCGTAGAAATGTCCTGATGATTGATTTCGGGAATGTTATATTCGATAAAGATATCTTCCGGTTCAACAGTCTCGTCTTTTTTTCCGCCCACAGCATTATTCAAGTTATATAACAGATCCAAATCGTTTTCAGAATAGCCTAATTTTTCAGCATTGGATATCGCATTAGCCACTGCTTCCTCCGCAGAATTTTCCATTAACCGATCAATGCGAATCATCGTTTGAAACAGGACAGGATTTTCGTGATAGATTTCTGCAGCCATCAGGATATAATCCGCTTTGTAATCCTGGCGTAGATCATAGAAAGTCGCATCAATAAACCGCACAGGATTCACGATCCAGGCATAATAAAGCCCAAGCACAGCACCTGCAACGATCATAATCAAAAACCAGATAATTCGATTTAGCCTCATAAAAATCAGTTCACTTTCTTGGTCTGTCCGAATCAAAATAATTATAGTTTACCCTGTGCTGTTTTTCAAAGACGGCCGGCAGCAATCAGTAATTCGAAATATGGGAATTCGAAGAAACGAAAAAAATTGTCGAAAAAATTAAAGACTTTTATCAGAATGAATGATGAACGACATGAAATTATATGAAACAAGCCAAATGGAATGGATTTATCATTTAAATCTTTGGTGTAAAGTATTTAAAACAATACAACAATAAAGAATTCTTTCCACATTTGGAATTGCTGACGAATTCCGCACTTGATAATTTTTGAAGTTAAAATTTACTATAATAAAATTATTCTTAGGGACATGCTTTCTTCTGATTCAGTAATTCGATTTTTCGAAAGACCGTATGAGAAAAGAAAAAAATTATGAAGAATCCAAGGATAAGCATTTAAATATCCAGACAAACAGGTTGCTGTCCCTCGATTATTTGCTTACAAGAGATTTCGATTTTGCAAATGGTTTTTTAAGATTTGAGGAATACAAGTATGCGCAAAGAACTGATTTCGTGGCAGGAAGTCGATCGGCTGATCGATCATCTGATCCCGCAATTTCACACAAATTTTGATGCGATTTTGATGCTGAGCAAAGGAGGAACTATCCCCGGCAGCATCTTATCCGAGGTTTTGGGCATTGAGGATTTACTATTGGTAAAAATTGATTACCCCAAAGAATTTGAAATGGAAACACAGCGCCAGGATCCGCGTTTACTGGCATGGCCAAATATCAAGAACTTTCCAGCCGATTCACAGCTTGCCAATAAGAATATTCTGATTGTCAGTAACGCATGGGGGACCGGCAGATGTCTTTCGACAATCAAAAGCAGAATCAGCGGAGTTCAGGGAATCCCGTTCACCTGTGTTCTCCATTTCAATCCAAAAATGAATCTATTTAAAAATGACAAACCTGATTTTTTTGCAGCAATTACGGACGCATGGATCATTTATCCTTGGGAAGCCGCAAGGGGAAAGGACATATTGTTAGCAAATTTTTGCTAAAAAAAACGGATGATGAATTCTGACCCGCAAATATTAATTTATGATGAGAAATCTTTATTGAGTTTTTTGGACAAACACGAAATAGATTACGAGTACTATGCACATCCTGCTGTATATACCAATGAGCAAGCAGATCTTTATACCAATCACCTAAACGGTTTTTCCGCAAAAAATCTGTTTTTGTCAAATCACAAAGGGAACCGTTTTTTCTTGCTTATCACCCGTTCGGACATGAAAACGGATTTGAAAACGCTGGGTGAACAATTGAATGAATCGAAACTGCGGTTTGGCAGTGAAGAAAAGATGCAGAAGCTTTTGGGAATTACACCTGGCTCGGTCACCCCGTTGGCAGTCATCAATGATACCAGCCGGCAAGTGCAAACCATTTTTTTAAGAGAAGCCTGGGAAGCGGATCGAATTTTCTGTCATCCGCTTGTTAACACTGCCACATTGATTCTTAAACATCAGGGGATTGAAAAGTTCTTAACCGTTACAAACCATGAACCGAAAATCATCTGACTTGAGATGCTTTTCGAGTCGCTGTTTAAGATTTGAAAAATTCGCTTTTACGATTATTTTCAATCAATCTTTTAAACAAAATCGAATATAGTCCAGAGTCATTTGATCCAAAGGGAAGACGTTTTCCGCTCGTTTTCTTGCTCGGATACGGTACTTCAAATTATCACGAACAATTGTTTCTGCTGCCTGAATTAGCCCTTTTATATCCGGTTCCTCCAGTTTTAAATAATCAGCGCCATAAGAAATCACGATACCACCATCTCCGACAACATCTTTCAGTGATCCGGTATCAAAACCCAACACTGGCAAACCGCAAGCCAGAGCTTCGATCACGGAATTTGGACATGCAGTCAGTATTTCAGCAGAATAGAAAAATGTTGACTGTGATTCCAATGCAGCAATCTCCTGTTTTGGAAGAACTCCGAGAAAATTTACTTGAACATGAGATGGTAATGCATTGAAAGTCGCTTGAATTCGTTCCCTGGATTGCGGATTGACATTTCCGGCAATTTGAAGAACGATCGAACAAGGAAATATTTCTGACAAACCCAGAATCATTCGGATAGCAATTTCAATACCGTACTCACTTCCGTGTTCAAGATTCCCTTCAACCATCATAATTTGAATTGAGTGTGAATCCGGTGTCGTTTCAGAAGGTTTAAAATCATCCAGATTGACACCGTTATAAATAATTTTTACTGGTTTCTTTAATACTCCAAATTTTTTGTTCCATCTTTCTTCACAAAATGGGCTTTGATAGATAATGCCGGAAGCAATCCATCTTCGTACAAATGCGATGGAAAGATTGTCGAATTCCGAATGAAGATAATACTTCAATCCTGAATCCACAACCTGATGAATCCAATTCATCCCGTTCAGGCGCTGAATCACGGGAATATTGCATAGACGAGCCCGAAGGAGATATGGAATATAACGGCGCGGAGCTCCAATGATGAGAAAGGCACCGATATCCTTCCTTTCGGGATTAAAATGCACTTCAATGCCCGATTTTGCAGCTTCTTCTTGAAATTTCTTCTGAAACGTCCCCGGACCGCCCAAAGAAGTAATTTCAGGCAACATACAAATTGTCTTTTTTTCCATTTACTGCATTCCTTTAAACCAATTCCAGGATTCTTTTAATGAATCAGTCAGATTCCTCGGAGGAGAAAGCCGGAGCTGTATGCGAGCTTTTCTTGATTCATAAAAAAAATAATATCCTGCAAAATGAAACAGATCATTTTCAATATTTCCGACGTTGGATGGATTTTTTTCTCCATTTATAAATTGAAACAAGATTCTGGAGAAACGATTCGATAACGCTAATTTCGGAGATGTGAAGTTTAGGACATCGGACATCAGAAGAAATAATTTCTGGAAAGAAACGTTCGTTCCGCTTAGAAGATATCGTTCTCCTCTTTCCCCATACGTGACGGATTGTATCAATCCTTCCACAACATCCTGCACATGGATTAAATTAATTCCGCCATCAACATGAAATAACGGAGGATGGTCATGAAACTGTACCAAGAATGAATTCGATTTTCGATAATGGTCACCAGGTCCAATCACAATACAAGGACTGAGAATCACTGTATCCATACCATAGGCGGATGCCAATTGAATTTCTTTTTCTGCTAAATACTTCGACCAGGCATAAGGCCATTTCGCCGCGGAGAAATTCCAGGTATGATCTTCAGAAATCAAAGCCGGTTTTGCTTGCCTGGTATGATTTTTTTCCGGGATCCCCATCGCAAACGATGAGCTGAGGAAGATTACTCGATCAACTTTATTTCGCAAAGCGGATTGGAGAACACGTCTGGTCCCGCCAATATTCACATCCAGAATTCGCTTTCGAATTTTTCCAGAAGCCGTTTGAGCTCCTAAATGAAATACGATTTCCGGTTTATCCGCAAAAGCGTTTTCAACCGAAATATCATCGCACAAATCACCAATGACATGTCGCACAGGAAGATCTTCGATCTGCCGAATAATACTGGTTGACCGATGAAATGCAGTCACCTGATATCCATTTTCACAAAGTCTTCGACATAATGCAGATCCGATAAAACCCGTAGCTCCAGTCACCAATGCTTTCATACTACCTTGTGTCCCGAAATCCTTTCATCAGTAATTCGAAAAATAGACTTGTTATTCTTCGAATTAATCAGAAAATACTTTTTGTTGTGATGGCTTTGCATGAAGCCATCACAACCATAAAGAACCCTCAACATATTTCGAACCATCGTCTTCGAATGGCTGCTTGCTAATAATATTCTGCCCAAATTTTCACCGACTCGATTTTACCGGAAAGTGAATAAACGCTCATGTTGATTTCAGATGCGACATTTCCAATCCATGTTCGAATACCGGCTGGAGTCCCATCCTTTCGATATACAGCAGCCACGATCTTAATGTTCCGGTTGAAAGCATGAATATCAAGATCCGATGCAAAACGGATTTGTATTTTCGCACACAAACCATCGGGAGAGATTTCATAAGAATTGCCCATCGAATCTGCTGCAATGCGAAAAGAATTTTCACGATAGTCAGCCACATCCAGATTCTTGACCTGAAATCGTGTTTCGAAAGGCGCAGATAACTCCGAATTGAACCCTGTAAACAACACGGGAATTTCTTCACCAGGTGAAAGTTGAATCAACGGTGAACCTGAAGATAAAAGCAATTTATTCCCGCTGCTGTCCGCTACCTCTAATTGCATTTGGAGATTGATTACGGGTTGATCCCCCGAATTTTTAATTCGTGACAAACAACTGATTTGATGAAAAAGCTGAGAAATGCATTCCGAACCGTTGTACTGAATATATTTCGAATACATACTCTGAATAAATGCGTCATATTCCTCAGCATTAGCTGGCGGAATCACCAATTCATCACCAATCTTTAACAGTGAAAAATCAACTTTCGGATTTGCTGCCTGAATCTGTTCCATGCTCAAACCAAACTGAAAGGCAATTTCCGAAAGTGTGTCTCCTTTTTCAACTTCATATATTTGTGTAGCATCATCCCATGCAGTCAAGAGGAAGACAACAAGAATAAGGAGGAAAACGGCTCTGTTTTTTACCCTTTTCATGCGATAGATAGTACCATATTTCTAAAAAGTCTTCACATTAAAAGGGTTCTCCCTCAGTAATTCGATGCATAGAACGGTTTTCTGTATGAAAGGAAAAATACTATGTTCTTTTTTCTTCCATATCGTCCGAATTACGGAATTTGGAAATAGAAATTTTAAATAATGAGTGGCCTTTAAAACTTAGGGGGAAAATTCCATAGTCCAAAATCAGAATTTCGAAAAAAACAATTTATAAAAAGATCAGAATGAAATCTCTTCTCTGAGTTCATTCTGGTCTTTTTTGTCTATATATTCTGTTTCGTGCTGGTTTTTCCCGTTTTACTCGAGGAAACCGCTATCAATTCGAAATAGGGATTGACTTTTTCAATTTCGAGTTACTGTGCAATCGCCATTCGTATTCAGGAAGGATTGGCAATAATTATGCGACGGTTCAGATATCCGCCATCCACGGATTCATTTTCGCAAGTGATTAGAACCAGAGAATTCTCCGTAACGACATTTTTCAAATCAGAAAACGCTTCCGGTTTCAGTAAAAGGTTCTGTGAAACCGCATATTGCATCAGATCACCGCCTGGTTTACGAATAAAGATACGGTCATTTTCTTCCATCGTACTCAGCATGGCAAACGGTCCTGCCGTTCCGGTATCAATATGGTTATGCGCTGCGATGACACTCAATCCTTCACCCGGTAATTCAGATCCCTCCAAAAGGCCGGAATTCTCACCCAGCCATTGAACTGCCCAGGTATCACCCTGCTGTGGAACACCCACAATCGACGATATTACATCCAGAGCTGGAATTTCAATTTGGTAATTACCCAAATCCTTATACGCAAGCTCTGTTGGCTGTTGATTCAATAACGTCATCCGATTTGCAGGGAAACCGGTTGGAGGCAGATGAAAATCATGACAGAAGAAATGATCGCATTCAGGATCACCAATTCGATACCAGCTCTCGTCATTCCGGGACAACGGATCAATATCTGCCGGTGAAGATACAGCCGTCTGGTTTACTGCATCGGTTTCGTTTGAAACCGGCTCATCTTGCCCTAATGAAGGATCTTCAAAAAGATAACGAGTGACTTCCTCGTCCGGGTCACGATCGGAAATTTGTGAATAGAGCGGTGCAGTTACCTCTAAATTGGAAGCAGCGCTGGAGAGAGGAGTCCCTGCAATTTCGCCATCAACCCACCATTTATTGGAGCCTGCATCACTAATCTCAAAGCTCGCATGAACATAATTTTCAAAGAAGGGATACGTAGCTGCATCACCGCAAAGGTTGTTCACCATACCGCGAACAGCAATTTTTGTCTGTGGAGGAATGCGCAGCCACCAGAGTGTGTTTTCTTCGTAGCAGTTATTGCCAAAGGCACGATCTTGATCACAAAACTGATAATTCAAATTGTGATAATCAGCGCCATCCTCGAGAATTGCCCACGCATAATGGCGGAATCCGGAGATTTTACAACCGTCGTATAGATAACTGCAGCCAACACTCCAACGGTTGTTATTCAAATCGATCCAACGTGGGAGTTCGACAACATTGGAATACATTAAATCACTATTTTCAACAATGAAAAAATAATTCATCGAACATGATTTACTTGCCGTCGGATCAATAAAATATCCGCCTTCAATCCGATTATTTTCAGAAACTTCCAAAAATTCCAAAGCTTTGCAGATGGCGCTTTCTTCATATAACGCACCTGCTGAATTTTTCCGTTTGTTATTAATTTGAATATCGAATTGATACAACAGCGAATCAGTCTTGTTCTCTCTGCTGATTTCATGTGAAAAATTGACCACTTTCCCTCTGACAGAAATCACCGAATGGGCTGGCAAATCCAGAACATTATCATCTAAAACGCAAGCTGATCCTCCGTTGGCATCCGCATAATTATCCTGAGTCCATGTCGTATAATTGACATCTTTGCATGTATAGGCACTGTTCTCAACATAATAATATTGATTTTGAACTTTTGCTCTTCGCGGCAGAACCACTGAAGCGCTTTCCGATGATTCGTTTACCAGTAACATATAGAAAAACGCATCTGTGGAACATTTAGCATAAGTACCTACGGTCGTGTTGTAAGAAAGATAAGCCAGACCAATTTCACCATCCGCACCAGGTTCATCGATGTCATCGATGGCGACAGGATTATCCAATGGCAGCGCGACATCCGAAGGTATTATTGTTTGATCATCTTGTGCTGATACAGGGAAAACCATCAGAACACAGATGGTGATTATTATCCAAAGCAGGTATTTAGAATTTGTTTTCATTTGTCATCATCCTTTTCCGCTGTATACATAATTCTGTATCCAAAGGTTCATTCAATATTGTGCAAGTCCTGTGCCAACCATGATTTCATAACGTGTTTTAAATGAAGCGAGATGCGAACCCGCCAATTCGGATATCTGTATGATCGAGTATTCCTTTATTTATGCTTTGGTTGCATTTACTTTGTCAATTCACGTCAGTCACATTTCATATTTCAAAAATAACGTATTGCTTGACAGAAAAACAAAAGAGCATATAATTTTATGAGTTGATCCTCGATAGCTCAACGGCAGAGCGGGCGGCTGTTAACCGCTAGGTTCCCGGTTCGAATCCAGGTCGAGGAGCAAAAGGAAAGCGTCCTGAAATTAAATTCAGGACGCTTTTTATAATTTCGGTTCGATAATCAGAAAAGATTCAAGTTTTAGGAACACAAAAAAGAAATACTAAAAAAATACATTTTTAACAATCTATCAAATGCATGGATTCCTTCTCGGCAATTCGAAATATGGATTGACTTACCGAATAACAAAGTTTCTTTTCAAATTTCGAATTGGTGATTCATTCTCACCCAAACCAAATAATTCCGTTATAATAAGTTTTAGGTTATCTGAAAACTTTTTATTCACACCTTTTCCTGGAAATTTTTTTACTGATTCATCATGACATTAACCATAAAAACTGCAATGGCAGAATTGCCTATCCTATCTACTTTAGAAATAGTAGCCGGACATAAAGGCATCAATAATGTAATTAATTGGACACATATCGTTGATCAGCCAGATATGATTCCATTTGTTCGTCCGGGTATGCTGCTGCTTTCGACTGCTTTTGGAATATCGCAAGAAGTTGAGAGTCAAAAAAGAATTATTCAGATTTTATCTGAAACCGGTTTAGCAGGAATGATCATTTCAATTGGAAAATATTTTGAAGAAATTCCAGACGCAATGATTGAAGAAGCAGACCGTTTGAACTTTCCATTAATTCGTTGTCCGTGGAATATTCCTTATGTAGACATAACATATGCCATCAACGGTAGAATTATCCGGGAACAAATCTCATCCGTAGAAGATTCAATTCCAATTCAAAAAGAACTAACGCAATTAGTCATCGACAATGGTGGACTTACTTTATTAGCGGAAAGATTATCAAATCTCGTCGGCAATTCAGTCGAAATTTGCGATAGAAATCAGGAAGTCCTGGTCAGTTATCATTATCAATATAAAAGCCTTAATCAGGAGAGTTTCTTCTCCGTCGAAGAAAAAAAAGCGATTAAATCAATAGGTTTGTTATATTTTTCCAGAATTAACCCAACCATCAGATATATAAAAAAAGATACTCATAAAAATATCAATTTTGAAATGTTACTTTCTCCAATTTATATTTCCGATCAGGTATTCGGATATATTTGGATTCTTGGAACAGACAAGCAGATATCAGAATTCGATTATGCAGTGATGGAACAGGGGACCACCATTGCTGCATTAATAGCAAGCCGAGATTTAGCAATTCACAATGCCGAGCTCAGAGGAAAAAGAGAAATATTTGAAAGTTTAATGACAAATGATTTTACTGAACAGAATAGCAGTGAATGGTATGAGACTGCAAAAAAACTGGGTCTTAAAGAACAGTATCAAGTTTTAATCATTAAAAATCTCCCCTTTTTTGAGTACCAGCAAGGATATATTTATTCGTTTGTTGATTATAAAATTAAAGAAAATAATGTTCCAGGGACAGTGTTTGAATATGGCAATTATGTTGTTGTAATACTGACCAATATACTTCAGAGTCCGGCAGAAAAAACCGTTGATTTTTTATTTCGCGAAGCTGAAATACGGAAAATCAAAATTGTAGCTGGAATCAGCAGAGTTGCGAGTAACATTCAGGATTTTAAATTTTTTCTTGAGGAAGCGATTGAATCACTTCAAATTGGTCAGGCAATGTATCGATCAAAACCAGCAACATGGTCGCTTGATCGGTTAGGGTTTTTTCTATCCAATTCTGAAAAAAGGGAACCAGTTTGATGAAAAAAACCACTATTGTGAAATGATCAAACAAATCGAAACTTATGATATACAACACAAGACAGAATATTTAAAAACGGTGACAGTATATCTGGAAAATATGATGGATGCGAAAAAAACATCCGGAGAATTATTTATTCATCGGAATACGCTTCGACAAAGAATACAAAAAATAATATCAGATTGGGATATTGATTTTTCCGATTCAATTTCGATGATCAACCTGTTAATAGCGATAAAGAGTACTCTGGTTTGCTCTTTCTATTCTTCCGACTTAAAGAATGACCAAGGAAATCTCAGAAATCGCGCGTAAACTGAATCAGTAAAACACATAATACAATCATTGCTCCTCCAATCCATTGTATAAAGGTCATTTTTTCTGCTAATAATAAATATGCAAGGAGAATGGTGAAAAAAGGTTCTAAAGTAGAGATCAAATTTGCAATCGTTGCCGGAATCATTGTCAGACTGAGCATGTAAAGACCATAACCGCTTATTGTCGGTCCAAGAACTAACAATACTAAAGTCATCCAGCCATTAAGAGAATTTTTTAAACTGAATAACGATTCTGAATCAGGAATATTTAAGAATAACAGAATGATTGCAGCAAAAAAGAAAGAACCAAACATCGATGAGAATGCATTCATACCCCGATTTGCAGCAAGTCTTCCCATAATACTGTAAATGGAAAAAAACAATCCGGAAAGGAGGCCTGTGCCAATTCCGATTGCATTACTCTGCCATGCACTCGGATAGATTGCACCTGAAACCATCGCCGCACCTAATATCCCAACCAGGATGTAAAGCACTTTTATAGGTTTTAAATGTTCTCTCAAAAAGATAAAAGACAGCAAAGCAGTAAAAGCAGGAGAACAATACGTCAAAACGGCTGAGACAGACACACCATTAAGTTTTATTGAGGTTGTCCAAAAATAATTAAAAAAAGCGGTAACTACACCAAAAAACAATGAAAAAAGTGCATTTGCAAAAATTTGTTTTAATGAAACACGTGAAAAACAGACAATAATGATCAACAGAAAAAAAGCTGCTAAAAAATCTCTCCAGAATGCAACAGTAATGGCTTTCATTCCATAGTCAGTCTGCAAATGGCTGACAAAGATTCCAGTAGATGACCACACTACGGTTGACAATAATGCGAACAAATATCCATTCGAAGATATTGCTGTAGGTTTTTCCGTTGGTTGTGCTAATATTTTCATTATGTCCTGTTTAATGCAACAAAATACTTAGCATCATTTGTTAAATGATGTTGGATCAGTACTCATTTCCTTTCTATGCCAAAATGATTAATAATAAGAAAGAAATGAAGAATAATTTTCTGAATTTCTTATTGAATCGATATTATTAAATACTTTAACCTTTTCATGATTCCGGTAAAGAATCAAAATGTCTTTGAAGTTTTTCTACATATTCATCCGGAAGATGATTTTCTTTGGCTCCTACAAGAAGTTTTCCCAAATAAGCCCGAGTAGTTTCGTGAGGGCCGGATGGATTAGTTGTTCGATAAATGAAAGCTTTCTCCAATCTGCCCTCTTCGGTAATAATGACGACTTCCTGTCGAAAATATTTTGCTGAGTAAACACCTTCAACCTGGTCTAGATGAAGCATTTCTTCTTCAGAAATATCATATAAAACACCATAAGCAATTTTCCCTGGGACAAATTCAGCTCCAGTGCATCCTCCTTTGTAATTTTTTGAGTAATAATTAAAAACAACTTCAAAATTCGGAAGAACGGCAGTTGAAATTTTTTTAGCAGATGGACAATGTTGTTTTAGTACGTCCATGCTCATAAACGATCCATAGGAAAAATACAGCATGTTCCCCCCTTTATTTCAATAACTCTTTTACAGGTCCGATATAATGACGCAGACTTTCTACACATCGGTATAAACCTACTTCAGGATCAATCAAATCGCCATTTTCATCAAATCGAATTTTCCCAATTAGACCATCAAAACCGTTTTGTCCCATTTTTTGAATTTCATGAAGAACAGCTGTTCTGTCAATCACGCCAGCTCGTCTGATTGCTTCTATCATCATGTTGGTCATGTCATATCCTTCCGGTGCATATTGGAGATTGACCAATGTATGAGGATAGAGTACTGCAAATTTTTTAAAAAATTCTCTGCAAGAAGGTGCCAGTCGAACATCCACACCATTAAAAGTATGATACGGAGGTTCAGGATCTAAACCATATACCTCCAAATAAGGAATGTGTTTTAATGCATCGGTGCCCAGAAATACTCCCGAACATTTTTTATATCGAAGCTGGTGGGCAATAATATGAGAAGGATTCCAATAAACAGCAAAGTAAACCAGATCAGGATTCTGTGATTTAACTGTTTCAACAAGCGGGTCAAAATTGAGCTGTCTGTCTGAATCACCAAATTTCCACATGAGTAATGGTTCACAGCCAAGTTTTTTTGCTTCATCGAAAAAAGCAATTCCCAACGGGTCGTATCGATTAGGATCGCCATCATTTATAACAACAATACGCTTTGCGCCAATATACTCCACAGCTACACGAGCTTGCAATCTTGCATAGACATCACCTTTACATAACAAACGAAAATAATTCTCATAGCCTTTTTCAGTTAAACCGGGACTTATCGGTTCTGAGGAAATTTGAGCCATCCCATATTGATGATAGACATGTTGTGAAGCATGTGACATTGGACTGTTTAATGGTCCCAACATACCTACTGCAGCCGGATCCTCACAAAATTCTTTCGAAACCACAAGAGCCCGATCAACATTTCTTTCGTCGTTGACAAGTTTCAATTCAAGAAAAAACGGCAGGTCATCTCTTTCGTTTGCTTCAAGAATTGCTAATTCAGCTGCACAATATCCCGTCGCATCATGCGGTGTATCATATGGAAGTCCAAAACCAATCTTTGCAACTGGCTTATTTTTTGTATTTTCCATTTTCTTATGCCTCTCCCTCTTTATATGAAAGCTTCTTTTGCCATCGTTTTTTTTGTTCTGGAAAATCGAAAAAGAATTTATCAACAATCAGATTTACACGATTTTGCGCCTGCTCCAATGCAATTGGTAAATCAAAATTTATCATCCCGGAAGGATCTTTGATCATTTTTCCATCTACCATTACATAATCTATGTTTCCAGAATTGCCGTATAACAACAGGCTGGTAATCGGATCCGAAGTCGGAGATAATAGTGGATTGTTAAAGTCAACAGCAATTAAGTCTGCTTTCTTTTTTGTCTCAAGAGATCCAATATCAGAGTCCATTCCAATCGCTTTGGCACTCCCGATCGTCGCCATCTCCAATAATTCATACGGTGACAGCCGGCTTGTAAACCTGTCAGAAGCAAGCATTTGATCAATTCCGATCACAGCACTGGACCGATGTTGTTGTGCTTGCCGTGTAGAACGAAGCATCTGCAGTATGTCATGGAACATATCATCCGTACCCAATCCTACAGGAATTCCCATGTCCTTCCACCGCATAAATGGTGCAGAGATAAAAGTGCTTTGTGCAATCGAAGCACCGCTATCTAAAATCATCATTTCATCCTGTGCGGAGGTATAAACACAATGTGCGGCAATCAGTTGATTATCCAATATTCCTAGATTTGCTAAATACTCTGTTGGCGACAAATCATATAGTTTCATGACTTGCTGATACTCTCTAACCGACTGTGCTAAATGAGTCGTAATACGCAAATTCCGTTCTTTTGCAAATTCCTTTACTTTCTGATATGTTTCAGGTAGAACTAAGTCGGTCGCTTTTGGGCACATCAATGTCCGAATTCTTCCTTCAGCAGCTCCTTCCCAATCCTCATATAAATGGACTGCTCGATTAAAAGCAACCTTCCCTTTTTCTGGAAGAAAGGAATACTTGCCTTTCTGCATTTCTTTCAGATCAACCTCTTCAATATCAGATGCCAGATAGACACGATTTCCTGTCTTTTTCACCGCTTTTGCGAATCCCTCCGGGTATGTGTAAATGACAAGCGAAGTTGTGCATCCGCCATAAACAAATTCGGCAGCGGAAGCCAAACCGAGTGTTTCCATATCCTCATCTAATCGATAACCTTCAAGAGGAAGATTTACCTGATAGAAATCCCCTATTAACTCATACAATCCTCGGAAATATTGCTGAAGATGCGCATGAATATTGACAAATCCCGGCATAACCAGGTGATGCTCAAGATCGTAAACAAAATCAGCTTCTGGTTGGTTTTGATTATCATAACCAATCTGTCTGATTCGATCATTTTGAATAAATATCCAGCCTCGTTCGATAAATGTTCTTTCCCTGTCAAATAAAGCAATCATTGCATTCTTGATTAATGTAGAAGTCATAAGATTTGCTCGCTTATATTCCTAAATATGCTTTTTGAACCATTACAGATTTCATGAGTTCTGTTCCGGTTCCTTCTAAAACAATATTTCCAGTTTGCAAAACATAAGCGCGGTCCGCCAAATCAAGCGCCCGTTTTACATTTTGTTCCACCAGTAATACAGTAATTCCCTGCTGATTAATTTGTTGAATATTTTCAAATATTCGGGCAACAATATTCGGTTGCACGCCCAGAGAAGGCTCATCAAACATAATCATTCTTGGGCTGCACATTAATGCTCTGCCAATAGCACATTGCTGCGCTTGTCCGCCGGATAAAGTTTCTGCTTTTTGTGAAGCGCGTTCTTTTAAAATCGGGAAAAGATGATAGACTTTTTCAATCTGCTGCTGAATATATATCGTATCCTTCCTTTTAGTCCATGCGCCCAAGGTTAAATTTTCATAAACTGTCATCCTTGGAAAAAGACGTCTTCCTTCCGGAACATGAGAAATACCCATCTCAACCGTCTTGAATGCTTTCATGGAACTGATTTTTTTTCCATCAAACCAAATTTCACCTGATGAAAGCCGATTTATCCCGCAAATAGCCCTCAGCATGGTTGACTTGCCTGCACCATTCGAGCCGATCACAGCAACCAGTTCTCCTTCATTAATGTGCAAAGACACTTCATGCAGAGCAATAATCTCTGAGTATTGAACGCGAATTGATTTCAATTCCAATAACATCATTCACCCCCCAGGTAAGCCTCAATCACCAATGGATCTTTGGATACTTCTGAAGGTAGTCCTTGGGAAATAACTTTTCCATTCTCAAGAACATAAACCCTGTCAGATAATGGCATTACAACCTCCATAACGTGTTCTACCAGAATGATTGAAGTGCCTCGGTCATTTATTTTCCGAACAAATTCAACCGCTTCCTTGGTTTCAGCAGCGTTAAGACCAGCCATCGCTTCATCCAACATTAATATATAGGGTTCCGTTGCCAATGCCCGCGCAATTTCCAGGCGTTTCTTATAAGCCAGTGTCAAATGGGCTCCTGTGTAATCGATATATTTAGTCATTCCAAGGAATTCGATGATTTCACGGGCTTTTTCTTCCGCTTCCAACGGTGACTTGGATTTTAAGAGAGAGCCGATCATTACGTTTTCTAAAACCGTCAAAGCTTTAAAAGGTCTCACGATTTGGAAAGTTCTGGCAATTCCTAAAGGAGTTCTCCGATGTGGGGGCAATTTTTGAATGGCATTTCCACGAAAAATGATTTCGCCAGAATCTATTTTGTAAACACCGGATATACAATTGAATAACGTTGTCTTACCGGATCCATTGGGTCCGATTAATCCAACCATCTCCCCTTCATCAATCGAGATATTGACATCATTATTCGCAGTAATGCCGCCAAATTTCTTGTAAATATGCTTACATTCGAGAATTGTCATGATTGCTCCTAACAATAGGCTCTTTCATCCATTTTGAAATTCCAGAAAAAAACTTAGCATGTTCTTTGAACCAGCCAAGAATACCGCTTGGCCGATAGATCGCAATTAGAATAATCACAAATCCCCAAAGCATCTGATCAAATGCTTTTCCCGATCCACCGATCCAGCCGCGAATTAATTCACCGGTTGGTATGAAAATAATCGCACCAATCAACGGGCCAGCAATGGTAGCTATACCACCTAATGTGGCGCTTAATATAAAGTTATTGGATGTAATACTGTTGTAAACACTCATAGGGTCAACGTATAACATGTATTGCGCATAAAAAGTACCGGCAACCGATGCCAAAGAAGCGCTGATGATTCCGACAATCTGGAGATTTTTCATCACATCGACACCAAGACTTTGTGCTGCTAATTCATCTTCTTTCATTGCCCGAATATAAAAGCCTAATTTTGACTTAGAAACCTTATAAACCAGGAGATAACTCAGAACGAGTAAAAACAAAACAATGTAATAGTATTGTGTCTTATTATTAGCAAATTGGAAATCTAATATTGACGATTTACGAAGCAGAGGCATGAAGACTCCTCGTGAATCCCCAACCCAACGCCAATTCAAAAAAACTGCCTGAAGCGTAAAAGTGAAACCCAGAGTTGCCATTCCGTAATAGGCGGGAGTAAGTTTGAAGGTGGGGAAACCGACTATTACCGATATGGATGATGAGACCAGCATTCCTATTATCATGCCGATCCAGGGAGATATGCCATATTTTGTAAATAAAACTGCTGAGGAATAAGCCCCAAGTCCAAAAAAGATCGCGTGTCCCATTGAGTATCTCGATCCATATCCACTCAAGACATTCCATGCCTGACCACCGATTGCCCACATGCAGGTGAGAATTGCCAAATTTCGAAGATAGTTTGAGGTAAAAATATGAGGAAATGATAATAAAAATATCGCTAAACATAATCCGCCAATCACTCGAAAAACCATACCTCGTGAGATTTTTCGTGTGTCGTTCATTAATTGCTTTCCATTATCTTTCATGATTAATGCTCCTTTCCGTTTCTATCGTCTGCCCATTAATCCGCGAGGGCGGAACATTAATACAATTAGGTAGGTCAGGTAAACCGGAATTAATTTATATTGGGGACCTATCACATATCCTGATATGGTTTCAACAACTCCGACAATTAAACCGGCAATTAGCGATCCTTCAAAACTTCCATATCCTCCTAAAGTTACGACAACAAAGGAAATATTGGAAAAAGTCTCACCGACATATGGATGGATGTAGTAAAAATTTGTTAACAACGCTCCTGCAGTCCCAACACAGAACCCGGAAATCGTCCACCCAAGCAAAAACATTTTTTCAGTGTCAATACCCATCATTTTCGCCGCATCAATATCCTGTTCAGTCGCCTGCAGCGCCTGCCCTTCGGGTGTACGTCGAATAAACCAGTAGCAGAGCCCATAAGCCAGTAAAGCTCCAACAGCTCCAAAAAGTAGCGGCTTGCTGATATTAATGGCTCCAATTGAAATGGAACCTTCAACAAATGGATTTAGAACACTCCGATAATTTGGTGTAAAAACGAATTGCAATGTTGAAGCAATCAAGATACCTAATCCATAGGTTGAAAACATTTGTCCAAAACTGGATGGACTTCGTAAAACCTGAGAAATGATCAGTTTATGTGTAGCGATACCGACCAGTGTTGAAACGATAATGCACACTGGAATGCTAACTAAAGGATCCATTTTGAAAACTGACCATAAGAGGAACGAAGTATACATAGAAATTGTTACAAGATCACCGTGACAAAAATTGATGATATTCATCAATCCCTGAATCAAGCTTAAGCCTGAGGCAACCAGAGCATAGAGAGCACCCATTAACAATCCTGAAATCAAAATCTGAAGAAAGGTATTCAAATCTAATCCTGTCATGCGCTGCTTCTTTCTATTTCATCTGTAAAAAAAAATTGAGGAAGGAAAAGTTAGGTAAAAAATTTTACAAAAAATCTCTAACCTTACGCTTCCTTCGATCACAAGGTTTAGTTTTTCTGTTTTTTTTTTTTATAAACTCAGTCTGCTGCTACAAAAACAACAGCAGACTGATTATGATTATGATTATTATTTATCTTTCTTCCCACGAAGGATAAGGTACATAGTCGCCATTTTTCATTTCAGAAGGCCACAGATTTACAAATTTGAAATCTTCCTGAGCCTGAACAACAATGGCTCGAGCTAAAATATTCTGTCCGGTTTCATCAAATTGAACACCAGCAAATGGAAGAATAATTTCTTCACCTTTAATATCAGTCTGGGTCAAAGCCTCACGTAATTTTTCCGGATCGGTAGTTCCTGCACGATTAATTGCATCAACCAATACCTGAACGGAAGTAATTACACTCCCTTGATTCTCATTAAATTTTAGATCAGGATAATGTTCCGCAAAATAATCTTCTGTAATCGGTTTTACAAATGGTGCATCTTTCTTTGAATATACAGTACGGAAGACTGTCCACCAGCCATCAGGTCCGAGTGTTTCTCGATAGGAAAAGTTCAATGGTTTCCCATCTGCATAAACGTACATCTTCGGAGTATATTTTTGTTCCTTGAACGTGCGCATGAAAAGCATTGCATCCGCAACATAGGACGCCTGGAAGAGAATATCCGGGTCCTTGGCTATAACCCGCTGAACTTCTGAGTTGACCTGTGTCGTTGTAGAAGGATAGGAGATCTGATCAATCACCTCAAATCCATATTTTGGCGCTACTAATTTTGCGATATCCGCGACATCGGAACCCCAAAGGGAGTTTTCATTAAGAACCATGACAGTTTTATATTCTCTGCTGGTGTCTTTATCCGCTTCTTCCCGCATTGCGGTGAACAGGTTTTCAACAAAAATTGCATCGTTACCAAAGACGCGGAAGAAATATTGGAAACCGCGAGATGTTAAAGTTGGGGAACTGGCAGAATCGCAGATAAATGGAATTCCATAACGTTCGGCAACCTGGCTGGCTGTGGTTGAAACGGAACTGTTGAATGCACCTATCAAAGCCACAACACCTTCTTGTGTGATCAACCGTTCTGCTTCATTTTGTCCGCGTTCAGGAGTAGCTTGAGAGTCACCATAGACAATTTCGATCTTTTTGCCGTTAAGTGCTGGAATACCGGCAGTCTCGGCAAATTTTAACGGAGCCCATTCAGGATGTTCATTATTGATGATTTCTTCTGCCAATTCACAACCGGCACGATATTCAAATCCAGTCAACGCCTGATTTCCTGAGAGTGGATAAACAACACCGATTTTTACAGTATCATCTGCTGCAATTCCACTGCTGAAACACACGCTTGTAAAAATTACTACAAGCATAAAAATAGGGATAATATTCTTCTTCATTTTCTTTCCTTTCTTTTTGATTCCCTGACTTATATGAATTATAGAAAAAAACAAGAAAGCTAAAATGTGCATTTGCATATTGAATACTCAGGAATTCAGTAGAAATTGAAATTATTATCGAAAGAGTATTGTGCAATATTTCCAGAAATTCGAATTATGGAAAGAATTATTTATTAATCATTTATTTTTGCGCTTCGCGCAAAAACTTCACAACAACTAATTTTCTTTCTTTATTCGAAAAATCAATCCTTATTTCGAATTGCTGCTGCAGAACACTTCTGTTGTAAAATAGGAGTAGACCTGCGCTGAAATGGGCTGCAGAAAACAGAATAACACTTCACAGATGACAAATTGTAAAAATTGACACGGAATGATTCAGCTCCTTGTGAATCAAAGCACTGCTATAGTAATAACATCAGTCATGAAGGCGGATTATGAAAAAAAATATCCTTTTCAAATTACTTATTGGGATGATCGCAGTTTTTCTCCTGTCATCCGCGATGCGTGCCTACCAGGTAAATGACGGAGATATGGCAACGAACCAGCCTCCAATAACTGAACCGGTTCAGACAGAATCAGCGGAACAAATCACCGAAACTGATACCGCATCCCCAATTGAAACAATGCCCGCTCCTGTCAATACCATGGCAGAGACAGAAATTGTCCCTGCGGAAAGTACTGAAAATCCGGAAAACACAGTCGAAGCAACAGTGGAAAGCAGCAAATCACCGACAGTCGCCGCTGCAACTGCCATCCCCGCTTCTCCAGGGACATTGCCGCTTGTCAATCCGCTGACCGGACAGTCTATCAGTAATCCGGATTATCTGACCTATCCTCCGGTTTTAATTCCGATATCTCGATATCCGGACGGCAATCGCCCATCTGCCGGTTTAAGCCAGGCGCCTTGGGTATTTGAAATGTATGCAAACACAGGCGAATCCCGACCCATTGCGCTTTTCTATGGATCCTTGCCGGAAACTACGAAAGCGATGGAACCATATGTCGGAGCAATGTCTGGAGCACTACTGGGACTTGAATCCCTGCGGAAACAATATCAAGCCTTACTCCTGACAACCGGCAATCCACAATATGTTGAGGATGCCGGTATTTTGAATAATGAAAAATGGTTCGGATTGGCAGGTGATGAAAAATATCCGGACATTCCGGTTGCGCACATTCAAAATTACCTGGAAAAATGGAAAAAAAGACTGGTAATACCAGATATCGAGGGTTTAACAATTCCATTTTCCATTGGTGTTGTAAAAGAAGGAAAACACGGTCAATCCCTATTTATGCGTTATGCCAGTTTTAATCAGATACTATGGCAGTTTGATGCAAAAGATGGCCTTTATCATCGATCACAAAATTCTTCTTCAAATCCGGAGATTGTTGAGGATGTGGATATTCTCAATGATCGGCCTATAGCAGTCCAAAATCTGATCGTTCTCTTTGCATCGCACACGCTCGTTGGAACAGAAGGCAATTTTACAGTCAATTTCAATTATGTGGAAAAGAATCCGGCGATTATCTTCCGTGACGGTATTATGTATCAGGTGTACTGGACAACAAAATCAGAAGCTTATGAAAGAGAAACGGAAAGAATGCGCCCGATCCGTTTTATCGATGAGGCAGGGAATGCTTTTCCATTAAAACCGGGGCAAAGCTGGGTCCATATCATTTCAACCGGCAATCCATATTATGAAACATCCACAGCACTCGGTAATGAAGTATCCCAGGGAACCGGTTTCTGGAAAATTCCCTATATTTCGGTAAAACCGGAAGAAAAAGAAATTGCACTTTCTGAAAACAAAGAATTGGTTGAAATTCTGCAAGTAACAAAATAACAAATTGAGCTATTTGAAATATAGAGAGAATAATTTGATGTTGTGTTGTTTTTGCCCAAAATGCAAAAACAACACAACATCTATTTTTCTTTCTTCGTTATTAATTGTTTTCGCAAATTTCGAAATGCCGATTTATTTTTGAAGCATTTTCGCCACATCCATGACAAAAGTATCCAGCGCTGCTTTCATATCTGTCTGACTGGTTTTGAATTCAAAATCCAGATCAACCAATTTTGTATAAATTCTCTTAATCTGATCCGTTGTGAAATTGGACGCTTGACGCATTAATTTATCAGCAACATACTGGATCTGGTTTAATTCTCTTTGAACACTGTCGGAAGCGCCATGTTCATCCATGATTTCTTTGGTTTGAACCAACAGACGGAACTGGCGTACAATCATCGAAAAAAGCACAGGAATTTCCTGATCATCATACAGCCTATGCAGCGTCCGTAAAGCGTCACGCGCATTTCCGGATACCAGAAAATCGACCATATCGAAAACGCTGACTGGCATGGAACCGGAAACAAGATCCTGCACATCAGTAATATCAACAGGACGCTGATAATCGACATATAACAACAGCTTTTCCAATTCAAACATTGCCGCTCTGGTATCATTTCCCACACTGGTAACCAGAGCCTGCGCTGCCGGACCTTCAATCTGTCCTCCTAGAAAAGCAGCTTTCTTAATAATCCAGTCTCGCATCGCCTGAATGGAAGGCAGTTTGTATTCCATGATGGCAGCCCGATCGGAGTTCTTTTCGACCCATTTACGCAAAAATGAAGTCTTACCCAGCGTTGCCCAGTCTTTTCTTTCAATCATGTCTGGAATCACCAGGTAAAGCAACGTTGAAGATGGAATCGATTCCAGCAGTTTCAGAAACCGCTGATTTCCATCTCTGCCGCCTGCTAATTGCAATGGGTTTTTTAAGATGACCGTTCGTTTATCCGCCAGAAACGGGAGAGCAAATATTGCATTCGAAAAATCATCACCGGAGAGAGCTTTTCCATCCAGTTCCTGAAAATTCAAATCACCTAAGCCAGAATCAATCGAAAGCTTTTCAATTTTTTTGAGTTCCAGTTCGATTGCTTCTTCATCGTCTCCATGCAGGATGCAAATATTTGAAGCGCCATCCATCTTAATGAAATTCCTGAAATGTCAGACTCGTCTCAACAAAAAAACACGGTTTTCCAAACAATTCACTTGCACTGATTCCCATAATCCGCAATCCGGAAACTTCCGCATCGGTTGTAATATATTTCTGAGCATTAATCCCCAAAGGTTTTGAAATCATCACCATAAGGCTGCTCATGGAAACCAATGTTGAAAACCGATTCCACCGTTCTTTTCTGGAATTTGCACCGGATAGTGTGATCATCGCTCCAACTGCCGTGCAAAATCCGGTTACAGCTAAATTTGTGCCGCATCCCGGATGGATTGCCAGTTGTTTCTCGCCATGCTGCAGCCTTGCCAAAGCTAAATCTGCCGCATCTTTAGCTTCTTGAATCGTTAGGTTTCCCATCAGAAAGAATCCGTTATAAATCGAATATCCAGAGAGACATTTTTTTTGGTATTTTGTCTCGAGGACATGAATCGAAGCATGTTCCAATGCATGATTCTTTCGTATTTGAATCACCATCGTTTCAATTGGAGTTTTCAGCCTTGTTTTTAATCCATTATTTTCCATCATTCCTCTTATTTCCCGGCAATTCGAAGTTTCAAAGTATGGAAAGGAATAATTGTTGTTGTCTAATTTTTTTAAAACACAAAACAACACAACAACTATTTTTCTCTTTCCTCAAAAGGTTTTTCCAAATTTCGAATTACTGCGTATTTCCAAAAAATCAAATCCCAATCAATGAATCTGAAAATCATCAGTCGGAGTTACTCTTCTTTAATCGGGGGCAGCAAAACTGTCTGGATCGCTTCCCGCAAAGATCGGGCTTCAATCACTTGCATACCGCTGGGAAACGTTTCATTCCGTCGCAGTGCATGGGGAATAACGGCTGTAGTAAAACCGAGTTTCGCAGCTTCTTTTAACCGGGCAGAAGTTTTGCTCACTCCCCGAATTTCGCCAGATAGTCCAATCTCTCCGATCAACACACAATCAGCACGAATTGGCTGGTTTTTTACCGATGAAACAATAGCCGCGGCAATTGAAAGATCGGCCGCCGGTTCTGAGATTTTTAATCCGCCTACGACATTGACGAAAACATCCTGTTCGCTTAATCGGACTCCAAGTCTCCGAGTGATCACAGCTGTAATCAAAAAAAGCCGATTTATATCAATACCGACTGGCGTGCGCCGCGGATTTCCAAAAGGTGTAATGTTGGTGAGACCCTGAATTTCTACCAGAATCGGCCTTGTCCCTTCCATTGTAACGACAATTGCCGATCCGGGCGCATTGACCATGCGTTCTGCCAGAAACACTTCCGAAGGATTGCTTACCTCGACCAATCCTCGTTCGATCATTTCAAAAACACCAACTTCAGATGTCGGCCCATAGCGATTCTTGACAGATCGCAGCAGACGGAGCGACTGAAAACGGTCGCCTTCCAGATATAACACGGTATCGACGATATGTTCCAAAACGCGTGGTCCGGCAATCATGCCTTCTTTAGTAACATGGCCAATTAAAAAAACGGTAATGCCACGATTTTTTGCCAGTTCACGCAGACGTCCTGCACATTCCCGTACCTGGCTGATAGAACCCGCTGTCGAATTCAATTCAGAAAGTTGAACAGTTTGGATCGAATCAATGATCAGAAATTGCGGATTAATTTTTTGCGTTTGATCCAAAATTGAATCCATATCTGTTTCTGTCAGGAGATAAAGTTCTTCTGGAATTTTCGAATCGCCTTTGGAAAAATCCTGAATCCGGGATGCCCGCATCTTAATCTGATGTTCGGATTCTTCCCCGGAAACATACAATACGGTCCCTCTTTCAGCGATTTTTATGGCAGTCTGCAGGAGCAACGTTGACTTACCAATGCCGGGATCCCCTCCGATTAAAATGACAGAACCAGGAACAATTCCGCCGCCCAGAACCTGTGTCAATTCGGCGATCCCCGTGTCAATCCGTTGTTCATTTTTCATATCAATGGCGTTCATCCGGGTCGGTTCGGAAGGATGGAGTTTCTGTCCGCTGCTCGATGTTATGATTTTTGAAACTGGAAGATCCTGAATGATTTCCTCAACCATCGTACCATACCCGCCGCAGCTCGGACAACGTCCCAGAAACTTCGGATTAATCCGGCCGCACTGTTGGCAAACATATTGCGTGTATGATTTTCCCATGAGATAATTATATTCTTATTTTTGCACAGAATTTTCCAAAACAGCGATTCGGAATATGGGGAGGATTCTTTGTTGTTATGATTGATTCGAATAGCAAGGAAATATTTCGAGTTACTGATTTTTCACGCAAAGTTAAAAAAATCCTATACAATTGAAGATACAAGAAAAAGGAGGGACTTATGCAATTTGTTATGATCTTTTCTTTAGCAGTCGCAGTCCTGGCTGTGATGTTTTCAATGCAAAACACAGAGACTGTTTTATTAAAATTTTTTATCTGGGAATTTCATAGTCCATTGGCAGTATTAATGCTGATTGCATTAACGATAGGAGCAATTCTGACTACGCTATTAACGATTCCCGGCTGGTTTCGATCCAAGAAAACAAACAGCCGCCATCACAAAGAAGTTGTTGAATTGGAAGACAGTCTGGCAAAATATCGCACCGATCTGATCGACACACAAAACAAAAATAAAGATTTGCGCCAGAGAATCCTGGAATTAGAAGAAACAAAACAGAATCTTGAAAGAACGTATCAGGAAACCAAACGCGAGATTAATGATTTACAGAATGCGCTTGGTAATGCGAACTTGACGCTTGCAGAAGCGGAACAGGCAAAGAAAGAAGCAATCGCTGCCCGAAACGAGATGGATGCAGCATTGCTGGAAATGGAAGCAAAACTATCCTCTCCATTATTCAAAAATCAGGAACCTGCTGAAGACTTGCAAACACAGGATGTCCCAAATCCAATGCCAGAAGAATCTCATTGGAATCAAATTCCTGAATCACAACCTGTCACGTCGGTAGAACTCCCCGTCGATATCAATCCGGATATTCCGGAAGCATCTGCGGTTGTTCCTTCTCCGGAGACAGTCGATATCCAGGACGATGAAGATAAAAAAAAAGAAGAAAAAGACGAATTTTCTGATTCGGTGAAATAATTGGCAATTCTATGAAAAAAGCTTTCTTGCGGATAAATCGAATTACAGTCCTCTTTGCGATATTCCTGATCCTTTCCTGCGGCTTCTCTCCAGTCGAACAGAATGAACCTGCATTTTTTCAAGCCGGCTATCTCGCCTGGACACCGGATGCCAGAAATATACTGCAAATCAATCAATCCGCAATTCTGCGATATCCGATTCCTCAATTAAATCCACTGGTACGATTCGAAACAAATCAGGGAAATCAGATCATCATCGGATTTTGCGCGATCAATCAAACCGCAGCCGTCATCGAAGACGAACAAAAAATCGAGTTCTATGATGCCACTAATGCTGAGACAATCAGAAGTATCCCGATTCCTTTCCATGCCTATGGCGGATCTTGTTCTCCTGACGGATCCTCCGTCCTGATTTATTCAGCGGATGAAATTTCTGCTTCCATTTGGGACTCCCAAAACGGGGAACTGCGAAAAACCCTTTCCGGTTTTTCCACGGCTGCTCCCGTTTATAATGTTACGTTTTCTCCAGACAATGCTGCAATTTTGTGGCACGCCAGAGCTTCTTTCCAGCTTCAGAAAATTGAAGATGGACAACTCTGGAAAAGAATTGACCTTTGGGATTTTGTGGATGTTTATGCGCTCTCACCCGATTCAAAAATCCTGACCACTGCAATTTCCACAGAAGATACGATGCAAAATGCAGTTATTTTTTGGAATACCGAAAGCGGAGAAGAAATCAGCCGTATAATTCTGCAAGACCAACCTGCTCAGGCTATTACTTTTCAACCGGATCATCAACGGGTATTAATTGCTGATGATTCCAATCTATATACAGTCAATCTTACCGATTTCAAAATCAGCAGCAAGGAATCGTTCCCGCTATCCAATGATACGGATACAAACCAGGCAGAACGCATCCAACAGATTTCATTCTCTCCAGATGGCATCTATCTGGGAGTACTGACCAATCAAGGGAAAGTTTCATTAATTCAGTTCGATACAAAGTGAAATTTTTATCTGCAATTCTATAGAAAATAAAAAAAACGGGTGCTTCCGATTATTGAAGTCCCCGTTTTTTTTTATTGATCCGATGATCCGGATCAGTAATTCGAATTTTGGAAAAACTCTTTAAGAAAAGAGGAAAGATTTGTCATTGTGATGGTTTTGCACTCCGTGAAAAGCCATCACAGCAATAAAGAATCCTCCCTATATTTCACGTTGTTGAGGTTTCTGTCCATCCCCGATTTTTCTATTGCCGATATAAAGCCAGACCGACCGCTTCCCGTACTTCAAGCATCGTCTGGTCAGCAATTTTGCGCGCTCGATCAGCGCCGTCATAGAGAATTTCCCAAACCTGATCGGGTTTGCTCTCAAACTCATGACGTCTGCTGCGCAGTGGTTCCAAGGAATTATTGAGATTGACAGCTAATTTTTTCTTGCAATCCACACATCCAATTCCAGCAGAACGGCATTCCTGCTCAATCGTGTCCACCTCAGCCTGTGATGAAAACATCTTGTGGAAAGAAAACACATTACAGACATCCGGATTGCCAGGATCAGTGCGGCGAATTCGCTGCGTATCCGTGACCATTGTCATGACGCGCTTACGGGTTGTTTCCGCATCCGCCGCGATTTCAATCTCATTATCCAAACTTTTGCTCATCTTATTCACACCATCCAGCCCCATCACTTTTGTAAACTGTGTGACTTTCATCTGAGGCTCGACCAGCACCTGTTTGCCAACACGATAATTGAAGGTTCGAACCACTTCCCGCGTAAATTCAAGATGCGGCGCCTGATCAATTCCGACCGGAACGGCATTGGCTTTATAGAGCAGAATATCCGCACTCATTAATACGGGATATCCGACAAGACCGTAATTTACGTTGTTTGGATGCATGCGGACTTTTTCTTTAAATGTCGGTAAATCCGTCAGTTTTCCTAATGAAACCATCATGGAAAGAATTGTATGAAGCTCCATAACCTGCGGAACATGCGATTGAACGAACATAATCGATTGATCCGGATTAATTCCTGCAGCCAGCCAATCCAAAGCCATTTCAAGACAATTTTGTTTTAAGTCAACAGTTGTCTCAACTGTAGTTAATGCATGAATATCAACGATGGAATAAATACAATCATAATCTTGTTGCAATCCGACATAATTTTGAATTGCCCCGAGTAGATTCCCCAAGTGTTGCCGTCCTGTCGGACGTGCTCCGGAAAAAACGAGACCTTTTTTGTTCTCCATTGTAAAAAAAATCCTTATCCTGTAGAATGTTTAACGATGTCATAAAAATCATCGATGTATCCTGTTTCCCCTAATTGTAATATGAAATAAAGGGACTATTCGATACGAAAAATTGGAAGAATTATTGATTATCAGGTTATTTTTGTTCAATATACACAACAAGACAATCATAAGTACTTTCTCTATGTTGAGAAGGCAATACAAATTTCAAATTAGATCAATCGAAATAAACGCTTCTGGTTAACAGCAAAAATGTCAAATGTGCCCATTATAAAGAGAATTCTTGATCTCACCCTGACGCTGATTGCGATGATTGTTGCCCTTCCGGTTATGGCTGTTATCGCACTGCTTGTCTGGATAAAAATTGGAACACCTGTTCTCTTCAAACAGCCAAGGCCGGGTTTTCATGAGAAGATTTTTACGATCTATAAATTTCGGACGATGCGAGATGCATTTGACGAAAAGGGGAAGCTTTTGCCGGATGATCAGCGGTTGACACGTTTTGGCCGAATTTTGCGCACAACCAGCCTGGATGAACTTCCGGAACTATTCTGCGTCCTAAAAGGAGAAATGAGCTGGGTCGGTCCGCGTCCGCTCTTAATGCAATACCTGGATCGTTATTCAAAAGAACAACATCGCAGGCATCTTGTTTTACCAGGAATCACTGGCTGGGCACAAGTCAATGGTCGCAATGCGATCAGTTGGGAAGAAAAATTCGCTCTGGACGTATGGTATGTGGATCACTGGTCTATATGGCTTGATTTAAAAATTCTAATTATGACCGTCTTTAAAGTGCTGAAACGGGAAGGTATTTCAGCCAAAAATCAAGCGACGATGGAAGAATTCCAGGGTTCGAATCATCCGCAATAAGCCAGCAATACGAAAGACAAACCCGTCTTTCGTATCATCCGCGTCCAACTGAAAGGGAGCATTCTTACGAACGAGGAATCATCATTTCGTATATGCATCAGCCGGTTGTGGATCATACGGGGAAACCATGCCGGAGATCAAATCCGCATATAACTTTTGCAAGTCAGTCTTTTTCCCTTCATTAAAAGTCCCGGCAATACTTCCAACACGGATATCCAATTCAGGAATCACCAATCCGGCAGGCTGGACAGTCGGATCAGCTGTGATAATCTGATTTACTGCAGCACCTAAATTGATCCGAATCCCTGCCAGCCATTTGCTTTCAAGACCTGCAGGCGGATCATCCACCCCGATCACGTTGACATCCAGCGATAATAGTTTTTGATATACAGCTTCACTGGCAGCTTCTCTGGAGACAAAATAAGTATAGATATAATTCGATTGAATCTGATCCATACCGGCAATCCATTCCTGAGGTCCGGCTGTTGTTGGCAGTGAAACAGACAGCGGGAATGCAACAAAAGGCGCAATGCTGGATACACAGGTTCCACAAAAGTATTGTGCTCCATTCTGAAAGATTTCCTGCGCACGGGCACCCAAAAGCAGCGAATCATTGGGAAGCAAGCCAGCGCCACGCCAGTCATAGGCGCACAGCGCAACAGCGTAGCCGGCCAAAAAAGTCTCAAAAGCCGAATCGTACCGAATCGTCCAGACATTTGGAAGAGATAGAAGGGTCTTGTCGATGGTGATGAATTTTATTTCAGGAAATCTACCGGCAATATCGATCAGGTTCTCCGGCGTTTTCGTAAGAATCACCGCATCGATTTCACTGGAGATTTCTTCTGCCGAAAAAGAAGTTGTTTCGTTGAGTTCCGCCTGACCTTCCGGCAGAGATTGAATTCCGGAGCGGATCAGTTCGAGAATTCCTGGATTTGCATCCGCAGCAGCAACCAACAGCACTTTTTCAGGATCCGGAATTGGTGTTGAGGTGGGTACAATTTCTGCTGTCGCCGTTGCGGCAAGCTGAGAAATGTCCTGTGTCGGTGAAAAAGGCTGTTGCGGTGTTTTTGGAATATTGCATCCGGACAATCCGATCATCAGCAACCAACACAAGAGGATCAGACAATACCAATTTTTTCTCAGTTCAGTTTTTTTTTGCATAATTCTATCGATTTTTAAGGCAATTCGAAATGCAAACCAATTTTATAATTAAGAATGAAATCATTTCTTGATTTCAAATTACTGGATGATTTATGCCTTTATTCTTTTTTCCTTTTTATTCATCATATAGCGCAACAATATATTTTTTCTCTTTTTTCAGAAAGCTTTTCCAAATTCCGAATTGATGAGAAATTGGCAAAAGTAACCCAAAATATTGACGTACTATTCGAAATAATCGGAAAAACTTGTCCTTGTGATGTTTTTGGGCTTTGCGTCAAAGACTTTTTTGAAGAATCATTCATGGATGAATCCGTCATTGCGAGGAGGGCGTCCACACAACGAAGCAATCTTTTTTCGCATATGGCAGGAAATCGCTTCACCCCTTCAATGTTATAACAATGACAGATTTCATCCATTCCATTTGACTGGTTATCAAATAATTTCATATAGATCATCATTCATTGAGGCAAGAGTCTTTATTTCATTTTTGAAAATTTTTATCCGTATCTCCTAATCTCCATGTTTCGATTTGCTGGAAAAAACCTCAAATCATAATGTATTATAATAAAAAGAACATTAAATAACCAAAATACCATATTTTTACTGGACAGTGAGCCTTGATGTCATACGCCGACAGAGAATATTATTCCTGTCTGAAGAAAAAACCAGCAATCTCAAATAATCGGACGTTTTTACTCAAAGCAAATCCTTTCGATTATATACCGGAACAGGAAGACGAACTGAAATCAACGATTTGAATAAAGGGACAAATTAATTGTTATTGGATTGCTTTTACGTTCCGCTTAAAAGCAACTGAACAAAAAACTGCTGTCTATTTTCAGAAAATCTTTCCATATGTCAAATTGTTGAACTGGAACGAGAAAAAGTGATTTTTGGAATCAACGAGGGTAACGTGAACAATACAGACAATGACAATCGCGCACGAATGCGATACCTCAAGAGAGGAATATTCTCAAATCCCGATAATGCCAGAAAGCTCTATTTCAACGATTTATCCCATCGCCTGATACCTTCGCTGAGCTTTTACATTTTTGCAATTATCTCCGGCTTAGCCTGTGGTGTAGCGTTCATGCTGAATTCGAAAGAATTGATCGTCCTGACGCTGGCATTAATCCCATTTATGGGACCTTTCTTTGGCATTTCGCTTTCCTTTACAGCCGGATCATTTTCGTTCCTCTGGAAATCCTTCTTAAAATTTCTGCTTGCAGCCGCATTGTTCGTTCTTAGCGCGTTTGGCGTCGGGGGAATCGGACAGGTTTATAACCGATTGTCTACTGAAACAATTCAATATTTTTCTTCTGTCCAGGTCATGATCCTGATCATCACTGCTATTTGCGCATTTCTGGCAGTTTTTTATATCTCGAACGCTCCGCAGCAAATCCCGCAGGCTCTTTCCAACGGAGCTATGTTCGGTGTGCTGCTCCCGCTCGGGATGGCAGGATACAGTCTGAGCCTGCGCATGACAGCGCCGCTGCTTCCCAGTCTTCAATGTTCTCTGATTTACGCGCTGATCGGATTATCCGCTGCGACCCTGGCTTTTTGTTTGCGAAGCCTGTTTCTGCCGAAAGCCACGTCTTTGATACTGACCTGCCTGGTTTTTGCCACCTGTACAATTTTTCTCCTGGATTTCTTCCAAATCATCCAGGTCGATTTTTCAAAGAGATTTCAGACGGCAAAGGAAAGTTTCATTGCGCTGGTTGTCAAACCGACTGACACGCCAACTTTAACGCCAACGCTTACTTCAACGCTGACGCAAACTGCTACCTATACCGCAACCTCCACCCCGACAAATACCCTGACACCCATTCCGCCAACAAAGACACCCACGACAACACATACACCGACCAATTCATCCACTCCGACCCATACCCTGACACCTATTCCGCCTACTTCCACAGCCACAGTAACCAACACACCGACCAAAACATCCACGCCAACCCGCACGCTGCGCCCCAGTAAAACACCGACGATTACATTTACCCCCTCGCCGACCATAATTTACGGAATCGTCTATGTACCGAATGACGTCGGACTGCTGGTTCGTGAACGGCCTGGTTTTGGCTCCATTGTAATGAAAAGCCAGAATAATGGTTCTCTGCTTGAAATTATCGGAGAAGAGACTCAAGTAGCAGACGGTATATCCTGGATTCATGTGCGAACAAATGATGGATCAGAAGGCTGGGTGTCACAATCACTCCTGCGGACAGCCACCCCGGGTATCAATTAGATCAACGGACAGAAATAGGATAAGGATTATTGGTTGTTCGATTGTTTTTGCGCTTTGCGTAAAAACAATCGAACAACCAATTTTTATTTTCCTTTCGAAAGATACATCAAAACCTGAATCGTTGTGATTGTTGAAATTAATTGATCACGATCCTGATGCTTGAACACCCGATGCTGTGATCATTTCCTGATATTGGGTACAGGACCGATCCAAAGAAAAATCCTCCAGAATTCGCTTTTGGCCGTTTCTGCCTTGCTTTTCAGATTGTTGCGTTTGCGCCAATCGCTCGATGATTTGATTCGCTAAAAGGCTGCTGTCGCCAAACGGGATCAACGTGCCGACATCCGGTCTGTTGACTATTTCAGCCACTCCTTCCAGATCACTGGCAATGACCGGCAATCCGACGCTCATCGCTTCCATTAACGATACCGGCATTCCTTCCGTTTCGGAATATAGAACGAACAAATCTGCCGCATTCAGTAATGCTGCAATATCTGAGCGATTTCCCAACAGGCAAAAAACATCCTCCAGTCCATGCTTCTGAATCAGCCTGGTCAGGCTGTCCCGCAGCGGACCTTCTCCGGCAATAAAAAAGCGCACATCCGATCTGTACTTGCGGACAATTGCCGCCGCATCGATCAGCAAACGCTGCGCTTTTTCCGGCACCAGCCGCCCGACATTAATGACCATTTTATCTTCAGCCTGCAGTCCCAGATCAGCACGTGTTTCGGCACGAAGCGATACATCCATAACAACGGGACGAACTCCATTAAAGATGGTTCGGATTTTTTCATCGCGGATGCCCTCCTGCAACGCCTGCTTTCTGGCACGGGATGAGACGCAGACAAAATGCGTCGTCATGGAAGAATTAATGATGGCAGTATGGAGCCTGGAACGCAGTTTGGAGAAATTGACAAATTGCCCGTGATGGGTTCCCACACGAATTGGCACACCGCACAGCCAGGCGATCGGAATACCGATCAGATTGGCATCGTGTGTAAAACATTCAATCGCCTGCGGCTTGAACTCGCGAATCGCTTTATCCAAACGCAGCAATCCAGAAAGTAAACCGGAAAGATTCTTAAAAGCGCCGCCTCCCCGCGTATATGTGGACAAAACTTCAATCGGAAACGGATACTGCGCCTGCCATTCGGACCGTTTGCCGTCTTTATCATAATAAAAGATGACCAGCACACGCCAGCCTTTCGCATGGAACCAGGATGCCTGATCCAAAAGCACGCGCTGTGCGCCACCCGTTGTGATTTGTGAGCCAAAAAAAATGATTCTATGTTCGTTCTGCATAAAAACCCTCAGGCAAAGCGCTTTTCAAGATCCAGCAGAAAACGCTTCATCGGCAATCCGCCGCCATAGCCGCCCAGCGAACCGTCCGCACTGATCACACGGTGACACGGAACCACAATCACAATCGGGTTGCGATGGTTGGCTTGTCCGACCGCTCGCGTGGCTTTTGGATTCCCGATCGCTGCTGCAATGTCTTTATAGGAAACCGTCGTTCCATATGGGATTTGCTGGAGCTGTCTCCAAACTTGCTGCAAGAACGGAGTACCGGATAACCTCAGTGGCAGATCAAAAACCTTCCGTTTGCCATCCAGGTATTCTGCAATCTGCCGAAAAGCAAGCTGAAGCAGCTCTGTTTCAGCTTTTGTTGAATCTTCAGGAATTTTCTCATTCTGCAGACTGATTCGGATGATCGCGGAATCTTCCTGCGTGATGCAGATCGGTCCGAGCAGTGTTGAATAGGAACAGGAATAGCGCATAGGGTCTCCTTTTTCTGTGCTCATTAATTCTACATCGGATTTTACAGCCAAGGCTGGGACAGCAATTCGAAATATAGACTTGCTATGCGAATGATGAAGGAAAAACTTGTTGTTGTGATGTTTTTGCGCGACGCGCAAAGACATCACAACAACAAAGAATCCTCCCCATTTTTCGAATCACTGAGACTGGGATCATTTTCCTTCATGGTATAATATTTTCGTTATGCCTCGGTAGCTCAATAGGATAGAGCAAAGCACTCCTAACGCTTAGGTTGAGAGTTCGAGTCCCTCCCGGGGCACTTACATATTTCTGCAACGATTCTCACAACCATAATTAAAAATTAAGGATAACCAAACATTTCTGATCTGTTCAAAGTTCACAGCTTTTGGATGATTATCTTGCTGATTCAGATGAGTGATAGCTTCCATTAAGATAAAAAACTGGAAAAAGAGTTGCTTTTTCCAGTTTGGTTTTCATTCCAATGATTCGTTGTTTATCATCCAACACAAAACAACGTAATTGATTTAAGTCTTATTTGTGCTGATTAAAATGTGTGCGATCTGCAAGAACAGTGATTACCAACAGTAATCCTAAAAAGATCGTCTGGTAGTAACCGCCTATGCCCATCAGGTTCATCATATTTTTTAATACGCCCAAAATCAGCACACCGATAAAAGTCCCATACACTGTTCCGATTCCACCAGCCATACTTGTACCGCCCAACAAGACAGCTGAAACAACTGTTGTGCCAGTATCTCCGGCAATGATTGGAGAGCCAGTGTTAATACGGGATGTTAAAAGGATACCACCGATTGCTGTGCAGAAGGAACAGAATACATATGCCATTAAAATATAGCGATTTGTATTTAACCCTGCCAGCCAACTTGCCTCGGGATTCCCGCCCACGGCATAATAGCCGCGACCTATGGAAGTCTTGACCAAGAAGGCATTGGCAGCCAGAACAAAGAGCAGAAAAATGATTGCCGCAAACGGAATCCCAAAAATTGGATAATCAGCCAGACGGGCAAAATTAGGGTCGATTCCGCTATGCGAATGGCTATCTGAGACTGCCAATGCGATACCCTTGATCAGCGTCATCATCCCGAGTGTTGTTACAAAAGGACTGATCCCAACCCGTGTGATCAGAAGTCCGTTTAACAGACCGACTGAGATTCCGGCAGCGATCGAGACAATAATCCCGATCGGAGTGTTGAACTTTGTTTGCAAAATAATCGTTATGACTGAAACAAGCGCGACTAATGAGCCTACTGAAAGATCAATGCCGCCGGAAATGATCACAAATGTCGCCCCAACTGCAATGATTCCATCGGTTGCTATCTGCAGCATTACATTCGTGAGATTACTCACAGTAAAAAACTCTCTTGTAAAGACACCAGCGCACACCAACAAAAATCCAAGTATGACCAGTGAACGTTTATTCAGTAAAAATTGAAAAAAGCTGTTCTTTTTCATGATCACTTACCTTTTTTCTGCCAGCTAACCGATGCAGCTACAGTAATGAGGAAAATCAATCCTTTACAGATCAACTGTAATTCATAGGATGCCCCAGATAGTGTCATTGCGTTGGATACAATATACAAAATCAAAACGCCTGCCAATGTTCCAAAAATTGAACCCTTTCCACCGTACAGGCTGACCCCACCCAGCAAAACACAGGTTAACACATCAGTCTCCTGTCCGAAACCAAAGGATGGATCAAGATTTTGAGTCCTGGCTGCGATCATAATTCCTGCCACTGCGGCTGTAAAACCGGAGATCATATATGCGATAACGCGGACTTTTCCTATGTTTATACCTGAAAGCTCTGCCGCAATCGGGTTTCCTCCAGTTGCATATAACTGGCATCCAAAGCGCGTTTTTGAAAGGAGAAGCTGCCCTATCGCTGCAGCGACAAGGAATATAATGATCGGAAAGGGGAAAGTACCGAGTTTGCCTTTTCCAACAAATTCAAGAGGTTTGTACATATCCTCCACCCAAACATGCTGACCTTTCGAATAAACTAAGGTAATTCCAAGAATCACATACTCAATTCCGATTGTTGTGATAATCGAATTAATCCGATAACGCCCAACCACCAGACCATTAATCAGTCCTACCATAGCCCCCATAATGAGCGCAATGACAACTGCCGCCAAAGCTGTCCCACCTGTCTGTGGCTGCATTTTGATGGTAATAATCGCTGCCAGCCCCATCGTGGAACCTACCGACAGATCGAAAGTCCCGGCAATCATGGCGAATGTCATGCCAATTGCAATGGTGCCGATCATTGCCGAGTTCCGTAAAACATTGGTAATATTTCTGAAAGTCAAAAACTGCGGGAATAGAATGGCAAAAAATGCTGAAAATACCAAAAGCATAATCCACGGAACATTTTCTTTCAGTATTAGAGTGACTTTACCGCTGCCCGATTTTTTGCGAGAAGTTATGTCCATGTTACTTCACCTCACTCTTAGATATGGGCTCTACGGAATACTGAGCAACACTACCAGATGCATATGCTACCAGGGTTTCTTCATCAACAGCATTGTGTAAAAATTCACCGTTGATCTCCCCATCATGCAACGTCAGGATACGATCACAAACACGCAATAATTCCGGGAATTCAGACGAGACTATGATCACTGACACGCCTTCACCAGCCAATTTCTCGACCAGTGTATAAATATCTGATTTTGCACCAATGTCGATACCACGGGTCGGCTCATCCAACAGAACAACTTTTGGTTCTGTTGCCAGCCATTTCGAAATTACAATCTTTTGCTGATTACCGCCTGAAAGGGAGGAAACCAGTGCTTTGATTGATGGCGCCTTTACTCCCATGCTGTCGAACAGTTTGATGGCTGTTTTCTTTTCTTTCCCCATATTACGAATCGCTGAGCTCATTGTCGCCAGATTGATGTTATCGGAAATATTCATCGATAATACCAGACCTTGGAGCTTTCGATCTTCCGGAGCGAGCGCAATGCCACGCCTGATCATTTCTTTCACTGAGAATTCTTTGATTTCTTTCCCATCAATCAGAATGCTCCCGCTGTCAAAAGCATCACAACCGAAGATCGCCCGTAATATCTCCGTACGCCCTGAGCCGAGTAAACCTGCAAAGCCAAGTATTTCACCTTTATAAAGGGTAAAACTGATGTGTGAAAATGCATTTTTACGTGAGATATCTCTTACTTCCAGCACAGGAATATCAGAACTGGAAGAATTCCCTTTTTCGAACATCGAATCAGCACTTTGCCCGGTCATTAACTCAACAATTTTCGCCTGATTTGTTTCAGATGTCGACAAAGTGGCAATATTCTTTCCGTCACGCAATACTGTAATACTATCGGAAATGGCAAAAATTTCCTTCAATTTATGCGTGATATAGACTATCGTGATCCCTTGATCACGCAAACGCCGTACGGTAGAAAGCAGATGATCCACCTCACGATTGGGCAACGAAGAAGTCGGTTCATCCATGATGATCACTTCTGCATGACGAGATAGCGCTTTAGCAATTTCAACAGCCTGCTGCTGAGCAGTACTCAACGTTTTCACAGGTGCACTCAAATCCAGCTCAAGACCAAGCTGTTTCAATGGTTCAGCTGCAACTGTCTTTGCCGCTTCCCAATCTACAAAACCTGCTGCATTATGCGGTAATCGACCGATCAGGATGTTTTCCATTACGCTCAATTCCTGGATCAGCATTAATTCCTGGCTGATAATGGCGATTCCGTTCGCAATCGCATCATGCGGTGAATGCAGCACAATCTCTTTTCCTTTAAGCATGATCTGCCCATCGTCCGGTTGTGTTGATCCGCCCAGAATCTTGATCAGCGTAGATTTTCCAGCGCCATTTTTTCCTGCTAATGCATGAATCTCACCTTTCCGAATACAGAAATCAACGCTATCCAGGGCAATTACACCCGGATAAAACTTCGATATCCTGTGCATTTCAATAATTACCGGATTATTTTCATTTCTCATAATGATCCTTTAATGCCTGCAAGTTCTCCAGTGGCATATGCATCAGATCCCAGGAAAGAACAGCACCATCCGCGCCATTTTCGATTGCGGCTTTATACAACGCAACTGCCATTTCGGGACGAATATCAATTACACCTGGAAAGGAAACACATTCGAGTCCCATATATATCGGAACGGAGGGCATCAAATGAACTGCTTCGCGCATTTCACGGTTAATCCATTCCATCGGAACGCAGCAATCCATTAATTGCGTATATGCTTCTCGAGTGAACCATGGTAGATTCATACGCGTCCAGTTGAATACGTCATCTTCCGTAACGCCATATATAGCTTCCAACCCTTTGATCAGGTTTATTGTTTCAAGGCGAATGCCAGCCGGACCCATCGCATATTGATAAGTCATGGGTTTTACCCAATCAGCGTAGGGAGCAAGTGCTTTATATGATTCTCCGACGAAATCAGCAAAAGAAGGCGTGAACAAGTCAAGTCCAAGCTTGATTCCCAAGGAATCAGTCAATTTACGGACTTCTTTGACCAGGTCACAGATGGAATCGATACGAAATTGCAGAAACTTCTGCAGTAACGGTTTATTCCTGATCACAGCTTCCAACCAGGCATTACTGTCATAAGAACCTTTCAGTTCATCTGCATGCCATCTGGTCAAAGCCATCCGGACTTCTTCCAGGTCTAATCCCTGTGAAGCGGCTTTCTCGAAACAATGAGGACAAAAACAACTAAAAGTCTGATCCAATCCACTTGCAGGAGAGGGAAACCGAAATTTGTCGAGGAAAACCCCGTCAAATGAATACTTCTCCAGAAGATTGGATAAAACTTTTAACGTTTTTTGTGCAGTAAGAGGATCATTGGGACAGGAAAAAAGGAATCTCTCGCTGATTTCTTCTTGAGCATCGGTACTCCATCCGAACCAATTTTTGCAACGCTTTCCATGATAATCAACAATCGTTTCTTCTTCACTTTGTCCGGGATAATCAGACAACAGGTTATACCAGAGATAGATCTCGGGATCATCTTTTCGTTTGTTGCAAGTCAATTCATCAAAGACAGCAGCATTTTCAAGACTGCCCACAATCAACCCTGATAAGGGCAGTACCGACTGCACCTTAGCGAGTGCTTCGCGTAATATAACAGGATTTAGACTTTCAATGGACGAATGGGATGTTGAGATCTGAGAAAAAAATTTAAAATCCTTTTGCATAGGTATGCCTCTCAGATGGTCAGTCTGCGGAATAAATCTGCAGACTGACCATAAATTTATGTCTGATTCTACCAGTCGCCCGGGCAGTCATCTGCATTAGCAGCAAATGTCTTCGGGGTATTAACAGTCATCCGTTTCTCGATCGTTTCACCAGCTTCAAGAGCTTCGATGGCATCCATTGCATCTTCAGCGTTCATGCCAGGTGACTGGCAGGCTGTACCCACAACTTTGCCTTCTTTGACCAGTTCAAGTTCGGTGGCTGTACCGCCCAGACCTACAACCGGGATATCTTCCATACCGGATTCTTCCAGTACCTGAACAATACCAGGAGTCATTGAACCATCCATTGAGAAGATCGCATCAATGTCAGGGAAGCGGGTGATCATATCTTCCGTAACGGTAATAGCCTTCACCATGTCCCAATCCGCATATTCTGAAGCAACAACTTCGATACCGTTCTTTTCAAATACAGGTTTCATTTCTTCCCAACGCAGCGTTACAGCCGGCTGCCCTGCAAGACCGTCCACGACAAAGATCTTCTTACTGGGACTATCTTTCAGGACTTCAGCCATGATCTCAGCACTGTTACGGCCAAGGTCACGGTCATCGATAACGCGGATAGCTGCAACATAATCCCAGTATTCTTTATCAAGGTCATTGCCAATAACGATGACAGGTATATTTGCCTCATGAGCCTTCTTTATCGCAGGAATAGAAGCCTTAGCATCCAATGGTCCAATAATGATGTAATCGACTTTCTTTTCGATCAGATCGAGGACCTGGTTCAGTTGTGTAGCAACATCAGCATCCGCACTGAGAATAATGGATTCCCATCCATTTTTTGCACAGCGGTCTTCAACATGCTGAATAAAGGTTGCATACCACGGCCATCCGGAACTTGCAGCGGCAAAACCGACAGTGACAGGTTTATCAGCAGCTGAGACTGAAAAAACACTGGCAAACATGCTGATCACAATAATCAGCAAAATATAAACAAACGACTTTTTCATCTTTCACTCCTTTTTTTATTTTCAAAGCAGACATAATCCATCTAACCAAATATTTTCTGCTCTTTCTTACCATTTTTTCCAAACCGTTCGTGATAGAGTCTTTTTGCATATTGGATACCACTTTCGGCTGGTGTGCTGGCGCTTTTCAAAAAGCGCACTCTAATCGGACTGATAAATGACAGAATATTCTGCTGTATTTTTCCCTCGAAGTATTGGTCGCGAAACAAACTTCCTACTTCAACGATACTGACCTGATCGATTTTTTTCAAAGAGAGTCTGGAATAAACCGAAATAACCAATTTTGAAATGATTTCTGCCGCATTACTGACGATTTCACAGCAAAGTTGATTTCCACGGTTCGCCGTGTCCATGACGATTCTTGCAAACGATGCCACCTCAGAATAATCCATACAGGCGAGTTTCGCAGCGATGTTTTGCGGATCCTGTCTGCCATAGAGCTGTTCGATCTCAAAAAAGATCTCATTCCATTTTTCAATTCCGTCAAACCAATCCAAATATCGTCTGAAAATCTCTGCACCGATCCAATAACCTGACCCCTGATCGCTAAGCGGTGCACCCCAGCCGCCTGCCCGTATCTTCCTGCCATCATCTGAAAAGCCAAAAACGATCGATCCAGTACCCGCAACGATACAAAGTCCAGGCTCATCAACGAGCCCGCGAAAGATCAATTCCGAATCATTACAGATCACAATGCGTGAGGTATCAAAACCAAAATTCACCATCATCGTTTCATAAATATCTTTGTCCTCTTCCGTGTCATAGCCCGAGACACCCAACAGACAAAGTGCAATATCATCTAACACGATACCTAGATCCTTGCAAACTCCTGTCAATCCTTCTGCCAGGTTGCTGCGCACAGTCTCTATGCCAAGGACTTTATAATTCGCACCGCCCCAGAAACTGCTGACACTCTTCTCCGTCAAAAGATCATAGATGCAAATCTCAGTCTTGGTTCCGCCTCCGTCAACAGAGATAAGAAAATGTCGATTATCTGCTTGATGAGTTGTATCTGTCATGCTTCAAATACCTTTCTGATCGACAACGCTGATCTTTGAGGTAACACTGGCTTGACAGAAATTAATCACGCCATTGAATCCATAATCATCATTTGTTAAAAGTACCATTTCTGGTACACAAACCTTTGGAATCATTCTTTCAACTTTTTCTCTGATCAGGCCGATTGCTGCCCTGTCTACTGCAGAACCACGTATAGCAATTGCTTCAGGATTTAAGACAACGCTGAAATTCGTAATGATAGCCGCGATCAGGTTATAATATTCGTCTTTTTCCGCTTCAGTAAGAATTTGGCCTTTTTCAAACTTTTCTACATATCGCTTGAGGGTGATTTCAAGGCTGCCATAGCTGCTAAGCGTTTTTTGTGTGTAGCTGCCATCGATTAACATGTAACCGTATTCTCCCGCAAAACATTTAAATCCTTTATACAGTTTACGGTTGATTATGATTCCAGCACCCAGACCTTCAGAAATATATAGCAAGACCATATTCTCATATCGACTGATTAACTCTTTATGAAAATAACCAACCGTCATGAGCTTTACATCATTTTCTACGTATACCGGTACAGGATAGCGTTCTGAAAGCTGATCTTTCAAGATAATCCCATCCCAGGATGGAATGGAGGGAATTTGTGAGACGACACCAGCCTCGTTGACTATACCAGGAATACCCAATCCAATTGCGCTGATCTTCTCAATAGGCCGTATCTTTAGAAACTCATCGATAGCCTGGCAAACTGCGCCAAAAGACTCTTTGAATGAAGACTTGCTGTCAAAAATCTCGATCTTCTTTTCTGCAATCTTGTTGCCAAAATAATCTGTCAGCATGGCATTAAAACAGCCGCGCAGAAAGAAAAACACAATAAAGTTTTCAGCATCCTTGTTGATCTTATAAGACTTGGCTTTTCTTCCGATATTTCCTTCGATTTCCGCATCCTGACACACCAATCCCGAAGCCTCCAAATCATCAACAATTTTATTGACAGTCGGAACACTCAAACTCGTCAGATTGGCGATCATAGTCTTTGTGATCGGACCTTTCTCAAAGATCAGATTCTTGATCGTATCCTGGTTGTATTGTCGGATCAATTGCGGGTTGCCGCTTTTCAAGAGAATACTCCTCCCTAATTAGTTAATAAACTTTATTAACTAATATTGTATCGAATATTTAAAAAATAAAATAGCAGAACATCATCAATAAAAAATGACATTACTCCTGACTGATAAATTTCCAATTCAAAATTTGGAAAGGACTTCTTTGAAATAAGAGAAAATTCATTAATTTCATTTAAAATTCGGTCATCATGAACATCTATGCTTTCTTCACTTACATGTTTGTCACAGCGTTCACCCCTGGTCCCAACAATATCATCTCCATGAGCAACGCGAGCCGCTATGGCCTTCGAAAAAGTTACCCGTACAATCTGGGGATCTTCTGCGGGTTCTCCATCGTCATGATTCTCTGTACGCTGTTCAGCGCCACAATGCTGCGTCTGATTCCGAGAATCAAACCGCTGATGCTGATCCTTGGAGCCGGATATATTCTGTGGCTTGCCTGGAAGACATGGAAAAGTTCTTCGGAAATCAGTGCGCGGAACGGAAAGGACGCCACGTTCCTCTCCGGTTTTTTGTTACAGTTCATCAATCCAAAAATTTATATTTACGGGATCACATCCATGTCGACCTATTTTCTGCCGTCCTACAGCTCACTGCCGGTATTGACCGGTTTTGCCGTGCTGCTTGCATTTGTTGGATTTTCCAGCACGCTCTGCTGGGCAATTTTTGGATCTGTGTTCGCGCAGCTTTTTAAAAATCACGCAAAACTCATCAACGGGATTTTGGCAATCCTGTTGATCTACTGTGCTGTTTCGCTTTTCCTGTAATCGGGATAGACGATACCAAAAATAAAAAAAGGCAACAAAAAAAGGAATGCGCGATTCCTTTTTTTTTACCATATTGATTGAGAAGGCGCCTCCAGAGGAATTCGAATCCTCGTTTTGGCCTTGAGAGGGCCACGTCCTGGGCCGCTAGACGATGGAGGCATATCGGCGTTATTTTATCATGAATACTAATTTTCGGGTTAAGAATCTGAAAGCATTGATTTCGATCGATGACAGCATGTGAATTAGTAAATCCTTAAATAACGGAACAAATCAATAAAAAAACAAAAACTTTTAATCCATTCCATATTTTGAATTGCTGAAAACAATACTAAGTCAAAATAATAGTATTACAATTCATACATTAGTAGATCTCATCCACGAATGTTATAAAACGATGCAAAAAATTATAAAAATTCTTTTTCTGCTCATATTTGTTTTGTTTTCAATTATTTTTATGCTGAAAATAAATCCAAATAATTACGAACTTGGACAAGATTCTGCAGTTTTTCTTTATACTGCAAACGAGATGATTGAAGGGGGAGCCCCGTATATCGACTCATGGGATCATAAAGGTCCTTTTATATATTTCTTAAATGAATTAGCCATATTAATTCATCCTTCAACCCTTTGGGGATTATTCTATTTACTGACTTTCTTATTGGCTTCTTCTATCTTATTTCTATTTTGGATCTTATCAAAAGATATTCCGCTTACTGCTATCAGTGCTGGATTTCTGATTTTCTTACTTACAGAAAATAAAGTATTATATGGAAATCGAACTGAACTGTTTACTTCTTTTTTCCTTATGATAAGTATTGCACTTTTTCTGATTGGAAAAAAGAAAAAGAAACCATTACCTTTTGGATTTATTGGAGTACTTTTTGCTATTGTTTTTCTCATGCGGCCTAATAACACCATTTATTGGGTCGTTTTATTAATTAGTTTACTAATCGAATGTTTTCAAAATAAAAAAATAACTAAAAATATTATCTTTTTTACCTTTGGAGCAATCGTACCCATAGCGGTTTCCCTAATTTATCTTGTTCAAAAAAAGGCATTATCTGATTTTTTTGAACAATTTTTTCATTACAATTTTTTTTACTCGTCAGGAACTCATAATCCATTTCTGATGGGAATTAGCCTCTGTAACAATCTGACAAATAGTTTTGGAATACCGCTGCTTATAATTATTTTTTCAGGGTTTATACTTTCAGCCTTTTTGTTAGAAGAAATAAAAGTTGACACAATTGATAATAGTGAAATATTTTCTTGTTACAAGATATTAGCAATATCATTTCCAATTGAATTATTATTTTCCAGCTTATCTGGAAGAGAAAATCCATATTATCTCGGAATACTACCTGTATATTTTATGATGATTATCATTTTTGTTATTAATTACTTAATCGGGAAATGGAGAAAACACTTACATATTGGAATCTTTTCAAGTAGTGTAATGCTTTTCTGTTTTATTTTACTTTTTGGAGCAACGACCCAAAATCAATTGAACATCATAAAAGATAATTGGTCAAAAATTTATAATCTTAGTTTTTTTAAACAAACCTATATTTCTCCTGAAACAAAATTTATTATCGAAAACTCTGATCAAAATGACACAATCTTAGTATGGGGAGCAGCAGCACAATATTATGTCACATCCGGTAGAAAAAGTCCGACTCGTTATACTTATATGTTTCCTTTAACTCAATGTGATTTTGTAACAAAAGAAATGTGGCAAGAATTTGTATCAGGCGTTAAGGAAAGAAAGCCCAAACTTATTCTTGAAACGAGTAATTATGGTTTACCAACTGGTGAAAAGCCTTATTATATTGGCTGTGAACATGTTGAAGATTCTATCGAAGAGTTTTTGACGTATATCAGCGAAAACTATGAATTGAAAAGCTTGGAAAGTCCCCACATCAAAACTGTCTATTCATTAATAGAGTGATGCTTTATTATCAATTCGCTCAAATTACAACCATTCAAATATCCGGAATAACAGCCCCTGCTGCAACGCAATGTGATCACCGTCCACATAATGTTTGACATACCAGGTTGAAGCATACAAAAAAATGAACACAATTAAAATAATTTTCGCATAGGAGCTATGGGAAGCATTTTCTGTTATGGTGTCTTCACATCCGAATAATTCCTTGAGCACAATCAGGCTGATAAATAGATGGAATGTGAATAAATACATCAGCCTGCCCCAATCCGAACTGAAAACAAAGACCGCAGCAGAAGATAAAAGGAGCAATCCAAAACCGGTAAATTTCCATTTTTGGTCCGCATATGCCTTTTCCACGATATTCAGAATCTGATAGCGTTCGTTCAGCAAGAATGCGGGAATCAAGGAAAGGAGAAACCCAGCTGCATAAGAGAAAAATGTCCGCGGAAATGAAAGCTTGTCGAATTCCGGCTGTAAACCTTCCTTCAGCGGAACACCCATCCAGCCAAAAGCGCCGCTTTGCGGTGTGAGATCGTAGTCTTTGATTAATCCCTGCCACGACTCAGCGATCAGATCCAACGAATAGTATTGTCTGGATAAGGCATATAAACCGGCAAGATTCCCGATCATGAAAACGACTCCAAGCACAACCGTCAGCAGCAATAATTTCGGTGACTGATCTCGATAACCGATCAGAATCAGAACGAGGACAAATGGGAAGAAAAACAATGCATATTCATGGATCAGAACACCGATCTCATTAAGAATCAGCACTAATGCCAACGTCAGCAGCAAATTGACTCTTTTAAGAATCAGGAGGATCGACAGAAAAAATATCAGAATTAGAAAAACATCTTTTCTGCCAAATGCAGCAAAATCATAGATCGGGAACAAAAAAGCTGCCGGAGATAATAGAAAAGACATCCAAATGAAAGTGTCAATTTTACGTGTGATTTTTGCATAAATAAACAAATGGAGAAGATACGATATGGTGATCAAAGCAGACAAAAAGAATTTCACGGAAATGTAAGGCGAAACCCAGTAGGCGATTTTTCCGATCAGACCGCGGCGGATGAAGCCTGCAGCATAATTGATCAGCAATTCTGTCCAGGTATAGGTATCTAATGGAGCCTGATAGAGTTGCAAGCCATCATAAACTATAAGAATCGCGATACAGATGATTGCAGCGGTTCGGTATTTTTTATTTGTCATAGATATGATTTTTCCTCACCATGTTATGTACCAGTAATTCGAAATATCAACTTGGTATTTGAATCAATCGGAAATAACTTGTTGTTGTGATGTTTTTGCGCTTCACAAAAAAACATCACAACAACAAAGAATCTTCTCCATTTTTTGAATTGCTGGTTATGTACGAAATACTATCCAAGTCGTTATTTCTTTCATCCATTATATAAAAATATTGCATTAAAATAAAAAGCCAGAATCAGAGATTCGCTGTTCAATCTTTCAAGTATTTAAGAAAGTCTCTGATCAATCTTTTTCGATCGTTCTCTCGTCAGATTTTTTTTTACGGATAACTGCTGCAAGTATGAAGACAACAGACAGAAAAGTGATTCCTTCCGCAATTTTTTGCAGTATCGTTTTTTCATAGAAAACCTGGATTTTTCCTTCATTTACTCCCTGGATGTCCACTGTCGTCAATCCATGCGGTCCCTGATAAACTTCCAAAGGGATTTCTTTTCCATCGGAATTGGTCAATTTCGCCTGATATCCGTAATAATAAAGAAGTGGAATTTCAACAGTGACTTTCTGGTCATCGGCGGGACTCATAAGAAAATCCACTGAAAAATTGAGTCCGGACCGGTCATATTGCTCGTTATGGAAAGATGAATCGCTTGATAAAACAGTGTTGCGGTTTTTGTCAACAAACTCTTTATCAGCGCGAATTGGCAGATACTTCGCTCCCATGATACGGTTGTTTTCCAATCGAAACCCGCTGCCTTGAAAGATACGATTGGTCAAAACCTCATGAAAAAATGGAATGGTAACCGCTGCGCAGAAACAAAACAATGCTGCAAGAAATATTGTGCGCTCGTTTTTCTCAAATATACTGTCATACAGAATACCTCCGGATGCAGCCAGCAAGGGTGTTGCCAGAACCAGCATACGCCACGGAAATTGGATTCTGTTGTAGAACCAGGCAAACCATTGCCATGGGAAGAGTGCAGTAGACATGAAAGCAGCCAGGAGTCCGAAGAAAAACAGGTAATTTGACAAATGAAGATCGGTTGATTTTCTTCGAATTTCGACCAACCGGGCGCCAATCCCAATAAAAATCACAAATAACAACGGATATCCCAGAAACGGCTTCACGCGATCCCATGGAGCAAATCCGACAAATAAATCCGAAACTGACAATAATCGTTCAGAATCGATGGTATAGGATACCGTCGAATAAAGGACATCCCCGATCACGTCGTTTTTTATTAACTGTTCGATCATGGGAAGCCAAAAAATTGCCGAAAGCGCCATGGATGCCATGAAAGCTTTCAACCAGGCGATTCGAATTTGCCTGTTTTTCAATGTTCTGGAAATATGGAGCAATACAAAAACGAGCGTAGCGGCACCCGCAATAGCCAGGCTGATCATGTGAGAGAATATCAGTCCGGTATATCCGATGGTTATAAGCCACCATTTTCGGCAATCTCCCCGATAAATCTCATAAATCCCCCAAAAAACAAATGGAATAAATATGAAGGACAGGACCTCTCCGACAGCACCGCGATAATAGATATCAATCAGCCTGTATGCTGCAAATGCATATAGCATAGCAGAGAGCAGACCCGCATAAAGTGATTTTGTCATGCCGCGGACAGCAAAATACATGCTCAGGAAACTGAGAAAATTACAGATTGCAATAAAGAGCTTATAGGTCGTCAGAACACTGAAACCCAAAAGTCGAATGACAGCCGGCAAATACAGAAACAGATCCGGATAATAGAAACCCTCTCCATACCCGTAATCATTCAACACAAACAGATGAATCCAGGCCGGAATTTGTCCGGCACTCAGGCTTTCCTTGATTCCCTCAATTCGGATCATGTGATAATAGCCATCATTGGTGAAAACATAATTTTGGTTGAAAAAAGGAATACTGACCAGGATGGTTAATAAGATCAAAAACAGCAGAACCCTTTCAGCTTCAGGTTGAGAAAGGTTTTTGAAAATACGGCAATAAAGCGCTCTGTAAAAGATTCTGAGGAAGATTATCAAAAAAGCAAGGATGAGCAACAGACTGATCACCGCATGTCGGAGTATGGATTCTTTATAGACTGCGTGCCCGGATTTAAAATCAATTTGGTCGATTGTCAGGGAGGATGAACCGGAAGCGAAATCGACAAGCGTCTGAATTCGATCAATGGTATCCTTTATTTCTATGATCTCCCGGATAGCAAATTTGCCCTCAGGAATTCGATCAGAAATAACTGAATTATCATCCTGACGAATTATGTACACATTTTCAGGACCCGTGCTTTCTCCCGTGAGCGTCACCATATATGACCCTGTTTTTAACACAAGATCATCAATCAGAATTTTTTCTCCCTTATCATCGATCTCTCCTGAAAAAGTCCTGCTGATTTGAAAGATTTCTGAAAAATGAAAGACATCCCAATTCACTAAGAATAATGCTGCAACCATCAAACAAAAGAAGAATAGGATGCACGCAATTCGTTTTTGTTTCATATTTTTCTGTCAGTGGTTTTCGCCATAATTGAATTCCTCATTGAATCTTCTCAATTCTGAATTCATCGATCAATTTTTTTTACAGCCTTCTTTTATTTGGCAGCAGCGATTCGAATTATGAGAGGGATTATTTGTTGTTGATTTATTTTTGATCAAAAGGGTTTTCAAAAATTCGAATTACTGATTTTCTGAATTTATGAGAGAGGTTGGTATCGCAATACTGAAAAAATCCTCGGTCTCCACAGTAAAAAGATTGCGATCAAAGTAATCCCGATCGCGCATATTAATCACATAGATACAACGATCCGAAAAATCCGAATAGGTTTTTTCAAGATTATCAAAAATATAATATTTTTCAGTATATGGTAATGCATATCCACTTTGTATCAATTCGTCATGGTCCATCATCCCCGAATAGTAGCGATATGGAAGGTGCAGGAAATACTTTAAATAGACATCAATGATCTTGTGTCGAGGTCGATGTGATCTTATTGAGATACAAACGGGTTCCGAATGAAAATCTGATGTTTGTAAAATGATTTTTTCAAATCCCTTGTCATAGGCATAGTTGAGATAATAACGATCTTCGCTGTAAAAATAACGATAACAAAAAAACAGGAAACAAAAACCATAAAGCACTGCTATGATGCCGCCGACAGGGCGCTTTTTTAAAGTTATTCCATAAATTCCAACAGCGCTAAAAAGGATGAGGATATAAAAAATACTGTTGATCCGGTTCACATTCACATTGTTGATAATCAATCCGGAAATAAAAGAAGAAAATAAATGGATCACCAAAACCCAAATCCCCTTTTTTTGAAAATCTTGTTGCTCTGTTTTTCTATTGAGCCATATTCCTTTGATTGAAATGACACAACCAATCAGAAAAAATGGCAGAGTAATCTTGTACATCGGCCCAATTTTCGGCAGTTGATTCCACCAGAAATCCATCTTTTGCAGAATCACAATGTCAAAAAAATGTCTCAAATTATTCAGTAATTGAACAGGGAAATTATCGGAGGAAAAAATCAAATCGGTTGTTCGGGTAGTCTTTTCAAATAATTGGATCGAAATTGGACCAATTAATATCGTTTTCAGATGGAAAAAATTGATGATCATCATCAAGATAATCGGCCAGGCGAATAAAAGAAAACATAATCCGCCAATCACCAGCGCTGAAAAATTGAAAATTTTTATTCTATAAAGAAAAATATAGGTTAGAACCAGAAATACCGGCACAAAAGCATAGGCAACACCATATGCGTAGAGCGAAATCGCATAACAGATCATTGATAGACAAAAAAAGAACAATTTTCTGTTTTTCATTGAATAAATCAACAAAGCCAATCCGATCACCAGACAATGCGGAAACAAATTGCTCTCTAATGACCATCGGCTGAGCATGATGTGCCATGGATTGATTGCGGCAAACGCAAGGACAAATAAAGCTGCTTCCTTCGAAAACAACATCCACGCAATCCAGGTGATCGCTGCAATTCCTGCCAGGCTGAATAGCAACATAGGAAGCCGCACAACAGTCATTCCCGAACCAAACAGCTTCATCGCACCTGCTAGGAGATAAATGAGCAGCGCATTCATCTGTCCATGTCCCCAGGCTTCAAAATAAACCGGATAAGATGTACCATATTGATCGGTACCATTTTCGATAATTGCCATAGCTTCAACAGCAGCCATGGCTTCATCGCAATTGATATCCGCCGGATATGTACCAAAATCATGCAAGCGTACAACCAAAGCAAGCATTACAAAAAGGATCAGACTGCTGTAAAAAAAAATGCTTTGTTTATGGTTTTGGATAAATTTCATAATTGGCAACTTTTTTATTCTACCGGTATCCAGGAATTTGGGACTGCTACGCTAAAATACCCTTCGTTTTTTATTATAAACCGGTTTTTATCAAAGACTTCTCTGTCACGGATATTTACTACATAAACACATTGATCGTCGTATGTTTTAATAGCAGCTTCCAGTTCGGAAAAATAATGAAACTTTTCTTGATAGGGCAAACCATAACTCGAAGATTTCAGTTCATCCTCATTCATTTCTCCGGAATAATATGAATACGGGAGTTTTAATAAGTAAAGCGTATTGATCTCTGTGATCTTAAAATCATTACGATATTGATGTGTGGAAATACATAGTTCTTTCTGATAAGAATTTGCCTGCTGTAAAGTCTTTTCCAGTCCCTGATCGTACGTATAGTTAATAAACGTCCGGTCTTCGCTGTAAAAATAGCGATAGCAAAAGAAACTAAAATAGACTCCGTAACTCAAAGAAATGAATATCCCGAAATAATGATTCTTTGAAAATACCCAATAAATTCCATAAGCGGTTACCAGAATTAACGGATAATAAATATGATTCATTCTGGTTACATTAACGTTGTTAATGATGAGACCAGTGAATAACGATGCGGCTAAATTGATTAATAAAATGGCGCTGCAAATCTTTCGATAATTCGTCTCTCCTTCTTCATTTTTATTCATTGCCAATTGTGCAATTTTTACAATTCCAATGACTGAAAACGGTAATGAAATCTTATACATCGTTCCAATGGCAGGAAGCTGATTCCACCAGACATCCATCTTTTGCAGCATAATGATATTCCAGAGATAACGAACATTATTAAAGAATTGATCATTAATATCTTTTGATAAAAAGACAAAATCGCTTAGACGGGTAGTCTTTTCAAACAATTGCATTGTTATGGGCCCAAATGCAAAAGTTGGTAATTTAAAATAATTGATTGGAATCATCAACAATATTGGCCATGACACCAAAAAAAATAGGAATGTAGCAATCAATAAGGTAAAAGATCGAAATATCTCAGTAAAAAACAGAATAACAAATATCGAAAGTAATAAAAAGGGTATATACGCATAAGCAACACCATATCCATATAAAGATAATCCATAGAAAATAATTGAGATATATAAAAATACACTTTTTCTGGATTTTAGTGAATAAAGGAGAAAAAACAAACCAAGCAATAAAAAATGGGGGAATATATTACTTTCCAAACCCCATCGACTTTGCATGATATGCCAAGGATTTATTGCTGTTAATGCCAGAACAATTAATGAAAAATTTTTTGAATAAACAAATCCGGATATGAGTGTTAACAATGCGATGCCCAATAAGCTAAAAATTAGCATCGGCAACCGGACTATTACAGTATTAATACCCAAGAATTTAACAAGAACAGCAATAAGATATGGATATAATGCATTTTGTTGAGCACGTCCCCAGGCTTCAAAATAAACTGGATAAGAAGTACCAAGATGATCGGTCCCGTTATCGACAAGCGCCATGGCTTCTACTGCGGACATTGATTCGTCACAGTTAATATCTGCCGGATAGCTGCCAAAATCGTGCACACGGACAACAACAGCAACGGCCGCAAAGAAAACAACCAGTATGTAAAAAACGATTTTATTATTGAGCAGTTTTATCGACAAAAGATGATCCCTTTCCCATTCATTTCAGATCGAAAAAGTTCGTTATTTAAAGAAATTACAAGGTCCAAAGAGAGATTCCGGTTTTTACCGAGGTATCCGCATTGTCCTTTTTGCGTGTTTTTTATAGAATAACATAAATAGAATTAGCAGGATTGAAATCGAGGTGATTCCATCACTGATTTTCTGAATCGCTGTCCCGGCATAAAATATTTTAATACTTCCTTCCCGTATCTCGTCCACCCTGACCGATGTAAATCCATGTTTTCCCGGGTTAACCGTCAATTTTTGCGTCTTTCCAGAGGTATCCGTTACAAATGCCTGATATCCTTTGTAGAACAGGAGGGGTATTTCGAAAATGACAGAATCGTCTGAAACCGAAAAACGGAAAGAAAACTCGAGACCTTTTCTGTCAAATTCGTGATTGATAAATGTCGGATCGGAGGACAATACCTGATTCTTATTGTGCTCAATAAAACTGATATCCGCTCCATTTGGCAGGTATTCTCCATTCCCGACACGGTTTTGTTCCAGGTGATATCCTCGGACATTGATTCTGTTACTTTGCAGAATCGCAGAAAATGCCGGAATCGTATATAAGGAACAAGCCATCACCAACATCATCAACACCAGAGATTTTGATTTAATCGGAGGAATGATGCTGATATATCCACCGCCGGCGATTACGAATAAAGGTGTTGCAATCGTCAAAAAACGCCAGGGAAACTGAATAATTTGATTGATCCCGACAAATTTATCCCATGGGAATAGTTTTGTAGTCATCAATACCGATAATATTCCAAACAGAACCAGCACATTTAAGGTTCTTTTGATTTCGGACTGATTTTTGTAGAAAATCAATGGGAAAATCGAGACAATCAAAAGCGGGTATCCAACAGATGGTTTAGCTGGAGCATACCAATCCGCATAAGCGGTAAAAATCGTTCTGAAAGGTAAACCGCCTTGCATCGGATTTTTGTCAGTATAAACCAAACCGGTACTGTTTTCAATCAGTTGTTCGAAAAGAGGCAGCAGAAAAAAAGCTGTCACACAAATGGTAACTGCAAAAGCTTTAATAATCGATAAAAAAATTTCTTTGTTTTCCAAAATTTTCCGGAAGGATCCTATCAAAAATAACAAGGAAAGAAAACCAGCCATCGCCAAAGTGATAACATGAGAACAGGTTATACCAATAAACCCAACAGCCAAAATCGGCCAATGATGAGGTTTCCCATCAAATATTTCATAAAATCCCCAGATTATCCATGGAATGAAAACAAATGCCAATGCTTCCCCCACAGCACCCCGGTTATAAAAATCGATGATCCGATAAGCAGCAAAAGCATAAAGAATTGCAGCAGCAATCCCTGCATCATGGGAATTCATGATATTTTTGGCAGCCAGATAAGCGCTCCCAATTGCCAGAAAATTCAACAGGAAAATGAAAATTTTATAGGTCAGAACAAAATCAAACCCAAGCAATCTCAAAATTGCGGGAAAATATAAGAAAATATCCGGATAAAATAAGCCAGACCCATATCCATAATCAAAAACAGTAAACAAATGGATTCTTGTCGGGAAGTATCCGTAAGACAGGCTCGTTTTGATGCCTTCAATGCGGGACATATGAAAGGTTGAATCATCACCCTTTATATAATCCGAACTATAAAGTGGGATACTGATAAATAATGTCAATAACAAAATTATCCAGAACGCTTGTTTTGTTGCAGATGAGAAACGGTGTCCGATCAAACGTTCATAGGAGGTCGGAAAAATAAATCTAAATCCCAGAAAAACAATTGTCACTACCCAAAACAGGCTGATCACAATATGAAATAAAACCGAATTCTTGTAAATGACATTGCTTGAATGGATGGAAATTTCATCGATCGCAAAATTATCGGAAGATTGATCAAAATAACTTCCGATCCTGATTGTTTCAGAAGGTTTCTCAACGGTATACTGGATTTTTAATTCTGTCGTTTCTTTTGGAAATTCTATTCTTTGAAGAATTACATTGTCCACAGAAATCAAAATTGAGTTGAAATCACCATCTGTGCTGCCTTTGATCACGATATCATACAAGCCCGGTTTTAATGTCATGCTTGGGGATAGAAAATAATCTCCCTTTGCATCTGTATTCTTCAAGAAATTTCTTCCGATCAGAAAAACATCATCATATTCAAAAACATCCTGATTGACTGAATACAAAAGCAAGGACAAGATCCCGATTAGAACAATGAGGCTAATCAGCTTCTCTCTCATTTTCATTTGATGCTGCCTGCTGTTCATGGAAATGTAATATGCTCCGGGCTACATGATTTTTAAAAATCGTTTCAATCATTACAGATTTTTTACATGATTGTGCCACTTCTTGAAGATTCCATAATTGTTCAGACCGCCAAATAAACCCTCAATGAATGGCAGAATACTTTTGTTTTAAACCTGATCCTCAATAATCACTGCATTTCTGCGGTTTTTTTCAGCGATTCGAAGTATGGGAAAAAATAATTGTTGTTGTGGAGTTTTTGCGCTTCGCGCAAAAACTCCACAACAACATATTTTCTCTCGCTAATCGAAAAGAATCTCCTTATTTCAAATTGCTAGATTTTTTTATTATAATCGCAATATTTTTCCATCATCCGCCCGGCATTTTTTGTCATATATAAGAAGCCTCTTCAGCTATTTGAAATCTTGGACAGCCAGCGATTCGAAATATGGGGAGAATTACTGTTGGACAGCCTTTCAAAACGCATTTATCCAGTAAAATCAATGCTATTGGGAGAATTAATACATGAAGAATCTAATTGAAAAGGTGATTGATCAAATCGAATTGCGATCGAAAAACAGTCTGAATTTTGGAGAAAATTCGATTCGCCCGGTATTTGACGGATTTTCAATAGCAAACATTCCCTCCAGCATCTGCCATTGGCTGGATTCAGATACCGGAGAGATGCTCCCTGGAATTGCGCTGGAACAAGAATTCGGATTGCATTTCCGGCACGTCATTTTAATTGTCATCGATGGGCTGGGATTACTACAAACTGAAACCGTCTATGATCGATTAAAAGAGAATCCCTGGATACAACGAATCCAGGAACAGGCAATAGCCTCCGCTCTCACGAGTGTCATACCCAGTACAACGGTAGCAGCACTGACATCCATTTGGACCGGCTGCGCCCCTGGAAGTCATGGCCTTGTCGGGTACGAAATGTGGCTGAAAGAACTGGGCATGGTTGTAAACTATCTGCCATATTCTCCGATTGCGCTGTCGGGAAAAAGCGGGTTGATTGCTGAGGCTGGAATTCCGCCGGAAAACATGTTCCCGTCACAGACACTGGGACAAATCCTCTCAGAAAATCAAGTGATATCACGCTCCTACATGCCATCCATGCTTTCAGCCTCCAATTTGACGAAAGCTCAAATGACCGGATCCGCCGTCATCCCTTACCGACGATTCGGTGATTTATGGGCGAATCTGAAAGAAAATCTGGAAAGAGACAAAGGAAGCAGGACCTATGAGACGATTTACTGGAATGATATCGATACTTACGGTCATCTCATGGGAATTGATAACGAACGCGTATATTTTGACCTGGATCAATTTTTCTATGGATTGGAAAAAACGTATCAGCACCTGTCAAAAATGAACCTGGGAGATACGTTGATCCTGATCACTGCTGATCATGGTCAAATCAAGAATGTTCCGGATCCCCATCGCGATCTGAAAAAATATCCTCGATTTCTTGATGAGCTGACCATCTTGCCTTGCGGAGAAAACCGTTTTACCTACTTTTACCCCAAAAGCGGAAAAGAAAAGGACATTATTCGTTTTGTGGAAGAAAAATGGCCGAATGATTTTCGCTTTGTCTCTTCACGGGACATGATCCAGGAGGGAATCTTTGGAGAAGATCATCTGCATCCGGACCTGAATAATCGTGTCGGAGAATTGATTGCCATCGCTCAAAAAGACGCATATTTCTGGTGGCCAAATCGCCCCGACAAACTGCATGCACGGCATGGGGGTGTTTCCAGAGAAGAGATGCTGGTTCCGTTCACTGGCATTGGGTTATCTTAAACCTGAATATAAAAAATATCCCGATTTTTTTGTAATGCATACTGAAAGGTAACAGTATGCGTATTTCGGATCTGTGTTTTAGATTTTACGGGATAATTTTTTTCTCTCTATCCATGAAACAGGTTCAAATTCCAAGTTGATGATTCCTGATACAGTAATTCGAAAAATAGACTTGCTATTCGAATCGATCGAGAAAATCATTACAAAAACAAAGAATCCTCTCATAGTTCAAATTGATGATTCCTGATAACTTAAATTTCCGCTTGCCCATCTTGCATGATAGAATTCAAAAAATTTGAATAATAAGGTCATAACGCTTTTATGATGAAGAAAACCATAACCATATTTGGCCAGGGATATGTCGGACTGCCTTTGTCACTGAGTTTCGCAATTCATGGCTGCAACGTGATTGGAGTTGATAGTGATTCAAACCTGTGCAGCAATCTTGCTCAAGGCAAAACGCATCAGACAGAAAAATATCAGGGCTTAAATATTCAGAGTGTATTAAAAGAACAATTGGAAAATGGGTCCTATCGCATTACTTCGGATGGCGCTTCGGCGGTACAACAGGCTGACACTATTATCCTCACAGTAGGCATACCGGTTCATGACGGTCTCCCTTTTTATGATTATTTTGATGCTGCCTGTCAGACGATCGCAGAAAACATCACTAAAGGAAGTCTGGTGCTGATCCGCAGCACCGTTGTGCCGGGGACTACAGAAAATCGCTGTAAATCCTTGCTGGAAAAAATTTCGGGATTCAAAACCGGAGAGGATATTTTTCTCGCATATGTTCCTGAAAGAATTGCGGAAGGAAAAGCATTTGAAGAATTTGAAACGATGCCAACCTTAATTGGCGCTTTAGATAAAACCAGTCAGCTAAAAGCAGCGGAAATTATTCAGATTAACTCCAAAGCGGAAATTATTATTTCGGATTCGCCAACCGCTGTTGAAACTTCCAAGGTACTTGAAAACTTACAGCGTGATGCCAATATCGCGATTGCTCAAGAATTTGCTCGTTTTTCGGAAGCTGCAGGTTTGAATATTTTTGAAGTGATTCAATTGGCTAACACACATAAGCGCGTCAATATCCTGAATCCGGGTCCCGGTGTCGGCGGCTACTGTATTCCCAACGCGTTTCACTACCTGAACGCCAGAGCGCAGGAATTGGGTTTACGGCTCCCTTTATTAGCGTTGGCAAGAAAACAAAACGACCAACTTCCTCAATGGATCTGTGAAAAAACTAGTGACTTGCTTCGCCAAATCGGTAAGGAACTGAGTCACTGTAAAATTGCAGTTGTTGGTCTGGCAATGAAAGATTTTTCGCCGGACGATCGGCTGAGTCCCGCAGTTGAGATTTGCATGAAACTGATAGAATCCGGAGCTACTGTTGCTGCCTATGACTGCAATGTCAGCAGTCATTATTCTTTTAAAGTTGAATCCTATAAAGAAGCAGTCCAGGATGCAGATGCGTTATTGATTCTCAACAGATTATATGAAGCATTCGATCCTGTTCAGGGAATTACCAGGATGGCATCCCATCCGGTGATTGTCGACACCAAAAATACAATCAATCCCCAATTGCTCCCATCCGGATCTCTCTTCTGGCGTTTATAAAATTTATAAAAAAACATCGGCAAGGCGATTGAATTTCATTCAGTAATTCGATCGCCTTGTTTTTTTTATCCATGAAAATTTATCCTCCGGTTTTTATGAAATGGTGCTTTATTTCAAATTCAGACGCAATTTTTTCTGCTTTTCATTTTGTTAATGTTTTGTAAGAAAACTTCTGGAAAACTTGACCTCTTTTTTTTGGCGTGGTAATATTATGAAAGATTTTAGCACTCTGATAACGAGAGTGCTAACACGAGGAAAAATGGAAAATTTAAGTGAAAGGCAAAAATTTATTCTGAGTCTGGTGATCCATGAATACACCCGAACAGCTCAACCTGTCGGGTCAAAAAATCTGGTTAACCAGTTTCAGCTTGAAATGAGTCCGGCTACCGTCCGGAATGAACTTGCCTTGCTCACTGAAATGAATTTCCTGCGTCAACCGCATACCTCTGCAGGAAGAATACCTACCGAATTGGGTTATCGTTACTTTGTGGGAGTTCTCATGCGAACACAGGAACTTTCTGAAGCAACGCGCAGAATGATAGAACATCAGTTTTATCAGACACAACAGGAACAGGGAATCGATGGCTGGATGAAGTTGTCCGCATCGATATTGGCGTCTTTATCACATGCCGTTTCTCTTGTCTCTGCTCCACTGCCACAGCGAACTAAGTTAAAACATCTGGCATTGGTATCCATCGCTGGAAAACAAGTTTTAATGGTCCTCGTATTAATAGGTGGCCAGATGCAGCAGCGATTCTTTAATGTGGAAGAACAGATCACACAAGAGCAATTGATTGCGATTTCGAATGCCATTAATTTCAAATATAAGGGTTTGACCACAGAACAGATTCATGGCGAAATTTCGAAAGATCAAAACAAATCGGACATGATTGATACGATCCTGAAAAATGTTCTAAACGCGATGTATGAAACAGACGCAATGCAAGCAGGAGAAGTCTTTACAGATGGACTCAGTAATGTTCTTGCAGAACCTGAATTTGCAGAATCCGAAGATGCCAGGAGAGCATTAAAAATTCTGGAAGAAAAACCCGCGCTGCAGAGCTTTCTTTCGCGGACAACATTGGAACAAAAAATTGGCGGTATTCAAGTCTTGATTGGCGGAGAAGGAACATTGGAGAATTTCCGCAATTGTTCACTCGTGCTTGCCAGATATGGGATGCCAGGAATCGTGACAGGCACAATCGGAGTGTTAGGACCGATGAGAATGCCGTACAGCAGAAATATCCCGACCGTCCGGTTTGTTGCCGGACTGCTCAGTGATCTGGTTTCTGATGCTTTGGCAGAATAGAAAAAATGATGAACTCGGGATGTATTAAAAATACACAATAAGGTGAAAGGCTATGGCAAAAAAAGAAAAAGGGATCGACGATAAAGAACCAAAAAAAGAAAAGAAATCGGATCATCAAGAAAATGTTGAGCCAGTAAATTCGGGAAAGGATCAGGAGAATCAACCGGAAACCGAAAACGGCAGCGAAGAAGTGCTGCTATTAACCAAATCTGAAGTTGATGAGTTGAAGAACAATCTCGAAAAAGCAAGGAAAAAGGAACAGGAAAATCTGGAATCCTGGCAAAGAGAACGGGCAGATTTTATAAATTACAAAAAACGAATCGAACGGGAACAAACGCAAAACGGTCAAAATTATAAGGCTGAATTATTAAAAAAATACCTGGTGATAATGGATGATTTGGATTTGGCAATCCGCAATAAACCGCAAAATCACCCTGAAGATAATTCCTGGGTTGAGGGGATTGAACTGATTGCCAGGAAGCTTCATTCTATTTTTGAAAATGAAGGTTTGGAAAAAATGGAATGCGAAGGTAATGAATTTGATCCGAATCTGCATCAGGCTATATCGTATGAAGAACATAGTGATGTTGAATCAGGAAAAATTATTGAAGTTATTCAAAGTGGATATAAATTAGGAGACCGTGTGATCCGCCCCGCGTTGGTCCGCGTAGCTCAATAGGAGACAAAATGGGAAAAATTCTTGGTATTGATTTAGGTACTACAAACTCTGCAATGTCTGTCATGGTTGGCGGTGAACCGACTGTGATTCCAACTGCCGAAGGCGAACGAACTTGTCCATCGGTTGTTGCGGTAAATAAGAATCATGAACGACTGGTTGGGCGTGTCGCACGCAATCAGGCAATCACCAATCCTGAAAACACAATTTTCTCGATTAAACGTTTTATGGGCCGCAAATTTGATGATCCGGAAGTTCAGCGCACAATCAGCCGCGTACCCTATAAGGTTACAAAAGCCCCGAATGGCGACGTTCGTGTTATTCTGGACGGAAAAGAATACTCTGCTCCGGAAATATCTGCCATGATTCTCGCAAAGTTAAAAGCCGACGCGGAAGCTTATTTAGGAGAAAAAATTACTCAAGCAGTGATTACCGTACCTGCGTATTTTAATGATAGCCAGCGAAATGCTACCAAAGATGCTGGAAAGATTGCAGGTCTTGAAGTGCTGCGCATCATTAATGAACCGACCGCGTCCTCTCTGGCTTACGGTTTGGATAAGAAAGCGAACGAATTGATTGCTGTCTATGACCTGGGCGGCGGTACATTTGATATCTCGATTTTGGACGTTGGTGACGGCGTATTTCAGGTTCGTTCGACATCCGGTGATACATTCCTGGGCGGTGATGATTTTGATCAGCGTATCATGGATTATCTGATTGATGAATTCAAGAAAAGCAATCAAATGGATTTGCGTCAGGATCGCCAGGCATTGCAGCGATTGAAAGAAGCCGCTGAAAAAGCAAAAATTGAACTGTCAACAACCATGCAGACTGAGATTAACCTGCCATATATCACGGCTGATGCAACCGGGCCGAAACATCTGGTGTTGACATTGACAAGAGCAAAAATCGAACAATTAACATCGGATCTGATCTCACGCAGTTTGGAACCGGTACGTAACGCACTTCGGGATGCGGGCTTGAAGACCAGTGATATAAATGAAGTTGTGTTGGTCGGCGGTATGACCCGTATGCCTGCCGTTCAGGAAGCTGTTCGCCGCGAATTCGGCAAAGAGCCCAATAAAAGTGTAAATCCAGACGAAGTCGTCGCAGTCGGTGCAGCCATTCAGGCCGGCGTGTTAGGCGGTGAAGTCAACGATATTCTTTTGCTCGATGTTACCCCGCTGACATTATCCGTCGAAACCATGGGCGGAGTAGCCACGCCGATGATTGAACGAAATACAACCATTCCGGCGAAGAAAAGCCAAATTTACTCCACTGCGGCAGATTCTCAGACATCCGTTGAGATTCATGTTCTGCAAGGCGAACGTCCGATGGCTGCTGACAACAAGAGCCTGGGTAAGTTCATCCTGGATGGAATTCCGCCAGCTCGGCGCGGTGTGCCGCAGATTGAAGTGACGTTTGATATTGACGCAAATGGTATTCTGAAAGTCACAGCTGTAGATAAAGCAACCAATCGCAGCCAAAACATCACGATCACTGCTTCATCAGGCCTCTCAGACAAAGAAGTTGAAAAAATGAAAAAAGAAGCTGAGGCTCATGCTGAAGAAGACCGTAAACGGAAGGAAGGCATTGAAATTCGCAATAATGCGGATAATGCTGTCTACACCGTTGAGAAGATGGTCGCCGATTATGGTGACAAAATTCCGGCTGATATTAAATCCAATGTCGAAGCGAAAGCAAATGAGTTAAAAGGCATGTTGAATGGAACTGATTTTGAAGGCATGAAAGCCAAGACAGAGGAGTTGAATACATTGCTGCAACAGTTGGGCAGTTCAATGTACCAACAGCAGCCAGGCGCTGGACCGAACACAACAGGAGCATCTGGAGCTTCCGGAGATTCCGGGAATTCTCAGAATCCAGGCGGCGGCAATGACGATGTTGTGGATGGTGAATTCCGCAGCATGTAATAAAACAAAGATTTGATATTTCAATCACTGTATCAGGCTCTTTTATAATAGTACATGTGATTCGAAATCTGAAAAGAACCCATTGTTGTTCTTACGGTTTTGCGCAAAGCGCAAAATTGTAAGAACAACAAATTTTCTTTCTTTATTCAAAAAGTCAATCCTTATTTCGAATTACGGTAATAGTACCTGATACAGTGAGTTATTATTAAAAGTTGAAAAGAAATAACAAACGTTTTGAGCGATTTTAGCGACAAATTTTCCAAAAAATGTTTTCTGAAACGTCCGATAATTTTTTCAATTTTTTCATTTTATAAGACAGGTGGCAGCGAAAATTAATGGCATCAGAACGCGATTATTATGAGATTCTTGGAGTGAATAAGAACGCAGATGCGGATCAATTGAAAAATGCATTCCGCAATCTGGCAAGAAAATATCACCCGGATATCAACAAAGAACCAGACGCAGAAGAAAAATTTAAAGAAATTAACGAAGCCTATCAAGTTCTTTCGGATCCGGATAAAAGGGCTGCGTACGATCGCTACGGAAAAGCAGGTGTCAGCGGGATGGGTAATGGTTTTGATTATTCCGCTGTCGATCTGTCGGATATTTTGGGCGATTTATTCGGTTTTGGTGGTTTCAGCGGCTTTGGTGGATTCGGAGGATCTCGATCGCATCAACGGAATTCCCCGCGTCGAGGAGCTGATCTGCAGACAACCGTTACATTGCAGTTCGAAGAAGCCTGCTTCGGAGCCGACAAGGAAATCTTGTTTTCAAGAGATGAGAAATGCACCAGATGTCATGGAACCGGTGCAGAACCCGGAACCAATCCCCAGCGATGTTCTTCCTGTAATGGTACCGGAGAGATAAAAACCAATCGTCAAACCATGTTTGGATCTATGGTTCAGGTTTCGGCCTGTCCGACCTGTGGTGGTAAAGGAGAAACCATTGCTACACCCTGTACGCAGTGCCATGGCCGCGGTTTGGAGCGGAAAACCGTGAAAAAAGTGGTAACAGTTCCTGCTGGTGTCGATACCGGAACTCGCATCCGTCTTTCCGGTGAAGGCCAACCTGGAGAAAACAATGGACCCAACGGTGATTTATATGTAGATGTACGGGTGAACCCGCACAAATACTTCCGTCGACATGATTTTGATATTCAACTGGATTTAAACATCAACATTGCCCAAGCATCTCTCGGCGATGATATTACTGTTCCGACGATTGACGGAACTGAGAAGCTCAAGATACCTGCCGGAACGCAGCCTGGAAAAGTATTCACGCTAAGGGGCAAAGGAGTTCCTTATTTGCGCGGAAACGGCCGCGGTGATCAAAAGATAATTCTCAATGTCGTAGTACCCACCTCGTTGACCGCAGAACAGCGGGATCTGCTCGAGCAATTATCTACAACATTGGGCACTGAGGTAACACCACAGGATAAGAGTTTTTGGGATCGCATCAAAGAGGCAATTAATGGATAAACCATCCTGGCTTGAAATTTGTGTAATCGTCGATGACGAGATCGCTGAATCTGTTGCAGAAGTTTTATCCAGATATGCGGAAAATGGCGTTGTTGTCGAACGTGGAATTGAATATAATGATGCCGAAGATGTCGGCACACCGTTCGGTCCGTGCAAAGTCTTCGGATATTTGCCGGTAAATCAGGAAATGGAAGAAAAACGCCAGCGCATTCAGGAAGGCCTATGGCATCTGGGACAAATCACTTCGGTTCCTGAACCGGAATTTAAATATATACAGGATGAAGATTGGATGGCATCCTGGAAAAAATTCTACAAGCCGATACTAATCGGTAAGAAATTGTTGATTCTGCCAGCCTGGATTCCGAATGAAAATCCTGGTCGCATCGCGGTAAAAATCGATCCGAGCATGGCTTTTGGAACCGGCACACATCCTACCACACAACTATGTCTTGCAATGGTCGAAGATTATACGATTCCAGGAAAGCACGTCATTGATATTGGCTGCGGATCTGGAATTCTATCCATTGGGGCACTGCTACTCGGAGCGGATCGGGCGTTGGCAGTCGATATTGACGATGAATCGATGCAAAGCAGCTCTGAAAATGCTGAAAGAAATGGCGTTTTAGATCGGATGGAACTTCATAAAGGATCTGTGGCGGAAATTCGAGCTGGCGAGTATTCGATTCAACAAGCGCCGATTGTTCTGGCGAATATTTTAGCACCCATCATCATCCGCCTCTTTGATGGCGGAATGGCTGACCTGATAACACCGGGCGGCGTCATTCTTTTAAGCGGAATTCTGGATGAACAGGAAGAAAAAGTGCGAAAAGTCGCAGAAAGTTGCGGGCTGCAATTTATTGAACAGCGCCACATCAATGATTGGGTAGCTTTAGCTTTCCGCAAACCGGATTTATTGATCTAAAACATTCGAATAAAATATTTGGTTTCTTTATTCGAAAAGTTAATCCATATTTTAAATTGCTGACGATAAATCCAGCAGGTTGATTATCAAAAAAATGAGTTGTTTTTCGCTTAACGCAAAAAACAACTCATTTTTTATTAATCATCTCCGTGTTCGGGAATACAGATTTGGTTATAACCAGAAGGCAAAGAAATATCCGATCTTGTGAAATAAGACTGGATTCATAAATTCGAACCAACTGCGTCCCATCCATGATTCTCCACAGAAAAGTGGCAATAGATAAAATCCGCTTATCAGCAGGCAACCTGCAAAGAAGAAGGAGAAAACTTTTTGCTGGGACGAATTCTGCAGGTTTTCCCATATGAGGAAAGCGATAAGGATTGATGCCAAAACGAGCATCCATGAAAAATCAAGAGAATAACGTTGTATTGTCCCGACCATCATTCCAGTTATTCCGGAGAGGACAAATCCCAGGATGATCAGAACGAGAAGAAACGACCAAAATAAGAATCCTTTATTGCAAATTTTTTTCCAAAAAACAGGGAAGAAAAGAATCAGATAAGCCAATGGACAAACCGCACTGACCGGAAAGATACTTTCAAATTCTTTCGTACCAAAAAAGTTGAAAAACAAACCATTTCCGGCTTTTAGAAAAGGGAAATAATCTTTCAGAACCCCGGGATTTCCAAAGACATAATTGATAATTCCAATCAAAAAACTCGAGATCGGCAGTCCATTGATATACGCACTGCTTTCTTGCGTACTCAATTGATAGGTTCTGCCAAATTCAAAAATTGAATCGAATCGCATCTGATTATAAAAAATAAGACCACTTCCGACAATCAGGCAGGGAACAGCTGCAATGAATATCAATTTCCAGAAACCAGCGACATGAGAATTTCGATAGTAATGGATATAAATAAAAAAGAAAAGCGGAATCATTAAAAACAAAACCAGAATTGAAGTTGGCCGGCAACCCACCGCACAAGCCATCAGGAAACAACCAATAACTATTTTCCATTTTTGAATTCTGTCTTCTCGCATGGCGCTGAGAATGAACGACAATCCGGTTATTGAAAAACAAACCCCAGAAACAAGTGCCAGCTCATAACTGAACGAGCGTCGAACGCACCAGATAAGAAAAGTTGAATTCAAAAAGAGCATCATTCCCATGAAAAAAATAGCTGCGGGAATGTTAGGGAAAAAACGGCGGATGAACCAGGTGTAACAATAAGCAAATCCCAGAATGCTGATTACTGCGAAGAACAATACTGCAAAATCGTTCAGCGGATACGCGTGAAAAAGTAATGTGTAAGGCATATAAAAAGTGAATACCGGAATCACACCAAAGTACACGTAATATCTACTCTTGTAATACGACATATCCCATTCATATTTCGGAAATTGATCGATCCGCTGCAGTGGATCATAGGGATTATCCACCTGCGTCAATTGTTCGGGAGGTACCTTCAACACTGAAAACGACTTTTGGAAAAGGGCTTCTGTTAACCATTGATAGTGTTGTTTAAAAATATAATCTTCTTCTCGAATATTGCCCTTTTGTACAGCCTCGTTTAAATTCGTATATGTAGTAAAAACTGAAAAAAACAATAAAGATATTTGAAAAACGATCAACAGAATGAGAATCGCTTTTTGATTGGCATGCTGAAGATGTAACGCAATCTTATAAGACGCTGAATTCGGGCGGATGAAGTCGATAATTGTCAGGATCATGAAAATACAAATCAAACGAAACCAATTTACTTCAATGGGCAGACTTTGATTGACTGTAAGTTGTATTGTCTGCGGAATTACATCGTAAATATCCAGTGTGATTTTTTCTACACGATTACTTGGATAAAGATATATGGATTGGCTGTGTGGGACACCAGGGATAATTTTGAATTCTCGCACATGGCCGGATAAAAAATCGGTTTCTTGGGTATAGACACTCCCGGATACAATGGATTGAACAGGTTCTGAGAATTCAACCTTAACATTTCTCAGATCCTCCGGAATATTATTCTCGGAATCGATGACCATTCGAATACTAGATTTTTGATCCGGGCCATCGATTATTTGTACAGTTTCAGCATTAAAAGAAAATATCTGCGGTTCACTTTTACAAGTCAGCAGCTCAAAATGACGAATATTAAAGAGAAAAAATTCAAGAACAACACTGATCGCAACCAGGATAAGCCATTTTTTAAGCGTCGTCTGATGCCAGAAAGATTTCATCAATTTTCTTTGCCGTCTTTCAAAAAATATACAAATTCACCATGAAATGAAAACCGAATCACAGATCTGTTGATATCATCAATTCGAAATATGAGGAGAATTCGATATTGTTGTGTACGATTTTTCCTGTTTTGAAAATAATTATAATGAATGAAATCACAGAAAAGCAGTAATTCGAATTGTACAGACTCGACAACATGCAAATTCAAAAAATGAGCGGCTGTGAAAAACAGCCGCTCATTTTTTTCTCTATTTACTCGGATTTTTTCGGTTCCGGAAGGACCACTTTCAGATGCAATTCCTCTAATTGACCCGGCATTGGTTCCGAAGGTGCATCACTCATCACATCCCGTGCTGCATTGCTCTTCGGGAAGGCTATCACTTCGCGAATATTTGGCTCATCAGCCAGAAGCATGACAAACCGATCGATTCCCGGAGCAATTCCGCCATGCGGGGGAGCCCCATACTCAAAGGCATCCATCATCTGATGAAATCTTTCCTGTGCAACCTCCGGGGAAAGTCCAATCAATTTGAACACTCTTTCCTGCAGTGATCGTTCATGAATTCTTAATGAGCCAGAAGCCAATTCGTAATTATTCATCACCATATCATATTGGTCGCCGCGGACTTTTCCAGGATCCGTCTCCAAAAGATCAAAGTCAGCTTTGACCGGTCTGGTAAATGGATGATGGGTTGAATCCCAACGGCTTTCATCTTCATTCCACTCAAACAATGGGAAGTCAATGATCCAGCAAAACGCTAATTTATTGGGATCACGCAATCCTAAACGGTCTCCAAGCATGACGCGGAGACGTGCAAGACAGTCATAAACAACGGCCTTTTTGCTATCCGAAACAAACAACAGCAAATCCCCGTTTTCAGCTTCCATGCGTTTTTTAAGCTCAGTCCATTTTTCTTCAGATAGAAACTTCTTGAATGGGGAAGATTCTTCGCCATTCGGGCTGATTTTGACATAAGCCAAACCTTTTGCTCCCCAAAGTTTTGCCTGTTCAGTTAATTCGTCCAATTGTTTCCGTGTATACTCGCCAAGCGTTTTCGCATTGATCCCGCGTACACTGCCTCCGGCGTTAATCGCAGATTCAAAAACCGAAAAACCGCAATCTTTTGCTAAATCGGAGATATCGACCAATTCCATGCCAAAGCGCATATCCGGAGCATCTTTACCAAACCGATCCATCGCTTCCTGATACGTCAACTTCGGCCATGGGCTGAAAACAATTTTCTTCTCTGGAACAATATCCTGACACAACTTTGTAAACAATTCTTCTACTAAGTCCAGAATGTCATCACGCTCAACAAAAGACATTTCCATATCCAGCTGCGTAAATTCCGGCTGTCTGTCGCCGCGTTGATCTTCATCACGAAAACAGCGAGCAATCTGGAAATAACGTTCGACTCCTGCAACCTGTAGCAATTGTTTCAACTGCTGTGGGCTTTGGGGAAGCGCATAAAATTGGCCGGGGTAAATGCGGGATGGAACCAAATAATCTCTTGCGCCTTCTGGAGTCGTTTTGAAAAGAATCGGTGTTTCAATTTCAAGAAATCCGCGTTGATCGAGAAAATCGCGCATATATTTAATAATGCGATGACGTAGTTCAATGTTCCGTAACATTCGCGGTCGACGTAAATCCAAAAACCGGTATTTCAAACGAATTAATTCGTCAGTATTCTCATCTTTATTGATTGAAAATGGAAGTGGTTTGCAGGTATTCAAGACAACTGCTTTGGTGGCATGAACCTCAATTGCACCCGTCGAAAGATTTGAATTTTCTGCATCTTCAGGACGAGCTTTAACTTCTCCGGTAATCTGGAGAACCCACTCAAAACGAACACTTTGAGCAATTTCAGCCAATTCTTGAGAAAGTTCCGGATTTATGACAACCTGCGTCAATCCAAAACGGTCTCGAAGATCAATAAAATATACTCCGCCGTGATCGCGATATCGGTGAACCCAGCCAGCCAGAATTACGGTCTTTCCGATATCCGAAATTCGAAGCTCTCCACAAGTATGCGTCTTATACATAACAAAACACCTCTTTTCATGCCAACATGCTTCATGAGACAGAAATGAATCATGAGCTTATTATTATTGGGAAAGTATTATACTATCCTTCTTAAAGTTTTTTGACGAAAAGGCTGAAAAATAGTCAATGATTCAGCGATTTACCATTTGAAATGAAAGATATGTTGTTATTTCGAATTGCCGTTATTGCGAAACCTTTCGTTTCCAGAAATGCGAAATATGGGGTGGATTCTTTTTTTACTGTGATGTTTTTGCGCGAAGTCTGAAGCCATCACAGTTAAAAGTTATTCTCGATTAGCTCTTATAGCAAGTATATATTTCGAACTACCGTTTCTTTTCATATCAAGAAATGATTGTTACAATAGGAATAGATTATTTCAAAGGATCTTTAAATGAAAAAAACAATTCCGCTGATCTGGATTTTTTTGGTTCCTTTCATGGTATCTGCCTGTCTGAAAAATTTGCCCAGTGAAAATCGGAATCCGATACAAAATACGCCAGCAGAAGAACAGACTGCATCCGGACAAACTGCACTTTCGCAGACAGAGTCCACAGTAGTCTCCGATCAACCTCAAAATCAGACAAACCAGATGAATATACTTTTAGGATCCAACACCTTACCGGCTGGTACAACCTTTGATGATCCTTGGGATTACTGCAAAGCAGTCGGTACCATCAATACACCCGGAAGTGAATACATCGGAAAAAGCCCCAACGACGAAGTAACTGAATCTGTTTTACAGGCGATGGGAATTGATCTTTCAGAAGCATCCAATCATATTACGATCTGGCGCTGCGCCAATGGACAAGTCTGGGGATGCGATTCCAGTTCATATCCGCAATGTCCGGAATTAGTCGATTTTTCCACTCAGCCTTCAGAAATTATTCAAAATGAATGTGCAAAACCTGGAATGGAAAATGTTACCCTCCCAGGGGCGGTCACCGGTTATACCACTGCATATGAATGGACCTGTAAATCAGGTGTGCCGCAGATCACCGGTCAGGGAGTTACTGCGGATGAATTTGGATTCAATGCCAACATCTGGTTTCCTGTCATAAGACTGCCATGAGAGGTTGAAATGAATGCTGTGGATATCATTATCAAAAAACGGGACGGAGAAGAACTTACAAACGATGAGATAGCCTTTTTCATCCGGGGATATACCCAAGGCGATATTCCGGATTATCAGGCAGCTGCCTGGGCAATGGCAATTCTATGCAAGGGAATGACGGATGTTGAAACCGCCGCATTAACAAGAGCCATGGCGCAATCCGGAGAAATGCTTTCTCTGGAAGAAGTTGTCAACGGGATTAAAGTCAATCAAGCTGTGGATAAGCATTCTACCGGTGGTGTCGGAGACAAAACGACGCTGATTGTTCAGCCGATTGTAACATCCTGCGGTCTGGCTGTTGCAAAGATGTCCGGCAGAGGATTGGGATACAGCGGCGGAACCATTGACAAATTAGAGTCTATTCCGGGAATGCGATTGAATTTAACAAAAGATGAATTCCTTCAACAGTATCTGACGTATCATACGGTCCTTTCAGGTCAATCTGCAGACCTGGCGCCTGCAGATGGAAAAATGTACGCCCTGCGAGACGTCACCGGTACAGTTCCGGCAATGCCATTGATTGCATCCTCGATCATGAGTAAAAAACTCGCTGTCGGAACCCATGCAATTTTGTTGGATGTAAAAGTTGGCTGCGGCGCTTTCATGGAAAACCTCGAAGATGCCACAAAATTAGCAAAATTAATGGTTGCAATCGGGAAAAACAACGGAAGATTCGTTAAAGCAGAACTTTCAGATATGAACCAGCCGTTGGGTTTTGCCGTCGGTAACATTCTGGAAGTTAAAGAAGCGGTCGCCTTACTGCGTGGAGAACCCGCTGCGCCAGATCTTAGAGAACACTGCATCGAATCCTCAGCAATTCTTCTGATGATGGGACAAAAAGCTGATACGAAGGAACAGGCAAGAATCATGGTTGAAGACGCGCTGAATAGCGGTAAAGCCTTTGAAAGTCTGAAGCAGCTTGTTTCGCTTCAAAAAGGTGACATCTCTTATTTGGATAATCTGGAAAAATTTCCAAAAGCGCCAGTCATCCGAGTTGTCTCAGCACCCAAAACCGGGTGGCTTTCAGAAATCAATGCCAGAATCATTGGTGAAACATCCGTTGACTTAGGCGCAGGACGCATTAAAAAAACTGACTCGATAGACCACCGCGTTGGAATCATCGTGCATCACAAAGTCGGAGATCGCATTACCCAGGGTGAACCTCTTTTTACAATTCATGCCCATTCGGATGATTCGTGTTACAATGCCGAAAAGAAATTATCCAGTGCAGTTCAATACAGCGACACCCCTTGTGAGAGATTACCGCAGTTCTATGGATTGATTGAATAAAATACACACCTCATAGTAATTCGAAATTCGGAAACTCCCCGAAATTATGAGCGACAGATTGCTGGTGTATCGTTTTTGCATAAAGTGAAAAAATACACACCAACATGAAATCTTTCCCATGTTTTGAATTGCTGCATGGTTCAGACACAGTTTGATACAAATTATTGATCCACGAAGAAATCATATGCCTATACTCAAAAATCAAAACGATGAAAACAAGAGTCTGCCTCTTCCGAAATCTTCCCCTCATGATTATATAGAAGATAAAGAATTATCAGAAACGATGTTGGATGCAATTTCCGGCGGCTCAGGTAACAGTTGGTGTACCGCTTGTGCCGCTGCAAACCGTCTTCTTCATAAAGACTGGATATGTCCTCTGAAAAACGGCGGTACCTGTCCGCATGGATACACGGGATAAAAAAAAGGCTTGAATTCAATCTGATTCAGTGATTCAAAATATTGACTTGATGTTCGAATCAATCAGGAAAAACATCACAACAACAAAGAATCCTCCCCAAATTTCGAATTGTCGGATCAGATTTTTATAATAAATCATTACATTGGATTAAATCTGTTTTTCCAGAGAGGACATGTATGAACGAAAACCTCTTTCGAAAGGAAAGCCTTGATCACATCGCTTCTCCTGAACAATTAAATGACTATATACGGGTGCCGAATCCGAGTATCTGGCTGATCATCAGCCTTTTTTTGATTTTAGCCGTAGTGGTCATATTTTGGGCTTTTTCTGCGAATCTGCCGGTTGTGGTTCAAGCCCAAGGTATTTTTTCAGAGGATGGTATCGTTTGTTTTCTTCCGGTTGAAGAGGCGCAATCATTATCACCCGGTATGGTCGTCAAAATTGATGAAAAAGAAGGAAAAATTCAAAGCATCTCTCCAGATCCGATCTCAAAAGAAGAAGTGAGCGTTGAAATTGGGGCGTATCAGGCAGACAAGATGATTCAATCTCCATGGAACCAGAAAATCATCCTGATTCCATCAGAAGAAATCGCAGATCATCAGTTTTTATCCATAAAAATTACCACTGACACGATAAAGCCTATTGATCTTATATTTGATCGATAATAAGGATACTCAACATATGAGAAAAAAAGTTGAAAAAGTGCCGCTGGTTATGCAGATGGAAGCTTTAGAGTGCGGTGCTGCCTGTCTGACAATGATTTTAGCGTATTTCAATAAATGGGTCCCGTTAGAACAGGTTCGCATTGATTGTGGAATTTCAAGAAATGGATCGAAAGCGATCAATATTGTAAAAGCAGCACGCAGGTATGGTTTAACCGCTTCAGGGTATCGATACAGTGTTGAGAAACTGATGAGCATACCCATGCCGGTTATTATTCATTGGAATTTCAATCATTTTGTCGTTTTGAAGGGCTTCACCAAAACAAAAGCGATCATTAATGATCCCGCAAAAGGGATGATTGAAGTTCCGCTTGAAGAATTTAATAGATCTTTTACCGGAATTTGTCTGCGTTTTGAGAAATCTGAATCATTCGTTCCCGGTGGTTCGCCGAAAAGTGTACTCAGCTTTTTGACGAAAAGGTTATCAAACGCGTTTATTCCCCTCCTCTTTATCTCCTTGACTGGAATTCTTACAGCGATCATTGGAATTCTGAATCCCATTGCATCCAGAATTTTTCTGGATCACATTTTAACAGCGGGTCATCCTGACTGGTTATTCCCGTTACTGTTGATTTTAACCATAGCTGTAGTTATCCAAATTATCGTATTAACCATCAAAACCACTTTCATGGAAAAACTGAAAGGGAAATTGGCAATTTCATCGAATGCGATGTTTATGTGGCATGTTTTGCATTTACCGATGGATTTTTTCTCACAGCGGTTGGCTGGGGATATTGCAGCACGACAACAGTCCAACGATCAGATAGCTGAAATCACCATCACAGATCTTTCTGCTGTTTTGATCAATTTCGGACTGATGATTTTTTATTTCGTATTTATGCTGAAATATAATCTCAGTTTGACGGTCATAGGCTTAACAGCTGTATTTTTCAACCTGCTGATGGCGGATTACATCTCCAAAAAACGTATGAATCTGACACGCGTATTGATGAGGGATTCCGGAAAACTTACAGCTGCGACCGTATCAGGAATTGATATGATCGAAACGATTAAGGCATCCGGAGCTGAAAATGGTTTTTTTGAAAGATGGGCAGGATACCAGGCTTCTGTCATCGCTCTCAGCGGAAAAACTGTCAAAATCAATCAATTTTTAGGATCAATTCCTCTTTTTTTGCAGGAAATTTGTAATTTACTGATCTTGTCGGTTGGAATTCTCCTGATTATACAAAAGGATTTTTCTGTAGGCGCACTCCTTGCTTTTCAAGGATTGACCGGTTCATTTATGAATCCTGTCAACTCACTGATTTCAACAGGCCAAAGCATTCAGGAAATGCGAACGGCAATGGAACGCATTGATGATGTAATGGACTATAAATCTGATACCGAATATCGTCACGTATCCAGTGCTGAACCACTGCAAAAACTCTCCGGTGAACTCGAACTTAAAAATGTAACTTTTGGTTATTCGAAGTTGGAGGAACCGATCATCAGGGATTTCAACATGAGCCTTCATCCGGGATCAAAAGTTGCGGTTGTAGGGTTATCCGGCAGCGGAAAATCCACATTATCAAAAGTCATATCCGGTTTATATCGTCCCTGGAGCGGTGAAATTCTTTATGACGGTCTGACCCGCGACCAAATTAATCGGGAGGTTTTTACCGGTTCGGTTGCCGTTGTTGATCAGGATATTGTCCTTTTCGAAGACACTGTCGCAGACAATATTAAATTATGGGATTCCGCAATTGAAGATTTTGAAATGATCCTGGCAGCACGTGATGCCGGTATTCACGACGATATCATCCAGAGAGAAGGTGGTTATAATCATCGATTGCTTGAAGACGGAAAAAATTTTTCCGGCGGACAACGGCAGCGTTTGGAAATTGCACGCGTGCTTTCACAAGATCCAACAATTCTGATTTTAGATGAAGCGACCTCTGCATTGGATTCAAAAACTGAATCTGAGGTTATAAAATCGATAAAAGATCGCGGAATAACCTGCATCATTATTGCGCATCGATTATCAACGATCCGTGATTGTGATGAGATTATTGTTCTGGATCATGGCATGATTGCTGAACGAGGCACTCACGAGGCACTTTATTCAGCCGGAGGACTCTATCAAAAGTTGATTTCAACGGATTAAATCAAGCAACTGTGCAGAAAAACGCTTTAAAAAACGATTTACCATCCTTTTTCCTTACTCTTCAACTTGTAGGAGCGCATGTATGGGCTGGTTTGATGATCAGATCAAAACAAGAATTCTGAACGATCAAGAATCTTTGGAGCAGTCCTTATATGGACTTGCTTCTGTAGTTTCGGGTAAAAAAGATGCTTCCGCTGTAATCCGAACTGATCGAAAAAAAACGCAGGATGCAATCAGTGAAATTCTTCGATTCTATCAAATAAAATCAAAAGAAATCCCTGAAAAATTGGAAGAAACCGACGAAATTTTAGAGTATCTGCTGAGACCCGCCGGAATCATGCGCAGAAGAGTTCGTTTGGAAAATAACTGGTACAAAGATTCAATTGGACCGTTGCTCGCACGAACAAAACAAGGTGATGCAGCCGCTTTACTGCCAGATGGTTTTACCGGATATAGCTATTACGATTATCAGAGCAAACAAAAAGTAAGAATCAATCGAAAATCAAAAGATCAGATTCTTGAAGATGCTTATTGTTTTTATAAACCTTTCCCATTGAGGTCTCTGAAAGCCAGGGATTTGTTCGTGTTCATTTTTGAAGCGCTTTCAAAAGCAGACTATGCAGCGCTGTTTTTTTCAACCACGTTGATAACGGCACTTGGTTTTATACCTCCTTTTTTAAACAAGCTATTATTTGAACGTATCATCCCCGCTGAAAATGTTCGTTTTTTATTTCCGATCGTTTTCGTGTTCGTGGGCATGATACTTTCTACTACGCTGATGAAGCTATTTTCAGGTCTTGTTTTAAACCGGATGCTACTGAAAATGAGAGCAGCCGCCGAAGCAGCTTCCATGGCAAGAATCCTGTCACTCCCAGCATCTTTTTTTAAAGAATACAACTCAGGTGAGTTGGCCAGTATCAGCCAATATGTATCAGTTTTTTGCAGTACGCTGGCAAACGGATTATTCTCAAGCGGTTTAAACGCCGTGGTTTCGTTGGTATATCTTTTTCAGATTTCATTATTTGCCTCCAGTCTGCTTGTCCCAGCTTGTCTGATTTTTGCTGTCATGCTTCTTTATTCAATTCTTTCAATCTTCATACAGATACAAATCAGCCAGAAACAGATGATTTCCTCATCGAAATTAAACGGCCTTGTTTTCGGATTATTTTCAGGAATTCAAAAAATCAAACTATCCGGAGCTGAAAAAAGAGCGTTCACAAAATGGGCGGAATCCTATAAAACCAATGCAGAATTATCGTACGATCTGCCCTGGATGCTGAAAATGCAGCCAGTTGCAGCCGGTCTGATAGCCATGGCAGGATCGATCTTGATCTATTTCACTACAGCGATGAACCATATCAGCACGGCAAATTATATGGCATTTAATGTTTCCTATGGCATGGCAAGCTCTGCAATTTTGTCATTCTCGGGCATCGCTCTTATGCTCGCGAACTTGAAACCAATTCTGGAAATTATTCATCCGATTCTACAAACGGAACCTGAAATCTCGGAAGGGAAAGAAGTGATTCGCCATATATCCGGTCTGGTAGAAATGAATCACGTTTCATTCCGTTATACAGAAGATACGCCTTTCATCATTGCTGATTTTTCTCTTAAAATCAAACCAGGACAATCGCTGGCCATCGTTGGCACCACCGGTTCCGGTAAGTCGACGCTGGTTCGTCTATTATTGGGATTTGAAAAGCCGCAAAAAGGCGTTATTTATTATGATGGCAAAGATTTGTTAAAGCTGGATCTGAAGTCTCTGCGCAGCCATATTGGCAGTGTCACGCAAAACGGGAAACTTTTTTCCGGGGATATACGTTCAAATATTCTTCTTGCAGCGCCTCAGTCATCTACAGAAGATGCCTGGAAGGCGGCAGAAATTGCAGGAATCGCAGAAGATATCCGCAATATGCCGATGGGCATGTTCACATATATTTCGGAAGGCAACGGAGGCATTTCCGGAGGTCAAAAACAACGGCTGATGATTGCCAGAGCCATTGCGCATCGACCAAAAATTCTAATTTTCGATGAAGCAACCTCAGCACTCGACAATATTACCCAAAAACAGATTTCGGATGCCTTGGATCAGATGAAATGCACGCGCATTATCATAGCTCACCGATTATCCACCATTAAAAACTGTGACCGGATTATCGTCCTGGACAAAGGACGAATTCTTGAAGATGGCAATTATGAGACGCTGATCAATCGCAACGGGCATTTCGCCGAATTGGTTAAAAGACAACGAACGGATCTTCCTTAATGCATCGAGAGGATTTCGGTTGGAAGCAGAATTACCTGCCCAGATCCAGTCATTCGAAATATGAAAAGTATTCTTTGTAGTCCTTATGGTTTTGCGCTTCGCGTAAAACCATAAGGACTACAAATTTTCTTGATGAATTCAAAAAGCTAATCCATATTTCGAATTGCTGGCCCAGATTCAATCTTCTTGCTGCGAAACAGTCGGAGTGATTGTCGGGTCTCCCGGCATCCGGATATAGGATTTCAGCGGACAAGTCATCTTCAATGCCGGATTATCATTCAGTACTTCTAAAGAAGGCTGGCCGGTATCTGATAATAAGACATAATCCAGCGAATCAGGCAAACGGATCCGAATCCAGCCTGTATTCCTGTCCTGAGACGGATAAAAAATCAGTGCCCAATATTCACCTTTGATCACTGCGGATTCACAATAGCGGATTATTTCCACTTCCGACCCAGGTTCTAAATACCCGTTGCTGAGCATTTTCGTATTGCCATCAGGAAGTTCATATACACCAATCAGATGGTTGCGTATAACGCCGGTCAATCCCATTGGTGTTGCTGTCGGCGTATGAGTAAATGTCGCTGTCGGTGTCAACGTAGGTGTTGCAGTCAGCGTCGCTGTCATGGTCATGGTAGGTGAAGCTGTCAGGCTAGGTGTGAATGTCATCGAGGGAGTATATGAAATCGTCGGTTCAGGAGTTAAGTATGGAATCAATATCGGTGAAGCGAGATACAGCCCTGCAAGCGCAAGAACGAAAAAGAGAATACCAGAGAAAAGACAACCTTTCCGTTTTTTTCGATTTTCCTGGATTTTTTTTATTCGCGAGAGCGATTCCTCTTCATTTGGCAACAGTGATAATTTCTCAAGTTCCTGAATATCCCGGCGAATGATTGATTGTCGTTCTGATGGACGATTCGCTGTTTTTTTCTGTGTCCCCTCCAATTCCAACAAGAGCTGCCGTACCCGTGTTCTTTCTTCCAGCCATTTATTCCGTTCAGCAAAACTGGGTTGAATTCCAACCAGCGCAGGAGGCATTCGATCAAATAAATCCCGTCCGGCTTTCCGAATACCATATAATGCATCCAAAGAGATCCCTTCTCGATGGTTTCCCATTCCGGAGACTGCTTCTACTGCGATTTCATTCCATTTCAGAACATCCAGCAGATAATTAATGCCAATCATATAAGGATTTTGCTCAGAATCAACCCGAATATCCCGTTCTAAAATTGTTTTATATTGACCAAGTTCTGTTGTCAAACGGAAACTTTGAACAGCATCTGTAGATTTAGGATCCAAAATCCGGTTTGCCTCATCGATAACCTCACCGGTATTTGAATCCTTTTTTTCAAATCTCGATTGAACCTGCTGATATTTTTCATGCAGCTCGCGGATACGAAATTCCGCATTTTCTTTAAGGATCAGCAGCCAATCTGGCCATTTTTGTTTTGCGTCTGCATGAAATGCTGCAAGAATTCTTTCCGCGGAACGAAAATCCCCCTGATGTAAATAATGATCCGATTGGTTAATCACAATGCGCAATGCTTTGAGAATATTCTTGATCTCATCCAACTTCATTTTCAGAGATAGTATTTCTGAACTTCGGTTTTCAATCCAGATGCGGGAATCCATATCTTTCAACACGGACTCTGCCTGTTCCAATCCCTCCTCGCCCAGCATCAGAGCATTCTCAAATTGCTGACGCAAATTGTTAAAAGTACCGGTTTCCTGATTTTTTATTCTGATGATCCGGTTTTTTGCAGTTCCGATTCTGGATCGTATCCGACGGTCTACCATTTGGGATTTTTCCATCGAATCAATGCGATCAGCAATGTAACGAATTTCTTCAGCAGCCAATTCGTCGATTTCACCATCGTGAAAAACATCCTGATTAAGAAAGTTTTCAATCTCTTTCAGATTGTTCTCTTCAAATTGCTGGATACTGTTAATCGTTTTTTGGAGCTGAGCACCCTCAACAGAATATAAATAATCCAGGCTTCGCGAAATGTCTTCTTCTGCTTTCTGATAATCGCCGTGAGAAAATGCTTCTTTAGCAGATTTCAGCAATTCTTCCGATAAATTAAAACGATATGCCTGTTCAATCCGGTCAACCAACTGAAAAATCTGGGGATTTTTCCGGTCTTCTACGGTGACATTTTTCGATATATAGTCAATTCCAGCTAAAAAAGTTTTCTCCTTCCAGAATTGATTCAATGTTTCAAGAAGTAAATTGACTCGTTTTCCTTCTTCATTTTTTTCATTCATCGTTATTCGAAACGCGCTGATTTCCTGATGCAGCGCTGAATCGTTGCAATCTTCAGCAATTCGTTCCGCTTTCGCCAGATATCGCGGTAAATTTTCCCGGTTATTATCCACTTTTGCACAAAAGAACCAGAATCTGGCTAACAGATCGCGAGCCGTCTCAACGGAATAGAGATCGGATATTTCGATTTTTTCAGCAGCTGAGAGGCTTTCTGCTGTCAATATCCCATTGGCGATACTGTTTTTAACAATTTTTATTTCTGATTCATACTCGCCGATTTTATCAAAGATACGGAGCTGATTAAACCGGTTAATTTCAAGTTCTTTTGGCTCTTGTAAATGGTATTTTTTATAAATTGCTTGAATCTTCTGATAATAAGATTCAAGCTGTCCAGTATGTTCTGCATCAGATTCCAGTTTTTCAGTCGTTGAGTGATACAACTCGGCAATTTGTTTTTGTAAACCATCAATTTGGTCAAAAATTTTTTCTAAAACGCTGATTTTATTAAGCCGTTTCGTGAGTTGTTCTTTTTCCTGATCATCTGGAAACGATGCAATTAAAAAATCCAGTTTAATTTTTGCGTCCGTAAACTTGCCATTTTTAATGGACCGGTCAATTTCACGGATGCCTTTTTCAAAGGCGTACGTGCGAACAGATTGATAGCGATTGTTTATTTCAGTGCGAAATTGAGATAGACCAGGTGTAATGGGATCTTTTTCAAAGCATTCCTCAATGACGGAAATCCAGTAAGAGAGGTTATTTAAAGTAATGTTTTCTTCCGCGCTGAATTGCTCCCGGATATTTCGCAGTTTCTCTTCCACCTCATTTCGTACAACAGAAACCCTTTTTAACGTTTCTTCAAGTTGATCAATGGAATCCAATACAGATGTAGGCAGATCAATATCGCCTAAAAATTCATCTGGATCGAATGGATCTGCAGATTTCCCGGTTTCTTTTGCCAGTCGGATATTAATTTCTGCAGTAGACAACTCCCCGGCTTTCAACGCCGCCTGGGCAAGTGTACAGTATTCCATCGATCGTTTTCCGACCTCCGTACGAATATCCGTTTCGATTTGCTGGTTATTTTTTCTTAATTCTTCGATTCGAATCCCTAATTGAATACTTTTTTCAGAATCCGATTCTGTTTCACTTTTTTCTTTCGTCAGAAGGTTTAATAATCTTGCGTTATTGTTAAACAGGACACGCAGATTTTTGCTTTCGGCATCTTCCAGAGAATGAATGGATTGTTCTAATCTTAAAATCTCTTCTGACTCTGAAGTTATAGTCAGCCGATGAGACCAGCTTTTTCCCTCAGCCCGGGTGATCATTTGCAGCAAATGGTCGCGTTCAGCAGCGACATCAAATAATGCGATTCCTACATTTTCCAATCCGAGCGATGTATATTCATTAATGAGGGACATTGCTTTTTGATAAGCAGACTGGCCACCTTTTTCTCGCAAAGCGCTGACCTCCGTTTGAATTTGCAGTCCCCTTGCCAGTTTTTCATGCAGTTCCTGAATGTTATTTATTCGTTCTCTTAACTCATTATTTCGATCCCAATTGGGGAAAATTCGCTTGGCTTCTTCGATTAACGCTTTCGCTTTTTTTTCATTCAGCTCATGGAGCAACGATTCATAAGCTTCATCACATTTTTTTAAAGCCGCATCGATTTGCTGTTTGTCTTTTGTCAACTCCATGGATGAATAAATCGATTTGATCTGCGGATACGTAATGCGAATTTCCTCAGGAATTTGGTTCAACATATACTGCGCAGCTGCCGGATCAGAATCGATTTTTGCAATTATTTCCGAAAACGCATTTTCCCACTCCAAATATTGATCCAGCAAATTACGCATCGCAAAAATATCTTTTACGGATAATACATTTTGTTGTGTATCAATAAAAGCAGACGCCTCACGCAATTGCCAATTAAGAATCAACTGAGTGATTTTTGTGATGAGTGAATCACTTTCCATAAGGACGCTCATTCTTAATAATTCCTTAATCCATAGCGATCATTTGATAGAGGACTCAATTTGATCTCGAGATACCCAAAATGAAATGAGACCGTGACAAAACTCCTGGTTTCCACTGGTGCAAGCTGAAGCGGGTTCGACTAAAACGAATTCAATTTGCGAAATGAATACTGGAGTCGTAGCAGATGGGACATCGGAAAACATACGAATATTGGTGGATCGACTGACGTTCTTATAGGTGCTGATGGAAATCTGACTTCGTCCGATATTAAAGGTTGACTGCAAATGAACTGCTTTATCGTTGTAATTTACCAATACGCCATTCATGCCCTGCACAAAATTAATGACAGTTCCCAGTTGTCTTTCCGGAGTCATTGCCTCATCTGCAAAAAGGCTCACATTTCCATTCAGATCGAAAAGTACTTTCTTTCCTAATAATGCTTGCAGATGTTCATCAGCTGGGCTGAGAGCAACGGAAGTTACTGAGCCCACACTGATATCTGCTGTCGGAATCACCGTCGGGATAACGGTTGATGTCGGTGTTGCAGCTGGGACTGTTGGCGTTACTGGAATAGCCGTCATTGTCGGCAGATCTGTCGCATTGGCATATGCCAGATAGGTTTCCTGAAAACTGTTCAGGTTCTTTTCAACCTTGGCGATATTTTGGGCAACAGAAAAATTCTTCGCTAAAATCACTGTCAGTGTTCCGATTGAAAAAAGAATTACCAGAATCAGCAAAAAGAGAATGATTCCTGTGTTTTGTTTGACGCCAAAAAGTGACTTCTTACTGTCATGTGCGATGCTCTTCGTTCGAATTAGTTCATCCTGAATATCAAATAATTGGATATTCTTTTGACGAAATTCATAAATCTTTTGTTGAACGATTGGGACATTTTGCTGGTTTTTTAAATATTTCCCAGTTTCAGAATAATCGCTATTGCCGGATAAATCCGTCAAAACCGCATTAATCAATGCAATTGATTTTTTATCCTCATCATCTTTCTGCCGGCTGAGAATTTCCTCGCGAATACGATCATATAAAGGAGGATTCTCCATATAATGCTCATCAATGATCTGATTCGCATTTTTATAATCACCATTTTCGATCATATTGCGCAAACGGAAAAGATTATCTGAATCCAACTTTTTTCTCAGACCCTTGATTCTGATCAGCTTATCGCTAATTCTGTCAAAGACTTCCTGAGAGACTACAACACCTGCTTCAGTCAGTTTCTGAATACATTGATCCAATTCGTTTTTAATTTTCGAACCGATTTCAATCTTTTCAGTTCTTTTAATAATCTTCGAATTTAAAATGTTTTGCGGTAGCGTGGTTATCCAGTTCACATGATGCAGAACCTCATCCGCTGCAATGAATGTTTGTGGTCCGATTTTTTCCGTCCATTCTTGAATCTCTTGAACCATCGATTCAAGTATTGGCTCTAACTGCTTTTCTTCTGCATATGCTTTTGTTTCTTGAGTAATCTGTAAAATGGAGTCTAATTCTTGAATGAAACCAAATCCCCATCGATCGGATGCAAGGTCCGAGCTTCCAAAAGATGCAACCAGCGTATAAATACGATTCGCAAGATCAGGTTTTGTTTCCAGTTTGCTTGAAAGCCGGGTTGCAACATCCGCGTCCCCAGACAGGTTCTCATTGAATTCTGCGTCAGGCGGAAGGATGTTTGTTTTTTTCTCACGATTTTGTCTGGTCTTTTTTTTATATGCGTCAGCCAGAATAGGATCGATGACCCTTAAAACGGAAGAACTGAATTTGATATGGAAATCTTCGTCTGAAAGATTGCCGTTGTTCAGATCATGAATAATGATCCAGGCTTGAATTACATGGCGGACTTGTTCGATATTTTCCTTCAACAATGCAGTCAGCTCCGGATTGGATGTGTTTTTCTCCAATTTTGCAAGAATCAGTTCCGAAATTTTATTAAATTCCAACTCAAATTGCTGTGGCTGATCATTGATACAACACTGAACACAAAGGTCAAAACCGCGATGAGGAACAAAATCGATCTTTCCAAACCATGTTTGAATAAAACGAATTTCAGGAATCAACCATGATGGATAGGAAGCCAACGAAGTGAGACGAGATTCCATAATTTTGAAAAAATCTTTTCCAAGGAACATCTCTCCTTCCTTCTGAATCAATTCCTCTGCTTTCTTTTTCAGACTCTCCCAGTCAGACATAATGACCGACTTCGTCTTCGATGCATCGTAAGCAGTATCCAAAACATCGATGACTTCATCCCAAACTTCCACACAGCGATTTTGAATCCGGATTTCGCTCACAGCGCCAGATAATTGTTCACCAACCAAAACCGCATATTTTTGACTCAGAGGCGGCAAGTTTGCAGCAAAACTGAGACGGCCAAGCATTCGAATCAAAATGCTGTCGTTTTCTTTTTGAATCGGATATTCAAATTTTCCCTTATTCGTTAGTTCCAGCATTTTTCTGCCATAGATAATCTCCGGCAGGTAAAGGCAGAATTTTCTCAGGTCTTCAGACAATAAGAAAACAGATGCGTTTGCTCTGGAAATTCCCCAGTCGATCAAGGTAATCTGAACCCGGTTTTCTTTTTCTATCCAGAATAAATGTTCCAATGGTTTGACATCGACATAGGCGATTTTATTTTTTGCACAAGTTCGCAATAGTTTTGCGAACTGCAGCGCGATCGCAATTCTTCCTTGTAATTGATCAGGCAGTTTGGTTTCACAATGGTCGCCTTCACCAGAAGTCTGAATTTGAATATGATACCGACCCCGATCAAAAATTCGAATAAATTCAAGATTAAAATTCTCAGGATCATCCGTTAATATTTCAGGAACAGGGACATAATTCATCCTTTTCAGCGGATCTGGTTCGATCAGGACTTCATTACGAAATAACTGAGCCGCTTTGGTTAGAACAGCGACCTCATTCGATGAATCATCACGGACTTCTGTAAATTTTATATAATACTTTTCTTTGGTTTCTGAATTTTCAAATTCAAAAGCTGCGGTAAATCCGCCGCCATTTTTTACACCGGTATATGTCAATGGAAGTATCTTATTGCGAATCTTTACAGAATGAATTTGTTCTGCAAATTGATCCAAAATTGTTCGTTCCATATTCCCTCCAAAACCTGAATCTTTTGTCCTCAACGCTGACGATTTCTCATCGACAGCGAAGTTAAAAAGAAGTTCCGGTTTATTCTCATGGGATCTCCATGATCCACAATATATTGAAAAGTTTTCTCTTTTGTATCCAGAATGATGGCAGTCCTTGGAAAATTCACCTGGGTGATACCCGCGCTTCCAGGATTGATACCAAACCGCTGGTTTTCGTTCCCGTAATAGATCGGTTTTTTTGCCATTTCCGGACTGAATATTCTCCACATATTTACAAACGATGTTTTTGAATAAACAAAAAAACCGGGGATGTGCGTGTGACCAAACAGAAAATGAGGAGTTTTCAGATGATCTGCATTTCCAAAAAGATTTCTTGTCACAATATTCAGATCATGTGGATTAATATAACTCTCCCAAGGATCGGCATGGTAAGCTACCGTATCATGACATGAAAAACTGCAACCGTGAAACAATGTAAACTCCGGCCTCGTTTCGGGTAATTCGAGAATTGAATATCGCATCAGACGCTGTAAAAGGTGAGTTTTTGTGCGCTTCAGGATTTCCCGTCGTTCCCCCAAAGCATTGCTATTACCGCGTTGCCCGTCATTGACTTCATCATTCTCCGGATGCGCCAGCCAATATTCCCAATTCCCGAATACACAATATAATGGCAGTTGAAACAAATCCTCAATGGTTAATAAACTATTTTGCGTCAGATGATTTTTCCCGTCGGCATCTTCAGAATGACCAAAAAAATCACCCAAAAACCATATATCGCAAAAACCTCCGGGTATTTTCCTGGCTTTAAGAATCAATCGCATAATCGCTTCATGATTTTCATGAATATCAGAAATAACCAGATGCCGATTACCCATAGGTATTCCAGACAGTTCGATTGTTCCTCATTATATTATTACCAGTTTTTCTTCTGAATTGTAACCTTGAACAGATATTCAAACAAATGAGTCATTATTCTGTGATTTGAAATTTCGATTGACTTTCCGAATCAATCAAGAAAACTTATTGATCTTTTGGTTTCGCATGAAGCTTAAAATCCATAAGAACAACATAGAATTCTTTTCATATTTCAAATTGCGGGTCAGTATTTCCAAAGCGATACAAAATTATCAATTTCTTTTCGAATTTGTAGAGAAAACTTTTAATCGATTTTTTGAGTTCTGCATATAAAAGAAATCAGAATTACATTCTTCACTTATTTCGAATCGTTGATATTCTTAAAAAATTATCGAAATTCCTTCCTGTTATTGATTATAAGAGTTTTTATAAGGTTGTAACTACAGTAACAGCAGCATTTCAAAAAGCCGATTCGCTGTCCCTGTCACCGGATGAATTATTTCGCATCACTGTTAGTCCAGAATATTCATGGGCGAATGGGCACTTTTCTCTATCATAGCAAAACGCAAATTGATCAAAATGACCGGTACGATATTGTATAATCAAACTAATTACCGAGTAATACTCGTACTGAATTGCAATCGCTTTCAGATCTGAGAATACCTGGAAAATTGATGCTGAATTCAATTTATCAGGCAAATCGATAGTTTGTCATAAATCTGAAGCGATTCAAATGGATGTTTTAGCTTAGCAAAAACAGTAAATCATAATATGAAGAGAATTAATCGTTGTTCTTATGGTTTTGCGCTTCACGTAAAACCATAAAAACAACAAATTTTCTTGGTTGATTCAAAAAATCAATCCATATTGCGAGTTGCTGTTACTGAAAAGAATATCGACAGCTATGATATTTGTGAGGAGGACAAGATGAAAAAAAACAACCTTTTTATTATTCAATTCATCGTTATGTTTCTGTTAATCAGCTTCTCCAATCCGACAGTTACGGTTCAAAAAATGAATATTGATTCAAAAGCCGAGGGAATTGAAGAAGAATCTCCAAAAGGAATCATCTATTGGCAAAAATTACTGTTTAATGCCAAAGATCCTTCTGAGTATCTTGGCAAACCGGTAGAAATTCTTGGATTTGTATACCGCCATGAAGAAGATCCAGAAAACATTTTTTTTGTTGGCAGATTGCTGTTAGATTGCTGCTATGATGACGCTTTACCACAAGGATTGCCTGTTTTATTGGAAGACAATGCGAAATGGGAAAATGATCAATGGATTTTGGTGAAAGGAAAATGGGATCGTATTAAAGTCGGAGACAAAGAAAGAAATGTAATCCTGCCTGAAACAATTGAAAAAGCTGAAATCCCGGATGATCCCTATATTTATTCTGAATAGAGGTATATGCTAAAAAAACACTTGATTTTATCCCTTCTGTTTTTCTGCCTTTTGTTATTTTTCACCGGTTGCAGTAAAACATCGAATCAAAATTCAGAAAAAATGAAAGTCGTTGCAGTAGAAAATTATCTGGCAGATATCGTCAAAAATATTGCAGGCGACAGAATGGAAGTGGATTCCCTTTTTCCGATCGGAGTCGACCCGCATTCTTTCGAGCCATCGGTGCAGGATGTCTTAAAAATTTCAAAAAGTTCTGCGATCGTCATTAACGGCGGAGGTTTGGAACCATGGATTGATAAGGTTCTGACAAGTGTGGCTGAGAAACAACCGATGATCGTTGCATCGCAGGGACTTCAAACAAGACAGGAAGCATCTGATGAAGAGTCCCATGACAATCAAACAGAACATACTCATGAAGCGGGTGATCCGCATTTCTGGCTGGATCCAGTTCTCGTTATTCAATATGCAAAAAATATCCGTGACGGACTCAGTGCGTTGGATCCTGAAGGCGCATCCATCTACGCTCAAAATGCAGACTCTTATATCAACAAATTGGAGGATCTGGATAAAGAAATTCGGAAAGCAGTTTCTGAAATTCCAGCAGAACAACGATTAATTATTACGAATCACGAAAGTTTCGGTTATTTTGCGGATGAGTACGGTTTTAAGATCGTTGGGACGGTTTTAATGAGTTCAAGTTCAATGTCGGATCCCTCTGCCGGTCAATTGACCACTTTGATCAATCGGATCAAGGAAACCGGTACGCGGGCATTGTTTCTTGAGACAGGCAGCAATACTGCATTGGCAGAACAAATTGCCAAGGAAACCGGGATCAAATTGATCACAGATTTATACACGCATTCTCTAACCCCGTCGGACGGTGGAGCACCCACTTACCTGGAAATGATTCGACACAATGTTAACACCATCGTTGAAGCGCTGAAATAATCAGGAAAGAAAGAACTTGAATCCAATCGAATGAAAAAAATTTTAGTCTTTGTGGTCGCTTATCAGGCAGAAAATTTTATTGAAAATGTGCTGGATCGAATATCCGCACAAATCAACGATTCATATTATTATGAAATTTTAGTAATCGATGACTGCTCAAAAGACAGAACGTATGAATTGGCACAAAAATTTGCATTTGCCCATCCGGAAATAACGATAACCAACCTGTATAATCCAATCAACCAGGGATATGGTGGAAATCAGCAAATTGGATATCTTTATGCAATTGATCACCATTTTGATGTGGTTATTCTTTTGCATGGAGACGGTCAATATCCTCCCGAATACATCAACGAGATGGCTGAACCGATCCTCAATGGAGATTTCGATGTGATGCTCGGATCGCGTATGAAAGTAAAGACCGATGCATTACGTGGCGGAATGCCGCTGTATAAATGGATTGGCAACCAGATTTTGACCTGGTCTGAAAATGCATTATTGAAACAGAAGTTAAGCGAATACCATACAGGATTTCGAGCGTATAAAGTCGATGTGCTGCGCCAAATACCTTTTCAGTTCGACTCAAAATACTACGATTTTGATACGGATATCATTATTCAAGTAGCCGATAACCATTTTCGAATCGGTGAGATTCCGATCCCGACAAAATACGGCGATGAAATCTGTCGGGTCAACGGAATGAAATACGCGAAAATGATCATGAAATCCTGTATTGAATCCCGCATCATGCGCTTCGGTCTCTTTTATAATCCGAAATTCGATTATGAAATCAACAGCCAGGAACAGTCATTATATGAGGGCAAGTTTGGTTTATTCAGCTCTCATCAATTCACAGTTGATTTGCTTCCTTCCGGCGCTACAGTCTTAGATCTGGGAGCCGGACCTGGTTATATGGCAAAGGCATTATCGGAAAAAAATATTTCAGTAACCTCCGTTGACAAGATTATCACAGAAAAGTTGGAAAAATATTCCCAAAAAACAATCCAGGCAGATTTGAATCATCTTAATTTCTCAGAAATAAAAGGTCAATTTAACTACATTTTATTGTTGGATATACTTGAATTTTTAGATTCACCAGAAAAACTGCTTCAAGAGATACGGGAATCGTTTGCTCCCGATCATCCGAATGTCGTCATCTCAACCGGAAATGTTGCTTTTTTTATCACCAGATTCAGCTTATTCTTTGGCAAATTCAACTACGGAAAATTAGGCATTCTAGAAATGAAAAAGAAGCGTTTGTTCACACAGAATTCTTTAAAACGAATGTTAAAGGACAATGGATTTCAAATTTTGTCAGTTAAAGGGATTCCGGCTCCTTATCAAAAAGCGATACCCAATCATAAAGGGCTCTCATCATTCCTGCAGCATATTAACAATTTCCTGATTCACATTTCAAAAGGGTTGTTTGCCTATCAGATCTTAATGACAGCCAAACCATCCCTGACACTGCCGCAGTTGTTAGAAAATGCGAAACAACAAAAGCAACCTGGCTAGTAATCTAAGATTTTATCCGGTCTTTCGATCACAAAGCAGCGATTCGAAATACGGAAAGAACTATTAGTTGTTGTGTAATTTTTACACGGAGTGTAAAGAATTACACAACAACATTTCTTCTCTCTTTGTGTTAAAGGCATTCCCAAATTTCGAAATACTGATTAAAAAGAGACATTGTGTTGGTCTTTTCGTCTCACGATGAACATGAAGATCAAAGAACAACACAATCAACACTGTCCTATGAGTATCCTGCTAATCCTTACAGGAATTCCATCAAAAATTTGGCTGTTGTCAGCAAATAATCCCGTATTGTTTCGGGTTTACGAAAACCATGACCTTCCCCTTCATAAAGACGGAAAATATTCCGTGAGCGAATCTTTGCAATGATCTCTCTGGATTGATCAGAAGAAACCACACAATCTCGATCGCCTTGGAAAATTGCTATAGGGGTGGATATTTTTTCGGCATGAAAAGCGGGAGACCATTCATCAAATTTTTCTTTGGCTTCCGGCAGAGTCCCTACCAGAGAATCCGTATAATGCAGTTCCAATTTATGTGTGTCAGTAATGGTCTGATAGAGGTTTGTGACCCCATATAGAACGATTCCGGCACGAAAAGAATCAGGATAACGAATTAACACATTGTAGACGGTGTAACCGCCTGCGCTGCTTCCCATTAGAAATATACGCTGGGGATCCGCAAATCCCATCTTTGTCAGCACCGCTGCACCGGTAATTGTATCCTCAACATCATACTCTCCCCAATGTCCATTCAGGGATTCCAAATAAGATCTGCCGTATCCATGGCTTCCGCGATAATTCACCTCCAGCCATCCAAATCCTCTGGATGTAAAATATTGTATTTCTGGATACAAAGCCAGCTCTGCTTTTCCGGTAGGACCGCTGTGGGGACGAACAATCGCCGGCGGAAGACCTTGCCAGGAAAAATTCGGATTTAGAGGGGGATAGTAAAGACCGTAAATTGTTGTGCCATTTTTCGCTTCCCAGGACAACTCGCGCGGTTTTGAGAAATACTCCAGCGGTAAATCATCAGAATTTGTTCGAAAAACGATGAAAATCTGATTGTGATCCATGCAGATAACCTGCGGAAAGGTAGTTGGACTTGATGCAATCGCGGCAATTTTTCCTTCGGTTTTCGAAACGGATACTGTATGAAAGATCGTATAATCAGGAATTTCAAGCAGTTCTTCCGATCCGGATTTAATATCTTTTATCCACAATGTATTTTTTGGACCATAGATTTTTGTATACAAAATACGTTGATTATCACCAAACCAGTCATAAGAGTGAACGCCCTGACTGAAAGCAGGATTGGAGAGTGAAAAACGTTCTCCATGTATGACAATCCGTTCTGACCCATCTTCCAGATCGACCAAAACTAGATCTTCCCATTCTCCATTTGAACGAATAAAACTAAGTAGTCTACTATCTGGTGAAAACTGCGGCTGACTTGCAGGGAGAAATTCGCCGCCGCTGACGATACGCATGGTAATAATTCGGCTGTCGGAGGGATCGATTTCAGCCAGCATTACTCTGGATGCCTGCCACGCCATATGAGGATGATCCCATTCCACCCAGGAAAAATAACGTCCGTCGGAGCTCCAGGTTGGCTGCATATAAAAGTCAGAACCTTTAATCCACAGAACAGGCCAGGATTTGTCTGCAAGCGAAAGCAGCGCAATGCAATCATTTTCACCATCGCTGCAGATATATGCTATGAAACGATGATTCGGAGAAATCACAGGGGAAGCTGTCGCATACCGGTCATTTGTTAATTCCTGGATCAATGATCTGCCAAGATTTCTCATGCAAAGCCCCTTTTCACCCGCTGCAAAAAGGATCCTGCCATCACGGATATCAAAGTCACCGCCGCCATATCCCACCGATCCACCTACAGCATATCCGCCGCCGAGTTCCCGCAACCCATTTTGTAAGCTCCATGCATTGAGAAAGCTTTTTCCATCTTTGGATCCAGAAAAAACCAGTGTGTCAATGGAATTTTGTGTATCCCATTTGATCTCGGATATTTTGCCGCGATGGGTTACAAATTCTTCATCAACAGGGGTCTGCCATAAACCAAACGGGATTTTTTTCATGAAAACCTCCTGCAATAATTCGAAATATCGACTTACTATTTGAATCAATCGGGAAATACGTGCTATCGTGATGGTTTCGGGGAAAGCCATCACGATAGCAAAGAATTCTATTCACATTTTTCATTAATGGCGATAATTCAAGATATTCGATATTTGGATTAACCATTCGAATAAGGTATCTTCCTGATTGAAATCGCTGATTAAAAAAAGCGCTTACGCGCTTTTTTTATAAAACATTCCATGGATTGACGTAACCGCCAGCATACCGTACCTCAAAATGGAGGTGAGGCCCGGTCGAGTTTCCTGTACTTCCGCCATATCCGATCACTTGTCCCTGAGAAACGCTCTGTCCGCAGCCGACTGAAGTCGAGCTTAAGTGGGCATAAAGCGTTTGATATCCATTTCCATGATCCAACATGACCATAATTCCATAACCGCCGCTGATTGGACCGGAATAGATCACAGTTCCGCTATCTGCAGCATAAATCGGCCCACCTTCTACTGTTCCCAAATCAACTCCCAGATGACCTGACCAGAAATCGTTGCCTGTTAAGGTATGGTTTGCAGTCGGCCAGACAAAAGAGCCACTTCCATATGCCTGATAATCCCAAGAACAGCCACCAGGTCCGACAATACTCTTCTTCACACCGGAACCTTTTGAATAATCGAAGACAATCGGATTGATCACGGCAGTTTCCCGATAACCACCGGGAAGCATCAGGTAATCACCGGGCTTAATCTGCGGATTGGTGATGTCCAGATAATTTGCCGGATAAGCAAGAATATCCTTTACCTCTACGCGATACTTATCGGCAACTTTCTGCAATACATCGCTTTCTTTCCATTTGTAATAGATTCCGTCACCGGGGGGAATAATAATTTCATCACCGATTGAGATATTTTGAACATCATCATAAAGCACATCATAATTCGCCCATAAAACACTTTCGGGTTCCAATCCATACTTTTTCGCAATGCCATAGATGGAATCTCCCGCCTTGATCGTATATTTTACCGGTTCCATATTCCCGCGATCCGGTTTGTTTGTCGTCAGGTCGGTTTTTCGGTTGAGTGAATTCGGTTCATCAATCTTCAATTCAGCCAGGGAATCCGGTAAAGCCGGATTCGACTCGACCTGAACAGCCAATTGCGATCCTGGATTTTTTGATATTCCGTTCTTATCGGTTGTCCCACGAATATAAGGGGTTCTCTGAACCATGACAACTCCCATGAAAAAGACACAGATCAGAGCAAACACCCATAATGAAATTGTGATCCACGCCGGAAGTCCCGATTGACGATTATCCGGCTTCATGGATTTAAAACTCACATACCCTCCGTCAAATTCTCTAAGAATTCAAGATTCGTTTTGGCCTTTGACATTTTTTGAATAATGGCCTCTGTCGCTACCGCTGTATCCATTCCAGCTCCCTGTGGCGGCTGTCCAATCATTTGCATATACATCCGACGCATCAACCAGACACGAGGCAGCAAATCCGGACCTAAAAGTAATTCTTCTCGTCTTGTTCCAGATTTTTCAATATCGATAGCAGGGAAGATGCGTCTTTCCTGCAGTTTTCTGGAAAGATGAAGTTCCATATTGCCGGTTCCTTTGAACTCTTCATATACAACATCATCCAATCTGGATCCCGTATCGACCAATGCAGTCGCCAATATCGTCAGTGATCCGCCTTCCTCCAAATTTCTTGCTGCTCCGAAAAAACGTTTTGGAGGATACATCGCGGAAGGATCCATACCACCGGAAAGTGTACGTCCGGATGGATTTACTACCATATTATAAGCCCGTGCCAGCCTGGTTAAGCTATCCATAAGGATGACAACATCCTTGCCGATTTCTACCAGTCGTTTCGCTCGATCCAACGTAATTTCCGATGTGCGAACATGTGAATTAACCGGTTCATCAAACGTTGAGGCCACAACTTCTGCATCGACAGACCGATCCATATCGGTGACTTCTTCCGGCCGTTCACCAATCAAGGCAATGATTAAATGAACATCCGGATAACTGGATGAGATTGCATTGGCAATTTGTTTTAAAATGGTTGTCTTTCCAGCTTTAGGCGGAGATACAATCATTCCACGCTGTCCACGGCCGATGGGTGCAATTAAATTAATTAATCGGGAGGCTAAACTGGCATGATCATACTCAAGATCAAAACGTTCTTCCGGGAAAATCGGTGTCATAGACTCAAAAGTCTTTCGGTGTTTTGCTTCTTCCGGAGTAAGGCCATTAATAGACTCGACTTTTAATAATCCATAATGTCTTTCGGATTCCCGTGGAGGACGAACCAAACCGATTACCTGATCGCCGCCCCTCAAATCATATCGTCGTAATTGTGCCTGGGATACATAAACATCTTCGGGACCAATTTGATAATTTGCCCGCAGAAAGCCAATCCCTTCATTCATGATTTCCAGAATTCCGCCTCGAATTTCGACTCCTTCTTTTTCACCTTCAGCTTGCCGAATTCTGACAACCAATGCATCTTTTTTCATCCGCTGAGAATTTGGAATTTCCATATCCTTAGCGATTTTTCGCAGTTCTGCCAGCGTTAAATTATCCAAACCTTCTGTCTTCATATATGTTTTTCTATCCTATGTGTTAAATTTATTAAATTTGAGAACAAAATTCAGAACTGAGGAGACACAGTTCAATTAAAGACAAACTGATGAAACATCATCGATCGTGTTTTTCAATAAAACCGAAAGTACAAACCAGTATATTATTCGTAAAAAGCGTAAAAGAAATTTATGGGATATTGTCCATCCAAATTTTAAAGATTAATGGAGAAATTTGGTTTGATGAGCAAGATAGTTACCTGATGAATTCTCCGAAAGCAGGCTTCCCTCAGATCAGAGAAAAAAGAAACAAAGTCTAAATGAATCCGTTTTTCAACCGGATTTTAATTATTATAGCATTATTTCAATCGAATTGTAAAGAAATTTTGAATTCTCAGTAAATCTATCAAGAAAATAGAGAAAATATTGTTGTTGAAAGGCATTTTCTCACTACAAAAACACCTTCAACAACGAATAGTCTCTTTTCATATTCTAAGTCGTTTTTAGAATTCCGCTATTTGCTGCCTTTTCTAAATAAAACCTTATTAGATTGAACTGATAGTTTATCATTGTGGAATTTTAAGCTGCGGAATACTCTTCCATTCTGACAAAAGTTCCTTCACTCTTGGAAAATCTTTATAAAAGCCTCTGTATGATTCCGGAAGCATCGCCGCAATTCTGCACATCACTTCATCTGTACTTTCGCGCAGTGATTTCTCCCGATTTTCCGGATCAATCTTCGGAAGAATCACGGGTGGACTGAATCGGATTGTGATTCGCGGTTTTCTGAAATGTAGAAAATCATTCATAAAATGTTCGGTTCCAGTGATACTTGCCGTACAAACAGGCACACCGGCTTTTACAGCAAGCATTACAATTCCTGTTTTCGCCTCCAGAAGCTGTGCGTTACGGCTCCGGGTTCCCTCCGGTGCTAAAACAAGCAAATTTCCTGATTTTATCCATTCAAAAGCTTTTTTAAAGGCCTCAAAATCTGCTTTTGAGCGATCGATCCAGATCATATCTGTATGGTCACAGATATATTTAAAGAGCCACCATTTTTGATATTTATCAGCAACTAGCGCCGTCCAGTCTAAACGGTAATCCGTTGCGCATAATAAAGGAAAATCAATGCGGCTCATGTGGTTCATGGCCAAAATCAACGGGCCGTTCTTTGGAAAAAACTCCAGATTCTCAATGGTCACATGAGTCAATATGCGATAAAGCGTATTAAATATTTTAAATGCTGAATCACGATTAATAAAACTTTTCAGAATGATCCTCTCTTTCTGATGCCAAAAATATTTTAATAGAAAATAATTCGAAATATAGACCTGTCGGTTGAATCAACCAAGGAAGCAAGTCTATATTTCGGATTACTGAATATGTAAAGTCACTTTTCGTTTTTAATTCGATCAGTTGTAAAAACTTTCAAACTGTTGTGTTTTATTTTGCTTTCTCTTCGATTTTTATACTGAGGATTTGATCACCCTGTTCTAAAGACTCTACAATGTCATATCCTGATGAAATCTTACCGAATACAGAATATTTTTGCGAAAGATCATCTAATTGTTGTTGTACTTCCGCTTCAACCATTTCAGCAGTCAGCTTTTTCTCATCTTTCAGATTTGCATTGGCATCATTAATGGATTTTTCATAATAATCATGTAAGTTATATGTGAAGAAAAACTGGCTGCCATTCTTATTGGCTCCGGAATTCGCCATTCCGACCATGCCCGGTTCACCAAATTTGGCATCACTGACCTCATCAGCGAAATAATACCCAGGAGTTCCTAAACCGGTTGCACTGGGATCACCTGTTTGAGCGACAAAATTCGGAACAATTCGATGGAAAGTGTTCTTATCATACCAGCCGTTAGTTGCAAGGAAGACAAAATTGTTGACGGCAAGAGGTGCTTTATCTGTGAACAAATCAAATGTGATCTGTCCTTTGGATGTATCGACAACAGCGCGATAGTCTTTTGAAGAATCCAGTGTCAAAGCAGGACATGAATTGAATACGCGGCTCTGAAGTTTAAATAAATTCAAATATTTTTTTAAAGCTTCTGTGTCCAAAGATCCCTGATATCCATTGAAATTCAGAAAAATTGACGGAGTTCCAGTGATTAATTGGCTGCCATCATCTTTTACATAGGATAATACTTCGTCATAAGCTGCGTCGATTTTCTGATGAATTTCTTCACTCTGATAATCTTTCAGCCATTGATCATAGTCCAAGTCAGGTATTTCTGTTTTAAATTTTTCTTTCAGCCAGGAATCAAAAGCCTCGATCGACTCAAGAACAGACCATTCATTTTGAGTTCCATAAAGGAATTCTTCCGCTTCAAAAAAGTATCCCTGCGCACCGGCGGCATCCGCAGCATAAGCAGCGGTTGGCGCTTTATCATGAAAACTTAATGGAAAATGGCGGTAAACATACCGAACATCATTCGGAAACTGTCGTTGAAAGTCGATTAATGCAATACCGGCTTGTGAACAATATGGGCATTGAAAATCCGCATATTCTAAAATCGTCAGCGGTGCATCTTCCGGTCCTGTACTCCAGTCCGTATCGGAAATGGGAGGAAGAATCTTTGAAACTTTTTCATTTGGGCCTAATGGACCGACAACGTTACACGCAATTGAACCGGAGGCTGTTTCGCTCGGCTGAAACGCAGTCCATTCATCTTCTGCCGCAGCGGAAAAACAAATCGTGATAACGAGCATAAAAACAAAAATGATTGACGTTAATCCTTTTTTTTGCATTTGCAAGAATTCCTTTCATTTATCCATATGACGCATATTGATTACGTTATTGTAAATCACCGTTTCGTATTTTGTTAGTTTATCTTTGTATTAACAAATACTTGATTTTTTTTACATAATTGATCAGTAACTCGGATTGTGGAAAAGCTTTTTATGATGAGTAAAGATAAATTTATTATTCTGTTATTTATTTTTCTGCGGAAAACCGACAGAATAACAAGTAATTCTCTGCTCATACAACAATTCTAAACATGGCTTACCTTTTCGAATTGCTGCTCCTTATAATAAACTTGCCGTTCCGGATTGAGATAGTCAGCGTTTTCTTCTAACTTGAGCAGAGAATTGTTTTTCTGAATTGATTCATCCGATCATGGAGTCGCCGTCTGATTTCTTCATGAACCAAATTTTCCGGCTGATCCGCATTGATCACTTCCCACCGCATCGGACATTCCTCAACCAAAGACATATAACCATCGCGGACTCGCTGATGGAAGGTCAATTGATAATCATCCATGCGATTCCATTCAACGTTATTGGAGATTCTGCGCTGAAGCCCTTTCTCAGCCGGAATATCCAAAAGGAAGGTCATATCAGGCCACAAATTGCCTGTTGCAAAATTCAGTAATTGCTTGAGTGTCTGTTGATCAAAGCCATGCCCAAAACCTTGATAGGCCAGGGTGGAATCGGAGTACCGGTCACTGATAACGATTTTTCCTTCACGTAGCGCCGGACGGATAACTTCTTCCACTAACTGTGCCCTTGCTGAACAAAAAAGCAAAATTTCTGTCCGCGGAAACATATTCTTGTTACGCAAATTCATCAATACTTCACGGACTTGATTGCTGATCTCAGTACCTCCCGGTTCACGGGTTGTAACGACATCATATCCCTCATCCATCAATATATGGACAATTTTTTGAACTTGCGTTGTTTTTCCGGAACCGTCAGGTCCCTCAAAGGTAATAAACATCGGTCACTCCGGATTTTGATAGATTCGAATTCGACGCATCGGTTCTTTTCCATAGGATTGAGAAATCAACCCGGCTTGCTGGACCATTTCGTGCTGCATATGTCGAATAGAATGGTCTGCAGGTGAAAGATCAATCCATGATGCCTGACCGCTCAACACCTTTTGAATTGCGGATAACGTCTCTTTCTCAACGGTGTTCCAGTCAGTTGCCTGAATATTTACTTTAACGTCAAAAACATTGGCAAGAGAGTATTCCATTTGATTAATCGTGTTCGAACGCAGGACATAAATGGGTATATTTCGCGCTTCGGCATCCAGTATGACCTGCTGGCGATCCCGATAATAAGGCTTCAAGGTCATAAAAATATCAGCTTCTTCAATACTATTCACAATGCGAATCGGCACTTGAATTCGTTCAGCAGCTTCCATCAGCCGATTTCGAGCCACTCCATGGGGGAAAATTTTTACAGGTTCTGAAACCATGCCACCTGGCTTGTAATCCAAAAAGCCATCCATCGAAATATTTGAATCAGTTTTTTTGCTGTTTGTCCTGGTCAGATTTTCAGGATTGGTTTTGAATGAATCGAGTTGTTTTCGGCTTTTGCCTGAAATTTGAATAATATTATATTTTTGGCGGGATTTCTCGGTTGTATCATTTACGGAAAATCCATTTCCATTTCCTTCGAGGACTGGAGCTGGTGCTTTTTCACGGACAATATCGCCTTTATCTGTTTTTCTTCTTAATTCGGGATTCAATTCAATACCCCGAACCAGGGCATCAACGGCCGCTGCCACATCCGGATAAACAATAATACAATTTCTTTCTTTTATCTCAACCAACACATCAAAAGTCGGGGGAGAGCGCCGCTCAAGAACGGTCTTTTGTGTTCCGCGTCTTTTTGCTTCCTCATCCGATAATGTAACAGATTCAATTCCGCCAATAAGATCGGATAACGTTGGATTCATCAGCAAATTGTTAAGCGTTCGGCCATGAGCTGTACCGATCAATTGTACACCCCGTTCAGCAATGGTTCGTGCTGCGGTAGCTTCCAGTTCACGTCCAATTTCATCAATCACAATCACTTCCGGATTATGGTTTTCAACAGCCTCGATCATAACCTCATGCTGCAATGCCGGCTTTGCTACCTGCATCCGGCGAGCTTTTCCTACAGCAGGATGCGGAACATCCCCATCACCGCCAATCTCATTGGAGGTATCTACGATCACAACACGATGGTTTTCAGCTAAAACACGGGCTGCTTCCCGCAGCATAGTCGTTTTCCCAATACCGGGTTTTCCAAGTATCAAGATACTTCGCCCGGATTCAACAAAATCCTGGATAATTTCCAGCGTTCCAAAAATTGCCCGACCCACACGACATGTAAGACCAATGATTTTGCCTTTTCGATTTCTGATTGCAGAGATTCGATGCAGCGTTCGTTCCATGCCGGCACGATTATCCAGATCAAAGTCACCGACATTCTTGACGATATATTCGATCTCCTCAGCAAGAACTTCCTGTTCGGATAATTGAATTTCTTCTTTCACATAACGCGCAGTTGGTGGCCGTCCGACATCCAGAACAATTTCGACCAATTCATCAAAATTACCTATTGTATGAATTGGAAAAGATAGGCGTTCCGGTAAAATTGCTACAAGCGCATAGATATCATCTAAATTATTATCGTAATTTTTCATTATTTCTTTTCGATCGCATGGTATTGATGCGGTCCTATCGGTTGTAATTTTTTCTGATCAAACGCAAATGACATAACTTCATCAGTTACTTTTACAGTGAGGTTTTTCACATAAATAATCTGTTTCATTTCAATTTGAAATCCCTCAGACAATAAGGATTCAGTCAGCCAGGCTTGAAACCCGGGAATTGCCACTCGAATCTCAATTTCTGGACTTTGACAAACCCATGAAGCCAATTGCACCAATAAATTGCCAGGATTTTCTGCTTCCGGATGAAATACTGGTTCAATGTAGACCTGTTTTTTGAATAGTTCAATTTTTGCACAAAGAATAATTTGATTATTTTTCCTGAGAATATAAACCTGGTTATTGCTCCAATTATTGCCAATTTGACGAATTAATGGCGGGATCTGCGATTGAAGGAAAAGATCGCATTCATTAAAAGGCTCGATCAGCTCTGATGTCCAATGCTCATCCGTTGGAATGGAAGAAGCACAAAGATGCCATACACACTGTCTTGAATAAATTGAAAAACCGTTCAGACGAAAAGAACTGCAAAACCATTGGTTTTCATCTACAACGGCTGCCAAATATTTCATTTGTTCATTTCCAGCGGCTGTTACTAAAAAATCCAGCAGCAACGGAAGATTGAGGTTGTCAGCTTTCTCACTGGCTATCAACCAATTAATCCAGGACGTGGTTCCTCGTCTTTCCAAACTTGCTAATCCACCCCAATAGTATTCGGCAGGTGATGTGTAACATACTGCAGAGATTTCCAGTGAAGTCAAACCGAAATAATCCAGCAGACAATTTATCAGTGAAAGCTGACAACCAGTATACCGGACTCGGTTAATCAAGCAAATAATTTTACTTTTCTTGTCAAGGAAAAAGGTCAGATCATAAATACGGAATAGTCGAACTTTAATCACAAATGCACAAGATTCCTGTTAATCTCTTCTTTTGACAATTCCAAATATCACTGCTATCACAATACCAACCAGAATCAATCCGATTCCTAAAAGCGCCATGACTGGAGAACGCCGTGTTCCGGATTGCTCTGTGCCAGTGTCCTCGAACGCTGCTTGTTTCTGTGCGCCAAAGTTGACCTGAGTCATATCACCTGCTTTTACCGTTATCGCGTAGTTCATGTTGGTTGTGGCATTATATTCATTAGGCGGTGCCACACTGATATTATATTCACCCTCAGGAACTTCAGGAAAACACAACAGATCGATTCCTGTTGTCAATCCGGTGAAGGTTTCACTTCCGCTCTTTTTTGTGACACTGACAGCTCCCCCGCCGATTCCAGATTCATTTTCTTCAGCCGTTGCATTCCCGTTGATGTCTTCAAACAGATAGATACAGAGCTGCGCATTGCCATTAAACGGTGTCGGAGTCGGAAGAATTTCAGTTGGAGTCGGTGAAGGTCCTGCGGTCGGAGTCGGTGTGCTGTATATGCCCAGCAAGATCTGCGTACCAGAAAATAACGTACAATTTTCATCCAGTTTATTGAGGCTTTTAATGGTATCGATATCAATTCCCATTTTCAGGGAAACACTCAGACAAGTATCATTATCGGTTACTGTGTAAAGGATTTTTCCATCTAAATCAGGTGTCGGTGAAGCTAAAGCCTGTTTCATTGGAGCTGCAACGACGTGGAAATTTTGATTTACTGTTACCGATAAAAACAGCAGAATCAGAAATAGTATTTTCACTCTTTTTTGGTTCATCCGGCTTCCTTTAAGCATGCTCCTAAAGCGAATTATATCATTTTTCAGTAATTCGAATTTGATACCAGTAATTCGCAACAATTCCAAATTTGGAAAGAATTATTTGTTGCTGTGTTGTTTTTGCGTTTTGCGCAAAAACAACACAGCAACGAGCTTTCTCCCTTTATTTTAAAAGAATATCCATTCTTCAAATCACTGGGAATTCATATTTCGAATGAGTAATTATTTTTTCTTTGACTTCCGGGTTTCAGCGTCTTTTAGCATAGCTTCGGCTGCCAGTATGTTTTCTTCTGAATCAGATCCTAACAACGATGCCATTTCATGAATGCTGGATTCTCGATCCATTCGCTGAACAATCGTCCTAGTTCGTCCATTGATAACTTCCTTCGACACATGGAAATGAACGTCAAAAAAAGCCGCTAATTGCGGAAGGTGCGTTATACATAGAACCTGATGATTCCGAGAAATATTCCAAATTTTTTCTCCGACAATGGAGCCTATTCGTCCGCCAATTCCCTGATCAATTTCATCAAAAACCAGTGTTGGAATCGCATCCGCACTTGCAAGCGAATTTTTCAATGCGAGCATTAATCGTGATGTTTCACCACCAGATGCGATTTTTGAAAGAGGTTTCAATCCCTCCCCAGGATTTGGAGCGATTAAAAATTCCACCTCATCAAACCCGTTTTCATTAAATACGAATCGTTGTCCTGAAGAATTCAGCAGTCCGTTCTCATCCTCACGCGTTGTCATAGAAACTTGGAATTTTGCATTGGCCATATGGAGGTCTCCCAGCTCTTTTTCAACGTCCTGACTTACTTTTCGTGCAGAAGCTATCCGTTTTTCAGATAACTGGCACGCAATCAACGACAGTTCATTCAATAACTGTTTCTCTTGTTCAACCAGATTTTCAATTTCTTCTTCCGAATTTTCCAGATGGGATAATTTTTCTTGTGCTTTCAATGCAAAACTCAAAACATTCGGAATACTTCCGCCATACTTCCTTTTTAAGCCATTGATGATCATTAAACGCTCTTCGATTTGTTCTAAGCGATGCGGATTGAATTCCAATCGATCCTGATAGTGCTGCAAAAAATCGTATATTTCATTTGCCTGTTCACTGATTGAAAAAACCGTGTCACTGACTGTCTGAATATCCGAATCATTTTTTACAAGGTTCTCAAAAGATTTTGTTAAAAGTCCCAATAGATCGATGATGCCAGGAATTTCTGTATTGTTTCCTTCCAGATACTGAATACTTTGACGGATATACTTACTCAGATTTTCAATATTCCCCAACCGATCGCGTTCTTTTATTAAATCTACTTCTTCATTTTCAGATATTTTTGCGGATTCAATTTCATTGATCTGGAATGTCAGCATATCTTTCTGACGAAGACTCTCTTCTTCGCCAACGCGCAATGATTTTAACTGCCGTTGAACGGTCTGCAATTTTTTCAGTTTCTCATGATAGACCTTCAGCAAATCCTGGTTCATCGCGAATCGATCCAATATATGAATGTGGTTTCTCGGATTCAGCAACGACAAATGCTCGGATTGCCCATGAATATCAACAAAATATTCTCCAATTTCGTGCATCACCGATAAACTCACATTATGCCCATTGATACGGGCAATGCTCCGCCCTTCAGCCCGTATTTCACGTGTCATTATCAGCTCTTCGAAATCGGTTTCATCCAACAAATCTTCGCGAAGAAGGATTTCTCGAATGACTTCTTTGTAATCCCCGCAGGAAAAAACAGCTTCAATGACTGCACGTCCTGATCCATCCCGTACAAAAGTCGGATCCGATTTGCCGCCAAGTACCATCGATACAGCATCCAGAATAATGGACTTTCCTGCACCAGTTTCACCGGTAAAAGCATTAAAACCATCAGAAAAGGTCAATTCCAGTTCATCAATGATAGCAAAGTTGTGGATTGCAATCTCTTTTAGCATAAGGAATTATCTTCGAATTGAAAAACCTTTCATATTTGACAGGATAACACTGCATAAGAGAACCAGAAAGGCAACGCCCCAGCCAATTTCAAGTGTATTACTGAATAATAAACGAAAATTTCCAACAACAATGGATTGTAAGATACGAAAAACGTTGCTGAGTAATGGAAGACCGGCTCCAATACCTGCTGCAATGACGGTTACATGATTTAACGTGGAGGACCGCCTTTTTTGGGTGACAGCACGCACCAGTTTCACCACCAGCATCCCGATGGAAGGGCCAAGCAACAGTGCGAAAATTCCGGATAATATACGGAGCACTATTAAGAAATATGAACCCGCCAATCCAAGAATAAAGGCAATCAATCCTGCAAAGATATAATCCCGCGGGATACTGTTATTAAATCGTCTCTGTTGCTCTTTTATACATTCTTTGCAGCGATATCCGGTAGGAGTAGACACGGCACAATCCAGACAAATTGGACGTCCGCATTGATTACACCGCAGTACAGTCTGGCGGTTTGGATGTTTATAGCATGTTTGAATGTGATTTGTATTCGAATTCATGATTTATCTCTTACAGCGCTTGGATTCCGCTGCATATATTGAATGAAATTTTGGTAAAAAAAACCGTTATCCCGAAATCGGATGAATTGAGCAGAGTATTCGGAAGAAGAGACGCATATGCGATCATCCTCAGACAAAATTACACCTTTTGCACCATCCGGAGAAAAAACGGTTTCGTGATCTGCTGCAACGGAAATATCGACCGTTTCACCTTCCTGTAAAATCAAACCGCGATCCAGACACAGATGCGGAGCAATGGGAATTACCAGCATATTTCGTAACTCAGGTTGAAGAATCGGTCCTCCTGCAGCCATCGCATACGCTGTAGATCCGGTAGCAGTTGAGACAATTAACCCGTCCGCAACATAATCGGTCAGAAGGTGGCCGCTGACTTTGACATTCACTCGAATTGGCCGCAGTTCTGCCCCGTGTGCAACCACTGCATCATTCAGCACCTCCCATTGCAGCAGATTACTGAATTTTCTCTGTAGTTCGACATGAAGCATCATCCGTTCTTCAATTTTCCACGATCCATCCAACAGTAATGGGATCATTTCATGCCACTGATTTTGCTGAACTTCAATCAGAAATCCAAAACTGCCCATATTGATCCCGCAGATGGGAACATGCACAGGAGCGCATAATTTTCCAGTGCGCAACATTGTTCCATCCCCACCCAGCGTAATTACCAGATCATAGGGTTCACTCTGTAATATTTCGCGGAATCTTGAATCATATAAGGAGAATCCTTCCGCCGTAACGGTTTTCCCTCCGGCAGACGAAATCTCTTTTACGATTTTCATCGCTTCGAATTTTGCTTCCTGTAAACTCGGAGCCCAGGTAACAGCGATTCGTTCAGGCTTTTTTAATGGCGGTTTCATTTGTTTTCAATTTCTATTTTGTATCAGTTCTTTTCAGAGATAGTCATAACCATCTCTCTTAAATCGTCATTCTGATAATGTTGCTATAAATGATTATTTTAATTTTTCTTTTCAATTGTATACGAAAATTTTGTTTCCATCGTTGTGATTCAGTTTTACCCAGTAATTCCTATGAAAATAGAATTCAATTTTCTTTATCGGAAGTGTAATTTCTTTCATCTGCTGTTCGAAATATGGATGGATCTGTCATTGCGATCATTGAGAAGCAATCTCTTTCCGGATGGCGCTTTGCCCTACATGTGCCGGGGAGATTGCCACGCAATGACAGGTTCCTTATAGCAATTCGAATTATGGGAGGGATTATTCGTTGCTGTGCTTTTTTGATCCATAAATAATGAAGGCGCATTATCTCATCGAATGAAATAATACGCCTCACAATAATCCGTAAGTGCTGAATTTGTAGAGTCAGGATCGTTTTTCAGAAAATGTATCAACCGCTGACTGGAGCATTGTTTTTAGTTTTTCTTCTCGCAGGCTGAGCGTCAAATCAGCTCTTGTTCTTTCAACAATTCCGCGAAGTAAATCTGTCTGTCTCCGTAATCCATTGGTTACTGCATCCGGATAATCCATTGTGATCATGATGGAATAGATATCATCCATCAGACTTAAAAGTTTTTCAGCATCATCCGAATAGCCCATACGCAGGATATCCATACAACGGCGGCGCAACTCCCCCGGTGTCTCCGCCATGCCCCGTAAATACGTTGCATAGGGAATTTTCAATTCTTCGGGAGTCGGAATCATTTCTCCTTCAATCAAGGCGCAAGTTAAACTTGCTTCACAGAATTCTTTAATCGCATCCTGTGTATACCCCGCATAATAAAGATCGGGAAATTCACTCAATCCGTTCTGCAATTTTTCAACAATCAATTTTGCTTGATTCAAATGATGATGGGCTAATTCATTTTCATTTCGATGAATAGCCCTGATCGAATTTGCTGCATGTCTGGTTAATTCGCGTGCCAGTGTTAAAGCTGTATCACGTGCAGAAGTTCGAGCTTCAAAATCTTTATATGCCAACTCAGCAATTTCTAATATTTTTTCTGATGTGTTCATTAGAATGGAATGTCATCCTCTTCTATAGAAGGTTCGCTGTATTCCGGGAAACCGCTTGAATTATTCGCTGTCCCTTCGCTTTCGGAGCGGGTTGCCAGAGAACGAATCGTCACGGCATTAATTTCATAAGAAGCAGAGGTTGTTCCATCGCTTCTATTCCATATTCTTGGTCCGCCTGTCGTTGTATCCGGAACCAAACGGCCTTCAATCAGGACTTTGTTCCCCTTTTTTAAATAAGTATTCGCATATTCAGCTAATTTTGACCAGCAGCTTACTCGGAACCAAATCGTTTCTTTGACAGCTTGTCCCTGTGCATTGCTATATTGACGGCTTGATGCCACACTAAAGGATGTTACCGCTACACCTGAAGGGGTATATCGCATTTCTGGATCACGTCCGATATTTCCGGCCACAATAATTGTATGAAACATAATTTTTTCCTCCTACTCAGTCTATAGAGCCAAATCCAGTTATGTCAATTGTATCAATAAAGTCAATAATACAGATAGACATCCAGCAGGTAGAAATATAAGAAATTCGGAGAAACGAATACGGATGATCGAAAAAATTAAAGACTTGTACCTTTTAATTAATGATGTTCCATTTGAAAGTAGTTGAAAACAAGTCAAATGGAGTGGATGAAACCTGTCTTTGTTATTACCCTGGAGGGACGAGTCCGTAGGGGTTAAGCAATCTCTTGACACATAGAAGAATCGATTGTTTCATCGAGCTGACACACTCCTCGGAATAACAGATTAACCCATGAATGATTTATTATATAAATCTTCAGCACAAAACAAAAACGCAACACAACATCATGTATTTGTGTGCATTATTCGAAGTACTGCCCCGTATTTCGAATTAGTGACAGACATCCAACGGTTCGAAATAAAGAACTTAATATTTGATTCGAATTGCTGATGAGGAATAGACAGGTATGATAATCTTTTCTGGTTGTGGGGCGAAAAAAATATAAAAAGGAGTGCCGCCTTCACATTTTTTCTCAAAAATATAAAGGCGGCATGGAAAAAGATAAAAAGAAGAATTTTGCTTTTGCTGTCCCTGGTCACTATTATATTACATTCGTCATATAATGCAAGTCGTTTTTATGACAAGTGTCATATTTTCATGACAATCATTTTCTGTTATGGAAAATGGAGTGAATAGTCTTCCATTATCTCAAGAGAGATATAGGCATATCTTTCGAAGAGGATGGAAAACATTAAAAAAAAAGAGGCTGTAAGCTTTCGCTTCAGCCTCAAAACTCTAAAATATTTGATCAGAGCATACTTTGGACAAGCGCAAGTAAGACGCCACCGGCAACCACAGAGCCGAGCTGTCCGGCTGTGTTGGATCCCATGGCATGCATTAAAATGAAGTTATCCGGATCATCTTTCAATGCCATTTGTGCAACAATACGGCCCGACATCGGGAATGCGCTGATACCGCATGCACCAATTAACGGATTAATCTTACGGCCGCTGATAACTTTCATGAATTGTCCAAAAAGGACTCCGGCAGCAGTATCGAGTATGAAAGCAAGTAATCCTAAAATCAGAATAAAAAGTACATCCGGTTTCAAGAAACTTTCGCCGGTCATAGTAGCGCCAACTGCAAGTCCCAGGAAAAGTGTAGATATATTGATGATTTCATTTTGAGCAGCTTTGTCTAAACGAGGAACAACACCACTCTCTTTCATCAAATTACCCAGCATCAACGCGGCGATTAATGGAGCAGCTGCAGGAGAAATAATGCTGATAGCGATTGTGACAAGCATCGGGAAGACAATCACAGCACGGTTTGAAACCGGTCGCGCAGCATATTCCATATGGATTTGCCGATCCGCTTTCGATGTCAATGCTTTCATAATCGGAGGTTGAATAATCGGAACCAAGCTCATATAGGAATAGGCGGCAACAGCAATCGGGCCTAAAAGATGCGGCGCAATTTTCGAGGTGACATAAATTGCCGTTGGTCCGTCAATTGCCCCAATCGTACCAATTGATGCGGCTTCCGCCAAACCCCATTTTAGTCCGGGAATATACTTAGCAAGGATGCAGCCTAAAATTAATGTTCCATAAATACCGAACTGTCCTGCAGCGCCTAAAATGACCATTTTCGGCATTGCAAGCAGCGGGCGGAAATCAATCATGGCTCCAACTCCGATGAAAATCAGGAGCGGAAATAATTCTGTCTCGATACCAGCTTCATACAAAACTTTCATGAAACCAGTATTAATCGACATACCCAGATTCGCCAGAATGCAGCCGAATCCAATAGGCAACAGCAAATTAGGTTCATATTCTTTAATGATCGCCAGACCAATTAGAACCAGTCCAATACAAATCATCACAATATTTTGCCAGCTTAATGCCAGAAACGAAGAACTGATGAAACTACCAAAGTTACCCATAGTAATTTCCTCTTAATCAGCAAATGACAGCAACACCTGCCCATGAGTAACGGTATCACCTTTGCTTACATTGACAGAAGCGATTGTTCCTGCACGCATTGCAGTGATGTTATTTTTCATTTTCATTGCTTCCAAAACGAACAGCACATCGCCTTTTTTCACTGTCTGACCCGCTGTCACGTTGACTTCCTGAATAACGCCGGGAATGGGTGCTTTTATAACATCAGCGCCGGCTGCTACTGGTTTAACAGGAGCTGGAGCGGCTGCAGGAGTGGTAACCGGTGCCGCAACAGCAGCGCGCGGTGCATTATCGGAATAAACACTGAATTCAGTTCCTTCCACATTGACAATCATCGGATTCGCATTGGGATCTGCAATTTCCACAGAAAAATTTTTACCTTCAACCTTAATGTTCAGTTTCATATGAATAACTCCTTAATTATTTTTTGTTATACATTTTCGCAATGATTGGCGAAACGAAAAGATTATTTCTTTACAGATACAGCACTTGCTGCAGCGGCAGCGATTTTCATTTTCAGGTCGTAATCCTGAATCGAAGCGACAGCCGCAGCGGCAGCCCGCATCTTCAATTCATCTTCACCGACAGAAACAACTTCGGGTTCTTCGATTTCTTCTGCAGCTTCTGCAGGATCCTTAAGGAACCTTACTAATAACTCCATCACACCCCACAGAATAAACAGGGAGATGAATAAAATGACCATACCGATCAAGGTGATCAGCAAAGATTGGGTAATTATTCCAACATTATTCATATATGTTTTTTCTTCCTTTCTAACCGGTTGTTATCTACACCGGCATATTTCCATGTTTCTTCAGATCGCGTTCTATTTTCTTGAAACGGATTCCTGCCAGGGCGGCAATTATCTTCGGACGCGTTTCTTTCGGCTCGATAATATCATCAATGTATCCGGCTTCGGCGGATATATACGGATTCAGAAACTTTTTCCGATATTCATCAACTAGTCGGTCATGTTCAGCTTCCGGATCTTCAGCCTCATCAATTTGTTTTCGGTACAAGATTTTTGTTGCACCTTCCGGTCCCATCACAGCGATTTCCGCACTTGGCCAGGCATAGGTAATATCGGTTCCCATCATCTTGCTGCCAAGTACAATATAAGCACCGCCATAAGCCTTTCGAATAATAACTGTAATCTTCGGTACAGTCGATTCAGAGTATGCATACAGCACTTTTGCCCCATGACGGATTACGCCGTGATGTTCCTGATAAACTCCCGGAAGAAAACCCGGGCAATCCACCAAAGTCACAATCGGCAGATTATAACAATCGCATGTCCGAACAAAGCGGGCAATCTTATCTGAGGAATCAATGTCCATCACACCCGCAATTTTTGCCGGCTCCTGGGCAACGATTCCGACACCTTTTCCATTAAAACGCGCCAGTCCAATGATGCAATTGGGTGCAAAATCAGCTTGCAGTTCCAAAAAGCTGTTTTTGTCAACGATTTTTTCGATGACGGCATGCATGGAATAGGGTTCCGATGGATCTTCCGGAATCATTGAATTCAGGCAATCCTCAGTCCGATCCGGTGAATCCTCTGTTGGAATAACAACCGCTTTTTCAAGTGCATGATTTGGAAAATATGAAAAGACCTTTCGACAAAGCTGCAGTGCTTCTTCATCCGTGTTCCCAGCAAGATGAGCTAATCCGCTTTTTATCAGATGTGTATCGCTTCCGCCTAAATTTTCAGCGTCAATTACCTCACCTGTCACAGATTTCACCACATCAGGCCCGGTTAAAAACATAAACGAATTCTTTCGGGTCATAATAATGAAATCAGTAGCAGCCGGAGAATAAGCAGCTCCGCCAGCACAAGGTCCCATAATCAAGCTGATTTGCGGGACAAGTCCTGAGAGCCTGGTTGTCCGAAGAAAGATACCTGCGTAACCGGCCAGACTGACAATCCCTTCCTGAATTCTGGCTCCACCTGAATCAATGATATGAATCACAGGCGCTTTATTTTCTAACGCAAGATCCATCATTCGACAGATTTTCCGACTTTGCATCTCGCTCATGGTTCCACCATAAACGGTAAAGTCCTGCGCATATACATAAACAAGGCGATTGTCAATTGTACCGAACCCGGTAATTACACCATCGCCATGAATCTTTTCTTTTTGTTCAAATCGGGATAGAATGTATGATTCCAATTCCTGAAATGAACCGGGATCGAGCAAATACTCAATCCGTTCGCGCGCAGTCAGTTTCCCCTTGGCGTGTTGTTTTGCAATTCTTTCCGAACCGCCGCCTTTCAAAACTTCCTGTTTGCGTTTCTTCAGTTCAGCAATCCGGGGATCAACAGGCAATTTTTCCATTCATACAATTCTACCTTAAAACCGGATTTTCTGCGGCAACCAGCAATTCGAAATGTGAGGAAGAATTTTTGTTATTATGATGTATTAACGCGAAGCAAAAAAGCAACATAATAACAAGTTTTTTTTCGATTGATTTGGATAACAAGTCCATATTTCGAATTATTGACCTGCAACAGTTCGATTTGCTGACATGTAATCACCCTGCGTAAGTAGTTTGAAGAACAAACCCTTTTTTTTTGAAAAAATAAGGTATTCTTATGAAACAATGCAGATGCGTGAAAATCTGCATTTGCGATTTGGCAATGGCTTTGGCAATTGTTACGAAAATTGGAATTACTATAACGGCTTTACATGATTGCCAGAATGTGCTATAATCCGTTCTCGCGCATAAATTGCGCTGATATCGATGCAACCCTTTGCAAGGATTAGGTGTTTATTATGACAGATATTTTACGAAGTATTGAAGCCCCGATCAATCCCAATATTCCGGATTTACTTCCGGGTGATGGTGTTTCCGTTCATGTGAAAATTAAAGAAGGTAATCGGGAACGTATTCAGGAATTTAAGGGCATTGTCCTTTATACCCATAACAATGGTACAAATTCCACATTTACTGTTCGTCGTCTCGCATCCAATGGTATAGGTGTTGAACGCACTTTTCTTACCCGTTCCCCTCGCATTGACAAAGTTGTCGTAGAACGTCACAGCAAGGTTCGCCGCGGTCGTTTGTATTTCTTGCGGGATCGCAGCGGAAAAAGCGCTCGCCTCAAGCAAAAGTTTTAATCCAATTTGTGCGGGTTGCGCGACTTTTAAAGTCTTATTGAAACAGAATAAACAGGAGTGTATTTATCACTCCTGTTTTTTTATTGTTCGCCAAGGCAGTTTGGTACAATCATTTTCAACATAACACCTCCTTATTTAAAATGAGATCAGCAAATGAATCAAAAAAGACCAGTCATCGCAATCATATGCAATCAGGATATTCCGGACAATCCGGATGAAGCGATTTATAACGACGTAAGCCAACGGTACACTACAGCAATTCTGAATGCCGGCGGACTTCCTGTGTTGATTCCCGATGAATTTCCACCATCAGAGATTCAATATTTGAGAGATACATATTCCGGAGTCTTCTTGATTGGCGGGGGTGATGTTGCAGTGGAACGATTTTTTGGAAAAGTCCACCCTTCCATTTCAGCGCCAAATCACCCACGGGACATACTCGAAATTGAAATAACAAAACATGCTGTTGAAACCAGTTGGCCAATTCTGGGCATCTGCCGCGGCATTCAAACCATGAATGTCGCTTTGGGCGGATCGCTGTATACCGATATTGCGGATCAAGTTCCGGGAACAATTCATCATAGCAGCCCCAAGGGAACACCACGCAATCAGGCTATTCATTCGGTACAATTCGATCCACAGTCTCGTCTTGAAAAAATTTATGGGAAATCGTCTCTCAACGTTAATTCTTTTCATCACCAGGCAATCAGTAAAATCGCATCAGCATTTTCACCGGTTGGAATGACACCGGACGGACTGATCGAAGCAGTGGAAATACCCGATCATCCTTTTGCCATTGGCGTACAATGGCATCCGGAATGCATGCAGGATGATCCGGACCAGATCAAATTATTTACCGCTTTTATAAACGCATGTCATACGTCGTGATCCTATGAAAAAAGCATTGATTTATATCGGAGCGGGAACAAATCTCGGAAATCGGGCAGAAAACCTCAGACTGGCTGCCCAGCTTCTTCCGCCGGCAGTAAAAATTCTCAGGACATCATCGGTATATGAAACCGAACCATGGGGATTTAAAGATCAGAACTCTTTTTATAACCTGGTCTGGGAAGCAGAAACAACACTTCCACCGGCGAGTTTGTTATCTTATCTTAAAAAAATTGAAAAACGGATTGGCCGAATGCCCAATTTCCGATATGGGCCCCGCGTAATTGATCTGGATATCCTCCTTTATGATGACGAAAGCATTCAAACAGATGAACTCATCATCCCACATCCGCAAATCCCAAACCGGCAATTTGTCCTGGTTCCGTTATGCGACTTGATTCCAGAAAAATTACATCCCGAATTCGGAAAAACGTGGCATCAATTGTTATCGGAATTACCATCAGCGGAGATAACGGCTGTCACAGAAAAGATCGATTTTTCGAGAATCGTATTTCGTTGGGGTATTCGAACCTACTTAATGGGAATATTAAACCTGACTCCGGACAGTTTTTCAAAAGACGGGATTTACGGAACATCGGATGAAATGATCCGAAAAGCGCTGCAGAAATCGGAAGCATTAATTGCAGCAGGAATGGATATCATCGATATCGGTGCTGAAAGCTCCCGTCCCGGATTTACCACAATAACCGTTCAAATGGAACAGGAGCGGCTCTTGCCGGTTCTAAAAGCAATCAGGACTCATTTTCCCTCGCTCGTCCTGTCCGTTGATACAAGAAATGCATCGACAGCAGAAGCAGCCATCCAAATCGGCGCTGACTGGATCAATGATATCGGAGGAGCTGCTTATGACGATAAAATGTCTCCCGTATGTGCCTCCAGTCATTGTCCGATCGTTCTCATGCGGAACAAACCGTTGCAACCCACCGGAGATACGATCAATTCTGTACGGTCTGAATTGTTGTCCCTGGTTGATAACGCTCGCAAGGCAGGTATTCGTGATGAACAAATCATCATCGATACGGGGATTGGTTTTGGGACAACGCCGGAACAAAATCTGGAAATCATCAACAATTTACAACGAATCAGAGAAATGGGATTTCCTGTTCTCATCGGTCCCAGCCGTAAATCCTTTATCGGTCATTATCTCCAAAAAGAGATCGAAGCACGTCTCGAAGGTACTGCGGCAGCAATCGCCGCAGGAATCATGAATGGTGCAGATATTATTCGAATCCATGATGCGGCCGCGCTGTACGATGTGGCAAAAATGGTTGATTCAATTATTCGATAATTTCGCTTCGATGAATCGCAATGCACATGAGAAACTAAATCTTTTCCTTTTTTAGAATAGCTGCTCTATAATTAAAACATCATTAAATCTTATGAACTGCTGTTCGCCAGCGATTCAAAATTCGGAAAAATATATTGTTGGTGTGGCGTTTTTGTGCGAATTACAAAAACACCACAATACCACATTTCTTTTTTCAATTTTAGAAGTTAGTCTCGATTTCGAAGTGCTGGCTATTCATAAAAATTCTTGATTGATTTTTATTTTCAACAATGATTCGAACTGAAAAAGACCGGATTAAAAAAAAAGCAGAAATTTTTTTGACCGGAAAAAATTTAAAAATTGATGAAAACAGAGGATAAATTTAATGTCCATTATTCCAGTCATCTTAGCTGCAGGTCAGGGAACCCGAATGAAATCTGCACTTCCCAAGGTCCTTCATGCAGTCCTCGGCAAACCGATGATTTCATACATTCTGGATGAAATTGCGAAAGTAACACCTGAAAAACCGGTGGTTGTTCTCGGACATGGAGCGGATCAAGTAAAAGCAGTAATTCAGGAACGAGCTCATATCGCAATTCAAAAACAACAGCTTGGGACAGCCGACGCCGTACTGGCAGCGGAAGCACAAGCTGCCGATAAAACCGAATATGTTATTGTCGCATATTCAGACATGCCCTGTCTTCGCGCACAAACAATTCAGAGAATTTGTGACACTCAGAAAGAGAATTCTGGGGCTTTTTCAATGTTAACCATCATTCAGGAGGATTCACACGGTTTTGGCCGGATCGTCCGTCAGATGGATGGCTCCGTCGCAGCCATCGTTGAAGAAGCACAGGCAACACCAGAAATCCTGAATATTAAAGAATGTAACGTCGGCGTGTATTGTTTTCGTTCCTCGTGGTTGTGGCAAGCTCTAAAACGTGTCAAGATTTCTCCAAAAGGAGAATACTATCTGACCGATTTGGTGGAATTGGCGAATGAGGATCACTTGCCCGTCCAGGCGGTCGTCTTAGAAGATCAGGAAGAGGCGCTGGGAGTCAACAACCGAGTCCATTTATCCGAAGCAGAGGGAATTCTCCGGAAACGAATCAACCAAAAATGGATGATGGAAGGTGTAACGATGATCGATCCGTCATCGACATACATTGCAGCAGATGTCACCATCAGTCGTGACGTCATTTTGTATCCCGACACCTGGATTGAAGGGAAAACAATCATTGGGGACAATTGCCTGATCGGACCCGGCACTTTTATAGCTGACAGCGAGATCGGCAAAGGCTGTGTCATCCGCCAGTCCTCAGTAAAGAATTATTCACTCCCTGAAAAATCGGTGATCGGGCCTTTTCAAGTATTGGGACAGTAATTCGAAATATAAAAAGAATTCTTAATGTTCTCATGGTTTTGCACGTTGCGCAAAACCATGAGAACAACCTGTTTTTTGATTCATTCAATAGACAGGTCTCGATTTTAAATCTGTTGATTATGCTGCTTTCAATCGCTGCTAAAAACCCAGTGATTCACCGACCAGGATCACTTTGACTTTCTTTGCCGGACGGCTGATCCGAGTTGTCACAACATTCGCACAAATACAGTCCGGGGAAATGCAATCTTCACAAGTTCCCGTGACATTGCAGGGTGTTTTCGTTTCATAGCGCTGCACATTGATTGGCGCGGCAATTGTTCTCGCACGGACAACGGCGTCCTCAACGGATTTGACAACTTTATTAATTCCGGCGATAACAATGACTTGTTTCGGGCCAAAAATCAATGCGGCAACACGGTTGCCGTTTCCATCTACATTGACCAGTTGTCCATCCTCACTGATAGCATTGGAACTCATCAGGAATGTGTCACAGGTTAATGCCTTGCGCATTAATTCGGTACGCTCTTCCGGAGATTTACCAAGATCACGATTGATCACTGTATAACCATTGTCGATCACATATTGCCACAGTCCGATTTGTTTAATCGTTTCGGATCCGCCCCATGCAACAACATCCGTTTTGGGAATCAAACTCAATGCTTTTTCAAGCGCAGCTTCTTTGGTTGGACAATAATATGCTTCAAAATGTCTTGAATTCAATGCCTTCACAACTTTTTCAGCAAGTTTGTCATTACGAATTTGAACAGGTGTTTGTGCCATGATTTTTTTCCTTTATGGTTTCTTCTGATAGATTGATTCTATTGTATATTGTTTTAATAAAATTGACAGAATTAGGAAAACTGAAAAATTTGGGGAGGATTTTTTGTTGTCGTAATTGATTCGGATCACAAGTTGATATTTTGAATTAATGAACCGGAAACTATTGGATTTTCATCAAAGCAGACTGCAACTTGAACAGCATGAAAAAATTTGGCAAAGTCATTTTATTTAGGCTGACATTAGCCAAAATAATCCCGAATCGCCTCCGCATTGATTTCAGAAATTCCATTTACCAGCATAAGTTCCGCTTTTTCTGCTTTTACAATGTTTTCAATCGTGCCAAACTTTTTTAATAATGCTTTTCGTTTCACCGGTCCGATTCCAGGAATCTTCTCGAGTTGTGAGGCTAATCCTTCCTTCGTTCTGCGATTTCGATGGGCAGTTATCGCAAAACGATGTGCTTCATCACGAATTCGCTGAACCAGATAGAGTGCTTGTGAATGTCTCGGTAAAACAACGGGATCTGCTTTCCCCGGCACAAATATCTCTTCTTCCCGTTTTGCCAAACCGACAACAGCGATTCGATCCCGCAATCCAAATTCGGTCAGCACTTCAACAGCACGGCCAAGCTGACCTTTACCGCCATCCATGATGATTAAATCCGGAAGCAAAGCAAAAGAAACATCCGGTTTTCCACCTGCTTCCTGATTTTTTTCCTGGGCAGCCTGCCATCGTTTCAGTCTGCGCGTCAAGACTTCTGTCATACTGTCAAAATCATTCGGACCTTCAACCGTTTTGATATTAAACCTGCGATACATTTGTTTACTTGGGGTTCCCTGTTCGAAAACCACCATCGATCCTACTGATAAGGATCCCTGTGTATTTGAAATATCATAACATTCGATACGATTTGGCGGCACATCCATGGAAAGCGCTTCCTGAAGTTCAGCGAGGGTTTCGCTTTGCTTGTTTGTATCATTTTCCCACTGTGTCTTGAGCGCACGCAATGTCTCGATTGCGTTTTCTGTCGCCATATTCACCAAGTCTTTCCCATCGCCGCTTTTGGGTACCTTGATTTCGACACAACCTCGTCCCTGTTTTTGTTTCAGCCATTGACGAATGATCCGGGTTTCATCTAATTCCTGCGGAAGGAGCATTTGATCCGGTACGCTGGTCGCCTCGTTGTAATATTGTTTGATGAATTCAGTAAGAACCTCTGCATCCTTTGCGTCTTCAGTCCCTTTCATAATGAAGTATTCCTGCCCGATCAATTTTCCGCCGCGGATGAAAAACATCTGAATACATGCTTCATTTTCAGCGCGAGCCAGGGATATAACATCCGAGTCCATCTGTTCACTGCTGACAATTTTTTGCTTTTCTACAACTCGACTGATTGCCTGAATCTGGTCACGGATCATCGCCGCCTTCTCGAATCGCAGCTGATCCGAGGCTTCTTCCATCTCTTTCTGCAACCGATCAACGATTTTCGCTGTTTTACCTTCGAGAAAATTCCCCATATCTTCTATCATCGCATAGTACTCTTTTTGCGAGATAGCGCCAATGCAGGGGCCGGAACATAATTTGATATCGTAATATAAACAGGCTCGCAAATCGTGTCCGGTAATATCCCGGTCGCAAGAAATATAGGGAAAGATTTTTCTCAACAGATCCAATGTCTGGTGAACCGCCCATACGCTGGTATAGGGTCCAAAATATCGTGATCCATCGCGATGCATCTGACGGGTAATGTAAATTTTAGGAAACGGTTTTTGAAATTCAATTTTTATATAAGGATAATTTTTGTCATCCTTCAATTGGACATTGTACTGCGGCCGATGCTTTTTGATCAGATTCATTTCCAGAATCAGGGCTTCCAACTCTGATTCCACAACTATCCAGTCGATAAAGTCGATTCGGGCAATCATCTGGCGAATGCGTGGAACATGGTCGCCTCTTTCTTGAAAATAAGAGTGAACCCGATTCCAGAGATTAATGGCTTTCCCGATATAGATAATCGTGCCATCTTTATCTTTCATCAGATAACAACCCGGTTTTTTCGGGAGTGTGTCAAGAATTCCTTGAATTTTTTCGTTGACTGCCATATTCTTAGCTCTCAAGAATGATCGTTACCGGGCCATCATTTTCGAGTTCAACCTGCATGTATGCGCCAAATTCACCTTTTTGTGTCGGAACACCTTGCTCATTTAACAACGCTGCAAACCGATCTACCAACGGTTCAGCCAGATTCGGCAAAGCTGCCCCAGTAAAAGAAGGACGGTTCCCTTTACGCGTATCCGCATAAAGCGTGAATTGAGAAACAACCAGCGCTTCTCCGCCGCAATCAAGAACCGAAAGATTCATTTTGTCCTGATCATCCTGAAATATTCGCAGCGCTGCGATCTTTTTTGTCATCGTTCTCGCATTCTCTTCCTGATCATCAGGGCCGATTCCAAGCAGGATAAGCAATCCGCCATTGATTCGGCTGATTTCTTTCCCATTGACAGATACTTTTGCATGTTTAACTCTTTGGATGACTGCTCGCATGATGTAGATCCTCGTTTTTCAATCTGATTAGGCAGCGGAACTGAAATCTGTCCCTGAAAGAGTCTATTTTTTTAGTCAAATTCCGGCGGTTCGATGTGAATGTAAGCACGTTCAACTTCCGGATTTTCAGTAAGACGGGACTCAATTTCAGATTCGATGGCATGGACTTCATATAATGTCAATTTACCATCCACATTGATATGAATATCCAAAAGGAGTTTTGTTCCGACGTATTCTGTAAAGATTTGGTGTACGTTGATAACACCAGGGACGGAAGCAATGATTTTTTGAAAATCCTCGCGTTCCGCCGCTTTGGCGCCGGCGCCTGTCAAAAAATCCAAATTTTCTTTCAGCGCTTTGAATGCTGCGCGGAAAATCCATATGGAAACCAAAATACCGGCAATCGGATCGGCAAGCGGATAAAAAAATCTGGCTGCAATAATGCCGACTATCGCAGTAAACGAAGTGATTGTATCCATTAAATTATCGATCGCTGCCGTACTTAAAGTCGGACTGTTGATTTTGCGGGATATGCGATTGATCAGCCAATACATCAGAGCTTTAATAATCGCCGAACAAAGAAGGACCAGGGACGGGAGGCCAAACTCGAATGCACGCGTACCGTGAATTATCTTATCGATGGAATCCGCTACAGCTTGATATCCAGCCCACGCCATGGATATGCTGATAACCAGTCCGACCAGAGGCTCAAAACGACGATGTCCTTGAGGGTGGGATATATCAGCCGGACGGACAGCAATCAACAGTCCGATTACCAGCATAACGGAATACAAAACATCAGAAATTGAATTGTATGCATCGGCAGTTACCGCCGAACTTCCCGAATATTTTGCCGCTAAGGATTTAATGACAGCCAGGAAAACATTTCCGCACAGGGTGATGATTAAAGCCCGATACAATTGTTGATTATTTTCGTTTGATCTTTTATGATCTGAGTAATACTTCATTTGATTATCCGATCCTTTCAAATATCAGACATCAAGAAACGGAAATTTTGTTCGGACCCAATCCTCCCTCTACACCCTTTCAAAGATTGTCTTTCTTTTTGCGACTGATTCGTTTTTCAGAAAATGGCGTGTAGAACGAATTCTTCACCTTGTATAAACGAATTTTTGTCTCGATTTTGACAAGAGATTATACAATATTTTTCTCTCAATCCGATTCTGCTTTAGCAATTCGAAATTCTTCCAAATTTCGAATTGCTGATTCTGTTTAGATTAAGTTGCACATCGTTCGAAATGCAGCAAATGCTTCGGGAACATTCCGGCATATCATACCGACAGAACGACCGGATCTGCGTTCAGCACCTGGCATTCTCGCTGCAGCTTCAGCCATATGGGGCATATGGAATTCCACCTCAATATCGATCGGTGCTGCGATTTTCAGCGGCGCAGAGGACTCCCCTGCAAAATATTTTTCCACCGCTTTTCTTGCTTTTTGTTTTAATAGCGCCTGTGTTTGCTCTGGAGCAGGGCAACAACCGGAAAAATATCCGAAAGCCTGTTTTACAATTGCCGTCTCAATTTCCGGTAACAGCCCTTCTGCTTCCGCTGCAATTGCCTGATCACCACTCACCATAATCACAGGAATATTAAAATAGCCTGCGATCATTGCATTTAATCCGAATTCGCCCATGGAGCTGCCGTTGATTTTCAAATCCAGTACTTCTTTAGACCAGGTATGCGCAAGGATCGCATCACCAGTTCCGGCTTTGGCATGATATCCGATCAACATCACAGCATCGATTTGCTGATCAATACCATTCATCATGCTCCAGGGAGAAAATGTTCCATTATTATAAGCAATACGATGATCAAGATTTTCTATCAACAGGTTTTGGCCCCGATTATGCCCATCACCAACAAAAATCTCATCAACACCTGCACTGAACGCTCCATCGGCCACTGCGTTTACATCTTCTGTCATCAATTTTCTAAATCGTGTATATTCAGAATGGGTACTGTCACAATGCTCCCAGCGAGTAACGCCGGTAATTCCTTCCATATCACATGCTATTAGTATTTTCATAACCTGAAACCAAAATTTCCTTTGATTGTATATATGCTGAAAAGCATTTTTTCCTGATCAGGAAAAAATGCTTTTCATAGTTCAGCTAATTATACTATGGACAATGGTCAAGAATCTTCAGCCAGCGGTTCGAAATTCGAGAACGATCATGTATTAATGGAATTTTTTTCGTTTCTCTTAAAACATCAGAACAATAAGGAATTCCGATTTCGGCTTCCACATGACTTTTCCTTTACAGGACTGAAACTATGGTAAAATAGTTCGGCTTGGATTACACATGCCTTCGGATCTTCCCAGCCGCGTCGGCTCGTAACGGAGCCGGGTCGGGCAGAAATGAAGGAGGCAGAGGATAAAAACGCAAAAGGAGCAGTAAAAAATGACCAATGTAATTTCCATGAAAGCATTATTGGAAAGCGGCGTTCACTTTGGGCACCGCACGAACAAATGGCACCCCGCCATGAAACCGTACATCTTCACCGAACGGAACGGCATCCACATCATCGACCTGCAGCAGACGGCAAAGAGTCTGAATACAGCGTATGCGGTTGTGCGTGATATTGTTCAATCTGGTGAAAACATTATGTTTATCGGCACAAAACGCCAGGCGCAGGAAACGATCAAAGAAGAAGCGATTCGCTGCGGCATGCCGTATGTGACCGAACGCTGGCTGGGCGGTATGCTCACCAACTGGTCCACCATCTATCAGCGAATCATGGAGCTGGAAAAGCTCGAGAAGATGCGCGATAGCGGTGAAATCAACAAACTGACTAAAAAAGAAGGGCTGATGATCGGACGTGAAATCGCCCGTCTGCAACTCCGTTTGAGCGGTGTGCGCAATATTAAATCAACCCCGAGTCTGATCTTCGTCATTGATGTGATGCGCGAACAAACTGCCATTCATGAAGCGAACCTGAAGGGCATTCCGGTGATCGGCATGGTGGACACCAATTGCGATCCCTCCAATGTGGATTATGTGATTCCGTCCAATGACGATGCGATTCGTGCCATTAAACTGGTGGTCGGAAAGATCGCAGATGCCGTCATTGAAGGCAAAGCGCTGCGAACAGACGGAGAAATGGGCGATGTTGCCTTTACTTCAGAAACGGCTTACCGCGAACAGACACACAGCCATATGAATGACAGCGAAACCCCGGATGAAGACCTGTTCGGCGCTGCAACATTAGCAAAATTAGCGAGCAAAAAAGCTGCAGATCTGGATTTGGATGCAGCGATTGAAGATGAGGAAGAATAAGATGGCAATCAGTGTTGAATTAATCAAACAACTCCGCGAAAGCACCGGCGCCGGCATTCTGGAATGCCGCAAGGCGCTGGAAAACGCCAACGGCGATCTCAACGCAGCGATGGATTTCCTGCGTGAAAAAGGGCTTGCCACTGCATTGAAACGCGCTACCCGCGATGCTTCCGAAGGTGTCGTGGAAGTTTACTCACACGGCGGCGGACGCGTAGGCGTCCTGTTAGAACTGAACTGCGAAACCGATTTTGTCGGTCGGTCAGAAGCGTTCCGCGCTCTGGCACATGAACTGGTTCTCCAGGTTGCCGCCTCTTCTCCGATCTACATCAAAGAAGAAGACATCCCGCAGGATGTGCTGGATCATGAAGCGAAAATTGCCGAGACTAAAGCCCGTGAAGAAGGAAAGAAGGATGCCATCATCCCGAAGATCGTTGAAGGCGCACTGAAGAAATACAAGGATGAATTTGTCCTGTGCAATCAGCCGTATATCCGCGATGAATCAATCACCATTCAGGATTTGCTGAATCAGAACATTGCATCGATGGGAGAAAATGTCGTTATCCGGCGTTTTGCCCGCTTTGCACTGGGTGAATCCACAAATTCTGAAGAAGAATAAAAAAACAAAATCGAGAGAACCAACCGAAAAGTTGGTTCTCTTTTTTACAGGTAAACGCACTTTTGTATTTGAAATTTGCATTTCGAATTACGAGTACGCTCGGTTGATTCAAAAAGTTGGCTATTATTTCGTATTGCTGGAAAAACACCGTTTTCGATCCGGATTTTCTCTATATAATGAAAGAGAAAGCAATTCTTTTTCGGTCGGATCATCCATTTTTTAGCGGATTTACACCAATCCGCATCCATACAACCAGGGAACAGGAATGATAGCGATTCGAAATTTGGATTAACCGTTCGAATAAAGAGAGGAAATTTGATGATCTGATGGTTTTGCGCAAAGCGCAAAACCATCAGATCAATCGGGATTCTATTCATAGTTCGAATCGCAGCAGAAATGATACTTCCCTGGATTTTTCAGGGAAGATCTTTTACTGAAAGGAAACTATATGTCGGAATTGAAGTTTAAACGTGTTCTGCTCAAACTGAGTGGTGAAGCCCTGGCTCCACAGGAAGGCAGCGGAATTGATCCGCATGCTGCTAACGAGATCGCACTACATGTTAAAAGTGTAGTCGAAATGGGAGCGGATCTCGCGATCGTCATCGGCGGCGGCAATCTGTGGCGCGGTAAAATCGGAATTGAAGTGGGCATGGATCAGGCGACAGCGGATTACATGGGAATGCTTGCCACCGTGATGAATTCCCTCGTCCTGATGGACGCTCTGGAGCACATCGGAGTGACTACACGCGTGCAAACCGCTATTCAGATGCAGTCTGTCGCAGAACCCTACATCCGGCGCCGTGCGCTGCGCCATATCGAAAAAGGACGCGTTGTGATCTTCGCCGGCGGTACCGGAAATCCCTATTTCACAACGGATACCGCCGCAGCGCTGCGTGCTGTCGAGATGCATGCCGATATTCTGATCAAGGCGACGAAGGTCGATGGCATTTACGATTCTGATCCCAGGAAAAACCCCGCTGCGAAAAAATTTGATACCATCCGCTATATTGACGCGCTATCCATGCAGCTTGAAGTGATGGATTCAACCGCTATCTCACTTTGTATGGACAACAAGATGCCGGTGCTGGTGCTGAATTTGTGGGAGAATGAATCGCTCAAAAAAGCCCTTTCCGGTGAGAAAGTCGGCACCCTCGTCATTCCGTAGCAGACTAATTATTGATTAGGCTGGTCTTTCAAATCATTTAAAATCATATTTTGGTACTATTCAATGTTTTCCCGCTCCGCGGGAAAACATTGAATAGTATTCCTGACCAGCGACTCGAAATATGAAAGGGATTATTTATTATTGTGTTGTTTTTGCTCGAAGCGCAAAAACAACACAATAACAACTTCTCTCTTTTTTCCAAAAAAACTTCTCATATTTCAAATTACCGAATCCGATAAAAAGCACCAAATACCATCATGTATAATCGTAATCATGCGAAACATTTTTTCCCTGCTGTTAAGATGGATCATTTTATGGGTATTTAATGCCGCTTGTTTTCTTGTCAGCAACTGGCTGCTGCCGGGTCTGACCATTCTGCCGGACCAGGAGCTGTCGATCATCATCAGCGCCATGTCCGTCAGTCTGATTTTCACATTACTGAATCTGCTGGTTCGGCCATTCTTGCTGTTGCTGACTATCCCGCTAACAGGTCTGACTGCCGGTCTTTTTTCCTTGCTGATCAATGCCTTCACCATCTTATTGGTTGCTTATTTTACGGATCTGTTCGTGATCGATTCCTACTGGACTGGTTTTGTCGCCAGCTTTCTGTTTGCATTGACCAATATCATTTTTTCAACGCTCATCCCGATCGACGATGACCTGTTGTATTTTGATTTTGTGGGTGAAAGAATCAAGAAGCAGACACGCATTCAGGATGACGGGAAAAAAGGAATTATCGTATTGGAAATTGACGGCCTTTCCTATACACGAATGCAAAAGGCGGTTTCGAAAAGGATAATGCCATTTGTCAGCGAGTTGTTGGATTCCGGCAAGTATCAAATTGATGAATTCGACTGCGGAATTCCATCCCAGACGTCATCCAGCCAGGCCGGCATCATGTTCGGTAATAACCATAATATCTGCGCCTTTCGCTGGTATGACAAAAAACTGAAGAAAGTAATCTCTTCCGGCAATTTTCAGGATGCAAACCTGATTGAAAAGAGAATTTTAGAAGAAAAACCGGGAGGTTTACTGCAAGGCGGCGTCAGCATCAACAATCTGATGTCAGGCAATGCAGCTGCAGCGATTTTAACGGTCAGCTCGATCTTCCCCAGAAATAACGAGGAGTTGATCACTCGCAATATCGACATATACCTTTTTTCAATGAATCCGTATTTGCTGACCAAATCAATCCTTCACGCGCTGTTCGAGGCAGCTGTTGAAATACTGCAATATCTGTGGGCTAAAGTGCGCAATAAACGCCCCCGCCTGAATCGACTGCGGCGTTTTTATCCACTGGTGCGTGGTGCCACCGCTGTGCTGCTGCGCGATATCTCAACAGCGCTGATCATCAATGATGTGTATCGCGGTCGTCCTGCGATTTATGCCACCTTCTATGGACATGATGAAATTGCGCATCATTCCGGGCCAGACAGTCTGGAAGCGATGCACACGCTGAACGGCATCGACCGCTCAATCAAGAAGATCTGGCACGCCGCTGAAAAAGATGCCGGCAGAGAGTACGAACTGCTGATCCTCTCCGATCACGGTCAATCCTTCGGCACGACCTTCAAACAGCGCTATGGTTATCCGCTGAGTACCTTCATCCGCCAGCTTGCATACGAGTGCGCGGTGGAAAAAGCCGTGACGCTGGTAACTGGTATTGAAAACAGTGCCGATAATGATGCCAGCATTCGCGCTGCATTGATGGCGTTGCGCTCGGTCTCAGCCCAAAATCCAGGATCCATCCGGGAACAGACCATCTCGCGCATCGAGAAGGCGCTGGACAAAAATGAACGACGTGAACTGATCGAAGAACTGGAGTCTCAGGAGAGCGATATCTGGGTGTTGGCCAGCGGCAATCTGGTCAATGTCTACTTTTCCTTTTTGAACCATAAGGTTTCCTTGGCAGAAATCGAAGCACATTATCCCAATCTGGTGCAGCGGCTGATTGAACATCCCGGGATCGGATTGGTCGTTGTCCAGAAGGATGGTGAACCCATCGCCATCGGGAAAGAAGGATCGCGAAATCTTATAACGGGGGTGATCAGCGGAAAGGATCCTTTCCTGCCGTATGGGAATCCGGAGCTGCGACAGGAGCAGATTTCCTATCTGGCACAGTTTCCCAGCGGGGGTGATATGATCCTCTTTTCAACCGTTTATGCAGACGGAACGGTTGCCTCCTTCGAAGAATTGATCGGATCACATGGCGGAATGGGCGGAGAACAAACATCAGCCTTCATTTTCCATCCTGTCACGATCAAAATTCCGGATCATATTTCAAATTCCAATCAAATATATGATATTCTGCTGAATTGCAGAAATCAACTATCCGAAAAAGATATTCGAGCACAGCAACAGGCATCGGCCGCCGAAATCAAAGCCGGTTGGAGCTTCTCCAGGCTGCTAGCTGGTATACGTCATACCAGCCGATGGACTCCTCTATTGCGGGACATTGTGCTGTTTCAGGGAGATTCGTATCGAAAAATCGGGAATGATCCCATTTTCAACGGACCGGCACTGCTGATTTCGCTAATCTCGCTGTCTTCCAACCTGGTGGTTTGGCTGCTGATGACGGATATCCCGTTAGAAAACCGGATTCTGGCGGGTTTGATCACATGGTCAGTCAATCTGTTTATGCTGATCGGCTCCGCATATGCCAGCACGTTGATTTTGCAGAAGGAAGATCTTTTCGGAAAAATGATCCGTGGATTCTTATTCTGCGGTATATTGGATATCTTGTGGTTTGGAGCTTTATTTCCCGGTTTTCGTTCATTCTGGTTTATTCCGATTTTACTCATCCGGTTAATTGCCACAGCCACAGCTGCAGCCGGAATTGCTGATATTCAAGGCAAGAAACGTCTGATTGTAATTCCGGTCGTCCTATTTTTATTCATTCTGACCAGCCTGATCTTTTTCATCCTGTTGGAAAGTGTTGCAGCCATTTTTCAATTGGATTCACTCCATCAGATGAATATTCTTTTCCGCATGTTTTTGGAACGCCCATGACAGATCTAATTCAAATCAAATTTTCTGATATCGAACAGACCATCTTTTCCGGCAGTTTTTTCCAATGGAATGCCAGTGATATCCTATCGCTCTCAAGAAAGCTGATGAAACAGGAGACACAGCTCCAAAAGAATCATCCAGAGTTGCACCCGCTGAAAATCGCCATCTCGGGAACATGCAACACCCAATTTCTGACCCGTATTTTGCGTCCTTATCTATATGCTTTCGGGATTCAGCCGCTGTTCTATGAAAGCGTTTACGGTGGTTTGATGAACGATTTGATGAACCTTGAATCGGATTTGTATCGGTTTCAGCCGGATGTATTCATCGTGTTGCGCCAATATCGGGATCTGGAAGCGTATCCGGAGCTGTTATCACCAATGGATGCTGTGGATGATTTGGCTGAACGTGAAGTGCAATCACAGCTCGCGCTGTGGCAGTTTTTCCACAAACATAGCAGTGCGCAAGTCTTTTTAACCAACATTGCGGTTCCAAATCGCCATGTATTGGGTAATCTGGAAGCAAACCTGGTATCCAGCCGGAATACCTATCTGCGCATGGTTAACGACCGTTTTCTGCGGGAAAAACCATCCTTTATCCATCTGATTGATCAGGAAGCCATGTCCGCTGATTTCGGAAAAGACCGCTGGTTTGATGATTCCGCCTGGTTCATCAGCAAGCAACCTTTTTGTATGGATGCATTGCCTGTAATGGCGCTGTCACTGTCACGCCTGACTGCGGCGTTGACGGGAAAGATGAAAAAGTGTCTTGTGTTGGATTTGGACAACACGTTATGGGGCGGTGTGATTGGCGATGATGGATTAGAGGGCATCAACCTGGATCCGAATCATGCCATCGGAGAAGCCTATCTCGATTTTCAGCATACATTGAAACGATATCAAGAACGTGGCGTATTATTGGCTGTATGCAGTAAAAACGATCAGACGATTGCAGAACAAGTATTTCTATCGCATCCGTATTGTTACTTAAAACTGCAGGATTTTGCAGCGTTTATCGCTAACTGGAACAATAAGGCGGACAATCTGCGCCACATCGCACAGCAGTTGAATATCGGATTGGATTCACTGGTTTTCTTTGATGATAATCCGGCAGAACGCGAAATCGTCCGCTCCATGCTTCCAGAGGTAGCGGTGCTGGATGTTCCGGCAGATCCGGCACAGTTCAGCGTCGCACTGGACAAGGCAGGCTATTTTGACTGGCTGCAGTTGTCGAAAGAAGATTTATCCCGTGCGCAATCGTACGCAGCGGATCAGGAACGCATCCGCTTGAGCGAAAGCTCGGTTGACTATGATGCGTATCTGGCCGCTTTGGAGATGGACGCCCGGATCGGGCGCGTCAGTCGATCCGAAACAGAACGCTTCACTCAATTAATCAACAAAACCAACCAGTTCAATCTCAGGACTGTTCGTTATTCGGAAGCCGAGATGGATTGTCTCCTGAATGATGAAGCAGTATACCCGCTGCGGGCGATACTTGCCGATAAATTCAGCAATTACGGCTTGATTTCAGCCTGCATTTTGCGTAAACAGGAAGGGAAGCGGTTATGGATCGAATCCTGGGTTATGAGCTGCCGTGTTTTTAAACGCGATCTCGAAAAAGCCATGCTGAACCATATAGTTGCAGTGGCTAAAAATTTTGGCTGTGCAGAGATTCTGGGAGAATACATTCCGACAGCCAAAAATGGATACGTGGCAAATCTGTTGGACGATCTGGGTTTCGATTTGATCGCAGAAGAGAATGGAACGCGCAGATATTCGCTTTCCGTATCCTCATATGTTCCATGTGAAACAAAAATCCATGTTACAGAAGAAACCATGTGAAAAACAACAGTCTGAAACCAGTAAAGAGGAGTTTTTAACGGATGGAAACGATCGAAAAATTACAGAAGATTTTACAGGATGTTTTTGATGATGAGACGCTTGTCATCGATGAACACACAAGCGCCGAAGATATTGCGGAATGGGATTCTTTTTCTCACATTCATTTATGTGCTGCGGTTGAAAAAGAATTTGGCATCAGGATGACGACAGAACAGGCTATCCGGGTTAAAAGCATTCAGGATTTCCTGCGCATCATCGAAGAAAATCATTCCGGAACACTTTAATTCCGTTTCCGTATATCTCTGCATATTCAGGAAGCCAGAATTTCGCGATAAACCGCGAGATAACCCTGACTCATCTTTTCCAATGAAAATTGCTCCTTGATTCTCCTTCGGGAATCTTCACGCAATTCTTTTTTTTCTTCCTCTGATAGCGCAAGCATCTCCAGACAAGCCTGCAGCAGCGCCGGGATGTCATCTGGCTCAACCACCCGTCCGCATGGGCCGATCAAGTCGGCAGTATCTCCAACTTTTGTCCCGACACACAGGATTCCGCTGCTCATGGCTTCGCCGATAATCAACGGAAAAGCTTCACCGCTGTTGGAAGAGAAGACAAACAGATCCAACGCATTCAGAAGCGCAGGCACATCCTCCCGAATACCCAATAAAATCGTTTTATCATCGATACCTGCAGAACGTAAAAGATCCCGAATGATCGGATTTCCCGCATCCAGTCCCTTGCCAGCCAATAGGAATCGCACATCCGGCCGCGATGCAGCCAGCATGCCCCAGCATTCAATCAATCCTATATGATTTTTTTGTGGATCAAAGCGGGAAATGTTGCCAACCAGTATTTGTTGATCGGACAATCTCAGTTCATTACGCAGAACCATGCGTTTGTGTAGATCGGGTTTGAATGTTACCGTATCAAAACCGTTCGGGACAAAGCGCATGATATCCGGCCGATATCCCAGTGCTTGATGAACTTTCATCGCTTCTTTCGAACAAGAGAGAATCCGCCTTGGCACTAAATGAGATAATTTTGACAGAATCCGTACAATGACCCTGGTAATACGGTTGGATTTCGTACCTAATGTAGAATTATGTAATCCCCAGACCAGCGGTTTTTGGACAAAGAGATCTGCCAGACTGACATACAAATCCGCATGATACAGCCAGGAATGGATCAAATCCGGTTGTTCCAACCGGATCATTTTCACCAGCCGAATCCATGCAAACAGATCCGGTACAGATCGTTTCATATTTAAATAAGAAACCGGAAAACCATTTTCTTGGATAATTTTACCTATATTGCCCGGACCGCTCAAACAGATGACTTGCTGTTGACAACCGGCAGTCCGCAGCAAAGGTAATATCCTTGCCAGCATGATTTCCGCGCCGCCACGATCCAGATCAGTAATTACATGTAAAATTTTCAATGAACTGTCTGCTCCTGTTTTTTTTCAATATTTGAATATATATAACAGTTTGCTTCTCGTATTGCTTTCCCTTAAAATTCTTCTGATAACACAAGTTACCAACATTTCCATTCGGGCGACTGCAAAGTTGGTATGTATGTTCCTAATTATACGATTCAACTTTCATTTCCATATTGGTGCAGACCTTCGAGAGCAATTTTAAATTTGGGAAGGATTCTTTTGTTGTTGTATTTTCATGCGCGAAACGCAAAAGCAACACAACATAGAATCCTCATTTTAGAATTGCTGCTGGTTCATAAAACAAAAAATCATCTGTGATAGAATTTCAAATATGTCCGCAATCGAAATTATTCTTGCCTCTGCCTCTCCCAGAAGACGTCAAATTTTATCCTGGGCTATCAAAAATTTTATCTGTCAATCGGCGGATATTGATGAAACTCCGCATATCGAAGAAGATCCTGTTTTATACTGTGAGCGGATGGCACTTGAAAAAGCAAGCGTTCTGACTCGTTTTCATCCGCTTGAAGAAAAATTTATCCTTGCATCCGACACGACCGTATTTCGCAATTGTCAGATCTATGGGAAACCAAGGGATGCTGCCGATGCTTTCCGAATGATTAAAGAACTGCAGGGGAAGCCTCATGTCGTGTGCACTGCCATCGTATTACTCCACACAAATCAAACAAAACAAGAATCAGCGCTTTGCGTGTGTCAGACAACTGTTCAGATGCGACCATTCACTGACGCTGAAATTGAAGATTATGTCGCCTCAGGAGATCCGGAAGGTAAAGCCGGTGCATATGCAATCCAAAATCGTGTGTTTGAACCGGTGTCCTCCATCCAGGGATGCTATGCCTGCGTGATGGGGCTGCCACTATGCCATACGGAACTTCTCTTTTCCCAATTGGGTATTCAATTTGACAAAGATTTTTCAAGTTGCTGCAAAGCCAATATTACCTATCCATGCAATCTGAAAAAAGAAGAGATCCAAAGAAACGCTGTTGTTAAGCGCATAGAGAGTGAGTTATCTGCATGAAACGAATTATTCCTTTAATTCTGATTTTTTCTTTTCTGATATCTTCCTGCGGTATTTTCCCGTCTCTGAAACCAAAAGATACACCCCTGCCACCTACTCCGATTCCCTCGGATACTCCGCTGCCAGACCCAAAAACCATGACAACAGCCGTACCGGAATCGCGAATTTCAGCCGAAGCCTTCCTTTCCGCCTGGAAAGCAGAGGACTACGTTACGATGTACAATATGCTGTCCCAAGTCACACGGGATACGATCAGTTATGATGATTTTGCCTTGCGCTACAAAGACACCGCAATCAATATGACACTTGATGAATTGAATTATGCCATCACCTCCGTACTGACCAATCCAGGGAGCGCCCAGGTCGGATATAAAATCGATTTCATAACCCATGCAGCCGGTGTCATTTCCAGAGATATGGTGATGAATTTGACGTTCGAAGCAAAAGACTGGAAAATTCTGTGGGATGACGGCATGATCATGCCCGAACTGCGCGGCGGGAATAAACTGGCAATGGAAATAACTGTTCCGTCACGCGGCACGATTTATGACATTAACGGGATTCCATTAGCCTCTGAAGCAGAAGCGTATGCCATCGGTGTCGTTCCGGCATCCATCCCATCCAACCGTTGGACATCGTTGATTAACGAATTGTCTCGACTGACAGGCAAGACGACTTTTGTGATCACACAGATTCTTGAGGAAGCGAATCAATACGATTATGTTATTGTCGGAGAAGTACCTGCAGCGACGTTGGAAGAGCGTTATTCCGTAATATCCGGATACGAAGGAGTTTACCTGAATCGTTACACTGCCAGCCGATATTATTTTGATGGAGGAGTTGCGCCGCATCTGGTCGGATATGTGCAGCCAATCGGGGCTGATGAAGCTGATCAAATGAAACGGAATGGCTATCGGATTGATGAACGCATTGGCCGACTCGGTATCGAAAAATGGGGACAGGATCAGCTTGATGGGGAACGCGGGGCAGCGCTGTATGTTGTGGATCCGAACGGAAATGCTATAACCCGATTATCGAAAACCGATCCACTTGCAGCGAACACAATTTACACAACCTTTGATGAGGATTTTCAATATGACCTGCAACGTGCCATCGCCGGATTCAATGCAGCTGTTGTCGTCCTGGAAAGAGATACCGGCAGAGTGCTGGGGTTGGCTTCATCCCCAACCTTTGACCCGAATTTGCTCGATTTCAATAATTACAACTCTTTTTACAGCGGGGACTTGCTGTATGGAAACAATCGTCCGATGTATAACCGTGCAACGCAGGGACAGTATCCGCTGGGATCGGTATTTAAGATCATTTCCATGGCAGCAGCTCTGGAAACCGGAATTTACAATATCAATGACACGTATGAATGCGGATATGAGTTTAACGAGTTGGATGGAGTCACTTTAACAGACTGGACGCTGGAGCACGACATACCGCCCAGTGGTACATTGACACTCGGTGAAGGCCTCATGCGCTCCTGCAATCCATGGTTCTATAAAATCGGCCTTGAACTATATCGGCGTGTTGGTCCAGATGCACTCTCCAGTATGGCAAGGGGATTCGGATTGGGATCTTTAACCGGCATTGGCGAGATCGAAGAGGAGCCGGGGAATGTGGAAACGCCGAAGGATGAATATTCCTCTGTTCAATTAGGCATCGGACAAAGTACTTTGCTGGTCACACCACTGCAAGTGGCGCGATTTGTCGCAGCTGTCGGCAACGGCGGGACGCTTTACCGTCCTCAGGTCGTTGAACAGATCGTAGATCCAGCAGGGAATGTGGTCTATGCCTTTCAACCGGAAGAACAGGGAAAATTGCCTGTCTCAGAAAAAAATCTGGGTTATATCAAAGATGCCATGTTGTCTGTAACCAGCAATGTTCGGGGCACCGCCTATAATACCTTTAAGTTTGTCAAACAAAAAATATGGGGAAAAACTGGAACTGCACAAACATCGCCGGGAGCGCTTCCCAATGCATGGTTCGCTGGTTTCACCGATGAAGAAGATCCCGAAAAGCCGAATATCGCGATCGCTGTCCTGGTTGAGAATATTGGAGAAGGATCCGATTTTGCTGCGCCAATATTCCGACGGGTACTCGAACTGTATTACAACGGTCAGGCATCGATGCTATATAACTGGGAAGCCGGCGTGTACATCACCAAGACGCCTACACCGACGCCGACGATAACACCGACGCCGGTTCCAACCAAAGCGCCATGGCAGATTACTCCTGAAACAGATGAAACAGGAGAATAAATGTTACAAGGCCGCGTTTTAAAATATCACTCAGGATTCTATTCAGTTTTTTCAGATGGAGTGATCACAATATGCAAGCTGCGCGGCAAAATCAAGAAACAAACGCACAATGTAGATCTGGTAGCCATCGGAGACAGTGTTGAGTATATCCGCTTTGAGGATGGAACGGGAGTTATTGAAAAGATCCTGCCACGCAGCAATGAATTGATTCGGATGATGTCCGGTACAAAAATTGAATATCGGCAGGTTCTGATCAGTAATCTTGATCAGATTCTGCTGGTTTTTTCCTGTGCCAAGCCGGAACCAAGACTGCGAATGCTCGATCGCTTTCTGGTCATTTGTGAAAAGCAGGCAATTCATCCGATCATTCTGATCAATAAAACAGATCTGATCGGTATGGAAAAAGCCCGAAAAATCTTTCAGATCTATGAAAAAATTGGTTATCACGTATTGTATACCTCTGTGGTTGAACACATAGGTATCGAAACAATGCAATCTCTGCTGACCGGCAAAGTAACCGGATTAGTCGGTCCTTCGGGTGTAGGTAAGTCCAGTTTGATCAATTTGATTGATCCAGAACTGGATTTAAAAGTGAATGAGATCAGCGAAGCAACGGACAAAGGCCGGCATACGACTGTTGTACGAGAGATGTTTCCGTTAAAAGGCGGGGGATTTGTTGCTGATTTGCCTGGACTGAAAACACTTGCATTATGGGATATTGAACCAGAAGAACTGGATGGATATTTTCCGGAAATTCGACCATTAGTATCCCACTGTCTTTACAGCGATTGTACACACAGACCTGAAGAAATCGGATGCGCCGTTCAAAAAGCGGTTGAAACCGGTGAAGTGAGCAAAGAAAGGCTTGAATCTTTTCTGCGGATCCGATATGGAGAGGATGATCCTGCATAAATTTTTTCTAATTGAAAAATCGATCATCACCTCCCTATCATTTTGTATATCTTTTTGATAATCCCGCCACAGAGCGAGTAAAATAAAAAACAGCTAAACAAACAGCCAGAACCGTTCCTCAAATTTCTGGCTGTTTTTTCAACAACCAAGAAATAACAAAATTTAATCCAATAAGGATTTCTTTATGAATAAACGCCTCACCTGGACTGAACTTACCTTAAATTTGAAAAATCCCTTCACCGTTTCCTATGGCAGTTCTACAACACGTACAGCATATTGGATCCGTCTCGACAACGATGAAGGATGGGGAGAAGGAACGATCCCTTTCTATTACGGAATTGATTTTAAGACGATGACGGATTATTGGGACCGTGCTGCTCAGAAACAAGAACCTTTTCCGGAGTCGATCGAAGAAATCCCACAATGGATTGACAAAACAGCTCCATCACCGGCACAAACGGCTCTGGACATCGCATTTTATGATCGGATCGGGAAACAGCAGCACAAACCGATCTATGAGCTTCTTGGTGTACCAAAACCGCAACCGATGATCACTTCTTATACCATCAGCATTGATACTCCGGAAGCAATGGCAGCAATGGCAGACAGTATCCAGAATTATCCGTATATCAAGATCAAATTGGGTGCTCCCGGCGAAGAGGATTTGGATGAAAAACGATTGAAAGCCATCCGTGCGGTCCGTCCTGATGCCCGTCTGCGTATCGATGCAAACGCCGGATGGAAAGCAGATGATGCTATTCGGCTGGTTAAAAGACTGGAGAAGTTCAATTTAGAGCTGATCGAACAACCAACTGCGAAAAAAGATTTTCAGGGGATGGGACGTGTCCAATCGGAGACAGCTATTCCCATTGTAGCAGATGAATCGGTTCAGACGATTGAAGACATCGATCGTCTTCACGCAGCCGGTGTACAGGGAATCAATCTCAAATTAATGAAATGCGGTGGATTAACCAACGGTCTCTTAATGCTCAAGAAAGCAAAATCCTATGGGATGAAAGTAATGCTTGGCTGTATGGTGGAGACCTCCGTTGGTGTAGGAGCTATGACGCATTTGATGGGGCTGGCAGACTGGATTGATTTGGATACACCCATGCTGATTTCAAATGATCCATTTCGTGGATTGCATTATACGGATCAGGCAGAACTTATCCCTCCGACAGGTTTTGGAATTGGTCTCGAACTGAAATCGGATCGTTAATAAATTCTTTAAAAAAAATCAACAGATAATATTTCTGAAATTCAATCAGTAAAGAGAATTTTTGTTGAATGTGATGAAAAAGAAAGGTTAATTATGATCGAAAAAATCGCACAGATCATTGATGATCTCAAAAAGAAGCAATACAATGAACCAAAACTGGATATTTTTGATGTACATGTCGATCGGATTGAAGGTGAAAAAATCAAACTGCAAGGAACCGTCCTCGAAAAAGAAAACCTGGTAAATTTATGTGGCGCAATCTTAGATATGTTCCCGAATTTTTCCATCGATACAGGACAAATAGCCGTATTGAGAAATCCGGATACTCCCATATGGAATGTCAATAAAAATCTGACCAGTATGCACAGTGATCTTTCTTTTCAATCTGAATTGACAACGCAGATGTTATTTGGTGATCCGGTTGAAATTTTAGCCGATGAAGGGGATTGGGTACTTGGCAGAAATGTTACCGATGGCTATATCAGCCATACGTATAAAAACTATCTTTCAAAATTGGAATTGCCGCAATTAACCCACATCGTTAAAGATCCGGTGGTCAGAGTTTATGATTCACCAAAAAGAGAGAAAATTCTTTCCCGTGTGTTTGGAGGAACAAAGACTGGTATTCTGGATGAAGATCATGAAATGGTAAAAATCCGAGCCAGTGTGGATGGTTGGATCCGGCGGGAAGCCCTTAGATCCTTTGCATCAATTCCGGATGAACCTGATCTGCTGAGAGAGTTGGTCTGCCAAAATGCCAAGAGTCTGATTGGCGTTCCTTATTTATGGGGCGGCAGTTCTGCAAACGGAATCGATTGTTCCGGACTTGCACAATGGTCCTACCGGCTTGCCGGTATTTCAATCAAACGAGATGCTCATATGCAGTATATTGCAGAACAAATTGTTGAGCCTCCATTTCTTCCGGGGGATGTGGTTTTGTATGGGAATAAAACGCCGGAGAAGTTGTCCATCACGCATGCATCCATCAGTCTGGGAGGGTGGGTAGTTATCCACTCTTCCCGGTCAAGAAACGGTGTTTATATTGACAATGTACAAGAAGTGGAACATCTGAGAGACTCTTTTGCTGCCGCTATCCGCTACATTCCCTGATTATCTGCACCTTGATTTCAACAGCGAAAGCAAATTGTCTTGTTTTCAAATAATCGAAAAAGAAAGAGCCGAATATAATAATCCGGTTCTTTCTTTAAATCAGCAGCCCTTCCCCTAACTTTCCAAAACATTCAAAAACTTTTTTGTGATCCTTCATTTCATTGGTCAGTAAAAAGATTTTCCGGTCATCCGTAAACCCCCATTCGTTGATGACGTTGGATAGACCGCCTGATTTGTGAAAGAAATCAAGCGAATCGCCAGGAATGTTACGTAAAAATAATTTTGATGATTCACAAACCAGCAATTTCTGGGAAATAAATTCTTTCTCATCTTTCGAAAAAGTTTCAAACAGATCAAAACAATGGATCATATCTTCAGCCGTCGTCCAATTATCTCTATCGTGCAGCCGATCCGGTGCATTCATCATTTTTCTACCAAGATGTGTATCTTTAAGCTGTAAATCCTCTCTAAAAATTCGGTTAATTGACTCCATCCCTAGTTTTTGAATGATCAGATTGGTACAAAAATTATCTGAAGTCGCAATCATCATCGTCAGAACATCGTTATAAGCCAGCTTTCGCGTCCGAAACAAATAGGAAAAGCCGGCACCCTTGACAACCGGTTCATCCGCAAAATCACAAATCGCATCGCTGGAAACCAACCCTTTTCTTTCAAGTAATGTCCACGCATAAAGGATCGGAACCTTAATTACTGAAGCAGTCAGAAAACGATGCTCCCGGGGTTGATTTGTTAATAAGACTGGAGAAATTTTCGAATCCGAATAATAAAAAACGTATTCACAATCAGATAATTGATTACAAATCGATTGAATGGCTTGATAATCCATGATGAATCCTTGTTGAATGAAGATAATATAGGTTCTATTGTAACTTCTTTCTGATCAACAATTCGAAATATGGACTGACTTTTCGAATCAATCAGGAAAATCAAAGAATGTTTTTCATATTTCAAACTACTGCTGAATCGCTGTTACTTAGAGATTTAAAAGATTCGTATTATGATAGAGGAATGGTCAAAAAAGTATTAACGGAATGCAAGATTTCATATTTCTCATACTCATAACCAATGGAAATCGCAACTTGACCGAAAGGATGAAGGATGATTTATCATATATGCAACAAAAATGATTGGGAAAACGCTCTGCAAAAAGGGTTTTATAAACCCGAAAACTATGAAAAAGACGGTTTTATTCATTTTTCCAAGCCAGAACAAGTTTGTGATACCGCTAATCGATTTTATAAAAACAATAAGGATCTGGTCTTGTTAGAAGTAGAGGATCAGGAAGATCCTCTCGTCCGGTTTGAGAATCCACCGGAGAATCCAGGAGATCTCTTCCCGCATTATTACGGTATCCTGCGGATTGAAAAAGTCCTGCGCGTATTACCTTTTCCCCAACAGGAGGATGGAACTTTTACATTGAACAGTAATATTAATTCTGGAAAATCCTATTCCAAATAAGGGATTTCAATCGAATTGCTTGATTATCGCAACGCATGGAAATTCAAAGAAAAAAAATAAGGAAAAATTATGGAAAAATTGACAGTGAAACAAAAAAAATGGGATTTGTCCGCACTCTATGCCAGTCATAAAGACGATCGTTTTATTAAAGAAATGGCGCTGGTTGAAACCCTCTCTGCAGCTTTTGAAGAGTATCGTCCCTTGCTGACAGCGGAGATTTCGAGTATTCAATTTATTGAAATCTTGAACAAATATGAAGAACTGATCACATTGGAATCCCGCTTAATGGCTTATACGGAATTATGGTTTTCAGAAGACACGCAAAATGATGAAGCGATGACACTATATGCACAGATCGAATCAGTGATTACAGAAGCCGGAAATCGGACGCTGTTTTTTAATTTATGGTGGAAATCCCTGACCGATGAAGAAGCAGAGCGGTTGATCCAGCATTGTCCACGACATGAATATTTCTTAAGAGAAATTCGTCATACCAAACCGTTTACACTGACAGAAACATCCGAACAAATTATCAATTTAAAAAATATTACAGGTGTCAGCGCCCTTGTGAATTTGTACGAGATGATCACAAATCGATATCAATTTTCTTTTTCGGTAGACGGTGAAGAACAAAAACTGACCAGAGACGGTCTGATGATGTATGCACACAGCGCTTCTGCTGACCAAAGGAAAGCGGCTTATCAGGAGTTATATCGTGTATATGGTAATGATGGAAAAATTTTAGGACAAATTTATCAGAATATCGTTCGGGATTGGTATTATGAAAATATACATCTCAGAAAATATTCATCCGCCATTTCCGCCCGAAATATCTCCAATGATATACCGGACCAGGTCGTCGAACTGCTGCTGGAGACCTGCAAGAAGAATACGGGATTGTTTCAAGATTATTTCCAAGTCAAAAAACAATTATTAAAATTGGAAGAATTCCATCGCTATGATCTCTATGCACCGATATCCTCCAGTGATCAAAAAACCAGCTACTCTGACGCGGTGGATATCGTTCAGGAAGCTTTTTATGCTTTTGATCCCCGATTTGCAGATTTGGCAATGAGAATCATCCGTGAAGATCACATGGACAGCGAAATACGACATGGCAAACGGAGCGGTGCGTTTTGTCTGACGGCAGGACCGCAGTTAACCCCGTGGGTTTTGCAAAATTTCCAGGGAAAATCCACAGATATATCCACAATGGCTCATGAACTTGGTCATGCAGTTCATTCTTTGAGCGCAAATGATAAAAACATCTTTGAACAGCAAGCCTGTCTTCCATTAGCTGAGACTGCATCCACTTTTGCTGAAATGGTTTTAACGGATTTCCTGTTAAAAAAAGAACCCGATTCGGAAGTCCGCAGGGATTTGCTGTTGAAACAGATGGATGATAATTATTCTACGATTCAGCGCCAGGCATATTTTGCTTTATTTGAAAAACAAGCCCATCAAATGATTCCTCAGGGGGCTGGTTTTGAAGAGCTAAATCAAACATATAAAGATAATTTGCAAGATCAATTTGGCAATGCGGTTATTCTTGATGAAGAATTCCAGTGGGAATGGATATCCATCCCGCATATTTATGCCACACCCTTTTATGTGTACGCTTATTCTTTCGGGCAGCTGCTCGTTCTGAGTTTATATCAAAAGTATAAAGAAGAAGGCAAAGACTTTTTGCCTAAGTATTGGCAGATCATTTCTGCAGGAGGTTCAGAGTCTCCGGAAGCTATTCTTCAAAAAGGAGGTTTTAATTTTTATGAAGAATCCTTCTGGCAAGGCGGTTTTAATGTTTTACGAGAGCAATTGGACTTCTTAAAGAGTTTAATGAAATGATAATCTGATTCGTAGTGATGGATTGATAGCCCTGTGCCATCAATCCATCACTGTCAGGAAGTATTTCCTGATTCCAAGCACTGTCCGGATCCATCGATTCAAAATTTGGATTGACTTATTGAATAATGAAAGAATTCTTTTCATCTCCCAAAGGATAACTCCGGAATGTGTTTGGATTTGAAAAATCAGCAGAAAACAAATAAAATAAAAACATGCGGGTTACAAAAGAAAGCCTCATCAATTATACAAAAAGTTACGTCAACAAAAAAATTCACCAGGATCGCGGTTTACTGTGTATTTATCTGACTGGTTCGATGACATCAGCCGAACCATTAATCAATGGAACAACGGATATCGATCTGGTAATTGTCCATGAAGAATATACCGTTCAGCGGCGGGAGATCCAAAAAATATCTCCAGAAATTTCTTTTGATATTCTTCATCTCGACCAAAACTTTTTTATTCCACCCAGAAGATTAAGAACGGATCCTTGGATAGGTTCATCGTTATGCTTTGATCCCATCCTGTTATATGAAAGGGGGCATTGGTTCAAATTCACACAAGCCTCGCTGGAAGCGAATTTTTTTCTGGCCGAAAACGTAATCCTGCGATCTTTACAGTTTCTGAATGAAGCAAAGAAAAAATGGCTTGAATTGTCCTCGGGATCAATCATTCAGGAAAGTTCTTTTGTTCAACAATATCTCCAGATTTTAGAAAACGCCTCGAATGCTGTCGTATGTTTAAGCAGTTCGCCATTAACCGATCGTTTATTAATGCGAAATTTCCGTAGCAAAGCCGAAGCGATTGATAAGAAAGATTTATCCGGAGAATTATATGGATTGATGATTGGAGAGAAAGATCCTTCTCCTTATTACGATTATTTCTTCAATTCCTGGAAATATTACCTTGATTATTTTGGGAATAACGAGCTTGTAAACTATGATATCCGTTATCATGCCGATCGGCTGTTGTATTATACAAAAGCTGTGGAAAGCTTGTGGAAAGAACTTATCCCTGGAGCATTATGGCTGATCGCAAAAAGTTGGAGCCGAATTATTCAGTTATATCAGTTGGATGAAAACGAATATTTCCATTCTTTCTGTTCTTTTATTGAGATTGGACCTCAATTTTTAGAGAAAAGAAGGAAACAAGTTGACAACTATCTTGACCTTATTGAAGAGAGCATTCTTGAATGGGGGAAAAAACAAGGCATTGATGAAAATTCTTCCATCTATCTTTAAAAGAATCCACAAAGAACTGTGGATTCTTTTTTTTCTATTTGTTGAATACTACTTATTTTCTGAAGAATGCGTTTTTCTCCACATTTGATCCTTTTTCTTTCCCATTGATTCTAAGGTCATTCCACAGATATTAATTTTTAAGATAAGCCTTTTTTTCAAAGGAATTCCTTTGGATGAAAAACTTTGTCCACATTTTCCACAAGCTATACTATAAAGAATATATTTATTAAAATATTTATAAAAATGTGTAGATGAATAGAAACAAAAAAAAGGAATCTGTTATTTGCAGATTCCTTTTTTTTTAATAATCAACGCTACTGTTTTGTCGGTGCGCCTACAGGACAAACTTCAGCGCAGTTGCCACATTCGATACAAAGATCCGGATTGATTTCCATATGACCATCAGCTTCGGAAATTGCGTTTTCAGGGCATTCCGACTCACATGCACCACAATCGATACATTCATCAGCATTAATCTTATAAGCCATAGCTACACCTCGAATTTTTTATTACATAATTTTAGATAGGATATCACAAAATAAAAATCCTGACAATCATTTAAATAATGATAATTAAGATAAAATAAAATTAAATAGTCAAAATATTAATGGTTAAAATTTTTCCAGCTGGTGTATTCATACGCGGATCATGCGCAGGAATGCTTAAAACCACATCCATACCGGAAATTACCTCGCCAAAAACAGCGTGCTTTCCATCTAACCATGGAGTAGGGACATGTGTAATAAAAAATTGAGAACCATTCGTATTCGGACCCGCATTTGCCATAGAGAGAATTCCTGGCTTGGAATGTTTTAAATCAGGATGGAATTCATCTTTAAATTGGTACCCGGGACCGCCCATACCCGTTCCCGTTGGATCTCCTGCCTGCGCCATAAAACCGGGAATCACGCGATGAAAAATCGTATTATCAAAATATCCTTCATTAGCAAGGAATACAAAATTATTTACGGTCATAGGAACCTTATCGGCAAACAACGATATAATAATATCGCCCAGATCTGTACAAATAGTGGCTGTGTATTTCTTTGTGAGATCCAATGAGTAATCAGGTTTCTGAGACCATTTTTTATGATTCGACATACATCCTCAACTTATCTGAATAAGAATCCGCGTATTTCCCTTTTATGTTTCACGTGAAACATTTTCAGAGTGGTATACTTCGGTAGGAAAATTATAATCGCTATGCCATTGATTACTGCTAACAATATTTCGAAATCTTTTGGAGATAATGATATTCTTTCATCCATTTCCCTTTCTGTCCCGCATAAAGCTCGTATCGGCTTTGTTGGAGCGAATGGTTCTGGAAAAACAACGCTCTTAAAGATTTTGCTCGGTTTGGAATCTCCTGACAGCGGATCTGTAATTCGTGCGAAAAACACTCGTATCGGTTATTTGCCACAGCAAATTAACGTTTCGTATGCTCGTACACCGATGGAAGAGTGTTTATCCCTTTTCTCTGATCTGGATTCCATTCAGGGAAAGATGATTGCTCTGGAAAAGGAAATGCAGGAGAAGAATTATGATCAGTCTGTGCTTGATGATTATGGACGTCTTCAAATATTATTTGAAGAAAAAGGCGGTTATCAATTTGAGGCGCGAGTCAAACAAGTGCTGCAGGGTCTTGGACTGAAAAATGGTGAGGAAAATCGCCCGTGGAATCAACTTTCTGGTGGACAGAAAACCAGAGCCTATATCGCAAAAATACTGTTAAGTGATCCGGATTTACTGGTTTTTGATGAACCTACTAATCATTTGGATATCAGTGCTATTGAGTGGCTGGAATCTTTTTTGAAAGATTTTTCTGGCGCTGTTTTAATGGTTTCTCATGATCGGTATTTTTTAGATCAAACCGTGAACATCATTTGGGAGCTTTCTCCTGAATTTGAAACGTATCATGGTAATTACAGTGCTTATCTGGCGCAGCGGGAAGAGAGGTATGTTCGCCACCTGCAGGAATTTGAAGCACAGCAGGCTTTTATCGAAAAAGAGGAAGAATATATTCGCCGAAATCTTGAAGGACAGAATACACGTCAGGCACAAGGTAGAAGAACGCGTCTGGAACGAATGCTGAAAGATGCAAAAATTACAAAACCGCGAACGGAAAAATCGATTCGTTTGAACTTATCTTCCGATTTACGTTCTGGTGATCTTGTTTTGCGAACCAAAGATGTCAAAATCGGTTATCAGGATGATCAGAAAGTCTTATTCTCGCTGCCAGATCTGACATTGGTGCGGGGAGAATGTGCCGCGGTGATTGGTCCGAATGGTGTGGGGAAAACAACGTTAATTAAAACGATTTTGGCGCAAATTCCACCGCTTTCCGGAAATGTTCAACTTGGCTCTAACTTGAAAATCGGATATTTTGCCCAGGCGCATGAAGGACTCCATCCCGATTCAGATTTAATGGATGAGATTCAAACGGTTTCACCGCAGATGCTTCCATCAGAGATCCGTTCCTATTTAGCGCGTTTTCATTTTACTGGAGATGACATTTATAAACCAGTAAAAATCTTATCAGGAGGCGAAAGAGGTCGCTTAGCATTGGCTATATTGGCTTTGCAGGGTGCGAATTTGCTGATGCTGGATGAACCGATGAATCATCTTGATATTGAATCACAGGAAGTGCTTCAATCCGTATTAAAAGACTTTAACGGTACAATCATATTGGTTTCTCATGATCGCTTTTTGATTGACGGCATTGCCACCCAAATCTGGGAGGTGTTGCCAAAAAAGAAGACGCTGCAACTTTATCAGGGAACCTACAGCCAATATAAAGAATGGCTTAAACAGAAAGATGAAGCCCAAAACGCGAAATCTGTCATCATAAAACAGGAAAAAAACTATAAAGCGCCAGCCCAAAACGTTTCATTGCAATCGGATCGAAAAAAGAAACAAAAAAAGAGTTTCCTCGAAGAGGAAATTCAAAAATTAGAAGAAGAATGCAGCCTTATTGGGACAAAACTTGAAGATAAAAGTCTTGATTTTGAGGCAATCGCTAAGTTGGGATTGGAATATAATGCGCTTCAGGATCAACTAAATCAAATGATTGAAGAATGGGCTTCTATCAATATTGACGAATAAGAAGAAAGAACGGAGATTATTTTTCTATGTACCTATCTGTGATTGCTCCGGTTTATAACGAACATGACAATATTCCTTTGTTGTATGACGCTGTTAAAGAAGCATTAAAGAATATTTCAGATTGGGAATTTATTCTGGTCGATGATGGCTCAGTTGACGAATCTTTGCTCGCGTTGGAGAAGATTGCCATGGCTGATCCACAGCGAGTAAAAATCGTATCCCTCAGGAGAAATTTTGGTCAGACAGCAGCAATCGCTGCCGGAGTGGATCACGCTTCAGGCGATATTATCGTCCTGATGGATGCCGATCTGCAAAATGATCCGGTGGATATCCCGCGGATGCTTGAAAAAATTGAGGAAGGTTATGATCTGGTCAGCGGATGGAGAAAAGATCGGAAAGACAGTCTCGTAAGAACCATTCCTTCACGGATTGCGAATAAAATCATTTGTAAGGTTACCGGTGTTTCTCTTCATGATTATGGCTGCACACTAAAGGCGTACCGCCGCGAGGTTTTGACAGGATATCGTTTATATGGCGAAATGCATCGCTTCATACCGGCTTTTGCTAACTCGGTTGGTGCAAAAATTATGGAAATGCCGGTTACGCATCATCCACGCAAATTTGGCAAAGCAAATTATGGGATGGAACGAACAGCAAAAGTCATCCTGGATCTGTTCACAGTAAAATTTTTATCCAGTTATGCCAATAAACCCATTTATCTCTTTGGAGGAACTGGATTAGTCTTGTCTGGCATCAGCGGTTGTGTGTTGTTGTTTCTTGCAATTCGCAGACTGTTTTGGGGTGTTTCCGTCATGGAATCTCCTTTATTCCAAATGAGCGCCATGATCTTTATTTTAGGTTTTCAATCGATTCTGATGGGATTGATCGCAGAGTTATTAACCAGAGCATATTACGAGTCTCAGGATAAAAAGACCTATTATGTTCGAAAGATGATCAATTTTGATTCTAAAGATAAAACGGACTGATGAGAATCCTGGTAATTATTCATGAGTTTCCCCCTATTGGGGGCGGGGGTGGTCCAATTGCGCGCGACTTATCCGCCGAATGGGTAAAAAATGGGCATCAAGTTCGGATAATCAGCGCACATTATGGGGATTTGCCTCATAAAGAGATTTGGAATGGCATTGAGATTATCCGTTTATCATCATTCAGGACGGAACCGTTCCGTGCGAAAATGAAAGCGATGACCGGATTCATTCTGTCAGCGGTTTGGTATTGTCTATTTAAGATGAAAGACTTCCAGCCCGATATGATTCATGTTCATTTTGCTGTCCCCGGTGGACCGGTTGCTTTACTCGTTTCAAAATTGAAAAAAATCCCCTACGTCCTTACAGTGCATCTGGGCGATATCCCTGGAGCTTCTCCGGAAAAAACCGGTCAATGGTTTCGTTTTGTCAGACCTTTAACTCCTCCTATCTGGAAGCAGGCGGCGAAAGTTATCGCCGTCAGTGAATACTCCCGAAAAATTGCATTAGAAACCTACGATGTTCCGATTCAGGTGATTCCAAACGGAGTCGATTACCAAAAAATAAAAGCGTCTTCTGTCCAACTGCATGCAGTTCCGCAGATTGTATTTGCCGGCAGATTTGTCCCACAAAAGAATCTTAATCAAATCATCCGGACTTGCGAAAAAATAAAGGATTTGCCCTGGCATTGTACATTAATTGGCGAAGGACAAGATAAAGACTCCATTATCACACTGATCCAATCTGCAGGCTTGGAGGATCGATTTTCAATTCCTGGCTGGAAAACTCCCGAAGAAGTGATTGATATCTTTAAGAACAGCGATATTCTCTTTTTACCTTCAAAAAATGAAGGATTGCCAGTGGTTGGCATCCAGGCGATGAGTTGTGGCTTAGCATTAATACTAAGTTCAGCCGGTGGGAATCCCGAAATTGTAACTGCCGGTGAAAATGGTTTTATAGAGGAGCCTGAGGATACTAATGGTTTTGTCCGAGACTTGTCGCTTCTATTACAGGAATCGGAAATGCTGATGCGATTTCGAAAAAACAGCATAGAATTCGCACAACGCTTTGATATGAAGAAGACAGCAGAAGCGTATGAAAAAGTTTTTTTTGAAGTCCTTCAACCATCAAGTCATTAATAACAGTTTTCGATGCCGGTACAAACAGGTTCAGAAACAGGGCAGGATAATTCGCGTAACGGATTTCGAATATATGTGAACATCTTCCCATCCGAGGTTTTTCCAGTCAGCGCCAGTACATCAATGTAATGGCTTTCTTTACAAACTAACGCCAGTACATCGGAGTTTTGAGGAAATACATCCGGGATCGTATTGATCGGCATGACCAGATCCAAGATTTGATTTTTCCCGATTAGTTTAAAAATCAGTCTTGAATAATCTTTATATTGAAAAGCTTTATCCGTACCATGTTCGCCGGTTTTAAAGTAATAAAAACGGGGATACAAAGCTTTTCCCTGCAGCGCAAACATCTTCTTTTCGGTGATTTGATTACGGACATTTTCCCAATCAGCAGTGATATCCGTTTCTTTCTGAAAAGTGTCAATAATTTGATTGGATGATAGCGGAGTTAGCGATTCAGGAATCCATTTCTCCACTTGTACCATCGAAAAAAAGAACAGGAAAAAAATGAATATTACCTTAATGATCGGAAAAAATTCATGCCGGTTCCATGGATCAGCCGATGGCGGAATTTTTTTTTGCAGGGGAATGCTGTTTTTTGTTTGTGATAATTTGTCAATACAAGTCTGGATCACAGCGTTGAGACTGATAGCGTATAACAGAATCATGCTCCAATTCATCGGGACCAGATATCTGCCTCCGGATGTTCTGGCCAAACCCAGACTGGCTGCATAGGATAGAACTAAAAGCGTAAATGAAATCCCTGAAAATGAAAAACGTTTCCATAGAAACGAAAAGCCATAACTTAACAACAGAAAATTGAGAAAAATAAAGACTACCTGTTGCCAAGTGTGCGATCCGTTCCAGCCGTCTGCCCAAACTGAATCCTTATTCGTATACAGATGTTCCAGATTGTCAAATTGAATTTGAATTGGCGGGATGAAAAAAATTGCGCTTAGATTATGAAAAAAATGGTTGCCTAAGGTGTCAATGAGCGGATGAATCTGAAGAGAAAGTGTTTTTCCACGTTCTGTTTCTTTCTCTTCCGAAACCGTCGATATTTCCGGCTTGCTTGTTTCTTCTTGGGGTACAAGTGTCGGTTGTGGTTGCGTTTCTGATATGATCGCCTGTTTTTGTTCCTGATCTTTGACATCGCCAGATTCTTCGAGCAGCGGTTTCAATCGTTGATCGATAACAACCGCCCGAAAGGATCCGGTTATTTCCGGTAAAAATAAACCTGTTATTTGATAGGAACGATATAACCATGGGGAAGCGCTTATGACCAATGCTATAACAAAAACGATTAATGATCGAAATATTTGTCTTTTTGATTTCCAAAAAAAGATGACCGCAAGAAATACAATGGCAAAAACAACACCCAGCATGTTATAGCGTGTATAAATTCCAAAAGCAGCCATTCCGCCTGCTGCAGCTGCATAACGATAACGGTATTTGCCTTTCTGAAACCATTGGAAAACAAAAAAGCATAAAGCTGCCAGAATGATCTGGGAAGTAAATTCGCTCATCTGTAACCGGGAATGAATCGTTAAAATGTGTGTTGTATTCAAAGCATTCCATTCCTGAAGCATCATGAATACCGAAGCTAAAATCCCGCAGGGAATTCCGGCTAAGGCCGAAGCAAACAGAAAAAGAATCGCAGGCAGAATTGCATACATTGCACTTTGCAGCATAATGGATTCATTCATTTGATTTCCGGTGATCACATGGCATATAAAAATAATAAAGGTTACTACCGGTTTGAAAACAAGCGAATGGAAATTAAAACCATATCCATCAAGCGCCGATTGCGCCGATAAATCATTGAAAACAGCATCCGAATATGGGTAAAATTCATTATTAGGAGGATAAGGTCCTGGAGCGAAGAAATGTCTCTCCATTGGCGCCAAGCCCCAAATCAACGCTGCAATTCCCCACAGTAAGAAAAATAGTACAACACGATTAGAAAAGAATCGAATAATATTATTGTATTTATTTATCATAAATAACAATAATATATAAAATGCCAAAATAAGAACAACTTGCAGGCTTTCCAACGGGACAGCATTTGCATACCAGGCTTCTTTTCCCGGCGTAATCCCCCAGCCGCTGAGTCTGATAAACAAGAAAAGGATTATGAAGCAGCCAAAGAAAACCAGAAATGGTTTATTAATTGGTTTTGAAAATTTAAAGATTTTTAAAAATGGCGGGAATTTGGCAGGAAACTGGAAAACTAGTGTAATCAAGCCGGTTAATCCTGAAAGGAATCCAAACAGAAAAAAGGGACGCAGCCGCTGGTAATATGCCTGAAAATGCGAAAATCGATACGCCGGCATAAAAAACAAAAAGAACATAATCCAGAAAAGAATGACGAAAATCCAAAGCAGCCATTTCAGGTGATTTTCGCTGAAACGAATGAAACGGTTAAAAAAACGTTGCTTTTTTCTTAGTACAAGGTATGTTCCTAAAAAAAAGAATGTTAAAAGCACAAAGAAGGATAGCATCAGCCATCTTTCGAGGGTAAAGCCAAACCATAACCCGTTTTTTGAATCGGAAGGAATTGTCGCTAATAAAATTCCGGAAAGGATGCTTTCGAAGGCAGCTAATAAGAAAAATAGCGTTATTGGCGCTGTTCTGTATTTTGGGTTGAATTTTCTTTTTTCCAAACTTTCTCACTTTCAAAAAAAACGATTCCAAGAATTCCGAAAATCAACACGATACCGAAAATAATGTTGGCTCTTAAGGGTGTCTGAGAAATGGCGAGAAAGGCGAGTATCTCTAATGCAAATGCAGCTAATAACATTATTTGGACTGCCTGAACACTGGAGAGACCTAGTTTCACCAGACGGTGATACGTATGGTCTGTGCCGCTTGAATAGAAATGTAATCCTCTTCGTCTTCTTGAAAGAACAACAAGTACTGTATCAAAAATCGGGATGCCCAGCATGAGAATCGGCATAAACCATGTGTTACTCTGCAGTCGTTCCGGAGGATTATAGAGTATTGCAATAGCTGCCAGCAGGAAACCGATGGTTTGCGCTCCGGAATCTCCAAAAAAAATAAATGCCGGATGAGCGTTAAAAAATGTTAAGAGGATGCAACTGCCGAGCATGATTGCGCAGAAAAATGCAAGTGGCCATTGTTTTGAATCAATCGCAGCTAAAATAAAAAATCCGATAGTCCAGGATGCAATCCCCACCATTAATCCGTCCATGCTGTCAATCAAATTAAAAGCGTTGGTTATGAAAAGAAGCCAAAAAAGCGTAATTCCAATATCAATCGATTTCACCAGATAAGGATTTAATTGGAAAGGCAGCGGAAAGGATTCCACAATTTGTGCCTGCGTGCCAAATGCTATTAATACACTGGAAGCAACGGTCTGTCCGATGATTTTCTGATAAGGTTTTAATGGTGAATAATCATCCCACAATCCGAAAATAAAAATGATTGTTGCTGCTATGAGCAATTTGATGATTGGTGAACTTAGGTCATGCCTCATGAGCATACTACAAAGCCATAATGTGACAAAAAAAGCCAGTCCTCCACTGATCGGAACTGGCTTTTGGTGTACTTTATGTGGTTGAGAGGCAGGAATATCCAGAAGTTTGGTCTGGACTGCAAATTTTGTGCTTAAAAAAGTAATGATCAAGCATGAAACGAAACTGATAAAAAGCGCTTCAAAAATCGTTCCGGTAGTAAAAGAACTGAGATTCATGGATTACAGCCTGCTTTTTGATATACATTCAGCGTTTCTGAATTCACTCGCGTTGTAGAAAAAATATTGACTGCTCTTATTCGGCCTTCTTTTCCCATCTGTATTCGAAGGTCTTTGTCCAGGATTAATTTTTCCAATGCGTCTGCCAGAGGCAAGATTTGTTTTGCAGGAACTAATAATCCATTCACCTGATCCAAGACAACTTCCTTGCAGCCTGGAACATCAGTTGTAACAATGGGACGGGAACAGGAACATGCTTCAATTAGAACCTTTGGCAGCCCTTCTCGATAACTGGGCAGACAGACAATATCTGACATCGATAATACTGTAATAATATCTTCCTGCCAGCCCCACCATTCAACGTCTCCCTCTTTCTGCCAAAAGGTCAGTTGATCGTAAGAAATGCTGCTTGGATTTCCTTCGTCTTTTCTCCCTACCAGGGCAAATCTGGCTTTGATGCCTTTTTCACGAAGAAGACCGGCAGCACCGACAAATTCCCCGATTCCTTTGTCCCACAGCATTCGCGCAGGAAGAACGACTAACGGAATTGAATCCGGTGGCGGAACCGGTACAAAAGCATCTGTATCAATTCCAGTACCGAGAATCACATTGAAATTATTCTCATCGACAAGCGACATTTTTTGAAACAATGCGGCGTCATCCGGATTTTCAAAAATCACCTGTGTGTGTTGCAGTGCGCTTTTATATAAAAAAATTGCAATTCTACGAATCATCCGTGCGATCAGCGTTGTGCCTAAAAAGACATATCCCAAACCGGTAATCGAATTGATGATACAGGGGATACCGCATTTTTTTGCAGCCATTGAACCGTATATGACGCACTTTACTGTGAAATGATGAACCAAATCCGGTTTTTCTGTGCAATAGATTTTTGCGATTCGGTCAATGGTTCTTTTCTCGATAATTGGGTTGATCCCTTTCCGCGAAAATTCAAAAGGGATTTGTCGAAAGCCTTGTTTTTCGATCTGATTAAAATGATCTCCTGGCGGCGCCATGAAAACAACTTCCCAACCGCGGGAACGCAAGAACTTGGCTAAATCCAGCCGAAAATTGAAGAGATACCAATCCGTATTTGCAAAAAAAATGGCTTTCACATGACCTGCTTTAGTATTGAATCTTTTTGACAATTATATATCACAGTTGCCTGGTGCATCAGCAATCAGCAATTCGAAATTAGGAAAAATAAATTGTTGTCGGGTTGTTTTCGCATAAAGTGCACAAACAAATAGACTGCAAAAAATCCTACTAATCATTCGAAACGCTAAATTATGATCAGCCATTTGTTATCCAAAAAAAAATAATCAGGCTTGGTGCAAAAAATTTTAATAAACTCAAAAAAGAGAGAGCTGTGTGACATCATTTTGTGATAAATGGTCTGTTAACTCAGTCTCGATTTTTAATGATTTCGCTAATTCTGGTGCGGGAATTTCTTCCTCTTGAGTTGCTACAATTCTTGCGGCGGCTTCTTTAAGATAATTTGGCAGTAAAGCGAAATCATGCAGGATGCTAGTGCGCAGATTCGGTTGATGAAGTGCTGCAGCAGGGTGGAACATGGGGACAACGAGCCGATCCCCGATCCAGTGACCTTTTCCATGAATCATGGAGATGCGCTGAAGCGGAAAATATTTCGCCATGGAGAAACGTCCTAATGTGACGATTACCAGTGGATTAATAATCTCGATTTGTTTGTCCAGAAAAGCAGCACAAGCCGAAAGTTCTTCGGGCATAGGATCACGGTTTGCCGGTGGACGGCATTTGACTACGTTGGTGATAAAGACATCTGAACGATTTACTTTTGCTACGGATAACAATTCATTTAAGAAATTTCCGGCTTGACCGACAAATGGCCTGCCTGACTCATTTTCGTTTAAACCAGGACCTTCCCCGATAAAAAGAATTTTTGTAGAGATGTTCCCTTCTCCAGGAACAGATTTTTTCCGAGATAGATGGAGCTGACATCTTGAACAATTAGAAATTTCTGCTGCAAGCTGATTCATTTTGACAAGGCGGTCGTCCATTTTTACTCCTGTTGATTATATATTTTTGTGTAGGCTTCTGATTCAAGGTTCATCATGATTGCATCTTCATGATTGTCTTGATAGTAATTTTTTCGGATACCGACTGGTTCGTACCCCAACTTTTGATAGATATGAATTGCTGAGAGGTTGCTTGCACGCACTTCGAGAAAGGAAACTCGGGCACCCTCTTCCCAGGCGTTGATCAATCCATGGATCAACAATGCTGTTCCAATCCCCTGATTCTGGTATTCTGGATGTACAGCGAAATTTGCTACATGAATTTCATCAACGATCAACCATAAAATCAAAAATCCAAGAATGGATCCGTTTTCATTTACAGCTACCCAGCACCTTGAGGCATCGTTTCTTTCGGTTTCGAAATGATAGGAGCTTTCTGGCCAATACAATGCAGCAGTTTGAGCATCAATCCGAAATACTTCAGAGATATCTTCCGGAATCATCCTGCGGATCTGAAACTGTCGGTTTTTCATTGGATTCATGAATCATCGGATCTTTCGTGTGAAGGTATATGGGCGCCAAATCTGCCGCTGATGGAACATTTCCTTTTTCAAGTTGTTTCCAGGCTAATTCTGCCAAATAACCAGGTCTTCTAAGACACATAGCCGGAGAAGCCAGTTTCATATTCTTATTTTGTCTGCGGAACATTGCTCGCGCATCAGCATTGATTTCTCCGGCAACATTTGTCGGTTCATGGATGAAATCGACGAGACTTTCCACTGTGTGAACTGTGATTTCGGAATTCGAAACCCAACGACCTTTTTCCTGTCGATAAATACATGTAGCCAAACGAGTTCTTCCCGCTTGCAGCAGTACACATAAAGGAAAATCATTGACCGGTTGTGCAGAAGCAAGAATATCAAATGTTGGAATTCCGATGACCGGTATCTCCAAACCAACTGCCATGCCTTTTGCAAAAGACAAGCCGACACGCAGACTGGTGAAGGATCCCGGCCCTAAGGCACACGCGATTCCTTTCAATCCGGATTGGTCAATTTCGATATCTTCAAACATCTGTTTTACTGCTTTGGCAAGGATTGTTGTATGACGATTCGTGCTGACCCATGTAGTTTCTCCGAGAATCGTCGAGCCGTCAAAAATTGCAATTCCAACGCTGCTGGTAGACGTATCAATCGCTAAAAGCATATTTTATACTCCGAACGTTTTTTGGCGAAAAGATTGAGTGATCTGGACGTATCTTTTCCCTTGCGGGGTAAAAGTAATTCGCCTTTGTTCATCAGAAACCCACTCCATTTTGATCCATAATTTTTCTTTTGGTAATATTTCGTCAATTCTCTCTGCCCATTCAATTACTAATGAACCAAATCGTAGCATTCTGTCCACATCTAAATCTTCCGCTTCCCATGTATTGCCGATGCGATATGCGTCAAAATGAAATAATATATTCTTATCCATTCGATTATATTCATTGATCAAGACAAACGTAGGACTGGTTACAGGATCGATACTTCCCCATCCCTTTGCGATTCCCTGGACAAAGGTTGTTTTTCCGGCGCCTAAATCACCGCTGAAACAAATCAAATCCCCTTTTTGAAGCAGGCATCCCAAACGCATCCCAAATCTTTTGGATTGTTCAGGACTGCGACTGAAGTATTCAATGGATTCAGAATTTAAAATAGACATGAATTATAAAGATACTTTCTGATCATCAATTTCTGCCTTACGAGATGTCTTCTGTTTTATCCTTTGATGAAGATCACGGCGGGATAATAAGATTCTATGATGGCAGCCAAGGCATTCTAAACCGATTTCAGCGCCTAAACGAACGATTTTCCATTGGTTACTGCCGCACGGATGATTCTTTTTTAAGGTCACGATTTCATCGATTTCATAGATTTCTGACATTCGATAATTATAAACCAGAGAATGCGCGTCGTTTCATGAAAGGGTACTTCGGGTCTGCGTTTCAATTTTCCATTGTCAAGGGGAAATTGCGACACTGGCCAATAATTCGACTGCAAAAATCTAAAAAAAGTTTCTGGTAAAATAAAAAAATATTCGCGTATTTAGCAAATAGATCTTATTAAAAATTTATATCAACATTGCTTTTTGTTGATTCCCATTACTTATACTGAATTTTTGTTTCAAATTTTTTTATATAAAGGATTGTAACGAGAGATTAATGGAACAAAAAACGAATCTGGCGTTTTTTCGATCTTCAATATTGAAAAGATTTTTTTCCATTATTTTTTTCATTATTCTGGTTGTCATTCTATATAGCTACGTGAACAAAGTGTTTTTATTAAAAGATCGAATGGAGGCTTCGAATTTTTTTGTTAATGAACCGAAAAACTCGATAGATGTCCTTTTTCTGGGAAGCAGTCATGTCCTTTGTGGAATAAATCCTCTGATTATTTGGAATGAACAGCAGATCACATCCTATTCACTGGCTACCAACGCTCAGATGCCTTATGCAAGTTTGATGCTTGCCAGGTTATCGCAAGATTTTCAAAAGCCGAAACTTATCGTCTTAGATGTATATATGTTTCTTAGAGAGGTTAATTTTGATGCATCTGAATGGAATCATAAGGCACTGGATCCATTTCCTCTTACACTACAGAAAGCATTTTTCATCATTAAAACTGAAAGAATTCAAAACAAATTGGAGTTTCTATTTCCTCTTGTAAAATACCATTCCAGATTAATGAAAGAAGAATTATCAAATCAAGATTTTTTATACCCGTTAATAAACACAACAAGTTTGCTGAAAGGGTATTCATATTTCGATTCCATTTATGAGGTCGAGTTCTTAAAGAAACTGAATCAAATTATTGAAAAAAAGGCAATTCAACCTGAAAATGAAAAGACTTTGTTGGAAATAATTCAATGGTCAAAAGATAATCACATTCCCCTACTTTTAACAGCCATTCCCTATCAAACATCATTAACAGATTATCAACAAATCAATTACATTGCTTCTATTGCGGAACAGAACAATGTTCCATTTCTCGATCTCAACAAGCGTGTTGAAGAGATTGGAATTCTATCGACAACTGATTTCAAAGATGAAGGACACACGAATGTATTCGGAGCAGAAAAAATCTCTTCCTGGTTTGGAAGATATTTGGCATCGACTTACAATTTAAACAGTTCAAAAAAAAGCGATATTCTACAAAATTGGAATGACGCTTACGCATATTATGATAATATTCGTCATCTCAAAGAAATTACTGATCTAACAGAATATCTCAATCGAATTGACAATCCTCATTACGTCAGTGTTCTGACTGGAGGAGATGGGGATTATGACCTTCTGCCCCGTGAGGCTATTGAGAAGTTGCAGGATTTTGGTTTTATTGGCAATAAAAAAGACCACTCGACCTGTTTTATTGGAATTATTGATCAAGGAAAATCGGTAGTTGAAAAACACAGCCGAATAATAGAAGCTAATTACCCCTTTAATACATATTTGCATGACTATCTTTATATTCAAAATTCAACAACAACAACGATACCGATGCAGGTCAAATTAAACCATGAAATTGTAGCGACGTATCAACATGGTTTGAACATACTTGTGTATGACAAAGAAAAGGGACTGATCATTGACAATGTTACATTTGATCCCCAAACAGGTCTAAAAGCTGTGAAGTAACCCGGATAGGAAATTATGCTTTACACATCTCAAAATTTCTTTCTATTCTTTCCGATTGTCTGTCTTTTTTACTATATCATTCCCCAAAAAATCCGTTGGTTATGGATACTAATTACTAGTTATTTTTTTTATTTTTCTTGGAATCAAAAACTACCATTATTGTTATTATTTTCTACTATTACCACATACATTGGAGGCATTGGAATTCAATACGTAAAAAAAAGAGTGGAAAGACCACGGAAATTTGGTCAAAAAATGATCTTATTTTCTTGTTTTTCACTGAATATTGGTATCCTTTTTTTCTATAAATATTTGGATTTTTTCTTTCTTAATTTAAATAAAGTATTAAGCCGGATCCACTTTACTCAAGTCGAAAATCCTTTCAGCTTTATCTTGCCGTTAGGCATTTCTTTTTATACATTTAAGGTCCTTTCCTATCTGATGGATAATTATCGAGGGAAAATCGATGCAGAAAAGAACTTGCTTAAATATGCTGCTTATGTAGCTTTCTTCCCAACAATGGTTTCGGGACCTATTGATAGAGCTATTTCGACAATTCCACAAATTACAGAATCAAAAAATTTCCGTTTTGAAAATGTCAAACATGGCTTATGGCTGATGTTGTGGGGTTATTTTCAAAAAGTCGTCATTGCAGATCGATTGGCGCTAATGGTCAATGAAGTTTTTAATAATCAAGAGATTTATGTACACTCAGGCGTAATTGGAATTGTTGCTTCATTTTTTTATTCATTCCAAATTTATTGCGATTTCTCCGGATACTCAGATATTGCGATTGGAGCTGCGCAAGTATTAGGATTTACCGTTTCAGAAAACTTTCGCAGACCTTATTTTGCAAAAAGTATTGTGGATTTCTGGAAACGTTGGCATATATCATTAACAACATGGTTCCGCGATTATCTTTATATTCCTCTGGGAGGAAATCGTGTAAGTAAAATTCGGCATTTTTTAAATATTATGATTGTTTTCATAGTATCCGGTCTATGGCATGGTGCAGGGTGGAATTTTATCTTTTGGGGATTTTTACACGGAAGTTTCCAAATTATAGAAAAAATATTGACTCCTATTTTTCAAACAAAAATTCACAATATGAAAACGTACGGCACCTTCGGATTTAAAACAGCCCAGACTCTCTTTACCTTCTGCCTCGTTAATTTTGCCTGGATTTTCTTCCGATCAGAATCATTAGAACATGCTTTTACTTTTATCCGTGGAATTTTCCGATTTAATCCAAGTCTATTGTTCAATGCCAATTTGTTTACGTTCGGGATGGATAGAACCAATTTTGAAATTACCATCTTTTCGTTGCTCATTCTTTTTGTGGTCAACTGGCTCCAGCGCGATCAAAGCAGCTTGCGGGAGAAAATTGACAATCAGCCATTGTGGTTTCGCTGGATGTTGATCATCGGATGTATTTTTTTTATCCTGGTTTATGGTATTTATGGTCCCAGTTACGACGTCAACCAATTCATCTATTCAGGTTTTTAATGGAAATAAGGTCGAAGTTGAAGAATTCAATTTCAAGACGAGCTGATCTATTTGGATAAAGAATTCCATTTTTGAAAAAGATTCATCATCACCAACGCTGGAATCTGTTTCAATTTTTCTTGATGATGTAAATTTGAAACATTGACAACCAAAAAAGTAATTCGAAATAAGGATCGACTTTTCATATAAATAACAACAATGGATTCTTTTCATATTTCAAATCATTGCGACTAAAACCTATAGAATTACCAAAAAATCGTACCTGATATAATTAAGGAATGAATCGTTTAGGAATTGAACCAACACTGCTAATTTTCAGAATTGTCACGTTATTGATTTCGTTTTCTTTTCATGAATTCTCTCATGCTTTTGTGGCAGACAAATTTAGCGATCCGACACCGAGGCAGGATGGTCGGTTAACGTTAAATCCTGTCAGACATCTGGATATCGTTGGATCCATTATGCTGATTGTGACCGGTTTTGGATGGGCAAAACCTGTCCGAATTAATCCTGCTATCATCGAGAGAAAGTCAAAAGCAGGACTGATGATTGTTTCATTTTCAGGTCCTTTTTCAAACTTGCTGCTGGCTATTACAGCCGGTTTGTTATTTCGATTGATGCAAACGGAATCACTTTTTCAAACTTCTCAGACACTTTATTTCTTTGGCTCGTTTTTGGTTCAATTTATCTACATCAATCTGAGCCTGATGGTTTTTAATTTGCTTCCATTCGCACCTTTGGATGGACATGAGGTGTTTGGATTTTTTGTCCCCCAAAGATTCAAGCCCCTTTGGGATCGTTTTCAAAATTATGGCATGATGATCCTCCTGCTTGGATTTCTGATTCTGCCCTATTTCCGGATTCATATTTTTTCGTCACTTCTTTCACCAATTATTGCAGGATTATTTCGTTTGATAACAGGAGGCAATTAATCATGGCTGTACAAATTACTATTATCGGTTTAGGTGAAATAGGCACTTCATTAGGATTGGCATTAAAGTATCAGAAAGAGACTATACTCCGGGTCGGTTCGGATATTCATAAATATGCCGAACAAAATGCGTTGTCAGCAGATGCGATTGATCGAATTGAACATAATCTCTTTAATGCCATCCAAGATGCGGATATCGTCTTTTTAACAATTCCAACCGATGAAGTTGAAGCGGTGATGAAATTAATCGGTAATGATTTGAAAGAAGATTGCGTTGTTTTTGAGACCGGCTTTGCAAAGGCTGCTGCAAAAAGATGGGCGAGTCAATATTTAAAAACCCCGTCGAATTTTGCAGGACTCTATGCCGCAATAAATCCTGCATGGCTGAATGAAACATCCAATGAATACCATTCGGCACATGAAGACCTTTTTAAGAATGGCACTCTTTTTATTTCTTCAACGGCAGATACAGCTCCCAGTGTCGTAAAATTGGCATCCGATCTGGCTTCTTTAATAGGTTCCTTTAGCGCTTTTTGTGATCCTGAAGAGTTGGATGGTTTTATCGCTTCGATTTTTAATATGCCCTATTTAATGGGGAATGTCATTCTCAATACAGCCAGGCGGCAGAATAGTTGGCGTGAAGTGCGCAAAATGGGAGGGAAGACTTTTTCCGAAATGACTCAGTCTGCAGCCATGCAGCCGGATCGTGAACAGTATGGAAAATTCCTGTTGGAAAACAGAGAAAACACATTACATATGATTCATGAATTTATGTTCACTTTGAAAGAATTCCGTGATGCGATCCAAGAAAATGACGAAGCAGCATTGAAGACGCTGTTAAAAAATTGCGGTGAAGACAGAGAAAAATGGCTGCAGGAGTATCAGTCTGGTGAATGGCGTCACGAAAGGGAGACGAACATGCAAACTCCGACAACAGGGGATTTTTTCGGGCAGCTATTTTTAGGCGGATTGGCCAGAAAGAAAAAAAAGTGACTCAACAAAATGCTGAATCGACGGTTCCCGAACAGCATTTTTATTGTTATATGGTTCTTTGCAGTAATGGTGCTTTTTATACCGGTTGGACAACCGATCCCGTACATCGAGTGAAGATTCATAATGCAGGACAAGGTGCAGCTTATACAAAAATGCATTGTCCAGTCACATTGGTTTATATGGAAGAATTACCATCCCGACATGATGCAATGTTGCGAGAGATCGAGATTAAAAAAATGTCTCGCGATAAAAAGAGCCAAATGTCGGAAGAATGGTTGAAAAACAAGCAGTAAACTATGGTTTTTCAGGAGATTTTCGGAATTAAGCCAGCAAAGTTAAATTAAAATTGCTGGAATTGATAACGATACCATCAGCAATTCGAAATTCGATAAAGCCATATGAGAAAGCGAAATCCTGTGGAAATGTTGATTTTTCCGCGGAACGTAAAATCAGCACTTCAACAAATAATCCTTTCTATATTTCGAATCGCTGGAATATTATTTTTTTATAAGGTATAAGATTTTGGACGAAAAAGAATTTCATTCCGGTTTTGTCAGCATCATTGGACGACCAAATGTCGGTAAATCGACGTTGATTAATTACTTACTGGGGCAGAAAATTGCAGCCGTTTCGCCCCGTCCGCAAACGACACGCAGATTGCAATTAGGGATCATTACCACAGAAGCATACCAGTTGATTTTTGTGGATACTCCGGGAATCCATAAACCTTTATCAAAACTCGGGGAGGTGATGAATGATTCGGCTTTGGGAACGCTGCAGGATGTGGATTGTATTGCCTGGATGGTTGACGGGACAATGCTTCCGACAGAAGAGGATCGCATGATTGCCAAACAGCTTGCGAAAATCAGGAATCAGGATCAAATTTTGCTTTTAATCAATAAATGCGATCAAATATCTGCAGAAAAGGCATTATCCGTTAAAGAGAAATATCAGGAATTATTATCAATTCGAGAAACGTTTTTCATCTCATCAAAAAATGGTGAAGGATGCGATGAGATGCTTCAATCGATTATTCGCAGATTACCGGAAGGACCGGCTTTTTATGATTCCGATCAGATTACCGATTTATACGAAAGAGAAATTGCCTCTGATCTCATTCGTGAATCTCTATTAAAGAATCTGGATGATGAAATTCCGCATGCCATAGCCGTCCGGATTGATGATTATAAGGATCGGTCTGAAATCAATTCCTATATTCTGGCAACGCTACTATTGGAGCGAGAAGCGCATAAGGGCATTGTGATCGGGAAAAACGGGGAGATGATCAAAAAGATAGGACTCGATGCCAGACGTGAGATCGAGAAAATGACTGATCGAAAAATATATCTCGAACTGCGGGTCAAAGTGGAAAAAAACTGGCAAAATAATCCACAGATTTTAAAAATTCTTGGATATTCAAAAAATGAATAATCTGGATGTTTCTGCGATAAATACAGTTCGCTTTTTTTTATGACAAGTTTTTATACGTTTGAAATCCTTCTCCCAGCACTTCATGAGCATGTCCGACAACCATAAATGAAGCGGGATCGGCATCTACTACCATTTTTTTTAATTGATTCACTTCGTTTCGACCAATGACACAATAGAGGATCGACTTTTCTTCACCGGAAAACCCACCCACACCTTTCATTTGTGTGACACTGCGGTCGAGGATTTCAATAACAGCCCGAGTAATCTTCTCCGGTTCTTTAGTAATAATAATGACATCCCGAAAATATCCGCTGCCTTCTGAAATCATCTCTGCAGCAAATCCGCTGATATATATGGCAATCAGACCATAGAGTGCCAGATCCCAACCAAAAGCAATTCCGCCCAAAATAACGGAAATCGAATCAGTTAAAAGATAGGATTGAGAAATTGGCAAACCCAGGCGCTGATTGAGGATTCGCCCGATGATATCACTGCCGCCGCTGGTTCCGCTTCCTTTGTAGACGAAACCGAATCCGATACCCAGAACTACTGCGCCGAACATCATATTCAGAAAAATATCCTGAGTTATCGCTGAACACGAAGTCCAACCGGATAACAGATCCGTAAAAATGGAAAAAATGATAACAGAAAAAATTGTCCGGGCAGCGAATCGAATTCTTCCCAAATACTGCCAACCTAAAATAAAGAGCGGTATATTTCCAATTAATGTCATAATACCAATCGGCCAGGAAGAATAATGATTCAAAACTTGTGCTAAACCGGATACACCACCGCTTACCAGTTTTGACGGAATTAAAAAGAAAGCCATTCCTGCTGCTTGGATCACACTGCCAAACAATAGATACAGGTAATCGTAAATGGTTTCTTTCTTAAGAAAATCCGATAAAAAACCTTTAAGTTTGCTGACCATATTCGAATTATTTCATCCAATCCAATGTATTATGAAAGATCTGGCGTATTACGATTTATGCGAATATTGATTCTGATAAATCAAATTCTAATCGATTCTCATCAATCACAGTTGAATATCAGCAATTCGAAATTTGGGAAAAATTCTTTGTTGTAGTGTCGTTTTTTCGCGGAGCGCAGAACGTAACTACAACTTATTTTCGATTGATTGGAAACAATGGAAGGATTCTTCTGTTTTTTGATAGATTGATATTTTTACCAGAAAACAGACCTTTGGAAGGGTAATAGTCTCTGTCTGCAGTCCGTTCCGGTCTAATAGAAAATACGTATAATGAGATGGATGAAATTTTGTGAGTTTATCGGAAAAACAACCATCATTTGTGAATTATTCTTTTGAGGAAAGTTGTTTTTGGATATTTAGAAAAATGTACAGTTGTTTTTACTGTTAGGTAAAAAAATTCGTGTGTTTTTTGGAGATGGCATGCATGAAAATAAAAGCAATCAAATTTTAAAAAGAATACTGTTTCTTTTGTTATTCATTTTAACCGGTTGCCAAAGTAAAACTGATATTCAAGATACGGCATTAAGTGTGCCAATTGTCGTTGGGCCAATATCAAATACCCTGACATTTGTTGGTAACGTTAAATCCAGTGAATCTTCAACATTAACCTGGAAAACTTCCGGAGTGGTTGAAGATGTCAAAGTACGTTTGGGTGATTCTGTTACAGTTGGACAAGAATTGGCTGTTTTGGAAGAGGAAACGCTCTCAGCGGATGTCATAAAAGCTGAAATTCCTCTGATTGAAGCAAAGGAATCATTCAACGATCTGCAAATCTCAGAAACTGCTAAAGCCCAGGCATATAAAGATTTACGAGATAAAGAAGTGGCATTAAGGGATGCGGAACTCTTTGCTGAAGGTTTAAAATACCCGATTGCCGATCAGGAAGAAATTGATGCGGCAAAAAAGGCTTTAGATGGTGCGAAAGACGCGTATGATAATGCATCGGAGGAGTATCAGAGTGTTATTCTGCGAGATCATCTCGATGAACAGAAAAAATCCTTATACGAAAAACTGCAGAGTACATTAAATGCCTACGCCAAAGCATACGATTTATGGTTGTACGATGTAAACAATACATCAGAAAACACAAAAAAACAGGCGGCAGCGGATATCGAAGTCGCAAAAGCAGCATATGAAGATGCTTTGAAAACATTTCAGACCTACTCGGATGGTTTTCCGCGTAAAGAGGATATCAAATCTGCTGAATTGTCGATAGAGACAGCTCAGGAAAACTATAACAAACGTTCAATCCTTGCGGATATAAACGGCATTGTTACCATTGTTAATCCTCGTTCGGGAGATTATGTCACAAAAGGCGAGACTGCTGTCAGAATTGATAACCGTGACAGACTTTTTGTGCCGATCAATATTTCTGAAATTGATATTGTAAAAATTAAAAATGGGCAAGAAGCGGATGTTGTTCTGGATGCGAATACTGGAAAATCATACAAAGGTATTGTTAATAAAATTTCTCGGCAAGGTGATGAAACTGACAATTCCGTGTCTTTTGAGACCTATGTTGAAATTATGGATCCTGACGATTCAATAAAAATTGGAATGACAGCTGAAATTCATATCATTCTTGAGAAAAAAACCGATGTCTTATTGACTGCTTCCAATGCAATTTTATCTGAGGATGGGCATTATTATGTAGAAGTGCTACATGGAGCTGAAAGACGAAAGATACCCGTTGAAATCGGTTTGACGGATGGCGTGATCACTGAAATAACTTCCGGAGAGGTTTCAGAAGGAGATTCTGTTGTAGTACCTTCGATTGAATCGAAAACATTGTCTGAGCTGAATCTTCCCAACACATCTGGTCAATCCGGTTTCCCGCCATCTGTAGATGGTCAGGCACCTCAACTACAACGACCAATATTGTCCGAAACACCTGCACAAAATTTTCAGGAATTTGAAAAGTAATCTCAGGATAAAAAAACTTACGGTAATAGAAAACAAAAAACTTCAAGGAATATTCTATGAATCAGAAGTCCGAAATTAAAGTAAAAAGGCCGCCACAAAAAACTACGATCGTTATATGGGTGCTGATTGGCATAATTTTGCTGATTGCCGCAGCAGGAGTTGTGCAATATCTGAATCTCCAGAAACAAGCACAAAAAATTAAGGATGAAGCTGCTGCCAGTCAAACCGAAACGACAGTAGTAAAAAAAGGAAATCTTACAGAAAAATTAGATGATATTTCCGGAACTGTCCGCCCCAACCAATCTGTATATCTATACTGGCAGACCAGCGGCACGGTATCTGATGTAAATGTTCAATTAGGTGACAATGTGAAGAAGGGTGATGTATTAGCCGCTTTAGATCGGAGTACGATTGACACTTCCATCATTGAAGCCGAAGTAACAAAAGAGGAAGCAGAAGAAGATTTAGAAAGGCTTTATACCTCTTCATTCGATTTAGCTACAGCGATGTCCAACGTTGCCACAACAAAGAAAGCAGTGCAAGATGCCCAAGATGCCCTGGATGCACTGGGAGTGGTTCGTGAAGATGAGGTCGAAATCGGGGTTTACTATAATGACTATCTGGAAGCAAAGGAAAACTATCAGAAAGCTTTAGATAATTTTGAAACCATGAGAGACAGAGCGCTGGATGACGTGGATCGGCAACGAGCCGTACAGATGGTTGAGGGTGCTCGTTCCAGAATGGAAAGCGCGCTGTCAATGTATAACTGGTACAACGGGGAAGTTGACGCATTGGAGAAACAACAGGCTGAAGCAGCGTTATTGTTAGCTCAGGCACAATATGAGGATGCGGTTCGGTCTTATGAAAAAATAAAAAATGGTCCGACCGAATCGCAGATTGCTTCACTCCAGGCACAAATTAAAGCAGCTGAAGCAACGATGAAAACGGCTTATATTGTTGCACCAATTGATGGAACGGTTGTTGAAGTTGGTGCTAAACAATTTGATGTAATTGCTTATGAATCTACTTCGACATCTCGCGATATCTTGGCTGCACGCGTTGATGATCTCTCTTCCTATTTTATCGATATAACCGTCAATGAATTAGATATCAACCAGATTTCTATCGGTCAAAAAGTGACCATATCCTTTGATGCAATTCCTTTGAAAGAGTATACAGGAACGATCACAAATATTTCAAATGTCGGTGAAGTCTCGGATAGTACTGTAACTTTTTCTTTGACAGTAAAAATGGATCGAGTGGATAACAAAGTTAAAGCAGGGATGATGGCTGACGTTGCAATTGTTACGAAAGAAGCGGTTGATGTCCTTTATGTCCCATCGACAGCCATTGCAATGAAAGCGGATGGAACGCGATCCATCAGTAAAAAGAATGCAGATGGAACATTTACCGATATCTCTGTTCAATTGGGTATGGTATCAGGATCAGATATGCAAATCATTTCGGATCAGATTCAGGAAGGTGACGAAATAAAAAATCATAAAATGCCTATGGATGTGAACGTTGGTTTAACGATTGGAGGGGTAACATTCGGCGGTGGTCCGGGAGGCGGCCCTGGTGGTGCTGGCGGTCCTCCTCCCGGAGCAGGTGCAGGTGGCGGACGTTCCCAATAGAAAGGAAATGCGAAAATGACAGAAAAAAACGGGAAAAACGTAATACACACAGAACATTTGAAAAAATACTACATCATGGGTGATATTGAGGTGAGAGCGCTGCATGATATCAGTCTGGATGTTAATTATGGAGAGTTTACGGCGATCATGGGCCCTTCGGGCTCAGGAAAATCAACACTGATGAATATTCTGGGGTGTCTGGATCGTCCCACCGGAGGATTATATATTCTGGATGGAACGGATGTTTCCAGCATGGATGATTCAAAACTTGCAGAGGTGCGAAATAAGAAAATTGGATTTGTTTTTCAAAGCTTCAATTTGCTTTCTCGTTCTTCCGCGTTAGAAAATGTGATGATGCCGCTTTTATATTCAAGAAATAAAGATCATGCGAAAGAACGCGCTGCGGAGGTACTGGATTTGGTGGGTCTGGGCAGCCGCTTAGGTCATAAACCGAAGGAACTCTCCGGCGGGCAGCAGCAGCGTGTCGCCATTGCACGGGCATTAATCAACGATCCTGAAATCATTATGGCAGATGAACCAACAGGTAACCTCGACAGCAAGTCCGGTAAAGAAATTATGCAGATCTTAATCAGCCTGAATCAGGATAAAGGCAAAACAATTCTTATGGTTACCCATGATCCAAAGATTGGAAGGCAGGTCCCTCGTGTCATCAGCGTTTTTGACGGCATGATTGGAACGGAAGAGGAACAGGAGATTATTAAAAACTGGCAAAATCCGGATTTTCTGAATGTTTCAGGTCTAAAGAAACCGGATTCAGCAAGTGTCTCATTGAAAAAAGAGCAAATAAATCCCAATGGAAATGGGAAGATGAAAAATGAAGCAAAAGAAACCGTTTCTAATCCTTTTTCCGATACTTTTGGAACAGATGACAACGATTTGGAAGAGGAAGAAGAATCTTCTGCCGCTGATGCATTGGCAGAGGCTTTTGGAAACAGGAAAAAAGTGGCAAATGAAGAGCTGCCTGCGGGGAAACAATTCTTAGTGAATCCGATAAAGGGAAATGAGGAGGGAAAAACAGCATGAATATCAGCACATTGATTATTGAGGCTCTCCGTAACTTACTCTCCAATAAAGTTCGTTCATTATTAACGATGCTCGGAATTTTTATCGGTGTTGGCGCTGTGATTGCGATGATGTCAATTGGTCAGGGTGCGAAAAATTCGATCACAGACCAGATGAGTTCTCTGGGTACGCAGACGCTTTATTTATCAGCTGGAAATTTCACTGAAAATGTCAGAAATCCGCAGGATCTGACCAATTCGGATGTGGAAGCGATAAAAACTTTAGGTATTGCAGATATTGTTGCCCCTACCGTTTCTCAACCTTTCACGCTTTCTCAAAGTAATGGAAACACGGTCAATGCTTCGGTAACCGGCGTAATTCCGGAATATCTGGAAATCAGCAATTATGAAATCGAAAGCGGTTCATATATTACGCAGGAACAATTGGATGAGAATTCCATGGTCGTTGTGATTGGTTCCGAAATCAGTGATTCGTTATTCAGCAATTCAAATATCAGTGTGGTTGGTGAAACCATTCGAATTAGCGGTCAGCCTTATACAGTTATCGGGGTTTTGAAATCGAAGGGAAGTTCCACAATGGGGACAAGCCAGGATCAGGTCGTTTTTATGCCACTGTCAACTGCGCAAAATCGGCTGATAACCCGGCAAAGGAACACAGTTGGACGAATATCCATCAATGTGAAAGATTCAGTCTCGCTTGATCAGGCGCAGACGATGATTGAAAATCTGATGCGGGAAAGACATGGTATTTTTGAAGGCAACCCCGATGACTTCACGATCATGAATACACAGGAAATATTGGATACTCTGAATTCAATTATGAATACTTTTGTTCTGTTCCTGGGAGGCGTTGCCGGCATTTCTTTGTTGGTTGGTGGTATTGGAATCATGAATATTATGCTGGTAACGGTTACAGAACGTACCAAAGAAATTGGATTGCGAAAAGCTCTGGGTGCAAAGAAACGTGATATTTTGGCTCAATTCCTGGTTGAATCTTCCGTTCTGAGCCTGGTTGGCGGTATTTTAGGTATTCTGTTCGGTCTTGGTTTGGCTTATTTGATTGCATATATTGCGACAATGATGGGAACAGAACTGCATGCTTCCTATAATCCGTTATTTATCCTTGGGTCAACCTTGTTTTCGGTTGCCATTGGTCTATTTTTTGGGATCTATCCGGCAAATCAAGCCGCAAAATTACAGCCGGTCATTGCCTTGAGGACTGAATAAAAGGAAAAGGAATGCTAAAGATGAATGCTGTCAGGCTTCGATTCGGAAGGTTGAAACGAGCGTTTCACACAATCCAATGGCAGATCACACTGCTGATCACAGTCAGTTCGGTCATTGTGTGTGTTGCCGTACTTGCCTACCGTTATATACGAACTTCCTATGAGTTAAGCCAGAGCAACAGCAGTTCCATCATCGCAAATGCAGTGACACAATTATTGCATGATCCATGGGTAAAAAATGTATTTTTGCATGATCAGACAAACGAGTGGATCAAAGAGCAGACACATTTTGGAATCCCGCCGCGCGATCTCAATTTGCAGTCGGATCATTTTGAAGCAGATTTGCGGGTCAACACAAAATTCTTTTTAAAAAACAGAGTACTAATGTACTTTGTGACTGAAAAACAAGAAATAATTCCAGTCTCTATTGGAGGAACGATTCCAATCCCATTAGAAGATTTGGATGTTGGTACTGCAAATCTGATTAAAGAAAAAGTGGTTTCTTTATCCGAAAAAGTGATGACCGGTTCTACTGATGGACAGATCATCCTGGCAGAAAAAAACTATTCGATGGCGCTGGTTCCCTTTAAAGACGACAGCAATCATATCGTCGGAAATTTTTTTCTGTATGTTACGCAGCCAAGTTCGTGGGAGATGATTCGTGCCATATTTCTGTCATCCATGATGAGTTTTTTAAGATTGATTCTATTTGCGGCAATATTAGGTTTGATTGTCGGTTATATCTTTTCAAAAAAATGGTCGCTATGGTTTGATGAAATCTTCAGGGCATCCAATCAATGGGCAGAAGGTAATTTTTCTTTCAAAATACCCGTTGAAACCGAACAAGATTACAGCGAGCTCAATATGGTCTCCTCCAAACTGAACACAATGTCTGATCAGCTTGGTCAATTGGTCCAGACACGGCAGGAATTGGCAGCATCCGAGGAGAGAAACCGGATTTCGCGGGAGCTCCATGACAATATTAAACAGCAAGTTTTTTCCATCAACATGAATCTTGGGGCTGCAGCAGTTTTGATCGAAAAAAAACCGGAACAAGTGAAAGAGAAGATAGAACTTGCCGCCAATCTGACACAAAACACATTGCAGGATCTGGATGATTTAATCGGCACCCTTCGTCCGCCAGTCATCTCTGGAAATGCTCTGATTAACAAGCTCGAGCAGTATGGGAAAACATGGCAGATGAGTTCCGGAATTCAATTGGAATTAAAACTGCAGAACTATCCGCCCATGGATGAATACATGGCAGGAGAAATATTCCGGATCTGTCAGGAAGCATTGTCCAATATGATGCGGCATAGCGAGGCGAAAATCGGACGTATTGAACTGGAAACAAATGAAATTGAAGTAAATCTGACCATTCACGATAATGGAAAGGGCTTCGATTCACAGGAACAGCCGTCAGGAATTGGACTTCAATCAATTCACGAGCGAGTGGAAAACATGAATGGAACGTTTCATATTCAGTCAGGAAGGGAAGGAACTACGTTATTGATTCACATCCCAAGAGCGATGCATTTTTAATCAGTAATTCAAAAAATGCTCTCAGTTGTTTGAATGAATCATCTATTTTTTTGAATTGCCGGTTTGAGTTCACTTCGATGTTTTTCTGATGTGGTGTTCGTAGATGAAAAAGAAAAAAAGAAAGCAGGGAATATGACAGATAAAGAATCCAATAAAATCAGCGTATTGTTGGTGGACGATCATCCAGTCGTTCGAAATGGGGTTCGGTCTTATCTGGAAACATTGGATGACATAGAAGTAATTGGAGAAGCTGGCAGCGGGGAAGAAGCCATCGAATTTGTAAAATCAAATATTCCGGATGTGATTCTGATGGATTTGCTCATGGAAGGAATGAATGGCGTTGAAGCGACAAAAATGATTAAACAGATCAGTCCCCGCACGCATATCGTTGTTTTGACATCCCATCATGATGATTCTCTTGTATTCCCTGCGATGAAAGCCGGCGCGCTTTCATACGTACTGAAAATCATCCCTCCGGAGGAACTCATTAATGTGATTCGAATGGCAGCAAAAGGAACTGCAATTTTGTCTCCTGAAATCGCAAAAAAATTGATGAGTGAGCTGCATGATCGTCCCGGTCGCGTGATTGATCCATTCGCAGAATTGACTGAAAGGGAATATGACGTTCTCGAATTGATTGCTCAGGGTAACAATAACAGCGAGATTGCAGGGAAACTATTTATAACTGAAAAAACCGTCAAGGGGTATGTTTCTAATATTTTACACAAACTGCATTTAGCTGACCGGACACAGGCTGCTGTTTTTGCATGGCGGGAAGGATTATTTGAAAAACGGGACAATACACATGGAAAATAATCGGGAATTGCTGCAAGAATTGCGGAATTCACCTCTTAATCGGAGTTAAGTAAAAATGACGCATAAAAAACAAAATCGAAAAATTCTGTCGATTCTACTCTTTATGATGATTATAAGTGGCTGTACGCTTCTTTCAAAGCTGCAGGCATCTAAAAATGAAGAGACACAGGAATTGACGTTTACTGCTGTAACTGGCAAGATTGACCGATCGATAGATTTTATCGGAAATGTCGAATTCAATCAATCTGCGAAACTGGTCTGGAAAACTGACGGTGTCATCGGCAAAGTTCTTGTGAAATTGGGCGATTCTGTAAAAAAGGGGGATGTTCTGGCGGAATTGGAAACTGATTCCATGAAGTCCGCCGTGATCCTGGCAGAGAAAACACTCATTGATGCTCAGGAGGCTTTATCGGATGTAATCGAAACAAAAACATCTAAAATGAATGCATATTCCACATTAACTGTGAATGAGATTTCTCTCAAGTCCACCAAACAGGCACAGGAAGCTCTATATTATCCCAGAGCGGATCAATTAACCATTGAGATGGCCTATGATGCCTATATGCTGGCTGTTGAAAATTTCAACTATGCAAAAGCTGATTATGACTCTGTGAAAAACTCAAAAGGATGGGAAGATCAGGCTCGTCAAACCTATTATGAATCGTACCTCAGTACATACAATGCTATGATTGAAGCCTATGAAAACTGGGTGTGGACAAAAGGGCAGCCAACCGATACCGAATTGGCTGTAGCTCAGGGGGCTGTTGCAGTTGCACAACAGGCATATGATGAAGCGTTGAAGGAATACCAGACGTACGAGTCGATGCCTCGTCAAAAAGATATTCAGGAAGCTGAAATCAATGTAACGAATGCTGAGAATGTATATAACAAACGCAATATTATCGCATCATTTGATGGAACGGTCACATCCTCACAAGCTGAAGTTGGTCATTATGTAGAGGCAGGAACTGTTGCATTCGGAATTGATGATATGACCAGTATATTCATTCCGCTGCAAATTTCAGAAATTGACATTCATAAACTATTTGTCGGACAGAAAGTAAATATTTCGTTAGATGCAGTACCCGACAAAACCTATTCAGGAATAATCGGCAAAATTTCTGATTTGGGTGAGGAAAGTGATTCCATCGTCACTTTTGAAACATTAGTTGAAATTACAGATCCCGATGCGAATATCAAGGCAGGCATGACTGCCGAAACAGAGATTATCCTCGAAGAAAAAGAAAATGTCGTTCTAATTCCAACGAATGCAGTGAGTCAAAAGGATGGAAAATCTTATGTAACGGTATCATCCGAAAATGGATGGAATTCGGTTGAAGTCTCAACAGGTATCCGTTCGAACCTTCTTATTGAAATTACATCCGGAATATCAGAAGGTGACGTTGTCAAAGTACCATCAATTGATTCGAGAATTTATACTGAACTGGGGATCCAACCGGCAGTAGCAGGACAATTTCAAGGAATGCCCGGCTCAGCAAGTTTTAATCCGGTCGGTGGAGAGCAAACGCAGATTATCGGCGATGATGATCAAAGTGTGGCAGGAAAAGTAAGTGCAGATACAAATGTTTCGATGGATGGAAAAAATCTGCAACCTGGAAATCAAACAGGTATCCCTTCTGGTCAAGTTACTGATCGCCAATTTGGTGGACTCGAAGGAACAAAGATGCCGATGGGTCCGAATTCGAATGGTGTAATGGCCCCTGGACAAGGAAATAGACCATCGGCAGATGGATTCCCCCCATCAGAGATGTTGCCCACAATGAACTTAACGGTATCGTCAGCCGATCAGAAATTCGTGGAAGAATCGGTGAGTACACCTGCTCCGACTGATTGAATCGATATCAGACAACAATTAAGAAATCTTGAATCGAAAGGTGCAAAGGCATGGATCATAAAATTGAAACAAAAAAAGTAAATCATAAACCAGGTTGTGTCATCGCGTTATTAATCCTGGTCATCATTCTGATGCTGGCAGCGATAGGGATATATTCTTTATATCAAAAACAACAGGCACAAGCAGCGGCTAAGCTGGCTGCTTTGACAGAAACGGAAACAACGAAAATCAAACAAGGTCCTCTTTCATTAGTTGTGGAAGATGTTACGGGAACCGTGCGTTCCAACCAGTCTGTTGATTTGTATTGGCAGACAAGCGGAACAATCAAGGATGTATATTTCGAGGCGGGTGACAGTGTTAATAAAGGAGATGTGCTGGCAGCGCTCGATCCGCAAACTTTGGATCAGGATGTCTTGAATGCTGAACTTGAACTGAGTGACGCCCAGGACGCGATGGAAGAACTTAAAAATAATTCATCGGGATTGGCTGAGGCATTATCAGCTTTGGTTACTGCACAGCAAGACGTTGAAGATGCACAGAAATCGTTGGACAGCATGGATCTGTCTCGGGCTACAGATTTGAATATTGATTTGGCTTATGAAACCTATTTAGAAGCCCAGGATGATTATGAGGCTGCCATCGCCAAGTTTGAGACAACGCGTGATTATGATGCAGACGATTCCACCCGAATAAAAAGATTGGGCGATGTTGGCGGATACCGATCCGTCCGTGATAATGCCTTGGCACAATATACCTGGTATTTGGGACAAATTGATGAATTGGAGCTGCAGCTTAGGGAAGCGACATTACTATTAGCGAAAGCCACTTTGGAAGATAAGCAGTATCAATATAACAAATTGCTTAACGGACCGACCGATGCAAAAATAAACGCTGCTCAGGCGGCAATCGATGCAGCGCAGACAAAAATTGATTCATCAAAAATTATCGCTCCTTTTGCAGGAACAGTCACAAAAATTGATGCGAAAAAAAATGACATCGTTTCGTATGATTCCTCCAGTGTCCAACGGAATATTTTTGCCGCCCGAATCGATGATATTTCCACTTTCTATATCGACTTCAGCGTATCTGAGCTGTATGTCAACGAAATAACGCTGGATATGCCTGTTGATATCAGTTTCACTGCAATTCCAGGAAAAATGTATCATGGTATTGTTACCAATATTGCAGATACCGGAACAACATCCGGCTGGTCAGTTACGTATAATTTATCAGTCGCTATCGTGGATGCAGATGAACAGATTAAGTCCGGAATGACTGCGGATATCTCCATCAATATTGATTCTGTACCGGATGCGTTATATGTTCCGCAAACATCAGTGCTTTTGGATGGAGACCGCTATCTTGTTCATCATAAAAAAGAGGATGGTTCCTTTGAAGATGTTGAAATAACAATCGGGTTGATCAGCGGTTCCAATGTTCAGATTTTCTCGGATGACTTAAAAGCAGGAGATGAGATTGAATTGGATGTTTATGGAAAAGAAGAAACTCCCGGTTTCTTTGATTTTGGAATGATGATGGGCGGTGGTCCAGGCGGGCCAGGTGGCGGCGGTATGCCAAATGGCGGCGGCATGCGGTAATGAACCGTTGAGTTAGAAATTCAACCTTCCCACAAAAAAGTGAGGAAATGAGATGAAGAAATGAGATGAAGAAATGCCATCCTACTGACTTTGGCAGAATAAATAGGGTTTGTTCCCAGAAGAGATATCGGTTAAGGATGGCATAGAATTCCGAGTAAAAGCGGATTAAAAAGGATTTTTCTGATTCAAGTTGTGCCCGAATAAAAGCAAAAAGAACGAAAAAACCTTGGACCAGACTGAAAGAAAAGCCGTGGCTGCAGTTGGTCCCTTTCGGGTGCGGAAGCAATGGTGGCCATTCTGTCTCATATTAAGGAATTATCAGCTCATACACTCAGATATGAAGAGATTCGAGCAAAGGATCGGAAAAATCATCATAATTCACGCAGAAACAAGTCTGTTGTTAGTGAATATTCTGGAAAACACGCTTCTTTTCCAATTCTAAATTCTTATAAAGCTTCTGCTCCATTTTATGATCTTTTCAGGAATATAATTCATTCGGAACTTCTTCCATTAAATTGACCATGGAAATTTGAAACAGATACCATGGAATTTAGAAATATTAACCAAACCAGCATAGCGACCACCAGCGCAGATGTCAGCTACCATTTTGTGTAGGAATGAAAAGCGAAAACCATGTTTTTCTAATCTATAATTATAAAAATATTTCAATCATAATTCCAAAAATCAAGATTTTTAGAATTTGGAGTCCGATGAAGATTTTAATAAAAAACCATTTAGGACATTTATTATTTCGGAAAACCTCAGGTCAACAAAATTTGATTATTCTGTTCATCTTTATCCTGTCAACCCTCTTGGCGAGAGCATTATATCAACTTGTGGATGCGTATTCTGTGAATATCATTTTCTGGGATCAGTTTGATTTTATGACTCCGTTTTTCTTAAAACAAAACGCCTGGACCATGTTTACCTGGCAGCATGGACCCCATCGCCAAGGATTAGGCGAATTATTAACCTGGGTAGTCATTCGACTATCCGGATGGAATACCAGAGCAGAATCATTCATGATTTTCGGGGTACTGCTGCTCAGCCTTCCACCAGTATTGTTGTTAAAACGCAAACTGATAGGCCGATTCCAATGGATAGACCTCATCATTCCCTTTATTGTCCTGAATAAATATCAATGGGAGCAGTTTGTTGTTACTCCGAATGTTTCACATTCCGTCCTTCCGCTACTGCTCATATTCGTATACGTTCTATCCTGGATGATTCCCAATAAACCCTGGCGGTATACAATCGTTTTATTGATAAACTTCCTGCTCCTCTTTACAGGCTTTGGATTGTTTATGGGATTCATCACGGCAGCAGTTTTTGGGCTTGAATTGATCACGGGTATTCGGAGCCACCAAAAAAGGTTGGTGATCTTCTCAGTAATTGGATTCAGCGGGGCAGTTTCTTCTCTATACTTATTTAGCTGCGGGTATAAGTTTTCACCGGCAGTGGCATGCTTTGGCTTTCAATGGGATTATATACTGCGCTATCCGGTATATGTTGGTTTGATGCTTGCCAAATTTCTCGGTATTAATAATTCAATTAATCCGTACCCGTCCATCATCGCCGGACTCCTGATTCTGGCTGCTTTTATTGCTGCATTTGGCTGGAATCTTCGGGCTTATTTGCTTGACCCATTAAGTCCGGACCAGACTCATAAGATCATATCGATCCTGCTCGGTTTTTCATTGGTTTTTGCTGCTTTCACTTCGGTGGGTCGGATCTGTTTAGGGTTGGAACAGGCTCAATCGTCACGCTATATGACGTTGTTGATTCCCGGTTTTGTTGGATTGCTGATGACGATTTCACAAATCAGGATTCCAAAAATAACGATCGCTCTTTCTGTGCTGCTTGCATTTTCATTGGTAAAAACGATTTTGCCCTTCGACAATAATGAACAAGACTCCATTGTTAATTTTTATGAAGGCAAGACAAAATGGAAGGAGTGTTATCTGCTTACAGGCGATTATCCGGATTGTAATGAACGAACCGGTTTTAGCATTTATCCCGCAGGCTCGGAACGGATTCTGGATCGTCTGATTTTTTTTGAATCAAATCATCAAAATTTATTTCTGGACAATCCATAGTTCCGATATGGGTAAATCAATCTGAGAATGATGTGTCCTGCAAATTTTTAATTTAACAGTAATTCGAAATTAAAAAAAGCCTTTTGAAAAAAAAGAGAAAACTTGTTATTGTGTTGTTTTTGCGCTCTGCGCAAAAACAACACAATAACAAATAATTCTCCCTATATTTCGAATCCCCGGTTGACTTTTAAAACCATTTCCTGAGAGTATAATTCAATTTATGAATACAGAAGTAATGCAGATCAAAGAACTGACGAAACGGATTACAGAACTGGAACAAGAAAATGTAAGGCTTCACAACCAGTTACAGGCAGCTTATCGAGCTTTTCGAATCGTCAACAAAACTACCCAAAGAGTCTCGCAAAGTCGATACTGGCACTGGATTCTTGCCCTCTATGCATGGCGGGATCGTGCTCTACCTGCTGGATCACTTACGATAAAGCGAATCCTATTACGCCGATGAAAGAACAGAAAGTAAATTCTTTAAACAACAGTTGGCACCCGCCTCAGAGATCGATAAATCCGGATTATCAGTTATGGATTCAGATTAATGAACAGAATGATCTATTTCCGCATATTCTGAAAGAAGAATTGGAATCCCCGCTCTTTACGATCGTGACCCCTGTCAAAGACCCGGCGTTGTCTATCATTCATGCAACCATTCAATCTGTTCTTGCACAATCTTATCAACGCTGGGAATGGATACTTGCAGATGCGAGTGTGCCGGGCAGTCCGGTTTCCGCTTTACTCGAGAAGTATTCCCGGCATGATCCACGAATCAAGATCATTCGACTGGAAAAGAATCATGGTATTGCAGAAAATACCAATATTGCCCTTAAAAATGCATCCGGAGAATGGGTTGGTTTTCTGGATCATGATGATCTGTTGGCGCCGATTGCATTAGCAGAAATGGTTTCGAAAATTACTGAAGATCCGAAAATTGATTTGCTATACTCTGACGAGGATTTTATTTATGAAGACGGAAGCAACCGCCGTAATCCCCATTTTAAGCCGGATTTTTGTCCCGACTTTTTGTTAAGTCTGAACTATATTACCCATTTTCTGGTCGTTCGACGTTCTTTAGGAGAATCAATTGATTGGATTAGACCAGGTTTTGACGGTGCGCAGGATTATGATCTCATTCTGAGAGCTGTAGAAAAAACAAGAAAAGTAACTCATATTCCCAAGATACTTTATCATTGGCGGGAAGCGCGAACTTCAACAGCCAGGGATATAACGGTAAAACCGTATGCGGATGAAGCGGGCAAGCACGCACTGGCAGATGCATTGGTCAGACGCGGTCTTGCAGCGGACGTACAGTCAGGTCCAATTCCCACATCCTACCGAGTTTCTTATCACATTGAAGGGCAGCCTTTCGTTTCCATTCTGATCCCCAATCAAGAGCAGCCTGAAACCTTACGCAGATGCATCCATTCCATCCAAACATTGTCAACATATGCAAATTACGAAATCATCGTCATCGAAAACGGCAGTTCTTCGCCTGAAATTTTTCATTTGTATAAGGAATTACAGGAAAAAAGTATAAAGGTATTGCATTGGGATGCAGATTTCAATTACGCATCTGTCAATAATTTTGCGGTTCAGAGAGCCAGGGGTGAATTTGTTTTATTTCTCAACAATGACACTGAGATCATTACAAAAGACTGGATCGAACAGCTGCTGATGCATGCGCAGCGGAAGGATGTTGGTGCGGTCGGCGCGAAATTATATTATCCCGATCACACGCTGCAGCATGCAGGTGTTGTTGTTGGAATGGGAGGCGTCGCAGGACATCTTTATCTGGGTGAATTGTCAACCTCGATGGGATATTTTGGCCGTCTGCAGGTCATCCAAAATTACTCGGCAGTGACCGGCGCCTGTCTGATGGTGCAGAAGAAGAAATTTGAAGAAGCGGGTGGATTCGACGAGCGTTTTCAATTCGCCTACAATGATGTGGATTTTTGTCTTAGATTGCTGGAAAAGGATTATCGGAATGTCTGGACACCCTATGCTGAACTTTTTCACCATGAATCCCTGACACGCGGTGCAGAAGATTCCAACAGCGAAAAGCATTTGCGCTTTTGCCGGGAGGCAAGACTGTTTATCACCCGTTGGAAAAATTTTATTCAAAAGCATGACCCCTGTTTTAATCCGAATTTATCCTATGATACTTCTGAAATTCGGGTTAATCCGCTGGGAAAAATCGATATCCTGGATTATTTTATTGACAGACCATGGAATCATTTTCGTGAAAAATAGATCTTTAAATTTGATTATCGAAAAATTATTTTTTAGATCGGTTTACTTGCTGGATTGCTATTTGATTTTTATCCCAACTACAGTAATGGCATTATTCTTGCAATAATGAATAGTAACAATTGTAATTAATATAGAAATACATGTAAGGAGATATTGTAAAAAGAAATCAGCCTGTATATCAAAGAAATTTGTATTTTTGGTTTTTATTTTATTGTTGGTCTCAGGCAGCAGAATAGTTTCTGCTCAAGGAAAAAATGAAAAACCAGCGGAAGGGTCTCTCGTAACTGCGATCATCAAAGAGGAGAATGAACCCTCTGTTGAGAATGGAAAACTGGAAACCAGACAAGCCGATAATCTATTTATAAGTGATGCAGAAAATGCAGCCTATTTTAATGCATTCAAAACTCTTTCAGGAGATTATAATTTTGGACATGAAGTCGTTCTTAATAAAGTGCCCCTGAACAGTGTAGAAAGTGCGAATGATATTTTTATTGATAAAGCAGCGATTCCTTCGAGCTATGACGCTCGAAATTACAATGTTGTAACGAGTGTAAAAAATCAAGGAAGTTATGGGACTTGCTGGGCACATGCCGCGATCAATGCTGTGGAATCAAATTTGATTAAAGATGGCGTATTTAACAAAAGTGTTGATTTTTCAGAAGCACAACAGGCTTATTTTTTATGGCATCGGGTTGCTGATCCTCTGAATCTAATTACGAATGATAAGAACAATTGGGATGATTCCTATGGTGATTGGATTAATTCCGGCGGGAGCGCCTTTAGAGAGATAGCCCTCATGAGCAGTTGGACTGGAGCAACAGAGGAAATACGCGCTCCTTATCCTTCCAATAGTGCAGATATAGCAAATTATGCATTGAGTAGTTCCTTGTCTTACCTGAATAATTCTGCGCATTTACAGAACGCCTTCCAGGTTCTTAAAACTGACCGGAATGCAGTAAAACAAATGATTATGAAATATGGCGCAGGAGATCTCGCGTTTTATTCAAATTTTAATACGTCTTTGTCATATAATACGAATACATTTGCGTATTATTATCCTGATTTTCAATATGCAAATCACGAAGTGAGTGTTATTGGTTGGAATGATAATTTTTCTGCTTCAAATTTTGTAAACAGACCTGCCGGAAATGGTGCATGGTTGATAAAAAATAGCTGGGGATCTGATTTGTGGTGGCTCGATGAAGGATATTTCTGGATTTCATATTATGACGCAACAATAGAAGACGAAATAACTTTCTTTGAGGTTGAGCCGGCTAATAATTATGATCATAATTATCAGTATGATGGAACAGCATTGAACGCTTGGTGGTCGAATGGAACAGCTAGTATCACCATGGCAAATCTTTTTACATCACAAAAGAATGAATTTCTTGAAGCAGTTTCATATAGTACACCTTCCAGTGTTTATCAGTATGAAATCAAGATATATAAGAATGTAACAGGAACGACTAATCCAGCGAATGGAACGTTAGTAAAGACTTTGACAGGTTCAGAATCTTTTGCCGGTTATCATACGGTGAAACTTCCAACGCCAATTAGCATCAACAAAGGCAGCCAGTTTTCAGTAGTTGTTAAAATTTATAATGCAACAGAAAATATACTGTATGTCGATTGGTCTTCAAGTGGTGGAACCTATATAAATTCATCAAAACCTGGTATCAGTTTTAGACAATGGTCTTCTGGTTCCTGGGCTGATTTATATTATTACAATAATTACAAGCTCAATCCGCGTATCAAAGCATTTACAACGACCAATGTAAAAAAAATAAAACCAAATGCTGATTTTAATGGGGATGGCCAAACCGATATTGCATTGTTCCGTCCTTCCAATGCCACCTGGTATATCCGGAATATGTCAAGTATTCCATATGGAAGAAGTACCGATGTTCCAGTATCCGGAGATTACAACGGTGATGGAAAAACAGATATAGCGGTGTTTCGTCCTTCCAACGCTACATGGTATATCCGAGGCCAATCTACGATTCCATATGGACACAACGGCGATATTCCGGTACCTGGAGATTACAATGGTGATGGAAAAACAGATATAGCGGTATTTCGTCCTTCCAACGCTACATGGTATATCCGAGGCCAATCTACGATTCCATATGGACACAACGGCGATATTCCGGTACCTGGAGATTACAACGGAGATGGAAAAACAGATATTGCGGTGTTTCGTCCTTCCAACGCTACATGGTATATCCGAGGCCAATCTACGAATCCATATGGATACAACGGCGATATTCCAGTACCGGGAGATTATAACGGAGATGGAAAAACTGATATAGCTGTATACCGGCCTTCAAATGGTGTATGGTATGTAAGAAATCAATTCAATGTAGGCTGGGGCACTTCTGAAGAAATTCCAGTACCGGGAGATTATAACGGAGATGGAAAAACTGATGTAGCCGTATTCCGACCTTCAAACGGTACATGGTATGTAAGAAATCAATTCAATGTAGGTTGGGGCACTTCTGAAGAAATTCCAGTACCGGGAGATTATAACGGAGATGGAAAAACTGATGTAGCCGTATTCCGACCTTTAAACGGTACATGGTATGTAAAAGACCAGTACAATGTGCAATTTGGTTTGTCTGGTGATATCCCGATTCCGAGTAGAAAATAACTGGTCACTAATGAAACAGGAAAAGAATTAAAATGCACCATGAATTTAAATATAACTCAATCTTCCCAGATAAATTTTGGAGAAATTACTCAGTAAAAATGTGAACCTTGACAACAAAATATAATTGAATAACAAATAGAAGCCTCAAGTATGATATAATTATTATTGTCGATAATATAATAAATAAATACTAACAAAGGTTTCTATGGATTCCACTTTAACACAAAACCAGTTATCTGACCTTAAAACTCGAAGCGAGTCCACAAAATACTTCAAGAAATACCTGCCATCAGGGAAATCGATTCAGCTTTGTACCGGTAGCTTTCCGTTTAATTAGCTCTCCCCATTGTCTGCTTTTTCAGGGAAAAGAATATGACAAACGGACACTGTCTGGAAAAAGAAGGATTGAGTCCCTGTTACCAATGCCGGAAGCAGCCCTCAAGATGTTGGAGAAGGTGAAGCATTTCGGGATTGATTATGTTTAGAGCAAATCAGACACCAATGATTTCCAAATCATCGCATCTTATGACATTGCTTTGAGCAGTCTGGAGATCATTCAGATGTATGGAAAACGCTGGAAGATTGAAACGTTCTTCAAAATGGGCAAGACTTACCTGAATCTGACGAAAGAATATGAGGATCCCAATTAAGATGCCATGGTTGCTTTTATTTTAATTGTCTTCTTACGCTACAGCATGATTTGTCTTGAAGTTCGCAATCATGAGGATGCAAAAACTTTCGGTATCCTGTTTTTCGCCCTGTGTGATGAAATCAGAGATGGTTTTCGGTTTTCGAATCGCTGGCCCAAATCTTTTTCGAGGCTTTTTCTGAGGTCAGATCCGCTTTTTGTTCAAATGTTGATGTGATCTCATCTGCAAATGCTCTTTTAGATACTTTTGTCAGTCGTATTCCGAAGCATTTTGGATTGGATTTCGCAAAGCCCTGTTATTCAAAATGATTTTGTTAAGGTGCTATTTTTGTAAAGGGTTGTACTTTTTGGTCTTGTTTCCTCACAATTCTTTGGGAGAAGGTTGAGAATTATAATATAAAAAAGTTTGGTTAAATAAACGCCGCATGTAAAATAACCATATTAAAAAGAACTCTGCGTTTAATTAAAAAGTAATTAAAAAGCATACTAAAGGAATTTAAGATAAAAAGAGGTGAATTATGAAAAAGAAAACTTTGGGCATTCGGATTACATTGATTGCAATAATTATTTTCTTGGTAAATGCTTTTACAGTCAATGCATACCAGTTGGATTTAGGGGGGGAAGAAACAATCATTAGAGATGGAGATGTTTTTAATTCAGCCAAAGCTGATGAACAGCAACAAAAAGAATTGGAAATATATCAGGCTACCGGAGTAAAGCCTGAAAATTATGGCGCACGTGAAGATGTGTTGAGTGATCTTAATATACCACCGCGAATTACCTATGACGAAAAAACTCTTCCAGCTACAGTTCCAGTCAGCTATGATTCGCGAAATTATGGGAAAGTTACGTCTGTAAAAAATCAAGGTTCATATGGCACCTGCTGGGCACATGCTGCTATGAATGCAGAAGAATCAGCAATAATTAATAACAGAGTCACAACGACAAATCTTGATTTTTCAGAACTGCAATTCGCTTATTTTTGTTACCATCGTGTTGCAGATCCTTTAAATCTGATCACTAATGATAAAGTAAATAATATTAGTTCATATAGTTGGTTAGATGTTGGACATAATACATCTTTTTCATCTTGGACTGCTGCCAGTTGGACTGGTCCGATTCATGAATACCTCGCCCCCTATTCTAGTGCTGATTCAAACATGACATTGGATAGTTCATTATCTTATTGGAATGATGCTGGACATGTACAAAATATTTACAGAATCAATAGCGCAGATACTAATGCTATCAAGACACTAATCATGGAATATGGATCAGGTGTGATTCAATATTATTCCTACTCTTTATTCTATAATACAAATTATGCTTATTATAATGATTACTTCACATCTATAAATCATATTGTAAGTGTAGTTGGCTGGGATGATGATTATTCCAAGTACAATTTTAAAAAAGGTTATGTCTCCGGAGATTATCCGCCTGAGAATGGAGCTTGGTTGATTAAAAACAGCTGGGGTTCTGGTTGGGGAAATAGTGGATACTTCTGGCTTTCCTACTATGATACTTCCATTGACAATACTTTCTTCTTTTTTGATACTGAGTCATCTAATAATTATGATCGAAATTACCAATATGACGGATCAGCAGGTTCGGCATATATGACTAAAGTAGACAAGATGGCAAACGTGTTCACTTCACAAAAGAATGAACGGATTGAAGCTGTTTCATTCGCTTCAAACGAAACAAACATAGGCTATACGATAAAAATTTACACAAATGTTATTGGAACAACTAATCCAGAATATGGGACTTTATCGGCTGTAATTACTGGCACAGAAACTTATGCAGGCTATCATACAGTTAAGCTGACAAACCCGATTGCAATCACATCGGGTACGAAATTCTCTGTTGTTGTAGATTTAGCCGCCAATGAAAATAGTTATTTTATTGACTATTCCTATACAAACGGTAACTGGATACAATTTGTTAATAATTCATCAGCAGGTCAAAGTTTTTATTACAATAGTAAGTGGTATGATATGGCTTCCACTTCATTAGGTTGCGCCCGAATCAAAGCGTTTACTAATTATAAACAAAATATCGCCTCTGATTTTGATGGAAATGGTACAACCGATGTAGCTTTATTTCGACCGTGGCATGGTGAATGGTTTGTCAAAGACCAGTTATATGAAGTGTTTGGTTTATCTGGTGATATTCCAGTGCCAGGTGACTATAACGGAGATGGAAAGACTGATGTAGCTGTATTCCGACCGTGGAGTGGTGAATGGTTTGTCAAAAACCAGTTCAATGGAGTGTTTGGTTTATCTGGTGATATTCCAGTGCCAGGTGACTATAACGGAGATGGAAAGACTGATATAGCCGTATACCGGCCGTGGGAAGGTGTATGGTATGTAAGAAATCAATTCAACGTAGGTTGGGGCACTTCTGGAGAAATTCCAGTACCGGGAGATTATAACGGAGATGGAAAAACTGATATAGCTGTATACCGGCCTTCAAATGGTGTATGGTATGTAAGAAATCAATTCAATGTAGGCTGGGGCACTTCTGAAGAAATTCCAGTATCGGGAGATTATAATGGAGATGGAAAAACTGATATAGCTGTATACCGGCCTTCAAACGGTACATGGTATGTAAGAAATCAATTCAATGTAGGTTGGGGCACTTCTGAAGAAATCCCAGTACCGGGAGATTATAACGGAGATGGAAAAACTGATGTAGCTGTATACCGGCCTTCAAACGGTACATGGTATGTAAAAGACCAGTACAATGTGCAATTTGGTTTGTCTGGTGATATCCCGATTCCGAGTAGAAAATAACTGGTCACTAATGAAACAGGAAAAGAATTAAAATGCACCGTGAATTTAATATAAGTAAACATGATGGATTGAAATAAGGTAAAAAAAAAGCTAAGTGCAATTTATAAACATTAAAGTGGAGCAAAAGGAAAGAGGCTTCACTTTAATGTTTTTCCTCCTGATAAATGCATGTTTTTACTGAGTGCGTAATCCGGTGAATTTGGGTTCTTCCGCAAAGCCCCTGGCGACAATTAGAAATGGATATGGCGACAATTAGAAATGCCCATTAGGAATAATACACCTGAAAGGTGTGCAGGGCTATAGCAGTGGGTACAGCTGAGCCCCTGGATAAACAACTATTCAATGGTTTCTTCTTGCATGCGTTGAGTAGCTTCTTGGGCGCGGTGGCTGGAGATCTCCTTTCCACCTGACTTTAGAAGATAATCGATAACAACAGCTTATTTGGAGCTTGAAATGCTGAAATTACCTCAGGATTTCAAGCTTTTTCTTTGCTTCATATTAGTTTATTAATGTCCTGTTATGAACTGTTATTTCCTTGACTGCGCCTTGGACGTCGAGTATAATTCAGACATAAAATGTTTTATGGAGGCTTGTCATGTATGTAGCTATTTCAGGGAATGGACACGCGCGCGTTATCCAGTATCGTGAAGACACAAGAATTCCTGGAACAAAGAAAAAGACTACACATGTCGTCAAGACAATTGGTAATTATGAAAGAATGCTGGCCGATGATCCTGACATAATCGCAAAACTCCGAGAGGAAGCAAAAGAAATAACCCGCCAAAAGAAAGAGGCAATTGCACCCATCCAGATATCTCTTCCGGTAAAACAGATCGAATGCGTTGAAGATTGCACGCCAAGATATCAATTCGGACATGCGATCATCAGGCAGATATGGAAAAAGATGGGATTAGACAAATTTTTTATAGACAACTGCGGGAAGCGAAATGCCGAAATGGTTGCCAATGCTTTATATTATCTTGTTGCTCACCGATGCATCAATCCTGACAGTATAGTCAGCAGTCAGAAGGAACAAACTGCATACGCTGGCGTATACCCGGTTGGCCTTGATGTTTGTTATGATGTTCTGGATGTCCTGGATCAGCAAAAGGAAACCGTTATTGAGCATCTTTCAAGTTTCTTAGGAAAGGCAACGGATCGTAATGAGAAGGTGACCTTTTATGACGTAACGACATATGCATTTGAAAGCACGCAATGGGGTGAATTACGGATGTTCGGGTTTTCAAAAGATCACAAAAACAATGAAGTACAAGTTGTTATGGGACTACTGATCGACAGTAATGGCATTCCGATCACCTATGAACTGTTTCCGGGGAATACGATGGATCAGACCACACTGACAAAGGCTGTCGAAAAGCTGAAACGTTTGTACAATTTGGACAAGATAACGATCGTTGCAGATCGTGGCCTGAACAGTGGCACCAATTTGGAGTTTCTATACAATTCCGGGCATGACTTTGTTATAAGCTACACGCTGAAAAAGTCACCACAAGCTTTTCGTAATCTGGTATTCAACGATACTGACTGGAAAGAAATCAGGGATAATAAAACCGGAGAAGTTCTCTCAAAAAGCAAGATTAGCGAAGAGTACCTTGAAGTTCATGTTCCAATCGATAACAGTAAAAAAACAGATACGCCCAAAAAGAGAGGCCGCCCCAAAAAGTACGATATGATGCGGGTTCCCGTGAAAATACATATGACCTGGACAAAGGAACGGGCGACAAAAGATCGGTTGGATCGGGAACAATTGCTTGCGAAACTTGGAAAACGTCTGGATAAGCCATATCAATTGAAGGCTGATATGAGACGTGGTTGCAACCAGTTTCTTGCCATGGAACTGGATACGAGTGATTGGATGATTGATAACGCCAAAGTCGCGGAGTCCGAAAGGTTTGATGGTTACTATGCATATATCACAAACAATCTTGATCTGGACACTGCCAAGGTTACGGGGATTTACCGCGGATTGTGGAAAATCGAAGAAAGCTTCAGAGTGTTGAAAACTGACTTGCAAGCTCGCCCTGTGTTCGTTTGGAATGATGCCCATATTCGTGGGCACTTCTTACTTTGTTATCTTTGTCTGTGTATTATTCGTTATATCCAGTTTTTATGGAACCAACAGTACAAAACTTCAATTTCGGCTGAAGATATTATGCGTTCAGTTCGTGAAGCTGAAATCCTGGTACAGGGTAAGTTTCCCCGTTGCGTGGTGACGCCCACGATTACTGAGCAGTCTTTTCTCGATCTTGCTCAACTTATCGGTTGCCCTCCTTTGAAAACGAATATGACGTTGACTCAATTCCGGGCTGCTACCAAACTCGACCTTTCTATTAACCTTAGATAAGAGGACAAATTCTCCAACCGTTTTTTGGCTCATTTTATCTTTTTCTTATGAGTAACTTGCGTTTCGTTCTCCTAAAGTCGGGAAAAAGCTAAGTGCAATTTATAAACATTAAAGTGGAGCAAAAGGAAAGAGGCTTCACTTTAATGTTTTTCCTCCTGATAAATGCATGTTTTTACTGAGTGCGTAATCCGGTGAATTTGGGTTCTTCCGCAAAGTTGAGAGTACTTTTATCATTACAAAATAATCTTCGCACGTAATAGTGATATCCGGGCTCTTCCATACATCGTCCGTTTTATCATTTTCAACCGGTTATTACAACCCTCAACAAATCCGTTTGAGTAAGGATAAATCACTGCATTCTGAACAGCTTCATAATCGTTCATCAAGCCATTCGTGTTTTTTGCAAGGGTCAATTCCTCAACCCCATTTGATTCAAATTTTTCGGTACTTTTCTGCTTAACTTTCTGTCCGATATTTTAGCATAGACCCGGTTGAGTAACAATCTATAAGTAATGAAAAATTCGCTCAGAGGATATTTTGAGGCATTTAACCTTGGACTATTTTCTTGAAAGTAAAAAATATATCTTTCGAGGAATATAGGCAATTATCCGACCAATTTTAAATGTTTTCGATTTATACATTCTCGCCAATTCCTGTTCCTTCTGGCACAATGTGTCTTGTAAACGGGTTATATCATTATTTAACGAGTTTATTTGATTATTTTGGTTGTTAACCCATTTCTCTATCAAAACAAAACGTTGGTTGACATCATCTGCGAATTTGTCTACTACAGTAAAACGCTGATTGACATTATCTGTGAAATCGTTGATCGCAGTAAAACGCTGATTGACATCATCTGCGAATTTGTCTACTACAGTAAAACGTTGGTTGACATCGTCTGCGAATTTGTCTACTACAGTAAAATGTTGGTTGACATCGTGTGCGAATTTGTCTACTACAGTAAAACGCTGATTGACATTATCTGTGAAATCGTTGATCGCAGTAAAACGTTGGTTGACATCGTCTGCGAATTTGTCTACTACAGAAAAACGCTGGTCGACATTATCTGTGAAATCATTGACTGCAGTAAAACGTTGGTTGACATCGTCTGCGAATTTGTCTACTACAGAAAAACGCTGATTGACATTATCTGTGAAATCGTTGACTGCAGTAAAACGCTGGTTGACATCGTCTGCGAATTTGTCTACTACAGTAAAACGTTGATTGACATTATCCGTGAAATCGTTGATCGCAGTAAAACGTTGGTTGACATCGTCTGCAAAATTGTCTACTCTGGCAAAACGCTGGTCGACCGTAAGTAGTTTTTCACTGAAAAAATCGTACGTTGACATCGGTTTTTTGGGAATCATTGGAGTAAGGGTACTTTTAAGCCAGTTTATGCTTCGTGCTTTTTCCTTGTTTAAAATCAAATAAACTTTGTCATAATCGATCTTCATAAGGTACTCGAACTTGTTCTCAAGTTGTTGTGCATTGAAAATGAGCCTGTCTCCTAATCCGAGCAAATTCAGCAGGGATGTGAATCTAGTTATTCCCCTTCTTTTGTTTGCTATTGCGATAAAGGGTTTTCTATAGATGATTGCAAAACATATCCCATGGAATGAATCGGCAATTACAAAATCACTGTCTACAATATCTCTCAACCAGTCCTCGTTGTAAGTGGAACTGCTTGCAGAAATATGCCACCATTCCCCGAATCTATCATTCTGATAATTAGAATCTGAGAAGATATTACAATTCAACCCTAACGTTTTGGATATGGATGTGAGTATCTCTTGTTTATCATCGTCAGGATCCAGTATATAGGCTGCGATATGTTTTTCTTTCGGCTTGTGTCCCTTTGCGACCAGAGCGTCATAGTGCTTTTTATCACACAAAAATACGGGATCAAGAACAAAATCCGCGTCAATGCCGAAAGCATTTTTGGCTAAATCAACACCGCATTTTTCTCTAACCGAAAACCGATCAAATTTATTCATAAAATAAGACATTTCAGCTCGGGTTTCATCCGATCCTTCGAAATAATCAGCACCAAAAGATGCAGCATATGCAACTTTTTTCTTTCGGTCACTTACCCAATCCAGCGTTATATATTTACCAAATTGATGATACAAATTGTCTCTGAAAAGTTGGTCTGATCCAACCAAAAACATATCGCAAAAGTTATTGAGTTCTCTCATTTCAATCTTACTTTGATATAAATGTGCAAGATCAAAGGAGCGATACGGATTGTATTTGAACCTAATAGGCATATCATGCGGTTTCCATATAGAATCTGTCGGCCGTTCAATCATGAGAGGCTCAAAGCCCATATCGCGTATCACTTGATACAGGGCATAATAGCTCATATTGGAGCCATAGTTTTCTACACTCCATATTCCAACAATTCCTACATCATATCTGCTTTTCAGTGAATACTCCACTGCTTGACGGAAAGGCATGTATCTTGAGAGTTCATAGAATCTATTGCGTGCCGGATGCGCCGGAAAATTATTAGTAACCCGATTGTTCATAATCCATGCAAGAGGAACTTCTTTACATAACTTACTCCCGGTCTGAGCTATTTGCAAAAGCTGTTCTCCCTTTTCGTTGTTGACAAGAATTACACTTGTCCCCTTTTTATCGTTCAGCGACGGATCATAAGCATCTATCCCATGAAAATCTCCTATCGAAATATCCCCCTGCCTCGGAAAACCAAAAAAACGACAATTTTCGCATGCCTTATTCATGAGCAACCTAGGATGATAGGCTTGTTGATACATGTCATCATCCAAATGACGGATTTGCTCAATTCCATCCTTAAAAACAACCTTGTGTGTATCGTCAAGCCAACCCGTGTTTTTTACACGAAATTCGTATTTACTAATATTTCTTATACCAAACGTATCTTCTAGATACTCTTTAAAATGGAGTTGTGAAGGGGAATAATGACAGAATAAATCTATGGTATATAAATTCTCATATTTATTATTGAGAAAAGCGTTTAACCCTGCAACTTGACAAGGGCAACCGGTAAACAAAACCGGGGTACCTTTCCCCAAACGAGATTTAACTTCTCGATAGATGGTTCCTATATAGCTTTGCAGATATTTTGAATGACGCAGTCGATCCAGGTTATCTTCATGATCAATAATAATATGCTCCACACAAAAATTTTGGTCCCATGCTGCCCCGCAAACAACTCCCCCAGTTTCTAACATTTTTTTTGCGATAAGAGGGAATACACCGCCGGATGAACTTTCGGAACGGGTATAATCATCTGCCATAAATGCATAGCAGGGTGGTGTAGCTACATTTTTGTAGGACGGATGAAGCGTTGGACAAATATCAACACACTTGCCACACTGGATACACTTTGCATGATCAAACAACGGGCGATAGAAGCCATTTACGTCAGGATGCAATTGTATTGCATCCGTGGGGCAGGCATTCGCACATGAACCGCATCCAGAACAATAAAAGTTTTGTGGGAGATTCTCAGGTTTTGCTTTAATGAAGCATAAAAATGATTGATTTGTACCCCGTTGACTCCGATCTATGAGTATGAATCCTTTGTTTTGGAGTGAGCTGATTATTTCATCTGTTGATAAATCATTTAGCCATCCGCGGCTTCGCCGATAATTAATATCAGGAAAGGCTTCCAAACAACTATAAGATAAAATAATTTTTTTCACAACCAAAGAAATTTGTTCAAAAAACCATTCTGTATCTTCGATATATTCCAATATACTTGAAAGGAATGCCACATCAGCTTGCAGATCAGGAAACTCTTTTTTATTGAAATTGCAGACAATTGTCTGTTCGCATCTTGCGACGAAATCTACTGGAAAGTATGTTATAGACTCAGGGATCAATTTTTTTAAATACATCTTTCCGGCACCTAAATCAAGAATAGATGTATCCTTATTATCGATATACTTCGATAATGTCAGAATCCTTGCCTCATATATCCGCCAGTCAAATCCTTGCTCCATCTCTCGGTCTTTCCAACACTTCTGTGTTTCGTTGTTTTTGTTCTCCATTTATGCTAAATCTCCCGAAAAATAACGACCAAGCTGATTGCAAAACTCTAGTGCTCGTTCAAGCGTCTGATCCATATTATAACCCGAGTTTTACAGTGAATAATTAAGTCCACATAAGAACAATCTGCGAAACACGAGGAAAATAACTCCAGAAAGCAATTTTTCGCGTGTTTTCTAATTAGGGGTTGTTCCATATTATGCAAGTTGTGGAATAGCCCCATTTTTTCTTCCAAAATTAATGAAAATATTGAACTTGCACAGGATTAAAATCCAATCTAAAAATTGCGACAAAAAATCTCTTAGCCTTTTAGCTAAGTTCAGAACTACAAAATACAGAGCAATCATGACCTTGCATGTATGTTCAGTCTTTCCTTTGATACAATCCATTCCATAGAACCGTTTCCCTTCACCAAATTTGCCTTCAACAGCATTCCGTTTTCTGGAATCCATTTGGGCAATTTTTCTTTCCGCTTTCTCCTGATTGACCTGTTTTCTGCCAAGTTTTGGCCCACTCAGTCGTATTCCTAATTCAGCACATTTTCGCCGGTTTTCTTTTGTTCGATAGATTTGATCTGCCAGAACAGCTTCCGGATAATGCCCCGTGCGAAGTTTATACGCTTCTATCTGTGACCAAAGGTCTTCACTTTCATTGTAGGAATCGAATTGGACGCGATCCAAATATGAATACCCATCAATTACGCTGATTGACATCATCTGCGAATTCTGTTTTATTTTTTGCTTTTCCCCGGACAATCGGACGAATGTATGGCTGTGAAATGCTGACAATCCGGTTTTCGACATTATGCTTTTTTGCGCGATACATTTCCTCCTGTTGTTGATATACCAGACGAGTTGTCTCCAATTCCCTTTTTTGTTTCTCACTCAATAATTCAATTAAACCCGGCTCTTTTTCCAGCATCTGATCGATAGTTTTGAAATTCCTCCTGACATAGCCGATTTGTGCTTTTATTGCATTTCGGATCGCTCTTTGACTTGGATTCCGGTTCTTTGCAAACATCAAATACTTTTTTCGGGCAGTTTTTCGATAAGTCCTTGGTTTCTTTTTCCGTTCGCTGCTTCCAGCATACATGATGTCGATGATTTTTTCCTGCTTTTCCCTTCCTTCATTCAATAGATCGGTATCTTTCGGATATCGTATATCGGAGGGTACGCAAGTTGCATCAATTATCAGTTCGCCCTTGTTGTCACCTTTTCTCTCATCATCGCTCTTTTTTCCAGCCGTATTTGAATTTTCTCCGGGACGTCCGATTTCCTCAATCAGTCCCATAATCATCCCCAGATCGATCCTGTCTCGCCATTTGCTCAACATACTGTAACTGAATGGCAGCTCAAATTCAAACCTTTCCAACCCGATAAAGTATTGTAAGTACGGACTTTCCACAATTGCTTCTATCGTTTTCCGATCTGACAAATCCATCATTCGCTGGATTATCAACGTCCCCAATCCCATTCTTACCGGATGCGCTGTGTGCCGGGATTTCTCAGAAAATTGTTTGGCATATTCTTTTTCAAAACTATCCCATGGGATGATTTCTGCTAATCTTACCCATCGGTTTTCCGGATTTAAATTCCGATCGAATTGATACCACTGAGCGGTTTTACACAAATCTTGCTGTTGATTCTTTCGCAGATACATCGGCTTTTCTTTCTGATTGATGCAAGGTTTTTTGGTTCTTTTTGCTTTTTTCCGTGCACTAATTGTATCAGAAAGATCCTTTTTTATCCAATTTTACTCGTAGTTTTATGCCATCCTTAACAAATATTTCCTTTAGGAACAACCCC